>CBDFJU010000004.1:1337500-1358948 GCA_965248515.1 Dehalococcoidia bacterium | reverse complement strand
CACCAACTTCTCCCGGTTTGTCAGCGTGGGCACCTTTGTGTGGTTTCGCAATGAGACGGCGGCGGAGAGCACGGTGGGGACGTAGCGGCGCTGGACTACGGCGAAGTCCGCCTTGAGTGCCCGTAGGGCTACCGGCCAGGTCTGTCCCCTGCAGGTCTGTCCCCTGAAGGTCAGATGCGATAAAGGCCACGGGGGCATGGGCGAACAGGCACTCCAGGGCCGGACCTGGTCATCGGAGTCGACCAGGAAAGCGAATGCCAGGTCCGGCTGGCTCCTCCGTAGCTCCAGCAGGTGCAGGGGGTCGTCCATGTCCTGGAGCGGTAGGGCTAGGACCACTACGTCCGGCAAGTACTGCTCGACCGCGACCTTCTGCCGGGCATAGTCACGGACGCCTTCGGCCAAGGCTATGCCCTCCTGGTCCCGAAGGAAGTCACGCCATGGACCTCAAAGACTGGACCTATAGGGGGACGACCATGCCAGACAGGGCACATACCGTTTTCAAGACCTTCCATAGAACGCCTCTAGGTCAGATTGTTCACGGCGATAGTCTGGACGTCCTTGCCACGTACGACGACGATTCCGTGAATCTGATCATGACCAGCCCGCCATTTGGATTGGTCCGAAAGAAGGACTACGGGAATGTTGAGGCCAACGAATATGTCGATTGGTTCAAACCTTTCGGCGCCGAGTTTCATCGTGTCCTGACTGATAACGGTAGTCTGGTCATTGACATCGGGGGCGCATGGAACAGGGGCACCCACACGCAACCTTTACCACTTCAAGTTGCTAATTATGCTTTGTGAGGAGATCGGCTTCCACCTTGCGCAGGACTTCTACTGGTGGAACCCTTCGAAGCTTCCAACACCTGCCGAGTGGGTTACAGTGCGACGCCTCCGGGTCAAGGATGCCATCAACACCGTTTGGTGGTTGTCTAAGACGCCCTGGCCTAAGGCAAGCAACCCGGCGCGTCTCCAACCTTACAGCGCGAGCATGGAGGAGCTGCTCGAAAGAGGGTACAAAGCCAAGAAGCGACCCTCTGGCCATGACATCAGTGAAAAGTTCAGCATCGACAATGGCGCGGCTATACCGCCGAACCTCGTTGCGATTCCCAACACCGAGAGCAATAGCTTCTATCTCCGCTACTGCGAGGAGGCGGGACTCAGACCGCATCCTGCCCGGTTCCCGGCGGAACTTCCTGAATACTTCGTCCGCATGCTGACAGAGCCGGGGGATTTTGTGGTTGATCCCTTTGGTGGCAGCTGCGTGACGGGTGAGGTTTGCGAGCGCACGAATCGCCGCTGGACATGCATAGAGCTACTTGACGAATACTGTGAAGCTGCCCTCGGCCGCTTCATTCGCGACCCGGGAGAGGTCGCCAAGCCCGTTGCCAATCCCAAGGACCCCTCCAACTACTACCGCGTGCCCCGACCTGGCATCCTGTGGAATGGGTATCACAACGACACTCTGCCCAGGGACGGTGGTAAGAAGCGCCGCCTGAAGGTCGACACGCAGCGTGGTTCGCCGGGTCAATAGGAACTCTGCCGCGGCATCTGTCCACAGAAGAAGAGACCGCGAAGCGCTCGGCTTTCCAAGCCGCCTGCCTCTCGAAAACAGGCATGGAGTCCGAATTTCGGCTGTTCAACATCAGCAAGCATTCTTGGACGCCCTTTAGATGGAATGAGAATGGACCTAGCGTTATTCGAGGAGGTGGCAATGCATGGCATCGGATACAGGGACTACTGGCCTAAGGAGTGGCCTGATTGGCCAGAGGACCCCAAGGGTAGGAAGGCGGTAGAGGGCTTGTATGAGATTGGCTTGTTTATTCTCAATGCCCCGGCTTCCCTTCGGAAGTCCCGTCTGAAACAGGCAGACGACAAAGCCCAAGACTGCTTGTCTCAGATGACAGAGGAAGAACAAAAACAGGCTAGAGTCTTGGTTGCTCTCTGGGAACGGAACGCGCTGATACAACAGCATATCCGTTATGAGGAAGAGAAGAAGGGCCTGGATGCGGTCGAACACTGTGGGCCGAATGGGACTCTGCTGGGATGCAGATGCATAAGGCGGAAGAAGATGCGTCGCAACTAGGCCTTGAAGGCAACGAATACTTCAGAAGCCGTGTGGAACGCTTCTATATCTTGCAGGAGGAGAAGGACGAAGTCGGGCGATACCATAACTTCCCAGATCACAGCGAATTGCGAGAACAATGGTACTCGCGAAAGCCGATCACGGCTCCGCTACCTTGGGCTTGAGACCGAATGCTCGCGCTTTGCAAGCGATTCGAGGTCAGCAGGCATAGGGCCAAGAGGCCACCGGCTGGTCGCAAGCTCGCAAAAGCCGGCATCGTCCTCACCGTTGCGTTTGGAGTAGCTGGGATCACTGTGGCTGTTATTTTGGACAGATTCTAGCCACTTGAGGGGATGAGGGCGCTTGACCATTGTGAATTGATGGAATCACCTGCCGTACCCTACATAGCTGTCTACAGCGCGGCCATCGAGCCTCCTAATAACCCCTTTACGGTTCAAGAGGCTGATCTCTGCTTGACCTTTACGGCTGGTCCCTTGGCCTTCGCCTATTCAGTGCCGTTGAAGTCCTTTGGACCAGGAAGCGTCGCCGTGATCCTCGGCGAGCGTCAGTTTAGTCTGCCAAGAGGGTCCTATATCGTGATCGAGATGTTGGCGAACGTCAGCAAGGAATCTGAGCGGGAACGTTTGGCACTCAGAGTGGCCGATGTCGCCAGTCTGCTGGCACTGCGTCACTCACATGTCCTCGACGAGAAACTCTTCGAAGGCGTTGTAAACGCCGCAGACAAGGCTTTGATGTGGCGTGAGGGGCCTATGACCTTCACGGCAGCACCCGCCGTGTCACCCGAGGAAGTGGCTGACGGCTTTGCAAGCGACTTCGCTTCCATTCAACAACTGGATGCGGAGAGGCATCGACGTCTCCAATTGGCCTCTAGGTGGTTCCGCCGAGGACACGAAGCGATAAACCAAGTGGACAAATTCCTGTTCTGGTGGACAGTACTGGAAATCTATCCTGGAAAGGGAGAGAGCAACATAGTCAGAAACGTCACACAGGTGCTAAGGAATGGAGTGTGTCCTGAATTGGAACCTCAAATCTTGCAAGAGAAGCTTAGGATTGGTCGCATATACGGCGAACGCAAGAGAATAGTCCACGATGGGAGAGCGTTTGTCGCCTTCGACGATGAGTACTTTCAAGGCTGCCTGGAGAGGCTACGTGCTATCGCGACGGTAAGTCTACGTCTGTTGGGTGGTCTCCCGGTCGGCACGACCTAAAGCAGTATGTTGAAGGGGACGTAGATCGAAACTAGACGGTTCATGTGACGAGACCAACACCGATGCTGACATGGACGACTGCCCATCAGGACTCTCTTTTGCTACTCTCGACACATGGCTCTCTCCGACCGACAACTACTCGACTCCCTCAGCCGAATGCCGTTCAGCGACTCGGCAGAGCTAGCAGGCATCCTGGGCGAGCCTCACGCGACAGTCCACCGCGCTTTGACCGGCCTGTTGGCCGACGGCAACGCGGGGCGGGTCAGCCACGGCACCGCCCACCTGCCTTCGAGCCAAAGGTACTACCTGACGACCAAGGGCATCAGACAGGCCACAGGCCTCCTCGACTTTGAGACGCCCTCGGACTTCGTGCGAGCCTACCCGCTGTCCGGGGAGTGGCTGGCGCTGCTCATCCGCCGGATGGACGCGGTGGCCGCCGTCTACCGACTCGCCGCCTTGATGTCTCCCGGGACCCGCTCCCGCCGGTCGCACGTGGTGTTAGCAGAGTTTATGCCCATCGAGGCATATAGGAACGGCGTGGGCCGACGGACACCACGACGAAGTCCCTGAGAGCGAGCAGTCGCTCTTTTGCTGGGCCGAGTTCATGGCGGAGGAATCGCCAGAGAAGCCATCCAGAAGGAACGGCAAGCCGAAGCCTGAGACCCTACGGTGTTCCAGCGGGCGCTTGCGCTGGAGCAGGCACAGGAAGGGGAAGCGGGGCACAGTAAGCTGACTCGCAAGTATGAGGGGCAGCCATCGCCTAAGAACGATGGCTGCCCCTCGGTATCCATATGTGAGGGCCTTTTTTGTTGCCCGCAGAAGTCACCCATTCGAGACCCGCGACTTGGCTCCATCGATCCTGGCTAGAGCTCGTCGCAGTTTCGGAAGCTTGAAAGCTCGGCCAATATTCCAGGGAACGATTCGGGCGGCGGAGGCGTATATATATGAGATTGCCGACAGACTCGAACAGAAGTGGCTCCGGAAATCTGAACAGGGGGATAAGTGGAATCGCTGCCTGATTGAGGGCATGATAGTGCTCTCGGAGACAGGAGCGAGAGATGAGCAGACGACCCCGCCGTAACCACTCGGCAGAGTTCAAGGCGAAGGTGGCTCTTGCCGCAGTACGCGGCGACCGGACACTTTCGGAGCTGGCAAGCCAGTTCGATGTGCACCCGAACCAGATCACGCAATGGAAGACCCAGTTGCTGGATCGGGCGGCGCAGTTATTTGGCGCCGGGACAGGGCAGGCTGAAAAGCTGGTAGATATGAAGGTCCTTCACGCTAAGATCGGTGAGCTTGCGTTGGAGAACGATTTTTTAGAGGCCGCGCTCACGAAGGCGGGATTGCCGGGCGCAAGGCGATGATCGACCGCGATCACAAGCTGCCTCTCGCCCGCCAGGCAAAGGCAGTGGGCATCAGCCGCGGGAGCATCTACTACCGGCCACGGCCGGTGGGCGAAGCCGGTCTCGGGCTGATGCGCCGCATCGATGAGCTGCACCTTGAGCATCCGTTTGCAGGCAGTAGGATGATGCGAGGCCTGCTCCGCCAGGAGGGACTCTCCTCCGGGCGTAGACACATCGCCACACTGATGCGGCGGATGGGCATCGAGGCGCTGTACCGCAAGCCCAACACCAGCCGGCGACGGCCCGGCCATACGGTGTATCCGTACCTGCTGCGCGGGCTTGAGGTGAGCAGGCCCAACCAGGTGTGGGCAATGGATATCACGTACATTCCGATGGCCAGGGGGTTCGTGTACCTAGCCGCAGTGATGGACTGGCATAGCCGCAAGGTGCTGGCCTGGCGGGTATCGGTCACAATGGACACAGACTTCTGCGTGGAGGCGCTCGAAGAATCCCTGGGACGCCACGGCGTGTCGATGTCCAGCGATTATGTCCGCCTAAGTGGTCAGGGAAAATGTCCATCTAGGCCGCTGTCATACCATCGGACTGTGATACGCGGGACCTGCCCCTGGTGCGCATCATGGGCGGGCTCTTGGCTTCGGCGTACTTGCGGACCGTGTTCCTGTGGATGCCCAACTCCCTGGCGATTGCCCGAATGGAGAGGCCCCGAAGCTTAGCCTGCTGCACGGCCTTCCACCGGACCCTCTGTCGCGGCGTGGGTTTCCTGCGTGGCGATGCCGGAGGCTTGCAAACTCTGCCGCCGCCGTTCAATGTGGCGCTGTCGGCCTCGATGGCGTCGAGGGATGCCAAGCTCTCCTTGGAGTGGCTGCCCACGCCGTTGACCCTACGCTCAAGGCCGGGGCCATATCGGAGAGGACCATTGGAGGCACGGAGAACTCCAGGGCGCGGCGGCGCCTCCTGTGTGGGGATCGTGCGTCCCCGGTACTGCACGAGGAGCTGACCGTCCAGGCCCTCATGGACCTCCAGCTGCGCTCCGGCGTAGCTAGGCCGCTCCTTACCAGGCAGCAGCTGCAAGGTACGCCAGTTGTACTTGACGGTGTTGTCCCTGGCCACCTTGCGGCGGTGCTTGAAGCAGAGTATCTGGTCCAGGGACACCGATGACTCCATAGAGCGGTAAGCAACGCTTGAGTGCTCTGCCGGAACCCCGAACTTCTCGTTGAAGCGCGGCAGGAAGCGGTGCAGGACTTCATTGGCCTCGTCGATGGTGGTGACGCCCGCCAAGCGCAGCTCGGTCACCAGCCGGTCCTGGAATGTCCCCGCCGTCCGCTCGACCCGGCCCTTCGCCTGCGGTGACCTGGCGAATATCTGGCGTATCCCCAGCTCCTCCATGGCGCGGGCGAACTGGGTTGGCCCGGCCGGCTTCTGGCGAGGCTCTCCAGTATGCTTGAAGACCGCGTGTCGGTCGCTGTAGACGGCCAGCGGTATCCCGCATTGCCGGATCAACCCCTCCATGAGAAGGAAGTAGCCGCGGGTGTCCTCCTCCTGGCTGAACAGAGCGTCAGGCACAGTGCCGGTGGCGTCGTCCACGGCCAACAGCAGGACGAACCGGGGTCCTTGTTCCCCCAGCCACCGATGGTGGCTCCCATCTATCTGCAGCAGCATCCCTTCTTGGGCCATGCGTTTGCGCCGGACACGGTGTCTGGGCGGCCGGCGGCGGCGGGGGCTGTCCACGCCGGCGCTGACCAGGATGCGGCGCACCGTAGAGCGGCTCAGGTCGATCCCCTCCCGTTCCATCAACAACTCGGTCAGATGCGTATGGTTCGTTCCAGCGTAGCGAGTGCGGGCCAGCTGCACCACGTAAGTCATCTTGGTCTCCGTCGTGGTGTTGGCCGGTCGGCGGCCACGATTCCCGTGGGCGAGTGCGGCGGCGCCCTCCTTCCTCTAGGCCGCCAGAATACGCCTCATGTGGCGTTCGCTCACTCCCAGGACCTCGGCCGCCTGACATACCGGCACCTGATCTGCCAGAACGCTGTTGAGCACCTGAAGTCTCGTCTGCTCCTTCTGCGTCAATGTCACTCCTTCCATGGGATGACATTTTCGCTGACCAGTTAGCTACTGACATAATCGTAGAACAACGACATTGTCTGCCCACATTCCCCAACAGAAGACAGGGCCGTCGCGCGGTCTCACCTTATCCTGCGATGTCTCCTGGCGTTGGTACAAAAAAGGGTGCACTTCGGACCGTCGACTCCCCGCATCACCGTTCACCCGCCCCGCTAGCTTGCCCCCGCCACCCCGGGTCTGGCTCACCCCGCGAGCCCCTCACAACCCCCTCTTGGCCCCCCCACGGGGTACAGGGTGGGTTCCTCGCCCAATCCCGTACCACGGGTCGGGGTGATCTCCCGTGTTTAGGCGATCATGCGCCGCAGCCAGACGAAGGCGGCAGTCTGAAAAACACCTGTGGGGCGGGCTATTGAGTGGATGATTCCGAGACCGACTGATGATCAGGGCCCGTAAACCCAGTTCGCCCCATCTCCTGGAGCCTGCTGGAGCCACTTATAGTTGAATTTGGTGAGATGATCGCCCACCTCGCCGGCTCCGGTCGATCCCGTCCTGATTTGAACCGCTGGCGAGACAGATTTGAGGATCTCTGTGGCACCCGAGAGTACGGTCATGGCGGAGTCTTCTGTGCCGACGTTGATGAAGACAGGGGGCTCTCCTCGAAGTAGATCGTCGAGCGCAACCACCACTGTATGTTTAGTCGGTCGGGCAACGCCCCCGCTCCCGTGAACCCGGTGTTGTCGGTCGTCTACCACCCGCGAGAATTGGTCTGGAGTCAGCGTTCGGGACTCAGGGATTGACGATGGGCTGGAGCTCACAGGCGTCGTAAACCGAATCTCCGCTCCGGCCCCAACGTTGAGAGGGGATACCGCGAAGCCAGCCGTGTTCGCCACCAGTTGCCCGAAATTATCCGGGTCCGGCTCTAGAGCGATAATGGTGGCGTCCGGTCGGGCGAGCGCATAGACGACTGACCGATGGCCGGTGTGGGCCGCCACGTCAACGATCAACGGATCATCAGGTATGCCGAGTTCATCGAACATCGCTGCCTGTGCCATTACCTCGGCGGTAGTCAGCGAAAGCTCGGCCATCATCGTAGCCCGGCGCTTCGAAGCTAAGGCCGTTTGGGTCGCACGACTGTTCAGCCGAAATCTCTGGTCTCCTACCCAAGTCAATTCGCTTGGCTGACCGCTCACAGAAACGTCGCCCCGATTGGGTAAGATATTTCGCATCATCCACATCCCCCATGAAGCCCGGCTTCTTAGCACTGCCTGAACCTCAGAACTCAACACTATCCGTGGCTAAGAACAAGTGGCAAGAGGGATAACACCAAGAAACAAGCCATCTGTCCGAACCTTGCTGAACATCAGAATGAGATGGACTGTCAGTGGCGTCTAAGGGTCAACGCAGGCCCAGGCCCTTTTGGGCGCTAGCACCCATAAGTAATACGGGACTAGGTTAATTCAACGAGGTGTCTGAACATGTGACTATCCGTTTATGGGGCAATATCCTCGTGGACGGAGGCGACCGTGCCGATAAACTTCTACCGAGCCAGACTAGGACACCGGCGGGCGTACCGGCTCTCCACATCTGAGCATAAAATTAGGTTCCGCGCCCCCTCTAGACGACAGCTCGAAGTCATGCGCGATTGTGTGTTCACCGACAGCAGTCTGGGATCACAAAAACGCTTCTTCGGCGCTATCGGACTCCAGCCGGGAGACACGATCATCGATGTAGGGGCAAACATCGGCTCTTACTCGCTTCTCTACACTATTGTGGCCCCTTCGTCGCCAGTAATCGCCCTAGAACCTTCCAACGTCAATTTTCGCTACTTCCAGGGCAACTGTGCCGACTATGCGATGGTAAGGGGATACAACATCGGGGCCCATGACACACCGGCCCAAGGATCCCTCTGTATGCCGTCGGTAGCCCAGTATGATCGCGTTGCCAACATGAACGATAACTCGGGCCTACTTTCTCTGTACGGCAACAGTCATCGCGCAGAAGAGGAGGTAAAACTCAGACCTTTGGACGACCTTCTCGACTCTGGGCTTATCACGTCTCCCGTCGGATTCATCAAGATAGACGTCGAGGGGAACGAATTCCAGGTGCTCCGCGGGGCCAGCCGCATCATTGAGAGGTACGCTCCGGCCATCGAGGTGGAGATAAATCCGCCGCTATTGAAGCTTGCCGACAACAACTACGAAGATATCAGGGAATTTCTCGGTGAGCGGGACTACCACCCCCATCGCTTTGACGGCGAGAACCTCTTGCCGATCGGAGCGCAGCGGGTAGATAAGCTGCTAGACGTCGTCTTCGTCGGAAAGGGAGATCATCTTCGGCAGAGTAGTGACCTCCCCGTAGACTGAAGAACCAAGGCACAGACTCCATGGGTCTGTGTAGGGGTGACCGCGCAAGCTGACCCCAGAGTACTAACAGCGGCCCTGAAGCCTTTCCCAGCCGGGTCAAAGGACGCCGTCGAGGTGGCCCGCGCCGTCAACTCCGTGGCCAACGATGGGCGTCAACTCGTTGTGCCGTCCGCAACCTTGTGGACGGGGCTGCCGCGGCGTCCTCTTCAGCGCAGCGGGTCTCTAAGATTTGGGGCCTCTCCCGTTCTTGATGGGTGATAGGGCGCATGCGTGAGAAAACGCCTCTTCCTACACTGAAACTTGCGTGGGCCTTTATCGGTCTGCACGCACAAGTGAGGTTGGGAGGACGGGTGGCGGTGGGTCACAGGTTAGCTCCTTTCCACCCACCGCCGTCCGTTCACCCTTCGCTTGTATTTGTCAGCATCGCTTACCCATCCCAACCAACCCCGCCGCCCTCAGCCTGTCCCACGCCGTCGCCGGGGGGATGTCCACTTCACGAGCCGCAGCCCGAACGCTACGAGTGCGCTGATAGGCGTCGTAAAGCTTTTCGACATCGACCAGGCGCCGAGGTCGCCCCGTCCGTCGCCCAGGCTGCTGCCCGCACTTAGGGCAGGGCTCACGCGTTGGTGAGATTACGTCACGCATTGTGACAGTCCTCTCCCGTATCCCTACTCACCCTCCGCGCTTGCTTGCCCCCGCCCCCTGGGGTCCTCACGCTAGCGGTTCTCCCAGTGTTCTATAGCGGTAGCCCAATGCGAGCAGGTGCTTGACCCTCCCCTTACGCTATCCGGGATGCATGCAGTCGAGAATGACTGCTATCGAGGCATCCCGCCATGAAGCTTGCGATCCTCGTCGGTTCCGTTATCTCAATGGCGATCCTTGCCGCCTGCAGCTCTGGGGACTCCCAAGGCAAGGCTACGGCGTCCCAACCAACTCCTATCCCGACTGCCTCAGCACCCACCGCCACTCCGACCCCCACACCTACCCCGTCTCCGACGCCAACCCCGACACCGACGGCTACACCGATCCCGCCACCCATCGCATCGTTCACCATAGATGCCTCCAGCGGGAGCGCGCCCTTCACTGTGGGATTCACGGATACGTCAGACGGCCGTGTGACCGCCTGGGATTGGGACTTCGGCGATGGCGACGATGGCGTCGGTAGGTCCGTGACGCACCAATATAAGAAAGCTGGGACCCTTACCGCCCGCCTTACGGTGACTGGTCCTGGCGGTAACAACTCGATCGCACACACCGTCTCCATCACGCCTGGGACTCCGGCCCGCCTTACCATCGATCCCGCCGAAGCCGCGGTCCAGGTCCAGGGCTCCTCCACGTTCACAGCGGCCACTGAGGACATCTTTGGCAACGCGGTGAACGCGCCTGTCACGTGGAGTATTGTCAGTGGTGGTGGAAGCGTCGACGCTAGTGGCGCGTTTACCGCCGGTACGGCCGCCGGCCTGTTTCCCAACACCATACGAGCGCGAGTCCAGGGTGAGACCGGCCCGGTCGGCGCGTCGGCGTCGGTCACTGTGCATCAAGGCCCTCCATCTCGCATGACTATCAGCCCGGCCCAGGCTACCCTGGGAATTGGGGCGACGCGGCAGTTCACGGCCGATGTTACCGACCAGTTCGGCAACGCCATCACCAACGGCCTCATGTCGTGGAGCGTATTAGAGGGCGTGGGAACCATCACCGGGGAGGGCCGCTTTACCGCTGGGACGAAGGCCGGGGCGTTCCCCGGTGCCATACGAGTGGATGTCGTCGAGGGGAGCGACCGAGCTTCAGCCACGGTAAATGTGTCTATTCCGCCAGACCCGCTGGCCACGATTGGAGTCTTGCCATCCTTCACCGTCGTGGAAGAGCGGGCCGGCAAGAAATTCACCGCTCAAGGGTTTGATCAATATGGCAATGAAATCCCTGGTCTCGCATTCCTGTGGGAAGCTACTGGCGGGGAGATAACACGAGAGGGATTCCTCACCACCGGTGGGCAGGTTGGCCGTTACGAGGTCAGGGCTTCGGCGAGCTTCAGGGGCAGCGCGGCCACGGGATCAGCTACAGTTCAGCTCCCCCGAACAATAAGATTCGCTGACAATCAGTTCGGCGGCTCGCTCCACGTGCTCACCGGCATTGCCAAGTTCGTAGCGGAGAACGGGTTCGGCCACTCGACGGAAGTCATCGAGGTGACGACGCCGGCGTATCAGACTTCCCTGGCCAGCGGCGAGACCCACGTACAGATGGAGGGCTGGGAGCAGAACCTCCCCGACTGGTATGACAGGGAGACGGCTGCCGGTAACATTCTCAACTACGGCGAGGTCTTCGAAGGCGGCCCCCAGTTCTTCGTCATCCCCCAATGGGTGCATGAGCAATACGGCATCAACACCGTGCAGGACGTGGTGGACAATTGGGAGCTGTTCAAGGACCCCGAAGATTCGTCCAGGGGTATCTTCTACAACTGCATCATCGGCTGGCAGTGCACCGAGCTCAACAACGTGAAGCTGCAGGCGTATGGCCTGGTCGAGCAGTACAACATCGTCTCTCCCGGCTCCGCCGCCGCGCTGAAGGCCAGCCTGGCCAGCGCGCAGGAGAGGAACGAGCCGGTCTTCGGCTACTACTGGTCGCCGACGGACCTCATGGGCCTCTATGACTGGCACATCCTCGAGGAGCCGGCGTACAACGACGCCGACTGGGCGACGATTTCCGCCGCTGCCAACGACGTCAGCCTTCGTCCCGTCGACCAGGGAGTGGCGTACGAAACGCTGCCCATTAACAAGCTGGTCCACAAGAGCCTGCCGGAGATCGCTCCCGAGTTCTCCGACTTCCTCAGGCAGATGAGCGCTGGCCTTGCCCCGCTGCAGAAGACGCTGGGCTGGCTGGACAGCAATGCCGTCGCGGACCACATCGGGCTCGGCGCGTTCCACTTCATGCGCAACAACACCGAGCTGGTGAAGAGCTGGATGGATGCCGACACTTGGGAGAGGGTCAGGGTGGCCTTGGCACAGGAGCCACCGACCAACTAGGGCAAGGGCCTACGCAGGGGGCCTCGTCAGCTAATGGCGGGGCTCTCTTTTTGTTCAGAGCCTATTGAGCGATGGATTTACTACGTTGGGTTGGCAAAGTCGATTCTCGCCATCGCTGCAGCGCACCACCAGGCGAGACTCGGCGAACCCGGGGACTAGGATCGGATTCTTGCTGATCCAGACCTTCCTCGACCGCACATAGCCTTGCCGAGGATTGTTAAATCGGAGGCTCCTGGCCGGAAACGCGCCGAGTTGGAGCTTCTCACATCGGCTTGCAGTTCGTGGGTCAGGGCTGGTGCCATCGAGCCGTCTCTCAGCATGGCTAATGACATATCGGGAGTAAGGTTCGAACTGAAGGGGACAGGCTTCGGATACATCGGCCTGCAGTTGATGGTCGCGGTTACCGGCGCGGGTGGGCTGATAGTCTGTGACGGTTGCCAACTGCCTTATCTACGGGAGGGGCGAAAGTCTCAACGGGACAGGAAGAACTTTTGCACCGATTGCGGTCCTCGGATTTCGAACCGGCTTCGACAGCGGGAGTGGCGGTTAAAGAACCCAGGCGACAAGGATCAGCGGAAGCCAAACACCAGAAGGAGGCGTTGAGCATGGCAAAGCGCCGTCGCAATTCGGAAGGTAGCCTCTTCCAACGCAAGGACGGGCTATGGGTGGCCCGCGTCTCTCACGAGGGGCGGAGAGTCACCGTTTACGGCAAGGCGGAGGCCGCTCAGAAGCTACGGAAGCTCCTAAGCCGTCAGGATCAGGGCCTCCCGTTGGTCACGTCGACCATGCTCGTTCGAGATTACCTGGATCAATGGCTAGTGAACACGAAGAACCGGGTCAGGCCCAAGACATTTATCGACGACGAGTCTCTGGTCCGCGTCCACTTGCTCCCCGCTCTTGGACATATCCGGCTGGGGAAGGTGATGCCCGAGCATATCGATAAGGCGTATCGCGAAATGGAGACCTCAGGCAAGTCGGCTAGTGTGATGGGCCACGCCCATCATTGCCTCTCAAAAGCGTTGAACGACGCGATGAAGCGTCAGCTCATCTATCGCAATCCTTGCCAAGCTGTAACGCCTCCTAGAGCAAACAAACGTGAGCTTCATCCGCCGGACGTAGAAGCAATCAATAGGCTGTTGGAGGTCGCCAGGCCGACGGAGTACTTCGAAGCTCTTCACCTGGCCTTCTTTACCGGTGCAAGGCGGGGCGAACTGTTGGGGCTCCGTTGGCGGGACGTGGACTTGGACATGGCCAGCATCTCTATCAATCGCAGCCTGTATCGGGCGAGGGGTGGAGAGTCAGTCTTCACGGAACCCAAGACCGTGAAGGGGTGTCGCCTCGTCAGCCTTACGCCATCCTCCGTCCTGGTCCTCCGCTCCCTTCGGGAGAGACAGGAGGCCGATGGCTTGCTGCAGGGCTACCGGGTCTCGGGAGATAGCCCCGTGTTCCGTTACCGTGACGGTTCCCCGATCCTTCCCTCAGGGCTCAGTCATGCGTTCAAGCGCTTGTGCGTGACGGCGGGCCTGCCTGGCTACCGGCTCCATGACACACGCCACGCGCACGCCACCCTCATGCTTCGCCAAGGGGTCCATCCGAAGATCGTCCAAGAAAGGCTTGGTCACGCGACTATAAGCGTCACCTTGGACACTTACTCGCACGTCTCTCCCGGACTGCAAGAGGCCGCAGCGCTTCGGTTCGAGGAAGGCTTGACGGCGGCCACGCGGGAGCCTGTCTTGGAGCCACTAGCGGGCTGAATTGGTACAAAAAGAGGTACAGTGCGGGCAGAGAAGGCCCCGGGCAGGATGTCGCCAGGGGCGTTTCACTTCTGTTGAACGCTGGTGGAGCCGAGGGGAGTCGAACCCCTGACCCTCTGAATGCAAATCAGATGCTCTACCACTGAGCTACGGCCCCAGCGTGCGGCGAAGCAATAGGTCCCCGGCAGCCGTTCTATTGCGCGGCGCCGGCTAGTTGATGCGCTGGAAGATGGATGCGACGCCCTGGCCGCCGCCGACGCACATGGTGACGAGCGCGTATTCCCCGCCGGTCCGCTCCAACTCGTGCATTGCCTTGACAGTGAGGATCGTGCCGGTGGCGCCTACCGGGTGTCCCAGAGAGATGCCGCTCCCGTTCACGTTCGTCTTCTCGATGTCCATTCCCAGCTCGCGAATGCAGTAGCAAGCCTGGGCCGCGAACGCCTCGTTCAGCTCGATGATGTCGATGTCGTCGAGGGTCATTCCGGTCTTCTGGAGCACCTTCCGTACCGCTGGCACCGGGCCCGTGCCCATGAGCGCGGGGTCGACTCCGGCGACCGCCCTCGCGATCCAGCGGAGCCGCGGCTTGAGCCCCATTTTTGAAGCTTTCTCTTCGGACATCATCACCACGGCCGCCGCGGCGTCGTTGATGCCGGAGGCGTTCCCCGCCGTCACGGTGCCGCCTTCCTTGAAGGCCGGCTTGAGGTTTTCCAGGGCTTCGAGCGTCGTATCGGGGCGGGCGTGCTCGTCGGTGTCGATGATCTTCGGGTCGCCCTTGCGCTGCGGGACGCTCACCGGGACGATCTGGTCCGAGAACCGGCCTTCGCTCATCGCCTTGCCGGCGCGCTGCTGACTGAGGAGCGCCAGCTCATCCTGTTCCTGGCGGGTTACCTCGAACCGCGTCGCCACGTTCTCCGCGGTGATGCCCATGTGATAGTGGTTCACAGGGCAATCGAGACCCGCGATCAGACCGTCTTTCAACGTCGCGTTCCCCATGCGCAAGCCATCCCAACGCGCTTGTGGGGGGAGCATGAAAGGCGTCTGGCTCATGTTCTCGGAGCCGCCGGCAACGACCACTTCGGACTCACCCGTCATGATCAGCTGTGCCGCCAGGTTGATCGACTCCAGCCCCGACGAGCACCAGCGGTTGATGGTGAAAACGCCAACTTCCTGAGGAATGCCCGCGTTGAGCGAGGCGAGCCGGGCGGTGTAGCCGTCGTCGGTGACCTGGATCACGTTGCCTATGGCGACCTCGTCGACGTCGGTAGGCTCGACGTTGGACCGCTTCAACGCTTCCTTGATGGCGATCCCACCGAGCTCGGCTGCCGAGACGTCCTTGAAACCGCCGCCGAACCGGCCGATGGCGGTGCGAACACCGTCGATAATTACTGGCTTGGACAAGATGGGCCCCCTTCTGATGGACCCGGGCGAAGACAAACGCCGGGTCTTCCGATATTCTCCGGCACGCCGGAACGACAAGTCAAGGAAACCGAGCGGGGCGATGCCGTCTGGGCTCCGTGTGCGCATCCCCATCCGTGGTTGCTTCCCGCCCGCCCACCGGGGTTGTTCTTCTTGGTCTCGTCGACCCGCGGCGGACTCGACCGTCCAAAGCGCGTGGATGCCGCTTAGTCCAGCTCCAGGCCGTACATCCGGATCGCATTGCCGCCCAGGATCTTCGCCTGTATCTCCCGCGGCACCTTGCCTCCGACCAGGTTTTGCAAGGCCTCATCGGGCGCCTCGGCGTCGTAATGGGGGTAGTCCGACGCCCAGAATATCTGGTCCTGGAGCATCTCGGCCATCAGCGGCAGGGCCGCCTCTCCGCCCTCGAACGAGATGTAGCACTGTCGGCGGAACAGGTCCCAGGGGTCCGTTTTGATGGAGGGCACGAGCCCCGATGGCCCCATCAGGTGGAAACGCTTACCCAGGCGTTCCAACAGCATCGTAATCCAGCTGCCGTTGGATTCCATGATGCCGAAGGTCAACCCGGGGTGACGGTCCATCACCCCGCCGATCATCAAATAGCTCAGCGTCAACATGCTATCCATGGGGAACGAGAGGGCGTCCACCGGGAAGAAGCCCGATTGGGGGTCGGTCCAACGGTTTACGATCTCGTGGGCCCCGGGGACCTCGCCGGAACCAAACGGGTGAAGCGCGATCGGCATCCCCAGCTCCTCGGCGGCCGCCCAGAACGGCTCGAAAGCCCGGTGCACCAGCGGGAACTCACCGACGAAGTTGGGCCGAATGCAGATCGCGCGGAGCCCCATCGAGGCGGCGCGATGCATCTCGTCGACGGCAAAGGGGACGCTCTGCATGGGAACGACGGCCGTGCCGAAGAGCCGCGAAGGGTAGGGCTTGCAGTAGTCGACGACCCAGTCGTTGTAGGCTCGGCAGACTGCGTCGGCGAGGTACACGTCGGTCACGCCGCCGACCCTGCCGGCGTCGGTGGGAAAGACCACCGCGGCGTCGATGCCCATCGTCTCCATGTCACCCATGCGCTCTTGCGGGTCGAATCCTCCTGGCGTCATGTCGGTGGCGTCGCGCCTCAGCCTCCGGTTGTTGGCGAAGTCGGCGACCCGGGCCCCCACCTCTTCTTCCGTGTTGGCGTTGAGCCGGAACGCGCCGGACAGCAGATTGTGGAAGAGGCTGGGCATCGGACTCTTGTTGAGATGCAGCCCGTCGACCGTGAAGACGTCGCCAAAGCGCGGCGAGCGGTAATAGCCGAGGGCGCGTCGCGCATCTTCGCGATGCTCCGGGTCCACGTAGTCGGTGAACACCGAAGGCGGCTCGGTAACGTGGCCGTCGCAGTCGACGATCGGAAAACGGTCGGTCTGCTTGCTTGTCGTTGCCATCGGCATCCTCCCCTGTGCTGGTGATGCGTCATCTTAAGCAAAACGGCCGGTGTCGTCGATCCCCCAGAGGGTCGCTCTGGGATAGGGCGCATCTTGAGCTTGCCGCCGCCGGCCGCTATACTAAGAGAGTCTTCTGGTGGTTTGAGCGGCGCGGCCCCACCCGTTCCCATCCCGAACACGGAAGTGAAACGCGCCAGCGCAGACGATACTCGAGGGGAAACTCTCCGCGGAAAATATGCCACTGCCAGAGGGCATTAGAGAGCCCGGCCCAACGAGCGTTGGGGCCGGGCTTTGTAATTGGCGGCATCGCCCCCAATCGGCGGCAGAGCGTGTCGCGACTCGCGATGCGATTGCGTGATTTGGGGGCTAACACGCTCATCCATCTCGGCCCAGCGGTCGTACACTTTTGAGTAGGCGCCCCGTACCAGTTGTCCGGGTTTACATGCCGAATCAGGTTACTCTATAATGAGGCAACTAGATGAGGTAGAAAAGGTCCCTGAAGTATGGTGGCATCAGTGCCCGAAGAAAACGTGGACATGGCCCAGCTGCTCGATGAGGCCGAGTCGTCGTACCAGTCTCTCGAGCGAGGTCAGACCGTCGATGGCGTGCTGATGAAGGTCGATCGCGACGCTCTCCTGGTCAATGTTGGACAGAAGACTGAAGGCGTCGTCCCGGCCCGCGAGATGCGCAGCATGAGCCCCGAGGCTATCGACGAGCTCAGCGTGGGCGATGCCATCGTTGTGACCGTCCTCCGCACGGAGACCGATGAGGGGCAGGCCCTTCTCTCCGTCGATCGGGCCAAGGGCGAGATGGGCTGGAGAACCCTCGCCAAGCAAGTCGACGACGGCACGATCATCGAGGCGGAGGTCACCGGATACAACCGTGGCGGCGCCGTGGTGACGGTCGAGGGTGTTCAGGGCTTCGTTCCGCTCTCCCAGCTCACCGCCGTGAGCCGGCCACCTACCGATTCTGATGAGAACCCGCAGCTCGCAGCCCTGGTCGGGACGACCCTGAGGCTCAAAGTCATCGAGGTGAACCGGCGGCGCAACCGGGTGATCCTCTCCGAGCGGGCCGCGATGCAAGAGTTCCGCCAACAGCAGAAAGAGACGTTGCTCGAGAACCTTCGCGAAGGCGAGATTCGGAGCGGACGCGTGACGGGCATCACCAACTTCGGCGCTTTCGTGGACCTGGGCGGGGCCGACGGCCTGATCCACATCTCCGAGCTTTCCTGGAATTCGGTCCGCTCGCCCGAGGAAGTGGTCAAGGTGGGCGATCAGGTCGACGCCTTTGTGATCAAGATCGACAAAGAGGTGAAGCGCATCGCGCTCAGCCTCAAGCGGACACAGCCCGAGCCCTGGGCCGAGATCGCCACCAAGTACCAGGTTGGCCAATCGACCAGTGCCACCATAACCAAGCTTGCCCACTTCGGGGCCTTTGCCCGAATCGCGGACTCCGTCGAAGGACTCATCCATATCTCGGAGCTGGCCGACCGTATCATTCAGCACCCGAAGGAAGTGGTCCGGGAAGGCGACGAGGTGACCGTGAAGATCGTGAAGCTGGACCCGGAGCGACGGCGCATCGGGCTCAGCATGAAGCAGGCGGATTCGACTGATGAGGAAGCGCCCTCGTTCTCGCCCGATCGCTATAGGGCCGATGAGGAGCACCGCATCGAGCAGCCTGCGCTCAACGCGGGGATGGCGGCCCAACTGGCCCAGGCGATGTCCGCCGGCCAGCCGGTCACCGAGGAGCCGGTCACCGAGGAGCAGGTGGAAGAGACGCCTGCTGAAACGCCGGTTGCCGAGGAACAGACGGATGAGACGCCTGCTCAGATGCCGGTGGCTGAGGAGCCGGTAGAAGAAACGCAGGCCGAGGAAGCTGAGGCCGCCGCGGTCGCTGAGGTGGACGAACAGCCGGAAGCGTCCGCCGAGACAGAGGACGCCGCCGACGCAACGCCTGAGGAGCAGGTAGCCGAGGTCGCGGAGGAAGAGGACGTGCTGGTGGAGGCGCCTGAGGCGGACTCAGAGCGGGTTTCAGGATAGCGAGGCTTGGTGAGCTAGTCTGCGCAAACGGTAGAGGGTGAAGCCCGAAACAGGAGCATCGACATGGCTAGCAGATTTGAGAAGTTTTCCGAACGAGCGCGACGGGTCCTCTCCCTGGCACAGGAAGAGGCGCAACGCTTCAACCACAACTACATAGGGACGGAGCACATACTGCTCGGACTCGTCCGCGAGACCGAGGGTGTCGCCGCCCGTGTCCTCTCCAACCTTGGCGTCGAGCTAAGCAAGGTCAGGTCCGCGGTCGAGTTCATCATCGGCCGTGGCGAAAAGGCCGTGCCGGGTGAGATCGGTCTCACCCCTCGGGCCAAGAAAGTCATCGAGCTGGCCGTCGACGAGGCCCGCCGTCTGAACCACAGCTATATCGGCACCGAGCATCTCCTCATCGGTCTCCTCAGGGAGGGTGAGGGCGTGGCAGCGGGTGTCCTCGAGAGCCTTGGCGTCACTCTGGAGAAGATCCGGAGCGAAACGAACCGGATCCTGAGCCAGACGATGTCCCAAGGCCAATCGTCGGGACGCGGCGGTCAGCGGACGCCCGTGCTCGATCAACTGGGTATCGACCTCACGGCCGCCGCCCGAGCGGGCAAGCTCGACCCGGTGATCGGCCGCAACAAGGAGATCGAGCGAGTAGTCCAGATCCTCAGCCGGCGGACCAAGAACAACCCCGTGCTCATCGGCGAGCCCGGCGTTGGCAAGACCGCCATCGTCGAGGCGCTGGCGCACCGCATCATCGGCAACGAAGTTCCCGACACGCTTCATCAGAAGCGCCTGGTGACCCTCGACATGGGCGCGCTGGTGGCCGGCACCAAGTATCGCGGCGAGTTCGAGGAGCGGCTGAAGAAGGTCATCGAGGAGATCAAGACCTCCGGCAACTGCGTTCTGTTCATCGACGAGATGCACACGATGGTAGGGGCCGGAGCGGCCGAAGGGGCCGTCGACGCCGCCAACATCCTCAAGCCTTCGTTGGCCCGCGGCGAGCTCCAGTGCATCGGGGCCACCACCATGGATGAGTACCGCAAGTACGTCGAGCGGGATGCCGCCCTCGAGCGGCGCTTCCAGCCCGTCAACGTCGACGAGCCCTCGGTGGATGAAACGGTGCAGATCCTGCGTGGGATCAAGGGCCGCTACGAAGAGCACCACAAGCTCGATATCAGCGAAGATGCCATTCGCGCGGCGGCTGTCCTCGCCTCACGCTACATCTCCGACCGGTTCCTCCCCGATAAGGCGATCGACCTCATGGACGAGGCCGCATCGAGAGTCCGTATCAAGCGGGCCGCGACGCCGCTCTCCGTCAAGGACGCGATGCAGGTGCTCGAGAACGTTCGCCGAGAAAAGGAAGAGGCGATCGGCGGCCAGCAGTATGAATACGCCGCCGAGCTTCGCGACCGCGAGCTGCGCCTCAACGACAAGTTGGAGGAATTGGAGAAGGACTGGGAGGAGAAGCAGGACGAGGACCGCGCCGAGGTCACCGAGGAGCACATCGCTGAAGTGGTGGGCATGTGGACCGGGATTCCGGTCACGCGTCTGGCCACCGAGGAGACCTCGCGGCTCCTGCACATGGAAGAGTTTCTCCACAAGAGGATCATCGGCCAGAACGAGGCCATCGGCGTCGTCTCCAAGGCGATCCGCAGGGCCCGGGCCGGCCTCAAGGATACGCGTCGGCCCATCGGGGTCTTCACCTTCCTCGGGCCCACCGGCGTCGGCAAGACCGAGCTCGTGCGGGCGCTCTCCGAGTTCATGTTCGGCAGCGAAGAGAGCATGATCCGGCTCGACATGTCGGAGTTTATGGAGCGCCATACCGTGGCTCGTCTGGTCGGGGCCCCTCCCGGCTACGTGGGCTACGACGAGGGCGGCCAGCTGACTGAGGCCGTGCGGCGCAAGAACTACTGTGTGATCCTCCTCGACGAGATCGAGAAGGCCCACCCCGACGTGTTCAACATCCTGTTGCAGATCTTCGACGACGGCCACCTGACCGACTCCAAAGGCCGCAAAGTCGACTTCCGCAACGCGATCATCGTTATGACCAGCAACATCGGCGCCGAGCTGATCAAGCGCGATACCACCCTGGGCTTCTCCACCAAGACCGACGACTCCAAAGACGTCAAGCGGGCGTACGAGGTGATGAAAGAGAAGGTGACCAGCGAGGTCAAGCGCGTGTTCCGGCCCGAGTTCCTGAACCGGATCGATTCCCAGGTCGTGTTCCACGCCCTGATGCAGGAGCACATCCTCGAGATCGTGGGTCTCATGATCAACGAAACGGGCAAGACGCTTCTCGAAAAGGGGATGGGCCTCCGCGTCACCGCGGCGGCGAAGGAATTGCTCGGAACGAAGGGCTTCGACCCCGTGTTCGGCGCCCGGCCGCTGCGCAGGACGATACAGAACCTCGTCGAGGACCCCATGTCCGACGCGGTGCTCAACGACGAGTTCGACGCCGGCGACACCATCGTGGTAGACGTCGAAGGAGAAGAGATCGTTCTGAGCAAGGAACCGACGCCTCCCGAGCCGGTGGAGGAACTGATTGAGGAGCCCGAGCCCGCGGCCGCGGGCTCTGAGAGCGGCTCCGGCTCCAAGTAACGAGGCGGCGGCCTTTCGTGGGGCCGCGCTAAGAAAGCACAACCGACAGGGCCGGGGCTCTCCCGGCCCTGTTTTGTTATAGAGAGCGACGGCAGGATTAGCGGAGGTCCTCTTGAAGC
>CBDFJU010000004.1:0-1335000 GCA_965248515.1 Dehalococcoidia bacterium | reverse complement strand
CTGTTAAGGACGAAAGGCCTCCCAGTTCCGGGGGGCCTTTCTCGTGCCCCCGCCCCTTGACAGAGCGTAAGTGATGGCTTACATTTAATCACATCACACGCCCCAAGGAGGCAATCTCATGTCCGATCGCCATCCGGCAGACCTGTTTGCGGCCGCGGCCCAGAAGACGCAGAGCGTCATCGCCGGCGTCAAGGCCGACCAACTCAACGAATCCACCCCCTGTAGCGACTGGAATGTCCAGGCGTTGCTCGACCACCTCGTCGGCGGCACGGGTTTCTTCGCCGCCACGCTGACCGGCGGCTCGCCTGAGACGCCCGCCGGTGACAGCCCTGCCGCCGCTTACGCCGCCGGGGCCGCGAAGACCGTCGAGGCCGGCAAGGCGATTCCTCTGGAACAGAAAGTCGATTCCCCCTTCGGCAACATCCCTGCCGGCGAGTTCATGTACGCGACGTTCATGGACACGGTTGTCCATGGCTGGGACCTCGCCAAGGCCACCGGCCAGGACACGACGTTTAGTGAGGAGCACGCCAAACTCATCCACGACGCCTTCGCACCCAACATGGATGGCCTGCGCCAGTCCGGCGCCTTCGGCCCCGCGGTGGCTGTCCCTGATAGCGCCAGCACCCAGGACAAGCTCATCGCGATGATGGGCCGCCAGCCCTAGCCCGGACACACCCTCTCGAAACGGAAGAGGCCCCCGGTTCCGAACCGGGGGCCTCTTTTCGTCCATGTCGACGAAGGGAAGCTAGGCCTTCTCCTCCGACTCGCTGCTTTCCGCCAGCACGTACTGCTCCATCACGTGCTGGAACACCTCGTACGGCTGCGCTCCCTGCACCAGATATCGGTCGTCGAAGACAAACGACGGGACGGCTCCGATACCCAATCGATGGGCCGTCGCAACCTCGTCCTCGACCAGTGGAGCGTAGGAGCGCTCGTCGAGGGCCAGCTCAAGCCCGCCAGTGTCCAGCCGCACTTCCCGGGCCAGCTTTAGTAGAACCTCCCGGTCGCCGATGTCCTGGCGCTCGATCCAATAGGCCTTAAACAGGGCGCGGTGGAAGGCCTCGTACTGGTCCTCGGAGCGGGCGAACTCCGCGGCCTCGAGGGCCAGCCGGGAGTAGGACATGTGGTCTTTGAACCGGATCTCGAGGCCCGCCTCGCCGGCCATCTCCGTCAGTCGCTGCCGCGACTCGGCCGCACGCGGGTTATTCGAGTCCCGGACCATGCCCTCCGGCGGCATGTCGGGTCGAAGGACGAACGCCTTCCACTCGACCTCGACGCCGTACTCCCGCACTAGCCTGTCGACCCGGTCCAGGCCGATATAGCAGTACGGTCAGACGTAGTCGGAGTAAACGGTGAGCTTGTGCGGGGTCATGAGGCCGCTAGTGTATCAGACAACGAGTTCCCGGTCGTCAGGCTCGGGTGAGCTGGCAGCTCCACACTTCGACCGAATTCGTTCTTTGATCAAGTCCCACCTTCTTGCCCTGGAAGCTACCATCGCATTGCAAGTCTAGTATGTAAGCGCCGGACTCATTTCGCAGCGTGCCTCGGCAGGCTTTGTTGTGATATACCACTTTAAGAATCCGACGCTCGAAAGTACCTTCAAACGCCAATTCAATTGACTGGGAACTGAGGGTCTTCATACGACCCTGTAGTATCGACCCGCGTTGTCGTACGACGGTCAGAAGCAGCCGCTTCACATTGCGGCCAGATGGTTGTCCCTTTTCAGTCAGCACCCAGTCGCCAATCAATAATGGTCGCCTGTCCGTTCCCTGGCTTTGACCAAATACCGGAACTCCAACGCGGGGAAAAACGCCATGCAGCATGCTCCACAGTACAGTCATAGCCGCTAACGCATCCGTGCTCATGCTAGTTGGTATCCACGCTGAACATCGACCGGAATTCTCGCCGGTGCTCTTCTCGTAATCGGCGAATCTCGTCCGACAATTGCTGTGCTTTCCGCAATCTGCCTTCGTGTGCCAGGATGCCTTCTTTTATCAGCCAACCTATTGCCTCGCTCTGGCTCGTGAAATCTCCGACTTCGACCAATGCTTCGACGAGTGAAGCACTAGCGGCTGAGAGCTTGATAGGGACGGTCAAAGCAGTTTCTTTTGCTCTGCTCGCTAAAACAAGACGGGGGCCGTTCGCTTCCTGCGGCCCGTCTTCTGATTTGGCGAAATACCAAAACTCCCTGCCACTCTTATATCGCTGGATGTTGGCTAGCCGGCCCTGCTTAAAGGCCTTGTGTAAATGCCCAAGTTGGCCCTCAAAAGTCCCGGATATCCGGCCATTTGCTAGCCAGTTGGCTACCAGATCGCTTGCTGGCAAGCCTGGCCAGGAAGGGATCGCTCCTGCCGCAACTGATGTTAGAGGTCGACTCAAGAACGAAACAGCCTTTGCCCATCCCCCACAATTATTGTGCCATTATAGGGGAATTACATACAATTTTAGCCAAAACCCCTTGACAAACGGGCCGCAGTTGGCTAAAATAAAGCTGTAATTCATAACGGAGATGCAAGCGCAAATGGTAACCAAACGCGGCCCAGGAAAAGCCTACCGAAAGGGTATCAGCCTCCTTGAAGTCACGCAACGCTTCGACACAGTTGAGAAGGCCGAAGCGTGGTTCATTGAACAGCGCTGGCCCAGCGGCGCGGCCTGTCCCGGATGCGGAAGCGTTAACGTTCTCACTGTCGCCAGCCGGAAGCCCCAGCCGTTCCGTTGCCGAGACTGCCGCAAGTGCTTCAGCGTCAAGACCGGAACGGTACTCCACAGTTCCAATATCCCGCTCAACAAGTGGGCCATAGCGTTCTACCTGTACAGCACCAACCTCAAGGGCGTGTCGAGCATGAAGCTTCACCGCGACCTCGGCATTACCCAAAAGGCCGCTTGGCACATGGCCCACCGCATCAGGGAGACGTTGACGGCGGCAGGCGGCAGGTTCACCGGGCCGGTAGAGGTAGATGAGACGTACATCGGCGGGAAGGAACGTAACAAGCACAACTCCAAGAAGCTACGTGCTGGACGCGGGCCAGTCGGCAAGACGGCAGTGGTTGGCATGAAGGATCGCGAGACGGGCCAGATTGCCAGTAAGGTCGTTGACCATACAGACGCGCCGACGCTACAGGGATTCGTCCAGGAGCACACGGAGACTGATACGACGGTCTACACGGACGACGCGCGGGCCTACAAGGGCATGCCCCGACAGCATGAGGCTGTCAAGCACGGCGTGAGCGAGTACGTTAGGGGTATGGCCCACACAAACGGCATGGAAAGCCACTGGGCGGCCCTGAAGCGCGGTTACGACGGTGTCTACCACCACATGAGCGCCAAGCACCTGCCGCGCTACGTCTCAGAGTTTGCGGGTCGCCACAACCGGAGGCCGCTTGATACCGCTGACCAGATAGCAGTCATGGCGAAGGGCGCAGAGGGCAAGAGCCTCCGATACGCCGACCTGATAGCGGACGCGGCGGCTTGACAGATACTGGCGCTGGCGTGTACACAACTGCGCATCAGGAAAACGGAGGTACAGACCATGGCCGTTCCTGACGTAGCCTCAGTCTCTTTGGAACGACCGGATCATCTAGCAACCAATAGGGATGAGGTTGTCTTGGCTTGCGAAGACAACCTTGCCTTTATGAAGAAGCTGCACGATGGTCAGATGAAGTTGGTCGTCACTTCACCGCCCTATAATCTGGGCAAGGACTACGAGGCCAAGACCTCACTGGAAGATTACCTTGAGGTACAGGAGCGCGTGATAAGCGAGTGTGTCCGAGTCCTCCATCCTCAGGGATCGATTTGCTGGCAGGTGGGGAACTACGTCAACAACGGAGAGATCGTCCCCCTTGACGTCGTCCTCTATCCCGTGTTCCGCAATCATGGGCTTAAGCTCCGCAACCGAATCGTCTGGCACTTTGGGCACGGTCTTCACTCCACGAGACGACTGTCCGGGAGATACGAAACCATCAACTGGTGGACGAAGAACGACGATTACACGTGGAGCCTCGACCCAATCAGAGTTCCGTCGAAGTATCCGAGCAAGCGCCATTTCAAGGGTCCGAATATCGGCAAGCTGTCGGGAAACCCAAAAGGAAAGAACCCGAGCGACGTATGGGAATTTCCAAATGTCAAGAACAACCACCCAGAGAAGACGATACACCCATGCCAGTTTCCAGTAGAACTGGTGGAGCGGCTCGTCCTTTCCATGACTAATGTGGAAGATGCGGTATTTGACCCCTACATGGGCGTGGGGTCGGCAGTCATTGCCGCGCTAAGGCACGGCCGGGCGGCCTACGGTTGTGACATTGTTCCAGAGTACGTGGATATTGCCCAACAACGAGTTGGGCAACTCTACGATGGCAGTCTCCGCACTCGTCCGATGGGTAAGCCCATCTACGATCCGGCGAAGCCCAATGGGGGGCATTGATGCAGATCAAGGCTCGCTACTCACATTTGAACGGCGAGGAATATCTGCTAGTCCACCGCAAGCAGCTATGGGATGAAGTACAGAGCGCAATAGGAGAAGTAGACGCCTACGCCTGCCGGACTAAGGTCTCAAAAGAAAAGACCATGCGAGGGAAGATGCTCTTCTCTCCTACCGATATGAACCGCGCTTTCACGGACGAACTGAGTCGGCTAGACTGGAACGAGCGCCGGAACACGTTCTGGGTGACCGACGACGAGAAGATACTCCGCGGAATCTATGCTCTGGCAGAGGGTGAGCAGAGGCAGGCCATTGAGGACGCCGGTCTGACGCCCATCATGTCCTACAATCAGACCGACTTTGTGAAGGACAGGGTTGCCATCGAAGTCCAGTTTGGTAAGTACGCATTCGTGGCGCACGACCTGTTTGTGAAACATCTCAGCTTCTACGTCTCGGACATTATCGACGTGGCGATTGAGATACTTCCCATGAAGGAATTGGAACGAGAGATGTCATCTGGCGTCCCCTACTACGAGCGCGACCTATTGAACGTGCTGCGTCAAGGGCGGGGTGTCCCAGCGGTTCCTATCGTGCTAATCGGCGTTGCACCTTGAATGGCATCAGGGTTATATCTAAGGAGTACGCGTATGCCGAAGCGTAAGAAAGAGCGGGGCCGTCCTATGAAACGGCCCTACCCGCCTAGGATAGACGCGACACCGGAGCAACTGGTACAGGCTATGTTCAACGCGCCGCCGGATGCCGTCTTTGAGGAACAGGAGTACCGTTGCTCAGACTGCGGGCGCGAGGTTGGCTACCCTGAGACGCTGTACCGCGATGGCCGTTGCGAGGCTTGCCACACGGTCAAGGTCTAGGCGTCCGCATCGGGATTTTGGCTAAAATTGTATGTAATTCCCCATTATAGCATAAGTTGGCAAAATGGGAACGGCAGATGGCGATCTAGCAATCGCTAACCCACGTCCCGCAGCTTGAGCTCCGGGTAGCGCGTCTCCAGCATGCGGCGCATGCCGTCCTTCCAGTGGACGGTTGTTCGGCCCAGGACCTCGTGCATCTGCGTGACGTCCGCCCAGCGGGCCGTGTACTGCTCGTCCGTGTAGTGGAAGCGCGGCTGGACGCCCGCCAGGCCGCCCATGTACTCGCAAAGCTCCTCAATGCCGACGGCCTCGCTCCCGGCCAGGTTCACAACCAGCGGCGGCGTCTGGGCCAGTGTCATCGCCTTGATGCCGAGGGCGACGCAGTCGTCCTCGTGGATGGGGTTCGAGAGGTTGGGCTTGTCGGGGTGCAGCGGCACCGGCTCGCCTTTCAGCACCATGTCGAAGCGCCGCGCCGGGACGCCTCCGTCCGGACCGTAGACAACGAAGATGCGCAGGATGGTCGCCGGTATGTCCCACTCCTCGGACGAGAAGCGAACAAGGGCCTCGGCGGCGATCTTGGAGAGGCTGTACAGCGGGATGTGGACCCCGGGTGGGTCGTTCTCGGCGAGGGGCCGCTGCCCCTGGTAGGCGTAGACGGAGCCGGTGGAGCAGTGAAGGAAGCCCTTCACGTTGCGACAGCGGCGCATCAGGCGCGCAACGGCCTGGGCGTTGACCTCGAAGGTGTGCTGCCAGTCGCGCTCGGCGCGCCCGCCGACGAAGCCGCCGGCGTGGAAGACATAGGTGAAGTCGTCGGGAAGGTCGGCAAGGTCGCCGGAGGCGAGGTCCTTCTCGATGAGCTTCGCGCCGGTAGCCTTGAGCCTTTGCAGGGCCTCGGGCCAGCGGAACCGGGCCAGCGCATGGACCTCGTTGTTCTTGGCTAGCTCCCGCACGATTGGCAGGCCGACGAGCCCCGTTGCACCGGTCACGAGTATCTTTTCGTTGGAGAGCGTCATGTTTGTCATCCTATCAGCATCGCGTCGCCGAAGCTGTAGAAGCGGTAGTGTTCGGCGACCGCCTCGGCGTAGGCGCGCAGGGTGACTTCGCGGCCGGCGAAGGCGCTGACGAGCATGAGCAGCGTCGAGCGCGGCAGGTGGAAGTTCGTCACAATGGCGTCGACTGCCCGGAAGCGGTGCCCCGGGAGGATGAACAGGTCCGTCCAGCCGGCGTACGGCGCGACCGTGCCTTCCGTGAGCGCCTGCGCCGCCGTCTCCAGCACGCGCACCGAAGTCGTGCCCACGGCCACCACACGCCCTCCCCTGGCCCGCGTCTCGTTGATGCGTTGCGCTGCGTCGTCCGGGAGCAGGGCGTACTCGCCGTGGATACGGTGCTGTGCCGGGTCATCCTCGTCGACGGGCCGAAAGGTATCCAGTCCGACGTGGAGCGTCACAAACGCCGCGCCGATCCCTCGTTCGCTTAGTCCTGCCAACAGCTCCGGCGTGAAGTGCAGGCCGGCCGTCGGCGCCGCCGCGCTGCCCCGCTCTCGGGCGTAGACGGTCTGGTAGCGCTCCGGGTCGGCCAGCGGCTCGGTGATATAGGGAGGCAGGGGCGTCTGTCCGCGGCGCTCGATCACGCCCTCGTCGGAAAAGCGGATCGTCACCGAACCTGCGTCGTCCCTGGCGACGATCTGCGCTTCGCAACCCGCGTCGTCCCTGTCGATCTCGAGGCGGGAGCCCGGGCGCAACCGTCGTGCGGGCCGGGCAAGGGCCTGCCACACCCCTGGCCTGAGACGGCGGAGGAGGAGCAGCTCGACCTTGCCGCCTGTCGCTGGCCTGCGAGCGAAAAGCCGCGCCGGGATGACCCGGCTGTCGTTGAACACGAGCAAATCGCCGGCGTTGAGAAAAGCTCCGAGCTCGTTGAAACGGCGATGTTGGATGGAGCCGCCGGCCCGATCGAGTACGAGCAGACGCGATGCGTCCCGGGGCTCGATCGGCGTCTGGGCGATGAGCTCCTTCGGGAGGTGGTAGTCGAAGTCCGAGGTCTTCAGGGCTTCTTGAACTCGACCGGGCTGAGCTGCCATTCCGGAGTTTTCGCCCTGGGCGCACGGTTGCCCTCGGCCGCCTGTCGCGCCGCCTTGACGGTATTGGAGACGAGCATCGCCACCGTCATCGGGCCCACGCCACCGGGCACCGGGCTGATCGCGGCGGCCTTCTCGCTGACTCCCGCGAAGTCGACGTCCCCCACGAGCCTGCTGCCGCTCTTCCTCGTCGCGTCGGGGATGCGGTTGATGCCGACGTCGATGACGACGGCGCCCTCGCATACCATGTCGGCGGTGAGCCAACCCGCCTGGCCCACGCTCACGATCAAAATGTCGGCCTGGCGGGTCATCGCGCCGGGGTCGGCGGTTCCGGTGTGGACGACGGTCACCGTGGCGTTGGCGCCCGCGGCCTTGTTCATTAGCAGCAGGGCCATGGGCTTGCCGACGATGCTGCTCCGTCCACAGACGACGACGTGCTTGCCGGCGGGGTCGTGCCCCGTCCGCAGCAGCATTTGCTGGATGCCGGCCGGCGTTGCCGGGATGAAGCCGGGGTTGCCCGAGACGAGCCTGCCCAAGCTCGCGGGGTGCAGCCCGTCGGCGTCCTTATTGGGGTCGATGGCGCCGACCACGGCGTTCTCATCCATGTGCGGTGGCAGCGGGAGCTGGACCAGGATGCCGTGATAGCGCGGATCGCGGTTGAGCTGCTCGACGATGCTGACGGCCTTGCCCTGAGTAGTCGACGCGGGAAGCTCGACGGTCTGGGCGAAGACGCCGACCTCGGCGCAGGCACGGGTCTTGTTGCGCACGTACACCTGGGATGCGGGGTCGTCGCCGATGAGCACCGCCGCCAGTCCCGGGGTAACGCCCAGTTCGGACTTCAGTCGCTCGGCCTCGGCGGCGGCCTCGGCCAGCACCGCTTGTGAGATCTGCTTTCCGTCGATGATCTGCGCCTCCACGTCAGGCCACCCCGTGTCGTAGGAGCTTGCCGGGGAAGGCCTCGCTGGGCTCTCCGTCTTCTAGCGTCACCTCGCCGTTAACGAGCGTCCAGCGGTACCCTGTGGGCTTCTGTACTCGTCGCCAGTCGCCCCCGGGAAGGTCGTAGGCCACCTCAATGGGACCGACGTCGAGACCCTCGAGGTCGTAGACAACGACGTCCGCCGGCGCGCCCTCGCGGAGAAAGCCCCGGTCTCTGAAGCCGCCGATGAACGCGGGCAGGTAGCTCAGCTTGTAGTGGGCTTCCTCCAGGTCGACGAGTCCTTCGTCTCGCACCAGCCAGCACAGGAGCTCGGTGGGGTAGCATCCGCCGGTGGTGAACTTTACGTGAGCGCCGCCGTCGGATAACCCCGGGACCACGTAGGGCGAGCGGGCGATCTCCGCGAAGCTATTGGGGCTGCCATGGGCGACCTGGGCCTGGAACTCAGTCCGGAGGTCGTCGCCTAGCACCAGGTCCAACAGGGCGTCGATGACGTGCTTGCCCTCGGCCTCGGCGATCTCTCCGACCTCCAGCCCGAGATAGGGCTCGAAATCCGGGCGGCCCACCTCTCGGACGATCAGGCCGCCCAGGGAGCCCTTCATGATCACGCCCGGCCGGACACCGGCGTCCCAATCGGCCCGCAATGCGGCTTGGACCGCGGGGTCGCTGAGCTTGGCCTTTCGTTCCTCGGGATCTCCAAGGGTCGCCTGTCTCCAGACGAGACTGTCGTCGAACAGGTTGATGTCCGCGAAGGTCAGCTTGATGTTGCTGCGGGCCGTGGCCCCCTGCCCGTACACCTGAAGCTTCCGGCGAGCGCAATCCTCGAGCCAGCGGAGACGCTGCCGGTGAACCTCGGCATTGTCGGCGCTGGCCCGCACTGTCTGGAACACGACGGGACGGCGGGCGGTCGCCGCGACTCGCTCGAATAGCTGGAGCGTCGCGTCGCCGAGGGTGCTCGCCGAGTTGTCCGACACCTGATAGTTGAGCTCGATCGTTCCTGCATCGCGCTCGGCCAGCACGCCGGCGAAGGTGAGGAGCTCGTCCGGGGTCATGAGGTCGGTGATCATTGGAGTAGCGTCGTAGTCCCGCTGCAGCGAGTCCTCCCCCAGCACCTGGGCCGTCCAACCGCACGCGCCTGCATCCATGCCTTCGTTGACGAGACGACACATCTCGTCGAGCTCGGCGCGGTTGGGCCGGCGAGCCTTGGCCTCCTCGTAACCCATGACCCACGCGTAAATGGGGCCCAGGGGCACGTAGCTCAGCACGTTCACAGCCTTGGGGATGCGGTCCATGCTGTCGAGGAACTCGGGGAAGGTGACCCAGTCCCAGAGCATCCCTTGTTTCATGGCTTCGTAGGGAACGGCCTCGTTTCGCGTTAGAGCCAGCATCGCCCGGTCCCGGTCCTCCGGGGCGCAGGGAGCGAAGCCGAAGCCGCAATTGCCGATGGCAACAGAAGTAACGCCGTGCCAGCCCGACAGGCTGCAATAGGGGTCCCACTGGATCTGCGAGTCGTAGTGGGTGTGGAGGTCCACGAAACCCGGCGCCACGATCAAACCCGAGGCGTCGAGCTCCCGAGCGGCTGAGGCGCGGCGCAACCCGCCGATCCTCGCGATCCTTCCGTCCTTGATGCCGACGTCGCTAACATACCGAGGGGTTCGCAGGCCATCGACCACCGTTCCGCCCCTGATAATGACGTCATACTCTGCCATTCCAAGCCTCCTCCCTTGGCGCTAGACCGGCCATCGTTCCATGTTGTAGGCCATCTCCCAGAACAGGTACTCGTACCGGCTGCTCGTCTGGAAGACCTCGTGCAGCCGCCTTCGCTCCTCCGCCGAGCTGCCGCGGGCCTGATCGTCCAGGTAGCCGCGGAGCCATTCGCCCAGTGCGGCGAACTCGTTAGAGGCGTACGTTTCGATCCACTCTCGATAGGGGTTGGCGATCGAAGTGTCCCCCGTCGCCGCCAGATGCAGCCCGATCTCGCTGTAGCCCCACTCGCACGGTAAGACCGCGGCTACGATCTCCTTTACGGAACCCTCGTGGGCGATGCTGACCAGGTAGCGTCCGTACGCCGAGGCGCCCGGAGCGATGCGCGTGCGCTCCAACTCTTCCGGGCCGATGCCGAAGCCGGCGCAGTAGCGACGGTGCAGGTCCATCTCCTCGGACATCGTAGCGTGGAGCACCTCGCCGAACTTTGTCATAGCGCCCAGGTCCGGCGCCTTCGCGGCGGCGATGGCGAGGACGCGACTGTACTCGATGAGGAAAAGGTAGTCCTGCCGGAGGAAAAAGGTAAAACGGTCCCGGGAGAGAGAGCCGTCGCCGATGCCCCGCACGAAGGGGTGCTTCAAAATTCGGCTCCAGATGCCGTCGGCGCGCTTCCGGAGGGTGTCGGACAGGCCCATGACGGCGCCATTATACGCCCCGGCTCGGTGGGCTTTTCGTCGCCGGACCCTGCCTGGACTGCCGGGAGAGCACCGCCGTATAATGACGACCCCCAGGGAGGTTCGCAGGCCGTTGCTCACCACTGGCGTGGACATCGTCGAAATCGAACGGGTTGAGCAAGCGCTCTCCCGGCGCGGCGAGCGTTTCCTTCGACGCGTGTACACCACCGCCGAGATCGCACTCTACCGCGATCGCGTCTCCGAGCTTGCGGCGCGGTTCGCCGCCAAGGAAGCGACGATGAAGGCTCTGGGCACCGGCATCCGAGGCATCGGCTGGCGCGAGATAGAGATTCTTCCCAACCGCCGGGGCAAGCCCCTGGTGTTTCTCCACGGTCGGGCGAAAGAGCGGGCGAAGGCGCTGGGTATCGGCGAGTTGGCCATAAGCTTGAGTCACTCGAAGGACTTCGCCGTGGCGTCGGTCGTTGGAGGCCCGGGTTGAAGGTCGTTACCGTGGAGCAGATGCGGGACCTCGAGTCCAGGGCAGTCGCGATGGGGACCCCGGTCGAGCGTCTCATGGAGAACGCAGGCCTTGCGGTGGCTGAGTACGCCCGGTCTCTGATTGGCGACCTGAAGGGCGAGCACTTCACGGTTCTCGTGGGCCCTGGCAACAATGGGGGAGACGGCCTCGTCGCCGCCCGTCATCTCAACGCCTGGGGGGCGCGGGTTCACGTCGTGCTGTGCGCGCCTCGCAATGATGACGACGCGCTGGTCCAGGTGCTCGAGGAGTTGGCCGTCGACATCTCTCGGCTCGACGAGGGTGACGACACGGGGTCTCTGAGCAAGACGCTGGCCTCGTCGCAGATGGCGATCGACGCCGTCCTCGGCACCGGGAGGTCCCGCCCCCTGGGCGGCGCTATTCGGGCGTCCCTCGAGGCTGTCCAGGAAGCCAAGCGCCGTAATCCCGGCCTCATGGTCCTCGCTCTGGATGTCCCGTCGGGGCTGGATGCCGACGACGGGTCGTGCGACGCCGCCACTCCCTACGCCGACATTACCGTCACCCTGGGCTATCCGAAACAAGGGCTCTTCCACTTCCCGGCTGCGGGCAAGGTCGGCAAGCTGGTCACCGTCGATATCGGAATCCCTGCCGCCCTCGCCGACCAGGTGCCTCTCGAAGTGGCCTCTGATGCGTGGGTGAAGGGTGTCTTACCCCCGAGGCCTCTTCACGCCAACAAAGGCACGTTCGGGCGCGTGATGGTCGTAGCCGGCTCCGCCGACTACATCGGGGCCGCCTACCTGGCCTGCGCCGGAGCGATTCGGTCGGGCGCCGGCCTGGTGACGTTGGCGACCCCCAAGAGCCTGGTCCCGGTCATTGCGTCGCAGCTACCGGAGGTGACGTATCTTCCGCTGCAGGAATTGGACTGGGGCGTGGTAAAGGGCAGCGATAGCGCGAAGCAGATCCATCGAGCGCTCCCCGCGTACGACGTCCTGCTCGCCGGCTGCGGGGTGAGTCAGCATCCCCACGCCGCCGACATGATCCGGCACCTGCTCACCTCGATGCCCTCGGGTCTCCACCCTCGTCTCGTCGTCGACGCCGATGGTCTCAACATCCTTGCCAAGTCCGCCAACTGGTGGCACCGGATCCACGAAGACGCCGTGCTCACGCCGCATCCCGGCGAGATGCGTCGTCTCACGGACGCCACGTTCGAGGACGTCCAGGCGAACCGGCTGGCCGCGGCGCGAAAGGCCGCCTCCACCTGGCGGAAAACGGTACTCCTCAAAGGCGCCTACAGCCTCGTCGTTGTCCCCGAGGGCCAGTCGGTGATCAACCCCTTCGCCAACCCTGCGCTGGCGACCGCGGGCACCGGCGACGTCCTTGCAGGCATCGTCGCGGGCTTCCTGGCGCAGGGCCTCTCCAGCTTCCACGCGGCGGCGGCAGCGGCTTACGTCCACGGCGCCGCGGGCGAGCGGCTGCGCGAAGAGCTTGGCGATGCCGGCGCCGCCGCGTCCGACCTCCTGCCGCTGCTCCCGCGAGTCCTCAAGGACCTAAGAGCCGGCTAACTCGCGAATCGGATCGCGCCGGCGGGCCTAGTCCTTCGCCCAGTAGAGCCTCAGCGGATTGTCCCGCAGGAGTTTGCGCTTCGTCTCGTCGGAGAGGTCGTCGCGCTCGGTGAGGGCGGCAACCGAACCGGGGTAGATGGCGTCGAAGTGAGGGAAGTCGCTCGAAAAGACCATGGTGTCCTCGAGGCCCTGCTCGACAAGGTGCGGAATCAGCTCGTAGTCAGGCTCGATACCGAGGAAACACTGACGCTTAAAATACTCGCTGGGGAGCAGGTCGAGCCCGGGGTAAAAGCGCAGGAACTTCTCGTAGTGCTCGTCCATGCGGTTCAGCCAGAACCCGGCCCACCCGGCGCCGCTCTCGAGGAATCCGACGCGTAGCTCGGGGAACCGCTTCAGGACACCGCCCATCGTGAACGCCATGCACGCCGCCATGTGCTCCGTCGGGTGCTCCAGGGCGTGTACCTCGAGCCAGTTGTTGCTCCGGTCGTTGCCGATGGTCGGTATCTCCACCCCGAACCCCTCGTGGATGCCGATACCGATCTCGAGGTCGATGGCGGCGGCCCAGAGCCGATCGTAGTTCGGATGGTCGAATTTCAGCCCGTTTATGGGGTTGGGTCGGAGCATGACGGCCTGCAAGCCGTTCTTCTTCGCGCGCTCCATCTCCTCCACCGCCAGCATCAGGTCTTGCTGTGGAAGGAGGGCTGCCCCGCGCAGGCGATGGGGGTCCGCTTTGCAGTAGTCGGCGAGCCAATCGTTGTGGGCCCGGGTCACCACAGCCGCGAAATGGGAGCTGATGATCGCCCACGGCAAGCTGAGCATCTCCGAGGGGTAGAGGTAGGCCACTCCCACCCCGTCGGCGTCCATGGCCTTCAGCCGGTCCTCCGCCAGGGCGCCGCCCGCCTCCCGAGCATCATCGACGGTGACCTTGGAGAGGTCGTCGAGGCGCCAGCCGCCGGGAGTCATCAGCCCACCGAGGCTGGCCTTGTCGCCCGCGCCGGGATAGGGAAACGGCAGCTTGTAGACACGCCCTTCGCACTGAAAGTTGCCCTCCTGATTCGGCTCCGTCACCGGTTTCGGAGCCCACTCCCAGTACTTCTGCGGCATGTATGGCTTCCACCACTCGGGGGTTGCGAAAACCGTATGACCATCGCCGTCGATGGTCTGGTAATCGAGGAGCGGCTTCGTCGAGACAGCCTGCCGGGTGTTCGCGCTCATCCTGACCCCCTTGCGTTGCAGGCGGTCTGTCCAGCCTGCGCTCCAGATTCTAGCGCACCATGAGCAAGAGCATAGTTTCAAGGGCGGTTGGGATGTGTCCTCGTCCGAGCGCTTCAGAGGTTTCTATCCTGCTCCTGATATAATTGCGCGCTGGAGGAACGGCATGCTTCTGGCGGTGGATATCGGGAACAGCAACATCGTGGTCGGCGTCTTCGATGGCGAGAGCCTGAAGGCCAGCTGGCGCATGGCGACCGATGTCCGCCGACACACCGACGAATACGCCGCCATGAGCATGAACCTGCTGGCCCATCATGGGGTCGCAATGCACGATATTCACGAAGGCATCATCAGCAGCGTCGTGCCGCCTCTGACGCCCGCCTTCGAGCAGCTTTTCCAGCGATATTTCCAGGTGTCGCCCGTCGTCGTCGGCGCAGGCACCAAGACCGGGATGCGCATCCTCTACGAGAACCCACGTCAGGTGGGCGCCGACCGGGTCGCCCACGCGGTGGCCGCTTACAACCTCTACGGTGGGCCGGTTATTGTCGTCGACTTCGGCACCGCTACCGTCTTCGACGCCATCGAAGAGAATGGCGACTACCTTGGAGGCGCCATCGCACCCGGCCTGGCGCTTGCGGGCGAAGCCCTGTTCTCTCAGACCTCGCTTCCCCGGGTCGAGATCGAGCGGCCCAAGCAGGCGATCGGGAGAAACACCGTCGCCAGCATGCAAGCGGGGCTTTTTTTCGGCTATGTCGGACTCATCGAGGGGCTGGTGGGGCGCTTCCAGAAGGAGCTGGGCGGCAGGGCGAAAGTGGTCGCGACCGGAGGTATGGCAGACCGGATCGCAACAGAGACGGCGGTTGTCGACGTTGTCGATCAAGACCTGGTCCTGGTCGGCCTCAGACTCCTATTCCACCTGAACCGGAAGGAAGCGGCGTAGCGCCATGCTTAAAGACAAGCACATCGTCCTTGGCGTTAGCGGCAGTATCGCCGCTTACAAGGCCCCTGACATCGTCAGCAAGCTGGTTCAGGAAGGCGCCCTCGTTGACGTCGCCATGACGAGCGGAGCGGCGGAGTTCGTCGCACCCCTGACCTTTCGCAGCCTGACACACCGCCCGGTGTTCCTCGACCTGTTCGATCCCGAGTCGGAGCTTGGAGTGGAGCACGTGGCCTTGGCCCGCAGGGCCGATGTGGTGGTCATCGCACCCGCCACCGCCAACATCCTCGCGAAGATCGCCCACGGGCTTGCCGACGATGTCGTTACCACCACCGTCCTGGCTACGGAGGCGCCCGTCATCGTCGCGCCGGCCATGGACGGCCACATGTTCGAAAACGCCGCAACCCAGGAGAACCTGGCGACGTTGCAGCGGCGTGGCGTGACCATCCTGGGTCCGGCCGACGGCTACCTCGCGTCCGGCATCGTCGGCAAAGGACGCCTGGTAACGACCGCGGAGGTCATCGGGACGATTCGCGCCGTGCTTGGCCGCAACGGCGACCTGGCTGGCAGGGGGGTCGTCGTGACCGCCGGCGGCACCCAGGAGCCCATCGATCCTGTACGGGTCGTGACGAACCGCTCGTCGGGGAAGATGGGCTACGCCGTTGCCGAGGCCGCCCGCGATCGCGGCGCCGACGTGACGCTCATCGCGGCGCCGACCGCGCTTCCCGACCCGGTCGGAGTTCGTATAGTGAAGGTCGAGACGGCCCGGCAGATGGCAGAGGCTGTCGCTGGGGCCTTCGAGGACGCCTCCGTCCTCGTCATGGCCGCCGCCGTGGCCGACTTCGAGCCGGCGCAGGCCGCGCAATCGAAGATCAAAAAGGGGAACGGGAACCTCACCATCGACCTGGTCCCGACACCGGACATCCTGAACCAGTCGCGTGGGAAAGGGCTCCTGGTGGGCTTCGCCGCCGAGAGCGAGCGATTAGTCGCCAACGCTCGGGGCAAGCTCGAAAAGAAGGGCCTCGACCTGATCGTCGCCAACGACATCACGGCGACCGACAGCGGCTTCTCGGTCGATACCAACCGTGTCGTCGTCCTGGACAGGGACGGCGGCGAGGAGTCCCTGCCGCTGTTGCCCAAGTACGAAGTCGCCCACCGGATCCTGGACCGGGTGGTCAAGCTACTCTAGGGTCGGCGTTCGACGGTGAGAACCGGCGGTGAATGCCAGGCGTAGACCTGACAGGCGTCCCCGGCCTTTCGTCGGGTTCGCTTCTTCTGTAAGATGGAAGTAGCCTGCGGTGAGCGGAGGCGGGGAGGCGAACGGTGCCAAAAGCGACCATTATCGGCCTGGGCCTGATCGGCACGTCCATCGGGATGGCCCTCAAGAAGTCCAAAATGGCCGGGTACAAAGTTACCGGGGCCGACCTCAACGACCAGACGGCGCGCAAGTCGCGGAGCAAAGGCTCCGTAGACAAGCTGGAGTTCCATCTCCCCAAAGCAGTCGAGCAGGCTGACATTGTCATCATCGCGACCCCGGTGCTGGCCATCCGCGACGTGCTCGAGATTATCGCCAAACACATCCCCGAACGAGCCGTTGTAACCGATACCGGCAGCACCAAACAACAGGTGATGAAGTGGGCCGAGGAGCTGCTGCCGAGGCGGGTCGGGTTCGTCGGCGGACACCCCATGGCAGGATCCGAGAAAGCGGGCCCGGGCGACGCCAAGCCGGACCTGTTCGCCGACTCGACCTACTGCCTGATTCCGTCGAGGGGCGCTTCGTCGAGCCATGTTCAGACCGTCGTCGACATGGTGGAGATGCTCAAAGCGAAGCCAATGTTCATCGATGCCCAGGAACACGATAGCTTCGTTGCGGCGGTCAGTCACGTGCCCATTGCGCTTTCGACCGCCCTTATCGCCTCGACGACCGCGAGTCCATCGTGGCACGAGATGGGGCGTCTCGCCGCCGGAGGCTTCCGCGATGTCACTCGCCTTGCGTCGGGCGACCCGACGATGAACCGCGACATTTGTATGACCAACGGTACCGAGATTGCCGGCTGGATCGATCGGCTCATCGACGAGCTGGAGATATTCAAACGCCACGTGCAGGACCAGAACCACGAGGGTCTGGACCGCTTGTTCTCGACGGTCCACGAACAGCGCGTCAAATGGGAAGCCGGCATCCTCCCCAGGCCCGGTGCGAGGCCTGCGCTGGAACTCCCCAGCATGGCCGAGCAGACCAGCAAAACGCTCTTTGGCGAGGCCGTGGTCAACCGGATGAAGCGGATCATCGACTACGCCGAGGCCCCCAAGATGAAGCCGATCGATGATGGCGACGAGAACAGTCCCAAACCGCCGAAATGATCAAGACTGTTTCTCCCCCGCGACGGCTGCGGGGTGAGGTCCGGCTCCCCGGCGACAAGTCCATCACCCATCGCGCCTTCGTCCTCAACGCGATCGCTCGTGGCTCGGCCGACATCCGTAACCCTTCGAAAGGGCAGGACTGCCGCTCGACGTTCCAGTGCCTTCGATCGATTGGCGCGGCGATCGAAGACGACGACACGGGCTGCGTGCGAATCGAGGGACGCGCCCGCGCCGACCTGACGCCGGCGGTGGTCCCGCTCGATGCGGGCAACAGCGGCACCACGGTACGGCTCATGAGCGGCCTGCTCGCCGGGCTACCGTTCACCACCGTCATCACCGGCGACAGCTCTCTCAGGAACCGCCCGATGCACATTTCGGAGCCGTTGCAGCTTATGGGCGCCCGGGTTTCCGGGACCAACGGCGACTCGAAACCGCCCCTCGAGATTCACGGAGGCCCTCTTCAGGGCATCGATTACCGTATGCCCATGGTGAGCGCCCAGGTCAAGTCCTGCATCCTCGTCGCAGGTCTCGCCGCCGAAGGCGAGACCGTCGTTCACGAGCAGTTGCCGACCAGGGACCATACGGAGCGCATGCTCGGCGCGATGGGCGCCCGAATCGAGGCCCGCCCGGAAGCGATTCGTCTACAGCCGGGGGATTTGCAGGCCCGGGACGTCGACGTACCCGGCGACATCAGCGCCGCGTCGTTCTGGCTCGCGGCCGGCGCCATTCACCTGGACGCCGAGATCCTGGTCCGGAGCGTCGGTCTGAACCCATCCCGAACGGGCATGCTGGACGCACTTGCGGAAATGGGCGCCGACCTGACCTTCGAGGACCGCAGGGAGACTGGCGGCGAAGAGGTCGCGGACATCCGCGTGCGTTCGAGCGGGCTTCGCGGCATATCCGTATCCGGCGCGATGGTCCCGCGGATGATCGATGAGCTTCAGCTGCTGGCCCTTGTCGGGGCCTGCGCGACGGGCGTGACGGAGATCCGCGAGGCGGCTGAGCTCCGCTCCAAGGAAAGCGACCGGGTCGCGACCATCGTCGAGGCGCTTCGCGGCTTCGGCGTTGAGGTCGAAGAGCTTCCCGACGGACTCCGCGTCCAGGGCGCCGGCCACCTCCGGGGGGCGACCGCCTCCAGTCACGGCGACCACAGGTTGGCGATGGTGCTCGCGGTGGCGGGGCTCGTTGCTCGAGGCCAGACCGCCGTTCACGACGCCGAGGCGGTGAAGATTTCGTACCCGGGCTTCTGGGACGACCTCGAACGCCTGGCGGAGGGTTGAAGGCGCAGATGGAGAGAGTCGAAACATCCGCAAAGACCCGAGCGATGGGACGAAGGGGCCGCGTAGGCGCTGTTCTAGGACGACTCTCGTCCCCGAGATGGATCAAGCAACTCCTGTACTCGCTCTACGCTCAACGGCTCCGGTCCAAGCTGGCTGACGGGCCGTTGCCGAGCCATATCGCGCTGGTGCTCGACGGCAATCGTCGCTTCGCTCGACGCACCGGCCTCGCCGACCCGACGATGGGGCACCGCATGGGTACCGAGAAGGTCGACGAGCTGCTCGGGTGGTGCGACGAGCTCGAGATTCCCGTCATCACCGTGTGGATACTGTCGATCGACAACCTCAACCGAGACCAGGTCGAGCTCGACGAGCTGATCGCGATCGTCGAGCAGGGGCTGCCGCATCTCCGCGACGTGCAGAAGAGCCTGCGCAACCCGCGCCGCATCAAAGTCGGTGGCCGCACCGAGCTGCTTCCCGAGTCGCTCCGAGAGACCATCGCCCGCGTCGAGCGGGAGACGGAGGACAGCGGCCCCTTCACGCTGAACATCGCCCTGGGCTACGGCGGCCGCGAGGAGATCGTCGACGCCGTGAAGGAGCTTCTGGCCCAAGAGGCGGAGGCCGGCGTCACCCTCGACGACGTGGCCCAGCGGTTGAGTCCTCAGGCCGTCGCGCGCCACTTGTATTTCAACACCGGCCCCGACCCGGAGCTGATCATCCGCACCAGCGGCGAGATTCGCCTCAGCGGCTTCATGCTGTGGAAGAGCGTCTACAGCGAATACTACTTCTGTGACGCCCTCTGGCCGTCGTTCCGCGAGATCGACCTCCTGCGAGCGATCCGCAGCTTCCAGCAGCGAAAGCGTCGCTTCGGACATTAGGGCGCGGGTCCCGCGGCGGTGCCCGGAGCCGGGGAGTCCAGAGGGGCAGAGCCCCGTGGCAGGGGTTGAAGGGGATGTGCCCCTTCTATTTCCAATAGCCCGAAGGGTTACCTTGAACCCCCTTCAGGGGGTTTGGGGGTGTCCGCGGCGACCCGGTCATGAGACAGCGATTGCGATGTTCAAGCGCTGTTACGGACACTCGAGCACAAGCCCTTCGCTTCCACCCAACGCCCGGTCCCACCTAGCCCGGCCCGGGGTTACCCCGGCCCCACCGGAATCCCCGCCACCTTCATCCGTAGCCGGTACATCTTGTCCGTTCCCGCCATGTACATCGTCTGCCAATCGTCGTCGCCCCAGGCGACGTTGGCGACCCTGGTCGGCGTCCTGATCCTGCCCAGCAGCCGCCCGTCGGGCGCGAAGACGTGGACCCCGCCCTGGGCCGTGCAATAGACGTTCCCCTCGACGTCGATCTTCATGCCGTCTGGCATCCCAGGCTCGTCGCCCAATGTACGGGCGAAGATACGGCCGTTTTCGACCGTCCCGTCGGGCTTGACGTCGTAGACTTTTATCAAAAGCTCCGGGGTGTCGTCGACGTACAGCAGCGACTCGTCCGGGGAGAAGGCGAGCCCGTTGGGCCGTCCGGCGAATTCGTTGTCCAGGAGCGTGAGCTCCGAGCCGTCGGGCGATAGCCGGTAGACGCCCATCCAGTCCAGCTCCTGGGGCGCAACGGCGCCAATGTAATCGCTCTTGAGGCCGGAGTTGGGGTCCGAAAAGTAGATCGCGCCGTCGGACTTCACGACGACGTCGTTGGGACTGTTCAATCGCTTGCCTTGATAGTGCGACGCCGCGGAGACAAGGGAGCCGTCGGCCTCGACACGCGAGACGCGTCTCCCGACGTGCTCGCAGATGACCAGCCGGCCCTCGCGGTCGTAAGTGAGCCCGTTCGACTTGACGCTGGGGTCGAGATACATCGTGACGCCCTCCGAGGGTGTCCACTGGTAGAGCTTGTCGCCGGGGATATCGCTGAACCGCAGGTGCCGCTCTGCGTGGTGCCACACGGGGCCCTCGGTGAACATGAACCCCTCGGCGATGGTCTCCAACGGCGAATCTTCGGAGACGAGCCGCTCGAACCCGGGCGCCGCGTTGTCGAATTCCATGGCGTTTCCTCCTCGGCCTCGATTCGGGGCACGAGTATAGCAGACCGTGGCGATGAGCTCCCCCTGTTACAATGCGAAAGGATTCACAATCGCGGGAAATCCCAGGAGTAGCCGGTGCCGGACGATATCGTCGTCGAGAACCTGACCAAGAGCTACGGCGCTGTCCACGCAGTCAAGGACATCTCCTTTTCCGTCGGCCGTGGCGAGGTCTTCGGCATTCTCGGCCCCAACGGCGCCGGAAAGACCACCACGCTCGAGTGCGTCGAGGGGCTGCAGCCGCCCACGTCAGGGGACATGCGGGTGCTGGGCATCGATACCCACCGCGAGCCCGACCGGGTCAAAGAGCGCATCGGGGTTCAGCTCCAGGCCTCGGCCTACTTCGAGCACCTGACCCTGACCGAGATACTGGAGCTGTTCGGGCGCTTCTACCGGCGCTCGCTGCCGGCCGAGGAGCTCCTGGGGAAAGTGGACCTTGTCGAGAAGGCGCATACCCAGGTCAAGCACCTCTCCGGAGGCCAGCAACAGCGCTTCGCCATCGCCGCGACGCTGGTGAACGACCCTGAGGTCATCTTCCTCGACGAGCCGACTACGGGTCTCGACCCCCAGGCGCGGCGAAACCTCTGGGAGTTCATCGAGGAGATCCACAGCGAGGGGCGTACGGTCGTGCTCACCACACACTACATGGAAGAGGCCCAGACGCTCTGTCAACGCGTCGCCATCATGGATCAGGGCGAGCTTGTGGCGCTGGACACCCCCGCCAACCTGATCCGCGGCCTCGACGCCCCCTATCAGGTGCGGGCGCTAGTCGAGGGGGCGACTCCGGGCGACGACGTTCGCGGACTCGATGGCGTGACGGGTATGGAAATGGGCGACGATAGCGTACTGGCGCTCCAGTCGTGCGATTCCACGGCTACGGTCCGGGCCCTCTTTGCGTGGGGAGAGCGGTCGAACGCCCGAATCGACCGTCTGGAAGTACGGCCCGCAACGCTGGAGGACGTGTTCCTGGCGCGCACCGGAAGGGTGTTGGAGACGCCATAAGCGATGCTCCCCCTTCTGTTTTTCACCAACCTGAAGATGATCGTCCGGGACCGGCAAGCCCTGTTCTGGGCGCTGTTCTTCCCCCTCATCTTTGTCGCCGTCTTTGGGCTGTTCGATCTGGACGACCCTCCAACCACGGAGGTCACCGTCCTCGACCTTGCCCAGGACGACGTCTCCCGAAGCCTCATCCAGGACCTCGGCGCTATCGAGGACGTGGATGTCGAAACCCGGACTGACGAACAGGAGGCCCGGGAGGAGATCCGAGACGGCGACGTCGAGCTGTTGCTCATCATCCCCGACGATCTGGCGAGCGCCGTCGGCAGCGGCGCCCAGGCCAGGTTCGACCTCGTATTCGATGAAAGCGACCCTTCATCGGCCCGGGGCGTGGGCCTGCTCAGGCGTTTCCTGGACCAACAAAACCTGCGACTCGTCGAAGCGCCCAGCGTCCTGACCCTTGCACCCGAAGGAGTCCGCTCGGAAGACACGGACTACTTCGATTTTCTGCTCCCCGGCCTCGTCGGCATGGGCGTCATGACCTATTCGATCATCGGGCTCGCGTCGGTCCTGGCCCAATACCGCAACAAAAACATCTTCAAGCGCATCCTGGCGACCCCGCTACGGGTCCGGACGTTCTTCGGTGGCCTGATCCTGGCCCACCTCGCGCTTTCCCTGGTACAGGCCGCGGTCATCCTCGCGGCGGGCGTCTTCCTCCTCGGCGGTTCGGTGCACGGTCAGGTGGTCTACCTCGGTCTCATGGTGCTCATGGGAAACGTGGTCTTTCTGAACATCGGCTTCATCCTCGGTGCCCACGTCAAGACGGTCCCGGCCGCGAGTGGCCTGGGGAACGCGGTGACATTACCGATGATGTTCCTGTCGGGCACGTTCTTCCCGATCGAAGACCTGCCCGGCGTCGTGGCGAGTATTGTGGCGTTTCTGCCGCTGGCCCCGATGCTCGAGGTCATGCGCGGCGTGTCGCTCGACTCAGAGCCGTTCTGGGAATTCCCCAGGGAGCTGGCGATACTCGCGGGCTGGATCGCCGTAACGTCGTTGATCGCGACGCGCAGTTTCCGCTTCCGGCAGGCCTAGACGAAGCTAGCTGCGGTCGGCGCCCACCAGCTCCTCCGCCACTATTGGGGGCGGAGGGTTGGTCCGGGGACGGTTTGTGCGGTTGTTCTTGAGGTCGTCGGAGACCGTCGTGATGTTCTTCGCCAGCCCGAGTGCCGCCATCGCGCGGATGATATAACCGGTCACGTCGATCTGACGCTTCTTGAGCCCGTGATAGGCCGCCCGAGGAAAGGCATGGTGATTGTTGTGCCAGCCTTCGCCCATCGCGAGGAGTCCGACAATCCAGTTGTTGGTGCTGCGGTCCTGCCCCCCCGTTTGGTAAGGCCTGCTGCCCCAGGTGTGGCACACCGAGTTGACGGCCCAGGTGACATGGTGCAGCACGAAGACGCGGACTAGGCCGCCCCAGAGGAAGCCGCTGTAGCCGCCGATGAAGAACGGAAGTAGCATCCCGAGCACCGCCCACCAGAAGGCCGTCTTACTGACGAACATCGTCACCGGGTCCATGAGCTGACCCTTGATGTACTTCTCCGGCTCGGCGCGCAGGGGCCCCATCATCCAGGTCAGGTGGCCATGCCAGAAGCTTTTCACCGGGGAGTGGGGGTCGTCGTCGGTGTCGGAATAGACGTGATGTTTCGCGTGGAGGGCTGCCCAGGAGATCGCAGCCCCCTGGATCGACCAGGCCCCGAGGACCAGGAAGAAGAAGCGGACGACTCCGTTTGTTTCAAATGACCTGTGGGTCAGCATGCGGTGGAAGCCGATGGTGACGCCAAGGGCGGAGGCCAGGTAGAAGCCGATAAAGAGGTAGAGGTCTTTAAGGTCGGTGAGGCCCGACCACAGGTGGAAGCCGGCGTAGGCCGTCCCGACCAGCGGCACCGTAACGAAGATCACCGTCAAGACCTGGGTGATCCGCATCGCCAGGGGAGAGTCTACCAGCATGTTGGCGGGTTGGACGCCGCCTTTGAGGAATTCGAACATGAGCGCTCCCCGTCGCCGACGGTTGCTTGCCCACGATTATATCTCGGTGGCCGTATTTTGTGAAATCGAGAACGAATACTCGGTGCAGCCGAAATGAAAGAGGGCCGCCCTTTCGAGCGACCCTCTTTGCGAAAAGGAGACTGGTACGAGCGGACTATTCGGCGTCGCCGCCCCTGCCCTGCGTCCGGTTCAGGAGCCGTTCGACGTTATCCCGGGTCTTCTGAAGGAAATGGTCGGCGCGATCGGCGTTGAAGTTTCCGCGCCCGTTCTCGGTGAACCTGGAGGCCTGCTCATCGACGATCTGGTCGGTCAGCGCGTCGACGTCGAAGCCGAAGGATGTGGCCAGCTCGCCCAGCGAAAGCCCTTCTCGCTTGGCCGTTTTGGCATCGTCCCGGTCGGCCCCGATCATTTCGAGAACGATGGTCATGAGGTTGTTTCCGTTGGGAGCAGGCTGGTTGCCGCGGCCCCTCCCGGGGCGATCGGCTCCGTTCGACTCGGAGTCGACGGGACGGGTCCGCACGCCGCGGACGTTGGGGCGGCCGTCGCCCTCGCCGAAGCTCGTGATCGCGTTCTCGATGCGCTCGGCCGCTTGCGAAAGCATCGCGTCGGCCTGGTCCTGGTCGATCTTGCCCTCGGCCACGGCCTCATCGAGCTGCACCGCCATCTGCTGCACAGCGAAGTCGACGACGGCGGCCACGGAGGAGCCGCCTGCTTCGATGATCTCGGCGAGCGTGGCGCCTTCCCCGACCTGAGCGATGATCGCCTCGGCGTCGGAGCCCAGGACCTCGACAATCGCGCCGATCACGTTCTCGGCCTTGAGTCCTGGCCCCTCAAGATCGGCCGAGCGTGGCTTGAAGTTCGCGATTAGCTGCTCGATGCGCTCCGAGGCCTTGGACAGTGAGCGGTCGATCTGCTCCTGGGTGATCTGCCCGTCGACGAGGGCCTGCTCCAGTTGCGCGGTCACCTCGGCCACATAGAAGGCAGCGACCTCGCCGGTGGAGGAGCCGCCGGCTTCGATGACCTCGACAAGCGTCAGGCCTTCCTGTAACTGGGCCAGGACTGCCTCGGCTTCGATGCCCAGGACGGCGGCGGTAATACCAACGACGTTCTGCGGCTTGATGTCGGGCCGCTGCTGCTTCGGGCGGTAGAAGTTGTTGATAACCTGCTCGGCGCGGTCGACAACCCCGGCCAGGATCTTGTCGGCCTGCTCCTGATCGATATCGCCCTGGGCCACGGCATCGTCGAGGCCCGCTGCGAGTTGCCCGGCGATGTGGTCGATCACCGCCGCCACGGACCCGCCGTTTGTCTCGATCACGTCCACCAGGCTGGTACCCTCGCGGAGCTGCGCGGCGATGGCGTCCTGCTCGAGACCGAGGACCTCGGCCACCGCGTCGATAACGTTCGTCTGCCGGATGGCGGGTCGTTGGCCGGGCTGGCGTTGGGAAAGCTCGTCGAGGAAGGGCGTTGCCTCCTCGAGCACTACGTCCGCTTGTTCCTGGCTGATGACGCCGCGCTCGACCAGGCCGGTGAGGACAGTCCCGAAGCGGTCGACGGCCGGGCTCTCGCTACGTGCGGCCATCGCGGTGGCGGACACGGCGATGGTTGCCGCGAGCACTGCCGGGACGAGAATCAACAGCGCAATCTTCTTGATCTTCATGGCACCCCCAAGGATTGTTGGAATCACTTGGGATAACGCCGGCCCGGTGGGCGGGGTTAGCAGCCTCGGGGCGTCAAACCCGTCGGATCAGCATTACGCCGTCGCGGACGGTGAGGACCACGTTACGCACGCGAGGGTCGCGCGTTACGTGCTCATTGAACGCGACAATGGCCCGGTCGCTGTCCTCTTTGGGGTCGAGGACACGCCCGCTCCAGAGCACGTTGTCGACAACTATGACCCCGGCCGGCGAGAGCAGCTCGAGCGCCCGCTCGTAATAGTCCAGGTAGCCCGTCTTGTCGGCATCGATGAAAACGAGGTCGAAGGGCCCCTGGAGCGACTTGAGCGTTTCGGTCGCCGGACGCATCCGTACCTCGATCTTGTTGCCGTCCGGGCTCTTCTTGAAGTGCTCCTTGGCGAAGGCCTCCGCCTCCGGGTTGATCTCACAGGTCACCACCCGGCCGTCCGGCGGCAACGCCGCCGCCATCATCTGGGCGCTGAAGCCGGTGAACATGCCGATCTCGAGGACGTTTCTCGCGCCGGAGAGGTAGATCAGGAACTGCAGCAGGCCGCCCTCCAGCTGTCCCGAGAGCATCTGGGGCGACTTCATTCGCTCATGGGTGGCATTCTTCAGCGCTTCCAGGTGCGGAGGCAGCGGCGTGGTGTGCCGGCTCGCGTAGTCTTCGATCTCTTTGGAGACGATGAAGCTCATGGTGGGTGTCCTGTTGGGGGCCGTCGGTGGGAGAGTCGAGCAATTCTGACACAAGGCCCTGGAGCGGGCAACAGGAGAGGACAGGAGGGCGACGACCGGGATTCCTTGAGCGCCGTCTCCGCATCAAACTCAGCAGACGGCGCTTGCAACCCCTCTGAGCCAAACCTATGATAGCCTCATTCTCTGGAAGGCGGCATGAAGATGAACCCATTGGAATTGCCCCCTGACCGGCTTCGCTGGATCTGTGACCCCGAGTGCTTTTCCTTTCAGTGCACGGACGAGCTGGTCCCTCTCCAGGAATTCATCGGTCAGGAGCGGGCCATAAGCGCAATCGAGTTCGGCCTCGGGGTCGATCAGCCGGGTTATAACATCTTCGTCAGCGGGATGACCGGCACCGGCAAGTCGTCCGTGGTCAAAGCCCACCTGGAGCAGGTGGTGGCGAAACGAAAGTCGCCGGCCGACCAGCCGCCCCCTCCCGACTGGTGTTACGTGCACAACTTCGCCGATGGCGATCGGCCAAAGATCGTCGCCATGCCTGCCGGGACGGGCAAGCAGTTTCGTAGCCGCATGCAGCGACTGCGCGACGACCTCCAACATGAGGTCGCCGCCGCCTTCACAAACGAGGAGTACGAAGCGCAGCGGAAGGCCGTCGCCGAGGAGAACCAGACCAGCCAACGAAGCCTCTTCCAGGAGCTCGACACCGAGGCCCAGAAAAAGGGTTTCACCGTGCAGCTCTCCCCCGTTGGGGTGGCCCTCGTCCCCGTTGTGGAGGGCCGGCCCGCCACCCAGGAAGAGTTCCTTCAACTCCCCGAAGCGACCCGGGCCGAGCTGGAAGTTGGCCGCACCGAACTAATGCGGCTCGTCGACGCGACGATCAGCAAGGTCAGGGAGCTCGACCGCGACGCAGCGGAGCGACTATCCGGTCTGGATAAGCAGGTGGCCGAGTTCGTCACCGCCGGCCGGTTCGAGCGTGAGCGCGAGCAAGTCGCCGACTTGCCCAAGGTGCTCGGGTTCCTCGACGACCTCCGGACCTTCGCCGTCGAGCATATCGACGCGTTTCGTGGCGAGCACGGAGAGCAGCCTCAACCCAACCCGTATCGTGAGGCCAACCAGGCCGCGCGAGAGCGCGAGGTCTTCCTCCCCTTTTCCGTCAACGTCTTTGTCGACAATTCCGGAACCGATGGCCCGCCGATCATCGTCGAGAACAACCCCACCTTCTCCAACCTGTTCGGGAAGATCGACCGCCGGTTCATCCTCGGTGGCTACGTCACCGACCATTCATTGCTCAAGGCCGGGTCCATCAGCCAGGCCCACGGTGGTTACCTGGTGCTGAACCTGCGCAACCTCGTGACCAGTCCCCTCTCCTGGGAGACTCTGAAACGGGTGGTGCGCGACAAAGAGGTGCGTCCCGAAGACCCGGCGGAGGTTATGGGCATGGTGGTGCCGCAGAGCATCAAGCCCGAGCCGATGCCTCTCGACGTAAAAGTCGTCGTCACCGGGGAGACCGACCTCTACAACCTGCTTGCTTCGGTCGACGAAGAGTTCTGGGAGACGTTCAAGGTGAAGGCGGACTTCGACTTTCAGATACAGCGCAACGATGAGCATGTCGATGCCTACGCCGCCTTTATCTGCGGCACGTGCAACACCCATAACCTCCGCCACTTCTCCCGGGATGGCGTGAGCAGAGTCCTCGAGTACGCGGCGCGGCTCGTCGCCGACCAGCGCAAGCTCTCGACAAGGTTCGGGCTCGTCCGAGACCTCCTCATCGAGGCCGACTACTGGGCGGGGAAGGACGAGAAGAGCCGTGTCGATGGGGTTCACGTCAAGAAGGGGTTGGAGCAGAAAGAGTTTCGCGCCGACCTGATCTCCGAGCGGCTGCGCGACATGATCCTCGACGGCACACTGCTGGTCGACGTAACCGGAGAAGCCGTCGGCCAGGTGAACGGACTCGCCGTCTTCGACGTCGGCGGCTACGCCTTCGGCAAGCCTTCGCGCATCACCGCGCGGACCTATCTTGGCAGCGGCGGCGTGATCAACATCGAGCGGGAAGCCAAGCTGAGCGGAAGCACGCACGATAAGGGCGTCCTCATCCTCAGCGGCTATCTGGGCTGGAAGTACGCGCAGAGCCGGCCGCTGTCGGTTTCGGCGAGCATCGCCTTTGAGCAGTCCTACTCAGGAGTCGACGGCGACAGCGCGTCTTCGACCGAGATCTACGCTATCCTTTCGAGCCTTTCGGGCCTGCCCATCCGGCAGGGGTTGGCGGTCACCGGGTCGGTGAACCAGGCCGGGCAGATCCAGCCCATCGGCGGCGCCAACCAGAAGATCGAGGGCTTCTTCGAGGTCTGCCGGGCGAAGGGCCTTACGGGTGACCAGGGGGTGCTCGTTCCCAAGCAGAACATCACCAACCTCATGCTCCGGGAGGACGTGGTCGAAGCGGTCCGTGACGGCTTATTTCACGTCTACGCCGTCGAGACGATCGATGAGGGCATCGAGCTCCTCACCGGCGCGCCCGCCGGCGATCGGGACGAGCAGGGCAACTACCCCGAGGGCAGCGTCAACCATCTGGTCGACAAGCAGCTCAACGCCTACGCGGAGTCCCGGCGCGCCTTTGCCCGGCAAGGAGCATCGGGGAACGGAACAGCCCCCAGCAGCGCCGCCGCCGAGCCGGAGGCTGTCCCCGCCGAGTCCCCCAAATAGCCGGCGCCTCGACCCCGTTGCGGAGCGGCCCGCCGTGGCTGCTGCCATCACTGTGCGTGCGTCGGAGTGACAGAACTCGTAGCGATGGGCATGCCTCGCGATGACGGAGTTTGACAACGTGGGCGTGCGGTAATTATCATTTTCGTCGCAATCCCTTGGCTTCGGGCTAGTGGCGTGGAGCTGAGCAGCAGGTGGGAGACGGATTTGAAGATCGACGACACGGACCGCAAGATAATCGACCTCCTTCAGACAGACGCCAGGCAGTCAAATGCGGCTATCGCGCGGCTCGTCGGCATCAGCGAGGCCACAATTCGACGGCGTATCAAGCTCATGGTCGAAGACGGGACCGTGACGATCCGAGCCGTGCCGAACCCCGCCAAGTTCGGTCTCGACACCTCCGCGATGATCGGCGTCGATGTCGAGCCGGAAAAGCTCGATGCCGCCGCCAACTCCATCTCGGCATGCGAAGAGGTCGGCTTCCTCGGCATCTCGACGGGGCGTTACGACCTCATCGTATGGGTCCTCGTGAAGAGCCTCGAAGATCTCCGCCGCTTCCTCGAATCAACCCTCGCGAAGACGCCGGGCGTGCGAAAGACCGAAACGCTCGTGCTGCTCGACGTCAAGAAGCGGACACTCAGCCGCGTCCCCTGAGGCGAGGCATCGCACGACACGGCGCGCCGCCGGCGCACTCCCGGGGTTCCCGTTGGCACGGCCTATTCCCTATGCTATAATCGCCACAACAAAAGTTTGTCACAATATCTGAAGAAGAAGGTGAAGGAGTAAGTGGAGAAGGGGAAGAAGGCAGAGATCCTCCAAGCCTACCAACGGCACGACGGCGATACGGGCTCGACAGAAGTCCAGGTAGCAGTGTTCACGCACCGTATCAACGAGATAACTGATCACCTCAGGGAACACCGTCAGGATCATCACTCGCGACGCGGCCTGTTCAAACTCGTGGGCCACCGTCGTCGGATGCTCGGCTACCTTCACGCAGAAGACGTCGAACGATACCGCTCCTTGATACAGCGGCTCGGGCTTCGTCGATAACCTCGCTCTAACAAGCGAGGTTTTTCCTTTCTCCGACACTCCCCATCCAGGGAGGACAGAGTCCCCATGCCCCAGAGCTTTGAGCGAGAGATCGCTGGTCGTCTCTTGACGATCGAGACCGGCAGACTCGCAGGTCAGGCCGATGGCGCCGTTACCGTGCGCTACGGCGACACCGTGCTTCTGGTCACCGCAATCGCCAGCCCCTACCCTCGCGAGGGTATCGATTTCTTTCCCCTGACTATCGACTACGAAGAGCGCCTCTACGCTGCCGGCAAGATTCCCGGCAGCTTCTTCCGTCGCGAAGGCAGGCCCACGCAAGACGCGATATTGACCATGCGCCTCACCGACAGGCCGCTTCGGCCCCTCTTCCCCAAGGGGATGCGGAATGACGTGCAGGTCATCATCACCGCCCTCTCGGCCGACCAGGAGAACGACCCCAGCATTCTGGCGCTCATCGGCGCCTCCGCGGCCCTCTCTATCTCGAGCATTCCGTTCAACGGCCCTATCGGCGCCTGCCGCATCGGCTTCGTCGATGGTCGCCTGGTCGTCAATCCAACGATCCCCGACACGAAAACTCAAAGCGACCTGGACCTTGTCGTTGCGAGCACAAAGGATGCCATTGTGATGGTCGAGGCGGGAGCGAAGGAAGTCTCCGAGGAGATTCTGCTCCAGGGCATGAAGATGGCCCAGATCGCCAACGCCGAAATCGTCGGACTGATCGAAGAGATGGCCAGAGTGGTCGGCAAGCCCAAGTTCACGGTCCGAGTCCCCGAAGGCCCCGGCGCCGACCTGAAAGAAGCCGTGGCGAGTCAGATCAACGGTAAGCTCGATGGCGTGATGTTCAAGCCCGGCCCCAAGGCCGAACGCGACGCCGGCGTCGGAGCGCTGAAAGCCGAGACCATCGACGGTCTTTCCTCGCGCTTCCCCGCGGACAAGGTCGCGGGCGCCTATGAATCCAACCTCAAGGCGCGGGTACGCGAGCGCATCCTTGATGACGGGATCCGTCCCGACGGACGGAAGGTCGACGAGATACGGCCCATTACCTGCGAGGTCGGCATCCTGCCGAGGACGCACGGGACCGGTCTCTTCACCCGCGGCGAAACACAGGTGCTGAGCATCACGACACTTGGCTCGGTGGGTGAAAAGCAGAGGATCGACGGTATCGGCATCGACGACCCGAAACGGTATATGCACCACTACAACTTCCCGCCGTATTCGGTGGGCGAAGTAAAGCGTATGGGCGGCGCGGGCCGTCGCGAGATCGGGCACGGCGCCCTCGCCGAGCGCGCCCTCGAGCCCGTTATTCCTTCCGAAACGGACTTTCCCTACACCTTGCGTGTCGTCTCCGAAGTCGTGAGCTCCAACGGCTCCACGTCAATGGGAAGTGTTTGCGGGAGCACCCTCTCGCTCATGGACGCCGGCGTGCCCATCAAAGCCCCGGTCGCCGGCGTGGCGATGGGCCTGGTCGTGGACGACAGTGGCCGGTTCGCGGTCCTGACCGACATTCAGGGGATGGAAGACGCTCTCGGCGACATGGACTTCAAGGTCGCCGGCACCTCCGCCGGTGTCACCGCGCTCCAGATGGACATGAAGGCCACCGGGATCACCTTCGCGGTCATCGACCAGGCCCTGTCCCAGGCGCTGCGTGGCCGTCTCTCTATTCTGGAGACGATGGCCGAGACCATCGCCGAGGCGCGGCCCGAGATGAGCAAGTACGCACCTCGCATGATTCGTATCAGCATCAACCCCGAGAAGATCGGCGCGGTTATCGGCCCCGGAGGCAAGACGATTCGCGCGATCATCGAGGCGACCAAGGCCAGTGTCGACGTCCAGGACGATGGATCGGTTTTCATCGGATCGCCCAGCGAGGAAGGCACCCGCAAGGCCATCGAGATTATCGAGGGCCTTACCAAGGACGTCGAAGTTGGTACGGTCTACACGGGCAAGGTAGTCCGCATCATGAACTTCGGGGCCTTCGTTGAGATCCTTCCCGGGAAGGACGGGCTGGTCCATATCAGCGAGCTCGCCGACCACCGCGTGAATAGCGTCGAGGACGTCGTGAAGATCGGCGACGAGCTCATGGTGATGGTCACCGAGATCGACCGCATGGGCCGGGTCAATCTGTCCCGACGCGCGGTCCTCGAGGGCCTGGGGCAGGGAGGCGCCCGCGTCCGCGATGCTTCGGGCCCTGGCGACGACCGTGACGATCGCGGTGGTCCGCCTCCAAGGCCGCAGGGCCCCGGGTCCTTCGACAGGGGTCGGGGGCCGCGGCCGCCGTACGACCGCGACCGCGGCCCAAGGCCCAGTGGCCCGCCCAGACGCGATGGGGGGTCTCGCCCTCCGACGGGCGGCCCACGCCGCTAGGAAAACCGGGGCGCTGGCAACAGCGCCCCTTTCTTACCCCGGCCCGGGGGCGCTACACTATAGTCAATCCGCTTCATGGGGAGTACTGGCTTTGGCAGCCATTAGAATCGTCATCCACGGCGCCCTGGGCAAGATGGGACGGGCGATTAGCGAAGGGCTCGAAAGAGCCCCCGAGACCGAGGTCGTCGGCGCAGTTGACGTCGCCGCACCCGGGGAACGGCTGACGATCCCCGGGTCCGCCGACGTTCCCCTCTCCGCATCGGTCGCATCCGTGCTCGAGCAGACCAGGCCGGATGTCTTGATAGAATTCTCCACCGCCGACGCGACCCTCCCCGCGGTGCGCGCTGCAGCGGAGCGGGGCGTGAACTTCGTCGTCGGCACGACAGGGCACGGGCCCGAGGCGCTCGCCGAGATGCGGTCGCTGGCTGAAACCCACAAGGTCGGAGGGGCCGTGGCCCCGAACTTCGCCCTTGGCGCCGTCCTGCTCATGGACCTTGCCCAAAGGGCCGCCAAGCACTTCGACCACGCCGAGATCATCGAGATGCATCACGAGACCAAGATTGATGCCCCCTCGGGAACGGCCGCGCTCACCGCCCGGCTCATGGCCGAGGCCCGCGGCCGCCCTTTCGAGCGTAACGTCCCCAAGACCGAGGCCGTCCCCGGCACCAGGGCCGGCTCTGTTGAAGGGATCACGATTCACAGCGTCCGGCTCCCCGGAGCGATGGCCCACCAGGAAGTCATCCTGGGCGCCGCCGGGCAGACGCTCACCATTCGGCACGACACCATCAATCGCGACTGTTACCTTCCCGGCATCCTGATAGCCGTGAAGCACGTCGTCGCCAACAAGGGCCTCGTCGAGGGCCTCGACACCCTCATGGGGCTGGGGGACTAGCCATGGGTATCAAGATCGCGCTGGTGGGGGCCACGGGGGCCGTTGGCGCGCAGTTCCTCGATATCCTCGGCGAAGGCCGCCTTCAGGTGGACGAGCTTCGACTTCTCGCCTCGAAGCGCTCCGTGGGCAAGACCATCGACTTCAACGGCCAGAGCCTGACCGTGGCGGAGGCGACCCCCGACTCCTTCGACGGCATCGATATAGCCTTCGTCACCGCGGGGGGCCACATCTCGCGGGAGCTGTGCCCTGCAGCCGCGAAAGCCGGCGCCGTCGCCGTCGACGACAGCTCGTTCTTCCGCCTCGAGCCGAGCGTGCCCCTCGTCGTCCCCGAGATCAACGCCGACGAGCTGGAGGGCCACCAGGGCATCGTGTCCACCCCCAACTGCTGCGCAGTGCCGGTAGTGATGGCGCTCCACGCTCTTCGCCAGGCCAGCCCGATTCGCTCCGTGGTCGTCTCCACCTATCAGTCGGTCTCCGGAGCTGGGGCAGCGGCTGTCCGCGAGCTGACCAAGCAGACGGGCCGGGTTCTCGCCGGAGAGTCGGTCGAGCCTGAGGTCTTCCCGCACCAGATTGCTTTTAACGCCCTGCCCCAGGTCGACAAGTTCCAGGACGACGGCTACACCGTCGAAGAATGGAAGATGCAGGAAGAGACGAGGAAGATCCTGGGGATGCCTGGGCTTCCTTTCTCGGCCACCTGCGTACGAGTCCCGGTCTTCCAGGCACACAGCTTCGCCGTCAACGTCGAGTTCGACGCCGCGATTTCGCCCATGGCAGCTCGTGGCCTGCTCTCGGAGATGCCCGGCATGCGGCTGGTCGACGATTCGAACAGACGCTACCCCCATCCGGTGGAGGCGGCTGGCAAGGACGACGTCTTCGTGGGCCGTGTCCGCGAGGATACGGCCCGTCCCAACGGCCTTGCGCTCTGGATCACGGCCGACAACCTTCGTAAGGGCGCCGCCCTCAACTGCGTGCAGATCGTCGAGGAGCTCCTCCGCCGCGACCTGCTCCCCCGACGGTAAGCGCGCCCTCTGGTACAATAGCCGCCTGTATTCGGCTGCGTCCGGTGCCGTCCCGCGGTGAGCGAGGCGCTTCCGACAGGTGAGGACGCTTCAAAATCGGGAGGCGACGGATGGCTGGGCCTGCTCGGCTGATCACGGCGATGGTAACCCCCTTCGACGAACAGGGGGCGGTCGCCTACGACCGTGCGGCGATGCTGGCCGAGGCCCTGGTCGACTCGGGCAGCGGCGGCCTCGTCGTCACCGGTAGCACCGGCGAGTCGGCCACCCTGCGGCGCGACGAGAAGCTTGCCCTCTATTCCGCCGTGAAAGAGGCGGTCGGCGACCGGGCGTGGATCGTGGCCGGAACCGGCACCTACAGCACCACCGAGACCATCGAGCTGACGCAAGAAGCCGAAGCCCTCGGCGTAGACGCCGCGCTCGTGGTTGTCCCCTACTACAACAAGCCAACCCAGGACGGGCTCTATCGGCACTTCAGCGCTATCGCGGAGAGCACGACGCTCCCGTGTATTCTGTACAACGTGCCGAGCCGGACCGTTACCAACCTGAATGCCGAGACCGCTATCCGGCTCAGCGAGGTCCCCAACATCGTCGGGATCAAAGAGGCCAGCGGCGACTTCGCCCAGATCAAGGCCATCATCGACGGTGTGGGCCACCCGGATTTTCGGGTGTGGAGCGGTAACGACAGCGACACTTACGCGATGATGGAGCTGGGGGCCTTCGGCGTGGTCGCCGTCGCGTCGCATCTCGCGGGGCGACAACTAATGGAGATGCTCGACCTTTGCTTGTCGGGGAACCTCGCTGCCGCGAAGGCAATCCACGACCGGCTGTCGCCCCTGTTCAAGGGCCTCTTCATCGTCTCCAATCCCATTCCCGTGAAGTACGCCCTGAACCAGATCGGCTTCCCGGTGGGCGGCTACCGGCTGCCGCTGACGGAACCGGACGACGCGAGCGCCGAGCGGATCATGGCCGCGGTGCGGGCGTGCAGCGTCGACCTGCCGTTGCCTGCTCGAAGCTAGCGTCGCTGGCGCTCTTCGTCATTCCGGTCCCCCGGCCAGCCGGGAACTCTCGGTAAGACCGGAGCCCAGCTCGGATCCAGCGATCTCCCCGCCTGGGACATTGCCACGTGTGGGGCGCCATTCCGTCGTCCGCGGCAGACGGCTCCCTCTTGCTGCTTCTGGGTTCCGGCCTACGTCGGAACGACGGCGTTGGGGTCAGGGCGGCCAGATAGGTGTTCGACGACGTTGCCAGGGCTGTGACCGAACCGGGGAGTCCAGAGGGGCGGAGCCCCTTTGGCAGGGGTTGAAGGGGATGTGCCCCTTCTTCATAACAATAGCCCGGAGGGCTACCTTGAACCCCTTTCAGGGGGTTTGGGGGTGTCCCCGCCAGGAGCTAGAACAGCGCCTTCACCCAGATCGTCTCTTCGCGGCGCGGCCCGACCGAGATGATGCGCATCTCGCAGTGGACAAGCTCCTCGAACCGCCGGATATAGCCCCGGGCGTTCTCCGGCAGGGCGTCGAAGTCGCGAAGGTGCGTGGTCGGCGCCTGCCAACCGGGGAGCGTCTCGTACACCGGCTGACACCGGTCCAGGGCCGCGGTGTTCGTGGGAAAGCCGTCGACCGGAACGCCATCGATCTGATAGCCGGTGCAGATCTTGATCTCGGTAAAGTCGTCGAGGACGTCGAGTCGAGTGAGGGCCCCGGCCGAGGTGCCGTTGATCTGCACGCTGTACCGGGCCGATACGGCGTCGAACCAGCCGCACCGACGAGGCCGGCCGGTGGTGACGCCGAACTCGTTGGCGCGCTGCCTGATAAGCTCTCCGGTTTTGTCGGTGAGCTCAGTTGGCATCGGGCCGGCGCCGACCCGCGTCGTATACGCTTTGAAGACCCCGAGCACGCAATCCAGGGCCCGGGGCCGGAGCCCGGCGCCGACGTAGACGCCGAGGGCAGTGGTTGGGCTCGAGGTGACGTAGGGATAAGTACCGAAGTCAAGGTCGAGTAGAGCGCCCTGGGCGCCCTCGAACACAACCGTCCTTCCAGAGTCCAGCGCATCGTTCACCATCGACTCGGTGGGCCGGATCATCGGCCCCAGGCGCTCCGCGTAGACCTTCGCGGCTTGGGTCAAGTGCTCGAGCGTCGGGGGCTGTGCTCCGTAGGCTTCCATGACTGCCCGTTTCGATTCGATCATGTCGCCGAGGCGCGCCCGCAAGGTCGCCGGCTCGAGGAGGTCGCCGGCGCGAACGCCCACCCGGGATGCTTTATCGGCGTAGGCGGGACCGATCCCTCGTTTCGTGGTCCCTAGCGCCTCGTCTCCGCGCGCCGCCTCCTCGAGACCGTCCAGCATCGGATGCTGAGGCAACACGAGATGGGCTTTGTCGCTGATGTAGAGGCGGGTGAGATCGATATCCTGGGCCTGAAGGCCCGCGATCTCATCGATGAGTGATTCAGGGTTGACCACCATGCCGTTGCCGAGAACGCAGACAGCTTGTGGACAGAAGATCCCGGACGGCACCATGTGCAGGCTGAAATCGCCCTGCGGATTCATCACCGTGTGGCCGGCGTTGTCGCCGCCGGAGTAGCGGACGACCATATCGGCCGTCTGCGCCAGCAGATCGACGATCTTCCCCTTACCTTCATCGCCCCACTGGGCGCCGACCACGACGATCGAAGGCATTTCAGCCCTTTCGTACCCAGGTCCTGGGCAAACCTTGCGGAGTATAGCAAAGCGCCTTCGGCATTGTAACCACGGTTTGTTGCAGCAACGTTACAGGCGCCGCGGGCGGACGTAGAGACACAGGCACAGGGGTGGGAGCTCGGGGATCGGGCTTGGGCGAAGGCTACTCGGCGGTTTCGGCCTGGTCCGCGCTGCCCAAAACCGTCGGCGAGGTGGGCCAGGGGCTGCCCCCCATGGGCTCCATAGTCACGCTGATCGACCGGTGGGCGGCGAGCTCATAGGGGGACTGGAACGGCCACACGACGTAGCCTTTCCGATAGGTCCGGAAGGTGCCGAGGCTCACGATCGAGCCGTCGCTGCGGCGCATCCAGAGCTGGTAGACCCTGTCGGGGGAGGGCGGGTTGAGGCCCGCCGCCATCATCAGCGCCTTGTTGTCCTTGGGGTCCACAAACAGGCTGGCCGTGGTGGAAGGCGCGAGGTCAGTGGCCGCCAGGGACACCGCTTCGACTTCAGGGGAAGTGGCGAACGTGAGGGCGTTCCACTGCTGCTCCACGTCGGAGGAGAGCTGCTCGTTCTCCTCCATTATCGCTTCCACGTTGGAGACCAGCTGGGAATTCTCGTCGCGCAGATCGTTAACGACGACCGCTTGGTATACGGTCCAGCCCAACAGTGCGATACCGAGGCCCGCGAGGACAAAGGCGCCTGCAGGAAGCGCCCGGGCTATCCTCGGCAGCCAGCGACGACGCCCGCCTCCCGAGCCGGCCGCGGGCACTTGCCTTCCGATGCTCGCCTCGTAGCTATCGACCCTAGCCATCAACTTGGCTTTGAGGTTGGCAGGGGGATCGACAAGCTTGACGCTCCTCGGCAGCTCGCGCACCATCTGGAGGTCCTGCTCGAGGACGAGCCGGCAGGTCGGGCACCCCTTCAGGTGCTCCTGAACGGCTACCTGCTCCTCATCGTCCAGAGCGCCCAGGGCGTAGGAGGCCAGGTGTTCAGTTGTCTCTTCGCAGTTCATCCATTCTTCCCAATTGCTACACCGTCGCGAGAAGGTCCCTCATCTTCTGGAGTCCGAGCCGCATGCGGGTCTTCACCGTGCCAAGAGGTGTTCCCAGGACTCCGGAAATCTCAGACTGGGTCAAGCCCTGAAAATATGCCATGACTATCACTTGCTTCTGTGGGGGAGGCAGCTTGTTGAGAGCCTCCGCAATCTTCGCCCGGCTCGACCGGGAGAAGATTGCATTGATGACCTCGTCGGCACTCCCTCCGATATCGAAGCGGACGTCATCGATATCCACGGTCGCGAATCGGGCCCGCCTGCGCCGCTTGCGCAGTTCGTCGATGCACCGGTTGTGCGTGACGCTCAGGAGCCAGGAGATGAACGAGCCTCGATCGCTATTGTACGAGGTCCCCCGGGACCAGACCGTCATGAATACGTCCTGCGCCACTTCCTCCGCCAGACTCTGGTTCTCCAACATTCGCAGCGACAGGGAATAGACCTGGCGGATGAACCGGTCGTACAAACTGGAGAGGGCGTCCTTGTCGCCCTCCGCTATACGCTGCAGTAGCTCGACCTCTGTCTGCTGCGGCAGATCGGGCTCAGCCGGTTGGCTGTCGGCCATTCCTGGTCCTGTCCTGAAGAGATATACGACAAATCGTAGCGAGCGGATTGCTCCGCTACAGTGTCGGACTGCGATACGTCTATGCATTATAGCAAGCCCGAGACATCGGAGCCGAGGGCAGGGCCATGGTTGGTTGACCGGCTTGTCCGCGCGCGGGTACAATTTCGCCCGACCCCGCCTTCAGTCAGGACCCCTAAAACGCGTGATCCTCGATCTCCATGTCCACACCGTCAAAGGCGGCCCGGACAGCAATCTCACCCCGGACGAGCTGGTCCAGGAGGCCAGGCGCGTTGGGCTCGACGGCGTGTGCCTGTCGGAGCACGGCGGCGGCTGGGACCGGTGGGATTTTAAGCAGTTCGCCGAGCAGAACGCGGACCTGTTGCTGATTCCGGCCCTGGAAGTCGATACCGAGTATGGGCACGTCATCGCGTTCGGACTCGAGGGCTACGTGAGCGGTATCCATCGCCTCGAGAACCTGCGTAGGGTCGTCGACGAGCGCGGCGGCTTCCTTGTCTCCGTGCACCCGTTCCGCCGCTTCTTCGACAAGCCGCCTCTGTTCAAGTCGTTGCTCTTCAAGCAGCCAGTGCCTCTGGACGAGGCCGTCGAACACGAAGTGTTCAAGACGGTCGACGCCATTGAGGCGGTCAACGGCGCTTGCACGCACCAGGAGAACGAGTTCGCGCTGCGGACCGCCCGAGTTCTCGACAAGCCGAGTGTTGGAGGCAGCGACGCCCACTCGACACATGGCCTCGGGTGCGGCGCCACCGTCTTCGATCGCGAGTTCGACAGTGCCGAGGGGTTTCTCAACGAGCTGCACGCGGGGCGCTATCACGCGACGAACGGTCTGCTTCAGGGGCACCGGACCCCATTCGAGATCGCGCCCGGCTAGGGCCCGTCATCGTGCACGACTCATCTAACCCCTCGCAAAGCTCGTGGGACCAGCACTGGGTAGCCCTCGATCTCGAGACCACCGGGCTCGATACCGAGAACGACGACATCATCGAAGTCGGCGCCGTGAAGTATCGGGGCGCCGAACGCCTCGAAGAGTTCCAGCGTCTCGTGAACCCGCTGCGCCCGCTTCCCGAGTTCGTCCAGTCCCTGACCGGCATCACGCCGACCGAGCTGGCCAAGGCGTCTCCATTCTCCGCGGTGGCCGACGAGCTGCAGTGGTTCCTCGGGGCTTGCCCCATCGTCGGCCATAACATCGGGTTCGATGCCGCCTTTCTCCACCGGATGGGGTTGCGGACGCCGGGCCCGCTCTACGACACCCTGGACATGGCGTCCGTGCTCATGCCGACCCAGATCGGTTACGCCCTGGGCCATCTGGCCGAGGTCATGGGCATCGGTCCTGTTGTCGCCCATCGGGCTCAGGCGGACGCCGAGACCACAGCCAGAGTCTTCCTCGCGCTGCTCGACCGACTCCGCGGCCTTTCCCCTTCGGTTCTGGCCGAGCTCCTCCGCATCGCCGAGCGAAGCGATTGGCCTCTGGCCGATCTGTTCCGTGAGTTCGGCGGCGCTCCGTCCTTCGTCGACGCCAAGGCGGAGGTTGGCCTCGAAGGCATCGACACGAAGGCGCTCGTCGAACGCCTTGCCTCCGGCGGTTCGTTGCACCGCCTGCCTGGGCCAAAGCCCGTCGCGCCCGGAGAGGTCAGCCGCATTCTGGGCGCCAGCGGCGGGCTGGCCAACACCCTCGACGCCTTCGAGTACCGGGAGGTGCAGGCCCGAATGGGCGAAGGGGTAGCAGAGACCCTCTCGGATGGAGGACAGCTGGTGGTCGAGGCCGGCACCGGTACGGGGAAGTCGCTGGCCTACCTGGTCCCCTCCGCTCTGTTCGCCGTGAGGAACGGACAGCGCGTCGTCGTTTCGACCAACACCATCAATCTGCAAGAGCAGCTCATCGGCAAGGATTTACCCGGGACGGTAGAGGCCCTTCAGGCCGCGGGGGAAGTAGACGCCTCGGAGCTCCGCTACGCGCTGCTCAAAGGTCGGGGAAATTACCTGTGCCTGCGTCGGTGGGCCCGGTTGAAGAACGGCGAGAGGCTGTCCCCTATCGAAGCGAGGACCGCCGCCAAGCTCCTTGTCTGGCTCCAGGACACAACGACCGGCGACCGGGGTGAGATCAACCTCATGGGCCAGGAGGCGGCCGTTTGGAGCCGGCTCTCCGCCGCCGGCTACGACGACGATCGCGGCCTCTGCCCCTTCACGCGGAAGGGGATGTGTTTCTTCAACGCCGCCCGGCGCAAGGCTGAAGGGGCGCACCTTCTCGTCGTCAACCACGCGCTGCTCGCCCTGGACGCATCGCTCGGCGGTCTTTTGCCGGAGTACAGCCACGTCGTGGTCGACGAGGCCCATAACCTGGAAGAGGTCGCGACCCAGCAGTGGGGCTTCACCGTCGACGAGGACGCCCTCGAAGCCTTCCTCGAGCGTCTCGCCGGAGGCTCGGCGACCGCCGGCGTTGGACTCCTCGCGCCGATAACCGCGCTGGCGCGATCGGTCACCGTGCCGGAGGTGCGCCGCCGCGAGCTCGACGATCTCGTACAGGGGGCCCTCGATCATGTGCGACAGGCCAGGGAGCGCGCGTCCCACCTCTTCCGGCTTCTGACCGACTTCGCCACCAAGCATGCGGAAGGCGGGGCCATCTACGGAGCCGAGGTGCGGCTCACCAGGGGCGCCCGGGCTCAGCCCGCCTGGTCCCAGGTGGAGATCGCCTGGGAAGAGCTCAACGTGCTCCTCAGCCAGGTCGTCAACGATCTCGACCGGCTGTCCTCCGCGGCCTCGCGGCTCGCGGAGACCGAGCTGCCCGACCGCGAGGACTACCAGATGGAGGTTGTCTCGCTACAACAGCGTGGCGTCGAGCTGGCGGAGGCGTTGAAGGCCGCCGTCGTGAACCCGGACCTGGCCTATGTTTACTGGATCGGTGTCGGCGCCCGCGACGGCGCCGCTCGGGTCAGCAGCGCCCCACTCCGTGTGGGCCCCGCCCTCAACGAACGGCTGTTCATCCACAAGGACTCCCTGGTCCTGACCGGGGCCACGTTGAGCACCGAGAACAACCTGGAGTACATCAAGGAGCGGCTCCAGCTCGACGAGCCTCGCGAGGTGCTCCTCGGCTCGCCCTTCGACTATCCACGTCTGGTGATGGCCTACATCCCGAAGGACATCCCCGAGCCCAACAATCCGGGGTACATGGACGCCCTCGCCAGCGCGGTGGCCGGCGTCGCCCGGGCCGCCCATGGCCGCACAATGGTCCTGTTCACCGGTTGGTCGGCATTGAGAAACGCCCGTGGAATGCTTGCCGAGATGCTGGCCGGAGACGGTATCACCGTCCTGGGTCAGGGCTTCGACGGCTCTCCGCGGCAGCTCGTCGACCGCTTCAAGCGAGAGGAGAAGCTGGTGCTGCTGGGCACTGGCAGCTTCTGGGAGGGCGTCGACATCGCCGGCGAGGCGCTGAGCGTTCTCGTCATCGCGCGGCTCCCCTTCAACGTGCCCACCGACCCGGTCTTTGCCGCGCGCTCACAGCAGTTTGAGGACCCGTTCAACGAGTACGCTATTCCCCAGGCCGTCCTTCGTTTCAAGCAAGGGTTCGGCAGGCTGATCCGGCGCAAGACGGACCGGGGCGTGCTGGTGCCGCTGGACCGCCGTATCTCTTCAAAGGCCTACGGGTCCGCCTTCCTCGATTCGATTCCCAACTGCACGAGAAAGTTCGGGCCCTTGAGCGAGCTGCCGGCGGAGACGGAGCGCTGGCTGTCTCAAATCCCCCTCCCGGCCGCTCGGTAACCCCGCGGCGCCATGCAACTTCGCGCCAACGGCCCGTTCAGCCTCGAGCACACTCTGGAATCGGGACAGGCCTTTCGCTGGCGCAAGGACAGTGGTTGGTATTGGGGCGTCGTCGCGGGCGTCGTGTTCAAGGTCCGCGAGACTGCCGGGGGCGTCGAGTTCTCTTCTGGTCCCGCCTCAGAGATGGAAGCCGCACCGGTCCTCTCCTCCTACTTGCGGCTCGACGACGACCTGTCGGCCATCTATCGGGAGCTCCGTCGCGACGCGCGCCTGGCCGAGGCGATCGAGCGCTACCCCGGCCTCCGCCTCGTTCGCCAGGAGCCGTGGGAGTGCCTCGTCTCCTTCGTGATCTCCGCCTTCTCCAACATCCCGCGCATCACGAAACACGTCGAGGATATTTCATCGACCTTCGGCGACCCCGTCGCCCTTGGGGACTACATGCGGCACAGCTTCCCGAGCCCCGGCCAACTCGTCGAGGTCGGCGAGGCCCAGTACCGGGAGATGGGCCTGGGTTTTCGTTCTCGGTACCTGGCCCGGCTTGCCCGCACTGTTCTCGACCTGGGCTTCGACCTGAGGGCGCTCAGGCGACGTTCCTTCGGGGAGGCGCGGGGGACGCTACTCGACCTGTACGGAGTTGGTGAGAAGGTCGCCGACTGCGTGCTCGCCTTCTCCCTCGACCAGCTCGAGGCCTTTCCCGTAGACGTGTGGGTGCGGCGGGCGGTGCAGGAGTGGTACTTCGACAATCGGCGACAGACGGACCGGTCCGTGCGCCTGTGGGCCGCCGACTACTTCGGCCCCAACGCGGGCTACGCCCAGCAGTACCTGTTCCATCAGCGACGGCTCGAGGGCCGAGAGCGCAGGTCCGCTAGCTCGCCCCCAGCGCCCCGAACGTCTCCCCGAGCGCCTCGGCGCCGTCCGCGAGCTCCTCGAGCTCGTCGACGTTGAACTGAAAGTCGATCAAGACGTCGTTACCATCGCCACTGATCGTGACCTTTTCGAGGAGGGTCGAGATCGAGGCGTCACCGCTGAACGCGCTCAACAGGCCGACAACGCTCTGCAAGAGCTCGGCGCCGGTCGTGGCCTCTTCGTCGCTGGCGTAGCCCAGCACCGTTCGGATCGAAAAGTCGCCCTCGACTTTGGCCAGGCTGAACCCCAGGGTATCGAATCCCAGCACCGCGCTGAAGTCGAAGGGCAATGCGCCCAGGTCCACGTCCGCTAGCGCCTGTTCGAGCAGGCCCTCAGGGAGCGTCAGCACCCCTTTTGCCAACGGCTCTCCCAGCGAGTCGAGCGTATCGAGCAACCGTCCCGAGAGGGGGTCCGCATCGCCTTCGCGGACGTCGATCACCGCTCGAAGTGCTGGACCGGCTCCCAGCACAAGGAGGTCGTCCCGAAGAAAGACGACCCCTCCGGCCTCGTTTTCGATCACCTCGTGACCCTTGTAGGTCGTCGTGGTCAGCGGCCCCTCCTCCGCCTCCAGTGCCGCGATCACGGCAGTCCTATCGAGCACGCCCTCGGCGAACATATAGAGGCCGGTCTCGCCTGGGGCGGTCACACCGTCGGGGTTGATCAGACCTCCACCGAACGCCACCACGAACTCGTCTATCTCCGCGAAATCGAAGCCACTCTCCTCCCGAGCGCTCGCCAACGCCTCCTCGAGGGATCCGAAGGCGCCGGTGGTATCGGCCGAGAAGCTGCCGAACGCCTCGTCGATGTCGCTGTCGCCCAAGCCGTCGGCCACCCGCGCCGTGAGCACGAAGGAGGTATCTGCGGGGAGCGACTCGAGAGCCGACTTCTTCTCGGACGAGTCTCCGCCACAGGCGGCAATCAGGAGCGCGATGGCGGGCAGGACCGCGAAGGCGAGTCGGCGCATGGGGCGTCTCCTCAGAACGGCTGTGTGGGGCGTTGCGGCCCCGACTCGACGCAGGGGTTGCACGTGAAGTATAGGGCCAGCGACTGGTCGTCGATGTCGAAACGGCCGCAGTCCTTGATCTCGATCCGTGTATCCCAAGTCAGGTGGAAGACCTTACCGCAGAAGGCGCATGTGGCGTTGTGCTCCGGGTCCATGGCCTCGCCGCAAACCTCGCAGTCCGCCGGCGGTCCCTGTCCGTCAGTCTGTCCTCCGCTCAACACGCCGCTGCCTTCGGTCGGAGCCATCTCATGATCAGCGCCTTCTCCTCCGCCCTCGACCCGACCTCGCCGTCGAGCCGCGCTCCCTTCAGCATCGCCAATGCTTCCCCGATCTGCGCTCCCGCCCCGACTCCGAGCTTCCGGAGGTCGGCGCCGCCAAGCTCGGGTCTCACGTCGCGGATTTCGGCGCTGTACCGGACCAGCCGCTCCTCGACCAGCGAGGAATCGGCGGCGGCCTGACCAGCCAGGAGGGCCGCTTCGCCGAAGGGAGCGAGGGCCTCGGCCAACTCGCTGGGCTTCACATCGGGCTTGCTCAGCTCGGGAAGAAGCCTCGATAAGCGCCCCGCCTCGACGAGTATCTTGGCATCGGCGCGGTTCAGCGACAGGCGCTGGGTTACGCTCGTCGCGGCCTCTGCTGTCATCCGCCAGCCGAGGAGGGCGAGGTAGACGTCGGGGCGTCCCAGGTCCAGTACTCGGGCCCGGACAAAGCGCTCGGTGAGCCAGCCGTCCCAGCCGAGGGCCGGATGAATCGCCACCAGGGCGCCCGACTCCTTTGCCAGCTCGAACGCGAGCTCGGGCCGGTCCTCCGCGAGGACTCGTTCGATCTCGTGGCGCACCCGAGCGCCGGAGATCGTCTCGAGGAAGCCTACCGCTTCCCGGAGCAGCGTCGCTGTGGTGGGGTCGAGGCGAAAGCCAAAGCGCGCCTGATAGCGGAGCGCGCGGAGGATTCTCGTGGCGTCGTCCACGAAGCTCCGGTCGTGGATCACACGCAGGACGCCCGCCGTCAGATCGGCGCGGCCGCCGGTGGGGTCGGACACCCGGCCAAAGCTCGCCGCCGACAGGGAAACGGCGATGGCGTTTATGGTGAAATCGCGACGAAGGAGGTCATCTTCGATGGTGCCGGGCCGCACGCGGGGCAAGGCCCCCGGCCTGTCGTAGCGCTCCTTGCGCGCAGTGACCAGGTCGAACTCGAGGTTGTTGACATAAAGCTTCGCCGTCCTGAAGCGACGGTGCTCCGTCGCCCGTCCGTCGAAACGCTCGGCGGCGGCCTGCGCCACGGCTGGGGCGTCGCCTTCGACCACGAGGTCGAAGTCAAGGGCCGGCCGGCCCAAAAACAGGTCCCGGACTGCTCCGCCGACCAGATGGATACCGAGCCCCCGGGCATCGGCCAGCGATGAGAGGTCGCGCAACAGGCTTCGGACCTCGGACGGGACCTCCCCCTCAAGAAGAGAGGTGAAGCTGGCTCGCGCGGCGGGTGAGGCCATGGGATGGGTCTGGCTCGTTCCAGAGGATGCTCTGTGCAACGGATTTGTGCAACAGAATTGTAACAGATTTGACGCCCCCAACAGGGGCGGCCTAGAATTGGACGGAAGGAGCCCGATGCCGAACGACAAAGCCCCATCCGAGCGCGAGTTGGAGAAGCGCTTGGGAGTCCGGTTCAAGAGCAAGGCGCTTCTTCGAACGGCCCTCACCCATCGGTCCTACCTGCACGAGCACCCCGAGGAAGAGCAGGAGAGCAACGAGCGGCTCGAGTTCCTGGGTGACGCGGTCCTCGGTTACGTCGTCGCCGAGGAGCTCTTTCGTCTCTTCCCCGACTTGCCGGAAGGCGAGCTTACCAAGCTGCGCTCCGGTCTCGTGCGGTGGGAGACGCTGGCGCTGGTTGCCGGGGACCTCGACATCGGCGGCCACCTTTACCTTGGCTACGGCGAGGAGCAGAGTGGAGGACGGCAGCGCGAGCGAAACCTGGCCCGCGCCTACGAGGCGATCCTCGGCGCTATCCTGGAGGACCGTGGCGTGTCCGCGGCGCGAAAGTGCATCCTGCGGCACCTTTCCAGGGAGCTCGAAGCCTTGCCATCCGCGGAGGTCGAGGACTACAAGTCGCTGCTTCAGGAAGCGGTCCAGGCGAAGGGCGAGGGCGCTCCCGTCTACCGTACGGTCTCCACGCAGGGACCCGAGCACAGCAAGGAGTTCACCGTCGAGGTGCTCGTCCGGGACGAGGTCCTCGGCCTGGGACACGGCAAGAGCAAACGGAACGCGCAGCGCGGAGCGGCCCAGCAAGCGTTGACCGCCCTGGCCGCGGACGGAGGCGACTTTGCTGGTTGAGCACCTGGCACGGCCTGAGAGAAGGGCCGTCGAGTACGCTGTAAAGGCACTGCGATTCACCCTGGACCAAGACGTGTCATCTTGTCGCCAGTAGCAATCGTCACGGGAGCCAGCCGCGGTATCGGGAAGGGGTGCGCGATCCACCTCGCCCGAGCCGGCTTCGACGTCGTGATCGGTGCGCGGACGGTGGCAGAGGGCGATCCCATCGAGCACTCCCTTACCCTGAAGCGCTCCGAGGTGAGCGCCTTATCGGGAAGTCTGGCATCGACGGCGGAGGCGATACAGGCTGAAGGCCGCCGCGCTCTCGCCGTCAAGCTCGACTTGCTTGAAAAACGAGATATCGAGGATGCCGTCACCCGAGCCTTCGCGGAGTTCGGCCGGGTCGATGTCCTGGTGAACAACGGCCGCTACGTCGGGCCGGGACACATGGACCTTGCGGTGGATACGCCCATCGAGATCTTCGAGCAGCAGTTCCAGATCAACGTCCTCGCTCCCCTCCACCTCATCAAGCTGGTGGCTCCGCGGATGGCGAAGCAGGGGGGCGGCGTTGTGATGAACGTCTCGTCGCTCGCAGGCTCCAACGAGACCGCGGCGCTGCCCGGCGAAGGTGGCTGGGGCCTCGGCTACTCGATTACCAAGGCGGCGTTCAACCGTCTCGCCGCCGGGCTCGGCAAAGAGCTGCAAAAGGACAAGATCGCCGTCATCAACCTCGAGCCCGGCTTCGTGGCGACGGAGCGCACCGTCGACGCGCTGAAGGGGTTCGGGTTCGACGTTGCGCGTGGATTGAGCGTGGACGTCCCGGGGCTCACCTGTGCCGCTCTCGCCACCCACCCGAACCCGATGTTCTTCTCGGGCACGCTGGTCCACGCGCCGCGCTTCGTCGTCGAGCACAAGCTTGTCGACCCGGCGAGTCTGCCGAAGCAGTGGGGGCCGGAGAGCTGGGGCCTGCCGCCTAGTCGCTGAGCGCCGAGCGGAACCGGCGGACCGCGTCGATGTGCTCGTCCGGGCTCGCGAACCCGGCGTCCATCGTTACCACGCTCACGTGGCTCGCGCCCAGGCCCTTCCAGGCCTCGACCTGGGCAACACACTCCTCGATGGAATACTTGGCGAGATCGATGCGGCCCTCGATGCCCAGGGCGTCCGGGTCGCGTCCGGCTTCCCTCGCGTATCCCCTGATGCGCTCGATGACGCCCGCGGTGCGCTCGTCGGTGCCTATGTAGCGTACGGCGACCCAACCGTCGGCGATCCGGCCCGCGCGGCGGAACACGGGCTCGACGGTGCCGCCGAGCCAAACAGGTATAGGGCGCTGCACGGGCAGCGGGTTGATGCCGGTAGCGGTGATCTTGTGCCAGCGCCCTTCGAAGGTGACAACCTCATTGGTCCACAGCGCCCGCATCACCTCGATCTGCTCCTCGCTGCGCTCGCCCCTGTTGTGAAAATCCTGGCCCAACGCCTCGTACTCGACGTCGTTCCAGCCGGTGCCGATGCCCAGCCGCAACCTGCCTCCGGTCAGCACGTCGACAACGGCGGCCTGCTTGGCGACCAGCGCGGTCTGCCGCTGGCCCAGGACGAGGACCCCGGTGGCGAACTCGATACGCGACGTCACGGCGCCGAGGTAGCCGAACAGGACGAAGGGCTCGAGGAACTGGTGAGTCTTGTTGTACGCGCCGCGCCACTCGGCGCGCACCGTGTGGTCGGCGCCGAGGACGTGGTCGTAGGCCAGTAGGTGGTCGAAGCCCAGGTCTTCCACCGACTGGGCAAAGGCGCGAATCGCTCCGGGGTCGGTCCCGATCTCCGTCTGCGGGAAGGTGACGCCAACCTTCAAATCGCCACCCCTAGCCGTCGAGGGCCTCTTTGAACCGGCGTATCATCTCGATGTGGTCGTCGGGCGTCTTCAGTCCGACGTCCATCGTCACGATCGTGTGGTAATGAGCCCCGAGCTTCTCCCAGTCCTTGGCCTGGGCAACGCACTCGTCGAGACTGGCCCTGGCGAGCGCCGAGCGGCCTTCGATGCCGACGTCGTCCGGGTTCCGGCCAGCGTCCTTCGCGTACTGTCGAATGCGCTCGATCTTGGCGGAGGCCGGGTCAGGCGCGTCGGCCCCCATGCCGATTGCGATCCAGCCGTCGCCGATGCGCCCGATTCGCTCGAGGACCGGTTCGGAGCCGCCCCCGAACCATACCGGGATGGGCCGCTGCACCGGCAGCGGGTTGATGCCGGCGGCGGTGATCTTGTGCCAGCGCCCCTCGAAGGTCACGACCTCATTGGTCCACAGGGCGCGCATCACCTCGATCTGCTCCTCGCTGCGCTTGCCCCGGTTGCCCATGTTCTCCCCCAGGGCCTCGTACTCGACCTCGTTCCAGCCGGTGCCGATCCCCAGCCGGAAGCGCCCGCCGGAGAGCACGTCGAGGACGGCGGCCTGCTTGGCGACCAGGGCCGTCTGCCGCTGGCTGAGGATGATGACGCCGGTGACGAACTCGAGCTTCGTTGTGACCGCCGCCAGGTGGGCGAAAAGGATGAATGGTTCGAGGAACTGGCTTGCGTAGTTATAGGGCCTGCCCTGGCGGTGGGAGTACTGCCCGCGGTCATCGGCGCCGAGGACGTGGTCGTAGGCGAGGATGTGGCTGAGCCCCATCTCCTCGACGGCCTGGGCGTAAGCCCGGATCGCGCCGGGATCGGTGCCGATCTCGGTCTGGGGAAAGGTGACGCCGACTTTCATTTCGCGGTGGCTCCTTCAGAGAGAGGCTGGCTGCGGCCCGCCGATTCTATCACACGGGGTTGTGCTCGCAGGCGCCGGGAACACCCCCAAACCCCCTGAAGGGGGTTCAAGGTAGCCCTTCGGGCATCTTCAAGAGAAGGGGCACATCCCCTTCGACCCTTGCCAAAGGGGCTCCGCCCCTCTGGACTCCTCGGTTCGGGTTCCGGGTAGCCCCTTCGTCATTCCGGCGAAAGCCGGAATCCAGTCCTCATGGGCGCTCGTGACCAAGTGGGTACACATCTCCTCAATCCGCCGCTGGTGGGTCCCGTCCCTCTGGCCTCCCCGAGTGGTTTCAACCCAACCCGTTCGGCTTTCCGACGGAAGCGGGAATCCAGTCCTCTCGGGCGTTGGTGACCCATGGGCACACATGCGTCAACGCGCCGCAGACGGCTCCGTCCCTCTGGACTATCCTTCGTCGCCCCGAGTGCGCTCGCCCAAGCCCTTCTGTCATTCTGAACGAAGCGAAGAATCTACCCATGGCTTGGATCTTCGTCGTCTATCAGCGAAGGGAAGGGCTCCTCAGAACGACAGGGAAGGAACGCCTCCGTCGACGCCTAAAACCCCGCCCCTTCCTTCCAGCGCCGCACGGTGTCGATGTGGTCGTCGGGCGTCTTGAGGCCCGCGTTCATCGTCATCAGGCTGACGTAGCCCGCGCCCCATTTGCCCAACCGGCCTACAGCGGCGACGGCCTCGTCGAGCCCGAGGTCCGACAGGTTCAGGATGCCCTGGATGCCGATGCTGGCCGGGTCGCGTCCTGCCTCAACGGCGGTGGCGCGGATGACCTCGATCGTTCTTCGACTATTCTCGCTGCCGCCGGACCGGTCCGTCGATATCCAGCCGTCGGCGATACGCCCTGCTCGCTTGAGCACGGACTCGACGGACCCACCGATCCAGATGGGGATGGGCCGCTGCGCGGGCAAGGGCTTGATACCAGCCGCGGTGATCTTGTGCCAGCGCCCCTCGTAAGTGACGACTTCGTTGGTCCACAGCGCTCGCATGACCTCGATCTGCTCTTCGGCCCGAGCCCCGCGCGTGTGAAAGTTCTCGCCCATCGCCTCGTACTCGACGTCATTCCAGCCGATGCCCACCCCCAGGCGCAGGCGCCCGCCGCAGAGCACGTCGAGGACCGCCGCCTGCTTGGCAACGAGGGCCGTCTGGCGCTGGCCCAACACAAGCACGCCGGTCATGAACCCGAGCCTAGTGGTCACCGCCGCCAGGTGGGCGAAAAGCATGAACGGCTCGAAGAACTGGTCCCGGTAGTTGTAAGGACGACCTTGCCGGTAGGCGTAGGGGCCACGGTCGTCCGCGCCCAGAAGGTGGTCGTAGGCGACGAGATGGTCGAAGCCCAGGTCCTCGACGGCCTGCCCGAAGGCCCGGACGGCGCCGGGGTCGGTCCCGATCTCGGTCTGGGGGAAGACGACGCCAAGTTTCATCAGAGCTTCCTCTCGTGGTGAGGCCCGTTTTCAGGGAACGAAAATCTCCGGCGGGCCGATTGCCGTACTGGATTGTAGACGCGCGGGCAGGTTGCGGAAAGGGCTTCCTCTCTTTTGACCCTCTTTCAGAGGCCGTGCTATCATCCGTCGGCTATGGTCAAGCTCTTCGGGCGAAAGGAGAAGGTCGATCAGGGTCTAAAGAGGTCCCGTGAGGGCTGGTTCGGACGCATAGTTCGCGCCCTCTCCGGCCAGTCGATGAGCGCGGAGGCCTGGGACGAGCTGGAAGAGGCCCTGATCTCCTCCGACGCTGGCGCAACCCTGACCATGCAGATCCTCGAACGCGTCCGTGACCGGAGCAGCCGTGACGGAGCACACGACGGTGAATCCGTGCAGGCGATCCTTCGCGAAGAGATGGTGCGCATCCTCGACGGGCATGCCTCGTCCTCGCCCCTTCTCGACGACGCGGCCCTTTCGCCAAAACCATTCGTGGTCCTGATGGTCGGCGTCAACGGCGTCGGCAAGACGACTAGTATCGCCAAGCTCGCGGCGATGCTGGCCGGGCAGGGCAAGAAGGTCCTCCTGGCGGCCGGCGATACCTTCCGGGCGGCCGGGGTAGAGCAGTTGGACATCTGGGCGAGCAGAGTGAACGCCGATATCATCTCCCATCAGCAGGGCGCCGATCCGGGCGCGGTTACGTTCGACGCGCTCCAGGCCGCCCAGGCCCGCGGCGTCGACGTGCTTATCATCGATACGGCTGGCCGGCTACACACCAAGACCAACCTCATGGAAGAGCTGAAGAAGGTCCGTCGGGTGATCGAGCGCTCCGACCCCACCGCGCCCCATGAGACGATCCTGGTGATGGACGCAACCACGGGGCAGAACGGTCTCGCCCAGGCGCAGCACTTCACCGAGGCCGTGGGCGTCACCGGCCTGCTGCTCGCCAAGCTCGACGGAACGGCCCGCGGAGGGATCGTCCTCGCCATCGCCGACCAGCTGCGCCTCCCGATCCTGTTCATCGGGACCGGGGAGCAGATCGACGACCTTGCCCCTTTCGACTCCAAGGCGTTCGTGGAGGCCGTCTTCGCCCGAGAGGCCTAGCCCTTGCTCCACGCCTTCGTCTGGTGGTTTCTGTTTCTCGCCCTTGGGGTCGCGGCCCTGCCCGTCACCTTCGTGCTTTTTCGCAAGCTTCCCGACCGCGGGTACGGCTTCAGCAAGGCCATCGGCCTGCTGCTCTTCGGATATCTCTACTGGGTCATGGTGACCGCCGGGATCCTGCCCAACACCCGGCCGGCCGTGGTCGGTGTTCTGGTCATCGTCGTCGTGCTGGCCCTCGTCGTTTTCCGGCAGCGACGGGAGCCGATCGTCTCGTTTGTCCGTAGTCGGTGGAAGATTCTCCTGGCGACGGAGCTGGTGTTCGCCGCGGTATTTGCATTCTGGGGTGTTATTCGCAGCTACACGCCAGACATCGCTCACACCGAGCAGCCGATGGACTTCGCGCTCCTCAACGGAATTTTGCGAAGCGCCGAATTCCCACCGAACGACCCCTGGTTCTCGGGTGAGTCCATCAGCTACTACTACTTCGGCTATCTGATGACGGCCGGCATGACCAAGGTGACCGGCTTCGCGTCGTCGATCAGCTACAACCTGGCATTGCTCTCCCTGGCGGGGATGGCGGCGACTGGCACGATGAGTCTGGTGTACAGCCTGGTGACCTCGATGCGGAGAGCGGGTGGACTCCGAATCAGCTTCCGGCAGGGGCTCTTCTTCTCCGTTGTCGGCGTCGTTCTGCTGCTTTTCATCGGGAACCTGGTGGGTCTGCTCGAGTTCTTCCAGACCAACGGCATAGGCCCATCGTGGTTCTGGAACTGGCTCTCGATCGACGGCGTCAACGGCGTATCGAGGGGCTCGTCCTGGTACCCCGACGACAACTGGTGGTGGTGGCGGTCGACTCGCGTTATCAACAGCTTCGACGGCACGCAGAGCCTCGACTTCACGATCACCGAGTTCCCGTTCTTCAGCTTCATGCTGGGAGACCTGCACCCCCATGTCATGTCGCTGCCCTTCATGCTGCTCGCGGTCGGGCTCAGCTACAACGTCCTACGCTCGTCGAGAGCCCTGGGTCTCTGGTGGCTCTGGGAACGGCCCCTCGAGGTACTCGGGGTCGTGCTCGCCCTCGGCGCCCTCGGTTTCCTGAACGTCTTCGACCTGCCGACCTTCCTCGCGCTGTTCTTCGCCGCGATGCTGCTTCGCGCCTTTCACGCGAGGGCCCAGGGGCAACCCGGTAAGTTCCGTGAGCTCGGTCTGGTCGCCGCGGTGATTGTTGTGGGAGTGGGGCTGCTCTACTCTCCCTTCTACGCCCTGTTCGACTCCCAGGCCGAGGTCGATGTGCCGCTGGTGCCTGCGGTGCTCCCCGTCCGCGAGGCCATGACGCGACAGGTCCATTACCTCCTGGTGTGGGGGCCGCTGCTCGTGCTCAGCCTGGCCCTTGTCGGCGGTCTCGCGTGGGCCAGGTTCGGCCCGCGTGTCCAGGGTTGGCTCGCCGCCGAGGGGTTGTGGATCAGACGCTCGGCATATCCCAGCAGCAGCCGGTGGTACAGGTCCGCCGCGTTCTGGGCCGTGGCGTTGCCGCTGCTCCCGTTCCTCGCCTGGGTCGGCGTCGAGCTGGGACTCACTGCGGTCGACGAGACGATCGGAATCCGGCTCGGCGAGCGTTCCCTGGGCGGGGCCTTTCTCGCCATAGGCAGCCGCTTCTGGCACCTCCTGCCCTTGTTCCTGGTGATCTCGCTGGGGCTCGGCGCGCTGTTCGACAAGGCGAGGCGCGAGGGGTCGGCTTCCGCGCCGATGCAGTTCGCGTTGCTGATTATTCTGCTCGCCCTGTTCCTGACCCTAGGCGCCGAGCTGTTTCGCATCGGCGACATCTTCGGCAACCGGATGAACACCGTCTTCAAGCTCTACTATCAGGCGTGGGCCCTGTTCGCGGTCGGAGGCGCCGTGAGCCTGGCCTACTGGGTGACGCGGCGGGACCAGGGCTCTCCAGGCGTCCGCCTCGGGAAACACGCGCTGCTGGGGGTCTTCGTAATCGCGATCGCCGCGGCCTTTATCTACGTGCCCCCGGCCGCCTACAACAAGGCGCAAGAATTCCAGCCGCGTCCCACGCTCGACGGACTGGCGTCGCTCCGCGCCAGCGAGCGGGACGAGTATCTTGCCGTGGCCTGGCTCGATGACAACGTCGCGGGCGACCCCGTGATCGTCGAGGGCCTGCCCAGTCGTACCGACTACAATCCGAGGGCCTCTCGCATCTCGCAGCGGACCGGCTTCCCGACCGTCCTGGGGTGGCCCGGCCACGAGCATCAATGGGGCCGGGACAGGGATACGGAGATCGCGGAGCGCATCGATGACGTGACCGCGATCTATACGGTGGAGGACATGACGGAGACCCAGTTGCGCCTCGCCAAATACGGGGTGAGCTACGTCGTCGTCGGGGACGTGGAGCGGGCGACGTACGGCCAGCAAGTCGATGAGCGGTTCGAGTCGTTCATGGAGCAGGTCTTCCCGGAAGACCTGCAAAGGCAAAGCCGCGTAGTAATATACAGGCGCCCCGGCGCGCCGTAGACACCCGATGCTCCAGACTAATCAGCAGCTCGATCCAACCGCGCCCGGCGACGGCGAGAGTTTCGGCTTCACCGTTCGCGTTAAAGTCCCGTGGGAGGCCTTGCTCTACGGCCTCATCCTGATAGCGGCGGCGGCGCTGCGTCTCTGGGATCTCGACGGCCGTGCCTACCACTATGACGAGAGCATCCATGCCTTCGACGGCTGGCGGCTCTTCTTCGACCGGGAGTACATCCATAGCCCGTGGTCTCATGGGCCGCTCCTCTATTACCTGACCGCGGGCGGCATCGGCATCTTCGGAGACAACCTGGTGGCGCCTCGCGTCTTCCCGGCGCTTTTCGGCGCCGCCCTCGTGCTCCTGCCCATCTTTCTGCGCCCCTATCTCGGACGGCCGGGCGCCCTGGCGGCGTCGGTGTTCCTCACCTTCTCGCCCTCGCTCCTGTATTTCAGCGGTTTCGTCCGCAACGACATGCTGACCGTCTTCTTCGATCTGGCCCTCGTGGTCGCGGTGTGGCGTTACATCAGTACCCGGCGCACGGGCTATCTCTACCTCGCGGCGGTGCTCCTGGCTCTCTCCTTCTCGTCGAAAGAGACCGCGTACATCAGTCTGCTTGCCATCGGAAGCTTCTTCGCCCTGTGGTGGCTGCGCCGCCGGGTCGACGTGTGGCTGGAAACGAAAGCGCGAAAGGCAACGCCGCCGATGCTCGGCGGACCTCCGAATCGCAAGCCCCCGGCGCGGTTCGGCATCCTGCTGTTGATGATCCTGGTTACGCTGCCCCTCTTCTCAGCCGGAGTGGGCTTTGTACTCGACAAGCTCTTGGGTATCACCCTCGTCCTCGAACAGACCGGCGGTCGTCAGGCGGGGGTCGTCGGAAGTCCGCAGGGGACCGGTAGTTACGTGGCGGCCGGGATCATCGCTACGGCTTTCTTCGCGGCCAGCGCGGTGATCGGCTATCGGTGGCGGTTCAAGACGTGGCTCATCGCCATCCTCGCCTTCTACGCTATCTTCTTCCTGCTCCACACCTCGCTGCTCACCAACATGGTGGGGCTCGGGTCCGGGGTCTGGCAGTCTCTGGGCTACTGGATCGCCCAGCAACCCGTCGAGCGCGCCAACCAGCCCTGGTACTACTACTTCATGCTGCTGCCGCTCTACGACTTCTTGCCCTTCTTCATCGGCGTCGCGGCTGTGGGCTTCCTGTTCGTGAAGAAGGGACTGAGGGTCGTGTTCTGGAGCGTGATTGTCATTCTGATCGCGTCCCTGCTCGCTGCGATCATCTACCAGTTCTCCGACGGCAAGGGGCTCTATGTGCCCCTGATCGCGGGCCTGCTCATGGTCGTGTACCTCGGGCTGGGGCGGGGCAACAAGTTCGACTGGTTCCTCGTCCACTGGACCCTCATGAGCCTGCTGCTCTACGTGTTCGCCGGCGAGAAGATGCCCTGGCTGGTGACGCACATGACGCTCCCCTTCGCGCTGCTTGCGGGCCGTTTCCTGGGGCGATTCCTGGGCTCCGTGAACTGGTCATCGCTGCGCCGTCCGGCGACGATCGCGCTAGCCTTCTCCGTGCCGCTGCTCATCGTCGCGCTCCACGCCCTGGTCACGACCTACTCCGACTGGGACCGGTCCGACGCGGGCAATCCAGCGTTCTGGCATTTCCCCGGCGCGGTGGTCTTCACCGCGCTGTTCTTGTTCGGGGGTATGTTCCTTTGGGTATTCAGCGGCAACCGCCGGGCGGCGCAGGTCGTCGTCCTCTCGCTGCTTGTGGTGATGGGCCTGTTCACACTCCGAGCCGGGTTCCAGGCCAACTTCACCAACAACGACGACCCCAGGGAGATGTTCCTGTACTCGCAGATTTCGCCCGACGTGCCTCGTGTAGCCGAGCAGGTCGAGCGATTCGCGCTGGAGAGCGGAAAGGGCGAGGATCTCCGCATCGTGACCGATAACTTCTACGCCGGCCTGGCCCCGTGGCGCTGGTATTTCCGCAACTTCAACAACGCCACCCACGTCGACCTGGCCTCTGGACAGGATATCGACCACGACGTGGTCATCGTGGCGGACTCCCACGACTCGATAATGGATGACCTGCGCGAGGACTATACCGATCGCCAGCGGGTCGTTTTCAACCAGTGGTTCAACCCCTTCGACGTCTACAAGGGCTGGTCGGGCAGCGATTTCATAGGGGACCTCGGCAGCGGCCGAAGCTGGAGCCATCTGCTGCGCTATTTCGCCTACCGGGACATCGACACGTCGCCCTCGAATAACGTGTTCTTCGTTTACTTCTCCAAAGAGATCGACCCCTCTTGAGCCCAGGCGGCTAGAGATTGCTCAAAACACGTAGATTCTGGATCGGCATTGTCTTCAGCGCGGCGCTCCTGTCCCTGTTCTTCCTGCAGGTGGACATCTCGGAGACGGCCGACGCGCTCAAAAGCGCCAACTACATCTGGTTCATCCCCGCGATCGCCATCTATTTCGTCGGGGTGCTCTTCCGCTCGCTCAGGTGGCACTTCTTCCTCCGGCCGCTCAAGTCGATCTCTCCACGGCGTCTCTATCCGGTGGTCGTCATCGGTTACATGGCGAACAACCTGTTGCCGGTACGCCTCGGCGAGTTCGTCCGCTCCTTCTTCCTGGGCGAGCGGGAAGGCGTCAGCAAGAGCGCGACGCTGGCCACCATCATCCTCGAGCGGGTCTTCGATGGCGTGGGGCTCTTGATCATCGCCCTCATAGTCTGGCCGCTGCTCCCGGTCCCGGACCTGCTGCGCGACTTCACCGAGGACACCGGCTTCCCCCTGGGCCTGCTGCTGTTCCTGGTCGTCGCACCCTTTCTGGTCGCGCTCGGTGTGTTTGTGGCGATGGCGCTTTCACCGCGACTTGGGGCCGGCGTTGTGCGGCTAGTCCTCAGATTCATTCCCGGTGGGCTGAAGCGCCCCGCCGAGTCCATCATGCTGGCCTTTGTCGATGGGCTGGCCTCGCTGCGGAGTCCACGTCGCATCCTCGCGGCCCTCCTCCTGACCTTCCCTGTGTGGCTAGCGGAGGGTAGCATGTACTATCTGATCAGCTTCGGCTTCGACATCGATCAGCCGTTCCACGGCATGATGTTCACGACATCGACATCCAACCTGGCGACGAGTTTGCCTTCAAGCGCCGGCAGCGTCGGTCCGTTCGAGTACGCAACCCGGTTGACCCTCGAGGGCCTCGGCGTCGCGGGCGAGGCCGCCGCGGCTTTCGCCATCGCCCTACACGTCGCGCTACTCGCGCCGGTGACGATGCTCGGGCTGCTGTTCATGTGGATGCAGAACCTCTCCCTCAAGCAGGCCGTGGAGGGCGGCACGGCCCCGGCCCCTGAAGGCTCCGGGTCCGGCGGGAGGGCAACGCCATGAGGGTCGGAATCGTCGGCGGAGGCGCGCTCGGACTCGCCGCGGCGTACCAGCTGACCCGGGACGGCCACCAGCCGGTGGTCTACGAGCGGGCCCCGATCCTGGGCGGACAGGCGTCGACGTTCGACGTCGGCGGCGGGAGGCTTGAGCGCGGCTATCATCACCTGTTCAAGAGCGACCGCTACATCGTCGACCTGATCCACGAGATCGGGCTCGGCCACAAGCTCGCGTGGCTCGAGTCCAAGGTCGGCTTCTTCCACGGCGGCAAGATCTATCCCTTTACCACTCCGGCCGATCTCCTCCGCTTCAAGCCCCTGAGTCCCTTCAACCGGCTGAAGGTCGGTCTCCTCACGCTCTACCTTCAGCGCAAGAAGTACTGGCCTCGGCAGTACGAGGGGGTCACCGCGGAGGAGTGGATCAAAAAGCACGCGGGGCGGCAGATCTTCGACGTGATCTGGGACCCGATGCTGCGCGGGAAGTTCGGCGCCAACGCCCCCGAGGTATCGATGGCCTGGCTCTGGGGGAAGATCTACCTGCGCACCAGCTCCCGGGGCAAGGGCCTCTTCAGCAAGGAATCGCTAGGCTACCCCCTTGGAAGCTTCGGCGAGATTTTCGAGGTCCTCGAGCGGAAGATCAACGAGGCGGGCGGCGAGGTCCACTACCCGACGACGATCAACCGTATCGTCGTCGAAGAGGGCAAGGCCACGGGACTCGACATCACGCACCAGGATGGGAGACAGGAGACGCGCCAGTTCGACGCCATCCTCTCGACGACCCCATCCTCTATCTTCCCGAGGCTCGTTCCCGAGCTTCCCGAGGACTACAAACGCTACCTCACCCCCGTGAAGTACCAGGCGGCGGCGCTCATCGTGATGGTGCTGGACCGTCCGTTCACCTGGGCCTACTGGCTGAACATCGCCGACCGGTCTATCCCCTTCGTCGGCGTCATCGAGCACACCAACTACGTCGACAAGAGCTACTACGGGGACAACCACATCGTCTATCTCTCCAACTATCTCGGCAAAGAGACCGAGATGTATTCGATGGACCCCGAAGAGCTCTGGAAGCGCTACGTCCCCGCCCTCAAGAAGATCAACCCCGAGTTCGACGAGTCATGGGTCAAGGAGCGCTTCTATCACCGGGAGGACGCGGCGCAGCCGATCATCGGCGTCGACTACTCGAAGCGCATCCCGCCGCTCAAGACGCCCATCGAAAACCTTTGGCTCGCCAACACGACCCAGATCTACCCCGAGGACCGGGGCACCAACTATAGCGTCCGCCTCGGCCGGCAGATGGCCAGGATCATCACCGGCCAGGAGCCGGAGCGCATGTGGTGGGAGTAGCCTAGCGGGCTGCCTCCTCGAGCTCGGGGACGTGGAGCGCCTGGATGCTCTCTCGGACCTTGGCGAGGGCCGCCTCGTCCACCGGCGCCCTGGGCCGCCGCGTGTAGCCCCCTGGCAGGCCCATGGCACGCATCACGGCCTTGGTCGCGTCCTGGGACTGTGCCTGGGCCGGCGCGAGGGTGTCCCAGACCGTGAGCACCCGGGCGTACGCCTCGCCCATCTTCCCGATATCCCCTGCGATGAAGTGGTCGATGATCGCCTGACAGAGCTTGGGTACCAGGTTGGGCTCGGCGGCCTGACACCCCCACGCACCCAGCGCCAGGGAGGTCAGGACGTTGTTCATCCCGGTGTAGATCTTGATGTCGTCGCGGATGCGCTCCCGGAGCTGGAGCAGGTAGGACATCGTGGGCCCGTGGAGGTTCACCGCCACCACCTGCGGGTAGTCGTTGCAGAGCTGGGCGGTGAGCGACACGGGTGCGAGATAGCCCGAGGCCACGTGGATCGAAAGCGCTATCGGGTGGTCGATCTCCTCGAGCAGGTCGCGGAAATAGTGCTCCTGCTCCCAGAGCGGCGGCGTACGGCCGTGGCCTGCGTCGAGCTGATACAGCTGCACGACATCCACCCCGGCGTCCGCGCCCAGGCGCGACTTCCACAGCATCTCCTTCGCCGTGCGGGCCTCGGGCGGATTGCAGTAGACGGGGACCTTGCCCTTGCATTCCGATACCCCGATCTCGTACACGCGCCAGAGCTCATCGGGGTCCAGGGCGTGCCCCTGGCCGGTGCCCCCCGAACCCAGGTAGACGCCGACGCCGGCGTCGATCATGCGACGCAGGTGAGCCCGGCAGCCCTCCTCGTCGATCCGTCCCTGCTCGTCCATTGCCGTGACGACCATACAGAACATTACCGGCTTGGGTGGGTGAACCATGTCTTGATTTGTTCGTAAAAACCCCTCGCCAGCCTGGGGCAAGGTGGGGATAATGTAATAAAAGGTCGTGGGCGCTGTGCCTGGCCGAGGGAGGGGAGGATGTTCCGAATACGAGACCCGCAAGAGAGCCTCTGGCGGTCCCAGTTCCTGGTGACGCCGAAGAAGGCTAAGCGCCTGGAGAGAAGTTGGGCCGAGGTTTTCCGAAACGAGGCGCTCCCCCTGATTGACGAGGAGCGCTTTGCTCCCATGTACTGCGTGGACAACGGCCGTCCCAACCGGGCGGTGCAGACCGTCCTCGGGGTCCACCTCCTCAAAGAGATGTTCAACCTCACCGACGATGAAGCTCTGGAACAACTAGAGTTCAACCTGCTCTGGCACCACGCCCTGCGGCTAGACATCGAGGAGACCCACCTGCCCCAGAAGACCCTCCACAACTTCCGAGTTCGCCTGATGCAGCACGACGGTGGCCGGCTGGCTTTGCAGGGGACCACGGACCGGATCATCCAGGCGCTGGGCATACGCACCGGAAAGCAACGGCTGGACTCCACCCACATCATGAGCAACATCGCCACACTCACCCGGCTGGGCCTGTTCTGTGAGACGATGCGGTTGTTCCTGCGGGCCTTGCGCTGGGAGCACCCAGAGCTTCGCCCTGGGGTTCCGGAGGGCCTCCTAGGGCGCTATTTGAAGGAAGAAGACGAGGCGACCCACTACGAGGACGCCCGCACGGGGGAGGGTCGGCGACGCCTTTCGGTCTGTGCCCGGGACCTCTACCGGCTGGTGGACCGGTTCCATGGCACGACTGCTGCCCAGCTGGAGGAGTACCGGCTGCTGGAGCGGCTGCTGCGGGAGCAGTGCCATGTGGGCAGACACCAGGACGGGCGCCCCAGGGACGATGACGACGATGCTGGGGAATGCAAGGTGCCCGTGGCCTTGAAGGACCCGAAGCAGGTGTCCGCCGACTCGCTGCAATCGCCCCACGACCCGGATGTGACCTACAGCGGCCACAAGGGGAAGGGGTACGAGGTGCAGGTGGCGGAGACCTGCCACGAGGAGAACGCCACCCAGCTCATCACCCACGTGGAGGTGACCCCCTCGAGTGGGAGCGACACCGACGTGAGCGTGCCGGTCGTTGACGGGCTCGCGGAGCGGAAGGTCCGACCGGACGAGCTCTTCGCCGACACGGCGTATGGGTCGGGCCGCAATGCCTTCGAAGCCTCGCGCCGGGGAACGGAACTGGTGAGCCCGGTGGCGGGGTCGGCGCCGGGGAACTCGCACGAAGGAGAGGGTGACGGACCACCGCCGCTCACCGTCGCGGACTTTCAGATCGACGTCACAGGGGAGCAGGCCACGGTGTGCCCCGCCGGCCACCCGTCCATCGAGGAGTACGAGCTGAAGGATGCGCCGGAGCGGGTAGAGGTCCACTTTGCCGGGACAACATGCGAGCCCTGCCCCTTGCGATCCCGTTGCCCAGTGAAGCTGGACCGGCGTGCGGGGGCCTACGTCCTCAAGGCGGACCTGGTGAAGGTGAACATCGAGCGGCGCCGGAGGGCCGAGGCCACCGAGGAGTGGCGCAAGCGGTATGACATAAGGGCTGGTATAGAGGGAACGAACTCCGAGCTGAAGCGCGCCCACGGGCTTGGGCGCTTGCGGGTGCGAGGGGGCCGTCGGGTGCGGCTTGCCGTCTACCTGAAGGCGTTGGCGTGCAACTTCAAGCGGATGGTCCATGCACGCCTGGTGGAGATGGAGAACACGGCTCAGCGGGCGGTCGGGACGGTACCTGCGGTCGCGGCCGCATGAGGGCGCCGCTCCACAACTTCCACCGGGTGCCCTGAGCCACGGAAGGGGTACCGCAACGGGATCACGCTTGTCCTGAGCGCAGCAGATAGGGCGGTGAGGCCAGCAGCCGGCATCCCGTGGCCTCCTCCGCTCCAGACCACCTTCGCACGCCAGGGCTCATCTCAAACAGGCCTTGTTACGAGGGAATCATGTCTTGGGCCATAACGCCTCCTTCACATCCGGCGAAGCTCACACAGGTGGCGTTCGTCCGGTGCGGGTAGGATACACCGGTTGCCAACCCGTGGGACGGCGGGCCGAGATCGCCGCGTCGCGACCCCGTCGAATCCTTGAACCGGCGCAGCGTTTCGTGCTAGCATGGCGCGTTCGTTCCGAAATTCACTATCCCTTGTTCGGCGACCGGAAAGGCGGCATGGACGCCAGGCTGAAGAAGGTCCTCGACGCGCAGAAGCGTACCGTGACCGTGCTTTCTTCCTTGATCGCCGTTCAGCAGGCGCTGCGATACCTGCCGCCGGAGTCTATTCCCGCTGTCGCCGAGCACACCGGCGCCTCGATTAACGACGTCTACGGCGTCGCCACCTTCTACACCCACTTCCGTTTCGAGCCGCCTGGAGAGCACACCGTCGAGCTCTGTTGGGGACCGACGTGCCAGCTCTTCGACTCCAGGGGCCTGATGAAGATAGCCGAGGAGTCCACCGGCATAACCTTCGACTCGACCAGCGAGGACCGGCGCTACACCCTTCGCGGGCTGGAGTGCGCCGGGGCCTGCGCCCAGGCCCCCGCCGGTAAGTTCGACGGCAAGCTCATCGGGCAGCTGACCGGGGATAAGCTTCGCGAGGCCCTGGCCTCGATGAACGGAACAAAGAAGGGATAGGCGTGGCCCAGAGCTACGACGCGATCAAGAAGAAGGCCGACGAGGTCTGGGCTGCTATCGAGCAGCCCAAGCGCCCCCAGGTCTTCGTTGGCATGGGAATCCACGGTCTCGCGGCCGGCGCCCCGGAAGTCCTCGACGTTCTCAAGAAGACCCTGCACGGCAATGGCGTCGAGGCGGATATTCGCGAAACCGGCGGCCTGGGGCTGGACTACGCCGAGGTCATTGTCAGCATCATCAAGCCGGGAAAGCCTCGGCTCTTCTTCGGCCACGTCACGCCGGACCAGGCGATCAGGCTCGTCGACGAATACATCGTCGGCGACACCGCGCCGGCGGACCTCTTGCTGGGCGCGACCGGCGACCTCGACGGCTCCGGTTACCCGTCCCTCTGGGACCGCCCCGAGTTGAAGCTGCAGGAGCGGGTCGCGACGGCGAACTGCGGCATCATCGACCCGTCGAATATCGACCATTACGTCGCCCGCGGGGGCTACGCAGCCCTGCAAAAGGCCCTGACCGAGATGACGCCCGAGAGCGCCCTCGACGAGATGCAGAAGTCGAACCTTCGCGGACGCGGCGGCGCCGCCTTCCCCGCCGCCATGAAGTGGCGCTTCCTCCAGGGGGCTCCCGGTCCGCCGAAGTACCACCTGTGCAACGCCGAGGAAGGCGACTCCGGGGCGTTCAACGACAAACACCTGCTGGAGAGCGACCCGCACCGGGTCATCGAAGGCATCATCCTTGGCGGTTACGTGACCAAGGCCAGCGACGGCAAGGGCTTCGTCTTCATCCGCGTCGGGTGGGACCTGCCCATCGACCGGGTCCAGAAGGCCATCGACGACTGCTACGAGCTGGGTTTGCTCGGCGAGAGTATCCTCGGCTCCGACTTCAATTTCGACATTGAGATCTCGCTGACCGGCGAGTCCTACGTGTCGGGTGAAGAGACGGCGCTCATGGAGTCGGTCGAGGGCAAGCGCGCCATGCCGCGCTTCAAGCCGCCCTTTCCGGCCGCCGCCGGTGTATGGCAGAAGCCTTCCAACATCAACAACGTCAAGACCTACTCGTATGTACCCAGCATCATCCAGAACGGGGGCGACTGGTTCGCCGGCATCGGGACGGAGCGGAGCAAGGGGACGGCCCTCGTCTGCCTCACCGGACACATCTCGAGGCCGGGCCTGTACGAGGTCCCCTTCGGCGTGACCCTGCGCCAGGTGATCGAAGAGATCGGCGGCGGGGTCCCCAACGGCAAGCAGCTCAAAGTGTTGCAGACCGGCGGCCCGTTGGGGGGCTTCCTCCCCGCGTCCGCACTGGACATGGCCATCGACTTCGACGCGATGGTCGCCGCCGGCGCGATGTTCGGCTCGGGCGGCATCATCGTCGGCGACGAGACCGCGTCCATCGTGCACCTGACCTCGGTCCTCGCGGAGTTCAACGCTGAGGAATCCTGTGGAAAATGCTTCCCGTGCCGCGTCGGCACGCGCCAGGTCGCCGACGTCCTGGAGCGGATGGATGGCGGACACGGCAAGCGGCGAGAGCTCGACGCCGCCCTGGTCATCGGCCAGACGATGAAGACGTCGCTGTGCGCTCACGGCCAGCTGGCCGACAACCCGATCAAGTCGGGCTACAAGTACTTCCAGGAAGAGTTCGACGCCGCGGTAAGCGAGCCGGGGGCCGCATGACTACCACTTCCAAGAACACGGTCAGCGTCAAGATCGATGGTGTCGACGTCGAGGCCAAGCCGGGCGAGATGATCATCGACGCCGCCCGAAGGGCCGGTATCTACATCCCGTACCTTTGCTGGCATCCCATTTTGAAGCCCTACGGCGCCTGCCGCATGTGCGTCGTCGCGACCAGCGCCACGCCGGGACTTCCGGCTTCGTGTCACACCGCCGTGTCCGAGGGCATGGAGATAACCACAAACTCTCCCGCGATCGAGGACGTCCGCCGCGACATCCTCGGTCTCACGCTCGTCAACCACCCTCACGGCTGTCTCACCTGCTGGCGCATCGAACACTGCGGCCCCACCGATGTCTGCCTTCGCAACGTGAAAGTCACCGACCGCTGCGTGGTCTGCCCCCAGAACGAGCGCTGCGAGCTCCAGGACGTGACCTATTACATCAAGGTGGACGAGGTGCCGCTGCCGTACCAATACCGTGGCATCCCCCTCGAGACGCGGAACCCGTTCATCGACCACGACATGAATCTGTGCATCGTCTGCGGGAAGTGCGTCCGTGCCTGCGACGAGCTCGAAGGCGCCAACGCCATCACCTTCGAGGAGCGGGGTAACCGCACCGTCGTTGTCTCCGCCCTGGGGGGTACGCTGGCCGAGTCGGGCTGCACGTTCTGCGGCCTCTGCGTCGATGTCTGCCCTGTGGGCGCCATTACCGAGAAGGACAGCAAGTGGGCTGGCCGAGCCGACGATCTCGTGACGTCGACCTGCTCCCAGTGCAGCGTGGGCTGCTCGCTGAACCTGAACGTCAAGAACGAGAAGCTGACCCGCGTGACCCACGACATCGAGGGCGAGGGAACCCACGGACAAGAGTGCGTCCAGGGCAAGTTCGGTTACAAATGGGTCTACAGCAAGGACCGGCTGATGCAGCCCCTGGTGCGGCAGGGCAAAGAGCTTCAGGCAACCACCTGGGACCAGGCCCTGGACACCGTAGCGCAGCGGCTTCAGGGCTACAAGCCGGAGCAGATCGCCCTCCTCGGCTCCGCCAAGGCGACCAACGAGGACAACTTCGTCCTTCAGAAGTTCGGCCGGGCGGCCCTGGGCGTCTCCAACATCGACTTCGTCGACCCGCTGTGCCCCCCGGACGCACTGGAGGGCATGGAGCGGGCCTTTGGGACCAGCGCCGCCACCAGCTCCCTGTGGGACCTGCGCGAGTCCCGTCTCATCTTCGTCATCGACTCGGACCTGACCTTCGAGCACCCCGTGGCGGGACTCCAGGTGAAGGAAGCGGTCCGTCGCGGCGCGCACCTGGTCGTCCTCGACCCTCGCAGCACGGAGATGGGGCTCCAGGCAAGCGAGCGCCTGGTCTGCCGGCCCGGGACCGAGACGGCTGTCCTCGGCGCCATCATGCGGGCCCTCCTCGACGAGGAGCTCGAGGACAAGGACCACATCCGGGGCCACACCGGCCAGTTCCCGGACCTCGAGCAATCGCTTGTCGCATTCCGTGGAGACGCCGTTGAAAAACTCTCCGGGGTGTCGAAGGCTCAGATCACCCAGGTGGCCCGGTTGCTGGGAACCCACCGCCCCGCCGCCTTCCTCTTCGGCGGCGCGCTGAACGAGGGCCCCAACCTTGGCGCCGCGGTCGCCAATCTGGCAATGCTCACCGGGAACGTCGGCAAGCCGGGCGTGGGCGTCCTCCCGATGCGCGGCGAGAACAACAGTCAGGGCGCCGCCGACATGGGCTGCCGCCCCGGTGCGTTCCCCGGAGGCGCGCCCGTGGGCTCCGCTGGGGCCTGGCTGCCGCTTCGCGATGCCTGGGGCGACGCCGTGCCCAACGAGCCGGGGCTGGGCTACAGCGAGATGCTTTCAGCCATCAACGACGGCAGGATCAAGGCCGTCCTCATGCTCGGCGAGAACCAGGTGCTGCCCGACCCCACCGGAGAGCTGGCGCAGGCCCTGGGCAAGCTCGAATTTCTTGCCGTCCACCAGTCCTTCCCTGGCGGCCCCGCGGACCAGGCCCACGTCGTCCTCCCGGCGGCGTCCTTCGCGGAGCGCGACGGCACCTACACGAGCTTCGAGCGCCGCATCCAGCGCACGCGACAGGCGATCAGGCCCCTGGGCGATTGCCGGCCCGGCTGGCAGGTCGTCTGCGACGTCGCCCGGAGGATGGAGCACGCCGGGTTCGAATATGCAGGCCCGGCGGAGATCATGGACGAGATCGCGCGGGTGACGCCCAGCTATGGTGGCGTCTCCTACGCCCGGCTCGAGATGGAGAGCGTGCAATGGCCCTGCCCCGACGCCGAGCATCCCGGCACGCCCATGCTCCACGCTAATCCAACAGCCCGCGGTCGGTTCCAGTCCATGGCCTTGCCCGCTGCCGAAAAGCGCGAAGGACTCACCGCACTGAGCGCCGTCGTCCGCGAAATCAAGGGCACGATCGATCTCAACGAGCAAAACGCCGTCGAGCTGAACTCGGCCGACGCCAAGCGGCTGGGTGTCGTCGACGGCGATACGGTGGAGCTTGAGGCGCGCTTCGGCAGCGTCACGGGGCTGGCCCACGTCAACGGCCGCGCTTCCGAGGGAACCGTGCTCCTGACCTTGCCTCAATACAACATGGTCGTCGACATCCACAACAAACCGACTCCCGGGGCCCTCGCGCCGCTCAGCCGGGCCAAGCGCTTCCCCGTCACCGTCAAGAAGGCCCGCGGCTAGACCCCGCTGCGAGCGCTGGCTGTGGCCGCCGACCCCTCGAAACGCCTCATTGCCCCCTGCGTCGTCGCCTGCCCAGCGGAGATCGACGTGCCGCGCTACATCGGGTACGTCGAGCGCGGTCAGTTCGCCGAGGCCGAGGCCGTCGTCCGAGAGTCAATCCCTTTGCCTGTCGCCTGCGGCCTCATCTGCTACCGCCCCTGCGAGCCCTGGTGCCGCCGGGGAATCATGGAAGAGCCGGTGGCGATCAACGCCATCAAGCGGGCCGCCACCGAATACGGTGCCCGAGACGAGCGCCCCGACGCCCCCATCGCTGAGCCCACGGGCAAGCGCGTCGCCATCGTCGGCGGCGGGCCCACCGGGCTGACGGCCGCCTACTACCTGGCGCGACGGAAAGGCCATCACGTGGCCCTCTTCGACGCCATGCCCCAGCTGGGCGGCCAGCTCCGCATCGGCCTGCCCGAGTACAAGGCGCCCCGTGACCTCCTCGACCGCGAGATCGATCTCGTAACCCAGGTGCGCGTCGACGTCCGGACGGGGATGCGCATCGATTCCCTGGACGAGCTCCCCAAAGGCTACGACGCCGTCTTGCTGGCCGTTGGGCAGATGCGGCCCACGCCCCTGGGCGTGCCCGGCGAAGACCTGCCCGGCGTCGAGACCGCCACCATATTCCTGCGCGACCTGAACCTGGGCCGCCCGGTGGAGGTCGGCTCCCGCGTCGTCGTCCTCGGCGGTGACAACGTGGCCGTCGACAGCGCCCGCTGCACCGTGCGGCTGGGCGCTCGGGACGTGCGCGTCGTCATGCCCTATCCGCTGGACGAGGCCCCGGCCTACGATTTCGAGATCGCCGCGGCGCAGGACGAGGGTGTCGAGTTTCTTCAACAGCTTCGCGTCGTGGGCATCGCCCGTGACGAGGGCGCGCTCGCCCTGGATCTCGAGCGGCTCGAGGTCGCAGGCGCCGATGAGCTGGGCCGGGCGACGCTGGAGCCGGCGGTGGAAGGCCACACAGTCCTCGAGGCCGACACGATCCTCGTCTCCGCCGGACGGGCCCCCGAGCTACCCGAGGCGTGGGGCCTGCCGGTCACTCCTCGAGACGTGATCGGAGTCGACCGGTCGAATTTGATGACCCCCCAACGCGGCGTCTTCGCCGCGGGGGACATCGTAACCGGCCCCGACAGCATCGTCGAGGCGATGGCGCAGGGCAAGAAGGCGGCCCAGAGCATCGACCGCTTCCTGGGTGGCGACGGCGACATTAGCGAGACGTTTGCCCCTCCGCCGGGCCAGGAGATGGTCATGCCGGCCCATCTCGCCGAGCAGGGCAAGCCTGCCGTCCCCGTGCCGTTGGCCTCGAAATGGAGTCGAACACACGGCTTCGCCATCGTCGAGCAGGGGTACGGCGTGAGCGAGGCGCAGGCCGAGGCGCGACGCTGCATTCGCTGCGACCTGTGGCGCGATCAGGTCCCCGAGGTGTGGAGCGAGCAGGAAGGGTGAACGAAGCATCTCCCGCCCGTTCCCCAGGCTGTGCCCCTGCGCTACAATGGCCCCACTTCCCCGAGTGACGGCCATGACGACCCCGCTACGGCGGCAATACCTCGAGATCAAGAAACAGTTTCCCGACGTTGTCGTGCTGTTTCGTCTCGGCGACTTCTACGAGACCTTCGACGATGACGCGCGGGTCGCCTCGAGCGTCCTCGGCATAACCCTGACCTCCCGTGAGATGGGCAAGGGCCAGCGCTATCCGATGGCCGGGATCCCCTATCACGCGCTCGACAACTATCTCGGCCGGCTCATCGGGGCCGGCCACAAGGTCGCCATCTGCGAACAGACCTCCGACCCCGTCGAGGGCAAGGGGCTGGTCGACCGCGACGTGACCCGGGTCGTCACCCCCGGCACGCTCGTCGAGCCCAACCTTCTCGATCAGAAGGCCAACAACTACCTGGCGTCGGTGGTGATCGAGGACGGGCTCGCTGGTCTCGCCTATGTCGACATCACGACCAGCGAGTTCGCCGTGACCCAGCTCCCCGCCGCGGAGGTGCCGCTGGAGATTGGGCGCTTGTCGGCTGCCGAGGTGGTGTTTCCCGAAGGAACCGAGCCTCTTCTGGCCGCGGAAGGGCCGCTGCGGTCCCCGTTGGGCCCCGAGGCCTTCTACCTCGCCGACGCCGGGGAACGGCTGTTGCGGCATTTCGGCGTTACCAGCCTCGAGGCCTACGGCTGCGCCGAGCTGCCCCTCGCCATCCGCGCCGCGGGCGCCATCCTCGTCTACCTGGCGGACACGCAGAAGGCCGCCCTCGCCCAGATCGCGAGCCTCTCCACCTACTCCACCGCCTCCTACATGACCCTGGACCCCCAGACGCGGCGCAACCTCGAGCTGGTCCAGGGCGGCCGCTGGGGCGCCGCCAAGCAGTCGCTCCTGAACGTCATCGACACCACCCGCTCGGCCATGGGCGGACGGCTGTTGCGGCGCTGGCTCGGCCAGCCCCTCCTCGACCGCGACTCCATCGAAGAGCGCCTCGACGCCGTCCAGTGGTTCGCCGAGCGGGGGCTGGCGAGAGGGAAGGTGATCCCGCTCATCGGCCGCGTCGCCGACCTCGAGCGTCTGTGCAACCGGGTGCAGTCGAACATCGCCGGGCCCCGGGACGTCGTTGCCATGCGGAGGAGCCTCGAGTTGGTGCCGGAGTTGCGGTCAGTCTTCGAGGACGAGGAAGGCGGCTCCCTGGTGCCCGTGTCTCAGCTTCGGCCATGCGAGGAGACGGTTGCGCTCATCGCCGGCTCCCTGACCGACGAGCCGCCGGTGGCCGTCTCCGACGGCGATGTCATTCGCCCCGGATTCAATGAAGACCTCGACCGCTTGCGTGAGGCGTCGCGCGATGCCCGGTCCTACCTCGCGAACCTGGAGCGGTCGGAGCGAGAGCGCACTGGAATCAAATCGCTCAAGGTGGGCTACAACCGGGTGTTCGGCTACTACATCGAGGTCAGCCATTCCAACCAGGGCCAGGTCCCCGACGACTACATTCGTAAGCAAACGCTGGTGGGAGGCGAGCGTTACATCACCCCGGAGCTCAAGGAGTACGAGTCACTCATCCTGAACGCCCAGGAGCGCATGCAGGAGCTGGAAGGCTTGTTGTTCCGGCAGGTCTGCTCCCAGATCGCGGCGGGCTCCGAGCAGGTCCTGTCGACCGCCGCCGCCCTCGCCCAGATCGACGTCTACGCCACTCTCGCTGAAACGGCGGTCCGTCACAACTACACGCGCCCCGTGCTCAGCGACGAGCTGGATATCGACATCGTCAACGGACGCCACCCCGTGGTCGAGCGCAACCTCGACCTGGGGACCTTCGTCCCGAATGACACCCGGCTCTCCAACGACGAGGAACAGGTCGTGATCCTCACCGGGCCGAACATGGCCGGCAAGTCGACCTATCTCCGACAAGTGGGACTCATCGTGCTGATGGCCCAGATCGGTAGTTTCGTTCCGGCCGACTCGGCTCGGATCGGAATCGTGGACCGTGTCTTCACGCGTGTGGGACTCCAGGACGACCTGGCAACGGGGCAGTCGACCTTCATGGTGGAGATGGTGGAGACGGCCCATATCCTCAACAACGCCACGCCGCGGTCCCTGATCATCCTCGACGAGATCGGCCGCGGTACCAGCACCTATGACGGCCTGTCCATCGCCCGTGCCGTGGCCGAGTTCATCCACAACCATCCCCGGCTCGGGGCCAAGACGCTGTTCGCGACCCATTACCACGAATTGACCGAGATGGCGCAGTACTTGCCGCGCGTGAAAAACCATCACGTGGCGGTGACCGAGGAGGGCGGCGACGTCGTCTTCCTCCATAAGATCGTGCCTGGCGGGGCCGATCGCAGCTACGGCGTTCACGTCGCTCAGCTCGCTGGTCTCCCCAGGCCCGTCATCGCCAGGGCCCAGGAGGTCTTGACCGGACTCGAGGCGGAGGACGGCCGGGCGAGGCGCAAGCGGTCGGGGGACTCCAGGCCCGCCGAGCCCCAATTGCAGCTTCGGTTCTTCAACCCGAAGCCGGAGGTCGTCGCCGAGCTTCTGGCGCTGGACGTCTCATCCCTCACGCCACTCGAGGCCATCACGAAGCTGTTCGAGCTCCAGGAGAAGGCGCGGGAGGATGGCGTGCCACCGTCGTCGGACTAGGCCGCCGGCGGCTTGACGGCGACGACGACAACGGTGCGCTGCATGAACTTCAGCCGGCCGTCTTCGAGGTAGGCGCGCATCCCGGCGGGCGGCCCACCCTCAGCTTCCTGGCGCAGCTCGTGGACCACGGCTCGCCTGACGTCCTCGGGCGTCGCTGAGAGGTCCAGCCAGTCATGGGCGTCCGTGTTGCTATCACGCATCTCCGTTCGCTCGATGTGGAGACCGGACTCTTCCACCAGGCGTTTCAGGCTTGCGTCGGTCAGGCAGCTCGTGTGGGATGGGTCTCTCAGCCGCTCGATATGGTTGTAGCTCGTTGCCAGGTTTGGCTCGTCCGGCGACACCATGTCGATGACGGCGACTCGGCCTCCACGTTTGCAGACTCTGGATATCTCCGAGAGCACGCCTTCCGGGTGCTCGAAGTGATGGATCGTGAGCTGCGTCGTCACCAGGTCGAAGGTTGCGTCGGCGAAGGGCAGCGAGTACGCGTCGCCCTGCTGGAACGAAACGTTGGTGAGCCCTGACGCCGCCGTCAGGGCTCTGTTGCGATCGAGCATCTGGGGTGTAAGGTCGAAGGCCACGAGACGCTCGACCTTCGGGGCCAGTGCGCGGCTCAACTGGCCTGCGCCGGCCCCGACATCGAGCGCCGTGGCGCCTCCAGAAGGGTCGATCATGCCAACGACCCAGGCGATGAACTCGGGAGTGCCGATGGTCTGTCGGGGGACGTCGTAGCTCGGGGCCTGCTTGGCGAACTCTCTCTGGATGACTTTGTTGTGGGCGGAGCGCATGGTGCAGAGTATTGTGGCACGAGGGTCGTATTCTGCAAAGCGTGCTTAGCACTCGTGAGGTTGGTGCTCGGGCCAAGCTAGCGCTGTTCGACCGGTACGCAACCCTAAGGTCCCGCCCCAGGGAGTCCAGAGGGGCGGAGCCCCTCTGGCAAGGGTTGAAGGGGATGTGCCCCTTCTCTCAATGAATTAGCCCGAAGGGCTACCCCAAACCCCCTTCAGGGGGTTTGGGGGTTCCCTCCCGCTGGCGCAGGCGGACCCATCGTGACACCGCTGAACCCTCTGCTACAATGGGGCCCTCAGCCATGCCCATCCGCGTCTTGTCCTCGGAAGTGGTCGCCCGGATCGCCGCCGGCGAGGTCGTGGAGCGCCCAGCTTCCGTGGCCAAGGAGCTGATCGAGAACTCCCTGGACGCCGGAGCGAGCCAGATCGAAGTGGAGGTCCGGGAGGGTGGAGTCGGGCTCCTGCGGGTCGTCGACGACGGCTCCGGCATTCCGCCGGACGAGATCGAGGCGGCCCTCCAACGCCATGCGACGAGCAAGATCGACGACGCCTCCCATCTCGAGCGCATCCACACGCTGGGATTTCGCGGCGAGGCCCTGGCCAGCATCAGTGCCGTCGCCGACGTAACGCTCCTCACCCGGCCCGCCGGGGGTCTGGCTGGAGCAGTGATGCGAGTCGCCGGGGGCGAGGTGCTGGAGCAGGGGACTCGCGGCGCACCGTCGGGGACCTCGATCACGGTCCGCAACCTGTTTCGGGCTGTTCCCGCGCGGCTAAAGTTCCTCAAGTCCAATGTCGCCGAGGCCGGCCGTATCACCTCGTTGATCAGTCACTACGCCATGGCCTATCCGGGGGTGCGCTTCGGTCTGACCATCGATGGGCGGAAGGTCTTCTTTTCCCAGGGGAGCGGCGACCTCCGCGACGCTCTGGCCCGACTCTACGGAGCGGAGACCGCCGAGGCGATGCTCGAAGTGCGACATGAGGAAGCCTTCGGCGACGTGCGCGTCTCGGTGACCGGAATGATCGGGGGCCCTTCCGTTACCCGGGCCAACCGGAGCTACGTCACCCTGTTCGTCAACCGCCGGCTCGTCCAGAGCCGGACACTGACCTTTGCCGTCCTCGACGCCTATCAGGGGCTTTTGATGTCGGGGCGCTATCCCCTCGCGGTCCTCGACATCGGGATCGACCCCGCCGAGACCGACGTCAACGTCCACCCGGCCAAGTCCGAGATCAAGTTCCGCGACGAGGGGATCGCGTTCAGCGCGGTGCACCATGCGGTGAAGGACGCCCTCGGAGCATCCCGGATTGCCCGTCCCGCCCAGGCGGGCCCGGGCCCGGTGTCGTTCGAGCCCGCCGGTTCGGGCCAGGAGACCGCCCCGCCGATGCTCGGCGACTTCGCCGTGCCGGCTCCGCCACGCGTCAACGGCGCCGCCGGAGACGATGGCGTACAGGCCCAGCTCGGGGTGCCTGTCCTGAGGGTCCTGGGCCAGCTCAACAGCACTTTCATCGTCACCGAAGGCCCCCACGGGATGTACCTCATCGATCAGCACACGGCCCACGAACGGGTCCTTTTCGATCGGTTGCGTCGAGAGAAGAACGAGGGCGAAGTCGCCGCGCAGGGCCTGCTCGAGGCGGAGACAGTCGAGCTCACCCCGCAACAGGAGCGCCTGTTCTCGGAACGGATGCAAGTCCTCAGCGGTTGGGGCTTTTTGGTGGAACCCTTTGGCGAGCGGACCGTCCTCGTCAGGTCACTTCCCGGCGCCCTTGCAGCAAAAGGGCCGGCGCAGGCACTGCGCGACGTCCTCGACTACATGGAGAGCGAAGACTTGAAGGGCTACGACTGGGAAGATCGGGTGCTGGCGACGGTCGCCTGCCATGGCGCGGTACGCGCCGGCCAGGACCTCTCCCCGGCTGAGATGCAGGAGATGGTCCGCTTGCTGGAATCGACGGAGAATCCCCACAGCTGCCCCCATGGCCGGCCTGTCATGGTCCACATGAGCAACCTCCAGCTTCAGAAAGAGTTTGGCCGCCGGTGAGCCTCGGCCGTCTCCCGGCGTTTCACGCTGCCTTGCTCGCGTGGTACCAGGCTCATGGCCGGGACCTGCCCTGGCGTCGCACGCGAGACCCCTACAAGGTCCTCGTCTCCGAGGTCATGCTGCAGCAGACCCAGGTCGACCGCGTTCTCCCCAAGTATCTCGAGTTCCTGGAGCGGTTTCCAGATGTCCGCTCCCTGGCCCGTGCCTCCGCCGGCGACGTGATCCGCGCCTGGTCGCCCCTGGGCTACAATATGCGGGCGGTGCGCCTGCATCGGACAGCGCAAGCCGTCGTCGAGCAGCACGGTGGACATTTTCCGGCCAATGTTGCCGAGATCAGGTCGTTACCCGGAGTGGGCGACTACACGGCGGCCGCCGTCGCCTGCTTCGCCCTGGGCCGGCGAGTGCCCGTGGTCGACACCAATGTCCGGCGGGTGCTAGGCCGGGCCCTGGAAGGCCGCGACGACGTGACGCCGAAGGCCGCGTGGGCGATGGCCGAACAGGCGCTGCCCCAACGACGGTCCTACGAGTGGAACCAGGCCCTGATGGACCTGGGCGCGACGGTCTGCGTGGCCCGCGCGCCCCGCTGCGGCGCCTGCCCCCTCGAGGCGCATTGTGTTGCGGCGCCCTCGATCTCGAACGAGTTGCCCAGGGCCGCGGAGTCGCCGACGGGATACCGCACCGAAGTTTTCAAGGGCTCGCGCCGCTACTACCGCGGTCGCATCGTCGAGCGGCTGCGGGGCCTCGATGTGGGCGCGGCGCTCAGCCTCCCGCAGCTGGCCTCAGCCCTCGGCCCCGACGTCGAGCAGCCGGCGTTGCCCTGGCTCCGGGATCTGGTCGCGGAGCTGGACCGCGACGGACTGGTCCGCGTGGCGAATGGCCAAGAAGGTGACACTCGCGTTTCCCTGCCCTGATAAAACTCGATTGACAGGCGTTGCCGGCATCGATAGATTGGCCCCATTCCTCGCTCTCACAACAGGAGGCGTCCCATGAGCGGACCGCTGGAAGGCATCTTGATTCTCGACATGACCTACTACCAGAACGGCCCCTGGGCCACGGTCATGCTCTCCGACATGGGGGCCGATGTGATCAAGATAGAGGACCCCGTGAACGGCGACCCCGGCCGCAAACTCATCCTGGGGAACTCTTCTGGTGTCTCCGGGGACACGTACTTCCAGACGATGAACCGAAACAAGCGGAGCATGACCCTCGACCTCAAGTCCCCCGAAGGACGGGATATCTTCTACACGATGGTCAAGAAGGCCGACGTCGTGGTGCAGAACTTTCGTGTCGGCGTCGTCGAGCGGCTGGAGGTCGATTACGAGGCAGCGCGCAAGCACAACCCGACCATCGTCTACGCCTCCAACTCCGGCTTCGGCCCCGAGGGTCCCGATGCCCGGGAAGGGGTGTTCAACCTGCTCGGCATGGCACGTGGCGGCATCATGGCTCAGCTATCCGCCCAGGACCCGGAGCCCATGATCCGGGACGCGGGCGCCCTCGGCGACCAGACGGGCGCGATCAGCCTGGCGTACAGCATTCTCCTGGGGCTCTTCGCTTGGGAGCGCAAGGGGATCGGGCAGCATATTCAAGTCTCCCAGCTCAGCGGTCAGATGATGCTGCAGGCCCTGGCGATCAACCAGTACCTGCTCGAGGGAAACATGCCCGAATTCCGGCTTCGGGCCAGCGCCAACAACCCGCTGTTCAACATCTACCGTTGCGCCGACGGCAAGTGGATCGCGATGGGCTGCATCCAGGCCGATCGTTACTGGAAGGACTTCTGTGACGTGCTCGGTATCGAAGACCTGATCGACGATCCCAGGTTCGCCAAAATGGCCGTACGACGAGAGAACCGGGTCGAGATGATCGAGATCCTCGACGGGCACTTCATCAACAAGAGCCGCGACGAATGGATGCGGTTGTTCCGGGCAAAACAGGTCAACTGCACGCCGCTGCAGACCTACGCGGACCTGCCCACAGATCCCCAGGTCATCGCCAACGGTTACTTGGCCGAGATAGAGCATCCCGAGTCGGGCACGATGACGCAAGTGGGCGTGCCGGCAAAGCTCAGCGAGACACCGGGAGCCCCCCGGACCGCCGCTCCCGAGTTCGGCCAACACACCGAGGAAATCCTCCAGGAGTTCGGTTACGACTGGGGCCAGATTGCGGAGTTCAGAGACAAACGGGTGATCTAACGCCCCGTTCTCGTCGTCCCGAGCGAAGCGCTTCTGTCATCCTGAGCGCGGTTTCGCAAAACGCCAGTTTCGCATCGAGCTGGAATGAGAGTTGGTCAGGAAGTAGTCAGGTTCACTGGAAGAGCAGTCTAGGAGCACAGCGGCCAAGAGCCAGGCCTATCGATGCATGAGCAAGATGTCTTTGCCAAAGTACCACGCGAGCCAGCGTGAGCCTCGCAGGTCACCACGAACCCTAGCAATCAGCACGTTGTCGCGGACTTCTGTATCAAGCTGCTGAATATCGAAGATTTCCCCAAAGGTCGTGTTGGTCAGAATGCTCTTGCCATTTAACAGCTGCTCTCGCAAGCGAGGCTTGTTTTGTTCCGCTGACTGCCCCGTGTCGTGGTAGAGCGCCAGGACCCAGAAGGCTCCCTGCTCGTCGCGCCCTACCCTCGTGGCGAACGCCACATAGGGCTCAAGCAGCCCCGGAGTCAGCTCTTCTTGGATCCTGTCTCTGTCCCTCTGCTGCGCTCCCGGCAACTGCTCCACGACGTCCGCAAGGGCCACAGGCTGGTTGCTCATGAAGGCCACGTATACGGCCCAGTCGTCCAGTGCGTCGGCGAGGATCCCAAAAGGCCTGTACTCGATCAGCGACCTTGACGCATCCCGCTTCGTCTCAATCATGGCGCGCATGGCGGAGGTCTCCAACGCCCTCAGCGCCAGACCGTCGACCACCGCGATCCGGCCGCCTCTCCCTAACCGATCAAAGACAGGTGGCTTAAGGCTTCTTGTCACTTTGAGTTCCAGGTCCCCACCCCAGCTGTAATACTCGGTCCCCAGATGCGTTTCGATGCTGGGCGGCTCACAGTCGGCGCACAGCCCGAGGGATGCCTGAGTTGGACCCGAACCAAGAGACCCTCCTACTATTTCGAATTGCGATGGCGGGTTCGTGGCAATTGCGCTCCAGCTGACATCCCTCAAGTCGAACCCCATCGATTCACGCAAGTAATCGACGTATTCCGTGTACTCGTGAAAGCCGCTGAGGAACGGACCAGGCAGGAGCCCAGGGCCTTCGAATTCCTCTCTTGTCCGCCCGGCTAGCCTCATCGCGTACTCCGCCACCTGATCGGGTGGCTAGAGGGCCGGGGGCTTGCAAGCCCATTTGGGTCTGGGCGAGGGAATAGTTGTTCAGGGTCACGTACTCTCGGGCCTCGGGTGTGTTGGGAATCAGCGACAGGGTCTCGCGGATCCAGCCCTCGTCTTGGCCCGTGCCACCTGAGCAGGCCGCCGTGAACAGCAACAGTGCCGCCAAGACCACAGTCCCGCGGAAAAAGTTAGATTGCGAATTCCGGATGGGAGCCTGTCGTGGCGGTATAAGTTCCATGGTTGCGCCTACCTATCCTCGCGTGTTGGCCTAACGGGCAACCTCAGAGAAAGTGAGCAGATCCTCAACTATCTTCTCAAAGGTGTCCTTGTTCAAGATTCCGGTCCACGTTCCGTAGTAGGTGCCGTCGGCCGCGATGAAGACGGTCGAGGGTAGCGCTGGGAGCCAAATCTCAACTCTTTCTCTTTGTCCAAAGGGTAGCCGGTCGGGTATGTGACATCTAGCTGCCCGAGCAGGTCTCGAGCCTCTTGGCGGGAGCCAAGCTCGAAGAAGGCACCCACGTCCAGACCGATTAGGTTGACTCTGTCAGCATACTCAGCATGAACCGTCTGGAGATTGGGCATCTCGCTTCTACTCGGAGGTAGTCGCGCGGCCCAGAAGTTGAGCACCAACGGTTTGCCCTTGATGTCCGAGAGACTCAAATCGGTTGCTCCCAGGACGTCAGCACCTTGATAAAGGGTGAATTCGAGGTCAGGGGCCGTGCCGATACAAAACGCAACCCTTTCAAACGGGTCCCCCCTCGTCGTCTCCTCGATCAACCGGTTCAGGCGGAAACAGTCGAATCCCAGCTCTACAGCGCGGTCAACATCCTCCTGAGCTTCGACGCTCATATTGCGTTGGGCAAACGCCAAGGCGCGTCCGGCGCGAGCTTCGGCAAGTTTGGGATCCAGGTGAATTGCCACAGTGAAGTCTTCAATGGCTCGCTCCAACTCTCCAAGGACGCCATAAGCAGCAGCCCGGTTGTTGTAGGCTGGAGCCGAGCCAGGATCAAGGCGGATGGCCTCCGTATACCTGACCATGCCTTCTTCAACGCGGCCCTCCTCGACAAGTTCCAGCCCGGCATTGTTGTTCTTTATCGACTCTTTCATCTCAGCGCCACTTGAGCCGCCGCACGCGGCTAACAAGATGGCGAGTAGCGATGCGGTGGGAATGAGCCAGAGTGCCTGCGCGGCCGTCGTAGACATGGTGTCTAGTGTAGCGGCTCTTGGAGTCTCTTTAACCGGAACGCCGCGCGCATCGGCCATCGGCGGCCCATTGATCGCGACATGTTGTTCCTGAGCGGAGCGAAGGATCTACCCCTGCATGCCGAAGATTCTTCGCTCCGCTCAGAATGATAGGGTGAGTCAGAAATGACAGGATGAGATACCGGCGTCGGCCTTTCGCCGACGAGATGCTAGCCGCGGAGTGAGGCCTCGAGGTTCTCGGCGCGAAAGCCCCGCCCGGTCCACTTGCCCGCCGGCTTGGTGGCGAACCGCATGCCCGCGCAGTGGAACGAGTGCATGCGCCCCTGGGCGAACAGCTTCGGGACGAGATCGCCGATCATCCCGACGGTACCCGCGATGTCGTCGTCGGCGACTTCATACAGGGCCAGGTAGTCGGTGCCGTTGCGGCGACGCTCCAGCCGCACCCATCGCGTCGCCGCGCGGAAGCGGCCCGTATCGAGGATGTCGGGGACATGGACGTTGTCGTACCAGTCGTTCCACTCGTCCTCCATGTCCGAGTCGGTACAGGTGGCGAAGACGCAGAACAGGCCCTTTGTCTCAGCTGTCGGCTCCGGCTTCTCGGACCACCGTCCCACGGACTTGAGCGTCTGGATGTCGATCACGCCCTGGTTGGGGAACATGCGGCCCTGTTCCTTGAGCCGCTTGAGCCCCGTCCCAGGGTTTCGGGGAAGCATGTTGGCCGCGACGTCGGGCCCCTCGACCTCCTTGACGTTGAGATGAGTGAAGCCAAGGGCCGGGTAGCCGGTGACGGGACGGTCGATGAGCTCCCACCGCGTCGCGACCCAGCATGTCCCCGTCGCCATCACGTCGGGGAGGTGGATGTCGTCATACCAGGCGCTCCACTCCGCTTCCTTCGAAGGGTCGTTGCAACGGGTGAAGGTGATGTTCAGTCCCTCGGTGTGCGGCATTTCGTTCCTCCTATCGGGTTGCCGAAGAGCACCCCCAAACCCCCTGAAGGGGGTTCAAGGTAGCCCTTCGGGCTATCGATTAAAGAAGGGGGCACATCCCCTTCAACCCTTGCCAAAGGGGCTCCGCCCCTCTGGACTCCCTGGAATCCTGGGCGACGCGAACGATCCACCGTGGCCCGGATTCTTCTCCACCCCCATGCCCTGTGCTCCCTCTCCCACTGGGAGAGGGTTGGGTGAGGGGAACTCCAAGGCGCTTCGGACAAGGTAGCCCTCCAGGGCTAACGGGGCGTCTTCTCTGCCCGCTCCACGCGCGGGTCGCGGTGCTCCGCGAAGTACGCCTGGACTTGTTCCCGGAGCCGCGACCAGTGGTCGTCGAGGCCTTCTATCTCTTCGGGCGTCAGGTCCGCGTAGAGCTTGCCGAACTGGGGTACGCGCCAGATCGAGAAGGCCCAGAACCCCGGGACCACTGCGTCGTATCGTCGGTCGAGCAGCCCCGGGGGGCTGTCAGCCTCCCAAGAGCCGAGGAGAAGGCCCCGGTCGGCGATGGCCACGGCCTCGGTCCAATGGGCCAACCGCTGCTGGCCCACGTAGGGCTCCATGAGACGGAGCAACGAATCGATCCGGTCCTGGTCTGTCGCCCAGGGGCCCGCGAACCTGCCGGTGAGGAGGGCGCGCCACCGGTCGCCGAGGATCGGGATAACCAGGCCGCCGTCGCTGGCGATCGCAGCAACTCGCAGGGCCCTCGACGATTCGATGGCCTTACGCTCTGCATTCGCACGGTGCGTGTCTCCGTCCTCGGGCGTCTGGGGAATTGTGCTGCGACGGTCCGGGACGAGGATTTCCACGCCGAGGCCATCGAGGAGACACCGGAATTGCTCCAGCTTTGCTGAGTTCGTAGTGGCGAGGAGGATACGGCGAAGCAGCGCGGACATAACCAGTCTCGAATTTCCCTGGAATGGCGCAAGCATGCTGGCGTGGTCCGGCGATGTCAAGGAGAGCCGCCGGCGACCGTGAGCGCCGTTGACACTCCCCCTCCCTCGCCGTAGGGTTAGGACGCCCTGAAGGGAGCCCCAAATGGACTTCGGCATGTTCGCCGAGTTCCCTGTTCGTCCCGGCATGAGCCAGGCCGAAGCGTTCGAAGAGTCGTTTCGGCTGGTCGAGACCGCCGAGCAAGCCGGCCTGGACTCGGTGTGGCTAGCGGAGCACCACTTCAGGCCCGAGGAGTCCGTGCTGGCGTCGCCGCTTCTGGTTGCCAGCGCCATCGCAATGCGGACGAGCCGCATCAAGATCGGGCTCGCCGTTCAGATACTGCCCCTGGCCAACCCCCTGCGCGCGGCCGAGGAGGCGGCGACCCTGGACCACATCAGCAAGGGCCGGTTCGAATATGGCATCGGCCGTAGCGGGCTGACCAAGTACTACCAGGGCTATAACGTGCCCTACGAGGAGAGTGGGGAGCGCTTCTTTGAAGCGCTCGACGTCATCATGAAGGCCTGGAGCGAAGAGCGCTTCTCCCACGCCGGCCGCTACTACACCTTCAACGACGTGACGGTGGTCCCCAAGCCCCTCCAGAAACCGTTCCCGCTGACCCGGCTGGCCATATCGAGCCCCGAGACCTTTCCCAAGGTCGGAGCCATGGGTCTCCCGATCTTCGTCAGCGCCCTGACGCCGATCCCCGAGCTCAAGGACCGGCTCGAGGGTTATCGGGAGGGTCGAAAGCAGGCGGGATTCACCGGTCCGGGCGACGTCATGCTCCGTATCCCAGCGTTCGTCGCCCCCACCGCGGAGGAAGCCCGCCGGGTCCCCGAGGCCAGCACCACGGGGGCGGTGCACCGGCAGGCCACCGAGTTGATCGCCTCGGCCGCGAGCGAGGAGATCGCCGAGCGGTTCCGCCGCAACGCGTCGATCCCTTACGACGACCTGATCGCACAGCGGCTGGTCTATGGCACCCCCGAGTCGGTGGTGGAACGGCTGCGCCGGTACCGGGACGACCTGGGCCTGTCGGGAGTGGTCCTCGAGATGAACTACGGCGGGCAGATCCCTTACGACCAGGTGGTCAACTCCATGCGCCTCACGATGGAGCGGGTCGTCCCCGAGCTCAGGTAGCTGTGGACCCCTCGAGGCAGCAGCGGCAGGCGGCGGGCCTGGTCATTTTCGGCCGCCCTGTTTTCTATGGCTGGTGGCTGGTCTTCTGCACCTTCGTCTTGATGGCGATGGCCTCGGGCTTCTTCATGCTCGGCATGAGCGCGTTCTTCCTGACCATCCGCGAAGAGTTCACTCCCGGCCGTTCCGGGCCCCTGGCGTTCGCTCTCGGCATCGCGCCCTTGGAAGGGGCGATCCTCGGACCGATTCAAGGGGTGCTCGTCGACCGTTTCGGTCCTCGCAGGATCATGCTCGTGGGCACCTCGTTCATGGGGGCGGGATTCATCCTCATGAGCACCGCCCAGTCGCTGGGTGTGTTCATTGGCTACTTCATCATGATGGCTTCCGGAGCGGGCGCGGGCATGATCTCGCCGGCGTTGGCTACCGTCGCCAAGTGGTTCGTCCGGCGACGCGGCATCGCCATGGGCCTGGGGATGTCGGGGTTCAGCGCGGGGACGGGCCTCGTTGTGCTAGTGAACTTCCTCATCGAAAGCCTGGGGTGGAGGGAAGCCGCCGCCATCATCGGCGTGGTCGTTCTCGGCCTCGGGTTGCCTCTGGCGATGACCTTCCGCCAGGAACCAGAGCGATACGGGCTACTTCCCGATGGCCAGGCTCGCCCCCCGCTAGCTGGCCCGCCCGGGGGGCGGCCGGCGCCCCGCGACGAGGTCGACTTCACGGCGCGTCAGGCCCTTCGGACCAGGGCTTTCTGGATGCTGAGCCTGGGGTTCGGCTTCCGCACCATGGTCATGAGCGGCTTCACCATCCACTTCATTCCGGCAATGGTCGACAAGGGCTACACGGAGGCGACCGGCGCCCTGATGCTGGTCTTCTTTGGCCTCATGAATACCCCGGGACGCCTCCTGGTCGGCTTGCTCGCGGACCGCTTGCAGTCCCGGATCGTGGCGACCGTTTCCATCGCGGCGGTCACACTGGCAATGGTGGCCCTCGTGCCCGCCTCGTCGACCTGGGAGATCCTCGCGATCATCGGCTTCTTCGCCTTCTCGATGGGCGGTAGCGCCACCAGCTACTTCTCGCTAAGGGGTGAATATTTCGGCCGGCGCGCCTATGCCACCATCGCCGGATTCAACTCCATGATCCAGGGCGTCCTCGGGATGGTCGCGACCGGCATGGCGGGTTGGCTCTTCGACCGCACCGGCGACTACGACGTGGTATTCCTGGTGTTCGGTGGGCTTGCGGTAGCGGGTGCGGTGTCCGTTTTCGCCGCCAAGCGGCCCGTGCTTCCAGCGACCGTCTGATCGAGGCTCAGCGCCCCTCCACTCGCTCCTTGAGGGCCTCGAGCCACCGGGTCAGGCCATCCTTCACCCTGGCCGAGGGGGCGAAGAGCGGCATCAGGCCCAGCATCGGACCGCTGAACACCTCGTAGCTCGTCACCCGAGTGCCCTCACTTTCTTGCTCGAAAGTGAAGGTGTGCTGGCCGTAGATGCCGCCTCCCTTACCGAGCCAGAGGACGCGCGTGGGCTGGCTGCACTCTACTACCGTGGCCTGGAAGGTGATCTCGCGCCACCAGGGCTTGAGGGTGAACCGGAACCCGGCGCCCGGCTTCCATAGTTGCCCTGACGTCGCCATGGCGTTCAGACACACCGGGTTCCAGTCGCGCCAGCGCTCCAGGTCGGCGAACACGGACCAGGTGCGGTCGGGCGACGCGTCGATAGACAGCGACGTTTGGACCACGACGCTCTTCTCGACGACGGTCATCGGACAGTTCCCACAGCGATGTCAGTATAGCGTCCCGGGAGGCCGCGCCCTTGTTCGGCCCTCCAGGGCGATGCTATCCTATCCGGGCTGTCCGCCCTCTGGGCGAGTTACATCTGTACTGTAAGGTCTCCGTTGACCACGACTACCGCCGCGTCCCGTGCCGAAATCGAACGCCTCCTCGCTCTGGCCTCTTCGACGCCGTCCCTTCTCGTCGACCTGAGCGTTGTCGAGGAGGACTATCGCGCGATCGAAGCGGGCCTTCCCGACGCAAGAATTTTCTACGCGCTGAAGGCGAACCCCCACCCCGAGATCACTCGGGCGTTGTACGCACTCGGCTGCGGATTCGAGGTCTCGAGCGTCGGCGAGCTGAAGCTGCTTCTCGACCTCGGCGTGGATGGCTCCCGAATCATCTCCAGCAACCCCGTCAAGTCGCCCGAGCTCATCCGCCAGGCCAATGCCGCCGGGGTCCGACACCTCGCCTTCGACTCCAGCGCCGAGCTGGACAAGATCGCGGAGCTGGCCCCTGAGGCGGAGCTGACGATCAGGCTTTCGGTGCCCAACGACGCCAGCGAATGGCCCCTGGATAAAAAGTACGGCGTCGAGATCGTCGAAGCGGTCGCTCTGCTGACCGAAGCCCGAGACCGAGGCTTGCGACCCCGTGGCCTGACCTTTCACGTCGGCTCCCAATGCCGGGAGGTCTCCGGCTGGGTCACGGCGCTGGAAAAGGCGAAGGTCCTCTGGGATGAGGCGGCCCGTGCCGGTATCGATCTCGAGTTGCTGAACGTGGGCGGCGGCGTGCCCATCGCCTACACCCAGCCTGATGTGCCGTCTCCGGCGGCGATCGGCCGGGCCATCGTCGAGACCCGGGACCGGCTCTTCCCATCGGGAACGGAGACGTGGCTCGAGCCCGGCAGGGGCGTCGTCGGCCGCGCCGGGACGATGGTCTGCTCGGTGATTGGCGTGGCCGAACGGGAAGACGGCCGCTGGGTCTATCTCGACGCCGGGATCTTCCACGGTCTCGCCGAGGCCATGGGAGGCATCACCTACCGCTTCCTTTCCATTGTCGACGGTCCCGAGGAGCCCTGTACCATCGCCGGCCCATCCTGCGATTCCGTCGACGTCGTGGCGAGGAGCGTCATGCTGCCCCCTGTCCGGGTGGGCGACCGGATCGTGATTCCGGGCTGTGGGGCCTATACCACCGCCTACTCGTCCGGGTTCAACGGCTTCACCGGGCCCGAGACCAGGGTCTTACCCTCCCTCGCCGATGCGCCCTCATTCGGCAATGGCTAGGAAGTGGCTCCTCGAAGAGGACCCCTTCGCGCCCATCGCCTACCGCTATGGCGTGCGGGGCCGCCTGTACTCGTCGCGGAGCGCGTTCCAGTTGATCGAGGTCTACGACACCGACTTCTTCGGCCGGATGCTAGTCCTCGACAACGTTGTCCAGCTAACGGAGCGCGACGAGTTCCTGTACCACGAGATGCTGGCCCACGTCCCGTTGCACGCACACCCGGCGCCGGAAAACGTGCTCGTCGTTGGCGGCGGCGATGGTGGCACGCTCCGAGAGGTGCTGAAGCACCCCAGCGTGACCCGCGCGGTGCTGGTCGAGCTCGACCCGGAGGTCATCGCGGTTTCGAAGCGCTTCTTTCCGGCCCTCGCCCGGTCGTTCGACTCGCCCAGAGTCGAGGTCGTGAACGGGGATGGGGCCGCGTTTCTTCGAGAGACGGACGAGCGTTTCGATGCGATTCTCGTCGATTCCACCGATCCGGTTGGGCCTGCTCAGGCGCTGAGCTCACCCGAGTTCATTCAGACGGCCCCCGGCGTCCTCACCGAAAGCGGGCTGTTCGCGATGCAGACCGAGTCGCTTCACTTCCACGTTGAGTTCGTGAACCGCGTGCAGTCGTCCCTTGGGGAGTCCTTTCCCAGCGTGCGCTTGTACTCAGTGCCGGTGGCCACCTACGCGGGGAACTGGTGGACGTTCTCGCTGGCCTCGAAGCAAGAGCTGGGCGATCGTCCGCTGCGCGAGCCCGTAGTCGGCCTCCGGTTCTACAGCGAGTCGGTCCACCGCTGGTCCTTCGTTCCCAGTGATGCCCTGGAGAGCATGACTCGACTCGGCTCCGGGCCCTATCGCTCCTGAGCCTGTGTTTGGCCGCCTTGTTCCCGCTCTCGCTAATTCGCATCTAATCTACGCGGCTATAATTAGAGTGTAGGTAAGGGAGTAAGACGATTCTCACCGCCACTATCAGGCTGGGCCGGATCTTCGGCATTCCGATCGGCCTGCACTACACGTGGTTCATAGTCTTCATGCTGGTGACCGGGCTCCTGGCGGTCAACCTGTTCCCGGATCTCTACCCGGGCTGGTCGTCCTTCCGCTACTGGGCTATTGCACTCGCCACCAGCCTGCTGTTCTTCGGCTCCATCCTCGCGCACGAGTTGGGTCACAGCGTGGTCGCCCTTCGCTACGGGATCAAGGTCAAGAGCATCACCCTGTTCGTGTTCGGCGGCGTGGCACAGATCGCCCGCGATGCGCCGCGCCCGTTGATCGAGTTCTTCATCGCGGTCGCGGGGCCGGTCGTGAGCGCGCTGTTGGGAGCTCTGTTCCTCGGCATCTACTTCCTCATCGGCGACTCCAACGAGTCAGTTGGAGCGCTTTCCCTGTACCTGGGCCGCATCAACATCCTCGTCGCCGTGTTCAACATGATTCCCGGTTTCCCGCTGGATGGAGGCCGGGTCTTTCGGGCGATCGTGTGGGGCATCGGCGGCAGTTTCGTCGGCGCCACCAAAATCTCGACAGCCCTTGGACGCGGTATCGGCTACCTGTTCATCTTCGGGGGCCTGCTGTTCGGCTTCTGGACCGGAGAGGTCTTCAGCGGACTGTGGATCGCGTTCATCGGCTGGTTCCTGGAAAACGCGGCCTCGGCCAGCTACACGCAGGTGGTGGTCCGGCAGGCGCTCGAAGGAGTCCAGGCGCGCGACATCATGGGTCCGGCGCCGGCGCCGCTGCCCAAGGATATCGACCTGCGTAGCCTCGTCGAAAACTACATCGCCTTCACCGGCCGGCGTTGCTTCATCGTGGGCGGGCCGGGTTACTGGGAGGGGCTTGTCAGCCTCACCGATATCAAGGGCGTGCCCCGCGATCGCTGGGCGACGACCAGGGTCTCGGACATCATGGTGCCCAAGAGCCGCGTCGTCTTCGTCGGTCCCAATACCGGCGCGGCGCAAGCCGTCGAGGTGATGGACGAGTCGAACGTCAATCAAGTCCCCGTAGTCGAACACGACCTCGTAGTCGGCCTGGTCGGCAGGGACAATGTCATTCGGCTGATCCGCAACCGAGCCGACCTGAAGACCAGCGCCTAGCCTTCCACTCCTGTCCCAGGTGGCGACCGCGCCGCCTCCGGTGATACACTCAGCTTACCCGTTTGGAGGAACACCCATGCTGTGGCTACGTGCCGTCGCGGACGACGAGGCTGTCGGTTACGCGAAGGAGGTCTTCGAGGCAAAGCTCGCCAAGGGCTCCATCCCGGACCTTCATCGGGTACTGGCGCTTCGCCCCGAAGTGCTGCGCGCCCGGGAAACGCTTCGAGACGCCGTCAGCGATGGGAATACGACGCTGGGAAGGCGCCGCGAAGAGATGTTGCACTACTTCACCGCGACGATGGGCAGCTGTACCGGCTGAGTGCTGCATCACGGAGAGGTTCTCCGTCAAGTCGGCAACGTCGAAAAGGCAGTCGTGGTACAGATCGGAGCAGACTGGCGGGAGTCCAGCCTCGACGCCCAGGACAAAGCGATGCTCGAGTTCGCCGAACACCTGACCTTCGACCATCCAACCGTTGGCCCGGTCGATCTCAACAAGCTTCGGGAGGCCGGTTTCAGCGACGAGAACATCCTCGACATCATTGCCCTAGTGTCTTACCGGAACTTCAGTAACCGGCTGCACATGTCGCTAGGCTGTTCGGACCCCGAGAACTTGACGAAGTGGGACGACGACCTCGCGGCGATGCTCGAGGTCCGGCGTTCCGCGGCACCCAGGCCGACCGGCGCAGCCTCCGTATCGTGACGGAACGCGTCGAATAACGATGACCGGAACACGAACCATGAAGTCCAGCGACGTGCGCGCCCGTCTGGGCCATCCGGTGATCGACACCGACGCTCACGTCCTCGAGGTGGCGCCGGTCTTCATGGACTATTTGAAGGAAATCGGCGGGAGCGACATGCCCGCGCGGCTCCAGTCTTCACGAGGCATGTCGGGGGTCGCCCCCGCCTGGTGGACCGTGCCGACCCGCAACACCGTGGACCGCGCGTCCGCCTCGCTCCCCAAGCTCCTCTATCAGCGCCTCGACGACCTCGGGATCGACTTCTCCGTCCTCTATCCAACGCTGGGGAACGAGATGCCACAGATCGAGGACGCGGAGCTGCGTCGCGTCGCTTGCAGAGCCTTCAACACCTACCAGGCGGACATGTTCGCGGGCTTTGGGGACCGATTGACGCCGGCGGCGGTCATCCCGATGTTCACCCCGCAGGAAGCCATCGAGGAACTGGAGCACGCCGTCAAAACGCTTGGAGCGAAGGTCGCGGCCTTCTATCGTGTGATTCGACGTGAACCGGGGCGCCACCGGGACAATCCGGACGTCACCCTCCCGGCCAATCGCTTCGACACTTTCGGCCTCGACAGCGACTATGACTACGACCCCGTTTGGGCCAAGTTCGTCGAGTTGGGGGTGCCGGCCACGTCGCACAGCACGAGCCAGGGCTTCGGCACGAGGCAGTCGCCGACGAACTTCGCTTTCAACAAGCTCGGTCACTTCGCCGCGGCCAGCGAGGCGCTGTGCAAGTCGCTGTTCATGGGCGGCGTGACCAGACGCTTCCCCACACTCAACTTCGCCTTCCTGGAAGGGGGCGTCGGCTGGGCGTGCGATCTCTACGCGGAGACGGTGAGCGTGTGGCGCAAGCGCAACCCGGAGGCGATGGCCCGCGACCTGGACCCGGCGCTGCTCGACAAAGAGGTTCTGCTCGGGCTTTTCGCCGAGCACGGTCACGAGCGAGTGCGAGCGAAGATGGATGATATCCGTGAGTTCTTCAACCAGGCGGAGCCCGTGTATCGCCTGGCCCGCTCCCCCAGCCCGTCCGACCTGGATGACTGGGCCCTGGCCCGTATCGAGCGAGAGGAAGACCTCCGGGAGCTGTTCACCTCGCGGTTCTACTTTGGCTCGGAGGGCGATAGCCCGCTCATTCCCTGGGCGTTCAACGACAGGATCAACCCGATTGGCGGCCGCCTCCGGGCCGTCTTTGGCTCCGACATCGGCCACTGGGACGTGGCCGACATGGACCAGGTGCTCGAGGAGTCCTTCGAACCGGTTCAAAATGGACTCTTGAGCGCCGACGATTTCAAGGAGTTCGTATTCCTCAATCCGGCTCGGCTCTATACCGGCATGAATCCGGATTTTTTCAAGGGTACCCGTGTCGAGGCCGAAGTGGCGCGGATTGCCGAGCCGCCTGGTTAGCCGGATTCGTTTCGGAGCGGGGCTCAACGACGGTCGGTTTGCGTATCCGGCAATCTCGCCAAACCTAGAACTTCTCTTTTGACCCCGATGCTATACTCGGGCGTACGCTCAGGAGGCGGTGGATGAACTACTCCGAGGAGTCGATCAAACGACACCGGGAGAGCCGCGGCAAGATGGGCATCTATTCCAAGATGCCCCTGGAGACCATTGACGATCTTTCCATCGCCTATACCCCCGGCGTTGCCGCGGTAAGCCTCGCAATCGCCGAGGACAAGGCGGAGTCCTTCGAGTTGACGAACCGGGGCAACACCGTCGCCGTTGTCTCAGACGGCTCGGCCGTGCTCGGGATCGGCAACGTGGGGCCCGAGGCGGCCATGGCGGTGATGGAGGGGAAGGCGATCCTGTTCAAGGGGCTGGCCGACGTCGATGCCATCCCGATCTGCCTTTCAACCCAGGACGACAAGCAGATCATCGAGACGGTGAAGGTGCTCGCCCCCAGCTTCGGCGGCATCAACCTGGAAGACATCTCCGCTCCCCGTTGCTTCGACGTCGAGGACGCTCTACAGGACATCGGCATTCCGGTGTTTCACGACGATCAGCACGGCACCGCGGTAGTGACCCTGGCCGCCCTTATCAACTCGCTGCGTGTCACCGGAAAGAAGATCGGAGACGTCAGGATCGTGTTCTCGGGCGCCGGCGCCGCGGGCATCGCCACGACGAAGCTGCTGCTGGAATACGGGGCCAGCAACATCACCCTGATCGACAGCAAGGGCATCATCCACCGGGGCCGGTCCGATCTCACGCCGATCAAACAGGCCATGCTGGAGATCACGAACCCCGAGAGCCAGTCGGGGGCGCTGGCCGACGCCCTTCGTGGGGCCGATGTGTTCATCGGCGTCTCGGTTGCCGGCGCCTTGACCGAGGAGATGGTCCGCTCCATGGCCCCAGACCCGATCATCTTCGCCATGGCCAACCCCGTGCCCGAGATAATGCCCGACCTGGCCCACAAGGCCGGCGCGGCCGTTGTCGGGACGGGCAGAAGCGACTTCGCCAACCAGATCAACAACTGTCTCGCCTTCCCCGGCATCTTCCGCGGCGCCCTGGACATACGGGCCCCGCGTATCACGACTGGTATGAAGCTGGGCGCGGCGCTCGCGCTGGCCGACCTGGTCGCCCCGACGCCTGAGCGCGTCATCCCCTGGGCTCTGGACCGCGCCGTCGTTCCCGCGGTCGCCCAGGCCGTCCGCGACGCAGGGCAGCCGGCGCGAGCCACCTCCTCGGCGCCGTCGGAAGCTCGCGCGAAGGCCTCGGGCTAGCAAAGGCGGATTCGGCGACGGGGAGACGGAGAGGCAGCCCATGACGGACTACACCATCTACTCCAGCGACTCCCATGTCGTGGAGCAGCCCGACCTGTGGACGGAGCGCATCGACGCCAGGTTCAGGGACCGGGCGCCGCACGTCGTCTACAACGACACCGACCGGGGCGACTGGTGGTACGTCGATGGAGCACGGCTTTTCTCGGGGCTCGGCGGCGCGGACACCGGCAGGCGGTTCGAGGCCCCGGAGACGCTGAGGACAGAGGCCAAGTTCGAGGAGACCCGCAGCGGGGCCTACCTGCCCGAGATCAAGCTCCGCGACATGGAGACCGACGGCGTCTACGGCGAGGTGATCTACCCCACGCTTGGGCTCCTGGTCTACTGGCTGCAAGACGGCGAGCTCCTCTCGGCTATCTGCCGTACCTACAACGACTGGCTCGCCGAGTTTTGCGGGGCCGACCCCGACCGCCTCAAGGGAATCGCGATGATCAACGTCGACGATGTCCAGGACGCGGTCGGCGAGCTGGAGCGCTCGGCGAAGTTGGGCCTCAGAGGGGCGATGATCACCGTCTACCCCTATGAGGAGAAGAACTACGGCCTCCCCCTCTACGAGCCGTTCTGGGCTGCGGCGCAGGACCTGAACATGTCGTTGAGCATGCACGTCGCGACGAATCGGGGAAAACGTGGCGGCGACCCAGCGACCCAGTCCGAAGTCGACGGGATCGGAAGGCACGATCTCGCCCTCATCTCCACGCGGGCCTACTGGGTCCAGGTGTCCATCGCGCGGATGATCTTCAGCGGCGTCTTCGAGCGGCATCCGGGTCTCCGGGTCGTCTCGACGGAGCACGAGGTGGCGTGGGCGGCGCATCTGTTGACGGCCATGGACTACAACTACACACAGCGCGCTCGGGAGAATCAATACCGCTACAAGACCGACGCCCTGCCCAGCGATTTCTTCCACAGCAACGTCTCGGTCAGCTTTCAGGAAGACGCCATCGGCATGCAGCTACGATCGTTCATCGGCGTCGACAACCTGATGTGGGGCTCCGATTACCCCCACGCCGAGAGTACCTTCCCCAGGAGCCGCGAGATCCTCGATGAGATCTTCTCCGGGGTTCCCCAGGACGAGCAGGTAAGGATCGCCGGCCTCAACGCCAAGAAGCTCTTCGGGTTCAGTTGACTCGGGCGGCGAGCCCGGGGAGTCCGGAGGGGCGGAGCCACTTTGGCAGGGGTTGAAGGGGATGTGCCCCTTTTCTAATAAATAGCCCGAAGGGCTACCTTGAACCCCCTTCAGGGGGTCTGCGGGTGTCCCCGTCAGCGGTCAAGCCGCCTACAACACCTCGAGGGCGCCGCGCAACGAGGCGCTGAACTCCACTGTCTGCCAGCGCCGCACGTCGCCTAACGCCGACTCCTCTTCCAGGTTTCCTGGAGACCGCGACAGGCGGTCCAGGCTCACCATCGGCCAGACCAGCGATGGGTCCATCCCTGCCCGCTTGGCCTCGGCGGTGCGCCACTCCCGCAGCTTCTTGAGGCGCTCGGTCTCTTTGGCGCTGGGCCGTCGTAGCGCCGACGGCTCGGGGGCCGGCCGCTGGACCGGTGGAGCGGCAACGCCGGCCTTGATGGCCTTTCGCAGGTCGCTGCCAAGCCGGCTCAAGACGCCCTGGGTGAGACCACGGACCTTTCTGAGGTCCGTGGTCGGATCGGCGGCCACGGCCACGAGCGCCTCGTTCGATAGGACCCGGAAGGGTGGCCGGCCGCGGCGGAGGGCCTCCCGCTCCCGGAGCTTGGCCAGCTCCTTGAGCACCGCCAGGCCCGGACCATCCAGGGCGCGGCTCCCCTTGATCGAGAGGAACGCCGACGCCGGGTCCGGAGGCGAATAGCGAATCTCCTCCGTCCGGGCGTTCTCCTCGGCGACCCACACGGTGCGTCCCAGCGCGTTGATACGCGCGTCCAGCGCCGTTCGCAACGGGTGCAGATACGCGACATCGGCCGCGGCGTAGTCCAACGCTGCCGTCGAGAGGGGGCGGACGCCCCAGTCGGCCCGCTGCAGGCGCTTGTCCTTGGCCAGGACTACCCCCAGGCACTCCTCGATCACCGCTCCAAGGCCGAGACGCTCCATCCCGGCGAACCGCGCGCCGACGCTTGTGTCGTAAAGATTGACGATCCGGAATCCCCAGTCGCGATCAAGACTCCGCAGGTCGTAGTCGGCGCTATGGACGATCTTCACGACCTTGGGGTTTTCGAGCAGCGCCCCGAGGGGACTCATGTCCTCGATCTCCAGCGGATCGACCAGGAAGATCTCCTTCTCGGACGAGAGTTGGACCAGGCAGACCCGCTCCGGGTAGCGGAAGAAGCCGTTCGATTCCGTATCCAGTCCGACGACGCGCTGGCGGGAAAGGCGTTTGACGACCGCTGCCAGGCGCCGGGAGTCGGTGACTGCCTCGCCGTGATGGTAGACGGGCGCGCTCACGGTTGGCGGCCCCGCATGCGTTGGGGGCTGCTAACGGGGTAGTCCAAGGCCCCGAGTGGCGATGATGTTGCGTTGAATCTCCGAAGTGCCCGCGGCGATGGTCGAGCTGAGTGTGTACAGATACTGCTTCTCTACCCTTCCGGCAAGCGGCGCCCTCTCCTCGCCCGGCTCGAGCTGGCCATGCAGTCCCAGAATCTCGAGGAGAGTCCGCGCCGTCCGCTGATTGAGCTCGCTGCCGAACAGTTTGGCTTGGGAGGCCTCCCGGTTCGGCACGAGTCCCTGGTTCTGCATCCAGGCCACCCGGTAAGCGAGCATCCGGGCCGTTTGCACGGCCACGGCGAGGTCGGCCAGCTTGTGCCGCACAATGGGATCGGTTCGGCCTGCCCTACCACCGACGGCCCGAGGCCGCAGATACTCGGCGGCCTCTTCGAGAAGACGAAGAAGCGAGGCTGGGACGGCGATCCCCGAGCGCTCGAAGTCCAGAGTCGTCGCCGCAACGTACCAGCCCTGGTTCTCGGCTCCAAGCATGTTCGCAGCCGGCACCCGGACATCGTCGAAAAAGACCTCGTTGAAGCCGTGCCCGTTGGCCATGTTTATCAGAGGACGCACCTGGACTCCCGGGGTCTTCATGTCCAGCAGAAAGTAGGAAATTCCCCGGTGCTTCGGTGCTTCCTGCTCGGTCCTCGTCAGGACGTGGATCCAGTCGGAGCGGTGCGCGAAGGTCGTCCATATCTTCTGGCCGTTGATCACGTAATCGTCGCCGTCGCGGACGGCCCGGGTCTGCAGGCCCGCGAGGTCCGACCCGGAGCCGGGCTCGCTGAACCCCTGGGACCAGACAACCTCACCCCCCGCGATGCGCCCCAGGTGCTCCTTCTTCTGCGCTTCGGTGCCGTGGACCATGATGCAGGGGCCGATGAGGCCGATGCCCTGGTTGTCGGTCCCCGGCGCGCGGTGATACGAGGTCTCCTCGCGGAACACGGCCTGTCGCAGCATATCCGCTCCGCCGCCGCCGTACTCCTTGGGCCACGCCAGCGCCAGCCAGCCCTTCTCCGCGAAGCGCTTCCGCATGTGGATGTCGAACTCGAACTCCTCGGGTTGGAGTTCGCCCGTCGAGCCCACCCAGTCGGGTGGCAACTCCTTGGCCAGGAAATCGCGTAGCTCCTGACGGAACGCCTCGTCTTCGGGCCGGAAACGGAACTCCAAGGGGCCTCCAGGGGGTAGCTGACCGAGGTAGCGTAGTTTCGCTGATGCGGCGTGTCAAGATTGGCTATGCCGCGCGGTCACTCCGGTTGCGCTCACACTCATCGTGCCATATAGTGGGGCCGCATTCCGCGACCCGCCTCTAGCGCCGGCAACTGGAAATACGCTTGTGCTGTCCCACATCCGTCGCACCCCTCTGCTGTTCGTTCTTTCCGGCCCTTCTGGCGTGGGCAAGGACGCCATCCTCAATCGGTTGCGCATCATCGGCGCGCCCCTCCACTTCACGGTGACGGCCACGACACGGCCGATTCGGGAAAACGAACGCGATGGCATCGACTACATCTTCCTCTCCAGGGACTCGTTCGAGCAGATGCTGGCTGAGGACGAGTTCATCGAGCATGCCGAGGTCTACGGCAACTGGTATGGGGTCCCCAAGGGGCAGATCCAGAACGCCCTGAACACGGGCAGCGATGTGCTTATCAAGACCGACGTCCAGGGCGCCGCCTCGATCAAGCGTCTCGCACCCCAGGTGGTGCTCATCTTCGTCGTCGCCCCGTCGATGCACGAGCTCGAGCGACGCCTGAAATGGCGCCTCACCGAGTCCGACGAGAGTCTGCGGCGGCGGCTCGAGACGGCCCGGCAGGAAATGGAGCATGCAGACGCATTCGACTATATGATCGTCAACGACGGCCTCGACGACGCCGTCCACCAGCTCAACGCCATCGTCACCGCGGAGAAGTGCCGCATCCCACCGCGGTCCGTGAAGATCTTGTAGCAACCCGATCAGCGAAAAGAGGTAAACAATGCTCAACGAGTACATCGTCGACGGGACCGAGGCCGAGTGGCGGACCTTCGAGCGCGAGAACAAAGGCCCGCTGCACGTGCGTGTCCTGCTTGGCGGGGCCAACGACGGGCCGGAGGCGGTGCACGCCTACCAGCCCGACTCCATCGCCCCACCGCATTTCCACCAGGGCGCCCAGTTCCAGCTCGTGCTTGGCGGTGAAGCGAAGTACCCCGACCACACCATCAGGGCCATCGGCGTCCACTACACCGACCACAACCGGCCCTACGGGCCCTTCCACTGCAGTTCCGACTACCAGCACCTGGTGATTCACGCCAAGCCCGCCGGCCAGATCAGCATGGATGACCCGGAAGCGCGAAAGCAGGCCAACGGCGCAGGCCGTGAGATCATGGCCTCGGCCGAGGACGTGGCATGGGAACCGACGCCCGACGTGGCCGGGGCACAACGCAAGGTGCTCATCGGCGAACCGACCGGGTTAAGGGTTGAGGTCATCGAGGCCCCTGCCGGCGCTCGAATCGAAGCCGGCCCGGCGCCCCATGGCCGCTACGACGTTGTCGTTGCGGGTTCGGCGACCACCGGCGGCCGGGAGATCAAAGACAGCAACCTTCGCTACTTCGAAGGCGACGAAGCGCCCGGCCCCATGGTCTGCGGGCCCGAGGGTGCGACCATCGTGCTCCTGCAATACGACGAGGACGCATCCAAGGCTTACGGCGGCAGCATCACCAAACGACTCGTGGAGCTCGAGGCCGAGAAAAAGGCCGCCACAGGCGGCTAGGCTTCCCGGGGAGTCCAGAGGGGCGGAGCCCCTCTGGCAGGGGTCGAAGGGGATGTGCCCCTTCTCTAATCTCAGGCCCGAAGGGCTACCTTGAACCCCCTCAGGGGGTTGGGGGTGTTCTCCGGGTCCGCGTGCTAAAACGGTCCGGCCCGCAGCGCCAGCTCGGCCACCCGCCGTCCCAGGCGCCTCGCCTGCTCCAGGTCAACCGGTTCGACGGACCCCACAGCCGTGGCCCCGTAGTAGGAGCCGCTGGTACGCATCTCCTCGTTCCATGGCAGTCCCGCGATGATCATTCCCCCGGCCAGCATCCAGTGGATCAGCATCAGCAGCGTGAACTCGATCCCCGCCGACTTTGAAGAGCCGGCAGTGAAGGCGGCCCCGATCTTGTTGAGCAGCTGGCCTTCGGCCCAGAGGTCGCCCTGGTCATCCATCCACTGCTTCAGTTTGCCGGTGATTCCCGTCCAGTTCGGCGAACCCAAGATAATGGCGTCGGCGGCGAACAGGTCCTCTTTCGTGGCATCGTCGATGCGCAGCAGCCGAGACGTTGCGCCCTTCACCGATTCGACGCCCTGGGCGACGCCCTGGGCCAGGGTCTCGATGAGGCCGCCCCGGCTGTCGAAGACAACCAGGACCCGGGCCATCTAGATTTCCATCCCCAGCGACTTGAACACCGCGGCGTACTGGGCGGGGTTGCCCGGGTTGTAGGACGGGTTCGCGAGGAGCAACAAGCCGTACTCGTCGACGACGAACACCGCTCGCCGGCTCCGCTTGCTCACCTCGTCGACGACGCCATAGAGCGTCGCGACCTCGAGCTGCTCGTCGCTGGCCAGTGGGAAAGGCACGCCGCCAATGCGCTTGGCGAACGCTTGATGCGATTCCAGGCTGTCGGCGCTGATCGCGAGGAGCTGAGCGCCGAACTCCACCATGGTCTCGTACTCTTCCTTGAACGCGGTGATCTGGGCGGTGCAGACCGGTGTCGCGTCCTCGGCGTAGAAGGAGAGCACGACCTTGCCCTGCGCGATCATGTCGCCAAGACTCAGAGTCCCCATCGTGGTGGGAAGGGTGAAATCGGGGGCCTGACGCCCCTTCCATAGCTCGAGTGTCACTAACGCACCTGGCCTACGGCCTCGAGGGCAGGCACGCCAAAGAGCGCGGCCGCGTTGTCCCAGAGGATGCGCCGGCGTTCGATATCGGGGACGCCGCGGAACTGCTCTTCGATCGCCAGTCTCGATCCGGGCCAGACGGTGGCGCTGACGACGCTGGGATAGCCCGAGGCCCACATCATCGAGCCCACGCCGACGTCTTCGCGGGCCTCGATCGCGACCCGGTCGCCTTCGACGGTAGCCGTCACCTGTCGTTGGAAGTAGTCGCTGGGCGTGTAGCGGAGCTGGCGGTCGACCCAGAACCGGGCCCTGCGCCAGGTGTTGTTCGACTCTTCCAGATAGGGAGGGACCCACCCGGCGCCGGTTTCGATGAGGGCGATTCGTAGATTCGGAAAGCGTTCCAGGATTCCGGTATAGATAAACAGCGCCAGGTTCGTGCCCTTGGCATTTGCGCGTCCGGCCCACAACATTTCGAGAGGCTCGGGCACGCCGTCGGGCGGGAGAGGCTCGCCGCCGGTCCGGGCCAGGATCCCGGGTCCACCCCGGAGGAGGGAGATGACGAGGCCGGCCTCTTGGCAGAAGGCCCAGAACGGCTCCTCGTCGGCCGAGGGATCCGCCCCGCCGCCGGGCCAGCCGTTGAACACGACCCCCCGGAAGCCTGCCTTGACGGCTCGCTGCGCCTCCGCCAGCGCCGCGTCGGCGCCGGTCGTCGGCATCAGTGCCTGCGGCAAGAGCCGGCTCGCGTCGCCCTCGCGAGTCCACTCCAACACCGAGTCGTTGTAGGCCTGGACGCAGGCGAGCTGGAGATCGCGGTCCCCCAGGTGGCGGACCGCGGTCGCGAAGGTGGGAAAGATACAGGCGGCGTCGATCTCATCAATCGCCATGTCGCGGAGCCGCTCCGCGGGGTCATAGGCGCCCTTGCGGATCGTGCTGTAGCTGTACCCGGCGGTTCGAAGCTCGAGGGGACTGAACCCCGCGGCGACCTCCAGGCCGAGCGGTCGCAGAAGCGCCCCTCCATCGAAGGACCACGCTTCGCCCCCACCCGGGAACGGCACGACTCTAGGCGCGGCCTCCCTGTGCTTCGACGGCAGGCGGCTCGTCCAGAGGTCCGGCGGCTCGACGATGTGCTGGGCCGCATCGAAGATCGCGGTCGTGTGCCACTCCATGGGTTGGTCTAGCTCATCCCGTAGAAATCGGTCGCGTTGCCGCTGAGTATCCTGTCCCGTTCGTCCTCAGCGACGTCCCGGAACAGGAGGTGAATAAGCTCCCTGGAGTTGGGCCAGTCCGCGGTGACGTGGGGGAAGTCTGTCGCCCACATCATGTTGTCCACGCCGAGCAGGTGGCGGTAGCGCACCGCGAAGGCATCGAGCTGGATCGTGGCCTTGGTCTGGCGCTTGAGGTATTCACTGGGGAGGAGCTGGAGGTCGCTGCTCCAGGCCCACCGCTGGTGGGTGTAGGTCCGGTCGAGCTGTTCCATGAAGAAGAGCTGCCAACCGGCGCCCGTTTCCGTCATGGCGAGCTTGAGCCGGGGGAACCGCTCGAGAATGCCGCTGAACACGAAGTCGGCCACGGCGGGAACGACACCAAGGGCTGTCGCCCGGGAATCCGTCACTCGCTCCTGTGGCGTGCGGCGGATCACGTTCGAGTCTTTCCTGGCGCCGGCCATGGCGTCGGCGACTTCGTTCTTCGCCCGCCCCGCCCCGGGGCCGTGCAGGCAGACGACGGTATCAGTCTCCTGGCACAGGGCCCAGAACGGGTCGTCGGCGTCGCTGGGGTGGGGCCCGCCGCTCGGCCAGGAGTTGAACATGAAGCCCTTGTACCCCATCCGGGAAACCCGCTCCAACTCGGCCATGGCGATCTCGGTCCCAAGCGTCGGCATGATGGCGGCGGGATACAGGCGAGTCGGGTCGCCCTCCTGGCACCAGTCCCACATCGCGTCGTTGTAGGTGCGGAAGCAGTCGAGGTAGAACCCATCGTCCTGACAGCCAGAGAGGGCCATCGCGATACTCGGGAACAACACGGCGGCATCGACGCCATCGATGTCCATGTCCCGCACCCGCTCCTTCGGGTCGTAGCAGGAAGCGAACATGTCGTCGTAGCTCTGGTGCCAGTTGAAGTCCTTGGGGCTGCGCCCGGCGCCTGAAAGGAGGCCGACGGGCCTGACCCACTCCCCGCCGCCGAAGTTCCAGGCGTGGCCGCCTTCGGGGAAGTCGACCACGTGAGGCACGACATCGGTGTACTTCTTGGACATGCGGCTGGTCCACATGTCGGGCGGCTCGACGATATGCTGGTCGGCGTCGACGATCCTCGGCGGCATCGGCCCCCTCCCTTCCCTGCTGTGGCTGCTTGGGCCATTATCCGCGCGGCACCGGCGCAAGGCAAGGCCGCTCATGGCTGACGATACGGAGACTACGCCTATGGCGCCAACACGGTGCGTGTCAGGACAGCGTTGCGGCGGGTTATGGCTCCGGGTGGTTCTTGATAGCCTCGTAGACCCGCAGCATCTCTTCGTCGTTGGCGTTCCTAGTGTAGTAGGGGCGTACGACGACGCCTCCGAAGGCCATGATCACACCCGAGTGGTCGTCGATTGCGAAGTCGGGAATCACGTTGACGCCGAGCTCGACCAACATGTTGCGATGGTCGGACAGGGGCTTCAGGTAGCACGTTTCGATGAACTCGTTGAGCTCGTGACGGTTGACGACCTCCCACCGGATCCCCACGCCCGACCAGATGTAGATGTCGTGGCCGTCTTCCTTGATGTTGGTGAATATCTCTTTGACGTAAGGCCGAAGACTGCCATCGTCGGAGATAAGTGTGTAGTCGACGTCGAAGAAGATGTTCATGCGGGCTCGAGGGCGGCGGCGCCCGAGAGATTATAGCAGAGGATCGACGCAGTCCTCGCGACGAATCGCTCGGTGAAACACCCACCCGGAAAAGTGACGTACTGGCGTTCGACCCCAAAAAACGAGATGATGAGTACCAGGCTGGCGGAGCTGGCCCGGTCGCCGTTACGCTGCGGCAGAGTGAGGCACACGAATGGCAAAAGAACAGAAACGGAGACTCAAGCGTAAGCCCGTATTCGGCCACGGCGTCTGGCTAGACGACGACCTGAAGGTCGTTGAACGGCTGGGCCGGAACCGGAAAGTCGACCTGTATCTGTGCGAAAGCATCAGCATGAAGCACCGGGTCGCCTGCAAGGTGCTGCGTCCGGAGCACCGCACCGACCCCGACCTGATGGACGATTTGAAGGCCGAGGGCGAGATCGTCGTCGAGATGGACCACCCGAACGTGGTCGAGGGATACGACCTGATTATGGACTACAACCCTCGCATCATCATGGAATACCTGCCCGGTCTGACGGTCAGCGATGCGTTCTTGAGCGGCAACTATGAGGCCTTCGATCTATCGGACATGGTCTCAGTGGCGGAACAGCTCGCCGATGCGATCGAATACGTCCACGAACAGGGCTACCTCCACTTGGATGTGAAAACATCCAACGCGATGTACGAGGACGGCTACGTGACGCTGTTCGACTTCAGCGTGGCCCGCACCTTTTCGCCGGGCGAGAAGCTGGTCACCACTGCGGGCACCCGCAACTACAAGTCGCCGGAGCAGGTCGATAAGAGTCCGCTCGGCTACTACACCGACGTCTATGGGCTCGGGGCAACCTTCTACCGGCTCCTCACCGAAGGCCAGCTGCCATACCCCCTCATCGAAGAGATCGATATGGGGTCTGGAGAGAAGGAGCGGATCCTCGACTATTCGAAGCGGCCCATGTCCCCCACGGACATTACGCCGTGGGTGCCCGCCGTGCTGAGCGACGTTGCCCTAGCCGCTATCGACACGGATCCTGGGAAGCGTATGCAGACTCCCCGCGAGTTCAAGGCGGCACTGCTGCACGCCGCGGAGAAGGCCGCAATTCCCATGGCCTGACTCGACTCGACTCCCGGTTTTCAAACGAAGAAAGACCCCGGCATGCCGGGGTCTTCGATTTCACTTCCGTAAAGAAGGCTTCAGGCGGCGGTGTGGCGGGAGGGGGTGGGAGTCGAACCCACCGCGGACGCCGAAGGGCGCCCGCCATCGGGTTTGAAGCCCGTGAAACCCACCGGGGCCTATCCTCTCCCGAGCGTTGAGATGCTACTAGGCCGCCAGGACTGCGTCAACTCGCTTCTGCACCTCGCGCTTCGGGACGGCTCCGACGATCTGGTCCACCGGTTTGCCGTTCTTGAATACCAGCAGCGTTGGAATGCTGCGAATCCCGTACTGCATCGATACGCCTGGGCTGTCGTCGACGTTGAGCTTGGAGAACTTGACCTTGCCGTCGTACTCCTCGGCAAGCTCCTCCACAACCGGTGCGATCATCCGGCAAGGCCCACACCACACGGCCCAGAAGTCGACCACCACCGGTATATCGGCGTTCACGACCTCGGCCTCGAACGTATCGTCATTCACTTCAACTGGTTTTGCCATATGCTCGCTCCTCCTAAATCCTCTATCGTCTTTGGTCTGGAATCGATCCGAGTTAGTTCTGTGCAGTTAGATGCACGGGGGTGCTTTCGAGGTTCTGGCCTTCTGGGGCTGCGGGGCCTCGCCACCACCCCTCGTGGGCCATGCGCTTCGCCAGGCCGATGGCGTTCTTGATATCCCGCGCATTGCTGCGGCCGTGGGCCATGATGATGTTGCCGTTGACACCCAGAAGCGGCGCGCCTCCGGCGTCGCTGTAGTCCCACAGACGGGCGACCGACTTGACGGCCGGCCCCCACAAAAGCTTCGTTGCCCGCGCCATGAAGTTCCGGCTCAGCTCCCGCTTGAGCGCCGTGAAGAACGACTCGGTGAGCGACTCGGCCAGCTTTAGCATCACGTTCCCCGTGAAGCCGTCGGTCACGATCACGTCGGCGACGCCCCGTGGCACGTCGAAGCCCTCGACGTTACCCACGAAGTTCAGGCCGCTGGCCTTCAAGAGTTGGTGGGCTTCCTTGACGCGGCGGGTGCCCTTGGTCTCCTCTTCGCCGACACTGACGATCGCAACTCGGGGACTCTCCATCTTGAAGACCGTGGACATGAAGTCGCTCCCCAGCTTTCCGAACTGGACCAGGTGCAGGGGGCGACACTCCAGGTTCGCCCCGATATCGAGGGCGAGCGAAATCTCGCCGGTCGTGGTGCTGAACAGGGTCGCTATGGCGGGGCGGTCGACGCTTTCCATCGCCCCGAGACTGAACAGGGCGGTTGTGACGATGGCCCCGGTGTTGCCGGCGGAGACGAAGGCGTCGGCCTTGCCATCGTGGAGAAGCCTGATGCCGACCGCGATGGAGGAGTCTTTCTTGTCCCGCCAGGCGTCCGTCGCCGATTCGTTCATCGCAACTACCTGGCTCGCGTCGATGGGGAGGACGGTGGCCCCATGCTGGGAAGCGCGAGGGACTTGCTTTTCGAGAACCTCGCGCGGCCCCACTAGCGCCACACGAACGCCGTATTCTCGGGACGCCTGGAAAGCCCCGTCCGCGATCACATCGGCGGGATGATCGCCGCCCATCACGTCGAGGGCAATCGTTTCCACAGGGCCCCGTTTCTCAAAGGGTACAGCCGGCTAAGCAGAGCTATTCTACAGGGTTGATGTCGCCCTGACAAGGCGAACTTGCCCTGCCGCCCCGGCCGGGAACGCCTCCTAACCCCAGGTTTGGGCGGCCAGGGCCATGGCGCCTCCGCCGATCAGCGGCACCGTGAGGTTGTCGTCCAACCACTCCGGCAGGGCCTCTACAAGGGTGGCTGCAAAGACCCCAACCAGCATCACCGGGTACGTCGTGTCGAGCTTGGTCCACAGAAGCAGAACGCCGACGGTAAGAGCCGCACCGAGGAACGCGCTCGAGCCTTCCACCGTCCCTTTACCGAAGCGATGACGCCCCCACCGCTCGCCGACGAAGGCCGCCGTTGGGTCCGCCACCGCCATGAAGTACAGTGCAAGCGGAACGATGGAGCGGTCAATTGTTCCTATGACTATGGTGGTTGCGATCAGGACGTAGGTGCTGCCGAAGACGACCCGGTGCTCCCGATCCTTCATCAGAAGCCGCACGTTTCTGGTCAGCCATCGGTTCATCGAGGGAGACTTGAACCTCAATGCCTCGCCCACGATGACCGCGACGGTCAGTGCGATAGCGGCAATGAGCAGCGGCGTGCGTGGCGCGAACAGGAACAGCGTTGGGAAGATCGACGCGGCCGCCAGGTGGAACAGGCGACGCTGCACCGGCGCCATGGATGATCAGCCTCGGCGGCCAGACAGGTTACGCGTCGCGGGCCCCCTGCCGGCCCTGGTAGTCGTCGAGAGCCTCTCGCAGGGCGTCGGCGGCGAGGACCGAGCAGTGCATCTTGGCCGGGGTGAGGCCCCCGAGGGCGTCCGAGATGCTGGTCCGGGTCATCTTCCGCGCCTGCTCAACTGTTTGGCCCGCCATCATCTCGCTGGCGATACTGCTCGCGGCGATGGCCGTGCCGCACCCTTGCGTCTGCCACTTCGCGTCGGTAATGACGTCACCTTCGATCTTGAGATAGAGGCGCATCACGTCGCCGCAGGCGGGGTTCGTTACGGTGGCGACGGCGTCGGGGTCATCGATGGTGCCCGCGTTGCGCGGGTCCATGAAGTGGTCGAGCAGCACGTCACTGTATCTAGACATGGGCCCCTAGGTCGCCGCCCCTTGGGGCGCCGTCGCCCTGACCTTCTCGATGATGGCGGGAAGCTTATCGAGCACACGGTCAATCGCCTCGACGGTGTTCGACGGCCCCAGGGTCAGGCGCAGGGTGCCCAGGGCCAGGTTGGCGGGCACTCCCGCGGCCGTCAGAACGTGGGAAGGGTCCAACGACGCGGTGTTGCAGGCGCTGCCCGTCGAGACCGCGATGCCGGCATCGTCCAGGGCCATCAGCGTCCACTGCGAATCTGTGTCCTCGAACGAGTAGTTGACGTTGTTCGCGAGGCGTCGAGTGCGGTGGCCGTTGAGACGCGCCCCGGGGACCCGGACCTCGATTTCGTGCATGAGCCGCTCGCGGAGCGCGAGGACTTGCTCGACGTTCGCGCCACGCTCCTCCGTCGCCAGATGAAGCGCCGCAGCGGCCCCGACAATCCCGGGCACGTTCTCCGTCCCCGCCCGGCGATTGCGCTCCTGGCTCCCGCCGAGCTGCTGGGGGTCGAAGGGCGTTGCGCGACGCAGATAGAGAATGCCGACGCCCTTCGGGCCGCTGAACTTGTGTGCGGAGAGGCTCAGCGCGTCGACGCCCAGGCCGTCCACGTTCAGGTCCAGGTAGGCCGCTCCCTGCACCGCGTCGGTGTGGAAAGCGATCTGCGTGCCCATGGACTGCGCCTTCGCCTTCACGACGCGCGACATCTCAGCGAGGGGCTGGATGGTCCCAATCTCGTTGTTGGCGAGCATTATGCTCACCAGTACGGTCTCGGGTCGGATTGCCCGCTCGAGCTCCTCGAGCTCGACCAGGCCGTCGCTGTCCACCGGGAGGTAGGTAACCTCGAAGCCTTGCTTCTCCATCGCGTGGCAGCTGTGAAGCACGGCGTGGTGTTCGATGGCCGACGTGATGATGTGGTTGCCGTGGCCCCGGAGCGCCATGGCGATGCCGGCGATGGCCGCGTTGTCGGACTCGGTGCCGCCGCTGGTGAAAACGATCTCGGTGGGGCGACACGCCAGGGCGTCGGCCACTTTCTGGCGGGCGGCATCCAGCGCGTTGCGGCACTCTTGGGCCGGGCCGTAGACGCCCGACGAGTTGAAGTACTTCTCGGAGAAGTACGGGAGCATCGCTTCCAGGACACTGGGGTGGACCGGCGTCGTCGCCGCGTGGTCCAGGTAAATAGAGCCGTTGCTGGCGTCCATATCTGAAGTCATCTTAGCACCGGCCCCAGAATGGGTCAACGGAAAGCGATGACGAAGGGGTCGGTTTATCTGGACTTTCAAAGCTCCGGTTGCTAGACTCGTACACCGGGCCGGCGGCCCGCTCCCACTCTGGCGGTTATCGTGATGGAGGTTGCGCGTGGATTTCAAGTTCACCCCTGAACAAGAAGCTTTTCGTGAAGAGGTCAAGGACTTCATCAAGAAGGAGCTTCCGGCCTCCATCCTGAGCGGCGAGCCCCATGCCCATGATGAGCACTTCGAAGAGGCGATGGAGTTCCGTCGCAAGCTCGGCCAGCGCAAGTGGATCGGCATCGGTTGGCCGGTGGAATACGGCGGGCTGGGCGCCGATTCGCTTATGCAGGCCATCTTTCACTACGAGATGCTATACCACAACGCGCCCCTCGACCCGCAGGCCTTCCAGGTCGGGCCGGCCATCATCGGGTTCGGCTCGGACTACCTGAAGAAGAAATTCCTCACGGCGACGGCGAACCAGGAGATTGTCTGGTGCCAGGGCTTCTCCGAGCCCGACGCCGGCTCCGATCTGGCGAACCTCCAGACCTCGGCGGTTCGCGACGGCGACGACTACATCGTCAACGGCCAGAAGATCTGGACGTCGCTCGGCCATCGCGCCGACTGGGTGCACGTCCTGACCCGCACGGACCCCGACGCGCCCAAGCACAAAGGCATCTCCTACTTCGTCATGGACATGCGCACGCCGGGAGTGACGATACGGCCTTTGGTGAACATGGTCGACAACCACGAGTTCAACGAGGTCTTCTTCGACAACGCCCGGGTTCCAGCGGTCAACATGATCGGCGACGAGAACATGGGCTGGTACGTGGCCATGACCACGCTCGAGAACGAGCGGTCGGGAATTCGCGACGTCGCCAACTGCCAGCGTCAGTTCGACCACCTCCTCGCCGGTCTCCGCGAAGGTGAAGGTATCCACGGCGTGCGCCGCGACCGCGTCGCGATCCACAAGCTCGCCGAGCTGGCTATCGAGATCGAGGTCACGCGGCAGCTTGCCTATCGCATCGCGTGGATGCAGACCCAGGGTATGCGGCCGACGCGCGAGCCGGCCATCGCCAAGATGTTCGGCACCGACCTGGAACAAAAAATCACCCAGACGGGGATGCAGCTTCTGGGGCTCTACGGGCCGTTGCGGATGCACAGCAGGCGGGAGCTGTCCCATGGCAACGTCGTCGAGGAGTACCTGCACGCGGTGTCGCCGACGATCTCTGCGGGCAGCAACGAGGTCCAGCGCAACATCATCGCGACGCGAGGCCTCGGTTTGCCGCGATAGCGTGAGCGCTCCTCGGATCGACTACACCCCCTTCGATCACCCGGCGATCGGCTCCGCCATGTTCCACCCCCAGGCGGTGTGGACGCCCCCGCCCGCCGAGGCCGTGGACCGGCTCATTCCGGTCGCCGAGGACGTCTCCGTGTCGACCCGGCTCTACATCCGCGACAAGGAGTCGCCCACGGTCCTGTTCTTTCACGGCAACGGCGAGGTGGCCTGCTTCTACGACGACATCGCTCCCTACTACCTCGAGGCGGGGGCCAACCTCCTGGCCGTGGACTTTCGCGGCTACGGCGCCAGCGGCGGCGTCCCGAGCTTCTCGACGATGATGGCGGACGCTCTCACTCTCTTCGAATACGCGGCAGCGCAGTTGGAGGCCGACGGCTTCTCCGGGCGCCTCTTCGTCAAGGGGCGCTCGTTGGGCGCCTACTCCGCGGTCGAAATCGCGATGACCTACCCCGAGCGATTGCGGGGCGTAATTATCGAGAGCGGGGCCGCCAACGTGGCGCGCATGGCCTCACGCTGGGATATCCCGGTCGACGTGTCACCGTTGAAGGAGATGGTCGAGGCCTACCAGGCGCGGCTCTCCTCGGTCCGCCTGCCCCTGCTCGTGATTCACGGCGAGGCCGACGAGCTGATCCCCGTCGAGTTCGCCATCGATTTCTATGACTCCGTCGCTTCCGAGGACAAGACGATCGTCGTCATCCCCGGGGCTGGACACAACGACCTGCTCTGGATCGGCATGGAGCAGTACTTCGCCGCGGTCCGCCACTTTGTAGGAGGACACTGACGCCATGGAGTATCGGACACTGGGTCGAACTGGTCTCCGCGTCTCCGAAGTAGGGTTCGGGGCGATGACCATCGGGGGCGAGGTCTTCGGCGCCACCGACGACGCGGAGTCGCTGCGGGTGCTGCATCGCGCCATCGACGCCGGGATCAGCTTCATCGATACCGCCGACTCCTATGGGCAGGGACACAGCGAATCGCTCATCGCCGAGGTTCTCAAGACGCGACGCGACGACGTGGTGCTGGCGACGAAGGGCGGCAACCACTTCATTGTCAAGCCCGGGAGTCGCAACTTCGACCCCGACTATATCGAGTCCGCGCTGGAGCGAAGCCTGAAACGGCTCGGCATCGAGGCCGTCGACCTCTACCAGTTGCACAACCCAACGCCGGAAATCATGCGCTCCGGTGAGATTTTCGATCGCCTCGACCGGCTCAAAGTGCAGGGGAAGCTTCGGTTCTACGGCGTGTCGCTGGAGCGGCCAGATCACGGGCTTGCGGCCATCGAGACCGGGAAGCCCGACACGCTTCAACTGGTCTACAACATCCTGCACCAGGAAGCCGAGGAGCAACTGTTCCCCCTCGCAGAGAGGGACAACGTCGGTATCATCGTCCGAGTCCCGCTGGAGCGAGGCGTGCTCTCTGGCAACGTAAAAAGCGCTTCCGAGTGGTCCGAGGGCGACTTTCGCGCGCGGACATTCGGTCAAGAGGGCCTCGATCAGGTGAACGAGGCGGTTGGCAAGCTCGGCTTCCTCGTCCAGGGCGACGTCCCGAACCTGGCCCAGGCGGCCCTGCGCTTCGTGTTGAGCCACCCGTCCGTGTCCAGCGTCATCCCCGGCATCCGGACCGAGGCCCACGTCGAGGACAACGTCGCCGCCAGCGGGAAGCCGCTTTCAGCGGACGTCCTGGCGAAGCTTCGGGATCTGTACCGGAGTGATTTTCAAGGCTTGCCCTTTCATTGACGGAAGGCCAGTCGGTCTTCTTGACAGGTTTGCGACAGGTACGCGACAATCCGCCCAGTCTCGGCTCCGACCGGTGAAGTGAGGGTACTAATGGGTAGCGAAGAGCGTTTCGTGATGATCTCGTCGGACTGCCACGCCGGGGCTCCCCCGGAGGTCTACCGGGAGTACCTGGACCGCAAGTACTGGGACGTCCAGGCGGAGTACATCGAGTCCGCCAGGGCGAGTCAGGCCAAGTCGGCGACGACCATCGACGTTTTCGGCGTCGGCAAGCGGAAGCAGTGGGAGACCTCGGAAGAGGTCATGACGGGCGGGGTAGAGGGCGTCTGGGACGCCGCCGTGCGAGTCCGGGAGTTGGACCGGGAGGGCGTCGCGGCCGAGGTGATCTTCCCTGACGGACCGAACAAGAATCCGACCCCGTTTGGCGTGGGATTCAACCGCCCACGAGTGGAGGCCTCGCCGGAGCTTCAGGCGGTGGGCGCTCATGCCCACAACCGCTGGCTCGCCGACCTCTGTGCCACCCACCCCGGCCGTCACGCCGGCGTCGCCATAGTCATGACCCATGACATCGCCGACGCTGTCAATGAGGTGGAGTGGGCCCGGAAGGCCGGGCTCTCCGGCGGCATCTTGCTACCCAACCTGCACCTCTGGACCGACGAGTCCGAGTCGTTCTACCACCACCCCAGGTATGAGCCGCTCTGGTCCGCCTGCGAGGACCTCGACATGCCGGTCCATACCCACACCTCGAGTCCTCACGCCAACTACGGCGACATTCCGGGGTCGCGGTGGATGATGAGCATCGAAGGCTACTGGAACGCGAACCGGCTCTACCCGCTCCTAGTCTGGGGCGGCGTCCTCGAGCGTCATCCCAAGCTGAAGGTCGTGATGACCGAGTCCGGAGGCGGCACGGTCCCGTATCTCCTCTGGCTCTTCGACAAGATGGCCCGGGAACGCAATCCCGAGGCCGTTCGCGAGATCATGTCGCTCCGGCCAAGCGAATACTGGGCTCGGCAGTGTTACGTCGGGGCGTCGCCGCCTTCAGGACGCATCGAGGTCGAGTCCCGCCACACCATCGGCGTGCGCAACATCATGTGGGGCTCCGATTATCCGCACCTCGAGGGCACATGGCCCCGGTCCCACGACCGGATCCGAGAGATGTTCGCCGGGGTCTCGACCGACGAGTTTCTACTGATGGTCGGAGAGAACGCAGCCGCCGTCTACGGCTTCGACCTGGAGTTGCTGCGGCCCATCGCCGACCGGATCGGCCCAACCGCTGAGGACCTGGGGCTCGTGCCGGCGGCAGCGGTCAGCTAGGCCGCCTGAGTTCGAGAAGGAGACCGAAATGCTGAACGAATATATTCGAGACCCGGCGGATGTCGAGACCAGAAGCATTCAGCGGCCGTACGTGTTTCCCGATTGGCCCCAGGGCGTTGTCATGGATACTGCAGCGTTCCTCGATGGCAAGGAAGGCAGGCCTAACGCCACCATCGCCCACTTTCCCGACGACACCGGCTCCTGGGCGCACCTTCACACCACGTCCCAGTTCCAGTTCATCATCTCCGGCTCCGTTCAGTTTCCGACCTATCGAATCGACGCTCCTGGCGTGCATTACACCGATCACTGCGTGCCCTACGGCCCCTTCACCGTGAGCGGGAGCCAGGAGACCCTGAACGTCCGTCCCCGGGCTCACCGTCAGGTCTACTCCAAAGACCCGGAGATCAAGAAGATGGTCTATCGAGAAGGGCGCACGCTCATCAAGTCGGCTAGCGAGGTCGAGTGGGAGGCCCTGCCCGGACATGAGGGCGCCCGACGCAAGGTCCTTATCCCGGGCATGACCGAGATCGTCGAGTGCCCGGCGGAAATGGAGTTGAGTGTCGAGGCGCCATCTCACGGCCAGATGCAGATCGTGCTCGAAGGGTCCGTTGAGGTCGACGGGAAGACCCTCGGCTACAAGGGGATGCGCTATATACAGGGCGACGAGCCGCCCCCGCCGCTCAAGTGCGGCCCCAAGGGGGCGACGGTGGCCCTGCTCACCTTCGATGAAGACGCGAAGTGGGTCGCAGACGAAGCGCTTTCCGAGCCCATGCCCGGCAAGACGCATTGACCGCTCTGCCTTTTGAATGAAGAGAACCGAGGAGTCCAGAGGGGCGGAGCCCCTTTGGCAAGGGTTGAAGGGGATGTGCCCCTTCTAAGTTCTTGCCCGAAGGGCTACCTTGAACCCCCTGAGGGGGTTTGGGGGTCTCTCCCGGCAACCCGTCAGGACAACAGGTCTATTTAGGAGCAACGCCATGATCAACGACTACAAAATCGCCGACGCCGACGGCCACTGGAACGAACCCCCCGACCTGTGGGAAAAGGGCCTCGCCCCGGAGCTCCTGAAGCTGGCCCCCCAGTTCACCGGCGAGGGGATCGCGTTCGACTTCCAGGGGCAGCACTACCCCAAGTTTCCGGCCGACTACCCCGCGGACGTCAAGGAGCGCGTCAAGGCCCAGATGGACGCCCAAGCGCAGGAGTACTACAAGGCGATCGGCGTCGACCGCAGCGCGCCGTGGACGCCGGACATCCAGGTCAAGGGCATGGACATGCTCGGCATCGACGTCGGCTACATCTACCCTACGCGGGCGCTCCAGGCCTGGGCCATCGACGACCTGGACCCCGGGGTCGCCGCCGCCATGGCGACGGTCTACAACGACTGGGGGTACGAGTTCGCGCAGTATGCGCCCGACCGTCTCAAGCCGGTCGCCGGCATCAGCCTCCACGATCCCGCTGCCGCCGTTGATGAGCTCAAACGAGTTGCCAAACGAGGCACGACGGGAATCTTCCTGCGTCCCAACCCGCTCAAGGGCCGCCTGTTGAGCGACCCTGCCTACGAGGCCTTCTGGACGGAGTGCGAGCGCCTGAACGTCGCCGTAGGGGTCCACGAGGGCGGCTACACGCTGCTCCAGGCGACCGGGGCCGACCGGTTCGGGCGCCGCTTCTCGCTTCACGCAACGTCGCACCCCATGGAGCACATGATGGCCTTCCTCGCGCTCCTCGAAGGCGGCGTGCTGGAGCGACACCCCACCTTGCGGTTCGCCTTCCTGGAATCGGGCTGTGGTTGGGTCCCCTACTGGCTTTTCCGCCTCGACTACGAGTACGGCAACCTGGCCACCGAGGTCGGCGACACTGTGAAGATGAAGCCTTCCGAGTACTTCCGTCGTCAGTGCTGGGTCTCATTCGAGCCCGAGGAGCCCTACATTCCCGCGGTAATCGACGCCATCGGCGAGGACCGGCTGCTCTTCGCCAGCGACTACCCGCACCCGGACCATCCCCCCGACATTCTCGACGAGGTGATGGAACTCGAGGACGTGCTGTCGAAGAAGACCCTCAAAAAGATCCTCTGGGATAACCCGCTCGAGTTCTACGGGAATTAGTGTTGCCAAGAGGGAGTCCAGAGGGGCGGAGCCCCTTTGGCAAGGGTTGAAGGGGATGTGCCCCTTCTCTCATTAGGATACCCGAAGGGCTACCTTGAACCCCCTTCAGGGGGTTTGGAGGTCTCCCCATATCTCCTGGGACAATGCGTCCTGATTGCCGCGAGCCAAGAGGACCTGTGGGGAGGGGCCGATGCTGGAACCGAGCGGCCGCTTCGTCATAGTCGGCAGCACCGGGGCGGGAAAGACGGCCTTCGCCCGTGAACTCTCCCAGCGTCTCGGCATTCCCCACATAGAGCTGGACGCTCTGCACTGGGCGCCGAACTGGACCGAGTTCCCGTACGAGGTGTTTCGGCAAAGCATCCGAGAGCAGGTCTCGCAAGACTCCTGGGTCGCGGACGGAAACTACCACGATGTGCGAGATATCGTCTGGTCCAGGGCGTCCACGGTCGTGTGGCTTGATTACTCTTTTCCCGTCGTCTTGCGCCGGCTTCTGGTCCGAACGTTCGGCCGAGCCCTTCGTCGGACGACGCTGTGGAACGGAAACCGGGAACGGCTGAGGACTCATTTCTTCACGCGGGACTCGCTCTTTCTCTGGCTCCTCCAGACGTACTGGAAGCGGCGCAGAGAGTACCCGAAGTTGTTCCGTCTGCCTGAGTACGCTCACCTGACTGTGGTACGCTCCTCATCGCCGAAACAATCGAAGCGATGGCTCGACGGGGTTGCGCTTGAGAGCGATGTCCAAGGAAAACGTGATGGCTGATAGTCAGCAACTGGTTGCGGTCACGCCATGACGCTTCCCCTCGAAGGTATCCGCATCCTGGCGGTAACCCAATACGGCGCCGGCCCCTTCGGCATGCTTCAGCTCTCCGACCTTGGTGCCGACATCATCAAGATCGAGAACCCGGGCACCCGGGGCGACGTGGGACGTACCGTCCCACCCTACCTCGAAGAAGGCGTCAACGACAGCATCTACTTCCAGTCCTTCAACCGCAACTGCAGAAGCGTCACGCTGAACCTGGTCAACCCCAGTGGGGTCGAGGTCTTCCACCGCCTTGCCAAGACGTGCCACGGCGTCTTCTCCAACCTGCGCGGCGACCTTCCGACCCGTATGGGCCTCCGGTACAAGGACTTGAAGGAGATCAACCCCAGCATCGTGACCTGTCACCTCACCGGCTACGGGATGGACAACTCTCGGAGCGCCAGCCCTTCGTACGACATGCTCATCCAGGGCGAGACGGGATGGATGGACATTACGGGCGAGCCGGGCGGCGCTCCCCAGCGCAGCGGCGTACCCGTGGTGGACTTCGCCGGCGGCTACAACGCGGCGTTCGCTCTCGTTTCCGGTATCCTGCAGGCCCAGATCAGCGGTAAGGGCTGCGACCTCGACGTCTCCCTCTACGACACTGCCGTGGCCATGCTGAGCTACATGGGCACCTGGCACCTTACCCGCGGCCACGACGTGACCCGGCAGCCGAACTCCTCCCACCCGTCCCAGGTCCCCTCAGGGGTCTTCAAAACGCGAGACGGGTGGATCGTCTACACCTGCGCCAAGGAAGATTTCTTCACTCGCCTTGCCGACATCCTGGGCCGGCCCGAGTGGAAAGAGGACGCTCGGTTCCTCTGCTTCGCCGACCGGCTGAAGAACCGCGAGGTCCTGCTGCCGATGCTCCAGGAGCTATTTGTCGAGAAGACCACAAAGGAGTGGCTCGCCCTCATGGGCCCCGATTTTCCGGCGGCCCAGGTGCATGACGTGGCGACCGCGCTCGCCGAGGACTTCGTCGAAGAGCGGCAGTTGATGCACGAGATGGAACACCCTGTGTTCGGGACCATCCGTACGCTCGGATCGCCCGTGAAGGCCGATAGTCCCCGGGTGAAGGCGGCCATCGCGCCCGCCCTCGGTGCGCATACCGACGAGGTGCTGACCTCGCTAGGCGGCTACTCGCCCGACGAAATCCTGGCCCTCCGTCAGGAAGGGGCCGTCTGAGACGGCCTGCGCGTCCGCCTCCCCGCCCAAAAGCGGAATCGGTGGCCGCTCGTTTGGTAGAATAGCCCGGCCATGGAACCCACCTTCGCCGAGGGCGACCTTGCCCTGATCATCGACCCGCGAGGTCGCGAATACCTCCAGATACTGGGTGGCGAAAAAGTCTTTCAGTCCCACATGGGGCTCCTGGCGCACGAGTCGATCATCGGCCAGTCCGCCGGGTCGCGATTCAACACCCACTCGGGACACCAGGTGATCGTGCTCCGACCGACGCTCGTGCAGTACGTCATGAACATGAAGCGGACCTCGCAGATCGTCTACCCGAAGGACGTGGGAGCGATCCTGGTCTACGGCGACATCTATCCTGGCGCGACAGTCGTCGAAGCGGGGATCGGCTCGGGCGCTTTGACCCTCTCGCTGCTGAGGGCCGTGGGCGAATCGGGTCGTGTAATCACCTATGAGGTCCGGGAGGACATGGCGAAGAGGGGGGTCCGCAACGTCGAGGGCTTTGTGCCCGGGGCGACGAACTTCACATTCAGGACCGGCGATATCTACGAGGGCGTTGAAGAGCGGAACGTGGACCGGCTCGTGCTCGACCTCCCTGAGCCGTGGCGCGCCATCGGCCCGGCGACCGATGCGCTCCGTCTTGGGGGCATCTTCATCTCTTACCTCCCCACGGTGCTCCAGCTCCACCGATTGAGCCAGGAGCTCGGGAGGGACAGGCACTTCGAGTTCGCCCTGAGCTTCGAAGTTCTTCACAGGAACTGGCACCTCAGCTCCACCAGCGCCAGACCGGACCATCGCATGGTGGGGCACACCGGCTTCATCACAACCGCGGTGCGGTGTGCTCCGCGGGTCGACCGTGCCGACCGTGCCGCTGAGGCCGAGGACGACGTCGTCGAGGGGGACACCGATGAGGCTCAAAGGGATTGACCACGTCGGTATCGAGGTCCGGTATCTCGATCGCGCTGAGGAGTTCTACGCCGGCTTCCTCGGGCTCGAGGTCGTTAACCGCTTCGAAAACCAGGTACAGCTTCGCGGCGAAGGCATCAACCTGGCGCTGTTCCGCAACCACGACATGGCCCCAATGGGCGGTGGCGACATCTCCCAGCCGTTCGGAAAAGGGCACTGGGCCTTCGTAGTCGACGCCGACGAGCTGAAGGTGGCCCAACAGCGGTTCGACGAAGCGGGCGTTCCCCATCATGGTCCGGTGGACTGGGGCGACCACGACTGCCTCTACTTTCTCGACCCCGACGGCAATCTCCTGGAAATTCTCGCGTATCGGTGATTATCGGAGTGCCCTCGGAGAATTATCCGACGATGGAGCGGTAACCCTTGGGCTCGAAGGCCCGAATCAGGGGCCTGAGAGCGAAACCCGTCGTCACACTACAGAGGCGAAGACTTGCCGGTCGCGCAACCCCTCCACACCGGATCGCTGTCTGGATTCCGGCTTTCGCCGGAATGACGAAGGGGTTACCGGGAAGTCCAGAGGGGCGGAGCCCCTTTGGCAAGGGTTGAAGGGGATGTGCCTCTTCTAATGACGATAGCCCGAAGGGCTACCTTGAACCCCCTTCAGGGGGTTTGGGGGTGTCCCTCAGCGGCCCGGACAAGCCTACCAGTCGAAGTGCCAGGCGTCGGGCGCCGATTTGCTCGTCACCCGCCAGCGCGGCAGCTTGTAATCCTGTGATGGATGGTCGTCCCACTCCAGGGCGACCGGCAGGCCGATCGCGACGTCCGCCTCGTCATCGAGCATCATGGCCGAGATCCGCGTCTTGGAGCCGTTGGCGTTGGTGCCGTCGGGAAGCTCGATGATGGCCACGACGTAGGGGACCGCAGTAACCATGTGTGCCAGGATCGGCTGCTCGACCGAGATATAGCTGTGGATGATCCCGACGCCTTCGATCTCGAGCCAGCCGACGTTCATCGACGCGCAGGAGCTGCATGCGGGCCATGGAGGCCACCACTTGTGGCCGCAGTCCTGGCACTGGGGCAGCAGAAATTTCTTTTCCTTGGTCGCGTCCCACCAGACGACCATGTCCGGGTCGGGGGCGATAGCGATCTTTTCGTAGTCGACGGGACCCGGCATGGCTACCTCCTCAGGATGGCCGAGCTCGACATCGTCTCGGTGCCCCAACCCAGGCAGGCCGCGATCGCGGCCTTCTTGGCCTGACGGCAGCCTTTCGAGCGGTCGTAGGTGTGGATGCCCTTTTGCCACTCCGGGCAAGAGTCGTCGGCCCGATGCCGTAGCTGGCGTGTGTTCTCGATCACCATGCTGATGCCGTGGGTGTACCCCTCGGAGAGGTGCCCGCCCGATAGGTTGTTCGGGCGCCGGCCGTCGATTTCGATGGTCCCGGACGACACGTACTCGCCGGCTTGCCCTCGAGGGGCGAAGCCGTAGGCCTCGAGCTGGATCAAGGTGGTGAAGGTGAAGGCGTCGTAGGACGAGGTGATGTCGATGTCGTCCTGGCTGACGCCCGACATGCCGAAAAGGCGCTGGCGGCCGTAGAACCCGGCCACGTAGTGAAGGCTGTCGCGGCTGTAGTTCCACGCGCCCTGGTCGGCCATGAGTCGGGCTGTGCCGCCCATGATGTACACAGGCGGGTTCTTCAGGTCGTAGGCCTGCTCCCGGGGGGCGATGATCAGCGCGGCGGCCACGTCGGTCTCGAGGCAGCAGTCCAACAGCCGGAAAGGCTTCGAGATCCAGCGCGACGCCAGGTAGTCCTCGATGGTGATCGGGTGCTTCATCGTCGCCTTGGGGTTGAGCAAGGCGTGCTTGCGATGGGCGACCGAGATGGCCCCCAACTGCTCCGGCCTGATTCCGTAGTCGTGGACGTAGCGCATGAACGACATGCCGAAACGCTGCGCGGGGGTTGTGAATCCATGGAGCTGGTCGAAGCTCGGAGGGCTCGTAATCGGCATGGCGGCGGCTGGCCCTCCCGGCGCCTGGCCGCCCATCCGGCGCGAGGACCGCCCGTTCATCGAGCGGTAGATGACCATATTCTTGCAGTAGCCGCCTTCGATGAGCCCTACCGCGTGGGCGATCAGCATCTCTGTGCTCGAGCCGCCTCCGAAGGAGTCGTTGGCGTAGTTCGGTCGCGCCCCCAGCGCGGTGGCAATCTGGATGCCAGGGCTGGAGTCGCCGATCTGGTAGCTGGAGATGCCGTCGATCTCGCTCGGATCGAGGTCCGCGTCGTCGCAGGCATTCTTCACAGCCTCGATAGCCATCGAGAGCGTCGTGCGTCCTGAAGGACGCATGTGCGGGGTCTCGCCGACGCCCACGATGCAGTACTTGTCGGTCAAGGGTCCCATGATGGGGCCTCCTGGAGTTCGTCGACCGGAGGGGCTCGTTGCCCCACTCGGGTCGAGTGCGCAAAACGGTACGAGGGTACCAGAGGCGGTCTGCGACTGCAACGACGTTGGCGCCAAGCGTAAGCTTTATTCAGGCATTCCCGTGAACCTTTACCGGGCAACCGGTAATCTAAACGCAGAGGTCGCCGTCAAACCAGGTCGGGCGAAGGGGGAGCAATGGCCGAGGAACGCTTCGATTTGATGGTCGTCGGTGGGGGGACTGGCCGCGACATCGTGCTGGCCGCCAGCGAGCAGGGGCTGCGCGTGGCGTTGGTGGAGCGGGGGCCCCTCGGCGGCACCTGCCACAACCGCGGCTGCATGCCGTCGAAGATGCTGATCCACAGCGCCGAGCTGGCCGAGGCGGTCCGGGACGGCCGGCGTTTCGGGATTAACGCCAGCATCGAGAGCGTCGACCTGCCCTCGATCGTCCACAACGTCTTCGCCGAGCTGGACACAGAGGTCCGGGAGCGGGAAGAAGACCTGTTTCGCGACGAGAACATTGAGTTCATCAGGGGTGAAGGCAGGTTCGTCGGGCCAAAATCCCTTGAAGTCGACGGCCGGCGTATAAGCGCCGACCGGGTCGTAATCGCGGGAGGCACGCGACCGGCCGTGCCGCCCATCCCGGGCCGTGACGACGTTCCCTACCTGACCAGCGACGAAGCCCTCCATCTCACCGACGTTCCGCAACGGCTGGCGATCCTCGGCGGAGGCTACGTCGCGGTCGAGCTGGGCTATTTCTTCGGCGCCCTTGGCGCGGAGGTCACCATCATCGAAATGGCGGGTCGGCTGATCCCTCGGGAGGACAGCGAGATTGGCGAATGGTTCACTCGAGAGTTCTCTCGCAAGCACAACGTCATGTGTGCCTGGACCGTCGAGTCCCTGTCGCAGCGCGACGGTCTGGTGCATGTCGCCGTCAAAGATAACCCCGAGCCGGTGATCGCCGACCAACTGCTCATCGCAACGGGACGCCACCCGAACACCGACGTCCTCGACGTCGCCACGACAGGAGTCGAGCTTGACCGCGCCGGGTATATCAAAGTCAACGACTACCTGGAGACGAATGTTGAAGGTGTCTGGGCGTTGGGCGACATCACCGGGCTCCTGCCCCTGAAGCATGTCGCGGTCCGGCAGGCCAAACACCTGATCGAAGACCTGTTCCACGGCAAGCGGAGGGCGATGAGCTATGAAGCAATTCCCCACGCCATCTTCAGCTCGCCTCAAGTTGCCGGTGTCGGGAAGACCGAAGACGAGCTCAAGATCGATGGGACGCCGTATCGCGTCGGAAGGTGGAACTTGAAGGCCACGGCGATGGGGATGGCGCTCAAGGAAGACGGCCTCGTGAAGATCCTGACAGACGAGTCGGGGCTCATCCTGGGAGCGCACATCGTTGCGCCCAACGCCTCCGTGCTCATCCACGAGATCGTCGTGGCCATGAACGCCGGAGGCACGCTGGACACGATCGTCGACGCGGTGCACGTACACCCCGCCCTCTCCCAGGTGGTGGAGATGGCCGCGAAGGCCGCACAGGTCGCGGCGCCGGTCCGCACAGCCGCCTGAAGGCATAGGCCGGCGTCGGACCTCTCTCCGTGCCCCTCTCCGCCTCGGTGAGGGGTGGCGTCCAGGCAAGCCGGGGGACCGGCGTGAGGTGTCGCTGGGGGTTGGCCTGCTGAAGGCAAAGGAGCAGCCCTTAACGGGGCGCGCAGAGCGGAGAGTCCAGAGAGGGCGGAGCCCTTTTTGGCAGGGGGTGGAAAGGGATGTGCCCCTTTCCTTCACATAGCCCGAAGGGCTACTTTGAACCCCTTCAGGGGGTTTTGGGGTGTCCCCATGACCAGTCGGTTATCCGACGGCTCGGGGGCCGCGATTCGCTTCCCCACCGTAACCCTTCGCTCACCCTGAGCCTGTCGAAGGGTGGGCGGTTCTTGCTCGTGTCGCGGCTCATAGTGAACGTTGAAGGAAGAACCAGCCGTTAGCGCGAGCCTGGAATCCGGGAGTCCAGAGGGGCGGAGCCCTTTTGGCAAGGGTTGAAGGGGATGTGCCCCTTCCCTAAATCCCAGCCCGAAGGGCTACCTTGAACCCCCTTCAGGGGGTTTGGGGGTGTCCCCGTGTTCTCCCGCGCGAAGCAACGCGACGCCGCTTGCTATAATCGGGGCCCATGCAGAAGGTCGCCATCGTCACCGACAGCACCGCCTGCCTCTCCCGAGAGCTCGTCGAGGCCCACGGCATCGAGATCGTGCCCACCGAGATGGCGTTCGAGGGCCGGGTGTACCGCGACGGCGTCGACTCTGCTGAGGATTTTTACGCTCAGCTTCGTCAGGCCAAGAAACTGCCGACGACCTCAGCGCCGCCGCCCGGCCTGTTCCTCGAGGCCTACGGGCGAGCGGCGAAGCGGGCCGAGGGTGTGCTCTGTATCACCATTCCCGAAGAGCTGAGCTCGACCCATAACAGCTCGCGGCAGGCCATTGCCCTGGCTCAGGACGAGCTTCCCGGCGTGCGCATCATCTCGTTGCCTGCCCCCGCCGTGGCCTCCGGTCAGGGACTCGTGGCGCTGGAAGCCGCCGAGGCCGCCGAGCGAGGGGACGATCTGGACACCGTCGCGGGGCTCGTTACTGATCTGGCGCCCCGCGTCCACTTCTTCGCGGTGCTCGACTCGTTGGAGCACCTCGCCAAAGGAGGTCACGTCCCCAAGGCGGCCGCGTGGCTCGGCGACCTGGTCGGCCTCAAACCCATCCTCACCTCCAGGGGAGGGAAGGTCGAGCGCCTCTCCCAGGCCCGCTCGAAGCGGGGTGCGGTGGCCAAGATGCTCCGTCTCATGGAGGAGCGCAACCCCGGTGGGTTGCCCATTCGGGCCCTGGTCATGCACGCCGACGCCCCGGGAGAGGCCCTGCGCTTCCGCGAGCAGATCGAGGCGCGCTTCCCCTGCGAAAGCCTGTCGATAACCCAGTTCACGCCGGTAATGGGCGCTCACTCCGGCCCCGGCGTCGTCGGTGTGGCGTTTCGCACGGCGGAGCAACGAGGCAACGGGGCCTAGGGGGCAGACCATGGAACAAAAGCACGTCATCTACGAGCGCGAGGGAGACTTCGCCGTCATCACGCTGAACCGCCCCGAGCGGCTTAACGCGGTCGGTGGGGCACTGATCGCGGAGCTCGACGCCTCGTTGCGGCAGGCCGAGTCCGACCCTGACGTCCGGGTCGTCGTGTTGACCGGCGCCGGAAGGGCCTTCTGCGCGGGCCTCGACCTGAAAGAACGGGCCGCGGGCGTCGGCGTTCGAAGCTGGCGCAAGCGCCTCAAAGGTATCGAGACGCCGCGCATCATCCTCGGCATGAACACGCCCATCATCGCTGCGGTGAACGGGGCCGCGGTCGGCATCGGCTTCGAGCTGGCGATGCTATGCGACTACCGCATCGGCTCGGACGAGGCCCGCATGGGCGACGTGCACGTCAAGCACGGTCTTATCCAGGATGCCGGGGCGGTGATGACCTTGCCGCGTGTTGTCGGCTGGGCCAACGCCTGCAAGATACTGCTCACCGGCGACATCTTCGATTCACGGGAGCTGCTATCGATGGGCGTCCTCAACGAGGTCGTCCCCGCCGCCGACCTCCGCGCCGCGGCTTTCGAGTTTGCCGGCCGCATCGCCGCAAACCCACCCCTGGCCGTCGGCATGACCAAGCGCTTGCTTCGCATGGCGCAGAAGGCGGACCTGGACGTCACCCTCGACTACTCGATGCTGATGATGGGCGCTCTCCAGCAGGAAGACGACTACAAAGAGAGCGTGCAGGCCTTCGTCGAGAAGCGCGAGCCCAAGAGGCGTCGACCGTGACGGCACACGAAGTGCTGACGGTCTCGGACCTGGGCTTGATCGACTATGAGGAGGCCCTGGCCCTGCAGCGCTCGTTTCGTGAAGCGCGGCTCGAGGGACGTGTCTCGGATCGCGTCCTGCTTCTGGAGCACCCCCCCACGATTACGTTCGGACGGCGCAGCCGGCCGGAAGAGCTGCTGGCGTCGCGGGAGCTCCTCGAGAGCCAGGGCGTGCACCTGGCCGAGGTGGAGCGCGGCGGCAAGATCACGTACCACGGCCCCGGACAGCTTGTCGGCTACCCGATCGTAGGTCTGCGGGAGCTGGGTATCAGCGTTCCCCGCTACGTTTCCACCCTTGAGCAGGCGATGATCGACTACCTTGGGAGCCTGGGCCTCGAGGCGGCGCGCCGTAAGGGCTTCCCGGGGGTCTGGGTGAAGGGCCGCAAGATCGGCGCGGTTGGCGTTCATCTGAAGCGGTGGGTGAGCATCCATGGCTTCGCCCTCAACATCGCCCCGGACCTGGCCGCGTTTCAGGCAATCGTGCCCTGCGGCATCAACGACGCCGAGGTCACGTCGGTTGCCGCCGAGCTCGGCGGGTCCCCGTCCATCGGCGACGCCAAGCGCGCCGTCGCCGAATCGCTCCGCGCCGGCCTCGGCTACGCCCGGCTGGAATGGCGGCCGGTCGAAGCTGGGGCCCTCACGCCGTAGCCACCCCGTCCCTGGGCCGGGTCCTGTCCCTGACGGCTGGAGCAGCAAGCAACAGGCCGAGGGGCACAATCGCACTGATCATCAGCGCCGTCCGCAACGACCCGGTCATGTCCGACACCGCACCGGAGACGATGGGGCCGACGATCCCGCCTATCATGAACAGGGTGATCACCATCGAGATGCCCACGCCCACTTCCCTGGGATGGATGCCCTCGAGGGTGTAGGGGATCGTGATTGGCAACACCATGAATCCCCAGGCGAAGCCCGTGATCAGGCCGAAGCCGACCAGCGCGGCCATGTTGGAGGTCATCAGGAGGCCAATCGCGCCCCCGACCATCGATAGGCTGGAAACGATCAACAGCTCCCTACGGCGACCGAAATGCGAGGACACGTAACCCTGGATAAAAGCGGCTGGAATCATCGCGAAGGAGCCGACGCTCAGGAGCAACCCGGACCGACTGAGCGAGACGTCGTGGGTGTCGAGCATGAAGGTGGGCCAGAAGGTCCTGAACGCGAACCACGAGTAGGTCATGCTCGCGGCGCCGAGGCCGACGATGACCAACTGAGGATAGCGGAACATCCGTCTGAACGGCGGGCGTCCCTGGTCGCGGACCTTTGCCGTGAACTCGGCAGTCGAGCGCTCCTTCCCCGCGAAGATCCAGAACACCAGCGTCACAATCCCAAGAACTCCAAAGGTGTGGAGGGTCGTCCTCCAACTGTCGGTGACGTCGAGGATCAGCGGCGTGAGGGCCACAGCAAGCGCCTCGCCTATCCCGGTCAGGCCCACCACAACCCCGTTGACGATGGGGACCTCTCGGGCCGCATGCCATTGCTGGGTCAACATCGGCCTTGCCGGCGCCCGGAGCGACGCCGCGACTCCGAAAGCGAGTCTCGAGACCAGGAGGAAGACAAAGGACGTGGCCAGTCCCTGGAGGAAGGTGAAGAGCGTGGCCAGGGCGATGGAGAGGCCGATGAGCCGCACGGGACTGAAGCGGCTGAGAAGAACGGCGGCGGGGATGGTGATCAGGATATAGCCGATGCCCAGCGACGAGCCGAGCCAGCCTCCCTGGAGCTGGGAGAGGTCGAGGGTCTCGCTAATCGCCGGCAAAAGCAGGCCGATGGAGAGGCTGGTCATCGTCATCGCGAGGTTGGCGAAGACGAAGCCTCCGATGACGACCCAACGGTATGGCGACACCGTCGACCCGGCGATGGTGCGTTCCGCACGGGTGTCGTGGAGATGGCTGGAGGAGTGGGGTTGCATGCGTGTTTCCGGCAGTTCGCTGGAGGAGAAGCCCGGCTATTGTATCGGCAGCGTCCCCTCGAAGCACGGCGTCTGTGGTAGGATGGGCCGTTCCTGGTTTGACTCGACATAAAGGAGCGCGATGCGAATCGGACTCATGATCGAGGGCCAAGAGGCCGTGGACTGGGACGACTGGTTCAGGTTGCTCCACGCAGCCGAGGATATGGGCTTCGCATCGGTCTGGCGCTCCGACCACTTCTTCTCTCTTTCCGGCGACACGAAACAACCTTCGCTGGAGACCTGGGTATCGCTTGCCGTCGCGGCTCGTGAGACGAAGCGCGTGCGGCTGGGGAACCTGGCCTGCCCAATGACGTTCCGTCACCCCTCGCTGCTGGCGCGCATGGCGGCCCAGGTCGACGTGCTTTCGGGAGGGCGGCTGGAGCTGGGCGTCGGAGCCGGCTGGAACGCCGTCGAGCACAACGCTTTCGGCATCCCGTTTCCTCCCGTTAAGACGCGCATGGACATGCTCGAGGAGGGTATTCAGGTCATCCGGGCGCTGCTGAGGGAGAGTCCGGCCAACTTCAACGGCGAGATCTACCAACTCGAGGATGCCGAGTGCTACCCGAGGCCGGTGCAGTCGCCCCTGCCCATCGTGGTCGGCGGTACCGGAGAGCGGCGCACCCTCAAAATCGCGGCCCGCTACGCCGACCATTGGAACGCCGTCGGCGTCGGGCTCTCCGAATACCCCCACAAACGGGAGGTACTCGAACGCCATTGCGCCGACGCGGGCCGGGACCCGAAGAGGTCCGACGCTCGCTCATGAGCGGCTTTGTCGTCGGACGAGACGCCGCTGGCGTCGAGGACCATTTCCGCCGGGTCGCCAACATTATCTCGCTGGAGCAGGCCGCCTCCGGCTCGAGCATTCGGCAGCTCCGGGACGGCAAAGGATGGCTCACGGGAACGCCGTCCGAGATCGTCGAGCAGATCAAAGCCTGGGAGGCTTTGGGTGTCGAAGAGGTGATGATGCAACACCTCGACCACAAGAACATGGGCGTGCTCGAGCTCATCGCCAGGGAAATCATCCCCAACGTCGCCTGAAGATGTGTTTTTGGTGGCGGTTAGCATAATCGAATCGAGTATCTCCGAGTGGAAGGGGAGCCGATGCCATGGAAACAGGTCTGGAAAAGCGCATAGAACGGCTTGAGGCCATTGAGCAGATACGGCAACTCGCCTCGCGTTACGCCGCCGGCCTCGACGCTCGGGACCTCGACGCTGTCGTCGGACTCTTCGTCGACGATGGGCGCAAGGTCTTCTACCGCGGTCAAGACGGCGTCGCTGGTGGGGAGGCTCTCAAGGCGTCGTACAACGTCACCCAGCGGCGCTACACCAACTCGCAGCACTTCGTCGGTAACCACGTGATCGAGATCGACGATGACTCCCACGCTCATGGCGCCGTTTATTGCCGCGTCGAGCAGGAGCTGGACGACAAGTGGACCATCACTCAGATGCACTACCAGGACCGCTACGAGCGCCACGGAGGACGGTGGTATTTTGCGGAGCGTAGGACCGCGTCGTGGTACTTCACCGAATGGAACGAGCCGCCTGCCGGCCCCAGGAAGCTTCGCTACCCCGATCGGCCCCATGAGGAGGCCTCGATACCGCGCGCCTGGCCAAGCTGGGACAAGTTCTGGAAACAGGAGAAGCCGTCCTGAAGTCCCGTCCGCGTTGTCCGAGACTCCGGGCCGGTGCTATCATGCCGGCACCCGAGAAGGACCGACCGCAATGCCCACCAACCCAGCGATACGCACGATAGAGGTACTGCAACCCGTACTCAATGGCGCCAGTCCGGCGCGGTCGCTGGCCCCGCGTCCTTCCGACCTCGCCGGGCTCACCGTGGGCATCGTTGCGGATAACCAGCAGAACACCGCGACCTTTATGGCCGCTCTCGAGACGCTGATTCTGAAACGCCACAGGCCGAGGGGCGTGGTCCGGTGCAACCGAAGCACCGGTCAAATCGATGTCGTCGACCCATCGGGAGAAGTCACCGAGTCGTTCAGGGCGCCGGGTCCGCCGCTCGACGAAGTCGTCAGATTGAGTGACGTCGCGATCGAAGGGGTCGGCCACTGAGGCTGCGCCGTGTGGAGTGTCCACACCGGAGTCGCGCTGGAAAGCAAAGGTGTCCCCACGGCCGTTCTCGTCTCCGAAGAGTTCGCTGCGATGGCGGAGTCGACTGCCCGCCAGCACGGCTACGATGGCATGCCTCTGATCGCGGTGCCGCAGCGATTCGTCTGGCTGTCGCCGGCGCAGTTGCATGAAGCCGCCGAGGCGGCCAGCGGCGAAGTCGTCCGCTCGCTGACGCTTCCCGCGGACGAGCTGATGGCGGAGTACCGCGACCGCTGGCGCAGCAGCGAAGGAATCATCCCGGTCTGCGACATCCACCCTGTCGCCGCGGGCCGTACCGGCTGATCTCGAATGGCGAAGCCGGCCGTCCAGTCCACCCGGCATACCCTTCCCGACGACCCGGTGGCCGTGTGGGAGTATTTCTACGAGCGAGGTTGGTGCGACGGTCTTCCGATCATCCCGCCCACGCCCGAACGGGTCGTCGCTATGCTGGAGGGGGTGCAACGGGACCCGCAGCACGTCGTTGCACGGCTCTCGCCGTCGCATGCCGAGGTTACGGTCGAGAAGATCGCCGTGAGCGCTGTGATGGCCGGCTGCCGCGCGGGCTCGCTGCCGGTGCTGATCGCCGCGGTCGAGGGTATCGCCGAGCCGCGCTTCCTCCTGCTGCCGATGGGGACGCCGCCCGCGACGCCGCTGATGATCCTCAACGGCCCGATTCGTCACGAGCTTGGTATCAACTGCGGCTACTCGGCCCTGGGCGGCGTGACCAGGAGCAACGCCACCATTGGGCGGGCCCTGCGGTTGGTCACACTCTCGATTGGGCTGGGAGGCACAGCCTCTATAGCTGACCAGGCAACCCACGGCCTGCCGACCCGCATCAGCTTTTGCCTCGGCGAGAACGAGGAGGCGAGTCCCTGGCTACCGCTCCACGTGGAGCGCGGTTTCCAGAAAGGCGACAGTGCCGTCACGGTCGTCAACGTTGTGAGCCCCATCAATATCGTCGACCAGGATGCCAAGAGCGCCGACTCGCTCCTGACCACGCTGGCGGGCTCGATGACGACGCAGGGCTCCAACAACATGAGCCACAACCCGGGCCAGCCGTTCCTCATGCTTGGGCTGAACCACGCCCGCATGCTTGCCTCCGAAGGCCTCTGGAAGCACGACGTACGGGTGCGGCTGCGAGAGCGGGCCTTCGTGCCCTTCGACGTCTTTAGCCCCGACGTCCAGGAATCGATGCGAAAGGGCGGACGCCCGGTCGAGGATGGCCGGGTGCACGTCGTGAAGGAGCCGGAGGACTTGCAGGTCTTCGTCGCCGGGGGCCTGGGGCCGCACAGCCAGTTCTTCACGACGCTGGGTAGGCCGGTGACGAGACTCGTTTCGTCCCAGCCACGCCCTTGACACCCCTGGGCGGAGTCTCCAAGAATGGCGCGAGGAAACAACCCATGCAGATCAACGTGCTTGCGGTAACCGCGTTCGCGGAAAACGTCTACATCGTGTCCGACGAAACGACGAACGAAGCCCTCATCGTGGACCCTGGGGGCGAGTCGGAGAGGATTCTCGAGGCTGTCGAACAGCTCGGGGTCGAGGTGAAATACATTCTCGACACCCATGGCCACATGGACCATGTCGGCGGGGTCCTCAAGGTCCGAGAGAAGACCGGGGCCCAGTACGCCATCCACGACAACGACGTCGAGATATCCAAGCGGCAGCCCGCCGATTACGCGTTCCGGCTGATTTCGGACTTCGAGACGCCGCCCGATCCGGACATTGTCTTGAGGGAAGGCGACCAGTTCACCGTCGGCAACATCGTCGTCAGCGTGATCGAGACTCCGGGACACACGATGGGCAGCGTCTGCTTCCTGGCGGGAGGCGCCCTGTTCGCCGGCGATACGTTGTTCAACGGCAGCGTCGGCCGCACCGACTTTCCTGGAAGCAGCTGGGAGGCCATCCTGGAGAGCATCCAGGGCAAGCTGTTCGACCTCGATGAAGAGGTCGTTGTCTTACCCGGCCATGGTCCACAGACCACGATCAAGCAAGAGAAAGAGTACAACCCCTTCGTGGGCGCCGGGACGCGCCCGCAACTCTGGACGCCATAGCGTAACGAGCACGGCACTGAAATGAGAAAGGGCTGCCGGGAGGAACCCCGGCAGCCCTTTCTTTTTGTTCCCGGGAGCGGCTACCTAGCCACCGGAATGCGGCGGGCCACCACCGTCGCCAGCGGGCGGGGTGTAGCTGCCACCGTCGTCAGCGGGTGGAGTGTAGCTGCCACCGTCGTCGGCGGGCGGGGTGTAGCTGCCACCGTCGTCGGCGGGCGGCGTGTAGCTGCCACCGTCGTCGGCGGGCGGCGTGTAGCTGCCACCGTCGTCAGCGGGCGGAGTGTAGCTGCCACCGTCGTCGGCGGGCGGCGTGTAGCTGCCACCGTCGTCAGCGGGCGGCGTGTAGCTGCCACCGTCGTCAGCGGGCGGAGTGTAGCTGCCACCGTCGTCGGCGGGCGGAGTGTAGCTGCCACCGTCGTCAGCGGGCGGCGTGTAGCTGCCACCGTCGCCAGCGGGCGGGGTGTAGCTGCCACCGTCGTCGGCGGGCGGGGTGTGGCTGCCACCGTCATTGGCGGGCGGGGTGTAGCTGCCACCGTCGCCAGCGGGCGGGGTGTAGCTGCCACCGTCGTCGGCGGGCGGGGTGTAGCTGCCACCGTCGCCAGCGGGCGGGGTGTAGCTGCCACCGTCGTCGGCGGGCGGGGTGTAGCTGCCACCGTCGTCGGCGGGCGGGGTGTAGCTGCCATCAGCGGGCGGAACGTAGCTGCCGTCGGCGGGCGGAACGTAGCTGCCGTCGCGGCGGAACGTAGCTGCCATCAGCGGGCGGAGTGTAGCTGCCGTCGGCGGGCGGAACGTAGCTGCCGTCAGCGGGCGGAACGTAGCTGCCGTCGGCGGGCGGAACGTAATTGCCATCCCAATCGCCGGCAGGCGGGACCGTGCCGTCCCAATCAGCGGGGGGAACGTAGCTGCCGTCAGCGGGCGGAACGTAGCTGCCATCGGAAGGCGGAACGTAGCTGCCGTCGGCGGGCGGAACGTAGTTGCCATCCCAATCGCCGGCAGGCGGGACCGTGCCGTCCCAATCGGCGGGCGGGCCGAAGTTGCCGTCGGTGGGCGGAACGTAGGTGCCGTCCCAATCGGCGGGCGGGCCGAAGTTGCCGTCGGTGGGCGGAACGTAGGTGCCGTCCCAGTCGGCGGGCGGGCCGAAGTTGCCGTCGGTGGGCGGAACGTAGGTGCCATCCCAGTCGGCGGGCGGGCCGAAGTTACCGTCGGTGGGCGGAACGTAGGTGCCGTCCCAATCGGCGGGCGGGCCGAAGTTGCCGTCCCAGTCGCCGGGTGGGGGCGAGGTGATTGTCCAATCGATGGGCGGGCCAAAGCTGCCGTCGGTGGTCGGAGGCACCAAGCCGTCCCGGTGGTCAGGCGGCGTGAGGGGCCCGGAGATGGGGATGTAAGGCCCTCCTTCGAAGTTGTCTGGCGGAGTGAAAGGACCCGTGTCCGGCTTTTCGCCGAAGCCACTCACGGGCGGAGCGAAGGGACCAAAGAACGTCTGGCCATCGTCGCCGAAGTCACCGGCAGGCGGGACGAAGGGACCGGAGAAACCGGGCGCATCGCCAAAGCCACTGAAGTCACCGGCAGGCGGGACGAAGGGACCGGAGAAACCGGGCGCATCGCCAAAGTCGCCGAAGTCACCGGCAGGCGGGACGAACGGGCCGGAGAAACCGGGCGCATCGCCAAAGCCACTGAAGTCACCGGCAGGCGGGACGAACGGGCCGGAGAAACCGGGCGCATCGCCAAAGCCACTGAAGTCACCGGCAGGCGGGACGAAGGGACCGGAGAAACCGGGCGCGTCGCCAAAGCCACTGAAGTCACCGGCGGGCGGGACGAAGGGACCGGAGAAACCGGGCGCATCGCCAAAGTTGCCGAAGCCACCCGCGGGCGGAGCGAAGGGACCAAAGAACGTCTGGCCATCGTCGCCGAAGTCACCTGCGGGCGGGACGAACGGGCCGGAGAAACCGGGCGCATCGCCAAAGTCGCCGAAGTCACTGGCGGGCGGGGCGAAGGGACCCCCGAAAAGGGGCGCTAGCTCATCATCGAATCCACCGAATGGATCGAGGGAGCCCCCTAGGGGGTCGAATCCAAAAGGGTCGTCAAACCCAAACTCGCTTCCGAGGCCCACTCCTCCACCGGCTGCTTGCCGGGCGAGGAGCAGTCTACGCTGCTCTTCCGTGAGGCCGTCGAGCTGGGCGTCCGGTGAATCCAGATTCCCGACAACGTCGGCCCCGTCGATTGGTGCGTCCTGAGACGCGGGCGCCGCGAATGCCGTTCCGACCGAAGACAACGCGACCACGACGACCATCATCGCGGCCACAAGCCAACGGGTCCAGAGCGGCATCGTTCGACGCCAAGAACTCCTGTCTATTACCAAAGCAACCTCCATGCGAAAACTCACTTGCCAAGCCTCATCCTCATCAACTGCTAGCGCATCCGGCCTCCTTCATGCTGCGGGTCGCCATCGTGCCGGTGGGTACCCGAAAAGCCAGCCCCCCTTGAAGGCTAGGCCCATCGCGCCGTCGGCCACCGGCAAACCGACTGCGAGTAACGTCATGCTAGGCGGAGTGATCGAGTTGCTGAATCGGGCGTGCCCTGAATGTTGTCCGAACGTCTTTGGATTCGACTGCGGGCGCGGCTACGTGTATACACGCAAACGTGTTCCCCCGACCGGCATGCGGGGAAAAGAAAGGGGGCGGGCGCATGCGCCCGCCCCCTGAAGGAGTCGCGTGGTCGTTGTGGGCTAGATGAACAGCGGTCCGAACACCAGCGAAACGATGGCCATGAGCTTCAACAGGATGTTGAGCGAGGGGCCGGACGTATCTTTGAACGGGTCGCCTACGGTGTCGCCTACAACCGCGGCCTTGTGGGCCTCGGAGCCCTTGCCGCCGTGATGTCCCGCCTCGATGTACTTCTTCGCGTTGTCCCAGGCGCCGCCAGAGTTGGCCATTGTGATGGCGAGGAGGGCGCCGGCCCCGATCGAGCCCACCAGCAGGCCGCCCAACGCAGCCGGGCCGAGAATCGCGCCAACCACAATGGGCGCCACAATGGCCAGCAGGCCGGGCAGCACCATCTCGCGCAGAGCGCCCCGGGTGCTCATGTCGACGACACGGGCGTGGTCGGGCTTTCCGGTGCCCTCCATGATGCCCGGGATCTCCCGGAACTGGCGGCGCACTTCGTTCACCAAGCTGTAGGCGGCTCGTCCGACGGCTCCCATGCTCATCGCGCTGAAGAGGAACGGCATAAGGGAGCCGATGAGCACTCCCATCAACACCGAGGCTTCGCGTAGGTCGAAGACCACCGCGACGCCTCCGGAGGCCGCTTCGACGACCGCTGCGTAAGCGGCGAGCAGCGCCAGGGCCGTCAGCACGGCCGAGCCGATGGCGAAGCCCTTGCCCGTTGCCGCCGTGGTGTTGCCCAGCGAGTCGAGCGCGTCGGTGCGCTCGCGGACCTCTGGGTCGAGCTTGGCCTGCTCGGCGATGCCTCCTGCGTTGTCGGCCACCGGCCCGTAGGCGTCGGTTGCCAGGGTGATGCCCAGAGTCGAGAGCATGCCCACCGCGGCCAGTGCCACGCCGTAAAGGTCGGCCAGCCAGAAGGCCAGCCAGATGCCGACGACGATTGCGACCACCGGTATGAGCGTGCTCATCATTCCGAGACTGAAGCCGCCGATGATCGTCGTTGCCGGGCCGGTGTTGGTCTGCTCCGCCAGGTTGCGGGTCCAGCGGTATTCATAGGAGGTGAACCACTCCGTCGCCGTTCCGATTACTTGACCGACGACGAGGCCGACGACGACGACCCAGAACAGGTTGAAGGACATGTCCAGCACCGACACGGCGATGCCGGTCCCCACCAGGACAAGGGCGCCCGCGCCAAAGATGCCCGAGCGCAGGGCCCACAACAGCTTGCTCATGTTTGCTTGCTCGCCGGTTCGCACCAGGAACGTGCCCAGGATCGACGCGAAGATGCCGATACCCGAGATGAGGAACGGCAGGACGACGGCGTTGGAGTCGTAGTCCCCGATTCTCGTCCCACTCAGGACTCGTCCGCTCCCTTCGGTGAGGAAGCCGCCAACGCCGACGGCCGTGGCCAGCGCCACGGTGGCGATGATGGAGCCGACGTACGACTCGAAGAGGTCGGCCCCCATTCCCGCGACGTCACCCACGTTGTCTCCGACGTTGTCAGCGATGGTCGCGGGGTTCCGCGGGTCGTCCTCGGGGATCCCCTGCTCGACCTTCCCGACGAGATCGGCGCCGACATCGGCCGCTTTCGTAAAGATACCGCCGCCAACTCGGGCGAACAGCGCGATGGACGATGCACCCATGCCGAATCCGGCGATGATGCCGGGGTCCTGCCACACCCACCACATCAGGGCGATGCCCAGGATCCCGATGCCCACCACGGAGAGGCCCATGACCCCTCCGCTGGAGAAGGCGACTCGGAGCGCCGCGTTAAGGCTGCTTTGCGCCGCCGCCGTGGTCCTGACGTTGGCCCGGACGGCCACGTTCATACCGATAAACCCAGTGAGTCCGGACCCGAAGGCCCCCACCAGGTAGGCCAGCGCCGCGGCCGGTACGTCTCGGCTGGTGACCCGATCGGGCATCTTGTCGAGCACGTCGGCGTCGATGAAGATCCAGAGGACAGCGAAGATCACGACCACAAAGGCGAACATATACAGGTACTCGCGTCGCAGAAACGCCGAGGACCCCTCCTGGATCGACTTCGCAATCTGTTGCATGGCGTCGGACCCCTGGTCCTGACGCATGACGTTCCGGATGAGGTAGACGCCGAACGCCAAGGATACGAATCCGGCGATCACGGCGATCGTTAATGATCCCATCGAGACCCCTTTCGAACAGGTTAGCCTCTCCACGGGAGGCGCAATCGACAAGTTTAGCGACGGTGACGGAAAGCGTCAACGAAGCCGGATTTAGGAAAGCGCTTTCCGTGCCGCCTCGAACATCACCTCGACCGGCGCCTCGACGCCCGTCCATATCTGGAACGACAGGGCGCCCTGATAGACGAGCATCGGGAGGCCGCCCAGGGTTCGGGCTCCGGCTCGTCGCGCCGTTTCGAGGAACGGTGTGACCTCCGGGTTGTACACCAGGTCGCAGGCGAGGGCTCCCGCCGGGAACGGTACGTGATCGAGGGGGCCTGCTTCCGGCGTCGGGCCGCCGCGCATGCCCATCGTGGTGGCGTTGACGACCAGGTCCACTTCCTCGGGGAGTGTTCCCCACGGAACGATGGACACCGATTTGGCTCCCAAGCCGCTTCGCTCGCGGATCGCGTCGACGAGGGCCTCGGCACGTGCCCCGGTGCGGTTGCTCACCTGGACCAACGCGGCGCCAGCCTGGAGCAGGGCCATGGCGACGGCCCTGGCGGAGCCACCGGCGCCCAGCACGAGCGCCCGTTTGTCCCGGGGATCGAGCCCGCCTTGCTCCCGCAGCGCCCACAGGAAGCCGGGGGCGTCGGTGTTGTGGCCCGAAAGCGACCCGTCGCGGACCACGATCGTGTTGACGGCGCCGATGAGCCGGGCAAGCGGGTCCAACTCATCCAGAAGCGGGATGACCTTCTCTTTGTAGGGGACCGTCACATTGGCCCCGACTGCCGCGCCTTCTCGGAACCCCGATACCAAGGGCTGCAGTCCGCTGGGAGAAGTCTCCCATCGCTCGTAGCGGTAGGCCAACTCGAGATGGTCGAAGGCCGCCTGCTGGAACGCGGGCGAGACCGAATGCCCCAGCGGATAGCCGATGATACCGACGAGTTTTTGTCCTACTGCTGCTGTTCCGGGGCCCATGGGCCTCAATTCTCGGGGCGCGCCAGCGGATTTTCAAGGCGTCGGTCTTGCCTTGTTCCCGCAGGGGGCCTCGGGTATCATAGGCGTCGCCTTTCCGGAAACCGCGGCTAAGGGGGGAACGATGGAGTATCGCAGACTGGGCAACACAGGGCTCCAGGTGTCGGTGTTGGGTCTCGGCGGGAACAATTTTGGCATGCGCGCCGACGAAGACTCGTCCAACCGGGTCATCGACCAGGCGCTCGACCTCGGTGTCAACTTCATTGATACGGCCAACATCTACGCTGGGACCAAATCCGAGGAGATCGTCGGGAAGCGGATCAAGCCCAAACGGCAGCAAGTTGTCCTGGTCACGAAGTTCGGCGCCCAGCTGGGCGAGGGGCCGAACACGAAGGGCGGCTCCCGCAAGCATGTCATGGACTCCGCCGAGGCCAGCCTGCGCCGCCTCGAGACCGACTACATCGACCTTTACTTCCTCCATTTCCCGGACGACCTGACACCCATCGAAGAGACGCTGCGCGCCATGGACCAACTGGTCCAGGACGGCAAGGTCCGCTACATCGGCTGCTCCAACTTCGCCGCATGGCGCGCCTGCGAAGCGGCCTGGACGGCGAAGAGCCTCAACCTGAACGGCTACGTCTGCATCCAGAACCACTACAACCTGCTGGTACGCGAACCGGAGCGGGACGTCGCGCCCTTCTGTCAGGAATACGGCTGGTCGCTGATGCCCTACTTCCCCCTGGCGTCCGGCCTGCTCACGGGCAAGTACCGCCTGGGCGAGGAGCCGCCGGCCGGGTCTCGCATGAGCGGTCAGGACGCGATGCGGAAAGCCCTCAACGAAGACACATGGGCCAAGATCACGGCCCTCGAGAAGTTCGCCCAGGACCGGGGCCGCTCGCTCCTCGAGCTGGCCCACGCCTGGCTCCTCGCCAACCCGGCGGTCGACAGCGTCATCAGCGGAGCGACCAAGCCGGAGCAAGTGGTCGCCAACGCCAAGGGCGTCGACTGGGAGCTGAGCGCCGAGGATATGGCCGCGATCGACGAGATCGTCCCGCCTCCCAAGTAACGGGTCGTATTTCGAAATACGCGCGCCGTCCTGCCCCACGCCGTCATCCTGAGCGAAGCGAAGGATCTTCCCCAGGCCGAGATTCTTCGTCGCCCCGACACGTCGGGGCTCCTCAGAATGACATCGCCCGCACGACACTAACCGCGCGTCATTCTCAGGTGCTCCAGATAGGCCTGGAGCAAGACGGCGGCCGCCGCGGAGTCCCGCGCTTGCTTCCGTTTCTGTCGCGAGGCGCCCGCCTCCCGCATGCGGCGTTCCGCCTCCACGGTCGTCAGCCGCTCGTCCCAGGTGACCACCTCAACCGGGCTCCGCCGGCTAAGCTCGTCGCAAAAGGCCTGCGTAATCGCCGCCTGCTCTCTGAGTACACCGTCCAGCGATACCGGCATGCCGACCACGACGAGTTCTGCGTCCTGGTCGCGAGCCAGGTCTAGGACGCGCTGGTAGTCGCGCTTGCCGCCGGTCCGTTCTATCACCGTCAGAGGCGAGGCAAGGAGGCCCGTCGGGTCGCTCAGCGCCACCCCGATATTCTTCTCCCCGACGTCCAACGCCATCACTCGCATCTCGGGGCCATTATAGCGGTTGACCCCCCTTTCCCCGGCTGCTACGCTCGGGCCCACCGACGAGGAGGGGCCACGGCTATGGACCCGATTAACATCTACGAGTACGAGCAGGCCGCAAAGGATCTCCTTCCCGCGGAGGAGTACGACTTCATTGCGGGGGGCGCCACGGACGAGCTCACGATCCGCCGCACGCGCCAGGTCTTCGACTCGATCATGCTGCGTCCGCGCATGCTCGTCGATGTCGCGGACGTCGACCCCTCGACCACGGTTCTCGGCCAGCGCATCGACTTCCCCGTGATGCTCGACCCTTCGGGCAACCATGGCCGCGCGCATCCCGAAGGCGAGACCGCCACGGTTCGCGCCGCCGGCGCCGAGGGGACGGTGATGGTCGTCAGCGCCTCGTCTACCTACACCCTCGAGACCATCGCCGAGGCCGCCACCGGTCCCATCTGGTTTCAGCAATACCTCTTCCGCGACCCGGGGTTCACCAAGGAGCTGGCCCTCCGCGCCCAGGAGGCCGGTTATAGCGTCATTTGCATCACCCTCGATTCCAACGTCAAGGCAAAGCGCGAGCGCAACATCCGCAACGATTACCAGCTTTCGGCCGTTCCCAACTTCCCTGGCCTGGACCGCAACGAGCCGGGCGGCCTCGGTAAGCTTCGTACCCTCTCGGCAAGCTGGAAGGAGTTGGACCAGCTCATGGTCGACATCCCGCTGCCGGTGATCGTAAAGGGCATCATGACGTGGGAGGACGCGCGGCTCTGCGCCGAGCACGGCGTAAAAGGACTGATCGTCTCCAACCACGGCGCCCGACAGCTCGACACGACCTTCGCCACCCTCGAGGTGCTGCCCGAGGTCGTCGAGGCCGTCGACGGCCGCTGCGAGGTCTACCTCGACGGCGGCATCCGACGCGGCTCGGACATCGTGAAGGCCATCGCCCTCGGGGCGCGAGCTGTGCTCATGGGCCGCCCCATCTTCTGGGGCCTGGCCGTCGACGGCGAGGTGGGCTTGCGGTCCGTGCTACGCATCCTCCGCGACGAGATGACGATGACGATGGCGGCCTGTGGCCGTCGCAGCGTCGAGGAGCTCGACCGTAGCGTCATCGGGACCGTGTCGCCGCTGCTCGGGGCTTTCGCACAGGCCGAGGGGCTCAAGATACCGCAGGTTTGAATGCTACCGCGCACCCAGCAGCCTCTTAACGGCGGGAAGGGGAGCCATGTACGAGGTCGTTAGTCCGCTTGGCCAGCCCGTGCCGAAGCCCATGGCGACAACGCCTTCGCTCGACACGCTTCAGGGCAAGAGGGTCTGCGAAATATCGAATCGATCGTTCGAATGGGACACCACATTTCCCATAATCCGGGAGCTATTGAAGCAGAGATACCCGGGCCTAGAGGTGATTCCATACAGCGAAATGCCCATCGTCGACACGCCCAGCCTGACTCCAGACAAAAGGGGCGCCACGTTAGCGGGCGTGATCGACGCCATCAAGGAAAACGCCTGCGACGCGGTTATTGCCGGAAATGGGGGCTGAGGGAACTGCACGCCGGCTGCGTCGCAGCCGGCCATACAGGCCAGGATCCTTGGGATTCCCAGCGTCGTGGTCGTGGCTCGGGGCTTCGGGAAAACTGCGAGGAGCGCGGGCTCCACGAGAAGCGTGCGAAGCCTGGGAGTTGCCGAGTTTCCCGGCGTCTTTGAAAGTTATCGTGAGTTGACACCTGGCGAGGCCAAACGGAAGACCGAGGAACACCTCCTCCCCCAGATTACGATGGCGCTGACCACGCCAGCCGAAGAGAAGGAGGAGGCTGAGGACAGAGCCCCCCGGGATGTCGTCTTTCGTGGATCTGCCTCCGAGGTCAACAGCTTCTTTTCCGACAGGACGTGGAGTGACGGGTTGCCGGTCGTTCCTCCCACGCTGGAAGCCGTAGAGGAGTTTCTCAGGTTCACGGACCGGGAGCCCCACGAAACGATCGCGGTCCTGCCGCGGGCGGGGCTCGCAGCCACTCCCTGGAACGTTGCGGTAAACGGGGTGATGGCCGGTTGTCGCCCGGAACATATGCCGATATTGATCGCGATGGTGGAAGCGATAGGCGACCCGGCGTTCAACCTCGACATGCTTGGGACGACCGGTGCAGCCCACCCGTTCCTCATCGTAAACGGCCCTTTCGCCAGACAGCTGGGCATCTCCTCGGGTCAGGGTCTCATCTCTCATCCAACGAACCAGGTCATCGGCCGCGCCCTCGGTCTCGTCGTGAGGAATATCGCGGGCTTCCGGATTGGGGAGAGCTACATGGGGACCTTTGGCTACGTACAGCCATGGGTGTTGGCCGAGGACGAGGAAGAGAGCCCGTGGGACCCTTATCACGTCCGGCTTGGGTTCGACAAGAACGCGAGCACGGTCACGGCGTACGCGAGCACCTCGTGGGGGCCGCAAGTTGTCCCAAGTCCGTCGCCCACGAAGGGAGTGATGGAAGCGCTGGCGTATGATCTTGCGGTGAAGTCCCCTGGCGCCGCCCACCCCAGACCAAGCTCGTCTATCGGCGAGTCGGTGGATGAGACGATACCGTATCGGGCCATTCTGATAACGTCGGCCAGTGCCAGGCTGTTTGCCGACAGCGGCTATGCCACGGTAGACGATCTTGTCGACGACCTGGTGAGCCACGCGAGGGCGGGCCTCTTCGAAGCAGCCCATCGCCAGACCTACGCTTGCGGCGCCAGCCAGGTCCCGGCCAGCCTCGAAGAGGCGGTCGAACGATACCGAGCGGATCCCAGAATGCGCAGCGTGGCGTTGCCCTGGTACCAGGACGTCGTCGAAACGCTCCCAACGGTCTCAAAAGACAAACTCGTTGTCATCGTCTGTGGAGACCGGGGTAAGACCAAGATGCTGACCATGGGCAACTTTCCCTATTATCAGGCCCCCGTGACCAAGGAGATCAAACTACCCGAAATTGGGATGCGCTGATAAGCGGGCTTGGCTGTGCGTCGACAAAATAAGATCCGCCCGTAGCCTAAACGCGCGCCCTACCGCCCCTTCACCAGCGCCGGCACCAACTCGAGGGCCTCGGCCAACTTTGTCGCGTCCTTGCCCGCGCCCTGAGCGGCGTTCGGGCGTCCGCCTCCACCGCCGCCGGCAGCCTTCGCCACCTCGCGCACGATGTTCCCGGCGCTGTAGCCCTTCGAGGTCAGGTCGGCGGTGACCATCGCCACGAACGACGGCTTTCCCTCGACAACGGCGCCGAGCACGACGATGCCGCTGTCGAGGCGGTCGCGCAGCCACGCGCCTGTCTCTCGGAGCGCGTCGGCTGAGACCGCCGCGACCTCCGACGTGAGCACGGTCACGCCGTCGATGACCTGGGTCTGACTTTGAAGCGATTCGGCCTGGCGCCGCGCCAGGTCCCGCTCCAGGCCCGCGGCGCGTTTTCGTTCACCGTCCAGCTCCTGCAATAGCGAGCCCACCCGCGTCGATAGCTCGGCGGGAGACGTTTGAAGCTGCTTCGCCATCGACTCCAAGAGCACGTGTCGCTGGCTTAAGAGAGCCTCGGAGCCGTGGCCGGTTACCGCCTCGATGCGCCGCGTGCCAGCGGCAATGCTTCCCTCGCTCTCGATGTGGAGCAGCCCGATCTCGCCGGTGGCGTCGGTGTGGGTACCGCCGCAAAGCTCGAAGCTGAAGGCCTCCCCGTCCCCGATACGGCACGTGCGGACGACGTCGCCGTACTTTTCTCCGAAGAAGGCCAGCGCGCCGGCCTCGATGGCCTCGTCGTAGGACATCGTCCGATGGGTCACCGGCAGGTTGTCCAGGACGCGGTCATTGACCAGCGACTGGATCTCTTCCGTCTCCTTCGCGCTGAGGCCCGACGTGTGAGAGAAATCGAACCGCAGCCGGTCGGGCGCGACCAGGGAGCCCGCCTGCCGCACGTGCGGACCGAGGATGCGACGCAGCGCCGCGTGGAGGAGGTGCGTGCCGGTGTGGTTGCGGATGACATCGCCCCGGCGCACCACGTCGACAGCGGCTCGGACCGGGTCGCCGACGGCGATCTCGCCATCGATGACCTCGCCCAGGTGGGCGATGAGCCCATCGACAGGCGACTGGGTGTCGGTGATGCGGACCCGTCCCGAGGGACCTTCGATCTCTCCGGAGTCGCCGACCTGGCCGCCGGCCTCGGCGTAGAAGGGGGTCTCGCGAAGGATGATCTCCACCGGCTCGCCCTTTGCGGCGCTCTGGGCTGGCTCGCCCGCCCTGAGCAGGCCGATGACGACTGTGTTTTCAACAAGGCTTTCGTAGCCGGTGAACCTCCCCGTGCCGTCGGCGGCGAGGCCAAGCTCACGGTAAACCTCTGGTGAAACCTTGTCGCCGAGCCCGAACCTGGCGCTGGCGCGGCCACGCTGTCGTTGCGCCTCCATCTCGCGCTCGAAGCCCTCGAGGTCGACCTCAAGGCCGTGCTCGCGGGCGATGTCGTGGGTGATGTCGGGCGGGAAGCCGTAGGTGTCGTAGAGGGCAAATACTTCGTCGCCCGCCACGGTATCACCGCCGCTGCCGGCACGAGTTCGAGCGATCACCTTCTCCAGCAACTCGATCCCGGCGTCCAACGTCTGGCTGAACCGCTCCTCCTCGCCGCTGATCGTCGTGGCGATAAAATCGCGCTCGCGGGGGAGCTCGGGGTACTGGCCGCCCATGCGTTCGATGACGGCTTCGGCGAGCCCGGTGAGGAACGCCCCTTCGATACCGGCCTTGCGCGCGTAGCGCACCGCCCGGCGCAGGATGCGGCGCAGGACATAGCCCCGGCCCTCGTTCGACGGCGCTACGCCGTCGGCGATCAGGAACGTGACGCTGCGGGCGTGCTCGGCCAAAACTCGGATGGCGAAGTCGGTCTCGTCGTCGTCGCCGTAGCGCTTCCCGGCAAGCTCCGCCGACCGGTTCACCAGGTAGTCGAAGGCGTCCGTCTCGTAGACGGACAGGACGTTCTGCACGATCGCCGCGCAACGCTCGAGGCCGAGTCCCGTGTCGATGTTGGGTGCGGGGAGCTTCGTCCGGCTGCCATCGCGGCGGTGGTAGAACTGGGTGAACACCAGATTCCACATCTCGACGAAGCGGCTGCTTGCTTCCGTTGCCGGCGTGTCGTTGGGCCCGTACTCCTCACCGTAGTCGTAGTGGATCTCGCTCGAAGGCCCGCAGGGGCCCTCCTCGCCGGCCGGGCCCCAAAAGTTCTCCTTGTCGCCGTAACGGAGGATGCGGTCCTCGGGGACGCCCAGGTCGCGCCAGTGTTGGAAGGCCTCGTCATCGTCGAGGTAGATGGTGATCCAGAGGCGTTCCTTGGGCAGCTCGAGCACTTCCGTGGAGAACTCCCAGCCCCAGGCAATCGCCTCCTTCTTGAAATAGTCGCCAATGCTGAAGTTGCCCAGCATCTCGAAGAAGGTCAGGTGCTTGGTATCGCCGACGCCGTCGATGTCCGAAGTCCGGAAGCATTTTTGGACCGATGCCAGCCGCGGGTTGGGCGGCGTCCTCTCGCCCGAGAAGTAGTCCTTGAACTGGACCATGCCGGCGCTGGTAAGCAGCAGTGTCGGGTCCCCGCTGGGGATCAGCGACGACGACGGGACGACCAGGTGTCCTTTCGACTCGAAATAATCGAGGTAGGACTGGCGGATTTGATCGATGGTGACGGGTTTGGGCATGGTTTGGAGCGCTCTTCAGGGAGGCGACTCCGACCATTATAGGTTTTTTGCGCGTGGCCGGGTCGTTATGGCTGGAGGCCTGAGCTTGCGTGACGCTCGGGACACCCCCAAACCCCCCGGAGGGGGTTCAAGGTAGCCCTCCGGGCCTGAGATTAGAGAAGGGGCACATCCCCTTCAACCCCTGCCAGAAAGGGCTCCGCCCTCTCTGGACTCTCCCGGTTCGGGTTCCGTGTAGCCCCTTCGTCATTCCGGCGTTCGCCGGAATCCAGTCCCGGCGGCCTGGCACGTGGGGCGCAACCTCTTTATCCCTTGCTCGTTCGACCTCGCTCAGGCTGAGCTCCTGGGTTAGCCCGCTCTAGACTTTCCGGTCCGACGCTCGGCTAGTGAGCGTGCTCGGCCGCGTCGGCTTCGGCCTTGGTTACGTGGACAGTGCCGGGAGGATGCTCCGCGGGGGAGTAGATGGTGTACAGCTTGACCTTTTCGGTGGCCGAGGTGTTGATCACGTTGTGGTTTGTGCCTGCTGGGATGACGACCGCCCAGTCAGCGCCGACGTCGTGTTCGTCGCCGTCGAGGATCACCTTGACGCTTCCCGACTCGAACCGGAGGAACTGGTCGAGGTCGTGGACCTCCATGCCGATCTCCTCTCCGGGCAGCAAGCTCATCACCACCAGCTGGCTATGCTTCGCCGTGTGCAGCACCTCTCGAAAAGAGTCGTTGCCCAACGTCCGTTCTTCGATGTTGACTACGTATCCGGCCATGTCGTTGCCCCCTTGGTAAGCCTGTGGTCGCGGTCCGTCCGCGGTGGGGCGCCACGGTGATTGCGGCGCCCGCGCATGATTATCCTTCATCGAGGTGGTCGCGGTCGCCCAGTGCGGTTGGGGTTAGCCACCAGGCTCTCCCCGACACTCAATTCCGCGATGCCGGCTGGCCCAAAGACGGGGCTTTCTCCGCTCGCCTCCGCTTCTGTCGAGCGACGCTTTCCTCTGAAGCGGCTCCGTCGGCCGAATCCCCAAGGCTGGAGCCTCCCGGAACGCTGCTTGGCGACCCGTCCCTTGCTGGTGGTGAACCTGGTTATACCGCGATGTGGCGGGGCGTAGGCTACCAGGAGAGCGCAACGAAATCGCGACACGGAAGACAGCCGTGGAAGGACCAAAGATGAGAGAAGAATTCGTCAACCCATTCCTATCGCCGGCTATCGGAGTATGGGAAAAGGAGCTGGGCGAGCGTCTGCAGTTGACCGGCGCCAAGGCGGTGTCGCATCAGTTCACGACCAACGACATTACCGCGGTTATCGGCGTAACCGGCCAGCTCAAGGGCAACGTGCTTTACGAGTTCAGCGGCGACACGGCGAAAGAGGTGGCGAGCGCGATGATCGGCGAGCCGCTGGAGGAGATGAGCGCAATCGCGCTGTCGGCGATCGGCGAGCTCGCGAATATGATTACCGGCAACGCGGCAACCTTGCTGGCCGGCGCCGGCTACGTCTGTGATATCAGTCCCCCGGTGATGCTCGAGCCCAGGGGCGCTCAGATCACACTGCCCTCAGGGAACCAGATCGAGGTCCAGTTCACCAGCAGTTTTGGCCCGCTCAGCATCAGGATTGGACTTTCGGAGACGGCGGCGCGGTCCTCTCTGGCCGCCGCCTAGCTCATCGCCGCTGCACGAGCTGGAACGTTACCCCGTCCGGGTCCAGGCCCTGGACGATCTCGACGCCGAACTTCTCCTCAACCTGAGGCTGACTCTTGAACCGCACGCCCATGTCCTGGAGCCTGCGGAAATCGTCGTCGAGATCGTCGGTCTCGAAGACGAGCGTCGGAGACCCAACGGCCAGGGCCTTCGGGGCCGGCGGCGACGATTGCCCGGGGAGCTCGACGAGCCCCAGGGTTGCCTCGCCGAGCTCGATCAGAGCGACTCGCACATGGACTCCATCCTGGCCGCTAATGGCTGAAAGCGTGGGCTCGTCGCTTTCGAACTCCCGGTTGACCTGAAAGCCGAAGGCCCGCAGGTAGAAGTCCTTGGAGCGGTCCCGATCGGCCACAACCAGGTTCACGTGGTCTAACTTCCGAATCAAGGTTTTCGCCTCCTGTCCGCGGGCGCCGGGGACCTCGGAATCCCCACTTTTGCGCTCCAGACGATAATGCTATAGAATCTCGCGGGAATCGTGCGCCACGGCCTTCTGGTGGCGCTTTTCCCAGGAAAGGGGTGCGCCCTGCAAGACTTCGAGTATTGTGCGCCAACAACCCTTGACGAGGCCGTCGCGCTCATGGCCGAGAAGGGCTCCAAAGCCAAGGCTCTCGCCGGTGGGACGGATATCCTTGTCCAGCTGAGGGGCGGTCGGTTCAAGATCGACAGGCTTGTCGACATCAAGAAGATCCCTGAACTAAACGAGCTCTCCTACACGAAGAAAGACGGGTTGACCCTCGGCGCCGCGGTGCCATGTTACCGCGTCTACGAAGACAAGACCGTCGCGGAGGTCTATCCCGGCCTCTTCGACTCCGCCTTTCTCATTGGCGGAATCCAGATACAGGCCCGGGCCACGATCGGCGGGAACCTCTGCAACGCTGCCCCCAGCGCCGACACGATCCCCGTCCTCATCGCGCTCGAAGCCACGGCCAACGTCGTCGGGCCCACGGGAAGCCGCAGCATATCGGTCGAGGCGTTCTGCACGGGTCCGGGCCAGAGCGTCCTCAAGGACGGCGAGCTGCTCGTCTCGATCACCATCCCCACGCCAAAGCCGCATTCGGGCTCCCACTACCTGCGCTTCATCCCGCGAAATGAGATGGATATCGCGATTGCTGGAGTAGGCGTCTCGGTGCTGCTGTCCAACGGGAAGATCGATTCCGCCCGCATCGCCCTCGCGTCGGTTGCGCCGACGCCTGTTTTTGCGAAGGCGGCCGGCGACCTGCTGAAGGGCAAAGAAGCCAACGAAGAGTCCATTGAGCTTGCCTCCGAGGAAGCGAAGAAGGCGGCGAAGCCGATAACCGACATGAGGGGTACCATCGACCAGCGCGTCCATCTGGTTGGCGTGCTGACCAAGCGAGCCCTCCGTGAAGCCGTAGAACGAGCCAAAGAGGCATAGCGAACGATGAGCAACAAGATACACGTCCAGACCCACATCAATGATGCCGACGTCGATTTCCTGTGCGAGCCCCGGCAAAGCCTCATGGAGGTGCTCCGCGACGTCGTCGGCCTGACCGGTACCAAAGAGGGATGCAACGACGGTAACTGCGGCGCCTGCACCGTGAACCTGGATGGGCGCATTGTCGACTCCTGTCTCGTCCTCGGCGTGGAGGCGGAGGGCAAGACCATCGAGACTATCGAGGGCGTGGCCCCGATCGATGGGTTGCACCCCGTTCAGCAAGCATTCCTCGAGCAGGCCGCGCTCCAGTGTGGGATCTGCACGCCCGGGTTCATCGTCGCCGCCAAGGCGCTGCTGGAGAAAGAACCCGACGCCGACGAGTACCGTATCCGGCATTGGCTGGCAGGCAACCTGTGCCGCTGCACCGGCTACGACAAGATCATTCGAGCCGTACAACAAGCCGAAGAGATGTTGAAGGGGTAAAGGCATGACGATGGGCGTCGGCGACAAGGTCGGAGACTACCGGGTTGTAGGCACGAGGCCCGTCCGCCACGACGGCCTGGACAAGGTGACCGGCAAGGCCAAGTACGGCGCCGACATTCAGCTCGCGGGCTTGCTCCACGGCAAGATGCTGCGAAGCCCACATCCCCACGCTCGCATCAAGTCCATCGACACCAGCAAGGCCGAGGCCCTGCCCGGCGTCCGCGCCGTGGCGACGGCAGAAGACCTCCCGATCGCCGACGACACGCCCATCGACTTCGGCGAGACCCTGGGCAACGTTCGGATGCTCGCCGCGAACTGTGTGGCGAGGGGCAAGGTGATGTACCAGGGCCACGCAATCGCGGCCGTGGCCGCGACCGACCCGCACATCGCCGAAGAGGCCCTGGGCCTCATCGAGGTGAGCTACGAAGTCCTTGATCCCGTCCTCTCGGTGCGCGAGGCGATCAAGGATGGCGCGCCGCTGCTCCACGAGTCGCTGACCCGTCGGGAGGTCAAGGAGCGGTTCACTCGGGGCACCGACACCGGCAAGGCGAGTAACGTGGCCAGCCGTCTGCAACTCAAACAGGGCGACGTCGACGAGGGTTTCAAAGAGGCCGACGTTATCGTCGAGCGCGAGTTCGACACCGTGATGGTGCACCAGGGCTACATCGAACCCCACAACGCGACGGTGAACTGGGCGACGGACGGCAAAATCACGGTCTGGGTGAGCACCCAGGGCCCGTTCAACGTTCGCGGGCAGCTCGCCGCCGTACTGAAAGTACCCGAGTCCGCGGTGAAGGTCGTTCCCATGGAGATTGGGGGCGGCTTCGGCGGCAAAATCAATGTCTATATGGAAGTCCTGGCGGCGGTGCTGTCCAGGAAAACGGGCCACCCGGTGAAGATGGTGATGAGCCGACGCGAGGTCTTCGAGGGCACCGGTCCGACCTCGGGGACTCATATGCGCGCCAAGATCGGCGCCAAGAAAGACGGTCGGCTGACGGCTGCCGAGGTCTACCTCGCCTTCGAGGCGGGCGCCTTCCCCGGTTCGCCGGTGGCGGCCGGCGCGGGGACTTGCCTTGCTCCGTACACCGTACCGAACCTGGTCATCGACGGCCTCGACATCGTCGTCAACAAGCCCAAGACCGCCGCCTACCGCGCGCCGGGCTCGCCTCAGGCTGCCCTCGCCGTGGAGACGGTCATCGACGAGCTTGCGGAAAAGCTGGGCATGGACCCCGTCGAGCTCCGGTTCCTCAACTCGCCGAAGGAAGGCGACCGTCAGGCGACCGGAGTGCCCCACGGCAGCATCGGTTGCCGTGAGGTCGAGAAGGCGATGACGGCCCACCCCCACTACAAGAGCCCGCTGAACGGCCCCTACCGCGGCCGAGGCATCTCCATTGGCTACTGGGGCAACGCGGGCATGTCGTCTTCGGCCATGCTCAACGTCAACAACGATGGGCGCGTCAGCCTGGTCACCGGGTCCGTCGACATCGGCGGCACTCGCGCCGCCGTGGCGATGCAGGTCGCCGAAGTGTTGGGCATCGAGGCCGACGACGTGATCCCTTCCGTGGGCGACACCGACTCGGTCGGCTGGACCGGCGTCACCGGTGGCAGCCGAACCGCGTTTTCAACCGGTATCGCCGCCATCAGCGCGGCCGAGCAGGTGAAGGCCGAGATGCTCAAGAGAGCCGCCCTGCTGTGGGAGGTCCAACCCGAAGACGTCGAGTTCACTGATGGGGGCTTCGTCAACAGCAAGAACTCCGACGAGAAGTTCACCTTCAAGCAGCTCGCCGCCCAGCAGATGAAAACGGGCGGGCCGATCAACGCGTCGGGCGTTTCCAACCCGCGAAAGGTGGCCGGCGCCTTCGCCGGGAACATCGTCGACGTCGAGGTCGACCCCGAGACCGGCAAGGTGACCGTCCTCCGTTATACCGTTGTCGAAGACGTCGGCCAGGCGGCCCACCCCAGCTACGTCGAGGGCCAGATGCAGGGTGGTACCGTCCAGGGCATTGGTTGGGCCCTCAACGAGGAGTACCACTGGACGGGTGGCGGCTCCATGGCCAACCCCACGTTCCTCGACTACCGGATGCCCACCTCGCTCGACCTGCCCATGATCGATACCGAGCTGGTGAACGTCCCCAACCCGAACCACCCGTTCGGGGTCAGGGGCGTCGGCGAGGTCTCCATCGTCCCGCCCCTCGCGGCCATGGCCAACGCCGTCTCCAACGCGATCGGCGTGCGAATGGTGAAACTACCGATGAGCCCCGGCGCGGTCCTCGAAGCCCTGGAGTCGAAGAAGAACAACGGGAGCTAGCGGCCCATGGCGGTGGTCTTCGTCCCGTCGCTGATGCAGAAGCTGACGGGTGGACAGGAGCGAGTCACCGTCGAAGGGGCCAACGTGCGCCAGGTCATCAACAACCTGGAGGCGGCCTACCCCGGCTTCAAGGAACGCGTCCTCGACGAGACGGGCGAGGTCCAGCAGGGGCTCGCCATCGCGGTAGACGGCTCGACGTCGCACCTGGGGCTCATCGAGCCGGTGAGTGACGCGACTGAGGTCCACTTCATCCCGGCTATTGGTGGTGGCTAGCGGATCGCCGAGGGTGCCCCCAAACCCCCTAAAGGGGGTTCAAGGTACCCTTCTTGCAAAAAGTTTAGTGAAGGGGCACATCCCCTTCAACCCCTGCCAACAAGGGCTCCGCCCTCTCTGGACTCTCCGGTCAGAAGGGCCGCTGAGGCAGTCCCTCGGGCTCATTAAGAGAAGGGAACATCCTCTTCGACCCTCCTACGGTGGGCTTCTCCGCTCTGGACTCCCCAGATCCTGCTCCCAACGGCCTCCGGCGATTCCGGCGAAAGCTGGACAGCCCCTAGCCCACCGGCGTTCCCGCGATGTTCACCCGCACCCGGAAAAGCTCGTCGGACGAGCAGAAGTAGAGCGTTTTCCAATCGCTATCACCGAAGGCCAGGTTGGCTGTCGATTTGTCCGACACCCGGAGACGGCAGATGCGCTCTCCCGCGGGAGAGAAGACGTGGACGCCGCCGGGCCCCGTGCAGTACAGGTTCCCTTCCGAGTCCACCTTCATCCCGTCGGGACGGCCCATGCCCTCGCCGGTGACGTCGACGAAGACGCGCCCGTTGGCCAGCGTGCCGTCGGCCTGGACGTCGAAAACGCGCACGTGACCGTTCTCGGTGTCGTCGATGTAGAGCTTCGATTCGTCGGGGGAGAAGGCCAGGCCGTTGGGCTTGGCGAAGTCGTCGGCCAGGAGCGTTAGCTTGGAGCCATCGGGCTCCACCCTGTAGACGCCCATCACGTCCTGCTCCTGGGGCGCCAGGGCGCCGACGTGCTCCATGACGATGCCGTAATTGGGGTCGGTGAAGTAGATGCCGCCGTCGGACTTGACCACGATGTCGTTGGGGCTGTTCAGCTTCTTGCCGTCGCGATGGGAGACAACGTTGCTCACAGCGCCGTCGGCCCCGGCCCGGGAGATACGCCGGCCGACGTGCTCGCAGGCGACCAGGCGTCCTTCGCTGTCGTAGGTGAGACCGTTGGACTTCTGGCTCGCCTCGCGGTAGGTGCTAAACCCGGCCGAGGGAGACCACTCGTAGATCTTGTTCGCTGGGATGTCGCTGAAGCGAAGGTGCCCTTCCCTGCGGCTCCACACGGGGCCCTCGAGGAACATGAATCCGTCGCCCAGCTTTTCCTGCTCGGCGTCGGGGGAGATGATGCGTTCGAATCCGGGAGCGGTCATGTCGACGTTCATGCGCTGCCTCCTTGTTACGGCCCGCGGGGCTTGCTGTGAGCGGGGCCGGGGCGAGTATACCGAGCGCGCGTTCGGTGGGTCAACGAGGGCGCAAGAACGGGTGCCACGCTCGTATAATCATGGCGTCATGACGCCCATCATCCGCGACGCCGAGAAGCGAGACCTGCCCCGGCTGCTGGAGCTCTACGGTCAGTTGGCCGAAGGCGGTCAACTGACCGCGGCCGAGGCGAAGGTCGAGCCGGACCTCGCGCGTTACGAAGCTGCCTTCGAGGCGGTGAGCGCCGACCCCAGGCAGCGCCTCCTCATGCTCGAGGAGGAGGGCCGGGTGGTCGGGACGCTGGTCCTGTTGATCGTCCCCCAGGTGACCAACCGTGGGCTGCCCTGGGCGAACGTCGAGAGCGTCGTCATCGACGAGTCGCTGCGCGGTGGCGGCCACGGCCGCATGTTGATGGACCACGCCGAGCGGCTCGCTCGGGAGGCGGGCTGCTACAAGCTCAATCTCACGAGCAACAACCGCCGTGCCGATACCGCCCATCGTTTCTACGAGGCCCTGGGATACGAGTCCACACACCGAGCCTTTCGCAAGAATCTGTGACGCCGCTGATTTTCGTCGAGAGTGGGAAATGCAGCACCAAACCGTAGAGTTTCGCCGCATGAACGTGATTGTTCGAGACCTCGAAGAGGCTGACATCGATATCCTGGTGTCCTATTGGCATGACAATGACCCGGACTACTTGCAATCTATTGGGGTCGACATAAGCAAACTTAGTTCTCGGCAAATAACCCGCGAGGGATTCCTTTCATCCATTCCTCGTCCTGGGTCTAAACGAGATCGGGCGACGCTTGTAGCTGAGTTCGGACAGCAATTGGTCGGGTATGCAAGCCTTCACATGCTTCGAGTTGACCAAGCCGTAGGACACATACATTTACTCCTGAATACCGTATCTACTCGGGGTCTGGTGTACGTCCTATTTCCGACCTTGGTCAGAGTCTTCTTTGACCAACTTCACATTGAGAAACTCACATTCCAGACCGCTCCGGAGAATCTCAATATCAACCGACTGCTGGATAGATTCGGGCTCGTCCCGAAGCGTATCCATCTTGACGAGCCCGACGGGATGGCGCGACCAGGAGAGTTCAATGTTTATGAAGTGACTCAGGGATGCTCTCTGGAAGTTATGAGAGCACCGCATCCGCGATAGGATGCATTCACACTCCCTTCGTCCACCGCGGCCGCCCATGCTATACTGGCGCCACGTTACGTCCGCGTAGTCAACAAGCAGACCATGGGGCTGTCGAACAGCGGCCCTTTTCTGAAGCCCGAACACCGGGCACGTCGCGTCAACGGCCGCGACCTAAACTGGAGCCGGAATGGACAACGGCACAGGCCACCGAGTTGTGGTGACCGGCATTGGAGCCGTCAGCCCCCTCGGTCTCGACATCGCCTCGACGTGGAAGGGTCTGCTGGCCGGAAAGTCGGGCGTGGACCGCATATCGGCCTTCGATGCCGAGACCTTCGAGACGCAGATTGCGGCTGAGGTCAAAGGCTTCGATCCCCTCCTCTGCATGGAGCGGAAAGAGGCCCGCCACACCGATCGCTTCGTCCAGCTTGCGATGGCGGCAGCCGTCGAGGCCATGGCCAGCTCCGGGCTCGTGATCGATGAGCACAGCGCTCCCGAGATCGGCGTCATCGTGGGTAGCGGCATCGGCGGCATCGGGACCCTCTCAAACCAGTTCCGGGTGCTCGAAGAGCGGGGCCCTTCCCGTATCAGCCCCTTCCTGATCCCCATGATGATCGCCGACATGGCGTCAGGACATCTGTCCATTCGCCTCGGGGCCAAGGGCCCGAACTTCTGCACCGTCTCGGCCTGCTCCAGCGGCGCCGACGCGATCGGCGAGAGCGCCGAGATGATCAAGCGCGGCGATGTCAAGGCGATGGTGGCCGGGGGGGCCGAGGCCTCCGTCGTGCCAATCGGCGTCGCCGGCTTCTCCTCCGCCGGAGCCCTCTCCAAACGTAACGACGAGCCCCAGCGGGCCTCCCGTCCCTTCGACGCCGAGCGCGACGGTTTTATCCTTGGTGAAGGGGCGGCGGTCCTCGTGCTGGAGGAGATGGAGTACGCCCGGGCGAGGGGGGCCACGATCCTTGCTGAGCTGGGGGGCTACGGCGCGACGGCCGACGCGAACCACATCACCCAGCCCGCCGATGGCGGTGAGGGCGGCGCGCGGGCGATGCGGATCGCGCTCCGAAAGGCGGGGCTCGAGCCCAAGGACGTCGACTATATCAACGCGCACGGCACCTCGACGCAGCTGAACGACCGCTTCGAGACCATGGCCATCAAGAGCGTTTTCGGCGAAGAGGCTTATAAGACCCCAATCAGCTCGACGAAGTCGATGACGGGTCATCTCCTCGGCGCCGCCGGCGCCCTCGAGGCCGCGGCGTGCGTGCTTTCGATTCGCGAGAGCGTTCTGCCGCCGACAATCAATCTGGAAAACCCCGATCCGGACTGCGACCTGGACTACATACCGCACACGCCGCGCCGCGGGAGAGTCAACGCCACGCTATCGAACTCCTTTGGATTCGGCGGGCACAACTCGTGCCTGGTCTTCAAGCGGGTCGAGGAGTAAGCAAGGCCCCGGCTCGCTGGGGTCGTATTCCGCGAGGATAAGGGGCCCGATGGACCTCGGCGCCGCTCGACCAAGCTGGCACGTCCTGCCCCTGGCGCCGCGCGAGTTTTTCGAAGCCCTCTCCGAGCACCCGCCGCTCGTCGCCCAGCTGCTCTATAACCGGGGCGTCCGCTCTACCCTCGATGCCCAGGCCTTTCTCGACCCGGAGGGCACCACCTCCCACGAGGCCTGGCTCCTGCCCCAGGCGCGGGAGGCCGTGGACCGCCTCGCCAGGGCCATCCGCGACGGGGAGACCATCGCCATCTACGGCGACTTCGACGCCGACGGCGTGACCTCCTCCGCCGTGCTCCACGAGGCCCTGCGCGGCCTCGACGCTCGCGTCCTCGTCTACATCCCGGACCGAGTTGCCGAGGGGCATGGGCTGAACCTCGAGGCGATCCGCGAGCTCCACAGCCAGGGGGTCGGGCTCATTGTTACGGCCGATTGCGGCGTGACGGACCGGCATCAGGTGGCCGCCGCCGCCGAGCTTGGCGTCGACGTCGTCATCACCGATCACCATGCCCCTCCCGAAATCCTTCCCGAGGCGGCCGCCGTCGTCGATCCCAAGCTCGACTCGTCCCCGACTCCATATTCCGTGCTAGCGTCGGTGGGGGTCGCCTACAAGCTGTGTGAGGCGCTCTATCAGGACCTGGGGCGAGAGATCGACCGCAGCCTCCTCGAGTTGGTGGGCCTCGGCACCGTCGCCGATGTCTCGCCGCTCACCGGCGAGAACCGCTTCCTGCTGCGCGAGGCCCTGGGCTATCTCAACAGCACCTCGCGGCCGGGGATTCAAGCCCTCCTCGAGGTTTCCGGCATCCAGCCCGGCCACGTCGACTCCGAGTCGATCGCCTTCTCGCTTGGGCCGCGCATCAACGCCCCGGGACGCATGGACCACGCTGGCCCCGCGTTCAAGCTGCTCACCGCCTCCTCCGCCGAGGAAGCGACGACCCTGGCGGCGGAGGTCGACGCGCAAAACATGAAGCGTCGGTCGCAGACCACGGAGATACTGGCCCGAGTCGATGAGGAGTTGGCGCAGCGAGCGGAGCTCGACCCGATCCTCATAGTCGGCGACGCCGCCTTCTTGCCGGGAGTCGTCGGCCTTGCCGCCGGCAGACTCCGGGAGCGGTACAACCGGCCCTCCATCGTTTACCAATGGGGCCCCGAGGAGAGCCGTGCCAGTTGCCGCAGCATCCCCGAGTTCGACATGATCGCGGCCCTGCGTCGGTGCGACGACCTGTTCACCCGCTACGGTGGCCATGCCCAGGCCGCCGGCTTCACCATTCCGACCGAGAGGTTGCCGGCCCTCGAGGAGCGGCTGATTGCCATAGCCGGCGAAGAGCTGGCGGGCCTCGACCTGACCCCCCGTCTCGTCATCGATGCCAAGATCTCGCTGCCGAAGCTGCGCCCCGATGTCATCCGCGCCCTCCGTGCCCTCGGGCCCCACGGGGAAGGCAATCCCGCGCCGACGTTCCTTGCTCGCGACGTCGAGGTGCGCGAGGTCCGGGCGATGGGTGGCGATGGACAGCACCTGCGGTTAAAACTCCGCGCAGGGGGCGTTGCCTGGAGCGCCGTCTGCTTCAACGCCCCCGCCTTCCCCGACCCTCCCCCCGAACGCGCCGACCTCGTCTTCACCATCGCCGTGGACCACTTCAGCGGAAACGGAATGCTGCAACTGCGGGTCATCGACCTGGCGCCGGTGGGCGTCGCCCCACAGCTCCCGCTGACAGCCGTGTAGCAAGTCGGGAAGCGGGGACAAGGGCGCACGAGGTTGACAGCTGGCCGGTGAGTCCGGAGAGGGCGGAGCCCTCTTTGGCAGGGGTTGAAGGGGATGTGCCCCGCACACCAGGCTGCCGGACTGGATTCCGGCTTGCGCCGGAATGACGGGGAGGGTCGCTTGGACTGGTCGCCGGAAGTCCAGAGGGGCGGAGCCCCTTTGGCAGGGGTCGAAGGGGATGTGCCCCTTCCCTAATGGATTAGCCCGAAGGGCTGCCTTGAACCCCGTTCAGGGGGTTTGGGGTGTCGTCCGACAGCCAAACGGGGATGCCCCTGCGGCAGCTAGTCGCGAGCAAGCCGACGCTCTACAACCCCACCTTTTCAAGGTTCTTGTCGAGGTCGTCCTGGTTAGCAAAGGGCCCCACTTTGATCGTGGCGACCACTCCGTTTTCGTCCAGGATGAAGCTCGACGGGAGGCCGAAGAGCGTGTACTCGTTGGCGACGTCCTGGCCTTTGTCGATGACCACGGTGAAGGTCAGGCCGAGGTCGGCAAAGTACTCGGTCACGTCGTCACGGGTCTCGTCGAGGTCGACGGCGACGATCTGAATCCGGTCGCCGGCGCGCTCGTGGAGCTCCTGGAGCTCCGGCATCTCGAACCGGCAGGGACCGCACCACGTTGCCCAGAAGTTCAGCAGGACCGGCTTGCCGCGGAGGTCGCTGAGCGCGATTGCCTCGCCCTGTGGCGTCTCGAGGCGGAAATTGTGGGCGACGTTCCCGATGCGTGTGCCTTGCTTCAACCCGTCGGGCACCGGCGTATCGATCAGCCCCAACTCGAGAGGCGTACCCGAGGCTCCGCCGTTAGATGCGACGGGAGCCGCGGTGGTGATGGGGGCCGAGGTCGCGGGCGGCGATGTGGCCGGGCCGTCGGAGCCCGCTTGCGAGGAGTTTCCTCCACCGCTACCGCAAGCCGCGACGACGAGCGATGTTGCTGCGACGCCGAGAATCCAGGCGCGGGGTCTTGAGAATAAACGCATTACTTTCCTCGTTTAGAAGTCGACGTACGGCAGGAAGCCGAAGTATTCGTTCAGGCGCACGACGAGGTTTGCGTAGACCAGCCAACCGACGAACACCATGAGGATGCCGCTTCCCACTGTGATGGCTGGCAGGTATCGGTTGATCTTCTTGAACCAGGGGGTAATACGACCCAGCGCAGCACCCGCGATGAGGAAGGGGATGCTGAGGCCGGCGGTATAGAACGTAAGCAAGATGGCCGAGCTGCCGGCCGCCGACCAGCCGTCCACGCCACCGGAGCTCGTATAGGCCACGGTGAGAATGGCGCCGAGTACGGGGGTGATACACGGCGTCCACCCCACTGCGAACGCACTGCCGACGCCGAACGAGCGCCAGTACGATGGGCGTCCGCTGCCGCCGCCGACATGGAAACGCCGCTCGCGGTAATAGACGCGGTCAAGGACGCCCGTGGCCGGCGCCAGGGCTAAACGGAGCACCGGTAGGCGAAACACCCCAGCCATGTACAGCCCGAAGGCCATGAGCATGATGCCGGCCACGCGGGCGATCGTCTCCTGGTTGCCTCCGGCGGTGCCGCCCAAAACTCCCACGGTCGCGCCCAGGATGATGAAGATTATCGAGAACCCGAGCACGAAGCCCACTGAGTGGAAAAAGGTTGTCTTTCCGCCCTGGATCTTCCCATCCTGGACCGACACCCCGGAGAGATGGCCCAGGTAGATCGGAACGAGAGGAAGAACACAGGGGGAGACAAAGGAGACCAGACCGCCGGCAAAAGCGACGAGGACGCCGATAAATGTCAGTCCTTCGATGGTCATTATTGCGCTCTCCGCATCCTCTGCCGTGGCGCCGACGGCGAATCGGTGATTACTATTATTGTGATGCGAGCGACCTCGGCCGGGATACAGCGTCGCATTACGAAAGCATTACAGGAGGATGAAATCTCCCCAAGGGACGAATCGTCGGCTGGGAGTCACACCTCTATTACAGCATACGATAAGGCGGTCGGCCCGGGTTTTGCGGCGATCACTTCGCAAGAGGTAACGCCGAGCAGCCGTGAGGGTTCGGACTAACCCGCTGCGGCATCTTCGGGGCCGGTTTGGACAGCCACGTTCGCCGCTTCCATCTCGGCGATGGCGTTTTCGTCGTAGCCCAACTCGCTCAAGAGCGCTCTCGTGTGCTCGCCGATGTAGATCATCGGCCCCGGTGCGCTGGGTGACCTCGAGAGGGTCACGGTCGGACCGTACCGCCAATACGGCCCCGTACTCGGGTGCTCGGACTCGACGAAGAAGCCCGCGTCCTTGACCCAGGGCGCTGAGAGGAAGAACTGGCCGGTGTCGGCCTCGAAGACTTCGACACAGGGAACGTCGCCGCCTGTGAGAAGCTGCTGCCACTCGGACGCGGGGCGCTGGCGGAACAGTCCGGCCAGCTCGGCTGAGAGCTCGCGGTCGTGGTCGAGCCGGCTCTCCCGGTCGCGAAATCTTGCGTCGTTGAGGAGATCGCCCCGGTCGGTGGTGGCGGCCAGGGCCCGCCACTCGCTCTCCTGAGGACAAGCGAGGAAGACCCACCCCGAGGCCGCGCGATAGAGCCGGTAGAGCGCATGGAGCCCGTTGAACTCGGCATCGGGAAGCATACGCTCGGGCTTGCCTTCGTACGAGATGGCGTCGTCGGCGTTGGCGTAGAGATTGCCGACGAGCATCGAGGTTTCCAGGTACTGGCCCCGTCCCAGGCGACCGCGGGCGTAAAGTGCCAGCAATGCGGATGTGGCCGTCGCCAGGGACGAGACCGGGTCGGGGTTGGGCTCGTTAGAGAAACGCATCACGTTGGCCACGTGGTCGATTTCATCGAGGGTCATTTCTCGGTCAGCGGGTGGAGGGAAGGCCTGTCCCAACTGGTAGCGCGGCCCGCCGGTGATCGCCCCTGCAATGGGGTGGAAACCGACCCGTGCGGAGTGGGGGCCGCTCGAGCCGTACGCACCGGCGTAAAGATAGATGATTTGGGGATTGATCCCTCGCACCGTCTCGTAGTCGATTCCCAGGCGCTCCGGCACGCCAGGCCGGAAGTTGTGGATGAGAACATCGGTCTTCTCGATCAACTTGTGCACGGCTTCCTGCCCCCGGGAGTCCTTCAGATCCAGAGCAAGGCCCTCTTTCCCCTGGACCATCTTGCCCGTCCGTGGGAAGCGCCCCGCCCGAAAGACATCGCCGGTTATCGGCTCGATCTTGATGACCCGCGCCCCCAGGTCCGCCAGCAACGCGGTGGCGAAGGGCGTGGCGATGTAGGTGGCGAACTCGAGTACCGTCACGCCGCTGAGCGGATGTGCGGGCAATCGCTCGCCGGCGTCGACCGGCGCGTGCCCAACTCGGGACGACGATGCCATGATCTCGTCCTGGTGCTCGCCGACTCGAGGGCTGGGCCTGCCGATCTCGAGTGGCGTCTCCGAGAGCCGGGCGATTGGCCCCAGCTGTTTCGTGGGCCCGACGTCAGGGTCCGCCAGCTCGATGACGTCGCCGTTGTGCAGTGCCTGCGGGTGCTGAAGCCCTTCCTGGGTGGTACGGAAGGGCTCGGCGGCGACGTCCCGGGCCAAGAAGATCTCCATCCACTCATCGTGAGTCTTCTGGACGACACGTTCGAGGATGAGCCGTTGCAGCGTCTTTGCGTCTTCAGGGTCACCGAAGACGGGCATGTCCTGGAACCGCGGGTCGGAGAGGGTCTCCTCGAGCCCCATCACGCTCATGAAATTCCAGAGCGTGTCCACCGTCAGGTTCCCAAACTGGAACCAGTGGCCGTCCTTGCTGCGCCCGGTCATGTAAGGCGGCACCGGGCCAGAGTACCCCCGGGCAACCTCCTCTCCGGTGCGCTCGTGGATCTGCCAGGCGAGGAAGTTCCAGAGGTCGAAACACGTGAGCGCCTGGAGCAGACTCGTCTCGACCCTCTGGCCGATTCCAGTGCGATCGCGCAACATCAGGGCCGCCAGAGTCCCATGGAGAGCGGTCATGGCGACGCCGTAGCTGGCCACGCCGAGCGCGGAGTAATTCGGGCCGTCTTTGCCTACCAGGGTGTAGAAAGCGTCCATTCGACCTGCGACGGCGTGGACAACACCTTCGTAGGCTTTGAGGCCCGCAAGGGGGCCCGTTGGGCCGAACCCGGTGATGCTGCAATAGACCAGCGAGGGTGCCGCCTTCGAGAGCGTCTCGTACCCGATCCCCAGGCGCTCGGCGACTCCGGGGCGGAAGGACTCGATGACAACGTCGGCCCCAGTCGCAAGCGCCACGGCGTCGCGACGCCCAGCTTCGGTCTTCAGGTCGAGGACCACGCTCTTCTTGCCGCGATGCCACATCACCGAGGCGTAGTGCCGTCGCGATGGGTCGCCGCCCGGAGGCTCGACCTTGATTACCTCGGCTCCGCTGTCGGCGAGGACCATGGTCGCCAACGCGCCGGGGTAACTATTGGTGAAATCGACGACCCGAAGGCCGTCGCAAGGGGTTGTCATGGTCGTCTCTTTGTCCGGTATACGGACACGGGTTTTTCGGCCACCAAGTATACCATCGGGGCTATTTCTGTAGCCTAGTTCTGTTGGTCGCGGTGTCAGATAGCTGGTTTGCCGCCCAGTTGCCGCCCAACGTTCAAAACGGGCCATGTTTCAAGCTCTCCGCATGGCCTCCGCGAACATTGCCGCGGCTTGCTTCTGCCGGCCCTCGATCAAATGACCGTAGACGTTGGCGGTTGTGCTGATGTTGTTATGCCCAAGCCTGCGACTCACGAGGAACAGGTCCGCGCCGTTGGAGAGAAGAAGGCTGGCATGGAAGTGCCGAAGCGAGTGGAGCTTGATGTGGTCGACCCCTACTTCCTTCGCCAGCTTCTGGAGCGTTCGTGTCACGGCCTGGGGATTGACTGGCCGCCCGATCGCGTCAGCGAACACCAGATCCTCGGTGCCGTCGTAAGCTGGCCCCAGGCGCAGACGGTGCTCGGCCTGGCGGGCCTTGTGCTCACGAAGCAGCCCAACCGTCTCTGGGTCAATGTCGACCCGCCGTCGGCTCCGGTCTGACTTTGGCGGCCCGAACTGGATCCCCTTACGTGTCCGGCCGACAGTCCTGTTGATGGTGATCGCTGCGCTCTCGAGGTCCACGGAGCTCCAGTTGAGCGCCAGGACTTCACCGCGGCGGGCTCCCGTCGCCGTTAGGGTATGGAGAGCCACATGGTATTGGTCGCCGGTCTCCCGGGCGTGCTCGAGGATGCGGCGGACGGTGGTGGCGTCGGGTAGTTCGAGCTCTCCGCCTTTGGCTGGCTTGGGTATGGAGACGACTTCGGTAACGATCCGGGGGATCATGTCCAGACGGTAGGCCCAACGAAGGGCGCCCGACAGCACCTGGTGGGCGAGTTGGACTGTCCTTGGTGCCAATCCTCTCGCCAGAAGGTCGCTTTGGAAGGTCTCGACGTCGGCGGGCGTCAAACGGTGTAGAAGGATGTGTCCCATGGCCGGGACGATATAACCTCTCGTGTTCTCTTCGTAACGGTCTTGGGTGGTCTGAGACGCGCTGGAAGCCACCTTCTCGTTCAACCAACGGTGCATCCACTGCTCGACTGTCCACTTCTCCGAGGCAATAGACAGGCCGCGGTCCTGGGCTGTCTGCAGTTCACGGAGCCGGCGTTGTGCGTCCGCTCGGCTGCCGTGGATCGTCTCGACCTTGCGGCGTCGCTTGCCGTTGGCATCCGAGCCCAGGTTGACGGCGATCTCGAACGCTCGGGGGCCTCGCTGCCGAATGTGGCCCTGACGTCGTGTCTGTCGCTTCTTCACGATGATTGCTCCTTCCGTCGACGTCGCTTGCCTGGCGGTCGATGCGGTGGCCGGTCAAGCTTCATAAAGGCAGCTAGGGACGCCTCACTGATAGTCCAGACAGGGCCGACTCGTCGAGCCCGTAGGCGACCATGTTGTATAAGGCGATTGATCCAGGCTTTGCTGTAGCCGGTTCTGTCCATGGCTTGGCTGACTGTGATAAAACCCAATAGCTGTCCTTTCCGGGGTAGGGTTGGTGGTCCCCTACCCCGAAGGCTGACTACTTCTTGCGCTTGTCCTTGTATTCGTAGGTCCAGACGGCTTCCGGGTCCGCAAGGTCGAGGTCTGGAAGGATGCTGCGCACCCTTTCGCCGTCGTCGTGGGCCCTTAACGCGTCTCGGTTCAACAGCTTGATTTCGTCCAGGTCATACCCCGAAGCGATGAAACACTCCTGCAGGATGCCTTCCAACGAGCCGGTTCCTCTGCCGAAGCGCGCCAGGCACTCCCCGACGACTTCGGTTGCGAAGACCTGTTGGAAGCTGAAGAGGTCGACTATGACGCGGAGCATGTCGTAAGCCTTGTGCCACGCCACCGGCGCCAGGTTAGCCTCGAGGAATTCAAACAGCTCTCCTTCGACCATTACCTGTACGGTGTTCATTGGACGGGTCACACGGTTGGTGAGCTCCCTCGTGATGATCTTGACCACGGAGTCGGTACCCGCCATGGCCATGTCGTCCCACCACGACGTTCCAGACGTCGGTAGTCCTACGTTCGCTATACTGTTGTTGGGCGATGGTGTCTTCGTCATCATTGCCTCCTAACGGGGCGTCAGGGGCCCAAATCCCCTGGCGCTCCCACTTCCTAACCTTATCCGCCGATAGTGTTGCGCCTCCCCTAGTCGTTCCTCCTTTCCTTTTACAGCCTCACATTGACACAACAGAAACATAGACGTACGTCAATCCTTTGTCAAGTGTTGATCCTACACAGAAATAGCACAAACGGTGGAGGAAAAGGGGGTACCCCCGGGGTGACGGGGGTAAGCAAGCCGACGTACCCCTATTAAGCTAGGGACCCCCCGAAATGCATCGCCCAAGGTTTTCCGACTTTTGGGGTGAGTTACCCCAGGTCAGGCGCGCTCGAAAAAGCGTGTATGACGGGGGGGGGTGAGTTTTCGGGTGAGGAGCTCGCCTTGTGCCCGCATCGAGCTGGCAGTCGTCCGAAAATATCGGCACACATCGGAGCTCGATGCGGGTCGGCGTGGGTGTCGACGTATTGCACGGCGACGATGGTAGCGGGCGCACCTCGTCCTCAAGCAACGGCTGGATGGCAGGGTTTTAGTTGTCGCCCGCGAGTTCCCAGGTGGCAAGGGTGCGAGTGCGGCCGCCTGGACCATTCGTCTTCTTGATCGAGCCCGTCCGTCGCCAAAAACGGGAATTCAGGAAGATGTTAGCAACGGACGACGCGTTCCGTGGTGGCGGACCCACAACGGCAACTACGTCGTCAATCGTAACGATCTTGCCCCCCGTCGCGAGCTGCCGCGCCGTGTTTTGGGCGGTCACCATCCAGATGTCGTTGGTGTTGCTAAGCGGCGTCTGTCCAGGTGCACGGTGTTGGCGGAAGTCATGCCGGTCCCCGCGCCCTTCACATACTGGGCAGTGATCACGAATGGTCGCCAGCACCGTGCTGACCGTCTCTTTAGAGCATGTCCACCCTTCGTCGTCTAATGCTCTGTGGAGCCGGGTGGCACCCCACGTGGGGTGCTCCGCAGAAAGCTCGCTGAGGGGAACCGCAAGGGTGCCCGCCAACGTCGGTCGATTGTAGTTCTCTCGCCGGCGCCAATGCGTCTGCAGCATGCCGCTCCGCTCACCGGCGTTGAGGGGGCGAAGGTCGTCAATAGAGCGGCCCGTGAGTTGACTCAAGGCTGCCCAGGTTGTGTTTCTGAAGACCTGATGCCGCCCCGTCATGACGTCCCTCAGCGTTGTTTGTGTAATACCTACTGACACAGCCGCCTCGTGAATAGTCTGGAAACGTTGGTTAACGTGCTCGGCTACTAGTTGAGAGAGTTCGGACTGTCCGACAATGAGGCCCACCAAAGGTTGAGCACCTTGTGGAGCGATCCTGGCAATCGCGGTCGTGTCGGTGAACCCTGACAATGGATGGACCCCCGCCGCCATCTGAAGAACCTCGTTGACCGGGAAGGCCCTGAGAACCTTGTGAATGTGCGTCGAGGGTAGCCCCCAGGCCGGGAACAGCCGCCCCCAGGTAAGGCCCTGCAGGTCACGTCGACCGCGGCGGATTCGCTCACCTATCGCGTCAGCAGCAGCCGGATCGGACGCCTCGTAGACCTCCATCGCTAGCTGGCCCACAGTCTTCCCTAGCCCGTCATGAAGAAGCGTGAGCCGGACGCGATCGGAGATGGACGTTCCCGCCTTACGCGGAGGCCGGTAGCCTCCAGGGTTTGCCCGCAGGCTCTCCCGCCAACAATCCTGATGCCAGTGTGTCTGCCAGTTTTTGAATCGACTGCCTGGTCGGTAAAGAGGCTTCCGACATCCCCGACACTCGACAAATGATCCGCTCCCGAGGGGACCAGGGTATCCGATAAATGCGAGCGATCTACGTAGCCGGCCCCTGATCGTTGTTACTATCCCCTTGCGGGTCTGAGCGGCAACAGCCTTTTTCAAAGACTCTCGGGGAGACTTGCCCTTGTTATAGGCGCCGGCCATGAGACGCTCGTACCGAGCCTCGAGGGATCCCGCTTTCCGGCGGCGGTTATCCCACATGCGCTTCATTCGCTTTTTGGCCTGGTCCTCAGATCGCCCGGCGAACTGAACGAGACGTCCAGGTGTGAGCCCAATCACCCGTTCCAGCCTCTCGGCTGTGCGCCTCGACGCTGACGACCTTCCTTTCGTCCAATACCTGACGCTCTCGCTGTGCTGGTTGATCATTCGGGCTAGCTCGCCGGGGTACAACTGCTGCTCTAGCAAACCCATACACAACTCCCGAGCAAAGGCGTTTGCCCATGTCCCCTCTCGCTCTCGTCGCTCACACAGACGTTGAAACCGTGTAAAACCAGCCTTGTGTTCTCTCGTGTTTAGAAGCATGAGCATATCTTAGACCACGAAACAATGAATATCAATGGGCGAATTTGTGGGGGTTGCGTCGCCCCGCCGCCTTTGGAATTTGTGGGGGTTACGTCGCCCCTAAAAGGGGAATTTGTGGGGGTCGCGTCCCTTTCATTCCGCCCGTCGACGGCCTTACCGTGGGTTGTGTAAGGCAATGGAAAGGAACGCATGGCAATGACGACGAAGGCGAACGCCAGCCCGGCCGATAACCTGATCAAGGTTCCAGAAGCCGCAAAGCTGTTGAAAATCGGCGAGAGAGCGGTTCGCAGTGGGATCGCGGAGGGGACAATTCCTTCGGTTCGCCTAGGAAAATCTAAGGTCTACATCCTTCGTCGCCAGTTGCTGGAACTCATCGGCGCTGGTGGGCCCGAGACGGACTGATGGCCCTCGCGCCTGAAGTTCGAGTGCTCTTGGACTACGGCCTTCGTTTAGTGCCGCAATGGCCTGGGAGCAAACGACCGATCGCGATGCCGGGCACGAGTTCAATGTGGCCAGTGGAGACTACTGAGGAAGCCGCGCAGGTTTTCGACGTCTGCCAGCGCCCGAACTGGGCGTGGCACTTGGACACGAGCCCCGTTGTCGTGGTCGAGGTTGACGGTGACGGCGGGCTTGGATGGCTACGAGAACAGGGCGTGACGAGTACGGCACGAACATGGATTCAGTGGCGCCGCGGTGGCTGGCCACACGTTTTCTACCGCCGACCCGCCGGCATCTCCGGCCGATTCGTGAAGCTCGGTCCTGGAGGCGACGTGGACTTCCTTGGTGCAGGCTGCATCACGGTACCCCCTAGCGTGCATTCCTCGGGCCGCCCGTACGAATGGGTACGCGGCAAAGGCCCGCGGGACATCGCCCTGTCCGACCTGGATGCGCTCCCCGAGCCCTTGGCGAAGGTTTGGCGGGATGAGCAGGCGAAGCGCCACAGGCCCCCTGTGCGCCACGCGGCCGTACTCCCAGTCGACGGCACGCTCATAGAGGCTGTGATCGCCCAGCTAGGAGGCCGTGAGAGCGCCCGGGGGCATGGCTCCGAGTTGAGCTTTCATTGCCCTTGGCCTGAACAGCACCGTCACGGGGATCGGAAAGCATCGTTTGGCCTGAACGTCGAGACTGGGGCCTGGCTGTGTTGGTCGGGGTGTGGCGCCGGTCGGGGGATCTGGTCGTTAGCCCGCAAGCTAGGCGTTGAGGCACCACGGGACCGGTTGGTCACATTCAACGTGTCGGTGTCCTGATGGAAATCACCTACAACACGGCACAGAGAGCTTGGACCCATACGAATGCCGACGTCATGGTCATTGCTGAAGGAGTGGTACGCGACCGTGAATCGATTCGCTGCACAGTCTCGGTATACAAGAATGGACACGATGGCCCTCCTGCCCTCATCGCCAGGGACAAGATCAGCCTCACCGGCCAGCGTTCTAGAGCAAAGTTTGCAAAGGACTCGAAGGAGGCTGGTTGCGAGATCGACGAAAAGGTGCTGCTCGCCTTTGATGAGGCCATACGGGTTGCCCCTTCGGGTCTAACGGTAACGACCGCTCCTGAGTCATCGCCAGATGGGGAGTGGGTCTTCACGGGCAAAGTCGCAACGTTCGAGGAGTACAAGCACTTCATCCAGGGATGGCTCGAACTCGAAGACACAGACGCCGTGTCGATCGTGCTCGGCTCGCTCAAGGCCCATGATCTCGGCGGGATCCCGTCGTGGCTCCTGATCGTCGCAGCCCCGTCGTCGCTCAAGACCGAGCTCGTGCGGCTCACGGAGGACTTGGAAGGTGTCTACGCGATCTCAAAGTTGACACCCCATACCCTTGCGAGCGGCCTTGACGTGAAGGGCGAAGAGCCAAGCCTGCTTGCCCGACTAAACAGCGAGATCATGGCGTTTAAGGACTTCACCACCATCCTTGAGATGCCATTCGAGGCCCGCCAGGCCATCCTGGCGCAACTACGAGAGATCTTTGACGGCAAGTACGATGACACCTGGGGCACCGGGAAAGAGCTCCACTGGAAGGGCCGGCTAGGCTTCCTCGCAGGTGTAACTCCAGTCATCGACAAGGCGCATGCCGTCATGGCGATCCTCGGCCCGCGCTTCCTGCTCCTTCGCTTGGCGCCCGAGAGCCGGCCGGGCTCGGCGAAGAAAGCAATTGAGAACGAAGAGTCGAAGAGCGACGACTCGATGCGCCAGGAGTTGCGAGCTGCGACGGCAACGTTCCTAGCTGGAATTCCCGCCGTCCCGGTGAAGGCGCCGAAAGTGTTCAAGGACTGGCTGGCGGCCGTCGCAGACTTCACGACCAGGGCCCGTTCTGCCGTGGTACGCGACGGCTCCAGACGCGAACTCGAGTATGCACCTGAACCTGAAGGGCCCGCGAGATTCGCAAAGCAGCTTTTTGCTCTGCTGCAGGGCATAACGCTTGTTCACGGGAAAGAACAGCCAACCGAGACCGAGTTGAAACTGATCGCTCGAGTGGCCGTGGACTGTATCCCGTTCGTGCGGTGGAAGGTCATACGAGCCCTTCGCGACGCCAATGGTCCCTTAGCGAGTCCCACGGTTGCGACTAGAGCCCAACTCCCGCCGACGACCACAGCCCGGACCCTCGAGGACCTTCAGGCACTCAAGATCATCGAGCGCCTGGAGGAAAAGAAGGGGTCGGCGAACCAGTTCCAGATGCTGCCCGAACACCGCGATGCCGCCTTGCTGTTCGACACCTTCCCTGAAGCTGGCGTTCCCATGTTGCCTGCCGAAGAGAAAGCGAAACAAAACGGAGTCGGTAACGCTGCCGATTTCCCGCCGTTGGACACCCAACAGACGGGCGCGGATGTCCCTGGGCCCGTTCACGAGCCCGCCGCGTTGAAGGGCGACGACGAGGTGCGACTGTGAACGCTGACGTCGCCGAGATAGTCAGAAAGGCCAATGAGGCCGGCGTTTGGCTTGAACTCGACGGGTCCGACATCGTGGCGCGGCCTGCGGCCGCTGTGACTCCCGAGATGAAGGCTGCCATCCGTGCCGACCGGGACGAGGTTGTGGACTACCTACGGCGTCGAAGGGATAACCCGGGCGTTCTGGAGGCGCTTCTACGACGTTGTGCGGAAGCCGATGTCGCGCTCCGTTTGGTGCAGACCGCCGCAGGCATGTGGTCTTTCACTGCCAATCCGCGCTCTCGGGTTTCTGAACCCCTCCAGGCAGAGCTGAAGGCTAACCGAGCGTTCGTTGTCGCGGAGATGATCGCTCGTGGCCCCTGCGCTGCCCCAGAGTGCGCCGCAGAGCCCTACGTCTACGGCGTCGCCACGTTGCCTTCCGGGGAAATCCTAATGCCGCTCTGCGAGGTCCATGAAGAGTCCTGCTCCGCTCCAGGATGTGACGAAGAGGCCATCGTGACGGAGGGAAGGAACGGGTTGCGGTACTGCGGGTCAGAACACCTGCTAAACGAACGCAAGGAGTGAACGAATGGCAATTGATGAAAAGACGCAGAACATCATGGACGCCGCGGCTGACGCGGCCGCCGAGAAGCTAGCAGAGCTTGAGGACAAGCCGGAGCTCGCCCCTGGCATCAAAGCACTAGAGCGGTGGTGGACGCAAAACCGCTTGGGCGCGGGCCATCGAAGGCTTTACAAAATCTTGGCTGGCCGTTGGCCTTGATCCAAGTTTTGAAATAGACAAGGCATTGTCTTTTCGCTAACGAAACACAAAACCCACTAGTGAGTCTTTCAAAGACTCCGTAGCACACCAATGATGGAGGTAAGGCGCATTGGGCAACGGAACTGACACAGAAGAAAAGGAACAGGAAGGCCAACAGGACGCTACGGCTCCTGCGATCCCGTGGGACAGCCTCACGTTCGACAGCACTCCCACCGCTGATGGCCAGCCTGCTGTTACGAGCGATGGCAACGGGGCGGTGACGTTCAACTTCGAGGGCTTGGACTTCAGCCGCGGGGGTTCCTCCGACGCGGTAGACCACTGGGTCGGGGCGATCTCCGCCCACCTCCGAGAGCGCCCTGACGTAGACGACGAAACCCGCAACGCGATCTTGAAAGAAGTCCGCGGTCAACTCAACGCGGCGCCGGGGGACGCAGAAGGGATCGCATCGGCTTGGGGCGCTCTCGGCGCTGATGGCGCATTCCAGCCTGGGGGCGGCTTCGCCGCGTTCATTGGCGATGTAACGGTCGAGCATCAAGGGTCCATGGCTCAACTGACGCGGGCCCTTGTGGACTACCTGAACTCGCCGCCGATCAGCAACCAGTTCGACTCCGACGACGAGTTCAGCGCCGTGCTCGAGGGCTTTCTCGGGGACGTCCGAAGCCTGCCGGCCCGTGAGCGGCTTGATCGTCTGAACGCCTACACCGACACGGCGGCGTTGGGCCCGGACCCGGAAGGCGGGCGGGTCGTGTCGCCGGCCCTCGTTGAGGATCTACGCAACCTCAGAATCGGCCTCCCCCCGACGCTCGACAGAGCCACGCCCGAGGAGCGCGTGAGGGAGACGGCGGACGCCTTCGCCAAGTCGGGACTGCTGACACACAACGAGGCTGATGCCCTCTACGACGAGACCATCAGCGAACTATTCAAGGACCGCTCCGACGAGGCGAAAGCGGCCAATCTTCACGGGCTACTCGGTGGGGGATTCCTGGAGCGCGTTGGCGATGTCCTCTTCGACGCGCAACAGGACGAATTCTTCCGTGTCTTCGACTCCATTGTGGCGAAGTTCAAGCGGTTTGAGCAGGCGGCGGACGGGCATGATAGCGCTGTATTCGGTGTCCTAATCGAAGACCTTGAGGATGCGGGGGCAGCGGAATGGGAAAGATTTCATGCCTTCTACGTTCAGGCGACTAACGAAGCCGCCCGCCGAGTGTTGAACGGTGCCGTTGAGCCTGGGAACGAGACCAGGAAGGCGATTGAAGGGTTCGCTGACAGCGCGGCGTCGAGCTACCTACTCGCTCAATACGCGCCGATCCTTGAGCGTGCCACCGAGGGGGTCATAGTCGGCCCGAACGCCGATTCAGAATTTGTGTCGGACGGCAAGGACGCTCTCAGCGAGGCTCGGCAGCACGTGACCGCAGTAGACGCCGCGGTGAAGGCGAACGCCAAGCGTCGTGGAAGAATCGACGAAACCCTCGACGGGTGGACTGCGCAACTGGAACAAGCTGCCCGTGACCCAAACCGTCCGCAACGCCAGCGGGACCATTTACAAAAGGCCGCGGATGCTCTGGCCCGAAAGCGCCGACCCCTGGGCGACCAGTTTGTCGAAGAGGGGCGCGGCGCTGTTATGACGGAGCGCCAATTCTTGGACCAGGAGATACCGTTCGTACTTCAACAAGTCGTTCGCTCAACACCTGGCGAGAGCGCCGTTGTGATGGGGGACAGCGATCTGACCGTAGCGCAGCTCATAGCGAACGAGTACCCCGAGGCCGGCGTACAACGCTTCTTTGGCGACCTTCGGCTCCGGCTCCAGAACGAGCTCGCGGGGCTGGACCCCCTGTCCGATCGGGCCCGCAACATTCAGCGTGGCCTTGACCAACTGAAACGGCTCGAGGAAGAGGCGACGGCTGACCTATTGGAAGCCCCGCCTGGTGCTGTTAGTCCGGAGACCGCTGCGGGACTGAGGGCCGCGGGTGGTCTCCAGCGTGTCGCACAGGATGTCCTCCGTGAACGTCAGGGGCCGCGAAACCTCGCGACCCCCGCGGCTACGGCGCTTGCTAGAGAACTGCAAGAGCTTGAGACACAGTTCGCTCAGGCGACGGCAGCCGGGGCTCGAGGCGAGGTTGCGGAACTTGAGCAAAGGATTGCCGCCGTGCGACAGCAGCTCGAGGGGCTTGGGCCCGAGGCGAGGGGGAACGCACTGGACCAGGAGATCGCGACGGCTGACACAGCCGCTCTCAATGCCCCTGGCGTCGTCGCACAGACCCAAAGAGACATTCAGCGGCTTGAGACGGAATTGGGGTCGGCCACAATAGCCGGGGACCAGGAGCGGCTTTCTCGTGAGTTGGCCGATGCTCGTGCCGGCCTGGTGGAAGCCGAACGGCTCCAGTTCACCGCCGAGGCCACACAAAACCAAGTGCGGATACGTACCGGGCAGGAACCGTTCGTTGCGCCGCCGACGATCACCACGGCGGGTGGCTCCGAGGGGATCGCGGGCCAGTTCCTAGGCCAAGCGGGCGGGGGGCCGCCGCTGACCGTCACTGGGGGCATCCAGCAGGCCGAAATCGAACGGCGACAGGCTTTCCTTGAGTCGGAGGATCCCGAGGCGAGGGAGACAGCGGCTCGTGGTAGGGCGTTGGGGGACCGTAGACAACAACTTGAGGATGAACTGTTCGAGCTTGAGAAGGACGACCCGATCAAGCTCAGGACGCTCGGGCAGCGGGCGCAAGCCCTCGCCGAGCAGCAGGAGGCCAACCTCGCGGGGAGCCGACTTGCGGAGGAGGAGCGAAGAAAGGCCGAAGAGGACAAGCGCCGCGCCACCGGAGGGCAGACATCGTGACGACGAGCCGATTCCCCGAAGATCAGGACGACGAGAGAGCGACGCTGCTTGCCCGCTCTGGAGCGTTGGGTCGTGAAGACAAAGATGAGGACGACGACGACGACGACCAGCGGGAGGAGAGGGCCCGCCGGGTCGAGATACTCCGCCGCCGCTTTACGCCAACGCCCCCCGGTGAGCTCATGCGGCAGCAGCGGGACGCACTTGCCCAGGCCGACATCGACGTCGACCGGCTGCGTAACGTGGGCTTCACGACGCGTCGGAGCGACCCCGACGCGCAGCAGTTGAGCCAACTTACCCGTGACCAGCGGATCGGCTCGCTCATTCAAGCCGGCTGGCCGCTGGAGACTGCCCGCGAACTCAACAACGAGATCGAGACGAACTTCCAACTGGACCGCCGCCGTTCCTTCGGCCTGGGCATCCCACGACTGCTCGACCTGATCGAAAGCCCCCTCTCGCGCACGGCAAGCACCGTCGCCGGGAAGGTGGGGGAGATCGTGAGCGGGGCTTCCGACCCCGTGGGGTCGTTCCAAGACGTGCGGCAACGTACCGCCGACGTCACGGGCCAGAGACGCCCTGCTCCGCTTGGTCCCGGCGTCCGTGAAGGCGGAAGCCTACTCGTGCCGGGTAAGGCCCTCAGCCAGTCTCTGAACGCCTACGACCTGGCCTTGAAGAGCTTGTTGGGAGAGTTGACGTTGGTTGCGACAGGACAAGCCCCACGCAGCCTCGAGGAGGCCCGCGAGCGGTGGGCTGAAGTCCACCCAGGCATTCGATGGCCGGCCGAGCTTGCCGCCGACTTCTTCGCGTTTCTGCCAACGGGCGGGGCTATTGCGAAGCGTGGCGCCGACATCACGGCCGACACGATCAGGCGAGAAGCTGACCGGCTTCATCCCGTGCTCGACACGCTGGTTAAGGAGGAGCGCGGCGGTGGTCGCATCAGGCCGCGAACTGTACCACGACGGCCGCAGGCGAGTGGTGGCGATCGTGGTGGTGGTGGAGGGCGGGGCCAGCCTCCGCGACAAGGAGCGCCACCACCAGCTCGAACCACCCCGGTGCTGCCCGACCTGCAAGACTTCGGCGAGGCCGTGGGTATCGCGACGCGTCCGGACTTCGCACGACGGGTTGCGAACCTTCCCGGGATCCGGCAAGTGCAGAGCCGCTTCAACCCCGCGGCCATCGCGGACGATCCCGCGGAACGGGCCATCGTGGGGCGGGCCATTCTGCGCGATGAGGGCGACAATAGGGTCGCCGGCTTGATGAGTCTGGTCGACAACGTAGGGCGTGAGGAGAAGCTATTCGGTGATTTCGACAACGCGGGCTTGATCGCGAAGGGGCCGTTGAAGGGCAAGGCGCTGAACGACATCCGGACGAATCCCGGCCGCTACGATCTTACGGACGAGCAGCAGCGGTGGGTCGCGGCCTTGCGGGAATTGGAAGAGGCGAAGCTGACGTATCTCAAGGACAACGGCATCAAGGTTCCCGAGCTCACGTTCGAGGAGGGCGGGCAGTACGCTGGGCGCCGCGTCTACGCCCTCGTCGGGCCCGATGGTCAGGTGAAGAGTACGGCGCTCGTGGGCTCAGGGCCCGGTTCGCCTGGGAGTAAGGCTGCGTTCGAGCAGCAACGGCGCTTTCCCGACGTGCAGACGGCCATCGAAGCGGGCTACCGCTACCTTCCCGAGACTGACGCCCTAGCGCTCAACATCAAGGCCGCGTATCGGCGTGTGGCCGACAAGCGCATGTCGGAGTGGTTCCTACGGGAGTTCGAGTCACGGTCGGCGCAGGCGGGCTCCAGAGCGTTCTCTGAGGCCACGGTGAATGTCCCAGCGTTCCAAGGCCGCGTCTTCGTCGGTCCTGGGGCCAAGGAAGCCGCTGAGAAGCTCACACGGGCCTTTGACGACCGCTCGTGGGACATCCTGTCCACGATCAACAAGGCCAACGCCGCGCAACGGCTGTTTGTGCTCGCGGGTGATGCCAGCCAGTTTCTCATTCAACTTCTCTTCGCGGCAGGGCAAACGCTGGTCCCAACGAATCTCAAGACGGCGGCAGTATGGCCGCAAGCGTTCGTTCACAGCATGAGGGCCATCGTGGACCCGGACACCCTTCCGCGTTTCATGGCCCGACACCCTCGGTTCATTAAGGAAAATCGCGCTGTCATCATGAGCTCGTCGGGCAACGAGTTTACGGAGGCGCTACAGAGCGGGGTTTTCTCCAAAGGGCTACTCGGCACGCTGGCGAAGCCACTGAAGCCCTTCCAACGAGGCTTTGAGACGGCGTTAGATGTGTCCGGGGTGCTGATGCGTGACGCTCTGGTCCGTCCGGGCCACACGGCGGCGCAGATCGCGGACATCGAGCAGTTCATCAACGCGTTTCGCGGCCTCACATCGTCCAAGCGGCTTGGCGTGAGCGCCGTTCAGCAGCAGTTCGAGGCGGCCGTGCTGTTGGCGCCGCGCTACCGCAGGGCCATCGCGAGTATCGAGTTCGACGCGATGCGTGGTGCGTTCGGCCAGGGCGGCGTGCGGGGACGTTTGGCGGTAGAGGCCATGGGAAAGGCCATCATCGGAACGACAGGAGCCTATATCGCGATCACGGAGGCCTTGGGCCAGACAGCCCATCTGGACCCGACTTCAAGCGAGTTTCTTACGATTGAGATTGCGGGTCAGAAGGTCGGGCCGGGCTCCAAAGTGCTGTCGGACGTCAAGTTCATGGCCCGCATCGTGAGCAACCCCGAGAACCTACTGCAGCTCGGCGAAGCCAACCCAGGGTTCCGCTGGGCCCGGAGCCAATTTGCGGCCGGCATCGCGACGACGACGGACCTGTTCACAGGACGCAATGTTGTTGGTGAGCCGTCCCGTGACGGGCTTCTGTCGCTCACGAAGCGCGTCATTGGCGAGAACTTCGTCCCGCTCTACATCCAGAGTCTGTTCGAGGGCGGCGGCACCACCCTGGGGCGTGTGACGCGAGCGACGTCGGAGTTCTTCGGCGGACGTGGCCGCAACGAGCTTGCCCGTGAAGAGGCTGACCGCCTGATGCTGGACCGCGAAGGCGTGAAACTTGCGGACGCGAACATAGAGCAGAAGCGACGCCTCGAGCAAGACTTCCCCGACGTGTTCGAGCGCATCCGGCAGGACACACGAGGCAGTCGCGGCGAGGGGTTCCGCGAGGGTAACGAGATCACGGTGCGGCGGGACGGCGCGCTCGGGAAGCTGGCGGACCTGTGGAGTGAGCGGATGGCGCAGAACAAGCCTGGTGCGGCCCAGGAGTACCTGGACGCTCGATCGCGTGTCCTGCAACGGGCGGTGGACGAACGGGCGCAGCTCAACCGTGACTACAGCCTGTTCACCGAGGGGCGCGACCTAGACAAGGTGAAGTCGCCGCTGGACCGTGCGCTCTTCCAGTATTGGGACTTGTTCCAGCAGCCCATTGAGAAGGGCGGCGCGATGAACGAGGGTACGGGCCTGGTGGACTTCAACATCTTCAACGATAGGCTCGCCGGCCTCGAGGCCGACTGGACTGAGGAGCAGCGAGCCTACGTTGACAGGAACGCCGGCGCCCAACTCGAAGAAGACACGCTGGCGTGGAACGTGTCGGAGCTCTACGACCAGATGCGGGAGGTCCAGTGGTGGGACTTGCACCGCGTGGCGCCTGTGTTCCAGGGATTCCCCGAATGGGCTCCCGCGGCGTTCGAGGACTACCGCGCTGCACTCCGGCGAGGTGAAGCCGACCAGTGGTTGAACCAGCAGAGCAACCGCTTGAACGCCTACCAGTTCGTCAAGGAGATCGAGCGCCGGGTTGGAATCGCGCAGCTCTACTACCGTTCCCAAGATCCCGCGCTCGATGAGGACATGACGCTCTTGTTGGGCAAGTCGCCGGTCCACCCGTTCACGCAACACACGGCATGGCGGGCGCTGCCGGCGGACGAGAAGATCAGGGTGCTGTCGAACGGAGCTGGCAACCGCATCAGCCGGCCCGACTGGCTGGCGCTGCGTGACGCCGGGTTCGACACGTTGGAGAAGATCGCGGCCGCATCGCCGTTCGAGTTGTCGCGGGCTGTACCCAACCGAACGGCTTCAGCAATCCAGCAATGGGACTGGCCTGGACAAGCGCGGCGCATCCTGCAACTGGACGAGCAGGACCGGCGCATCGAGGCATGAACGCTACTGAATGGCTGGACTTCCTTCGTGATCGCCACGGTAGCCTCCAGGCTGATCGTGTCGAGTGGCTTTTGGCCCATAACCTGGACTGCTCTTACCTAGACCGAACGGTTGACGCCCCAACGTACCCCGAATGGGTGAGTGCCACTTTAGAAAAGATCAGGGAACGGCGCCGATGGCTCGGCTTGATGTTTGTGCCGGAGCACTTGGATCGCGAGCGATTCACAGGCACGCGGGAGGAGATTTTCAACAGCCGGCCATGGCGGGGTGAAACAAGAGGTCGGGCGATGGAGCTAATCCTGATTGCTCGTGACATCTGGCGGGTGGACCCTCCGACCGAGTACGACGAGATCCAAGGCTGCATAAACGCGACCGGCCGCCATCTCTTTGATGTTGGCCGTGCCTACACCGACTGGCTTGATGGGTCGCTCGGAGATGCGGGGACAGACCCATGGGAGCTGACCCTTTTGTCGATGGCAGCGGTCGTGAGGGGTATCAACCGCACCAAGAGAGAGATGCAAGCATCGCAAGGCCCGCACAGTGTGATGGACGAGGCCAGAGGGGACTAGCTGTGGGCGGCGACGAGAGCAACAACGACGTCGTTCCCCACGAAGAGACCCCGAGCCCACGGGTCATCGTGATGACAGACGACGGCCAGCTCATCGAGGCTCAGTACGTTCGCATCGGCAAGATGCCCGAGAGCGCCAATGAACGGGCGTTGGCCTATCTCGCTGGCCGCCTCGAGGAGATCGTTCAGAAAGTAGCGGACGACGCCGTTGACGACGACCTCAAGCCGCGGGACCGCCATAGAGCCGCCGACATCGCGCTCGCCAGGAGTCTGCCGAAGCCCGGGGTCGGAGAAGCCCATGTGGTTGTGAACTTGGGCGTGTCGGTGATACAGAAGATAGAGGCAGGGCGGCATGGGGCTAAAACATCCGAGACCGTCGAGCAAGACGGTAGCCCGTCGCCGCCCTCCCCGTAAGGACGACACGGCAAAGGCCCAGTAGGTTCGCGCAACGTCACAGCGAGCGGTACCGGCTCAGCCCGACCAAGAGGCCGTCAAACGACGACGTTCATCTAAGCCATGAGGAATGAATCGAGATGCCTTGAGACGTAGTCCTTGAACCCACGATGGAAGTTCGCCCGTTTGCCTGTGCTGAGAACTGGCACCTTCTCCTCAAAGTTGCTCCGCGTCTCCTGGATGTCGTTGTCGGTCGCGCCAACGTAATGAATAACCTCTGGAGGCCGATCCTTGCTGACATTTTCCTCCAGGAGAGTCATGAGGTCGTCATCAAGGCCCCTAGTGCCCGCGATCAAGAATTTGCGACATTCCGTCAGAAAAGATTGAGCGAACCCCAAGTGGTCGTCCGGACAGAGTGATGCATCCAACGCCTTGCCCGCCACCGGCACAGTCAGCACCGGGTAGGCGAAGAGCCCATCGGGGTCACGCATGTTTTCCGATCGCCCAGCGTCGTTGTTGATGACGACGATACCGTTCTGTTTGATGTAGTTACGGTCGACGTCAACTCGACGAACCGCGTCTCGCCAATCAGCCCCGATCCGCATCGGCGTGAACCAGTTCACCGAGCCGTGGAGTTTCACGACCTTAGTGTTCAAAGGATTAGGCCGGCGCTCAGTCCACACATAATCCTCGATGGATACGAAACTCACTTTCATCCATCGCTGCAAGGCCTGCTCCAAGAGGGTGTCATAGTTGAGCACCAGAAACAGGACTTCATGTGGGATCCTTTTCAGAAGCCCGTGCACTAGTGTCATGTGCGTGCCCGGTAGCTCCGTGTATGCCCGACTTGCCGTCCCGATAATGTCCCGGAGATACGGAGGAATTTCCTTAAATCGCTCACGCGTATCTTTGTCGGTCGAGTTTGCGTAGAACCGAAGCAGCTGTTCTAGGGCGACAACACCATCCGGTACCTTTAGCGCAAGCTCCTGGGCGAGATCACGGGCACCAGGATAATGCTTGAGTATGGGCTCAAAGACCAAGTTCGCGTCGATCGAAAACAGATCCTTCGCAAGGGGAGGCTGCCACCGCTTGTCGAGGATCCCAGTCCCCCCGCTATGACAATCCCACGAGGCGCCCGCCCCGAGAATAACGCAAGCTTTTTCCATGTGGCTATCTTAGAGGATTCGAGACAGCAAGGGGGTAAAGCCTATGAACCGGACCATTGGCGAGCACCACGAAGAGGTGGGTGTTCCGCTGGGCGCAGATTCGGTGTTCATGGTCACCAACCAGCCCAACCGCCCACGAGGGCGGCCACGGCGTGAAGTTGACCTACAGCGAATTTACGACGCTTGGCAGCGGCATCGTGGCATCAGGCTGGCGGCACGGGAGCTGGGGCTGCCGCCCGGGACCCTCTGGACGAAGCTGACGGATGCGGGGTTTGCTGAAAGCGGCTCAGGCGACGAGGAGCGTACCGACTCACCGACTTAGCCGTCGGCGCTGTCAGCTCTGCATCGACGAAGCGGTCGGATCCGCACTATGCGTGCCGGATGAAGCCTGATCGATCCACGTAGTCCTTCTCTCGGACGAACGTTACATCGTCGATCCTGATGTACAAGGGATCCTCATCGGTGATAGGCGTCCCGTCTGACGTCACATAGCGATGCGTGCGTACCAGCTTCCAACCATTGGCTTTAATGCGATATGTTGCGAACTGTGACCTCGTCCCTGGGGGAAGATCGCCAGTTGGTACAATATATTTAGGACGGCCAGAGGAAAGCGATTTTTCGACCTCGATGAAACCGGAGAGCTTGCTCTCGAGATCCAACTCTCGTAGAATCCCGTACCGTAAAGGGTCGGATAAGATCACCCGCTGGTGATCGGAGGCGTGGTTCTTGACCTCATCCATCGAAGAGCTCATGCGACGGTACATATCCGGACAAGTCTCCGAGGATGACCTTCGGGATTTCCTTGCCTTGTGCCAATGGGATTTGTCACCTGATCAACGTGAGGCCGCCGATGAACTTGAGAGCGCTCTTGTTCATCGCGCAGACGGCTTCATTGAACGTCTCGATCTCAGGCATTGGTTAGCTGGCCTGCTTGAACGATGGGTAGACACGAGCCAGGCCGTGAATGTTGGCGCCGTGACGGCCGCATATAGATACGCTCAAACCGCAGCATCTACCGCGGCTACACACTCGGAAGCCTCGTTTGCCCGAGACTAGACTGCTCGAAAACAACTCGAAACGGATACTCCCGGATCATCTGGCCTTCGATCCAAGCTTGAGCTTTATAGATTCCGGGGCCAGGTACCGCGACTTGGAGGTTCCACCGGACTTGGTGGAACGGGAAGTCGCCCTTCAATGAGAATTGCACCTTCCTGCCGCCCAAGTTGCCGCCAGACGGCGTAACTATTCTCAATTCGTGGGTGAAGTCGCCGACTGCATTCCCCCAACGGGTGTAGACCGTCATGGTCAGCATTGGCGTCAGTTCGACACCTTTTAAGGGAAGCTCGCCTAAATGCTGAAGCGTGAAGGTATCGATAACCCGTATCAGGCTTGCTGACTTATCTTCATCTAGGAGAGCCCGCTCGCAGATCAGCAGCGCGTAGAGTTCGGGCAACTTCTTGGGCGTCCGCTTACGCTTCACCACCAGCAGAATCCCCCTGCCAGTTCAGGATCCCGGGCGGGTGCAGTCTACCACAGGCACCTTGAACGACCGGGTCCTCATTAGGTAGGAAGAGCGGTAACAGCAATTTCACGGCGCCCTCGGTAGCCCCGTGCAGGGTGTACCGTCACGGTCGCTATCAAGCCGGTGCCGGTCCTCGTCAGGCCCACCAACCGACGATTCTTTTCAGCCCTTGACGACAATCGACAACCACCGCGCCTAGCATCCAGGTGGGTAGCTCTTGGACGAAACAAGGTTGCCGTTGTTATCGATCAGGTTGGCCCTGTCGGGATCGCGGTTGTTCCACACGGCCCTGCCAGAGCCGAAGCTGAACCCACCCGACTCTGGATGAATCTCGTTTGTGTACACCCTGACTGCCTGTCCTGAGCCCAGCGTGAAGTCAGGGAAGAATAACGACGGATTTCCTTCATCAACGTCGACCAGGACCCAGCCGAGAAGGTTCACGGCGGCCTGCCCCCGATTGCTGATCTGGACGTACTCGTCAGCCTCCGATCTGGGAACTCGACCGTCGTAGAAGATGCAGTCGATGACCACCTGACCTGATGGCACCGGCGTGGGAGGTGGGGCCGCGGTCGGAGTCTGCGTCGGGGGCGGCGTTGGCGTGGGCCTTGGTGTTGGCGTTGCGACGCGAGTAGCAGGCGGAGGGGTCGCCGCTGGGGATGACGCTGCCGGGGCAGCAGTTGGCGTCCGGGTGGCCGCAGGAGCCGCCGTCGAGATGGGACCGGATGTAGGCCCGTCGCTCACTACCCCCTCGACCGAGACTTGGAACGAGCAAGTCCCCAGCATCGTTTAACTACATCGGTGGCGGTTTGAACAACATAGGACTTGTCTGAGGCGGCAAAGGTGTCGAGCCAAACATCAGTAATGACTTCGCTTGGGGCGTCATCGAAGAAATATCGCCATCTGAGGCTCGTCACTAGGGGATGCAACCGACCGGCCCGGCGCAGTCGTTCCATTCCAGGCTCATGCGTCTTCCAGCTCTTGCCTCTGGGGTAGGTGTACGCTTTTCCCTCAATCTCGAAATCGTACATGCACGATGCTGTATATCCAGACGAAGCAAGGTTTTGGGCGGTAAAGAATCTCGCACTCTTCGAACCAGCTGCACTGAGCTTACTGACCGTCTGTCCATCCCCGAGCATAGCGAGAGAAAACTCGGGGTGGTTGTCGAGAGATTTTGGAATCCGTGGCTGCCTGAATTTTAGAGTGGTCTTGTTACGGCTATACCAAAGCAGGAAATCCGTCGTTCTGGCCAAATCTGAGACCTGGAGGGGACTTTTCACTCGGAAAGTAATCTGGGCGACAAAGTTTTCATCACCAAACACTTCGTCCATCAGAGCGCGGACACGATGGACATTCTCGTCACCTATCTGGACGAAGATGGAGCCTGACTCGGTAAGCAAATCCCTAGCCACGGTTAGACGGTCGCGGAGGTAGGTCAGATAGGAGTGAATGCCATCACGCCACGTGTCCCTAAAGGCCTTGACCTGCTCCGGCTCCCGGGTGATGTGGTCCCGGTTGCCATCGCGTACATCGCGGCTGGTAGTTGACCACTGGAAGTTGGAGTTGAACCGAATGCCATAGGGTGGATCGATGTAGATGCACTGCACCTTTCCCCGTAAGCCCTCCCGCTCCCCGAGGGACCCAATCACCTGTAGGCTATCGCCCAGAATCATGCGGTTGGACCAGTTAGCATCGTGCTGGTAGAACTCAGTCTTGGCGGACTCGGAGGGGAGGCCATTGAAGTCGGCGAACATGTCGGTCTGGTACTCGTCGGGCCTGCTACCGTTCTTGGACTGGCGCATCAGGTCGTCGATGAGCACCTTGGGATGTATTCGCTCCTGGATATACAGGGGCGGCGCATTCACGACCAGGTCGGACCAGTCCTGCTCGTCCTTACCCCGCCAGACCAGCTGCGGGTCCAAGTCCCGGTTGCGCCGCTCATAGGCGAGCTGGACGGGGCTCTTCTCCGTCTCGTCCATGAGGGGCTGGTGCTCGACGCTGGGGAGGTTCCTGCGCGAAGCCTTCTCGTGCTTGATTGTCTCGACGTACTTGGTCTTTGCTCTTACTTTTCTGGGCATCTTTTCACTATGTCCCTACTCGACCAACTCCGCCAATTTGTGTAGATCGGGGAGCATGGCGGGGATATCGTCGTGAATGATGCTCCAGATGATGTCGTCGTCTATACCGAGATAAGCGTGAATAACCCGATTTCGCGTTCCAATGATGGCGCGCCAGGGTATTTCAGGATGGGCGTCACGCGCAGTATCTGGAATCTGGGTTGCAGCTTCACCTATGAGCTCTAGGTTGCGCAGCGTGGCGTCGTAAACCAGTGAGTTGTTGACAAAGGTGTTCTGGTCCATACCATCCGTGTAGGACAGCACTCTTTGACAGAAGTCAATCATGTCTTGGACGTGGAAACGCCACTCCCTTGATGCCTGTCCAGCGCTAGACATCCACAGCCTCAGCTTCAACATACGGACGCAGCTCTTTGCGAAGTGCTTTCTGGGTAACCAGGTCTACCGGGCAGCCAAGGAGGTCCTCCAGGTAGAACTGCAACCCGAAGTATTGCTTTGAGGTAGCTGGCCCCTCGAACCTGACCAGTATGTCGATATCGCTATCACCCCTCGCTTGGTCGCGTGCCGTCGAGCCAAAGAGTGCCAATGCCGTGATGCCGAAGCGCTCCTCTAGCGTAGCCTTGTTTGCCCGCAACAGCTCTAGCGTCGTGCTCTTCGTGATTCTCGTTTCAGTCATGACTGTACCTTCACACCTGTGGCCGGAGTGCTGGCAGCCAGGTCCTGGGTACGCGCTGAGGCCTGACCCACCATCTCATCGAATTCACGCTCTATCTCATACACGTCGGTGAACTCAGCGAAAGTCCATTGTCCGTACGAGCCGAGGTTGTTTACACCAGGGATCCAGAAGGTTTCCATGGTGTCCTTCTTGACCTTTGCATCTTCGCCTCGGTAGCCCTTAATCTCTACAACAACATTCACGGTGCTTTGGCTGCCGTCGTCTACCTGAACAATGAAGTCAGGGATGTAGGTACGGGTGCTGGAACCGTACCTATAAGGCACTTCGAGGCCCAGGTTGTGATTCTTCACGTACCCCTTCACCCTAGGATGAGCTTCGACGACACGGCAGAACTCTGCTTCCCAGTCGCTATCTAGGATGACCCAATTGATATGACATCTGCGGTGGTCAGTCTCCCAACGGGACTCTTTAGACGTGCTGAAGTTCACATGCGCGGTGAAGCCAGTAGGATTGAAGGGGTCCAGCATTGCTTTGACAGGACGTTCCCCTGCATGGGCTCGGGTGATGGCAGCAGCAATTCGCTCGCAAGCCATATCAGCCAACTCCTGGTACATGAGCTGGGCCGGATAGGTACCGCCTTGGCACTGTAGTCTGTTATCGATCCACTCCTTGACAATCCCCTTTAGCTTGCCGAATAGATGCAGCTTCGGCTCTTCGTTCGGATCACGCCACTTTGTGAACAGTAGACGTTGCGTCAGGTGCATCAGTAGGGTTGACATCCTCAGATCACCCGTGTGCACGAGGCTGAGGTCGATACCTTCGCCAATGATGCCCTGGTTCCTGGTAACGGTCGGACCGACCAGGTCAGGCGTCAACTTCAGTATTGAATCCTCAGTAAACTCAGCTCTAAGCTCCTCCTTGGGAAGCTCAACACGGTATCCCTGCACACGGGGGAATCGAATCTCCAAGTGATCTCGGTCGGGTCGGACAGCCCTGACCTGAACCGTCTGGCGAGGACGCTGGGGTGGAGCAACCACGGGCCTGGCTGTAAAGTCGAAGGGAACGCCCAGCACCTCGGCATACTCCACATTGAATAGGTTAGTCCTCGTTCAGATCGTATGACTGGCGCCGCAGTGCCCGGCCGATGACTTGCTCACACAGAAGCTGAGTCCCAAATGCCCTCACACCCAATACGTGCGTCACCGTATTAGCGTCCCAACCCTCAGTGAGCATAGAGACCGACACGACGCAGCGGATGGAACCGCCGAGGGTGTTCTCCTTGCCAACGGTGTTCATTACTTCCCTCAGCAAGTCCTGGTCTGAGATGTTGTCGGCCTGGACCCGGTCGCCCGAGCGTTGAAGCCTTTCTCGGCGGAATCGCTCAATTTCAGAGGCGGCCATGGTGCGAAACTTGGGGTCCAATGCATCACCGGATTCAAGCTGCTCACTGTCTATGAGCAGTGTGCGAGGGCGGGCCAGCTGGTTGCCGTATTCGTCGAAGTTACGGAACAACTCTAACCGCCCATTTATCAGGGAGGTCGATCCATCTTGATTCTCACGATGGAAGCCGGAGATGTAGTCGTAGACCAGCTTGGAAGTGGAGGTGTTGTTGCAAACAATGATGAAGCAGGGCGGGACAGGCACCCCGGCTTGGTCCCATAGCTCGTAAGTCTTTTCATAGTGACCGTATAACGCTTCCAGGGCAGTCTGCAGCTCGACAGGGATGCTCAGAGGGTCGAGAACCGAAGACTTGCCACGACCCGCCCGCGGCATTCGCGGACGGATGTTTTCCCATAGAGCCCGGAATTTCGGCATATCTCCGCCAGGGATGTTGTCTGACACCGGCACCCGAGGCAGCTTCACGATACCGCATTCAATGGCATCCATCAGGGAGAAGTCACTCACCGTCCATGGAAAGAGAGTTCCCTCGGCATAACCTGAGCCTCGCAGGAAGAAGGGTGTGGCGGACAGGTCTATGACCTGCTGTAGACCCAGTTTCTGCTTGACAGTCTCGAGCCCAGATATCCAGATGCGGGCCTCTTCGGTGTTCTTTTCGGCTTCCTTGCGGTCTTCCCCCTTAAGAGTTCCCTCTTCATCACTCCCGACCTTCTGGCGATAGCAGTGGTGTCCTTCGTCATTAAGAACCAAGATGTTCTTGATCCCCATGAGGCCAGGCATTACCCTCTGGATCATCTGGCCTTCGGTCTCGATTGTCTTTAGTTCAGGCCCTCTACCTTGCAGTAGAGCTCGGCCCCCGCTTGAAACGTTCATGGTTTCCCGCAATTTGAATGCGTGGAAATTAGTAATGACAATCTTGGCCCTGTTGAGATCGTCGAGCATGTCTGCTGGGACCAGCTCACGGCTGGCATAGTAGCTATCAGGATCGTTGGGTTGCAGAACCCGCAACCGGTCCTTGATGGTGATACCTGGTGCGACTACGAGAAAGCCTCGAGTGAACCTATTGCTTCCGGGCCGCCGTACTGCATTAATGGTCTGCCAGGCGATAAGCATCGCCATAACTGTGGTCTTTCCGGCACCGGTTGCCAACTTCAAGGCCAACCGTATCAGTTCTGGGTTTGCTTCATGATTGGCAGCCACCAGGTTGTCCAGGAATCTTCGTCCAGTTGGCCTCAGCTTCGGCGCAACTTCAGTGAGCCAGATAACGGTTTCGACAGCCTCGACCTGGCAGAAGAAGGGGCGGAACCCACTGAACTTGTGATGTCGCCAGTGCTGCAGAAGCTTCGCCGTTTCTGGTGTGACGCCCCAGTCATTTGGACTGGGAAGCATACGCCACGCATCTACCTGTTGGCGGATGCCGTTGACAATGGTGGTTACAGACTCGTACTGCTGGTCTTCTGTCGAGAGTCCCTTGCCTTCAAACACAAAGGCCTGTTGTTCTTTTTTGCGCTTTCGGGGTTTCGGGATCGGAGTGATGAAATCCGCTACACGTCGGTTGTCAACGATCTTCTGGGTCGGCTGGCCTTGGGCGTCAAGCTCCCAATGCCTCCCTGGAGGATCGTACGGAGAATTAAGAATCGGTTTCTTGCTGAACAGATCTTCCACGCTATCGGACCTCGCGGGCTTTCGACGTCAAGTGCCTAGGACGGCTATCAGCCAGTCCTGGGTGGGCATGCTTGCGGCCCATCTCTATCCATACAATTCCACATAGGCGTGTGCCTTCTCTCATTCCAACAGGACCTTGACCTTCTCCAAAACTTCGCTGACTACATTTGGCGGAGCGTGACAACTGAAACGAGCATGCCTAGCCTGCCAGTTCACGCTCTTGATCTGGTCGGCCAGGGCGACTCCCGCCATAGGACTTCCGCCATGAAAATTGACTTCAAACGGATACCCATTCGCTTCGGTTGTGATAGGGCAACACAGCGAGAGGTTCGTTCTCTCATTGTAGGCTTTGGGGCTCAGAATTAAAGCGGGGCTGTCTCCGGCCTGCTCGAGCCCAGCGTGCGATGCTAGGCACAACCACACTACGTCACCCCTATCAGGAATGTATGCACCATCTACCATTCTTCTTCGCCTTGCGGTGAACTGCTGCTATGCTCAGGATGGAGATTATCGTCTGTCACCTCCGCCAAGAGGCCCTCTAAGTCATACGACTTCTTGCGCAGCACAACGTGATCGCCGCGTGCATCCATCTCGACGGTCGAACCTTCCCTAACCCCTAACTGCTGTGCAATAGACTTGGGAATACGGACTGCTAGGCTGGTTCCCCACCTAGAGACCCGTGACTGTGCACCCATTCGAGAACTCCTTATGCAATGTACATATTATATATCATTCGGCGTATAGTTCTATAGGTGTACTCACTTGCGCCACAGTCCGAAGGGTGAAGACCTTCCGCAGCCACAGCCTCAGTATCGCCCGGTTCCGCTCCACCCGCACCCGGTTCAGCTCCCGCGTCCGTCGCCGGAGCTCATCCTGCCGGTCAGCCCAGTCCCAGGGGACCTGGCCGGGGGCAGCGTCAGCTCCCGCTCCCTAACCAACTCTACCCACTCAGGCACTCCGGTGGCGGATGGGGTCCACCGGGATGGGGTCGGCCTGCACAGGCTGCTGGAGTTCGTCACCTGTTACGCTGGAGGCGATATGTCCATCCCTGAACGTACATTCTCCAAGTGGAGCCATCATCAGGCTGGGACGGCCTTTAAGCAGGCCCACGTCCCCATCCGCGAGGCTCTGGACGCCCACAAGGGGTTGTCGCAGTTCAAGTACGAAGTATTCCTACAGGGCTCCTACAAGAACGACACCAATCTGGGCGGGGACAGCGACGTCGATGTGGTCGTCCGGTTGGCGTCCAAGCTTAAGGCTCACGTGGTCGCCCTTTCCGGAGAACAGCTTCAGGAAGACGGTTCCCATCGGTTTGCATTGGAACGCTGGCAGTCATTTCGAGACCATGCAATGAAGGCGATGATGGCCAGATTTGGGAAGGCCGTGAAGAGCGGCCGAAAGTCGATAAAGGTGCCGAAAGGCAAGATACCGGCCGACGCCGACCTCGTGGTGACGCTGAGCCACAAAGAGGGCATAGGTTTCTATCTTCCCGACGAGAGACGCTGGGTCGTGAGCTATCCGGAGCAGCACCATCAGCGAGGGTCGAAGAAGGAACAGGCCACGAACAACCGGTTCAAGAGGACCACCCGCATGTTCAAGGAGGCCCGGAACAAGCTGGTCAGCAAGGCTGTGCTTACCAAGGAGGATGCCCCCTCCTATTTCATCGAGTGCCTCCTCTACAACGTTCCCGACGGTCTCTTCGGAGCGAAGCTGGCGCCGACATATACAGGCATCCTTGACTGGCTGAAGTCCGCGAAGCTCAAGGATTTCAAATGCCAGAACGGGCGGGTGCTCCTGTTCGGACCGCAGCCGGAACAGTGGTCCGTGAAGAAAGCGCGGGGGTTCGTCAAGGCGCTACAAGACATGTGGGATACGTGGGGTTGAAGATAGCAGCTGGTGCCGACCGGGTCTGCTTCAGCAACCGGAGCGCGAAGGCGCTTGCAGCCCAGACTCTCAATGACCGTGGCGGGCCTGCCGGGTCGGAACATCACCTCAGGATTTGACATGCCCAAGAAGAAGCACGGAGAGAAAGCAAGGGCGCCACAGACCCAGACCCTTGAAGAGCTTCTGAGGGCTGGTGAAGCCGCGCTCTATGGGCAGGTCTGCTGGTCGATAGCCAACCGCGGGACGGACAGACTCAGGCCGGGGGAGGTCATAACCCTGGATGGTGGGACGGAAACGGCAGGCTGAGTCAGTCAACGCGGGTGGTACTCCCTGGACTTGGCGGCGTGTCCTTGGGGCGCGGTAGTAGAGATTGAAGCCGTCTATTCCGACGCTGTTGATCAACCGCTACACCTTACAATGACAGAGACCGCCCTGAGGGACGGTCTCGACCCTACCGCCGAAGCGATAGGGGTGGTAGCGATACTGTAGCCAGTGCGCCATATGGCGTCAAGCGCTCAATTAGGAGCACTTCCACGGGAAACTGCTCGTAAAGCTAGGGCGTGAAGGCATTCTGGATTCCGTGTCTGTACAAACTTTGGCAAACGTACAAACCTTAGAACCTTCGTGCTCAGGTTTAGGCTGGCGCTATAGCAGGGCTGCCCCCAATGCTTCGGCGTAGTTGCGCACGCCCCCCTTGATTATCAGAATCCGTTATACTCACCAATCGTCAGGCGAATGTGGTAGTGGGTCGGTTACGTCTATCTGAACCCTACAACTGAGAAGGAAGAGCAGAAGCACACGTGGGTAGTCAAGCACGATGGCCTGATGTTCGGTTCTGGATGGTACGAGAGGCAACAGAACCGTACCTCGTGTTCATCGATGGCGGAGCAGGCCGGACAGCGACCATGTTCGAAAGGCTTCCGCAGAGCGCCGGCCACTTAACACTCCACCGGGGTGAACGATATCCACGCCGAGACATTCAGCATAGAGGTAAACTTCCTGACAGGCCGGTAGACCGGCAGCAGGGCAATCGTTGTTGATCAGAGGGCGACGACGTATCATATGAAATGTATTGAGGAGACGAATCTCCTTTGCATTCAACCCGTTCATCCTGGTTGGCAAATGGCGTCAGCCTGAGGAGGAGGAAAGGTGTTCAAGATCGATAAGTTCCGTTTGGTGGTAGTTGCTCTGCTTGCCGTTTTTACTGTGGCAGTGGCCGCTTGCGAGAGTGAACCCGAAAAGGTGCCTGATCCGTTGATTGTCGGCCACCTCAACGCCCTCACCGGGTCGCTGTCCTACTTCGGCGAGTCCCACTCAGACAGCATCGGCCTGGCGGCGGACCACATCAACCGTGCTGGCGGCATCCAGGGCGGCTCCGTGGTCTTGGTTCACCGCGACACCGCGGTGAATCCGGTCCAGGGTGTGTCCGCGGCTGAGGAGTTGGTGAATGTCCAGGGAGTGGTGGCGATCGTGGGGGCGTTGGCGAGCGGTGTAACTATACCTGTCGCCACTTCGGTGACCGTCCCCAACGGCGTGCTGCAAGTTTCCGGCGCATCGACCGCGCCCGCCATAACCGTGCTGGAAGATAACGATTTCCTGTTCCGTACTTCACTGTCCGACGCCTCTCAGGGCGTGGTTCTGGCGGATTTGGCCAAGGAGTTGGGCTACGAGAGCGCGGGCATCCTGTACATCAATAACGCATATGGGGAAGGGTTGGCGGCCCAGTTCACGGAATCGTTTACCGCATTGGGTGGCACGGTAATCGCTTCGGTGCCTCACGAAGATAGCCAGCCTACCTTCGCTTCCGAGTTGGCGAAGGCCACCGAAGGCGACCCTGACGTCCTGATCGCTATCAGCTACCAGCAGGCCGAGGTTTACCTACGCGAGGCCCTGGAAGGCGGTTATGCGGACACCTTCCTGTTCGTGGACGGCACCAAGATCCCCGAATCTTTCGCAGTCATCGGCTGGGACCTTCTGGAAGGCAGCTATGGCACCGGGCCGGGCTTCGAGGCCAACCCGTCAACCCAGGCGTTCATCGACTCCTATGTGAGGACCTACGACATGGAGCCTGAGCATCCCTTCATGAACGAAACCTATGACGCGATGATCCTTATCGGCTTGGCTGCGGCCAAGGCCGGCACCACCACGGACTCTGCCGCTATTCGCGACGCCCTCCGGGACGTGGCCAATCCCCCCGGCGAGGTGGTGAGGCCCGGAGAGGAGGGCATCAAGCGGGCCATGGAGCTGATCGCCGATGGCAAGGACATTAACTACGAGGGAGCTGCCGGCTCGGTTGACTTGGACGAGAACGGTGACGTCATCACAGGCCACATCGAAGTGTGGAAGATCGAAGGCGGCGAGATCGTTTCGGATCGCCAAGTGCCGGTTGACTTGGGCCAATAAATCCAGCGCGGGCCGAAACTAGACTCCTAGCGATTGCGCCGGGACGCTGAGAGCAGATTCTCGGCGACCCGGCGCATGTTATTCGGCGCGGGCACATCGCCACGGATCAAGCGAGTTGGACCATCGTCGCGTTCGCCATCCCTAGCCAGCAGCATCTGGAGGGAACCCGCGTCGGGCGACATGGCGCTGCTCGCTCAGGATGCCGCCGGGGCGCAGCAGGATCACCGCCACGATGAGCGCGCCTATCATGAAGAGTCGGGAGCTGGGATCGGAAAGTATGCCGGGCAGGGACTGCGTGCCGGTCCAGATTCCCCACACCACGAACGCTCCCAGGATTGCCCCCTTGTTGTTGGCGGAGCCGCCCACCATCAGCATGGCCCAGATCACGAAGGTAGCGAGCAGCGGGTCGAAGGTTAGCGGGGAGAGAAAGCGGATGTGGTGGGCATAAAGCGCGCCGCCGATACCCATGATCATCGCGCCCATGATGAACGCCTGGAGCTTGAACTTGAATACATCCTTACCGCTGGCTTCGGCGGCCGTCTCGTCCTCGCGAATGGCCCTCAGCACCCGTCCCCAGGGAGAGTTGACCGCCTGTTGCACCGCCAGATAGAGCGCCGCCAGCGTGACGATCACTACCGCTAGATACAGGTAGTTGTAGATGTCCGGCGCTATCCAGTCGCCCAGAAACTTTGGGATTCTGTACAGCCCCTTGGAGCCGTTGGCCAGCCACTTTTCGTTCAGGAATAAGAGGCGTACTGTCTCGGCGATTCCCAGCGTGGCTATCGCCAGATAATCGTCGCGCAGCCGCAGAGCAACGTAGCCAATGACCAGCGCAAACACTCCGCAGCACAATGCTGCCGCCACCAGTCCAAAGACGAACCAGACGTCGATGCCCAAGTCCAGATAGCTCAGACTGGACCAGTTGCCGCCGAACTTGAAGTCCTCGAACAGCGTCGGGTCCGGCGACGAGGTGGTCAACAGCGCCGATGCGTAGGCGCCCAGCGCAAAAAATCCGGCGATTCCGATGTTGAATAGCCCGGTGAACCCCCACTGAACGTTCAGCCCCAGGGAGAAGACGGAATAGATACCCGCCATGATGGCGAAGCCCACCAGGTAATCGAGGACGCCGATTACTTCCAACTCAGCTCCGTGCTCCTCCCAAAATTCCGCGCGGCCGCACCAGCAGCACCATAATCATCAGCGCGAAGGCTGCCGCGGGTTTGTAGCTGGGGTTGATCCATTGAGTCGAAACTTCAGACGTTACTCCGATGACGAAGGCACCCACCAGCGCGCCGTATGGGTTTCCGGTGCCGCCCAGGATTACGGCGGCGAACAGAGGGATGAGGAACTTCCAGCCCATTATGGGCAGCATGTTCGCCTGAAATACGGCCAGCAGGATGCCGGCAGTGGCGGCTAAGGCCGCGCCCATTATCCAAGTCCACCATATGACGCGCTGGGTACCGATGCCGCTGACCAGGGCTAGGTCGGGGTTGTCCGCTGTAGCACGCATGGCCTTACCCATTTTGCTGCGGCTCAGCACCAGATACACCGCCGCCACGAGGATGACGGCCACGATGGCGATGAAGATAGCGTCCGGTGGTATCCGCACGTCCATGGGCAGGTGAAACACCTGCCGGGTCTCCCTCGGCAAGCGCTGGACATCTCCTCCCCAAATCAGGTGCACTAGCCCGCGCAGCGCGATGGCTACTCCCAGCGAGGCCATTGAAACCACTACGGCATTCGTGCCCCGGTCCCGCAGCCGACGGTACACTACCACGTCCAGAGCGACCGCCGCCGCGGCGATGACCGCCGCCGCAATCGGCAAGGCAATGAGCAGAGGGTAGCCGAATGTGAATGGCCCCAGACCCTCGCCCTCAACTCCAATCTTCGGAAGCAGGCTGCCGACAATGAACAGCGCGGCGTATGCTCCCAAGGTCATATAGTCGCCGTGAGCGATGTTGGCGAATTTGAGAATGCCGTAGATCAGGGTCAAGCCGATAGCGCCCAGGGCGATGATGGCCCCGATGAAAATGCCGTTGACCACCAGTCCCATCTTGACGAAAGGCAGGAAGCCAATGGCCAGCGCCGCCAACACTATGACGGCAGTGGTGTGCGCTGGCGTCCAGGCCGAGCCGATTTGTCGGGAGGTATCGCGGAGGGTAGTCATCTCTGGCTTTCTGAGCGCACGTCTTGATTAGCCTCCTAGGTACAGACTGGCTACTTGCGGGTTGTCCAGCAGGTCAGGGCCGGTGTCGTCCAGCCGGTTTTCCCCCGCAACCAGAACGTAGCCTCGGTGCGACATTCGCAGCGCTTCGCGGGCGTTTTGCTCTACCAGCAGCACGGCTACGCCGCTTCGATTAATGTCCCTGATGCGCTCGAAGACCAGGCCCATCTTCTCTGGAGAGAGCCCGGCGGAGGGTTCGTCCAGCAGTATCAGCGCAGGGTCCAGCATCAGCGCGCGGGCGAGGGCCAGCATCTGGCGCTGGCCACCCGACAGGGTTCCCGCCATGCGGCCCGGCCGCATGGCAAGGTCTGGGAAGATTTCGAACATCTCGTCGATGCGTCCCCGGTAGTCGTCGCGACGGATGAAAGCGCCCATATCCAGGTTCTCCCGGATGCTCAGTGAAGGAAAGATGTTGCCGGTTTGGGGGACATAGGACAAGCCAGTGCGCACCGCCTGATCCGGTTGAATCCCAGATATGTCCTCGCCCCGGAACATGATGCTGCCCGATCGCATCCGAATCAGACCTACAATGGCCTTCATCAAGGTGGATTTCCCACAGCCGTTGGGGCCGATGATCGTGACGACCTCGCCCATGCCCACGGTAATGGACACACCGTGCAGTATCTCGGTCTCTCCATACCCGGCCACTACGCCGCAGGCATCAAGCAGTGTCACCGGTTGAGCCTCCCAGATATGCTTCCAGCACCTGCGGGTTTTGCCGCACCTGAAGCGGCGTTCCTTCCGCAATTACGGCGCCGTTGGCCATGACGATAATCGGGTCGCACATAGCCATGACGAATCTCATGTCGTGCTCAATGATTACGAACGTGATGTCCCGCTCGACGCTGGCCAGAAGTATGTTCTGCGAGATGCCTTGAAGCAGCGTACGGTTGACTCCGGCACCGGGTTCGTCCAATAGCACCATCTTGGGCTTGGCCATAAGGACGCGTGCTAGCTCCAGCAGCTTCTTCTGGCCGCCGGACAGATTCCCGGCGTACTCGTCGGCCAGGTGAGATAGGGTGAGCAGCTCCAAGATTTCCATCGCCTGTACCTCGATCTGGCGCTCCTCACGGGCCACTTTCAGGGGCATCAACCAAGATGCCCAGATGTGTTCGCCCGTCTGTGGAGTGGGTACCAGCATAAGGTTTTCCAGCACCGTCATGCGCTTCATCTCCCTAGGGATCTGGAAGGTGCGCACAAGGCCCAGACCGAAAGTCTGGTGCATTCCCATCTTGTCGATGCGCCGGCCGTCGAAGATGACTTGCCCGCTGGTCGGAGACATCGCGCCGGAAACCAGGTTGAACAAAGTCGTCTTGCCCGCCCCATTGGGGCCGATTATCCCCGTGATCGCGCCCCGCTTGATCCGCAGGGAGCAATGGTCAACGGCCCGCACTCCGCCGAAGTCCTTCACCAGGTCGTGAACCTCAAGGATAGGCGCTGTGTTCGTCAAACTGCCTCCATGCTATGGGCGGCCGGTAACCTTGGTGACCAGTTGGCGCTTGCAACTCCCTGCTTTGCCGCTCCAGCTTCAGTGCTTCTATGGTATATACCAAGATTCCCCACCTAGATAAGAGGAAGACAGAGGTGGTCTCGTTTGTCTGAACAGCGCTGCCCGGTTTGATAAGTGGAATCGCGCTGCCGTGCGTTAGGCCGCCGCGGACTCGGCAGGCGCTCTGTCAAAGAACTGGTCCGGCGTCATTCCCCCAAGGCTCGAATGGGGCCGTCCGGCATTGTAAAACTCGAAGTACCGCCCGAGTCCAGTTCTGGCTTCCGGGACCGATTCGTAGGCTCTCAGGTACACCTCCTCGTACTTGACGCTCTTCCACAGTCGTTCGACGAACACGTTATCCTTCCAGCCCCCCTTCCCGTCCATACTGATCTGGATCTCACTGGCTTTCAGCAGGCCGGTGAAGGCATCACTTGTGAACTGGCTTCCCTGATCTGTGTTGAATATCTCCGGCGCGCCGTGGCGTCCCAGGGATTCTTCGAGCGCCTCCACACAGAAGTCTGTGTCCATTGTGACCGATACCCGCCAGGCCAGCACCTTGCGGCTATGCCAGTCCATCACTGCGGCTAGGTACACGAACCCCCTGGCCATCGGAATGTACGTGATATCCATTGCCCACACCTGGTTGGGCCTGCTCACCTCAAGCCCGCGCAGCAGGTACGGATACACCGTATGGCCGGGCCGTCGCCGGCTGGTGTTGGGCTTGCGGTACAGCGCCTCGATGCCCATCCGCCGCATCAGTGTGGCGATGTGTCTACGCCCGGAGGAGAGTCCCTCCTGGCGGAGCAGGCCTCGCATCATCCTACTGCCTGCAAACGGATACTCAAGGTGCAGCTCATCGATGCGGCGCATCAGTCCGAGACCGGCTTCGCCCACCGGCCGTGGCCGGTAGTAGATGCTCCCGCGGCTGATGCCCACTGCCTTTGCCTGGCGGGCGAGAGGCAGCTTGTGATCGCGGTCGATCATCGCCTTGCGCCCGGCAATCCCGCCTTCGTGAGCGCGGCCTCTAAAAAATCGTTCTCCAACGCAAGCTCACCGATCTTAGCGTGAAGGACCTTCATATCTACCGGCTTTTCAGCCTGCCCTGTCCCGGCGCCAAATAACTGCGCCGCCCGATCCAGCAACTGGGTCTTCCATTGCGTGATCTGGTTCGGGTGCACATCGAACTGGCTTGCCAGCTCCGAAAGTGTCCGGTCGCCGCGTACTGCGGCAAGAGCCACCTTCGCCTTGAACTCTGCCGAGTGGTTACGGCGGGGTCGTCTGCTCATCTCTCGCTCCTGTCTCCGAGAGCACTATCATGCCCTCAATCAGGCAGCGATTCCACTTATCCCCCTGTTCAGATTTCCGGAGCCACTTCTGACCTCGTTGGAGCCCGACGCGATGCGGGCTAAGATGTTTTGTTGTACGGACAAACCATCACCAACGAGGTGCACCTATTATGAAGCAAGGCTTACTGGCGTTCCAGTACGAAGAGGAGAAGAGTACGACGGGTATGACAGCATTGTCGGGGCTGATGACGTACGTAGAGTTGATGCACGTAGCGGGTTTGAGGTCGTCGGTGGAGCGCCGCGTGGGTCTGCGGGGAGGTGGTCAGGGCTGGACGGACAGCCAGATAATCACGTCGCTGATACTGCTGAACCTGGCAGGCGGTGAGTCGGTGATGGACCTGGAGGTCCTGGAGAAGGACGCAGGTTTGTGCAGGGTACTTCGACATGCCGAGACCCATGGGATGCGTCGCAGGGAGCGCAGGGCGCTGAAGGCGAGATGGCGCGGAGAGCGTTGGCGGAGCGTGCCGTCAGACTCGGTGGTGTTCCGGTATCTGGAGAGGTTCCACGACGCAGGTGAGGAGGCCAAACGGGAGGCGCACAGAGCATTCATCCCTTCCCCCAACGACGCTTTGAAGGGGCTGGGAAAGGTGAACGCCGGACTGGTGGACTTCGTACAGAGCCGTTCGCCTCATACCCAGGCCACGCTGGACATGGACGCCTGCCTGGTGGAGAGCCACAAGAAGGAGGCGCTGTACAGCTACAAGAAGTACAGGGCGTATCAGCCGCTCACGACCTACTGGGCAGAGGCCGACCTGGTGGTGCACTCGGAGTTTCGAGACGGCAACGTGCCTGCGGGCCATCAGCAGCTTCGAGTGTTGAAGGAGGCTCTGGGACATCTGCCTGTTGGGGTGGCCAAGGTCATGCTGAGGTCTGACACGGCAGGGTATCAGCAGGAGTTGCTGCGGTACTGCGCCGAGGGCAGAGACGAGAGGTTCGGAGTGATCGAGTTTGCGGTAGGGGTTGACGTGACGGCTGAGTTCCGCCGTGCGGTGTCCGAGGTTGCCGAGGAAGACTGGCACGTGCTGCACAAGCCGGGCTCCAACCGGGTCGAGACGGGTCAGGAGTGGGCGGAGGTGAACTTCGTACCCAACTGGATAGGCCACTCCAAGAACAGCCCTGAGTACCGGTTCATGGCCACCAGGGAGCGGTTGATCGAACAGCCGCTGCCAGCAATGGAGGGGCAGATGAAGATGCCCTTCCCCGCGATGGAGTTGTCCAACAGGGGTTGGTTCAAGGTCTTCGGAGTGGTGACGAACCGGACTCTTGCGGGAGATGAGGTGATCTGGTGGTCAAGGCAGAGATGCGGCAAGGGCGAGGAGGTCCATAGCGTTCTCAAGAGTGACCTTGCAGGGGGCAGGCTCCCGTCGAGGCTGTTCGGAGCCAACGCTGCATGGTGGGCCATAGCGGTGCTGGCGTTCAACTTGAGCTCTGCGATGAAGCGTCTGGTGTTGGGTGGACAGTGGGTGAGCAGACGACTCAAGGCAGTGCGCTTCGCGCTGATAGCCCTTCCGGGACGGGTGATGCGCACGCCAGGAGGCTGATCATCCGGCTGTCGCGGGACCATCCCTCATACGAGTTGTTGCTCAGGGCTCGGCAGAACATATTGGCGCTGGCTGCCGAGCCCTACCGAGCATAGGCGGTCCTGTCCAGAACATCGGATGAAGGCGACTCAGCCCAGTCGCCCAGGCCGCGCCATGCTTTCTTCAGCCTGACAACGACCATAATTGGCGGCTAACCGTTGCCAATCCTCTCAGAGACGCCGCGCAAAGTCCTATCAACACCCCGGTTGACACCCCACACCTGCTGTAGGCCCACAAAAGCCATCCCAACAATCTTAGGTGGGGAATCTGGGACTCTTGCAACCGTTGACGTGTCAGCATGTAGCGAGCAAACAGCTACGGATGGGCCTGCCCGGGGGAGCCGGAGGGTTGATGCGGACAGGATTTGGCGTGTTGGCGACGAATGCGGCCCAGTTTGGCCCATCGATTTTGGCGCGAAACGATGTCGGGGTGCATGAGGCATGGGTAGGAGCGGACATCCTGGGCCAGCCAGCTAACGCTTTTTGCCACATTCGGAGTGTATTGACCGAAATCTGTTAGCAGTACCTGTAAAGGGCTGGTTCCACCGAAAAATGGATAAAATTGCAGAAGCGGTCACCCCCTGTAGAAAACGGAAATGACTCCTGGGAAGCCAAAGAGCAACGGCGGGCCAGCATCGCGGGCCGACGACAGTCAGCCCGACCTCAAGTGGGTTGTGGAGTGGCTGGTTGAGCGGGAGGGGCAGCGCAAGACAGCGGCCCTTTTGGGAGTGAACCGCAAGACAGTGGCGCTGGCCCTGCGCCGGGAGCGACTGACGGGCAGGATGACCCTGGCCGTGCAGCGACTCATGGCCAACCTGGACAACCCCGGATGGGAGAGAACGACGCCACTGGACCGGTTGGAGGCGAGGATGAGACTGGCGATTGAAGCCGTGGACGATCTGGCTAGGCTCGTGGAGCGTCTGACCCGGCGCGTGGAGGCCCTGGAGGCGGCTCGGCAACCCGAAGACGACGTCGGAGACCAGACGGCGAATGCGCCCGAGTCCGAGCGCCGGGGTCTGAGTCTATTCAACTGGAGGCGGAGGCGCTAGCCACGTAGCGAGGAAGGAGCGATGGATGAGCAGGTTCGCTGGGTCTCGAAAGCGGAGGCGGCGCGAGAGATGGAAATATCCCTGTCCACCCTCGACCGGAGGATCAGGAGTGGAGAGGTCGAGGTGGTCAGGGAGGGGCGCCGGGTCTATGTGCGTATGCACGGGCTAGAGTACGTGGGCGACGACGAACTGCTGCGTCGATCCCTTGGTCGGGAGGACAAGCTTCAGCGGACGGTATGGGAGTTGGATAGGACAGTCACAGAGTTGGGGCGAAAGCGAGACGTGGCCAGGGAAGCGGCGTTAGCCAGCAGACAGGTGCATAAGGAGCTTGAGGAGGCGTACCGGAAGGAGACCGCCGCGCACAAGGAGACGAAGGATCTGCTCAACATGATCCGCGTGATCGCCATCGTGCTGTTCGTGCTGCTGGTCGGCAGCGTTCTCGTGTGGTGCTTTGTGCTGAGATAGGGGCGCCGCCGCCAGCCCTTCGACGTTCCTGCCAGCCCGGACCTCCGGTTCTTCCAACGCCATCCGCGTCTCTTACGCGTCGATGTTCCATTGTCCCCAATCCGTAGCTGCCGATGCCCCATCGCGCAATCCAAAGCCCATGTTCCAATCACACCCGCGAACGCCACTGCCATTTTGTCCACTTTCGTAGCTGCGACTGTCCAGTAGGGGTGGAACGAGTACCGGAATCAAATTGCTCGCTCCGATTTAGCAGGATGCCCCATTCACCCCGATTTCAGCTACGGAATCGCCCGAACTGCGACTTGGTGTCCCGTGCGATCTCCTGTACACGGGTATGACACCGCCAGCGACCCCTGGAATCTCGCGCCTTCTGAGGGGGGTCTGTGCGCGCGAGCCCTACCCGGTCCGTTGCCGTTGTCCAGGCGCTTGCGCTGGAGTCACTAACTCACTACAATGTATCTGGACATCTACCCTCCGGCTAGGGCAAGCTGAGACGAAGGAGGCACGACATGGCCGTAGACCAGAAGGACAAGTACCGAGAAATGGTGATCCGAGGCAAGTACCAGAGACTGTACACGTACCTGAGCAGTCTTCAGGTGCAGGAGTGGAGGACCTCCTTCAACGAGGTCGAGGCAGTCATCGGATTCGAGCTGCCTCCGTCCGCACGGCTGCACCGGCCCTGGTGGGGAAATCAGAGAGGCGGCAATGGCCACAGCCACGCCCTTGCCTGGAGCGTCGCCGGCTGGGAGACGGCGGAGGTCGATATGGATGGCGAGATGCTGCTGTTCCGGCGAACGCACCCGAAGCCCATACCCAGGCTTTCTCTCGACGAAGCGTGGCCCGTCCACCCCACCGCGGTGTGGCCGGAAGGTCTGAGCCTCAGACGTGAGGACCTCTACGAGGAGAGGGTTTAGTCCCGCCATGTTCATAGACACCAACGTGCTGGTGAAGTCCCGTATCCCCAGCGCGCCTGACCACGACGCGGCTCGGGCGAGCCTGGAGCGTGCTTTTCGAGACCCTGAACCGCTAAGGATCAGCCGTCAGGTGATACGAGAGTACCTGGCCGTCGTCACTCGACCGCAGACCTGGCCAGTGGCCATCACCCGTGAGGATGCCCTGGATGACGTGAGCAGGCTGATAGGCAGCTTCGAGATACTCGAGGACGGTCCCGTGGTGACCGAATCGCTCGTGGGGCTGTGTCGAGAGATTCCCGCGGGGGGACGGCAGATTCACGACGCCAACATCGTCGCCACCATGCTGGCGCACGGGGAGCATCGGCTACTGACGTTCAACGCCGCAGACTTCCGCCGTTACGGTGACCGCATAGAGCTGGTGGACGGGTAGCAGGTTGGATCGGCTATTTGAACATGTAGGAGGAATTCTATGATGAAGACCAACAATTTAACGGCATCGCTTATTGGTTCGGTAGTCGTTGCCGTTTTCATGGCTGCCGCCTGTGGGGGAAGCGACTCAATAGCTCCTTCAAAGTCCGATCCCCCAGCGTTTACAAAGGCTTTTGTGCAGCAGGCCATTGACCGCTACGACGAAGAGGGTAGAGACGCTACCATTGCTTACTACAACACCAAGGAGGGTGTGGACGGCGAGTGGTACATCTTCATCACCGACGAGAGCGATGTCACCATCGCCCACGCCACCGTTCCGGACAACATAGGTCAGAGCATTCGTGGCCCTCTCGGGGTGGATTCTACTGGCTACGCCTTCGGTGCCGTCATGGCGGACGCCACGGAAGAAGGCATGTGGGTGAGCTATGTCTACTTGAATCAGGTCACGGGTGAAGAAGGGACAAAGCACTCTTGGGTAGTGGAGCGTGACGGGCTTGTCTTCGGATCGGGTTGGTATGAGCCTACCAACTGATACAGTTGCTCTGAGTCAGTAGGGGGTGATAGTGGAGGATAGGCCAATGGTGACCGATACGTTGATGGGGTTCTGTAGGAATGTCGCCGCGGGAGGACGACAGATCCACGACACCAACGATGGTAGACGGTAGCTAATGTTCGGCGTGAAACGCCCTGGAACAGGCGGAACCAAGAAGGAGGACGACAGCATGGAACGACAATATCAACCATGCACCCCGGCGGCGCTCTACGCCAGGGTGTCCAGCGACCGCCAGGGCGTTGACCTGTCCGTGTCGGCCCAGCTCAGGGCGCTCAAGGACTACGCCAAAGCCAACGGATACTCCGTGGCCCGCGAGTACGTGGACGAGGCCGAGAGCGGCCGCGTGGCGGATAGGCCCCAGTTCAGGGAGATGATCGAGGTGGGCAGCCAGCCCAAGGCTCCCTTTGAGGTCATCCTCGTCTGGAAATTCAGCCGCTTTACCAGAAAGCGTGAACACGCCGTGGCATTCAAGTCCATGCTACGGCGCAAGGGTGTGAGGGTTGTCTCCATCACTGAGCACGCCGACGACTCACCCACAGGGAAGCTCATGGAGGCCATCATCGAGTCGGTGGACGAGTTTTACTCAGAGAATCTCGCGCAGGAAGTCGTTCGGGGGATGCGGGAGGCGGCATCGAGAGGCTTCTTCCTCGGCTCCAAGGCTCCCTTCGGCTACAAGAGGGTCAAAATCAGCGACGGGGCGAAGGAGCGTCCCACTTTGAAGGTTGACCCTGCCACTGCTCCGATAGTGAAGGAGATATTCGAGAGCTCCCTTAGAGGCAACGGCCTCAAGGAGATATGCAAAGAGCTGAACGATAGGGGCATCACCAACCGTGGCAAACGCTGGTACAAAGGTGGACTCCACTACCTGCTCACCAACGAAGCCTACACCGGAACTGCCGTCTGGGGCAGGACGGCGAAGGGAGAGCTGGCCCCGGAGCCAGTGCGGGTTGCCAAGGCCTGGAAACCCCTGGTGTCCAGAAGACTGTTCGAGAGTGTGGAGCAGGCCCTCCATGAGCGGGCGCCGGTGGCACAGAGGCCCGCACGGGTTGGCAGCAAGTTCCTTCTCAGTGGACTATTGAGGTGTGGCGTATGCGGCAGGCCATACATAGGCCAGGGAGCCAAGAGCGGACAGTACGGCTACTACATCTGCGGCACGCTGTACCGAGAGGGCGCGGGAACCTGCGAGGCCCGCTACCTGAACGCCCCAAGGGTGGAGGGGTTCATCATAGACAAAATCAAAGAACGGATCCTCACCGACGGGACCATCACGGAGCTGGTCACCTTAGTCGCCGAGGAGATAGACGCTATGGCCGGTGAGATGAACGGGAGGCTGAAGGTCATATGGGCAGAGCTTGCGGACGTGGAGAGCAGGCTAGAGAACCTCTACGAAGCATTGGAGACGAAGCAGTTGACCATGGATGCCCTGTCGCCCCGCATCCTGTCCCTTCGGCATCGCCAGGACCAGCTCACTGCAGCACGGGAGGAGGCTGCCAGCCTATTGGAGCAGCGAAGGGTCGATCTACCCGGCACGGAGGAGATCAAGGGGTACGTGGCGGACTTCCGGGAGTTCTTGCAGGAGGGGACCTTCCCTGAGCGCAAGGCCCTCATCCGCAACTTCGTGAAGGGTATCGAGGTGACGGGAGACGAGGCCGTGCTGACGTACACCATACCCATGCCGTCGGATGGAGTGACTAAGGAATCGGCCGCGGTTCTCGATTTCGTCCAGTCCGGCCCACGTATTGAGACTCGGACCCGTCATCAGGCCGTTCGGCGTCAGATCAACGAGCTGGCGACGCCAAACCAGCTAGGATATGCGACCGTCTCCGTTCGCTGCATCCAAATCAACCGCCCAGGAGTACCGCAGGTTTTTGTGTCGGTTGCATCTGGTCCATGCTGCTGGCGCAAGGCGTTCAAGTGAGCATGGACGGCAGGGGCCGGTGCATGGACAACGTCTTCGTGGAACGGCTGTGGCGCAGCATCAAGTACGAGGAGATGTACCTGAAGGCATACCAAAATGGGACTGAGGCCAGAAAGGGGATTGGGGCTTATCTGGCCTTCTACAACCAAGAGCGGCCCCATCAAGCCCTGGGCTATCGGTCACCGGGTCAGGTGTTCCAAGCAGTGAGCCCACAAAGGTGTTTACTGGAACATCCACGAGCCTTACCATCGGATGAAGGTTTACGAGACACCCCAGCGGTAGACTCTCTTATTTTAGCCTCACCGCTGTCCTGATGATGGGGTCCACTTGACTTTCTGCGTCCTTTCGACATCTCCCACTCCTTCCCGACAGCTACCGCTGCCCTTAGTTTAGGAGCAGGACTCTCACTTAGCTGCTTGTCCGATTTTCCGGTTCCACCTCAGAGTCGAAGGCGTTCACCAGCAGCTCCAAAAGACTTCTGGCCATCTACCTGCAAACGCTGTTAGCCTATCCCGACGGCTGCATTTGGGGCGAGACGGTGTTCGACCCCAGGACCCAGGAGATAACGTCCAAGTGCCGCCCTTATCCGAGGAGATGCTCTATCCCAAAGAGAAGGGTGCGCCGCTTGCTGCCGAGAGAATCTCTCACTTGTCAGGTGGGAGACTCGGAGGTATCATAGATTGACTGTCATAGAACTCAAAGGGTTGTACTTTCAGCAGATAATTGTGTGGCGTGAGTCGTATTGCGTTCTTGGTTTGACGCCAGTTCGGCGATATGCACCTCTTACGTACGAGTTATAAGGTACAACCGTGATGCGACCTAGCTCCTGGTCCCAAAGATTGGGCATGGCAGCGATGGTCGCTGTTTTGGTCCTGCTCTCCGGGTCCGCCATCCCGTTGGCCACGTCCGCGCAGGTACAAGCCCCGGCCCAGCCATCCGGGCTGTCCGCCTTGGCAGGCGACACCCAGGTAAAGTTGACCTGGGACGACCCCGGCAATGCGTCCATAACCACATACCAGGTGCAGGTTGCCGAGAGCATCAAGCTGATCTCCAGCGACCACGATGACGGAGACGAGTTAGGGTGGTCGGTCGCCGTGGACGATGACACCCTGGTGATTGGGGCCCTCGGGGACGACGACACCGAGAATCTATCCGGTTCGGCCTACGTATTCACCAGGGTTGCCGGCGGCTGGACCCAGGCGGGCAAGCTCACCGCCAGCAATCCCAAGGAGGATGCCGGCTTCGGGCATGCGGTCGCCGTGCACGGCGACACCATCGTGGTTGGAGCGTACGAGGAGGACTACATCGATCCCGACGACAGTATCAACAACTTGACTGATTCCGGCGCGGCGTACGTCTTCATCAGGCCCGCCGCCGGCTGGGCCGACATGCCTCAGACGGCCAGGCTCACCGCCTCCGACGCTGCGGCCAACGACGAGTTCGGAACTTCGGTGGCCGTGCACGAAGACACCATCGTGGTCGGGGCGCCCGAGCAAGGCACCAACGCGGACGGTTCGGCCTACATCTTCACCAGGCCCGCAAACGGCTGGGGCAACTGGAGCACCCTGGATGCCGATGGCAAGGCCGGTTTGACAGCCACGCTGAGAGGCCAGTTGGGCGGCGACCGGTTCGGCGGTTCGGTAGCGGTGTACGGCGACACAGTCGTTGTGGGAGCGCCCGAGGAGGGCACCAACAACCGAGGTGCGGCTTACGTATTCACGAAGCGCGCCGACACCGGAGTCTGGGACGATTGGCATAACAAGGGTGCCGGTGCCGCAACTGCCAGTCTGACTGCACTTGACGGCGGTAGTGGCGACTACTTCGGCCGAGCCGTAGCCATGGACGGAGACACGATCGTGGTTGGTGCGCCCTACAACGATGACGACGGTGATAGTTCCGGTTCGGCTTACGTCTTCACCAAGCCCGCCTCCGGCGGCTGGATCGACATGGCTCAGACGGCCAAGCTGACCGCCTCCGACGGCGCGGCGAACGACCAGTTCGGATTCTCCGTCGCGGTGGACGGCAACACCGTCGTGGTTGGAGCGGACCAAGACGACGGCAAGCGCGGTTCAGCCTACGTATTCATCAAGCCCGCCACCAGCTGGGCCACTGACACTGAGACGTCCACGCTCACGGCCTACGATCGCAGTGGGAACGACCGCTTCGGCAACTTCGTGGCGGTCGACGGCGACACCGTGTTGGTTGGGGCGGTCGGGGACGACGGCGATAAGGGTTCGGCCTACGTGTTCGGCACCGGTGAGTGGGCCGACATCCCCGGCAGCGGAGCGGGGACTATCTCTCACATAGCCAGGGGTCTGCGCAACAACGTCAAGCACACCTTCCAGGTCCGCGCGGTGAACGACGGCGGCGCAAGCGGCCCGTCTAATCAGGTGTCCGCGGAACCGGCGAGCGCGGCCTCGGCTCCCGCGAAACCCAGGAACTTCTCCGCCGTGCAGGTTGGCGCACGCGAGGTGCGTTTGGAGTGGGAGCCGAGCACCGATCTGCTGACCATCGTCACGTTTGAGTACACGGACAACGCCGGCGAAAACGAAATTTGGAAAGACGCCACTGGGAGCCATTCCACCACCGCCTCCTACACCGTCTCCGATCTCGTGGTGGACACCACGTACACCTTCGCGGTCCGCGCCATCAACAGCGCCGGAGAAGGCGTTTCTTCCGACCCTTGGTCGGTAACAATAGCTGCAGCGCCGGCGGACAGACCCACCGCGCTCACTGCCGTTGCTGGCGACGAGCAGGTGCAGCTGAGTTGGCGTTACTCGGGGAGTCAAACGTCGACTACGGGGTTCCAATACCAGCAAAAGACCGGAGGCGACTTCGGCGACGATTGGACCGACATCATCGGAAGCACATGGGCGCCCAGGTCCCACATTGTGACCGGTCTGACCAACGAGATCCCCTATACCTTCCGGGTCCGGGCCGTGAACGTGACCATCGGAAGCGACACGACCAACGAGGAGGACGCGACCCCTTCAGCGTCCGGCTCCCGCCCCGCCCGGCCGACAATCTTCAATGCCGAGCAGACCGGCGTCGGCCAGGTGGAGTTAACGTGGAACATGGCTCCGGAGCGCTTAGCGGTCACCGGCTATCAGTACACGGCTGACGGCGGTTCCAATTGGAGCGACATATCCGGGAGCGATTCCGGCACTAACTCCCACACCGTCTCTGGTCTGATGGTGGACACGATGTATACGTTTGCCGTCCGGGCCGTCAACAGCGGCATGCTCTCGGGCTTCTCTTCCTCCTTCTGCGACGTGACGATCATCGATGTGCCAAATAAGCCCACCGGGCTCGGCACTACCAGCGGCGACACCCAGGCGACGTTCCACTGGAATGTGACGGTCGAAACCACGGATCGGCCGATAGACAAGCACCAGCTATTGCACCTTCCCCAGAGCAAGCTGACCGACGATGACGGTGCTGACGACGACGAGTTCGGGTATTCGGCAGCGATAGATGGCAACACCGCGGTGGTTGGGGCCCCGGGGAGCAACAGCAACGCCGGCGCGGCCTACGTCTTCGTCTTCACCGAGGCCGACGACGACGACGGCGTGTGGAGCCAAGCAGCCAAGCTCACCGCCTCCGTCCCAGCGGCGAACGATGAATTCGGAATCTCTGTCGCTATCGACGGCGAGACCATCGTCGTGGGCGCACACCAAAACGACGCCGATGAAAACGACAACGACGAAGGCGCGGCCTACGTCTTCACCAGGGTCTCCGGTATATGGGGCCAGAAGGCCAAGCTAACGGCTTCCGACGCCGCGGAGAACGACGAGTTCGGAATCTCCGTGGCAGTGCACGGCGAAACAGTGGTCGTAGGAGCGCACCTAGACAACGCCAATGACGACGACGCTGATTCCGGCGCCGCCTTCGTCTTCACCAAGCCCGGGAACAGCGGCTGGGCCAACGCCACCGAGACCGCCAAGCTCACTGCTTCCGATGGCGTGGCGAACGACAAGTTCGGGATTTCCGTGTCGCTGGACGATGATACCGTGGTGGTTGGGGCGCACCAGCCCCAGTACGAGGAGAGCGGTGCAAACGTCGAGGTGGGGCCCGGTGCGGCGTACGTCTTCACCAAGCCTGCCACCGGCGGCTGGACCGACAACACTGAGGGGGCCAAATTCACTGCCCCCGACGGCGCGGCGAACGACGAATTCGGGGTCTCGGTGGCCATCGACGTTGATGCCGTCGTGGTTGGAGCGCACCTGCACGACGTCGGTGCCAACGCCAATGCTGGTGCGGCCTACGTCTTCACGAGGGATTCGAACTCCGGCAAGTGGGGCCCGCCGCTCAAGCTCACCGCTTCCAATGGCCACGCAGACGATGGGTTCGGGAACTCCGTTGCGGTGGACGGCAATACCGCCGTCGTCGGGGCGTACCTGGACGACCGCGACAACGCCGCTCGTGACACCGGTTCGACTTACGTGTTTGCCCGGAAGTTAGGGGTGTGGAGCCAGACGCTCAATCTCGCCGGCCCCGGTCCCGACCAGAATGACCGGCTCGGATACTCCGTCGCAGTAGACGACGGTACCCTCCTGGCAGGCGCGCCTCAGGACGACAATGATCCCGGTTTTGCCTACGCGATGGACATCTCAGACGCGGAGTGGACGGACTTCGTCTCAACAGAATTGACCGACAACGGCAAGGATTACTTCTACCGGGTGCTCAATCTGACCAACGACCAAGAGTACGCCTTCCGGGTGCGTTCGGTGAACGCCGCCGTCAATCGTCCGTCCGACGAAACCGTCGCGGCCACGCCCATGAGTGCGAAGCCGGGCAGGACCGATGGTCTGTCCGCTCAGCCAGGAGATTCCCAGGTAACACTCAGTTGGGATGACCCGCGCGATTCGTCCCTAACCGGATACCAGGTGCTGCGGCCTCCCGAGCAGACCAAGTTCACCGCCGGCTCCGACGGCGAGAGGAACGGAGCGTTCGGGGCATCGGTAGCAGTGGACGATGCCGCCGTCGTGGTTGGTGGCACCGCGGTGGTTGGTGCGCCCAAGCACAACGTAGGCAGCAAATTCAACGCCGGTGCGGCCTACGTCTTCACCGAGGTTGACGGTGTGTGGAGCGGCCCAATCGAGCTCACTGCCGGCTCCGATGGCGCGGAGAACGACTGGTTCGGGTACTCCGTAGCAGTGGAGAGCAACGTCGCCGTAATCGGCGCGTACCAGCACGACACCAACGATAACGCCGATGCTGGTGCGGCCTATGTTTTCATCAGGGACCCGCTTACCGGTGTGTGGAGCGAGCCAGTCAAGCTCATTGCCGACGACGGCGCGGAGAATGACTGGTTCGGGTACTCCGTTGCGGTGGACGGTGAAACCATCGTGGTCGGGGCACGCTGGCACAACGGAAAGGCGGGCGCGGCCTATGTCTTCACCAGGAATTCGATGACCCGTGTGTGGGGCAACGATCCGGAACCAGGGGAAACCCACAGGGTAGAGACGGCCAAGCTCACCGCATCCGACGGCGACGCATTCAACTATTTCGGTCACTCCGTTGCGGTGGACGGTGAAACCATCGTGATTGGGGCGCCGGGATACAACGCCAATACGGGTGTGGCCTATGTCTTCACCAGGAATTCGATGACCCGTGTGTGGGGCAACGATCCGGAACCAGGGGAAACCCACAGGGTAGAGACGGCCAAGCTCACCGCTTTCAATGGCCACGCAGGCGATGGGTTCGGGAACTCCGTTGCGGTGGACGGTGAAACCATCGTGGTCGGGGCCCAACAAGGCGACGGAGAAAGGGGTTCAGCTTACGTCTTTACTGAGCCCACCGGCGACGGCGGCTGGGCCGACAACACTGAGACGGCCAAGCTCGCCGCTTCCGACCGCGAACTGGGAGATCATTTCGGAAACTCCGTTGCGGTGCGGGGCGGCTCCATCGTGGTCGGGGCGTACACCGCCAACATCAACGAATGCGACGAATGCGACGAAGATCTTCGTTCCGGTGCGGCTTACCTCTTCACCAAGCCGGACGGCGCAGTCTGGGCCAACGATCCGAACAAAGACTACAGAACGGAGTCGGGCAAGCTCACCTTACCCACCAACGAAGAAGAAAGGGGCGCCGAGTTCGGAAACTCCGTCGCCCTGGACGGCCAGAGCATCGTGGTCGGGGCGCCCGAGGGCAACGATGACTTCGGTTCGGTCTACGTGTCGGACATCCCACAGTGGGCCTTTTTAGCAAGCGGAGCAGAAACCACGTCCGCCACCGTGGAAGGCCTGACCAACGGTGTGGAATACGCCTTCCAGGTCCGCGCCGTGGATTTCTATGGAGAAGGCCTGCCCTCGAACATCGCTCGGGCCACGCCCATTGAAGTGAGCATCGACGTCAGCAACGTGGATGAAGCCGGGACGGTGTCGGTGTCCTTGGAAAAACCAGAGGTCGGGACCGCGTTGACCGTCTCCCTGAGCGATCCCGACGGCTCGCTGTCCGACATCTCCTGGCAGTGGGCCAGGTCCTCAGATGGTTCCAATTGGAGCGACATCTCCGGGGCCAACTCGGACTCCTACACCCCGGTCGCAGACGATGTGGGCATCTACCTCCAGGCAGTGGCCTCCTATACGGACGGACACGGCCCGGGCAAGTCCGCACACGCGGTCATGGAACAGCAGACCGCCCAAAGAGGTCCGTCCTTCGAAGGCGACGTCACGTTCACCGTCGACGAGAACACGCCGCCGGGCAGTCTGGTGGGAGACGCTATCACCGCGACGGATCCGGACGGCGATGTCCTGACCTACTCCCTGTCGGGGATCGACGCGTCTTCCTTCGTCCTAGACGGCTCCACCGGTCAGATCACCGTCGGCTCCGGGACCCTGCTCGACTACGAGTCCGGGCCTACGAGGTACACGGTCGTCGTCTCCGTCCACGATGGCAGGGGCGCCTACGGCGACGACGACTCCACCATCGACGACCTCATTGAAGTGAGCATCGACGTTAGCAACGTCGATGAGGCCGGGACGGTGTCGGTGTCCTTGGAAAAACCAGAGGTCGGGACCGCGTTGACCGTCTCCCTGAGCGATCCCGACGGCTCGCTGTCCGACATCTCCTGGCAGTGGGCCAGGTCCTCAGATGGTTCCAATTGGAGCGACATCTCCGGGGCCAACTCGGACTCCTACACCCCGGTCGCAGACGATGTGGGCATCTACCTCCAGGCAGTGGCCTCCTATACGGACGGACACGGCCCGGGCAAGTCCGCACACGCGGTCATGGAACAGCAGACCGCCCAAAGAGGTCCGTCCTTCGAAGGCGACGTCACGTTCACCGTCGACGAGAACACGCCGCCGGGCAGTCTGGTGGGAGACGCTATCACCGCGACGGATCCGGACGGCGATGTCCTGACCTACTCCCTGTCGGGGATCGACGCGTCTTCCTTCGTCCTAGACGGCTCCACCGGTCAGATCACCGTCGGCTCCGGGACCCTGCTCGACTACGAGTCCGGGCCTACGAGGTACACGGTCGTCGTCTCCGTCCACGATGGCAGGGGCGCCTACGGCGACGACGACTCCACCATCGACGACCTCATTGAAGTGAGCATCGACGTTAGCAACGTCGATGAGGCCGGGACGGTGTCGGTGTCCTTGGAAAAACCAGAGGTCGGGACCGCGTTGACCGTCTCCCTGAGCGATCCCGACGGCTCGCTGTCCGACATCTCCTGGCAGTGGGCCAGGTCCTCAGATGGTTCCAATTGGAGCGACATCTCCGGGGCCAACTCGGACTCCTACACCCCGGTCGCAGACGATGTGGGCATCTACCTCCAGGCAGTGGCCTCCTATACGGACGGACACGGCCCGGGCAAGTCCGCACACGCGGTCATGGAACAGCAGACCGCCCAAAGAGGTCCGTCCTTCGAAGGCGACGTCACGTTCACCGTCGACGAGAACACGCCGCCGGGCAGTCTGGTGGGAGACGCTATCACCGCGACGGATCCGGACGGCGATGTCCTGACCTACTCCCTGTCGGGGATCGACGCGTCTTCCTTCGTCCTAGACGGCTCCACCGGTCAGATCACCGTCGGCTCCGGGACCCTGCTCGACTACGAGTCCGGGCCTACGAGGTACACGGTCGTCGTCTCCGTCCACGATGGCAGGGGCGCCTACGGCGACGACGACTCCACCATCGACGACCTCATTGAAGTGAGCATCGACGTTAGCAACGTCGATGAGACCGGGACGGTGTCGGTGTCCCCGGAACAACCGAAGTCCGGGACCGCCCTTACCGCCTCCCTGAGCGATCCCGACGGCTCGCTGTCTGACATCTCCTGGCAGTGGGCCGCGTCCTCAGACCGCGCGAACTGGCAAGATACGGCCGGCGCGTCTTCCTCCACCTATACGCCCGTTGACCTGGACGCGGACAAGTATCTGCGGGTCACAGCGTCTTACGCTGACGGCGAGGGTTCCGGCAAGCAGGCACAGGCCGTCTTGAACAACCCGGTCCAGGGACTCCCCGAACCGGTGGCGACACCGACGACCACGGCGACGGACACACCGGCGCCCTCACCCACACCCACAGCGGAGCTTCCGCCGTCCGAGGCGGACGGCGGAGACGAAGGATTTCCCTGGTGGGTTATCGTCGCGGCAGTGATTGGGGTAGTCGCCGGAGTCGTTCTCATAATTGTGGTGCTACGTAGCCGGAGATAGGACTGGGAAGAAGTCTTAGCAGCCACCCGGTCAAGACTGACACTTGAGGAACATCCCGCGGCCGTTACTCATAGCGCCACGACCAACTCGAAAGCTCGCAGTACGGTACACTTGTGCCCACCACCGTCATTACAGAAGCAGGCAGGAGGCAGCTCGAGAGATCACGGAATATATCGAGCTCTTCTATAACCGCCAGCGCCGCCAGGCCAGGCTGGGGTTCCTGTCACCCGCGGCGTATGAGCAGAGATTCTATGCCGGACTACCAGCAGCATGAAAGGTTTGGTGTCCACTATTTACGTCCGACCTCATCATGCCCCTGTTCAACAGCCGTGCCAAACACTACTACGTGATCGAAGGCGACCTCCAGAGCTACTTCGATACCGTCCATCACCGGACGCTCATGAAGCTGCTGCGGAGAAGGCTGAAGGATATGGCTGTGTTGGACTTGATCTGGAAGTTCCTGAAATCGGGCGTGATGGAAGGGGGCCTCTTCTCCCACACCGACTCCGGGGTGCCACAGGGAGGGGTTATCTCCCCGCTGCTAGCCAACGTCTACCTCAACGAGTTCGACCAGTGGGCGGCGGCACAGTGGGACCTCTACCCAAAAGCCCGCGAAAGGCGAAGGCAGGCGGGCTTCGGCAACTACAAGATGGTGCGGTCCGCCAGAGGACTTGAAGGTCGTCGTGTCCATCGGAGAAGGCAGGGCCACTATCGGGGTGCAGCAGCCCTCGTCGGACCCGTATATCGAGTCGTTTGACGACCGAGGTGTATCCGAACTGGCTCAGGAGGTTCCCTTGATGCTGGAAAGGGCGAGAGCAAGGTGGGAAGACGCTCCTAGACATCCCGCTCACGCGCGACCCGCTTCCCCGGCTCGGCGTCGGCGCAGCCGTGAACAAGGGTCGACGCAGGACTCAACAGCCGAGGAAGAGGCAGCCCAAGACTAGCCCGAGACGCTGAGGGCAGGTGGTTGTCACCAGGACGGCCACCTGTCCTCTGCGGCCGCATGTATCGGGGCTTTTTGCATTTCGGTCTGGAACCCGGGGAGGCGCCCCGGGATCGGACGGGGTGGAAATGTGCGCCATGGTTCGGATCGGTTCTGGGGCCTCAATGGAGGAGCAATCCCCTTCTGTCGATATCTGGGGCGTTTTCGCGTTTTCGGGACGACACGTGCCATGCAGTGGGAACGGCGCCAGCGCCCCCAGCCAGCGTCACTGTCGCTGTTCGAGTGGGCGGTCGGTCCCGAGGAAGTGCGAGAGGAGGAGTTGGTCGGCACTAGACGCTGACTTGTGCAAAACAGGGGCAGCTACCGTTTGAGGACGATAGCTGCCCCGGCCTATCCATATGTGAGGTCTTTTTTTGTTGTCCATCAGAGTACGTGATCGGCAGAAACGCTTCGGTCTATGACGAATAGGGAGCACGAGAAGAGACCCAATCGAGGTCCCCCTTCATGTGTCCGATGCCAACCACCGTTTCCTCAGCTGTCTGACGCTGCGGCTGGATAAACCCAAGGAAAACTGTGGAAGGTGCCTCACCATTGCAAAACATACCGTGAATGCCTATCATGGTGCCTATGGCGAATGATATACTTCTCCGCATTGTTGGGCCAAGCCTTCAGGACCGTCTCCGGGTCATGCCTGCGGTGGTGGTGACCGGAGCCCGTCAGACGGGGAAGAGCACCCTAGCCCGGGAGCTTATGCCGGGCGGACGGTGCTTCCTCTCCCTGGACGACCTCGACGTGGTAGATGCAGCCGCCGCGATCCCGAGGCGGATCTAGAGAAGGCAGCGGCATAGATGTGTTCAACAGGATGGCGCTCTCTCTTACACTACTTTACGGGACGTGACCCATCAGGAGACGAATAACCAAAACCGATGTCGTTGTCAGGAGGCAAGATGGACAGGTACGTACGTTTACCCGCTGGGATGGTAGTAGTTGTCGCGCTGCTAGCCATGGCTGCGTGTGGAGGCAACGAAGGAGAGGCCCGAGAGAATACGCTTGATGAGATCCTCGATCGAGGACACCTCGTCTGTGGCATCAAAGCTGACACCCCAGGCTTCGGCGTGCTCAACCCGGACGGCACGGCCCAAGGTAACGACGTGGAGTATTGCCACGCGATGGCCGCGGCTGTCTTCGGAGACAGGAACAAGGTCGAGTTCAAGGAGGCCACCTCCGCCAACCGCTTCGAGCTGCTCGCCGCGAAAGAGATCGACGTGCTCATCCGCACAACCACTTGGACCGCCAGCCGCGACACCGACCTCAACGTCGCCTTCGCGCCCACCACCTTCTACGACGGCACCGGCATCATGGTGAAGGCGAGCGCCGGACTGTCCAGCGCTAAGGAGCTCGACGGGGCCACTATCTGCATCCTGGACGGCACCAGCACCCAGGGTGCCGTCTCCGACTTCTTCTCCGAACAGGGGCTCACCTACTCTGAGCTCACCTTCCAGGCCAACCCGGAGCTCCGCGGAGCGTTTATCAACGATCAGTGTGACGCCTGGTCCTCCGATAAATCACAGCTGGGCGCCCACCAGTTCACCCTGAAGGCCGACGGGACCGACGCCGTCGTGCTCCCCGAGACGCTCTCCAAAGAACCTCTCGGTCCGAGTGTACGCGACTACGACTCGGAGTGGGAAGATGTGGTGCGCTGGGTAGTGAATGGCATGATCATCGCCGAAGAGCAGGGGGTCACCTCGGATAATATGGGTCAGATGGCGGCGAACCCGCCGAACAACACAGTGGCCCGTCTCCTGGGAGTGGGATTCGACGGCGGCCCTCCTACCAACCTGGGCATCGGACACGACAAGATCGCCAGCACCTTCATGCAGAGCGTGATCGATCAGGTCGGCAACTACGGTGAGGTCTACAGCCTTACGCTCGAGCAGGTAGGACTCACCCGTGCCGGATCGTTGAACGCCTCCTATCTAGACGGCGGACTGATCTACGCCCCGCCGATGCGCTAAGAGCGCTTTCTGACAAGGACGAAACGTATGGGCGGGCATACCCCTGCCCATACGTTGGATTTCGTGTGATTGCTAGGCGATGATGCAGCGCCTGAAAGACATCAGGTTCAAGAGACGCTCGCGCTACCTCGCGGTCAATCTAATCGTCGGTGCCGCTTCCGGGATCGTTGTGGGCTACGTCGGCTATTCCATAGCCATCAACCTCTTCGATTTCGACTTCCTCTTCGGGCCTTACGGCAGTCCGGACCGCAGCTCGATCTTCCAGTTCCTGGACGTAGAGGCGAGCGACCCGAGATGGCTGGGGATGCTCAAAGGTGCTGGCAACACTATAGCAGTTGTGGTCTTTGCCATCTTCCTTTCCTCCATGTTGGGCCTGGCCGTTGGCGTGGCCCGACTCTCCTCCAATCCCATGGTCAACCGGCTGGGCAAGCTCTACGTCGACCTGTTCAGGAACCTGCCCCTGCTGCTGATCATGTTCTTCTTCGCCTTCGCGGTGTCCAGGAGACTGCCCAAGATAGAGGAGCGCTCAGGGTGGAGCGGTCTCCTCTACATCAGCAACCGCGGGCTGGCCATCCCCTGGCTCGAGACCGCCAATTCGCTCTGGTGGCTGTGGCCCGTGGCGTTGCTCGGCGCCGCCACGGGCGCGTGGCTCGTGAGGAGGAGCCGTGCCCGCAGGGAGGCCAAGACGGGCGAGAGCCTGCGCCCCAATGTGTGGGGAACAGCGGTCTTTGTGCTCATAGGAGCGGTGGCATACGCCGCACTGCTCTTCCCGGTGCGCCTAACTCTTCCTGACGTGACTCAATCGGCGTCCGGGTTCTTCTCGTATACCGGTGGCAATCTGCTCGGGTTGGGTTATCTGAGCGCGCTGGTGTCGCTCACCCTCTACTTAAGCGCCTACATCGCTGAGATCGTGCGTGGCTCGCTCCAGGCGGTTCCCCACGGCCAGACCGAAGCCTCCGCATCTCTTGGACTATCAACGTACCAGCGCTTCTCGCTGATCATCCTGCCCCAGGCCCTGCGGATCATGATTCCTTCTTTGAACAACGAATACCAAAACGCCAACAAGGACTCGACGCTTGCGCATGCCATAGCCTACGGCGAGATAGTCCTGATATCCAATAGGATCATCAACAACACCGGGAACCTCCTGCAGACATACCTGTTCATATTCTTCGTTTTCGTCATCACGAACCTCATCATCTCGCTGATCATGAATGCGATTAACCGAAAAGTCCAGATCAGATGACTACATCTGCAGCTTATCGCTCCATCGTCTCCAGCTGTCTGACCTGGGCAAGGACAAACCTGTTCAATTCATGGCGTAACTCCGTCCTCAGCTTAGCCACCATAGCGGCTGGCGGTATCGCCGGATTCCTGATGCTGAGGTTCGTTCTGTTCCAGGCCAACTGGGGCCTCGTCGCGATCAACCGAAAGCTGTTCTTCGTCGGCAGTTATCCTGCGGAGGACACCTTCCGGATATGGATATCTCTCTTCATCGTCGTAATTCTGGTTGCCCTTACCTATGGCGTCTGGATCGGAAGATTGCGGCCCTACATAGTGGCGATCGGTGTGGTGGCGGTGATAACTCTCACACTCGGCCTGGGGACCGATCTGCAGATCCAGGAGGGACAGTACACCCAAGAGATACAGTCCGCGGGACAGACCGCAATCGTGAGCGGTGTCCACAGAGAACTGGTGTGGGAGCGTGGCTGGGCACCCCGCTGGCTCTACTCGCTCTCACTGGGACTCGCAATCCCGTTCGGTACATCTTGGCTGCTACTCGCTGGGCTCTTTGCGGTCCTGATAGGAGGAGCCTGGGCGGGCAGGCGCCTCTCCAGATGGAGAAGCAATCCGATACTGCTTCAGGCGATCGGCGCAGCGTGGGTCCTGCTCATCCCGATGATCGTCTTGCTCCAGTTGGGGGTGTCCAGCAGCCACTGGGAGAGCGCATTCCTCGACCTGCTGGTGTTTGCCGTGGGGGGATTCTTCTCCTTCTTCATCGGTCTCGGACTGGCGTTGGGCCGCACCTCTCCGTACTGGACTATACGGTTCTCCGCCGTCGGCTACATCGAGGTCGTGCGCGCTGCCCCGCTGCTCGTCTGGCTACTGTTCGCCACGTTCCTCGATGACGAGTTCGGACCTATCGGCGAAGCGTTCAGCAACATCGACCTCGTATATCGAGTCATGATCGTTTTTGCCTTCTTCGGCGGGGCCTACATCGCTGAGGTTTTGCGAGGCGGACTCCAGTCCATACCGCGTGGCCAGCATGAGGCGTCTGAGGCGATAGGTCTTTCCGCGGCGCAGAAGTACATCTTCATCATCCTGCCGCAAGCGATCAGGGCGGTTATCCCGGCAATTATCGGGCGCTTCATCGCCCTATGGAAAGATACAGCGCTACTCGCCGCAATATCGCTCGTCAACACACTGGAAAAAGCGAAAAAAATCCTCGGGGGCCAGACGGACATAGCGGAGGGCGCCTTCTTCGAGATATATATTGTGGTAGGGCTCATATACTGGCTGGTTTCGTATCTGTTATCCCGGCTTGGCGGGGCGGCGGAAACCCGATTAGGACTGGGCACCAGATAACGGACCAGGCTATAGAGAGGACCGGCACATGGCCAAGCAGAGTGGCAAAGAGATACTCCGCCTAGAGAAAGTGGTGAAACGCTACGGCGATTTCACTGCTCTGAAAGAAGTCGACGTCTCAGTGATCAAGGGCGAGGTCGTCGTCATCATCGGGCCTTCTGGCTCAGGCAAATCGACCCTGCTCAGGACCATAAATCAGCTCGAGCGACACGATTCCGGCCGGATCGTCGTTGACGGCGTCGAGCTGACGGACGACGCCCGCACTCTCGCCAAGATACGGGCCGACACGGGGATGGTCTTTCAGCAGTTCAACCTCTTCCCGCACCTCACCGTCATGCGCAACATAACACTCGCGCCGCAGAAGGTCCGCCATATGCCGCAGAAGCAGGCGGAGGAGCTCGCGCTCCAACTGCTGCGCCGCGTAGGTATACCTGAACAGGCGGAGAAATACCCCGGCCAACTCTCAGGCGGCCAGCAGCAGCGCGTCGCCATCGCCCGCGCTCTCGCGATGAACCCCAAGCTGATGATGTTCGACGAGCCCACCTCCGCGCTCGACCCGGAGATGATCAACGAGGTCCTCAAGGTGATGGGCGAGTTGGCTGCGTCCGGTATGACCATGATCTGCGTTACCCACGAGATGAGCTTCGCAAGGAACGTCGCCGACCGCGTGATCTTCATGGATGAGGGCGAGATAGTCGAAGTCGGAACCTCTGAAGAGTTCTTCACCAGCCCGCGAGAGTCCCGCACCAAACTCTTTCTAAGCAAGATCCTCACCCACTAATTTGCTACTCCAACCCAATCTCCCCTGTAGCAAAGGGCTAGAGGGCCCCGGCCCATTCGTCCTGAGCTTGTCGAAGGCTATTCCTAAGGGCATCGCGCAGGCGCACTCCAGCCAAAACGGCATCAACCGATGTGTTCAGGCTGTCCGAACTCCAGCGAGGGCCCAACTCCCTAACGGGTTCCTACGACCTGCTGGCGCCGGGGATATCACGGCGGTGGAAAAGGTAGAAGGCCAGTCCGCCCAAGACCAGAACGTAGGCCGCAAGCACCAGAAAGGCGTGGAGCTCCCCTGGAGCATCCCCTTGAGTGGGGCCGGCGAAGCCCTCTGCATCTCCACCACTCATGAAGACGCCGATATTATAGACCAGCAGGAAGTCCGCCACGTTCTGGAACCAGTCGAAGAGATTGATGAAGATGCCTAGGAAGATCTGCTCCAAGCGCTATCAGTGTCTCATGATTTGTGGTACAACTATTGGGGTATTGGGGGCAGGTCAATGGAACAAACCCGGTGCGCCCGTCGTGTCGATGTCCAGCGATTATGTCCGCCTAAGTGGTCAGGGAAAATGTCCATCTAGGCCGCTGTCATACCATCGGACTGTGATACGCGGGACCTGCCCCTGGTGCGCATCATGGGCGGGCTCTTGGCTTCGGCGTACTTGCGGACCGTGTTCCTGTGGATGCCCAACTCCCTGGCGATTGCCCGAATGGAGAGGCCCCGAAGCTTAGCCTGCTGCACGGCCTTCCACCGGACCCTCTGTCGCGGCGTGGGTTTCCTGCGTGGCGATGCCGGAGGCTTGCGAACTCTGCCGCCGCCGTTCAATGTGGCGCTGTCGGCCTCGATGGCGTCGAGGGATGCCAAGCTCTCCTTGGGGTGGCTGCCCACGCCGTTGACCCTACGCTCAAGGCCGGGGCCATATCGGAGAGGACCATTGGAGGCACGGAGAACTCCAGGGCGCGGCGGCGCCTCCTGTGTGGGGATCGTGCGTCCCCGGTACTGCACGAGGAGCTGACCGTCCAGGCCCTCATGGACCTCCAGCTGCGCTCCGGCGTAGCTAGGCCGCTCCTTACCAGGCAGCAGCTGCAAGGTACGCCAGTTGTACTTGACGGTGTTGTCCCTGGCCACCTTGCGGCGGTGCTTGAAGCAGAGTATCTGGTCCAGGGACACCGATGACTCCATAGAGCGGTAAGCAACGCTTGAGTGCTCTGCCGGAACCCCGAACTTCTCGTTGAAGCGCGGCAGGAAGCGGTGCAGGACTTCATTGGCCTCGTCGATGGTGGTGACGCCCGCCAGGCGCAGCTCGGTCACCAGCCGGTCCTGGAATGTCCCCGCCGTCCGCTCGACCCGGCCCTTCGCCTGCGGTGACCTGGCGAATATCTGGCGTATCCCCAGCTCCTCCATGGCGCGGGCGAACTGGGTTGGCCCGGCCGGCTTCTGGCGAGGCTCTCCAGTATGCTTGAAGACCGCGTGTCGGTCGCTGTAGACGGCCAGCGGTATCCCGCATTGCCGGATCAACCCCTCCATGAGAAGGAAGTAGCCGCGGGTGTCCTCCTCCTGGCTGAACAGAGCGTCAGGCACAGTGCCGGTGGCGTCGTCCACGGCCAACAGCAGGACGAACCGGGGTCCTTGTTCCCCCAGCCACCGATGGTGGCTCCCATCTATCTGCAGCAGCATCCCTTCTTGGGCCATGCGTTTGCGCCGGACACGGTGTCTGGGCGGCCGGCGGCGGCGGGGGCTGTCCACGCCGGCGCTGACCAGGATGCGGCGCACCGTAGAGCGGCTCAGGTCGATCCCCTCCCGTTCCATCAACAACTCGGTCAGATGCGTATGGTTCGTTCCAGCGTAGCGAGTGCGGGCCAGCTGCACCACGTAAGTCATCTTGGTCTCCGTCGTGGTGTTGGCCGGTCGGCGGCCACGATTCCCGTGGGCGAGTGCGGCGGCGCCCTCCTTCCTATAGGCCGCCAGAATACGCCTCATGTGGCGTTCGCTCACTCCCAGGACCTCGGCCGCCTGACATACCGGCACCTGATCTGCCAGAACGCTGTTGAGCACCTGAAGTCTCGTCTGCTCCTTCTGCGTCAATGTCACTCCTTCCATGGGATGACATTTTCGCTGACCAGTTAGCTACTGACATAATCGTAGAACAACGACGCGCATCCTTCAGCTCGTACTCCTCGATGGACGGGTGGCCGGCGGGGCACACCGTGGCCTGCTCCCCTGTGACGTCGATCTGAAAGTCCGCGACGGTGAGCGGCGGTGGTCCGTCACCCTCTCCTTCGTGCGAGTTCCCCGGCGCCGACCCCGCCACCGGGCTCACCAGTTCCGTTCCCCGGCGCGAGGCTTCGAAGGCATTGCGGCCCGACCCATACGCCGTGTCGGCGAAGAGCTCGTCCGGTCGGACCTTCCGCTCCGCGAGCCCGTCAACGACCGGCACGCTCACGTCGGTGTCGCTCCCACTCGAGGGGGTCACCTCCACGTGGGTGATGAGCTGGGTGGCGTTCTCCTCGTGGCAGGTCTCCGCCACCTGCACCTCGTACCCCTTCCCCTTGTGGCCGCTGTAGGTCACATCCGGGTCGTGGGGCGATTGCAGCGAGTCGGCGGACACCTGCTTCGGGTCCTTCAAGGCCACGGGCACCTTGCATTCCCCAGCATCGTCGTCATCGTCCCTGGGGCGCCCGTCCTGGTGTCTGCCCACATGGCACTGCTCCCGCAGCAGCCGCTCCAGCAGCCGGTACTCCTCCAGCTGGGCAGCAGTCGTGCCATGGAACCGGTCCACCAGCCGGTAGAGGTCCCGGGCACAGACCGAAAGGCGTCGCCGACCCTCCCCCGTGCGGGCGTCCTCGTAGTGGGTCGCCTCGTCTTCTTCCTTCAAATAGCGCCCTAGGAGGCCCTCCGGAACCCCAGGGCGAAGCTCTGGGTGCTCCCAGCGCAAGGCCCGCAGGAACAACCGCATCGTCTCACAGAACAGGCCCAGCCGGGTGAGTGTGGCGATGTTGCTCATGATGTGGGTGGAGTCCAGCCGTTGCTTTCCGGTGCGTATGCCCAGCGCCTGGATGATCCGGTCCGTGGTCCCCTGCAAAGCCAGCCGGCCACCGTCGTGCTGCATCAGGCGAACTCGGAAGTTGTGGAGGGTCTTCTGGGGCAGGTGGGTCTCCTCGATGTCTAGCCGCAGGGCGTGGTGCCAGAGCAGGTTGAACTCTAGTTGTTCCAGAGCTTCATCGTCGGTGAGGTTGAACATCTCTTTGAGGAGGTGGACCCCGAGGACGGTCTGCACCGCCCGGTTGGGACGGCCGTTGTCCACGCAGTACATGGGAGCAAAGCGCTCCTCGTCAATCAGGGGGAGCGCCTCGTTTCGGAAAACCTCGGCCCAACTTCTCTCCAGGCGCTTAGCCTTCTTCGGCGTCACCAGGAACTGGGACCGCCAGAGGCTCTCTTGCGGGTCTCGTATTCGGAACATCCTCCCCTCCCTCGGCCAGGCACAGCGCCCACGACCTTTTATTACATTATCCCCACCTTGCCCCAGGCTGGCGAGGGGTTTTTACGAACAAATCAAGCGTGAATGAAGCGTTCCCGCCTCGAGCCCCTACCCGGTGAGAGCAGCCTGCTTCTTCTCGATGATCTCGTTAAGTCTGGTGAGCCGCCGAGCCACGAAGTTCTTGTTCGTGAGTAGCTGCCTAGTCAACAGATCGTCGCTGTTTTCGTCATAAGGAGAGTCCAGACCAACCTGGTTTCGGAAAGTGATCAGGTCAAGTGCCCCAGGTCCGCCCAGGCACGTTTCGGTTATCTTGACCCAGTGATCGATGTCATCGTTGAACTGGTCAATCTCCTCCTCGTTCGGGAACCTTCTCCCTCCTCTCGGTGGGGGGTGGTACATCCGACTTTGGATCCGGGCACCCCATTCCCGGAGTCCGGATAGCTTTTTTACCGGCCGCTCTCGTTCCCAGACGTCCCAAGGCTCGAAGTCAAAACGCTGTCCGGTTCGATCGGGATATTGTGGATGGCATTCGATGTGGTAGTCGCGCTCCAGTAACATATCGCTCTTGTTGGAAACTTGGATCGTGACCTTGGCCTCGCTAACGAATACCTGCTGCACGCCAGGCGTATTGAATGCCCACGCCTGACTTTGAGGCTGGTCTGAGTAAGCGACGAGCGCGAGTCTTCGGCCATCTTTTACAATACCCATCCTCAGGACTGGTGGATCAGCCTCTTTCTTTGACCAATACACGAGGCTGGGCGTCCACTCGTGGAGGTTGAAGGTGATGTGCTCGCATGGATTGTCCTGTTTTTCTTCCACGGTAAGCACGTCGACGACACGCACCTCGATATCGGCGAGAGCCAGGTTGCCTGTATTTCGCACCTCGAGGTAGGCCGACTTCGCTTGATCGTCTCCAAACTTGAAATGACCATGTTCTCGTGTCACCGGCGTCACGCTCACCTCAGCTCTTCCCTGCCCGTTCCCGGCTCCAGGCGTTCGTGTCGGCCACGCCAAAGCGACTAATCCAAGGGCGAATAGAGCTGCGGCTCCCGCGAAACCCGCTACCACTCCCGTTTGAGAGATATCGGATACGGCCTTGAGTATGACGGAGATCACGACTGTCAGAGCAGCTGCGAGAAAGAAAAAAGCGATGTCCCTGTGCTTGCTGTTCATATCGTTGCCCGGCGATCCTCCTCTCACGAGGGTGCGCTGATAGTAACAAAAAGGACATTGCCCGCAGGGAGGCTTCGCGACTCGCGCACGCGAGGGATGTTCGGCAGTGGGTGAGGCAGCATTTAACGGGCAGCGAGGTGGTCCCCCGTTAGGGGGACTGGAAAAGCTTCCTCGCGTATCGCGCCCGCGAGGACTAACCCTGCTATAGTCAACTGAAGTGGGGGGGCATGGCCTTCGCAAATCGCCCGCGCCCGCCCGCGCCACATACACGCACGACTCGCGTCTCGCCCGCGAAGGCCGGAGGAGGACAGGAAAGCAACATGTTGGGATCCCGTACCCTTGTGCTGACTGCCGTCGCCGCGGTGTTGGTCGTCGCCGGCTGTGGGTCGACACGTGGCCCTGAGCCGACCACGCCTCCCGAGTTCCTGACGTTCACTGACGAGCTCGGCCTGTTCTCGATCTCGTACCCGTTCGACTGGCGCCGTTCGATCGGCACTCCATCCCAGTCGATCACCCTACCCCCACAGGAGGACGTCGTGCGCTCCTTCATTGAGGGGACGAGTCCCAGGCTCACTTCTACGCTCGCGTTCTTGGTCGTGTCCTCACCGCGGGGGCCTCACATAAATGTGTCCCTCACTGACTCTGGGGCGACGTCGCTGTCTGAACTCGCCCGGGAGCGACGGACACTCGCTGAGGAGTTTACTGAAAGAACCGGCCAGCAATGGGAAGTGTTGGGTAGTAGGACCACGTTGGTGGATGGCCGTAACGCGCTGACGGTCGACCTGGAGATCGATAGGCTGGGAGCCAACCACCAGAGATGGAGGGAACTCGTCATCCCCAGCGAAACGATTCAGGACGCTACGTGGGGCATCACTTGTACCGTGGATGCTGAGGCCGGCCCCTTCGAGCCCCACCTGGCCACATGTGATCAGGTCATGCGGAGCTTCCGGGTGCTCGGGTAGACAACAGAAGTCACGCCGAGCTCACCCGAAAACTCACCCCCCCCGTCACGTACACATGAACCGTTGCACTGTTGCAAGACCGTTGCGCGGTCCCAAGCAACACTTTGCAACACTCCCAACAGAAGTAGAGTGCCTAGTGTTACGCCGTTGCACGTGTTTTGGAGGGGTGGGCACCCCCTCCCCTCCCCCAACTCCGGCACTCAACGGAAGAGAGGAGCAATCGATGACCACTGAACGTGAGAAGTGGACCCTGACGGTTCCACAGGTATCGGGACGCCTGGGGATCAGCAAGCAGGTGATCTACGACGCGATCAAGGCCGGGAGGATACCCGTGATTCGCGACTTTGGGCGCCGGCTCCTCATCAGTACAGCGTGGCTCGAGGAGAAGTGCGGTAGACGGGTCGAGCCAGAGAAGGAAGATCCTGAGCCGCCACCGCCACTCCCGCCACGCCGCCAGCATTAGCGGCTGTGAGCCTGGGTCCTCACCATTGGCCAACAGAAGCCTAACGGAAGCACCACACTCTACCAAACCTTACCGAACCTTTTCAGTCACCGCTTCTGTTGGAACCAAACTGCCAAACCTACCAAAGTACCGCGAGAGTATGTATCTCTTTGTGGTAGCTGAGCCGATCCGAAATCTCCCGTCTTGTCGCCCAAATGCCGCCGAATGAACGACGACGGGCGGCAACGATGCGCAACCACCGCCGTTTGACCCCCTGCCGCGACAGGTATAAAGAGCGACGGAGCGCCGTTAGCGTGCATGAAGTAAAATGGCCGAAACCTAGTCTCCCCCTCGGCACCATTCGCCCGCCACGGAGGGCGCCACGACCGATCCACTTCCTGTCACCTTCGACGTTAGCCTATCGTCCCCCTATGACCGTTGGGGCGGGATCGAGCCGCTCGCGGAGGCCGCGGTGCTGGCCGAGGAGCTGGGCTTTTACGGCGTCCAGTTCGGCGAGCATCTCGGCGTGTCGCTGGAAGCCGAGGCCGCTCCCACGGGCGCCATCTGGTACGACAACTTCGTAATTGGCGCTCACCTGGCGACGCTTACGAAAGAGCTCCGGCTGATCTTCAGCGCGCTCGTCGTCCCATTTCGGCACCCGCTGCTAGCGGCCAAGCTCATCGCGACGCTGGACGTCGTGTCTCGAGGCCGCGTGATCGTGAACATGGCCGTCGGATGGAACGAGCGGGAGTTCGAGGTGCTGGGGATACCCTTCAATCGACGGGGCGCGATTACCGAGGAGTACATCAGGGCCATGAAGTCGCTGTGGACCGACGAGCGCCCCGAGTTTCACGGCAGGTTCGTCGACATCGGCGATATCGATTTTTCCCCAAAATGCGTACAGAAGCCGCATGTCCCAGTGTGGATCGCGGGCGATAGCCCCCAGGCCCTTCGCCGCGCGGCCGAGCTCGGCGACGGCTGGTGTCCCAACAGAGGGACGCCCGCCGAGTTTGCCGAGAGCATCCCGTGGATCAAGGAGCGGGCATTGGAGGTCGGACGGGACCCGACGCGAATGGCGTTCGGGTTCAGCATTGGAATCGGCGATCTGCCCGAGGGCGGCGCCGCGGCGTCGGGCGGCCGGTATTTCCCCGCCGAGCCGGCGGACACGCCGGACAAGGTCATCGCTCTCGTCCAGCGATACAATGCGGTCGGGGTCCACCACCTCTCGCTTCGCTTCGTGTGGGATACCCCGCGTGACTTCATGCGTAGAATGGAGTGGTTCGTCAAAGAGATCATGCCCGCTTTCAACACAAACGGCACGGCCAAGAGGAGCAAGTGATGGCACAACTGGTGGATGGCGACGGCCACGTGATGGAGCCGGGCGACCTGTGGACAACGCGGGTCGACAAGCAATTTCGCGACCGGGCGCCCAGGGTCGTGAGCGACCCGCCCGGACTCGAAGGGGACTACTGGATCACCGAAGGCTTGAGGGCCAGCGAGGCGATGGGCGGGGCGTTCCTCGGGGCCCAGAACGACATCGCGTCCTACGAGGAGTTCATAAAGACCGCGAGGGCCGGAGACATCCGCCCCGGCGGCTGGAGTCCGGTCGCCCGGCTCGAGGACATGAAGGTCGACGGTGTCGAATCGTGTGTGGTCTATCCCACCAGTCTCGGTCAGCTCTACGCTCTGAAGGACGCATCGTTCCAGGGCGCCCTCTTCCGCGCCTATAACGACTGGCTCGCCGACTTCTGCTCCTATGCCCCCGACAAGCTCGGCGGCATAGCCGCCATCTCGCTGCTCGACGTCGACGAAGCGACGCGCGAGGTCGAACGGGCGGCCCAGATGGGAATGAAGGGCGTGCTCATCCCGGCGAGCCTGCCCGACGATGCGGGCCACGACAACCCGGAGCTGGACCGGGTGTGGGCCGCGGCCGCCGCCGTGGACCTTCCCATCAGCTTCCACACCGTCGCCGGGTCGTGGTGGTGGCCGCCGCCGGAGAAGCCCCGCCCCATGCGCCTCATCACTATCAACATGGACTACCCGGTGCGTCGCGCCCTTACCGAGATGATCTTCTCCAACGTGTTCGACCGCTTCCCAAGCCTCAAGGTCGTCATCGCCGAGTTCACCGTCGGGTGGATCCCCTACTTCTTCGTCTATTCCGATGAGCGTTACCGGACGAGGCCCCATCACTCCTCGCCGCTCCCCAGCATGCTCCCCACCGAACTCTTTCGCGACCGGATGTGGGCGACAACGATCGCCGACCGCGACGACCCCTTCATGCCCATCTGCGTCGACATGCTGGGAGCGGACAGCTTCATGTGCTCGACCGACTATCCCCACGTCGAAAGTTCGTGGCCGAAGTCGATCGAGGCGAACCAGCGGCTGCTCACGGGCCTGACGGACGACGCCAAAGAGAAGATCTGGAGGGGGAACGCGCTGCGCCTCTACGGAATGAGCCTCAACTAGCGGAACCCTTGCCGAGGCGACGCCTATCGGCCTTGGCGAGGGTCCGGAGGGCGAGGAAACCACGGTCACGATCGACACCCACAGCCACGCCTCGAAGGGCTGGTTCGAGCCTATCGAGGTGTTGCTCTTCCAGATGGACCGGAACGGCGTCGACAAGACGGTGCTGGTCCAGCACAAGGGCGAATACGACAACAGCTACCTCCTGGACAACGCCCGCCTTCACCCGGACCGGTTCTCGGTAGTCGGCGCCGTGGACCCCGGCCAGCCGGACGCACCCGAAACGCTGGCGCGCTGGGCCGGCGAGGGCATCGAAGGCCTGGTCCTGTTCTCGACCGACCGTTCGCCGGGCGACGACCCGCTCGCGATCTGGCGCAAGGCGGCGGAGCTGGGGCTTCCGGTCAGCTGCTCGGGTTCGAGCGGCGACTTCGCCTCCGATCACTTCAGGCAGGTAGCGACGGAGCTTCCCGACCTTAGGGTGATCATGGAGCACATGGGCGTCCACGAGAGCCTGCGCTTCCTGCCTCAGGGAGAGAGCCCGGAGCCGCCGTACACCGCCTATCGAAAGGTGCTGGATCTGGCGCGCTACCCCAACGTCTTCGTCAAGGTGCCGCCGCTTGGCGAGCTGATGCCCCGACCCTTTCCCGCCCGAGAGCCCACGTTCCTTCTCGATGAGGCGCCCCCGGTCATCGAGATGGCGATCGAGGCGTTCGGAGCCCAGCGCCTGATGTTCGGCGTCGACTACCCGCCGGTATCGGTCCGAGAGGGCTACGCCAACGCCTGGCGCTACATGCGCGAACATCTGACCCGTCGAAGCCGGGAGGAACAGGACGCCATCCTCGGCGGCACGGCAGCGACGATATTTCCGTTTCGGATTGGATAGGACCACGGGTGTGGCTCCTGCGTCTTACAGGACCCGAGGCCACCCCAGATGGCCGGCGAATCGGGGCATCGCCGCGCTGGTCGGACCCTTCGATGCCGCGGTCCTCGAAGCCGTGTGGTCGCATTCCGAAGGTGCCGAAGCGACCGCGAACGACGTCTTCAACCTCCTTCGGCAGCGGAACGCCGTCAGGTACACCAGCGTGGTCGCGGCCCTGGGCCGTCTCCGCAGACAAGGGCTGCTCCGGGCGGAGCGCGGAGCGAGCGGCTACCGCTACACGGCAACGGCGACCCCCGACGAGCTGGTAACTGCCTTCCTGCGCCAGGTGCGCAGAGCGATTCCGCTACGCTCAGGGGCAAGGGCTCAGGTGCAGCCCGAGGCCGACTTCCTGAGTGCGCGCGCCAAAGAGCTGGCCGATGCAGTCCGCTCCCGGCAAGCGCCCAACGATGGCAACAGCGCGGGGTAGCCTCTCCCCGTACAATAGGGCCGCAGCGGCAAGGACCGATACGAGCGGAGGGCGACATGGCGGAAGCCAAAAGTGGAAACGGGCTGGGTTTGAAAGTTATCTCGGCGGACTCCCACTTCTCGGAGCCAGCGGACCTGTGGCTCAACTACATTGAGCCCGCCTACAAGGACCGCGCGCCGCGCGTCGAGCACCGGGAGAACACCGATGTCTTCGTCTGCGACAGCGGTGAGATGCTCCCGGTCGGAATCCTTCACGGCGTGCGCTACAAAGGCGGCGCCGCCAAGCACGAGGGGCGGTTCTCCGACGTCCCGGCGAGTAGCTACGACCCCGACGCCCGAATCGTCGACATCGAGCGCGACGGGGTCCACGGCGAGGTCCTGTATCCGACGATCGGGATGCGGTTCTTCACCATCGAGGACGTCGATTTCGGTGGGGCGTGTATGCGCGCGTATAACCGGTGGGCCGCCGACTTCTGTAACGTCTACCCGGACCGCTTTCGGGCCATCGGCCTGATCATGCTGGACGACCTGGAGGAGGCGCAGGCCGAGCTACGGCGCTGCAAGGAGTTGGGGTTGGCCGGAGGGATGATCACGGTGGAGCCCGACGGCGCTCGGCCTTACCACGACCCGTACTAGCGCCCGTTCTGGGGCACGGCCGAGGAGCTGGGCCTTCCCATCAGCCTGCACGTGGCGACGGAGCGGCGGGTCCGCGGGACCACGGACCCCGTCGACCACTTCCTGCGCTACACGGCCGTCCAGCGAGCGCTCATCGGTATGATCTACGCCGGAATCTTCGACGCATTCCCCAACCTGCAGGTCGTCTCCGCGGAGAACGACGCCGGCTGGGCGGGCAACCTGATCGAGCGCATGGACTATTTCTCCACGGAGGCCCCGGCACGCTCGATGAGGAAGACCATCGAGGTGAATGCGAAGGCCCCCAGCGAGTACTGGCACAACAACGTCAGCTACACGTTCATGCGCGACTTCACGGCCATCGGCGCGCGCCAGGTCATCGGCGTCGACCGCATCATGTGGTCGTCCGATTTCCCGCACAACAACAGTACCTGGCCCGACTCCCAGGAGATCATTGCGCAACACATGATCGGCGTCCCCGACGCGGAGCAACGCATGATCCTCCGCGACAACGCCGTCCGTACGTACGGGTTCTAGCTTCGCGCCGAAGGCGACTAGCTGAGGATATGGGGCCCACTGTGTCCAACCAGGGAGCCTGGCGAGAGAGCGACGCATGTCACGGGGCGACGCTTGTGCAAGGCTTGACCATCGCCCTACGATAGCCGTGACCTGTGCAATCGAGAACGGTTGTTATCGAGGCGCCCCACCATGAAGCTTGCGATCCTGGTCGGCTCCGTCATCTCGATGGCCATCCTGGCTGCATGTAGCTCTGGAGACTCCCAAGACGAGACTACGGCGGTCCCACCAGTTCCCAGCCCGACTGCCCCAGCACCTCCGCTGACGCCGATGCCACCGACACCCACGTCGACACCGGCGCCACTGACCGTAACCACCGCGCCTACGTCTGTCCCGTCCACCCCGACGCCCGTCTCGCCCACCTCGACCCCCACTAACACTCCCGCGCCTGCGGCGACTCCAACGCCGACTCCTCCCCCTCAGCCGTCACCTACGACGGCGCCCACCCCGACTCCTGAACCCACACCGATGCCACGATCATTTGGGAGTGTCGTGGCCGCCGATACAGTATGCCCGCCTGGGTCACGTGAGGCGTCCCAATGCAGGGAGGTGGTTGTTACTTGCCCTGATGTGAGTGAAGCCTCTGCGCAACTTCGCCTGAGCAGACCGACTGCTGATGTCACCCACAAGGGGACGATCGTTCTCACTACTGGCGGCCCAGGCACTTTTTCGTATTACGGGTCGCCAGAAGATATACCAGGAAAGATGGTTGATACCTTCGTGAGCGACGGCCTCGTGACGGTAGATATACAGTGGGAAGAGCCAGGTATTTGGGAGGGCAATAGCAGGGCCACTACGCTGGCTTGCCGCTATGCAACCGTATCCCGGTGGATATACGACAATCTCCATGAGGGTGGTGAGGAAACTCTCTACGTGGCACAGGGGAACAGCGGGGGCGCAGCCCAAATCGCTTTCGGTCTCGCACACTACGGCCTTGACGAGATCATCGACTTGGCCAATCTCGGTGGTGGCCCGCCGGCCTGTCCCAGGTGCGCAGGAACTGGAGCTCCAGATCCTTCCCGTGAGCCGTTGCTAGCCGGGAATCCCCAGCTCAACTACCCTTCCACGACTGTTCGATTTTTCCTCGGAGAGAACGAACCGACCCAGTACATCATTGACAACGCCAACGAGTATTTCAACTCCATCACATCCGAAAAGACCATGCAAATAGTCCCGAATACTGAGCATAGTGTTCAGTATTCCGGAGAGGGCGCAGCGGTGCTCATCGCTGCTGTCAGGGACGCGTTAGAGGCACAATGATGCTGCTGGCCTCCCTCGAATAGTAGGCTCCAAAGACAAGTGGCCGTCTCAACACCGGCCTGCACAGGGTAGCCTCGTCAACTATTGGCGGGGCTCCTTCTTTGTCTCCAGGGGAGGCCGATGGGCAGGCGCATCGTCGAGTCCGAGTCGCTTGGTCCACGAGCGCGGGCGCGAACGGGGTCCTTTGCCCATGTTGATCCGAGGCCATCGGCTAGTGTGGTAATGTGGGGCGGCCACCGCTCCCCACCCGTCAGCCACCGTGACAACTGAGCCCCACCTCTCGCAGCCCGACCCTCCCCAAAAGCGCCTGTACTACGGCTGGGTGATCGTCGGCGTCATCTCGTTCATCGGGCTGGTCCAATCGAGCCAGTTCGGGGCCACCGTCGGTGTCTTCATCAAGCCGGTTACCGAAGACTTCGGTTGGAGCCGGTCGTCGTTCGTCGGCGCGATCAGCCTGGGCACCTTGTTCGGGGGTATCGCGTCGATCGTGACGGGCCCGGCTCTGGACCGCTACGGTCCTCGCTGGATCGTCTCGGGCGCGGTCCTTCTGGTGGGCGCCAGCATGGTCGCCTTCTCGTCCGTCGGCGGGCTCTGGCAGTTCTACATCGCGATGGTAGTCGGCAGGGCAGCGGCGATGGGAGCGATGGGGCTGGGCCTGACCGTCCCCATCGCCAAGTGGTTCATTCGCAGCCGGGGGCGGGCCATGGCCCTGGCCGGTATCGGCTCCCGCATCGGCAGCGCGGCAACCCCGGTGTTCGTCCAGGGTTTCGTTGGGGGTTTCGGCTGGCGCACGGGAGCCCTGTCGCTGGGCCTTGTGACCTGGTTCGTGGGACTGCTCCCAGCAATCCTCTTTCTGCGACGACAACCCGAAGATATGGGGCTGCGCCCGGACGGCGACCCTCCCGACACGGAAGAGTCCGCCGGGACCGCGGCATCCTCCGAAGCGCGCAGGCCGGAAGTCAACTTCACGCTGCTCCAGGCGGCGCGTACCCACGTCTTCTACCTGCTGCTCGGCATCTCGGTGGCCGCGACCATGGTGAGCGCCGGGGTTACTACCAACGTGATCGCGTACCTGGTGGACAAGTCGCTGACCCCGGAGACGGCGGTGAACGTGCTTGCGGTGTGGGCGCTCACCGGGACCGTTGGACTGCTGCTCGGAGGATGGATCGGCGACCGTCTGCCGGTGAAGGTCCCTTTGGCTGGAGCATTTTTCATCCAGGCTGTCGGCGTCTTCATCCTGCTGCAGGTCAACGGTCCGACGACAGCGTTCCTCTACGGCGTGGTCGCGGGGATCTCCTTTGCAGCCGGGTTGACCCTCCTTCAGCTGATCATCCCGACCTACTTCGGCCGCGCCTCGCTCGGCGCCATCCGCGGGGCGACGATGCCGGTGACCCTGGCCGGCAACGCCGTCGGGCCCATCCTGGCCGCCGCGACCTTCGACCTGACTGGGAGCTACACCCCGATCTTCTCGGCGTTCCTGGGCCTGTACGTCCTAAGCGGGGTTGCGATTCTTCTGGCGCGCCCGCCTCGCTTGCCACAAACGGAGCCCGCTTAGCGGGCTCCGTCCAGCCTTGGCGCTCGCTGGCGTCATTTGCTATAGTAGGGCCAGGCCCGTAACGGGTCTGCCGAGCGGAAGTGGCTCAGTGGTAGAGCATCTCCTTGCCAAGGAGAGGGTCGGGGGTTCGAATCCCCTCTTCCGCTCCATAAAAAGATCGCCGGCCTCGCCTCTGACTTCTGTTAGAGCGGCGACAACAACAACAACTCGAGCCGCGCAATGGGTAGCCCTGGCGCATACACAAAATGGTTCCAGACCGTCTCCTTGTCGGGGAGAGGTACGGCCTCAGCCTTGGCGAAGCGACCCGCGGATTCCTCATTTCGATGCAGGCTCCGGGCCGCTACTCGCAAAAGTACCTCGACGATCTCGCTTTTACGCTCTCGCTCCTGAACGACTACGCCCTCGGACGGGATTGGCCCCCCACGGTCGACGTCACGACGAGCCACGTCGAGGAATTCCTACTCGCGCTCCGTAAGCGCGACGCCCTGTTCCCGAGGCTCAAGAAGAAGCTCGCCGCGTCGACAATCGAGACGCACTATCGTCGCCTAAAGCGGTTTTTCGGCTGGCTCGTCGAGCGGGACTATATCGACCGCAATCCGGTTGACCTAATCCCGCATCCGAAGATCCCTGAGCGCGTCACGCCGGCCTTTTCTGAGCGTGAGGCGTTGGCGATGTTCGAGCTCACCAACCCGCGGCACGCCCGGACCGACGACGAGCGTTTCCGGGCCGTTCGAGATACGGCCGTCTTGATGATCCTCTTCGACACCCCGGCCCGTCGCGGGGAGCTCACCGGGCTCCGCCTGGGCGACGTGGATCTCGACGAGGGGTTTATTCGGGTGGTGGGGAAGGGCGACAAAGAACGGGCCATGCCGATCAGCGCCGTCACGAGGGAAGGGCTGTGGGCGTACTTCCAGGTCCGCGCCGAGCGCGAGCCGAAGACCGACGCGCTGTGGACGAACGTCGTCGGTGAGGCGATGCACCCGGATTGGGTCTACCGCTTCCTTCGCCGCCTCGGGAAGCGGGCGAACATCGATCGCGTCTTCACGCACCGTTTCCGGCACAACTTCGCGAACAAGTGGCTTCGGAGCCAGGGCGGCGAGCGGACCCTAGAAGTGCTCGGCGGATGGTCGCGGATTCCGGCGACCTATACTCGGTCCGTCGACGCCTTCGTTGCACGGGAGATCCATCGGCGGATCTCCCCTATGGCGAGCCTCGCCGAGACTCAGGGCGTGCGAAGGGGCCGGCCGCCGAAAAGGGCTTGATGGGTGGAACGCGAAAACTCGCGACCGAAACGCCTTCCCAAGCCCGGAGATCGGCGGCTATGATGTAAGAGAAGCCCCCAGGGGAGCTCACCACGGCCAAAAATGAGAATGTCCGTTGAAAAGCTCATAACGTCCGATGGGACAAGCCCCGAATCTATCCGACGATTCGCTGGCGCGATAGCCCCAGGCTCCCCGGCATCGACGACTCGACGCGCCAGTCGCACCGGAGGCAGATCATCAAATACGGGCTGCACCCGGACCCCCTGCACAAGCGCGGCCCCGACGCACGGCGAGGCGAGCCGTGGGCGTGACAGAAAGACCCCAAAGGCTAGGAGCAGCAGATGCCAAGACGCGAGGACGAGCGACACTTTGAGTCGGGCAGTCGTCATTGCCCCATATGCAAGACGACCTTCACGTTGCCCGAATGGGATCATTCTCGAAGAATATTCGAACGTTCAAGTTGAGAGGTCGGATGATCCTGTGTCCATCCTCGCCCGCATGGTCGAACTTGCCCAGGCGCACATCAGAGCCCCAGAGCGACGGCGATGTGGGCTGTCTGTGGGCCTTGTCGAATACTATCGGGCCCTGGTTACCGACTATGTGGAAATTCTAACTCAGCGAGGTGCCCGAGGGGTTCGCCCTCGAGATTCGGTGAAGCTCGAGCCATCCTTGGTAGTCCAACGCGCAGCAGAAAGCAACTGTCTTGAAAGTCAAGAGGAATGGCCGGCGACTGTCGGAGTCAGGTCGCACCAGGGGGAGCGATGCTTGAGCATGGAGTTGAGGATAACGAGCAGCTTGCGCATGCAGGCTGTGAGGGCCAACTTCTTCGGCTTACCAGCGGCCAGCAGCCGCTGGTAGAAGTCCCGTATGAGGGGGTTGAAGCGGCTGGCTACCAACGCTCCCATGTACAGGGCGGCTCGGACCCGGGCGCGTCCACCCCAGACGGTACGTTTGCCCCGCAGCGTGCCGCTGTCCCGGTTGAAGGGAGCCACACCCACCAGGGCGGCGATCTCCCGGCGGTCCAACGTGCCCAGCTCCGGCAGGTGGGCCAGGAGGGTGAGGGAGAGCTGTTCTCCCACGCCGGGGACGGTGCGCAGGAGGTCATCCTTCTCCCGCCATACGGGACTCTGACGGAGAGTCTGACGCAAGCCCTCGTCCAGATCGTCCAGCTCCTGCTCGAGCCATGCAATGTGAGCCTCGATGCGGGGACGGACGGCAATGGTGGCGGAGCTCAGGCGGTTCTTCTCCGAGACCAGCATGGTCATCACCTGGTGCCTGCGGGCAGCCAGGGAGTTGAGGGCCTGAGTCTCGGTGTCTCGAAGAGGGCGCACGGGCGGGCGGACTGCTTCGGCGAAGTGAGCCAGGACCGCCGCGTCCAGAGCGTCGGTCTTGGCCAGCTTCCCGGTGGCCCTGGCGAAGTCCCGCACCTGGCGGGGGTTGACGACGACCACAGGCACCGCCTCGGCTGCCAAGGCAGTCACCAGCGGCAGTTCCAAGCCGCCCGAAGCCTCCAGCAACACCATGACCGGTTCAAGGGCCTTCAGCTGGGAGACCAGCTGCCGGACTCCTGTCTCGTCATGGGAAACCTCCCAGCTGTCGTCCGTGGGACGGACTGCGACGTCCACCTGGGCCTTGGCTACATCAATGCCTACGTAGATCGGTTCTTGCTCCATGAGCACCTCCTGCGAATTACTGGCCCGTCCTTGCACGATGCGGGCTCCGTTGGCCCAGGCAACTGTTCGGGCTCTATTCGGAATGGGTGCGGCGACCCTCGCTTTCTGACGGTCTTCCATGACCAAGGAGAAACCGGTCTGCCGCACCCAGATCCACCTAAGTGAAGTGATTGTCCCATACCAAAATCAAGATACAAGGAATAACATCAGGGGCCCTTGTCACGCGTTGATTTCCCCAGGAACTGCTGGATTGCAGGCTTTCGGGTGGTCCGCTATGGCCGTGGCCCTCGGCGACGTCGATTCGGTCATTGCAGGGGAACTGCTGACTAGGGATGCCGCTGATTCGCAGGGAGGACGAGAGCTTCTCGCGATTGGTGTTCCGGTTGGCAATGGGCGGTCCTTTTCGAGCGATATTCAGGTTAACTTCTGGGACTCCATTGGAGCACCAAATGCCCCGACCCCTGTCGCTATTATCCAGTCGCGGCGACTGGATTCGCCCAACAGAGTCACTGTCGGGACGTTTACCGACCTTGCCCTGTGGATGATGGAGAACGAGCCCGGACTAATCACCATCCAGCCAGACCTCACGGTCACAGTCCCGAGAGAGTCCGCGAATTAACAAGTCAGGAGGTAAGCGCGACATTATGCCGTTCACTAACATCAATGATGTTCAGACATATTACGAGGTACATGGCGAAGGCCTGCCGGTCCTATTCATTCATGGCGGTATGGGTGGAGGGCGCTCAGTCATTAGACAGGCCTGGTACGAACCTCTCCCGGGTTTCTGTTTTATCTTCTATGACCGTCGAGGTTGCGGCCGCTCTGAGGTCCCGGAGGAGGGTTATGATCTCTCGACGTTTGCCAATGATGGAGTCCGTTTGTTAGATGATCTTGGTATCGAAAAAGCCGTTATTCTTGGCAGCTCGGCTGGTGGCCCAATCGCAATAAGGTTAACAGCGGATTACCCCGAAAGAGTATCGGGCCTCGTCCTAGCAAACACCAGTGCGCAACTGTGGCCGGCGGATCAGGCCGATGATACAAGGCTCGTCCGAGAACTGCTTCACATTGTTGAACAAGACGGCCCAGAGGCAGCCTATGAGGCAAGGCCCAAACATCTCCGCTACTCATTGCAGCCCTTTTGGAGTTGGCCGGAGGCTGAGACACACGGCTGGCTCGAGCGCTCGAAATCTGAAGAGCGGCAGCTGGCGCAAAGCGTCGCGGCACTGCCACGGGAGGAGCAGATAAGAAGACACGTAGCAGAGCTTCGCATCTGTCAAGCATACATTGGTGTCGATCTGAGGCACCTCTTGGCTAGGATTCATTGTAAGGTGCTCCTCGTCCATGGGGAGACTGACAAAATGGTGCCGTTCAGCGGTTCCGAAGTGCTGGCCCAGGAACTCCCTTCGGCAGAACTGGTGGCGATTCAGGGTTCAGGACACATGATTCTAGAGAATCAAGAGGCACGTTCAGCTGTTTCGAGGTTTCTCAGCGAGTTAGCAGGTGAACGAATCACTGCGTCAGAGCCCAACTTGGCATAATCGCGTTCTGGCTCGCTAAGCGACGTGCGATCAAACATGCCCTCTTTCTGTGCAGCTACTGAAATTGGTCAGAGGTCAACAACAGGATAGGTCGGCTTCTTTTTCGCTGCGGTGGTATCGTCGGCGAGAAAGTGAGTCGTTTCTCTGGAGGCTCATGTTGTGCCGATGGTGAGACACACCCGCTCAACGTGAGTATGGCGGACGGCTAATAGCCTGCGAGGGTATCATCATGCGACTCGACGTTTCGGATATCCTGGACCTTCTGGGACCTGATCGATCTTTGAATCTCTTCCCGACAGAGAACCGAATGTCCCCCAATGCTTTGAAGGCCCTCGGGACTGACTCTGTTCACGGCAGTCATTGAGCAAGATGGCGGTTGGTACGTTGCCTACTGCCCGGAAATCCCCGTGAGAGGAGCGTAGACAATGAATACATATATAGGAGTCTTACAGAAGTACGCCGTCTTCAGTGGGCGGGCGACACGGTCGGAGTTCTGGCTGTTCACTCTGATCAATTCAATAGTCGTGATTCCACTAGGCGTTCTAGGTACTGTGGTCGGCTGGATCGTCTTTGTGGAATTACTATTCTTCCTCGCTATTCTGATTCCTTCAATAGCGGTAGCTGTTCGGCGGTTGCATGACACCGGCCGCAGTGGTTGGTGGTACTTCGTCACCTTTGTCCCGTTGATTGGATTCATCATCCTGATCATCTTCCTTGTCGGGGGCAGCGATCAAGACAACGAATACGGTCTAGTCCCCGATAGTCAGCCGGGTGCGTAGAACAGATCGGTCCTAGAGTGCAAGGGACAAGAACGATGGTTCAGATGGATCATTGAGCGAAAATGGTAGTGTGGGCAATCCATGCGAGATATGAGGATGGAGACTGTTCTATGCCCTATAAGCCAGGGTAAATGATGCCTACTCTCCCCAACTTCGCCGACAAGACGGTCTGGACCGGCGACAACTTGGATATCCTGCGTGGAATGAACGGCGAGTCGGTCGATCTCATCTACCTCGACCCTCCGTTCAATAGCTCTCGCAACTACGCTGCACCTATCGGTAGCAAGGCTGCCGGAGCCGCGTTCAAGGACACATGGACGCTAGACGACCTCAATATCGCATGGATGGGTCTGATCGCCGACGAGCAGCCTGCCATGTGCCAGGTGCTACAGGCCGCTAGGCTAACGCACGGCAAGGGGATGCAGTCCTACCTGTGCATGATGGGCGTGCGGCTGCTGGAGATGCGCCGGGTGCTGAAGGACACAGGGAGCATCTATCTGCACTGCGACCCGACGGCCAGCCACTATCTGAAGCTATTGATGGACGCGGTGTTTGGAGTGGAGAAATTTCAAAATGAAGTTGTTTGGCACTACCGTAGGTGGACAGGAAATGCCAATCGCTTCCAGCGGTTACATGACCTAGTGCTCTTTTATAGCAAGGCCGACAATCACCACTTCAATGTCCTGTATGACCCATACACCGAGAAGTCATTCAAACGCAAGCAGAACTATCACACCCGCATCAAAGACGGTGATGTCTATGTCACATCGATAGATGCCAGAGGTGTACGTGCAGGCGATGTGTGGCCGATTCCTGTCCTGAACTCTCAGGCAACCGAGCGCATCGGCTCAAGTGGACCCCATCATCAGGACAGCGGTGAGGCTAAAATAAGAGAGTCTACCGCTGGGGTGTCTCGTAAACCTTCATCCGATGGTAAGGCTCGTGGACGTTCCAGTAAACACCTTTGTGGGCTCACTGCTTGGAACACCTGACCCGGTGACCGATAGCCCAGGGCTTGATGGGGCCGCTCTTGGTTGTAGAAGGCCAGATAAGCCCCAATCCCCTTTCTGGCCTCAGTCCCATTTTGGTATGCCTTCAGGTACACCTCCTCGTACTTGATGCTGCGCCACAGCCGTTCCACGAAGACGTTGTCCATGCACCGGCCCCTGCCGTCCATGCTCACTTGAACGCCTTGCGCCAGCAGCATGCTGGTGAAGGCCTCGCTGGTGAACTGGCTGCCCTGGTCGGTGTTGAAGATCTGTGGCCGACCCTTGCTCAAGGCCTCTTCCAGAGCCGCAACACAGTGGAACGGGATTTTTTGTCACGGAGCTTCGGGTTGTGAGCCGGTCCCAACGCCGGGCCATGATTGCCCGAGAAGAACCGAAGCTGTCTCTGGTGCGCCAGTGCGCCTTGCTGGGTATCAGCCGCTCCTCGTTGTACTACCTGCCAACCGAGGCCGGCGCCGAGGACTTGGAGTTGATGGCCCTCATAGACCAACAGTACCTGAAGACACCTTTCTACGGCTCCAGAAGGATGACTGCCTGGCTCAGCAATCACGGACACCAGGTCAACCGCAAGCGGGTCCGCCGGCTGATGCAGCTGATAGGCCTGGAGGCCATCTACCGGCGTCCCAACACCAGCAAGCCAAACCCAGGGCATAAGGTCTATCCGTACCTGCTCAGGGGGCTGGAGATCAACCGGGTCAACCAGGTGTGGGCCACCGACATCACCTACATACCCATGGCTCGGGGTTTCCTCTACTTGGTGGCCATCATGGACTGGCACAGCCGCTACGTGCTGGCCAGTGAGGACCTCTTGGTCCTTCTCCTGGCGTCCAGCACCATTTTCAAAGAGGTGCGGCGCCCCCTGAGTCAAGGCCTTCTTCCAGGCATGGATCTGGCTCGGGTGGACTTCAAACCGGCTGGCCAGCTCTGTAATGGTGTGTGCTCCCCCTGGAGCGCGGCCAAAGCCACTTTGGCCTTGAAGACTGGGCTGTGCTTCTTACGTGTTTGCTTCATGTCCTGCTCCTTGTTTCCGTCCTATTTTTGGAGCGGGACTCTCTCTTCGCCACCTGTCCGAATTTTGGGGTCCACCTCAGGCTACCCCACCCAGAAGCCCCTAGCCCTGCTGGAGCGCATCATCAAAGCCAGCAGCAACGAGGGCGACATGGTCCTTGATCCCTTCTGTGGCTGCGCCACCGCTTGCGTTGCCGCCGAGAACCTGGGACGCCAGTGGGTCGGGATCGATTTATCCTCCAAAGCCGTCGAGCTCGTCAACATGCGCCTACAGCAGAGTATGGGCAGCCTGTTCCACCACGGCTACGTCACCGCCCGCACGGACATTCCGAGGCGAACGGATATCGAGACCCCGATCCCGTACCGACAGAACAAGCACGTCCTGTTCGGGCAGCAGGAGGGGCACTGCAACGGCTGCCGGGGCGACTTCCCGTTCAAGCTGTTCGAGGTTGACCACATGGTCCCGCGCTCACGCGGCGGGACTGACCACCTCGACAACCTGCAGCTGCTGTGCAGCCACTGCAACCGGCTAAAGGGTGACCGGGACCAAGCTTATCTTATGGCGCGGCTGAAGGAGATGGCGGTTTGACCTGCCCCCTGAATTAGGTCCAAGGATTCTTAGAGCCCGACCGGCGTATTCCTAGCCACCTGTTGTGCGAACTCCTCGGGCGTCCGATTGCCCAGTGCGCTGTGGGGCCGGACGGCATTGTAGTCGTCCAGCCAGCGCTCGACGATGTTCCGGGCCGCAGGCAAGTTCATGAACCAGTGCTCCTATGGTCGACTGACCCTGGAGGCAACAGACCTCTGAGAGGTCCTGAGTGTAACCAGACGGTCCACCCGCCCCATCGGTAGAGACTTACACGTGGTCTGGCCGTGAGTACAGAAGGTCCGGATCCTCACCGCGTTCACGTGAGTCGGGTAAGAGGCGCCTGGACATCTTTTCGATAGGTATTACGTTACTCGTCGTGGTCGGTATTATCGTGCTAATCTGGTTTTCGTTGGACTGGACAGAGGCCATAAGTGACTTACGGGCTTGGCTAGAGGAGTACTAGAGAATCGCTATGCTTGGCAAACCTATTTGGCTGCATATCGGACAGATACAGCCTTTTGAAGGTGGTTCTGACCTTAAACTAGTTCCAGGCTGGGTTAGGAAACAGATGGCCAAGATGGACTTCTACACCGCGGCAAAGGGTGGCCGTTATTATGTCCTTAAGGGGAAGACCTTCGAGTACAAGGTCGTTCCATCTGGGATGGGTGGTGAGTACTGTGAAATCCTCAGGAGGAGTCTGCCCTTGGGGAAGAGCGGGAAATCCAAGGGCAAGCGCAGACGCGCAACGGCATTGGTAGTCGAATCCCGCGGACATGTGCTGCTTGTGAGAGAGAAGGGTTCCTCGGTGTTCTCACTGCCGGGTGGAGGGATGCGAAGAGGTGAGAAACCGGAGGAAGCGGCAGCACGAGAGGTGCGTGAAGAGGTGGGGCTACAAGTGGGGAACACTAGACGGCTATTCGAGTATTCGTCTCCAGTGCAACGCCATCAAGTGGTGGGAGCTAGGGCTGCCGGTAAACCCAAACCTGACAAGAAGGAAGTGGACAAGGCGATTTGGTGGGATCGCAAGTCCCCCATCCGGGTACGATATTCAGCCCGTGAGATCATTGGACAGGCCGAGCTCGCCGGATTCTGAAGGAGAGAGTGCATCTTGAAGAACCGGATAGACCAATTGCCCCTCTTAGCTGAAGAATCTCAGGCGGTCGCAGATACGCCGCCTGCACCTCTGCTGTATGGCACAGACATCATCGGCGAAGTGCGCTGGTTAGGAAGGACGTTCTAATGGATTTCATAGACGAGGTACGCGTGCACGGAGTCCGCGCCTTCGTTACCACAGAGAAAAATTCACCGATCGAAACAACTCTCGGATCCAATGCGATTGACGAAAGTCTGGACGAAACCCGCGATCTCCCGTGGGATTGGGGATTTTTCCACCCACAGGTCAGGGAATATGGCGAACCGTTGACCGTTACCGTCGAGGCCGAGGCGGGCTACCGTCATTCACCCGTGTGACAATCAGGTCCGAAACGGTGCCTGTACCGTTCCCAAAACCCGATGCAACTCGGTCGCTTTTAGACCGTCTCCTACGCAAGAAAAAGGGGGTATTCCAGGGCTAGCCCAACAGAAGTAGGGGTGTTGGTTGCCGGCCGGTTTCTTGCCAAGGAGAGGGTCGCGGGTTCGAATCCCGTCTTCCGCTCCAGTCGACAAGGCGCTTCTCAGCGATGAGGGCCCACCCCCCGTTAGCGTTCCGTCTGTTCCAGCTCGCTCGGGTCGAGGAAGGGGTCGCTGGCCCGGATGCGATCGAGCGCCCTGAGATAGGCCCTTTCCCTGGCTTTCCGCCGCCGCTGCGCGCCGAGCTCGACGTGCCGATGGAACTCACTGCGGACGAGGCTCTTGGTCTCCTCCAGGTGGGCCGTTAGTGCGTCGGCTCCGATGGCCCCGCCGTTGGGGCCCGGGCGGATGGCAAAGGCCCACACGCCCGGGGATATCTTGTGAAGTTCCTGTCGCTCGGAGTAGCGGTCTCCGGGATAGAGCACGTAGGCTCCGTGGTCGCCCCGGCTCGCCTCTCGATAGGCGAACATCTTGCGTAGGTCGGTCCGCTTGGCGATGGGCCGCCGCGGCTCATCGAGCTCCGCGCGGACCAGGTTGGTCACGGCGTCGAAGAGGCCCATCGCCGGCTCGGCGTAGTAGTTGAAATCGACGTCTATGCTACGCAGGAGCTGCCGCTCCTCGGCGTCCTCACGGCTAAGGGCCGCCGGCCAGAGCATGATGGCGAAATCGGGCTCGGGCTTCCGCGTCCAGAGGCCGTGGCTCGCCTGCACGTCCCGTCGCAGAAACTCCCCTTTATAGGACACCCGTACCCGCACCGGCGGGTCCCCATCCCAACGGGCCCGCGTAACGAACTCGTGGTCCGACTTGAGGGTGAAGCTCAGGCCCCCGGCCTCTTCTCGGATCAGGCTGCCCACCGCGGGCAGAGGAGCGTCGCAACCTTTGGCCACCAGCCTGAGCAGCTGGAAGAAGAGCCAGCACTCATACAAACGAGCCAGGTCGCGGCTCCCGGCGCGGTGAGCGTCGTCGGCGCTGCTCCAGGCCAACCTAGCGGCCATGTTGAACCGGAGCCAGGAGCGAAGCACCTCCCGATACCCCTCCTTGCGTTGCAGGACGGGACTCCCCAGCGGCAGGAGGGCTGGCTCCGAGATCTCGCGGAAGAAGTCCCTGGCCAGGAGGCCCTCCATCTCCTCCCGTAGCCGGCATATCTCGCTGCGCAGGTGGTGCTGCGCGCTCGATTCCTCGCCGACGAGGGCCCGCTCCATCTTGAGCAAGAAATCGCTGTAGACGGCGAGGGTGTGCTTCACGAACCGGTTTTCCAGCGTGTCGACCGTCTCGTCGCGACGTGTTCCGGTGATCCGGGTCGCCGTGGAGGCCTCGGGCATCCCCAACTCTTTCATCCGCGCGGCGAGGGGATGGCTGCCGGGGACCCGCTGGCGTGGCGTCCGGTACAGTATCTGCCGAAGGGTCTTGCCGCTGGGCTTGAACCTACGCCGCACGCTCTGGTCCTCTTCACGGCTCTTCAGCAGCCTGTGGGGCATCGCCACGATCCTTTCGACTGCCTCGTGGAAGTCCTTCGAGTCGAGGATCGACTTCACGAACGCAAATCGTTCCTGGAGCGAGCGTGCATCGACTCCGGGGTCTGGCGCGACCCGCACTTCGATCGGGGACCGCACGTCCATCACGAGATCGATGGAATGCTCGGCGATGAAGTCGAGCATGTGCCGATAGTCCGGGTCGTAGGTCAGCCGCAGCGGTTTCAACTCAATGGAGGCGGTGGCGACGCCGTTCCCCCAACGGTCCTCCAGGGTCAGCGGCAGGACGCCCGCTTGGGGCCCGATCCTGATGCGGCCGCTGGTGCCCCGATCGCGGTAGCGGCTGTTGGGGACGATGATATCGCTCGCCCTCAGGCGCAACCCCGGCGGCGCGCCCCGGACTTCATAACGGTAGACAGAGTACTCCAGGAGTTGGACCCGCTCTTCTCCACTGGTCGCGACCTCTCGTTCATCGAGGCTCCACAGTGTGCCCAGGTTTACCGGGGTGATCGAGATCGTCGCGACGGGCGTTCCGTTGCGGTTCAGCAGAGGCAGCAATGCTTGCCTGGCCAAGCTGGGCATGTTAGGCCTCGGCGAAACTGGCGAAGCCGTTCTCTTCGAGGAGGCGCAGCATGCGCAACAACTTGTCGTAGCTCAGTGGGTAGTGGGCCTCCCTCTTGGGCCACAGATACGCGCCCTGCTCATCCCGGGCCAGGGGGTGCAGAGTCGGCTCGGTCAGGCTGGCGACTTCTGCGACTTTCTCCTTCAGCTGCTGCCGGTTGCCAGCGGTCCAAGCCGCGTTGCCTTGCCCCTCACGGCCGTAGAAGCACAGCGCGGCCAGGGCGCAGAGCACTGCCTCCAGCTTCTTGCGGGAGCCGTGCAGCTTCGGCAGCAGCTTCTGTACCACCTGGGCGTCCATGGCATCGTCGAAGGACCACTCGCCCTCCGTGAGGCTGCGATGGGAAAAGAGGAACCGCGCGATCTCGTTCGCGGTGCGAAAGCCGAACTCGGACCCGAACACGGAGAGCTGGTCGAAGAACAGCAGGACCTCGTGCTTCAGCCTTTCCCGCTCCGTTGGACCTGGCTCGGCCGGCATGAGCGCTGCCCGCGCGAACTCGCCTCCGAAGTGGACTCCCCTGCCCGCCAGCTGCTGCTTCCGCACGCCCTTCGGGTCGTCCAGGAACGCGGCCATCTGGGCCGGCTCGACTCGGAACTCGATCACGTTGGCCCGGTCCAGCACCTTGGGCGAAAACATGTAGGTGGTCTCATCCACGTTCACGGTCCCGATGGCGAAGAGGTTCGGCGGCAGCTCCATGGAAGGTGGCACGCCGCCGCGCTCCTCGTCGGCATCGCTGTAGAGGCGGATGGGCTCGCCTGACTCGATGGTTGACAGCAGGTCGGCGAAGTACCGCTCCACGTGGGATAGGTTCATCTCATCGAGAATCAAGAAATGCGGCGCCTCCGGATACTCGCGGGCCCGCAGGAGGAGGTCGAGAGCCTGTGTCCGGACGTACTTTGAGCGGTCGAGGGCGTCGGGGTAGCCGAGAATGTTCTCGTTGCTCGTCCAGTCGGCCCCAACCGAGATCACTTCATACGCGGGGCCAGGCGCGGCGTCCTCGGCGGTGGGCGTGATCCAGGCCGCGAAGGCCCGGGCTAGCTGGGTCTTGCCGGAGCCCGAGAGGCCGGTAAGGATGACGAAACGCTTCGCCAGGAGACTCGCGGAGAACCTCCGGACTAGGGCTGGGTCCAGCAGGAGCCCGGCCGCATCGAAGGTGGCGGAGGCCGCGGGCACCAGCTCCTGCAGGGCCTGCGGTGCCGGGACCTGCTCCGGCACGTAGACGCCCTGGGGCATATCGGGGTCATGCAGGTCGAGAAAATCGCTCCATGACTCCTTGGTTTCGTCCCAGACCGCGGGGTGGTCGAGCACGAATTTCACCCTCCCGATGGCTCGATCGTCAAGGGCCGAGGAGAGGGCGATCCCGACCACCTTGCCCTCGTTCCTCGCGTACTCGAAAAGGCCCGTCTGCTGAAAGAGCTTGCCCAGCATGCCGTTCCAGTTGTCGCGGCCGATGGAGTACCGGTCCTCCAACTCCCCGAGGAGGCCCGGCTTGGCGCCCAACGGACGATAGTCCGCGCCGCGGACCTTCATAACTTCCTGGTAGAACCCGTGCGCTTTCAGGTGCCAGTGGTCATCGTCCGCCAGCACCGCGCACAGCTCGTCGTAGTAGAGATAGCGGTCGCCGTCGGGCCGGGACTCGAGGAGCTTAAGGACCCCCAGCAGGGTCGAGAAGAAGGAGAAGGAGAGGCCGCGAACCTTGGCTTCGGCGTTGACCGCCGAGGCGGTGCCGTTTGGGACGATGAACCGCCACAGCGTACGGGTAGCGAGCCACTGCCAGGCGTCGACGGGATCGGTGCGATAGAGGCGGAGGTAGGCCTCGGCGAGGCGGGTAGGCCGGTGCTCATCGCCCTCTCTGGTAAAGATGCCGACGGAGGAGGCGAATCCCCCAATGACGTTCGATTCGATCTTGGTCAGCTTCACCCGCGTGCGGACGAGATCGATGTGCCGGGCGAGAAACTCGGCTGACCGCTCAGCGCTCTCCCGGTAGGTGTTCCGGTCGAATGTGAATGTCTCCATTACCCTGGCGTGGCGCCGGGCGTGAGGGAGGGTGCCGACTCCGTTGGACTTCAACATGCGCTTTCTGCCCACCACGGTTGATGAAGACGCCGCGAACTATCAGGGTTGGGATTGTGCGGACACGCCAGAGTGGCGTCAAACGTCTCGCCCCAGAAACACCTGTCAGCGGCGGAAGCGAACTACAGGGAGGTGCGGGATAGGCCCAGAGATATGCGTGACCAAATTTCCAACAATCGCACACACTCGCCTCTTCGAGTCGGCCTATCCCCCGTTGGCGGCCCCATTGGAGGCGGGTATCGCCCCAAGAACGCTTTGGCCGCAACTAGAAGCCATAAAGCCGAGCGCAGTTGTCCCACAGGATTTTGCGTTTCGTCTCCGGGGCCATCGGCAGGCTCAGGAAGGTATCCACGGCTTGCGGATAGGCGGAGTCGAAGTGCGGATAGTCGGTAGAGAAAATGATGTTGTCATCTCCCAGCCAGTCAACAGTGTACCGGCCAACATCCTCCCCCGCTTCAATAGATGCGAAGCACTGGCGTTTGAAATACTCGCTGGGCTTCATGGGCAGTTCTCGTGACACCCACTCCTTGCGCGCCTCATAGTGGTCATCCATGCGCCAGAGCCAGAATGGTATCCAACTGCAGTTTGCCTCGAGGAAGGCCACGCGGAGCTTGGGGAACCGCTGGAGGACCCCACCAGAGATGAGGCAGAGGGCCACATACATCTGCTCCATTGGGTGGCTGGCTACGTGCGACATGGTCCAACTCTTGTCCGGCTCGTGACGGAAGCGCTCGGCGACGGCCTGAGGCAAGAGGGATGCCTGAGCCTCGTGAAAACAGACGGGTATGTCCAGGTCCTGGCAAGCGGCCCAGAAGGGGTCGTAGACCGGGTCGTGCCAGTTCCGCGAGCGCAAAGGGTTGGGGCGCAAGCAAACCGCTACGAAACCCAGCTTGTTTCTTGCCCGCTGGACTTCTGCTATTGCCTCCTCCACGTCGTGTAAGCAGACCATTGCGGCCCCCACGAGACGCTTTGGATTCTCGGACTGGAAATCCGCGAGCCAGTCGTTGTACGCCCGGGCGATGGCCGCGGCGAAGCGTGTGTCGTCGTAGTCGACTGCCTGTAGCGCAATACTACGGCTGCCGAAGAGCACGGTCTTGTCGATACCCTCCCGGTCCATGGCGTGAAGCTGAGAAGAGGCGTCGAACCCCCGATCGATGGCGGTCTTCAACAGGTCGAAGCGACCCTCGTCTATGGCCATGCGCACCTTGCCCTCAGGCTCAGTGGTCCCTGCCGTAGGGTTGCTGACGATACTGGAGACAACGCGGCCCTCCACTTTCACCCGCATGTCGAGCGGGTTCTCGTGGGAACCGATGGGCGCCCTCTCCCTGAACTCGGCATCCATGTATTTCACCCATAGGTCCCACGGTTCTAGGACATGCATATCGCAGTCCGCTACCTTTAGGCCGTTTTTCACAACGCATCTCCTCCTCTAAGGGTTACCTTGCTCCAGGTAGTAGGAAACTTAGTCCTTTTGGAGACCGTCAAACTGCTTTCTATCCGAGCGTGAACCAGCAGGGGTTTTGGAGCGGTACTCCATCACGGCGCCGGAATCTTATACTTCTCGTATCGGGCGACGCAAACGTGGGTTGCCGGGCCGAGGGGTGGTCTCCGGGGATTGGTCCATGGCTACTCTTGTTGGATCAGCAACCGGGTGGGAGTAGGATTGCACCGGTATCGTAGGGCGACGGTCAAGCGCCTGCTTGCGCGTGTGGGCTAAAGGCACCCCCTGGGTGCCGGGGCAAGCAAGCGGGGGTGATTGGTAGGACTGGATTGCCATGATTGTTCCTGCGATTTGACTTTGGGCGTTACGCTTCCCGCAGGGAGTTGATGAAGCAAGCGCTAAGAGCAGTGAGTTCGTTTCTAGGTCACACCAGGTCCGGCCCATGCCCAAGCACGTCTCCAGTCTTCCCAACCGCGCTATCCTCGCCGTGTTCACGATGGGGTTTATCGGATGGCTCGCGCCACAGGCTGTACTGTCCCAGGCCGTGCCTCAGATCACGGTGACCCCAATAAGCGGGCCGAGGGGGACCCAAGTCATCATCGCCGGCACGGGATTCACCCCAAACGGGAGCGTAACCCCCGGCGGACTCCAGATCGGAGGAGTTGGAGTAAACAGCAGCCCCGGAGTCATCGGTACGGGCGGCGTGCTTCATGCAGTCACGACGAGCGTTCCCGCGACAGTTGCTTATGGCCCTAGCACCGTGAGCGCGACCGACGGCATTGTATCGGGGTCGGCCGTGTTCACTGTCAAGCAGCCGTCGATCGCGATCTCCCCGGCCACTGGGAGCCACGGCACCGAGGTCACAGTAACGGGCTCCGGCTGGGTGCCCTGGACTCAGGCCTTCATCACGCCCGACTCAGGCGGCACGATTCTGACTAGGGCCGACGCGACCGGCGAACTCTCTGTCACGTTCGCCATGCCGACGCCCAGCACGTTCACCGGGCTCGCCGGGACGGTCATCGTCACCGGCACTGATCTCGCTGGAAATGCAGCAGCGAACAAGTCCTACACGGTCACGGCGGCGGCCATCGCTATGAACCCGACCACCGTTGCCGACGGAGGCACTGTGACCGTCAGCGGCACGGGGTTCAAGCCCAACACGGGCCCGGTGGCGCTGACCATGGGTGGGGTCTCGCTGTTGCCTTCAATGCCGGCATTCGCAAGCTCGGTCGGGGCCTGGACGACAACCTTCACGACGACCGGGTTGATCGGCGTCCACACTGTCTCGGTAACGGTCGGCGAAGTGGTTCGGACGGGCACGCTGACGGTCACCGCGACCACGGGCGGCGTGGGCCAGCCCTTCGACGTGGGGGAGGCCATGATGCCGCTAACGACGACCAACGCCCTCGAAATTGTGACGTCGTTCGACTACGTGACCAAGCAATACCGTGCCTTCGTGCCGGGACTCACGGGGAACTCGCTGACCCAAATCCCACCGAACTCGGTGATCTTCATTACGACTACCAGGGACCTCGTCATCGTCGTCAGTGGGATCAGATTCACCATCCGCAGTGGGATACCGACACCGCTCCCTGTGGGCGTTAGTGTTCTTATCACCATCCTGTCTGTGTAAATTGGCCTTCCACCCTGCACGTGCCACATGCGATGCGATGCCGTCATTTTCGACCTCTTCGGAACTCTCGCTGGGAGCACAGCCAGCGTCAAAGTCTTCGCAAATCGCCCGCGCCCGCCCGCGCACCACTCGCCAGTCGCCCGTGAAGGAGGGGAGCCATGCGGAAAGCGGGCCTGCACGTTCTCTTCGTCGGGATCCTGTTCGTGGGCGGCTGTGGATCGACCAAAGAGCCGGAACCCACCACACCGCCCGAGTTCCTAACGTGCACAGACGAACTCGGCTTGTTCTCGATCTCCCATCCACCTGAGTGGCGGCGTTCGGTCGGCGCTCAGTCCCAGCCGATCACCCTACCCCAGAGGAGGACGTTGTGCGCTCCTTCATCGAGGGGACGAGTCCCAGGCTCACTTCTACCGTCGCGTTCTTGGTCGTGTCCGCACCGCGGGGGCCTCACGTCAACGTGCCGCTCACTGACTCTGGGACGACGTCGCGGTCTGAATTGGCCCGCGAGCGACGGATACCCGCTGAGGAGTTTACTGAAAGAACCGGCGAGCAATGGGAAGTCCTGGACAGTAGGACCACAGTGGTGGATGGCCGCAACGCGCTGACGGTCGACCTGGAGATCGATAGGCTGGGAGCCAACCACCAGCGTTGGCGGGAGCTCATTGTCCCCAGCGAGACGATCGGGGATGCGACGTGGGGCATCACGTGCACGGTGAACGCCGAGGACGGTCCTTTCGAGCCCCATTTGGAGGTCTGCGATCAGGTCCTACTGAGCTTCAGGGTGCTGGGGTAGGGACCTGCATACTCTTTCGCGATTCGAGCACACCAGGGTGGCGGGGGCAAGCAAGGTGGAGGGGTGGCTAGTAGGGGCACGGTAAGAGCCTCTCACAATGCGTGACGTAATCTCACCCAACGCCTGAGGCTTGCCCTACGTGTGGTCTGCGGCCTTGACGAGGACCCGTGCGGCCCCGCCGCAGTTGCCCGAGCTGTCTTTTGTGACGCCGTTGACGCCAAGATTATTGTTCCCCCCATGGAGACAACGTCTCATAGCGCGCTTGTATCGGTCCAGAATATATATGCTAAGACTGATGAGGAGGCTTAAATTGGACACGAGAAGACTCGAACCAGAAGGTGCAACGATCGAGGAGGAATACCTCGTTCGCGTACAGATTCCGGCAGATGACGTTTCGCGAATACTCGAAACAATAATCAACGTCTCGCCCCTCAGGTATGGGAATTTTGAGCAGGTTGCGTTTAGATACAACGCTGGCACACAACAATTCAAGCCACTTGAGGGGTCAATATCAGGTGAAACTGAATTGATCCATGTTCCCTGCGACGAAATTTCTTTTACCGTACCAAAGAATGATGAAATGATCGCTGCCGTAATTGAAGCTATCTTCGAGAGTCATCCTTATGAAGAGCCTGTCATCCTCATCCAAGAAGTAATGAGCACAAGGTTGAAAAATGGACCAACAAAAGGCAACCCCAATAAATGGTGGAATCGGCCGGAATTAGATTGGTTATCTGGTCGTCGCTAGAGGCGAACGGGACGGGCCTGTCACAATGCGTGACGTAATCTCAAGAACGCGTGAGACCTGTCCTACGTGCGGTCACCGGCCTCGACATGGAACGGGCCGACCTCGCCGCCAGGTCGATGTCGAAAAGCTTTATGACGCCTACCAGCGCGCTCGAAGGGTGCGGGCTGCGGCCCGTGAGGTCGGCATCCCAGCCGCGACGGCATGGGACCGGCTGAGGGATGCGGGGTTGGTTGGCGTGGTCAGCCGATGACGAGTTGCCCGCCTGTCTTGTGAGCTGCGGTCCGCACGGTACGGGTTCATCTCTCGTAAAGTTCGGCTGCGTCGGTGAAGCTATCTACTTCGGCGGCCTTCTTCCCAGGGAACGCCTCAACCCTCAAGAGCCTATCGTCAACCATCTGGAGCAATACAACACCGACGACTGGTTCGGGAACGTTCCTTGTCATGTGTTGCGCACTGAGTCGAGATGTCCCGTCCCAGTTTTGGCCACAACGTTCTGGCTCGTCAACTGAGCAGTACCATTTGAATCCGAGTTCGTACTTAACGATGCCATCACTGGTCGCAACGCTCCGCGGGTCTGCGTCGGGATTCACGATCAGGTAGCTCGCCGCGCCGGAACCGTCATCCTCACCCGGCCAATCACCGATCGAGAACATCCAATTCGTCGGGTCCACATAGTCAGGGGCTACGGATAGATGTCCATCCCAGTATCTACGCGGATCGACACCGGCGTACCAATTGGTGTCCAGCCGGAACCAGTTGCCCGCCAATCTTCCATCGACGTCGTGGTCGATCTTTCCAGCAATCGGCTCCACTTTCCTGAGGTTCCTCTCAAGGAAGGTTTCTCGGATTGCCGGTGGGAAATAGGGGAAGGGGTCAACGGTGTGGACCTTCCACGATTCACGGTCATAGTGCTCGGGGAAAACGAAGCCAGGCAGTACGACCTCATAGTCGTACACTCCGAAATCCAGGGTCTGGCCGCCGATCCTGCCGACTACCTGGCCGGACTTGATGGGAATGCCACTCCACCGTCCGGTACGGCCGCCCTCGGTCTTCTCCCACTCAGCCAGTAGCGAGGGTTCAAGACTCGTTAACAGGTCGAAGTAGCTGTGGAAGGTGCAGGTGTGGGCAATGTCCATACGCCACTCCCGCTCCTTGGCTTGACCGGGATCGACGTTAATATCGCGGGGCTGAAGGCTGTAGATAACCCCATCTTGTATAGCCCGCACCTCGTAGCTGTCTCTTCCGAGCGATCGGTCCTTCATGGCAAAGTACATATGATCGATCGGCGTCACATGTGCGCCCACAACCAAGCCGTAAGGGAGAATGACTGAGAAGTCTTCAAATCTCATGGGGGAGTGCTCGAAGGTTACGGGACCTGAACCACTACAACCGGTAAATGACCGCGCCCCGTTCCCCGGTATAGCCCTAGTAGGTGTTCCTGGTGGCACTGCCGGACGCCGTCGGCTGGCCGTTGGCGTTGGCATGGCAGTGGGCGAAGGGATCGACAGGCGTGCGACCTCGGGTGATGCGGCACTCGATTCAGAGGAGGTGTGCTCGACCGACGGGACTCGGTCAACGGCGGACGGCGATGGCACAGCGACACTAGGCTGCTGTGTAGGGATGACTATCGTATCAACAGGAGCACGCGTTTCGCTGGGCTTGGTTGTGCACGCCGCGAATACCACGAAACCAACAATCAACGCAGCGAGAGCGCTTACTAGTCGACCCATGGCCTCATTGTCTCGCGCAGGGACGACGACGGGCTAGCGGGTTAGCCCTCAATGCCAAGGACGGGAACGGCTACGAGAGCCCCATCCTCGGGGATCGACGCGCGGGTCGGCCTCGTCGCCAGGTGGACGTCGAACAGCTTTACGACGCCTATCAGCGGACTCGTAGCGTCCTGGCGGCGGCCCGTGAGCTCGGTATCCCAGCCGCGACGGCATGGGACAGGCTGCGGGACGCGGCGCTAATGGATGAGGGGGCGACGAAAGGGAGCCCCGCCAGTTGCTGACGAGGCCCCCACTTTTCCTGCGAGTGAAGGTTCCGCTAGGTCGTCTTAGTTTCGCTTGGCCGTATCCCAGAGCGAGGGGTTACTTTTCCCCTTCACTCGATCCAGGTGTGATCTTTACGGAGTCACTCCCCTGGATCGGTGTACCGCCAATCGTGCTTCCTTCGACTGCTCCGTCCAGGGAGTTCTCGTCCAAACCTGTCTCTTGCGTCCTGAAGTGCGCAATCCAATCGAGGTCACCGTTTCCGTCCACGTCCTCAAGATGTCCCTCCCCATGGACAGGGCTGGCACCTTCGAAGGTCACCGTCGCTCCGTCGACATCAGCCGCATCGAAGTCGTCGGTGGTCAAGATGGCGACAGGTAGGACTCCCTTGCTCTTCAAGTTGATCGAGTTAGGGTCGCTGCCTGGCTTGATGTCCACGCTTGCCTCGATGGTACAGGGGTCATCAGCCAGCGCTTGAATCTCGCACGCAGAGAGTGCACGGTCATAGATTCGCATCTCGTCGATCAGCCCGTCGAAATAATTGCTGACAATCCAACTACCGTTCCACCAGCGGTCGCGACCAATCTGCAGGTCGGCATGAGGATTTAACGTGGTGCTAAATATGGCCGCTGTATCATCCAATTGCCCATCAATGTACAAATCAAGCGTTGAACCGTGTCTTACGCAGATTGCGTGGTGAGAGGTGGTCTCGTTTGTCTGAACAGCGCTGCCCGGTTTGATAAGTGGAATCGCGCTGCCGTGCGTTAGGCCGCCGCGGACTCGGCAGGCGCTCTGTCAAAGAACTGGTCCGGCGTCATTCCCCCAAGGCTCGAATGGGGCCGTCCGGCATTGTAAAACTCGAAGTACCGCCCGAGTCCAGTTCTGGCTTCCGGGACCGATTCGTAGGCTCTCAGGTACACCTCCTCGTACTTGACGCTCTTCCACAGTCGTTCGACGAACACGTTATCCTTCCAGCTCCCCTTCCCGTCCATACTGATCTGGATCTCACTGGCTTTCAGCAGGCCGGTGAAGGCATCACTTGTGAACTGGCTTCCCTGATCTGTGTTGAATATCTCCGGCGCGCCGTGGCGTCCCAGGGATTCTTCGAGCGCCTCCACGCAGAAGTCTGTGTCCATTGTGACCGATACCCGCCAGGCCAGCACCTTGCGGCTATGCCAGTCCATCACTGCGGCTAGGTACACGAACCCCCTGGCCATCGGAATGTACGTGATATCCATTGCCCACACCTGGTTGGGCCTGCTCACCTCAAGCCCGCGCAGCAGGTACGGATACACCGTATGGCCGGGCCGTCGCCGGCTGGTGTTGGGCTTGCGGTACAGCGCATCGATGCCCATCCGCCGCATCAGTGTGGCGATGTGTCTACGCCCGGAGGAGAGTCCCTCCTGGCGGAGCAGGCCTCGCATCATCCTACTGCCTGCAAACGGATACTCAAGGTGCAGCTCATCGATGCGGCGCATCAGTCCGAGACCGGCTTCGCCCACCGGCCGTGGCCGGTAGTAGATGCTCCCGCGGCTGATGCCCACTGCCTTTGCCTGGCGGGCGAGAGGCAGCTTGTGATCGCGGTCGATCATCGCCTTGCGCCCGGCAATCCCGCCTTCGTGAGCGCGGCCTCTAAAAAATCGTTCTCCAACGCAAGCTCACCGATCTTAGCGTGAAGGACCTTCATATCTACCGGCTTTTCAGCCTGCCCTGTCCCGGCGCCAAATAACTGCGCCGCCCGATCCAGCAACTGGGTCTTCCATTGCGTGATCTGGTTCGGGTGCACATCGAACTGGCTTGCCAGCTCCGAAAGTGTCCGGGCGCCGCGCACTGCGGCAAGAGCCACCTTCGCCTTGAACTCTGCCGAGTGGTTACGGCGGGGTCGTCTGCTCATCTCTCGCTCCTGTCTCCGAGAGCACTATCATGCCCTCAATCAGGCAGCGATTCCACTTATCCCCCTGTTCAGATTTCCGGAGCCACTTCTGTGCCAGTCACCTACACTCACGTCACTATTGGAAACAGCTGAGACGAAATTGTACGAGGTCGTGCCATCAGACAAGGAGCACCAGACCCTGCCGGTTGAGAAATGATACAGACTGAAATTGTGCCTGTTCAGAGGGTCGTTGTATTTCGAGATGATGGTATTGGGATTGGCCAGCGAATCACTTTTGAACCAACCTCCGAATGTGAAATCATCGAACCCTCTCAAACTAGCGCTGTCGTTTACGTTCACATGATCAGTCACGCCATCGAAGCGCAGCGCGTTCCCAACCTTGCCGGCAACAAACGCGGGTCCGTTTACCGCACCGTCGTTGCTGTGAGCTGAGGAGTCGCTAGCTAATGATCCGGAGCTCTCGTCAAACTTCCAGTAGGCAGCCAAGTCGTCGACGTGTCCGGCACTGACAGCCCCAACGGATAACGCAACTACCCCAATAAGCAGGGCAATGACTAGGAACTTAGTCAATACATTCGCGGGCTTTATTTCGATCGCGATTCTCTTTTGTTGTTCTGTGCGTTCGCATTGGCTGACCTCCGTAAAAGCAGCGACCACCAGGGTAAAACCGCCTAGGTGCCGGGAGTGTAGGTCCTCGCCCCGAGAGTGTCGATCACCCGTTCGGGTGATTTTGATGAACGTGGTTCAGCCTCTACGGGGATGGGCGAAGGGTCTGCGCCTAGCCCAATCCTCCGCCCCGGCCTCGCCTACTGTTCGTCGATCCGGGAGAATAGCTTGCACCCACCCCTATACACCCTGGGGGGACAAGAGGGGGATGTGACGCGGGCGCGGGCGGCGGAGCAGGATACCCCAGAACCTCAATCGCCAGCCGAGACACGCCGGCACCAGCATCCTCTGACAGTGCCGACCACAGAGGTAGTATGTTCGGCTGCCTCATGCACCTTGGGGTCGCGGGCTGGCATGAACTTCGCCACGATTAACGCGCCGATAAGCGTCACCCCGGCGCCGATCACCACCGCAAGCCCCAGCCCATCTGTGAACGCCGTCCTGGCGGCGGTGGACAGGGCAAGCCCGTCCGCTTGAGGTAGAAGCGCCGCCTCCTGAATGGCCGCCCCGATTGAGTCTCGTACGGCATCCTCCGCCTGTAGGGGCAAAGACGCCGCAGCGTCCCCCAGTTTGGCCGAGTAGAGCGCGTACATCACGGAGCCGATCACCGCGATGCTGAGAGCGCTCGACAGCATCTGGGTCACGTCGTTCATGGCCGACCCAACACCAGCCTTCGCGAGCTCCACAGCGCCCATGACGGCTTCGGCTGACGGCGCGACAACCAGACCCACGCCCAGCGCGATCGCGGCCATAATAGGGCCGATCATCAGGTATGAGCTGTTCACCTCCCAGAGGATCACGAGCGGCATCGCAGCGGTCACGATGACGAGTCCACTTACGACCACCTTGGCGGTGCCGAAGCGAAGCGCCAGTTTCTCACTTCCTATGGCTCCAGCCATGAAGCCTAGCGCTACCGGGAGGAAGCGAACGCCCGCTTGCAGCGGAGTGTGTCCCTGTACGAACTGGAAATACTGCGTGAGGCCGAAGATAAAGCCCACCATCGCGAAGAATGCCACACTGATCGCGAGAGCTCCCATCGAAAAGCGCGGCAATCGGAAGAGCGCGAAGTCCAGCAACGGGTATTCAGCTCGCCTCTCCCGCACTACGAAGCCCACGCCCAGGATGAGCGTCGCCGCGATCGCGATCAGGATCTCCGGGGACGTCAACCCGCGGCCCGGTCCTTCGATGACGGCGAAGATCAACGCCGCAACCGCACCCGTCGAGAGCAGCGCGCCGGGAATGTCGAGCGGTCTGCTCTCAGGGTCGCGACTGTCCGGTACGAGGGACAGGCTGGCTGCGATTGCTATCGCAGCGATCGGGACATTTATCAGGAAAATCGAGCCCCAGTCAAAGTTCTGGAGCAGCACCCCTCCGAGGACCGGTCCAAGCGCGACTCCGACCCCCGCCATCATCGCCCATATGGCGATGGCCCTCGCCATTTCTTCTTCTTTGAACACGTTCACGATGATAGAGAGGGTCGCCGGCATCATCATCGCTCCGCCCAAACCCATGACTGCCCTGGCGGTGATCAACTGCGACGATGATTCCGCCAGCGCCGCGCCGATCGATGAGATGGCAAAGACCGCGAGCCCGTAACGCAGCATCCGGGCCCGCCCGAACCGGTCACCGAGACCGCCCATTGTCAACAGCAAACCGCCGAAGACCAACACGTAGGAGTTAACGATCCACTGGAGCGCGGAGCCGGATGCCTCAAGGTCGCGCTGTATGGACGGCAGGGCCACATTGACAATCGTTTCATCGATTGTCGCTATCAAGACGGTGACTGAGACTATTGCGAGTGTCCACCAGCGCTTGCTGTAGATTCCCGAATTGGCAGCCGCCTGCGCCGGGCCTGTCGTTGTTCTACGATTATGTCAGTAGCTAACTGGTCAGCGAAAATGTCATCCCATGGAAGGAGTGACATTGACGCAGAAGGAGCAGACGAGACTTCAGGTGCTCAACAGCGTTCTGGCAGATCAGGTGCCGGTATGTCAGGCGGCCGAGGTCCTGGGAGTGAGCGAACGCCACATGAGGCGTATTCTGGCGGCCTAGAGGAAGGAGGGCGCCGCCGCACTCGCCCACGGGAATCGTGGCCGCCGACCGGCCAACACCACGACGGAGACCAAGATGACTTACGTGGTGCAGCTGGCCCGCACTCGCTACGCTGGAACGAACCATACGCATCTGACCGAGTTGTTGATGGAACGGGAGGGGATCGACCTGAGCCGCTCTACGGTGCGCCGCATCCTGGTCAGCGCCGGCGTGGACAGCCCCCGCCGCCGCCGGCCGCCCAGACACCGTGTCCGGCGCAAACGCATGGCCCAAGAAGGGATGCTGCTGCAGATAGATGGGAGCCACCATCGGTGGCTGGGGGAACAAGGACCCCGGTTCGTCCTGCTGTTGGCCGTGGACGACGCCACCGGCACTGTGCCTGACGCTCTGTTCAGCCAGGAGGAGGACACCCGCGGCTACTTCCTTCTCATGGAGGGGTTGATCCGGCAATGCGGGATACCGCTGGCCGTCTACAGCGACCGACACGCGGTCTTCAAGCATACTGGAGAGCCTCGCCAGAAGCCGGCCGGGCCAACCCAGTTCGCCCGCGCCATGGAGGAGCTGGGGATACGCCAGATATTCGCCAGGTCACCGCAGGCGAAGGGCCGGGTCGAGCGGACGGCGGGGACATTCCAGGACCGGCTGGTGACCGAGCTGCGCTTGGCGGGCGTCACCACCATCGACGAGGCCAATGAAGTCCTGCACCGCTTCCTGCCGCGCTTCAACGAGAAGTTCGGGGTTCCGGCAGAGCACTCAAGCGTTGCTTACCGCTCTATGGAGTCATCGGTGTCCCTGGACCAGATACTCTGCTTCAAGCACCGCCGCAAGGTGGCCAGGGACAACACCGTCAAGTACAACTGGCGTACCTTGCAGCTGCTGCCTGGTAAGGAGCGGCCTAGCTACGCCGGAGCGCAGCTGGAGGTCCATGAGGGCCTGGACGGTCAGCTCCTCGTGCAGTACCGGGGACGCACGATCCCCACACAGGAGGCGCCGCCGCGCCCTGGAGTTCTCCGTGCCTCCAATGGTCCTCTCCGATATGGCCCCGGCCTTGAGCGTAGGGTCAACGGCGTGGGCAGCCACTCCAAGGAGAGCTTGGCATCCCTCGACGCCATCGAGGCCGACAGCGCCACATTGAACGGCGGCGGCAGAGTTTGCAAGCCTCCGGCATCGCCACGCAGGAAACCCACGCCGCGACAGAGGGTCCGGTGGAAGGCCGTGCAGCAGGCTAAGCTTCGGGGCCTCGCCATTCGGGCAATCGCCAGGGAGTTGGGCATCCACAGGAACACGGTCCGCAAGTACGCCGAAGCCAAGAGCCCGCCCATGATGCGCACCAGGGGCAGGTCCCGCGTATCACAGTCCGATGGTATGACAGCGGCCTAGATGGACATTTTCCCTGACCACTTAGGCGGACATAATCGCTGGACATCGACACATTGAATGGGTTGTCAGGCAACTACGCCAAAAGGGGCAGGCTCTCGTGGTTGTCCCCGATGGGTTGATGGGGCAGGGCTTGGCCTTAGCCTACTTGAAACGGCACTGTACGGTGGAAGCGGTCGTTTCCTTACCTACCCGCACATTTTATTCGACGCCTCGGAAGACCTATATCCTTAGCTTACGGAAGAAGGCTGGGACGGACTCGGTGCAGACGACTCCCGTGTTTGTATATTTGGTCAGTGAGATCGGCGAAACCAGGGACGCGAACCGGTTCCAGATCGAGGACAATAATCTTCCAGATATGGTGTCGCTATTCAATCAATTCAAGGGGGCTCCAACGGCGTTCACCAGCGCAGACCCACGGTTCAAGATGCTCCCGTTTGGCGAGTTCGACGCCATGTCTCACTGGATGGTTGACAGACTGTGGACCCAACAAGAGAAGGTGGAGCTGGGCATCACCGAAGATACCGTAGAGGTTAGCGAACAGGAGTACGCCAAGGAACTGGGCAACATATCGAAACTCATCGTGGATTTTACGGCTCACCCCGATGTGCCTGCTAAACCAGAGGCAACGCAACAAATGGTGTCGTTGGGCGACCCCGCTTTGTTTGAGTTTATCCCCACCAGGACCATGTGGACTAAACGGACACTCCGAGACCTTGACACCAACGATGAAAGCGATGTGCCCGTGTACAGCGCGTCTGCCAAGCCTGTCGCCCACGTCGCGGCAACAAACGACAAGCTGATTGAGTGTTCGACTGAAGACCCCTTGCTATCGTTCGCCTCAAATGGCGATGGTAGCGCGGGGAGAAATTTTGTCGTTCACGAACGGCCTTTCTACGTGAGTAACGACCGCACGGTTATTCGGGTACTGTGCGATGAGATTATCCCTGCGTTCCTCCTGTATAAGCTCCAGTCGATGAAAGGAGAATACGGATTTGGCTTTGCCTACAAGGCTACGCCGCCCAACTTGCGGGAAGTTTCGTTTGACATACCTACCGAAGAGGCAGGCGGGTTTGACCCAGGGAGACAAAAGGCAATCGTAGAGAAGTATCGGGCCATTGAGAAACTGCAAAAGGACCTAGTTAGTCAAGTCGAAGCCTTGGCCTCATCCCGAATAGTGCTGGACTGAACGTGGGCCGTCTCGCTGACTTTTGCATCAACACCGACTTTTAGTGCAAAGCCACGTGAAGTCATACCTCCGGACCAACTCACCGGAGTCCGTGTAATCGCCATCGTCGTTGTTGTCGACGCGGACCTCGATGGAATCGAGGTAGGCGTTCTCGCGGACCCTAGGGCGCGTATTCCCATAGGGGTTATCCGTTCGCGTCCCGCCATTACCACCGGGGTTATCGATGCTGGAATTGAAGTGGACATTGAACCGATGGGTAATGCTAGCGTCGTTCAGGTTCTTTCCGTAGTAGATGTCCTCGGGATAGGCGGATGTCACATCAGAGATGAATTGCTCTGAACCCCACGGCCACTCATAGCACTCATTAGTCTTGTTCTGGGTATACGCGATGTCCACGACGTTGCCGTGAAGATCTTCGACGTACTCTAGGTCGCTCCGGTAGTAGTAGGTCAGCCAGATTTGACAGGGATCGAGAGTTGCCTCGCCGTAATACTGTATTGCACTCGCCGTGGCGCCGAACCTGAAATACGTGCCCTGTTTGTCCCGGATAGTCCACTCCGTCATGTTGACCCGAGTTATCTTGGAGAAGGACTCCGGCTCGGTCCGATACGGTACGTTGGAAGGGTTGTTGTTGGATGGGGTGTCGGGGTCTGCGGGAACCAGTTTGTAAGAGGTCCCGTTGATCTCAAGACTCTTGTTCAACGGCCCATTGTCTACTCCAATTGTCCCTTTTGACGAAGGTCCGTGAACCCCACCGAGGTTCAGTCTCCAACCGATCCCCACCCAGGACCCGAGGTCCGCGGGATCCTTCATCTCGTTGGGAGAGTTCGAGTTGTAAGAGAGACTGATCTTCGGAGCGAAGCCTCCAGGTCCTGGTGGCACTTCGATGGGTAGTGATATCATAGCGGCACCCGAGTGGAGGTCGTTTTGGAACCCAGCCACCGCCCCCGGCCCCGAGATGTTGGGGCCAGCTTGATATCCAAAGATACTAAAGTGGCGTATCTTTGCGATGAACCGAGGGAGTGGATCAACGACGAACTTGCTTGGGACCTCAATCCATTCACCCGTCGATTCGTCTCGGTAGTACAGGCCGAGCGAGGACAGGTTCAGACCGTTCATCCCAAGGGCCGGGACAGCAAACTCGATCTCGACGTCCTCATCGAATACGGTGACCGGAGCTCCGCCCCGATCCACCGCTTCCGCGTTCAACTCGAACATGTTGACCATGCGCTTGCCGGGGACTCCATAGACTGGCTTGTCCAGTGCCTTGAAGCTAACTCGCACGTTTTCGCTTACCGCCCCAGCGGGCACGCGGATGGTGAGCCGGTGGTCAGGAGCCTCAAGGACCGCCCCTGTTGCTGACGCCACGTCGACGGTGATGGCCGCGCTCAGATCGGGCGGGCCGGCGGTCTGGCCTTGGGTCTCACTCGGCGCCACGGCGAGCTCGGAACCGCCTGAGGCTGCCGCCTGAATCTCGATTGACACCGCGTCCAGGTCGTCCTCGCCGAAGACGCCGTTGTTCGGGGTCGAGTCGGGGTCCGGTTGGCCACTCGCTGCGATCTCGCCGGTCAACGCGATAGTCTGGCCCGGGGAGCCAGTCGGCGCCTCAGCCGCAATGGTCAACACCGCAACGGCACCCTGGTCGAGATTCCCAACATCCCACAGCGGACCGCTGTAAGTGCCATGGGTTGCCAGCGCGGTCGCCTGCAGTTCATTCGGGATCGCATGGGCAACGAGGATACCGGTCGCGGCGTTGGGTCCTTGATTGGTGACAGTGAGGGTGTAGCTGAAGGTTTCGTCCTGGGCCGGGGATGCGTTGTCGACGACCAGGTCGAGCTCGAGGTCTGGGCGTGAACGGTCGCGGTATGGCCTGACAACGACGCGTTACCAAAGATCGCTGTCGCTAAAGAGCTGAGCAGGATAACGGCGGCGACGAAGAGTCTGAAGAAAACCGGCAGCGTAACCGACCACCTTCGCACCATAACAACCCCCTCAACCAGACGCTTTCCACTAGCTGCCCAGGACATTGCCAGCAGGTGTGATGTCGAAACTCGTCACTGTTGACCGCGCAAGACGATTATTCATGCTATCTCACGTGTCAAGACGCAGGAATCGGTACGCATGCCTACGTACTGTTGCTCTTTCTCATGCCATGCGCTTTACTCGTGCACAATCTCTTGCCAATCCTGCAGAGACATCGGAAAACAGGGCTTCTCGGCAAACACCATGCGCCTAAGCAGCGCCACTCTCGCGACGGTCATTCGGGTCGGCATGGTCCTCGTGCTGTTCATGCCGCTCGTCGTTACTGACACCCAGACCGCGTGGCCCTTCACCGTCGCCAAGTCCTCCTACTCCCGGGCGTTGATCCACGTGTTGACCGCCATGTGGGTCGTCCTGCTGGTTGCGGACCGCTCCTACCGGCCTCCCCGGTCTCGGATTCTGCTCATGTTCGCCGTCTACGTGGCCGCAACCATATTGGCTGCCCTCTTCGGGGTCAGCATCACGCGGAGCATCTGGTCGAACCTCCAGCGGATGGGCGGGGTCGTCGACCTCGTGCATTGGCTCTTCTTCATCGCCATCGCCGTCTCCGTTTTCAGGACGCAGAACGACTGGTACCGGCTGCTCAACTGGAACCTCGTGGTCGTGCTGATCCTGTGCTTCGTTGCCGTGGCACAGCGGTTCGTGGTCGATCTGCCATGGGTGGCGGACCTGGCGACCGCCTCCGAACTCAGGCTCTACGCCACGCTGGGCAACGCATCGTATCTGGCGACCATCGTGCTCATCGGCATCATCATCGCCACCGGGATGTTGTTCAGATCGTTCCTTCCGGATAGCCCGGACGACGGTTCAGCCGGCGCACGAAGACCACGGCGCCGGACGCAAGAATCGGCGGCAGATCGCCGCACCCGTCACGCCTGGGAGATGACCGTTGTCCTGATCATGCGGGTCTTCTGGGTAACGATCATCGGGCTCGGGTCCTGGGTGCTGCTGGAAACGGGCACAAGAGGCGCGATGCTGGGCCTCGTGGTCGGCATGGCCTCGATCCCCATCGCTGTCTTCGCACGGGCCAACCGCTCTATCGTCAAGCCGGTTCTCAAAGTCTCCGGGGTGGCCCTGGTGGTGGGCACTGTCGTGGCGTTGTTCGGACTCACGGTCGCATCCTCAGACCGCCTTGCGGGTTTGGGCCGCATCAGCACACTCACGACCGAGACAGCGTTCTCCGCTCGGCTCCACGCGATCAAGGCCGCGATCCCCGCAATAGGCGAACGCCCCATCCTCGGGTGGGGTCCGGAGAACTTCGATGTCCCGTTCGAGCGCCACGTGGACATCAGCTACTTCGACACGGCCTCTGAGACCCTGGACCGCGCCCACGGGACGCTGACCGACGAGTTCACGACCAAGGGGGTCGTTGGGGGTATCGCCTACGTTGGCCTGTGGCTCACCGCGTTCTGGGCTGTCCTACGCCGGCGAAGGCCACCGCGAGACGAGATACTAGCGTACGCGGTGTTCGGGGCATTGGTGGCCTACTTTGCCCAAAACCAGTTCTTGTTCGACGTGCCGTCGACCCTCCTGCAGTGGGCCTTGTTGCTGGGGTTCGCGATTCGTCTGGAGAAGCCATACGAACCCGCCGTGGTCGTGCGGCCTGCTGAGCTGACCCGGCGGGAACGACAGAGCGCTCAGCGTCGACCGAGTGTCTCTTTCACCGCATGGCCTCGGGTGCTGGGCTATGCGGGCTTGGTCGCGGCGCTGGTCGGGCTCTTGGTCCCGGCGATGATCTTCTTCAGCGCCAAGCCCTACGCGGCCGCAGCCCGATTTGCTGAGGCCAGCGATCCGCGTGCCCCTTGGTCCGTCCGTCTCGTCCACGCGCAGAGAAGCTTCGACATTGCGCCGAACTTGGCCAACGGACCCCGCAAGGAGTTCTACGTTCAGCTCCTGAAGGGCTGGAGCGACCTCGATGAGCAAGAGGAGGCGATGGCCCGCGAGCTTGTTCGTCGGGAGGTGCCTCGCGGTAGGAGAGCGGAGCCCAACGACTTCCAAACGCTCAACCGGTCTGCCGCGTTGCTCCAGAGGTCCGCGACGAGCTTGAGCGACCTGGAGAAGATCGACCCGATGATGGAAGAGCTGATCGAGCGGGCGCCGAACAGGATCCAAACGCACGTGCGGTTGGCGATCCAGGCGTTGCTGAAGCAGAACTATAGTGAGGTCATCCGCATCACGGACGAATACACCGCCAGGCTGCCATCGAGCGCGGGCGCGTTTTCTGCCTTCGTCGAGCAGGCCAACAAGGGGCTCGGGATAGTCGAACCAGCAGACCAGGTGTCAGAGTCCGCTCTGAAGGCTGTGGAAGCCAACGTGTTCTTCGATCGGGCTCTCGCTTTCCAGGCGGCAGGGCGTTTCGAGGAAGCAGTGCAAGCGTACGATGAGGTCCTCAGCCGTACCCCCGACAACTCCACCGCGTACGTGAACAGGGCGCTGGCTCACCAGGGACTCGGGAACAACGAGCAGGCGTTTGCCGACTACAAGGAGGCCATGCAGCTGCGCCCGGACTTCGCCCCCATCTACTTCAACCGTGGAGAATTGTTCAGGGAGCTCGGTGAGCATGGGCTGGCCATCTCTGATTACGACAAGGCAATCCGTCTGGACGACAGCCGTGGGCAAGCGTACTTGTCACGAGCCGTTGCATTCTTGGCCTTAGGTCGTGACGACAAGGCACAAGCCGACATCGAGCGAGCTTTGGAACTGGGCGTTGACCCCGGAGTGGTCTCCGAGGCGATGGCAACGAATTAGCGTCAGATGTTGCTGACCCCGAACCCGACCAAGAAGAACATACCGAGGATGAATACGAAGAGCGCACTCAACGAAAGCCAAAACCAAACCGCGAACATAGCGTTGGCTTCCTGAGCCTCGTCGATTCCAGCGACGACCACCTCCACGAACTTCGCAAGGAAGCCAAGAAGTAAGGAGCCGCCGAGCCACGAAGTTCTTGTTCGTGAGTAGCTGCCTAGTCAACAGATCGTCGCTGTTTTCGTCATAAGGAGAGTCCAGACCAACCTGGTTTCGGAAAGTGATCAGGTCAAGTGCCCCAGGTCCGCCCAGGCACGTTTCGGTTATCTTGACCCAGTGATCGATGTCATCGTTGAACTGGTCAATCTCCTCCTCGTTCGGGAACCTTCTCCCTCCTCTCGGTGGGGGGTGGTACATCCGACTTTGGATCCGGGCACCCCATTCCCGGAGTCCGGATAGCTTTTTTACCGGCCGCTCTCGTTCCCAGACGTCCCAAGGCTCGAAGTCAAAACGCTGTCCGGTTCGATCGGGATATTGTGGATGGCATTCGATGTGGTAGTCGCGCTCCAGTAACATATCGCTCTTGTTGGAAACTTGGATCGTGACCTTGGCCTCGCTAACGAATACCTGCTGCACGCCAGGCGTATTGAATGCCCACGCCTGACTTTGAGGCTGGTCTGAGTAAGCGACGAGCGCGAGTCTTCGGCCATCTTTTACAATACCCATCCTCAGGACTGGTGGATCAGCCTCTTTCTTTGACCAATACACGAGGCTGGGCGTCCACTCGTGGAGGTTGAAGGTGATGTGCTCGCATGGATTGTCCTGTTTTTCTTCCACGGTAAGCACGTCGACGACACGCACCTCGATATCGGCGAGAGCCAGGTTGCCTGTATTTCGCACCTCGAGGTAGGCCGACTTCGCTTGATCGTCTCCAAACTTGAAATGACCACGTTCTCGTGTCACCGGCGTCACGCTCACCTCAGCTCTTCCCTGCCCGTTCCCGGCTCCAGGCGTTCGTGTCGGCCACGCCAAAGCGACTAATCCAAGGGCGAATAGAGCTGCGGCTCCCGCGAAACCCGCTACCACTCCCGTTTGAGAGATATCGGATACGGCCTTGAGTATGACGGAGATCACGACTGTCAGAGCAGCTGCGAGAAAGAAAAAAGCGATGTCCCTGTGCTTGCTGTTCATATCGTTGCCCGGCGATCCTCCTCTCACGAGGGTGCGCTGATAGTAACAAAAAGGACATTGCCCGCAGGGAGGCTTCGCGACTCGCGCACGCGAGGGATGTTCGGCAGTGGGTGAGGCAGCATTTAACGGGCAGCGAGGTGGTCCCCCGTTAGGGGGACTGCGAAAACTCCCCAACCCAGGTTAAACCGGGGTGGCTTTAACTGCTCGCGTATCGCGCCCGCGAGGCCCACCCTGCTATAGTCAACTGAAGTCGGGGGTCAAGGGCTTCGCAAATCGCCCGCGCCCGCCCGCGCCACATACACGCACGACTCGCGTCTCGCCCGCGAAGGCCGGAGGAGGACAGGAAAGCAACATGTTGGGATCCCGTACCCTTGTGCTGACTGCCGTCGCTGCGGCGTTGATCGTCGCCGGCTGTGGGTCGACACGCGGACCCGAGCCGACCACACCGCCTGAGTTCCTGACGTTCACTGACGAGCTCGGGTTGTTCTCGCTCTCCTACCCGCCGGAATGGCGCCTATGGTACAACCGGCCGTTCGGATCGGGTGGCTTGGCACGTGTGCAGCCCGAACGTCTCGAGGATCCGACGAAGGTAGCGGCGTTCCTCAACAACGAGGACCGTGTGGTCAACGGGACAATCGTTTTCTTCCTGGCTTTGCCGCGCAACGCCCCAACAGTGACGGTGAGACTTCAACACTCGAGGACGCCGACGCGGTCGGGCCTGGCACGGGAGCAGCGCGCTCTTGGCGAGGAACTCACCGAGACAGCCCTTAGCCGTTGGGAGGTCTTGGACACACAGAGCGTCACTGTCGGAGATCAGGAAGCATTGATGGTCGACGTCGAGATCAACCGACTGTCGACTGGGCCGCGACATCAACGCTGGCGTCGGTTGTTCATCCCGAGCGAAACGATCGAGGACGCGCAATGGGAGATCGACTGTACGACGACTGAGGAGCAAGGCCCCTTCGAGGCGAGCCTGGCGTTATGCGATCAGGTCCTGCGGAGCTTCAGGGTGCTCGGGTAGACAACAGAAGCCACGCCAAGCTCACCCGAAAACTCACCCCCCCGTCACGTAGACTTTTCAACATAACCCCAGCTTGCCGCCCAAATGCCGCCGAATGAACGACGACGGGCGGCAACGAAGCGCAACCGCCGCCGTTCGACCCCCTACCACGACTGGTACAAAGCGCATCGAAACGCGTTGGGCGACTATGGACCGCAACGGCCCATGGCGATGTATACCATCGGGGCTGCAAGACGATACCTGGACCTGTGCATGCTATCATTGATTCGCTTCGAGAGAGTCAACGATGGATATCGCCGAAGTCGAGACGAAACTCAACGCGCGGACCCGCATCGCCATTCCCGATGCAGGCCGGCCACGCGCTGCCGTCCTCGTGCCGTTGTACGGACCGGGGCTGGACTATCGCCTGCTGTATACGCTGCGGACGCACAAGGTCGAGCACCACAAGGGCGAGATATCCTTTCCAGGGGGGGCGAGGGACCCCGAGGACGAGTCTGTCCGCGACACGGCGCTCCGTGAAAGCATGGAGGAGATCGGGACAGGCCTTGACGACGTCGACCTCCTCGGGTTTCTCGACGACATTGTGACTACCAGCGAGTTCGTGGTTACGCCCATCGTCGGGCGCATCCGTCCCTATCCGTACAAGTTCTTGGTGCACGAGCACGAGGTGGCGGAGCTGTTGGAGGTCCCGCTCTCACATCTGCGAGCGCCGGTGAACTATCGGGCCGGCGTCGGAGCCCGCGGAGGGCCTGCCTACGCCTTCGGCAACCGCATCATTTGGGGCGCCACCGGTCGTATCACCGCCAGCTTCCTGGCGATTCTCGGGAGCTAGGGCGGCTGCCTGCCGTCCGGTAGACATGCTCACCTTCGTTCTTGTCGCGGTCCTCGGTCCGCTGGCCGTCCTTGCCGGCTATGCGATTCTCGTCGAGCCCTATTGGCTCCTGGTCCGGCGGCGGGTGATCCACGTTTCGGGCTGGCCCTCGTCGCTTGATGGGCTCACGATTCTGCATCTCTCCGACCTCCACATTGGTAGAGGGCCATCTCGGGTCGAGGGCTTCCTCCAGCGTACCGCCGACATTCCCGCGGACGTTGTGGTCATCACCGGCGACTTTCTGGCTGGGGGCTCGGGACTGGAGCGCTGCTGCCGTGCCCTACAACCCCTGACCGAGCGGCGCGACGTGTACGGCATCCTTGGGAACCACGAGCACAGCAGCTATCCGTGGCGGTTCCCGACCAGGGGCCGGTTCAAGGCGCGAAGCCGCCTCGACACCGCGAGCATAGTCTCCGCCCTCGAGACCGCCGGGGTAAGGCTCCTGATCAACCGCCATGCCTCCGTCGAGGTCCGGTCGGGGAGGGTGGTCCTGGTAGGCATGGACGACATGTTCCACTTCGCCGACGACCTGGATGCGGCTTTCGCCGGGGTCGCGTCGGGCGAGGGAGTCGTGCTGCTGTGCCATTCCCCCGACGTTCTGGCCGAGGCTGGCCGTCGGGGGCTGCCTGTGGTGCTGAGCGGCCACACGCATGGGGGGCAGGTCCGGATACCGGGGATCGGCGTGGCCACAACCGCGACGTGGGACCCGATGGAGCGCGCGGCTGGGCTCATCCGACGAGGCGGTACGACGATGCACGTGAGCCCCGGTCTCGGCACGACCTTTCTGCCCATCCGGTTCTTCGTTCGTCCCGAGGCTACGGTCCTTGAGATACGCTCGGCCGGCGCCCTCGATTGACGTTTCGCGAGAGCCGCTGCTACCATCGGTTGGGCCTCCCGGGAGAGGCCCTTTAGTCTGATCAGGAGGGCGGCGATGAAAGAAGGGCCCGTTGGGATTGCTGGAGCCGGCTCCATGGGGGGCGGCATCGCGCAGCTGGTTGCGCAGTCGGGACGGGACGTCATCCTGGTGGACCAGTCCACGGATCTCGTGCAACGGGCCATCGATGGGGTCCGAAGCCGTTTGGGACGGCGCGTGGAGCAGGGCCGCCTCAGCCAGGAGGACCTCGACGCCACGGTGGGCCGGATCACGCCAGGCGAGGGGCTCGCCCATTTGAAGCCCGCCGCCTTTGTCATTGAGGCCGTGTTCGAGGACTTTGGCGTGAAGAAGGCGTTCTACGCCGAGCTCGACCCGGTCCTTGCGTCGGACACGATCATCGCTTCCAACACCTCCACCATCCCCATCACCAGCATGGGGGCGCTCGTCAGCCACCCCGAGCGCTTCGTGGGCATGCACTACTTCAACCCTGCGCCGGTGATGCTTCTGGTCGAGGTCATCAAGGGCCTCGCCACCAGCGACCAGACCGTGACGGACACCGTCGAGTTGGCGAAGGCCATCGGCAAGACCCCTGTCGTCGTGAAAGACTCGCCCGGGTTCATCGTCAACCGCATCCTGGCCCCGATTATCAACGAGGGCGTGTTCCTGCTCTCGGAGGGTATCGCGTCGCGGGAAGACATCGACGCCGCAATGAAGCTCGGCGCGAACCACCCCATGGGGCCCCTGGAGCTCGCGGACCTGGTCGGGGTCGACATCGCGCTGCACACGATGGAGATCCTCCACGAAGAGTTCGGCGATTCTAAATTCCGCCCGGCGCCGCTGTTGAAACAGATGGTTGCCGCGGGCCGCCTCGGCCGCAAGACGGGCAAGGGCTTCTACGACTACGATTCGGGGAAGTAGGCGCTAGCTGGCGAATCCGGCCCGGGGAGTCCAGAGGGGCGGAGCCCCTTTGGCAAGGGTTGAAGGGGATGTGCCCCTTCCCTAACGATAGCCCGAAGGGCTACCTTGAACCCCCTTCAGGGGGTTTGGGGGCTCCCCGATACGTCGTCAACCTCACCGCTTATGAAACAGCGGCACGACCTCGCGAGCGAGCCGCTCGGTCTGCGCCATCACCTGGTCCGGTGGACAGGCTGCCCGCATCACGAACTTGCTAACTCCCTGGGCCACGAAGCGCTCGATCCCCGCCACGACATCCTCGGTGGTCCCCAGGGCAGAACAGTCTTCAGGCCTGACATCGGCCCGGGCCCGGAGAAAGTGGGGTGCGGCGAGACGCATCGCCACTTCTTGGCTATCGGCGAAGCAGTAGCTCACGATTGCCCCGTAATGGTCCTCGGGGACGGTCCGGCCCGCTTCGGCGGCATAGCCCCGGATGGCCCGAATGCCCTCGCCTGCCTCCTCCGGCGTCATCGCCGCCACCAGCCAACCATCGCCCAAGCGCCCAACGCGACGGAACGCCGCATCGGTGCGTCCGCCAATCCAAATGGGAGGGCAGGGCTTCTGGACGGGCTTCGGCAGCACGGTGGCCTCGGTTGTCTTGAAATAGCGGCCCTCGAAGGTGACTGCGTCCTCCGTCCAGAGGCGGCGCATCAGCGCGATGGCCTCGTCCGTTCTCCCGGCGCGCTCCTTGATGTTTACACCGACAGCCTCGAACTCGCCAGGGCTGTTCGTTCCCAGGCCGACGGCCGGGAGCATCCGTCCACCTGAGAGGAAATCGATTGTCGCGATCTCCTTGGCCAGCACCGTCGGATGACGCAAGGGCAGAGCCAGGACGCTGTTGCCGAACTTCATGCGTTTGGTGCGCCCGGCGAGGGCCCCGAAGAAGGCCGTGGACTCGACGCTGAGGGTCGGGGCGACGATGCGGTCGGAGAGCCAGATGGAGTCGATCCCGGAGCCCTCGGCCAGGTCGACGAAGTCCCAGAGGTAGGAGGCGTCCCGCTCGGGGAAGGGCCAGCCGGTGATCCCGACGCCGATTCGAATTTTCATTCAACTCGCTCGAGCGGACGAAGCATACTGTCGGGGCGGGGAAAAAGAAAGGGGCGGCTCATGCCGCCCCTGGGAGCCGCGTACTTGGTGGGCGCTACTTGAAGGGCTTCTCGCCCAGCAGTACCTCCATAGGTACCTTCTTCAGACGCTGCCCTTCGTTGGCGCGCTTCTTCGAGATCCCGCCACGCTTGGCGCCGCGGACCTTCTTCACGCCTTTCATTGCGACTTTGTGTGTCATAGTTGCCTCTCGTGCCTCGAATCTTGCTCAGTATACCTGAACCGAAGCGCCGGGTTCAACGGAACACCGCCGGGGCGCCCTACGCGCGCCACCCCGGCCCCGTAACCAGCCCGCGCAGATAAGCTATCTGCCCGGTGTGCTCCATGAAGTCCCTGGCGGTGCCGACGAAGGCCTCCCACGTCAGCTTCAGTGCGCTTTCGGGCATGTACTGGATCGGTTTCAGCAGCTGTTCCTGCGTGAGACCTGCAACGCGCTCAACCGTTGATCGATGCGCCGCCTCGTAGTAGCCGAAGAGCAGCTCCCGGCTTGGGCGGAATGCGGCCACCTGTTCTGCGGTATCTCCCAGGCCGCTCGCGTCGGTAGCCATCCCGTAGCGCTGGGCCCAGCCCTCGCTCACCCATACGTCCGGTTGGCCGCTGATGATCGCGCCGTGCAAGTCCTTCCAGCGGCTGAGGTGCCAAGCGAGCCATGCGATGGAGTTGGCCCCAGCCGACGGCTGGTAGTACAGCTGCTCATCTGACAGGCCTTCGATGGCTTGCTTCATCGACCGGTCGGCGGACTCGAGGAGGGCCACCGCAAGGGAGTTGAAGCTCTGGTGTTCGACAGTCATATGTATCCCTCGTTCGTTACAACGGACTCTTGGGCGGTTAGCCCAGGGTCCCGGTAAGCTGGCGTCCGCCGAGAAGATGCATGTGCAGGTGGCCGACGGACTGGCCGCCCTCCTCGCCACAGTTGATCGTCAGCCGGTAGCCGCGCTCGGCTACCCCTTCCCGTACGGCCATGCGGTTCGCCATCGCCACCATGCGGCCGACTAGGTCGGCGCTAGAGTCGTCGAGATCGGCAACGCTGGCGATGTGCTCGAAGGGCATGACGAGGAGATGCACGGGCGCCTGGGGGCTGATGTCACGCAGCACCAGGACTTTGTCGTCGTGGTCCAGCACGTCGCCCTGGATCTCTCCCGAGGCGATCTTACAGAAGATGCAGTCGGCGGCCATCGCTGACTCCTTCAACGAAAAGGGCCGGCTGCTCGCCGGCCCCTGTCAACGCTATTTTCGCTGCCTAGATGCCGAGGTGCTGAGCGACCAGCTCGCGGTGATAGTCGCCGTCGCCGAAGGCCAGCTCAGCGGCCTTCGCGCGGCGGAAGAAGAGCTGCATGTCGTGCTCTTTGGTGAACCCGATGCCGCCGTGGATCTGGTGGCCGAGAGCGCAGACACGACGGTAGGCGTCGCTCACCCACGCCTTGGCCATCGAGACCTCTTTGTCGGAGTCCAGGCCCTCGCTGAGCCGCCAGATGGCCTCGTACACGATGTAGCGGGAGCCATCGACGTCGGTAACCATGTTGGCGCAGTGGTGCTGGATCGCCTGGAAGCTGCCGATGGGTCGCCCGAACTGGACACGCTGCTTGGCGTACTCCACGCTCATCTCGAGGACCTGCTGCGCCCCGCCGACCATCTCGGCGCACTTCCCGGCGGCGCCCCATGCGGCGATCTTCCGCACGATGTCCCAGCCCTTGTCGACCTCACCGAGGACGTTGCCCGCCGGCACGCTGACGTTGTTGAACGTGATCTCGCTTTGATGGTCCGAAGCGATGGTTTTCAGGGGCTCGTAGCTGATTCCGGGATTCTTCGCGTCCACCAGGAAGAGCGTGATGCCGTCCTCCGGGCTGCCCTTGTCGCTGGTCCGGGCCACCACCAGCAGATAGTCCGCCACATGACCGTACGAAATGAACAGCTTTGTGCCACTGAGAACAAAGTTGTCGCCCAGGCTCTTGGCGGTCAGTTCGACCCCGGAAGCCTCCCAGGTCGCGCTGGGCTCGGTCTGGGCGAAGACGACGATCTCGTCGCCGGCGGCGATCTTCGGCAGATGCTCGGCTTTCTGAGCCTCGGTACCGAAGTTCAGGATCGGCAGCCCGGAGAGGACCACCGTCGAAAAGAACGGCCCCGGGAGGAGCGCTCGCCCCTGCTCCTCGAGAAGCACCGCCAGGTCGAGGAAGCTGAACTCCGATCCGCCGAGCTTCTCGGGGAACACGAGGCCGAGCCAGCCCAGGTCGGCCATCTTTTTCCACAGCTCCGGCGAAAAGCCCTTCTCGTCTTCCTCCATCTCTCGGACGAGCGTCTTGGGACACTCCTTCTCCAGGAAGTCCCGCGCCGAGGTCTGGATCATCTGCTGTTCTTCACTGAGCCCAAGGTCCATCACTGCCTCCTGCTAAGATCGGGAGCGTGCCGCGCGTGTCGCGCGATGGCGGGTGTTGTTCTAGGGGAGCGAGACGGCGAGACAGGTCACCGTGCGCACGATTCCGGGTACGACATGCACGCGGCTCGTCACCGCGTCGCCAACAGAGTTGAGGTCAGATGCCTCGATAATGGCGATGATGTCGTACGGGCCGGTGACCGCATCGACCGACGCTATCTCGTGGACCGACCTGAGCGCGGCGACGACATCCTTCGTTCTGCCCACGGATGTCTCTATTAGTATGAATGCCCGGGTTGACATGGCGGCTTTCTCCGGACGGCGCTTCCTAGCCTTGTGAGTCAGAGCGGCGCCGTGCCGCCGACATTCTACACGACAGGCTTGGGGCCCACAACAGACTGTGCTCCGTTGGCGACGCACTCCCCGGTTGCGAGCCAGGTTCCTGCCCGATACCATGGACTCTAGCCGAATGCGAGACCTCATCCGGGGAGCTCCAACCAGGCGCCGCAATGCCGGATTTCAAGAAAGTGGCCAGAACGCGAGACCTCCCCCCCGGTAGCGGGAGGATGGTCATGGGGCCGTATGACAAGCCCATCGCGCTCTTCAACGTCGAGGGCGAGTTCTACGCCATCAACGCCATCTGCCCCCACATGGGCGGCCATCTGAGCGAAGGCGCCCTCCGTGGCGCCGTCGTCACCTGCCCCTGGCACGGCTGGACCTTTGACGTTCGTGACGGCAAGGCCGACCATGCCGGTGGGCATACCGTGTCCGCTTATGAGACGAAGGTCGAGAACGGCGTGATTCTCGTTGGCTGGCTGAAGAAGGGAAGCGAAGGATGACCACGGCCTCCCTGACCAAGACGTTCGAGTTCTCGGCGTCTCACCGTTACCACCGGCCCGAGTGGTCAGACGAGGAGAACCGGCGGGTGTTCGGCGCTTGCGCTCATCCGAACGGCCACGGGCACAACTATCTGCTCCAGGTTACCGTGGCCGGCCCCATCGACCGCGTCACCGGGATGGTCATCAACCTCGTCGACGTCAAGGCCATGGTCGATTCGGTCCTCGAGGAGTTCGACCACAAACACCTGAACCATGACACGGACTACTTCGACACCCGCATTCCCACGACCGAGAACCTCGCCGCCGTGTTGTGGGACCTCATCGGGAAACGGCTTCCGGGCGAGGCGAAATTGGGAGCCATCCGCCTCCACGAGGACGAGGACCTGTACGTCGATTACTTCGGAGGGCTCGATGGCTGAAGCCGCTCTGACGGCCTACCTCTCGCGCCGCTACCGTTTCGCGGCCTCTCACCGGCTGTATGCCGACGAGCTCTCCGAGGACGAGAACCAGCGCATTTTCGGGAAGTGCGCCAACGCCAACGGCCACGGCCATAACTACCAGGTGTACGTGACGGTGAAGGGTCAGATCGACCCCGATACCGGGATGTGCTGTGATCTCGTCGCGCTCGACGAGCTGGTCAACGACCGGGTCGTACGGCGCTACGACCATCGCCACCTGAACCTTGATGTCGAGGACTACGTCGATCACATCCCCACCGGCGAAAACATCGTCCGCCACGTCTGGGACCTGCTCGACGGGCGAATTCCAAGCGCGTCGCTGTACAAGGTCCGTCTCGTCGAGACGCGGGACAACGCCTTCGAGTACGCCGGCGAGGACCGCTAGCGGTGCCGTCGCTCAAAGGTAAGGCCTGCCTGGTCACGGGAGCCTCCAGCGGCATCGGCCTGGCTGTTGCCCAGCGTTTCGCCAGGGAAGGCGCGAGGCTGGTGCTGGTGTCACGGTCAGTGGAAAAACTCGCCACCGCTGCTGCTTCGCTCGATCCGAGCGCGCCAACGCCCCTCGTCGTGCCCGCCGACCTCACGAGCTCGGGTGATGCCCGGCGCGTGGTGGAGCGGGCCACCGCCGAGCTGGGCGGGATCGACGTGCTGGTGAACGCCGCCGGCTCTGCCTACTTCCTGCCCGTCGGCGAGACCACCGAGGCCCAGTGGGACGAAATCCTGGACGTCAACCTCAAAGCTGTCTTCCTCATGTGTCATCATGTCGTCCCGCTGATGCTCGAAGTGGGCAGGGGCGACGTCGTGAACGTCGGGTCCATCGCCTCCCACATCGGCCTGGGCAACAGCACCGCCTACACTGCTTCCAAGCACGGGCTCCTCGGCTTCTCGAAGTCCCTGGCCGAGGAGGTCCGGCGCAACGGTCTTCGCGTCACGACCGTGTCGCCGGGCTCCGTCAACACGCCGCTCTGGGACGGAATGGAATGGACGCCGGACAAGAGCCGGATGCTCCTCGCGGAGGACGTGGCCGAGGCGGTGCATGCGACCCTGACCATGTCGGACAACGCGACCGTGGACGAGCTGGTGGTGATGCCGCGCGACGGGGTGCTGTAGGGGCCGGGCTAGTACCCCATCTCGTGAAGGTCTTCGTCGCTCCAGCCGAAGTGATGGGCCAGCTCATGGACCACGGTGGTCCGGATCTCTTCGATGAGCTCCCCGGGATCGCGGAAGGCGGCCTCGAGCGCGCCCTGGAAGATCGTGATCCGGTCCGGAAGCACCATGCCGTAGCCGCTGCCCCGCTCCGTTAGCGGCACGCCCTCGTAGAGCCCCAGCATCTCGTACCTGCTCGTCATCTCGCTGTCCATGAGCTGCTCGCGGGTGGGCCAGAGCTGGACGACGATGTCGATGTTCTCCAACATCTCGTGGACGGTCGCCGGCAACTCGTCGAGGGCTTTCGTCACTAGTTTTTCGAACTCGATCGTGCGCACCGCTGCTTATAGCCGACGGACGTGGCGAAGCAAGGACGAGACGAAGGCTGGCGCAGTGAGATCCTTGGCCGGCTCCTTGTAGTTCCGCTGTCTTTCAGAGTTGTCCGGGTTGGCCGTGATGAAACATGCCGAAGTATACTTCCGCTCCAACACCAAACGGCGACAGAGTAATTCGGCTCGTTTAGCATAAGATGCCTCTTGAAACTCACCCATGACACTGAAATGGGGCTCGTTAACTCCAACGGGCCTCTGCGATTGGGCTGAATCCACGAGGAGAAGCAAATAACCGAGCCAAGGGGCTGTTGATGAAGGGACAAACGCGCGCTCTCTAAAGGCCGTCCATATGTCCACCGCTGATCCGACTGCCTCTTCATTGCAGTTGTTCAAATTATTTCCGACGGAACTCACGATTGACTTAAGCTCTATGGCCGCCAGCAAGTGGTTATCCCTAACTACGAGGATGTCCCAGCCTTTTGTAGCTCTGAAGAAACCGGGAAGGTCCGTCTGATACTTCCCGGTATAGATCTCAGATTCGCTGACGCCGACTTGCATCATAAGGTCAGTCAATGTGGCAGCAAACCCATCCATTTGTTTGCCGCCGGTGACTGCCCTTCGAGCCCCCTGGTCTGGCCCGCTACGAAATTGTTGTAGGTCTCTAGTTTCCCAAAACAGCCGTACGGCCTCCGAAAACACCCAACGCTCGACACTTGCCATGAGCAGTGGGTCCTGGTTAAGCCATTCCAGGTAGTTCAGGCTGACGCGAGCGAGCCTTTTCGATCCGGGCGTGTGCGAGTTCGAAGTATTGCGGCTCGATCTCAACACCTAGGCTATTTCGTCCCCAGCGAAGAGCCGCTAAATTGGTAGTTCCCGTACCCATGAACGGGTCTAACACCGTGTCTCCGACGAACGAATACATTCGAACTAGCCTCTCGGCAAGCTGTAATGGATACGGAGCCGGGTGATGCCTCGTCGACGCCCCTCCAAGTGTCCAGACTTGCCGGAACCAATCTCTATGACAAGCCTCTGGAATGACGGAGAGGACTCTGGAAGCCAAAGTTGGTTGCCGATATGCCCCCGGCTTTCTTTGGAACAAGATGTACTCGACATCGTTCTTGACGATCGCATTGGGTTCGTACGGCTTGCCCAGGAACCCTGACCCATTCTCGACCTCATACTTGGCGTTAGCGATCTTGTACCAGATGATTGGCGCAAGATTGTCAAAACCGATCCCGCGACAATGCTCTTGGATGCTGGCGTGGAGTGGGAACACTACATGCCGGCCAAACCGGCGTCGGGAGAGGCAAACGTCCCCTACCACAACTACAAGGCGGCCCCCGGGCACCAAGGCGCGATGAACGTGGCGCCAAACTCGGTCAAGCTCATCTAAGAACAACTCGTACTGTTCAACCAGGCCCAGTTGGCCCTCCCGGTCCGGGTAAGCTTTTAAGGTCCAATAAGGGGGGAAGTTACAACCAGATGGACGCTGCCTTCTTCGATTTCGTCCAACGATCGGCTGTCGCCCAGCACGAGATCGTGGCGTGTAGGAAGTTGCTTCAGCAGGTGCTCGATGTCGTGCGTGGCGCGTGAATCTCTCGCTAAGGCCGGGATCGCGCGTTGATGGTCACGGTGTACCGAAGCCATTATCGAGGGTGGAACTATGGTCTCGAGCTCGGGCCATAAGCCATCTTCGGCGTGAACTGACAGTTTGCGCGATGCTACTTGCAATCAGAGCCTCGATGCGCAGTCTGGCTGAAGCGAGTATGGCACTGCGTAGCCCAGCACACAACCAGTTGGTGTCGGATCGACGAGCCCTCGCATTTCGTTAGATGAGATCCAACACGAGTGTGGACCAACCAAAGTCACGGGCGCCGTAGCCCTCACCGGTGTACGGGTTGTAGAACTCACGAAAGCCGGACTTGAGCACGAGCTCAGCGGACGACGCGGCGATGGCGTCGGCCTGCTCTCGGTAGCCGTGCTGCCGCAGCCCCCGGGCAATGAGCCAATTCATGTTGATCCAGGTCGGGCCGCGCCATATCAGGAAACTTTCACTTGGCCGAAACGATGGCTCGGAGCGGGCAACCGAAGGCACCGGGTAGTCGAGCCAGAACGCCTCCTCGTTTAGCAGATGGCGCTCGACCAGGGCGTCCAGCCGCCGGGTGTCGATGGACTCGAGGAGCACCGGCATCAGACTCGCTACGGTGAGGACCTTCAGCGGTTGCTCGTCCCGCCCCGAGAGTCCCCAGAACGTCTCGCTGGAGGCGTCGTAGCACTTCGTTAGGACCTGCTCCTCCGTGCGTTCCGCCATCTTGGTGAACGAGTCCCGCTCCGGCTCGCTGCCGGACATGCCGAACAGCCGGGCGACAGCCCGCAGCCCTTGGGCATAGATGCAGTTCAGCGCAACGTCTTTCACGTTGAACCGGTCGCGCCGGAAGATCGTCTCCAGGTTGTAGTTGCGGCCGAGCACCAGGTTGTGCAGATCGAGGAGACGGTCGCGGGCCTGGAGGCCGAGTCGCGACGGGTTTCGCGCCCCGAGGGCCGCGTCCCAGGCCGGCAGGTGGTCCATCCCGGTCTCGTACGGGCTGATGGCTGAGATCAGATGGTCGGCGTCGGGGTCCCGGTGGTCGCGGAGCCACAAATAGTAGCGGCGAACGTGGTCCAGCGCTTCCAGCAGAAACGTCTCGTCCTGGCTGCGCTCGGCTACATACAGCGCCGCCTGGGCCAGGACGGGGGGTTGGATCAGGGCTGTCGACTTCGGTCGCCATGACAGCTTGCTCTGCCAATACGCCGGGACGTCGGCGATGAATCGGGTGCCCCAGTGGACCACGTGGGGGATGAATCCATCGGGGTGCTGGGCGGCCCAGAGCTGCCGCAGCTCCGCCTTCGCAAGCCCCAGGTCCACGTGGCAGAGGGCGATGGCGTGGAAGCAGGAGTCCCAGAACCACTGCCAGGGGTAGCCCCGGCGCGACGGACAAACGTAGGCGAAGTCCTGCTTCGTCCCGGGGTCGAAGCCTCGTTTCAAGTTCCCCAACAGGACTTCCGCCGCGCCTTCGCGGACCGCGTCGACCTGGCTCCTGCTGAGGCGAGTGGGCATGGCGTGCCCGCCGCGGCCGGCGGCCACTATTTGAACGCGTCGTCCGCGGGGTATGAGTTCTTGAGCTTGAGGACCTGAGGCGGTTTAGCCGACTTGCCGTCGATGGCCTGGAAGAAGGCGGCGAAGTGGGGCATCTTCGTGTGGGCGTCGAACGCGGCCTCGTTGTGGTACCACTCGATGAACACGAGCTCCTCGGGGTTGTCGGTGTTCTCGTGGACCTCGAACCGCACGCAGCCGGGCTCGTCTCGTACCGAGCTGATGGCGTCTTCGCGACCGGCGGCGAGGAAGGCGTCTCGGTGCTCGGGCTTTGGATATAGCGTGGCGACGATGGTGAACATCGCGGCTCCTCTCACTGGGTACGGGTTGCAGGGGGCGTCCCCCCGACATCGCCTTCGACCGCTTTGACCTTGTTCAAACGGCGGACGTGGCGCTCTTCGCCGGTGAAACGGGCGCCTAGGAACACCTCCACCAGCTCGCGAGCCAGGGCCATCCCGACGACGCGGCCTCCGAGGCACAGCACGTTCATGTCATCATGCTCTACCCCCTGGTGCGCCGAGTACGTGTCGTGGCACATCGCCGCCCGAACACCGGGGACTTTGTTGGCCGCGACGCTGGCCCCGACGCCGCTGCCGCAGGTGAGCACACCGCGTTCGGCCTCGCCGGTGGAGACCGCGCCCCCCAGGGCGAGCGCGAAGTCCGGGTAGTCGTCGTTGGGATCGTACTCGCTGGGCCCCAGGTCGATGACCTCGTGGCCCAGCTCGCGCAGCCAGCCAACCGCGGCGTGCTTCAGATCGTAGCCGGCGTGATCGCCGGCGACCGCTATCCGCATCGGAGCTCCTTGGCTGGGCCTTCGTTCCCGGGGTGGCGCCCCTGCATACTATCGTGCGCCCAACCCGTTCGGCAAGGTCAGGGCAAGCCCCGTCGGCAAGCTCAAGACCCTTTGAGGGAGCCTCGAAGCGGTGGAGATTAGGACGTCCCGCCGGTATACTGCGTGTGTTTGTCTCCAGGTTGGACCCCCCCTTGTGAGCACCTCAACCAGCACCGACGGCGCTTCAGCCGGTAGCCACGGACCGCCGCTGCGACGCAGCTTCTACACCGTGGTGCCCCTGGGCATCATGCTGGCGCCGCTCAACGCGACGATGGTGGCGGTGGCGCTGACGCGCGTTGCCGACGACCTCGACGTCAGCATCGGGAACGTCACCTGGATCGTCCTCGCTTACCTCATCGGCATGACGGTGGTGCAGCCGGTGTCGGGGAAGATGGGCGATCTCTTCGGGCGCCGTGGCCTATTCCTCGCGTCGCTCGTCGGCGTCTTCTTCTCGTCGCTGGGGGCGGCGCTGGCCCCGAATCTGGGAGTGCTGATCTTCTTCCGGGTAGTCCAGGCCCTGACGGGCGCCATGGCCATCCCCAACGGAACCGCGATGCTGCGGGAACGGATCCCGGAACACCGACGAGGCACGGCGTTCGGGTTTGTCGGGGCTGCCGCGGGCCTGGCGGTGATGCTCGGCCCGCCTCTCGGGGCCGGACTCATAGCGTTGGGGGGTTGGCGCTGGATCTTTTGGATCAACATGCCGCTCGCGGCGATGGTGTTCGCGCTGGCCTTGCACGCCCTCCCCCACGAGGCGCGACGGGTTCGCCGGAAGGTCTCCCTCGACTTCCGTGGCGCCGCGCTCCTCGCCGGCACGATGACGGTTCTGGCTCTCATGTCGCGGGTCTTGGGAAACGACAACCTTGGCGTGCCCATTGGCCTCGGCGTCGCGGGCCTCGTGCTTGGCGCCCTCTTCATCGCCAATGAACGGCGTGCCGTCGAGCCCGTCGTCGACCTGGGACTCCTGCGCATTCCCAGCTTCGCCGCGGCGGTGAGTATCGTCAGTTCCTCGAACCTCTTCGTGCAGGTCCTCCTGATCGGTGTGCCGCTCTTCATCGTCGAGGTCCAGCACAAGGGCACCTCGGAAGCGGGGGTTGTGCTCATCGCGTTCGCGGCCCCGGTGGCGCTCCTGGCCCCGATTGGTGGACGCCTGGCCGATCGTCTGGGACGGCGGACGCCCGCCGTCCTGGGGGGCCTGATTGCGATCGGCGGCCTCGCGCCCCTGATCGCGATTGGGGAAGGCTGGAGCTTGTGGTCGGTCGCTGGACTGCTCGTCATCACCGGCACGGGCGCAGCCATCCAGATGCCCGCCGTCCAGGCCTCCTCGGTCGACTCTGTCCCGGAGCGCACCGCGGGCATGGCGAGCGGCGTCTATTCAACCGGGCGGTATACGGGGAACATCCTGGGCGCGGTGGTCATCGCGGCGGCGTTGGGCGCCGACTCCGACGGCGCGGAGGTAACCATCGGCCGGCTGTCCTTGATCTTCGCCTTCGGGGCGGCAGGTGCGGCAATCGCCACCATCGCGGCGCTCTTTCTCCGGACCAGGCCGACGACGAGGGCCGCCGATCACGGCACAACGCACTCACCGGGAGACGTGGCGGCCGCGACCTTGCCGGTGGAAGGCTCACCCTAGCGGGGGAGCCCTCACCCCGACCCTCTCCCTGAGGGAGAGAGAGCGCCGCGGCTCGCCGGCGGGCGAGGGGCTCGGCGGTCCGTCCTGATGCCACCCTATCACGGTTTAGACAAGCGAGTTCAGAGGGAAATCCGGGAGTCCAGAGGGGGCGGAGCCCCCTTTGGCAGGGGTTGAAGGGGATGTGCCCCTTCCAACAACAATAGCCCAAAGGGCTACCTTGAACCCCCTCAGGGGGTTTGGGGGTGTCTTCGGCGCCTGCCCTAACCAGCGCGCTTCGGCAGCTCGACCGTCGCCTCGCCGGTGGTGGTGACGTCGCCGGAGGGCTTCTCAACCCAGACCTCGAAGCCGACAAGCCCGCGCCCGTCCTCGTCCCGCTTTTCGGTGACCCGGGCCTTGCAATCGAGCTGGTCCCCCTGGATGGCCATGGCCCGGTTCTGATAACCCAGGCGTACCAGCCTACCTTCGGGACCGAGCCAGTCCGTCAGGAGTTGGCCCAGGTACGCGCCCTGGAGATGGCCGTGGATCAAGCCTCCCGGCAGGTTCTCTTTCTGCGTCGCGTAGGGAATGTCCCAGTGGGTCCGGTGGGTATCCCAGGTCACCGCGCTAAAGAGGAAGAGGTCGATCTCCGCGGGATGCTTGGTGAGAACGGGGAGCTCGAGGCCGACCTCGACATCTTCGAACCGGGGCGTGATAGTGCTGGCGCTTGTTGTGGTCATGGTGTTCCTTATCGGTGGCGGATGATCGCCGACTTCTCGCGAACGGCGACCTCGCTCCGTTGGTTGGTATAGGTGAACTCGCTGACGATGAAGATCATCGGCCCGAGCCGCCCTCGCTTCTCGTAGATGTCGACGATCTTCTCCTGGACAGTGATCGTGTCACCGGGCCGAATCGGCACGCCGTATTCCATCTCCCTGCTCGTGGCGATGGCGCCGATGAAGCCCGGCACCGGAACGGCCATTTTGAGCCCCATCTTGGAACCGATACCGCTCTCCTCCAGCTCCTCGATGTCTTCTTCCTCGAGTGCGACCGTTGTGGTGAAGAAAGGCGGTGCCACGATTCCTTTGTTCGGCGTGCCATTGGCGAACTCCTCGTCGCGCCAGAGCGGGTTCTTGTCACCCGTGGCCAGCGAGAAGCGGTAGATGTCGCGCTGCGTGACCTGGATGGAGCGCTTGGGGCCGCTGCGGTTCAGGAACGCCATCAACTCGGGTGTCAGGTAAGACTCTTCGGCCATCGCAGCCTCCAGGGACGGAGATAGACGTTGCCACTCGCCTTATACCCGCTGCAATTCTTCCAGTCAACCCGCTCCTCCCTCTGCGTCGGGGGCTGCTACATGAAACCGCTCAGCGGCGAGATACGGGGCGCCATGCAGCGCGGTTGGAGGGCTCCCCTCAACCCACTCGCGGGGTGTCCACCTAGTCTCGGCCGGGACGCGTTTGTAGTCTGGAGTGGTAGGCCATCTCGCAACCAGGTGAGTAATGACAGGTTGGGTGCAGCGGATCAGACGGGCGCGGATCCAGCGGATCCGTCGGAGAGGCGACCAGCAGCTCCTGTCGGTGATCGGCCCCATTGCCGATACGATCGACGACGCCCTGGTGTGTCTGCGGCCCGACGGGGCCATTGCCCTCTGGAACAAGGCAGCCGCCCGCTTGACCGGCTACGCCCCCGACGACATGAGTGAGCGGTCCTTCTCGGATGTCGTGCCGCTCGAAGCGAAAAGCGAGGTGGCGGTCCTCATCAGGCACACAGTTGAGGGAGGCCGGGTCGTGTACTGGGCCGGGCAGCTGCTCGCCAAAGGCAAGGGCTCTTTCAAAGTCTCGATCGTTCTGACATCCATCAGGGACAGCCGAGGAAAGGTCGTTGGCGCCGCGGCTATCCTGCGTGACCGGTCCCGCCCGCCGTCCGCGCGGCCCACTGGGCTTCCCGACTACCCCCCGCCGGCCCGTCGTGACGTTGACGAGGCGGAGTGGATCTACAACCGCCTGCTCGAACCCGACGTCTCCGACGAGGAACTCGACGCCGCTATCGATGAGCTGATGCGGGAAGAGAAGAGGTTGGCCCGGCCGTGGCAGGAGAGTCGCGAGGTGATGGACGATCGTGCCGGCGTCTACCCCATGAGCCCGCTTGACCTCCCCGAGGCGCGTCTTCCCAGCTCCGCCGATGCCTTCGACGACGGGCAACCCTCTCCCTGGACCGCCAACGGCGGCTTCTCGCTGAACTAGCGGCGACTGGTGAGAGACGCCTGGACTGTCATTCTGAGGCCGCCGCAGGCAACGAAGAATCTACGCCGGCCAAGCCTCACAGGGTGTCGCTCAGATCCTGCCATTTTGGGTTCATCGCCTCGATAAGCGCGACCTTCTTAAGCCTGAGCCAGCCTTTGATCTGCTTCTCGCGCTCCAGTGCGGAACGTACGTCCGCAGTGGTCTCGTAGTAGGCGAGTCTCCGCGTCTTGTACTTCCCTGCAAATCCGCCAGACAGTCCATGGCTGTGCTCGTAGACTCGTCTGGCCAGATCGTTGGTCACGCCGGTGTATAACGTCTTCGTCTTGTTCGTCATGATGTAGACGTAGTATTGAACCATGGTGGTTGCCTGGGACTGAAGTAGATCCTTCGCCCCCCGGCGTGCCGGGGAACTCAGGATGACATTTCATTTGGCTCAGTGACAACCGTTGGACAGCGCTCCCGTCGATACCCTTTCCATCCCGTTGTAGTATGTGGGGCAGTCACGACCCTCAGGGAGGCGCCTCATGAAGTTCGGCTTGTCCCCAGGACTCTGGTTGTTCGGCTCGACGCCGGAGCAGATCGAAACCATCATGCAGAAGGCCGAAGCCGTCGGCTTCGAGTCCGTCTGGATATCAGACCATCTGGCGGTTCCCGTCAAGGTGCCGGACCTCTACCCCTATTCCGAGGGTCTCAAGGCCCCCTTCGACGAGAACAGCCGGTGGCTCGACCCCCTGGTGCTGCTCGGCTTCATCGCCGGGGTGACGAAGACCATCAAGCTGGGCACCGCTGTCTATCTCCTTCCTCTCAGAAATCCACATGTCACGGCCCGGGCCGTGGTCACTCTGGACCGAGTATCGGGCGGGCGTCTCATCCTCGGCTCCGGCACCGGTTGGATGGTCGACGAGTTCCAGGTCGCCGAGCAGGACTATGACAACCGCGGCCCAAGGACGACGGAGATCGTCGAGATACTCAAGGGGCTGTGGACACAGGACGTGCTCGAGTATCACGGCAAGTACTACGATTTCGGCCCGATGAAGTTCGAGCCGAAGCCGGTCCAGAAGCCTCATCCGCCCATAATCTTCGGAGGCGAGACTCCGGCCGCTCTCCGTCGCGCCGTCAGGCACGCCTCTGGGTGGATCGGGATGTGGCACCCGCCGGAAGGTGTCAAGCCGTACATCGACAAGCTGACCGAGCTGAGAAAGGCTGCGGGCCGGGACAAAGAGCCGTTCTCGATCACCGTCGGCTCCCGCGGCGACAATTTCACCGCCGAGCTGGCCAAGCGTTACGCCGACGTGGGGGTGGACCGGCTCCGCCTCACTCCGTTCCGCGACCAATCGGGCAAGGCCCCCGTCGCGGAGATGCTGGCTGACCTCGACCGGTTCAGCGAAGAGGTTATCGCGAAGTCGTAGCACGGATCGCTTCCGCCACTGCTAACCCCGAGTCCGCCAGCGCGTTATACTGGCAGACCTTCGAAAAACAAGGGGCGACATGGCGAGGATTCAGGACAACGCATCGGCAACCGCAGCGGCGGAGACCGTGCCGCCGCGACAGCTCGACCGGAAGCAGTTCCTCCTCGGAGCCGCCGCGCTCGGACTGACGGCCACGGCCTTCGGCGCTCTGTCCCAGGCCCTTGCCCGTCCGGGCCGGGTATTCGCCGCGAACGGACCCGCCGTTGGGTCCATCGCTCCGTTGGCTGAGGCCACGGTGGAGCCCTTCCCCGACACAACCGAGGCTCGGGTAGGTCACCTCCTGCGGCGAGCCGGCTTTGGCGCCAGTCGCGCCGAGCTCGACCGCTTCGTCAAGCTGGGCCCGGACAAGACCGTCGAGCACCTGCTCGACTACCAGCGCGTCGACGATAGCGCTCTTGACAAGCGCCTCGACGCGATGGATCTCGACCTCGTCGAGAAGCCGGGTCATCTGATGCAGTGGTGGATGCTCCGTATGGCGTATACCGAGCGCCCGCTGCAGGAGAAGATGACCCTTTTCTGGCACGGGCTGCTCACCAGCGCCTTCACCAAGGTTGGTAAGGGCGCGGCGATGCTCATCTACCTGGACAGCGCCCGGAACCGGAAACAAGCCCCCAACGAAAACTTCGCCCGCGAGCTCATGGAGCTGTTCACCATGGGAGAGGGCAACTACACCGAGGAAGACGTTCGCGAGTCGGCCCGCGCCTTCACCGGGTGGGGGCTCCAGAAGCGAGAGTTCATCTTCCGGCGGCAATGGCACGACTATGGCGTGAAGCAGTTCCTTGGCCGCCGCGGCGACCTCGACGGCGACGATGTCATCGATACGATCGTGATGCAGCCGGTCGCGGCCGAGCACATTTCCCGCCGGCTTTTTGAATTCTTCGCCTACGACAACCCCGACGAGCTAACGGTCAAACGCCTGGCCCAGAGGTTCCGCTACGGCGGCTACAGCGTCAGGCCGGTGATCGAGGACATCCTGACCTCGAAAGAGTTCTACTCGGACCGTGCCTACCGGGCCAAGATCAAAAGCCCGATCGAGCTCGTCGCGGGGACCTATCGGGCCCTCGGGATCGACTCGGGCGACAAGCCCATTCCGGTGAACCTCGACGCGATGGGCCAGATGCCCTTCAATCCGCCCAACGTGGCAGGATGGCCCGGCGGCGCCACGTGGATCAACAGCAATACGCTGCTGGAACGGGTGAACTTCGCCCATGACGTGGCCCGGCGCAGCGGCCGCTTCCTGGCGCAGCATCTTCCCCAGGCCACAAAGAGAGGCTCGGTGACCGCGGACTTCAACCCGGTCGACTATTTCGGCGCGCTGCTGCTCGACGGCAATATCCCTCAGGACGACCGTGAGGCCCTTACAGCATTCGCTAGCGCCATCGCCAAGGGCGGAGCGGGCTCGCGGCGCAGCAGGAGACGCGAGTTCGACGCCCTGACGAGCGTCGTCTATCTGCTCCTGTCATCTCCGGCCTATCAACTAGCGTGGACGCCCAGGCAAAAAGATGTTGATTTCACGACGGCAGTTCCTCAAATCCTCCGCCGCCATCGGCATCGGCACCGCCGTGCTTCCTTCAATCCTTCAAAAAGGGGTCGCGATGGCGGGTCTCGAGGGGACGGGCATCGTTGGGCCACTGGGCCGACGCACGCTGATCGTGGTGGAGATGGCGGGCGGGAACGACGTGATGAACACGCTCGTGCCCTATGCCGACGGCCGGTATTTCGATCTCCGGGGCGGCCTCGCTATTCCACCGCAGGACGTGATTGCCCTGGACCCCCATGTCGGGCTCCACAATAGCCTCGCGGCGTTCAAGCCGCTTTGGGACCAGGGCCGGCTCGCAATCGTCGAGGGCGTCGGCTACCCCAATCCCACCTTCTCCCACTTCAAAGCTCGTGACATCTGGCGCTCAGGCGGTCCCGAGGCCGACCTTCGCGCCGGGGGTTGGCTGGGCCGTTACCTCGAGCAATCCAACGACGCCGACGACCGCGCCTTCCGTGGCCTCGCAGTCGGAAGACGGTTGCCCGAGGAGTTGTTGTCGACCGTGCCGATCCCCATCGTCCACAGCGCCGAGCGCTATCGCGTCCGAACCGAATCCTTGTCGCCGGACGTCTCCCAGGCGAGGACGCGGTCGCTGCTGGAACTGTACAAGAGCTATCCCCGGCCGACGCCCTTCGCTGCGCTCTTCGACACGACCCTGGCGGCCGCCCTGGAGAGCTCCCAGGCGGTGCGGGGAGTCAACGACGCGTATACGCCGGCCCTCGATTACCCTGACACGCCCTTCGCCAAAGGACTCCAGCTCATGGCCGCGGCCATCGACGGCGGTCTCGGGGTCCGCGTTGGGCATGTCACCCTCAACGGCTTCGACACCCATGCGACACAAGACCGAAACCACCCCGAGCTGTTGCGGACTCTTTCGGAGGGCCTTGCGGCGTTCTACGAGGACTTGAAAGCCCACGACCGGGACGGCGACGTCGTGATCATGACCTGGTCCGAGTTCGGGCGCCGCGCCAGGAGCAACGCCAGCTCCGGCACCGACCACGGCGGCGCGACGCTGATGTTCCTCCTCGGCACGCCGGTCAAGGGAGGCCTCTACGGCGAGCGCCCCAGCCTCTGGAACCTGGAGCGGGACAACCAGGTCTACACCACCGACTTTCACTCGGTATACGCCACCGTCCTGGAGGACTGGCTCGGGGCCCCTGCGGACACGGTCATCGGCAAGGGGTTCAAAAGGCTGCCAATCATCGCGTCCTAGCGCCTCCCCTTCGTCGTCCCAACCTGGCTGGTAGCCCCCCTGACTGCGTAGTACACTACGGTGCCCACTCCTGGAGGCGTCCATGTCCAACGAAGGCTACGCTCGGCCCGAGATGCTCGTCGAGACCGATTGGCTCGCCGAGCACCGAAACGATCCCGGGCTTCGAGTCGTCGACTGCGACCAGTACGACGTGTACCGGCGCGCCCACATCGACGGCGCGATCGGGATACCCGAGCACCATTACATCAAGCAGCCCGGCTACGCCGAGGACGCTCGCAAGCACCCGTTGGTCATGCCCCCGGAGCCCTTCGCCGAGTTCATGGGCAGGATGGGGATTGGCAACGACACCACGGTGGTCGCCTACGACAGCTTCGGCAGCCTCTGGGCAGCCCGGTTCTGGTGGGTGTTGAGCTACTACGGGCACCGGAACGTGAAGGTGCTCAACGGCGGCTGGCGCAAGTGGTTCGGCGAGGGTCGGCCGATGAGCGTCGACGTTCCAACGCCAACGAAGGCGAGCTACGAGCCACGACCGAACCCCGACCTGCTATGCACGGTGGAGTATGGGATCGAGTGCATCGATGACGACGACACGGTAATCCTCGATGTGCGGTCCGACGGCGAGTGGAATGGGACGGCTGATCGGGGGAACCGGCGCGCCGGACACGTGCCCGGCGCGGTCCATATCGAGTGGCTCAACTTCGTGACCGACGACGACTACCGGACCATCAAGCCCGCTTCCGAGTTGCGAGTCCTACTCGAGGAGCGGGGCGTCACCCCTGAAAAGCAGGTCGTCACCTACTGACAGGGAGGCATCCGTGCGGCGCACGGAGTCTTCATCCTCAAGCTCCTCGGGTACGAGCGGTCCCGGAACTACGACGGCTCCATGGGCGAGTGGGCCAACTGCGACGACACGCCTCTGGTGGTGCCGTAACCAACGCTTCCCGCCGCCCGCTGAGACAGGCGAATGAAGGGGAGGCCAGAGGGGCAGCGCCCCTTTGGCAAGGGTTGAAGGGGATGTGCCCCTTCTCTAATGAATTAGCCCGAAGGGCTACCTTGAACCCCTTTCAGGGGGTTTGGGGGCGTCCCCGAAGCGAATGGCCGCTCCGTCCGTCGAAGGCCTACGACTCCCGGCTATAGACCATGAACTCGAGCAGGTTGCCGTCCGGGTCCTGGATGTAGACGCTCTCCGAGGGCACGGTTCCGGTCCCACGGCCCCCGGTCCTGGGAGAAGGTCCCTCGATCGGCTTCACCCCTGCCCGGTCGAGCATGTCGAGCACGTCCTGCGTCGTGCCGTCCCAGACGAAACAGATGTCGCCGCAACCGGGCGTCGCGGTCTCCCCGCGCGGGTGGGCGGTGAAGCCCGCGGGATGGACGTTGATGATGTTGTTCTCCCCAACGATGAGGGAGAAGATGCGGCTCTCGCCCTTGCGCCACCGCTCCTCGTTCAGGAAGCGAAAGCCAAGGCGCTTGTAGAACTCGAGGAACCGCTCCGAGTCCGCGGTGGGGATAGCGACGTGGTCGATTCCCTTCACCGGCATGGCCGCCTCCTGCGCTGGCGAGGTGCCGCCCGGCCGGCGTCAGGCCTCGTTGCCCACCGTGACGATGCCGACGAATTGATCGACGGCCGACCGTGCCCGCTCCCGGAGCTCGTCGTCCGTCGTGCTCCCCAGGGGATGCTGCACGATGGCCCATTCCATGTCCGGGATGCCGCCGATCCTCGCCATCGACTTGCAGGCGTCGGTGAACGGGCCGGTGCTGATCAGCATGGCCGGGATGTTCCGCTTTTCCAATTCGATGCTGTTGAGCAGACCGCTCGACGAGCAGGCCCCTCAGTCGCCGTGGGTGAGAATAATGGCGTCGCACTCTTCGGTGTCATGCCACTCATCCCCGCGCATGAGGCGCCCCGTGTTGTACCGGCCCCGGACGACGCCCTTGATGTCGTAGCGCTCGTGGAGCTCGTCCGCGACCATGTCCAGGAGCTCGATGGCCTTGTACTTGGTGTTGGCGTAGAGGCCGATCACCTTGCCGTTCAGGCTATCGAGGCGGGGCGCGATGCTGTTGGGCTCGATTGTCGGCTCCTCGACGGGGTCGAGGACCCTCAGCTTGCTGTCGATTACCATGGTCTAACCTCCGGTATCAGGCTCGAATTACCTGAGATTCGATAGTGCCGCTGTATGGCAAGATGCAGTGAACGAAGGCACCCGCGGGGCCGCCGGCCACCACGACCAGTATATCGTCCGCTGATGCGGCGATACCTACCATCTTGTCCTCGTCACCTGGGAGCACGGGGCCGCCGCGAGGGTCGATTGGTCCTCCCGAGGGGCTCCAGCCGTTTTCCCGCGCCCACGCCACGGTGCGGGTGGTCCTCTCGAACAACGCCCGTCGGATGTCGGCCTTGGACCAGCCGTCGTTGACGAAGTATTCGGCGCACTCCGGCGGCACGACCACGACACAGAACTTGCTCCCGAACTTGCCCGCGCCCATCAGGTAGTGGGCGATAGTGTCGACGATGGGCTCGGCGCCATGCTCGGCGTGGGCAGAGACCTGGACGTGGCCCGCGGTCGGGAAGATCGTCACGACGCTTTCATCGGGCTGGTACCCCCGCTCGACATGCAGCGGTCGAAGCGTGGGGAAGTCCTCCTCGTTCTCGACGATGTGGTATCCGGCGTACTTGGCCGGCTGTCCCATCGTGGAACGGTCAAGCACGGGCCGCCCCGCCTCGCCTTCCGTACCCGCTCCGGGCACAGAGCCCATCACGTTGAGCTGCGTCAGCCTCACCGCCCGTCCGATGGTCGAGTTCGCGCGGTTCCCCGGTCCCATGACGTTGCCGCGGTAGTTCATGCCAATGGCGTTGCGCACCGGGCCGTTGACGATGAAGCCCAGGGCCATGCTGCCGGTGGATGCGTTGGCGCCGTGTACGCCGAAGCTCTCGGCACACATCGCCTCGACGATGGCCAGCACCACCGGGAAATACTCCGCCTTGCAGCCGGCCATCACGGCGTTGATGGCCACCTTCTCGACTCGGATTGTGCGCTTGCGGGTCGGGTAGATGCCGACAACGTCGTCGGGCTGGCGGCCCGAGGCCTCGACGAACCGGGCCACCTTCTCCTCGGTTGGCGGAACGACGGGCAGGCCATCGGTCCAGCCCTTTTCGTAATAGAGCTCGATGGCCGCGTCGAGGTCGTCGACGTCGATGTGTGCGGATGTCAGCGGCTTCAGAGTCGTCACTGTCGCCTCTTCGCACCGGCTTCACCGGAGCATATGCGGCGCTGATTCTGTTGTCAATCGAGATCCTCACCCCCGTCCCGCCTTCGGCGGGCCACCCCCTCTCCGAGTCGGAGAGGGGGACAAGGGGGAGAGGTTGTGGCTTGTCGCCTCGCATCGAACGGGGTATCGTACCTCCACTCGAATCGCCGAGGTGACACCGTGCCCAGTAACGGACGCAACGGACGCCGCAAGACGGTCAAGCCCGGAGGACCCCTGAGCGGGATACGCCTGCTCGACCTGGGCTGGTACGGAGTCGACCCGGAGGCGACCCGGATCCTGAGCTGGTTCGGCGCCGAGGTCATCCGGGTCGAGCACGAGAGCAAGCTCGACTACATCCGTACCAATCCCCCCTTCGCGGAGCACGGCAAGTCCATCGACTTCGCCTCTGTCACCGAGGCGGTGGAGGCCAACGCCTACAACAACAGCGGCCTCTACAACAACTTCAACCCGGGCAAGCTCTGCGTCCGTCTCAACGCCAGCCACCCCGAGGGCAAGGCCCTTCTCGAAGAGCTCATCGCCATATCGGACGTCGTGACCGAGAACTTTAGCTACAGCGTCATGGAGAAGTGGGGCCTGGACTACGAGGCACTGCGGCGCATCCGCCCCGATATCATCTACGTCAGCATGGCGGGAATGGGGCACTCCGGGCCGTATCGCCACGTCAAGACGGTGGGGCCAGTCGTTCAGGCTTTGAGCGGCGTCACGTTCATGGGAGGGCTCCCTGGCCGCGAGCCCTCCGGTTGGGGTTTCTCGTACATGGACCACCAGGGCGCGTACCACAACGCGCTCGCCGTCCTGTTTGCCGTCTACCACCGCAACCGCACCGGCCAGGGTCAGTACGTCGACGCCTCGACCACGGAAATCGGGGCCTCGCTTACCGGCGCCAAGACCCTCGACTACACCGTGAACGGCAGGCGCTCCCGGCGTCCCGGATACCCCATGGGCAACCGGCTTGAATACAAGGCCGCGGCGCCCCACGGCGTCTATCGCTGCCGGGGCGACGACCGGTGGATCGCCATCGCCGTCTTCGACGACGACGAATGGAGCGCCCTCGTCACGGCGATGGGGAGCCCGGACTGGACGAAGGAGCCTCGTTTCGCGACCCTCGAGCAACGAGTCCAGGACCAGGACGACCTCGACGCGTTCATGAATACCTGGACCGAGGACAACGACGACGTCGAGCTGATGCACAGGCTCCAGAAGGTCGGCGTCCGTGCCGGGGCGGTGCTCAAGGGCAAGGACGTCGAAGACGACCCGCAAATGCGCCACCGGGAGCTCTTCCCGGTCCTCGACCACACGCTCATGGGGCCGTGGCCCTTCGAAGGGATACCGGCCAGGCTGTCCGAGACCCCCGGCGGTTGGGAGTGGGGCGCTCCCATGCTCGGCGAGGACAATGACTACATGTACCGGCAGGTCCTGGGCGTCTCCGACGAGCGCCTGGAGCGCCTGGTCGAGACAGGGGTCGTCTAGTGGCCTCGGTGCTGGAAGGCGTCCGGGTGCTGGAGCTGGCCGGCGAGCCCGGCGAGCTGTGCGGCAAGCTCCTCGCCGGCATGGGCGCCGACGTGCTCAAGGTCGAGCCTCCCGGCGGCTGCGAGACGCGTTCCATCGGCCCCTTCTATCGTGACGAGCCGCACCCCGACCGCAGCCTCCACTTCTGGCACCACAACGTCAACAAGCGCGGCGTCACCTGCAACCTCGAAACGCCGGAGGGACGCGAGCTGTTCAAGCGGCTTGCCGAGGACGCCGACATCGTCCTCGAGACTTTTCGGCCTGGCTATCTCGACTCGCTGGGCCTTGGCTACGCCGGGCTGAGCGCCATCGCACCCGGGCTCGTGCTCACGTCGATCACGCCGTTCGGCCAGACCGGCCCGTACGCCCACTGGAAGGGCTCGGACCTCATCGGCCTCGCCACCGGCGGGACGCTGAACGTCTGCGGCTATGAAGACCATTCCATCCCGCCCATTCGGGGCGACGGCAACCAGGCCTATAACACGGCCTGCGTCGAGGCCGCGATCGGGACGATGTCCGCGCTCCTCTACGGGCAGGCGACCGGCATCGGCCAGCACGTCGACGTCTCGGTCCAGGATTGCATGGCCATCACCGTCGAGTTCCAGAACCTCAAGTGGATGTACGGTCGGAAGCAAGTGTTGCGGCAGGCCGGCCGCCACGCGCGGGAGGTCATCACCATGCCCAGCACCCTCCTGACAGCCAATGGGACGCACCTTCTGTGGAGCTTTCGTCTGGACGACCAGAAGACCTGGAAGGCGTTCGTCGACTGGTCCGCGGAGTCGGGCTATGCCCCCGACCTGGCGTCGGAGGAGTACTTGGACCCCCACTTCCGCCTCGCGAACGCCGAGATGATCATTGAGCTCGTCCACGGTTTTATCGGCGGTAAGACCGCGCGGGAAGCGTTCGAAGAGGGTCAACGATACGACCAGTGGATCGCGCCCATCAACGCCCCCGAGGACCTGGTCGACGATCCCCAGTTCGTCGCCCGCGACTACTACCGGCAGGTCGAGCACCCCGAGCTGGGCGAGTCCTTCGCGTACACGGGCGCGCCGTGGCTCTTCCACGCCTCGCCGTGGAGCACCGAGTTCCGGGCCCCGCTCCTCGGCGAGCACAATCGGGTGGTCTACGGTGGTGAGCTCGGCATCGGCGACGACGAGATCGAGGCGTACACGAAGGCGGGGGCTATCTAGGGGCACCCAGCCCTCGCCCAGCGAACCGGGGCAACACCTCTCTGGCGAAGCGCTCCATGTAGTGGAGCTTGCGCTCGTGGCTCATGCCGTTGGCGAAGGTGAGGTGGACGTCGGTGGCGGGAACGTCGGCCTGCATCGCCTCCATTTGCTCGGTGCAGGCGTCAGCGTCGCCCATGATGGGCCAGGCCCGGGGCGTGTCCTTCGTTTGGGGGTTCTGGAAGAAAGCGGCGTCGCGTTTCAGGTCGCCGGCCTCGCGGTAGTAGCGGATGAGGTCGGTGGCGCCCTCCTGGTCCCAGGTGAGGAAGGGTAGAATCTCCCGCTTGGTCGCCTCCACATCGTCGGTGACGTAGACGTTGCGGCTTACCAGCACTTCGAGGTCGTCCGGGTCTTTACCCTGGGTCCGCAGGCCGTCGCGCCAGAGGTCGAGCTCGTGGCGTCCGCCGCCCGCCGCGAGGGCGAGCGGACAGCCCAGTCGCGCCGCCCGCCGCGCCGGGCGCTCGCCCCGGGCGGCCATCCAGATCCGCGGGCCTCCCGCCTGCACGGGACGCGGCGTTACCGTCAGGTCGTCGACGTTGTAGCGCTCGCCGTGGAACGAGAAGCGCTCCTGTGACCAGGCGAGACGCAGCAGCTCGACGCTCTCCTCCATGCGGGCCGCCCGCTGCTCGCGGGGGACGCCCAGCGCCTCGAACTCCTCGATGCGGTAGCCGAGGCCCACGCCGAGGATGAGACGGCCCTTCGAGATCACGTCGACCGCCGCCGCGTCCTCGGCCACCCGGAGCGCGTTGTGCAGCGGCAGGAGTAGCACCCACGTCCCGATCCTGATGCGCGAGGTGCGGGCCGCGATGGCCGAGGCCACCGTGAGGAGCGACGGGCAGTAGCCGTTTTCGAGGAAGTGGTGCTCGGTGAGCCAGACGTGGGCGTAGCCCATCTCCTCGGCGGCGGCCGCCTGCGCCAGGACCTCCTCGTAGATCTGCTCCCAGGGCTGGGACCAGGGCTGCTGGTTGGTGCAGTTGAACACGATGCCGAAGCGGATCGGCGTCGATGGCGTGGCTGAGGCCATGGTGTCTCCTTGAGTGACGAACCGGGGTCATTGTAGCGGGTCGACCTTTCTGTGGGATGGTTGTGCTTCCCAAAAGTTTGAGTGCCCACCCGCCCACCCGCTACGCCTTTGCGGGAGGCTCTGCCCCTCGCGCTCCCCGATGGGCCTGTCAGCATGAGCGAGCCAGGCTTCATTCCGGGCGAACAGCGTGTCGTGCTGACCAAGCCGAGCAGCCTGTCAATATGAGCGAAGCGAAGAATCTACCTTCCGCCTATGAGACCCAACCCCGACTGTGTGGTATCCTCTGGTCGATTCGGCGGCATGCGCCGTGTCTCTGTGGGAGGGCCGGTCCATGGCGGCAATTCTCGAAGGCATCAGAGTCCTCGACTTCACGCAGGGCTTCTCCGGAAGCCTGGCGACGATGGTCCTCGCCGACAACGGCGCCGAGGTGATAAAGGTCGAGCCGCCTGGGGGTGACCCTTCCCGGGACGAGGCAGCGTGGCTCATGTGGAACCGGGGCAAGCAGAGCATCGTCCTCGACCTCTCCGCCTCGGACGGCCAATCGAACGCGGCCAAGCTGGCGCAGACCGTCGATGTCGTCATCGAGAATTTTGGTCCTGGAGTCGCCGAGCGCCTGGGGGTCGGCTACGACAAACTCGGGGAGGTCAATCCGGGCCTCGTCTATTGCTCCATCACGGCTCTCGGCTCGAAAGGGGCCTTTGCCGACCTCCCGGTCGATGAGGGCGTGACCGAGGCGGTCTGCGGCGCCTTCATTCAGATGGGCGGCTACCTGCTGAAAAACCGCCCCGCCTACCGGGTGAGACCGATGGCGAGCTACGGCGCCGCCAATCTCGCGGCCCAGGGCATCGTGGCGGCGCTGCGAGCGCGGGACAAGACGGGCCTCGGCCAGCGGGTGGAGACGAGCCTCTACCAGGGCTTCATGTGCTACGACTTCCACACCGCCCTGCGGCGCCAGATCGACGAAGGCATGTCGGACGTCGACGAGTCCAAGCTGATAGCGCCCCACAGCATGCGCGTGGTGAACTTCCCCTACCATGTGGTCCGCTGCAAGGACGGGCTCTGGCTCCAGATGGCGAACATGGCGGCCCGTCTGTTCCCCAACTGGATGAAGGTGATGGGCCTCGAGCATCTCTACGACGACCCCAGGTTCAAGAACGCCCCGGCCCGCTTCGAAAAAGAAGAGGACGCTTACGAGCTGCAGCGCATCATCGTGGCTAGAATGCTCGAGAAAACGTCCGACGAGTGGATGGAGCTGATGCTTGAGCATGGTGTCGCCTGCGATCGGTATCTCACGACGCAGCAGTTCATGGACTACCCGCAGATGATCCATAACGAAGCGGTCGTCGACGTCGACGACCCCGTTGCGGGCAAGACAAAGCAGATCGGCCCCATCGCGTGCTTTTCCGAGACGCCCTCCGCGATCGGGAAGCCAGCCCCTCGTTTGGGGGAGCACACCGAAGCGGTGCTGTCGTCGTTGACGAAAGGATCGCCGAGGGCTCGGGTGGAAAGCGCGGGCGCGAACGGCGCTCAGGTCGAGCTCGAGCACCCCCTCGCGGGCATGCTGGTCCTCGACTTCTCGACGTGGCTCGCGGCCCCGATCGGCCCATCGTTCCTTGCCGACATGGGCGCGCGGGTCATCAAGATCGAGCCACCCAACGGCGACGAGTTTCGCCCGTTGAGCAACGGCCGGGGGCGCACGTTCCAGGGTAAGGAAATTCTCGCGGTCGACCTCAAGACAGAGGAGGGCCGGCGAATAATCCGGCCGCTGATCGCGAAAGCCGACGCGCTGATCCACAACATGCGGGGCGACGCCCCGAAGCGGGTGGGGATCGACTACGAGACGGTCCTCGAGATCAACCCGAGCATCATCTACCACTACGCGGGCTCCTACGGCTCGACGGGTCCCGGCGCCGGCCGGCCGGCCTTTCACCCCATCGGAGGCTGTTTGAGCGGCGGCGTCCTGTGGCAGCTGGGCCGGGGTCATCAGCCGCCACCCCCGGACCAGCCGATGTCGGTTGACGAAGTCATCGAGTTCGGCAAGCTCATGTTCGGCGCCAACGAAGGCTCGCCTGACGTCACGTCGGCGATCATGGTCGGCACGGCGCTGACGCTGGCCCTGTTCGCTCAAGAGCGTACCGGCAAGGGGCAGTACGTCGAGACGGGGATGCTCGTCAGCAACGGCTATATCTGCTCAAGCGACTTTGTTCGTTACGACAGCAAGCCCCCGAGGCCCCTCCCCGACGCGTCTTTCATGGGACTGCACGGCCTCTATCGCCACTACGAGACGTCGGACGGCTGGGTCTTCCTCTCGTGTCGCACCGAGGAGCAGTGGCAGGCGCTCTGCAGCATGCTCGGACGTCCTTCGTTGCTGCAAGACTCGCGCTTCGCCGACGCTCCCGCTCGGGCGCGCTACGACGAAGAGCTCGTCGCGGCCCTTGCTGAGGCGTTCAGGGAACGCGGCGCCGACGATTGGGACAGGGACCTGCGCTCGAAGGGCGTTCCTTGCGTGCGCGCCGACCGGGCTAGCATGGACGATTTCTTCCTGTTCGACCCCTCGGTGCGTGAGAACGAATTCATTGTCGAGCGGGACCGTCCCGTCTCAGGGCACATGTGGCGGCAGGGCCCTTCGGTAAGATTCTCGGCGACCCCCGCGAGGGCCGAGCTGGCCCACGGGTTCGGCGAAGACACCGAGGCGATCCTGGCGGAGACCGGGCTATCGCCTGAAGAGATTCGGCGCCTGGTGGAAGCCGGAGTGGTCGTCGCGGTGGAACCTCAGGCTGTAGTCTGAGCCGCGTGCTCGATAAGAAGAACCCATCACCCCGAGTCCGCCGCACGAGGACGAAGGGTCTTCCGACCGTACCAGCCAAGGCTGGCTTCCGTGAACAAGCAGGGGGGTGCTCTAGTGGAACGACGACAGCCAACCTCGGATGAGATCGCCGCGTATCTCAAAGAGAAGAGCAACTGGGGGCGCTGGGGGAAGGACGACGACCTCGGTACCATCAATCTCATCACTCCGGAGAAGCGCCTGGCCGCCGCCGGCCTCGTCCGCAGCGGGCGGAGCGTGTCCCTGAGCCGTCCCCTGCGCAAAGACCCCGACGCAGGGAATCCACGTCCCACCCTTCATGGCGTCCGGACGATGGACCTCGGCGCCGCCGGTGCCGCCGCCGACTTCATCGGCATCGACTTCCACGGCACCGTCACCACCCACATCGACGCCATCTGCCACTTCTGGGGCGACGATGGGATCTACAACGGCCGCGCCCCCGACGACGCCCTTGGCTTCGACGGTGCGAGCTTCGGCGCCATCGACCGCTGGAGCGGGGGTATCGTGACCCGCGGCGTGCTGCTCGACATCCCGAAGCTCCGCGGCAAGCCCTACGTCGACAACGACGAACCGGTGCATGGGTGGGACCTGGAGGAGGCCGTGAGCGCCCAGGGCGTGAGCGTCGAGCCTGGCGATGCGCTTGTGGTGTACATGGGCCGGGAAGCGTGGCAGGCCGCCAATCCAGAGCGCCCGTACCACACCAGGCCGGACGCCAGCAGCCCCGGATTGCATAGCTCAGCCATCTCGTTCCTGCGCGACCATGACATCGCAATGCTGGTATGGGACTGTCTCGACGCCCGTCCCAGCGGCTACACCATCGGGCCAGCGGTCCACATGTGCATTCCGGCGTTCGGCCTTGCGCTCCTAGACAACGCGCTGGTACAGCCCCTCGCGGAGGCATGCGCCGCGGAAGGGCGTTACGAGTTCATGCTCACGGTCGCCCCGCTCTACGTGCCGGGCGGCACCGGATCGCCGGTAAACCCGATCGCGTTGTTGTAGCGTGCCGTGGACAACGAGGACTCCAGAGTGGCGGAGCCCCATTGGCAAGGGTTGAAGGGGGATGCGCCTCTTCCTGATGAATAGCCTGAAGGGCCACTGTAGCGCCCTTGTGGACGTGCAGAAACCGGAGTGTCCGGAGAGGGCGGAGCCCTCTTAGGCAGGGGTTGAAGGGGATGTGCCCCTTCTCTTATGGATAGCCCAAAGGCTACCTTGAACCCCCTTCAGGGGGTTTGGGGGTGTTCCCGAACCCTCTACATAAAAGGAGAACGACATGGAGCCCCAGTACACCAACGCCGACGAGTTCCTCGCCTACCTCAAGAAACGGAGCAACTGGGGCCGTTGGGGCAAGGACGAAGACCGGGGCACAGTTAACCTCGTCACCGCTGAAAAGCGGCTCGCGGCCGCGAAACTCGTGAGCACCGGCCGGGCGGTCTCCCTCAGTAGGCCCCTGAACACGGAGCCGGGCGGCCCAAACCAGCGGCCGGCGCTCCACTGGATGCGCAAGGAAACGCGGCCCGGGGTCGGCATCGGCTTCGACTTCATCGGCGTCGATTTCCACGGGCGAGTCACGACCCACCTCGATGCTCTGTCCCACTACTGGGGGGACGAGGGCATGTATAACGGCCGCGACCCCGACAAGGAGCTGACGATGGACGGCGCCCGGTGGGGCGCCATCGACACGTGGAACGATGGGATCGTCACCCGGGGCGTCCTCCTGGATGTTCCCCGGCACCGCGGCGAGCCCTACGTTTCGGTCGACCGGCAGGTCGGCGGCCAGGAACTGGAGGACGTGGCGAAGGCCCAGGGCGTGACGATCGAGCCGGGCGACGCGGTGGTCGTCTATTCAGGGCGCGAAGCCTACGGTAGGGCTACCGCGGACGTGCCGTATCACGGCACGGTGGGCGAGCCGGCGCCTGGCCTCGACCCGACCTGCACCCAGTTCCTGCGGGAGAACGACGTCGCCGTGCTGGTCTGGGACTTCCTCGACGGCCGCCCCGCCCTTTACGGGACCGGGCTGACCAACCACATGTGCATCCCAGCGTTCGGCATGGCGTTGCTCGACAACGCGCTGCTCGAGCCGCTGGCGGAGGCCTGCGCCGAAGAGGGGCGGTACGAGTTCATGCTCACGGTCGCCCCGCTGCGGGTGCCGGGTGGCACCGGCTCGCCGGTGAACCCCATAGCGCTGTTTTGACCAGGCCGTTGCCGGAAGAAGACCCCCAAACCCCCTGAAGGGGGTTCAAGGTAGCCCTTCGGGCTTCAGCTAGAAAAGGTGCACATCCCCTTCAACCCCTGCCAAAGGGGCTCCGCCCCTCTGGACTCCCCGCCGCGAAAGCCGCTTGCTGTGGACCATGGCGCTACGACCGCCTGAACCCCAACGGAGTGGCGTGCTCCCTCTACCACTGGGAGAGGGCTGGGGTGAGGGTTTATGCCCGCTTGCCGCGCTGCACCAGCTCGAAGGTAATGCCGTCGGGGTCCCAGCCGTAGCACGAGCGGAGCTTGATCGGCTCCGCGGGCGGGTTCCTGAACGTGGCGCCCATCTCGACCAGGCGTTTGAAGTCGCGGTCGATGTCGTCGGTATGGAACGCCAGGTGGGGCGTGCCGACGTCCTTGGTCTCAAGCCGGGCGTGTGGCGTGGCCTTCGGGCTAACGTACTGGATGAGTTCAACGTTCATTGCGCCGAGGGCGAGCCACGCGATCTCGAGGCTGGCGTCGGGGTAGCCCACGACGGCGCTCACCTCGGGCCCTTCGACCGCATAACGCCTGGTCTTCGTCATCCCGAAGGCCTTGACATAAAAGTCGACCGACCGGTCGACGTCGCTGACCGTCAAGCTCACGTGGTCCATCGTTATCGCCACGGCGTCCTCCCTCGGTGTCTACCCGGTTAATGGTGCGGCGAGTGTAGCGGCCCGCCTGGGGCGGGTCAACGTTGGGCCCGGCTCGTCCTGGGTGCGGCTCGCGGGGGGACACCCCCAAACCCCCTGAAGGGGGTTCAAGGTAGCCCTTCGGGCTATGTCTGTTGAAGGGACAGAGCCCCTTTGGCAGGGGTTGAAGGGGATGTGCCCCTCTGGACTTCCCGCGAGATTGAGGTCGGCCGGGGTTGCTCCCGGCGGTACACTAATCCAGCTAGATTGTCCCGCCCGCCTGGAGGAGTTCGAACCCGAAATGAGCTTCGCAGACCCGCCTGCCTACGGCATGAGCATCACCCCCTTCGACGACCGGGGTGAGATCGACGAGCCGGGCTTGCGCCGCCACCTTCAGTACATGGCCGGCGGCGGTGTCGGCGTCTTCATGGGGGCGCTCAACTCTGGCGAAGGTTATTTACTCAATCGTGACGAGATGCGGCGGCTCTACGAGATCGGGCTCGATGAGCTGAAAGGAACGGCGCCGGTCTACGCCGCCTGCCTCGAGCACACTTCGACGTCCATGATCATCGAGCTGGCGAAGGAGTCGGCGTCCCTCGGCCTCGAGGGGGCGCAGGTGTACGCTCCGGCGCCCGCCGACCCCAGCGCGGTGATCACGGACGTCGAGGTCGAGCGCTTCTTTCGCGATGTCTTCGAGGCGGTGACGACGCCGGTCTTCCTGTGCAACTATCTCCACGGGAGCCTTTCCGTCGATAAGCCCGGAGGCAAGATTCCCGTGGAGCTCATTGCCCGACTCGTCGAGGAGTACGACCACATTGCGGGCGTCAACGCCGGTGGCGACCTTGCCTACCTCGGGGCCGTCGTCGACGCGGTTGGCCGGCGCACCCCGGTCCGGACCCCGGGAGGGGCCCAGCTCCTCGACAATCTCAAGCTTGGCGGGTACGGCTTCATCAGCACGGAGCCCAACGTCGCGCCCAGGCTCTCGAGCCTCGTCATCGAGGCCTATCGCGCCGGGGACGAGGCCCGGGCCAGCGACCTGTTCGCCAAGCTCGACCGGCTCCGCGGTATGCTCATGGAGCATCAATACCCCAGGTCGCTCAAGCCTGCGCTGAACCATCTGGGGTTCTCCGTCGGCGTCCCTCGCCGGCCGTTTCTACCCCTCGACGACGACGCCCAGCGCGAGATCGGCCGGGTGCTCGACGACCTCGACATCAAGACCATCGAAGGTCTCGGTTAAAAACAACACCAGCAGCGAGAAGGAAGGAGCCCCCGCCCCAATGTCCTGGACCGACTACCAGAAGGGAAGCGATCACGACTTCACCGAGATCATCTACGAGAAGAAATACATCGAGGAGACCGGCGCCGGCGTGGCACGGGCCACCATCAACCGGCCGCAGAAGCTGAACGCGGTCACCGACCACACGATGCGCGAGCTCCAGTACGCCTTCGACAACGCCAGCAACGATCCGATGATCGGCGTCGTCGTGCTCCAGGGCGCGGGCGACCGCGCGTTCTGTAGCGGCGGCGACGTCTCGTGGGAGGGCTCGGAGGGCTACGCCCACAACTTCAAGTACCAGGTGCCGATGCAGAAGATGCTGCGCCTGTGCCGCAAGCCCATCATCGCCGCCGTTCGTGGCTATGCCATCGGCGGTGGGAACCACTTCGCCTACTTCTGCGACTTCACCCTCGCCGCCGATAACGCGATCTTCGGCCAGAACGGGCCCCGGATCGCCAGCCCGGCGGATGGCTACTACGTCTCCTACCTCACGCGGGTCATCGGGTCCAAGCGCGCTCGCGAGATGTGGATGCTGTGCCGCCGCTACAGCGCGCAGCAGGCCCTGGAATGGGGATTGGCGAACGCCGTCGTGCCGCTTGCCGAGCTCGACACCGAGGTCGACAAATGGTGCGAAGAAATTCTCGCCATGAACCCCGACTGTATCGAGATACTGAAGGCCACCTTCGACGCCGAGCTCGACCAGCTTGAGGGCGACGTGGGGCCCGGCGGCTACTGGTCCACCACGCTCCACCCTCACTTCTTCGAGAGCCCCATGGTCAAGGAAGCCCAGGAGGCCTTTTTCGGGAAGCGCGCGCCGAATTTCTGGCAGTTCCGTTCTCCGAAGGAGTGACGAGATGACCACGGAGAAGTCGTACGTAAGCGCCGACGAGCTGGAGCAGGGCCTCCAGGCGGTGCTAGAGTCCCCAAAGGACGAGGGTCCGCTGCAGGCGATCTTCCTGCGCCTGCCCGACGGCGGCCGCGAGGCGCCGCAGGAAGCGCGGCTCTCCCTCAGCAAAGGCGTCGAGGGCGACCGGTGGGGCGCGTCGAGCACGAACCCGGAATCCCAGGTGACGCTCATGAACGCGCGTCTGCTCGACCTCATCTCGGGTGGTGACCGGGAGCGCTGGGGAGACGCCGGCGACCAGCTAATCGTCGACCTGGACCTGACCCTTCAGAACATGGCCCCGGGACAGCGCCTCCAGGTCGACGAAGTCGTGCTGGAAGTCTCGACCAAGCCACACACGGGATGCGGCAAGTTCAGCAGCCGTTACGGCACGGCGGCGGCGCGGTTCATCAGCGACCCGGAGCGGGCGGGCCTTCGCCTTCGCGGCATGTACGCGCGGGTGGTCGAGGCTGGCACCGTGCGCGTCGGCAGCCGGATACGAAAGATCTAACGCGCTTCGCGTATCCAATCAACGCTAGGAGGCGACCATGACCACAAAGACCGCGATCGATAAGAAGAAGGCCGCTGTCGTCATCATGGACTTCCAGAGTTTCATCGTTGCCAACTACGCCGGCGACCCCGAGGCCGTCGTGCGCAATGCGGCGCGCGCCCTCGATGGCGCCCGGAAGGCGGGCGTCCCGGTGATCTACATCGTCGCCGGGCAGCTCATCGACAACGGGGCCGAGGGCTCCGAGGTCCACCCCGGCGTGGCGCCGCAGCCCGGCGACAAGATCATCCCGAAGCGCAAGGTCGGCGCCTTCTCGACAACGAGCCTCGACGTGCACCTTCGGCAAGAAGGTCGAGACACGATCGTCCTCATGGGCGTCTCGACCTCCGGCTGCGTGCTGTCGACCGTGCGCTGGGGCGCCGACGTCAACTACAACGTCGTCGTCATCTCCGACGGCTGCGACGATACAGACCCCGAGGTGCACCGGGTGCTCACCGAGAAGGTGTACCCCAGACAGGCGACCGTGCTCACCGCCGACGAGTTTCTGCAAGCGGTAGCGTAGACGATGGCCCTGCTCCGACTGGCCGCTGTGGCAACCGGTGGAGTCCTCCTCGGGCTCATCGCCACCAACGTCATTTCCCTGTCCGGCGCGTGGTTCTGGGCCTTCCTGGGCGTGCTCTTGACTCTGCTGTTTCTCTTCTTCGAACCGCGCCAACGCGACTGGCGGTACCGCAAAGAGAATTTTTTCCGGTGGCGGCGCTGGTGAGGGTCTGTGCGGCCGTCGACCGCAAGCCCCCGTCGTCGCGTAGTCTGCAATCGCGGGGAGTCCAGAGGGGCGGAGCCCCGGAGTTTACCCTGAGCGCAGTCGAAGGGGCAAGGGTTGAAGGGAATGTGCCCCTTCTCTAACGAGTAGCCCGAGAGGGCTACCTTGAACCCCCTCCAGGGGGTTTGGGGGTGCCCCCTGGCGTAGCCCCTACCTAACCGCGAGCCGGTCCGCGTACTCCCGGTCGATCTCCTCCCGCGTCGGGTACCAGTCCGGGCGCGGGTAGGACTCGGGCTCGGCCGACGTCACGTTCACCGGCTCGAGGCCGTACATGCGCCGGGCGTTGCCGCCCATGAGCTTCGCCTGGGCCTCCTCGGGCACTCCGGCCTCGTTCATGGCCCGGATGGCTGTCCAAGCGTCCGCCCCATCGTGGTGGTAGACGTCCGACGACCAGATGCCGATGTCCTCGAACTGGGCATGCTGCCGGTAGACCGGCGTCTCGTCGCCCTCGAACGCGACGAAGCACTGCTCCGCGAAGAGCTCGCTGGGGAGGCGGGAGCCGCCGACGGTGCGCTCGCTCCGGTAGAGCGTGAAGGCGCGATCGCACTGCTCCAGCAGCATCGGGACCCAGCTGGCGTTGGACTCCATTACGGCCATGGTGACGCGGGAGTGGCGCTCTAGGAACCCGGAGAGGAGGACACCGGTGAGCCAGGTCTGCGCCTCGTGGATGAAGCCGAGGGACTGGGAAGCGCCGCCGAGCTGGCTCCCTCGAATGGCGCGGTCCTGGAACTGGCCTGGGCTCCATTGCTTCCCGGTAGGATTGCGATGGGGCCGTGTGGAGAGGGAGTGCATCCCGGCCACGAGCCCCGTTTCATCGAAGGCGTCCCAAATTCGCTCTGTGCCGGGCTGGTTGGGGTACAGGTCCTGGACGTCGACCGGGCGCATCGCGGCGACCTTGAACCCTCGACTCGCTACCCGGCAGAGCTCCTCGACGGCGCGGGCGGTGTTCTGGACCGGTAGGGCGGCGCAGGGGAACAGGCGGTCGGGAGCGACCGAGCACCAGTCGTAGATCCAGTCGTTATAGGCGCGGGCGACCAGCGCGGCCGCCTCGTGGTTCTCGATGAACAGGAAGCTGGAGAACATCATCAGCGGGATGACCATCACCTGGTCGATCCCCTGCAGGTCCATGTCGGCTATCCGAGCGAGGGGTTGTTTCGCGCCCTTCTGCTCGACGTACTCGATCTGGTCCTCGCTGAGCCGCATCGAGCGCAGCTTGCGGATGATCCGCTTGTCGACGCCGGGCCCGGCAAGCTCGCCGGCGGCGGGAGTGCGCTCCCCGATGCTGGTGGGGTAGAAGCCGAAGGACATCCCGAGGCGCCCGTGGCCGAAGCTGTCGTAGGTCCAATTGTTGCCGTTGAGAACGAGCCACTGTTCCTCGGGCCAGAACCAGGGCTTGACGGCCTCCTTCTCCTTGGCCGAGAGGTAGTCCCAGAGCTCGGTAAGCTCCGTGACATGGGAATCGCAGTCGAAGACCGGGTAGCTCTTGGTCGTCGTCATTTTTGGCCCTCCTCGAAAACTCAGGCCTTCGCCGAGGCCCCGGTCTTGGCTCGCTCGGTCGGCGCCGGCGCTGTCGTGCTCCAGAGCTGGTGCAGTCGCTCGGAGGTAGTCAGGTTCTCTTTCATCAGGATACGCGCGTAGGTCTTGAGGGAGTCTTCGTACCCCTCGATGGTGTAGTTGTCGACGCAGTCCCTGGGCACGACGACGTAGTAGCCGAGCTCGATGGCCTCACGGACCGTCGCCTCGACACAGCCGGACATGGCGAGACCCGTGATGACGGTCGTCTTGATGCCCCGGTCTCGGAGCATCACGTCGAGGTTCGTGCCTGCGAAGCCGCTGCGACGGTTCTTGCGCACGACCACGTCTCCGGGAAGGGGGGCTACCTCGTCGCAGATCTCGGCGCCCCAGGTGCCCTCGAAGCAGAACTTGGGCTCGATGCCCATCGACTCGACGCTCTTGGCGAGGAAGATGGCCGTGTCCATGGAGCCATCGGTCCGTCGAACCTGCTGCGTGTAGCCGGTGAAGACGCTGGCCCGCCGCGCTGTTTCGAGAAGCCTGCTGTTCGGCTCGAGGACGGCGACACCCCTCGAGACGTCGCCGTAGTTCCGGCCGTGCCCGTCGGGGTGGGCGAAGTCGTTTTGCAGGTCGACCACGATCATGGCCGTGTGCGCCGGCGCGACGCGCTCTTCGAGGGTGTCGAGGACCTCTTTGCCCCAGATGATCGACATCGTTACCCCCATGACGCTCGGTGATGGTTCGCATTCTAACACTGCGTGAAATTGACGATTCGAGGCGCCTTTCCTATTATGGGGTCGTCTGCCATATGGCGGCGAGGAGGCGACCATGCCCGGTCTCCCGACGGAAGCTGAGGTCCTCGGCTACTTCGAGAAGCTGTCGAACTGGGGGCGATGGGGCCCCGACGACGAGCTCGGTACGCTGAACCTCATCACGCCCGAGAAGCGCGTCCAGGCCGCTCGGCTCATCCGGGAAGGCGTCACGGTGGGCTGCGGCCGGCGGCTCGAGAAGGGGCAGGCGGCGGACATCCAGATGCCGCTGGTCCACCTGATGGAGGGCAGCGGCGAGCAGTGGGCTGGAGTCAAGAGCGAGCCGGGGATGGTCCAGGCTTCCCACGATTGGCTCGGCATGAAGCTCCACGGGACCGCCTATTGTCACCTCGACGCCCTGGGCCACATGTTCTGGGACGGCCAGATGTACAACGGCCGGTCGGCAGCCACGGTCTCGACTCACGAAGGGGCCACCTTCGCCGGGATCCACGTCCTCCGCGGAGGCGTCGTCAGCCGCGGTGTGCTCCTCGACTTCGCCCGTCTCAAGGGCGTCAAGTGGACGGAGAACCGGGAGGTCTTCTACCCCGAGGACCTGGACGCCGCCGAGAAGGCGCAGGGCGTTCGTGTCGAAGAAGGGGACATCGTCTTCTACCGCAGCGGCTACTATCGTCGACGGAAGGAAGAAGGCGCCGTCCACATCTCAGGAGGGCGGTGCGGCTTCCACCCCGCATGCCTGCCGTGGTTCCGCGAGCGTGGCGTTGCGCTGCTCGGCGGCGACACCGCAAATGATGTCATCCCTGGGCTCTATCAGGCGGCGGTGCTGCCGATCCATCAGGTGGGCCTCGTCGCCATGGGCATGTGGCTCATGGACAACGGCGACCTGGAGGACCTGGCCGAGGCTTGCGAGCGCTATAACCGGTGGGAGTTCCACCTGAGCATCGCGCCGCTTCCTCTTGTGTACGGGACTTCGAGCATTATCAACCCAATCGCTACGTTCTAAAGCGGGGCGTCAGGGGCGCATGTGCTCGCCGCCGTTCATGAGAATGTTCTCGCCCGTGATGAAGCCGTTGTCGTCGGAGGCGAGGAGGGCGCAGAGCATGGCGATCTCGTGGGGCTCACCGGCCCTCCGCACGGGGATGCGCGCGAGCCGCTCCGGCGTCATTACCGATGGAGACCCGGGCTCTCGGCTCGTCGCGAAGAAGCCCGGCGAGATGGTGTTGAACAGGATGCCGTGCTCGCCATACCCGCGGGCCAAAGACTCGCACATGCCGACCAGGGCCCTCTTCGACGCCGCGAGCGAGACGGAGTGGTGGTTGAAGGCCCCATATCCGGAGATGAAAACAACCCTGCCCCATCCCCGCTCCAGCATGCCTGGGATCAACGCGCGAGTGAGATAGAACGCGCCGTCGACCACGACCTCGAACATGCGGCGCCACTCTTCGTTCGTCGTCTGGACGAAATCGCTGTGCTGTCGCTCTACCGCGTTGCTAACCAGGATGTCGATTGTCCCAAGGCCCTGGCTGGCGGTGTCGACGGCGTGCTGGACCGCGTCGGGGTCGCCCACGTCGGCCTGGACGCTCACGCTGCGGCGCCCCAGCGCCTCGATCTCCCGGCACACCTCGGCCGCCTCGTCTTTGTTCCTCCGAGTGTTGACGACGATATCGGCCCCTTCCCGGGCCAGCTCCAGGGCGATTGCCCTCCCCAGATTTCTTCCGGCTCCGGTCACCAGGGCTGTGTGTCCCGATAGTCGCATCGCGTTCGCTCCCTGTTGGGGCGCCTCGACGCCCCATTTGATCCGCAGTAGTGTACGGTCGCTCCACGACCGGCACAAGCGAGGGTCGCGGGAGGCGTTGGGGCCTGTGTCGCGTCTCGAAGTTGGAAGTTAGAATGCAGGTTGAGTGACGAAATACGATTGCGTGTTGCCATTGCGTGGTATTATTGGCAATCCTTTATCCGTGATGGAAGGTAACGTGTTCGGTGTTCCGTGGTAGCCCGCGAGGCTCGTACTGAGCGAGCGGCGGGGAACCGGAACCGCAGAAAACGAGGAGGAAAGTATATGAAAGGCTCGAAACTCAGGGTTCTAGTCTTGGCTGCGGTGGCGGTAAGCCTCGTCGTCGCAGCCTGCGGCGGAGGCGGCGATCCGACCTCCACGTCTGGTCCGGTGGCGACATCCGCGCCAGCGCCGACATCCGCGCCCGCCCCCACGGCCGCGCCAGCGCCTCCGACGGCGACGCCGGTGCCAACGCCGAAGGGCGAATTCAAGTTGGCCTTCTCCGAGATGGGCAACTTCGACGGCCTGTGTCTCCATGCGACATGCCGTAACTACACCGACTTTGCCTACGACTTCTGGCTCGGCGCCGCGCCCGACGCGAGCGACGACTTCAATAGTGGCGCAGTCACCGAGTACTCGGCCAACGACGACGCGACGGTCTGGACGTTCAAGCTCCGGGACGGCATCCCCTTCCATGATGGCGCCGGAACGGCCACCGCCCGCGACATGGCCTTCATCTACACCTGGGCCAGGGACAGCGAGGACTCGACCTACTCGTCCAAGGGCAACTGGCAACGGAACGTTGCTGGCTTCGATGCGCCGGACGACAGTACCTTCACCGCCACGATGGTCGCCTCAGACCCGTTCTGGCCCGCCACGGCGGTTGGCCGAGCCGGCTGCGGCGGCTCGCCCTGCGAGATTGTCTCCGGCACGGCGTTCACGGAGCTGGGTTACGGCGGCTTCAACAAGGCCCCCGTCAGCACCGGACCCTACAAGATGGTCGACATTGCGCCCGGCGACTCTGTATCGCATGAGGCCATCCCAGCGCATTGGTTCTACGGCATCCCGCGCTTCGCAACCATCAAAGCGACCCTGGTGCCCGAAGAGACCACCAGGGTGGCCCTGCTGAGGGTCGGCGACATCCACGCCTCGCTGGTCAGTCGGGCCAGCGCGGTCGACCTGAAGGACGAGTCCGGCGTGCTGTTGCACGTGCTGAACGGTACCGGTACCACGAACATCCGGCTCGAGCAGCAGTACATCGACGAGTTCCCGGGTTACGGCAAGAATCCCATGACGGACATCCGCGTCCGGCAGGCCCTGGTTCTCTACGGCATCGACCGGCAGACCCTGGCGGACACGTTCCTCGAAGGCTTTGCGGAGCCGACCACGAACTATCCGCTCACCCCGGCCGACCCCTACTACGTGAAGATTCCGGTACCCGATTACGACCCCGCCAAGGCCAAAGCGCTCATCGCTGAGGCCGGTTGGCCCGACGGCTTCGAGCTGGACATGTTCATCTGGCCGCGGCCGGCCCTTCCTGAAGGCCTGGAGATGATGGAAGCCATCGCCATCGCCTGGGAGGACATCGGTCTCACGGTGAACCGGATCCCGCTCTCGTACTCGGCTTGGAAAGACAACTACCTGTTCAAGGGCGAGGCCGGCGCCTGGGGTCAGGGCTTCGATAAGCCCAGCGTCTCTGGCATGTGGTATCTGGCCAACCGCCGTGTGGGCGGTACACTGGGCCAGTTCGCCAACATCAAGACCTCTCCCTACTCGATGAGCTTCGAGCCAGAATTGCGCGAGATCGGTCTCGCCTGGGCGAAGGCCGGCGACCCCGAGGAGTACAAGCGGCTCGCCATCGAATACCAGACGATGAACTCCGAGAAGATCTACCAGAACCCGGCACTCCATGACGTCGGCGTGATCGTTGCCACGGTGAACGACCCCGACATCATCCCGTCCTACTGGGGGGTCAGAAACTTCGGCTACGCCTACGGCTACGATCAGATAGCTCTGGCCAACGTCTGGGGCCTGTAGAACCCACTTATAGATCGGTAAGTAGTAGACCGCCCCGGCATCGCCGGGGCGGTCTCTTTTTGTCTGCCGCGGTCACGCCGGCCCCTGACCGAGCCTAAGGCGAGGATGTTGCTGCATGAAGCTCGGCGCCGGAATGTGTAGCCGGTTGGTGGATAGTCTGCTTCGGTCAGACAAGCAACTAGCCCCCTTGTTACCAGATTGTTATCAGACTGTCACCGAAATATCACCCGTTCGGGTGATACCGAGCGCTACTTTCACTGGTACGCTACCGCGTGCCTGGACTCGGGGTGACCCGCCTATGGCGGGTGGCCCCACCTCGGTGCGGCGCCTTCTGGGGGGAACTTTTGGGCGCCACACCGAGGGAGGGTGGGGGCGTCGGGTTCGTCGTCAACGCATCGGGCGTCGCAGTAGCCGAGCGCCTGCCCTTCAGTCCGCAGAGGCTTTGCCGTCGGGGCGTCGTGGGCCTGGCCGCCCGTCTGGGCGATGCAATGGGCCACACACGCTCGGCGGCGCGTTCGCCTTCTGTTGGCGAGTCTCTCTTCCCCCCGGAAAGGTGCGTGGAACTAAGTTACAGAACTATGAGCCTTTACGCGCCGATTGGCCCGAGGCCATAATCCGCCTACGCGGTCGGTGAGGCCGCAAGGATCGAGGCAAATAACAGCAGTCCGGGATGGTCGCTTATCTGGGGGGAGACAGCGACCGGAGGTCCCGAGCCGGGGCGAGGTCCCGGCATCCGATTCCCCCCCGCCGATGCGCCGGTACGTCGCAGCAAGCATTCGATGGGGGTAACACGATGATCGCAACGAGACGATGGGGAATTCAGATCCTACGGGACATCCTGATTCTCGGTGAATGTTGGAAGACCCGGATCCTATACGGGGCGAACATGAACTCTGTGCAGTTGAATCGCTACCTGGAGTATCTGACGACGAAGGGGTTCCTGGAGAGCAAGCCTTCCGAAGAGAAGGGCACCGCGGTCTTCCAGATCACCCCAAAGGGCGGCGAGCTGCTGGGCCAGATCGAAGGCCTGCTCGACGTTCTGGAGCTAGAGGACCCGATAGCGGCAATGATCGAGTAACGCAAACAAAAAGGGGCCCGGGCAGCTGGCACTGACCGGGCCTCACTTACGGCGGGGAAGGGCGTCCACCACCCCCCAGCCAGGACCATTCTGACACGGAAGGCCGGTCCCTGGCAAGGGGCCGGCCTTTTCATTACCTCCCATCCCACTCCCCTTCCCGCCCGAGAGGAGGGCAGCGGCGCGTGTAGCTATGAAGAAGATAACCCGGCTCGGTAGGAGCGCCGGACACAGCGTTTATCGGCGGATTGCAACAAAACTTTCGGAGGAGAGCAAAAAGAAATGAGTATCAGAGTTTTACTAGTAGCGGCGATGGTCGTAGGCCTCGTCGCATCGATCGTGACCATCGGGTCACAAGCGTTCTTCGGTGACTCGGAGCTGATTCCGGCCAACGTAGTCGATGCCGGAGAGCTGGACATCAAGATCAATGGCGTCGACGCCCCCCCATGCGTCATTGGCCCCCCTGAGCCTGAACTTGGTCGGCGCGAACGACGCGAAGCCAAGCCTTATCATCCCCCCAGGGAAGTCCTGATCAGCAACAGCGGACAGAATGACGGCCACCTGGACCTCCATTACAACATCACATTCGAGGACGGCGGCAACCTCACCGAGCCCGAGTGTCAGGCCATGGGCGGCGCCTTCAATCCGAATGGTGGCGGGCCTGGCATACCAACCTGCGACCTGCGGCCGGACGAACCGATCGGGCCGGGCAACCCGATCCCCGATACCGCCGAATGTATCGCGCAAGGCGGGACCGAAGCCCCGCTGGGTACCTGCACCTTCCCAACCCCCGTGCCGATCGACAACCTGTCCCAGGTCTTCGACATCGACCTCCACGAGGCCGTAACGGCGGCTTTTCCCGACGAACCTACCTGCCTAGGCAGCGGCGGGATCTGGTTTCCTCCGGGTGCGACTCCTCAGGCGCCTCCGGCGCCTCCAGCGCCGTTCATCACCGGCGCCGGCTTCGGCCATTGCTACGACGTGACGCACATCTCGCCGCAGCCGCTGCTCGCATTCAATAGCCTGTGCATGGAGATGGGCACCATCACCTCGGGCTCCGACCGGTTGTTCCTGCTCACCTACCACCTGCAGGGAAGCGCCGGCAACGAGTGGCAGGGCGACAAGCTGCAGTTCGACGTCGAGTGGACGCTGCACCAGCCCAACGACCCCGCGGTGCATAACGATTTCCCAATCGGCAGTCTGTGCGGAACCAACGCCCCCGGGCCGATCGGTCCGTAGCGTCGACCTAGGCACTTCGAGCGCCACAGCGCTCTTGGGGCCCGGCTCCCCGCCGGGGAGCCGGGCCCCAAGAGCCATAGCTAGGGAGCAAGGACCGAAAGCGGAACCGAGCCCTGGACACCCGAGGCGCGGCTTGGAGAACCTGAGCCCGCGAAGGAACGAGCAAACCGAGATGAGCATCCGAGTACTTCTTAATAGCGGCGATGGTTGTAGGCCTCGTCGCGACGCTCGTGACCATCGGGTCGGAAGCGTTCTTCGGCTACTCCCGGCGGCGTCGACTTCACCAATATCGACACGACCCTCAACTTCTCCGACGGCGACGGCACTGTTCTCAGCGCCACCTTTACCGCTGTCGACGACCTCGATGTCGAACCGCCGCCGGACGAGACTGTCGACCTCGGGCTGACCAGCGTGACCGGTCCGGCGAGCCTCTCGGCCGCCAACCCGACGACGCACACGGTGACGATCACCAGCGACGATTAAGAACGGCTACTCGGACGAGAAGCGAGATGAGCGACACGAGATAAGCACGACGTAGGAGATCAGAGACTTGAACATCCGGGTACTGGCAGTCGCTGCGATGCTGGTGGCGGTGGTCGCCGCGCTGAGCACCATGGGCGCCCAGGCATTCTTCGGCGACTCGGAGCGCATTGACAACAACCTGGTCGTCGCCTCCATCGCCGACGCCGAGATCATCGTGCTCACGGACGCCGGCCCCTCCGCGGGCACGGCCCTCCTCTCGCTGAGCGGCATGCAGCCCGGCGACAAGGACACGGTGGAGCTGACGGTCGTCCAGGCCGGGGCCTTCGAGGGCCACCTGGACCTCACGTTCATCATCACCGGCGTGCGCACGGGACGGATGACGGACCTCGAATGCACCAGCCAGGCGCTGGGTTTCGACCCGGTCGATGAGACGTGCACGAACCCCGGCCCGGTGACGGATCCGATCAACGACATCGACGGGTTCCTGCTGGTATCGGTCGACGAAGACGTGCCGCCGGCAACCCTGCTCGTGGCGCAGGGGTCTATGCAGGACCTGAACGGGTTCTGCATAGAGCTCGGGACCTTCGCAGTCGGCGCTTCCAAGGACCTGTTGCTCAACTTCGAGCTGGACGCCGCGGCTACGAACGAGTACCACGGCGACATCGTGGACTTCGACGTCCAGTTCGGCCTGCACCAGATCAACAACCCCACGCCCCACGCCAGCGTGCCCGGCGAGCAATGCGGCGGAGGCCCGCTCCCCTAGCGGGGGCCTGATATGAGAACGCGCATCTTGTGGACCAAAGAACACACCCGGCCCAGCCGGGCAATAAACTTCGACGCTCCCTGGGGTGGGGAGACCGGAGAGGTTCCCCCCAATCTCTTCGTCCTCCCCATCCCGCCTTCTTCTTTTGCCGGGGGAAAACAAACAGTCGAATTCGCGGAGGTGGCCCATGGGCCTTACGAAGTCTGAGCTTCACGAGGGACTCAAGCTGGGCATGGCGGTAGTCCTGGGTTCCGTCGTCGTCCTGGGAGTGCTCTTCATCCTGTCCCCGTTCATATGGGGCGTCAGGTTTGTCACCCTGGATAGCGGCAGCATGGGCCCCACGATCCCTCAGGGATCGCTGGTTATCATCACCCCGACCGAGCCGGCCGATATCCATGTCGGCGACGTTATTAGCTACCGTCCTCCGGGCTCGGCGACGGTGGTCACTCACAGAGTCGCCTCCATCGTGGGCGAGGGAGAGCGACTGAGCTTCCGCACCCGGGGAGACGCCAACGAAAACGTTGACGGCTACCTGGTGCCGGCGGACCGTCTTGTAGGGCGGGTCTGGAAGCAGGCCCCGCTCCTGGGGGCTGCCGCCAACGCGATGCGTGGTCCGGCCGGATTCATTGGCCTCATCCTCGTGCCAGCCGCCGGTCTGTTCGTCCTCGAGCTACGACGCATGAAGATCAAACAGCGGACCGTATCGACGATACCGATCAACACAGCGGTTGGAGAACAGGTTGCTGCAACGATTGCGGACGGCCACGCCGAGCCTCGATAGCTCGACGGCGGTCAAAGCTGACCGGAGTGGCCCGGGAGTGCGATTAGCACTTCTGGGCTTCCTTGTCATCCTGGGGGTCCTCGCCGGACTCTCCTCAGGGTGGATGGTCAGCCTCGCCTTCTTCTCGGACGTGGAGGTGCCGTTGCTCTCCGGCTTCGAGTCGTCCAACTGCTTCGGGACCGACTCGGGCGGAAACCCGTGTCCCGACGAGCAGACCCGTGTCCTCATCCCAGACGATGGCTCCTCGGCTGTCGTGCTCCACACTGATGGCGACAGCATCGACGAGGACGGGGTCGCCACGGTCAACGGATTCGTGTTCGTCGTTGGTCCAGAGCGCGATTTCACGCTCGACGTGGACTGGGGCGAAGGGCCTATCGAGACGTTTCTGTTCCCCGCAGGCACCGAGTACCTGGACCTGACGCACCAGTATCTTGACGACAACCCGACGACGACGCCTTCCGACACCTATGTGGTGAATGCCACCTTCACCGATACGGTCGGCAACACCGATAGTAATACGGCCGCGATCGTCGTCAACAACCTGCCGCCGCTCGTCTCCATGGCCGGTACGGGCATCGACCCTGCCGGCAACGCATCGGTGGAGGTCACCTTCACCGACGTCGGCACGCTGGACACCCACAGCGCCGAGATCGATTGGGGCGACGGCATCGACGTGCTCCCCAGCGTCACCAGCCCGTTCACGGCAGCCCATGTCTACACGACGCCTGGCATCTACACCGTCACCGCGATGGTAACGGACGACGACGAAGGCCCCGGATCGGCATCGATCGTCCTGTCGTCGTCCACGGAGCGCGCGGACCTCGCGGTGGCGAAGACCGCGGACAAGACCAGTGTCGAGGAGGGCGAGGTCGTCACCTACACGGTGACCGTGACCAACCTCGGTCCCGACGACGGCACCGGAGTGGTAATCACCGATATTCTTTCCGTCGAGCCTGACCTTCTCGTCGGCTACCCCGAGTCCGGGCAGCTACGACGACGTCACCGGCGTCTGGGACGTTGGCCCGTTGACCGCAAGCGGGACAGCGATCCTGACGCTGGTGGCCACGGTCGACGCGGGCACCGCCGGCACGACCATCACCAACACCGCCGCGGTGACCGCAGTCGACCAGGCCGACGACAATCCGGGCAACGACTCCGCATCGTTCGATATAGCCGTCGTTGGCGGTGAGCTCACCCCAAGGCAACTCAAAGAGCGCGCCATCGAGAACCTCTCGCACCATGTCGGTGAGTCGACCCGGTTCGAGCGGGCCATCGAGTTCATCCAGGAAAGCCTGGACCCGGACCTGTGGATCGACGACCGGCACGTCGTCAAAGAGCACGGGACGATGGTGTTCAACAAGGAGCGGGACGCTGTCAAGGAGCTACTCAAACTGTTGCGCCGGGACGACGATGGCGACGATGACACTGGGACTGGCAACGACGACACCGGGACTGGCAACGACGACACCGGGACTGGCAACGGCGACACCGACACCGGCAACGACGCCACCGGGACCGGCAACGACGACGACACCGGGACTGGCAACGACGACACCGACACCGGCAACGACGCCACCGGGACCGGCAACGACGACACCGACACCGGCAACGACGCCACCGGGACCGGCAACGGCGACGACACGGGCACCGGCAACGGCGAAGACGACACCGGGACGGGCACTGGCGCCGAGATCAGTGACGAGGCTCGTGAGTGGGTCGAATTGGCCATCGCCGACCTGGTGGAAGCCGACCGTCAGCTGGCGCTCACGCTGATCGAAGACGCCGAGGCGACTCCCGTCCAGGACCCGGACAACCAGGACGAGATAGACGAGCTGCTGGAGGAGGCGCGTGATGAGCTGATCAAAGGTGACGAAGACCGCGACGCCGGCAAGTCCGACGAGGCCATCGCCCACTACCTGAAGGCGTGGGAGAAGGCCTGCAAGGCCATCGAGCTCGCCAACGAGGGCGTCAACGAGCCCCCGCTGGCGGTCGACGACCAGGAAGACACGGACAACAACACCGTGCTCGTAATCGGCGCGCCGGGCGTCCTCGGCAACGACTCGGACCCCGACCTCGACCCGCTGACCGTCAGCGCCTTCGATGCCGCAAGCGCGCTTGGCGGCGCGGTGGCCGTCGCGCCGGATGGAAGCTTTGTCTACGACCCGACGGTCTCAGCGACACTTCAGGCACTCAGCGCTGGGGACTCGCTGGACGATACCTTCACCTATACGGCCGCGGACGGTCAGGGCGGTTTCGATACGGCTATCGTCACCGTGACCGTGCACGGGCCCGGCGTCGTGACCGTGTCAGCCAGGACGCTGAAGCTCGAGTCTATCGAGAACCTGGAAGAGCATGTCGACGAGTCGCGCCGGTTCGAGAAGGCCATCGAGGAGATAGAGGACAGTCTCGACGAAGACTTCTGGATCGATGACGACCACCTCGACAAGAAGCGAGGCCATCGCGTCTTCAGCGAAGAGCGGCACGCCGTGAAGGAGTTGATTGCGCTGCTCGATCGCGGAGACCAGGGTGGCGATGATAACGACGACACCGGTACGGGCACCGGCTCGGGCGGCGACAGCGAGATCAGCGAAGAAGCCCTTGAATGGGCGCAGATGGCGATCGACAACCTGGTCGCCGCGGACCGCCAACTGGCGCTGACGCTGATCGAAGAGGCCGAGGATGCCCCGGTGAGCGATCCTTCCAAGCAGGACAAGGTGGATGAGGAACTGGAAAAGGCGCGCGAGGAGCTTGCGAAGGGCGATGAAGCCAGGGACGCCGGCGATGCGGACAACGCCATTCAGCACTATCGCAAGGCCTGGGGGCACGCCTGCCACGCCCTGAGGTTCGCGGACGCCGGCTCGGTGTCCGCCGCCGGCAACGCGTTCTCGGTGAACGCGGGCGCGACCCTCTCCGTCGGTGGCCCCGGCCTTCTGGAGAACGACGCCGACGCCAACGATGGCGCTTTGACCGCAAGCCTCATCGACGGCCCCGAGCACGGAGACCTGCAGCTGGCTCCCGACGGCTCGTTCACGTACACACCGGATTCGGAATTCGAAGGCACGGACCAGTTCAGCTACGCCGCCGCCAACGACAACGAGGAGAGCGACGATGCCGTCGTCGTGATTACGGTTACGGCCGACGAGGGCGAGGAAGCCCCCAACGAGCCGCCGGTGGCCGGCGACGACGCGTTCGAAACGAACGAGGATGCGGTCCTGGGCGCGGAGGCGCCGGGCGTTCTGGCAAACGACGAGGACACAGACGGCGACGATCTGACGGTCGTCAGCTTCGACCCGGTTAGCGCGCTGGGGGCGACGGTCACCGTCGCCGCAGACGGCAGCTTCACCTATGATCCGACGGCTGCCGAGGAGCTTCAGGCCCTGGCCGAAGCCGACTCGGTGGACGACACGTTCTCGTACGCCATCGACGATGGAAACGCAGGCGTCGCTACGGGGACCGTGACCGTCACGGTGAGCGGTGTCGCCGACAGCACCGCGCTAACGGCGAACGACGACGAGCACGCCGCGACCGCCAACGCTGTCCTGGTGGTCGATGCGCCGGGAGTCCTGGTCAACGACGAGGACGCCGATGGCGACGCGCTGGAGGTCAACGACTTCGATGCGGTGAGCGCGCTGGGGGCGACGGTCACTGTCGCCGCGGACGGAAGCTTCACCTACGACCCGACGGCCGCCGAGCAGCTCCAGGCCCTGGCCGAGGGCGACTCGGCGGAGGACAGCTTTGCCTATACCATCGCCGACGGAAACGAAGGCGCCGCCACGGCCGTCGTCACGGTGACAGTGACTGGGGTAGCTCGGGCGAACACGGTCCCGGTCGCCTTCGACGACCAATACGAGGTCGCGAACGACGTGGTGCTCGCGGTCGATGCGCCGGGAGTCCTGGTCAACGACGAGGACGCCGATGGCGACGCGCTGGAGGTCAACGACTTCGATGCGGTGAGCGCGCTGGGGGCGACGGTCACCGTCGCCGCGGACGGGAGCTTCACCTACGACCCGACGGCCGCCGAGCAGCTCCAGGCCCTGGCCGAGGGCGACTCGGCGGAGGACAGCTTTGCCTATACCATCGCCGACGGGAACGGAGGCGCCGCCACCGCCACCGTGACCGTTACGGTTGCCCCACCAGGCGGCCCCCCCGAAACCGTCCTCGCCCAGGACTTGCTGCCGGGCGTCATCGATATCGACGACATCGTCGGATTGGACCTCGATGACATTGTCGGGCTGGGCCTGCGCAACCGAGTCGGCGGCGGTGGCGTGCCCGACGTGGAGGAGTTCGACATCGCGGAGCTTCTTCCCGGGAGCTGGGGCTCGCCGACTGAGCGGCTAACTCCCCTGGCTGGAGGCGCTCTCCGAGCGGTCAGCGCCCAGCGAGAGCAGGACTTCTGGCTCCGTCGGCTGGAAGACGAAATCGGCGGTTTTCCGCTCGAGCCGTTGCCGCCCGTCCGGTTCGGCCCTGTCGACCTGCTGGCCCTCGAGAATGGGGCCTTGCCAACCAGGCGGCTCTCGCTGGAGACGGCGATTCTCGACCCGCACCGGGCACGGGCGGACGACGATCTACTCGAGGTCTAGCGCCCGGCCTACTCGGCCCCTCGGTATCCCGCCGCGCCCCACTTCCCTGCGGGCTCGACCACGAACCCGAGTGAACCGGCGTGGTAGTCGGGAATCTTGCCTTCGGCTTCCCATCCGCGGTTGAGATCGACGATGCGCCGGATCCCTTCGTCCAAACCCGTATCCCGGATATCGTAGACAACGCAATAGTTCGGCAGGTATCGCTCCGGCCGTACCCGCGTCCAACGGCTCACGCCATGGAAGCCGCCAATCTCGAGACACTCCGGAAGGTGGACGTCGTCGAGCCACGCATGCCACTCATCCAGCTTCGCAGGGTCGTTGCAGCGATTGAAGATGAACCAGAGCGCCTTTGTCTCGGGAGAAGGCACGGCACTTTCCGACAACGTTCCGAAGGGTTTGAGGGTCACCAGGTCATCGACGAAGTGATTGAGATGCATCCTGCCGGAAACCCTCAGCTCCGGTTCCTGCGCGGCCATGATCTCTTCCCCCGCCTCCGGGTCCTTCGTTTCGATCTCTCCAAGAATGAGATGGGTGAACCCGAGCCTGGGATAAACGAGCTGGCTCGATTTCCTCAGGACCCAGCGGCTGGCCGACCGGAACGCGCCCGAGCCCACAAGGTCAGGAATATGGATGTCGTCGCACCAGGCGTCCCACTCCCCTTGTTTGGTGGGAAAGCCGCATCGAGTGTGGATAAGGGTCAAGGTGTTGGTGGTCGGCATCGGCAACTCCTGCCCGGCGTCGTCCTCGTTGTTCCTCGGGCGGTGCAACTGTGCCTTCCGGCACAACGTATGTCAAATTCTCGATCGATGCTAAACTGTGCCGCTGAGTCGAGACGGAGCAGGGAGGCGCATCATGATTGACTTGGTGGCGGGCAAGGTGGTCTGCGTCACTGGGGCGGCTTCGGGGATCGGGAAGGCGACCGCGAAGGTGTTCGCCCGGGAGGGAGCAACGGTGGTGGTCGCCGATGTGAACGCCGATGGCGGCCAGCAGACCGTCCTCGAAATCGAGGATCTCGGGGGCGTCGCCAGCTTCGTCGCTTGCGATGTGGCTGAGGCTAGTCAGGTTGAGGCCATGGTTGCGCAGACGGTCGAGCGGTACGGACGCCTCGATTGCGCCTTCAACAACGCCGGCATCCCCGCGCTCGGCATGCCGATCGCGGAGTACCCCGAGGACCATTTCGACAAGGTAATCGCGATCGATCTCAAAGGGACGTGGCTGTCGCTGCGGTACGAGATTGCGCAGATGATGAAGCAGGGAGGCGGCGGCGCCATCGTCAACTCCGCCTCTGTGGCCGGTGTCAAGGGGAGTAAGGGAAACTCGCCGTATGCGGCGGCGAAGGGTGGCGTCGTGCAACTCACCCGGACCACGGCGCTGGAGTATGCAGCCTCGGGGATTCGGGTCAACGCCGTTGCCCCTTCGGCGATACGGACGCCGCTGATCGAGGGGCTGATCGCCGCCAAGCCCGAGTTGGGCCCCATCTACGCCGCCGCGCACCCGATCGGAAGGATGGGGGAGCCCGAGGACGTGGCGGAGGCCGTGGTCTGGCTCTGCTCCGACGCCGCCTCGTTCATCACAGGTCAGGTGCTCGGGCTCGATGGCGGGGTGCTGGCCTGACAGAGTAAAATCCCGACGTCACGGCCTCAGGGAACCGTTCGCATCGACAAGACGTACTTCATAGAAGTAGCGATGCCGGGGGCGCTAACCCTTGACAACGGAAGGCTGGTGCGTTACAAAGTTTGCTGTCTTTACGAGATTCGGGAATCATTCGTTATCGATGACCCCTTTGGCATATCTGTAGTATCACGCTGACCAGCGTGCAAGGCGAAAAGAAAGAAGGAGGAAAGGCTTGAGAATTCGAAGACTGTACTCGCTGCTCTTCGTAGCCCTGGCCGTCAGCCTCGTGGTCGCCGCCTGCGGAGGCGGTTCGGACCCGACGTCGACATCGGCCCCGGCCCCGACCGCAGCACCAGCACCCACGACGGCCGCAGCGCCGACGAGCGCACCAGCGGCGACGAGCGCACCGGCGGCGACGGGCGCGCCCGCGGCAACGAGCGCACCTGCGCCCACCGCGATGCCAGCGTCCACGAGCGCGCCCGCGGCAACGACCGCACCTGCGCCCACCGCGATGCCAGCGTCCACGAGCGCACCTGCGCCGACGAACACCCCCGTTCCGGTATCCAGTGGCGAGTTCACCATCGCGATGGTCGACCTCGGGAACTCCAACTCGTGGCTGTTCCAAGGCGGCACGGACCGCAAGTACGTCGACATCATGTACGACTACATGATCGGTGCGACGGACGATGCCCAGCTCGACCCAGATTCTGGCCTCGTCAGCGAGTGGTCCCTCAGCGATGACGCGCAGAACTACTCGTTCAAGACCCGCGACGGAGTCACGTTCTGGAACGGTGAGGAAGCCGACGCCTCCGACATCACTCGGTTCCTCCTCCGCGTCCGCGAGGGCGAGGGGATCCAGCTCTCCAGCGTCGGCAACCTGAACAACGACGTGGCCGACATCCGGCTCATCGACAAGAACACCATGGAGGTGGACATTAATGCCCCGGGCATCTTCTGGCACCTCCAATGGATGAGCCTGCTTGGACAAGGCGGCTCGCCCAACCACGTGGTCAGCATGGACCACTTCGAGGAAATCGGCATCGAGCGTTACAACCGGGACCCCCTGGGCACTGGCCCGTACAAATTCAAGAGCCTCGCTCCCAGCGACGAGCTGGTTGTGGAAGCCCGCGAAGACGGTCACTGGTTCTTAGGCGTTCCCAAGACCAAGACAGTCATTTTCCGGGCCATCCCTGAAGAGACGACGCGGATCGCTTTGGTCAGGGCCGGAGACGCCGACCTGGCTCCGATCGCCAGAGCGTCGCTTCCTTCGGCCCGTAGCGGTGGTCTGCAGATCTTCGAGCGCCCAGGTAGCGTAAAGGCCAACTTCAGGTGGGAAGCCTCCTACGTGGAGAACTATGAAGGCTACGGCCCCAATCCCATCAATGACTTCCGTGTGCGGCAGGCCCTCGGCATGTTCGGTATCGACCGGCAAGTAATTGCGGACACCTTCATGCAAGGCCTGGCTGTACCCAGTTTGGACTATCCGTCCCAGGAAATGGACCAGACCTATCAGCGCTTCCCTGCGGAGACGCTCGCTCCGTTCGACCCTGATAAAGCAAGGGCGCTTCTGAAGGAAGCCGGCTACGAGAACGGGTTCGAGCTCGACATGAGAATCTGGAACCCGCCAAGGTCGAACCTGCCGGAAGGCCCCGAGATCATGGAAGCCATCGCGGTATGGTGGGAAGACCTCGGGATCACCGTTAACCGTGTACCGGGGAGCTATACCGAGCATCGGACGAAGCTCTTCGGTGAGGGCAACGGAGCCAACGAGGACCTCAAGAGCGGCGGCGCTTTTGACCGACCTACCGTTGCCGGAATGTGGGGCCTCAGCGCCTCGCCGACCGCAGGCGCCAGCGCGGCTGGCTCCTACAACCCGGCCGGCCGCTTCAACACCAACTTCGATCCAGAGCTCAAACGTCTGGCCGAGGTCTGGCAGAGCGCGCTGAACATCGAGGACTACGGGAAGGCTCGCCAGGAGTACATGGCGGCGCAGATCGAGCAGGGCTTCTCGACGGGTGGCGGCGTTCCGGTCGTCTCCTACGGCCTCATCTGGGCCGGCGCGGACACGGTATCAGCGGACTGGAACACCGGGCCTTCCCGGTACGCCTTCAACTACAAGCGGCTCGCCGCTGGCGTCTGGGGCTAAGTTCCAAGCCGACAATCGCTCAGCAAGTAATTTGGGCCCGGCGCACTCCGCCGGGCCCAAATTTTTTCTGCCCAGGAACGCTTGACAGCCCTCCAGGGCCCTCCTATGCTCCCTTCGATCGCGGAGGTGCGTCCATAGCGTTCGATCTGGTTATCAAGGGCGGCACGGTGGTCGACGGCACCGGCCTGCCCGGCTGCCGCACGGATGTCGGCATACGCGACGGGCAGGTCGTGGCCCGAGGCCGCCTCGACGTCAACGGCGCTCGGGTTATCGACGCCGAGGGCAAGATCGTCGCCCCGGGCTTCGTCGACATCCACACCCACTACGACGCCCAGCTGCTGTGGGACCCCCTGCTCACCTGCTCCCCGTGGCACGGGGCCACGTCGGTCGTCATGGGCAACTGCGGCTTCACCCTCGCGCCGTGCAGGCCGGAGGACCGCGACTTCATCGCCCGAATCTTCGCCCGCGTCGAAGGGATGAACCTCCGGGCCTTGGAGCACGGTGTCGATTGGGACTGGCAGTCCTTCCCAGAGTATCTCGATAGGATTTCCCGGCGAGAGCTGGCATCAACGTCGGCGCGATGATAGGACACACCGCGGTGCGCCGGTTCGTCATGGGTGAGGATGCTAGCGCCCGCGAGGCCGACGACGACGAGCTCGAGCGGATGCGCTCGGTCATCCGCGAGGCGCTTGCCGCCGGCGCCTTCGGGTTTACGACGTCTCTTTCGCCGACCCACTACGACTGGGATGGCTCGCCCGTTCCGAGCCGGTTCGCCAGCCACAAGGAAGTCCTCGAGCTGGGCTCGACGCTGAGCGAGTTCGGGACTGGCGGTATCGAGGTCATCACCGAGACGTCGGTCATGGGCAAGGAGGGTTTCGTCGAGGCCGATCGACGGCTGCTGAAGGAGTTGTCCTTGCGCAGCGGTCGCCCGGTGAACTTCAACGAGCTCTCACAGAATTCTGCGCGCCCCGGCGTCTGGCGAGACCAGATTGCCTTCATGAAGGAGGCGTCCGCGGCGGGCGCCCAGGTGTATGCCGTGGCCCGCTACCAGCGTCTCGATAACCTGTTCAATCTCAAGAGCGTCGACTCGTTCACGCAGTGGCCCCGTTGGGTCGAGGTGCTGATGCAGCCGGACGAGCGAAGACTCGAGCTCCTGCGGGACCCCGAAGTTCGTGCCGCGATGCGTGACGAAGCCGACCGCCACGACACTCAGGACCCGCCAGCGGCCCGACGCTTGGGCATCGTTTCGTTCCTCAAGAGCAAGACGGGCCGCTACCGGGAATACGAGGGGCTGCCTCTCCGTGAGATCGCGGAGAAGACGGGCAAGCACCCCGTGGATATCATCGTCGACTGGTCCCTCGACGAGGGCGAGCAGGCCGAGTTCACGTTCATCGGCGTCCTCAACGGCGACCTGGACGCGGTTGCCGAGATCATCCACAGCCCCTACGCCCTCGCGGGTATCTCCGACGCCGGCGCCCATACCGACCGGGTCAGCGGCTCTTACTACTCAACGTTCATGTTGAGCCACTGGGTCCGGGACAAGGGTGTCATCTCGCTTGAGGACGTTATTCGCCGCCTGACCTTCATCCCCGCCTCGTTATACAGCCTGTGGGACCGGGGCCAGATCCGAGAAGGACTCCCGGCCGACATCGTGGTCTTCGACCTCGACGCGTTGGAGTGGCTGCCGACGGAGCGCTTCAACGACTTCCCCGGCGGTGAGAGCCGGCTCGGGAACCGGGCGAAGGGCTACGACTACCTTGTCGTCGACGGCCAGGTGGTCATGGACCACGGTGCGGATTCCGGCGCGCGCCCCGGTCGCGTGCTGAGAAGCGGAGACTACCGCTACGACGGCCGGTAGGCGAACTCCGGGGCTCCGCCCCTCTCGATTCCTCGATCCGCGCTTACTGAGGGAAGCTCGGGGCCCGACCAGCATACAAGACGAGGGAGAACGCTGACTGTTAACGCGACAAACCCTGCCCTATAATGAGCGCTGTTTTGCCTGCGACACGAGAGGTTATTGCCCGGAGGCGCCAGTGAAAATCGACATGATGTACGAGTTGGAGATGCCGAAGCCCTGGACCGGCGCCCATCCCGAGTACGACCTGTTTTGGAACTCGATGGCTGAGATCGAGCTGGCCGACCGGGTCGGCTTCGACACCGTCTGGATGGTCGAGCACCACTTCCGCACTGAGTTCTCCCACTCCGGGGCGCCCGACGTCTTCCTATCGGCGGTGGCCCAGCGCACGAAGAACATTCGTATCGGCCATGGCGTCGTCCTGCTTCCGTATCCCTTCAACCACCCCATCCGAGTCGCCGAGCGGGTGGCGACCCTCGACATCCTGAGCAATGGCCGCCTGGAGTTCGGCGTAGGCAGGTCGGGCATCGACGAACAGGAGGGGTTCGGCATCAAGACCGAGGAGTCGCGGGACATGATGCTGGAGGCGTTGGACATCATCCCGAAGATGTGGTCGGAAGAGCTCTTCTCACACGAGGGACGCTTTTTCCAGATCCCTGAGCGGGAGATCATTCCCAAGCCGTACCAGAAGCCCCATCCGCCGCTCTGGATGGCCTCCACGAGCCCGGATAGCTGGACCATAGCTGGAGGCGGCAGGTCGGCGCCCTGGGGCTCACCGTGCTAATGAAGCTCGAGGAGATACAGAAGCACATCGCCAACTATCGCAGCGCTTGGAAGACCGGCACCCCGGTGGGCGGCGTCGCCAACAACCAGGTGCGGGTGTTCACGATCGTCCATTGCGCCGAGACGGACCAGCAGGCCATGGAGCAGGGCGGCGGCGAGGCGGCCCTCTGGTATATCGACTATATCCTCAACCGGATGCTCGCCCGGGAGCGAGCGCTGGAAGACCCCAACGGCCCCAGGCCCTACAGCCAGTTCCTCGACCGGCTGACGTACCTCAAGGGCCACGCCGAGGGCTCGCTCCGCGCCGACGTCTTCGACGAGCAGAGCATGATCATCACCGGCAACCCCGACACTTGCATCCGAAAGATCTAGGAGTACCAGAAGGCCGGCGTCGACAGTATCCTCTGCCTGATGCAAGCGGGGCGGATCAAACACGAGGACACGATGCGCTCGATCGAGCTGTTCGGAAAGCACGTCATCCCACATTTCAAGAGCAAGGCCGACATCGCCGCGGGCTAGGCCGCGTCACATGGGCGACAAGGAACGACTGACTCCTGAGGCCGTGGCCATCCGCTGCGCCGCCGAGTTCGCCGACGGCTGGTTGGTCAACCTCGGGATCGGGAGGCCGACCCTCTGCTCCAACTTCGTGCCCGAGGGTCGGTCCGTCGTCTTCCACGCTCAGAACGGTGTCATCGGCTACGGGCGGCTTGCGTTCGAGCACGAGGTGGACATCCACCTCATCAACGCGGGTCTGCAACACGTCACGCTCCTGCCCGGCGCGGTCACGCTCGACAGTGCCGACGCCTTCGCCATCGCACGCAGCGGGCGGCTCGATGCCGCCGTCGTTGGCAGCTACGAGGTGTCGGAGAAGGGCGACCTGGCCAACTATCAGCTCCCGAATCGAAAAGGGGGCCAGCTCGGTGGGGCCATGGACGTTGTCTCGGGCGCCAAACGCGTGTTCGTCGTGATGGACCACACCGCCGCGGATGGAAGCCCCAGGCTGCTTCGACAGTGCACGTTGCCGATCACGGCTCGCGGCGTCGTGACCAGGGTCTTCACCGACATCGGCGTCTTCGATGTCAACGCCGAGGGGTTCGTTCTGGCGGAGATCGCCCCAGGCTGGACCCCCGGCGAGGTCCAGGAGATCACGGAGGCGACGCTCACCGTGAGCCCCGACCTGCGGGATATGGACGCCGGCCCCCGCTAGCGCCCGCTCAGGGCACCAGCATCGCTCTCGTCACAGCAGTCTGACGGTCAGCCCACTCCGCTTCGGCCATCGCCTTGTTCACGTCCGCCAGCGGATAGGTATTGGATACGATCTTGTGGTACGGCACCCTGTCCTGGTTCTTGACGAGGCTCTCCATCATCATCGGTAGGAGGCTCGGCCGGTACATCAGGGAGCCCATGATCTTCTTGCCGAAGAGGATCGTCGATGGGTCGAAGGAGACGGGTCTGCCGCGGACGATGTTGCCGATCTCGATGAATGTGCCGCCGTTGGTGAGGAAGCTTACCCCTTCGAGGAACAGCTCGGAGCGCCCGACCAGCTCCATCACGATGTCCGCCCCACGACCTCCGGTCAGCTCCAGCACCCGCTGTCGGCGCGTCTCGGGGGTGTTGAACTCCTCGATGTTGATGGTCTGGTCGGCGCCGAACTCCTCGGCAAGTTGAAGCCGGTTGGCCAGCCGGTCGAGCACGATCACCCGGTGCGCCCCCATGTCGCGGGCGACGGCCGTAGCGTTGAGGCCGAGGCCGCCGGCGCCCTGGATGACGACATACTGCCCTTCCTTGAGACCGGCTTGCAGAAGCCCCTCCGTCACGGTCCCCATGGCGCAGTTTACCCAACCGAGCATCGAGTCGGGGAGCTCGTCGGTCACCGCGAAGACCGGCTGGTTGGCGCCGACGTAGTAGTAGTCCCCGTACGTGCCGGTGAAATACGGCCATTCGCCGGCCCCGCCATAACCGGAGCGTGAAGCGCACCAGTTCTGGTGCCCGTTAAGGCACTGATAGCAGTGGTTACAGGGCTTGATGGCGGTGTGCATCACCCTGTCGCCTTCTTTGATGGGCTTGCCCAGGGCGTCGGTCGTGACCCCCTTGCCCAGCTTGTATACCACGCCGTTGCCCTCGTGACCCGTCAGCCGACCCGCCGGCGGAATGTTGATGAAGTCCATCTCGCCGCGCCAGTGATGCAAGTCGGAGCCGCAGATGCCGGCCTGCTTCATCTTGAGCACGATGGCGCCCGGCTCCGGGTCTGGCACGTCGTATTCCTCGATCTCCATGGGCTTCATGTACTCTTTGATGACGACGACGCGGCCCTTCATGCGGTTGCCTCCTGATAACTAGGGCGTTTCGCCTCGTTATAGGCGCGACTGTTGTCGGCTGTCAAGGCAAGCCTGCTGGCGGAACCTCGAAAGACTTTCCCGGGGAGTCCAGAGGGGCGGAGCCCCTTTGGCAAGGGTTGAAGGGGATGTGCCCCGTCTTATCAATAGCCCGAAGGGCGACCTTGAACCCCCAGAGGGGGTTCGGGGTGCTCTCGCGCCTGTGCATGCGAGGCCAGGCGCTACTTACGATGCGTGGGGTGGCGACAAGCCCAACCGTTACGGCCGGCTCTCGTACTCCGGATTCCCCGAAAACCTGATCGCGTTGGGCCCGCCCTGCACGCGCAGGAAACGGACGCCCTTCTCACCGACCGTGAAGCCGTATTCGGTGTGAGCTTCGTTGTAGATCACGGTGCCCGGTCCGCAGGTCCGCTCCCCGAGCAGCAGGTCGCCCTCGAGGACGAGCAGCACCTCGTCGAGGTCATGGCTGTGGGAGTGGACTACGAGCCCAGGCTCCTGGCCGTGGATGTTGATCCACGGGCCCTCCTGCAGGTCGCCGATGAACTGTCTTCCGTTACGGATAGCCTCGCCAACGGGTGTGAGCTCGCCCTTCACGACCGGGGCCTCGTCGACGTGCATGATGATGGTCTTGCCCAAGACAGCCTCCTTCGAGCACGAAATCACTCGGCGGGAAAGTCGCCCGTGACCTCGTAATAGCGCTCCCGATAGCGGGGCCACACCTCTGGGTTCTGCAGCCGTGGGGGCCGCTCGCCGCGGAAGATGCCGATCCACTGGTGCGCGCCGGAAACTTCCATGTCGTGGTGGGACTGCACGGTCACGCCGGCCACGTGCGGGCATGCGATGACGTTGTCCATCTTGAGAAGCGGGTTGTCGGGCGAAGGCGGCTCGGGGTCCCATACGTCGACGCCGGCTCCGGCGATTCCGCCCTCGCTCATGACCTGGATCAGCGCTTGCTCGTCCGTCACCTCGCCGCGTGCGGTCGTGAGGTAGAACGCGGTGGGCTTCATGAGCCGGAGCTCTCGAAGTCCGATCAGCCCCCGCGTCTCAGCGCTCAGGTAGGTGTTGATGGAGACGAAGTCGGATTTCTGTAAAAGCTCATCCAGGGACACGGGCTCGCCACCGCGCTCGACGACCTGCTCATCGCCGAGGTTGGGGTCGTGGGCCAGTACGCGCATGCGAAAGCCGGCGCGGCAGATCTCGCCGACCCGGCTGCCGATGTTCCCGAAGCCGACAACGCCGACCGTCTGCCCCTCCAGGTCGTAGCCCCGAAAGTCGTGGCGGTGATAGTCGGCGCCGGAGCGCATCGCGCGGTCGGCCAGGACGATGCGCTTCGAGAGGCCGAGCATCATCCCGACCACGTGCTCGGCAACCGCCTCGCTGCCGACGCCGCCCTGGTTCACGACCAGGACCCCGGCCTCGGTGCAGGCATCCTTGTCGATGGTGTCGTAGCCGGCGCCGCCGACTCCCATCGCAAGGAGGTGGGGTGAGCGCTCGATCAACTCGGTGGTGCCCTCGTAGGGCGGGCGGGGCTGGTGGAAGCCGTGAGCGGTTGCGATGGCTTCCCAGAAGCGCTCTGAGGGACCGTCGAGTTCGAGGCTGATCAGCCTCACCTCGGGCGCGGCGTCCAGGATTTCGCCCGCCACGGGGTCGCGCCAGGGTGTGAAATGGACCAGATTCTTCGGGACAAGGTTGCCGGAGGACATGATGTCTACCTGCCTCAGTTGATGTGATACAGGGAAGTGACGTTGCCGGCCAGGATCATCGCCTTGACGTCGTCGGGTACGCCTTGGAACTGGCGCGCGATGATCTCCTGGGAATGGGGCCATGTGGAGTCGAAGTGCGGGTAGTCGTTGGACCAGAGCAGGTTCTGCGCTCCGATGACGTCCCAGATGCGCAGCCCCGCCTCGTCCTCCATGAACGTGCAGAACACGTTGCGGTGAAAGTAGTCGCTGGGCATCATCGGCAAGTCGATGTTATAACGGGGTCCATGCTTCCGCATCGTGTGGTCCAGGCGCTGGATGTAGCTCCCCGCCCAGCCGATGTCGTTCTCCGCCGACACGATCTTCAACCCGGGGAAGCGCTCGAATACGCCGGAGAAGACCATCGACGTGAGCGACCGCTGGATCCAGTTGGGGAGGGAGACGTAGTCGACGGTGAAGTTGGCCAGCGAAACGCCGGTGAGGATGTGCATGCTTAGGGGCATGTCCAGGTCCTGCGCGACCTGCCAGAGGGGCTCGTAGGAGGGATCGCTGTACAAACGCGTCTCCTCGGGGGCGATGGCAATCATCCCGCCCACCAGGCCTCGTTCGCGGACCCGTTCCAACTCACGTGCCGCAACTTCGATGTCGCTGATGGGGATGATGCCGATGCCCTTGAGCCGGTCCGGGTGCGTCTTGCAGAAGTCGGCCAGCCAGTCGTTGTACGCCCGGAAGAGGGCGCCCTGGAATTCGAGGTCGTCCATGCGAAACATGCCGAGCCCGGTCGTGGGGTAGAGCACCTCGGCCTGGACTCCGTCCCGGTCCATGTCGATCATGCGCTCGTCGGGGTCCCAGCCGCCGCGGCGGTTGTGCTCGAAGCGGACCAGGCTGGTCTGCTCCTCCGGTGTGGTGCCGGCCGGCGCCATTCTGCCGACGCCTCGTGGCGGGAGCCCTTCGCAGTAAAACGTGTCCTGGTCCTTCTCGCGGACAATGCGAGGCGCCCGGTCCCTAAAGGGAGGGTCGATGTACTCCGCCCAGAGGTCGCCGGGCTCGGCGACGTGTGAATCCGCTGAGATCACCGTTTTTCTCATTGCTTGGTTCGCCCTTCTAGCCCGCGATTCCGGCGGTCAACTCGCGAACGTCATCCAGTTCGTCGAGACCCATGATCGAGTCGATCACCGCTTCGGTACGTTGACCCAACGACTTTCCGGCCATGTCGCGGAACAGCGTTTTAAGGTTTTCGGTGTTGGGACGCCACTTGTAGGAGCGGTCCTCCTCCAGGCTGAGGGTCCTGCCGTCATCCAGGTGCACTTCGAGCGCCGTTACCTTCCGGCCCTCGTCGCCGACCACTTGAATTCGGTAAGCCAGGTCCCAGACCTCCCGGTCGTCGTAATGCTCCCGGAAGTAGTCGATAGAGGTGACCGGGCGCTTCATCAGCGCCGAGGCCACGCAGAAGCGCAGGCTCATCTGCGCCATGGTGTAGTTGTGGAAGGGCGGCAGGTTGTCTTTTCCCGAGGTGGCCCTGGTCGAGGCCGGTACGCGCAGGATCGCGAACCTGACCCGGCCAACGTCGTCGACCTGCTCCGCGAGGCTCACTGCCAAGTCTGTGGGCTCGTGGTTGCCGTGAGACGTGGCATAGGGCTTGCTCTGGATGCTGCTGATGTCGAACCCCTCGCCGAACCCCTTCACGACATCCTCGACCTTCTCGGTCGAGCCGGTGAAGGCCAGGTAGAAGCCCTGGGCCCCTTCCAGCACCATTGGGGTTGCCACCCCGCCGTGCTGGGCGATGTAGGCGGCGGTGAGGCCGTTGCGCGAGGCGAGCCCCGCCTGATAGTAGGGGTCCATGGCCCCTTCGGCGAAGCCTCGATACACGCCCCCGGCCAGGTTGGCCGCGAAGCCGAGGGCGCTGGTAGTGGCGGAGGCGTCGAGCTTCAGCAGCTTGGCCCCGACGGCGGCGGCGCCGAAGACGCCGAGTTGGGAGACGCTACGGAATCCGGAGCGGCGGTTGTGCTGCGTGAAGCCGCGGAAGATGCGGCCCTGGGCCTCGTAGCCCATCACGATTGCCGTGATGACCTCGCGGCCGCTTGCCCCGACCTGCTCGCCCGCGGCCAGCGCCGCCGGGATGATCACGGGGCTGGGATGGCCCCCGGAGCCCACGTCCTCCTGCAGGACCGTGTGTCCCGAGACCCCGTTCGCCAGCGCCGCGTCCAATGGCGGGACTTTCTCCGAGCGACCGATGAGCGTGCAGGCCCCTGAGTTGGCCTTCACCATGTTCCAGGCGACGACGGCGGCCGGCAGGTCCTTCCCCGGGAAGCTCACCGCAAGGCCGTTCAGCACCCGAGTCTTGGCTAGCTCTACCACGTCGGGTGGGAGGTCCTCGTACGTGACCCCCGCGAGATACGCTCCCAGCCGCTGAATCACCGTTCCGTCGGCCATGCGGTCCCTCCTCCCGGTCTACCGCCGGCCCGGCCGTAGACCCTGGCGCTCAAGCGGCCCTATTGTGCCACAAGCCGTCGATTCGTGCCGTCAGAACCCCAGGCGCTGCGCCTCACGGCTTGACACCCTCGGTCGCGGTGATATATTGGGCTTCTCGCGCGCACGTTCGCGAATCCCGTCCCATGCTGCCTCGAGCCTGTCGCGCTGTTTTTGTCTATTGTTCGTTTGTGACGAAATACGACACCCGATGGCCCCTGCAGGGGCCATCGCCCTTGAAGCTCTCGGAAGGAGACAACACCATGAGATTCCGCGCGAGTAGGGCTCTACTGATCAGTGGAGTCGTGGTGGCCCTCGTCGTCGCCGCCTGTGGCGGCGGCTCCGACCCCACGGCGACATCGGCGCCGGTGCCGACAGCGGCCCCACCGCCCACGGCGACCACGGCGCCGCAGCCCACGTCGACGTCCGCACCGGGTCAGCCGACCTCGACGCCCCGACCCACGCCGAGGCCGACGGCTGCGCCGGCCCCCACCTCGACACCAGCGCCAACGTCCACTCCGGGGCCGACGTCCGTGGGCGAGCTGAAATTCGCGCTCGCCGACATGGCCTCGTTCGAGATGGTCATGAGCGATGGGACCACGAGGTCCTACCTGGACGCGCTGTACGACGAGGTTATCGGCGACGACGATGACACCGGCGCCCCGAACACCGAGTCCGGCTGGGCCACTTCGTGGGAGGTGAGCGCCGACGGCATGACCTGGACGATCAAGGGTCGCGACACCATCAAATTCCACGACGGGCACGTTGTCGACTCCGGGGACGTCAAGTTTGGCATCGATCGGATGCTCGCGGAGGGATTCCGGGGGACGGGAGGTATCGCGGTCAAGAACGAAGTCGAATCGATGGAGACCCCCGACCCCAGCACCTTCATCGCGCACCTGAAAGTCTCCGCGATCTTCTGGCACGTGGGCACGCTCAAGGCGGGAAATGGCGCGAGCCCCACCTACCTCAATCCCGCCCACTATATTGGCGAGGTGGGTGAGGGGACTGCCAACAAGGAGCCCCTCGGCAGCGGGCCCTATAAAACTGTTACGGTGGCCGTCAGCGACCGCGTCGAATACGAGGCCATCGAGGAGCACTGGTTCCTCGGCACGCCGAAGGTGAAAAGCCTCTCCTACCTGCTGATCCCCGAGGAGTCGACTCGGGTCGCCGTGCTCAGGACCGAGGCTGTCGACATCGCTACCACCAGCAAGAGTAGCGCGAAGACGGTCAGGGAGGCGGGACTCCAGGTCTTCAACCGCACGACCTCCGGTTTCGGCGCCTACCGGATCGAAGAGCAGTTCAAGGAGTCTTACGAAGGCTACGGGCCTAACCCCCTCGCGAGTCTTGAGGTTCGGAAAGCGATGGACTGGTATGGCATCGACCGTCAGGCCATGGTCGACATCTTCCTGTCCGGCCTCGGCACTCCGACCATGAACTATCCGGTCGGGCCCACCGACCCCGCGTACGAGGCGCTGCCGATTCCCGAGTACGACCCCGCTCGCGCCAAGGCATTGCTCGTGGAAGCCGGCTGGGGCGACGGCTTCGAGATCGACTTCATCATCGTCCCGAGGCCCGCCATCCCCGAGGGCGAGGAGGTGGCTGAGGCCATGGCGGGCTGGTGGGAGGACCTCGGCATCACGGTCAATCGCGTCCCGAGCCAGTATGCCGCCTTCAGGGCACAGCTGCTTTCCGACGGCTTCACCAGGCCCACAGTGTTCGGCGTATGGCAGCTAGCTACCCGTTCGGTGTCGGGCGCCCGGATTGGAGCCCGCCACGACGTTGGGGCTGGCTTCGGCAACACCCATGACCCCACGCTGCAGGAGCTTGCCCATACCTGGCAGGCAGTGGGGAGCGTCGAGGAATACGTCGAAGCTGGCAAAGCATACCAGCGCGGGCTCTACGACCAGGTTGGCACTTCGGTGCTGTTCCTGACCGGAGAGGTCTTCGGAGCCAGCAGCAGGATCCCCTCCGACTGGAATCTTCGTGCCCGCCCGTTCTCCTTCAACCTCGAAGGGGCTGGGGGCTACATCAAGTAAGACTCGAATCCGACCCGAGGTAGACGGGGCGGCTGCGCTCGCGTGGCCGCCCCGTTCTTTGTTCTGTTGAAGCCCGATTCCCGTCGCTGTATGATGCCCGGAGCCAGAGTCACCGTGGAGTCGCCATTGAAAACGATAAGGCCCGGTATCAACGTCTGCAGCATCACCCCCTTCGATCGTAAGGGCGACCTGGATGAAGGGGCCCTGCGCGCCCACTACAGCCGCATGGCCGCGGCCGGCGTTGGCGTGTTCCTGCCGATCATCGGCACGGGCGAGTCCCAGCTGATGCGGATCGACGAGATCCGGCGTATCTGGAAGATCGGCGTCGAGGAGCTGAAGGGCAAGGTCCCCGTTTATGTCGGCGGGATCGGCCTCAGCGAGACCCGGTACATGATCGACCTCGCCAACGAGGCCGGCGCGACCGGGGCCGACGGCGTGTATCTCTACGGCCCTCGCCCCCTGCCCGCGGGCCGCGAGCTGCCGCCCGCGTGGATCGAGTCGTATTTCCGCGAGGTCCTCGATCGGGTCAAATGGCCCGTGCTCATCGCCGACAACACCTTTATCGTCGGTTATTCACTACCGGTGGAGATCGTGAAGGCGATGGTGGAGGGGTACGATCAGGTCGCGGGCATCATCGCATCCGACACCGACCCGACCTACATCCCGAGGCTGCTCGAGGCCGTTGGGCCCGATATGCCGGTCGTTGAGGTCACCCCGCTTCCCAACCTTGTGAAGAACCTGGGCCGCGGCGCCACCGGCGCGCTCTCCATCGAAGCCAACGTCGCTCCCAACCTGTGCACTGCGGTTTACAGCGCCTTTGCGTCCGGCGACGTCACCGGCGCCGAGGCCGCCTTGAGCAAGGTGACCCGGCTTTACGAGGTCTTCAGTCAGTACACCAACCCCACCGGCGTCAAGGCCGCCGTGAACTTGCTGGGCTTTGCCGGCGGCTACGCCCGGTCTCCCTACCATCCGCCCTCCGAGGCCGCTCTGGCGGAGATTGCCGCAGTCCTCGATGAGCTCGAGATCAAGAAGGTCGAAGGGGCCGTTTAGCCGCGGGAGCAGGCATGGCAACCAAGAAGGCCTCGAAGTCGGAGCAGGTCCGCTCCCGACTCGATCATCCGGTGATCGATGCCGACGGCCACATCGTGGAGATGACACCGGTGCTGGTCGACTACGTCCGTCAGGTGGGCGGCAGCGCCATGGCCGACCGTTACGGCCGTCCCCAGTCGGCGGGCGAAGGCGACGCCGGCAGCTATCGGGCCGCGGGCATTCTCGGGGGTATGCAGGAGCGACGCGATAACTGGGTGCCGATGGGCGGCTGGGGCACTCCCAAGAGCACGCTCGACCGGGCCACGGCGGCAGCCCCAAGGCTGCTTGCCCAGCGGCTTGACGAGCTCGGCACCGACTTTGCGGTCCTCTACCCCAGTCAGGGCCTGGCGGCCGCGGCCATCGACGACGCCGAGCTGCGTAGGGTGGCGTGCCGCGCCTACAACACCTTCGCGATGGACATCACCAAGGAGTTCGCGGACCGGATGACACCCGTCGCCACCATCCCGATGCACACGCCCGCGGAAGCCGTCGACGAGCTCGATCATGCGGTGAAGACGCTTGGCTTCAAGGCCGTTTCACTTCAGGCCTCGATACCACGGTCCATCCCAGGGAGGGCGGCTAGCCGGCTTGAGTTGTTCGCGCTCGACAGCGACTACGACTACGACGAGGTCTGGGCGAAGTGCATGGAGTTAAAGGTCGCGCCCGCGTTTCACAGCATCGTGCAGGGCATGGGCGCCGACTCAGTCAGCAACTACGTCTACAACCACATTGGCCTGCTTGCGGTCGCCCACCTGACGGTCTGCAAGGCGCTGTTCATGGGCGGCGTCACGCGTCGCTTCCCGGACCTGAACTTTGCGTTTCTCGAAGGCGGCGTGGCGTGGGCCAGTGCCCTCTACTCGGACCTGTTCAGCCACTGGGAGAAGCGCAACGGAACGGCGATCCGCGATCTCGACCCCGCGAACCTGGACGGCGACCTGATGATGCGGCTCCTTCGCGAGCACGGTCACGAGCGCATGGTCGCCCGGGCCGACGAGATCAGGGCGCACCTCGAGCGCAAACCGTCTCGAGAGCCTCCCGACGACTTCGCCGCCTGCGGCATCGATGAGCCCGAGCAGATCAGGGACCTGTTCATCCCTTCGTTCTACTTCGGCTGCGAGGGCGACGACCCCACGAACGCGATGGCCTACAACCGTTCGGCCAACCCCTACGGCGAGGCGCTGCGCACGATCTTCGGCTCCGACATCGGCCACTGGGACGTCGTGACGATGAACGAGGTCCTTGCCGAGGCTTTCGAGATGGTGGAGCGTGGCTCGATGACCGAGGCTGACTTCCGTGACTACGTGTTCACCAACCCCGTGCGGCTGCATGCCGGGGTTAACCCGACCTTCTTCGAGGGGACGCGAGTCGAGGACGAAGTGGCGCGATTGCTCGCAGCTGGGGTCTGACCGGGCCCGAGGCCTTTGAGGGTTAACCCTGTAGAGCCGCCCGCCGGGACTTGATACGATTTCGAAATGTGGCGTTTCCCGACTATGGCCCTCGTTGCGGCCTTTGCGCTTCTGGTGCTAGCGGCATGTGCCGATGGCGCGTCCGTGCCTGCCACGGCGCTGCCGGTCCCGAGCGCTGCGGTGCCCGCCACGCCTTCGTCAACGGAAGCGCCCTCGCCGACGGCTGTCGCGACACCCGGTCGTGAGACACCGGCGCCGACCCAGACTGCTCGGTCTGCCCAGGCCGTGCGCTCGACGCCGACGGCTGTGCCTGAGCCGACGCCTGCGCCAGCATCACGCCCGACGCCCACGTCGTTGCCCGAACCAACGCCAACACACCGCGTTACACCGGAGTCCCGGATACCCGCCCCCGCGTCGCCCACGCATGCGCCACAGCCGACGTCCGAGCGAAGGGTGGAGTCGCAGCCGACTCCCGAATCGGTTGCGACCCCGACTCCGAACGCGCTCCCCGTGCCCATGCCAACCCCCGATCCGACACAATCTGCTCCCGTCGTCGCTCGACCCTGGCGGGTGAACGAGGGGCTGCCCTGCGACGAGAACGGGCCGACGACGCTACCGGCGTCGCCCCTGGACCCGGCGGTGGTCGCAAACGTCACGCCTCTGGGCCAGATGGCGGGCTCGCACGTCACCCCCACCGACCACCTCTACATTTCCCACGATCGGCCCAACATCTTCCCGCCGTCCTATGACGTGGTTTCGCCAGCCGACGGACAGATCGTCAGGATCGGCACGATGTCGGGGTACCTCCGGGCCGCCAGCGGAGGTCAAGGTGTGATCGAGGACTTTCGAATGATCATCGAGCACTCCTGCACGCTGTTCACCATCTTCATTCACGTGGGCACCCTCGACCCTGAGGTGCTGGCCGTGACCGGTGAGATTCCGGTAGATGGCCGGGGCTGGTACCCCAGCCCGGACAGCCCTCCCGTGCAGGTCATGGCCGGTCAGCCGGTAGCGAAGGTCGGAGAGCATACCTTCGACTTCAGCCTCCACGACGCTGACGTCGTCCTCGACGGCTTCGTTAGCCCGGAGCGCTACGCCGGGGAATCGTGGAAGATCCACACCGTGGACCCCTTCGACTATTTCGAGGAGCCTGCCAGGACGCAGCTTCTCGGGAAGAACCTGCGCACCGCCGAGCCGAGGGGCGGCAAGATCGACTACGACATCGACGGCCGGCTCGTCGGCAACTGGTTCCTCGACGGTGTCGAAGGTTATGCGGGGGCGGTGGGCGATGGCCTCCCCTACTGGGCTGCGCATCTCACCATCGCTTACGACCACTTCGACCCCGCGCAGCTCCGCGTTTCGATCGGGGCCCAGACCGGGATCGACGAGAGCGGCTGCAGCCAATGCGGCAACGTCTACGCCGTGGCCGGTAACGGGCCCGACCCGGCCGACATCTCCATCGCCTCCGGTGAGGTGAAGTACGAGCTCCTGGGCCGGGTGCACGTCGACCCGGAAAGGGTGAAGACTGCCGCCGACGAGCGGGTCCGCCTCGGAGTGATCCTGGCGCAGATGCTCGACGACCGGACGATCAAGGTCGAGGTCTTCCCTGGCGTTACGCCCGGCCAAGTAGCGGGCTTCACCGAAGCGGCCAGTATCTACCGGCGCTAGCAGCCTGAATCGGCGGGCGTCGGGCATGGGGCCGCGGCGGGTTCACGGACCTGCGGTCGCTCTCTCGGGGAGTCCAGAGGGGCGGCCCCTTTGGCAAGGGTTGAAGGGGATGTGCCCCTTCTCTTTGCAATAGCCCGAAGGGCTACCTTGAACCCCCTTCAGGGGGTTTGGGGGTGTCCTTCCGCGCTTGTCGAGTGCTTCGCTAGTCGATCGGCAGCCCCAGCTCCCGGGCCGACCTGACCGTTTCGAGCCGCTAGTTCACCCCGTAAAGGGTTGCGGCGTTGCTCCAGAGCATGCGCTCCGTCTCTTCGGCGGGCACGCCCTGGAACGCCAACTCGACATAAAACCGGGTGTGCGGGTAGAAGCTCCCGATGTGGGGAAAATCGGTGCCGAACATGATGTTGTCGACGCCTATGGCCTGCCGGTGCTTGACGCCCAGCCATTCCCGGTCGATGTTGACCTTGAGCCGCTTGATCGACTCGCTGGGCAGCCGTTCCAGACGCTGGTCGCCCAGCCACCGGTGGCGCAGATAGACCTCGTCGAGCCGCTCGGCGAAGGCCGGCAGCCAGCCTGCACTGGTCTCGATCAGCCCGACCTTCAGGTTGGGGAACCGCTCCAGCATGCCGCCCAGGATGAAGGTTCCCAGACCGACGGTGGAGCCGAGTCCCGCCCCCCGGATCGCGGCGATCATCTCCTGGCCCAGGTTCACCGGCAAGCGGAGCTGAGGCTCGTCGCCCGACTCCGCCTTGAGCGGGGCCTTGGGCCGGCCGCCTCCGTAGCCGTGGAAGCTGACGGTCATTCCGCTCTCTTGCGCGAGCTCCCAGAAAGGGTCGTCGGCCGCCGATGGGTAGGTGTTGCCGCTGGGCCATTGGTTGAACATGTAGTGGACGAAGCCCTTCTTGGCAACCCGCTCGAGCTCAGCCACGGCATGCTCGATGCCCAGGTGAGGGATCAGGGCCGCTGGAAAGATGCGGCTGGCATCGCCCTCGATTGCCCAGTCCATGACGGCGTCGTTGTAGACGCGGACGCACTCCAGGTGAAAATCGTCGTCTGGGATCATGTGGACGAATCCGGCGCCGCTGGCGAACAAGAGGCATGCTCCGACACCGTCGATGTCCATGACCTCGATGCGTCTCTTGGGGTCGTAGCACCCCGGGTCGATCTCGTCGTAGCGCTTGGTGCGGCCGATCTTTCGCGGGTCCTCGCTGCCCACCGAGACGAGCCCCATCGCCCGGACCGTCTTTCCTCCGTCCCACGACCAGCCGGGACCCATTTGAGGGTGATCGATGAACGCGGGAGCCTGGTCCTGGAACCGCTTCGAGAACCGGTCTGACCAGAAACCCGGCGGCTCAGTCAGGTGCTGGTCCGTATCGAAGATCAACGGCAGCATGCGTCACCTCCCGATGTTCGGCCGCTATCCGGTGGCCGCAGGCTCGCCCGCGGTCAGCGTCCTGGGGAACCACCGGTCCTCCCACTCCGTGAACGGAAACTCTTCCCTCAACTGGGGAGCCACCTCGGTGGCGAAGAGCCGTGTACTATGCAGCGCTTTGTCCTTGGGCATGTTCCCGAACTGAAGCAACACGAGCAAATGTCCGAGCCCAAGGCGTTTGACGACGTCACGCAGCTGGTCGCGCACCGTTGCCGGGCTGCCCGCGACCAGAATCCCGGAGTCGATAAAGTCCTGCCAGCTATTGTTGCGGGCCTCCTGCGTGCCTCTCCCGAACCCGTGGGCCAGGCCGGCCTCGATGCTCTTGATCGTGCGATAGCCTGGTGGGTCGGCGAACCCCGGGTTGATGTGAAGCGACTTCTGGTAGAAGTACTGCAGGTGCTCGGCGTAGAGCTCCTCCGCCTCCGCGTCGGTCTCCCCCACCGCGCAGACCTGGACGAAACCGGCGCGGTACGGGTTCCGGTCCACGCCCAGCTCGTCACAGGTCTCCCAGTACCCGCGCAGCACCCGCTCGGCGTGCTTGTGGCCCGAGAAGCTCACGTAGGCGTAGAGGTAGTCGTGCTCCGCCGTCCACGCCCAGGTCTCGACGCTGCCGCCTCCCGGTATCCAGATCGGCGGATGCGGCTGCTGGAGCGGGCGGGGCCAGATGTTGACATAGCGCAGCTGGGTGTACTTGCCGTTGAAGATAAACGGGTCGGGCTCCGTCCACGCTTTGAGGATCAGGTCGTGGGCCTCGTAGTACTTCTCGCGGAGGTTCGCCGGGCTCTGCCCGTAACAGAAATTCGTGTCCATGGCGGTGCCGATCGGGAAACCGGCGATCAGCCGGCCGCCGCTGAGGACATCGAGCATCGCCATCTCCTCGGCGACGCGGACCGGCGGGTTGTACAGGGCGATGCTGTTGCCCAGGACGGAGATGGCGACTTCGCTGGTATTGCGGGCCAGTGTGGAAGCGATCAGGTTCGGCGAAGGCATCAGCCCGTAGGCGTTCTGATGGTGCTCGTTGACGCAGATGCTATCGAAGCCCGCTTTGGCGGCGTACTCCAGCTCGTCGAGATATTCGTTGTACATCACGTGGCCGGCCTCGGGGTCGAACAGACGGTTCGGCGGGTCGACCCACACGCTGCGGTACTTCGACGTGAAGTCGGGCGGGAGATGAGGATAGGACATCAGGTGGAAGAAGTGGAATCGCATGGGTTTCTCCGGGTGACGCGCGCCGATGAGACGGATTCTAGAGGTGAAACGCTCGAAGTCAAGGCCGTTCCAGCGGTTTGACGCCCGGAGGCCAGGGGACTATTCTTGCCCCGCCTGGAGAAGCCCGAACCTGAACCGAGGGGCGCCATGGACTTTCCGCACCTGTTCGAGCCGGTCGATATCGGCAAGGTAAAGCTCAAGAACCGGGTCGTGATCCCGGCCCACGGTCCGCGACTGCCGCCCGGGCGGTACCTCCGTTACCTCGAGGAACGGGTGAAGAACGGCGTGAGCCTGATCATCTGCAGTGACCCGGCTCTCACTGGTGTCTCGGCATACACCGTGGGCCCGCCGAGTCCAGTGCCTTCGAGCTATCTCGGGGGCAACGACGTTATGCTGCCCAACCCGGCGCGACCGGGAGGCGCCGAGTTCTTCGACGAGTTCCTGACGCCGCGCATGAAGGAAGAGGCCGATCTGGCGCACCGCCACGGGGCGGCGTGCTTCGGCCAGCTGGTCCACCAGGGCGGTTACATGACCGGCGCCCATATGCAGGCCGGCATCAGCCCCTCCGGAGAGCCCGACGAGCTGCTGGGTGAGACCCCTCACGAGCTCGACGAGCAGGAGATCACGGACCTGGTCCGCGTCTACGGCGACTCGGCGGCCAGGGTTCAAAACGCGGGAATGGACGGGGTCGAGGTGCATGCATGCCACGGCTTGCTCCTCAACTCGTTCATGTCCCCCCTCTCGAACAAACGGACCGACCGCTACGGTGGCAGCCTTGAAAATCGCGCGCGATTCGTGCTCGAAGTCCTGACCGAAGTGCGCCGTCGCGTCCGCCCGGACTTCCCTATCGGCCTCCGGATGCCGGGCGACGAGTTCCTCGAAGGTGGGTTGACCACCGAGGACATGGTCGCCATAGCGCGGCTGGTCGAGCCGCTCGTGGACTATCTCAACATCAGCGCGGCCAGCGAGTCGGGGCGGAAGAACGGCCTCACCGTGCCCACCGTGATGCCCTACGACTACCCCCAGGCCGTATTCGCCGACGCGGCGGGGGCCATCAAGGCGGGGGTGGGCGTGCCGGTACTACTGGGCGGCGGTATCCGGGACCCGGAGGTCGCAGAGCAGGTATTGGCCGAGGGCAAGGCCGACATGGTGGGGATGGTGCGCGCCTTCATCGCCGATCCCGAATGGGCGAAGAAGACGCGGGACGGAGAGGTGGCAGACCTTCGCCGGTGTACCGGCGACAATGAGGGCTGTCGCAAGCGGACGCTCTTCAGGGCAGCCGGCGGCGGTATGCCCATCGGCTGCACCACCAACGCCGCCGCCGGGCGCGAGGAAGAGATGCAAATCGTCCCCGCCACGACGAAGAAGCGAGTGCTCGTGGTCGGCGGAGGCCCGGGTGGCATGGAGGCGGCGCGGGTGGCGGCGCTTCGCGGCCACGAGGTGGTCCTTTGCGAGCGCGATAACGAGCTGGGCGGCCAGGTGCGCATCGCCATCAAGGACCCCCGCACCGTCCGCCTCGGCGAATCGATCCACTACCTCATTCGACAGATGGAAACGCTGCCGGTCGACGTTCGATTGGGCACCGAGGTTAGCGTCGACAGCGTCACCGAGATGGCGCCCGACGCGGTGATCGTCGCCACGGGTTCCGTCGACAAGGTCCCGTCGGTGCCCGGAATCGATGGGCACAACGTGGTCACCATTCGGCAAGTGCTCCAGGACGAGGCCACCGTCGGCAAACGGGTCTGTATCGTTTCCGGGTTCGATGGCCACCACGGCCCGCCCAGCTTGGCGGAGCTACTGGCCGAACGAGGCTGCGAGGTGGAGCTGATTACAGAGCGCATGCTGATCGCCGAGGCCCAGGACCCGGGGCAGCACCACTTCATCCTGAAGCGGCTGATGGAGAAGCGTGTTGGAATGCACACGCTGACCGGACTGAAGGCGATTGACGGGAGCACGGTGACGGTGTTCAACTCGCTCACTCGAGGGGAGCGGACGCTGGAAGGGATCGACACCGTCGTGCTAGCTGAGGGAGGCCAATCCGACAACACGCTTTTCCGCTCGCTGAAGGGCAAGGTTGGCGAACTCTACGGCGCCGGCGACTGCCTTACGCCGCGGCGGGTGATGCACGCTGTGCTCGAAGGCTCTCGGGCCGGGCGCGCGGTGTAGCTTCTGTCGTCATTCCGGCGAAAGCCGGAATCCAGTTCTCGCGTGGAGTCGCATAGACCTCCGCACTGTCATCCTGAGGAGCCCCCAGGGGGGCGACGAAGGATCTAGGCCACGGGTAGATTCTTCGCTTCGCTCAGAATGACAACCGCTAACCAAAACAAAAACAGGCGCTACGACGCCGACACCGGCTCGATCACCTGCACGTCGAAACGGGCGAGGGTCGCCAGGGCGTCGGCGGAGACGGCTTTCCATTCCGGCGAGTTGCGGAACGTCTCTTCCTTGACCGGGATCTCCTCGGCGCTGCCGAAGCTGCGCACCCAGATGAACCGGCTCCGGTCCGGGGTGACCCAGCAGTCCCCCACCACGATCCCATACTTGTCGTGGATGGGCACGATGCGCCCGTAAAAGATCTTGAGCCATTCGTCCATCTTTCCCCGGTTGACGACATAGGTGCGCAGCTGCGAGATCATGGCCATGCTCCTTGAAAAAGACTGAGTAAAAGCCGTTGACACCGCGTCCGATCGGCACTAGGCTCCCAACGGCGCCAATACAACGGGGCTCGCTGAGGAGGATAGCGGAATGTACGAAGGGATGCTAGCGGAGACGGTCCGAATCGACGGTCACGGCGGCGACACCATCGACGCCTACCTGGCCCGGCCCCTTGGAGCGGGACCCTTTCCGGGGGTCGTCGTCATCCATCACATGCCGGGATGGGACGCCGGCTCGAAGGAGATCACGAGGACCTTCGCCGCCAATGGCTACGTCGCCATCTGTCCCAACCTGCACCATCGCGAGGGCCCAGGGACCGTCGAGGAGATGGTGGCACGGGTCCGCGAATCGGGTGGAGTGCCAGACGAGCGCTTCGTCGGCGACACTGAGGCCGCGATCCGGTTCCTGCGCTCGCTGCCCTACTCCAGCGGCAAAGTGGGCGCGATCGGCTACTGCTCCGGCGGGCGCCAGGCCTACATCGCGGCGTGCAAGATTCCAAGCCTCGATGCCGTCGTCGACTGTTATGGCGGCCGTGTTGTCATGGAGCCCGATCAACTCACCGACCGCACGCCGGTCTCCCCCTTCGACATGACGAAGGACATGGCCGTTCCGCTGCTGGGGCTCTTCGGCGTCGAAGACGCCAACCCGTCGGCGGCGGAAGTGGCCAAGATCGAGGCGGAGCTGAAGCGTCTCGGCAAGACCTACGAGTTCCACAGCTACGAGAACGCCGGCCATGCCTTCTTCGCTGTCGAGCGCCCCAACTACCGGCAAGAGGCGGCGATCGACGGTTGGCAGAAGGTCTTCGCCTGGTTTGGGAAGTATCTGGGCTAGCTGGTCGCCGAGGGGACACCCCCAAACCCCCTGAAGGGGGTTCAAGGTAGCCCTTCGGGCATTCTAAAGAGAAGGGGCACATCCCCTTCAACCCTTGCCAAAGGGGCTCCGCCCCTCTGGACTCCTCGGGAAAAGAGAGCGCGAGGAGACCCAACCTCGTCAACGGAATGTCATTCTGAGCGGGAGCGAAGAATCTAGTCATGGCCCAGACTGTTCGTTGCCCGCCTGCCGCGCGCTCCCTACTCCCGCGGGAGAGGGTCGACGTGAGGGCTCCGCCCGTCTGGACTCCCCGCGAGCCCGACGGGGGGCAAACACCCCGCCGGCCTATTGCGCGCTCCCTCTCCCACTGGGAGAGGGTTGGGGTGAGGACTCCCTTCTCCCTCGGTTCCGCACGGGCCTTCGCGCATCAGGCGACCGGAAACATTGGTCGCCGGGCTAGTCCTTTTGTCCCATGGGTAAATCGCCCACAGGAGTGATGTGCTCCGCCCCCGATTCCCGCACGCTGGTACCAGGGAGCGGAAACGGAGGCTTCAATGGGCGCACAGGTGGAGCGAAGTATCGGCGATCTGGCCTTTTTCACCCCGCTCCAGGCCCATCACCTGCGTCGCCTGGTCCGCCAGGTTGCGATCCGTCGCGTGCGAGATAGAGTCTCCGCTCAGGAACCCTGGCTTGCGGACTTGGCCTCCCGGACCTTCGAGACCACGATGCGTGACTGCGTCGCCGCCGGACGCTAGACCTCTAGCCGGCGATCTCCCAGAGGGAGACGTAGTGCGTGTCGTCGCCTACCCAGACCTCCGACGACACGGTGCTGCCGCCTCCGCTGGCCGTGATGCTGAAAACGTCCATAACGCGCACCGGCGCCGTCGGCCAGGTGTAGCTCGACGCCCAGAATAGGTCCAGGACCACCCAGGCGTCCGTCCAGTAGACGCCTCGTCCCAGGGTAGCTTGGGCCTGGAACTGCAGGTCAAGCGTTTCCCCAGGGTTCGCGCTGGGCCCCCAGATCAGGAAGAACCAGTTCAGGTGCTCCTGACCGCCGCTGGTGAAGATCCACGGGTTCCAGGATGCGATGCTCCCGGTCGTCGAGCCGTTCACGTACTGAAACCCGAGGGGCAGCTTCTGCATGACCCAGACGAGGTCGAACTGGGAGGTGCCCGTGTTTTCCACTTCGAGTGTGTAGGTGAAGGTGGTCGCGGTGTCCGCGGTCGCCACCTCGGGGACGACGTCGACCGTGATCGTGGCCGCTTCACCCGGACAGAGACCGTCGGGTGGCGAGCCGACGGTGATCTTCGCGGTCAATCCCGAACCGGTGAGCCGATTCCCTGGCTCGACCCATGCGTCGGTGCAGTAGTTGCCCTCGGGAACGCTGGCCTGGGCCTGGAACGAGAGGCTCACTGTTTCGGTTGGCAGCAACACGATCCCTAGCGAGGTCACGTCCCAGGTGAGCAGCTCGAAATCGGGGCCGCCGCCGGGCCCGGCCTCCAGCGTTACCGAAGGGTCGGCGGTCGTGGCGCCGCTGGAGCTTCCCGGCACGTAGTTGAAGCCGGCCGGGAGGCCGTCGTTCACCCTGTCGAGGCTCCTCGGGGTTGTTCCCTGGTTCTCCACCGTGATCGTGTAGTCGAAGGTGGTGGGGGTGCTCTCCGACGCGGTCGCCGGCGTTACCAGAACGGTGGTCTGGAGCTGCAGGAAGCCAGGGGCCGAAGGTGGCGGAGGCGCCCCCAGGGGCGCCGACAGCTTGGTTACGGCGATCTGCACCGGCGCCCCGTTGAGGTCCACGGTGTAGTTGTCCGGCACGTCGGGGATGAGTCCGGCGCCGTAGGACGGGTCGTTGAGCAGCCGGTGCAGGGCGTGCTGATCCCCGCCGAGGGCCGAATACTGGTGCTTGGCGATCTGGGTCTTCACCCTGGAGTCGACGCTCAGGGTGCCGGCGAGCCCCAGGGCGGCGGTGACCAGTGGGACGATCAGCGCCATGAACGCCACCGCGACGATAAGCACGGCGCCTCGCTCGCCTCGCCCGCTCACGCCAGTCTCCTGAGGTACGTTTGCAGACTGGCGGTCTCGGTGAGGCCCGGGCGGCTCTGGACCTCGACGGTGAGGCTCAGCACCTGTCCCGAGAGGGAGAAGCCCGCGCTGACCACCTCGGAGGCGAGGAGGGTGGTGTTGCCGTTGGCGACCCGGAGGAGCCGGTCTGTGGAAAGGGTGTAGACGACCGATGTCGGCGTCCCCGCCGCGTCCGCCCGGGTAAGCGTGACGCTGGTGGCTGGGGGATTTCCGTCGGTGAGGTCCGTCGCCTCGGCGTTGAGTGCGTCACGCGAGAACCAGCTGTCGGCGTGCCGGAGGGCCCGCGTCGCGCCCACTTCCTCGCGCCAGCCGTGCTCCAGAGACAGGACCCGAAATATCGTCGGGCTTACCGTCCCGAGGGCCATTACGAGGATGCCGACGGCGACCAGGACTTCCACGAGGGTGGCGCCTCGAGTCCCGTTCACCATACCCTCGCTCTTTGCATGTGTAGCGGACATCAGTCCTTGATCCGAATGGTCTCGAGATTGAGTAACGTCGCTCCGTCACGGAGGACGGAGACCACGACCGTCTGCAGGGTGGGATCACCGGGTGTGATTTGAACGGCGTTGGCCGTTACCGAGTAGCCCGCCGGGGGTGCCACGGTGGGGTAGACCGCGGGCGGGTCTTGATAGGCCTGGGAGAAGACGAACTCCATCTGATTTCGCGCGACGTTCTCGGCGATGGACTGGCCGCCGGCCTTGTCACCAACGGTCTGGGTGGTCTGGAACCCGACCAGCACCGCAACGCCCAGCGTCGTGAAGATGAAGACACTGATAACCGCCTCCATCATCAGGGCGCCCCGGCATCCGGAGCGAAGCGTCCCGGCGTGTTCTGCCAGTCGGTTCTTTCTAGTCGGTCTCATCACTCACCGCCTGCCTTGGAGCGCAATGCGGGCCGCCTGGTCCAGGCGGCCCGCATTCTGCTCCAGCTTGCAGCCCGGCTACGAGGTGCAAGCGACTGCTGTCGTAAACTGCTCCGTCACGATGCCGGTGGTGTCCCAACAGTAGAAGTACGTTGCCGTCGCACTGCGCAGGTAGTTCGTCAGGTCCACCGTGGATGCGTCGGGTAGCGTGATCGCGCCTCCGCCCGTGGCCGTCGGCAGGCCGGTAAACGTCTGCAAGGCGGTACCCGTGGTACCGAGGTTGTTGGCCGTGAGGGCCGTGATCCCCGCCTCGGCCATCATGGCGTCCATCGAGGCCTGCACGCTCTCCATCTCGGCCGTCGTTGCGCCCTCGGCCCCCTTGCCGGTAAACCGCCCGACGTTCGGGATGATGGCGGCGGCGAGTCCCACGATAATCGCTACGACCACCAGGAGCTCCACCAGGGTGAAACCTGTCTGTCCGCTCTTCAGTCCAATCCGAAACTTCGAAAAAATCCTGTTCACGTTCGCGCCCTCCTTTGGCATTGCCTCTCGCCTTCCGTGGCCCTGGGTCCGGCTTCGGGCCCACTGCTATGAGGGAAATGTAGTGGAAACCGAAGACGGCCATAACGTCCAGGAGTACCCTGTTAATTAGGAATTTCGTACTGGGACTTTCGTCCTAGGCCTCACCCGATCGGGTGAGGCGGGCCCGGCGCGGACGAACGGCTCCACGACAAGGAACCGGATGCGGGGCGGTCGACAGAAGTCGTCTCGGAAGGGTCGGCAGAGGCCGTTCGAGGGGTGGAACGGGGGTGACGGCTGCCCCGGCTTACCGCGGAGTTGGGTCGTCGCCGATAAAGGGCAGAGTCGCCTTCATTTGGAAATCGATGCGTGAAAGCGGCTCCGAACCGTCGGCTATGCTCCCGACGTCTGCTACGACGACTTGAACTTCGTCGAATACCCCCGTGGCCCTCAGGTCACGGGCATAGGCCGACGCGTCGGAGAAGTTGGGACTGCTGCCACTCAGCGTCAGGCGTTGGCGATCCACGGAGAGCGAGTTGATCCGCACGTCCAGCGGTCGCGCTGCCTCTTCCAGGGCAACGAGACGGGACTCCAGGCCACGCAGGTCGGAGAGCAACTTCGCGGGCATGGCCTCGGCCGACGCGGCTTGAGCCCCAATCGTTTGGGACAATTGCTGCAAGCTCGTAAACCTTCCGGCAAGGAGGCGCTGGCTGCGCTCTTCGCGGGTGAGTCCCTGATGCTGCGCCTGCAGGTCGGTGGTCCTGGCGGTGAGGTCGTGGACCGGTGCGGTTGCAAGATAGGCCACGACGCCCAGGGCCGCCAGCGCGCCGAAGACCGCCGCCGGTTTGACGAGCTTCGGCTTCGGCGAGTGCCGCCGCGACAGGAGGTTGAGTGGGGCCCAGGTCGCGGCGCCAACAAGTCGTTGAGGCCTGGTCTCGACCCGTCGGGCTGCGGCCAGGCCGACGTTGACGGCGTAGTCGTCCTCCGGGAACTCCGCCGGGTGACGGAACGGCGACGTGATGCCCAACACCTTGCGGGACGTCCTGCGTTCGATCTCCGGCACGATGGTTGCCCGATGAGTCAGAGAGCCAGTGACGACCAGCGACAGACGGTGCGGACCGTGCCCATTGGAGCGCCCGGACCCGACCGACACCCAATCGATGGCTGCAGCAATGGTCTCGGCGGCCTCCGGCGGCGAGGACCCCTCGGGCAACGCCGCAACCCGGACAACGCGAGGGGCCCCCTGCTTGACGAGCGTCACCTCGGCCTTCGTGGCCGTGAGGTGCACCATCACGACATCCGCGGAGCCCGCAATCGACGCCAGGGCGGTCGCTCGCGGGTAGACCTTGCCCGGACTCACGCCGAGCTGTCTGAGTCGCCGCAGTTGCTCGTCCATGCCCGATCGCGATACGGCGACGGCCATGCCGTCGATGCCGTTCTCGCTCTTTCTGTACGCCCATGCAAGATCGATGTCGGCCCGGGGGAACGGGAGGGTCTCGGCGACCTCCGCGGTCACCACGTCCTCGAGGTATCGACGTCGGACGGGCGGCAGTGAAAGGAACCGGAACAGGCTGGCCTCCATCGACGCGTCAACAATGGTCCGTTGCCGATAGCTGCGGAAACGACCCGGGATCCGGACCCTGCCTTCGTTGAGGTCCATGGTCTCCCAGGCAGCCACGGCGCGTCCTTCAAACGCGACGAGCTTCAACTTGGCTCCTTCGATGACGGCGGTGACGAGCCTTCCAGAGGGAAGCGACTGCCTGGCCCGGAGCATTCTGGCCCTGAGCCGCGCCGCCGGTGTGCGAGGACCGCTGCGTGGAGGGGCCGTCGGGCCCGAGGCAAGCCCGTTCGAACTCGGCCCGTAAGAGCGCCAGCGCTTGATGGGAGATTTGAATCCGAGCATCAGCTCGCTCCCGCCGCCGTGACCGGGGCTATCGGAGCGCCGTAGAATAGCAACTGGATCCTGGCCAGCCAGGTCTCGTTTACGCTGGTGCTCCGCATCCCTTCGACCGACATGCCCGGGGCCCTCCGTCGCAGGAACTCGAGATACTGAGTGATGCCGTCGAACGTACCGTTCAGGATCAGGACTGCCCCGTAGGTGGGATAGCTCAAGCCTTCGATCTGCTCTACTGAAGGCTCGGTAACGGTAATCGACATCGCCTCGACGGGCGAGATCAATGCGGTTTCCGAGATCAGAAAGACCAGCTCATCTTTGGCGCCGTAGTCGAGCCTCGCCTGGGCCAGGCTCAAACGGTCGTCCTGGGCTCTTACCAACGCGAGATGCTCCTCCAACGGGGGCAGCGGGCGTGCCACGGCCCGGGACAGCCGGGCGATCTCGGCGTCGAGTGCCTCGACCTCACCGGTGTCGTTCCAATACCGAATGCCCAGATAGCCGAAGTAGCCGGCCAGGACCACGGTGAATACGGTGGCCACCAGTGCCCACCGAGGCTGGCTCATGATCCGCTGCCATACGGCCTGGAGTTCTCGCATTGGTGTGGCCCCTATCCGAAAGCATCGAGGCTGGAGTAGATCGGCACGAACATCGAAAAGGCGATGAACCCCACGATGCCGCCGACCACCAGGGTCGACGCGGGCTCGAGCACGGCGATGAAGCCGCTGATGCGACGCTCGAACTCTTCTTCATATGTTTTCGCGGCATCGTTCATGGTGCGCTGCAGCGAGTTGGTCTCCTCGCCGATTTCGATCAGCTCGACGAACAGGCGCGGCAGCACGGGGGATTGGGCGAGGGCCTCCGTGAGGCTTTTGCCTGCCATCAGGCTCTCCTCGGCCTCGGACATGGCCTGGTTCACCGCATGGTTCTTGCAGCCGTCGATGCTCAGGTTGAGGGCCATTGCCGGCGAGACGCCGGCATCCAGGAGGACGGTCAGGGTGCGACAGAACCTGGACAGCTCGCCGGCGATGACCAGCCGCCCAACGAGCGGGAGCTGAAGCTGAGCTTCGTCCATCCACTCGCGGACGGAAGGGAGTTGTCGCGCCAACCAGTAGAGGAACCCGGAGCCGACGATTCCCAGCATGATGTAGGGGAGGTTGTTCTTGAAACCGCCGACCATCGCCACCGCCCACCGGGTCAATGCCGGGATCTCCGTGCCCATCTGGTCGAAGACCTTCAGCAGCGGCGGGAGGGCCACGACCATCAACACGCCGAGGGTCACAAATGAGAGGCCCATAATGGCCATGGGGTACATCATGGTCCGTATCGCCTTCTGACGGGCCTCATGCGACCGCTCAAGCATGCCAGCGAGCTGCTCCAGGGCGGGCGCCAGGTGACCGGTGTACTCCCCAACCCGGACCACGCTGACGAACAGGCGGTCGAACACCTTGGGGTGTTCGCCCAGGGACTCGGAGAGCGAGCTGCCATCGTCCAGGGACGACCGAATCGCCGCCACTGTGCGCCGCATCAGCCGGCTCGAGCTCTCGTCCTGGGCCAGCTCGAGGGCGCGGGACAGGCTGCCACCGCTGGCCAGCACCGTGGCCAACTCTCGAGACAGGCGCACCAGCTCCGAGGCCTTGACCCGGAATAGCGACGGAAACAGCGTGTCGATGCTGGGAAGCGTTCGCGCCGGGATGACGCGCAGCGGCTTGAGCCCGCGGCGGACGATCTCGGCGCCGGCCTCGGCCTGGTCGGGCGCTTCCAGGCGGCCGGTAACGACCCCCTGCTGCAACGTGTATGCCATATAGCGGAACTGCATGACTTTTGACCTGCTCAATCCAGAGAGAACAGTACGCGCATCACCTCGTAGGGTGTGGTGATGCCGTCGCGGACCTTCAGCATGCCGTCCCGCTTGATAGGGGTCATGCCGTCGCGGAGCGCTTGCTCGACGAGGTTCGCGCGGAGCGCGTCGGCAAGAAAGAGCTCGCGCAGCTCGTCGGTCATCGACAGGACCTCAAAAACGCCGGCCCTGCCTCGGTAACCCGTGTGGGCGCAAACGTTGCAGCCCGCGCCCTGCAGGAAGCGCTCGCGCTCCTCACCCATCTCCTCGGCATAGGCCTCGATTTCCGCTCGAGGTCGCGCCACCTCGGTCCGACAGCCGCTACAGGTAACCCGCACCATGCGTTGGGCGACGATGCCCGCCACCGACGAGGCGATGAGGTAAGGCGGGACGCCGAGGTCGCGCAGGCGCAGAAGCGCCGAGACTGAATCGTTGGCGTGGAGCGACGTCATAACCAGGTGCCCTGTCAAGGCGGCCTGGGTTGCGATGACCGCTGTCTCCTCGTCGCGAATCTCGCCCACCAGGATCACGTCGGGGTCCAGCCGCAACGTGCTCCGGAGCTGCGTCGCGAAGGTGATCCCCGCCTGAGGGTGGATCTGCATCTGGTTGGTGTTGGCGATCTGGTACTCGACGGGGTCCTCGAGGGTCACCACGTTCTGCTCGATGCGGTTGAGCTGGAGCGTCGAGGCGTACAGCGTGGTGCTCTTGCCGCTGCCCGTGGGTCCGCAGACGACGATCATCCCGTGGGGCACCCGCAGAAGACGACGGTAGGACGCGAGGACCTGCTCGCCCATGCCGAGCTGGTCGAGCCCCAACGGGGTAAAGTCCTTGTCCAGGAGCCGAAGCACCGCCATCTCCCCATGGATCGTGCGGGCAATGGCCACGCGAACGTCGACCTTGCGGTTCTGGATGTCGACCGAGAACTGGCCGTCCTGCGACCGCCGGCGCTCGGCGATGTTCATTCCCGACATGATCTTCAGCCGCGAGATCAGGGCCGGAAGCAGCCCCGCCGGCAGCTTGATGACGTCGTGGAGAAGGCCGTCGATGCGAAACCGCACGCGCAGGTCGCCTTCGGTGGCTTCGATATGGATGTCGGAGGCCCGGTCCTGGATCGCCTGGGCCACGAGCAGGTCGACGACTTCCGATGGCCTGGCGGTCCGCAGGTCCGTCGGCGTTACCCTGCGGCCATCGGCGGAGGTCATGAGGCCGCCTCTTCCGTCGGTGCCGCCCACGAGGAACTGGTCGATGACCGACTGATTGAGCGCGCTGAGGCGATAGTAGATGTCGATATGCTCTTGAACGTCTTCCGGGGTGGCGACCACCGGCTGTATGGGCGAGCCCACCACGGCCGTGAGGTCATGCACGGCCTGTAGATCGGACGGCCCGGCCATAGCCACGACTACGGGCCCTCCCGGATCGGCTTCGATAGCCAGGGCGGTGTAGCGCCGGGCGACATCCTCCGGTATCAAGGCCACGGCGTCGGTGGATATCTGGCTGTTGCGCAAGTCGACCATGCTGAGGCCCATGCGCATCGCCGTGAGGGCGGCGAGATCGCTCGAGAGCACGAGACCGTCGCGTATCAGGACCCGCCAGAGCGGCTGCTTTTCCTGCTCGGACGCGTGGCAGGCCCGGGCAATGTCCTCGGTCGAGAGCAGACCTTCGTCGACGAGGAACTGGGGTAGCGCGCTGGCGCCCGCGCCGCGCGGAGGGTCTTCCGGCGTGACCTTTAGAGCGACCGGGTTCATGACTGGGTCCTCGGGGCAGGGTAGACCGACGGATCGTTTTCGTTGGCCACAACGGAGTCCGGCTTGCCCTCCAGGTGCACACTGAGGAGCGGAGGCCCACTAGGGGTGACCTCGGCTTCGGTCTCGGTGACCTGCCGCACGCACGGCAGGTCACGCAATACGGTCTTCAACGGCAGCCGCGACATGAGCGAGAGGGCGACATCGACGCCGCCGAAGCGGCCGGAGCCCTCCATCCGCAGCACTCTGAGCTGCGGGTTCTGGGAGAGCTGGCCGAGGAACATCATCATCGGTCGCGCGGCGCCGAAGGTCTGGACGTTGAGCCGGACGGTGCCTTCGTATTGGACGTCACCCGTGGGCGGCTCCAACGCCTGCTCGACGGGCGCGTACTCAGCGATGGCCGGCTCGACCGCGCCGAGGGCCACCCGGAGCCGTCCCCGCAGCGACGGCTCGGCAGTCTCCACCATCTCAGGAGGTGGCGCCGTCTCGGCCGCTGGCTGGGGCGCTTCGAGAGCAGAGACCACGGCGAGCCTGACTTCGGCCAGCGACCGGTCGAGCCGCTCGATCACGGCGTCACGGACGAGATCGAGGAGCTCGGTGTACATCCGGTCCGCCGTCTCGTCGGCCTGGTCCCGGACCTCGTCGCGACCCCTCTCTGAAGGCTCGATGGCGGCGCCGGCGAGCCGGTCGAGCAGCCGACGCTGTATGTCCGCGAGGGGGAGGGTGACCATTCCCGTGATCGACTCGCCTGGTCTGGGAGCGTCCGAGGTAGCCAGTGGGGGCCTCCAGAGGTAGAAAGGGTGGTTCTGGGCGGGCCGGTGCTGCGTGGGCAACATGGCAGGGGTCCAGCGATCGACTCGACCTAGATGGCCAGCGCGCCGAGCCGAACGGCCGTAACCACGGCGTGGGTGCGGTCCATGGCGCGGAGCTTGGTCATGATGTAGGTCAGATGGTTCTTGACGGTCCTCTCAGATATGACCAGCTCCGAGGCGATCGCCTTGTTGGAGTGGCCTTCCGCCACCAGCGCAAGGACCTGGCGCTCGCGGTCGGTCAAGGGCCTGCCTTCCGAGGGCCATGCACTCGTTTCGGGCCTGATGACGACGTCGCCATTGATGTGGAGGACTCGAAACCCCTGGGGCGCCGGACTCGGCTCGCCTCTGGGGCGGCCGGTATCCTCGAATTCGAGTCCTACTCTGTCTAACGTGCTCTGCGTCATGCTCGACCTCCTCAGCCCCCAGTTTTGGCTGTTCCACGGGCCCTTCCGCTGGTGGAAAGAGTCAAGTGATGTCAGGTGGAGTGTAGTTCGCAAAGGTGTGGGAAGGGTGTTGGAACGGTTGGGAAACGGACGGCTGCGCCCGCAGTCACGATTGGGGCGCGCGATCATGCCTTTGCAAGCCCGCCCGTTTGGACCCGGGCGAAGGGACAGGCACACTGAACTTGTCCTTTCCCGCCCATGCGAGACCCGGCAACACATAGCGAGCATGCCGCCACGATTCTGCTTGTGGACTCCGAATCGTCCGTGCGGGAGCAGGTGGCCGAGAGCTGCCGAGAGGCGGGCTATCGCCTGTTGACCGTCCCGGACGGGCGCCAGGCGATGCGGGTCTTCTTCGAGAGCCGTCCCGACATGGTCATCACCGATGTTCGGCTCCCAGGAACGGATGGCTTCGATCTCCTCCAGCGGATGCGCGAGGTCTCAGAGGTGCCGATCATCGTCTTCACGGCGCTGGATGGGGAAGCCGAGAAGGTCCGCGGGCTCCGTCTCGGCGCCGACGACTACATGGTGAAGCCCGCGGGAATGGCAGAGCTGATGGCCAGGGTCGACGCCGCCCTGCGCCGGGTGGACCTCTCCAGCATTAACGTGATCAACGTCTACCGGGACGCCGCCATCGCTATCGACTTCGACCGGCACGAGGTCTTGCGCCACGGCATGGTGGTCGATCTCACACCTACGGAGTACCGGCTCCTTGTCTACCTGGTGCAACGGGCGGGCAAGGTGATATCGCTGCCGGAGCTCCTGGAGGGCGCGTGGGGCTCCCCGCACTACGCGGAAGGGAGCGTCAAATGGCACATGGCGAACCTTCGCGGCAAGATCGAGGACGACCGCCAGGCCCCGAGGCGGATCGTTACCGTCTGGGGGGCTGGCTACCGCTACGACCGACCCGATTGAGCGCCTGACCCGGATCAGCCGTCGAGGGCTGTCAGCCCTTGCCGGAGCAGCGTCGAGGCCTCTTCGTGTCCAATCATGCGGTTGGTCCGCCGGACGATCTGCCAGCGCCCGCCCGACCGCGCTAGCTCGATGCGATTGGCCGCGACCCGGAGCATCCCGATCTCGTCTCCCGGTTTGGTATAGGTCCGCGAGTAACCAAAGGCGACGGCGCGGTCGCCGTCCAGCTCCACGGCCAGCGGGCCGACCGTGTGCGCGCAGTTCGGCACCAGCGCCTGGTGGTGCGGGCCCAGCACCATCTCTCGAACGCCGGCCCGCCCTTCCATCGCCGGCCTGCCGTCCACATCGTAGACGCCGTCCTCGGTGAAGACCGCCGCAGTACGGTCGGCGTCACCGGTGTCCGCTGCCATCCCGTAGCGCACCATCAGGTTGCGAATCGCCAACTCGTCCTCGAGCCTGCCGATTCGCTCTTCCAGTGCTGCGATGCGTGTATCCGTTACAGTCACGAGAACCCCCTTGATTGTCGAAACGGCGCCACGGCCCCTACGGGTTAGCCGGCCGGTTCGTCCATCCACCGGCCTCGGTGCGGTACCAGCCGCCCGCCGCCAGCGTGCCGCCATCGACGTGCAGCGTTGTCCCGGTGACGTAGTCGGACAGGTCCGACGCGAGGTAGACGGCGGCCCCGGCCACGTCCCTGGGCAGGCCCAGCCGGCCCCGGGGGACCCACACCGGGATGCGGTGGCGCTGCTCCGGCGGGACCCAATGGTCCTCCTCGGTCTGTCTCCGGTTGACCATGTCCGGGGCGATGGCGTTGACCCGGATGTCGTGCCGGCCCACTTCCAGGGCGAAACTCTTGGTGAATTCCGTGATCCCGGCTTTGAACGCTGAGTACACGGCCATGTGCGGGATTCCCCGGAAGGCTTCAACCGTTGAGACGTTGATGATGCTGCCCCCGGCGCCTGACTTCACCATGAGCGGCGCCACGGCGCGGCTGCACAGCAGCACGTGCTTGAGGTTGACCCGGTACAGGGCCTCCCATTCCTCCTCGTCGGTCTCGAGAAAGTCCTTGCGCATCCGCAGGGTGTCGCCAACGTTGTTCACCAGGACGTCGATGCGGGTCCATGTCGCCACGATTTCCTCGACCATCGAGGCCACCTGAGCTCTGTCCTCCACGTCCGCGGTGACGGCGATGGCCTGCCCGCCCGCTTGCTCGATCGAGGCAACGGTCTGCCGCGCCAGTTCGACGTTCCGGTCGACCACTGCCACGAGGGCGCCGTGGGCCGCAAAGGCCTCGCAAATCCCGCGGCCGATCCCTCCGTCGCCGCCACCGCCGCCTCCCGTGACCACGGCGACTTTGTCCTTCAGCAGGGTGGTTGGTTCTGGCATGGTCACGCCCTCGTCGTCAGGTTGCCGCAGGTGTACCCCCAAACCCCCTCAAGGGGGTTCAAGGTCGCCCTTCGGACTTGAGAATCATGGAAGGGGCACATCCCCTTCAACCCTTTCCAAAAGAGGGCTCCGCCCTCTCTGGACTCTCCGGTTTTCGCGGACCAGGATAGCAAGACATTGCCTCCTTGCGACTGGTTCGGCCGCCCGGGGGTCGGGCCGAACGGCCCCATTGTAGCGGCTGCCGCGCCCGTTGACGCTATAATCCAGCGGAGAGGGTCATTCAGGGCCCTGGAGGGGCGAGATGACGACAGCGAGTACCGGACAGCCGAGGGGTGCGATCGAAGAGGCCCTCGACGGCGTCTACGAAACGTTCTCCCTCTCAACCGACGAGGAGACGCTGCTCGGCGTGTTCCGAGAATGTTTCGAGGAGTGGCGGCACATCCACGTCGGCCCGGTGATTCAGGGCGCCGTTTGGGAGATACGCCCCCCACGGAAGCCTCGCATCGGCGTGCTCGACGGCTATGCGACCTTTGACTTCGGCGACTGGCACGCCCACGTTTGTATCGGCGAGCACAAGGGCGCGACCCCCGAGCTGGCTGCCATTCGGCGGACGGGCAGGGCCGAGCTCTACCGGATGCTCACGGAGGGAACGCCCTCTTCCTGGGGCTTTCGCTGCTACAACGGCGCGGGCGAGCAACAGGCGACCATACTGCTACCCCATCCGTTCCTGACCGACGAGCAGCAGGTCACGAGAGAACCCGATTGGGACCGGCTCCAGCTGTGGGGCCGGCTGCGACTGAAATACCTGGGGTTGGGGCCCGACCCGCTCGACCGCTCGCTTACCGGCTTCCGCCACGGTTGATCAGGTCCGCGGCCTTCTCCGCGATCATCACAGTCGGAGCGTTCGTGTTCCCGCTGGTGACCCCGGGCATGATCGAGGCGTCGACGACCCGAAGTCCTTCCACGCCTCGTACCCTGAGCTGAGGGTCGAGCACGGCCTCGGGATCGTCCGCTCCACCCATTTTGCAGGTCCCCACCGCGTGCCACCCGGTCATGGTTGCCTTGCGCAAATGGGTCTCCCACTCGGCGTCGGTCTGCACACCGGGAGGCGGAAGCTCCTGAGTTGCGACGTACTGGCGTAGCGGCTCTTCCTCGAACACACGCTGCACAGCGCGGGCCCCGGCCATCAGGTCGCGGACGTCATCGTCATGCGCCAGCAGCTGGTAGCGGATCGAGGGCGGCTCGGCCGAGTCCGCCGAGCGAAGGCGCAACTCGCCCCGCCCTCTGGGATGAAGGAGGGTCATGACGATGGACACGGTGTTGTCAGGAGACATCTTCGGCCGCTGCCCGCCGGGACGTTTGCTTGGGGCTGCGTGGCCCAGGGGCATGAAGCCAGCGCAGATATCCGGGTAGCGACTCTCGGGCCGGAGCTTCAGGAAGATCATTGCGTGCCAGACGCAGGCTGCTGCGGCGCCTCGGCCCCGCAGCAGGAAGTCGGCGCCGTGTTTCAGGAAGCCGGCCGGGTTGAGCTCGCGGTTGAGGGTGGGAACGTTGACGTTCCAGGTCAGCCTGGTTATGAGATGGTCCCTCAAGTTTTGGCCCACGCCCGGGACGTTGGCGACCACGTCGACCCCGCACTCGCGCAGGTGATCGGCCGGTCCAACTCCGGAGAGCATGAGGAGTTTTGGCGACGCCAGCGAGCCCCCACTGACAATAACCTCTTTCGCCGCGTCGGCCCGGTACACCCGCCCTCCACGCTCGAACTCCACTCCGACGGCGCGCTTCCCGTCGAACAGGATGCGCGTCGCGAAGGCGCCCGTCAGGACGCGAAGGTTTCTGCGCCACCGGGCGGGCCCGAGGTGCGCCCGGGCCATGCTGTGCCGGAAGCCGCGACGCTGGTTCGCCTGGGAGTAGCCGACGCCCTCCTGCCGCTCGCCGTTGTAGTCGGGGTTCAGCACGTGGCCAGCATGTACGCCGGCCTCTATGAAGGCGTCCGTCAGCCGGTGAGACACCCGCTGTCTGCCCGTGCGCACAGGGCCGCTCCCGCCTCTATAAACGCTCTCGCCGTCTTCAAACGACTCGGCGCGCTTGAAATAGGGGAGCACGCCCTGGTAGTCCCAGCCGCCGCACCCGAGCTCAGCCCATTCGTCGAACTCGGAGGGATTGCCGCGGACCCACACCATCCCGTTTATGGATCCGCTGCCGCCGAGGACCTTTCCTCCGGCCCACGTCGATTCGACTCCGGACATCGACGGGTCCGGCTCGCCGGGATAGTCCCACCGCTTTCCCTTGAGCCAGAGCAGGCCGACCGGCATGTGGATGTACGGCGACCAGTCGCTGGAGCCTGCCTCGATCAGCAGAACGCGGTTGCCGCCGCCTGCGGACAGCCGGTTCGCCATCACGCAACCGGCTGAGCCGCCACCAACGATCACGTAGTCGGCGTTCACCCGGGCGCTACGACGCGCCGACCTCCTTCGTCCGGTCCATGACGATGGGGACGCTGGGCGGACTGACTCCGAGCTGACGCCACCAGGCGGCAGTATCGTAATACTCCAGGGCCTGGGTGATGCGCCCGTCCTCGATCTTGAACACGATGCAGATGCAGACGCGGAACTTCTTTCCGGTGGGAGGGATGCTGGGGCCGTCGGCGAGGTGGACCGCGCTCTGATGGGTCGCGGAGCTGATCACACGCAAGCATACCCAGTCGTCCGCGCCGAAGGCCTGTTCCTTCTCGAGGTGCAGGTCGGGCCATGCTTTGTAGAACCGGTCGGAGTTGGCCTGGATCGCGCTCCTTGGCCAGGTCTTCCGCTCCTCCGGGCCCCACGACGAAGCCCACGCAAGGACATCGTCGGCGTAAACCCGGTTCAGCTCGTCCCAGTCCTCCGCGTTCACCGCCGCAAGCCAGCGGTCGACGAGCCGCAAATTATCTTCGACGCTCATGACGCCAACACCGGTTTGCCCATGCCCCTGGTCCGGCCCTTTCCCGGGGAGTCCAGAGGGGCGGAGTCCCTTTGACAAGGGTAGAAGGGGATGTGCCCCTTCTCTAATGAATTAGCGCGAAGGGCTGCCTTGAACCCCCTCCAGGGGGTTTGGGGGTGTTTCTGCAACCCGCTACACCTCCATGCCCACCCTGTGCCCTTCGAAGTGGGCGTGCTCGATCCGGCGCGGCGTCACGCAGTCGCCGATGCGATGCAGATCTGAGACCTTACCTTTGAGGTCGTAGTAGAGGGAGTTTATCGAGACGTTCCCGACCGAGAGCACAACAGCGTCGACGCCTTCGATGCTGAACTCGCGGCCCGTGAAGCCGTCCTCCACCTTCACGCTGTCAGGGCCGATGTCCTTGATCGACGTCGTCTGGTGGACCGTGACGTCCTTCCCGTAGATGGAGTCTCGGAACGTTGGCCGTTCCACGTCGGTCATGTCCTCCGGGAAGATGCCGTTCGTCATCGTCACGATCGTCACCTTCTTACCCTTGGCGGCGAGGTACTCCAACGGGTCCGAGCTCTGGTAATAGCCGACCCCGTCGACGATCACGACGTGCTTCTTGTCGTCGAGCCGTCCGTTGAGCGCGTCCCAACTGGTGAAGACGTTGGCCCCGCCGGCCCCGGGGATGCCGGGCTTGAGCGCCCCGGAGGGCGACCAGTGCCCGGGGTAGTCGCCGTTATACTCGCGGATCGGCTCGGAGCCGGTGGCGACGATCACCGTGTCGGGCTTCAGCTCGGCGATGAGCTCAGCGGTGACCTCGGTCTTCAGGCGGAGGTCGATCCCCCGTCGGACGATCTCCAGGGCCCGCCACTCCATCTCGTTGACGAACTCCTTGCGCCGCTCGTTCTTCACGATCAGGTTGACCTGACCTCCGAGGCGCTCGGCCTTCTCGCAGAGGATGACGCGATGCCCCCGGCTCGCGGCCACTATGGCCGCTTGCGCGCCGGCCGGGCCGCCCCCGGCAACCAGGACCGTCTTCGGGCTGCTCACCGGCTGGATGGAGCCGATGCCCCACTCCGTCTCGCGACCGACGGTCGGGTTCTGCGTGCAGGTGATGGGGCGCACGTGCCGATGACGCATCAGGCAGCCTTGCCCGGCGCCGACGCACTTCCTGATCTCGTCCTCCCGGCCCTCTCGTGCCTTGTTCGGCAGCTCGGGGTCCGCCAGGCTGGCCCTCGACATAACGATTCCGTCGGCGTCCCCGTTGGCCAGGGTCTCCTCGGCCATTACGGGGTCGACGATCCTGCCGCCGACGTAGATCGGGACCGTGGTTACAGTCTTTTTGATGTTGGCGGCAAGGGGGATCACCGGCCCGAACGGGGAGCCAGTCGCGGACATCGACTCTTCGAAGGGAACGGCCGAAACGCTGAGGAAGTCGACCTTCCCCGTGGCCTCCAGCATGCGGCAGGTCTCCACCCCGTCCTCGGCGGTGAAGCCGTTGGGCATGCGCCACTGGGCGTTGATCCGCACGCCGACCACGAACTCCTGCCCCACCGCAGCCCTGACCGCGTCGAGGGTCTCCATGAGGAACCGCGTACGGTTCTCCAGGGAGCCGCCATATCTGTCCCTGCGCTGGTTCAGCGCGGGGGTCATGAACTGGGCCAGTAGATAGGTATGCGATCCATGGATTTCGACGCCGTCCAGGCCGGCCTTCTGCATATTCCTCGCCGACTTGGCGAAGCCTTTGACGATGTCCTCGATCTCCTCGATCTCGACCTCTTTGGTGAACTCGGCGCCGGGAGCGGGCTTCCCGGTCCGGCTCGGCCGCGTCGACAGCACCGGGTGCCAGTCGTCGGTCCCGCTGGTGCGGGTCGAGGAGTTGTGGTTGAGCTGCATCACGATCTTGCCGCCGTTCTCGTGGACCATGTCAGCCATCAGCTTGTACTCCGGCCCGATCTCGTCGAGGAACGCGGCTGGTCGGATCAGTCCGCACGAGGGGTGGACGATGGCCTGCCCGGCCACGATCAGGCCGAACCCGCCCTTGGCCCGATCGGCGTGGTACCGGGCCTGGCGCGGGCCCCAGGTGGGATAGGCATATCCCTCGCGGTTCGTCGTATACATGTCCGAGCTCATGGCCGAGGTCATCAAACGGTTGGGGACCGTCATAGAGCCGACCTTGAGCGGGGTGAACAGATGCTTGAACTCGGTAGCCATGGGTGCCTCCCTTACTCCGGACTAGGACGCACGCGGTTTTCCGCGTACGTCGCGAATACAACCACATCGACCGGCATCGCGCAAGCTACGCCAGCCCTTCGATCTCCTTGAGGCCGACGAGCCCGTCGATTCTCTGCCGGATCTCGTCTTGTACCTCTGGGGCGAGCGGCATATAGGGCTTTCGGATGATGCCGGTCTCGAAACCGAGGTGATTCAGGATCGGTTTGATGGTCCGTGGGTAGTAGTAACTCGTGGTGTGGACGATCTCGTTCAGTTTCTTGATCATGGCGGAGAGTTCTTTCGCTCGTTCCTTCTCCCCGGCATGGTAATACTCCATCATGGATGCGCAGAGCCTCGGCGCGATCGACTGCTGGATGCTGTGGAAGCCGTAGACTCCCATCTCCAGCTTCTGGAACCAGTCCAGGGCGCTCGCCATGCGCAGCGGCCGTTTGCCATCGATGGCGTCAAGGAAGCCCTGGAGGGCCTCGTCGTTGGGGGGCGCGATGGTGACGCCCGCAATGTGGGGGTAGTCGTCAACGAGACTTCGCAGCATCTCGGGCGTGACCTGCTTGTTCGGCCCGTCGATGATCTCGCCGCCGTGGTAGCCGCAGAGGAACATGGGCAGGTCCACCGCCTCGAGCACGTCGCGGAAGTAGCGCTCCGCCTCCGCCAGGAAGACGCCGTCGGCGCCGCTGCCGTCCTGGGCCGCGGGATAGAGTTGAGCGCCGTCGAAGCCGATCTCCTTCGCCATCTTGAACTTGCCGATCATCTCCGCTGTCGAGCCGGGACCGAAAGGAATGGCGTAGATCGGCCCTTTGCCCTTGTTCTCATCGACGGCCAGCTCCCAGAGCTTGCGTCGCTCCGCGGCGTCCATGTTGACGAACTCGGTTGCGTGGGGCCCGCCTACGAAAACTCCGGTGCCGGCGTCGGACATGTAGCGGATATGCCGGCGGTATGCCGCCTCGTTGACCTCCCCCGTCTCGTCGAACGGAGCGATCATGTTGCCAAAGGACGGTCGGTCGTGCATGCCCATGGCTCCTCCTCGGCGGCGGGCTCTTCGGACTGTCCGCACGCCGCGGCGACATAATACTCCTTCTGTGGTAGCAAAGGGCTTGGAAAGGGCAGCGGCTCCCCTCCGGGGTCCCTTCCTGGGGAGCGAGAGGGGCGAAGCCGCTCGCGGGATGTAGCGGTTGGGGTGGGTGGGCACTCAAACGTCTGGGTTACCCGACCGATTGGACAGCGTGAAGCCGGCTCATGGTGAGCCTGTCGAACCACGAGCGGGAGGGCTCGCCATGAGCGGGAGGGTCCGGGCCAGTCGAAGCCCGATTGAGGAGCTGCTCCCAGACGTGGAAACCCGGAGCTATCAGTGCTACATTGTGCCCGGTAAATCGAGCCTCGCCGGCAGGTCTTGAGAAAAGGGGTCAGGTCATGGACAAGTGCGACGTTGTCATCATCGGCGCCGGGACAGCCGGGATCTCGGCGGCGCTTCGGGCCCAGGAGCTGGGCGCAAGCGTGGTCGCACTCGAGCGCGGCCAGGAGATCGGTGGGGCGGCCGGCATCCGCCTCTCGGGTGGAGCGTTCCACCTCGCCATGGGCACGATGGACCTCGAGCCCGACGCCATGCTCGCTCATGTCAACAAGGTGACGCGCGGGGAGATGGCGCCGAACCTCGCGCAGATGGTGGCAGAGCAGTCCAAGCCCAGCATCGAGTGGCTGGTGGACCAGGGAATCTCGTTCAAGCCACAGGGCGGGGCACACGGTAAATTCACCATCGACCCCCGGGGCCCGTCGCGCCCCGGGAGGAAGTTCAACCCGGAAGCGGCCCCGGACAAGGCGATGCGTGCCCTCCACGCCCGTTTCACCGACCGAGGCGGGACAATCTACTACGGCGCGCGGGCGACGTCGCTCGCACCGTCGAGCGATGGGGACGCCTGGGTCGTGGAAGCGACTTCGACGCTGCCCGACGGGCTGCGCGTCCAGGCCCCATCGGTGGTGATCGCCGATGGGGGCTTCCAGGCGAACCCGGAGCTGCTCGACCGTTATCTCGGCCCAAACGCCAGCAAGTCCTCGCTCAGGGCCCTTCAGAGCGCCACGGGGGACGGTCTCACCATGGCGATGGCCCTCGGCGCCTACGTGGGCGGTGAGGGCCGCGGCGTCTACGGGCATATCTTGCACCGCAACGCCGCTCACGACGAGAACTTCATGCCTTACCCCATGTTCGACGCTATCTGTCTCGTGGCCCCCATGCTGGACGAGCGGGGGCAACTGTTCGAGCACGGCGGTCAGGATGGCCCCGAGCTTACCGCGAAGATGCTGGCGGCGCCCGACCCCTCGGCCTACTGGGTGGTGATGGACGAGGAAATCTGGAACGGCCTCGCCACCGGCGGGGGCCCGTATCACGCGAGCATCAACCCCGCGATCGAAGAGCGGGGAGGCCGCGTCGAGCGTGGAGCGACGCTCGAGGCGCTGGCGAAGGCATGCGACATGGACCCCGCGACCTTTGTCGCCAGCGTCGAGCGGCACAACGCCACCGCTGAGACGAAGATCGCCGCCGCTCCTTTCTATTGCGTCCCGGTCAGCCCCGGCATTACCTTCACCTTTCCCGGCATCGCCATCAGCGAGAAGACCGAGATCATGCACGAGTCGGGCGGGGTTATCCCCGGCCTCTACGCGGCGGGCTGCTCCGCGGGAGGAATCCATGGAAGGGCCGGTGGCGGCGGCTACATGGGTGGACTCGGCATCGCGCTGATAACGGGGAAGCTCGCCGCCGAGTCCGCGACAACCCACGCCAGGGCGTAACCCAGGTGGTCTCCATCGGTGACGTGGCTTCGGGGCGCCAGAGCCCGTTGGAGGAGCGTGTCCGCTAAGGGGCTGCCGCCGAATCCCGGGAGCAGGCCAGTATCCGCGGCGCGAAGGCGACTCCTGTACATGGGGTTATTTCCCCTGGGGCACTTTGCGGTGGACTGGCCCGCAGGGGGTCTCTGGCTCCTAGCGCCGGCTATCGGTCTCGCGATGGACCTGGCGCCCGCCGAAGTTGGCTTCGCCATAACGGCGCACTCCATCGGTGGCGGCCTTGCCTATATCCCGGCCGGGTTCCTGAGCGACCGGGTATCGCGCCGGGGGCTGCTGTTCCTCGCCCCCTTCTTCTGGGTTGTCGCCGGCTATCTCGCCGCCGCGATGGCCCCGAACTACTGGGCTCTTGTAGCCCTGCTCGGCGTGGCTGGCCTGGGGGGCGCCGCATGGCACCCCATGGCAACGGGCGCGATGGTCCAGAACATGCCGGGCCGGCGCGCGCTCTTGCTTGGTGTGCATCAGACCGGTGGAGTGCTGGCCGATGTGCTCGCGCCACTTACCGTCGGCTTTCTCCTGGTGGTGCTGGACTGGCGGGACGTACTGCGGCTTCTGGTGATTCCAGCGGGCGTCATGGGCCTGCTTTTCCTTCGATGGAGCTGGGCCGTGGGGCCTTCCACCGAGCGGGTCGGGGTTGTCGATGGGTTGCGCACGCTTTGGGGCGCATGGAGCCGCCCTTCCGGGGTCGGCATGCTCCTGGTGATGGCTGGGGCAAGCGTTGCCCTCACGGCGTTGATGGCCATGACGCCCTTGTATCTACAACAGGTCCACGGCTACTCCTCAGGCTGGGCCGGCACGTTCTTTGCCGCCATGCTGCTTGCCGCGGCGGTCAGCGCGCCCTTCGCGGGCCGCGCGTCGGACCAGATCGGTCGTAAGCCGGTAACGGTGGCGGGCCTGCTGGCCGGTGGGGCCGGAGGCCTGGTGCTTGCCTTCGTGGACAACTCCGTCGCGCTTGTGCTGGGAGCGATGCTGGCGGGTGCGGCGCTGGTCAGCGTGCGCCCCCCGATCCTGGCCGCCGCCGTGGAGCTTGTGGGTCGCCACGAATCGGCTGCCCTGGGACTTATCTACGCTGCGATGGACGGTGTTGGCGCCCTTGGCGCCGTCTTCGCCGGGGTGGCGGGCGGCGTGGACCTTCGGTTTGCCATCGTCTTCGCCGCTGCGGTCTCAATCGCCACGGCGGTCCTGTCGATCGCCGTACCGTTCAAGGAAGCTCACAGAGGCTCTTTGGAGCCGCGACGATGATCCGGGGCGAGGGATCGGCGCTGGTCGATGGGTTTCGACGAGACGAGTTTGCGTTTTGGTGAGGTTGATGCGCCGACCTTAATCTCTTCTTCATCTGTGTTGTGTACAGTGAAGATCGATGTCGATACGGGTCGTGTAGCCCTGTGCATCGAAACGCATCAAGACGTTGAATCCGACACACCCACCATCACCATGGAACAACCAACGGTAATTGAAACAGACGGCTTGACCAAGCGGTATGGAGCGGTGACCGCGGTCAAGGACCTGTATTTGCGCGTACTCCGCGGACAGGTGTTTGGCTTGCTCGGACCCAACGGATCGGGGAAGACCACAACGATAGGAATGCTCCTGGGTCTGGTGAGGCCCTCTTCAGGGACCGTACGACTGTTTGGGAAGGAACTGGACCACGAGGCGCGCGGCGCTCTGGCGCGCATTGGAGCGATCATGGAAACCCCGGCCTTTTATCCGTACCTCACTGGCCGGGCCAATCTCGAATACTTCCAGGGGATCACCGGACGCGGCGCTACCGGCGAGCTGCAACGTCTCCTGGATCTCGTCGGTCTCTCCGATCGGGCCGATCAGAAGTTCGCAACCTACTCGTTGGGCATGAAATACCGGTTGGGAATAGCCTACGCCTTGCTCGGCGACCCGGAGTTGCTTCTGCTCGATGAGCCTACGAACGGCCTCGACCCGGGGGGGGGGTAGTCGAGGTGCGCGACCTGATACGAAGCCTCAGCGGCGGCGGACGTTCCATTCTGCTCTGCAGTCATGTCCTGAGCGAAGTGGAACAGGTTTGCGATAGTGTCGCCATCCTGTCCAAAGGGACGCTGATCGTGCAGGGACACGTACGAGACCTTCTCAGGCGCGATACGGGGGCCCTGCTCGGGACGACCGACAAGACGAGGGCCGCTGAAATACTCGGTTCGCTGGACTGGGTTGGCCAAGTCGAGATCGAGGGCGAGCGCGTGAAGGTCTCCGCCCCAACGGAGCGGTTCTGGGAGCTTACGAAGGTGCTATCCGAGCGAGGCGTGTATGTCACCGAAATGGCGGCGTTCCAGGTCTCGCTGGAGCGTTATTTTCTCGAAGTCACGGGCGATGACGACGCATCCGGCAGACAGGGGGAGAGTTGATCGCCCACCTGGCGAATTTAGCGATCTGGGAATGGTTCAAGGTCCGGCGCCGCTGGATCACCTGGATTCTGCTGGCGCTGCTCATGCTGTTCGCCGCGATGCAGATATGGCTGCGCTTCGGCGACTACCAGATCTCGAAGGACTCCGCGCTCTTGGAGGACCTGGAGTTCGTCGTCGGGACTCCGAACACCCATAACCTCGACTGGAAGATCGACTGCGAGGCACTCTTCACCGGTGAGCCGCCGACCGTACCTCCGGGTTTCACGCTCGACGACGTCGACCTGCCGCGGACCGTGGAGGAGTGTGAGAACGAAGCCGTCGAAAGAGAGGAAAAACTCACGCTCCTTCAGGAGCAGATGACACTCCCCGGGAGTGTTCCCTATGCCCTGCGGTGGACTCATTTCTTCGGCATCCCTCTCTTCGCGTTCTTTACGGTGCTCATAATCGGAAGTGAATACGGGTGGGGGACGTTGCGGACTGTTCTGATGAAGGGGTCGGGTAGATGGCAGTACCTGGCGGTGAAGCTGGGCATCGTAGTCTCGGCGGCACTCTGCGCCTGGGTGCTCGTCGTCGTCACGATAATTGTGAGCAGCCTGATTACGGCGGCGTTGGCCGGGTTTGGAAGTTTCGACTTCTTGAGCTGGGGGTTTGCCGGAGATACCGTGCAGGACACCGTTGCAGTCTGGTACGCCGGATTGCCCTACGTAGCCCTGGCGGCGGTTGTCACGATCGTCTTCACCGCGTCGACGACAGGTGGCATGTTCAGCGCGATGGCTATCGGCATGGGCTACTACCTTGTCGATCTCATGGCCATGGGGCGCCTGCTCAAGATCGCCGACGGCGCGGCGGGTTTCTCATGGTTCAAGTCCGTCGTGGAGTACGATCTGGGCTGGAACACCGCCGGCTGGATGCTCAGTGTGGATGGGACTCCGGCGCCGGGCTACGGACTGGTCGGGGCCATCGGTACCGCGAGTTATCCCGGAGACCTGCACTCGGCCCTGGTCCAAGGGGCCTACATGCTGGTGCTGGTCACCGTGGCGTTCTGGCTCTTCGGCCGTAAAGATATTCTGGGAGCGAGCGGCAGCTAGCCGAGACCGAGAAGGACCATGCGCGTACTGCTGGTAGAAGACGAGGCCCGTATCGCCGACTTCGTCGCTCGGGGCCTCACCGAGCAGGGTTACGCCGTCGACGTTGCCGTTGATGGAGACGAGGCGTTGCACTGGGCGGACGTGGCGGAGTTCGATCTCATCATCCTGGACGTGATGCTCCCGGTGCGCGATGGATTCGAGGTGCTGACCGCTCTGCGCAGCCGCGGCTTGTCGACACCCGTTTTGATGCTGACCGCCCGAGATGCAGTACAGGATCGGGTGAGGGGCCTCGATAGCGGCGCGGACGACTACCTGGTGAAGCCCTTCGCCTTCTCCGAGCTCCTCGCCCGCCTCAGGGCGCTGACGCGCCGCCCGGCGCAGGTCGCGGGGACCGTCCTCGAAGCGGGAGACCTGACGTTCGATACGGCGAGCCTCGAGGTCTGCCGTCAAGACCGCACGCTGGACTTGACGAGCAAGGAGCGCTCGCTTCTGGAATATCTAATGCGGCATCCCAACCATGTGGTCACGCGGACGATGATCGCGGAACAGGTCTGGCACTACGATTTCGACAACGCTACCAATGTCATCGACGTGCACATCCGGAACCTTCGTCGCAAGGTAGACGATCCGTTCCCGACGAAGCTGATCCAGACCGTCCGCGGCGCCGGATACCGGCTGACCGTGGCGCAGGAGAGCTGACCCCGATGCGCGCCCTTCCAATTCGAGCGCGGCTCACCCTGTGGTACGTGGCGCTTCTGGCGGTGATGCTGGCGCTCTTTGGCGCTGCGCTGTACGTGGTGGTCCAGCGGGCCCTCTTCGAAAACGTGGACGAGGCGATCGAAGCCCAGGCTTCTACGCTGCTCGCCTCCGTGCAGCTAAGCGAGGGCCGGCCCGTCCTGCCCCCTGGATTGTCCGTTGGCGACCCTGAGGAGCTCGAGCAGTTCGCTCGAATCTTCGATGCGGACAGGAACGTCACCTTCGACAGCGCCGGGCCGAAGTTTGTCGTCCCCATCTTTCATGATGCGGTCGGCGAAGGGCTGCAAGGGGGGAAGCCGACGCGCCGGTTCGAGGTAGGCGAGGACCACCTTCGGGTGACGACGTTCCCGATACGTCGGGAGGGTAGGATTGTCGGCGTTCTGGAGATGGGACAAACCGAAGACGATGCTCGCGAGGCGCTGGGGACGTTACTGTTAGCGATGGCGATCGTGTATCCCGCGACGCTTGCGATTGCCGGACTCGGGGGCGCCTTCCTGGCCCGGCGCGCCCTGGCGCCCGTTGACAGGATCACCCGGGTGGCACAGGAGATTTCCGCCGACGATCTGGGGAGGCGACTCGACCTGCGATTGCCCGACGACGAGCTCGGCCGACTGGCCGACACCTTCGACCGCATGATCGAGCGGCTCGAGGACGCCTTCCGACGTCAGCGACAGTTCACCGCCGACGCCTCCCACGAGCTGCGCACCCCGCTGACGGTGATGAAGGGGCAGATCGACGTTGCGCTGCAGGCCGAGCGGAGCCAGGCGGAATACCGCGACGTGCTGCGGGACGTCAACGATCAGGTCGACCGGCTAGCCCACCTCACCGGCAGCCTTCTGGCCCTGGCCCGTGGCGAAGCCGGGGAGATCTCGCTGAACGTGGAGCCGGCTTCCGTCGCCGCACTGGTCAGCGGTGCAGTGGAGCATGTCCGGCCGATGGCCCTGGACAAGGGCATCGAGCTCGATCTGGCTCCGGGCGACGACCTCAGGGTCAAGGTAGACGAGGACCTGACGTTGCAGCTCCTGCTTAACCTGCTCGACAACGCGGTAAAGTACACTCCCTCCGGCGGCGCAGTGACCTGTGGCTGGACGACTGCTGAGAATCGCGTCGAGCTCTGGGTCCGCGACAGCGGCATTGGCATCGCCACGGAACACCTCCCGCTGATCTTCGACAGGTTCTACCGCGTCGACAAGGCGAGGAGCCGAGCGGAGGGCGGCGTCGGGCTCGGGCTCGCCATCAGCCGCTGGATTGCCGAGGCCCATGGCGGCTCGCTGGACGTGGAAAGCGAGCCCGGAAAGGGCACGATCTTCACCGTCAGCCTGCCGTCGGGCCGCTAGGGCGATTCTTCACAGGGGCTTCACCGGGTCTTCATCTCCATCCCCTATCCTCGGTCTAGAGGGCGCACCAACCAATTCAGCGCCCGTGACAAAGGAGGGACCACATGAGATCCAGGAAACGAGTCATCCTGGCGCTGGCCGTAGGGGCGATGATCGCGACCATCGCGAGCGTCACCGCGGTAGTGGCCGGATCGGGCAGCTCCTCCAGGGGCGTGGTGGTCGATGACGGCGGCGAGCTCTTGAAGGACGCAAACATCTCGCTGGACCAAGCCATCGACGCAGCCGAAGACGCCTACAGCGGAGCGCTGGGCGAAGTCGACCTGGAGACGTATCAGGGGCGTCTGGTCTTCAACATCGACATTGGAGACAAGGACGTAAAGGTCGATGCCGCCAACGGCGACGTTCTGGGCTTCGTTTCGGACGACGACGGCGATGACGACGACGACGATGATGACGATGATCATGACGACGAGGACGACGACGACTAGAGTCGGGCAAGTCGGGGGCCCCTCGAGGGGCCCCCGACAGCCGTGCAGGCGGAGGGGTAGGCTATGCGGATTCCCTCTTGGATAAGATCGCTGATCAGCTTTCGAATGGTACGGCGACCGGGCGTTTACCTGACCCTCAGCCTGGTCGGGGCGATCATTGGGTTAGGCGCGGGGGTAGGCTTCCAGGCCGCGGGCGAACGCGATTTGATTGCGGGAGCCGCGCCGGATAAGGTCCTGCAGCCCAGTGCCTGGAACAGCTCGGGCGGCGGGCTGCGATTCGCGGTGGTCGGCGACTTCGGCACGGGAGGGCGGCAGGCCATGGAGATCGCCAACGGCATGGCGACCTCATACACGCTGGACCCCTTCGAGATAGTGCTGACGACCGGCGACAACTTCTACAGCGGCGACCCGAAGGAACGCTTTGACGACGCGTTCAGCGCGCCTTTCCGCCCGCTCCTCGATGCCGGGGTGACGTTTCATCCGACCATCGGCAACCACGACCTGGCTGACGGCCGCCCTGACGAGGCCGTTGACGTATCCGGGCTTCCCAACCGGTATTACAGCTTCGTTCGGGGCCCCATTACCTTCGTCGCGTTGGACACCAACCGCCTCGACCGACGTCAGGTCGAATGGCTGAGCGAAACCCTCGCTTGCTCCACGACACCCTGGCAGGTCGTCTACATGCATCACCCCCCGTATTCGTCCGGTCGCCACGGGTCGGACCTGCGCGTTCGAAGGGCGATCGAGTCCATCGTCGTGAGAGCTGGGGTCGAGCTGGTGTTGGCCGGTCACGATCACAACTACGAAAGAACGAGGCCTCAGGGCGGAGTGGTCTACGTCGTGACCGGGGCCGGCGCCAAGACGCGGCCGGTTGGGGAAAGCCTGTTCACCGTCGTCAGCCAGTCCCAGGAGCATTTCCTCATCGGTGAGGCTTCGTTCCGAAGCCTCACCGTCACGTCGATCGACGACCACCTGGAGCCAATCGACCGTTTCGAGCTACGGCCCAGGGCTGGCAACCTCGAATGTCCTCAGGGCGGATGAATCTCGCTGCCTGTTGACCTCCTTTCCGGTGCGCAGTAGCATCGGGGCTGAAGAAGCGAATGGAGGCCCCAAATGGCTAAGCTACTGATTGACGCCGATGGCCATATCACCGAGCCTCGCGATCTGTGGACCGACCGGATCGACAAGGATTTTCGGGACAGAGCCCCTCGCGTAGGCAGCGTGCCGGGTCAGGAAGGCGAGTTCTGGCTCTGCGATGGGCTCAGGCCTCACCCCACGGTTGCCGGCGCGTTCCTGGGCGCCGTGAACGACCCCAGCGCTTACGAAGAGTTCCTGAAGAAGACCAGCATTGAGGACTCACGTCCCGGAGGCTGGGTACCGGCCGAAAGGCTCAAGGACATGGAGCAGGACGGGGTCGAGTCTTGCCTGATGTACCCTACAAGCGTGGGCATGCTGTACCGGTTGTCCGACGCGCCCTTCCTCGCGGCCCTTTGCCGTACCTACAACGACTGGATGGCCGAGTTCTGCTCCTACGACTCCAAGACGCTTGCCGGTGTCGGCGTCGTCTCGCTGCTCGATATCGATGATGCCGCGAACGAGGTCCGCAGGTGCGCCAAAATGGGGATGAAAAGCGTATTGCTGCCCCTGTCGACGCCGGGCTGGACCGGGTTCGATAACCCCGAGCTCGACAAGGTCTGGTCGGCGGCTGTGGACTCGAACATCCCCGTCAGCTTCCACACGTTCAACGGCGCCTGGTGGTGGCCGCTCCCCAATGAACCCCGAGACATGCGCATCATTACCGTAAACATGGACTACCCCGCGAGGCGAGCCTTGACCCAGATGCTCTTTTCCCGGGTGTTCGACCGCTTCCCACAGTTGAAACTCGTAATTGCCGAGATGACCATCGGGTGGATGCCCTACTTCTTCCTGTCGGCCGACGAGCGCTATCGCACCCGCCCCTACCACTCTTCGCCGCTGCCTGATGTCACCCCCAGCGAATATTTTAGGCGGCAGATGTGGGCCACCACGATCGCCGATCGCGACGACCCGTTCATGGCCCAGGTCGTCGATCTGTTCGGAGACGACCGATGGATGTGCTCCACCGACTACCCCCACGTCGAAAGCTCGTGGCCCCATTCACACGAGGCGAACGCGCGGCTCATGGCGGCCCTGGACGACACGGCGAAGGAGAAGATCACGAGGACCAACGCCGCAAGCCTGTACGGGCTCAAAGCGAGCTAGCTTCTCGCGGCGCAAAGCCGGCTACTGTAACGCCGCGTCCATCCCTGGGCGCGGCGTTTTCGGTTCAATCGGTCACTGGGAGTTCGCCATGCTGAGTCGGTCGGTCAAGTTCACGCCGAACATCGGGATTCCCATGCGGGACGGTGTGGTCCTTCGAGCCGATCTGTTTCGACCCGACGATGATGCCGCCTACCCGGTGGTGCTTGCCCGGACGCCTTACGGAAAACAGCTCGCGGACCCACCGCGGCCATGGCTGCGGTTCGCCGCGGCCGGGTACAACGTCGTCGTCCAGGACTGCCGGGGCCGCTTCGCCTCCGACGGCGTGTTCTACCCTTTCCAGGACGAGATGAATGATGGCTACGACACTGTCGAATGGGTCGCGAGTCAGCCCTGGTCGACGGGTAGCGTCGGGATGTTCGGTACCTCCTACCTCGGCGTCACCCAGTGGATGGCGGCCGCGGCCGCCCCTCCTCATCTGAAGACCATCGTGCCTATCTTCACGGCCAGCGACTATCACGACGGTTGGATCTATCAGTCGGGGGCTCTGCTGCTGGCTTTCGCCCTGGGTTGGGCCATGGGCTCCTTTGCGACACATGCCCTCTCCCGGGCCGGCATGCCCAACGAGAAGCGACGGGGAATTGCGGACAGTCTCGTCGACCTGGCCGACCGGCACACGCGGACCATGTCTCACCTGCCGCTCGCGGACGTGCCGGTCCTCAACGACCATGGCCTCGCACCCTACTTCCGGGACTGGCTGGACCATCCGGACGAGGACGACTACTGGACACGATGGGACATCTCCCGCTACCACCCCACGATCTCGATCCCCGTTCTCGCGATCGGAGGCTGGTACGACATGTTCCTCGGCGGGACGCTCAAGAACTACGTGGGGATGCGGGAGAAGAGCGGAGCGGCGACGGCGGCGCAGCAGCACCTCGTGATAGGGCCTTGGAACCATTCGATGCCGCAGTTCGGAGCCAATCCCAGCCCCGAGGTCAAGTTCGGCGCCCGGTCCTCCGGAGGGGCCATCGATCTGGAAGGCCGCGCGGTCCGCTGGTTCGATCGGTGGCTCAAAGAGGAGGACAACGGCGTGACGGACGAGCCGCCGCTCACGATCTTCTCCCTGGGCGCCAACCGCTGGCGGGAGGCGTCATCGTGGCCCCTGCCCGACACCCGGTTCGTGGAGTTCTTCTTCGGCAGCGCTGGGGCCGCCAACAGCGCGGCGGGCGACGGACGCCTATCCACCGATGCGCCGGGCGACGAGCCGCCCGACGTGTTCCTGTACAACCCGCGCCGTCCCGTGCCGACCAGGGGCGGAGGCTCGTTCGGCCACGGCGGCGCGTGGGACCAGCGGGAGATCGAGGCCCGGGCCGACGTGCTCGTCTACACGTCCGAGCCCCTCGCCGACGACCTCGACGTTACCGGGCCGGTAAAGGTCACGCTCTGGGCTTCCTCCACCGCGACCGACACTGATTTCACCGCCAAGCTGGTGGACGTCTGGCCCGACGGGCTCGCCATGAACCTGGCCGACAACATCGTCCGGGCCCGCTACCGCGAAAGCAAGTCCGCTCCGACCCTCATCGAGCCTGGAAAGCCCTACGAGTACACCATTGACCTGTACGGCATCAGCAACGTGTTCAAGAAAGGGCATCGGGTCCGCGTGGAGATCAGCAGCAGCAACTTCCCGCGGTTCGACCGCAACCCCAACACCGGCGGGGAATTCGGTCGAGAGACCGAACTTCGCTCCGCCCTGCAGACCGTGTTCCACGACGCGACGCGGCCTTCCCGCATCCGTTTGCCCGTCGTAGGCTAGGCACATATCGCAGATTGCGACGCCGGAGGTGTCGAAGATGGCTCACGAGAGGATTGTTGGCATTTCGGTCGTCCCGCCGCGCACCGACCCTGACCCCGCCGCGCCCCGGGGCCATAGCGTGACAACGCTGGCAGCCATCGAGGAGATGGAGCGGATCGGCGTCCAGGCGGTGTGGTTGACCACCGACTTCTCAGGACTTGATCCCCTCGTTATCTTCGCCGCGGCCGCGGCCAGGACGGAGCGGGTCAAGATGGGGACGTGCATCGTCCCGACATGGCCGCGCCATCCCATCGCCACGGTGCAGCAGTCGCGAGTGATCGCTCAGCTTGCCCCCGGGCGGTTTCGACTCGGGGTCGGCCCCAGTCACAAGCCCCCGATGGAGGAGATGTTCGGGTACGAGTTCCGCCGTCCCCTCACCAACCTCCGGGAATACCTTCTGATCGCCAAGAACCTCCTGCAATTGGGCGAGGTCGACTTCGACGGCTACCACTACCATGCTCACGCCAGGATTCCGGGCCCTGAGCCTGGCGTGCCCGTGATGGCCGCCGCCCTCCGGGAGAAGTCGTTCGAGCTCTGCGGCGAGCTCGCCGACGGGGCCATCAGCTGGAACTGTCCCGCGGCCTATATCCGAGACGTCGCGCTGCCGGCCATGGAGGCGGGGGCCAAGAAGGCCAATCGCCCGGTCCCGCCCATGGTTGCCCACGCCCCGGTCTGTGTCCACGACGACGCCGACGAGATACGGAAGGCCGCTCGGGAGCAACTCCCCATTTTCAGCGGTCACCCGATGGCGAACTACGCCCGGATGATCGAGGCCGCCGGATACCCGGAGGTACCGAGCGACGCCTGGAGCGAGGGGCTGTTCGAAGACCTGGTGCTCCATGGGAACGAGGAGCAGGTGGCTGATCAGGCGGAGCGGCTCTTCGACCTCGGCGTTTCCGAGATACTGGCGGTACCCCTGGCCGCCGGCGACGACCCGGCCGGCTCACGGGCGAGGACCGTGCAATTCCTCGCCGACCTGGCGAAGCGCTGACGGGCTGCCTGCTCAGACCGTCCGTGGTGCCCGCACCGGGGGAGTGCAGAGGGGGCGGAGCCCCTTCTGCCGGGGGGCCAAGGGGGTGTCCCCCTTCTTTGGAATGCCCGAAGGGTTACCCTGAACCCCTGAGGTGGTTTGGGGGTGTCCCCGGCGGGCGCTCGTCCGTCACGAGCGGGCCGTGGAAGCCAGAGCTTGCGAAGAATTGCTAGTGTGCCGAGTTCCAGCGGGCGTTCTTCATCACCTGGCCCGGTAGCGCGCCGGTGTGCTTGCTGTTCTCGAGGAGCACCTGGCCGTTGACGATGGTGTACTCGATCCCCTTTGCCATCTGCCTGATCCGCCATCCCCCCCCGGGGAAATCGTGGACGATGTCGGTGGGCAGCGGGTCCACGGTTTGCGGATCGAAGATGGTGACGTCGGCGGCCATCCCGGGACGCAACAGACCTCGGTCGTAGATCCCGAAAGCCGAAGCCGGATCGAAGGTCAGCTTGCGTACAGCCTGCTCCATCGACATCGCGTGCTCGTCGCGGATCCAGTGGCCCAGGAAGTAGGTGCTGAAGCCGTAGCGCACGCCGTACTGGATGTGGGCGCCACCGTCGGAGAGGTTGACGAGGGCGTTGGGGTAGTTGAGCATGGTCAACATCGCTTCCCGGTCGTAGTTGTTGACGAGGTGAAAGAAGCCCGTGTCAAGACCCTCTTCGATGACCAGGTCGAGGAACGCGTCGATGATCCCTTTGCCCTGCATCTCGGCCATCTCGGCGATGCTCTTGTCCTTGAAGCGCTGGTTCTTCTCCAGCACCGGCTTCTCAACAAAGATGTGCTCGTACCACTCGCGTTCCAGGGCCTTCTCCAGTCCCGGAACGCTCCAGGCGACGGCCTCTTCATGGATGCTCTTCCGAACTTCCGGGTCCGCGTACTTTTTCAGCTTCTCTTCGTCTGAGAGCAGCAGAATCGGCTGCCAGCTGGGGAAACCTCGGAACGTCTGGCATATCTTCATCGTGAACCGGTCGCTTGCCGGTATCGTCGACATGATCGGGTAGGCGCGGATACCGGCGGCCGCCGTCTCGTCGACGATCGACATGAGCTTCTGCCAACCGCCGGGAATGCGCGGGATCTGGACCAGGGAGTTGTAGATCATCGTCCGGCCCGTCGCCTCGGCGAGGCGGCTCATCAGCCGGTTCTTGGGCTCCTCGTCGTGGCCCCCGCCGCACTGCATGATGCCGGTGCCGACATCTCGCAGCACGTCGCCGAGAGCGAACAACTCCTCCTCGGCGGCCGTCACCGATGGGATGGGGACCCCTCTGGCGTCGAAGTGGCCGAACTGCCGGTCGAAGGAGAGGCCGATGGCCCCGGCGGTGATCGCCTCGTACACCAGGCGTTTCATCTCTTCCAACTGCTTGTCGCTGGCCTCGGCCTCCTGCGCCTGTTCGCCCATGGCGTAGAGCCGGACGGCTGTGTGGCCGATCAGGGTGCCCATGTTCACGCCGAGACGCCCCTCCAGGCCGTTCATGTACTGGGGCATGGTCTCCCAGGAGTAGTCCACCGTCCGCAGCACGTCCATCGGGATGGCCTCGATGTACGACAGCATCTCGGCCAGCCGCTCCTGGTCTTTCGGTTTGACCGGAGCCAGCGCCAGCGAGCAGTTGCCGATGATCACGGTCGTCACACCGTGATAGCAGGAAAAGGTGCACAACGGGTCCCAGGTGACCTGGGCGTCGTAGTGACAGTGGGTGTCCATGAAGCCGGGGGCGACGATGAGCCCGTCGGCGTCGATCACCCGGTCGGCCGCTCCACTGAGCTTCCCCATCTCGAGGATCTTGCCGTCGCGAATGCCGACGTCTCCTTGAAACGACGGCCCCCCGGAGCCGTCCATGACCCGACCATTTTTCAGCAACAGATCGAACAAGGCGCCATTCCTTCTAGCCCCAGGCGCGCTAGCCCAAACGCCGGTCGTGTGGACTCCGGAGCGTGGGCCCGGGGGCCGGTGTGGGGTAATACTACACCCTGGCGGCAACGAGCGACGCCGTTGCGCAGCCGCCTGGTCGCCGCGCCACCCGGCGCGCGTTTCATTCGATGCGTTACAATCGGTGCCGAGCACGGCCCACGGCTCCATGGAGGCATTCTTTGGCACAGTTGAAGTTCGGCATCGAGCTCCCGCAGCACCTCGGTTTTTCCTACGTCAAGGAGTTCACCCAGGAGGCAGAAGAGCTTGGCTACGACTCGATCTGGGTACGCGACCATCTCATCATCAGTCCCGAGGAGATGACTCGGTTCCCCCAGGGCTACATCGAGAACGGAAAGCGGGTGGTCTCGGGCAACTACCTGAGCTGCGTGCCGACCCTCGCGGCCCTGGCCAGCGTGACCAAGCGGATTCTGCTGGGCACCGACATCATCAATCTGCCGCGGCGGAACCCGGTCGACGTCGCCAACGAGGTTGCCACCATCGACCACATCTCCGGGGGCCGGTTCATCTTCCAGGCGGCGATCGGTCAACCCACCCGGGACTGGGTGCCACTCGGGATCGACTCCTCGCTCAAGGAGCGCGGGAAGATGATGGAAGAAGGGCTCGAGATCATGAAGCTCCTCTGGACGCATGACGAGCCCATCAGCTACAAGGGACAGTACTACGATATCAAGGACGCGCGGATCGGCAGCCGCCCCACGCAGAAGCCGCATCCGCCGATCTGGCTTGGCATCGGGCAGACCTTCAAGAGGGTGGCGAAGTACGCCTCGGGCTTCACGCTGACGCACTCGATGTTCGGCGGCAAACTGGAAGACTACAAGCACGGGCTGCAGCGCATTCACGAGGAAGCGGTCAAAATTGGCCGGGACCCGAGCGAGATTGAAGCCGCTGCCCGGTTCGGCGTCGTCATCGGCGACGATGACGCGGCGACCAAGAAGCGGGCCATCGCCGACTGGAAGACGCTGTGGCGGCAGGACGAGCCCTGGTATGGCGACTGGGCGGGGAACCCCGAGACCGTCGCCAACGTCATCCGGCCGTACATCGAAGCCGGCGCCAACCACATCATGCTCTGGCCGATCCCTTACTCGTCGCCCTCGGAGCGCTTTCAGGATATCGAGGCCTTCGCCAAGAACGTCATCCCGCTGCTGCGGAAGTAAGCCGCCCGCACCGGTCCGGACAAGGGAGAAGAAGGGACATGGGCTCGACGCTTGGTCAACTCGTGGGAAAGGTAGCTGTCGTAGGCGGCGCCTCCCGGGGCATCGGCAAGGCCACGGCCCTCGCCTTCGCGCGAGAAGGCGCGAGCGTCGTTGTGGTGGCCCGTTCGGTGGAAGCCGGTGCGCTGCCGGGTACGATCCACACCACCGCCGAAGCGATCGAGGCGCTTGGCGCCACAGCCCTACCTATCCGGTGTGACATCACCGTCCAGGAGGACGTCGAGGCGATGGTCGACCTGACTATGCGTGAGTTCGGCCGCATCGACGTGCTCGTCAACAACGCCGCGCTCTCGGTCCCGGGGTACCCGATAACGGAGCTCCCGGTCGAGCGTTGGGACGAGATGATGGCGATCAACCTGCGCGGCACGTTCCTCTGCTGCAAGGTGGTGCTCCCGCACATGATCGCACAGAGCAGCGGCAGCATCATCAACGTCACGTCGCTCGCGGCCCGGCGGGGGAGCGTTGCGTCCTACAACATCGCCTACGGGGTCACCAAGGCAGGGCTCGACCGTTTCACCGTCGGCCTCGCCGCGGAGGTCAAAGAGCACAACATCGCGGTGAACGCTCTCGAGCCTACGATGCTCAGGACGGAGAAGCTGGAGGCGAGGAACCCGGCAGACTACGACTGGTCCGGCTTCTCGCCGCCGGAGACCATTGGGCCGCCCATGGTCTTCCTCGCCCAGCAGGACGCCTCGGGATTCAGCGGCCAGGTCGTCGGCCGCCAGGAGTTCCGCCGCACCTGGCCCTAGCCCGTCGGCGAAGGGAGTGTTCAATGAGTCTTGAATACATCGCCAACGACAGCGACTTCTCCTGGACCGACTTCTATTCGAAGGGCAAGCACGCCGGTCGGTTCAAGACGTTGCTCCGTTGTGGCGCAAACGGGCCGGAAGCCAGTCATTCCGAGCGCTGGAGCGCGCATCAGCCCGCGCATTTCCACCCCGCAGCCCAGTTTCAGCTGGCGACGCGAGGTTGGGCCCGCTACCCCACGTACGAGATACAGGCTGTCTCCCTGCGGTACACCGATCACAACGTCCCCTACGGCCCCTTCGAGACCTCGCCCGACTACCACCACTACGTGCTCCACGCCAAGCCGGGCGCGCAGGTGGTGATGACCGACCCGCGAGCGAGGAAGCACGTCAACCGGGGCGGGCGAGAAATCATCGTTTCGGAGGAGGATGTCGAGTGGCTGCCGGTCGAGGGGTCTCCGGGCGCCCGGCGGAAAGTCCTGATCGAGGAGCCTAGCGGCGTTCGAGCGGAAATCCTCGAGCTTCCCTCGGGCACGGAGGCGCCGGTCCAAAAGGCCGAGTTCGGACGGTATGAGCTCGTGTTGAAGGGCTCCGTCAGGGCTGGAGACTCCAAGATCCTCACCGACGGTCTCCGGTTCGTGATCGGCGACGACGCCAGCAAACCGCTGGTCGGCGGGCCCGAGGGCGCCGTCGTGGTGCTGATGCAGTACGACCGGGACGCCGACCGCTCCTATGTGGGACTGTTCGCCGGGCCTGATTCCAGCGGGGAGCACGATTAGCAAGCCGAACAGCGACTGCAGGAGTGGAGACATGCCCACCGTTCCGAGCATGCACGAAATACTGTCGGACTGAACGCCACCGCCGGTCTCAGCCGCTGAGCGGGCCGACCACCCGGCCAGGCATCGCCTCGGTCAGCGATCCATCCTGAACGACAGCTTCGCCGTTGACGATCACGGCGGAGATCCCCTTCGCCAGCTTCACCTGGCGAGATCCTCCACCGGGGATGTCGTGCCAGGCCTCCTCGCGCTCGGGGCCGATCGCATCCGAATCGAAGAGGCAGAGGTCGGCGGCGGCGCCCTGCCTGATAACACCGCGGTCCGCTAGACCGGCGAGGCTGGCTGGGACGGACGTGAGGCGGCGAACGGCCTCCTCCAGAGGGAAGAGCCCTCGTTCCCGGACCCAGTGGCCAAGGAGGTGCGTTGGATAGTCCACGCCGCAATGCGTGTGCAGATGGGCGCCGGCATCCGAGATGCCGATGATTGTGGCAGGGCTCTTGAGGATTTCCGCAACCGGCCCCTCGTCGTCGTTGCTCATGCCGAAGACCGCGAATTGAGTCTGCAGCCGCTCGCCGACGGCGACTTCCAACAGCAGCTCAACGGGGTGACGGCCCGTTTCCCGCGCGACATCCTGGAAAGGCCGTCCCTCCATCCAGGCGTTCCTGTCGAGGGCTGCCTTGGCAATGCCGATGAGCGGGAACTGCTTCACGAAGGGGTGTGCGGACCCAGCCATGGACTCGATGATCCGAGGCGCCGCGTCCGCCGCCGACAGCAACCCGAGAGTTTCCTCCACCGCATTCCCGATGAAGGGCCCTAGCGGTCCGCCCTCTGTGAACTGGGAGGCCGAGCGAAGGTCGAAGTGGTAGTCCAGGCGCTGGCAGCGGGCGATGCCGTAGACGCGCGCGCCCGAGCGTTGCGCCTGCTCCATGTAGTCCAGAAGCTCTCGGTGTTGGCCCGGGTAGTCCTTGCGATAGGTGAACTCGCTCCAGTTCACCATCCCGCCCGTCGTCTTCGCCAGCCGCACCAGAAAGTCCCGGTCCTCCTGGACGAACCCGTGCGCCTTCGTGCGTGGATTGATCCCCAGCATCCCTTGTTTCGTTCGGCCCAGGACGCCGGCCAGGGTCAGGACCTCGTCGTCGCCGGCCATGTACGAGGGGATCGGCTCGCCGAACTCGCCCCGGTGGTGGGAGACCCGTGACGTGGTGAAGCCGACCGCGCCCAGGTCCAGGGCTTCCTCTACGAGACGTTTCATCGAATCGAGCTGTTCCTGACTGACGCCCTGCTCCTGAGCCTCAGGGCCCATCGCGTATCGTCGAACGATAGAATGGCCGACCTGAAGCGCTACGTTGATGCCGAGCCCTCGCCGTCCCAGCCAGGCGCGGTACTCGGGCAGCGTCTCCCAGTCCCAGGGCACGCCGGCGAGCAGGGTCTGTTTCGAGACCCCCTCGACCCCGGCGAAGAGCCCCATGGCGTAGTCCCGGTCCTCGCGACGCACCGGCGCCAGGCCGTAGCCGCAGTTGCCCATGACGGCGGTGGTGACGCCGTGGTAGCAGGACGGCGTGCACCACGCGTCCCAGGTGACCTGGGCGTCGTAGTGCGTATGCAAGTCCACGAAGCCCGGACAGACGACCAGGCCGTCGCATTCGATCACTCGCCGCGCTGTCCCGTCGACGTTGCCGACGTCCACGATGCGGCCGTCGCGCACGCCGATCGATCCCGCCGACGCGGGGCCTCCTGTGCCGTCGACGATGCGGGCGTTTCGCAGCAACAGGTCGTACGTCATCTTTCCCCTGCCTCCCTACGCCGGCGTCCGAGTCAGCTCTCGAGCAACCTCGGCCTCGACTCGCGTGCCGTTGAAGAAATCGGGGTTCATGCCGGCGAAGAGCTCGATCGCGTTCCCGAACGTCAGATCGCGGAAGTCCGTGGGAGTCAGCAGGCCGCGCTCGACGAGCTCGTAGGCCTCCTCGATCAGCGTGGTCATGTCGGGCACGTCCCAATGGCCGATGTCGGAGCCGAGCACGGCCTTGATGCGTGAGCCGAGAGGGAGCAACCTGCTGTCGAAGGCTACGGCGTTGATGGGGTCGTCGGCCTCGCAGCCGAAGAAGAAGCTGGGCACGAACAGATCGCGGATGTCCTCCTCGCGCTCGATGCCACACGCCGCGAACTCGTCGAGGGTCTCTGGGCGGTCGACGGGGTCCGGGGCGGTACAAGCGCTCGTGGCGAGGACGTCTTCCAGACGCCCCTCGACCATCTTCCCCCCGTAGCGCGCGTGGAGGTCCACGAACAGGTCTCGGTCGAGGTTCGCCGGGTCGAAGTCGTGGATAGCCTCGCGGTTTCGCTTGCCCCAGTGCGAGAACAGGTCGCAGTAGAGACGGCACGCCGCGCCGACGCCGCCTTCCAGGAACGCGAACTTCAAGTCGGGGAAGCGCCTGGTCACTCCTCCTAGGAAGAGGGACTTGCAGACGGCCTCCCCGGCGTCGGCGAAGTGGCCCATGTGGTTGTACATATAGTTCGAGGTGCTTCGTGAAGTGAACCGCTGCCCGCTGCTGTGGACCATCACCGGGACTTTCAGCTCCACGCAGCGAGCCCAGAACGGGTCGTAGTCGTACTCTGAATCGAGTCCGAAGGTATCGAGCCAGAGACCCACGGTGGACCCTTTGCTCAGGGGGTCGTCGGCCCCACCATGAGCCTCGAAGAAGTCGGGATAGCGGGCGCGCACCGCGGGGATGGGCCGTAGCTCGGTGCCGATCACGACCGCTTTCCTCCCGAGTTGGTTTACCGAGTACTCCAGGTCCCCGATAGCGCCCTCTGGAGTCGACATCGAGACGTAGCCGACCGTGGTCATGCGGTCGGCGTACTCGTTCGTGATATCGGCGAGATACGCGGTGAGGGCTCGATTCCAGACGTGCTCGCCTTCGGGGCCTGGGCTCTGGGAGCCGTTGTGCGTGACCTCGAGGCCGGTTGCCGAGGAGAACAGTACTGTGTAGTCGATGCCCATGTCGTCCAGACGCTCGTAGAGGAGCTTGGGCAGCGCCGCGGTGGCGCGGTCCAGCGTGTTCCTCGTGGGCCTGTCCCACCAGTGCCCGCCGCTGTAACGCAGGCGCTCCCTGAGCATCGCGGCCTTGACGTCCGGGTCCATACGGCGGCCCGCCTGATCGCGAAAGCGCACGTCCCACTTCGACCCCGCGACCTGCCGAACGTAGTCCTCCATCGGAGGTGGGAACGGGACCAGATGCCCATCGGCATCGATCACCGGGTGCCCCAACCGCTCTCGGACCTGCCGTGAGCCCGAGGTCATCGCCGCACGTTGGCGCTCAGCGCCCTCTCCGCTTCCGCCTCGACCACGGTCCCCTCAAAGAAATCGGCATTCATACCAGCGAACAGGTCGACCGCGTTCCCGAACGTGAAGTCGCGGAAGTCCTCCTCGGTCAGCAGGTCGCGCTCCACGAGCTCGTAGGCCTCCGCGAGGACGTGGGTCATCTCCGGCACGTCCCAATGGCCGATGTCCGAGCTCATGACGGCCTTGAGGCGAGCGCCCAGGGGCAGCAGCTTGCTGTCGAAGGCCACGGCGTTCATCGGGTCGTCGGCCTCGCAACCGAAGAAAAAATTAGGAACGAACAGGTCTCGAAGGTCTTCTTCCCTTTCGATGCCGCAGGCCCGGAAGTCGTCCAGGTACGCCTGGTCGTCGTTCGGGTCGGGAGACGTGCCAGCGCTCATCTGCAGCACCTGGTCCAGCCGCCCTTCGACCATCTTGCCGCCGTACTGCCGGTGCAGGTCGACGAACAAGTCCTGGTCGAGGTTGGCCGGATTGTAGTTGTGGACCGCCTGCCCGTTCCGCTTGTCCCAGTGGGCGAAGATATCGCAATACAGCCGGGTGGCCCAGCCCACCCCACCTTCCAGGAACGCGAACTTCAGGCCGGGGAAGCGTCGCGTCACGCCTCCCATGAAAAGCGACTTGCACAGCGCTTCGCCGGCGTCGGCGAAGTTCCCCATGTGGTTGTAGACGTAGTTCGACGTGCTGCGCGCCGTGAACCGCCCCTGAGCGCTGCCGTGGCCGAGAACGGGGACCTTCAGCTCGACGCACTTCGCCCAGAATGGGTCGTAGTCGTACTGACTGTCGAGCCCCAGGGTGTCGAGCCAGAGGCCGATTCCCGAGGTCTTCGTCAATGGGTCGGACTTGGAGCCGTGCCCGGAAAACAGCTCCGGGTATCGCTCTTGAAGCGCCACGATGGGACGCAACTCGGAGCTGATCGTGATCGCCTTGACGCCGAGGTCTTGAACAGCGAACTCCAGGTCCTCGATAGCCGCCTCGGGCGTCGTCATCGAGATGTAGCCGACCGGCGTCATGCGGTCGGCGAACTCGCGGGTGATATCCATCAAATAGGCGGCCAGGGCGCGAGTCCAGACCCGTCCCGCCTCGGGGTCGAAGGGGGACGCGGGCTCATTGGAGCCGACGTGGTGCACCTCCAGGCCCATGGCGCTCGAGAAGAGGACCGTATAGTCGAGCCCGATGTCGTCCAGTCGCTCGTAGAGGAGTTTCGGCAAGGCCGCAGTGGCGCGGTCCAAGGTGTTCACGGTCTGCCGGTCCCACCAGGGTTTCCCCGACCACGACAGGTGGCTGTCGCGCATCGCGGCCAGCGTCTCCTGGGGGAGCCGCCTTCCCGGCTGGCCGACGAACCGGACGCTCCACCTGGTCCCGGCTACGGCCTTGACGTAGTCCTCCATGGGGCCGGGAAAGGGCACCAGGTGGCCGTCGCAATCGATCACAGGGTGGCCCAGCTTCGAGCGGACCTTGGCGGAGACTGACTCAGGCATCGCGATGCCACCTCACTGGACAGGGAGAGAATCGGTGTCCCGAAGGATAGCACATGGCGTGGCCGAGCCCGGTGTGGGGCCTCCTGTGGTAACGTGGGGGGCCACGAATCCCCAACGGGGCACAGCATGACGCCATATCCGATCATCTCCTCCGACGACCACACGATCGAGCCACCCGAGCTCTGGCGAGAACGGATCGACAGTCCGTTCAAGGATCGGGCGCCGCACCTGGTCAGCGAGGACGACGCCGACTGGTGGTACGCGGACGGATACAAGATGATCTCCGTCGAGGCGGGCGTTCAGGTCGGGGAAGGGCTGCACACGCCGGAGCGCGTCACCAGAAGGGCTCGTTGGGACGACGTCCGCAAGGGTGGCTTTATGCCCGACGATCGGATCAAGGAGATGGACCTGGACGGCGTGTACGGCCAGGTGCTCTACCCCACCACGGGGCTCCGGTTCTTCAACCTGCCCGACGGCAAGCTGCTCTCGGCCATCTTCCGCGCCTACAACGACTGGGCCGCCGAGTTCTGCAACGCCCAACCCAGCCGGCTCAAAGGCATCGCGATGGTCAACGTCGACGACATCCCCGAGGGGATCGAGGAGCTCGAGCGGTGCCGGCGAATGGGACTCGTCGGCGCAATGATCTCCGTTCACCCGGCTGAAGAACTGTCCTACGAGCGCCCGCTCTACGACCCGTTCTGGGCCGCCGCCCAGGACCTGGACATGCCGCTGAGCCTACACACGGGCACCAGCCGCGTGATTCCCCACTCGACGTCCCCCTTCCGCGACGTGTCCGGCATCCGGACGGCGCTGCTTACCTTCACGCAACGGGTCGTCCACCGGTCCGGGTGGGTCGAGGAGTCGCTCACCAACATGATCTTCGCCGGTGTGCTGGAACGCTATCCGCGCTTGAAGGTCGGAAGCGTGGAGCACGACGTCGGCTGGGCGCCGCACTGGGTGTGGACCATGGACAAGTTCTACCATGTGTTCAGCGGCGCCTTCGGCTGGAAGCGCCTCAAGGCAGGCGCCCTTCCGAGCGACTACGTGAAGAGCAACATGTTCTTCAGCTGCCAGGACGATCGCCTAGGCGTCGAGCACCGCGACAGCATCGGCGTCGACACCCTGCTATGGGGCTCCGACTACCCGCACCAGGACAGCACCTTCCCCAACAGCCGCCAGGTTCTGGACGACGTGCTTGCCGGTGTGCCCGAGGACGAACGGGCCAAGATCGCCGGGAGCAGCACAGCCAAGCTCTACGGGTTCGAAGTCTGACGACTCCTTTGAGACCAGATAATGCCAAGGACAACAAACCGCTCGGCCGTCTACAGCCACCTCTTGCGATGGGAGCCCCTGCTTGTACCGAATAGCGAGGGGCGGGCCTGGATCAAGACCCTGGGGAAGGATGAGGAAACCGGCGCGCGCACGGCGCTGGTGAAGTTCGACGCCGGGTTCAGGCAACCAACGACAGTCAGCACCTGGCCCGCCGACATGTACGTGGTCGAGGGCTCGATGCGTTCGGGCGAGTATTCGTATCAGGCGGGGACCTTCCACTATCGACCCGGCGGAGTCCGGTTCGGCCCTATCGAATCGAAGACCGGCTGCGTTCGGCTTGTCATGACCGCCGACTCGAAGAGCAAGGCGTCGGCAGACCAGGTCTTCATCGAGAACACTCTCGAAGTGCCGTACGGTAAGTCGTATATCGATCCAACGGGTCTTGTCGCCGGTATCAAAGACCTGCGGCAGGACCCGGAGGCGGGGTATAGCATCCTCATCCACAGCCAGTTCACCCACAGCGAGCGCACGCAGGCCGGTCAGATGCACGTCCACGACCACCACGAGGAGGCCTTTGTACTGGAGGGGGAGTGGGAAGACTACCTTCACGACGTGGAGTCGCATATCTACTGGATGCCGGGAATGTACATGTGCCGGGCTCCCGGTGAGAGCCGCCACGGCGACAGCATGGCGCTCAAGGTCCCGAAGACGACGATCATCTGGCGCGGCTGGGTCGGACAGACGGGAAAGTTCTACGACACGCTCGCGGCGCACAGTCCCAACGAGACGATCCCCTTCTCTCCCTTCGTCGAATAGCCGGCGACGAAGACTACAGCCCTCGCATAACGGGAGGTCAGCATGTGGACGCGGACTGATTTTCGACGGCCGGACTTTCGCGTGGTGGACGGCGACGGCCACCTGCGGGAGGACCACGTCGATTGGGCCAAGCGGCTGCCGAAGAAGTACGCCGACTGGGCGCCCCAGGCGTTCGAGGACGGAGGGCGCCGCCTCGTCAAGATTCAGGGGAAGGTCCCGGCCTCGCCCGAGAACATCATGGGCGTCACGGAAAAGATCGACCCGGTGAGAGAGCCTCACCTGTGGTACTGGCGAGAGGGGATGAAGGACCCGCTGTTGCGGATCGAGGACATGGACTATGAGGGTATCGACGTGGCGGTGTCGTTCGGCTCCATGGTCGGGAACCACGCCATCACCGTGGCCGACGACGCCCCCTTCGCCGCCGCGCTGTCCAGGGCCTACAACGACTGGGCCATCGACGAGTACTGCGGGGCCGACCCCAAACGCCTGTTGGTCCCGGCGTGCCTGCCGCTGCACGACCCCAAGCTCGCGGTGGAAGAGGTCTACCACGCCAAAGAGAAAAGCGCCATCGGGGTGCAGGTGTGGCCGCACTTTCGGCGCACGCCCCTGCATGACCCCCGCTTCGACATCGTCTGGGCCGCCGCCGAGGAGGTGGATCTCCCCGTCTGCGTGCACGTGAACACCTACATGTCGACCGGCCACGAGATGTTCGACCGCTGGTTCTTCAAGCACGCCTTTCTTTCCCACGACATGATGGTCGCCTGCACCTCGTTCGTGGGCTACGGGATACTGGAGAAACATCCCAACCTCCGGGTGGGCTTCTTCGAAGGCTCATCCAGTTGGGCTATATGGCTGGCCGACCGCCTCAACGAGCATTGGGAACTCCTGCCCCACGAGGTCCCCTGGCAGACTCGCTCCCAGGCGGAATGGATGCGCAGCGAGAACGTCTACTATTCGGCCGAGCCCGGCGAAGGGCCCATCCCCCAGTTCATGCAGTTCATGAACCCGGACACCATCGGCTTCAACTCCGATTACGCGCACTGGGACAGCAGCAGCCCCGACTCGGTAAAGATCATGTGGGGCAGGGAAGACCTGACTGACGAGCAGAAGCAAAAACTCCTCGGCGAGAACGCTGCTCGTTTCTTCAAGATCCCATCAGAGTAGGCCTGCGGCAAGCACGGACGGGATGGGAGCGGCGCGCCAGCTTGTGGAGCTCGACGACGAAGATCACCGACAGTGCGATGACGACGATCCTGGCCCAGGTCTCGAGGCTCAACGGTTCGAGTCGGAGCAACGATTGGGTGGCCCGAAGTAGAGCGCCCCACGTGAGCCGGACCAGCCCTTCCGAATGGAAGGACTGGATCAGCGTCGCCCCGCGGAACATCGCGTGAAGTGTGTTGTTGGTGGCGGCCCGGTGGAGTAGGCTTACCGGTGCGCTGGGTGATCAGCCTCGCGTCGTTATGGTACCTGACCAGGCGAGCACCGAGAGCAACGGCGCCAATGGCGGAGGTCGGCATAAGTAGGAATCCCCATCGAGTCGCGATAATCGGCACCGGACCGGCTGGTTTCTATACCGCCGAAAATCTGCTCAAAGATGACACGCTCGCCGCTGAAATCGACATGTTCGATCGCCTGCCGACACCGTTTGGACTGGTCCGTGCGGGCGTGGCCCCTGACCATCCCAAGATCAAGTCGGTCACCCGCGTCTACGAAAAGATCGCGGCCGATCCTCGTGTCCGCTTCTACGGCAATGTCGAGTACGGCAGGGATGTCAGCCTGGCCGACCTCAAGGAGCACTACCATCAGATCGTGTTCACCACAGGCGCGGAGACAGACCGTCATCTGAATATCCCTGGCATAGAGTCTGCCGGCAGCCACACCGCAACGGAGTTTGTCGCGTGGTACAACGGCCATCCCGACTATCGCGATCGTGTGTTCGATCTTTCTCGAGAACGCGTGGCCGTGATCGGCGTGGGCAATGTGGCTATAGACGTTGCGCGCATCCTCTGTCGCACCGTGGATGAGCTGCGAACGACCGACATTGCGGACTACGCCCTGGAACAGCTCGCCGAAAGCAAGATCAAAGAGGTTGTAATACTCGGCAGGCGCGGTCCGGCACAAGCGGCCTTCACCAACCCCGAAATCAAGGAGTTGAATAATCTTGCCGGCGCCGACGTGCGCACGCTACCGGAAGAGATGGAGGCCGACGGCATCCTTGACGAAAAGCGAGACCGGTCCGTGCCTCTGAAGATGGAGCTTCTGCGGGGGTTTGCAGCTGGAAGTCCCAACGGCAAGGCTTGTCTGCTCACGCTGCGATTTCTGGTCTCTCCCGTTGAGCTGCTTCCAGACGAAGCCGGCCACGTTCGCTCTCTTCGGCTGGTGAGGAACGTCCTCCGCCAGACGGAAGACGGCTCGGTGAGCGCTCAGGCTACCGACCAGTACGAGGAGATGCCGGTGGGGTTGGTCTTTCGGTCAATCGGGTATCGGGGCGTGCCCCTGCCCGACGTTCCGTTCAACGATGATTGGGGTGTGGTCCATAACGAAAAAGGCCGGGTGGTCGACCCGGCCTCCGGGACGCCCGCGGTCGGAATGTACGTCGCCGGCTGGATCAAGCGGGGGCCGACCGGCGTCATCGGTACCAACAAACCCGATGCTGCCGAGACCGTTGGCTGCATGGTGGAGGACGCCGCCAACGGAGCGGTCCTCCATCCGTCTCACCCGGAAACGACCAGCGCCGAGCAACTCGTGAGGTCGAAACAACCGGACTGTTTCACGTACAAAGACTGGCGGCGCCTCGATGATATCGAGATCGCGAGAGGTAAAGCGCTTGGACGCCCACGCCTCAAATGCACCAGTGTGGAAGAGATGTTGGCCGCGCTCGAGCGATAGCGCCGCCCTGCTCGCACAGGGCTTTTCCTCTGGTCTGCGATAGGATAGGGTGCACCCCGACTAGGAGACCACGCCGGCCATGAGCAATGAAGAACTCGTCCACGCCTTCACGCCATTAGAGATCGGCCCGGTGACGGTGAAGAACCGCTTCATGGTCACGGCGCACTGGATCAAGATGGCGGAGACGGACCCGCACGGCTACCACACCTGGTTTTACTTTGGCGAGCGAGCGCAGCATTACTGGGCGGAGCGCGCCAAAGGCGGCTGGGGCTTGATCACCGTGGGCATCACTGTGGTGCACCCATCGAGCGGGACGAGCCGGCCATCGGCGTTCATGGAGCAATCGATCCCCAATTACGCCAGGATTGCCCAGGCGATTCAGGAGCATGGGGCCAAGGCCTTCGTGCAGATCAACCACCTGGGACGGCACCGCGCCTCCGCGGCCGATGATTGGCAGGTGGCCTGGGAGCCAAGTCCATCGCCGGTCCAGGACTCGGTGGGCCACGGGCAGTTGTGCAAGGAGATGGAGACCGAGGACATCGAGGAAGTGGTCGCGGGATTCGCCAAGACGGCGAAGAACATGCAGATCGCGGGGTTTGACGGGATCGAGATCCATGGAGCGCACGACTATCTGATCGACCAGTTCCTGACACCGGCGGTGAACCGGCGCACCGACCGTTATGGCGGCCCCCTGGAGAACCGAATGCGGCTGCTCGTGGAGGTCATCGAGGCCATCCGCAAGGAATGCGGGCAAAACTTTGCGCTGGGGGTACGGCTCAACGGCGAATGGACCATCCCCGGCGGCAGAGCCCTCGACGAGACGGTGGAGATCGCGAAGCGGCTGGACGCCACGGGACAGACCGACTTCATCAACGTCACGGCCTGGCCGTTGACCTACGCCATCGCGCCTGCGGGAACTCCGCACGGTCATCTCGTGCCCTACGCCAGTGCGATTAAACAGGCGGTCCGCAGGCTGAAGGTGTTCACCATCGGCCGCATTGTCGACCCGCGCCAGGCGGACCGGATTATCGCCGAGGGTAGCGCCGACATGGTGGCGATGACCCGCGCCAGCGTGGCCGACCCCGAGCTGCCGAACAAGGCGAAGGACGGGCGGCTGGACGATGTCCGGCGCTGCATCGGCTCGGGGCAGGGGTGCTTTGCGGGCACCGGCGGACCGATCAGCTGCACACAGAACGCCACATCCGGCAGAGAACGAGACTGGGGCGCAGGGACGCTGGTACCAGCGTCGACGCAGAAACGTGTGTTGATCGCCGGGGCTGGCCCGGCGGGCATGGAGGCGGCGATTATCGCGGCGCGCCGAGGCCATCGCGTTACGCTCTACGACAAGGCCACGGGCCTCGGTGGCCAGATACCGCTGTTCTCTAAGTCGCCACGGCGTGGAGAGTACCTCCACGTTGTGACGTGGCGGGAGACGCAGATGCGCAAGCTCGGCGTCGACGTCAAGCTGGGGACCGAGGTTACGCCCGAGCTGGTGGAGCGTGAGCAGCCGGATGTCGTGGTCGTAGCGACGGGCTCGACGCCGAGCAAGACGGCGCCCTATGCGGGTGCGCCGCACTTGCCGGGCATCCCTGGCGCGGAGCTACCGCACGTGTTCACGCCGTCGGAGGTGATGGAGGGCAAGCTGGACGGGGCCAAGAGCGTTGCGATCATCGACGCGGTGGGGTTCTACCAGAGCACCGACCCGCTCGAGTATCTGGCGGCGCGCGGGTGCTCGCTGCATGCGTTGACACACAACGCGCTGTTCGGCGCCGAGCTGATCGTTATCGACCGACCGCTGTTCAACAGGAGCCTGATGGGTAAAGACGTTACGTTCCACACGTCCTGTATCGTACGGCGCATCGTGAGGGGCGCGGTAGAGGCGTACAACACGGTCTCGGGACGCGAGTTCAGCGTAACCGGGCTCGATGCCGTGGTGGTGTCGGTGCAGGCCCAGCCGAACGACGACTTGTATCGGTCCCTAAAGGGCCGTGTCGCGGCGTTGCACCGCATCGGCGACTGCCTCGCACCGCGTGGCGTCACCCAGGCGGTGTTCGAAGGACACAAGCTGGGAAGGGAGATCTAACCCTGCCCCTTCCGCCTGTGTTTACTTTGGCAGGTCTTCGTACGTCTCCAGGTGCAGCTCGTCAATCCGGTTCACCATCTCCCGCCGGTGTTCTTCGCCCATCCCCTGATACGGCCGTCGGATAGAGCCTACGTCAAACCCCAGGTGCGTCAGAATCGGCTTGATCGTCCGCGGGTAGTAGTAGTCGTGATCGTGAACGATCTCGCCCAGCGTCTGGATCACATCCGAAAGCGTTTTGGCCTTCGCCTTATCCCCCTGGTGATGTGCGTCCAGCATGAGGCTACACAGCTTCGGGGCGATCGACGGCTGGATGCTGTGGTACCCGTACACGCCCAGCTCGCAGCGCTCGAACCAGTTCTTGTGGCCGGTGGCCCGAACAGGGACGCGGCTGCCCACCGCCTGGATAAACTGCCGCAGCTCCTCGTCGGTCCGTGTGTAGGGCCCGGTGATGCCGGCGATATGCGGGTACTCGTCCAACAGTTTTAGCAGCACCTCCGGAGGCACCGCCTTTGTCGGCGAATCGATGATCTCGCCGCCGTGATAGCCGCACAGGAATATCGGATAGTCCACCGCTTCCAGAATGTCCCGGAAGTACCGTTCGCACTCGTGGATGAACAGCCCATCGCCACCGCGGCCATCCATTGCCCCCGGGTAGAGCTGCCCGGCATCGAAGCCCATGTCCTTTCCCATCTTGAACCACCCGATCATTTCAGTGGTGGAGGCCGGCCCCCAGGGGATGGCCACGACCAGCGACTTCCCCTTCAGCTCCTCCACGGCGATCTCCCAGACGCGCCGGCGCTCGGCGGTGTTCATGTTGACGAATTCCGTGGCGTGTCCACCACCGATGAACAGGTTGGTGCCGCCCTCCGCCATGTAGTGCAGGTGGCGGCGGTAGCCTGTCTCGTCGATAGTCTCGCCGCTGCCGTCCATCGGCACGATGGCGTTCCCGTTGTTGGGCCGGTCTATGGCCGCAAGCGGCCGCTTCGGGTCGTATTCGAACATCAAAATCGCCTTTCTCGAGATGGGAAGCTGTGCTCGTCGCGTCGGCGACTGGCCAGCCGTCTCATCGATGGTTTCGTCCGCTTCCGCCGATCACGCAGGACGGCCAACTGCGGTGTCGATTCGGGCCGCCAACTCCGAGTCGAGAGGCCCCCGCCGTTCCGCCTCGAGGCATTCGTTGAGCTCGCTCCTGTTCTTGACCCCGAGGACCACGGTCGAAACACCTTCCATCGACAATGCATATCGGTGGGCTAGAGAGGCGGTCGACTCACCCAACTCTTTCGCAAGCGCTCGGAAGGGCTCCGCGCGTCGGTAATCGGCCATCTCCGGGTGGTCTTCCGGCACCTCGCGGTCGAGGCCGTCGGTCAAGGCGCCTGCCTGCACGGCGCGGATGCCCAGGACGGCGGCGCCACGTCGGCTGGCCGAGGCGATGATCTCGTGGGGGCGCGCCGGCTCGTCGAAACGCCGCATCCCACCGGGCGAATCCAACAGGTTGGCGATGGCCTGCACGGCCTGAGGCGGAGAGTCGTGCTGAAGTGCCTCCAGGATCGCGCCTGGAGCGCCAACGGCCGAGATACCCCACGCGCCGATTCTGCCTCGCTTTACCAGTTGCTCGAAGGCGGGGCGCACCGACTCGTGGAACAACCCGAGGGGGGTGCCCTGATCACCGCCCAGGTTGTCGGTCGCCACGAGCTGACTGTGAAGGAAGAAGAGGTCGACGGTCTCAAGCCTCAAGCGGTTCAGGCTTTCGTCCAGACTCCTCTCGAGGAGAGACACGACGTCGCCCGCCGCTGGGTTGCCCACCCGGCACTTGGTGGAGACCCGAACTCCCTGGGGTAGCCGGCCCCCGAGGGCTTCGCCGACAACCAGCTCGGCTTCTCCGTTTCCGTAGCTGGGGGCCATGTCGAGCAGGGTCACGCCGGCCTGCACCGCCTCGCGGACGGTGGCCACGGATTCCTCTCTCGTCGTGCGACCCCACACCTGGCCTATGCCGCCGCCGCCAAGGGTCAGAGCGCTAACCTCGCCGAGTTGCCCGAATGCACGCTTCTGCATGGGTGCCAAGGTAGTGTCGGAATCGTTCTCTGTCAACGGCGCACCGGTGGGGCACGGCGCCTGGCCCTCGCTGATGCGTGCTTCGCTGATGCTGGTGTATAGTCCCAGCGTGCCCACCCCCAAGGGCTGACCTCGCTACGAAAGGTGAAGTTTGCTCATGGATAGGGTTGGCCTCCGCCTCGAGCCGCTGGGCTTCGCCGTGGGCGATGTGCCCGCTCCACTGACGTTCGACGAGATCCGGCGAATGACGACGTCCGCCGAACGGCAGGGGTATGAGTCGGTATGGATGCCGGAGGGACTGTCCCGCGACGCCGTTTCGCAACTTACGGCCCTGGCGCTGGCCACGAAGCGCATCAAACTCGCCACCGGGATCTTGTGTGTCTTCACCCGTACCCCCACTGCGATCGCGTCGTCCGCCGCAAGCCTTGACCTCTTCTCCGAAGGGCGCTTCATCCTTGGCCTCGGCGTGGGGCATCAGGTGTTGACGGAGAACGGTCACGGGGTGCCGTTCGAGCAACCGGTTGCCCGCGCTCGAGAGACCATCGAGATCGTCCGCTCCCTGATGTCCGGAGGCAGTACCGACTATGAGGGCGAGGTGTTCGGGCTGGTGGGGGCGAGCCTTGGATTCGAGCCCTTTCGTCAAACTCTCCCTGTCTACCTCGCCGCGCTCAGGCCTCGAATGGTTGAGACGGCTGCCACGGTAGCGGATGGGGTGCTCCTCAACTTCGCTTCCCGCGAGTACATAGAACGGGTTGTTGCGTTGGTCCGCAGCGCCGCGGAGAAAGCCGGCCGGAAACCGGAAACGATAGACGTTGCGGCCTATGTGCGAGTCGCAGTCGTGGATGACGTGGAAGCAATCAAACCCTCGCTGCGGGGGGTCCTGGCTGGCCGCATGCGGCTGCCCTACTACAAGAGCTTCTTCGACGAGTTGGGCTTCTCCGCCGACACGGATACTGTGGTCGACGCCCTGGAAACCGGAGATGTCCAGGCGGCGTCGGACGCCGTGCCGGATCGAATGCTCCAAGACCTGTTCATCGCGGGTCCGGCCGACCACTGCCGGCGCGAAATCCAGGCGCTCCGGAACGCCGGTCTCACCCTGCCGATTCTCTCACCGGTGCCACTTGGGAACGCGACGGAGTCCTGCGAACGGACGATCGAGGCGCTGGCGCCGTAATTCCGCCGGCTTTTTCGAAGACGTGAAACGCCGCTCGGCTCAAAGCGAGCTCCACAGGCTTCGCTGAGGTCCAATTAGCGGAGGTCGAGGGGCGTCAGTCTACTGCTGGACGACGGCCACGAGGAGAGGAGGGCCGGTGGGGGCGGGGCTTCCGGTGGCCGGCTCGAGGGTCACGAAGACGCGGCCGACGCCCAAGACCGGCTCAGGGAACTCAGTGACATAAAGCTCGCCGTAGCCGGTCACCGGGTCGATAATCGTTACTCTCCCCGCGTCGGTGGCTTGGCCGTCGGTCTCGAGCCAGATCTGATAAGCCGTTCCCGGGTCGAGGGGGTCCATGCCGAGAAGGACTGCAACGCCCCAACTGCTGGCCACGTTGGTCACAATGATCCCAAACGTCCCAGGGGCGTCGGTGGTAGCTTTCAGCACGAACTTGTGGATCGTTGGGAGGGACTGCAGGTAGGTAAAGATACGCTGGGTGTCGATCTTCGCGTTGAGCGCGTCGGTCTCGCCCCGCAGGGATAGCAGGTCACCCTGGGAGGTGCCCAACACAGTGTCTTGGGCGTCCAGCCGACCGGCGATGTCCCGGTTTTCACTCCGAAGTTGGGCCAGGTCGGCCTGCGCCGCAGCCAGGTCGGCCCGGTTTTCCTCCAGCGTGGCCGCCAAGGCCGTATTGTCCTGACGGAGCTCTTGCAGCACTCCCTGCGCGGCCGCCAAAGCGGAGCCCTGCTCCTCCAGTGTTGGCCCTAACGCCCTGTTCTCGTCCCTGAGCTCGGCCAGATCAGCGCCTGAAGCCGCCAACGACGCGCTCTGGTCGTCGAGCTTGGCCGCCAATGACTCATCGAGCTGCCGAAGCGACCCCAGTTCATTCCCCGACGCCGCTAGCGTGGCAGCCTGCTCGTCGAGCTTTGCGGACAGGGCGGTATTAGCATCTCGAACGTCAGACACATCGCTCTGTGTCGTCACGATGAGAGTCAGGACTACGCCCAACATGGCCACGATGATCGCCGATGCTGCCGTTGCCAGCAGGGCCCAACGGCGCGTGGGAAGCCAACCCTCAAATGGTGGCGGGGCCTGTTTGGCCTGGACCGGTGGCGGCGTCTGTCTGGACTCGGTTGGCTGCCCGGCCACAGCCGCCAGCACTCTGCCCTTGAGCGACGCTGGTGGCTCCACGAGGTCGACGTCCATCGCCAGCACCTGGCCGACGGCCCGCATGGTGGCCAGGTATCGCGCGCAGTCCACGCAGGTCTTCAGATGGTCTTCGTAGGCCCGGAGATCGTCAGCGTCCAGGGCGCCGAGCATGTACGCTGAAGTCAAGCCCGTTAGTTCATCGTGGACTGACATCAGCGCCCTTCGCTCCGGGCTTCGAGCAGGTCTCGGAGCTTCTCCATGCCGATACGGATCCGCCCCTTGACGGTGTTCAGGGGCACCTTCACCCGCTCCGCGATCTCCCGCTGGGTGTAGCCTTCATAGTAGGCGAGCGCTATCGCATCCCTCTGGGCCTTGGGCACCTGGGACAACGCGGCCCTGATGGATTCCCGGTCCAGGTTCGCCGTGACCTGCCGCCAGACGTCCGAGCCCTGCCCCGTATCGGGGTCCAGGTCCTCGGCCAGAGATATCTGGGGCTGGTTTCTGCGGCGGCGCAGGGTGTCGATCGCGGGTGATGCACGATCGAGAGGAGCCATGCCCGGGCATGGCCTCCGCAAGCTCTCAGTATCTCCCAATGCCCGATTCCTTACGTGTTGGTGTCCCAGAGCCCCTTCAGGCTGAAGACGTGGTCTTGGAGGTTGAGCCGGTCGATCGTCTCGCGGTCGGCCATAAAGTCGCCTAGCGCGCTGAGGGCATCGCGAGAGGGCCCGGTTTCGCTTCCTATCTCCGTGAATGCTGCCAGCAGCAGGTAGTTCATAGCGGTCGAGTAGGTTGCATCCAGACCGTCCTCGATCATGATCGCCCACGTCCTGCGCAGCAGCTGGTCCATCGCCGGATGCAAGGCGACGGTCTTGCGGATTGCCGGCTCGGGCGTTGCGACTACCATGTTGCCTCCTGACACCTCGATGTGTTCAACGAACTTGCCTCGGCGTCGGATTTACTGAACGGGGATACAGACTTTTGTCCAAACGAAAGCGGCCTGCGAGCTCGGTCCCAGCCCCGACGCGACTGGATACGCGCAGGCTGCCGGCCCAGAGTCTGCAGTAGTCCTCCATTAACTGGAGTCCCGACGGCTCGGTTACCGAAGCGACATCGAAACCGTCTCCATCGTCGCTGACGATGACCTGCACGCCGTCAGTCCCGTTGACGTCCACCCGGACGCTGGCGTTGCGGGCATTGGAATGTCGGTAGACGTTGTCGAGCGCCGCCTCGATGAAGCGATAGGTTGTGAGCCGCAGGTCCTCGCCGATGGCAACCCCGGACACTAACCCGGGATGCGAATCTTCGATCTCGACGCGGGTCGGAATCGAGGACCCGAGGTCTTCGATCAGCGACCAGACGGCTGGCTTCAGGCCGAGCCGGATAATGACGGGGTAAAGCCGGTGGTTGAACCGGCGCAGATCGCTGCCGTTGAGTCGTTCGATCTGATCGACAACGAGGCTCAATCGGTCTGCTTCGGACGATCGTAGCTGTCTCAAGTCTCCGGCTATCTCCTTTAGTGAAAATTCCGCGTGCAACAATACGCTCTGGATACTCCGGTGAATCGCCTCCGCCACCTCACGCCTTGCTCGCTCTTCAGTGGCGAACACCCGTATGCTCATCTGATTACCATCGAGCAGATGCGGTTCTTCTCGGTCGTCGGGCGCCTCGCCGTTCCACCTGGCGGGCGTCCCTCGCCGTGTCTCGTTTTTCCTTGTGTTGATGGGCTCGCGCATCCGATGTCTACTCAGGCGTTGCCGGCGGTTTCCGAGGCGAGCTGCCGAAACGCCCATGAGATCCTGCGCTGAAGCTCCTCTATCCGGAACGGTTTGGGGAGGAAGCTGTCGACTCCCAATTGAGCGAGGGTCGAGGCCATCGTGGGGCCTCCCAACCCGCTCAGCACGACAATCTTGCGACGGCGGGTATCGTTGCTGCGGCTATGGAGCTCCTCCAGGATCTCGAAGCCGCTGGCCCCGGGGAGGAGCAGATCCAGCAGGATCACGTCGGGAGAGGCTTCGTCGATGATGCGAAGCGCCTCGTGGCCGTCCTCGGCCTCAAGCACGTCTCTCCCACGACTCTTTTCGAGAGCCGCTCGCAGGACGAGCCTTAGCGTAGGATCGTCTTCCGCGATCAACAACGATAGCCGGGATGCCATCAATCGATCGCCCGTCGACAGGGGAGCAGGTATGTCTTCTTGGGGTTCCCGCCAGTGCCCTTGGAGAGCGAGTGGGAACTGGCGGGAACCCCAAAATGCCCGCAAACAGCAACGGAATGTTCAGGGTTGCTTAGGAATGAAAGGCTTGCTAGCCCGGCCTTCCCACCTGTGTCTTCGGACTGACCTCCTCGGCGTACCGCCGCCGGTCCGCTGCTTCGCCGGACCGCGTCGAGACGCTCTCCGTGCTTGGTTTCTCATAGCGTTACGCAGCTATGGGCCATTTGGGTCAAAGACTTCCGTTGAGCAAACCCGGCCGCTCGTTCCGCTGAACCGAACGGGCAGCGAGCGGGAGATACTCAAGGCCGCGCGCGTACACCGCGACGGACGAATCGAGCTGGAGTTCAGGCGCTAGGCCCCCTGCCAGGGCCGCAACCGATCGACCGGCCAACGACCTCGCCCATGAACGCAGCGCATCGTGTGAGCGGGCTCGGCGTATAATCCGCCGATGGCTAATGCGCCTAAGAAGGCGGTCGTGGCAAGCCCGCTACTCGAGACCAAGCTCTACATCCCCAGGTGGCGTCCCGGTCTGGTATCGCGTCCGAGGTTGATCGAACGCCTGAACCGAGGGATCGATCGCAAGCTGACCCTCGTCTCGGCGCCTGCCGGTTTCGGCAAGACTACCTTGCTGGCGGAGTGGCTGGCAGCTACACCGGCCACCGAACGGCCCGCGGCATGGGTCTCACTCGATCAGAGCGACAACGACCCCGCGCTGTTCTGGGCCTACTTCATCGCCGCGCTGCAGACGATCCGGTCCGGGGTCGGCCAGAGCGCGCTATCTTTGCTGCATTCGCCTCAGCCACCACCGATTGAGTCGGTCTTGACGATCTTGATCAATGAGATCAATGCGATCGAGATCGACTTCGCCCTCATCCTCGACGACTATCACGTTATCGATGCCCAGCCTGTCCACAGCGCAATCGGCTTTTTTCTCGACCACCTGCCGCCTCGGATGCACCTTGTCATTGCCAGCCGCGCCGACCCACCTTTGCCCCTAGCTCGGCTCCGAGGGCGCGGCGAATCGACTGAGCTACGGGCCTCCGACCTGCGTTTCACCCCCGACGAAGCCGCCGCTTTCCTTAACGATGTCATGGGCATGGACCTGACGGCGGGTGACGTGGCGGCCCTCGAGACGCGGACCGAAGGCTGGATCGCGGGGCTGCAGCTGGCGGCGCTCTCGATGCAGGGGCGAGACGACGTTGCCGGGTTCATCAAGGCCTTCTCCGGCGATGACCGCTACATCGTGGACTATCCGGTCGAAGAGGTCCTGCAACGTCAGCCCGAACGTGTCCGGAGCTTCTTGCTCCAGACCTCCATTCTCGACCGGCTGAGTGGCCCGCTGTGCGATGCCGTCACCGACGAGGAAGAAGGCAAAGCGCTGTTGGAGACCCTGGAGCGAGGCAATCTGTTTGTCGTCCCGCTGGACGATAAGCGCCACTGGTATCGCTATCACCACCTCTTTGCAGACGTTCTCCGCGCGCATTCGATGGAGGAGCAGCCCGATCAGGCACCCACCCTGCATCGGCGGGCGAGCGAGTGGTACGAGCACAACGGCCTGCGGGCCGATGCGGTCCGCCACGCACTTGCCGCCGAGGACTTCGAGTGGGCGGCGGGCCTGATCGAGCTGGCATGGCCGATATTGGACAGAGGTTTCGGGCACGCCACGTTCATTGGCTGGGTGAAGGCCCTACCAGACGGGTTGGTCCGCGCCAGGCCAGTGCTCAGCGCTGGGTATGCCTGGGCGTTACTGATTGGAGGCAAGCTGGAGGCTGCAGAGGCCCGCCTGCGGGACGCCGAACGGTGGCTGGACACTGCTACAGGTACCTGGGAACGACCGGAAGCCCCGTCCGCCGAGATGGTAGTGGCGGACGAAGAGGGATTGCGGTATCTACCGGGAACGATAGCAACTGCCCGTGCCTTTCATGCCCAGGCTATCGGCGATGTGCCCGGCGCCGAGAAGTACGCTCGGCGGGCACTCGACCTCTTGCCCGAAGGCGACTATTTCCATCGCGCAATCCCCACTGGGCTCCTGGGGCTCGCATACTGGGCCCGCGGAGACCTGGAGGCAGCCCACCGGTCTTTCTCCGACTCCAGGGAGAATATGCGCATGGCCGGCGACGTCCTCCTCACAATCAATGGCACAGCTGGCCTGGCTTACATAACGATAGCGCAGGGTCGTCTCCACGAGGCGGTGAGCCTCTATGAGCAGTCATTGCAGCTCGTGGCGGAGCTGGGCGAGCCTGTACCAGAGGGAACGGCGGATCTGTATGTGGGGTTGAGTGAGCCACTCCTGGAGCAAGGCGATCTGGAAGCCGCCACACGGCACCTGCTGAGGAGCGAGGAGTTGGGCGAGCAAGCCGCGCAGGACGCATATCAGTACCGCTGGCGCGTTGCTCGGGCTCGACTAAAGGAGGTCCAGGGGGACCTGGACGGCGCGCTTGACCTGCTCGACGACGCGGAGCGAGTCTACACGGGCGGCGTCGTCCCCAACGTGCGTCCCGTGGCGGCGCTGAGGGCGCGGGTGTGGATCGCGCAGGGCAGGTTGACCCAAGCCCTCCGCTGGGCGCGCGAGCGGGGCCTTTCCACTGACGACGACCTCAGCTACTTGGTCGAGTTCGAGCACGTCACCCTGGCGAGGGTGCTTATCGCCAGCTACAAGAGCGACCGGGTGGAACGCTCGGTCCTTGAGGCAATGGGACTGCTGGACCGCCTCCTGAAAGCGGCGGAAGATGGCGGAAGGACCGGGAGTGAGATCGAGATTCTGGTATTGCAGGCGCTCGCTCACGAGGCGCAGGGCGACGTCTCTCGTGGGCTCGACCCCCTGGAACGTGCTCTGTCTCTGGCCGAGGCCGAAAGCTACGTCCAAGTCTTCGCGGACGAAGGGGAGCCCATGCGCACCCTCCTTCGCCAGGCCGCCGCCCAGGGCATCGCGAACTCCTATACCCAGCGGCTTCTGTCCGCCTTCGACAAGCAGGCTCAGCCCGTCTCCATCGACACTCGGGCTGCCCCGCCGCGGCTGGTCTCGCCGAGCCGCTGACGGCACGGGAGGTCGAGATTCTGCGTCTCGTTGCGGCAGGCATGAGAAACCAGGAGATTGCCGATCGACTGGTTATCACCCTGGCCACCGTGAAGCGCCACATCGCGAATGTCTACGGCAAGCTGGGCGCCGGTCACCGCACCGAAGCCGTTGCCCGGGCGAATGAGCTCAACTTGCTCTAGGCGATTGCGCGAACTCGGTGCTGCCTTCCCCGCCCGTGCTGCTCGCATCTCCCCTCTCTTGACGTCGAACACCTCGTCTCGCACCGCCCCCGGCTGCAACTGCACCCCTTAATTACACCCCCGGCTGCACCCTTTGGCTGATTTGGCAGGCATCCGTCGTCTGTAAATTGTCCCTATGACGATGATCGGACCGAGGAGCTGGGGTTCAGAAATGGTCGACACCTACCGGGTACGAGTGAAGGGGCGCCTCGAGGACCGCTGGTCCGACTGGCTCGGGGGCCTGGCCGTGCAGCGTCAAGAGGATGGCACGACCGTGCTGGTGGGACCCATCGTTGACCAGGCCGCGTTGCATGGTGTGATCGCTCGAATCCGCGACCTTGGCCTGCCATTGCTGTCGGTAAGGCGAGTCGTCGCACCGCGCGGCGGTGGATAGCGGAAATTTCGCACGGAGATGCGATACAAGCGAAGGAGGAGACGAATGGGAATCACCATAAGCGATAGCGTCGAGATCAACCGCCCGGCGGGCGAGGTGTTCGCTTACCTAATCGACGTGAGCAACGACTCAAAGTGGCAGAAGGGCCTCGCCGAAGCCAAGTTCACGTCGGAAGGCCCGGTCGCTGTCGGGGCGACCGGAGTGCATCGAGCGAAGGTTATGGGCATGACCATCGAAGTCGGGTGGCAGCTCACCGAGTACGAGGAGTTCAGGCGGACCGGATGGAAGTTCATGTCGGGCCCATTTACCGGTAACGAGAGCTATACGCTGGAATTCGCGCCCGGTGGGACGAAGTTTCTGCACGCAGCCGAGCTTCGGCCCAAAGGCCTCCTGCGTCTACTGACCCCTATCGCAGGTGGCATGTTCGCGAAGCAGTCGCAGAAGAACCTACAAAACCTGAAGAGGATTCTCGAGTCTGACGGACGCGAGCAGTCCAAGCCATAAGGAGGGAACCATGAACAAAGTAAGCGTAGGTAGAGTCGGCAGTGAAGGCGCCGAATCAAAAACCGGAACCAAATCCCTGTCTACGATCCTAGGGGAAGATCAGCCACGCTACGGAGGCGCAATGAAGGCCATTGTCCAGGACAGCTACGGGGCGCCGGAGAGGGTGCTCAAGCTGGCAGAGGTCGACCGGCCATCGGTCGGCGACGACGATGTTCTGATTCGAGTGCGAGCGACCAGCGTTAACACCCCGGACTGGGTCACGGTTACGGGAGTCCCGTACATCCTCCGGCTGAAGTTTGGGCTCCGGCGGCCGTCGACCCCGGTTCGGGGAACTGATGTCGCCGGGGTCGTGGAGGCCGTCGGCAAGAACGTGACAGACCTCCGCCCCGGCGACGAGGTGTTCGGTTCATCGTGGTCCAATTCCCTGGCGACACCGGGAATGTTCGCGGAGTTCACGGTGGCTCCGCCATCAATGCTGATCAAGAAGCCCGCCCGGCTCACCTTCGAGGAAGCTGCCGCGTCGGTGATGTCTGGCCTGACCGCGATGATCGCGATGCGCGACGTGGGTAGGGTCGGGCCGGGGACCCGTGTCCTGATCAACGGCGCGTCGGGAGGCGTCGGGACGCTTGCGGTCCAGATCGCGAAGGCGCTCGGGGCGGAAGTCACCGGCGTGTGCAGCACCCGGAACCTCGAGCTGGTGCGGTCCCTCGGCGCGGACCGCGTCATCGACTACACGAAGAAGGACTTCACCCGCGGCGAGCAGCGCTACGACGTCGTCCTCGACAACGTGATCAACCATCCGTCCTCCGCGACGGCGCGAGTGCTGACATCCACCGGGACGCTCATTCCGAACAGCGTTGGGAACACGGGAGGCCTGTTCGCGGGCCTGCCGAGGATGGCGCGGGCGGCCATGATGGGGCGGGGCTCGACTGATGTGCAGTTTGTCACCTGCGTGGTGAACCGCGACAACCTGGATGCCCTCGCCACACTCCTCGAGTCCGGCGACGTCAAGGTGGTCATCGACAAAGTCTATCCGCTCAGCCAGGCAGCGAACGCAGTCGCCCACATGCTGGGACACCACGCCAGAGGCAAGGTTGTCATCACCGCCATCAAGGAGTCATCCCGATGAACGAATATGCAGTTGTTGCTGAAGGACTCGTCCGTAGTTTCGGGGAGGCGCGAGCGGTAGATGGCGTGGATCTCGCGGTTGCAACGGGTGAGATCTACGGCTTTCTGGGCCCCAATGGCGCAGGAAAATCTACCACGGTGCGTATGCTGACTACGCTTCTGACGCCCACCGGAGGGCGTGCTTTCGTGGTGGGAAAGGACGTCGTGCGGCACGCCCACGAAGTGCGTTTGCGGATCGGGGCGGCGTTGCAAGAGGCGTCACTGGACATGAAACAAACAGGACGCGAGCTGCTGCGTCTCCAGGGCCGTCTCTACGGCCTTAACGGGCGGGAAATAGACCAGCGGATGAAAGAGCTCTTCTCTCTGATAGACATCGGGGATGCTATCGACCGAATGATCGGCACCTATTCCGGCGGGATGAAGCGCAGGATCGACCTGGCCGCGGCGCTGGTACACAACCCCGAAGTCCTGTTCCTGGACGAACCGACCACGGGGCTGGACCCCTTGAATCGCGGCCGGGTGTGGGAAGAAGTGCGAAGGATAAACAGTGAGCTTGGCGTCACTATTTTCCTGACGACGCAATACCTCGAGGAAGCAGACGAGCTCGCGGACCGCGTTGGCATCATCAGCGCAGGAAAGCTGGCGATCGAAGGTACACCAGAGGAGTTGAAGCGGTCCGTCGGCACGGACCTCATCATCACGCGGATCGACGGCGACGCAAGCGCTGCTTATGAAGCGGTGAGGAACATTCCGAGAGTGCTGCAAGTTGAAGCCCGCGATGATGAATTGACTATCAGCGTCAACAGCGGCGCCGAGCTGATAAGCAACGTTGCCCTCGCACTCAACTTGTCTGGGGTCACCGTGCAAGAGATTACGTTGCGCACACCAACCCTGGACGATGTTTTCTTGCAGGTAACGGGCGGAAGAATGCAATCCGAAGAAACTCCTGTGGAGGTGGCGGCATGACGACAATAGCAATCGAAACTCGCGGTGGCATTCGCGCCAAGCAAGCCGGCTGTGTCAGCCAGGTTGCGGCGGTTGCCGTAAGGGCGCTTCGCTCCATTCTGCGTGATCCGGAAAGCGTAATACCCCCGCTCATCTTTCCTGTGTTCTTCTTCGCGGTCACCGTAGGCGCGCTGCAGGATACGGCGGAAATGCTTCCAGGCATCGACTACAAGGCGTTTCAAATACCCGTCGCCATCATTTTCGCGGTCACGGGCGTTTCCCGTGCCGTGACACTGGTCACCGACATACAGACGGGCTACTTTGATCGCCTGTCGTTAACACCGGTCAACCGTGTGGCGTTGCTGCTCGGTCTGATGGTCGCCGACCTTGCCCTCGTTGTCGCACTCACACTGCCGGTTCTTGCCCTCGGCTTCGTTCTTGGTGTCGGATTTGAGAGCGGGCCTCTAGGCATTGTGGTCTTCGTACTGATAGCTGCTCTGTGGGGACTGGCCTACGCAGGATTTCCTTACGCGATTGCCCTCAAGACGGGCAATCCTGCGGCGGTCAATTCCTCCTTCCTGCTGTTCTTACCATTCGTATTCCTGACGACGACTTTCTTGCCCAAGGAAGCACTGACAGGATGGCTGGCAGCCGTCGCTGCATACAATCCCGTAACCTACGTGCTGGATGCACTGCGCTCGCTGATATCCGTTGGATGGGACGGTCAAGTGTTGGCCCAGGGCTTGGGAGCGATTCTTGTCCTCGGAGTGGTGAGCATGTCCCTTGCGATGTTGGCCATGCGCAGCAGGATACGAAAGCGATAGGACGTGAAGCGCCTGATTGCCATCAGCCCTCGTTTTCTCTCCGCTCACGCCTGTCAAACCACTCCCTAATTACCTCCAGTCTACTTGACCGACGGGTCGCAACCTCGCCGCTGCTCCGGGCCAAGCATCCCAATGACGGGGGCCGGCTGTCAGATCGAGAGGAGAAAAAGAAACGGCCACCCGCACGGGTGGCCGTTTGGCTTGCTGGTCGGGGCACTGGGATTCGAACCCAGGACCTCCACGACCCGAGCGTGGCGCGCTGCCTAGCTGCGCTATGCCCCGTCATGATCAACCCTCGGGCGCTCTGTTCTGAGCCGCTAACCGACGGCATCGTATAGTGTAGCAGGTTCACGACATCGAGGGGGCAGGTGGTCTTGAGGCTGGCGTCTCCCTCTTGTACTATGACTTCTGACCGTCGCCTCATGGAGGTTTGCAGGAAGTGTCTTTGGGTAAGAGGCCCGAGCGGTGAGCGCGCTTCAAACCACCGGGGAACTCCTCGTAGTCCTCTTCCTCGGCATCGTCCTACCGAATCTTCTGTTCGAGCTCCTCTTTCCGTCGTCGCGGGCCTTCGTGCGTCCCAACCCACTGCTTCGAAGCATGATGCGGTTCCGCTGGCCATTTGGTCCTTTAAGCCCGAAGGCCAGGCAGCGGCCGAGTGAGAATACGTCCATCACACCGCGACGGTGGGAACCGTAGCGCGACCTGACCGAAGCCAAAAGACCCTGGTTGAGGACACCACGCGTCTTCTCCAGTCAGACCGATCGTGACCCCTGCTTTCCCCCAAGCGTTTAGGGAACGTTGTATCATCAACGGACAGAAGCAGGGGGACGCCCAGGGCTCGGATGAGTTATTACATCGAAGACGACGTCTGTATCAGCTGCGGCGCGTGCGAGTTCGTCTGCGACACCTTCGCGATCAGCCGTCTCGAGAACTTTCGCGGTACGTTCATCATCGACCCGATGCTCTGCTACGATTGCGGCGTTTGCCCCGAGGTCTGCCCGGTCGACTGTATCAAGCTCGACTCTCAGTCCATCATCTGTCATGGCCGCGGCTGTCCTCTGAGCGAGAAGTCGGCTCTTCGCGACTGGGAATGCTCGGAGCTGAAGGAGCGTTGTTCCGTGTGCGACAACGTGTTGTGGCGAAAACCTGGGTCTGAGGCCTGGACCTGCTTCGCCTGTGAAGGGGGCAAAGGGACCTGCCCCAAGGTGAGGGCGGCGCAGAAGCCGAGCTACAACGTCGAAGTCCGCCTGTCGGCGCGGGCCGGAACGAGCTGAGAGACCGATCACGATGGCCAAGCGACAACGCGTACGGATCATGCCATACGAGAAGGTGGCGCCGCGGCCGTTGCCTCCGGACGGCGAGGTGTTGGAGCGGCTGGCGAACCATCCCCACGCAGTCCGGATCCGGGAGCGAACGCTCCACGATTGGTTCACAAGTCCTGTGGATGGCGATACCTGGTCGGCCTGGGGGATCAAGGCTGAGCCCGGGCCCGAGGGACTGACCTTTGATGCGGTGAACAGGGTGAGCCCGGCCCCGGAACCGGCCGAAGTCGGCTTCAAGCGCCTGCTGCACAGCCGCCATGTGAAGCTGCACCCCGGAATCCCCGACGAGCTGGGGGATAAGCTGGCGCCGAAGCACGGGACGCAACGGGAGCTGGAGCGCAAGTACGAGGTCTGGGCGCCGGAAGTGGCGGCCCTGGCGGAGGAGGCCCTGGCGCGACAGTGGCGCCCGGCTTTGACCCTACGATGGGAAGAGATGGAGCCGCTCCCCCCGGAGATTGAGCGTGCGTTCGACCAACTCCTCACCTATCTGATCCAGGCCCAGTACTTCTGCTCCGACGTGATCGGGCCCTATAACGGCCGCATCCACTATCAGTTTCTCGAGGTCAAGAGCTACCTGGCCTACGAGCTGTTCGACTACAACGTGCACGCCGGCATCCTGCGCAAGCGGATCCTTTCCAACGGCGGAGGCATGGGCGTCCAGGTGGAAGGCTTTGACGCCGGCGTCCTCGAGGTGTGCAACGAGGCCTCTCACGGCTTCGAGGGTGAGCACGAGCGCGACTTTAACGCCGCTGTGTTCGCCCTCAACGTGGTGTTCAACGGGCTGGTGCTGGACGTGATGCGTCTCGGTGAGGCCGCGGCCCAGAGCTCGTTCGACCGCGACCTGTTCCGCCAGATGGTCCAGGACGAGGCCCGGCACGTCGCCTGGGGCTGCAAGCGGCTCCAGTACTATCTGACGCACTGTCCGGACAGAGATGGGGTGGTCGCCAGGCTGCATGCGATCGCCGACCTCATCGAGCCGCAGCAGGTCGCCGAGCACCTGCTCAACCCCAGAGTCATCGAGCCGCTCGCGGTGCTACTGGGCGGCGGCGTAGCGGAGCTCGAACGGGGTTACGGCGTATTGCGGGAGTTCTGGCCCCAGTTTTCGCAGCGCTACCTCGGCCGGCTCGACGTCATCGGGTTGCCTCGACGCGACCGCTGTCTGATACCCGAGGAGGCGCCGTTCTAGCAATGAGTGTCGTCATCAAGAATGCCATCTTTCCTTCGGTCGAGTGGTTCCAGGCTCTCGGGGAGCTGATGAACGCCCAGACCGAAAAGTACCGACGCTTCGGCTTCGTCGATTCCCGAGGCGTCTTCTCGGTCAAGGCCAACGACGAGATGGACCGCGACCGGTTCTTCGGCGCTGTCTTCGAGGTCTATGAGTGCGTGGATGTCCAGGAGCTCTCGGCGGCCGAGGTCCGGGGCTTCGACCCCGACTGGGTCTTCAAGGGGGCCTACGGCGACTGGAAAGAGATGATCGAGAACATCAGGGTCAACGGTCGCGCCGATTCCGATCACACGCTGAACCGGCTCAGTCTCTTGCGGCATCCCTTCGACGTCCACGGCGAGGACCAGACGCGCGTCGACCTGTTCCACAGGTTGCAGATCACGTTCCAGGAGTTCATCGACGAGTCGGCGTCCGTCGACACCGCGTTCTCCGGTTAGCCGCTCCTTGTTGACATAACGCCCCATCCGGCCTTCCCTGCGCTGGTCCCGTGGTACACTCCGGGCGTTTTTCGACCCTGTACGTTTTTTCTACCACGCACTAGGAGGCTGCCATGCTTGATCACAGCGCCATCTCCCTCGAAAACAAGGTCGCCCTCATCACCGGTGGCGGTGGCGGCATCGGCAAGAGCATTTCCCAGACGTTGGCCCACTTCGGCGCCAGAGTTGTCGTCGCCGAGCAAGACGTGCAGCGAGCCAGCGAGACTGTGGATGAGATACGCGCTGCCGGCGGTGACGCCCTCGCTTCCGTGGTCGACGTCCAGGAGCGCGACCAGGTCGCAAAGATGACCGCCGAGGCCTTCGACGCCTACGGACGGGTCGACATCCTCGTGAACAATGTCGGCGACCACCTGCGGCTTCGCAGCAAGTTCGTCGAGAGCAACGAGGACGACTGGGAGGCCCACTACCGCGTCAACCTGAAGCACGTCTTCTACGTTACCCGGGCGATCGCGCCGCGCATGATCGAACGCGGCGAGGGCGGCTCCATCATCAACATCTCGAGCATCGAGGCCTTCCGCGGCATCCCCGGCCTCGCCGCTTACTCGGCGTTCAACGGGGGTATCACCCAGTTCACCAAGAGTCTGGCCCTCGAGCTCGGCCCGGACCGCATCCGCGTCAACGCCATCGCCCCCGAGACCACCGAGACGCTCCAGGTCCAGCCCACGCGCATGATCCCCGAGGAGGCGCAGTGGATGATCCCGTACTGGATTCCCATGGGCCGCTACGGCACCCCAGACGACGCCGCGGGGATCGCTCTCTTCCTCGCCTCCGACCTCTCGGCGTGGGTCACCGGCACCACCATCCACATGGACGGCGGGGCGCTGGCCGCGGGCGGCTTCTTCCGCAGCTCCGCCACCGGCGACTGGAGCACCCGCCCCTGCGTCGAGCACTCGCCCACGCTCAGGCGTTAGGGCTTGCCGCGAAATAAAGAGAACGGCCCCGGCTCAGCACCGGGGCCGTTCTTGCGTCTGCGAAGCCGTTGCGTCTAGCCGCCCATTTCGGGGATAGCGCCGATCTGTTGCATCATGGTCATTTGGTCTTCAACGGCCCAGTGTTCGGCTAACTTGCCATCGACGAGGCGCACGATGTGGACCTCGGAGAAGTTGATTGGCTTGCCTGAGGCGGGGATGCCCATCAGGTCGCCTTTGTGGGTGGCGCTGTTGGTGCCGCGCATGACCACCTTGTCGCCCTCGGCGATCATATCGTCTACCGTCACCCTCAGGTCCGGGAAGGCGCCCTTGAACATGGCTATCATCTGCGTGAACCCCTCGACCCCGGTCGGTACGCCCGGCGGCAAGGTGTGGTCGACGTAATCGTCCGTGAGATAGTCGCCGATCTTGTCCAAATTGTCTCCCACGATGATGTCGGCGACGAACTGCCGTACCCTCGCCTTGTTCTCTTCAGTGCCGATGCTGCCTCCTTGAGATGTTGTGGCTCATGTATAGCGATGCTCAATTCCGGTGTCAACCTCGCGTTGGCGCGGCTGCCGCGAGAAGTCCGCGAAGCGGAGTGGGAAGGCCTATCGGACCGGTGTGCTGCGGAAGTGCGGCATCACCTTCGTGGCGAACAGTTCCATCGAGCGCATGACCTTGTCGTGAGGCAGTCCGGGAAAGCCAAAATGTCCGAACAGCCGGTCGATGCCCAGGTCCCGGACGACCGCGAGGCGCTCGGCGACGATCTCCGGGGTGCCGCGCAGGGGCTGGAGGCCGATCTTCTCGTTCTGTTCGGCAAGCGTCTCCCTGTCCCGCTGGCGGTCGCCCCAGCGCTCGAAGCCCTTCGCCATCTTCCCGGTCTTGTCGCCGGGGGAGCCGAGCTTCGCCAGCATTTTCACGGTGTAGTCCTGGTACGGGAGGGGGTCGCTCTCGGCCTCCTCGGCGGTGGGCGCCACGTACGCGCTCATGCTCACCGGGATGCGCACGTGCTCATGGGGGTGTCCATAGAAGTCCATCCGCTCGCGCCAGAGCCGGATCACGTCGGGCGTATGGCCCATGACGGCTGTCGGACCGCCGCCCATGATGGGCAGGCCCTGGCTCGCGGCGTAGTCCACGGTCTCGGGGCTCGTGCTGACGGCGACGTACATTGGCGGGTGCGGTTTCTGGAGCGGCTTGGGGATCACCGCCTTGTCGGCGACGTCGGTAAACCTGCCGTGAAAGGTGAGGGTCTCGCTGGTCCAGGCTAGCCGGATGACATCGACGGCCTCGCGGAACCGGTCCCGCGCCTCGTCGATGTCCACGCCCAGGCCCTCGTATTCGCCGCGCTGGTAGCCGGAGCCGACGCCGAAGTCGACCCGCCCGCCGCTGAGCACGTCGAGCATCGCCATCTCCTCGGCCACCAGGACCGGGTTGTGAAAGGGCAGAGCGACGATCCCGGTGCCGATGCGCATGCGCTTGGTCCGGGCTGCGACCTGGCCCAGGAACGTGAAGATGCCGGAGAGGATGCCGTGGCGGGAGAAGTGGTGCTCGCCGAGCCACACCTCGTCGAAGCCCAGCGCCTCGGCGTACTCGATCTGCTCGAGCGCCTCGCGGAGGGCCTGTTCCGCCGTCCCGCTCTCGTGCCAAGGGACGATGTAGAACAGGCCGAACTGCATGCCGCCGTCCCTGGACTTCACTTGCGCTGGGGTTGCGCTGCGATCAGGCATGATTGGGCCGGTCAATCGATGTGCCGCGCGCCTTCGATCTCCCAGGGGAGCTTGATCCACTTGAGGCGGCCGGCCTTCGGGTGCTCGACCTCGGTCAGGATGCCTACGGCCTCGACCTGGGGGTGCGCGAACAGGGCGGGGTAGTCGTTCAATCGCTCGGCCTCGCCGCCGTAGCGGACTATCAGGTCGATGACCTCCTGAGAGGTCATCTGGGCGAAAGCGCGCTCCCACATGGGCTTGACCTGGTGGGCGAAGATCCGAGTGCCCGTCGCCAGCTCGCCGCCGTTGGCGAACCGCGGGTCGTCGATGCATCCCTCCATGCCCAGCTCCTTGAGCAGGTCGAGGAAGCGCTCTTCGTTGCCCCGCCCCAGCCCAAAGAAGACCCGTAAGTCCTTGGTCGCGTAGCCCGAGTTGACGGGCGAGGTGGCGTGTTCCACAGGGTGCCCGATCCACTCGTCGGGGTTCGCCTGGGCCGTCCAGATAATCCCCCGCATGTGGAGGGTACTGCCGAGAAGGCTGACGGCCACGCGCTGGCCCTTGCCGGTGGCGCGGCGGTGGATCAGGGCCGCGAGCACGCCCTGTGTGGCATGCATCCCGGTGTTCATGTTGGCAACGTCGGCCCCAAGCCGAACCGGGGGCTGGCCGAGCGCGCCGAGGCCGGAGAAGCAGTCGGTCATCGCCTGGACGACAAGCTCGGAACCCGGGCTTTCCGCCAGCGGGCCCGTTTCGCCAAAGGGGGTGATTGCGCAGTGCACCAGGCGAGGATGCCCTATGTCGAGGGCCTCGGCGCGTCCCGGCCCCAGGTCTTCGAGCAGCACGTCGGCATCCTTCACCAGCTCGCGCAGCCGCGACTGGTCCTTCTCGGCCTCGAGGTCCAGGGTCATCGATTCCTTGTTGCGGTTCAGGAAGAAGTGCGCCGCACCCTCATCGCCGTCGACGAAGGGCGGGCCGTAGCCTCGGGCGTAGTCGCCTCCCGGCGGCTCGATCTTGACGACTCGCGCGCCCATGCGGGCGAGGATCATTCCTGCAAGGGGCCCGCAAAGCCCCTGGGTCGCTTCGATAACCGTTACGCCATCGAGAGTGCCCTCGATTGTCTCGGCGCCATCCACGCTGGGCGCGGCGCCATTCGAGGGGGCCTCTTCTCCGTACTCGTCGATGATCTCCTGGGTGTCCCTGCCCGTGTAGGGCGGCGGCCGGAGCTCGATGGGCGCCTCTGAAAAGCGCCAGGGGTAGTCGGCGAAGGTCATCGTCCCCGCGTGGGCCACGTCGAGGGACTGAAGGAAGAGGTTGTCGAGCACCTGAGGGTGGTGCCGTAGCTGTTCGAACTCCATGGGCCGGGCATACGGAACGCCAGCCTCGGCGAGCCTGATCTGCCACCACCGCCGGGGCTTGCTCTGGAAGATGCTTTCGAGTTCGGGGATAAGCTCGTCCCGGTGTTCGACCCGACCCCCGTTGGTGCTGAAACGCGGGTCGGCGGCGAGATGAGCCGCGCCCACCGCCTGGCAAAGGGCCTGCCACTGGACCTCGGTGACCGCGCTGACGGCCAGATAGGCCCTGTCGAGGCAGCGGAAGGCCTGATCGGGGACGATGGTGGGAGAGGCGCTGCCCAGCCGCTGTGGGGCTTTCCCCGACGCAACGTACTCTGCGATGCGACTCGACTGTAAGAGCATCGAGGCGCCGAGCATCGTGGTCTCGACGTACTGGCCCTCACCGGTCCTGGTGCGCCTCAGGATGGCCTCGAGCAGCGAGAGGGCCACGGATTGGCTCGCGTTCAGGTCGATGTAGCCGAAGGCGCGGAGGTATTCCACGGGGCCGCCCGGGGCGCCATTGAGGCTGGTGAAGCCGGAGAAGGCCTGCACCGGGCCGTCGGCGCCGGTGTTGCGGCCCATCGGGCCTCTCGGCCCCCAGGCCGACGAGTCCACATAAATGATCGACGGTTTTATTCTAGCGACCGTTTCGTAGTCGAAGCCCAGGCGAGCGGCAGCCCCTGGCCGCATGTTCTCGATGAACACGTCGGCGTGGCTCAGGATGCGGTAGGCCTTGGCGCGGTCGACCTCGTCCTTCAGGTTCAGGACGATGCTCCGCTTTCCCAGACTGCAGTGGGCGTAGATGGTGCCAAAATTGTTCTGCCGCGGCGGAATCCGCTGTTGGAGGTCGCCGGTAGGGACCTCGACCTTGATGATGTTGGCGCCGAGCCCGGCCATCATCATGGTCGCCCAGGGGCCCACAGCCGCGTGGGTCATATCGAAGATGGTGATTCTGTCCAGGGGTCGGCTCATGAGGTGCTGTCTCCGTTCGGGCCGGACGTTACTGTAGCGAATCGGCCTAGCGAAGGGAAGGCCAAGGTCAGGAGTGGAAACGCCGCCGGAATCTGTGGCATCAATGGGCACACTCGTCAGGCGAGGGCTTTCAACGCCTCCAGCTGATCATCGACGGTGCGCAGGTCGGGGAGTGTCATTGCCACGTTGCCCTGCTCGTCGATCAAGACGGCAGGCCTGCGGCCCTCCGCGTTGTTGGCCACGTACTTCTCTACGCTTGGCTCGGAGATCCCGTACGCCAGGCCGATGGAACGGTCGGAGTCGACGAGCACGCGGAACGGCAGGGCCTCGCGCTCTACCCACGCGGACGCATCGGCAGCGTCCCGATCGTTGACGCCGAGCACCTCGATCTGCTTCTCTTGCCAAGTCGCCCAGTTGTCACGGTACCCGTGACTGTGGACGGTTCAGTTGTTACCCCCAGGAGAGGTGTAGAACCAGAGCCAGACCTTGCTGCCACGCAGATCGGCAAGGGTCACCTCGGCGCCGGTATGGTCTTTGGTGGTGAAGTTGGGGGCTGGATCGCCGACTTTGAGCATGAAGAGACACCTCGATTTAGTGGCTGGGTTCGGATGCATGGGTCATTATACCCGGGCGTCCCCGGAGGGAGCGGGCTCCGACCTCCGGTTCCCAAGCTCCAATTTGCCAAAAAAGAGATCCGCTGGTCTACTGACCGGATTGGTGGCGGTCGAGCAAGGAGGTGAGTGATGGGTGAAAGACTGAAGGGCAGGAACGCTGTCATAACCGGCGCCGGTAAGGGAATTGGCAAGGCGATGACTTTGGCACTGGCTCAAGAAGGGGCCAACGTTGTGGTGTGCGACCTGGGAGCCGAGATAGACGGGACGGGAGCAGACAGATCGCGCGCGGACGCAGTCATGGAAGAGTGCCGTCAACTAGGGGTAGGAGCCGTGCCGCATTACGGCGACGTGGCCGATTTTCAGGCTGCGAGGGACATGGTCGACACCTGTGTCGGCAGCTTCGGCAGCATAGACATACTGTGCAACATCGCTGGGAACAAGCCCGGCAACAACCTCTTCACGATCTCGGAAGAGGCATGGGACAGGACGATAGCCATCCATCTAAAAGGGACGTTCAACCTCATCAAGCACGCGGCGCCCCTGATGCGGGACCAGGGATACGGGAGGATCGTGAACTGTATCTCAGACGCATGGCTGGGGACGGAGCCGGTACACTACGCCGCCGCCAAGGGAGGGATCGCCAGTCTGACCTATGCGACCGCTCTCGAGATGGGGAAATACGGGGTAACCTGCAACGCGTTCTCCCCGATCATCGGAACGAGGTACTCAAGGGACAACGAGAGCGAGCAGGCCTCGGAGATGGTCGCCAGGCTCGGGCCGAAGGTCGACTCCGGGTCTTGGAGCAGGAAGCGGTTCGACGAAATCACGGATGCGCTCATGGCGCCCATGGACTACACGGGTCCCATCATAGCGTTTCTTTGCAGCGACAAAGCCGATTACATAAACGGCCGCATATTCGGCATCGCGGCGACGAAGCTCTCTTATTGGTCGAGCGCCCGGCAGACACGAGTCTTCTCCAGGGACTGGCAAAAGCAAGGCGGCTGGACTTGGGAAGAGGTGGAGAAGAACATGCCCACCCTACTCGGGGGCTGGCGATAGAGTCGACCCGCAGGGGCAAGCGAAAGGCCCCGGGAATAGCTCCCGGGGCCTTTACATTCTGTCAGGCTTGGTAGCGGGGGCAGGACTCGAACCTGCGACCTTCGGGTTATGAGCCCGACGAGCTGCCACTGCTCCACCCCGCGACGGGTGAGCCAAAGAGCGAGCATTGCCGCTCCTCCGAAGAGGAGAGAAACTTCTCGGCCTACTTTAATGTAGGTCAAGCATTCGACCGATTAGTACGGCTCAGCTGAACACGTTGCCGTGCTTACACCTGCCGCCTATCAACCAGGTAGTCTTCCTGGGGTCTTATCCTACCTTACGGTAGGTTGGAGGTCTCATCTTGGGGTGGGCTTCGTGCTTAGATGCTTTCAGCGCTTATCCCTGCCCAACGATAGCTACCCAGCGGTGCCCCTGGCGGGACAGCTGGCACACCAGTGGTTGGTCCCTCCCGGTCCTCTCGTACTAGGGAGAGCTCCCCTCAAACCTCCTGCGCCCGCAGCGGATAGAGACCGAACTGTCTCACGACGTTCTGAACCCAGCTCGCGTACCGCTTTAACCGGCGAACAGCCGGACCCTTGGGACCGCCTTCAGCCCCAGGATGCGACGAGCCGACATCGAGGTGCCAAACCGTGCCGTCGATGCGAACTCTTGGGCACGATCAGCCTGTTATCCCCGGAGTAGCTTTTATCCGATAAGCCACGGCCCTTCCACACGGAACCGTAGGATCACTTTGCCCTGGTTTCCCACCTGCTCGACTTGTAGGTCTCGCAGTCAAGCTCCCTTATGCCAATGCACTCCACGGGCGATTTCCATCCGCCCTGAGGGAACCTTTGGGCGCCTCCGTTACTCTTTAGGAGGCGACCGCCCCAGTCAAACTGCCTACCAGGCACGGTCTCACTTCCGGATTCACGGAAGTGGTTAGATCCAAAACCAACGAAGAGTGGTATTTCACTAATGGCTCCCTCCGATCCGCAAATCGGAGTTCCAAGCCTCCCACCTATGCTACGCATCGTTAGCCCCGAATCAATGCCAAGCTACAGTAAAGCTTCACGGGGTCTTTTTGTCCTGCTGCGGGTAACCCGCATCTTCACGGGTACTTCAATTTCGCCGAGTCCCTCGTTGAGACAGCGCCCAAGTCGTTACGCGTTTCATGCGGGTCGGAACTTACCCGACAAGGGGTTTCGCTACCTTAGGACCGTTATAGTTACGGCCGCCGTTCATCGGGGCTTCGGTTCAAAGCTCTCACCTCTCCCCTTAACCTTCCGACACTGGGCACGCGTCAGCCCCTATACCTCAGCTTACGCTTTGGCAGAGACCTGTGTTTTTGTTAAACAGTCGCCCGGGCCAATTATCTGCGGCTCCACGGCGCTCCAGAGGCAAGCTCATTCACGCTGCGGAGCCCCCCTTCTCCCTAAGTTACGGGGTAATTTTGCCGAGTTCCTTAACGAGGGTTCTCTCGTCCACCTTATCCGTTTTCGGATCGTCCACCTGTGTCGGTTTACGGTACGGACGCTGACCGGTCTAGCTCCGAGGATTTTCTTGGCAGTGTGGGATCAACGGTATTGCCGTTACCGAAGTAACCGCTTACCCCGCACCTCGGGTCAAACGCACGCCGTGGATTTGCCTGCGGCGTACTTCCCTACATTTGGGGACGTACCATGTCCAATGGGCACGCACCGCCTACCCTACTGCGTCCCCCCTGAGCCTTAAAACGAACGGTCAGCGGGGCAGGAATCTTGACCTGCTGTCCATCGGCTACGCCTTTCGGCCTCGCCTTAGGCCCGCCTTACCCTACGCCGATTGACGTTGCGTAGGAAACCTTAGACTTCCGGTGTCCTGGGTTTTCACCAGGATTACGCTACTCATGCCAGCATTCTCACTTCCCAACGCTCCAGCAGCCCTCACAGGCTACCTTCACTGCCCTGGGAACGCTCCCCTACCCTCCGACCTAAGTCGGAGCCATAGCTTCGGTGAAAGGCTTGAGCCCCGTTGAATTGTCGGCGCCAATTCCCTCGACCAGTGAGCTATTACGCACTCTTTAAAGGGTGGCTGCTTCTAAGCCAACCTCCTGGCTGTTTTAGCGAACTGACTTCCTTGCACACTAAGCCTTCACTTTGGGACCTTAGCTGATGGTCTGGGCTGTTCCCCTCACGACAATGGAGCTTATCCCCCACTGTCTCACTCCCAAGGTCACCCCATCGGTATTCGTGGTTTGGTTGAGTTTGGTAAGCTCACGCCCCCTAGCCCATCCAGTGCCCTACCCCCGATGGTTATCCTTGAGGCTGCACCTAAATGCATTTCGGGGAGAACCAGCTATCTCCGGGTTCGATTGGCATTTCACCTCTACCCACAGCTCATCCCTGCCTTTTGCAACAGACATGGGTTCGGGCCTTCATGAGCTTTTACACTCACTTCACCCTGGCCATGGGTAGCTCACCCGGTTTCGGGTCTGCTCGACGCGACTCGTCGCCCTATTAGGACTCGCTTTCGCTTCGGCTCCAGGACTCCAGTCCCTTAACCTTGCCACGCCGAACAACTCGCTGGCTCATTCTTCAATAGGCACGCCATCATCCCGACCGAAGTCAGGACTCTGACCGCTTGTAAGCCGGTGGTTTCAGATCTATTTCACTCCCCTCCCGGGGTGCTTTTCACCTTTCCCTCACGGTACTTGTTCACTATCGGTCGCCAAGAGTATTTAGCCTTGGAGCGTGGTCACCCCAGCTTCCCACGAGGCTCCTCGGTGCCCCCGTGGTACTCAAGGACATGACAGGAGTCCTTTCTCTTTCGCCTACGGGACAGTCACCCTCTTTGGTGGCCCTTTCCAGGGACCTTTGGCTAGAGATCGGATTTGTAACTCCTCGGCAGACGCTGGAGCTCTGCCGGCCATGCCTTACAACACCCCAAAGACATAGGACTCCAGTCCGTTAAGTCCTTCGGGTTTAGGCTTTTCCCCTTTCGCTCGCCACTACTCAGGGAATACTTTCTTTTCCTCAGGGTACTAAGATGTTTCAGTTCCCCTGGTTACCTCTCGCTGGTCTATTTTGTTCAACCAGGAGTCCTCCGGTTTCACCGGAGGGGGTTACCCCATTCGGGAATCCCCGGCTTAGCCTGTTAGACGGCTGACCGAGGCTTTTCGCAGCCTTACCGCGCCCTTCATCGGCTCTTGGCGCCTAGGCATCCACCGCCGGCCCTTTGTAGCTTGACCTACATTAAAGTACGACGAGAAGCTTTCGGCTATTGCTCGCTCTTCGGTTATTAAAGTGCCGCCGCCGGGTCTTTCCCCGGTCGGCTCGGATGCCCCGCCTTGACGGGACGCCCTCGGCGCCCACGGACCCTTCGGTCCGGCGGCGCTGACGACGCCGAGCCCATGCTCGTTCCGATGCTGGTAAGCCGTCTGCTTCGGGCCCCGGACCCGCGATCGAACAGGTTTGCGTTGGTTTCGGACAAGGAGAGCGGCCCGATGTCTGACCGAGCCGCTCAGGAGATGCTCAGGGACACCTGACTACTGTCTTAGGTGCTGTTGGCCAACGCTTTCTTCAACTTCCTTGATATGGGTGGGGGTTCCGTCGGAACTTCCGACGTCAGACCTGGTAAGTATAGGTAGGGGGCCCAGGGCTGTCAAGGGTGGAGCGACTGGTTTTCGGAGGGTCTTCGCATCGCGCCAAAGGCCCGTCCGGACTCCTCGCGATGGCGTGGGTCCGGCCACCCACGGGTGTCCCCCGAATCTGGCCTGGGCGCTGCCATCGCCGCCACCGCTTCGCCCACTGGCGTTATTCATTGTCTGGTGGCTTCACCGCCGGCGACCGTCCTGAGCCCCCACTGGGCGTGTCGCCTCATTCCTCTGAAACGGGTTTTCCCGATGCTTGGCCCCCTGTATCCCGGCGTCCCGTGCGGGTGGCGCACCCTTCGCTCCGAGCCCGACCCACTCTAACGTCGAAGGTGCGGGCGCATGCCCAGCCACCGGGGGGACCTATGGAACAAGAGCGCAAGAAACGGGTCGTGACCAGCGGCGACTCCGAGATGGACAAGAAGATCGGTGGTGGAATACCCCTGGGCTCCCTGATACTGATCGAAGGGGCTTCGGACTCGGGAAAGTCGGTGCTGAGCCAGCAGCTACTCTATGGGACGAGCATGGCCGGCTTCCGCGTCACCGTAATGACCACCAAGAACACTGTCAAGAGCCTGATCCGCCAGATGCTCAGCCTGAATCTGGACATCATCGATTTTCTCCTCCTGGGGAGGCTCAAGATCTTTCCGGTGAAGGCCCAGGGCCAGGCGGGCGCCGAAAAGTCCTTTCAAAGCCTCCTGAACGCGTTCCAGCGCCAGCGGCTTCAAGACCTGGTGATTGTCGATTCGGTGACGACGTTCATCGCCCACTCGTCGGTGGAGGAGGTAGTCGCGTTCTTCGAGGAGACGATGGACTACTGCAGCAGCGGGATGACCATCGCTCTGATTGCCCACTCCTATGCGTTCAGCGAATCGACGCTGGTCCGCATCGGCTCGATGTGCGACGCTCATCTGCGGCTGCGCACCGAGGCGGTGGGCGATCGGTTGATGAAGACCCTCGAAGTGGCCAAGGTCCGCGGCGCCCAGCAGACCACCGGGAACATCATCAACTTCGACGTCGACCCAGGGATGGGGATGCGGATCGTACCGTTCTCGAGGGCGTCGGCGTAGGGGGACGCTGGGGAGACCCCCAAAACCCCTGAAGGGGGTTCAAGATAGCCCTCTGGGCTATCGGTTAGAGAAGGGGCACATCCCCTTCAACCCTTGCCAAAGGGGCTCTGCCCCTCTGGACTCTCCGGGAGGGTTCACCTTCGTTACTCCGTAGGTCGGAATCCAGTCCCGACTGTCTCGTGTGGGGCACATCCCCTTCAACCTCTGCCAAAGGGACTCCGCCTCCCTGGACTCCCCGGGGACGCTGGGGTGATGAGTGCCCTCAGTGGCCTGTGGCTCCGCCCCCTTGGGCCTCCCGGTGCAACGTTGATCGGCACGACTCCACCGTTGAGAAGCGCATTGACGTCTTCTTGACTTCCGTCGCGGGCCGATGGGAAACTGACGCGCCATGCTCATCGACCTCCACGCCCACACGACGTGGCATTCCATGGACAGCAACCTCCGGCCCGAGGAGCTGATCGAGGGGAACAAGGCCGCCGGCCTCGACGCGATCTGCATCACCGAGCACGACTTCTTCTGGGACGTCGAGGAGGTGCGCGCTCTCGGCCGCCGGCACGATTTCCTGGTGATCCCGGGCTGCGAGATCACCACCGAAGAGGGGCACATGCTGGTCCTCGGCCTCGAGAGATACGTCTTCGGCATGCACCGCGCCGAGTTCCTGAAGCAGCAAGTGGCCCAGGCCGGGGGCGTGATGCTGGCGGCCCACCCATACCGTAGGAACTTCCACGCCGACGAGGGACCGTGGGTCGCCCCCTACATCGAGCAGGTGGCCAAGGCGGGTCGGAACCCGGGCCTCCGCCTTGCCGACGGCGTCGAGACCCTCAACGGTCGGGGTTCGCCGGCCCAGAACAGGTTCTCGCGGGATGTCTGCGAAGGGCAGCGCAAGCCCGCGGTCGGCGCCAGCGACTCCCACGTTGCCGCCGACATCGGGACCTGCGCCACCGAGTTCGAACGGACGATCACGGGGCTCGAAGATCTCGTCGCCGAGATCAAGGCGGGGCGTTTCCACCCTGTGGACCTCCGCAACGGGGCCGCCGGGTCCTAAAGGCCGCGGGTGGACAAAGGATTGAAACAAGGCGAGCCTAGAGGGCAGAGCCCCAGAGCCTGCCCAGAGGGAAGTCGAAGGGGACCTGCCCCCACACAGTCGGCCGCCGGGACTGGATTCCGGCTTTCGCTCCGGTCGGACCGAGAGTCCCCGGCTGGCCGGGGGACCGGAATGACGGAGGGGGCTACCCAGAATTGGAACCAGGGAGTCCGGAGGGGCGGAGCCCCTTTGGCAGGGGTTGAAGGGGATGTGCCCCTTCACTAACAATTAGCCCGAAGGGCTACCTTGAACCCCCTTTAGGGGGTTTGGGGGTGTCTCTCCGCTCCGCCCGCAAGGGATGAAGCCATGGCCAACCACGCGATGCTCGAAATTCGGGGACTCCGGACCGAGTTCTCCTTTCGGAACGGGACGGTCCGGGCGGTGAACGGCGTGAGTCTGTCGCTCGAGCCGCGGACGGTTCTCGGCATCGTCGGTGAGAGCGGCTCCGGGAAGACGGCCATGGCGCTTTCGATCCTGCGCTTGATTACGCGTCCCGGGAAGATCGTCGGCGGCGAAGTTCTGTACGAAGGGCAGGACCTCCTGCGGATGAGCGAATGGAAGGTGCGCCCCATCCGCGGCAAGGAGATCGCGATGGTCTTCCAGGACGCGACGGCCAGCCTGAACCCGATCCTCAAAATCGGCGAGCAAGTCGAAGAGGTCTTGATCGCCCATCTCAAGCTGAAGAAGCGCGAGGCGAGGGAACGCGCCATCGAGGCGCTCCACGAAGTCGGCATCCCGCAGCCGGAAGCGGCGATGGAGCAATACAGCTTTCAGCTCAGCGGGGGCATGCGGCAACGAGTCGCCCTGGCTATCGCGATGATCATGAAGCCCAAGATCATCATCGCTGACGAGCCAACGTCGGGGCTCGACCTGACGGTCCAGGGCGAAATACTGGACCAGCTGCAACGTCTGAAGGACGAGACCGGCACCAGCTTCATCCTAATCAGTCACGATCTGGGGGTCATCGCCCGAATGGCCGATCGGATTGCCGTGATGTACGGCGGCTACATCGTGGAGCGGGGCACAGCGGCGGCGGTTCTCTCGCGGCCGTTGCACCCGTACACCTGGGCGCTGCTCCAGGCCGTCCCCCGGCTCGATCGCCTGGAGACGATCCTCCCCTCCCTGCCTGGCACGCCGCCCGACCTGCTCGATCTCAGTGAGGAGTGTCCGTTTCTTCCAAGGTGCAACAAGGCCATGAGCGTCTGCCGTATCAAGCCCATGCCCGAGCTGGTTGAGCTCGAGTCCGATCACTTCGTCGCTTGCTACAATCCCATCAGGCACGATTAGCCCATCAGGCACGATTAGCGACCCGCTATGGAAGCAGACGACGCCAGGCGCTACACGGAGCTCAATCGGCGACTCTGGAACGAGCTCGTCCCGATTCATGCCCGGTCCGACTTTTATGCCCTCGACGCGTTCCGAAACGGGGCCTCATCCCTCAAAGCAACCGAGCTTGAGCAGTTGGGCGACGTCGCCGGGACATCGATGCTGCATCTCCAGTGCCATTTCGGCATGGATACGCTTTCATGGGCCCGGCTCGGGGCTCGCGTTACCGGTGTAGACATCTCGGACGAGGCCATCAGCCTCGCCACGAGGCTCAGCCGCGATCTGGACGTCCCCGCGCGCTTCATTCGGAGCGACCTCTACGACCTGCCCGACGTGCTCGACGAAGAGTTCGACATCGTGTTCAGCTCCTACGGAGCCCTGTATTGGCTACCCCACCTCGACCGCTGGGCGCGGATCGTGATGCGCTTTCTGCGGCGAGGCGGGGCGTTCCACCTGGTCGAGTTCCACCCGTTCACCCACGTCTTCCACGACACCATCGACGCCCAGGTGGCACTACCCGAGTCGCCGTACTTCCAGGAGGACGAGCCGCTTCGCTGGCAACTGGACGGCTCCTACGCCGACCGCTCCGCCGTGGTCGAGAACGCTTCGTATGAGTGGGGCCACGCCGTCGGCGAGGTCGTGACAGCCCTGCTGGACGTCGGGCTGCGGATAGAGCGCCTCCGCGAGTACCCCTACTCCTCGTATCCCATCGTGCCGTCGATGGAGGAAGACGCTGACGGAAGGTGGAGACTGACCGGCCCAAACCGCGGCCGCGTCCCCCTCATGTTCTCCGTGAAGGCGACGAAGGACTCCTGATCGACGCCTCCGCCACCAGGAGCTCGAGCGCCAGGTTGTCCTGGAGTTCGCCGGTCTTGATCGCCAGGTCCGTGTCCAGCAACCGCTGGTACAGGGCGCGCAGTTGGGGCATGCCGTAGGCGCGGGCTTGCTCGGTGGCCTTGCGGACGACGAAGTCGGAGCCGACCCCGAGCGCGGCGCCCAGCTTGGGGCCTTGCACTCCCGCCTCGGTGAGGTCCTTCGCCTGGACCATGAGCCGGACTTGACGGGCGAGGAGCGTCAGCATCAGAGGGACCGGCTCGCCCTGGGAGAGCAGCATCTCGAGCGTTTGCATGGCGACGGCCTGGCGTCCCTGAACGACGGCGTCGATCAGGTCGAAGACTCGGGCTTCACGGGCCGAGCTCACCAGACCGCGGATCATGTCTTCGTCAACCTGGCTGTCGCCGGCGTACAGGGCCAGCTTGCGAAGCTCCTGCTCGAGGAGCCGGAGGTCGCCGCCGGAAAACTCGGCAAGAAGCGCAATCGCCTGGGGCGTGATCCGCGCGCCGGCGTCTCGGGCCCGGGCGGTGATCCATCCCTGAAGCTCGCGACCGCGCATCGGCGGAAAATAGCGCGCCTGGACCTTTGCCGAAAGCGCTTTTAATAAGGGGTTGGCGGGCGTGATCTTGCCGTCCTGGAGGACAAGGACCGTCGTCTCCGGCAAGGCGTCGAGATAATCCGCGAGGTCGGCCCACTCGGCGAGCCCCCTAGCGCCATCCCTTGTGGCGCGCCGCCCGCCCCGGCGAGCGTGGGCTTCGCCGAAACGTCCCAGCAACCCCTCGACGACGACCAGGCGGTGGTTGGCGAAGAACGGGATTGCGTCGCAGACCATCTTGAGGTGAGACAGTGTCAGCGTCCGTCCCTCGAGGACCGTGGTGTTCGGCTCGAGCGCCTCCGCCGGCCCCAGCGCCACCTTGACGGCGCGCAACGCCTCAGATGCTGAGTAGTCGTCTTCGCCGTGGAGGATGTGTACAGTGCCCATGTCGGCTCCGCCTCTCGGGGCCCGTCGCATTGACCCCCTTTGCGGGAGGGCCCTACAATTCTAGCGGAGGAGACGAGGCGGGGCGAGGAGCCCGTGGCCGGCGCTCTCGGCGCGTTCCTTGTTCCCCCGTTCGCGGTTCCTATTTGCCATGCAACCCATCGGCCTCTATGTCCATGTCCCCTTCTGCGAGACGAAGTGCAACTACTGCAACTTCAATACCTACACGCGTCTCGAGGGGCTGATTCCCGGCTACATAGGAGCGCTGACCGCCGAGATCGAGGCTTGGGGCGAGGCGTTGCATCGCGCGCCGGTCGCGACGGTCTTTCTCGGCGGCGGGACGCCGTCCTGGCTTCCCGGCGCCGAAATCGGTCGGATCATGGCCTCCATACGGACCGTGTTTCACCTCGACCCCGGCGCCGAGGTGACGGCGGAGGCAAATCCCGGGGACGTTGTGCCGGAGAAGATGAGCATGTGGCGGGACATGGGGATCAACCGCATCAGCATCGGAGTCCAGAGCTTCGACGACGGCCTGTTGACAATGCTCACGCGCCGGCACTCGGCGGAGCAGGCCGTCGAGGCTGTCCGCGTCGCCCAGGCGGTGGGATACGACAACGTCAACGTCGACCTGATGTACGGGCTGCCCGGGCAGTCTCTCGACCAGTGGCGCACGACCCTCGATCAGGCGGTGCGGCTGGGAACGCCCCACCTTTCGCTCTATGCGCTGACCGTTGAAGAAGGTACGCCAATGTACGGCGAGGTCGAAGAACAAAGACTGTCGGTCCCGGACCCCGATCTCGCCGCCGACATGTATGGCATTGCCGAGGAGACCCTGGCGGCGGCGCGCTACGAGCATTACGAAATCTCGAACTGGGCTCTTCCCGGCGCCGAGTGTCGCCACAACCTGATCTATTGGGAGAACGGGGCCTTCATCGGCGTCGGCCCAGGGGCCCACTCGTACCTCGACGGCGAACGATTCTGGAACGTCAAGTCGCCGACGGAGTACGTGCAGCGCATGGCAAAGGCGTCGGAGAGCCGCGGTAAGCGGCCATGGGCCCGCGGCTCTATCCCAGTGGTTGAAACTGGCGAGAAGCTAACCGAAGCGGAAATATTGTCCGAGACGCTCATCTTGAACCTGCGTCTCGACCGTGGGTTGGATACGGACACAATCGCGGCGCGCTTCGGCACCGACGAGCTGCGCCCGCACGTCGAGACGCTGCGCTGGTGTGCCGGGCAAGGCCTCGTTGTCGAGGACGAGGGTGTCTTCCGCCTGACCCCCCGCGGACGGCTGCTCAGCAACGAGGTCTTCGTGCGGCTGCTCGCCCGCTAATCCGGCCAACGGTGGCCAAGGCAAAAACAAACCCCGAAGCCTTTTCGGTCATCGACCGACCTGGTGGACAAAGCCCAGGAGCTTCGGGGTTCGGTGCCTGCCGGATCTCCGCGAACGGAACCCGGGGCGCAACTGTCCTCGAGTACCGCTACGCTGCAGACACCTCACTGGTCCTGTTAACTAAATCCACAGATCACCTCCTTTCTCAGTGTAGGAATACGATACACCGACGTACAAGAGAAGATCAATACCGGCCGCAAAGGCCGGTATCCACGACGAGGGCTTACCCAGTTGCGGGCCGCTGCCCGGCCGCTCTCGCCAGCCGGGGCGGGAGCGGCGGGGGGCGGATCGCCATTACGGTCAGGATTCCGAAGACGCTCAGGCCGGCTAGGATCAGGAAGGCCAGCTTGTAGTCTCCGAGGGAGTCGGCCATGAATCCGGCGAAGATGGGGGCGAAGATGGAGAACGGCATCAGAATCAGGGACGACGTCCCGGCTATCTTTCCGAAGGCCGCGCGGCCAAAATACTCACCCCGCATCGAGTTCACCATCGGCCCTCGGACACCCCAGGCCAGCCCGAACAAGACGCCGTAGAGCATCGCGTGCCACAACTGGGTGGCCAGGGCGAAGACGGTCATGCCTGATGCCGCGCCGCCCAGGCCGATGACATAGACGTAGCGCTTGTCCCATCGGTCGCCCAGGACGCCTCCAATCAGCCGTCCCGCGATAACGAAGGCGCTCATCACCGTGACCACCAGCGCCGCAGACGAGGGGCGCAGGCCCATTCCTTGCTCCATGTGCGCGAACTGATGGACCGACGCCGACATGATCGGGAGCAGGGCAATGCCGTGGCTAAGACCGAGAAGCCAGAAGGCACTCGTGCGCACGGCCTCGCCAAGGGTGAAGTCGATGTCGCCGCCGCCTCGAGGCCGCTCGCCGGTAGCGGCTGCCTCCTGCGCTCGGTCCGGCGGGTCCCCGTCGGGCAACACGCCGTATTCTTCCGGAGACCGGCGCATCGCCGCGACGATGGGTATCGCGATGACCCACACGGCGATGCCGGCGCTGATCGCCGCCTCGCGCCACCCAAAGGAGTCGCGGACCCAGACAAGGACGGGTATCACAGTGATCCCGCCAAAGCCCACCCCGGTAAGCGCGATCGACATGGCGATCGTCCGCTTTCGCCGGAACCAGTTGTTGACCACCGTCGTCGTCACCAGATGGCCCCCGATGCTGGCGCCGAAGGCCACGACCACGAAGGAAAGGTAATAGGCCCAGAGAGACTGGATCATGCCGAGGAGGACCATGCCCAGGCCAAAGAAGAACAGGCCGAACCCCATGGTGAGGCGGGGCCCGAAACGGTCGACAACGATCCCCTCGAGCGGTCCCATGAGCCCGTTCTCGATCTGGACCAGGGATCGGGCGGCGCTCAGCGTGGCCTTGCTCCAGCCAAACTGGGCCTCGAGCGGCACGATGAAGGTCCCGAAGCCATGGAGCCCCAGCCCCGAGATGAGGGCCTGATTCACTGCGCCGGCGGCGACCACGACCCAGCCGTAGAAGACACGGCGAGGCCTGCCGAGGACGTTCATATGGATCATATAAACGGGGCTCCGAGGCGAGGCGCCGCCCCGCCGGGCTTCACCTTACCATGGCCCCTCCGAGCCCCGGCATTGCGGAGTGATATGATTGCCGCGTTCATCATCCCGCCCCGGCAGCCACCGGGGCGACAGGGCTCTCAACATGTACGTCATCGGCACCGCGGGCCACGTCGATCACGGCAAGTCCACCCTCGTCAAGGCCCTGACCGGCATTGACCCGGACCGGCTCAAAGAAGAGAAGGAACGGGCGATGACCATCGACCTGGGCTTCGCCTGGCTCGACCTCCCCAACGGTGAGGAGGTGGGGGTGGTCGACGTCCCCGGTCACGAGAGCCTGGTCAAGAACATGCTCGCGGGAGTCGGCGGTATCGACCTGGCGATGCTGGTGGTGGCCGCCGACGAGGGTGTGATGCCCCAGACGCGAGAGCACCTCGCTATCCTCGACCTGCTCAGGGTCGACCTCGGCATCGTGGCAATGACCAAGCGCGATCTGGTGGACGACGACTGGCTCGAGCTCGTCGGCGCCGACATCGAGGAGACCCTCGAGCCCACCACCCTGTCCGGCGCTCGTATTCTTCCCGTCTCCTCGACCACGGGGGAAGGTCTCGAGGAGCTGAAGCAGGCTCTGGTCGAGCTCCTCCAGAACACACCGGCGCGTCCCGACCTCGGCAGGCCGCGGCTTCCCATCGACCGGTCCTTCGTGATGAGCGGCTTCGGCGCCGTCGTCACCGGCACCCTGGTCGATGGCAGTCTCCGGGTAGGCCAGGAGGTCGAGATCGTCCCGAGCGGCCGGCGGGCCAGAATCCGGGGGCTACAGACGCACCGCCGCAAGCTGGAAGAGGCCAGTCCCGGCCGCCGGCTGGCCGTGAATCTCAGCGGCATCAGCCACGACGAGCTGCATCGCGGCGATGTTCTGGCCAGCTCGGGCTGGCTCGCGGTCACCGATGCCCTCGATGCCCACATCCAACTGGTGCGCGACGCCCCCGGCTCCCTTCGACACAACGCAAGCCTCTTGTTCCACACGGGGACATCGGAATCGCCAGCACGGCTCCGCCTGCTAGCAGCTGACACGCTCGAGCCCGGCGAGCAGGCGTGGGTCCAGCTCAAGCTGCAGCGCCCCGTCCCGATGGTCAAGGGCGACCTGTTCATTCTCCGCAGCTCCTGGGGCACGATCGGCGGCGGTGAGGTGGTCGAGCCCAGGGCCAAGCGACATCGCCGGTTCCGCCAGGAAACGCTCGACAGGCTAGAGATACTTGCCATCGGAAGCCCGGAGGAAATAGTCCTCGGCGCCCTTTCCGCTAACGAGCCCTGCGCCGTCCGCTCGCTGAGCGGCGCGACGAACCTGGGCTCGGAACAGGTCCGCGAGGCGCTCACGGCCCTGGTGGACTCGGGCCGCGCCGTCAACCTGAGCTCCCGCGACCTGCAGCCGGCCTCGGTCCTTTACTCAAACCAGGGCTTCGAAGGGCTGGCCCAGCGGATCGGCGAGATGATCGACGACCACCACGTCCGCTTTCCGCTGCGTCGCGGCATGCTCAAAGAAGAGGTGCGGAGTCGCCTCAACCTGCCCGGCGCCGCCTTCGGCCTGGTAGTGCAACGCCTCGTCGACAGAGAGATGCTGGTCGAGAACGGGCCCCTGCTACGGCCGCCGCAACAGGAGGTAAGCCTGAGCCCGGCGTTGCAGCAGGAAGTCGATGCCTATCTTGCGGCCCTGCGGTCGAACCCGTACAGCCCGCCGACCGACGTGAAGGTCGACGCCGAGGTGCTGGGCCATCTCCTGGAGCGTGGCGAAGTCGTGCGGGCTTCATCCGAGGTCGTATTCGAGGCGAAGGCCTACGCCGAGATGGTAGACCGGGTCGTAGAGCACGCAACGGCGAAGGGAAGCATCACCGTCGCCGAAGTACGCGACCTATTTGGAACGAGCCGCAAGTACGCCCTGGCGCTCATGGAATACCTGGACCAGCAACGCGTCACCCGCCGGGTAGGCGACGAACGGGTGCTGAGGTAGCCGTGGCCCTCGATCTGCACAAGACCGCGCCCCAGATCAGCGGGATGAGCCGCGCCCTCCGCGCCTCCCGGTCGGACCGGGGCGAGCGACTTCGCCGCGCCGTGGGGGCGATCCAGGACCCCCTCAGCCGCGATGCCGGCGCGCTCCCCGAGGATACCTTCCTCGCCCGGGTTGAAGCAGCGCGGCCGCCGAGGCCTCGCGTCACCTGGCTCGTCGCCGGCTTGCCCGAGGACGGACGCTCTATTGACCTCGCCCGCCGCTCTCCCGTTCCCTCCACCGCCACGGACGCCTACATCGTCCTCGCTACGGACGGCTCCCAGATCGATGTTGACCGGCACGGCCCCGCCCACTGCTTCCTGATAAACGTGGGCGGTGCGCTGATCCGCTACGGAGATACGCCGAGCGCGGAGCTGTTCAGCGCGCCGGAGCTGTTCGCCGGCTCCGATCAGATGGTGCTGGCCGATCCTGAGGGCGGGCTTCGCGAGCAGCCGATCGATCAGGTACTGCTTGGGGTCAAGCGCATGGTGATGGAGTGTGAGGCGCTGGCCGAGCGCGTCGAGGCGCTCGATCAACCACGTCCCACACTGGCCCTGCTCGATGGGTCCCTGGTGCTCTGGGAGCTGAGCGGGACCCGCTACCCCGACCACGTACGGGGCATCCTGCTCCAGGAAGGCCTGCTCGCGGCCTTCGACCGGCTCCGGGAGGCTTCGTCCACCCGCCCGATGGCCTTCGCCAGCTATATCAGCAGTCCCAGGAGCACCGAGGTGGCCAACGTGCTGCGTCTCGCCTGGTGCCCCCACGAGGGACTGCAAAGTCAGGGGTGCGACGCGATCTGTGGCGCCGGTGGCGAGGGCAAGCGCGAGTGCGACGCCGTGGCGGCAGGAGTGATGGACCGCGACATTTTTGAGGAACTCCTCGAGCCCGGGGAGCGCTCGGCGATCTTCGCCAGCCGCTCGTCCATCGTGCTCAGCGACTACGGCCGCCACGAGGTCCGCTTCTGCTACTTGAACGTGGGCGCCGAGATCGCGAGGCTGGAGATGCCGGAATGGGTCGCGACCGATGCGGGCGCCGTGGACCTGCTCCACGCCCTGGTGCTGGACCAGTGCCGGAAGGGCCGGGGCTATCCGGTGGCCTTGCAAGAGGCGCATGAGCGGGCCGTGGTCACCGCCGGGGACCGGCGGGTCTTCTGGGGCCTGGTCGAAGAGTCGCTCGCGGGCCATGGCGTTCCCGTCAGCGGCTCTGAAAAGGCGCGCAGCAAGCGCTTGCGGGCCGTTTGAGGAGGCCGCTTTGAGTCTTGGAGAGGTAGTCGAAGCCACGTCCAGAGGCTTCATCGTGCACTGTCGCGAGCTTGGCGCGCCGCCGGCGCTGGGGAGCCTCGTCGTCGCCGGCGACGGTCCGACCGAGATCTACGGGGTGGTTCACAACGCCTCGACGACCAGCATCGATCCGTCCAGGCGGGTCATGGCGCTGGCCCAGCCAGAGGAGAGCGAGGACGACCTGCGCAGCGCTCACCCGGAGCTCGATCAACTGCTCCGCACCGACTTCGAGGCGCTTGTCGTTGCGCACCGCCGCGACGGGGGGTTGAGGCAGTGGGCCGCCCCACGTCCCGCACAGGTCCACGGCTTCGTGCTGATGGCGTCGGAAGAGCGGTTGAGGGAGGTCGTTGAGGACCTGGGCTTCCTGCACCTGCTGGTCGGCGCGCCGTTCGAAAACGGTGACGCAGCGGCGGTCGCCTTCTTGCGACTGGCCGCCGACGCCCAGCCCGATCGCGATGCGTTCCTGGTACGGGCGGGCAAGGAGTTGGCGCGGCTCCTGGCCCGGGATTCGCTGCGGTTGAACGCGCTGCTCCGGATGCTGGGCGCGTAGCAGCACTCGCGAGGGGCGTAGACTCCGGCGCCGAGCACACTTTGTGCAATATTTCACCTTGAACGGGCACATCCGCTGTGCTATATTTTGCGCGTCGAAACGGCTCCTGATGTGAACACCGGACTCCGGAGGGAAGCATGCTGAGCGATTTCGGGTTCCTCGGAATCTTCATGATCCTGGCGATCGTCGTTCCCTTGAGCATGCTGCTCATCCCCTTTGCCCTCACCCAGGTTGGCGTCAAGCCGCACAGACCCGACAAGGTCAAGACCGACACCTACGAATGCGGCATGGAGACCGTCGGCGGCTCCTGGGTGCGTTTCAACTTCCGTTATTACTTCTTCGCCATCTCCTTCCTGATCTTCGATGTCGAGGCCGTATTCCTGTTCCCCTGGGCGGTCCACGCCCGCGAGCTGCACTGGTTCGGGTTCGGCGCGGTCGCGGTCTTCGTTGGGATCATCACGCTTGGACTGCTCTACGAGTGGAAGAAGAAGGCCCTGGAGTGGAGGTAGCTCTTGGTGGATAGCCCTGAACCTGTAGCGCGCATCTCCAAGGAGCTGTCCCTCGAGCAGGACAGGAACGAGGGCGCGGCGATCAACGCCCTCATCCACGCCGCCCCCCGCCAGATCGTCGACGACCCGTTGGTGGTCCCCGACGGCCTCCAGCGCAACCTTCTCGTCACCTCCGTCGACGCCCTGGTGAGCTGGGGCCGGAAGAACGCGATGTGGCCCGTCACGTTCGGCCTGGCTTGCTGCGCCTTCGAGATGATGAGCAGCGCCATGACCCGCTTCGACATCGCCCGTTTCGGGATGGAGGCGTTTCGGGCATCGCCGCGGCAGGCGGACCTGATGATCGTCGCCGGCACGGTGACCTGGAAGATGGCGGTGCCGATCAAGCGCATCTACGAGCAGATGGCCGAGCCTCGTTGGGTCATCTCGATGGGGGTCTGCGCGACCAGCGGCGGACCTTATTACGAGTCCTACAGTGTGGTCCCCGGCGTCAACCGGATCATCCCGGTCGACGTCTACGTCCCCGGATGTCCCCCCCGCCCCGATGCCCTCCTCTACGCCATCATGAAGCTGCACGAGAAGGTGAAGCGCGGCAGCATCGGGAAGCGGAGGGTCTTGGTCCGTGACTAGGGCTTACGCCGGCACCCTGCTTGCCGAGAAGATCGCCGCCGCCGTCCCCGACGCGGTCGTAGACTCCGACGAAGCGCAGGTCTATCTGAAGAGCGACCGAATGCTGGATGTCTGTCGCTTCCTCCACGATGACGGGGAGCTGGGCTTCGATTTCCTTGCCCAGTTGACGGCGGTCGACTACGTCGACTACTTCGAGGTCGTGTACCGGTTGGTCTCGATTGAGCATAACCACAAGGCCGTTGTGAAGACGAGGGCGTTCGATCGCGACGAGCCTTCGGTGCCATCGGTCTATTCGGTGTGGAAAGGCGCGGACTTCCAGGAGCGCGAGGTCTACGACCTGATGGGTGTGGGCTTCGAGGGTCACCCCAACCTGAAGCGGATCATGCTCTGGGACGGGTTCGAGGGACATCCGTTGCGCAAGGATTTTCTCCTGCAGAGGCCGTAGGCCGTTTGGTGTCCGGGCCGTCGCGCGGCGACGGCGAGGGCGCGAGGTGCGTTCGTGACGCTGAAAACCGAACCAATCATCGTCAACATCGGGCCGCAACACCCGAGTACGCACGGCGTTTTCCGCATGCGGATCATGTTCGACGGCGAGGTCATCCAGGACGTCGAGCCCATCTTCGGCTATCTGCACCGTGGCTCCGAGAAGCTCGCTGAGGAGCGCACGTACACCCAGGTCGTAACGCTGACCGACCGGCTGGATTACCTCGCAGCGATGTCCAACAACCTCGCCTACGTCTTGTCGGTCGAGAAGCTGATGGGCGTGCAGCCTCCGGAGCGGGGCATGTACATCCGCGTGATGATGGCCGAGCTCATGCGTATCGCGAGTCACCTGATGGCGCAGGGCTTTTTCCTTCAAGACCTGGGGGCCTTCGCGACCCCGATCATGTATATGTTCCGCGAGCGTGAGAAGATCCTCGACCTGTTCGAGATGGCGTCCGGCGCTCGGATTACCTACACCTACATGCGGGTCGGTGGTGTGAACGACGATCTCCCACCGGAGTTCATGCCCTATCTGAAGAAGTTCATCGACGAGATGCCCGCCCACATCGACGAGTACGAGCGCCTGCTGCGCGAGAACGAGATCCTGGTGGTCCGTACCAAGGGTGTCGGTGTGCTGCCCGGCGACGTGGCGATCAACGGCTCGCTTAGCGGCCCCGTGCTTCGGGCCAGCGGCGTGCCCTGGGACCTCCGCAAGGCCGACCCCTACGAGGTCTACGACCGGCTCGATTTCGACATTCCGGTCGGCGAGTACGGCGACAACTACGACCGCTTCCTCGTTCGGCTCGAAGAGATGCGCCAGAGTGTCCGGATCGTCCGCCAGTGCATGGAGCAGATGCCAGGCGGCGAGTTCAGGTCCGAGCTGCCCATTCTGCTACGGCCGGCGGTCGGCGACGCCTACGCCCACGTTGAGGCCCCGAAGGGCGAGCTGGGCTTCTATCTGGTGAGCGACGGCGGTATCTCGCCTTATCGCTGTGCCATCCGCGCTCCTTCGTTTATCAACCTGTCGCTGATCAGGGAGATGCTCGTCGGCTGGAAGATGGCGGACATGATCACGATCTTCGGCAGCCTCGACGTCAACATGGGTGAGGTGGACCGCTGATGCCGCCTCATCTCGCCGCCGGATGTCAGGAGCCGGGCTTCTTCGCCGACCAGAACATCTGGCGGGAGTGGGTGATCAACTTCTTCCCGAGGGTCGGCGACTCGATGTGCCGGGCCATGGGCGGCCACACCTCGGGCGGCTTTCCCGACTGGACGATCTTCCTCATCATGGGGCTCGCCGGCGGTCTGATCGTCGTCAACATCGCCGCGCTCGGTGTTCCCTACACCGTGTTGCTGGAACGAAAACTGCTCGGGCGGTTCCACAACCGGATCGGCCCCAACCGGGTCGGCATCTTCGGGCTGCTTCAGCCCATAGCCGATGCCGTGAAGCTGATGACCAAGGAAGACATCACGCCGAGGGCCGCGGACAGGCTTGTCCACACCCTCGCGCCCCTGGCCTTCGCCATTCCAATCGTGCTGATGTTCGCTCCGCTGCCCTGGGCCGAAAATGCTGTCTTGGCTGATCTGGACATCGGTATCCTGTACGTCATCGCGGTGGTTGGGGCAGGAGAAGTCGGCATCTTCATGGCGGGTTGGAGCTCCAACAACAAGTACTCGCTCTTCGGCGCTATGCGTGCGGTCGCGATGCTGGTGAGCTACGAGATCCCGCTGGTGCTCTCGATCATGGCCGTCGTCATACTGACCGGCTCTCTGAGCCTGAGCGTCATCGTCGAAGGGCAGCGGTTCATCCCGAACATGCTGTGGCAGCCCCTGGGCTTCATCATCTTCATGATCTCCGTCTCCGCGGCGCTGAACCGGGCCCCCTTCGACCTGCTCGAGGCCGACTCCGAGCTCATCTCCGGCTTCCACACCGAGTACAGCGGGATGAAGTGGGCGCTGATCCAGCTCGGCGAGTACGCCGCGATTATCGGCTTCTCCGGCATTATCGCGACGCTCTTCATGAGCGGCTGGAAGGGGCCCTTCTTCCTGCCGGGCTACCTCTGGTTCATGCTCAAGATCGGGTTCGTGATCTCGGTCTTCATTTGGCTGCGGGCCACGTTGCCCAGGCTGCGCATCGACCAGATCATGGGCTTCGGTTGGAAGTTCCTGTTGCCATTGGCTCTGGTGAACCTATTCGTGGTCGGGGTCGAGGTCGTCGCCTTCCCGGACGACCTCCCCGAGTGGCTCATCGCCGTGAACTCCGCCATCGCCGTCGGCGCCATCGTGATCGCGGCGAAGGCAATGGGCTTCGAGGGTGAGACCCGACAGGTGGTGAATCCGGGCCGCGCGGTCATACGTCCCGACGCCTCGGGCGTCGGCGTCTATCCCGTATCGAGGGGAGACTGATCCATGTACGGAGAAGGAATCCTGAAAGGGATGGCGGTCACCCTGAGCTATCTGTTCAAGAAGCCCTTCACGATTCAATACCCCGAGGAGAAGGCGCCCTTCTATCCCCGGTTCCGCGGTTACGAGTTCGTCTGGTACGAAGACCGCTGCACCGGGTGTGCCTCCTGCGCGAAGTACTGCCCTCTGGGGACCATCAAGATCGAGACGAACCCCGAGCCGGACCCCAACGTCGGCGACAAGTACGCCCTCGAGGTCTTCGACATCGATACCGGTAGGTGCATGTTCTGCGGCCTGTGCGTCGAGGCCTGCCCCTATGACGCCCTGTTCATGGGGACCGGTTTCGAGCGAGCCACCTACACCCGCAAGAGCATGGTCGTGCATATCGACGAGCTGCGGCTCTCGCAGAAGAAGCCCAGCGCTTTCGCGCGGCCTCACCTCCACGGCGTCGATATCGAGGACGAGACCGACCTTACCAGCGGGGAGGCTGGCCGCTAGACGATGAACGTCGGCACCGGCGCCTCCATCGCCTTCTGGATCATCGCCGTCGCGGCGGTGATCTCCGCGTTGGGCGTCGTGATGCTCCGCGACATCTTCCGCGCCGCCCTGTTCCTGGTGCTGTCGTTCCTCACCGTCGCCGGACTCTTCATTACGCTGAACGCCGACTTCGTGGCCGCGGTGCAGGTGCTGATCTACGCCGGGGCCATTTCGATCCTGCTGATCTTCGCCATCCTGCTGACACGGGACGTCCAGCGCGGAAACCCGTCCAACCGGTTCCATGTGCCGGGGCTCTTCCTTGGCGTGCTGGTCGCCGTCACGCTCACCATCGTCTTCGTCAACACCAACTGGAACCTCTCTGCGGAGTCGCCGCCCGACAGCACCACAGTGGCCATCGCCGACAGCCTGTTCGACAGCTTCGTCTTACCGTTCGAGATTGCCGCGGTGCTGCTACTGGCGGCGATGATCGGCGCAGTGGTGATAGCGAAGAGAAAGGACGAGGACTGATGGCCGGCCTCGAGCATTATCTCGTCTTATCGGGAATCCTGTTCTCCGTGGGCCTGGTGGGCGCGCTGGTCAAGCGGAACGTCATCGCCATCCTGATGTCGATCGAGCTCATGTTCAACGCCGTCAATCTATCGTTCATCTCCTTCGGCCGTTTCGTCACGCCCGAGCTGCTCACGGGGCACATCTTCGTGCTGTTCATCATCACCGTCGCCGCGGGCGAGGTGGCCCTGGGGCTGGCGATTGTCATCGCCATGTTCCGCAACACGGAGTCGGTCGACATCTCCACCGCCGCGTCGATGAAGGGGTAGCCGGATGTCCTGGTCACGGTACAAGACAGCCTCGAACCTCCTCGTCGCGGAGATGTGGAAGGAGCTCTTCGAGGCGGAAGGCCTGCCGTGCCGCATCCTTCCCGAAGATGAGATCCGCACCTGGAGCGAGACCTCTCGATTCGTGGTCTACGTTCCTCGGGGCCGAGAGCATGTAGCGGCGGAAATCCTGAGGAAGATCTAGCCCATGCCCGAGCTTGCTTCCTGGTCCATCTTCCTCCTCCCGCTGGGCTCGTTCGTGCTCATCGTTATCCTGCGCCCCTTCTTGGGATCGGAGTGGCGCGGCGCGGGCGTCATCACCATCGGAGCGCTCGTCGCAGCCTTTGCCATGGCGCTCACCGCCATGGTCGTAACGGCCGATTCCCCTGGCAACGACCTGAACTATCGTCCTCACGAGTGGCTGGAGCTGAAGGGCCTGACGATCAACGTGGGCCTGGTTATGGATGGACTGACCGCCGTTATGGTGGTCGTCGTCACCGGCGTCAGCCTGCTCGTTCAGTTCTACGGTCAGGAGTACATGCGCGGCGAGCGCAGCTACATGCGCTACTACGCCTACATGTCGCTGTTCACGGCCTCCATGCTGGGCCTGGTGATGGCGTCGAACCTGGTGCTGCTGTTCGTCTTCTGGGAGCTGGTCGGACTGAGCTCGTATCTCCTCATCGGCTTCTGGTCGTTCGGGAAGGACGCAGAGGCCCACCCCGCCGCCGGCAACGCAGCCAAGAAGGCCTTCGTCGTCACGCGCTTCGGTGACCTGGGATTCCTGGCGGCCATTGTGTGGGCCTACGTCGCGACCGGGACCTTCGAGATCGCCGAGCTCCACGCCATGGTCGCGGCCGGCACGCTGGGCGGAGTGGCCCTGACCTGGCTCACCCTCGGGTTTTTCGCGGGCGCCGTCGGCAAGTCGGGCCAGTTCCCCCTCCACGTGTGGCTGCCCGATGCGATGGAGGGCCCCACTCCTGTCAGCGCCCTCATTCACGCCGCGACGATGGTCGCCGCCGGCGTGTTCCTCGTGGCTCGTCTCTTCCCGCTGTTCGAAGGGTCCCAAGGAACCCTGACGACGGTCGCCTGGATCGGGGGCGGTACCGCGATCTTCGCCGCGACGATGGCGCTGGTGAGCAACGACATCAAACGGGTCCTCGCCTTCTCGACCGTCAGTCAATTGGGCTACATGATGCTTGCCCTGGGCATGGGGGGCGTGGCTCCGGCTATCTTCCATCTGTTTACGCACTCCTTCTTCAAGGCGCTCCTGTTCCTTGGAGCGGGAAGCGTCCACCACGCGACCCATACCTACGACCTGCGCTACATGGGCGGGTTGGCGAAGACGATGCCCTGGACCTTCCGAACAATGGCCGTCGGGGCTGTGGCCCTGGTCGGCGTCTTCCCGCTGGCGGGCTACTGGAGCAAGGACGCGATCCTCCACACGGCGACAGAGAACGGGACCATTGCCGGCGCCGAGGTCCTCTACTGGATCGGCCTGGTTACCGCAACGCTTACCGGGTTCTACGTCTTCCGGATGCTGTTCATGGCGTTCACGGGAGACTACCGCGGCGGCGTCGAGGCGGAGCAGGCGGCCGCGGAGGGCAAGCCGGCCCCTGCCCTCGCCGCCTCGCACACGCACGAATCGCCCTGGATCATGGTGCTGCCCCTCGGGCTCCTGGCGATCCCGGCGGCGCTTGCCGGGCTCGGCGACCTGCCGTGGTCGATCGTCGGCATCCCTGAGGGATCGCTGACGAGGATGCTCGGCGGCCATCACGAGGCCTTCAACATCTCCGTGGGCACGCTGTCGTCGATCGCCGGCGTGATCGGCATCTCCATCGCCTACACGATGTACGTTAGCGGCGCCGTCTCACCACAGGCCGTCGGCGCCCGGTTCAAGCCGGTACACACGCTCCTGGCGAACCGTTATTACATCGACTATTTCTACGAACGGATCATCGTGGACAAGGTCCTCTACGGCGGCGTTGGACTGGTCGCCGAATTCGTCGACACCCACGTCGTCGATCGCACCGGGAACTTCGTTGGCGTGGTGGGGCGGAACGTGGGCCGGGTCCCGGGCGTGATGCAGAACGGACAGGTGCAGGCCTACAGTGCGGTGATATCGGTCGGGATCATCCTGATTCTGGGCGCCTTCTGGGTATGGGGATAGCGGTATGCTAACTGCCATCGTCATGCTGCCCGCTGCCGGCGCCATCGTCATGGTGTTGCTGGCACGCGGCGACCGTCAGGTCCGCCTGGCTTCGCTGCTCGTCACGACGACTGTGCTCGTGCTGAGCCTGATCGTCTGGGCCGGGCTCGACCTGGACAACCCGGACCCGCAATGGGTCCAGAAGCACTCCTGGATTGTCGCCTTCGACGTTCAGTACTTCATCGGCGTCGATGGGCTCAGCGCACCGCTGCTGGCGCTGACCAGCCTCCTCGGCGTGGCGGCGGTGCTCGTGTCGTGGAGCGTCGGACACAGGGCGAAGGAGTTCTTCTTCTGGCTGCTCATCCTCCAGGCCGGCATCTCCGGCGTCTTCGTATCCCTCGACCTGTTGCTCTTCTTCCTGTTCTGGGAGGTGGAGCTGATCCCGATGTACTTCCTGATAACCGTCTGGGGCAGCGGCCGCAAGGAGTACTCGGCGCTCAAGTTCCTGCTCTTCACGGCGGGGAGCAGCGCCCTGATGCTCACCGGCATCCTCGTGCTGTATTTCTCCGCCGGCACCTTCGACATGATCCTGCTGCGGGATACGCCCTTCTCCACCGTGCTCGTCACCGCGCCGGGTGTCTTCTTCCTGTTGTTCGCCGCGTTCGCGGTGAAGCTGCCTATCTGGCCCTTCCATACATGGCTGCCCGACGCCCATACCGACGCTCCGACAGCCGCCAGCGTGATGCTGGCCGGCGTCATGTTGAAGATGGGCGGCTACGCCATTATCCGGCTGTGTATCAGCTTCTTCCCGGAGGTAGCCCAGGACTATGCCTGGCTGCTGGCGACGCTGGCCGTGGTCAACGTGCTCTATGGGGCCATCCTCGTGTTCCGGCAGCGGGACCTGAAGCGGCTCATCGCGTTCAGCAGCGTGAGCCACATGGGCTTCGTGCTACTGGGGATTGCGTCCATGGGCGAAGTGGGCCTGAACGGGGCCGCGCTCCAGATGTTCACTCACGGCACGATCACCGGCATGCTGTTCATGCTCGCCGGGTTCGTCTACGAGAAGGCGCATACGCGACACATCCCGGACCTGGGCGGCCTCGCGCCCAGGATGCCCATCCTCGCCATCGGGTTTATGGTAGCCGGGCTCGCCTCCCTGGGTCTGCCGACCATGAGCGGGTTCGTGTCGGAGCTGTTGGTCTTCGTCGGTACCTTTGGCGTGTACCGCGAGGCGACCATCCTCGCCATCTTCGGCATCGCCTTCGCGGCGGCATATATCCTCTGGACGGTCCAGCGGGTCTTCCTCGGACCGGAAAAGCCCCGCTTCGCGGCAATCGGCGATGCAACGGTAATCGAGACGGTGCCCCTGGTCGCGATGGCGGCCGCAATCATGGTCGTCGGCATCTACCCGACGCTGGTGACCGATACCTTCTCGGTGGGACTGGCGCCGGTGGTGAACATACTGGAGGCAACCGGTGGCTAGCGACCCCCACATGCCCGCGAACCGGATCGTCGTCGCTGTCGGCGCCATCGTCCAGGGCGACGATGGGCGTTATCTGCTGGTGAAGCATAGGCCGGAGCGCGAGGGTTTTTGGCAGGACCGCTGGATCTTTCCCGGCGGCAAGCTCGAGAACGGCGAGGGCGTGGTGTCGGGCATCGAGCGCGAAGTGAAGGAAGAAACTGGACTCGACATCACCGTCGGGCGGTCCAATCCGTGGGCGGAGCGCATCGTGAGGGACGGCGCGAGCGTGCCGCTGCACGTCCTCTACCTCACCCACATGGCGCGCGCCGTCGGTGGCGCCCTCGCTCCCGCCTCCGACGTGGGCGAAGCCCGGTGGGTTTCGGTCACCGAGATGCGGCAGGTTTGGCCCGAGCTGCACGAAGATACACAGACCATCGCCACGCTGGCGGGGATCGTTTGAGGCCCTAGGGAATGCCGATCGAGCTACGAGACTATTACCTGCTTTCGCCGCAGATCAGCATGGCCGGCGTAGCCATGATCCTGATCGTGGCCGACCTGTTCATCTCGAAAAAAGGCCTCCTCCCCATCCTGGCGGTCTTCCTTCTCGGGCTGCCGCTCGGGTTCACCATCAGCCTCTGGGGCGTCGACGAGACGGCTTTTGGCGGTTTCCTTACCGTCGACCAGTTCGGCCTCTTCTTTAACGTCTTGTTCATCGGGGTGGTCATGGCGGTCGTGCTGGCTTCCCAGGAGACGGTGACGAACTTCAGGCGCTTTCAGGGGGAGTACTATGCCCTTCTCCTGTTTGCGACCTCCGGACTCATGCTCCTCGCCTCGACGGCGGAGCTCATCACCATCTTCCTCGCCCTCGAACTGAGCGCCCTCTCGTCCATCGCCCTCGTCGCGTTCTTCAAGAGCGACCGCTCCGTGGAGGCGGGGGTGAAATACCTGGTGCTCTCCGGCGTCAGCTCCGCCATCATGCTCTACGGCATGGCGATGGTGTTCGGGGTCACGGGGAGCACGGAGCTCGAGGGGATCACCCAGGCGGTGCCGGTCACGCGCCTGCTCGACAACCCGGCGCTGCTGGTCGGCGTCCTCTTCATCGTCGTTGGCTTCGGGTTCAAGATATCGTCCTTCCCCTTCCAAATGTGGGTCCCGGACGTCTACCAGGGGGCCCCGACGCCGGTCACGGCGTTCCTGGCCGTGGCCAGCAAGGCGGCCGGCTTTGCCGTGATCCTGCGCGTTTTCTACATCGCGTTCGACGATGTCGCCGTGGACTGGAGCATGCTCTTCGCCGTCCTGGCCCTGGTGTCGATGAGCGTGGGGAACTTCGCCGCCATTTTCCAGAACGACATCAAGCGGCTCCTCGGTTACAGCGCCATCGCCCACGCCGGGTACATAATGATTGGCCTGGCCGCGGTCTCTTCCCGTGTGCCGGGAGGTGAGGCCGTCGGTCCCCAGGGCGTGCTCTTCTACCTCGGCGGATACGCATTCACGACCCTCGGCGCCTTCTTCGTTGTCATGGCCATCGCCTATAGGATCAAGAGCTTCGCCATAGACGACTTTGCCGGTATGGCCAAGCGGTCACCACTGTTGACGGCGCTTCTAGCCATCGCGCTGATCTCGCTCATAGGCTTCCCCCCGACGGTCGGTTTCTGGTCGAAGCTGTACCTGTTCAGTGGCGCGGTGAAGGCGGAGATGGTGTGGTTGGCCGTCGGCGGCGCCATCAACAGCGTGGTGTCGGCCTACTACTACCTGCGAGTCGTCAAGGTGATGTATATAGGCGAGGCGACCTCCGACGAGCCCGTGCGGGCCTCGGCGCCCCTGGGCCTTGCGGTCTCGATGACCACGGCGGGCGTGATCTTCTTCGGGATCGCGCCCTGGTTCTTGCTCGACTTCGCCATCCGGGCCACCAACGGCTTCCCGAGCTAGACTTCCCCTTTGTTGACAGTGGCCCGCCCGCTGGGTAGCCTGTCACCGACCCACCTCCAATCCCCCCAGGACTATTTCTCTTGAAGCGAATCGGCATCCTCTTCAACCCCCGGCTCCCCGACGCAGCCAGGCTCGCGGCTGCCGTCGCCGTTGCCCTGAAAGCCGAGGGATACGACTGCTGGAGTTGCGCCGCGGAGGACGAGGAAAAGGCCCAGGGGCATGTGTCCGGCACCGAGAGCATCGTTACGGTGGGCGGTGACGGCACGATACTAAAGGTTGCTCGGTTGGCGGTCCCCAACGACATCCCCATCCTGGGAGTCAACATGGGCAAGCTGGGCTTCATGACGGAGATGCGCGGCGAAGAGGCCCTGGAGCGAGTTTCGGGCTATCTCGGCGACGAGGGCTGGATCGAGGAGCGCGCGGTCCTCGACATCGAGGTCGCCGGCCCCAACGTCTCGCAAACCCACTCCTGGGCGCTGAACGAGGTGGTCGTCACCAGGCGGGCCGTCGCCAGACTCATCAGCATCGAGGCCCGTATCGATGGCGCGGTCCTGACCACGTACAACGCCGATAGCGTGATCGTCGCCACTGCTACCGGCAGCACGGGCTACGCGCTGGCGGCGGGCGGGCCCGCACTGCACCCGGAGAGCCAGGAGCTCATCCTCGTGGCGGCTGCGCCCCACATAAGTCTCGCTACGCCCCTGGTGGTCCGACCCAACGCTGAGATCGAGCTGCGCGTGAGCCGCGACCTGGACGCCGTCGCCAGTCTCGACGGGCAGATCGAGTATCCGTTGGAAGAGGGCGACGTCGTCCGAGCGCGACGGAGCGGGAAGGTCGCCCGTTTCCTTCGCGCCGAGCCCCGGACCTACTTCTACTCGGCCCTCACCGAGCGGCTGAGCATGCGGAACAACCCTTGATCCGGCGGGTCACGGGTTGAAGACGTTCCGCACTGTCGATAGCCGGCGTGTATTCGAGGGCCACGTTATCAACCTACGTCTCGATACCATCGAGGTCGGCGAAGGCCGGACGGTGGAGCGGGAGATAGTTGAGCACGCCGGAAGCATCGTCGCCGTCCCCATCGACGAGCAAAACCGTGTCCTGTTGGTGCGCCAGTACCGTCATCCAACTGGTCAGCGGCTGCTGGAGCTGCCGGCGGGCGGACTCGAGCCCGGCGAGGACCCGGAGACCACCGTGCGCCGCGAGCTGCGGGAGGAGATCGGCTTCTCGCCGGGCGTTATCGAGCGCGTCGGTGGCTTCTATACGGCGCCCGGATTCCTCACGGAATACCTCTACCTCTATGTCGCCCGCGACCTGACCGCCGATCCTCTGGAAGGCGACTGGGACGAGGATATCGACGTCGTGCCGACGCCCCTGAGCGACGTGCGAGGGCTCATCGACGCCGGCGAGATTATCGACGCCAAGAGCATCGCCGGCCTCCTGTGGGTGCTCAGTCGGTACGGATGACTCGGGCTCCGCTGGAACAGCCCTTCGGCGACTACGACCCCTTTGCCTGGGCCTATAACGAGTACTGGAGCGGCCCCTTCGCTGCCCAGGTGATGACCGCCCTCGACGCGCTGCTGCTACCCCGTCTGCCTGAACGCGCTCGTGTCCTCGACCTCTGTTGCGGCACAGGTCAGCTGGCGGCGAAGCTCGCCGCTCGCGGGCTCAGGGTGACGGGCGTCGACGGCTCATCCGAGATGCTGCGCTACGCTCGCGAAAACGCCCCTTCGGTCGACTTCGTCCACGCCGACATTCGCGACTTTCGCGCCGAGGAGAGCTTCGACGCGGCCCTCTGCACCTTCGACAGCCTGAACCACGTTATGAGCCTGGCCGAGCTGGTCGCCGTTTTCGAAAACGTCCGAGCAGCACTTTCGCCTGGCGGCCTTTTCCTGTTCGACCTGAATATGGAGCAGGGGTATTTCGAGCGGTGCCGCGGTAGCTATTCCATCGTCGACGAAGACAACGCTTGTATCGTCGACGCCGACTACCTCGAGGAGGACCGCCTGGCCACATTCGACATCACCCTCTTTCGGCATGAAGGACGGGCCTGGGAGAGGACAGACCTGACGTTGCTACAGCGCTGCTACCCCGAGGCCCAGGTGCGGGACGCGCTCGCGGACGCGGGGTTTGCCGACATCTCAGTCCACGACGCGGAGCAAGAGCTCGGCATGGATGGCAACGTCGGCCGCTCCTTCTTCCTGGCAAGGGCCGTGTAATCGCGGTCATGGGATGCCCAGAGTAGCGGAGTTCGCCGAGAATGGATGCCGGCGTTCGCCGGAATGACGATATGGCTGGCTGAGATCGGCCGCCGGGAGTCCAGAGGGGCCGAGCCCCTTTGGCAGGGGTTGAAGCGGACGTGCCGCTTCTCCTGAAGATGTCGAAGGATTACAGAGCCCGTTGCCGAGATCGAGAGTCCAGAGGGGCGGAGCCCCTTTGGCAAGGGTTAAAGGGGATGTGCCCCTTCACTAATGAATAGCCCGGAGGACTACCTTGAACCCCCTTCAGGGGGTTTGGGGGTGTCCCCGACCACACCCACTACGTCCAGGAACTGGGCACTGCCTCGTCTGCGTGCCACGGGTCGGGCTCGACGCCCAGGGCGTCGGCGACGCGGTCGATGAAGTTGAACCAGGCCGTGACGTAGACGATGTCGACGATGGCGCCGTCGGTGAAGCCGGCGGCGCGCAACCTATCGATGTCCTCCTGGCGGACGGTGCTTGGAGCGACCGTCACCTGCTGCACGAAGTCGAGCATGGCCCGGTCCTGGGGGCTTACCTTTGCCTGGGTGTGGTCTTCCTTCAGCGTGTCGACGAGGTCGTGGTTCTGGGTCTCCGACCGGAGCACCTTGGCATGGACGACCGTTCAGAACTTGCATCGGTTGATGGCGGAGACGGAGGTGGCGATCATCTCCCGCTGCGCCGCCGTTAGCTCGAACTCCTGGAACTGGAGCAGGTTCGCCAGCTCGAGGGCCCGATACATATGCTCCGGACGCAGACTTTGCGCTTTGTAAAGGTTTGATACACCGAGACCGGAACGAGAGCGGCTGCGGTCGTACAGCTCTTTCAATACCCCGGTTGCTTCGGCTTCCGGGACGACGTGGACGTATGGCATGGTTTTATCTCCGGTAATCGCGGCGTGGGGAGGACCGGGTCATTATAGTCGCCGGGGCCGTGGTGCACGATCTTGACCAGAGTCCTGTCATGTGATTCCCTTCCAAGGGGAAATCAGATGCCGAGAATCCGCAAGCGACCGCCACCCAAACGTCCCGTGAAGCCGACGGCACGCCGGGGCAAACCCGAGCGACCGTCCCGGGACGTCATCGAAGGCCGGAACCCGGTCCTCGAAGCGCTGCGTGGGGAGCGGCCCATCAACAAGGTCCTTCTTACTCGCAACGTTGGGCGTTACCGCACCATCGCCGAAATCCTGCGCCGGGCAAAGGATGCGGGCGTGGTCGTCGAATGGGTCGACGCGCGAGTCATCGAACGCCTCAGCGTCACGGGGAGCAGCCAGGGTGTCGTCGCTATGGCCGCCCCCAAGGCCTACGCCGATGTCGAGGACCTGTTGGAGGTCGCCGCGACTCGGGACGAGAAGTTGCTCGTGGTGCTGCTGGACGGCATCGAGGACCCGCAAAACCTCGGGGCCATCGTCCGGACGGCCGAGGCGGCCGGGGTCCACGGCGTGGTCATCCCGGATCGCCGCGCCGCTCCCCTGACCGCCGCCGTTGCCCGCGCATCCGCGGGCGCCCTGGAACACCTCCCCGTGGCGCGGGTCGGCAACCTGTCCAACGCGATGGCCCAGCTCGCCCGCAACGACGTCCGCACCGTGGGCGTGGACCCGGCGGCCGATACCGACTACACGCAGCTCGACTACCGGCAGGCTACCGCGATCGTTATCGGGGCGGAGGGGAAGGGTCTGTCGCGGCTCGTTCGGGAGCGATGCGACGTTCTCGCCTCGATACCGATGCGAGGAAAAGTCGCGTCGCTGAACGCCTCCGTCGCCGCCGCGCTGGTGATGTTCGAAGCAGCGCGCCAGCGCTTCCCAGCCCAGGGCTGAAGCTGTCCCGAGCCTCGGGACGCCCTGACGAAATCTCGTTGTAAACCCTGAAAAGCTGTGATAAACTTCACGTGCTTTCCGACAGGGGCACACCTGATGTACGAACACGACGTCCTCGTAGTTGGAGCTGGTCTCGCCGGCATGCGGGCCGCCATCGAGGCGTACCGCGCGGGCGCTGACGTCGCCGTTATCAGCAAGGTGCACCCCGTCCGCAGCCACTCGAACGCGGCCCAGGGCGGCATCAACGCGGCCATGGGCGGCGAGGGCAGCGAGGACTCCTGGGAAATCCACGCCTACGATACCGTGAAGGGTAGCGACTGGCTGGGCGACCAGGACGCCATCGAGATCATGGCGAAGGAAGCGCCCCAGGATATCTACGAGCTGGAGCACATGGGCGTCGTCTTCGCCCGCGACGATTACGGGCGTCTCGCCACCCGGGCCTTTGGCGGCGCCACCAACCAGCGCACCTTCTTCGTCGGCGACATTACCGGCCAGGCGATCCTCCACGTGATGCACGAGCAGCTGATGCGCAGCGGCTTGCGAGTCTACGAGGAGTGGTTCGTCTTCTCCCTGATCAAACAGGACGGCGTATGTGTCGGCGTGGTCGCGATGGACATGCTTCGGGGCGACATCGAAGTCATCCGCGCCAAGGCGGTCATCATTGCGGCGGGCGGCTCGGGCCGGGTCTACGAGCCGAGCACCAACGGGCTTATCTGCACCGGCGATGGCGGGGCCCTGGCGTACCGCGCGGGCGCGCCCCTGATGGACATGGAGATGATCCAGTACCATCCGACCACCCTCAAGGGGAACGGCGCGCTGCTCACCGAGGGCGCCCGCGGCGAAGGCGCCTACCTGATCAACAGCGAGGGCAAGCGTTTCATGGAACGCTACGCCCCGACGAAGCTGGAGCTGGCTTCTCGCGACGTCGTGTCCCGCGCCGAGACCACCGAGATCATGGAGGGCCGCGGCGTCGACGGCTGCGTCTATCTGGACTGTCGTCACCTGGGCGAAAAGCTGATCAAGACGGCGCTCTACCAGATCTACGAACTGGCTCGGGACTTCGCCAACATCGATATTGTCGAGGCGCCCTGCCCCATCCGGCCTGGAATGCATTACGCCATGGGCGGCATCAAGACGGATGCCGACGGCGCCACGAACGTGCCGGGCCTCTACGCAGCGGGCGAGGCGGCCAACATCAGCATCCACGGCGGCAACCGGCTCGGGGCCAACTCGTTGCTGGAGACCGTGGTCTTTGGCCGGCGCTCCGGAGCCGCCGCGGCCGCGTATGCCAAGAGCAACGGTTCGGCCCCCGCCCCTCGCGAGGACGAGGTGGTCGCGGAGCAGACCTCCAGGGTCAGGAAGCTCATGGCGATGGATTACCCCGGCTACACCGCCGCCAAGCTCCGGCTCGAGTTGGGCGTGGCGATGGACCACCACGTGGCCGTATATCGGGACGAAGCCGGGATGCAGGAAGCGTTGACGGTGATTCGCGATTTGAAAGAGCGCTTCGGCAAGCTGGCCGTTCGCGACCAGGGCAAGGTGTACAACTGGAACCTGTTCTCCACGCTCGAGCTCGAGAACCTGCTCGACACGGCGGAGACGATCGTGGTCGGCGGTCTGGGCCGCAAAGAGAGCCGCGGGGCCCACTCCCGTACCGACTTCCCGGACCGCAACGACGACGAGTGGATGAAGCACACGCTGGTCTACGCTTCTCCGGAAGGCCCGCTGATCGATTACGCTCCCGTGACCATCACCATGTGGCCGCCTGAGAGGAGAGTCTATTGAAGTCGGTCAACGTCAAGGTGAAACGATTCGACCCCGAGACGAAGGAGTCGCGGTACCAGGACTACGCCGTCGAGGTGGAAGACCATGAGGCTGTTCTCGACGCCCTGATCAAGATCCGGGAATACATCGACGAGACTCTGGCGATGCGATGCTCGTGCCGGAGCGCCATCTGCGGCTCCTGTGCGATGCGCGTCAACGGCCAAGCCAAGCTGGCTTGCAAAACGAAGCTCACCGATGTGATGACCGATGGTGAGAACGTGACCGTCGAGCCCATGGGCAACATGGAGCTCGTCAAAGACCTGGTCACCGACATGACCTCGTTCTGGGACAAGGTCAAGCAGGTCCAGCCGTGGCTCAAGCCCCACATGCCTCCTCCCGACAGGGAGTACATCGCGGCCAAGGAGGCCATGTCCGACCTGGCGTCCACCATGAACTGCATCATGTGCGGCTGCTGCGTGTCGGACTGCACCGTCCTCGAGGTGGACAAGAACTTCATCGCGCCCGCCGCGCTGGCCAAGGCATACCGCTTCGTGGCGGACCCGCGGGAGACCGAGGAGGCCCGGGACGAGCGTCTCAAGGAGCTGAGCAAATACGGCGGCGTGTGGGATTGCACCCACTGCTACGAATGCGTCCAGGTCTGTCCCAAGGACGTGGCGCCGATGGAGCGCATCGTGGACATTCGCCGTACTGCGATGGAAGCCGGCTTCCGCGACAACAACGGAACGCGTCACTCCAACTCTTTTGCAAACTCGGTAAAGAAGAGCGGCTGGCTCGACGAGGTCCGTCTCTTGCCCGAGTCCCTGGGTCTGGACGACGTCGAGGCGCAGATCAAATTCATCCCCACAGCCCTGCGGGCCCTTGTGAAGCGCAAGATGCCGCCGATCATTCACCACAAGCGCCCGGGCTCCGAGCACGTGAAGCGCATCTTCGACGAAATGGAGAAGGAATAATGCGCTACGCCTACTATCCCGGCTGCGTATCCCAGGGAGGAACGCCGGAGCTTTTCAAGGCGATGCGGCTGGTGTCCGAGCAGCTCGACTTCTCCCTGGAGCACCTGAAAGAGGCGGCCTGCACCGGCGCCGGCGTCCTCCAGGAGAGAGACCCGGAGCTGGGCGATACCCTGAACGCCCGGACCTTCGCCATGGCTGAGCAGCGCGGGTTGCCGCTGATGACGATCTGTAGCACCTGCCAGGGTGTGATGAGTCAGGCCAACTACCGGCTGCGGAACGACGAAACGTATCGGAACTTCATCAATCGTTACCTGGCGCCCGAGGGGCTCGAGTACAAAGGGACCACCGAGGTGAAGCACCTTATGTGGATCCTCGTCGAGGACTACGGTCTCGACCGGCTCAAGGAGCACGTCACCCGTCCACTGAACGGCGTCAGCCTGGCCCCTTTCTATGGGTGCTACGTTGTGCGTCCCTCCGAGAAGCTGGGCTATGAGCAGTTCCCGGAGCGGGACACCTACCTGGAGCAGATCATCGAGACCCTCGGCGGCACGGCCGTCGACTACTGGGGCAAGACAAAGTGCTGCGGCTTCCCGATCCTGACGATGAACCGGGAGAACTCGCTGCGAATGACCGGCGACCATGTACTCGAAGCTAAGGAGACCGGCGCCCACGCCATGGTCACGCCCTGCCCCCTGTGTCACCTGAACCTGGATGGGCAGCAGCCGGAAGCGGCGGCCGTCAAGAAAACGCAGCTCAACCTGCCGGTTATCCACCTGCCGCAGATGATCGGCCTGGCACTGGGCCTCGAGCCCGGCGCGCTTGGGATGAGCCGCCACATCGTGTCGACGAAGTCCTTCTCGGCGAAGATCCCCGCCTAGCCCACGAAGCATCGCGGCCAGGACTCGTGCGGAGCGACACCCCTGTTTGCGTCCTGCTTACGGCATTCGGTATAGTATCCGAGCGCCGTTTTCCCGACGGCCTGTACGCCCGCATGGCTGCTCGCTGACCCTGTGGGGCCGGCGTTGGGCGGCGAATTCGCGGAGAGGTGGCCGAGTCTGGTTTATGGTGCCGCTCTCGAAAAGCGGTGTGCCGCAAGGTACCGCGGGTTCGAATCCCGCCCTCTCCGCCATCCCCCAGCATCCAATCGATAATCAACCATAGGAGCGATGCCGGAGTGGACGAACGGGCACGCCTGGAAAGCGTGTAGGGTCGCAAGGCTCTCGTGGGTTCGAATCCCACTCGCTCCGCCATTCGATCAGGCTCTCGCGAATGAACGACGACACCAAATACTGGGTCGCGCTGCAACGAATCCCCGGCATTGGCCGGGTACGGTTCAATCTGCTGAGAGCACACTTCGAGTCGGCCGAAGAGGCCTGGACGGCTTCCCGGGTTGATCTGTCGGCGTCGAGCCTGGACTCGAAGAGCGTCGATGCCATCGTCGAAGGCCGCCCCGGTGTGTCCCCGGAGCAGGAGACGGAGCGTCTCGAGAAGCTGGGCTCCAGGTCCTGACGGTCGAAGACCCGGGCTATCCGAGCCGCCTGCGTGAGATCTACGACCCGCCGTTCCTCTTTTACGTTCTGGGAGAGATGCTTCGCGAAGAAGAGCTGGCGATCACGATCGTGGGGACGAGGCGCATCACCGCCTACGGCCGCGAAGTGACGCAGCGGTTCGCCACGGAGCTGAGCCGCCAGGGCGTGAACATCGTCAGCGGCCTGGCTCGCGGTGTCGATGCCGTGGCGCATCAAGCGGCGCTGGAGGCGGGGGGCAGGACGACGGCTGTCCAGGCCTGCGGCCTCGACCAGGTCTACCCCATGGCCCATGCGGGCATGGCGCGGCGCATCGCGACGCAGGGAGCCGTCGTAAGCGACTATCCGCTGGGGACCAGACCGAAACCGGAGTACTTCCCGCGACGAAACCGTATCCTTGCGGGTCTCACCATGGCCACGCTGGTCGTCGAGGCGCCTGAGAAGAGCGGCGCCCTGATCACCGCTCGCTTCGCCAACGAGGAAGGACGCCAGGTGCTGGCGGTGCCCGGGGGCATTCTATCGCCGGCGAGTCGTGGAACCAACCGATTGATTCAGGACGGGGCCAAGCCCGTGCTCGAGCTCAGGGACCTGCTCGAGGAGCTGAACCTCCAGGTCACGGTGCGGCAGATGCCGATGCCCGGGCTGGAGCCGGCCGATGAGACCGAGGCAGCACTCTACCGGCTGATCTCCGCCGAGCCTATGCACATCGACGAGATCGGTCGAGCTGCGGGCCTGCCGACGGCTACCGTCGGAAGCACGCTGGCGCTCATGGAGCTGAGGGGCCTGGTTCGGCAGATCGGCGCTATGAGCTTCGTGCGGATAGGGGAAGCCGCCGTTGACTATCAGGTGATCGTGCCGTAACGTGAGTTAGTCATGCCCAAGAACCTAGTGATCGTAGAGTCACCCGCCAAAGCCAAGACCATCGGCCGTTTCCTCGGCCGGGATTTCGACGTCAAAGCCTCACTGGGACACGTGCGCGACCTGCCTCAAGGCAAGATGGGCATCGACGTCGAGCACGACTTCGAGCCCGAGTACGTCGTCCCCGAGGCGAAGAGCTCGCTGGTGAAGGAGCTCAACGCGGCTCTGAAGGGTGTCTCGGAGGTCTACCTCGCCACCGACCCCGACCGAGAAGGGGAGGCGATCGCTTGGCACCTGACGCAGGCGGCCAAGATGGAAGGCAAGCCGGTCCGGCGTGTGGTGTTCCACGAGATCACCAAGCCGGCGATTGAGGAAGCTTTCCAGCACACACGGGAAATCGATGCGGACCTGGTCAGTGCCCAGCAGACACGCCGGCTGCTCGATCGGCTCGTCGGCTATCGGCTGAGCCCACTCCTTTGGAAGAAGGTCCGTGGCGGCCTCTCGGCCGGGCGGGTCCAATCCGCCGCGCTGCGGATGGTGGTCGACCGGGAGCGGGAGATCGAGGCGTTCGTTCCCACGGAATACTGGCACATCGTCGCTGAGCTCGAAAAGAAGTCGCAGAACGGGAGCAAACAGCGAAACCTGTTCAAGGCCCAGCTTGCTTCACTCAAGGGCGAAAAGGGGAAGCTCGAGGTCGGGAACCAGCAGCAGGCCGATGCGATCCACCGTGACCTCGATGGTGCATCCTACTCCGTGGGGAGCGTTGCCCGCCGCGAGACCCAGCGCAAGCCGACCGCGCCGTTCATTACCAGCACGCTGCAACAGGAAGCGTGGCGCAAGCTCCGGTTCTCGGGCCGCAGGACCATGGCCTTGGCACAGCAGCTTTACGAGGGCCTTTCGATCGGCGCCGAGGGCGGCATCGGCCTGATCACCTATATGAGGACCGACTCTCCGACGGTCAGCACCGGCGCCGTTCAGGAGGCCCGGGAGCTTATTTACAAGAAATACGGGGCCGAGTTCGTGCCTGCCTCGCCCAGGTCGTACAAGGCCCGGGCCAAGGGCGCGCAGGAGGCCCACGAGGCCATTCGCCCGACGTCGGCGTGGAGAACGCCTGCCGACATGAAGGCCCATCTCAACGCAGACCAGAACAAGCTATACACGCTGGTCTGGAACCGCATGGTGGCGAGCCAGATGGCCAATGCGACCTTCGATTCCACGCGAGTCGATATCGAGGCCTCGGGCCCGGCGAGCGCCCGGACATACGTCTTTCGGGCGAACGGACTCGTGCAGAAGTTCGCCGGCTTCCTGGCCCTTTATCAGGAAAGCAGCGATACCGATGATGAGGACGAGGGTGGCGCGCTACCACCCCTGGAGCAAGGGGAGGCGCTGGACTTTCACAATCTCGACCTGCAGCAGAAGTTCACCCAGCCGCCTGCGCGCTACTCGGAGGCTACGCTGGTGAAGGCGCTGGAGGAGAACGGGATTGGCCGTCCCAGCACCTACGCACCGATCATTACGACGATTCAAGAACGGGGCTACGTGAAGAAAGACGGCGGCGCCCTCAAGCCGGAGTCGCTGGGGATGATCGTGACCGATCTCCTCCGCGAGCGGTTCTCCGACATTCTCGACATGAACTTCACCGCGAAGATGGAGGAAGGGCTGGACGAGATCGCCCGCGGCGAGAAGGACTGGGTGCCATTCCTGCGCGACTTCTACTCACCGTTCGACGTAGCCGTGCAGTCGGCCACCGAGACCATGGAGCGGCGGGACGAGCCCACCGACGAGGTCTGTGAGAAGTGCGAACGGCCGATGGTAATCAAGAAAGGCCGGTTCGGACTCTTCCTGGCGTGCAGCGGCTATCCGGAGTGCCGCAATACGAGGCCCCATCTCACGAAGATCGGGGTCCCCTGTCCCGAAGACGGCGGTGAGATGGTCCAGCGCCGGAGCCGCAAAGGGAAGTTCTTCTACGGGTGCGCGAATTATCCCAACTGCACCTTCGCCATGCCTCTGCGTCCGATCCCGGAGCCATGCCCTCAATGCGGAGGCTTGCTCGGAGCGTTTCAAAGAGGTGGAGTCGCCTGCAGCAAGTGCGACTACAAGGGGAAGCGGCCAAGGGCCAAGCGGGACGAGGAGCAGGAAGCCGAACCCGTGGCTTCCGCGAGCTAACCGGCAGCGGGCGGAATCGTCGTCTCGGGACTCTTAGCCCCTAGCCGTCGGGCCATGGCCTCCGAGCCCTTGACCACCGCGTACAGTGTCAGCCCGCCCATCAGGTAGCCGCCCAGGATGTCGCTGGCCCAGTGGACCCCCAGGTAGATCCGGGACATGCCAATGGCCAGGATCAGCACGCCGATCGCCGCACGCAACGCCAGGACAGCGTAGCGATTGGGCCCGCAGAGCCGCCCCGCCAGGTAGAACACCACCCCGAGCAGAGCGACGGCGGTGAACGCGTGGCCGCTGGGAAAGCTGAGCCCACCGACTGGGTAGAGGATGTCGACGACCTCGGCGGTGGGCCTGGGCCGGTCGACGATAAACTTGAGCAGGGGCACAATCGCCACGGCGGCGACCGCCATCGCCGGCACTGCCAGGTGGGCGAGGTGCGCTCTCGCGCGAAGGACCAGGCTTGTGGCGAGGAGGAGGAGGACCAGGGGCACCACGCCGCCCAGGCGCGAGATCGTCCTCATCGCCGGGTCCATCCAGGAGGAGGGGCCCAGGCCCTGGAACCATTGGCTCACCATGGGGTCGCCAGGGAAGGCCCTGTTGTAGGACGCGGCTATCGAGAGTCCCAGGGCGGTCACGAGACCGGCGGCGATGATGAGGTGTCGGCGATCGATGGTCATCGGTTCAGGGGTGCACTTGCTATTATACAGTACAACGTCCTTCCGGGCATGAGAGTTTGCACCCAACCGGTCAGTTTGTCCAGGCTCTTGACCGCCGGGTGGTCCATTGCCAATACACTCCCAGCAGCTGAGACGGGCCTCCCGACATCTCCCCGCCTGTCCTTTGACAGGGGCCGTGACGGCGGCGTAGAATCGGACTAGGTTCGAAACTCGTTCAAACAATGGCAATAACGGACGCGATGCAGCGACAGCTCGATGCCTATGCCCGCCATCTTGGCGCGGAGCGTGGCCTATCGCCGCGCACTCAAGAGGCCTACCTGCACCATGCGCGGGCCTTCCTCGAGTTCATTGCGCGGCAGGGCGTTACCGACCCCAGAGCGGTCGACCGCAGTCTGCTCAGGCAACAGGTGGCGTCGTTGCGCCACGCGGACTACAAGAAAGCCGGCGTGGCCCTGCGGCTCAGCGCCGTTCGCTCTTTCTTCCGGTTCCTGGTCCGCCAGGGCGAGGTCCCACAGAACAGTCTGTGGACGAAACGCTCACGCGAGGCCAAGGCGCTGACGCCGAAGCTGGACAAGAGGCTGCCGACGTTCCTGACACAGACCGAAGCGGACCGCATGGTATCGAGTCCCGACACCTCGACTGCGTATGGCCTTCGCGATCGTGCGATCCTTGAGCTGATCTATGCCGCCGGCCTCCGCGTCAGTGAGGCCGCGGGCCTCGACGTCGACGCTCTGCAACTCGATGACGCTGAGGTCCGCGTCTGGGGCAAGGGCGCCAAGGAACGCATGGGGCTCCTGGGCGTTCCGGCCCAGCAGGCCCTGGGCCGGTATCTGACCGACGCACGGCCCGAGCTGCTCGGGGACTCGAGGTCTTCCGCCCTCTTCCTCAATCGCTACGGCCGTCGCCTGTCCGCCCGGTCGATCCAGAATCTGGTCAAACGGTACGCGGTCATGGCGGGACTGGACCCGGAGCGGGTCCACACGCACACGCTGCGCCACAGCTTCGCCACCCATCTACTCGATGGTGGCGCCGACCTTCGCGTCGTCCAGGAGCTGCTTGGACACAGCAGTCCCACCACCACCCAGATCTACACCCACGTGACGCAGACCCAGGCCAGGAAGGTCTACGAATCAGCCCACCCCATGGCACGCCGGGAGGCGGAGTGACCATGGCCAGCTACCTGGTGATTAACGGACCAAACCTCAACCTGTTGGGGAAGCGTGACCCGGCCATGTATGGGACCCAGACCCTGGCCGATATCAACGGTCGCGTGGAGGATCGAGCAAAGGAGCTCGGCGTCGACGTGCTCTTCTTCCAGGCCAACGGCGAGGGCGCCATCATCGACTTCGTGCAGAGCAACGCCACCAGCGCCGCCGGGATCGTCATTAACCCCGGCGCTTACGGGCACTACAGCTTCGCCATCCATGATGCCCTCAAGGACACCGGCCTACCCATCGCGGAGGTACACCTCTCCAACGTCTACGCCCGCGACTCCTGGCGCTCGGAGCTGGTCGTCGCCCCGATCGCTCGAGGAGTCATCAGTGGCTTCGGCTGGCGCGGCTATGTCGTCGCCCTGGAACTTCTGGTGGCGCAGGACCGGGAGAGCGGCTAGAATACGGGCATCCTCCCTTCGAACAGGGGCGCCCCATGAATGACCGAGTCCGGCGCCTGCGCGCCAAGCTCGTCGAAGAAAACCTCGACGCTATCCTCGTCACGGCTCCCGAGAACCGACGGTATCTCTCGGGCTTTACCGGCTCAGCCGGTTACCTCCTGGTCTCCCAGGAGCACGCCTTCCTGGCCACCGATTTCCGGTACTGGGAGCAGGTGGGCAGGCAATCGCCCGACTTCGAGCTCCTCAAGGTGACGACGGGCGATCTCAGCGGCTGGCTATTGGCGCCTCTGCGCAGCACCCAGGCGAGCACGCTCGCCTTCGAGTCGAACCACGCTACCCATCACTTCCACGATATCCTGAAGAAGGCCCTTGGGAAGATGAAGCCGGCTGAGCGGCCAAAGCTAGTGCCTACCGTCGAGCTGCTCGAGGGGCTCCGTATTCTGAAGGACGACGAGGAGTTGGCGGTCATTACGCGGGCCGTCGAGATCGCCGATCAAGCCTACCTCGAGGTCGCGGAGGCCCTCGAACCGGGGGTCACCGAACGTGAGATCGCCTGGAGGCTGGAACGCTCTATGCGCGAACAAGGCGCCGAGAGCACCTCGTTCGACATCATCGTCGCCTCCGGCCCCAACGCCGCCCTCCCCCATCACCGCCCCACCGACCGCCCCGTCGAGCCCTACGAGCCCATCGTCATCGACATGGGCGCCCGCCTCCAGGGTTACTGCAGCGACCTGAGCCGCACGCCGATCCTGGGCAAGCCCGACGCGCGCTACAACGAGATCTACGACCTGGTCCTCGCTGCCCAGGAGACGGCGATCAGCGCCGTGCAAGCGGGCATGAGCGGCCACGATGCCGACAAGCTGGCCCGCGACGTGATCGAGAAGGCGGGATACGGCGACCAATTCGGCCACGGGACTGGTCACGGCGTGGGGTTGCTCATCCACGAGAACCCGCGCGTCAGCCGAAACGCGAAGGATGAGCTCACCGACGGCATGGTCTTCACCGTCGAGCCGGGGATCTACATCCCGGGCTGGGGCGGCGTCCGCATCGAGGACATCGTCGTCCTCGAAAAGGGCAAGGCCCGAGACCTGACGCGGGCGCCCAAGCGCGGCGCACCTCTCCCCTAACTCCTCTCCTGAAGGAGAGGATGGTCCCCCGGCTCGCCGGGGGACCGGGTGAGGTTCCCCTGACGCCACCCGCCAGTTGCCAAGGCTCGACGCCTCGTGCAAGATGCGCCTATGGCCATCTATACCGTCTCCCAAATCGCTCGCTACGTGGGCGAAAGGGTCGACACCGACCCCGTATTGAAAGAGCTTTACATAACGGGAGAGGTTATCGGCGTCTCCAAGTCGGCGGCCGGGCACTGCTACTTCTCGCTGAAAGACGGCGAGTCCCAGTTGCGCTGCGTGGCGTTTCGCACCGGCGTCGGTCTCGAGTTCCTTCAAAACGGGGCGTCCGTGACGCTGTACGGTCGGGTAGGCTTCTACCAGGCCCGCGGCGATCTGCAGGTCTATGTCGACCAGGTGCACCCCGAGGGCGTCGGCGAGCTGCACATGGAGTTTCTTCGCCTCCGGGCCAAGCTGGAAGCGGAAGGGATGTTCGAGCCGTCGCGCAAGCGGGCCCTGCCCAGGTTCCCCAAACGCATTGCCGTCGTCACGTCGAGGACGGGCGCGGTGCTTCACGACATCAAGAATGTCATCGAGCGGCGCTATCCGCTGGTCGAGCTGTTGCTGGTCCATACGCCCGTCCAGGGAGACCTGGCGCCAAGAGGGTTGGTCGGTGGGTTGCGCACGGCCAATCAGGCCCACGGCGTGGACCTGGTGATCCTGGCGCGCGGCGGCGGCGGCATGGAAGAGATGCATGCTTTCAACGAGGAGTCGGTGGCGCGAGCCATCCACGGCTCTCGAATCCCCGTGGTCAGCGCGGTCGGGCACGAGACAGACGTCACGATCGCCGACCTGGTCGCCGACGCCCGAGCGCCGACGCCGTCGGCGGCCGCCGAGCTCGTCGTTCCCAATCGCCGCGAGCTGCGACGGCGCCTGTTCGACTACGCCTTCACGATGCGCCATCACGTCGCCAACCAGGTCCTTCGGCGACGGCGGGACGTTCGGGCCCACGTTACCCACGTCCAGCGGCTCACTCCCAGCGTGACCGGTTGGCGTCAGCGCGTCGACGAGCTGACACGGGCCGCCGCCGCGGTGGTGTCGCGGGACGTGGCCCTCCGAGCGGAGCGCGTCCGCAGCCGGATCGGGCAGCTTGGCGCGCTCCGGCCGTCGAACACCCTGGCGCGGGGCTACTCGGTCGTCGAGCGACTGGCCGATGGCCGGCCAATCTCGAAACTCGAACACGCTCGCCTTGGCGACGATATTGCCATTCATGTCACCGACGGCCGGCTTCATGGCCTCGTGACGAGCGGCGCGGCCCCCGGTCGAAGGGCCGCCCGCCGTCGTCGGCCCGCCCCGGGTCCGGAGCAGATTCCCCTGTGGAGCTAGCAAGGGTCTTCCGCCCTAAAAGGCAAGGCCCCCGCAACCCCGTCAGGGTGTTAAGATTAGAGTGCATTGCCGAAGAAAGACGAAGACAAGGTTGACTTCGAAGAGGCCTTCCGGCAGCTTGAGGAGTCCGTACAGACCCTCGAGAAGGGCGGACTAACGCTCGCCCAGGCTACCGAGCTATACGAGGAAGGCATCCGCCTGGCCCAGCTCTGCAGCCAGCGATTGGACGCCGCCGAGTTGAAAGTCACCGAGCTGCAGAACGCGTTTCTGAAACAGAACGAGACCTCGGAGGACCTAGATGAGTAACACCCCAAAGCTGATGGGGGACTTCCACATGCACACCTGGAACTCCAAGGACTGCGGGACGCCGCCCCGGGCCCTCATGGAGCGGGCGATGAAGGTGGGTCTTTCGTGCATCGCGGTCACCGACCACAACACCACCGCCGGCGGCCGCGAGATCAAGGCGATGGCTCCTCCGGAGCTCAAGGTGATCGTGGCCGAGGAAGTCAAAACGCCCTTTGGTGAGATTACCGGCCTTTTCCTCGAAGAGGATATCCCCGCGGGTCTCTCCCCCGAAGAGACCTGCAAGCGTATCAAGGACCAGGGCGGCCTGGTCTCCATTCCCCACCCCTACGACCGGGTCCGTCGCTCGGTACTCGACAAGGAAGTCCTCCAGGCCATCAGGCCGTACATCGACATCGTCGAGGTCTTCAACTCTCGGACACCGGTGCTCAGCGACTCGACCAAGGCCCTCGATTTCGCCAAGGAACACGACTTTCTGGCTGGAGCCGGCAGCGACGCCCATTGCACCTGGGAGCTGGGCCACGTCTACATCGAGATGGACCCGTTCGACGACATCGAGGGGTTCAAGGACTCCCTGCGGCATGCGCAGATTCACGGGCGACGCTCCACCCCCCTCTACCACGTGGTGACGACGCTCACCAAGTGGCGCAAGAGGTATCTCCCCTTCGGTATGAGGCGCTAGCCGGCGCGATGTACCAGGTGGGCCTCTTCGCCACGGGCCGGGGCCAGGGCTCGCGGCAGCTCCTTCAGGCGGTCCACGACGGTATCGAGTCGGGGCGGCTTCCGGTCGAGATCTCCTTCGTCTTCAGCAACCGGGCGCCGGGAGAGTTCGAGGCGACCGACGGCTTCTTTCAGATGGTCCGCGACTACGGCTATCCACTCGTCACGTACTCGTTCCGGCAGTACCGGGAACGGGTCGGGGACGACCCCGATTGGCGTGAGGGCTACGACCGCGAGGTGATCCGCCTCCTCGAGCCCTATGCGCCCGACCTGTGCGTGCTCGCCGGTTATCTTCTCATCTTCAGCCACGAGTTGTGCCGGCGGTATACGTCGATCAACCTCCACCCGGCGGCGCCCGGCGGTCCCATCGGGATGTGGGAAAAGGTGATCTGGCAGCTGATCGAGACTGAGGCCCGCACAAGCGGGAACACCATCTTCCACGTCACCGAACACCTTGACCTAGGGCCAACGGTGACCTACAGCACCTTTCCCATCACGGGCCCCGATTTCGACGAGAATTGGCAGGCCGTGCGAGGGAAAGACATAGCTCGACTGAAGGATGACCTGGGAGAAGATTTGAAGCTGTTTCAGCAGATCCGACGACATGCCTCGGCTCGGGAGAGGCCGTTGGTCGTGGAGACGCTCCGCGCCTTCGCGGAGGGCCGGGTGCGGATCGAGGGCGGTGCGGTCGTCGACGGGGACGGCAAAGCCATGGCGGGAATCGACCTGACGGCCGAGATCGAGGCGGCACTGACCGGGGGCGGCTAGGCGGTTTTCTGCTCGCCTGGAAACGAGACCGGCTTGCCTGAGCCGGTGAGCAGCAGCGGCTGACGCCTGGCGCGGATGGACTCTCCGGTGATAACGCACTTCCGGACGTCGCTCAGCGACGGGATGATGTACATCACGTCGAGAAGCGTCTCCTCGATTACGGTGCGGAGACCCCTGGCGCCCGTCTTGCGCTTCATCGCCTCTTCGGCCGCCGCTTCGAGTGCGTCGTCGGTCAGCTCCAGTTCCACCTTGTCGATGGCGAACAGGCGCTGATACTGCTTCGTGATGGCGTTCTTGGGCGTAGTCAGGATCTCCACCAGGGTTTCCTGGGTGAGGGCCTCGAGGCTCACGGCAACGGGGAGCCGGCCGACGAACTCGGGGATCAGGCCGAACTCGAGCAGGTCGTCGGGGATCAGGCGCTCCATCACGCGATAGCTGTCCTGCACGCGCTCTTCCCAGGTAGCTCCGCGGTCGCGGGCCCGGAAGCCCAAGGAGCCGGCGTTCTGGTCGGTGCGCTTGGCGACGATTCTATCGAGCCCCTCGAACGAGCCGCCGCAGACGAACAGAATGTTCGAGGTCTTGAGTTGAATAAATTCCTGGTAAGGGTGCTTGCGCCCTCCCTGGGAAGGGACGTTGGCGACGGTGCCCTCGATGATCTTCAGCAGCGCCTGTTGCACGCCCTCGCCCGACACGTCGCGGGTGATCGAAGGGTTGGCGCTCTTGCGTGAGATCTTGTCGACCTCGTCGATGTAGATGATGCCGATCTCGGCCTTGGGCAGGTCCCAATCGGCGGCCTGGATCAGGCGGAGGAGGATGTTCTCGACGTCTTCGCCCACGTAGCCGGCCTCGGTGAGCGAGGTGGCGTCGGCGATAGCAAAGGGTACGTCGAGGATCTTGGCGAGGGTCTGGGCCAGGAGCGTCTTGCCGGAGCCGGTTGGGCCGACGAGGAGGATGTTGGACTTGTCCATCTCCACGCCGCTGTTCATCACGGACGGGCGGATGCGTTTGTAGTGGTTGTAGACCGCGACGCTGAGGACCTTCTTGGCCCGCTCTTGCCCTATGACATAGTCGCTGAGCTGGTCGTAGATCTTGTTCGGCGTGAGATTGCCGACCGGGGTCTGCTTGGTCGTGGCCGGCGCCGGGCTCTCTTCGTCGATGATGCGCTGACAGAGCCGGACGCATTCATCGCAAATGTAGACTTTACCGGGGCCCGCGATCAGACGCTTGACCTGGTGCTGCACCTTGCCGCAAAAGGAGCATTCGTAGCTTGAGCGCGATCCCCTGGTCGTCGGCATATGCTCTCCTCGGGCCCTCGAGGGCTAGCGGATTATACACCAGCCCCGGTTAGCTGGCGGTCGCCGCCAATTCCTTGCTTCCAGAAAGAATCTCGTCGATGAGACCGTATTCCTTGCCCTGGTCGGCGTCGAGATAGAAATCGCGGTCCGAGTCCCGGGCGATCTTGTCGTAGGTTTGCCCCGTACGGTTGACGAGGATCGTGCGAATCTTGTCCTGCAGCCGGAGGATCTCCTTCGCCGCGATCTCGATGTCTGACGCCTGTCCCTGCGCGCCGCCCATGGCCTGATGCATGTGGATCGTCGAGTTGGGGAGCGCGTAGCGCTTGCCCTTGGCACCGGCGCAGAGCAGGACCGTGGCCATGCTGGCGGTCATCCCTACACAAATGGTCGCGACGTCGCAGCGCAGCAGGTTGATCGTGTCGTAGATCGCGAGCCCGGAGCTGATGACGCCACCGGGGCTGTTGATGTAGAGGCTGATGTCTTTGTCCGGGTCTTCCCGTTCCAGGAACAGCAGCTGGGCGATGATGAGGTTGGCGATCTGGTCGTTGATCGGCGTTCCAAGGAACACTATTCGCTCCTTGAGCAGGAGCGAATAAATGTCAAAGGCCCGCTCGCCGCGGGAGCTTTGTTCAATGACCATTGGGATGATGTTGCTAGGCTGATCCGACATCGGCGGCGGCCTCCTTCTTGGCTCGAGAGCGCGGCTTCTTCGCCGGCGCGTCCTGGTCCTTGGTGACGATATCTGCGAGACGGTCGAGAGTCTTGCGGGTGAGGAGGGTGCGCTCGATGGACCTGCGTCCGGCGTCCGAGTCGAACACCTTGCGGAGTTGGTCGCCCTGCTCGCCGGTAGCGGCAACAAGGCCGGCCGTCTCGGCGTCGATCTCCTCTTTCGCTACCTCGATCCCCTCTTTTTCCTTGAGCTCGGTGACGACCAGGGAACGCTTGATACGCTCCTCGGCTGACGGCTTCATCTCTTCCACGAGCTCTTCGCGGGTCTTTCCGATGCTCTTCAGGTACTGATCCAGTCCGGCCTGGTTTCGAGACATCCGGTCTTCCTGTTCCTGGATCATGTGCTCGGCCTCGTGCTCAACCATCGAGGGAGAGAAGTCTACCCGGGCCGAGTCGATCAACTTTTGTAGCGCCTGCTCTCGAAGGGCTTCGCGAGTTTCCCGCTCCGCACTCTCGGTGAGCTGCGCCTTGACGTGGTCGCGCAGCGCCTTGAGGCTGTCGAACCCATCGCCCACTCCCTTGGCGAACTCGTCGTCGAGGGCCGGGAGCGTTTTACTCTTGACGTCGGAGACGGCCACCCGGAACAGGAACGCCTTCCCGGCCAGGTCCTGCCGCTCGTGGTCCGCGGGGAACGAGAGGGTGAACTCCTTCGAATCGCCGGCGCCCATTCCCGCGACCTCATCGGCGAAGCCCGGAACGGGAGCTACCTGTTCGGGGTCTACTCGGTACTGCACGCCCTTGTCGTCGGCTACCTGCTTGCCGTCTTCCTCGGCGTAGACGTCAACGGTGAGCAGGTCGCCGATGGCGCCCTTGCGCTTCACGGGCTCCCAGGGAGCCTGCTGGAAGCGAAGGTCCTCCACGACGGTGTCGACCTGGTCCTTCTTGATCGTGACGGTTTCGGGCCTGATACGCAGCTTCTGATAGGCGCCGAGGTCGACCTCGGGAGCGAGGGCGACGGTCGCCTTCCAGGACACCGGCTCCGCCGAAGAGATCTCGATCTGCGGACTGCCCGCGGCATCGATTTTATTCTCCTCGATCGCCCGCTGCGTTACCTCGGGGACGAGGTGGTTAATCGCCTCCTCGAGGACGGTGGCCTTGCCGAGAACGCGCTCGAGCACGGCGAGGGGCGCCTTGCCCTTACGGAAGCCGGGGACCTTGACGCGTTGGACAAGATGACGGTACGCGTGTTGCCGGGCATGTTCGAACTCTTCGGGATCTGCCTCAATGTCGAGGACGACTTCGCGGGCAGGCAGATTCTCTACGGTGACTTTCACGAGGACTCCTTGAACTCCGGCCCTTTTATTATATCAGAGGAGCGCTGCCCCGCGGCCCTGCTGGCGACTCAAGAATCGGAACTGGTTTGGGCGCCCGTTGGGGCCGTACGAAGCGACAGTCCCAGCTCGGCAAGATGCGCCGGCTCTACCGGTGACGGCGCGCCCATGAGCAGATCGGACGCCGTCTGCGTCTTGGGAAAGGCGATGACGTCGCGAATGCTCTCCGCTCCCGCCAGCAGCATCACGAGTCGGTCGATACCGGCCCCGATGCCGCCGTGGGGCGGCGTGCCATATTCGAACGCCCGCAACATATGTCCGAACCGATCCGTAATCTCCTCCAGGGAGTAGCCGAGCATCTCGAAGGCCTTCTCCTGGACCGCCCGATCATGGATGCGGATGCTACCGCTGAGGAGCTCGACACCGTTGGCCACCAGATCGTAGGCCCGGGAGCGCACCTTGGCCGGGTCGCTGTCCAACAACGGCCCGTCCTCTTCCTTATACGAGGTGAAGGGATGGTGCAGCGCGTCCCACCGGTTCTCGTTGGCGTTCCACTCGACGAGCGGGAAATCGACGACGAAGGCGAAGCTGAGGGCCGCGGGGTTGGCAAGCCCGAGCCGCCGTCCCATCTCGTTGCGGAGCTGCGAGAGCGCGGTATTCACGACCCCCGTCTCGCCGGCGACGATCATGATCAGGTCGCCGGGCTGGGCAGAGAGCCGCTCCGCGAGGGCGCGGACGTTCTCGACGGTGAGGAACTTCGCCACCTGGGACTTGATGTCGCCGTGCTCCATCTCGGCCAGGCTCTTGTCGGCCGGGAGCCCAACCGTAACGAGGCCCTTGGCGCCGCGGGTCTGAACGAACTCGATCAGCACGTCCTGCTCCCGGCGCGTGTATTCGCCGCAGCCCGGGGCCGCGAGCGCTTTCACAATGCCACCCTGCTCGACGACGGTTCGGAAGACGTTGAGCTCGGTCTGTGTCGCGATGTCCGAGATGTCGCGCAGCTCCATCCCGAAGCGGAGATCGGGCTTGTCGGTGCCGTAATTGTCCATAGCCTCGGCGAAGCTGAGCCGTGGGAAGGGCCGCTGCGTCTTGAGGTGTGGGGTCAGCGTCTCGGTCATCCCGGCGTAAAGCTCCTCCATGAGCTCGAGGATGTCGTCCTCCTCCACGAAGCTCATTTCCAGGTCGAGTTGGGTGAACTCGGGCTGCCTGTCGGCGCGCAGGTCCTCATCGCGAAAGCAGCGGGCGATCTGGTAATAGCGCTCGAGCCCGGCGACCATCAGGAGCTGCTTGAGCTGCTGGGGCGATTGGGGAAGGGCGTAGAACTCGCCCGGACTCAGGCGGCTGGGGACCAGGTAGTCCCGCGCTCCCTCGGGCGTGCTCTTGATCAGCATCGGCGTCTCGACCTCCAAGAAGTCTCGCTGGTCGAGGAAATCGCGTATGTACTTGATGATGCGGTGGCGCAGGGCGAGGTTGCCCACCATGGCTTCCTTGCGCAGGTCAAGGTAGCGGTATTCGAGGCGCAACGCCTCGTCGATCTCGGCTTCCTCGTTGACGAGAAATGGAGGGGTCTTCGAGGGGTTCAGCACCTGGGCGCTGGAGGTCAGGACCTCGACCTCCCCGGTGGGCATCCGGGGGTTAGCCGTGCCCTCCGGCCTGGGACGCACGCCGCCCTCGATCTGGACTACCCACTCGCTGCGCAGCTGCTCGCCGATCGCATGGCTTCCCGGGCTGTCTTCCGGGTTGAAGACAACCTGAACGATTCCGGACCGGTCGCGCAGGTCGATGAAGATGACGCCGCCGTGGTCCCGGCGGCGGTGGACCCAGCCCGCCAGGGTGACGTTGGCGCCGACGTGTTCGGGGCGCAGAACGCCACAGCCGTGGGTCTTTAGCAAAGGGGCCTCCGGGGCGACATCAAGGCCGATTATAGGTGTTGGCGACGGTTTTCACAACGTGCGTGCGGACGCCGAGACCGGCCCAGCGCTGCGCCAAAGCGGCGCCCTCTTCGGGGTCCGATACGAGGCTGAAGAGCGTTGGTCCGCTTCCGGCGAGATGGACGGAAGAAGCCCCCGTGTCAAGCAGGGATTGGCGAAGCTCGGGGAAACCGGGGTAGACCCTGTCCGCTGCCGGGTCAAACGCGTTGAACAGATATCCCGGCGCCAGCGGCTGGCCGGAGCGAAGGGCCAACGTCAGCGCCTTCGTCGCCGTCCCGAACGTGAAGTCGCTCGGCTGGAGGGCGCCGTAGAGCTTGGCGGTCTTCCCCTCGACGGCGATGTCCGGCGTGGCCAGCGCCAGCCATTGCTCCTGAACGGCGGGGAGGGGGGTAATGATCTCGCCGCGGCCTTCGCCGAGCGCAGTCCCCCCGAAGAGAAAGAAAGGGACGTCGGAACCCAGAGCGTCACAAAGCGGACGCAGGTCGCGATAGGTCATCTCGTGACCCCAGAGGCGGCCAAGGCCCATCAGCGTCGCGGCCGCATCGCTGCTCCCGCCTCCGAGTCCGGCGGCGATGGGGATGTGCTTCTTGACATCGATGCGGGCGCCGCGGGTCTCGCCCATTCCCCATTTGAGCAGGCCCGCGGCCTGGACGATCAGGTCCTGCTCGGGCGGCACACCGCTGTCGCTTTCGAACGCCACGTCTGTCTCATGCTCGAACGACAGCTCGTCCCAGAGGTCGATGGTCTGTAGGATGGTTGCGATGTCGTGGTAGCCGTCGTCGCGGCGGTTCAGCACCTCGAGGGTGAGGTTGACCTTGGCGTAGGCTTTTATCTCGGTTGGCGCCATTTGCTCAGCCTACGGGCTTGGCCTTCTTGACAGCGCGATAGACGCTCGCCCACTCCTCGAGGCTGAGGGTTTCGGCGCGGCGCCGCGGATCGACCCCGGCTATCGTGAGGACCGCGGTGGCCTCGGTCCGCGGCAGCCCCAGGCCTCGACCGAGGGGGTTGGCGAGCTGCTTCCGTGGGGCGGAGAACCCGGCGCGGACAACGTCGAGGTAGGCCTTCGCCTCGTTGTCGGGGACCACGGCCGGCCGCTCTCGCACGGTGAGGCGCAGGATGGCCGAGTCGACCTTCGGTGGCGGGAAGAAGCTGCCGGGCCGAACGACGCCCAGGATCTCGGGCACGGCGTAGAGCTGGGTCGCCACCGAGAGCAGGCCCATGGCTCCCGGCGCGGCGACGATGTTCTTCGCCACCTCACGCTGGAGGAGCACCACGAGGAGCCGAGGACGGACGGGCGCCTCGAGGAACTGCCGGAGGACCGCGGTGCCTACATTATAAGGAAGGTTCGCCACGACCTTGTAACCCGCCGGGATGGCATGTTCGCTGAGGAGTGCCATGGCGCCCAACTCGAGAAAGTCGGCGGTCACGATCTCCAGCCCAGGCTTGCCTTTCGACGGATCCACGGTGAGCGAGCCGAACTCGGCCCGGAGCGTGGTCGCCAGGGTCTCATCCTTCTCTACCGCGATAACGCGGCCAGCTTCGGCGACGAGCCCGCGTGTCAGGACGCCAAGTCCCGGCCCGACCTCGACCACGGTGTCGTCGGCGTTGAGGTCGGCGGCCGCCAGGATGCGTTTGAGGACACCCCGGTTGACAAGGAAATGCTGGCCCAGCGACTTGCGGGGGCGCACGCCGTGTCGTTCAAGCGCGGGCCGGACCCGTGTGGAAATGGCGTCGGCGTCGCGGGCTCGCCCCGGGACCAGCTCTGGTTGAGCGGGAATCACAGGAGAGCTCCTTGGCGCGATGGGTTTGGAAAAGGCCGTGCACCCACCAATCGATCTGGCCACCGGAGATGTCGACGTCGGCCTACTCAGCGCAGGCACCCCTGCGGCACCCGGGGGCGACTACTTACCGTTGCTTCCTTCCGGACCTGGCGGGGTTCATAGGCCTCCGCCGCGCAGGACCCGCGCCTCAACGTATTCCGACGCAAACAGTGCTCGGCGATCGAGGACCTCAAAGTGGGAATTCCGCCCCGCTATAGCGGTTTGCGGGTACAGGGCACCGCTAGCTCCCCGCCTAGCACGGCCACCTTTCATGCTAGAGGAGCCCTTGGGTGGTGTCAACGAACAAAGGCACATTGCTGCGTTTCAGGGTGGTACGCGCCTGCTATGCTAGCCCTGAGCTAAACCAAAGAAGTATCAGATGACCACCGCCGAAGAAGCCATACGCGAACACATCCGCGAGAACGGTCGCATCACCTTCGCCGAGTTCATGGACGCGGCGCTGTATGGGCGCGGCGGCTATTACACCGAGGGCGAGCGTATCGGCGGCCGGGGCGCGGACTACTACACGAGCCCGGCTGCCCACCCGCTGTTCGGCGCGCTGCTGGCGTTGCAGCTGGAGCAGATGTGGCATCTCCTGGGTCGGCCCGACGTTTTCCCGGTTGTCGAGCCGGGCGCGGGTGGTGGCCGCCTCGCCCACGATATCCTGTCGTTTGTCTCCCAACTCGACCCCGAGCTCGCAGCGGCGATCGAATACACGGCCGTTGATCGCAGCCCCAGGCCCGAGGACGCCACGTCGTCCCGGATCAACTGGCGTAATGATATGGAACCCCTCCGCGGGCGCCTCACGGGATGCGTGGTCTCCAACGAGCTCTTCGACGCCTTTCCTGTCCATCGCCTTAAGACGGTGAACGGGGCTCTCCTGGAGGGGTACGTGACGCTGTACGAGGGCCATTTGATCGAGGTGTTCGACGAGCCCTCGACACCTCGACTCGCAGCCCATCTCGAAGCCGAGAGCGTCGAGTTGCAGGAGGGCTGGTCGGCGGAGGTCTCGCTGGCCGCCGCCGACTGGATGGAGACGATGGCGTCGCGTCTGACCCGAGGCTACGTCATCACGGTCGACTACGGGGACCTGGCCGAGGACCTGTTTACGGAGCGACGGCGGCGCGGGACGCTGATGAGCTACTACGGGCACACGTCCCTGGAGCAGCCGCTAGAGCGGGTGGGCCGCCAGGACCTCACGGCCCATGTCGACTTCACGTCCCTCATCGAGGCGGGCAAGCGCGGCGGACTGCAACCCGTGGTGCTGATGACCCAGGCCGAGCTGTTGCGAAACCTCGGCGCCGACCTGTTCATCGCGGCCCTTGACGCTCTTCGCTTGCCCCAATCGCAACACGAGTCCACCGCCATGGCGATGCGGGCGTTGCTGCAGCCTGAAGGGCTCGGCGGGTTTCGGGTCCTCGTCCAGGCGAAGGGCGCCCCGGCGGCCGATCTCGCCTGTCTCCGGGGCGACGAGCGGTACCGCGATTCGTTACGCCAGCGACTATCGGACCTGAAGCCTCCGCTCCTTGGAGAGGGTCACGTCGATCTGTTGGCGGCTCGCTTTCCGCACCTGGCGGGCGGGTGAACGCAGGCTGTTTGCGCCCCGTTTTCGCCGACCGTACAATGCGCCGAAACCCGGACCGTGGAGGGAGCCATGGCGAAGCACGTGCCGACCGAGCAGGAAGTCTTGCAGTACTTCGAGAAGTACAGCAACTGGGGGCGCTGGGGCGAGGACGACCAGCACGGCACCCTGAACTTCATCACCGCGGCGAAGCGGGTCCAGGCGGCAGGCCTCGTTCGTGATGGCGTCAGCGTCTCCTGCTCCAGGGTGCTGACCACTGAGATCACCGAGGACCTGATTCCACCCCTGCACCCACAGCCGCTCCATTTCATCATCCAGAGCGGCGAGCAGTTCGCGGAGGCGCCGAACCGCCCGGGCGTGCTGCAGACGGCCCTCGATTTCTTCGGCCTGGCGTTCCATAACCCCACCATCACGCACCTCGACTCCGTGGGGCATGTCTTCTGGGACGGCAAGATGTACAACGGCTTCTCGTCCGCGACCACGAACACCACGCAGGGCGCGACAGTGGAGTCGGTCGACCTGGCGAAGGACGGCATCGTCAGCCGGGGCGTGCTCCTCGATATTCCTCGGCTGCGCGGGTCCAAGTGGACCGAGCCCGACGAGGACATTCATGGCGACGATCTGGTCGCCGCGGAGGAGGCCCAGGGGGTCAAGGTCGAGGAGGGCGACATCCTGCTGGTTCGTACCGGCTTTCTACGACGACGGAACGAGGAGGGGCCCTGGGACCTCGCGAAGGGACGACGGGCCGGGGGCCTGCACGCCGATACGATCCCGTTCCTCCACGAGAGGGGCGTCGCGGCGTTGGGCAGGGACGGCAGCGACGCCCGAGGTGGCTACGAGCTGGTATTCAACGCCATCCACCAGGTGGGGATCGTCGCTCTGGGGCTCTGGCTGATCGACTACTGCAACCTGGAAGAGCTGGCCGCGGCCTGCGAGGAGCGACAGCGCTGGGAGTTCATGTTCACCCTGAGCCCCCTGCGCATCGAGGGCGGCACCGGCTCACCGGTGAACCCGACGGCTATTTTCTAGACCGGGCGACTGCGTCGGCGGTGCGAAGCAGCTTCTGGGCGCGAAGGGCGATGGACGTGTCAATCATCTTGCCGTCGAGGGAGCTGGTGCCCTCGCCCTCGGCCTCGGCCCGCTCCAGGGCCTTGACGATCTGCCGCGCCTCGGTAATCTCGTCTTCGGTGGGGCTGAAGGCCGACTCGATGGTGTCGATCTGGTCGGGGTGGATGGCGAACTTCCCCTTGTACCCGAGCCGGGCCTCGCGCCAGATCTCCTCGCGCAGGCCTTCGACGTCGGAGATGCCGACATACGGCGCCGCGATGGCGAGCTTGTGGGCCGCGCGAGCCGCGATGGCGACCAGGTGTCGCGGGTAGAGCACCTCGGTCCCCTCGTCGCTGCGAGAGACGCCCATGTCGGCGGTGAAGTCCTCGGCCCCGAACGACATGGCGACGATGCGGGTGGATGCGGTCGCGATCTCGAAGGCGCGCATGGTCCCGAGGGCACTTTCGACAAAGGGGATGATGCGGACCAGCCCAAAGGGCAGGTGCTTGCCCAGCTCGAGGTTGGTGATGATCTCGTCGAGATGGCGGATGTCGTCGGCGGACTCGATCTGGGGGAGGACGACGCCCGTGAGGTGCTCCGACATGACGGCGTTGAGGTCGTCGACCAGATCTCGCGAGTCGGGCGCGTTGACCCGTACGAACACGGGCCTGCCCCCGGCCGCCAGAGCGGGGAGGGCATCGCGGACCATGTGTCGGGCCTTGGCCTTGTCCGGGGCCGGGACGCTGCTCTCGAGATCGGGCACCACAGCGTCCACGGTCAGGGCGCCGGCCTTTTCGAGGAACCGCTCGCGGTTTCCCGGAACGAAGAGGAGTGACCTCAGGGGGTCCATCGCCCTGCTCCTAGCGAAGGGCTGCGGCCTTCATCGACTGGCGGCTTGCTGCTTCTCCATGGCGTCGACAACCTCGATCACCTTGACGGCTCGCTTCCAGACCGGCGTATCCACCATCTTGCCGTCCAGTGCCACGGCGGCCGTTCCGCGCTGTGTGGCCTCCTCGAAGGCTTGGATCACGCGGCGGGCGTGATCGATCTCCTCGGCCGACGGGCTGAACACCTCGTTGGTGGGGGCCACCTGGTTGGGGTGGATGATGAACTTGCCCTTGTAGCCGACGGCTTTGGCCCGGCGGCATTCCTTATATAGGTTGTCGATGTCGGTGTAGTCGGGGTCGGGCGTATCGAACGCAATAATGTCGGCGGAGCGAGCCGCGATGGCGACGTGCGCCCTCGGGAACGCGATCTCTTCCGAGTCCTTGGTGCGGGTAATCGCCATGTCGGCCGTGTAATCCTCGGCGCCGAAGGCCAGGCCGAACATCCGAGGTGTCGAGTGGGCGATCTCCACGGCGTTGGCGATCCCCTTGGCCGTTTCGAGCCAGGGGATGATCTTCGTGTGTCCGTCGGGGAGGCCTCGCTCGCGCTCCAGGGCGCTGAGGAGGGCGGCAAGCTCTTTGGCCATCTCCGCCGATTCCATCTTGCCGATGCTGATGCCCTCGATGTGGCTGGAGACGACCGCTTGCAAGTCGCCCCATGTCCATTCGGTCTGCATGCCGTTGATCCGGACGTAGACGCGGTAGCCGGCCAAGCCCGGAAGGTGCTCGGCGACGACGCCTCGGGCATTGGGCTTTTCGGCGGGTGGCACCGAGTCCTCGAGATCGGGGACGAGCACGTCGACGGGAAGCGAAGGTGCCTTGGCGAGCATCTTGGGGTTGTTGCCGGGAATGAACAGCAGGGATCGGATCAGGTCCACGTGAGCCTCCAGTCGGTGCCGCGAATCGGTTTGCTTCGAGATAAGCGCCGTATTATAGCACGCGAGTCCGGCGCCAGAACGCGTGGCTCATGGTTCGACTGAGCTCACCACGAGCGGGGTAGCGGCGCTGTCCGCGGGCTGGAGGAGCTCGCCACAAGCGGGCTTGTCGCTGGTGAACGCCCGCCGATACAATGGCGATGCCCGAAAGGGCGCTCGCGGGCCCGTAGCTCAGTGGTAGAGCGGTCGGCTCATAACCGATTGGTCGTAGGTTCGAACCCTGCCGGGCCCATTCTTTGGAAACGTGCCGAAGTAGCTCGCCGCACCCCTGTGCTACACTGTGGCTAGCGTCCCCGGCCCCCGTCCGGCCTGCTCTTCGATTCGCCCGATAATGGCCCTTCGGTATGTTCAGGGCGCGCCCTGTGAACGCCGAAGGAGCCGTTTGAGCAGTTGACCGCTCGTCAGGGAACCGACCCGGAACCAGCCGCTGAAAGGGGTCGGCGCGTACCCGCCGTCTTCCACTCCCTTCGGGTCAGGCAGTACCGCCGCTACATGGTCGGCTTTCTGGGAAGCGGTATCGCGTTCCAGAACAATCAGGTTGCCCTGGGCTGGCTGGCGTTCGACATAACCGGGGATGTCCGGTCTCTGGGCTTCACGCTGTTCCTCCATGGCGCCGCGATGGCGGTCGGCTCGCTCGCCGGCGGGGTGATCGCCGACCGGCTCAACCGCAGGGTTACGATCGTTGGACTGCAGTTGGTGATGACCGGCGTCGCTCTGGTCATGGCCCTGCTCGTTCTACTCGATGCCCTGGAGCTGTGGCACCTCTACGTCGTAGCGGCGACCAGCGGCGGGTTGATGAGCCTCCACATGCCCTCGCGCCAGGCCTTCGTGTTCAACATCGTTGGCAAGCAATACCTGGCCAATGCGATGGCCCTGAACATGGGGACGATGAACGCGATGCGGCTGATCGGCCCCGCGACCGCGGGCGTGCTGATCGGGTCGGTGGGTATCGAGGCGGTGTACTTCGTGACGGTGGGCGGCTTCGCGCTCTCCATCGCGGTGATGCTGTTCTATATCGGGCCATCGACCCAGACCTATTCCACCGTCAGAGAATCTCCATTGCGGGCGATGACCGAAGGCTTCGCGTATCTGTGGCGGCGCCAGAGCCTGTTCTGGATGTTTGTCCTTGCCATGGGGGGCGCGTTGCTGGGGATCCCGTTCCGAGACCTGATGCCGGCGTTCGCAGTCGATGCGCTGGGACAGGGGCCGGAGGGCTATGGCGTGCTGCTGAGCATGGTGGGCCTCGGAGCGCTGATCGGGAGCGTTTCCATCGCCTGGATGGCCGAGTCCCGGCGTCGAGGACTGATCACCATTCTGGGCGGTCTCGGGCTGGGCGTGATGATGATCGCGGTGTCGTTTGCCGGGGGCCTGGGGGTGGCGATACCGCTGTTCCTGCTCCTCGGCTGGGCAAGCACCACGTTCACCACGACCATCAACATCATCATCCAGACGGGCGTCGACGATGCCTTCCGGGGCCGTATGGCCAGCATTTATATGCTCACCTTCTCGATCCACCCCGCCGGGGCCTTGGCGCTGGGTGCTCTGGCGAAGGAGACGGGCATCGCCGAGGCGTTCATGATTGCCGGGCTCGCCCTCATCGGCTACGTAGCGCTGATGGCCGTGTGGCGGAAAGACCTCCGCTCGCTCGCCTAGTCCCGTGTGGGGGGCCACCGGCCCTGTGCTAGACTGGCTTTCGTGCTCCGGCCGCCCTCGGTCGGACCGCTCCCGAGGAGAATCGTTGCGTCCGACTGTGCCTCCACCCGCGAGTCCCGTTAGCGCCAGGGCCCGGCCCCGCCTGGGGCTCGGCGCCTTCGAATCGCTGAAGGTCCCACAGTTCCGCCGGTTCATGGTCGGCTACCTTTCCACAGGGGTGGCATTTCAAAGCAACGCGGTTGCCAAGGGATGGCTGGCGTACGATCTGAGCAGGGACGCCAGGTCGTTGGGGCTGGTGCTGTTTCTGTACGGGGTCGCGATGGGCGCCGGGACGCTCATCGGCGGCGTGTTGGCCGATCGGGCCAGCCGTCGCGCCGTGATCACCGTGGTTCAGTCGGTGATGATCGTGTTCGCGGTGATCATGGCCGTTGTGATCACGCTCGATCTGATCGAGCTCTGGCACCTCTATATAAGTTCGGTAGCGATGGGCTTCGTGAGCGCGTTGCACCTTCCGGCGCGTCAGGCCTTCGTTTACAACGTGGTTGGCCAGCGACACCTGGCGAACGCCCTCGCGATCAACGTCGCAACGATGAACGTGATGCGAATGGGGGCGCCGGTCATCGCCGGCGTGCTCATCGGGAGTGTCGGGATCGAGTCTGTCTTCCTCATGATCGCCGCGGGTTACCTGGGGTCGGTTCTGGTCATGCTCTTCCTCGTCGGCCCCACGACCCAGGCGAAGGTCACCGTCGAGAAGGAGGCGCCGCTGAGGTCCATCGTCGAGGGGTTCCGCTATGTGTGGAGGAAGAGGACGATGTTCTGGCTCACGATGGCGGCTCTGGGCGGGACGGCGATCGGCCTGCCGTTCCGGGACCTGCTGCCGGCGTTCGCGGTGGACGCCCTGGGCCAGGAGCCGGAGGGGTTCGGACTCATGCTCGGCATGATCGGCGTGGGGGCCTTGATTGGGGGGCTGGGGCTGGCCCTCGTGGCGCAGGTGAGCTACCGCGGATGGCTGGTGCTGGGCCTGGGGATCTCATGGGGCGCCTTCATGGTGCTCTTCTCGCAGATCGGCAGCATCGGCCTTGCACTTCCGGTGCTGGTGTTCCTGGGTTGGGCCAGCGTGTCGTACACGACTTTCATCAGCATCATCATGCAGACCAAGGCCGACGACGAATTTCGCGGCCGCGTCGCCAGCATATTCATCCTGAGCTTTGCGATTCACCCCGTAGGGGCCCTCGCGTTCGGCTTCGTGGCCAACGAGTACGGGATACGCGACGCCTACCTGATCGCTGGGCTCGCCCTAGCGGCTTTCGTTCTCGCACTGGGGGTCTGGCGCAAGGACCTGCGCTCCGTTTAGGCCACTCCTTTCCCTCTGAAGTGGCTGTGCTACACTGAGGCGACGCCGTCGCATCGCCCCACGCAGCCCGTCCGTCCCGAGGATCGATCTCCTTTGTCGTCCGACCGCCCGGACACCCCCGTCGCCCGGCCTGCCCGCCCCGGCTCGGGCGGAATGTTCGAGTCCCTCCGCATCCCGGAATATCGTCGCTACATGCTCGGCTACGTTGGCGCCGCGATCGCCCTCCACAGCTTTATGGTCGCCCTGGGGTGGCTCGCCTTTGACCTGTCGGGCGACGCCAGCACGCTCGGCGCCGTGCTGTTTACCTTCGGCATCTGCCTATCGGGGGCGGCGTTGGTGGGGGGAGTGCTCGCCGACCGCTACGACCAGGCCGTGACCATCGTCTCGATGCAGTCCATCGTCACCGGCGTCGCTGTCGCGCTGGGCATCCTGGTCTTCACCGACCGCATCGTGCTGTGGCACCTATACGTGGCGGCCGCGTTGGCGGGCACCACCATCAGCTTGCACCACCCGGCGCATATGGCGTTTCTCTACAACCTCGTTGGACAGAAAGCCCTGGCGAACGCCATCGCAGTCAACGTCGGCTCCTCGAATGCCACCCGGCTATTCACCCCTGCCATAGCCGGGATTCTGATCGGATTGTGGGGCGTCGAGGCGGTCTACGTGATGATCGTTGCGGGTTTCCTTCTCTCGATCGTTGTGGTGCTCACCTTCGTTGGGTCGACGACTGGAGAGCGGAGCGAGACGACCGAGTCTCCGCTGAGGGCGCTTACAGAGGGCATGCGCTATCTGTGGGGAGCCCGGCCCATGTTCTGGATCTTCGTCGTTCTGCTGCTTACTTCGATGTTCGGATTTCCCTATCGCGACCTGCTGCCCGCGTTCGCGGTCGATGCGCTGGACAAGGGGCCGGAGCAGTACGGAATCATGCTGAGCATGATCGGCCTCGGCTCGATCATTGGGACCTTCGTGATCGCGGCGCTGGCCGGCGCGCCGCGAAAAGGGACGATCGTCGTCGTGATGGCTGTCGTGTTGGGGGGCTTGATCATAGTGTTGTCCTTTGCCGGCACGTTGGGCATCGCCCTGGTCGTGCTCCTGTTCATCGGACTGGCCACTTCGTTCGTCACCGCTATGGCGAGCATCATTATGCAAACGAACGTAGCGGTGCCGTTCCGGGGACGGGTCGCCAGCTTCCATCTGTTGACTTTCGGAGTGCATCCCGCGGGGGCGCTGGCCTTCGGGTTCGTGGCCGAGGCTACGGACATCCGCGTCGCGTATCGGGTGTCGGGGCTGGTGTTGATAGCGCTCATCGCGATAGTCGGCCTGTGGCGCGGCGACGTGCGCCGGCTTTCATGAGGAGCAGTCGCAGGCGATGAGCGAGGGAGACCAAGGGCAGGCGGCGGGCACGCGCCCCGAGTTCCGGCCCGGTCGCGGGCTGTCGATTTTCCAGCCCCTTCGCATCCCGCAGTACCGCCGCTACATGGTGGCGTTCCTCGGCAGCGGCGTCGCGTTCCAGACCTCCCAGGTGGCGCTTGGTTGGCAGACGTTCGACCTGACCGGCGATGCCGGGGCGCTCGGCGCCGTCCTCTTCGTCTTCGGCATTGCCATCGTGGTCGGCTCCCTGATCGGCGGCGTCGCCGCCGACCGTTACAGCCGCGCCACGATCATCATCTCCATGCAGGCGCTCAACGGCGTGATGGTCGTCGGGTTGGCCGTCGCCGTGGTCCTGGACGCCGCCGCTTTGTGGCACATGTACGGGATGGCGGCCATCGCCGGAGCGACTCAGGCGGGACACCTCCCGGCGCGACAGGCCTTTATCTTCAACATCGTGGGGCGGCCTTTCCTGGCGAGCGCCCTGGCTCTGAACACGAGCGTCATGAACGTGTTGCGGCTTGGCGCCCCGGCCATCGCCGGAGTGTTGATTGGCTTCGTTGGCGTGGAGACAGTCTGGTTCGTGGCTGCCGGGGGGGCTGATGGTTTCGGTGTTTATCATGCTGTTCGTGGTCGGCCCGAGCATTCAGGAGTATTCAGACGAGAGCCGCTCGCCGCTGCGCTCCCTGGTGGAAGGGTTCGACTACCTGAGGTCCAACAGAACGTTGCTGATGCTTGTCTCGATGACACTCGGAACCGCCATGATCGGATTCCCGTTCCGAGACCTGATGCCAGCCTTCGCCTCTGACGCGCTCGATCAGGGGCCCGAGGGCTTCGGACTGGTCCTGAGCATGCTCGGGGTCGGGGCGCTGCTGGGCAGCCTGACCATCGCCTTCGTCGTCCAGGTCCGCCGCAAGGGGCCGGTGATCTTGATGTTCGGCCTGGTCTGGGGGGCGCTGCTTGCAGCCCTCTCCTTCGCCCCGAACGTGGGCCTCAGCATTCCGGTGCTCTTGGGGCTTGGTTGGACGAGCGTCGGGTTCCAGAACTTCATGAGCATCACGGTGCAAACGAAGGTGGACGATGCCTACCGCGGTCGCATAACCAGCTTCCAGCTGGTGACCTTCGGCCTGCACCCGATCGGTACGTTGGGGTTGGGCCTCATGGCGGAGGAGCTGGGCATCCGCACCGCGTTCTTCATAGCGGGACTGATGCTCCTCAGCTACATTGCAATCCTGGGCGCCTGGCGTCGCGATCTACGCGAGCTTTCATGAGGGGCGCTTTGGAATGAGCGAGCGGCAGCCCGGTTCAGAGGAGCAGGAGAGCCCCGAGCCCCCGGTGCGGGGCGGCCTGTCGATTTTTGAGCCCCTGCGGCTTCCCCAGTACCGGCGCTACATGATCGCCTTCTTCGGGAGCGGCTTCGCGTTTCAAAGCGGGCAGGTTGCGCTGGGCTGGCAGACGTTCGACCTGACAGGCGACGCCGGGACTCTTGGCGCCGTCATCTTTGTGTTCGGCATCTCCGTCGTCGTGGGCTCGCTCGTCGGCGGGGTTGCCGCCGATCGCTACAACCGTAAAGCGATCATTGCCGCCACCCAGGCCTTCAACTTGCTGGTCATCCTTGCACTGGCCGTCGCTATCATGTCCGATGCGGTGGCGCTGTGGCAGATGTACGCCGTTGCCGTGGTCTCCGGGACCGCGCAGGCCGCGCACCTACCGGCTCGACAGGCGCTGGTCTTCAACATCGTGGGGCGGCGGCATCTTCCGAACGCGCTGGCATTGAGCTCGAGCGTCATGAACGCGATGCGGTTGGCGGCGCCGGCGATCGCCGGCGTGCTGATCGCGGCCGTCGGCATCGAGACGGTGTGGTTCGTCGTCGCCGGCGGCATGCTGGTCAACGTGAGCGTCATGCTGTTCGTGATCGGTCCGATCAGGCAGGAACCGGCCACCGAGGGGCAGTCGCCGCTCCGAGCGATGAGTGAAGGCTTTCGCTACCTGTTGACCAGTCGGACGCTGCTGCTGTTGGTCTCGATCATGCTCGGCACGGCGATGATCGGCCTACCGTTTCGGGACCTGATGCCGGCCTTCGCAGCCGATGCGCTGGACCAAGGGCCCCGGGGGTTTGGCCTCATCATGAGCATGGTGGGCGTCGGCGGCCTGCTCGGCAGCCTGACCATCGCGTTCGTCGTCCACTTCCGTCGCAAAGGCCCGGTGATCCTGAGCTTTGGGATAGCCTGGGGCGCCATTCTCGTCGCCGTCTCGTTCGCGCCCAACGTTGGCGTCGCCATCCCGCTCCTGGTGCTGCTCGGAATGGCGAGCACGGGGTTCCAGAACTTCATGAACATCACGGTGCAGACCTCGGTCGACGACGCCTATCGCGGCCGCATCACGAGCTTTTCGCTGGTGACCTTCGGCCTGCATCCCATCGGCACGCTGTGGCTGGGCCTGCTCGCCGAGGCCCTGGACATCCGTACGGCGTTCCTCATCGCGGGGCTGGTACTCGTGGTGTACATCGCGACGCTGGGCGTCTGGCGCAGCGACCTGCGACGACTCACCAGCCCTCACTGATCCTCGTGCGGCTGGATATGCCGCTGCGTTGCCGAGGGCCTCGTTTTGTGTTTCGGTTGAGGTCCGAGCCAACCGACCCATCGCATGCGTGGAAGGGCCCGGCATTCACTCGTCGCTGCCGCGCGCTCGACGCGATCGGCCCTCCTTTGCTATCGCATGGGCCACCGTAACCGCCGCCGCCCCAGGCTAACCGAAACAGATGTCACGGAATTTGGGAATTCGGGTCCAAAAGACTTGACAGCCGGGGTAGGTAGGTGTAAATTGGCACGAAATTCCATATTTAGGTTGTGGTTGGGATGAATAGGGTTAACTAAGGATGCTGTTAGGCACGTTTGAGGGACGGATGGACGCTCAGGGCCGGGTCGTGGTCCCGCAGCGATTTCGTGAATGGGTGCAGTCGGGGATGGTGCTCGGCACCGGCCTGGACGGCTGTATCGATGCGTACCCGCCGGCGGAGTTCGAGAAGGTCCGGGCCAGGGCCAACCAATTCTCCCAACTTAACCGAAACGCAAGAGAGTTCCGTCGCCACACCTTTCGCGGCGCCTATTCCGCTACGCTCGACCGGCAGGGCCGGGTGGTGATTCCTCTCTCCCTCCGCCAATACGCCAGCGTCTCAGAGGACGTGGTGATCATCGGGATGGACAGCTATTTCGAGATCTGGTCGCGCGAGCGTTGGGAAGAGGAAGAAGGCGGGAGCAGATCGATGGCCGAGCTTGCAAGCGACCTGGAGAAACAGGATGAGCAAGGCCGCTCCGGCGATTGAGCACATCCCCGTTATGGCGGCCGAGCTGGTTGCGGCGCTCGATGTCGTGCCCGGCGGCTCCTATGTCGACTGCACGGTCGACGGCGGCGGCCACGCCTCCATCGTCCTCGAGGCCAGCGCTCCCGGCGGCCGGCTCCTCGGCATCGATGCCGACCCCCGCGCGATACGCTCGGCGGAGCGCCGGCTCGGGTCGTGGAAGGGCGCCTTCGCCCTCGCCAACGACAACTTCTCGAACCTGGCCGAGGTCTGCTCCGCGCATGGTTTCTCCTCCGTCAACGGGGTGTATTTCGACCTGGGTCTTTCGACGCCGCAGCTGGAGGAGTCCGAGCGCGGGTTCAGCTTTCAGCGCGAGGCCGCCCTCGACATGCGGTTCAGCGACCGGCAGGTGATGACCGCCGCGGATATCGTGAACACCTATCCCGTCGACGACCTGGCGCGGGTGCTGTGGACCTATGGAGAGGAGCGGCGGAGCCGTTCGATCGCCCGCCGCATCGTCTCCCATCGCCCGGTGCAGACCACGACCGAGCTTGCCGATCTCGTGAGGCGGGCCGTTCCCGGCGGGCGCCAGCGCATTCATCCTGCCACCCGCACGTTTCAGGCGCTGCGTATCTGTGTCAACGAAGAATTGGTAAACCTGGAGACGGCGTTGAAGCAGACCCTCGACGTTCTGGGCCACGGGGGGAGGGTCGTCGTCATGAGCTATCACTCGCTGGAAGACCGGCTCGTCAAGAGATGGTTTCGGCAAGAGTCGACCGATTGTCTGTGTCCGCCGGAGATCCCGGTCTGCGTGTGCGGGCACAAGGCCACACTGCGCCTGGTTACGAAGCGGGTGGTGACACCGAGCTCCGAAGAGATAGCAATGAATCCACGCAGCAGGAGCGCCAAGCTCCGCGCGGCGGCGTTCCTGTAAAGGCTCGTCAAGCAGTTCAGGGCTCGTCAAGCAAAGGGAGGGGACCGATGGGCAAAGAGAGCAAGACCATCGTCGGCATCGACGTTGGCAGCAGCATTATCCGTGTCCTGGCGGCGAGTTCCGGCGTGGGCGGCGACCTCGAGCTGCTTTCGATGGGCGAGGCTCCGTCGCTCGGCGTTCAGCGGGGCATCGTGTCCAACATCGACGAGGCCTCCTTCGCCATCGGGGCCGCCCTCGAGGATGCCGGGCTCGACGACCTGCGCAAGAACGCCCGTATCTACGCCAGCGTCGGCGGCAAGCACCTGGGGTCGTTGAACAGCGGCGGCGAGGCCGAGGTCGCCCGGAGCGACGGCCTGGTGTCCGCGAAGGACGTGGCGCGGGCCATGGAGGCGGCCAAGGCCGTCGACCTGCCGAACGACGTCTGTCTGCTGCACCAGGTGCCCAGGGGCTTTCGTATCGATGGCTATCGGTGCCGGCGCAGCCCCGTGGGGATGCATGGCAACCGCGCCCATGCCGAGACGCACCTGGTGACGGCGAGCGAGGCCGCGGTGCGGAACCTCGAGAAGGCCGTCGAGATGACCGGGAACGACGTGGCCTGGATCGTCGCCGGCGGCGTGGCCGCCGGGAAGGCGACGCTGCGACGGGAAGAGATGGAGATGGGCGTCATTCTCCTCGACATAGGAGGTGGGACCACCGACGTCGCCGCGTTCAGCGAGGGCGCCATCCACCACACGTCGGCGCTTCCCCTGGGCGGCAATCAGATCGTCAACGATATCGCCATCGCCCTCAACACCGCCTTCCACGTTGCGGAAGAGACGCTCCTCGATTTCGGGACGGCGACCATGGACGGGGTCGATCCGCAAGAGGAGCTGACGGTGCAATGCTTCGGCATGAGCGGGTACCGTCGCCTGCGCCGCCGTTATCTCATCGATGTGATACGCCTCCGCCTCACCGAGATCATTCAGCTGGGGCTCGCCCGAGTGCGACAGGCGGCACCGAACGCACCCGCCACCGCGGGGATTGTCATCACCGGCGGCGCAGCCAACATCCCGGGAATCGACGCCGTCGCCGAGCAGGCCACGGGGCTTCCCGCCCGGGTCGGCAGCGTGACCCGGACCTATGGAGGAAACGAGGTCCTGCGGGGTCCGGCTTTCGCCACCCTCGTCGGGATCCTGCAGGTTGCGTCCGACCCGTTCCTCGCTCCGGTCAAGGAGCGAAAGAGCGGCCAGCATCAGGGATTCAGGCTGCTCCCGCAGCTTCTCGGCGCACGGGTCTGATTCCCGCCAAGCTAACTCTTGAGACGGAAAGGGAAAGGTGCAATGGGCGGGATCGATCACTGAGGCGGCTGAGCCGAACACGAAGTCCGGAACGACCCGATGGACATTATCAAGGAGGGGGACTCCAACATGATGCATGGACCGACGGACATGGAGGGAATGGCCAACGTTAAAGTCGTTGGCATCGGCGGCGGCGGCTGTAACGCCGTGGGCCGGATGATCAAAGAGAACATTGCCGGCGTCAATTTCATTTGTGTGAACACCGATGCCCAGGCCTTGCTTCGCAGCGAGGCGCCAGCCCGCATCCGCATCGGCGATCAGATCACCCGAGGCCTCGGTGTCGGCGGCGACCCCGACAAAGGCCGGCAGGCGGCGGAAGAGAGTCGCGAGGAGCTCGAGGAGACGTTGGTGGCCTCCGACATGATCTTCCTGGCTGCCGGCATGGGTGGTGGGACCGGCACCGGCGCCGCCCCAGTCATCGCCGAGATCGCCCGAAACAACGGTGCGCTCACCGTGGCCGTGGTGACCCGTCCCTTCGAATGGGAAGGGGCGCACCGGCGACGCAAGGCGGAAGACGGCATCAACCGGATGCGCGACAAGGTCGACACCCTGCTCGTGATCCCGAACGACGCCCTCGTGAGCATCTGCGACCGCAAGGCGACGGTCGGCAACGCTTTCAAGCTGGCCGATGAGGTGCTGCGTCGCGCTATTCAGGCGATCGCCGAGCTCATCACCGTGCCCGGCGACATCAACCTCGACTTCGCCGACGTGCGCACCGTCATGTCCCGCGCGGGCTCCGCGATGATGGGCATTGGCTACGGCACGGGCGACAACCGGGCCACGGACGCCGCCCGAGAAGCTATCTCGAACCCGTTGCTGGACGTTTCCATCGAGGGCGCCAAGGGCGTGCTGTTCAACGTGACCGGGGGTACCGATCTCACCCTGAGCGAGCTCAACGCCGCCGCGGAGATCATCAGCAAGGCTGTCGACCCGGATGCCAACATCTTCTTTGGGATGACCACCGACACACAGCTGGAGAATGAGGTCAAGATCACGCTGATCGCGACCGGCTTCCCGAACCAGGAGAGCACGTCTTTCGCCAGCGGTGAGACCCTGGGGCGCCTGCTCCAGGACCGCCCAGGCGACGACGAGCTGTCTGCCGCCGAGGCGGACCTGGACATTCCTCCATTCCTGCGAAATCAGCCGCACTCGAGACCCGAGCAGGAGTCCCTGTCGGCAGGTCAGAGACTCCCCATCGAGTTCTAGCAACTCCGACGAAGTCCTGACACCTGGCGACCGCATCCCGGGCTCGCCGACGCGTCGACGCTCGGGATGCGGTCCGCCGCCAGGGTCGGACCTGGAGCCGCGGTGGAGCGCGGGATTATGCACACTGTGCGGAACATTGTGGGTAGAAGGCGGGTCGGTGTGCGCACGTTGTCCCGGATTCGTCGATAACCCCAGGTGTTGTGCGTGAAATGCTTCACATGACTACATTTGGTAGAAAGGGCCTTGACATGGGTGGTACCTTGAGTACACTGACTGTCGTGCCCCTGTCATCGCAGCGGTCGCTTTCAGGAATGACAGGCGCATCTGGTGGCAACGGGGCCGGTTCGGGATACTGGAATGAAGTGCCCGTACTGCAGCAACGAAGAAAGCAAGGTCACGGACTCGCGGACCGCCGAGGACGGGGTACGGCGGCGGCGGGAGTGTCTGCGCTGCGGGCTGCGGTTCACCACCTACGAGCGCGTGCAATCGGCCGCGCTGCAAGTGATCAAGCGGGACGGGCGTCACGAGGAGTTCAACCGCGAGAAGCTGGCCTCAGGGATTCGAAAATCATGCACGAAGCGCCCGCTGCCAATGGAAGCCATCGACAAGGCGGTCGACGACATCGAGCAGGAGGTCCAGAAGCTAGGCCGGGCGGAGGTGCCGTCGTCGCTGGTCGGCGAAATGGTGATGGAGGCGCTGAAACGACTCGACAGAGTGGCCTATATTCGTTTCGCCTCGATCTATCGGGACTTCGCCGACATCGACAACTTCCGGGAAGAAATCGAATCGCTGATGAACGCCCGGGAGAGCCGGACGCCTTCCGCGCAACTGCCGCTGCTCCCGGAAGAGAAGCCGATGCCTCAGGAGCTACGACGGCGGCGGCGTCCAAGGCGACCGCGGGGCTCACGTGCAGCCTTGAAGGCCAACGGCGTGGACGAGGGCGAGACGCCCGCCGCACCCGAGGACGAGAAGGACTAGAGACGCTCATGCAGTCAGCAAGACACGTTCTCGATTTATCTTGGCCAGCCGACGACCTGGCGGCTGAATCATTGCCTTTCCCCGGGAGCCGGCGCACCGGATCTCGAGTCGTGCCGACCCGGTTCATCCCCTAACGCGGGAATACCGCGTACCTCTCCCTTTTAGGAAGGACTCTTCGACAATATGGCATCTACAAACGGCTCGAATCGAAATCGCGGGTCGGTCACCGGTAGATCGGGGACGTCTCGCGCTGGGAAGCTGCAACGATCGGCAGGGGGACAGTGGCCCGAGATCACGGGTCGCGCCGTCAGCGCTCCGGCGATGGACGCTCCCGCGCCCGGCGGCGTCCCCGACACGGCGCAGAGGGCCCCAATGGTGGCCCCCGAAAGCGTGGTTCCCGGCCTCGAGATCTCCGAGAACTCCTACGAGGTCCTGAAGCGCCGCTACCTAGGGAAGGACCGAGAAGGGAACGTGCTCGAGAACCCGAGCGAAATGTTCTGGCGTGTCGCCCGGAACCTGGCCGAGGCCGAGGCCATCGAGGACCCCGACGCCGACGTCGAGCCCATCGCCGAAGAGTTCCATCAAATGCTGGCCAACCTCGAGTTCCTTCCGAACTCGCCGACGCTGATGAATGCCGGGCGGGAGCTGCAGCAGCTCTCGGCCTGTTTCGTGCTGCCGGTCCCCGACGACATGGAGGGGATCTTCGAGTCGGCGACGCACACCGCCCTCATCCACAAAAGCGGTGGCGGCACCGGCTTCGCGTTCTCACGCCTGCGCCCCGAGAGCGACATCGTCGGCTCGACGGGTGGCGTTGCGTCGGGCCCGGTATCGTTCATCAAGATCTTCGACACGGCGACCGACGTGGTGAAGCAAGGCGGCACCCGCCGCGGCGCCAACATGGGGATCCTGAACGTCCACCACCCGGACATTCTGAGATTCATCCACGCTAAGGATGACGACAGCTCGCTCCAGAATTTTAATATCTCGGTTGCGATCACAGAGCGTTTCATGCAGGCCCTGGACAGCGGGAGCGACTTTGAGCTGATCAACCCGAGAAGCGGCAAGGTGGCGGGCCATCTCAACGCGCAGACGGTCTTCGATGAGTTGGTGAACAGCGCATGGAAGACCGGTGACCCGGGAATCGTCTTCATCGACCGCATCAACGAGGCGCACACGACTCCTCAGATCAGCCCCATCGAGGCCACGAACCCCTGCGGCGAGCAGCCCTTGATGCCTTATGAGTCGTGCAACCTGGGCTCGATCAACCTGGCCAAGATGGTGGACCACGGGAAGATGGGCAACGTGGACTGGGACAGGCTGGAGCGTACCGTGTTCACCGCGACCCGGTTCCTCGACAACGTGGTCACGATGAACAACTACCCGGTGTGGGAGATCGAGAAGGTGACCAAGGGGACGCGGAAGATCGGCCTTGGCGTGATGGGATGGGCCGATATGTTGCTCATGCTGGGCCTGCCCTACGACTCGGACGAGGCCCTGGCCCTCGGCGAGCAGATGATGTCGTTCATCCAGGACAAGGCCGACGAGGCTTCGATAGCCCTTGCCGAGGAACGGGGCGAGTTCCCCTCCTGGCACGGCTCGGTCTACGACCCCGACGGGCCGGTGTACCGGAACTCCACTCGGACCACCATCGCGCCGACGGGCACGATCAGCATTATCGCCAACTGCTCCAGCGGTATCGAGCCGCTGTTCGCACTGAGCTACGTGCGCAACGTGATGGACAACACGCGCCTCGTCGAGGTCAATCCATACTTCGAGGCGGTTGCCCGGGCGGAAGGCTTCTACAGCACGGAGTTGATGGAGGAGTTGGCCGAGCGCGGCAGCGTCCGTGGCACGCCGGGCGTCCCAGAATGGGTGCAACGGCTGTTCGTGACCTCTCACGACATCAAGCCCGAATGGCACGTTCGGACGCAAGGCGCATTCCAGAAATATACCGATAACGCGGTCTCCAAGACCGTCAACTTTCCTCATGACGCCAGCGTCGACGACGTGCGCACCGTCTACACCCTTTCGTACCAGTTGGGCTGCAAGGGCGTCACGATCTATCGCGACGGCTCGAAGAGCGTGCAGGTGCTGAGCACCGGCCAGACCGAGAAGGCTCGCTCGGCCCAGGAGACAGACGGGGCGATCGTGCCCGCGGCAACCAGTGACACCGGCGTCCTTCAGGAGGCCGAAGAGATCGCGGCAGGCCCGGTGCCGAGGCGCCCGCGAGAGCGGCCGTCCACGGTCAGCGGCGTCACCCACAGGGTGCGCACCAGCAACGGCAACCTGTACGTCACCATCAACTTCGACGACCAGGGGCGGCCCTTCGAGGTCTTCACCGCACTCGGGAAGGCCGGCAGCGCCGACTCGGCGCAGCTGGAAGCGGTCTCCAGGCTCATTTCCCTGGCGCTGAGGGCGGGGGTCGACATCGAGGCCATCGTCACGCAGCTGCGAGGCATCACCGACACGCCGGTTTGGGACAACGGTGTGCTCGTACGCTCGGCGCCCGATGCGGTCGCGCTGGCGCTTACGTCGCAAATCGGGACCGGCCCCGAAGCGGGTGCTTGGAGCGAACGGACCATGGAAGGTGGCCAGTTGGGCCTCTTCCCGCAGCCTGGCCAGTCGACCGAGGCGGCGTTCAAGGGAGGGATCGACGCCGAGCTGTCCCAGGGCGTTCGGTGCCCCGACTGCTCAAGCAAGCTGACATATCAAGAAGGCTGTCTGATGTGCCACTCTTGTGGTTTCAACAAGTGTGGATAGGAAAGGACCGGGAGGAGACGACATGCGCTCCCCGACCTTGACGATGACGATTTGCGCCGATCCATCAGTGCCTCTGTGGCTTGTCGATCAACTTCGGCTTCAAGGCGATGGTGTCAGGACTTCGCCATATGCTGGGGTTCGCCTGGTTACACCGCATGAGCTCCTTCGGTGGACCAGGCGCTCCCTAGCGGTGCTGTTGACCTGTGATCGCGGTTTCTGGCGCGACGAGTTGCCGATCGCCGACGTTCCGGGTGTGATCATTCTCGACATCGACAGGGAGCGCCCCGTGCAGGCGCTGGACGCCCTTCGGCTGGTGACCAAAACGTTCGTGCGCAGGTACGACATGGAACGCTGGGAAGGAATGAAGGTCCTGGCGAGCGCCGCGGGATGCGCAGTGAAGATGCTGAATCAGGACGGGAGTATCGACCGGTATGCAATCAGAGGAGAGGCAGGCCTGCTGTTTATCGAGCGCGGCCAGCCCTCGGAGGGTGTATATGGACCAAGCCGAGCCGGACGGGCCGAGAAGGTCCCGGCCTAGGCCGGCCAGGCACTAAGTTCGACAGCAACCCCTCGGTCCCTTCCTAGCCAGGGACCGTCGGGGCTCCAGGGGCACCCGTCGCCTCCCGGGCGCCCTAACATAGACTGCCCGTCCGTAATGGATGGGCAACCCACCCGGCGTCCTCTGCCCTCACCCAGAGGACGCCGACCTTTTAGGGCCCTTCACCCCCTGGCGGCGACGTGGTCCCGCTGGCGTCCCCGGGGTCTTGTGGAGCGGGCTCAGGGGGATTGCGCAACCCGGACCCGCCCCGCTCGAAAGCGGGCACGAGAAAGATCGGCGCCACCACCGTGGTGACGATGGTCATCAGAATCGCCACGCCGAACAGGTCCGGGCCGATGATGTCTCGGGAGAGGCCGACGCCGGCGATGATCAGCGCCACTTCCCCTCTCGGCAGCATGCCGAGTCCGATGCGCGTGGCGCCGCGCAGGTTGAAGCCGGCCGCCAGGGCTGGAGCCCCCGCGCCCACGACCTTGGTGATGATGGCCAGGAAGGTGATGAGGAGGCCGAGGCCGATGGCCTCAAGCATGCTTCCGAGGTCGACCAGGGTGCCCATCACGACGAAGAAGATCGGCACCAGGGCGCCGCCGACGTGGGCCAGCTGCTCTTCGATCACGTGGGCCATCCGTGTGCCCGACAGGGCCAGTCCAATAGAGTAGGCGCCAATGATCATGGCAAGACCGAAGGTCTCGGCAAGACCCGACGCGAACAGGGCGAGGGCCAGGGACAGTCCGAGAGCGGAGCCGGTCGCCTTGAAGGACATGACGACGCTGGAGATGCGCCGCGCCAGGAGCAGCCCCAGCACGGTGAGACCGATCCAGAAGCCCAGGGCCTTGCCGGCAACGCGAAAGACCTCCGACGTCGAGACAGACCCCGTGTCGGCGATACCCACGACAACCGTTAGCACCAGAATACCCAACACGTCGTCGATAACGGCGCCAGCCAGGACAGTCACGCCCTCCGGCGTATCCAGCTTGCGGCGCTCGCTCAGGACGCGCGCCGTGATGCCGACCGAAGTCGCCACCATCACCGCGCCCATGAAAAGGGCTCGCGAGTCGCCGATGTCGTCGGCGAAGCCGAGAAGCACCGTTGCACCCACGCCGGCGATGAACGGGAAGATGACGCCGCCGGCCGCGACCAGGGCTCCCGGGGCCGCGTAACGCATGAAGAGCTTCCGGTCGGTCTCGAGCCCGGCGGCGAAGAGCAGCACGACGGCCCCGACCTGCCCGATGGCCCAGAGCTCGTTGGAAACAGGGACGCCGCCGGCATCGGGATACCCGGTGGGTAATGGGAACAGGGAGCCGAAGTCGCCGGTGATACCGAACTGGCCGAGGGCGAAGGGACCAATAGCGACGCCGGCGAGCAGCTCGCCGATAACGGGAGGGATGTTCAGCCATCGCTGGCAAATCTCGCCGCCGATCTTGGCCGCGAGTAGGATTGCCGTGAGCTGGAACGCGAGGTGCGTAACCAACTCGGTGACGTCGCCCTCCATTCCACCTCGCTAGCAGAGTTGTATCAGGGATGGCGGGAGCACGCGATTATAGCATGGGCGCTTCTGGCCCGTTGACGGATGCGGGGGGCCCCACGCAGAATTGTCGGCAGCCCAACCGGGCGCCTCCCGATGTCCCGAGCCTCCCATCCACAGACCGACCTGCTGCTGGTCAACGCCCGCGTCCTTACTCAGGAGCCGGCACGGCCTCTCGCCAGAGCGGTCGCCGTCTCAGGCAGTCGGATAACCTGGGTCGGCGACGACCCGAGGCCGTTCCTGGACTCGCGGACGAAGCGGGTCGACTGCCAAGGCGCGACGCTGGCGCCCGGTTTCGTTGATGCCCACGTTCACCTGATGGCCTACGCCGCGAGTTTGATGGGCGTCGACTGTCGCCCTCGGGCCGTCGCTTCGATAAGCGGGATACAGGCCGCGCTCCGCGCTCGGTCTCAGGAAACCGAACCCGGTGTGTGGATTCGCGGCTGGGGCTACGACGAGCTTTCACTGGCCGAGGGGCGGCAACCGACCCGCGCCGACCTCGACGCCGCTACGCCGAACCATCCCGTCAAGCTCACGCATCGGTCGGGACATGCGTGCGTGCTCAACACCAGGGCGATGGAGCTCTTGCGGATCGGTCCCCAGACGCCGGAGCCCCCTGGGGCCGTTATCGATCGGGACCTCGCCACTGGGGAGCTTACCGGATACCTTCTCGAGATGGAGGTCGAGTTGGAGTCCAGGGGCCTTCCCAGCCTTTCGCCGGACGAGCTCGAGCGGGGCCTCAGGCGAGCGGCCGAGGCGTTGCTGGCCTTCGGGGTCACGTCGGTCCATGAGGCTACGCCGACTCGCGCCCTGGAGCAGTGGGAGATGTTTCAAAACGCGAAGTCGCGAGCCCTCTTCCCCACGGGCGTGGTCAAGATGTTCGGCCCCAAGGACCTCGACGAGCTTGCGCTACGAGGTCTGGGGCCGGGATCGGAGCCGATTCCGGGGCTGCGAGTCGGCGCGATCAAGTTTTTGTTAAACGAGACGGGACCCCAAGTGCTACCAGCTCGGGAGGAGCTCCGGGGTCAGGTAGCAGCGGCTCATCGAGCCGGGTATCAGGCTGCCTTCCACACCGTCGAGGAGACCGGGCTCCGGGCCGCCCTCGACGCCGTATCCTCCCTCGAGGGCGCGGGGACCGCGAGCCGCCACCGCATCGAGCACTGTGGCATCTGCCCGCCCGAGCTGGTCCCCCGAATCCGCGAGCTGGGGTTGACGGTCGTTACTCAGCCCTCCTTCGTGGTGGAACACGGTGACCGGTATCGGGCGCAGATCGAGCCTGAGCGCCACGAGTGGCTGTATCGCTGCGGCTCTCTGCGACGCGCGGGCGTCCCGGTCGCGTTCGGCTCCGACGCCCCGGTAACGCCGCCGGACCCGTGGACCGGGATTGCCGGCGCCGTGACGAGGCGCTCCCGGAGCGGCGCACCGCTTTCGCTGGATGAGGCGGTCTCGATCGGGGAGGCGCTCGAGAGCTACACGCTCGGCGGCGCCTTCGCGGCGTTCCAGGAGTCCGCGGTTGGCAGAATCGCCCCCGGGTACGCGGCGGACCTCGTCTTGCTCAGCGACGACCCACTGGGCGTGGAGGCTGCTGCCCTGGCGGACATTCGCGTCGAGAAGACGGTTATCGGGAGGGAGATCGTCTGGGAGCGGTAGGCTTGCGCGTCAGGCCGCGCGGGCCTACTTCGGCGGCTGGGAAAGCGCGAAGTCGACCGCTCGCTGCACCCAGCCTTCGAGAGCGTCGTCGGACTGATAGCCCTTGGCGCTGACGTAGACCATGCCCTTCATGGGCTTGCCGGTGAAGTCCATGGGCCTGGCGTGGGGCTCGGCGAGGGCCTCCGCGGCGCTATCGGGCCCGAGGCGGAGCACCAGGTCTTCCTAGAGCACGCCGCAGCACATGTGGCCCTGGAGCATGAAGGTCAGGCCGCCGAACATCTTCTTCTCGGCGACCGAGGGGTGACTTGCCATAACCTGGCGGACTCGCTCGGCAAGGGTTTCGTCATACGCCATGTCGGCACCTCCGTGTTCGTGGGCCGCTAGGGAGCGGGCTGTCGCCAGGCGCTACCGTTCCCGCTGGACCACGTATTCCGACAGCTCCAGCAACGAGCGCCGCGCGGGATGGTCCGGTAGGAAGCTCAGGGCTTCGCGCGATTTGCGAAGGTACTCTTCGGCGGTCCCGCGGGCCAGGTCCATCGCCTGGGAGCCGCGGATCCTATCGACGGCTTCCTTGAGTAGGTCCTCGTTCTGGCGGTCGGCGAAGAGCTCGCGGATGCAGCTATCGTCGGGGTGCTGCTCGGAGTAGAGGATCGCCGGAAGCGTCATCACCCCGTGGCTCAGGTCGCTACCCACCGGCTTCCCGACGACTTCCTCGGTGCCCTCGAAGTCCAGGATGTCGTCGACCACCTGAAACGCCATGCCGAGGTTGTGGCCGAACTCGCGCATCGCAACGACCTGCTCCTCGGGAGCCGCGCTGAGGGCGGCCCCAGCTTCGCTGGCTGTAGTGAACAGCGAGGCGGTCTTGTCGCCGATTCTCTTCAAATATGCGCCCCGGTCCTGCTGCCAGTCCCACGTCGTCAGGTATTCCTGGAGCTCCCCGGAGGAGAGCGCCATGATCGTCTCGGCGAAGAGGCGGATCACGCGGACGTTGCCTGTATCGCACACGTAGGTGGCCGATTTGGCGAAGGTGTAGTCTCCGAGCAGCACGGCGACGTCGCGGCCCCAGAGGCCGCTCACGGTGGGGCGCCCGCGACGGAGCGCCGCCTGGTCGATCGTATCGTCGTGGACGAGCGTCGCAATGTGCAGCAACTCCACGGCGGTTGCCATCAGGATCGGGGCGGCCGGCTTGTCGGGGTAGAACTTGGACGCGAGAAGGGTGATCGCCGGGCGTACCTGTTTGCCGCTGAAACCGACCACGTGGTCCAGCAGTTTCGAGAGTTGCTTAAAATCCTGGAGGGAGCTGGTGCGGCGAAGCGTCTCCTGGACTTCCAGGAGCTCGTCCTTGACGAGCTCGTAGATCTCGAGTGTTGTCACTACGTCTTGCTCTCCGCGCTCACCAGCATCTCGTCGGCCAGAGCTCCCTCGTCCAGCTTCTCGAACAGAGGGGTCGGCTGCTTCAGCGGGCGCCCGGCCTCCGGTCGATCGATCCGCCATCCGGCGGCCTGGACGTTGCCGTCGAGGCCGAGGAACTCGTGTATCCGCTGGGAGCTGAAAGGCATGAACGGGTAGAGCACGGTCTTGAGGGTAGAGACGACGACCGACCCGACCCAGAGGGCGTCCGCGGCGGCCTCGGCGTCGGTTTTGATGGTCTTCCACGGCGACTGCTCTTCCAGGTACCGGTTCGCGTCATGGGCGAGGGCCATGGCCGCTTTGATGGCGTCTTTGAACCGGGCGGCTCCCAGGGCGCGGTCGACCTCTTCCAGAGTCGCCTCGGTCTCACGGAGAATCGCCCGGCTTTTGTCGTCGAGGTCATCCTCCGCCGAATGCTCGGGGACGCGGCCGTCGAAGCTTCGGTAGGTGAAGCTCAACACTCGGTTCACCAGGTTGCCGTACGTGGCCACGAGTTCGTCGTTGTTGCGGCGCAGGAATTCTTTCCACGTGAAGTCCGTGTCGCCGCTTTCCGGCATGTTGATCGACAGCACATAACGCAAAGGGTCGGGAGCGAAGCGGTCCAGGTAATCGTGCAGCCAAACGGCCCAGTTGCGGCTCTTCGAAAATTTGAGGCCTTCGAGGTTGAGGTACTCGTTGGCGGGGATGTCATAGGGGAGGGCTATTTCGGCGTCGACGCCCTTCAAAATCGCGGGCCAGATAATCGAGTGGAACGGTATGTTGTCTTTGCCCAGGAAATAGTAGGAACGGACGTCGCCGTACCAGAAGGCCTTCCAAGCTTCCGGATCGCCTCCGCGGGTAGCCCATTCCTTCGAGGCGGAGAGGTAGCCGATCACCGCCTCGAACCAAACGTAGATGCGCTTGTCGTCGTAGCCGGCCAGGGGGACTGGGACTCCCCAACCGAGGTCTCGGGTGATGGCGCGGTCGAGCAAGCCGTCGGTCAGGTATTGGGTGGTGAAGTTCTTGACGTTGGGACGCCAGTGGGTCTGCTGGTCGATCCATTCCTTGAGCATGTCCTGCTGGGCGCTGAGTTTGAGGAAGAAGTGGTTGGTATCGCGGAATTCCAGCACGTCGCCATGGAGCTTGCTTCGTATGTCGATCAGGTCCTTCGGGTCGAGGGGCTTTCCGCAGTTGTCGCACTGGTCGCCCCGGGCGGCCTCGTAGCTGCAATATGGACAGGTGCCTTCGACGTAGCGGTCCGGGAGGAAACGGCCGGCGACTTTGGAGTAGGGAAGGCTGACGCTCTTCTCGTAGATGAGCCCCTTGTCAAGCAGGCTCAGGAAGATCGCCTGCACCGTCTCCCGGTGGTTTTCCGTACCCGTGCTGGTATAGAGGTCGAAGCTGATGCCGAGGCGCTCCCAGCAATCGAGGAACTGGGGATGGAACCGGTCGACGACGTCCTGGGGCGTTACGCCCTCTTCCTCGGCGCGGACGGTGATCGGGGTGCCGTGCTGGTCGCTGCCCGAAACGAAGAGCACCCGATTTCCCTTGGCGCGATGGTAACGGGCGAAGATATCGGCGGGGAGATATGCGCCGGCGACGTGGCCCAGGTGAAGCGAGCTGTTGGCATAGGGCCAAGCTGACGCGACGAAGATGGTCTCGGACATGGGGCTGCGCCTATCAGGGCTCTTCGATCAGGGTTGTTGGCGACGCGACATTGTAGCACACGACTCTTTGAGGGAATGGCCGACAAAAGGGTTGGAGAGGCATGCTCACGTGTTGTTTACGGGCCGCTCTCACCAGGTCATGGGGTGTGCACGTATTAGGGCCACGCTTGAGTTGATGAAGGCGTCCTTGACGGCCCTGGGGTCGCGTGGGATAGTGGGCGTCACCCGAAACCCCGGTGGGTTGAGGGCGCCTCCGATTCGACAAATGCAGTACAGAGGAGCTCGAGATGTATGACCGGGTCCTTCTGCCCCTCGATGGGTCGGAACTGAGCGAGGGGATAGTCCCCTACGCGAAGCAGATTGCCAAGGCGTCACAGATCACCGCCACGGCCCTGCTCGTGCTTTCGATGACGCAACCCGAGGCAGAGAAGGCGACGGTGACGCGTGTGCCATCCGGGACCGAGATGCCGGTGTTGGACTATCTGACGGAGCAGGCCTCGGCCGCGGCCAAGGACGGGATTGAGACCGACACGGCAGCGGTCCACGGCCGCCCTGCGGACGAGATCGTTCGCTTCGCCGAGGGGCGGGGCTACGGGCTGATCGCGATGGCAACGCACGGCCGGTCCGGTATCGGGCGCTGGGTTTACGGGAGCACGACCGACAAGGTGTTGTACGCGACGACGCTTCCGATGCTTGTCGTGCGGCCCCGGGAAGAAGGCCCGCCCGCTGATGTCACTTTCCGCAGACTGCTCCTGCCCCTGGACGGCTCCGAGCTGGGCGAATCGGTGATCCCCCACGCGGACGCTCTGGCGCGGCAGATGTCTCTGGAAGTGGAAGTCGTTCGTGTCGTGCCCACGGCCACAATGGCGTATTCGTCCGGGTTCGATCCGTCGTTCTACGACCCGAAGATCTTCGACTACGTCTCGGACAACGCGAAGGACTACGCCGAGCAAAAGACGGCTGAGTTGCAGGAGGCGGGGCTGAAAGCGACTTCCATGGTGCTCCAGGGCCACGCTCCGACCCAGATTGTCGAGCGAGCGGATGCGGCGGAAGGCACGCTGATCGTGATGTCTACGCACGGACGCACCGGCGCAGGGCGCTGGGTGCTCGGCAGCGTCGCCGACCGGGTTATGCGGGCTTCCCACGCGCCTGTGTTGTTGGTCCGCTCTCCGGAGTAGGCGGAGAGAGCGTGGCCAGGATTAGAAGACCTAACCAAAGCGTAAAGAAGCGCTCTTCGTGCTAGTCAGCGAGATCATGACCACGCCGGCCGTGACGATCAGGCCGGATGCCTCGGTCGGCGCCGCCGCCGAAGCCATGTTGGAGCAAAAGATCAGCTGCCTCCCCGTGATCGAAGGGGGCCACCTGGTCGGCATCATCAGTCACACCGACTTCGGTCTTCGCCCAAGGCATCTGGCGCTTTCCGATCACCTGTACACGCTTCTCGGGGAGTGGGCGAGCCCCGAGCAGATGGAAGAGGTGGCGCGTGGACTGCGGGGACGTAAGGTCCGGGAAGTGATGCGGCACCCAGTGGTCAGCGTCGAGGCCGACAGGTCGGTCGAGGACGTGGTGGAGACGATGATCCGGCACCGGGTGCATCGGTTGCCGGTGATGCGAGGGGACGAGGTTGTTGGGGTGGTGTCGCGTCACGATCTATTGAAGCTGTTCGCTCGGGGGCTGGCGGCGGGTTAGAAGAGCCAGTGGGCGCGGCGGGGACACCCCCAAACCCCCTGAGGGGGTTCAAGGTAGCCCTTCGGGCTATTGTTGAGAGAAGGGGCACATCCCCTTCAACCCTTGCCAAAGGGGCTCCGCCCCTCTGGACTCTCCGGATCATGCGCCCCCGTCGTATCAGGCCGTGGAGCGTTACCAAGCTGTCAACGGGTATCCTGTATGTACCCCCCCCCGGGGCCCAGCGGGGCGTTCCCTCTGTCAGTGGGAGAGGGTTCGGGTGAGCGCCTCCGCCCTCTTGACTCCCCTTTGCCGTGGCGCGCGAGAAGCCTACGTGAGCAACTCAGGCCGGAATGTCGCGACGCGGCTTTCGTAGAGGAGGCGGGCGGCGCTCTGAAGGACTTTGAGCCGTGGGTCGGGGACCTCCAGGACTCGTTGAAGCCGGATGGGCGCCAGCGAAGAGAGGTAGGTGCAGCGCTTCTCGAATGCCTGGAGTGTGTGCCGGTCGCCGCCCAGCACGAGGTGTTGGAGCCCTTCCCGGTGCGCCTCGAGTAGGGTCCGGAGCTCTTCGCAGGACTTGTCGAACAGGCCTCGCGCTTGCTCTTCACGACGGCGGGCGAACCGGCTGGAGGAGCTCCCGCCCTTTTTGTGCCGGCCCTTAACGAAGCGGGTCCCAACCTTCGATACGACGAGCCGCTCTCCTTCGAAGACTCCAACCGCGTACCCGCCCATCCGAAGGAGGAAGACCGCGACGCGGCGCGGTCGATCAAGTAGACTCTGCAGCGGTCCCGCATGCCACCCCCGGTGTTCCGAAGCGCGCTCCACGGGGAACGGAGGCAGCACCAGGCGCGATTCGGCAAGGCTCCAGAAAAGAGCGCTCCCGGTTTCCGACGTCTTCATCAGGTGGGCGATGCCCTCGGGCAGCCGCAACTCAGGAAGGAGGCCGCCGCCGGGTCTCGTGTAGTAGGTGGAGCCGCTCCCGGTCGCGTCGTGCCAGCGCGCGCTCATGCGGCGCAGGCGCTCTCGAGAGAGCGTTTCTTGTTTGATGGTGGGCTTCGAGGTTTGCGTTGACACTGTCTGAGACCAGGGATAGACTACCGCGCAACGGCGACATCCGTCGCCCGAAGGGTAGCTCCGGCGTTCTTCAGCTTAGCACTTGAGCGGTGGCCTGGGAGGGATAAAGATCATGGCAATCAAGGTGAAGGGTTACCATCACGCCGGCGTCGTGGTGAAGGACCTCGACCGCGCGGAGTGGTTCTATGGCCAGCTGATGGGTATGAACAAGCTGCCCCGGCCCGAGTTCAGCATCAAAGGGGCTTGGTACGAGATGGCGAGTGGCTCACAGCTGCACCTGATGGTCGCCGAAGAGGCCGTCGAGGGGTCGAACCGTCACGTCGCCCTGGAAGTCGAGAACTTCGAGGAGACGGTGAAGGTGTTGAAAGAGCACGAGATACGGTTTCAGGCCGGCCCTGGGAAGCGACACGATGGCTCGGACGCGATGAGCATCCTCGACACCGAGGGGAACCTGGTGGAGATCACGGCGCACTAGCCGGCGGGGGACACCCCCAAACCCCCTGAAGGGGGTTCAAGGTAGCCCTTCGGGCTTTTGCGGAGAAGGGGCACATCACCTTCGACCCCTGCCAAAGAGGGCTCCGCCCTCTCTGGACTCTACGGTCTGCAGTCAGGCGGAGAGGGGGCTTGTGGCTTCCTCTTCCGCGCCCCGGTGGCTACTCCAGGCCCACGATGTCCAGGGGCGGAACGCGGTCGATCAGGCCAGCCGCCAGGGCGCGATCGTAGAGCGTTTGAAGGGCCTGCCGCCCCTCGTTTCCCATCTGCACGGTGTCGTCGTTGACGTACATGCGGACGAACGTGCGACAGAGCTCGCGATCGATGCCGCGTCCGTAGGCCATCGCGTAGTCGAGTGCGCGCTCCTCGTCGTCGCGGGTGAGGACGATGCTGTCGCGCAGCGTGTGGAAGATCGATTGGATGCCGGCCTCGCCGAGGTCGCGCCGGACGACGTCGAGACCGAGGGGGATCGGCAGCCCGGTCTCGTTGAACCATACCTGTCCCAGGTCCATTAAGTTGACATAACCAAGCTCTTTCCAGGTAACCTGACCTTCGTGGATCACGAGGGCCGCGTCGACCTCGCCCCGGTCCAGGGACGGCAGGACCTCGTCGAAGTCCGTGATCACCGGCTCGAAGCCCTTGGCGAAGATCCGGATGAGCAGGTAAGCCGTGGTCTGGGCTCCCGGGATAGCGATCCGCCTCCCCTCGAGGCTCTTATTCGTGTCTCCCGGTTTACTGAGGACTACGGGGCCATATTTGCGCCCAATGGAGGCGCCACAGGACAGGATGCGGTAACGATCGGCAACCTGAGGATACACGGCCGCGGAGATGGCGGTTACTTCGAGATCGGCTGTGAGGGCGCGCTGGTTGAGGGTTTGGATGTCTTCGACGACGTGCTGGATCTCGTAGGGCCCCTGCGAAACGGCGCCGCTGGCGATGCCATAGAACATGAACGCGTCGTCGGCATCGGGGCTGTGTCCTACGCTGATGGGGACGGGCATGGGAAACCTCGGTAAATCAGGCTGGGCCAGGGAATTGTAGCAGGCGGCCGAGGGGCTGTCTCGATGCCCGGCTTCAGCTGTCCTCGCGGGTCTCGATGGGCTCGGGGTAGACGGTGTCGGTCGCCAGCGCATGCTCCAGCGCCTCGGCAACCGAGGTCGCGGCGCGGACCGCGGCCTCATCGTAGAGGTAGCAGGAAACGAAGTGGCCCGGCTTGGCTTCGACCAGACGTGGGATTATCGGGTCGCATATTCCAGGCATGAACCTGGGGCATCGTGGGTGGAAGGCGCAGCCGGAAGGGAGGTTCGATGGACTCGGGGGCTCGCCGGGGACCACGTCGCGCTGGCGGAACCGGTTCCTGGGGTCCGGCTCGGGCACGGCGTCGATGAGGGCTTGCGTATAGGGGTGCAGCGGGTCCTCGATCACCTCAGAAGGAGGCCCAAGCTCGACGATTCGGCCGAGATACATGACAGCGACTCGATCGGAGAATTGTGCAGCGCTGGCGATATCGTGGGTGATGTAGAGAAACGCGATGCCATACCTCGCCTGGAGGTCGCGCATGAGGTAGAGGATCTCGGCCCGGCTCGAGGCGTCGATCATCGATACCGGCTCGTCGGCGACGATGTAGTCCGGCGCCAGCACCAGGGCTCGCGCGATGCCGACCCGCTGCCGCTGGCCGCCGGAAAGGGTGTGCGGGTACTTGCCGACAAAGTTGTCGACAGGGCTGAGACGCACGTCTTCCAGCGCTCGGCGGACGGCTTCGTCCCGTTCCGCTTCGTCGCCGACGCCATGTACCACGAGGGGCTCGCCGACGATCTGGGAGACGTTCATGTAGGCGTTGATGCTGGAGTAGGGGTCTTGGAAAACGGCCTGCGCCCGCCTTCGAAACCCCTTCAGCTTGCCCTCGTCGATGTCGGTGATGTCTTCGCCGTCGAAGAGCACGCGACCCGCCGCCGGCTTTACCAGTCGCAGGGAGACCCGCCCGAGGGTTGTCTTGCCGCTGCCGGACTCGCCCACCACGGCGACTGTCTCGCTCCGTCGTACCGTCAGCGAGAGTTCGTTGATCGCGCGGATAGTTGTCCTCGAGAAGAGGCCCTTTCGGGCGAAGAAATGGACGTCGACGTCGTCGAGTTGGACCAGAGGCCCGGTCCTGGAGCCGGTCGATCGCGGGCCGGAGGTGGCTGTCGGTTCGGTGGTCATGGGGCTGCTTTATTCCGCGGGGCTGGGGGACACCCCCAAACCCCCTGAAGGGGGTTCAAGGTAGCCCTTCGGGCTATTGTTATTAGAAGGGGGACGCCCCCTTGACCCCCGGCAGAAGGGGTTACACCCCCTCTGCACTCCCCTTTTTCCGATTCTCCGCTTCGGGGCGGGTTCTTGATTGCAGGGGAACACCCCCTGCAATCCGCCGCAGGTGGGCTCCGCCCCTCTGCGCTCCCTGGCCACTCTACGGCGCGAGGCCGTGTAGACTCTGGGGTCTCGTAGCGAATCCGAGGCAAACCTATGATAGCATTCCGTTCGTACCAAAGATGAGACGCGAGCACACTCAGGAGTTGAATTGAAGCGATACCTCGCCCGGTCACTATCTTTTCTCGCCATCGCCGTTGCCACGATGCTCGTCGCGGCCGCTTGCTCCAGCGATAGCACTCCCGCCGAACCAACCGCTGGGGCCGGGGCGACCGTGGGCCCGACCTCGACGCCGGTGCCCACCGCTTCACCGACGGCGGCGCCAAGGCCGACGACGCTCGCCACGGCCTTCCCGACGGTTACGCCGACGCCGGCGCCCACTGCGACACCACTGCCCACGTCTCCGCCCGCCGCAACGCCGACACCGTTGCCCACGGCGACGCCCGAGGCCAGGGATCTCGCCGAGACGAGCCTCCACGAGAACGAGACCTTTGGCTTCTCGATTTCCTTCCCAACGGAGTGGACGTCCGGCGAAGGCAACCTTGCCCTCGGCGAGGTGGTGTTCTTCGCCCAGGACGAAAGCGGTATCGAGCGGCTTCTCGTTGACGTCCTCTTCCAGGGCGAGTCCGGGACCCTCGAAGACGAGGTCGATGCGATTCTTGAGAACCTGGGGTCGGTGGTCGAAGGGCTGGAGGTTATCTCGAAGGCGCCGACACGGCTATCCGACGGGACCGAGGCCTTCGAGGCTGTGATCGATCTTCCGTCGGATACGCTGCCGCTTCGGGGCAAGATGGTCCTGGCACGTAGGGGCAGTCAGCTGTTCCAGGCTTACGCGGAGACGGTGCGCGGCGCCTTCGACGACCGCTTGCCGGAGCTGGACGCGCTGCTGAGGAGCTTCACACTGGGTGAGGCGGCCCCCTTCGGGGTGCCCAGGGCCGACTCCTTCGTTACGTTCGACTCCGACCTCTCCTCGTTGGACCCTGCGTTGATCGGAGACGCGACGTCGGCCAGGTACGCTGCCCAGATTTTCGGGGGTCTCGTTACGCTGGACCGGGACCTGGAGATCGTTCCCGACCTGGCCGAGCGGTGGGATATCAGTTCCGACGGCAAGGTCTACACCTTCCATATCCGCGAAGACGCGCGGTTCCATAGCGGCAAGCCGGTGACGGCCGAGGATGTGCGCTACACGATCGACCGTGCCGGGGACCCTGCGACGGGATCATCGATCGCCGGAATCTATCTCAACGACATCGTCGGCTTCAACGAGCGTCTCGCGGGCGAGGCGTCCGAGGTGAGCGGCGTCGAAGTTCTCGACAACCTCACTCTTCGAATCAGCATCACCCAGCCGGTGCCCTACTTTCTTGCGAAGCTGAGCCACACGACGGGCTCGATCGTCAATCGGGACAACGTGGAGTCGGGTCTCCAATTCTGGTTCCTCGAGCCCGATGGCACGGGACCATTTAGCGTGAAAGGTTGGGAGCCGGGTGTCGTCATGGTCCTGGAGCGAAATGGGGCGTACCACCTGGGCCCGCCCAAGGTCCCTCATGTCACGATCTGGAACGTCGGCGACCCACTGGCGATGTATCAGGCCGACGAGCTGGACGCTTTCGAGATCGGCGGCTCCACCGCGGCTGCCCAGGATATCCTGCAGGCGTCGCATCCGCTCAACGCCGAGCTCCAGATCGGCCCCGAGCTTGGCATCAGCTTCGTCGGCTTCAACCGAGCGCAGGCGCCCTTCGACGATCCTCGCGCGCGGCGGGCTTTCGCCATGGCGACGGACCGGGCGGAACTGATCGACGAGTTCTTCTCCGGCACGGTGGAGCTGGCCTCGGGCTATCTACCGCTTGGGATGCCCGGCTTCGACGCCAGTCTGGGGCCGATACCGTATGACCCCGTGCAAGCCAGGGCCCTCTGGGATGAGGTGGTTGCCGAGAAGGGCATCGAGACCGCCACCTTCAGCTTCCTGCTGACCGGGTTCACGCTCACGACTTTTGACAACCGCCTCGCGGAGATGTGGCAGGACGCGCTCGGGATCACGATCGAGTTTTCCGGGACGCTGTTCGGAATCGACAACGATGCCCTGGTGCAGGCGGAGGCCAGCTTTTTCGAGTACGGCTGGATTGCCGACTACCCCGACCCGCAGAACTTCGCCGACGTGCTGTTCCACAGCGATGCGATCAACAACATCGGCGGCTACAGCAACCCCGAGATCGACCAACTCCTCGAGGCGGCGCGGGTAGACCAGAACAGAGAAAGCCGGTTGCAGCGCTACAGCGAAGCGAACCGGGTGATGCTGGACGATGCGCCGGCGATCCCTCTGTACTACTTCCGCAACTACGTGCTGGTGAAGCCCCACGTCGAGAACTGGTTCCTGTCTGGGCAGGGCGTCCCCGATTTCACGCAGATCGAGCTGACCCGCGCCGTCGCCGCATAGTCGACGCTGCGACCGGGCTGAGACTGGCGACACGCGTCACCCAACCTCGTTGCTTCCCACCCGCCCGCCCGGGTTGTTCTTGAGATCCCGTCCGCCTGCGGCGGACTCGACCGAGCAAAGGGGGGCTGCCCCCTTTTGAACCCCCCGGAAAAGCGCATGCCGCTGGCGTTTGGAGCGACCCGACCGTCACTGAACGACTGGCTGTCATGCTGAGGATGGCACTGGGGGCTAACCGGCCGGCGGCTCGTGCATCTGGAGCGAATGGCCGCCGTCGACGTAGACGATCTGCCCGGTCAGGTAGTCGGCCTCCTCCGAGCAGAGGAACAAGACGGTGTTCGCGATGTCTCGTGGCTCGGCCCTGCGCCCGAGCGGTATGACGCTGTTGACCGCCTCAGTCCGCGTCGCATCCCTGGAGCCTTCGCTGATGTTCGTTGGTGTGCTGCCGGGCCCCACGGCGTTGACGTTGACCTTGTACGGAGCGAGGTCCAGGGCGGCGGCCCGCGTGAACATCTTCACGCCGCCCTTCGAGGCGCAGTAGTGTACCTGATTGGGGTGCGCCATCTCCGCGCTGATGGACGCGATGTTCACCACTTTCCCCGGACGCTCCGTGTGCGCCCAATGGCGGCCCGCCGCCTGTGTGCAGAGGAACATGCCTTTGAGGTTCACCGCGAGCACACGGTCCCACTCCTCCTCGGGCAAATCGAGCAGCGAGGCCCGCGTCAGCACCCCGGCATTGTTCACGAGGATATCGAAGACCGCAAAGTGGGCGAGCGCCGCATCCACCAGTCGCTGCACGTCCGCCTTGGACGTAATGTCGGCATTCACCGAGAACGCCTCTCCGCCAAGCGCCTCGATCTTCTCGACCGTCTCCGCGAGCCGGGTGTCGTCGACGTCGTTCACGACGACGCGGGCGCCTTCCTCGGCCAGCCGGAGCGCCGTGGCCTGACCGATGCCGCTGCCCCCGCCCGTCACGATCGCGACCTTGCCCTGGAGTCGCATGAGACGCCTCCTTCAGAAGCGGAACCCGGACCCGGTCCGGTCGCGCCATTATAGACCCGGCGCCGGAAGCGGCACGGCTCGACCGCGGCCTTGCCGGTTCCGAGGTGTGACGGGTAAAATCCGGGGGCGCGCTCGAGACCTTAGCCGGCTGCCCCTGGCGGCCCTGGAAGGAACGCACTGTGAAGTATCGAGTCATCTCCACCGACGACCATCTGCAGGAAGGGCCGACCACCTGGACCGACCGAATGGACCAGAAGAAGTGGGGAAGCAAGATCCCACACGTCGAGCGGATGGACGACGGCAACGACAAGTGGTTCATGTGGGACGAGATGGTGGTCGGCGGCGGCGGGATGACCGGCGGCATCGGCTCCGTCCACGGCTCTATGCCCGACCGGACGGTCGTGCCCACACGCTAGAAGACATGCCGAAGATCGCGTACCTCCCATCGGAGCGCATCAAGGCCATGGACCAGGACGGCGTCGACGTGCACAGCTTTTTCGCCAACGTCGCCGGGCTCGCCGGCCACCGGCTGAACAACACCAAGATGGACTCGGCATTCCGTACCGAGGCCATCCGAGCCTATAACGACTTCCAGTTGGAAGAGTATGCCGCCGCATTTCCGGGCCGCTTCATCACGCTCGCTATTCTTCCAATGTGGGACGTCAACGCCGCCGTGGATGAGCTGCGCCGGACGGCCAAGCTCGGCATCAACGGCGTCAGCTTCGCTTTCCCTGAGGGCTGGGGTTTTACCAACATTTCCGATCCATATTGGGACCCGTTGTGGGAGGTGGCGCAGGAGTCGGGCCTCTCGATAAACTTTCACTTCGGCGCCAGTGGGAACAACGGCATCGGAGAACTGCCGCCCTGGGAGGGGCACAGCGCCCTGAGACGGCTGGCGCAGAACTCGGCGCGCTCGATGGCCTCCAATATCACGATCATGTGCACGATCCTCTTCTCGGGGGTGCTCGAGCGCTTCCCGCGCCTGAACATTGTCTCGTCGGAGAGCGGCCTGGGCTGGATTCCCTATCTGCTCGAGCTGGCCGATCATCAGTGGCAACAGCAGAAGATATTTCGCGAGGGGATGGACCTGAAGCCTAGCGATTACTTCCGGCGCCAGTGCTACGCCAACTTCTGGTTCGAGGTGTTCGGTCCGGCGATTCGCGAGTATATCGGCATCGATAACATCATGTGGGAGTCGGACTTTCCGCATCCCACGTGCACATGGCCCGAATCGCAGAGCTACATCGAGCGCTCGATGGTGGGTTGGTCGGAGAAGGAGCGTTACCAGGTGCTGGTGGGGAACGCCGCGAGGGTGTTTCACCTCGACGCGTCGTAAGGGCGTTGCGAATCGGCTGGTGTGCTAAGCGGCCCGCGAGCTGCTGGGTCGCGGAGGGGAACCCCCAAACCCCCTTAGGGGGTTCAAGGTAGCCCTCGGGCTGTTGTTGAGAGAAGGGGCACATTCCCTTCAACCCTTGCCAAAGAGGGGCTCCGCCCTCTCTGGACTCTCTGGCGCCGCTGGTAGGGCGGGTGTTGTTGGCGGCCCGCGAGCTGCTGGGTCGCGGAGGGGAACCCCCAAACCCCCTGAGGGGGTTCAAGGTAGCCCTTCGGGCTGTTGTTGAGAGAAGGGGCACATCCCCTTCAACCCTTGCCAAAGAGGGCTCCGCCCTCTCTGGACTCTCCTGGTTTGCAGGCTGCCGGGTCGAGCCTCTCTTTGTCAAAGCGAGCTCAGCCACTCTGGGCTCTCCGGTTTTCGCGCAAGGAGGGGGACCCTGCGCTTCGAGGCGGCTAGCGGTCCATGCGCGCCTTGATGAACCTCAGCACCTCTTGAGGGTCCATGCGGCCGAGTTGGGTTGTCGCGTACATCGATGCGGCCACGTCGCCGTTCGGCCGGATAATGAACTCCGATGGCTGCATGATCTGTTCGCCGCGGCGCTCTCCTATCCAGCCCCCGAGTTTCTCGACCAGACTCGGCTCCACGCTGTGGGCGACCGGGTATGACAGTTCATGGTCGTGGGCCGTCGACTCCGTTTCAGGAACGCCCTCGGTGTTCCCCGCGATGACGCGTATTCCTAACTCCAGGAACTGTGCGTAGTTCTGCTCGATCTCGGCCAACTGCCGAGTGCAGTAGGGTCACCAGCCACCTCTGTAGAAGAGCAGGTAGACCCACGCCCCAGCCACGTCTGAAGGAATGGAAATCGAATCGCCCCCGACCAATGAGAGGGTAATCTCTGGGAAAGCGTCGCCGGGTTCCAGCATTGTTTGCCTCGTGGTGGTCTTTTCAGGTTTTCGTTAACGACTCATCGTAGGGGACGTCGTTCCCATGAGAATCTTACGTTGGAGCGCAAATGTAGGGGCATCGACGCCCTCCGCTGAGGCTGCTCACGACGCCGGGATCGCGCCGTCCCGATAGAGCCAGCATCGCGCCGTCTGGCCCTTGGCTATGGGGAAGGCGGGCGGGACGTCTGTGGGGCACGGCTCGAAGGCGTACGGGCATCGTGGATGGAAGCGGCAGCCCGAGGGTGGCTCGACCAGGTCTGGCGGCGTGCCCGCGAGGAAGTCGGGGCGGGCCCTGTCGTGGAGCCGGGGGATGCTGGCGATGAGCTTCTGGGTGTAGGGGTGCTTGGGCTCGACGATGACCTCGTCGGCGCCGCCGACCTCGACGTGCTCGCCGCCGTAGGCCACGACGATGCGGTCGCAGAGGTCGCTGGCCAGAGCGATGTCGTGGGTGATGAACAGCATCGACAGCCCCCGCGACGCCTTGAGGCTCTTGAGCAGGTTCATCACCTGGGCCTGGACGCTGACGTCGAGCGCCGAGGTGGGCTCGTCCAGGATCAGGATTGCGGGCTCCATCATCAGGGCCATGGCAATGGAGACCCGCTGCTTCATCCCACCGCTGAGCTCGTGGGGGTAGCGTTGCAGTACCTCGGCCGGGAGGCCGACGAGCTCTAGCAACTCGGTAGCTCGGGCGTCGGCCTCGGGCTTGCTCGTCCCGCTTTCGAGCAGCAGCCGCTCGGTGACCTGCATTCCCACGCGGAGCACCGGGTTGAGGGAGTTCAACGAGCCCTGGGCCACCATGGCGATAACCTTGGAGCGGATGTCGCGGCGAAACTCCTCGTTCGAGAGGTCCATCAAGTCGTTGCCCTGGTAGAGGACCCGGCCTTCGTAGCGCCCGACGTTACTTGGCAGAAGCCGCATGATGGCGGCGGCGAGGCTGGTCTTGCCGCTCCCGGACTCGCCGACGATGCCGACAGCCTCGCCTGGTTCTTCGATGGTGAACGAGACGCCGTCGACGGCGTGGACGGGCCCTCCGGGCGTGTCGTAGTACATGGTCAGGTCCCGGATGTCGAGGAAGGCCATTAGCGGGCGCCCCGCAGCCGTGGGTTGACGACGGGCTCCATGCCCAGGGCAAGGAACATGAACGTGACCGCGGTGATGATGATGAGCACGCCGGGCGGGATGACCCACCACCAGTAGCCGAGATAGACGGCACCGGTGCGGAAGCCGCTCTCGAGGATCTGGCCCCAGGTGGGAATGGAGGGGTCGCCAAGCCCCAGGAAGCTCAGTCCAGCCTCGGCGAGGATGGCGGCTGGGGCGAAGAAGATCATCTGGGCGAAAACGAAGGGCGCCATCTGCGGAAAGATGTGGCGGTACATGATGCGCCACTTTGAAGCGCCTACCGTGATCGCTGACTCGACGAGCTGCCCGGAACGGATTTGGAGGACCATTGAGCGCAGCAGGATTGTCAGCCCCGGCCAACTGAAGGCGACGAGGAACAGGATGATGAGATACAGGTTGGAGCCGACGATGAACACGAAGAAGATGAGCAACGGGAGCAGCGGCACGTTGGCCACGATGTCGGCGAGACGCTGGATCAAGAGGTCGGTGCGTCCGCCCACGTAGCCGCTGATGACGCCGAGACTGGCGCCGATGGCGGTGGTGACGAGGGATGCCGTGATGCCGATGAACAGGGCTACCGGTAGGCCGAAAAGCAGCCCCTGGGCCAGGTCTCGGCCCACCGAGTCGGTGCCCATGAGGCCGAAGACGGAGCCGCCGACGACCACGCCGACCTGCTCCAGTGAGTCGCCGCGATCGGCGAAGATCGCCCTGACGCGCACCTCGTAATCGCCTCGGAGTAGCCCGATTCCGTGCCGTTCCTCCGAGTCGGGCACACCGAACATCGCCAGGAGCATCGACCCGCGGATCGTGGACGCCGAGAGGTCCGAGCCGTACCGGTTGCGGTAGAAGTCGACGACGGCATCGACGGCCGCCTGGTCGGCGCTCAGGGTGATGCGACGGGGCTCGTCGTGGAAGCGGAGGAAGGGCGCCGTCTCGCCCTCGCGGGGGCCCCGCACGACCTCGCGGAATAGGGTGACTTCGCTGCCGTCGGGCCTGGCCAGCACCATGCTCAGGGTGGGCGGTCGTTCCCGATAGGTCACGCCCTGGATGTTTAGAGCAACGAAGGTAGGAGGCTCGTCGTAGTCGAAGTTGAGGGACATGCGGTATGTGCGCACCTCGCCTGCTCCGGCGGCTTCGACCTGGTCCGGCGACGTGGTCTCGAGCTCGGTATGGCGCACCTTGTCGCGGCCGGTGAGGAGATTGGCCCAGGCCGGCGGCGCCGCCTTGGGGTTGTCGGCCCACACAGCGGGGTTGCTCCAGCGCTTCTCGCCGAAATCCAGCGGGAACTTGACCAGCGCAAAGACCGAGAGCGCCAGCAGGATGAACAGCAGCGTCACTCCCGCTTTGCCGGGGAAACTCCGCAGGAGCTCGCGCAGCATCTCGCGCCCCGTCATCAGGTGTACCTGACCCTGGGATCGAGGAAGACATAGAGCACCTCGAGAATGAACCGGGCGCCGACGTAGAGCAGGGTGAAGACGAAGGTCAGGGCCACGATGATGGACTCATCGGGGGTCCCGGCCACGGCGTCGAAGTAGAGCCTCCCCATGCCCTGCCAGTTGAAGATCGTCTCGACCAGAATCGAGCCTCCCAACGAGCCGGCAAGGCCGAGGATTAGACCAGTCACGATCGGCGGGGCGGCGACACGGAGGATGTGCCGCCGGGTAACGATGCCTTCGGGCATCCCCTTCGCCCTCGCGGCGGTCACGTGGTCCTCCTGCGCGACACTCATCGTCATCGTCCGCACGGCATAGATATAGGGCCCCACGCTCACCAGGACCAGCGTCATCACTGGCAACAGGGCGTGCTTCACCAGGTCGAAGAAGCGGGCGATGCCGGTTTCAGGGGGCGGAGTGCTGTACATCCCGCCGGAAGGAAGAATCCCCAGCTTGAACGCGAAGATCAGGATCATCAGGATGCCCATCCACCAGGCGGGCATCGCAAAGGAGATCGCGGAAAAGTACGAGACCAGCCGGTCTGTCTTGCTGCCGATCTGCGTCGAGAGCCGGGCGCCGGCGAGGAGCCCGACGATGGCGGTGATGACAAGGGTCGTCGTCAATAGGAGCGCGGTGTTGGGGAGCCGGTCCCAGACGATGGCGGACACGCGGCGACTGCCGGAGAAGCTCTTGAGGGTCCTGGCCTCGCCGAGATCGAGGGTGAGGACGTCGAAGACGGTGTTGGGGAGGCGCCGCACCCAGCTCTCGTCGAGGCCGTAAAACTCCTCGAGGTCGATGCGGCGGATGGCTAGGATGCGCTCGAGCTCGTCGGGGTCGCGGATCGTCTCGGAGAGCCCCTGGCGCAGGCCGCGGACCTCCTCGCCCACCTGGGCCGAGAGCAGCCGGTCGGAAAAGCCGGTGGCCCCAAGCGTCACGACGAGTAGCAGCAGCACGACGAAGAGGACGCCGATCAGGGTAACGGCGCGAACGGCCAGAGGTCGGAAGAGGGACATTATTCTGGCTCCCGGATCCCTCTATATTGCACCATCGGGAGGGTTATCGCCCCACCCGACCGCTCATCCGGCGCCGCGCCGATCGCGGGTCCGTTCCCGGCGACCCGGAGTGGCGCTCGGGTCAGGACACTTCGAGGTCGACTCGCCGCTCGGTCAGGCTCGCGACCTCGTCGCTGAACGCCGCGAGGAAGAGCTGATACAGGCCGGGCGAAAGCTGCCCCGTCGTCGCCGCTTCGAGGGTGACGGTGAAGCCGCCGCCCTGTGACGCCGCGACCCCCTTGTTCAGCACTTTCCCCGTCGCGGGATCGACCAGGAGGTACTGGAGGCCAAGAACCCCTGGACCGGTGACGTCAACGCGGATATTGGCGGCCTCGCCGATGGAGACAACGTCATCGTCGATCTGCACGATCTCGATGCGCGGCGCTGCGCCAAGGTACCAGTCGCCGGGCTTGAAGGGATAGCTGGGATCGCGAAAGGCGTGGATCTCTGCGAACTGGGCCGGGGGGTCGTAACGTGCCAGAAAGAAGGGCCCGTTGCTGATCACGAGGTGCTCGTGGGTGTCGAACCATTGCAGCGCGGCCTCGTACCGGGCCGCGGCCTCCTCGGGGCTGACGAGGGCGATGTTGGCGACGGTGAAGACGCTCTCGGGGAGCGTTGCGTCCGAGAGGAAAGACCGGAGGGTCCGCTGCACGGACCTGGCGTCTCGCTTCATCACGAGGCTCAGCCAGGGAACGTTGAACCTGCCCGCCGCGGTGTCGCTATAGGCGGCGCGGCGCTGCTCGAAAACGAGGTCGTCCATCGCCGCGAGCAGCTCCCAGGGCATGCTCAGCCCCGACGGGGTGGCGTAGGAGCCGATCTGGCTCTCTTCGAAATGCCAGAAATCGACGTAGACCTCGATGCGGCTGTTGTCGAGCAGGCGGTAGCCGCGGAAGGTATCGAGATAGGGACGGGAGGTCACGCCGAGGGCGAACTCGATTCGGGACTTCTCGCTGTCGTAGGCGAGCTCATAACCCTGGGCGATGGAGTACATGACGTCGGCCATCGTAATCGGCTGGTCGTGGTGCCAATTCGAGCTGAAGTACTTGGAGAAGTCGAAGGTCACCTTGCTCTTGGCGCTGGAGGCGGCGGCAGGGTCCCACCGGTTGTCGTTGGCGTTCCACATTACCGCCCCGTCGGGGATGGCGAGCTGACCGCTGGGGCCGGCGGTCTCGACCTCGAAGCTAGCGCGGAAGCCCTCGGAGAGGCCGGTGAACGGGTTGTTGGCCACGGGTGGGTCGGCGAGGTTGCGCCAGATGTCGTTGCTGTAGACGTCGCCGAAGCCGCCGACCGGGTTCCAGGTCGTGCGCTCGGTCCAGACCCAGAGATGGCCGAGGGTCAACTCGGTCTCCCCCGGGATATAGGCCTCCCGCAGCGTCCTCGATCCCTTGGGTCCCGAGACCAGGTCGCTGGTGACGCCCTGGAGGGCCACGTTAATGGGAAAGCTGTTCTGGATGGTTGCGACCCAGATGCGGACGGACTCGTCGAGGGCGATCTGGGTCATGCGGCGGTATATCTGGTTGCGCTCATCGAGGCCGCTGAAGTCGCCAGTGAAGAGGCGCTGGCCGAGGTCGTCGAGCTCCTGGTTCTGGTACTGCCAGAAGCCGACCTCGCGCCATCCGGGCATGTTGCCCTGCCAGGGCGCAGCCATGCCGTTGATGGTGCCGAAGTCGTAGCGCTGCGGCGAGGAGCGGCCCCAGCCTTCGGTATAGAGGTGCCACTGGAACGCCTGGGGGTCGGAGGAGTAGACGGACAGGACCGCCGGGGCGAACTGCTGGTAGTTCGGCGCCACCTCGAAGCCCGCCTTGTCCAGCTCGGCGCGGACCAGGTCGCCGATCTCGCGACGCTCGTCCTCGACACGGACGATGAACTTGAGCCGGATATGCCGGCCGTTGAAGTTCCACTTGCCGCCGACCATCTCGGCGCCGGCATCGGTCATCGCGCGGTCGATTATGCTTCGGGCGAACTCGGGGTCGTAACGGTAGTCGGACTCCCTGGCGAGGTCGAAGATGGTGAGGAAATCGAAGTCCCCCGGGCTCAGGTGGGTGAGCATGGACAGGGCCATGCCCTGGTAGATGTCGTTGGTGATGAAGTCGCGGTTGACGAGGTATTGGACGGCCTGGCGAACTTCCTTGATGGAGAAGGGATTGAGTTCACCCTCGCGGGCGGGCGCCGGGTTGAGGATGATGGAGACGCTGGTCGCCGGGGCTTCGTCGAGCCGGACATCCGGGTCGTTGCGGAGCTCTCTGGCCGCGGCAGTCTTCAGGCTGAAGAGGTAGAGGTCCATCTTCCCCGCCTGAAAGTCCAGCGGAGCGCGGTCGACGTGGAAGGACTTAAAAAAGACCTTGTCGGCTGCGGGCCCGGGCCGGCTGTGGGGAGGCTCGTAGCCGATCGGCGCGGCTGCGGGCCTCGGCGTAGCCGTCGCTTGTGGCGCGTCGGACGGAGCGCTGGTGGCGGTGGGCGCTCGGGTCGAGTCGTCGGACCCGCCACCGCCGGAGCAAGCGGTCGCGATAAGCACCGCGACCATCATCAATGGCACCGCTTTCAACCACAGTCTCCCACGCATCGGCGTCCTCCCGTGCTATTTATGGAGCCAGCCGCCGCCGGATGTCTTTCTAGCCTGGAGCTGGAGAGTCGCCATAATCGCGACTGTCGCCGCGAGGGCCGATCCCCCAAGGGTTGCGAGGAAGATGACCCACCATGCCGTTCCCCCACCATCGGTGTCGATCGCCGCAATCTGGTCCCGAATCTGGGCCAGGTCGTCGGCTCCGAGACCGGCCCCGATGGACCCTATCACATCCGCCAGCTCCTCCTGGGTGCGCTGGATGTCGCCGAAACCGAACTCGGTGAAAAACGAGGTTGTGGCGAAGTTCCCGGAGTCGTCGAAGACGCTGATGTTCTGCGCGCCCTGGCCGGAGACCGGCATGAAGATTCGAGTAGAGAACCGCCCGTCGGCGTTCGTGCGCTCGTTGGCGATGAGCACGCCGCCCGATTGGATGAAGACGTTGAGGTCGGGTTGGAGGTTGAAGCCCTGGATCGTGACCTCCTGGCCTCCGGGGCCCGCCGGCGGGTTGATGAAGATCTCCGGAGAGGGGATCGACTTCTGGCGGCTGAAGCCCACTTTCTGATTGAAGCCGCCGAACTCGCCCAGGCGCGCGTCCGACCAGACCATGAACACGTCCTCGTCGGTGGCGGTGATAGCGAAGTAGTCGCCAATGAAGAGGCCGTTGGGGAAGGCCTTGTTCGGGTTGGAGGGGAAGTCGGTGACGCGGGTGTCCTCCGACTCGAAGTTGAACTCCTCGGACCTGAACCCCCAGGTGTCGCCCTTATCGTCGGAGCTGGTGTAGTAGATGTGGTACTTCGTCTGTTCCTTGCTGTCGCGCATGTCGCCCCACATGGCGTGGAGCTTGCCGTCGGGGCCCATGTGGATGTCGGGGAAGAACTGCAGACTGTTCGTGCGGTCGCCGCCGAGGACTTTGGGTTGGCTCCAGGTCTCGCCCCGGTCCAAGGAACGAGTGAACCAGATGTCACCGTCGTCGGCGGGCTTGGCCGGGTTGCGCCCGGTGTACAGCAGGAAGAGCTCGCCGTTCTCGCCGCTGGTCAGCTTGGGGAAGACGCTGCCCCAGAACCGGAAGAAGGCGGTCCGCGGACGGAAGCCCGGCTCATCCAGGACGGTGACACGGATCGGGGTGCCGAACGTCTGGCCGCCATCCTCGGAGCGGTTCACGTAGATCTCGGCGAGGCCCTTCTGCGACTCGTCGTCCGTGCTGTCGACCCACGCCGTGTAGTACGTCCCGTCGGGAGTGACCGTGGGGGCCGGGCCCTGAACGACGCGCTTCAGTCCCACGGCCCCGCCCTCGGTACCGGGACCGGGGGTCTCGCCGGAGGCGTCTCGGACGGTCGGGCTGATCTTGATCGGCTCGGACCAGACACGGCCGCCATTGATGGAGCGTACCGACTTGATCGTGCTCTGGACCTCTTCGACGCTCAGCGTCGGGATCTCGTCGATGTAGAGGACTCGGGCGATGACCTCGAAATCGGTGTAGCTGACATAGATGTTGTCTTGAGAGGGGTCGTTGGGGTCGGGCCCGATGGCGAGCCAGGGCTTGTCCAGGAACGAGAGAAAGACCTGGCCTCGGGTGCGGCCGTCCGCGCCGATCGTGAGTTCCGTCGTGACACCGCTCCGGGACGTGGACACAGGGTCGGACCAGGTGATGCCGCCATCTTCGGAAGTGGACATGGCGATGCTCGAGACCTGGGCCTGTGCCACGATGCTGCCGATCTGGAAGTCCTCGAGGCCGATGGAGATCGAAACCATGTGGACGTTGCCATCGCGATCGAAGCCGACGACGGGGTCGCCGCCGCCAGTCCGGTCGCCGCGAAGGAAGGGCGATTGGAAGGGGCCCTCCCAGCTTTCGCCCGCGTCGAAGGAGACGTAGGCGGAAATGGTGGGGAAGTTGAAGTCGATGACGCCGACGACCAGATGGTCGGGGTCGGTGGGATCGACGGCGATATGGGGCTCGGTCTGAATGGGGACGTTGCTGAAGTCCCTGGTCAGCAACAGGTCACGGCTGAACGCGGGGGCCGGGTCGCGGAACGGCACGAGCACCCCGCCACCCTGGGCGGCGGGGGCCTGATTCCCGGAGGCGAAGGTGCTCACGCTCCCAATGTCCATGCGCGTCAGCACATTCCAGCCGGGGCGGCTCTGGCCACGAGGGTCGAGCCCCTCGGCGACCATCCATCCGGGCCCGGAGAGATTGTCCTTGAACGAATCGAGGAAGTTTCCCGTCAGGATATCGATGCGGTCTCCTTTGCCCGCCTCGATCGGCGCAACGCTTCCCTGGAAGGCAAAGATGGCGGCAAGCACGGCGCCGACGGCCGCGAGACGGAGCAGGACTCCGCCGGGGCGGGACTTCGATGAGATGGCAACGCTCACTACTTCCTCCTGAGGAACAGCTTCAATTCGGTAAAAGGGGGGTCGTCGGTCTAGCTTCCACCGGCTAGGCTGGAGATGACCCCGGCACGGTCGATAAGGACCAGCTGGAAGGCACGCCAGAACTCGTCGATGGAAGCCTCGAATTCGCCGGCTCCGATCAGTTGATAGGTCAGGAAGGCCTCGTCATCGGTGGCGAAATCGCCGGCCTGCGCCCGGCTGCGCCAGTTGTAGTAGGTGGGAAGGGCTCGGGTCACGTCGTCGACTTTGGAGCCGAGAGAGTTTTCGGAACGCTGAGCCAGGTCGCGGATGTTGCCCCAGAGGTGCTCGGCCTCGTCTTTCGTGTTGGGGACCTCGCGGCGCATCTCAACGAGCAAGAGGCGGTCGGCATCGAGCTGGTCTTTGAGCAGCCCAAGGTCGAGGACCGCCGCCTGGCGCCGCTCGAGGTCTTCGAGGCGTCGCACCTCGTTCTGGGCGTCTTCGAGGTCGCGGTCCAGAGCCTCGAAGCGGCTGTCCAGATTTCGCCTATCGGTCTCCAGCGCCGCGATAGAGTCTTTGAGGCTCTGTGTGGTCTTCGCCAGATCTTGCACGCGCCGGCTGCTCGAAGCGAGGTCCGACTCAGCTTCGGAGAGCTGATCGATCTGGGTGGCGTTGGCCTGCTCGAGGGAGTCTATCGACGATTGGCGCATGACGAAGCCGATGGCGATGCCGGCGCCGAGGGCCGCGAGGGCCGCGACGATCCCGAGGTAAAGCGCTCGCCGGCGGGGGTTCAAGAGTGTAGTTCGTATTGTCGACATACAGTCCTCTGCGTGGCAGCGGTCCGCGACGTGCTGCCCGGCCGCCTGAATAATACTAGGGCTTCGACCCCGCTCCTTCAAGAGCGACGGAATGGTAGTCCGCCGTCCTGACCGGACTCTTGCTGTCTATTAACACTGAACGTATCACACCGCCCGGTGGTTTCTTTCCACTGTCTGGAACCGCAGCCCTGGCGAAAAAGCCGAAGCGCATCGGCGGTCGTTTCCCAGAGCAGAAGTGTCTTGACACTGCACGGGGGGCTGGCTATCGTGTCCCCATCGAAGGATGGCCGCGAGGGACCAATGGAGGACCCACCTCAAGCGATGGAGCAGCAAAAAGAATTGCTCAAGGGCAGCACCGAGTCTCTGCTTCTGGCCCTTCTTGCTGAGCAGCCGATGTACGGCTATCAGCTCCTGAAGGAGCTCGAGCGCCGGAGCAACGGCTACTTCCGGTTCCGCGAGGGGACGCTCTACCCCGCACTCCATCGACTGGAGCAGGAGCAACTGCTGGAAGGCAGCTGGCAACGGGCCCCGGGCGGGCAGAACCGACGGTACTACTCGCTGACCGAGGATGGGCAGTTTGCCCTTGCGACCCGACTGAACCAGTGGGACGGCTTCTCGCGAGCCGTGTCTATGGTCCTGGCCCCCTCCAACTCCTGATCGGGGAACACGCATGGTTCCAGGACTCGTCAAGTATCTGGAAGTCATCAGCGCCAATCTCCGGCTGCACCCCGTACGTCAGCGCCAGATCATCCGTGAGATGTATACGCATCTCGAGGAGCGGGTGGATGATCTGGAGGCTCGAGGGCTCACGCACGATCAGGCGGTGGACCAGGCTACGGCCGGCTTCGGGCAGCCCAGGGCGGTGGCCCGAGAGCTCTACGAGGTCCACAGCGATCGCAACTGGCTGAGCGCGTCGCTGGCGGCGGCGCCCTACGTCGGGGTGTCGCTCCTGTTCGCGCTGGGGCTATCGACGTCCCTCACGTGGCTGGCGGTGTTCTTGTCCGCCAGCGTCGGCATGACGCTGCTCGGCTGGTGGCGCGGCAAGCCGCAGTGGATGTACCCGTGGGCAGGGTTCTCGCTGGTGCTGCCGCTTGTCTCGGGTCTTATCGCCGGCGCCGCGGTCGGCCAAGCGGGTTGGCAGGTCCTTCACGGCCGGGAGCCGACTCTGCCGTACTGGGTCGTTCTCGGCCTCCTCACCTATATGCCGTTCAGTATCTGGATGCTGGTGTCGGTGCTGGTAAAGGTGATCCGGTTCGATTGGATATTCGCGTCGTTGATGTTGCTCCCGTTTCCGATTCTGGTGCGCTGGATACTATCGCTGCAGTTCGAAGGGAGCGCGTTGGCCTACGAGCGGGGCATCATCGCCCCCGGTGCGGACCTGAACATCGCTCTCGTGTTTCTCGCCCTCTCGATCCTTCCGGTCCTGGTGCTGAGGCTCGACCGGCGCAGCCTCAAGATCGCGGCTCTGCTGGTAGCCACGCCGCCGAGCTTTATCGCGGCCGCATACAACCTCCCCGGTCATTTCGAACTTCCGGGCGTCCTCCTGTTCGCGGTGCTCTCCGTTCTGTTGCTGTTGGCGCCTGGCTTTCTGGACACGAAAGTGGGGCGGAGCAGCGCTGGTTTCCGTCGCGATTTGACTCGGCTCACCGAGAGCGCGATTACGGAGTCCTGACGCCGCGGGGAGATGCCCCCGACCCCCTCTGCAGTCCTCGGTTGGCATAACTGGCGGGTCGCGGACGACACTCCCAAACCCCTTCGGGCTATTGATTAGGGAAGGGGCACATCCCCTTCATCCCCTGCCAGAGGGGCTTTGCCCCTCTGGACTCCCCGATCAGTGCACCCACCCCGCGGCCCGCCTGCAGCGTGCTCCCTCTCCCATTGCGAAAGGGTTGGGGTGAGGATCACCCCGCCCTTCGCCGAGCGCGCCTGTGTCTCAGGCGGCGGTCGTACTATAATCTGGCGCAGCATGAGCGTCCGAGAACTCCCTCGGCAGGTGGTTCGCCGGCTCCGATCGAGCCGCCGCGCCGGACCGGTGTCGTTCCCATTCTTGATCGTCTTGAGCGGCCTTCCGGGCGTTGGGAAGTCGACCCTGGCGCGTGGCCTGAGCCGAAGGCTGGGCGCGACGATCGTAGAATCGGACGCCGTGCGGCTGTCGCTCTCGCCGACGCCCACGTTCTCCGCCGCGGAGAGCAAACGCGTCTTCGGCCTGTGCCACGCCCGCGCTGCCAGGCTTCTTGGGAAAGGCGTCCCGGTGATTCTGGACGCCACGAGCCTCAAAAACGCCCATCGTCTCGTTCCGCTTCGTATCGCGGAACAGGCTGGGGTGCCGGCGCTCATCGTCGCGGTGGAGACGCCGACGGGCGTTGTTCGTGAGCGACTGGAACGGCGCGGGGAAGAAGCCGGCTCTTCGCAGGCGGACTGGTCGGTGTATTTGCGCATGCGGAACGAACGCGAATGTATCCAGCAGCCCCACGTCGTTGTCGACGGGTCCGGGGACGCAAGCCAGGCGATCGAGGAGATCGTCGCTGCCGTTGAGCGAAGCGTGCAGGGAGGAAACCCGTGATGAAGATTCATGCCCTGTCGAAGGACGTCATCAAGGCGGCGGCCGACGCCCTCGTCGTGAACCTGATCGAAGGCGTCAAAAAACCAGGTGGAGCCACTGGAGCCGTGGATGCGGCTCTGGATGGCGCCATCACGAAGCTGATCTCGAGCGGCGAGATCAAGGGGAAGCAGGGCGAGGTGACGCTGATCCACGTGTTCGGACAGATCGCCGCGGCGCGGGTCGCGGTACTGGGCCTCGGCCCCAAACGGGAGTTGTCCGCCGATGTGGTGCGCAGCGGCATGGCGGGTGTGTGCCGCAGGTTGCGGGGGGTTGGGGCCAGGCGTATCGCCACGGTCCTTCACGGCGCGGGGGCCGGCGGCATCGACGCGACGGCTTCAGCTCAGGCGATTGCGGAGGGCGCCATCCTGGGCCTCTACACCTACGACAAGCAGGTCAGGAAGCCGGACCGTCCTCAGGAGGTCCGCGACCTGGCGATCGTCGAAGCCGACCGGACCAGGCTCGCCGATATCAAACAAGGGATCGAGGTCGGGGGGATCATTGCGGAGAGCGTGTGTTTCGCCCGGGACATGTGCAACACGCCGGCGAACTTCATGACGCCGACCGACATGGCGGAGCGCGCGAGGACCGTAGCGGACGACGGGGGCCTCGAGTTGCAGGTTTTCGAGCGAGATGAGATGGAGCGCCTGAAGATGGGCGCGATCCTTGGAGTGGCCAAGGGGAGCGACCAGCCACCCAAGTTCATCGTGCTCGAGCATAAGGGCGATCCGGACCACCCGGACAAGGTCCTTGGCCTGGTAGGGAAAGGCGTGACCTTCGATTCAGGAGGGATCTCGTTGAAGCCCGCGGGAGGCATGTCGGAGATGAAGACGGACATGTCCGGCGGCGCCACGGTGATCTCGGCGATGCGCGCGATCAGCCTGCTGAACCCGACGATCAACGTTGCGGCGCTAGTCCCCTGCTCCGAGAACCTGCCGTCCTCTACGGCCCAGAAGCCGGGGGATGTCGTCACCGCGCTCAACGGCAAGACCATCGAGGTCGAGAACACGGACGCCGAGGGCCGGCTGCTTCTCGCCGACGCCCTGAGCTATGGGAACAAGATCGGCCTTTCACCCATGATCGACGTGGCCACGCTGACGGGCGCCATCCTGATCACGCTGGGCAAGGTAGCCACCGGGGCGTTCACCAACCATCAGCCGACCCTGGACCGCGTCCTGAAAGCCGCGGCTGCCACCGGTGAGAAGATCTGGCAGTTGCCGATGTACGACGACTACAAGGCCCAGAACAAGAGCGACGTGGCCGACGTGAAGAATACGGGCGGGCGCAACGCGGGCTCGATCACGGCGGCCATGTTCCTTGCCGAGTTCAGCGAAGGGACGCCGTGGGTCCACCTGGACATCGCGGGCACGGCGCGGATGGAATCGATCAAGGGCTACAACGTCCGGGGCTCGAGCGGGGTGCCGGTACGCACCCTCGTACAGTTCGTCTTGAATTCGGCGCGAAACAACCGCTAGGCGCTCGTTCCCGTCCCGAATCTCGTCACTGCGTTACCCTCGCAGTCTTTGGTTTCGTTAAGGTTTCTTTCCAGGTTTGCTCCAGGTAGTTTGCGTGCCGGAATCTCCTTGCTCAAATCGCGCATCGAATGGTATATTGGAAATACGTAGTCGAACATCGGCTTTTGGTAGAGATACCGGGAAGGGTGGGGGAACACGATGAAGTCAACGACGTCGGAATGGAAGTTTCTCACGAACCATGCTCTTGTATTGAGCTGGATTACACAGCATCCTCATAGTACGGCGCGAGAGACGGCAATGGAGATCGGTATCACGGAGCGAACGGCGCTGAAGATTATCGGCGAGCTCGACGCGGACGGCTATATCGAGCGTCGCCGCAAGGGCCGCCGCAACGTCTATCGGATCAACCCTGAAGCGCCGTTGCGCCATCACCTGGGGGCCCATGTGCCCGTGGGCGAGCTGCTCGCGGTGATTACGCAGAAGCGACGCCGCGGGGCCGCCTGAGTCCGCGTAGCCGGGGTGACAACCGGCCCGCAGGGACGTTCTCGGCGGCCCACGCGGGGCTGCCGAGAGAACTAGACATAACGTTGCGTCGGGCCGTGTTCTCTCCTTGACCGGGTCATAACCCGGTGCTAGAATCCGGCCCGCGCGGTGGGTGTGGCCAAGAGGTTAAGGCGCCAGGTTGTGGCCCTGGAGATCGAGGGTTCGAGTCCCTTCACCCACCCCATTTTCGTGCGCCCGTAGCTCAACTGGACAGAGCATCAGACTTCGGATCGTACTCCTGTTGGGGCCTCTGAGTACGCGCCGATGAGGCATGGTGAGCGTAGCGCGGGCCTCACTTCTGTTGGCATACGTCCTCGGGTCTTCATGGGGCCTTACGGTTCCCGAAAAGCGTTTGCAAAGCGTTTGCAGTTTTTCCGCGTATTATCGCGGGTCTCGGCAAGCACTGGCCAGCGTCGGTTCGTCATGTCGGCTACTCCTTCCCCTTGCGCCGGCGCTTGGGTGGCCGGCCGACCGGTCGGTCCTGTGTCAGGAAGCTCCTGAGGGACGCTTCGCTCACCAGCCAGATCGGGCCTGCCCGTTTTGCTCCGAGTCGCCCTTGACGGATCAATCGAGTGATCCACACAGCGCTATACCCGGTCCTCTCTGTTGCTTCACTGACCGTAATCCACGCCATAGGCTTTCCTCCTTCGTTCATTTGAATTTGTTCGGCGCCGAACAAAAACTGTCGGTGGCTCAGCGCGTGCCATCGAGTTATCGACGTGACTGAAACGATGGCACGTGGCTATCGGTTCTCGGACCAGTCGGCCAGCTCGAAGGCTTGGCCCTGGTCGTTGCGCACGGCGCTCTCTCTGGTGTCGTCCGTGTCGAAGTCCCAGACTTCCACGGTCAGGTCCGGAGGCCCCCCGCTGACGTCTGTGATGGTTCCGCCCTCGACGGTGATGATCATTTTGCCGGGGTCGGCATCGAACAGCTTTGTCATGGTTCGCTTCATGGTTCCGATCCTTTCGGGGGTGGGGTTGGCAGTCCCCCCACCCCAAGGTTTGACTACTTCCCGTACTTGATTCCCCATAAGGCGTCGGGGTCGTCGAAGTCGAGGTCTGGGTAGAGCTCGCCCAGGGTATCAAGGTGGCCCCTCATGGCGTTCCGGTTCATCGCCTTGATCTGGTCCAGGTTGAAGCCGGCCGCGGTGAAGCATTGCTGGAGCGTCTCTTCCAGCGTCCCGATTGCTCCCGGGAATCGTGCGAGGCATCGGCCGACAACCCTCGTGGCCGTCATCTGAATCCCGGAAAGTAGGTCGTCCATGGCCCCCAGCACGGCGATCGCGCTATTCCGCTTGGCTGGCGGTAGTTCCTCGACCAACCCGGCCAGGGCGAGGGAGAGCTGGTCGAAGACGATGCTCATTGGCCTTGTCACGCGGTGGTCGATCTCATGCGTGATAGTCTCGGCGATGGTATCGGACGATGTGTCGTTCTCTTCCCACCAGGCGGTGCCAAACGGAGGCAGTCCTGCTGTCGTTGGCCTGCTCATCGGGCGCCTCCCTTCCTGACGCTTCGGCCACTGACGAGGCCGACCGCCTCCAGGGCCCGCTTCGCAAGCGCCGGCTTGACCGTCACTGTCCCGGTTTCCCGATGGGCGGGTCTGAACGAACTGTCGATCTGCCGTCGTAGGTGCTCCGAGAGCTCCAACCGCAGGACCAGGGTCCCATGCCAACTCTTCCAGACCTCCATCTCTTCATCGGTGGCTGGATGATGATTCGACCATCCAGCTCGGCAGGCAAGGCAGACCGGCTTTCCGTTCTCCCGATTCGCCCCTTGTGAGTTGCCGCACGTGGGGCAGCGACGTTCGACGGCCATCCACCCCTTCTCTAGCTCCATGGGGACTACGGCCCCCGTGATGGCGTCGGTGAGCACGTACGGGACTTTGCCGCCGTGGTTCCGGTACTCAACGTGGCACTTGCGGCCGCAGAGCACCTTACGGCAGACGCTGCAGTGCCGGCCTCGAAACTCATGGCACTGTTCGCAAGCGTCCGGCGCGTCGGGCTCAACTCGAGCTGCCTCCCGATCTTCCCGATACTTCGCCAGGACTTCGATGATCGACTGTTCAAAGCCGTCGTCATCCTGTCGTGTATCATTAGCTTGTGGCGTCGATGGCTGAGTCATTGTCGCCTCCTTGTGGGGCGTCAGGGGCCATCATCCCCTGGCGCTCCCACTGTTCTAGCCTTACCCGCCGATAGTGTTGCGCCTCCCTGGTCGCCTCCTTCCCGAGCACTATGCAAAAATGCATACTGCTCGACCTCACGGTGGGTGGCCTAGCCTCATCAGGCAGGGGCCGGCCAGTGCCCCCACGACGCCCCCTGCGGGGCGTTTCGCCGTTTAGGTGGGCTCAGCTTCTCGCCTTCTCGATGGCGGCGCGGACTAGGCGTATAGCGTCCGTAAGGTTGTGCTCCCAGTCGCGCTCGATGGCCTCGCACGCGGCCAGGAGGTCCTGGGCGGCGTCGTGGACCGGGCACCAGTAGAGCTGGACGAGAAGGCCCGGGTTGTCGTAGTCGCCCTCGTCGACGTGGGTCAGGACACACCCGCAGTCTAGGGTTGCCGTGTCTTCTTGCTCCTCGAGGGTTGCCGCGTGAACGAGCGGCGTCTGCTGTGTGTTGGTCATTGGGTGGCCTCTACAGTTTCCTGGTCGGCTTGCCCCAGGGCGATGATCTTGAAGATGCTGTCGAGGTCGCCGCCAAGCTCCGCGAGGACCTCGTCGCAGTGCCCTGTCCGAGCGACGTTGGAGTTGAGCCAGTCGGTGAGGGTGCTGGTGTAGATGTCGGGCTCGAAGTGCTCGTCGAAGAGTTCACGGAAGTCGTCGCCGTCCATATCTTCGTCAGCCTCCGCGATCACCGCGATGGCTTCCGTGATGAAACGGTAGCGCCAGTCGTCGGGCATCATGTCGCCGTGGGCTTCGTGGGCCAGCTCCTGCATCCAGTCGGGCCGTCCGTCCTTGAAAGCCCAATAGGTGCTGCCGTCGTCCCGCTTCCGCATCTCGAGAGCTTCGTAGGCTTCCTGGCCTAGCTGTTGAACCGTTCGCATCGTCCTGCTCCTTTTCGTCGGGAGCAGGGCCGTGGTATGGTGGCCGTGGCCCTGCTCCTATCAGCGGTTGTTGGGCCTGACGCCCCTGGTGTAAGGCCGGGGGCGTCTCTTTGTCCAAGGTGCGGAGAGGAGGGGATTCGAAACCCCTGGAACGGTGGTGGCCGTTCGCACCGCTTATCAGGCGGGCCCGTTGAGCCAAGCTCCGGCACCTCTCCGCGTTGTTCGCCCCCTTTCCTCGGTTCGTCGGCACCACCATCAGCCGACAACAGTATAATACCGATGACAGAACTATTTGTCAAGTGTTTTACGGCACGAATTTTATACCAATATAGCTTGTAAGTGACGAAGGCTCGTCAGTTAAGAAGTGACGAACGACTGACGAAACCCCGTCACTTACTTCGCCCAACGGGTTCAAAATAACTGACGGCCCATTCAGTCAGTTGGGGGGAAGAGGGGAAGTGACGAAGTCTTCCCTCCCTACTAACGTCACTCGTCACTTAGCTAAGGCAAAGGGAGATCGAAAGGGACCAGGGAGAAGTGGGTCGAGAAGCCTGGGCTGATCTCGGGAACCTAGCGAGGAGCTCCGGCCCATGGGGATCACCGGGGCCGCTTTGGTAGGGTTGGGGGCGATACTCTGAACTCTCCCCATTCCCCGATGTTATGTTATTGTTGTTGCCCCTATAGAAAGATGGTCAACACTATCATCTTTCTAAGGGCGACCATAACGTGACCACAACATGATTTTGAACCTGTTGGGAGTTCGTTATTACGGAACGTTGTGGTCGCATGTTATGGGTACCATATTATGGTTGACTTTATGGTTAACATAATGGTGACCCTCTCTGTTGGTCCTCGCTCGACGTTGTAACGAAACCATCACGAACCTAAACAGGAACCGACAAAAAGCGGGAAGCGTTCCAACCTCATGCCTCGATCCGAAACCATGGCGGACCCTGCGGGCTTGTCTCATTAGGCCGTTATGGTATGCGGGCACCGCTCCCTACACCGTTGGAACTTGTCCATAACGTATATTAGACGAATCAGCACGCGACCCCAACAGTGTCGAGAGGCCGAAGAGTCGCGGGCGAACCCCTCGGAGCCTGTTTGGGAGCTCCAGCCCGAGCGTGCGCAACCAGGCCGAATCGTGCCGTCGTCGGTTGGTCGGGCGTTAGTGATGGTCGTTAACGGTGGTCAGGGGTTGTTGAAGAGCGAGGGTAGGGGGTATGGCTTAGAGATGTGGAAGGAAGGTTATGGGTACCCCCGACGAACTTTTTCTCGCAAAAAGAGGCACCCCGTGGTGCAACCGCCTGGTCTTTGGGAGGAGTGCGACGGAAGAGTTGATTAGACTCAGTCGCATGGCATATCCTACCGCATGGTAAGTAGTCGGTCTCATTTAGCTGCCTCCCCATGAAACTGGCCTCACTCGAACTCCTCCGGTGCCCTCGCTGTAGTGAGGCCCAGGCGCCGCTCTTTGTGGACAACACAGCCGAATCCCGGGACGGCGAGCTTTATTCCGGCCGACTCCGGTGTGCCCGCGGCCACTCCTATCCGATTAAAGACGCGATTGTCGACTTCATTGCGACGGAGACTAATGCGATTTCTCAAACCTACGACCTCCTTTGGCGTCATCATGTGAAGCAGGATTACGCGGGACGCCTCCCGGAATACACTCGGAAGTTTCAAGCCTTTGCGAAACTCCCCGGACCATTAGAGAGCCACTTCAGGAACAAGATCGTGCTGGATGCTGGTTCTGGAGAAGGTCGATTCACCCACCTCGCTAGCGTGCTCGAAAGTGCTCACGTGATTGGGCTCGATAGCTCTCTTGAGGCTCTCCACCGAGCAGCTCACGCTACTGAGGGAAGCCCCAATGTCTCCTTGATTCGAGCCGATCTAGCCAACATCCCGCTTGCGCCAAAGTTCGACTACGTGTTTTCGATGGGAGTCCTCCATCACTTGCCGGATCCAAAGGCGACATTCTCGAGCATAGTGCGCCTCTTGAAAAATGGGGGCCAAGTCTCTATCCATGTCAACCGGAAGGGGGCAATCCCGCCTCTTATGCGCTTCCTGCGACTCGTCACGATGCGTATGAGTCGGCAACAGGTGATGAGACTGTGCGAGGCCCTTGGGTTTGGCTACGACCCCAAAGTCCCACGCAAAATCGACATCAGGAAGTTTGTTCGTCGGATCGGTCCCCTTGATGTGCTCCGCCTGCGAGACATCACGTACGAGGTTCTTACGACTAGGTATACGTCGACTCACTCACTCGAAGAAGTGGTGGGGTGGTTCGCCGATCTTGATATCAACGTGATCTCAACAACTCCTTCCATTTCGGCCTCCGGGATTGCCACGAAGACGTGACGCGAATCATGGTCCTTCACCACATCTCGACTACGCCAAAACGAGTATTGCTTGGGACTATCATCGGGCTGATCTTGGCGGCGGGCTGCTCGAGCTCCGCGACTCCTACCGACGCACCGACTCCTACCGACGCACCGACTCCTACCGACGCACCGACTCCTACCGACGCACCGACCCCTACACCCGTGCCCCTCAGCGAACAGCTCCGGTTGTTGACTCAGGAAGACCTTGCATTGGGCATAACGTTGGGCCGAATCGACATCAACTGGCCGAGTCATATCCCCCTGCGCTTGTCCGAGGATCCCGAACTGAACCTCAAAGCATATCGGTCCATCTATTACGCGAGGCAATGCCTCGTGGGTGAAGCCGTCGACTCCAAGGGGTTCGTCATGTTCGCCAGGGAGTTTGTCCGGCCAGAGGTGGCGCACGAACTAGCGAGGACTCTGGTCGAGGAGTTGGGACGCCAGCAAGCCTCTACGCCACAGATGCGGGAACAGCTCCGCGGGATCGAGGCAACGAACAGAACTCTGGTGGAACAAGGACAACCACCGCTGCCTATCCCACTCAGCCTCCTGCAAGACCCGGCTAGACTCGCTCCGTGTGCCCGCTCATACCTCTTCCCAGAGGACGGGACTGAGATCGCCAACTCAGTCGCGTTGCTGATTGCTCAGGGACGCGTCGCCCCGTCGCTGGAAGGCGCCGCATATAGGGGAGGACTGGCTGCGGCCCGTGCCTGGCGACACGGGCCAAGAACCACTACTCTCTGGTCGCTGCCAGCCTTTCACTAAAGTGAGCTCCTTCGCCGAACCCGTGTCGCCTGGTTGATGGTCGAGGCTGCGGCCTACGCCGCAGCCTGAGTTGATCGCTCCAGTATTTGATACGAGACTGGAGGTGGGCTGGGACTCGCCTCGGGCCTTGCCGATCGCGGACGTCAGGTGGCCCGCTACTTTTGGACGAATGCCCAAGGCGAGTGCGTCGGCGCCCTAGAGGTCTGTACTCGGCGTGTTAGAATGGCGGTGCAGGAGGGAACCGGTCCCAGGAGGCCGGTGTACGCCCTGCTTTGAAGATCCGATGATTCAGCACAATGTCGCATAGACGGAGCGACGAAAAGTTAGCGGCCCAAGGCCCCGAGCAGTCGGGGCCTTTTCTTTTGCCACACAGTGGACATTCGGCGATTTCCGGTGAGAACCGGAGGTTTTTGAACGGGAGGGAGTTGACCCCGTGACGATGGCGAAGGCGGACCAGGATACGGCTCCGCGGCTACCGCTCAGCATGGGTGACGGGCTCTACCTGGCGTACATGGCGGACGGCTTGGTCGCTAACAGCGTGATGGTGCAGGAGCTGGTTGGAAAGTCGGGTTCAGGCGACAAGGGTTCGGCGGTTGACTACGCCGTTCGGTTATTGGTGGAGGCAGTTGACCGAGAACGGGACCAGCGTTGACGACCGCAGCGCCCAAGCGATCCCTGTCGGCACCTCCAGCGCCTAGCTCAGGCATTGCGTTCAAGGCTTGCGCGAAGTGTGGTGGCGACGTCACCCAGAATGTCGACCGGTGGGGGCTGGACCGCTTCTGTATCCAGTGTGGACTACGACTATAAGCGAGGCCCTGAGGAGGTAGTTGATGCCAAAGACTGTGACGGTGAAGCACGACCACACGAAGCCTGCGGTGTGCGCCCTCAAAACCGGGTGCGCGAAGTCGGCAAGGCCGTCTATCATCTCTGGATGGCCTTGGTGGGGTGGAATGAGTCCGTCGAGTGGACTTGCCATGGCGATCACGGCGATAACGCTGCGGCTATCTGACGTTGCTGCCCTTGCCGTTGAAAGCGGACAGTGGGTTGGGGTTGTCCCAGCCGGCGCGAGGCCACCCGCGCTTTCAGTAGGAGGACGAGGGCAGGAGCCTAGCGCCGGTAGTTGCGGTCTGGAGTTGGCGACTAAGGACCGTAGAAACCGGGTTGCAGGAGCGCCCCGAGCCTGTGGCGCGCAACGGGGGCTTAACGATTAGCAGTCGTAATCGTTAAGGGAAGGAGGTCCAGTTGAGGGACGTCAGTGTGATCAGGCGTACGTTCCACTGGTACCGGACGCGGTGGTTGGGCTATCGGCTCTGGTATCGACTCTTCGGCTCTCCGGGCAGCGAGTGGGCGATCCACTGCACGGTGTTCGCCTATGGCTTCGGGTGTCCCTACGTCATGCGGCTCCCTGGTCCAAGGGCTCAAGATTTTGACTCGGCGGTGAGGGAACACAACGAGATCCATGAAGCGTGGGAGGCCCGGCATACGCTCTTTGGAGGGCGGTTGAAGTGGTGAAACCGAGCCTGCCCAGGTGACCACCTGTGCTACCATGAGGGTGACGCGCCGAAACAGCGGAAAGCGTCCGTAGAAACGAGCAGTGCGCGAGTCGCCATCCCTATGTGGCGGCTCGTTTTCATTGAGCGAATGGTCACCGCAACGACAAGACAGCAGGCAGTTCTCCAGGACCATGTTCGGTTCCTGTTCGAGAAGCTCGCGTTCGAGCCGACCGAGGCCCAGCGGCCAATCATCGAGTGCGATGCGCGGTTCATCCTCGTTACCGGCGGAGAGCAGGCCGGGAAGAGCCTGATCGCCGAGAAATACCTGTTGAAACGGCTCCCTGAGGCCCCCGCGAAGGCCCTGTATTGGCTCGTCGGGCTGTCGTACGAGAACACAAGGCGAGAGTTCGAGTACCTAGTCGACGACCTCGGGATGCTTGGTCTCCTGAAGAAGGCGACCAAGCCGGTGAATCCAGGCAGGATCGAGCTGGTGGACGGAACGGTCATCAAGACGAAGAGCGCCGATGACCCCCGGAGCCTCGCGATGGAAGCGCCGGACGGGATCGTGGTGTGCGAGGCATCGACCGTCGACCAGGAGACGTACTGGCGGTGTCGCGGCCGCGTCGGGCCGAAGCGCGGCTGGCTCTTCATGGCCGGCACGCTCGAGGGCTCGCTCGGCTGGTACCCAGGGCTCGCGGAGGCGTGGAGGTTCGGGACCAAGGACGGGGAGCGGAGCTTCAAGCTGCCGTCCTGGACCAATCTTCACCTGTATCCCGGAGGGCGTGAAGACCAGGAGATCAAACGCATTGAGAACGAGGCGCCGGACGAATGGTTCATGGAGCGCATGGGCGGCGAGGCAAGCCCACCGAAGGGCGCGGTGTTTGCGAACTACTTCCGGCCCCATATCCACATCCGGGACATCGAGTGGGACCCTCAGCATCCGGTTCGCTTGTGGATCGACCCGGGCTACGCCGGCGCCCACGCGATCGAGGTTGTCCAGATCGTGAACGACGTCGTCTACGTCTTCGACGAGGTCTACGAGCAGATGGGGACCGAGGACATGATCGACATCTGCAAGCAGCGACCTTGGTGGAAACTCGACCAGATGGTGCCGGGCGTCATCGACGTCTACGCCTACCAGCACCACGCACTCAACGTCACACCCGCGGAGGTCTGGCTAAAGCAAGCCGGTCTCCATTTCGGCTCGAACAAGGTCAAGATCCAGGACGGCATCGATCGCTTCAAGTCGTTCCTCAAGCCGCACCCGGTGACCGGGGAGCCCAAGATCGTGTTCTCGCCCCGGTGCAAGGGCATCCTGAGCGAGTTCGGCGCCAACCCCAACCCGTTCGACCACCAGACCCGCGTGTATCGCTGGAAGATCAACCGGGACGGCACGGTCGTCGGGGACAAGCCCGAGGACAAGTACAACCACGGCATCAAGGCCATCACGTACGGGTTGGTCGACCAGTTCGGGGTCTCGTTTGTCGGCTCCGAGAAGATCAGGGTAGGGAGGTACTGAGATTGTGGTTTTGACTTATAGGCAGATAAACGAAGGAATGATGATTCCGAATGGTTGGGGAGTGGCTTGGTCGCGCCCTGAGATGCGGGCGGAGGTCATTCTCCCTATCCCAGTCAACATTATCGCCGGCCTCATTCATCGCTGGTATTGGTGCATCGTTCGAGGCGTCAGCCCAGGCCTTGTTGAACAGTTCATGACGGACGCGAACCACCAGGGCTGGGTACAAGGACGTGAGTCTGGCGAGGCGGCCGGACGCGCAATCGGCTTTCAAGAAGGTAGAGAGAAGGGCCGCGAAGAAGGCGCTGCCGAATTGGCTGAGTGTATCAACGGACTCTACCGAAAGACGTTAGAAGACTCACTGAAGTCCTAATGGCCGTCACGATCAAAGAGATTAAGGACCGGGTTGAGCGGCACGAGAAGGCCACGCGCCATCGGCGGAAGCTCATGGACGAAGACTTCCTGCGCTGGCGGCTGGAGTGGAAAGACTCACGCGACGAGGCCCAGGCCGACAACTACCAGACCTACGTCACCAACGAGCCCAAGACCTACCTCAACAAGCTCATCAACACCATTACCGCTTCGACGATGACGGTGCGGAACCCGCAGAGCGACAAGCCGAGAGCCGAGCGCGAGGTCGACAACACCAAAGAGCTCTTCATCATCGGGGCGTTCCGCTCGGGCGACGACTGGCTCAAGAAGCGGGGTCTTCCGACCCTCGTGAAACAGCTCGCGGGTTTCTCTGGGCTCCGCGGGTTCTGCTGTGGGCGCGCCATGTTCGTGAAGGACAAGGACGGCCGGGTCCGGTTCGAGAGCATGCCGTGGGATCCGCTCCACACGTTCTGGGAGATGGGGCCGTTCGGCCTGAAATGGATTTGCTACCGGACAAAGAAGACCCGCGAGGAGATCAAGGCCCAGTACGGCGTCACGCTCGACGGGCCCGCCTCCACGGGGACCGAGCCCGAGCTGTTCGTCACGTGGGACTACTACGACGATACGGTGAATGCACTCGCTGCCGACACCGAGGCAGCGGGGCGTTGGCTGAAAAGACCAACCCCCCACAAACTCCCGCGCACTCCTGGCTATGTAAGGCCGGTTGGATGGATGCCGCCCATTCAAAGCAACGGCGTCGGCGACACCGACAAGGACTTCGGACAGAGCGCCTACGACGCGGTCCGCGATGTCTACGAGGACTTCAACGAGACCATGTCGGACATGAAGACCCTGGTACGCCGCGCCGTCAAGAGCGGCTATAAACTTAAGTCGGCTGGCGCTCGCAAGGGTCTCGAAGGCGACCCAGCAGCCGAGGGGTCAGTGGTCCAGCTCGACAGCGCATCCAACGAAGACTTGAGCCCGATGGAGCGCGTCGAGATGCCGAAGGAAGCCGGGACGTTCCTTTCCAACGTCTCGGGCGAGATGCAGCGAGGCACGCTCCCCCACTCGGTCTTCGGCGAGCTCCAGTTCCAACTCTCAGGATTCGCCATCAACACGCTACGAGAGGGCGTCGGGAGTGCCGTAGAGCCGTTCCTGACCGCGATCGAGGACTCGCTGTGTGAGATAGCGTCCCTGGCTAACGAGCAGTACCAAACGGGCCAGTTCGGGCCCATCACGCTCCGCGGCCAGACCTACTCGAAGGAGTGGTTCGAGCGCGAGTTCAAGCCCTCCGACATCAAGGGGACCGACTGCCCGATCATCGAGCTCAGGCCGAACCTACCGGAAGACGAGCCCGAGAAGTTCGCCATGGCCCAGATCGCCCGGACGGCCGATGCCCAGGGCTTCCCGATGCTGCCTGACTCCGAGATATGGGACACCATCCTGAAGTTTCAGGACCCGGATGCCGTCAAAGTCAAGTTGCAAGAGCAGATGGGCGAGCGAGCGAACCCCATCGCGGCCAACCTCAGCATCATGCTAGCGATGATGAAGATGGGCCGCGAGGACCTCGTGGTCCTCTATGGCGCGGAGATGATGAAGCTGCTGCAGGAGCGGTATGGTCAGCAGCCGCAATCACCTGCCATCCCGGGCCTGAACGCCGCCGGCGGCGCAGCGGCTCTCCCCGCTGGGCCCGAGGTTGGATTTGACCCGGCGGTGCTGCCGGACGCGGCTCTTGGAGGCGGTCCTCCGGCGCCGTTCCCTCAGGGTGGCGCACTTGTGCCAGCAGGGGCGGTACGACCGGGAGCAGCCGCTGATGAAGCCGCACTCGCCGCTCGTCTGGCCGCCAGCGGCCTGATATTGGGACGATAGAAGGAGAAGAGCTATGCCACGCGGTACCGGATTCGACGCCAGCGCCGTCGTCGCCGCCCTAGCGAGCGGCCAGATCGATTTCAACACGGCCCTCAATGACATAACGGACATCAACCTGCGCGCTGGGGCCCCCGACCCTGGACAATTCGCGCTTGAGTTTCTCCGCGGCCAGGGGTTCGATTTCAGCACGCCGACACCCCCAGCCACTGCGCCTCCACCGAGTGCTCCGCCGGTCAGCCCAGGCTTTCCCGGAGGGCTCGGTGGGGCAAACGATCCGTTCCTGGTCATTCAGCGCGTTACGGACTTGGTTCGTCGTGGCCTTATCAGCACACAGGACGCCATCGCCCAGCTTGCTGAAGCCTTCCAGGGGCAGGGCTTTGGCCCTGAAGATTCCGTCCAACAGGCCAATATCCTCTTTGGGTCTATCGTTGGCGATCCCACCGCTGGACAGCCTGCATCTCCCCCCGTCGGTGGTTCGCCCGCGGGACCTCAGCCGTGGCCCGGCTCCGGCCCCAGCGCAGGCTTCCCCGGAGGTCCGGGCGGACCGAACGACCCCTCCCTGCCGTGGCCCGGCTCCGGCCCCAGCGCAGGCTTCCCCGGCGGTCCGGGCGGAGAACGACCCCTCCGGGCGGACCGAACGACCCCTCCCTGCCGTTCAACCCAGTGTCGGCAGAGGACCTGCGTCAACGAGCGTTCAGTAAGCAAGACCAGGGCCTGCAGTTCACACGATTCTTGAACGAACTCGCGGGAGGTCAGGCGCTCTCTGGTCCTGTGCGGACTGGTCTTCAAGCGCAAGGGAATCGGTTGAGCCAGTTCTTCCCGCTCTTGACCGCCGGGCAGGGTCAGGAAACTTCCCAAGCCGGTACCGCGTTCCTCCAATTCCTTCGCTCGCGTGGAGGCCGCACCCCGAGTTCACAAGAGCTCGCTTCGGCGCTCGGTGAGGTCGTCAGCGTGCTTCAACAGCCGGCGGAAACTCCACTCAATCCCCGTCAGAGCGGCCTATTTGGCCTCTTCGGGAACCCCACCGACGGCAATGCCGGTCAGGCGCAGCTTGGCATCCTGCAGGACTTCCTCGCGTCGACATCGGCGCCGGCCCTGCGCGGCGCGGTGACACGGGGAGCCCAGAGGTCATTCGAGCAGCAGCAGGCATCCACACCCGAGGTGCCGTTCCTTCAGTTCGCCCAGTCCCAGGGGTTCTTCTAGGAGGTAGGCGATGCCACCTGAAAGCCCATTTACCGACTTTCTCCGGGGTGCTCTTGAGGAGGACCCGCGTCTCTCGTTCTTCAGCTTCGTCAACGAGCAGGCGAGGACTCCGGCGCAGCGTCAGTTCTTCCAGAATCAGTTCACGCCGACGTTCAACAATTTCCTCGGCACCCTGGGTAGCCAACTGCGGCAGGGTCAGGTCCCAACCCAGACGTTCAGTCAATTCCTCGGACAGACGCCGTTCCTCGATCGCTTCACACGACTGCCGCCTTCACTTCGGGGGGACTTCAGCGGACAGCGGCTAGCGCCCAGGACACGCAGAATCTTCTTTTAGGCTATGCCGCACGCTGAGGAACAATTTCGCCAGCTTCAAGCCCTACAAGAGAGGATGCGGTCGCTTGGCCTTCCCGTCCCGCCGATCCCACCAAGCCTGCAGCATCTCGCGGCGCGGGCGCAGGCCACGCCATTCTCGGATCGGGTTGCGCAGCAGACCGACACGGCGACTCGAGAGCCCGAGCGCAGCCGTGGCGGCTTCTCGCGATTCCTTGATCTGGTCGAGTCGCCCATCTCTCGTGCGGCCAGTACGGTCGGTCGCGCCCTTGACGTGCCTTTCCAGGCGATAGGTGGAGAGGCCGCTGCGGAGGGCGTCTTTCAGCGCTTTCGATCCCTCACTCGCGGTGAGCCTGGAGCCTTCAGCCCCGTTCCCTCACAGCAACTTGAAGCGCGAGACCGGGAGTTCGAGCGCCAGGTAGGCCAGCCTCGTCCCGAGGACCAGGAGGAGCGAGACCGCCTGCTTCGCGAGAAGTTCGCCAGCCGGAACGTTGCTGCCCAGATCGGCACCCGCGCCCTCGTGGACCCTCTGACGCTCGCTGGTCTTGCTGGGCCTGCGGTTGCGCCTGCGGCTGGTGCTCGCGTAGCTCAAGCGGCCCGCGCCGCCGGTGCTGGCGCACGGACCACCCGTGCCGCCGAACTCGCGACCCGAACGGCACTCTTCCCCGAGGAGTTGCCGCTGAGAGCCGCAGGGCGGGCCGCCGAGGTAGCGACGCGGCCCATACGTCGCGCCGTGCGTCCAGTTCGCCCGCCAACGCCGCCATCGGCGGCAACGCCGCTCTCCACTGAGGCTGAGCAGGAGTTAGCGAGGTTAAGGACAACACAGCCTACGATTGAGCAGCCAGTCATACCTCCCAGAGCCCCGATGGGAACATCTACCCGTCTTGGAGAACGTGGCGTAGAAGTAACACAACTTTCTGGCACACCTGCTGGAACTGAAGTCTATAGGGTAGCGCTGCCAGATGGATCGACAAGAGAGATCGTTGCCAGTTTTAGGTCAGAGGTGGAGCGACGGGCAGGACGCCTTGATATTGCTATCTTACAAAACGACCCTAATCGCATCCTAGTTGGCGAAGCCTCTTCGACGCCTATTGGTGACTTTAGGTTCACGATTGAAGAGTTGCGGGGATTTGGACGTATTCTCAAGCGAGACTTTCCTGATGCGACGATATTAAAAGGCGACCGCGTGACAACGACCAGATTATTGCCAGAGAGAGCGGCTGCTGTTGACCTTGACCGCCTTGTTGAAGGTCGTCTCCCTCCGCGACCACCTTCCCCGGACCTTCCTGAGTTTACGCCCGCTCCTCAGCCAACAGGCGAGAATATCCTGGGCTTCAGGCCCATCACGCCAAGGCTTCAGATCGACAGCGTGGTGGAGAGGACCGAGGCTACGGTCGCCCAGAGCCGACTCCAGAGCGGTCAGGTAACGACAAGAAAGCCTGGGCACCCGCAGGGAGCCGACATGGGCACGCCTCCCCCTCGGCGTCCTGATGTCGGTCTCTCCGACGACCTCGACCTTCCCACGCACGAGTCGCCCACGAGGGGCATCATGCGGAAATGGGAGGGGGCTCGGGATGCCGAAGGTCTGGCGATGGAGGGATGGTTCAAGGACGGCGTGGCTCGCCTGAAGGTGGCGGGCATTGGGGCCCGCGACATCAGTCGAGACGCCATGGAACCGCTATTTAAGGCGCTCCATGGAGAGCTGCCGCTGGAGCAACTCCCGCAGCGGCTGCGTCCTATCTATGACGACGTTCGGCAGCTCGTCTTGCAAGAGGAGGCCGACATGCTGGCCTTCTTGCGCCAGGTGGAGGATAGCGGCGCGAGTACCCTGATGGCCTTCGATGCCAAGAACTTTGCCGCCCGCATGATGGCGCACCCCGACTACTTTCCCCGTGGCTGGCAACAAAAGCCACAGCATCTCACCGCAGGTCGCGGGAGGCTTGGGGCCACTCCGGGGCTTGCGAAACCCAGAGTCGACGCGACCTTTACTCAGCTCCTCGACTCCGGGCTTGAGCCCGCGTCGTGGAACCCCTACGCGATGATGGCCCAGCGCAGGATCGCCGGCATTGAGTATCGCGAGAGCGTCACGTTGGTGAACCGCCTCAAGCAGCGCGGCCTTGCTCAATTCGCGGGCGAGGTCAAGGAGGAGAGCTGGCGAGTTCCCCGTGTCGGCCCTGTCTTCGAGGGTAGGCCGGTGCCAACGCCAAGCGTCCCGGGCGGCACCACCTTTACGCAATCTATTGCGGTGCCAAACCAGGTGGCAGACTTCTTGGAGAACGCCTTCGGACGGCTCCCGCACGTCCCCGGCCTTCGGACCATCGGTCAGTGGTCGGAACGGGCCAAGCGTCTCAAGCTCGTCGCGTCACTCTTTCAGCATGTCGACATCGGAGCCCGAACCCTTGGGCCGACTTTTGCGCCTTCGTCTATTCTTCGCGGTGTCCCGCTCAAGGCTCCGTCGCTTGCGCTTCGGCTCCTCAAGGCGCAGTGGTTCCCGTCCAGCCGTGCCCAGATACGCCAGTGGTTCAACAGCACCAAGCCCATCTACAAAGACTTCGCCATCACGCCGAAGATGCTGGTCCAAGAAGGTCTCGGGATCCAGGGCGACATCTCGATCTTCACCAGGAACGCCTTCACCGATCTGACTGAGGGAATTGGACGTCAGGGCCTGCCCTTTACCGCTGCTCGCCGCCTCCGAGACTTCCAGCGGTTCTGGGAGTCCGGGCTGTTCGACGGCGTCTATCGTGAGGCACAGCGGTTCTCCCTTGAGAACTTCATCATCCCGTCGATACGGCGAGCTAACCCCGCGTGGACCGCCCGACAGGTTGCCGCGGAGTCGGCAACCCAGGCGAACATCATGTTTTCGACGCTCGGACGCTGGCAAACCATCTTCAAGAACCCCACGATTCGAGAGATGTCCCGAGCCTTGATCTTTTCCACGAACGAGTCCGAGTCGCTCATCCGTCAGGCCATCGGGACGATCAGCGGCCCGAACAAGCGGCTCTGGCAGGAGTTCTACGTCGGCATCTTCATCGGACTCGCCGCCATCGCCAACGTCATCAACCTCGCCGCGACCGGGAGTCCGCTACCCAAAGAGGCGTACGTTCCGTTCCGGCTCAACGACCCCTATGCCCCGTACAAGGTGGGGTACAACACCCGCTTCCTCTCGCCGCAAGTTCCGGGGCTGCGTGGGCGGAACGGGGCCCCCACGTATATCGACATCGTGGGCCAGATGGACACGGCGATCCGCTGGGCCCTTAACCCAGTAGGTGCGCTGTCCGCACGGGTCAATGTGGTGCCCAGAGCGGTGGCGAACCAGGTCAAGGGAGAGACCTTCTTTGGCGAAAAGCTCGATTCTCCGGCGAAGCGGGCTGTCCAGGGAGCTGTCGATGTCGCGGCCCCCATCAGCGCCACGACGGCGCTTGGAGCCGTGCGTGAGGCGGTCCCGGGTATCGGTAATGTCGTAGCCGAGGGAGAAGGCCGTCTTGGCGTCTCGGGGCAGCTCTCGCAGGCGGCGGGAATCAACCTCCGGGCTGAATCGACGGTAGGTGTTCTCGATGCCAGTGCCCAACAGCAGTTCGGTGTGCCGTATGCCGGCCTTGAACCCTTCGAGCGAGACCAGGTGCGGCGCTCTCCACAACTACGAGACGAGCTCGGGAAAAGACAAGAGACAAGTGTTGAGCGCGGCAACGAGAACTCTGCATATTACGCCGCTCTGGACGCCGCCGATGCTCGGTGGGACGAACTAGTCAACAACATCATCCCGCAACTACGCGCCAGGAGGATCACGCAGCGCGACGCCGTCAACACCTACTTCAATGCCAACACGGTCTTGGCGGCGGAAAAGGCCCAGGCCGGGCGCGACTTCAACCGTGAGTTCGACGACATCGAAGCCTCCGACCCCAGCAGGCAGGCACTCGCCGAATACTTCCAGGCGCAGGCCGCGGCCACATCGGGTGGCATCTTCAGCCCGGTCGAGTTCCAACGCAACCTGGTGGTGCTTGAACGACGCTGGTCACGCGAACAGCGCGAGTATGTCTTGCGCAACACGAACCGGCGACAAATCCCTAATCAGTTGCTCTCGCTGTTGCCCGTGAAGACACAGCGGGATTATCTGGCCTCTCAGCGAGAGCGAGCGCGATTCAGTCAACGGCCAAGAGCAGCCGCATGATGACGCCTGTGAAATTCGTCGCAGTCCGTTGTCCCGACTGCGAAAAGAAGCTCGCGGAGCACCTTGAGGGAGTTGGGTACTTCTGGTGCCGGGGCTGCAACTGCCTGAAGCGCATTGAGAGGGTTTGACCAATTGTGCTAAGGTAAACGAGACGGACATATCAGGACTCTTCCCAAGAGTGCGCGACGTCGCCGGAGCAATCCGGCGACTTTTTTATTTCCGAAAGGAACGCCATGGCGGACAAACCGAACGAGACGACCGACGCGGACCAGGACGCACCAGTACTGGTCGACGCTAACGAGTTGAAAGACGAGGACGCGGCCCCTCCCGAGCAGCCGCCTGGTGATGCCCCTCCCGCTACGGACGCACCCGCCGGGGCTCCAGAGGAAGCGCCGCCCTCAGAACCCGAACCTTCCGCGCCAGCCCCTGACCTCACGGCCCAGATCGAAGAGGCCAACCGTCGCGCCCAGCAAGCCCAGCAGCAGGCCAATGCCCTTCAACTACAGGTGGCGCAACAGGCCCAGGCGCAGCGTGAAGCGCAGCTACGCACGTCCCTCGAGGGGCAGGGCTACGACACCAGCCAGGTTGATCGAGCCATCGCAACCGAGCAGGGCCTCTTCCAGCGCCAGCAACAGCAGCTTCAAACCGAGGCTCAACTGCAGCAGCGCGTGGCGGAGAACGAATCGCAAGCGAAGGCGTTGGTCATCACACAACTGGCACAGCGGCACGGTGTCGATCCGAAGGAACTCCAGCAGTTCAACGACCCCGTCGTGATGCAGAAGCACGCCGAGAACCTGAAGCTTCAACGCGAACTCGCGGAGGCGAAGCAGGGAAAGGCACCCCCACAGGCATTTGACGGCAACGACGCTGACCCCAGTGGGAGCGGCAACGACATGAGCAGGCGCGACGAGATTCGGGGCCTAGAGCGTCCGCTCAACGACGCCGAACATGCGGAGTACGGCAAGCTCATCGGGATAACAGGGTAGGAGGAAGCAATTGCCTCAGATTTCAACGACCGGCCAACTGGAAAACGCCTCGAAGGAAATGATCGATATGTCTCGGTTCACCGCCGAGCATAACGCTCCCGTCGAGGCGCTCACCACTCACTTCACCCTCAAGAAGGGGGAGGACACCGGCGTCTTCCCGAAGGTCGGCCAGATGTCCATGAAGAACCTCGTGCAGGGGCAGGACATCGTCGACGAGGAAGAGATCGGGATGTCGACCGTCAGCGTCACGACATCCGAGGTGGGCGCCAAGATCGTCCTGACGGACAAGCTCCTGCGCCAGAACAACGCCGTGAACTTCCGAAGCGTCGGCCGCCAGCTCGGCGACGGCTGGAAGCGGAAGAAGGAAGAGGACCTTATCAGCCTCTTCCCCGCGCTCAACGGCGGAACGTCTCTCGGCGCCGCCGCCGCCGCGTTCTCGGCGGCCAACGCGACGGGATGCGTGAGCATCGCCCACACGGACAAGATGGGCGAGAGCCTCTCGATCATCCAGCACCCCAACGCCGTCATGCGGCTCGCCCGAGACCTCTCGACTATCGGCAGCGGTCAGATCAGGCCGCTCCCCGAGGGCTTCTCGGCCCGGATGCTGGGTCGAGCGTGGTCCGGATACCGCATCTGGGACACACCGGTTTTTCAGACGGGCAACATCACGAGAGACTCCTCAGACGATGCCATCGGCGCGATCATCAACCCCGACGCTCTCGCCATGCTCACCTCAATGACCCAGACGACGGAGCGAGAGCGAGACGCCTCTCTCCGCGCTTGGGAGGTCGTGATGGTTGGGGACTACTCCGCCTTCGAGCTCGACGACACCCGGGGCGCTCCTCTAACCTTCGACGCCGCCGACCCGAGCACCAGCGCCTAAGGAGTAACCGATGCCGACTGGTGAAGACCTGAAGATGCTGAAGGATCGCCAACGCACCCTGAGCAAAGGCGGGATCCACGTCGACCTGATCGCCAACCCCGCAACGAAGGTCCAGTGGTACCGGGCTGACGGCACGCCCCTCCCGAACCTCCTGCCGGCGGACGCCTATCACATCCGGCTCTTCGAGAAGAAGAAGGGCTGGTCGATGGTGCCGCCGAACGGGGCTACCACACGGCCTGCCCCGACCGGGACCTCTCACGTTCACCGCTACGCGAAACCCATGGGCAGCCCCTGCAAGATCACGGGTTGCACCGCTACGCGAACTCAACCATTCAAACCCCACAAGAAGTCGAGGAGTTAACCGCTATGGCATTCCCAGGATACATCAATGGAAAGCCCGGTTGGGAGAAGGTCACGAGCACCGTGAAGAGCCACAAGCTCGGGACCGAGATGTATATGTTCCCGGGCCGCTGGTTCAAACGCGCCCTCGCCGGCGAAGCAGCCACGGTCAACCTGCTGCAGGCAGGCATCGCGGCCATCGACAACCACGACCTCGACCTTGTGGTCGCGGCCGCTGGAGCGGTCGCCACCACAACCATCTTGATCACGCTGGGCGCCACGGCTGCGGTCGCTGACGAGTACGCTGACGGCTTCGTCATCTTCAACGATGTCGAGGAAGAGGGCCACCAGTACCTCGTCAAGAGTCACTTCGCCGTCGGCTCTGGCGGAACGGGCGTCTTCAACCTGGACGAGGAGGACGGTCTGGTCACGGCCATCACGACCTCCCAGCAAGTCGGCCTCGTCCACAACCTGTGCCATGACTTCGTGGTCTACCCGACAACGGCGACCACGGCGCCCCTCGGTGCCTGCTGCGTAGACGTGCCGGACAACTCGTTCGCCTGGCTCCAGTTCCGCGGCCAGGGCGTCGCTCGTTCAGACGCGACGACCCCTGCGGCTGGCGCACCGCTGGCTCCGTCTGACGCGACGGCAGGTAATCTAGAGCTTGTCGATCTGTACGCCGCGCCCGACCTGGCCCAGGTAGCGATCAACATGGACGCAGCCGGCGCCTCCGGCGAGTCGATGGCGGTTCTCTGGAACATCTAGATGGCTCTGTACCCTGACTACTGGTGGCAGGACGCTATCCCCCGCATCTCGGATCAGGTGCTGGAGCCTCAGCCTCTGTGTGGTCACTGGGTGACGCCGACTCACTATCGGTTCACCCATCCCGCGACGGGGCGGCATCAGGACATGGTGTTCCCCAACGCGGCGAACACCGACTCGGACGTGTTGAACCGCATCATCGGGGACCAGGAACGCAGGGCGCTGTACGAACTCGCAAGCCCGCTCAAGGACGGCAAGATCAAGACGGAAAGCATCTCCCGGCGCCTAACACAGATCGCGGGTCGGGAGTTGGCGGTGAAGGAGCGATGGTGGTAACTGGGGTTTGGCTGGACGAGATGCAGTACCGCATGACCGATAGCGAGACGGGTAAGACCGACGTCGCGACCATCGTGACTCGGGACATCGCGGGCCGTGAGGTCTACGACGGTCACGAACTGCAAGAGCTGGCCCACTTCGCCCGCGACCAGTTCGCCAAGCGCCTGAAGTTCCACGTGGAGAAGCCTCCGCTGACCAAGCAACAGAAGAAAGACCTCGGTGGCGTCCTACTGGACATCACGGCCTCGAAACGCCGCCGCGCAGTGTCCCTACACGGGAGGTACTGGTAGATGCCAACGTACAGTGTCGCCTACGAATTCGGAGATGGTGAACTCGTAACCCTCGGTCAGTTCGGGGAAGACGCCCATATCTTCTACGATCGCTCCGGCAACACGATCATCTACGGTGCTCCATCCGGGGCAACCCATAGTTGGGACGTCGACACGACCGCCGAGATGACCCTGAGCGCAACCGCGCTCACTCTTATAGGTGTGAGCCTGAACACCGGCGGCAACGACATCGACCTGGGGACCCAGGGCGCCCGTATCGACCTCGACACGGACAACGACACGTCCATCAGGGCGAGCGCCGATGACACGATCGTTGTCGAGATCGGTGCCGCCGACGCCATCACGATGACGTTGGCCGGTGGCGTGGTCTGGTCCGCTGCCAACAGCGGGGCGGTCACCGCGATCTCCGTGACGAACACCAGCGACGACTCTTCGGCTGGCGCTCGGGTGGAGGCCATCGCGGGCGGCTCGTCCGCCTCCGGTGACGCTATCCTTGCGGCTACCGAACTGAGCGGTCACGTCGTTACCCTCGGTATCGACACCTCCGGCAGCATCGGCGTTCTTGCCATGAATACGGCCCTCGGGTCGGCTGATGGGGATGCTGTTCGGATCACGGACGCCACGCCTCCGGTGCTGACATACAACGCCACGCATCCCACCGGCACCTTCGACTACGTCTGTGACGCCTGTGGCGCTCACCGCGGCGAGCTCTTCGAGTGCTGCGGCCCGGTTGCGTGGCACGATGACATTGCAGCCCTGGAGCCCGTCTTGGCGGCTGTGAACGGGATGCGCCTGACGGGTGACGAGCCCGCCATTCAGCACCTCGCCAAGCTGGGCGTCATGGAAGTGACCCCTTCGGACTGGGAGTCTGAAGTGGGCGTGAATTGGGTTGGCCTCAACCCGGTTACGGCCCAGTTCTACACCTGGTCCGCCATGCAGCAGATGTACAACCGTCTGAACGACCTTGAGAAGAAGGTAGCCGCGTAGCCCATGTCCTCGCAGTCGCAGGCAACGGTCCACATCGCCCGGGAGTTGACGACCGTCAGCGTAACCAAGGCGCTTGCCGCCGCCGCCAACTACGCGGCCGAGGACGTGTTGTCGGAGAGTGCATCGGCTGGGACCGCGTGGACCTTCAGCTCGGTCGTTCGGAGGAACGGCGACTCTGGGACCATCGTCAAGGCGGTCGCACTGCTCGAAACCACGGCGCTGACGCCAGGGCTAGCACTGTTCCTCTTCTCTGGAACCCCAACCTCCGCGCTGAACGATAACGTTGCGAACACCGCGGTGCTCCACGCCGACGAGGCGAACTACGTGGGCCGGATCACCTTCCCGGCGATGGCTGACCTCGGCACGGGAGACTCGGAGGCGATTGTTACTCCATCGCTGGCCACCGGGAATCTTCCCCTGGCCTTCAACTGCGCGGATGCCGATACCGCACTCTACGGGATCGTCGTTACCCGGGATGCCATCACGGGCGAGACGGCTACCGACGATCTGATTATCAAGCTGACGATCGAGAGGGACTAATAATGGCTAACAACGGCGACGCACCCGCGACCGACATCAACAACATCAGGATTACCGGTGACGACATCAACATTTTCATGAAGGCCAACCCGATTGCGGCAAAAGACCTCATCAACATCGCGTTGATGCGGCAACTGACGGAGCGGGACACGTTGATCGCGGAGCTTCAGAACGGCCACAAGCCGGCAGAGGAGACGCCCGTAGAAGAGACGCCCGCCACGCCGTAGCGGGCGGCACACATGAGCTTTACGGGCCCGGCTCGGGTATCTGGGCCGGGCCCTTTGTTTGGGGGTATTGAACGATGCCGGTGATTGCGGCCAGGACCAGGGAGCAACTCAGGGCCTCCGTGGGGGTCAACCTGGGTTATCCCTTTCGGCTCCTCGAGGCTGACGCCACCGGGACGACCACGACGTTCCTGACCGATGAGCTGTCCCTGGGCGGCGCCGACGAATACAACGGATCGTGGCTGGTCTTCACCTCGGGCGCCAACAACGATGGTCTGATACGGCGCGTGACCGACTCCTCCGTCACCGCCAACCGGCAGACCCTCACTTTTTACCCCGCAGTGACCGACGCTACAGCGGACGGCGACACCGCCGAGTTGTGGAACGAAAGCTACAACCCCGAGTCAATCCACGATTTCATCAACCAGGCGATCCTCGACGCCTACGGCGAGGTCTACGACCGTGTGGAGGACATCACGCTGCACGCAGACGGCACGCAGGCGCGTTTCGACATCCCAAGCGGCCTCTCGATGCTCCAGCGCGTCCAGTATCGCTCTCGCGTGTCCTCGGCTGAGGTCCACCCGATGAGTCGAACCTTCGACGAGGCGACCGACGCGGACTTCACGCAGGCCGTCGACACCAAGGACTTCAAGCGCGGGTCGTCGTTGAAGCTGACGATCGGCGGGAGCATCAGCAACGGCGATGTCATCACCGACTCCATCACGTCGCTCGACCTCTCGGGCTATACCCACATCGAAGGCTGGGTGAAGGCCGCGGTCACGCTGGCCGCCGCCGACTTCGTGCTCCACCTCGACAGCGGCGCCGTTCAGGCCGATGGGAGCGACCTGGAGAGCCTGAACATCCCAGCCACCACGGCTGCCGACACCTGGACGTTCTTCCGCATCGCGTTGGCTAATCCGGAGACCGACACGGCCGTCATCAGCATCGGGCTCGAGTACAACGCCAACGCCGCGTCCAACACCGTCTGGTTCGACGAGGTGCGGGCGGTGAACAGCGACTCTGCGGTCTGGTCGACCCTGCCGAACACGCTCTGGCGGATCGACAAGGAGGCCCGCGACCTGATCTTGAGTAGGGGCGGCGCCAAGGTCGCTGGCTACAACCTCCTCAAGCTCGTCGGGGGCGACAAACCCGCTCTCCTGACGGCGGACGCCACGGCCAACGAGATCGATGACTGGTACGTCATCACCCGAGCAACCGCCCTGGCGCTGATGTCCGAGGCGCGGAGCCAACAGACCGACCAGGATGCTCGTGCGACCCGCGCCGGGTTCTGGTGGGAGCAGAGCAAACAGGCGAAGCAGTCTTTCCCCATGCTCGTCGATGTGAGGCAGGTCGAATGAGAAAGTCAAAGGCCGTGGCCTGCCATCACGACAAGACCCGTGTCATTCGGTGTGGCGGCCTGACGGACTGGGTCCAGTGCAAAGCTTGCGGTGTACGGATGAACGACGCCTGCCGACATCGGGGAAAGAAAACGTAACCGTGGCTTCGATCAGGTCATCGGGAGCAAACAACGCCGCTGTCCTGCTGCAAATAGTGGATGCGGTTAAGGACGCCGGCGACAAGCAAGCCGAAGTGTTGGAGCGAATACAGACGCATTTGGCCTTTGGCTCTGAGATGAACTTGGAGGAAGGGGAAAGGATAGAGTAATGGGCTTAGGAATTTTCGGGCGACCCCGAGGTGGCGGCGCCGAACACCAAGCGGCAGTCAACCCCGAAAACCAACTCGTTGTTCGGGTATTTCATCCCCGTGGCTGAGGGCGAGTAATGCGTCTCAAGACCGGGAGCGTTACGTCAACAGGTCAGGTCCTCAACAAACGGGACAAGGTTGCGGCGATAGAGTTCCATGCCCGAGGCGGCAACGTCGGGAGTGTCGTCTTTGGAGACTCCGACGTTAACGCCACGAACGGTAGAGAGTTGAAGGCTGGCGAAAGCGACGATTTAAGCTTCAATGAGGCTGAGGGTGGTGGGTCGGTTGCGTTCAACGTGTTCTATGTCCACATCGCCAACGGTGGGGACATAGTGGATTACGTGGCAATCTTGTTTTAATGGCTACCCAACGTGTCATAGGACGGGCTCCTCCAGAGGTCAACATCAACGGCACCTACTACCCGCTGACGCGGGTGCCGCAGACGACCCTTGCCTCGCAGTACCCCGCGAAGGTCACGATTGGGGACACCACGGGAGACTCGCAGCAGCGCGTCTCGACCCTTCGGTACTCCGACGCCCGCGGCGGCATCGGCAAGAAGGATTTCGAGGGCGCGGTGGACGTGAACCGGCTCTGGTACGGCACGTCGCACCTCCGAGTGAACGGACACCGCACCTTGCCCGACCGGGTGACGACGACCGCGGCATCCGGCGTCTCCGGCGTGTTCACGGTCGGAGCGATGGCCGAGCTGGCTGACGAGGTCTACGTTGCCTTCGGCACCAGCGTCTACAAATACAGTTTCAACTCAGACTCGTGGGGCTCCAGCCTCCACACGCTCCCTGCCGCGGCCACAGACGCCATCACGGTGCGCCTGGGCGGCACCGTCTACATGATCTTCGCCCACACGGGCGGCTACACCTACACGACGGACGGTGCCGCCTTCACGGACGCCACCGACGACATGCTCTACTTGGCGGAGTGGGACGACCGGTTCTGGGGCATCGACAACACCGGCCAACTCAGGTGGGCGTTCGACCCCACGGGGACGTGGACGGACGACGCTCAACTGCCGCTGCCGAACGCCTATGTGCGAGACCTGTTCGTCGCTCGGGACGCATCCGGGGCGCATATCCTGTACGCCTCGACACGAGTCGGCTTGTTCGCTCATGACGCGGCCAACAATCGGTTCGTCAAGACCGAGATGGAGCTGCCCTTTCACGCCGACTCCGGCGCGGGCACGGTCAGGTGGCGGGACTCCACCTACTTCCCTGCCGGCCTCGCCGTCTATAAATACAGCATCGGTGGCGCCGCGGCGACGATCACCACGGTTGGCCCTGACCGGGACCAGGGTCTCCCCGCTGACCGGCGCGGCAAGATCATCAAGCTAGAGAACACGCACAACGACCTCGTGGCGCTGATAGACGACACGGCGGTGGCCGCTGAAGACTTCGACACCTTCGCGACCCCAGGGATGACTTCCCACGGGGCGCAGGTTATCGATGCCGACACGGGGCGGTCGCTGATCCTCGGCTGGAACGAGGTCGGGTGGCAGGTCTTATTCGAGAGCGATGTGAACGAGCAGTCCATTGACTACTCGCTGGTCTCCAATGCCTACGGTGGTTACCGGCTCTGGTTCGCCCAGAACGAGCTCGTTAAGTACTTCACGCTCCCTGTTGATGTGGTGAACCCCTCGGAGCTGTCCGACCGAGAATACGCCGGCTCCTCCCGGGACGAATACCCCTGGTTCGACGCAGGGCAAGCCGAAGTGGACAAGCTGGCGGTGCGGCTGAAGATCGAGGTGATGGGCGCTTCCGCAACCGAGAGCGTCACGCCCTACGTTGGATACGACTACGACGACTCCACCTGGACGGCGCTCTCGGCCATCACGAGCGATGGCGTCAGCACATATCACTTGCCGAACACGACCGCTGGAGCCAAGACCACCGCGCCGGCCGGTCAGGAATTCCGCTCGATCCGGTTCCGCACGGACCTGGTGAACGGAACCGACAAGAGCCTGTCGCCCGACGTGCGCTCCATCACGCTTGAGTACCGTAAAAAGGTCGCGGCCAAATTCGGCTGGAGCTTCGAGTTGAACCTATATGAAGCCTACAAGGACAATTCGCCGAAGGCACTCCGGGCCGCCATCCTCACCGCAATCGAGTCGAACCTGATGGTGGAGATGACGTTCCGTGACGACGCCGGCGACACGCGAAACTTCTGGGCCGACATCATTCAAGTCACGGGGCTGGAGGAGACGGGCCACGACGAGCGCGGCATCACCCGACTGGTTGTGGCCGAGCTATGACGACGCAGCAGCTCCAACAGGTGCCGCTTGGATGGCCCGGGAGCCTTCCCGAGTGGATCGTCTTCAACACGCTCCAGACGCGCTTCGACAAGCAGGACGGAGTGGACTTCACATACCAGAGCCCGCTCCTTGGCGGCAGGTTGGAGAAGGGCGGGCTGATTATCGACTTCATGTTCTTCAATCCTCCTGACCTCGCCATCAACGTGCAGGGAGTCTTCTTCCACCTGGAGCAAGGAGCGGGAGTCATTGCACGGGACCGCATGGCGAGGGCGCAGCTCGCGGGCCAGGGCATCACCTTGATCTTCATTGACGAAGACGACATCTTGAGCGATCCGGTTCGCTATGTAGAAGCAGCACTCCAGTATCGCGACCTGAGCTTCCTCGGTGGCATTGGAGGATAGGATAGTGGCTAATCAACTCTTCGCTGGATTTCTCTACAACAACGCCGGGACAGCGGTCAACGGCGCGACGGTGGAGCTGTTCGACCGAAACACGACAACGCCGGTGCGGGCGACCACGAACACCGACTCGAACGGCTACTGGTCGATCTCGCACGCGACCGAGGGGCGCTTCGACGTCCGGATCACCAACGGCTCCTCGGTCCGGTTCCTGAAGTACGACGACGAGATCCAGCTGAACTCGCTCGAGGTGGCGAACCTCAGGGTCAGGAACCCCGCGGACACGTTCGAGTACGACATCGTGCCGGCCGCGATTGCCGCAGATCGGCAACTGAATCTCCCGCTCATCACGGCGACAGGAACGCTTATAGCAACCCCAAGCGTCGAGGACTTGGACATGGGCGGGTTCGACATCGACAACGCTGGGTTCTTGATCCTCAACGCCGCGACCGCTCCCGCAGGCACGGAGGTCTATGCGGTTAACGATAACACCGGAGACCTGACCCTCAACGCTCTGACGGGAAAGACAATCAACCTCGCCATTGCTGGTACAGACGAGGTGGTAATTTCGGCTACGAACTTCCAGCCCGCCGCCGATGACGGTAACGCCTTGGGCGTCTCCGGGACCGCCTGGGCTGATCTCTTCCTCGCGTCCGGCGCCATTATTAACTTCGCCGCTGGCGACGTGACCGTAACCCACACCAGCAACCAACTCACCTTCGCGGGAGGCAACCTGGTGGCTGCGGCTGGCTCGATCATCTTCACTGGTGGCGAGACGGCCAACGGGAACATGACGGACGGCGTTACGATCCAAATGAACGGAGCTGATAACGAGGCCCTGACGCTGAAGTCGACCGACGTTGCTAACGGCGCTCCGCTCGGCATGGAAGCCGACACCTTCGCAGCCTTCTACAAGTCGGGCTCTACTATCGGTGGGCTTCGCCTCGATGTCGTTGCAGAGGACGCCCTCTCGCCGCCCACCTTCCAGTTGAGGGCCATTGGCGGGCAAGCGACAGGGGTCAAGACAACGGCCGGTCGCGCCCTGATCGAGCATTACGCGACTGAGCATGATGGTGCCGGCAGCGTCGCCAATATTACGGCAGACGGAAATATTTGGGGTGTGCGGGCCAGGATTGGGGCCGCTGACGTGCTGCGAATCATGACAGACGAAGATGGCGACTTCTTTTCAGTGGTCGCCGCGCAGACCTTTGATGAGTTCGACGACTTGGCGTTGGTCGAGGCGGTTGATGTAGTACGGTCCCATATCGACGAGCCTTGGAAGGAGTTCATCAAGGAGCAAGAGCAGACCTTGATCGACCTCCGCATCCTTGGTGGCCCGGTGGTCGGGATGCCGCACGACAACCAGGGGATGTTGAACGTCACGCAGCTACAGCGGTTGCACAACGGAGCACTCCGGCAGATTGGCACCCGGGTGAAGCAACTCGAAATACAGCTTGAGGAAACACAGCAACTCTTGAAAGCGAGGGACTAGGCCATGCCACTGACATACAGCACCGACAAGACGGTGGAGCCCGCGAAGAAGGCCAGGATGGTCCAGACCACAGGCATCAACATTCGCCTCCCCTTAGAAGGCGCCCAAACGGTCAGCTTCTACTACGCATCACTGGAGGCGGCAGGGGGCATTGTTGTGCCGAACGTGCCGGTATCCGTACCCCTCGCCGATCTCGCCGCGAAGTACCCGACCCAGTTCCAGACCGTCCATGACATTCTGAAGGCGGTGGCTTACCAAGAGGCAGTCGACTCAGGCAAGTTCGAGGCCGGGACAGTCAGCTAATGACGAAGCGCCAGTACGACCCGGAGGACACGACAGTGCTGCAAGACGAGTTTCTCGATCACTACGAGAAGACCAGGGCCTACGGCGCCGCATGCAAGGCGACCGGCGTGTCTCCTCGTCAGGTTCAGGAGTGGCAGAAGGAGCCCGAGTTCAAAGAGCGCCTCGATAGCGTCAGGACGCTCATACAGGGCGAGTTGGAAGAGGCCGGGATGAAGCGCGCGCTTGGGCGACTTGGCCCTGACGACCTACCGCTCAAGGTCTTCCAGGAGGCGTTTGGTGAGGGAACCGCCCAAACGATCCGGGAACGGGCCGTGAAGCAGATCAGCGGCCGGCTGCAGGGCGACCCCGTGTTGCTGATGTTCTTCCTCAAGAAGCTGGACCCAAGCTACAAAGACTCGCAGGTCGACACCGAAGGTCAGGAGACGGCCAAGACGCTCCTCGAGGAGTTGAGAGACCGAGCTCGGGGGGACCAGAAGGTCGCAGAGCAAAGCGTTTCTCAGGAGACCTAGCCATGTCCATCCTCGCCATCGCTGGCAGACGAAGGAAGTGCAGGTGGTGCAACGAGCATGCAACTGCTCGGGCTCAACATCGTCCTCGAGGCGGTCGACGCGGTACCGAGCTACCTGAAGACCAAGACCGAAGAGCGCATCGAGAAGCTGAGTAAGTAGAGAATGTGGACGGTCGTCCTCAACTTCCTCGGGACCATCGCCTCTGCCTTCGGGAAGCGCAAGAACGGTGGGAACGGCACCAGCGTCAACAAGGACCTCGTGGAGCTTGTCGAGACGACCGTGAACCTCCTGGCGCAAGCCCAGGCTCCTGCACACGACCAGATCCTCGCGGGCATCGATGACATTAAGGCCGAACAGGTCGTCATCAAGAAAGCTCAGGGAACGATGGGCCGGAACCTGACCAAGATCAGCAAGCGGGTCAAGGCCTTGGAGGGCGACTAACGCTTGACCTACTGGTAGCGATGTGGGCCGTCATCGGGGCAGCGGTGCTCCCGGTGCTCCTCATGGCGACCCTGACGTTCCTGGGCTCCCGCACGTTCCTCGTCGCGTTCTTCGCCGGCCTCAACACCGCGTGCTGGCTGCTGGTGGCGCGATGACCTGCACCAACCCGCCCTGCCCTCACTGCTCGTACTGCTCCTGGGTGCTCAAGTGAGCGTGATTCATAATTACGAGCGCCGCCTCGCTTGAGCAATTGTGATGCTCTGAGGTCTATCGTAGCCATGTTCGGCCCAAATAACTTCAGGGGTTCTTTTACCACGAACACCGGTCCGCATGTGCAACGCGCCTCGTGCGCGTCCCAACAGTTTGTGGGTTTCATCCATGACCCGGACCACGATCTGGAACTGAAGCCAAGACGGGAAACCGCCTTGAGGGGGGCCATGGACCCACAGCACGCTGATCTTGCTGGCGAGAAGGTCGGCTTGATACTGTTTGCGAGCCTTCTTGTCGCCAGTAATCCAGACCGCGCCGTTATCACGGCACCACGCTATCACAGGCTCGTCACCCTTTTTAGGGGCGTTCAGAAGCTCTGGAATGTCCTGGAGGTGTTCAATATGAAACCACGGCTTGAGTCCATACGCGAGATCTGGACTCAAGTCTTTATCAACGAGATATCGAAGGGCTTTGGACCGCGACGAGACGATCTTCCCACTCCAAGGCGTGGCCTATCTGTTCTTCGGTAAGTTGGAAAGCCCTGGAGAGGTAGGCTAAAGAGTCACCCTGGCCTCCGTTGAACATTCTCCAGAGCATTCGTGTTGGTGTCCTGGTGTCGGTTACGCACGGCTCCCCGAATTGCACCTCGGGGTCGATGGTGACATTAAGGTGGGGCGTCCATGTATCTGCGACCCTATAGCCATTCACGCGCCCGAAGGTCATGTCGTCTACCGGCTCCAAGAGCCCACCAATGAGTTCGGAGAACGCCAGTTGCCCAGCTCGACTCGCGACGGCGAGCCCAAACGGTAGGTCTGCAAACACATCTCTGGTCTCGGACCAAACCCGCTGTACCGCAAACGGTCGATGGTGTCCAGTTTGCTCTCGTAGCCAGTGTTCGGCTCTGTGTATCTTTGTCCAACTCAAACCTAGGGCACGCATCAAAGCAATAACCCGCATAGAGACCAGGTCCTGGAAAGTGATCAGGAGATCGTTCCCAGGCACTTCGATCAGATCAGGTGCCACGAGGCCAGCCCTAATCCATCGAATGAGCCGTCTCGACGTAAAGGCCGAGGAAAGCGGCCTATCGGGTATGTCCCGTTTGAGCGTGGCAGTCAGATAGACGGCTGCCTCTGGAGCGACGTAGATGCCTTCGAATTTCGGCGCTTCGACAGTACTCATCGTTTGACCTCCCCGACTAGGCGTCTTAAAATGCCTTTGTCGGGCAGGCAGGAGCAATGGCCGGATGGCAGTCCGTCATCGCTCAGTATGTCCGGGAACTTCGTCCCCAAGCGGGGCTGCGGCGATTATACCGCAGCCCCTTTTCTATGCTACTGCCCGAATCGAAGCCCGTGGCCCCGTCGCCGTAGCCGCTAAGCGATCCCGTCCATCAGCCCCAGGTCGTCCGGCACCAGCTTCAGGTACACCAGCGTCGTGCTGATGCTGCTGTCGCCCAGCCAGAGCGACACCCGGTTGATCGGCACCCCCTGCATCAGCCAGTGACGCGCAGCGCTGTGCCTGAACGTGTGGGGGCTCACAGCCTTGGTCGTGGGTAGCTCCCCAGCCTCCTTCGCCTCCCTCACCGCAATCTGCACCCATCGGTTCACGATCTGACGGTAGGTGTCGACGTAGGGACGGTCTGGATGCTCCTGAGAGCCCCGTAGTAATAATCTGCGGATAATATCCTCATGAAAACGCAATGGCCTCCCCCACCGGCGATTGCCTCAGCGAGCTCCGGGTGGAGCGGAACCAGGCGTGGCGTCCCGCCCTTGCCTCTCCGCACGATGAGCGTTGGCCGCTGGGCCGTGGCGTCGATATCCGCAGGCGTGACGTCGCGGGCTTCGGTCCGGGCAGTAGCATAAAAAAGGGGCTACGATATAATCGCCGCAGCCCCGCTTGGGGTCGCACGCTAACGGCACATACTGGGCGATGACGGACTGCCATCCGGCCATTGCCTGAAAATCCGACGCCCACGACCCTCAACAGATGTAAACGTACTCCCGTAGCAACCCTGCTCAACCCTTGTCGTCAACTAGGGCCTGTTGTCAGCCCGTTTGCAATTTGGTTTGCAGTTTTAGCGATGACTGACGACGACCTGAGCCCGCGCTGTTGGTGATCGTGCCGGTGCTGCTGTACATGGCGTACCGGCTGTGGATCGGGAGGGCGAAGGGGCCTTGACCTTAGAGTCATTGTCAAGTCATTTGGGCGCCGCATATTCGCGGCGTCTACGAACCTTTGCGGCGATTATGGGCCAACGTCAGCCGGTAGTGGCTCTCGAGGTTCATCCAGAACTCGGCCTCGATCCCCAGAACGTCCTGGAGCTCTAGCGCCGTCTCGGCCGTAATGGCCTTCTTTCCGTTGACGATCTCGTTGATCGCCTGGAGCGGGCGCCCCATCTTCTCTGCCAAAGCCTTCTGCGTCATTTCCCGCGCATCGAGCTCGTCCGCCAGGGTCTCGCCAGGAGGAATCGCCAGGTCCGAGAACCCAGCCGGCCCGTAAAGTTTCCTATCGGTCTTAGTCGCCATGGTAATCCTCCACTCCCTCAATCACGATGTCCTGCTGGTCGTTCTCTAACGTCACGATGAGTCGGTAATTCTTGGTGAGCTTAACAGAGAACTGGCCCTTGCGGTCACCTGTTAGCTCGTGGAATCGCATCGACTGATTCGCCTTGATAACATCTAAGTTACGAGCCGCCCTAAGCTCCCGGACTCGCCGGATGTACACTCGGGCGATTTGCTTGCCGAAGAACCGGGTGGCCTCTCGCTCACTGCTGTAGGCCGTCAAGAGCTTCCGGGTTACGAAGTATGTATCGATCGCATCACCCTATGTGTATATAATACACCCAAAAGGTGATGTATATCAACCCCCTGGGGACCTCACTTGGTTAGGGCTGTGTCTCGATTCGCCGTTACGGGACGAGAGACTAGCCGTCAGGGACTCTTCGTCGGCTGCGGACCGCACTATTGGCTAGGGCGCTTCGGCGGTCTGTGCGCCGGCCGATCGAGCTCCAGGAACCGCTCGAGGTCCTTGCTGTTGACCATCCAGGCGCGCCCGAACTTCTTCGCCTTGATGCGGCGTTGCGTCAGGAGCTGGTGGATCCGCCCGATGCTCAGGCCGGCCCGCTCAGCCGCCTCGTGCGATGTGATATAGAGCGCCATCATGGTATACTAGGTCTATAGACCTCTCTGGCACCTCAGTGCCGCCAGGGCCTCGCAGGGTGAAATGCGGGGCCCTTTTCTTTTGCCCCGAGAGATATGCTGCGGAGGGGGCGGGATTCGAACCCGCGGAGCGAGGACTAACTCGCCCACCAGTTTATCAGACCGGCCCTTTAACCCACTCAGGCACCCCTCCATACAATAAATATACACATTCCAATATAGTAAGTCAACCCCCACGGGGCACCAATTCGCGAAGCCGACTTTGACAGGGTTTGGAACGCTGTGGTATAACGGCTTCAGGTGAACCGTGGATAGACCGCCACCCAACAGGCGCGGTCCAGTGGATCGCAGCAGGCCTCCTGACAACCAGGGGGCCTTTTCTTTTGTCCTCTACCCCGGTAGGCGGTTCGGGACACGTAGCGGCAACGCTGGGCCCCGCACAGCGCAGGAATCGGCATGACGACCGCAGCTGCCAAACGGCCCAGGCCACCGCCTCCATCGCGCACACGCCCTCCTCACGCGTGGCGTGGCTCCCACTCTTCAGGGTGATAGTCGCCAGTTCCTCTATCGTTAACGCGATCATATCTTTCTCTCCGTTGCTATGTTTACGCCGTACCTCCATCACCCGCGTCCTCGCGCCGTCAGCGCCGCGTCCAGTGCACGCAGCAGTGCCTCGTTGATGGTATCGCCAGAACCCGCATGGGCTTCCCCACCAAGTCCGACAGCGGCATGGCAACGAGGCCCGTTATATTCACCGCCGATACCACCAATCGTGTAACTACCCTTCATCGCCAAGATCGCCGCCACCGTGGAAGCGATTTCGACGGCTTCCGCAACGCGCCACCGTGCGGCGTCCAGGTCAGTCGTGGTCGTCATGCTGGCACCTCCGGCTCCGCTAGCTGTGCCATGCCTATGATCTTCGCCTGCAGCGCCTGCTCCGCCCCAACGTGTACGTCGATCTTGGTATCGACCTCGACCTGGTTCAAAGTCAGGGCGATCAGGCCCTCCGCACTCAGGACACATCCGATACGCCACCGTCCGTTCCGCGCCCTTGAAGTGCTCAATATGGCCCCACTCCACGCCCCGCAGCGCCTCAATGACCTGGGGCACCGCTGCGGGGTTCGGGATGCCGGCGATCGGCTCTGCCCTCTCAAGCAGGAAGCGCATGGCGTCGTGCGCCGTCTCCTCGTCAGCAAACCCCTCTATCCATGCAATGCGCTCTTTGGGTGTAGCGGTCATGGCGTCGCCTCCTGACTCGGATCCTCCGGTCGGTCCCGGTCTCACCTCCCTGTTGCATGATGGGCAAATGACGTGCATTGCTAACCCCCTACCCGTTCATTGTTAATTGCTGACCTCCATCGTCCTGAAGGATTCCATAGAGCACCTCATGTTTGTCCCGTCCCACGGCCACATATCGTCCATTCTTGGCCTTGAACCACCCCGCCACAGTCGTCCGAGGGACGCCGGTTTCTCTTGACGTCTGGCTGGCGCTCACCTTCCCCATCTCCAGCACGTAGGCGAAGACCTCATCCTCGTCATTGCGTTGTCGCTTCTGGACTAGCCCCGGGAACTCCGTGGCGCTCGTTATGCGCACGTCCGAAAGGTCGTCTTGATCGAAGTCCAGCGCCACGTATTGGGTCGCGCCTTTCCTTGCGGCGTTGGCTTGAGTGACTGTTAGGCTGATGCCAAGGGACTGAGTCCCTTGTTCTGAGACGACTCGAATCCCTACGTCCTGACCAGCTTCATACATCACGCTCCCGAAACTGTGGGTATCGTCACCCCTCGGCGTATGGGCAATGGCCGCCCACGTATGGCTCAGGGCATTCGCAAGGTCGGTCCAAGCATTAGCCGTCTCATCGTCAACCAGTTTTCCGAGCCCGGCGCGGCTGATCGAGTCGTAGAGGACAAGGCCGTCCGGATGCTCCTGAGCCCATTGACGTACCTTTGGGGCAACGGTGCGGATTGTTCGGCCTCGTGCGTGGAGATACGACAGGCCAGAGCCGCCGCTGAGCCCCAAGATGCGGCGCAGATCCCGCTCTCGCAGCAGGAACTCCTCGCGCGCGCGCTCGATATTCACGTAGAGGCAGGGCCGTTTGATAACGCCGGCGAAGAGACCGTCGAGGCCGTTGGCAACGATGAGCCCTGTTATTTGCAGGAGGTACGACTTCCCCGACTTGGGCGGGCCAAAGAAGATGCTTCCTCCACCGTTTTGAATGAAGGGCCGGAGGAGCCAGGCCCTAGGCGCCACTTCTTCGTCGGGGTCGATCTCCTCGATGACAAAGCGTTGGGCCTCCCATTCTTTAACGGCGTGCAGGCAGGCGATGTCGAGATCATGTTGGAGGTCCTCGGTATTGACCTCGGCGGCGGCGATTGAATCCATTGCTTTGAGGCCCCGGCGGACCAGTTTTTCTCGCTCGGCGAGTCGGCCTATGTTGAAGGTGTCATAGGCTGCTATCGTCTCGCCGGTTATGAGAGCGACCATGCCATGCATTCCAGTTCCGGAGCGGCGCAAGTCCCGGAAGACCGCGCCATAGGTACGCCCGTCCGAAAGGGAGCCGAAGTCGGCCCGAAAACCATCAACCGAGTAGGTGTAGTTCATCGCCCCTTGTCTTCATCGGTCTGCCTTTCTGGGCCTCTCGTCCGTTGATGGACAGGGCGATGGTCAAGACCTCGCGGTCGGCAAGGGGAGGCTTGCAAAGCCGCTGGTTGAGCGATAAGAGCAGCGCCTCAACTTCATGCGGCGAGTGTTTCATAGCGAGACTCCCAGCGATGCTCGTGAGGGTGACGTTCCGGTACTCGCCGATGGCCTCTGTGTAACGTCTATCAGGGAGTTGGGGGGCGGTAACGTGTTTCGTACGGTGGCCGACCGATAGCAGTTCTTTCCACCAGGAGATCAGGAGCAAGGGGGTAGGACAGAGCTCATGGATAGGGATGTCCCAAGGAGCGTGACCTTCCACCCATTGGTACACTCCGCCGCCCGGCTTGCCTTTCTTCGGCGGCTCCCCAGATGTATCCGAGGGCGCGATGACAGAATATCCATTGGTTAGCAAGTCGATCGGCATCCCGCCGGCGCCTAAAACCTTCGTTGGCGGGGGCCATCCCTCGCGGCCGGAGAACCAGGAGAAGAAGAACTGGAAGTTGCCCCTGCCGGTGCGTTGTATCCAGCATGGGCGCCCACTCTTCACCCCGTGGTGGCGAAGGAAAAGCCAGAGGCTCTCGTGCTCTTCGGAGGGGGCTTCGGAGATGTCGACGTCGACGCACACAACCGGGGACTGGAGGATTGGCCCGTGGCAGAGGCCGATATTGTGGTCAGGATGCTCCTTGAACCACGCGACTGCGTCTGGTGGTTCGTCAAAGGTGAGTACTGTTGAGCCCTGGGACACGGGTATCTTGCGCCTCGGCTCGAGGGGTCGAACAGGAATACAGGCGTTCGTCAGGAGATCGGCGAGATCGTGCTTATGCATTCATCTCTTCTCCACGTAACCGCTGCGAGACCCCAGCTACCTTTGGAAGTCGGCCGCGACTACCATCTCGTCGTTGATCGTGCTTCGGAGAGTCTTGATTGTCGCGAGCATTCGCTCGGGGGTGTCGACGCGGTCCAGGTGCTGGTCGACGCAGAGCCGCAGAATATCGCGAAGCGGCAGACCCTCAGCCTCTAGGTCAAGGACCCGGGCAGTTGCGACGGCGGCTGCGAATTCGACGACGGTCCGGCGCTGGAGATTCGTCGGCAGAGTGGCGAAGTCTTCGAGAAGCGTGCTGACTTGGGTTTTCGGTTCCGGTGGGGCATGGACCGTTGTCATTCTGACCACTCCTCCTCAGTGACCCCGAAGATAGGCTCACCGTCGTCCTCGATACTCGTGATGATGAAGTCGCCGACTATCATTCCGTCGAGGAGAGTCTGGCTAATACGGGTCTCTCTGGCCCACTTGATGGCAGCCTGGATCTGAGACTCGCTCGCCGATTGGCTCGGTTGTCCATTGATCACAGCAGCCGTGACGCTCGTGAACTCCTCTTCCGTCAGTATCTCGTCGCCCGGAGGGTCGGCGACGTCGTTATCCATAGTCACGATGCATCTCCTGGTTGCTGGCCTTCGAGCAAGCGGGAAATGGCGATTTTCGGAAACACAACTCTTTTGGAGCCAATTTTCAGACTCGGGAGGGAGCCATCCTTGGCACCCTCATAGACCAGGCGCTTCGATATCCCCAAAATTTCTGCAACCTCCGCAGCGTCATAGGCGCCTCGCACGGTGGTGTTGGCAGCCATGGCGCTACTCCTTCGCTTCGGCGCCGGCGGGCGCCTCAACCATTGCCGACTCCTTGAAGCGGCGCAGATCGTCCTCGTTTACACGGTAGTCACCACCCGGGAGGGTCCATGCCGGCAGCTGGCCGCTCTTGATATACCGGAGGACAGATCGATACTCGACGTTGAGGAGTTCGGCGACCTCCGGTACTTTCAGTTCTTTGCCCATGGCGCGATCCCCTTCCCTTCTTAGAGTTGCATGGCGTACAAATTTATGCCATATTATCCGATATCTTACACAGGAAGAGATAGGTGCCAAGCGCCTATGCACTTATAGACACTGGAGGCCAAGATGCCGAGAGGCCCAATTATCTCTGATGAAGTGAAAGCCGCCATAGTCGAATTGGCACTTGAAGAGCCGCGGCTACCAGCTCACCGAATTCGCAGCAAGCTCAAAGCTCGTTTCAACGGCAGGCAACCGGTCCCCGGCGTCACATCGATTCAGCGGTTGGCAAAGCAGGCTCGCGACAAGCAAGGCACGTTCTGGGAAGAGGAGTGGAGCGGTTGGTCGTTTGAAAACCCGGAGTTTGCGGCGTTAGTCCCACCGCAGTCATCGTCGGCGCTCTTCGATATCGCATCCGATCTGAAGGTCCGTCAGTTCCCCTTGACGAACCGTCTGGCAGTCTGGTGCGTGCGGCTCGCTGGCGCGATCGATAACACGCCCGGATGGGCGATTTATTCAATCGCTGAAGCCTATTCTTGGACCCAACAATATCGGGAAATCACTGGTGCCGAGGTCTCGACCAAGGCGCTCGACCTATTCACGGGCTTCTGTAAATTCGGCGGCGTGACGAAGTGGGCCCTTTGGGCGTATAACACAGCCCGCGCCTCGAAACTGTTGGAGGACGACGGAAAGATGGCGATCTTCCCGGACCGTCAAGATCCAGGGAAACTCTCGAAAGTGGCTGTTCATTTGAACACAGCGGTACATGGTGTCTCGTATATCCCGTTCCCCGGAACGCAGATCGAGACGTATGAGCTCCCACTGGTGTTGGGATCCATTACTGGAGCGGCCCTCCAACTCAGATCAGAGCGAGGCTCGAGCGCAAGTCTTGGAAAAGTATCGACTACGGCATCGGCGACGAATCACGCAGGCTGACTATCGAGTGTGCGCTGGACGAAATCACATCGACCGAATCGTTATGGAGCCAGTTCTTGCACTGGGGGTACTATGAGCTGGCTGTGCTCGACGAGGGCCATCCTCGAGATGAAAGTCGATTCACAACAAGCTTAACGACGAGATCACCGCCCAGGCGGATAGGATCGAAGCATTCAGATTTGAGGAGCCCGGTGACATCGGCCAAAGATATGAGTACAGGATCGACGGCGGTGCGACCCAGTTCGGGTTCGAAGACCGGATGGATGTGGCGCTTCGCAACGGCAAGGAGCTAGAGGCCGTAACGTCGCAGGTTCCCCAGGAGAGCTTGGACATGGTCGGCATCAAGATTGTCGACGGTAGGATCGCTCAGGAGGGCAAGAAGTCATGAGAGGACACGTCCGAAAGCGCGGTAGCCTGTTCGCCTTCGTTGTCGAGCTCGGCCGCGATCCGTCGACCGGCCGGCGCCTCCAGCAATGGACATCGGGGTTCACGTCGAAGAAGGAAGCGGACGAAGCCCTCGCTCTCGCGCTCACCAAACTCGCGACCGGAAACTACGTCCGGCCGCACAAGATGACAGTCGCCGAGCTCCTCGAGCAGTGGCTCGCGGTCTACGTCGAGCCCTCGGTACGTCCCAATACACTCATCGACTACCGAACAGTGGTCCGCGGTCACTTGATCCCCGCGATGGGCTCCACGCCGCTAATGGACCTCAAGCCAGCGCATCTCCAAAGCTACTACGCGAAGGCGCTTAAGACTGGTCGGCGGGACGGCCGCGGCGGGTTGTCGCCGACGTCGGTCCGGCATCATCATCGCCTGCTCAGCGAAGCCTTGAGCTACGCCGTCAGACAAGACCTCATCAGCCGCAACGTGGCCCAGGCCGCAACACCGCCGCGACCGAGGCGCTTCGAGCCGAAGACGTGGACCGGGGACGATCTCAAGAGGTTCCTCGCGTCCATCGAGGGCAGCGAGTACCACGCGCTGTTCCATCTGCTGTTGTTCAGTGGGATGCGGCGCTCTGAGGCACTCGCGTTGTCCTGGACCGACATCGACCTGCCTGGCTCGGTCCTGCGCATCCGGAGATCGCTCCACGTGCTCCCGGGTCGGGAGGTCATCTTCCTGGACACGAAGACGGCCATGTCGCGGCGCCGCGTGGACCTTCCGCCCGCGGCCACGATGGCCCTGAGGGCGCACAAGGAACGGCAGCGGGTTGATCGGGAAGCGTTGGGCATTCTGGAGCCCACTCAAGACGTCGAGGCCAACTGGCCCACGTCAGGTCCTGACGCGCTGGTCTTTAGTCACCTGGACGGCCACCCGCTACTTCCACAGACGGTGTCCCATATCTGGCCTAAGCTGGTCAAGAAAGCCGGCGTTCCTCGGGTTAGGCTCCACGACGCGAGGCATAGCCACGCGTCCCTCATGCTCGAAGCTGGCATCCATCCGAAGATCGTGCAGGAGCGCCTTGGGCACAGCTCAGTGAGCATTACCCTCGACCTGTACAGTCATGTCGCTCCGGGCCTCCAGGAGGCAGCCGCGAGACGGTTCGAGGAGGGGTTGGAGCTCGAGCCCGATCCCCCCGATCCCCCCGATGTCGCGGAAGTACGCGAGTCTTCGCGACAATACGCGGAGTAGCGCGGGACCTGGCGCGATCCGGCTGGAGTCAGCGCCACCCAGCGCGACTTGGCGCTACCTGGCTGGGTCTGGCGCGATTGGACGCGGCCCGGCGAGACACAAGAAGACCCATAACGCACTAGGTAGTACAATACCTGTTGGCGTCTCGACTCATCAGGCCATGCGTTTGCAAAGCGTTTGCAATCAACCCTTCGAGCCCCGGCGACGAGACGCCTGCAACAGAGTATGCGCCCGTAGCTCAACTGGACAGAGCATCAGACTTCGGATCTGAGGGTTGGGGGTTCGAATCCCTTCGGGCGTACCATTTGCAACAGAAGAAAGGCCCCTGACGTCGCGTCCAGGGGCCTTTCCTTTTTACCGTTTGATAGCAACTTTGACAGCAACCCGTCCGAAATCACCCCTGGCGCGCGGCGTCCATGCGTTCGGCCGCCTCACGCTCCAGCGCAGGGACCACGTGGGAATAGATCATCGTCACGACGATTCCGCTATGGCCCATCAAATCCGTGACGACCTTTGGGGCCACACCTTGGGCCGGGAGGGAGAGTTGCACAGGTATGGCGAAGGTCATGAAAACGCTCGTTGCAGCACACGGCGAGCGGGAGCTTCTGCCGAAATCGGGAACTCTTTCCATCCCTTGCGAAGTCTAAGGATGTCGCCAGGCGTCGGCGGTAGAACTGTGGAGCTCGGAATATGATTGCCCGTAGGTCGCTAATGAACAATAATGACCATTCAGACGCGCGGAGAGCGGTATGGCGATGACGGCTCCACGATCTCGAGAGGGTGGGTCTCGATTGGGCCATCCGGTCAGCTAGTGACAATACCGAGATTCGCGCACTACTCAGCCGGCCCGCTGCGATCGGGGCTGCTTAACGAAGCGAAAGGTATTTTCGTTTCCCTCAAGGAGGACACCTCATCTGCCAAGGTATTCGTCATTCAAAACTTGCCGCTGATCCTCGCCCTAACTGCAGTTTCTCTTCTCTTTTCGCCCTACCGATTCGGGGCGGGAGGAGACCATCTCCTATATCTGAATTACGCCCAGAAGCTTCTTGATCCAAGTCTTTATCCTAACGACTTCTTGTTCTCGGACAATGCTCAGCTCAATGCGGAGTTTGTTACCCGCATCCAGGTCTCTCTATCTAGTTTGTTCGGGTCTCTGCAGTTGGGATATTACTTGACTTATGTCGCCGCCATATTGCTGAGGGTGGTTGGCTATGTCCTGCTTGGATCTTTGTTCCTGAAAGAGACAGGTCTGAATCACCGGTCGGGAGCGCCGTACTTTAGCCGACTGGCGCTTCTGTTGATACTTGTGGTGTTATTTTCCTTCTTTGCTTTCGATGCAATATGGGATTTCACGCCAAAGACAGAGGTGGTCTCGTTTGTCTGAACAGCGCTGCCCGGTTTGATAAGTGGAATCGCGCTGCCGTGCGTTAGGCCGCCGCGGACTCGGCAGGCGCTCTGTCAAAGAACTGGTCCGGCGTCATTCCCCCAAGGCTCGAATGGGGCCGTCCGGCATTGTAAAACTCGAAGTACCGCCCGAGTCCAGTTCTGGCTTCCGGGACCGATTCGTAGGCTCTCAGGTACACCTCCTCGTACTTGACGCTCTTCCACAGTCGTTCGACGAACACGTTATCCTTCCAGCCCCCTTCCCGTCCATACTGATCTGGATCTCACTGGCTTTCAGCAGGCCGGTGAAGGCATCACTTGTGAACTGGCTTCCCTGATCTGTGTTGAATATCTCCGGCGCGCCGTGGCGTCCCAGGGATTCTTCGAGCGCCTCCACACAGAAGTCTGTGTCCATTGTGACCGATACCCGCCAGGCCAGCACCTTGCGGCTATGCCAGTCCATCACTGCGGCTAGGTACACGAACCCCCTGGCCATCGGAATGTACGTGATATCCATTGCCCACACCTGGTTGGGCCTGCTCACCTCAAGCCCGCGCAGCAGGTACGGATACACCGTATGGCCGGGCCGTCGCCGGCTGGTGTTGGGCTTGCGGTACAGCGCATCGATGCCCATCCGCCGCATCAGTGTGGCGATGTGTCTACGCCCGGAGGAGAGTCCCTCCTGGCGGAGCAGGCCTCGCATCATCCTACTGCCTGCAAACGGATACTCAAGGTGCAGCTCATCGATGCGGCGCATCAGTCCGAGACCGGCTTCGCCCACCGGCCGTGGCCGGTAGTAGATGCTCCCGCGGCTGATGCCCACTGCCTTTGCCTGGCGGGCGAGAGGCAGCTTGTGATCGCGGTCGATCATCGCCTTGCGCCCGGCAATCCCGCCTTCGTGAGCGCGGCCTCTAAAAAATCGTTCTCCAACGCAAGCTCACCGATCTTAGCGTGAAGGACCTTCATATCTACCGGCTTTTCAGCCTGCCCTGTCCCGGCGCCAAATAACTGCGCCGCCCGATCCAGCAACTGGGTCTTCCATTGCGTGATCTGGTTCGGGTGCACATCGAACTGGCTTGCCAGCTCCGAAAGTGTCCGGTCGCCGCGTACTGCGGCAAGAGCCACCTTCGCCTTGAACTCTGCCGAGTGGTTACGGCGGGGTCGTCTGCTCATCTCTCGCTCCTGTCTCCGAGAGCACTATCATGCCCTCAATCAGGCAGCGATTCCACTTATCCCCCTGTTCAGATTTCCGGAGCCACTTCTGACCGTCACCCTGTCCATTATCCCGATCGGACTTTACTTCTATCTGAAGGGACGGTTTGCGGTTTCGGTTGCGATAATCGGGCTAGCCGCCTACACAAACCCTACCTACGCGTTCCTCCTGGGACCAGTAATTATCCTCCTGGCCTCGATAGGGACGAGGAGGCTTGCTACATTCCTGACCACAACGGCTGTATGGGCAGCTATCATTACTCCTTTCCTGGTGCACATTATTGGCGCAACTGACAGTGCTTTTCTTCTATCTGAGAATTTCATACAACTGATCCGGGAATCCGGTGAACCTTCGGACGTCATTAGTCGCCCGTTTATCGTTTGGACCTTCCAAGTTTTCACGACCCTTTTGATGTTGGGCATCGCGCTCTTCGTAAAACGGCGGTGGAGTGGGGGCCTATCTCCTGTAGACCGTAGGATGCTTAATCTTACGGTCTTGGTGTTGCTAGTTGTGATCCTCCTTGCCCTCATTAGCCAGCTAATTCCCATTGGCCCCGTGGTTCAACATCGCGTTTCGAGGCTTATCTTCGTAGTTACAGGGTTATGCACTGTCGCCGCGCTCATATACGTCGCCACCAGATTGCGATGGCACGCCTCGGCGACATTTCTGGTTGCCATAGGGTTGGTAAGTTTCACGACCAAAGCCGTCAAAATAAGCATAATGAAATTCGCCGGATTTGGCCTCTTGGATAACGCTGCCACCGTAAATCTGACCGTGGGGTTTGATCTAGCGGTACTTTTGGGGGTTGGAATCATTGTTGTAGTACTCTCCCGTGTAGGCAGGCCGTTCATAGTCAGGGAGAATATACACCTGAAAAAGTTGTTGTTCGGGTGCTTTGCTTTTCTTGTCGTGATCAGTTGGGTTAGGTATGGCTGGAGCCTACCGATAGCGGGCACACGTCCAGAGCTAACAGGGTACATGGGCGTGGCATTGGTAGTCGCATATTTTCTCGGGTCCGGCAGATGGGATTGGTTGATATCCACAAGAAAAGGACTGGCGCTTTGTCTCTCACTACTCCTTATTGGCGTGGTGGTGTTCAATGAGCGTTCTCTCGTTGCGCTTTTTGATTTGCTGGCCAAGTTCGGGCTTACGGATGGGAGCATCAGTGAAGGCACGCTGGCCCGGATCGAAACAGAGTCTTTTAACGTGCAGATATCCAGCATGATGATCGGTGGCGGATTGGTGGTGGCATACCTCCTTCGTTCGCGGCGAGCGAACGAAATGCATGTCGCCGCCCTGATCGCTTTCACTGTGTTATTCCTACCAATGGTTTTTACACGAAATGTCGACGCCGGGGCCCATCCGATGTATTCCTGGGTGGCGAGGAACACGCCTGTGGCCTCAGTGTTCTTTATTCCGTTTGCCAACGACGAATTCCGGTTCTGGGCCGAAAGAAGTCCGTTCCTATCTAATGAAGACAACGCAGCCGTCTTATACAGCGAAGATTTCGCCACGGAGTTCGTTCGCAGGCTAAGAATAGCTGGCAAATGGGAGGATATGACTCCAAGCGAGGTCCAGAAAGTAGCATCGCAAGAGAAGGTGGATTACGTTCTGACAGAAGACTCGATCACTTCACCCGAATTTGCGTTAGCTCACAGAGAATTTGGTCTTTCACTATACAAAGTGTCGATAGATTGACACCAAGGTAACTGGTGCTTTTCGACCCTTCATGCCGGATTCCGCAACGCAAAGGTCTATGGAGGAATGTGATCGACGGCCTTGGCTGCGTCGCCCGGCATGGGCTTGCGCAAACAGTCTAACGGGGGTGACGGAATGCGCTCTTCAGAGGTTGATCAGACTTCGAATCTGAGGGTTGGGGGTTCGAATCCCTTCGGGCGTACCATTTGCAACTGAAGCACAAGGCCCTCGGTAGTGCCGAGGGTCTTGTTGTGTGATTCTACTTACGGTTTGCTAACAGGCCGGCAAGGGTGATGCGCCTAGTCCCCGGCGGCGCTCCGGACCGGCCCCACGTCCCGGCCCCTCGCCTGGACAATCCTTCTGGGGTAACGCGATAATCGACCTTGATTCTTCCTTGGGAAGGAGTCGAGTGGGCTTTCCGAATCAGGCCCGGCGTCAGACGAAGATCGTCGCCACGATCGGTCCCGCCTCGCGCGATCGCGGCCGTTTGCGAGAGCTTCTGGACGCCGGCGTGGACGTTATCCGGCTGAACTTCTCGCACGGCGAGCGTGAGGAACATGGCCGCGTCATCGAGGACGTCCGCGCCCTGGCGCGGGAATCGGGCCGATGCGTGGCGATACTCCAGGACCTTCAGGGGCCCAGAATCCGGGTCGGTGGACTGGGCGATCGTCCGGTGGAGCTGGTGGCCGGGCAGCCCTTCACGATAACCACCCGCGCCGCTCCCCGTTCCCCCCAGACGGCAACGGTGAACTACGAAGGCCTTGCTCGGGAGTTGTCTCCGAGCGACGAGGTCCTTTTGAACGATGGTCGGGTCCGCCTCCGCGTAACGGAGGTTGCCGGTCAAGACATCCGCTGCACGGTCGAAGTCGGTGGGCCCGTCAGCGACAGAAAAGGGCTCAACGTGCCGGGAGTCAGCTTGCAGGTCCCAACGTTGACGGAGAAAGACCTGGCGGACCTGGAGTTCGGCCTCAGCCTCGGAGTGGATTACGTTGCGCTGAGCTTCGTCAAGGGGCCCGAGGACGCAGCCATGCTCAAGCACGAGATGGCTCGCCTCGGCGCCAGGGTTCCGATGATCGCGAAGATCGAGCGGGCCGCCGCGCTGGGGTCGATGGACGCGATCCTGCGCGCCTTCGACGGCGTGATGGTGGCGCGGGGCGACCTGGGAGTCGAGGTCGGGACGGAGCGGGTACCACTGCTCCAGAAGTTCATCATCGCAAGGGCCAATGCCCTGCTCAAGCCCGTCATCACCGCGACCCAGATGCTGGAGTCGATGGTGACGAGCCCGACGCCCACCAGAGCGGAGGCCTCCGATGTCGCCAACGCTATTCTCGATGGCACGGATGCAGTGATGCTGAGCGCCGAGACCTCCATCGGCAAGTATCCCGTGGAGGCGGTGCGGTTCATGGATAAGATGGCTTCGGAGACCGACGCTGCCCCGTTGAAACCGCCGTCTCCGCAGCGTTCACGCCGGCCATCCCCAGCTGTGGCCGTCGTCGAGGCCGGGATGCGCCTCGCCGAGGAGGTGCGGGCCCGCGCCGTCGTGATCTTTACAACGTCGGGAAGTACGGCCCGGCTCGTGTCCAAGGCCCGCCCCAGCGTCCCGGCGCACGCCTTTACGGGAAGTGAGGTGGTGTTCAACCGGCTGGCGCTATGGCGCGGGATTGTTGCACACCGGACGACGTTCGAGACGCTGACGAGCGAGATGATCGGCGTGGCCGAGGACGTTCTCATCCGCGCCGGCGCGGTACGTCCCGGCGATCGAATCGTCGTCGTAGGGTCCTCTCCGCTGACAGTCAAGGGAAGGACCAACTTCCTCAAGGCGCACACCGTCCCTCGGCGTCGCGGACCGAGGGTCTAGAGCCGTGAGCGGGACCCTCGATTGGTCTCACGACAAACCTCGCAGATGACGCGCTTCGGCGCGATTTCCACTGATTGTGGGGCCTTGTCGTGAAGACGCCGTGGACGCTATGTGACGGGTCGTGAAGGGGGCGTGAGCGCTCGGCTCCCGAACCGTGCCGAAGGGGGCCGGGCGGCAAGGGCGAAGAGGCCCGCCAGGAACCAGGCGGCGCCCGCCACGGAGAGGGCCACGGTGTAGCCTCCGCGGAGGTCGTAAAGGGCGCCGATCAAGAGGGGGCTCAGCGCGCCGGTGACCATGGCCGCCGGGCGCATCATGGTCGTGACGGCGCCCAGGTGGGCCCGCCCGAAGTAGTTGGCGGTGAGCAGCGATTGCAGGATCAAGAATCCTCCCATCGAGACGCCGGCCACGATCATGTAGCCGATCAGCAGTCCGAGGGAGCCGATGTTCAGGAATACAGAGACGCTGGTGGCAGTGACGATCATCGATCCGCCGAGCAGGTATCGGGGCTGGAACCGCTCGCCGAGGAATCCCCAGACCGGCCGGGAAGCCCCGGAAAGCACGCCGTAAAACAGGATGCCCACGGATGCCTGCCGGCTGGTGAAGTCCTGCTCCAGTAGAAAGGGGAGCCAGTTCGACTGGAATCCCATGATGCCGAATCCGGCAAAGGCGAACGTTGCCAGCAGCATCCAGAACGACCTGGTGCGCAGGGCCTGGGTCCTTGTCAGGCTCACCTCTGCAACGGTTGCGTCCGGCTCAGGCAAGCTGGCTTCGGTGGCTTGTTCCTTCAAGTGGGGCGGTGCGCCGTCGGGCAGCAGGCCAACGTCTTCAGGCCTGGTGCGGATGAACATGGCGAGGACGAGGGAGATGGCCCCGGTGACGAGCCCCAGGTAGAGCCAGGCGTCGCGCCAGCCGACGCCTTCCACGAGGGCCGAGATGCTGCCGGGAAATACCGCGGCGCCCAGGCCGACGCCGGCGGTGGCAATACCAAGGGCTCGACCGCGCTTCGCCACGAACCACTTGGGCACGATGGCGCTGGAGAGCATGAAGCCCGACCCCAGATCGGCGAGAGCTCCGGCGACGCCGAAGAGCAGGATGAACTCCCAGAGGCTGTCGGTGTAGCGGAGCAACGCCATTGAGCCAGTGAGGGTCAACGCAGAGACGATCGCCATGATACGGGCCCCGTGTCTCGTATCGAACAGCGGACCGACCACCGGGGCCATGATCCCCGAGATCGCCGCCCGCACGGTGAACGCCGAGAAGAACGCCGCCCGGCTCCAGCCGAACTCCTCGGTCATCGGTAAAACGAAGACGCTGGCGCCCCACAGCGCGACCCCGGACGAGATGCCCGCCCCGATGAAGGCGATGGCGACGATGACCCAGCCGTAGTAGAAGGGCCGGCGGCCCGGGCGGATTTGAAAAGGGGTTGACATGGTGTAGGGTCGCGGGCCTTCCCGGCATTATAGCGACGGCGCGTCCTCAAGGGCCGTGTGCGACAATGCACCCTAGCCTTTGAAGACCTTCGTAAAAAAACCCTTCTACGGCTGGGTCATCGTTGGCGTGGCCACGCTGATCACGTTCAGTTCGAGCCCCGGCCAGTCTTTCGGCTTTTCCGTGTTCCTCGACTCCATCATCGAGGACACAGGGTTCTCTCGAACGGCCGTCTCCGGCCTCTACGCCGTGGGAACCGGCCTCAGCGCCGTCATGGTGCTGTTTGTGGCCCGGATGGCCGACCGCTACGGCCCGCGCCGGACGTTGGGGTTCGTCGCTTTCGGACTCGGCCTAGCGTGTTTCGGGATGGCGCTGTCGTACCACCTCGTGGTGCTGTTCGTCTCGTTCGCGGCGCTCCGGGCCCTTGGCCAGGGCTCGATACCGATCCACTCGACGCTGCTCGTCGCCCAATGGTTCGTGAGGTATCGGGGACGGGCAATCGCGATCGCGGGCCTGGGCTTCGCCGTGGGTAGCGCCGCCGTGCCGTCGTTGTCGCGGCTGCTCATCGACGGGATTGGGTGGCGAGAGGCGTACATGGTGCTGGGGATTGCCGTCTGGGGCCTCGTCATCCCGGCCAACCTGCTGCTCGTAAAAAACACGCCGGAGTCAGTTGGCCTACACCCGGACGGAGCGTCCCATCCGCCAGCGGGCGAGTCGTCTGCGCCGCCGGACCCGGGAATGGTGGACAAGCGGAAGATCCTGACGTCGCCGGCCTTCTGGCTGCTCGCCTTTCCGCTGGCAACGCCGGGCTTTGTCTCCACCGCCCTGATCTTCCATCAGGTCTCGATCTTCGATGAACGAGGCCTCAGCGCTTCGCTCGCGGCGGTGGTGTTCGTTCCCTACGCGATTGCCGCGGCCGGCGCGGCGGTGATCGGCGGATTCGTCGTGGACCGGCTGGGGCCGCGACGGTTTGGCACTATTGCGCTGTTGGGCCTCATCGGCTCGACGGTGCTGGTGAACTACATCGATTCGAGTTTGACCGCGGTCGCCTATGCGGTCCTTATCGGCGCCGTGGGCGGTGCCAGTCAGATCGTGAGCGGCGTCACCTGGGCGCACTACTACGGACGCCACGGCCTGGGCCGCGTCCAGGGCTCTGCGATGATGGTGATGATCTCCGCCGCCGCCATCGGCCCGGTCTATCTCGCCGCGATGAGGACGGTTGGCGATGGGTACGCGCTGGGAAACTGGGTGATGGCCCTGCTGCCGCTCCTTGGCGTCGTATGCTTCTTCTTCGCCAGGCCGCAGGTGAGCACGGCTTCGGGGCCCTAGTCTTCCCCCGGCGGTAAGAGCTGCGACGCGGCCAGGAAATGCAGGAACGCGTCCACAGCCTCGCGCCAGACGTCTTCGCGGGTCCGGCCGCTGGACTTGAGGACGGCGAAGCCGTGGTCGGCGCCGTCGAGCAAGTGGACGGTGGAACGAGGGGCTTTGCCGGCCGCGGCGGTCAGTTCCTCCGGGGACGCGAAGGCGTCTCGAGTCCCGGAACAGAAGAAGGCCGGTACCTCGATGGATGGCAAGTGCTGGTCGCGGGCGCGCTCGGGCCGGCCCGGCTGATGGAGTGGGTAGGCGAACAGCGCCACGCCGTCCACCGCGACGCCCTGGGCGACGACCTGGGAGGCGATCCGTCCGCCCATGGACCGCCCCCCCCCCACCACAATCTTGTTACCACCAAGAAGCCTGTTATCCCCACCGGCCCTGTTGTGAGCAAGCGTTCCATCATCCTCACGGATCTTGCTCTTCTCAAGGAGGGCGTCGATGACGGCGCGCCAGGTTGCCTCGAGTACGGGAGTGCGGTCCGGCGCGCGCTTTTTGGCCTGCATGTAGAGGAACTGGATTCGTACGGTCTCGATGCCATGCGCGGCCAGCGCCGCGCTGGCGAAGGCGCCGAAGGGGTCGCCGAGGTTGGAGCCCGCGCCCGGGGCGTAGACAAAGGTCACCGGCCCGGGCCGGTCGGGAGTGACCCTGAGGGCGGTGACGGCGCCGCGGCCGGGGATGGCGATTTCGAAAAGCTGCTCGCTCACGGGCAAAACGATACAACACCTGAACCGGGTTTTGCCAATCCGCGAAACTCCCGTATACTTTGAAGTGGACCCGAAACGCAAAGAGGCGTGCGGACCGGGTCGCCGCAAGGGCTAGGAGGTGAGCGCATGGCGCCACGCGCTATCTGGAAGGGCGCGATCAGCTTCGGTATGGTCGTGATCCCCGTCAAGCTCTATGCCGGGACGGAGAACCACGACATCCGTTTCGTGCAGCTTCACAGCACGTGTCACAACCGCATCCGGCAGAAGCGGTTCTGTCCCTACCACGAGACGGACGTCGAGATGGACGAGATCATCCGCGGCTACGAGTACGCCAAGGACCTTTACGTGGTGATGGACGACTCGGACTTCGACGACTTGCCGGTCCCTTCGAAGCACACGATCGAGATCTCCCAGTTCGCGGAGCTGAGGGAAATCGACCCCATCTTCTTCGAGCGCACCTATCTCCTCGAGCCCGAGGACATCGGGCGCAAGCCCTACACCATGCTGAAGCAGGTGATGGAGCAAACGGGCCGCGTTGCCGTCGGCGCGCTGTCGATCCGCCAGAAGGAGCACCTGTGCTGCCTTCGGCCCTATGAGGGTGGGCTGGCGGTGGCCACGATGTTTCGCGTCGACGAGCTTCGGTCCACCGGCGAGCTGTCCTGGGAGGAGTCCTCGACGGTCGGTAGCGAGGAGATCCAGATGGCGACGGCGCTGGTGGACCAACTGACCCGGAAGTTCGACCCGAGCAAGTACGAAGATGCCTACCGCGCACAGCTGGAGCAGGTGATCGAAGCCAAGCTTGGCAAGGCGGAGCCGGTGGCGGCTGCGCCAATGCCGCAGAAGAGCCAGATGGGCGATTTGATGGCGGCGCTGCGGGCCAGCATCGAGGCTACGAAGGATGAGCTCCCTGTAGAGACCAACGGTCATGCCAGCAACGGGCGGGGTAAGAAGAAGCAGAAGGTAGGTTAGCGCCCGTTAGCTGAGAGAGACCCCCAAACCCCCTGAAGGGGGTTCAAGGTAGCCCTTCGGGCTATTCGTAAGAGAGGGGGCACGTCCCCTTCAACTCTTGCCAAAGGGGCTCCGCCCCTCTGGACTCCGGGTAGCCCCTTCGTTATTCCGGTCCCCCGGCGAGCCGGGGGACTCTCGGTCCGACCGGATCGAAGGCCGGAATCCAGTCCAGTGCCGAGTGGACGGGGCACGTCCCATTCAGCCTTTGCCAGAGAGGCGGAGCCTCTCTGGACCTTCGTGCCCGGGCCCTGGGCGCCCGCTAACCGAGTGAGACGATGAGGCTCGTGCCGATCCCTATGGGCGTCGGCACGTTTGCTTTCAGGGTGTACCTCAAGCCATTGACGACGATGGCCGTGTCGCGGACTGCCGTCACGAAGATCACCGAGTTTGGCTGGATTTGGGTGAGCGTGTTCCCGGTGAGGCCGGGTACGAACGCCCGGTACTGCCTGGTCACGTAGTCGAAGGATGTCACAATCTCGAGAGCATTGATCGTGGTGATCGGGAGCATGGCCTCCGCCACGTTGAACGGTTGACCGGCCCCACCGGTCGTCGCGGTTACGGTCAGCGTGGTCGTCCGGGTGACGCCCGTGGCGGTTGCCGAGACGGTCTGAGCGCCGATCAGGCTGGGCGCCGTGAAGGTCGCGGTCCAGGCCCCGGCCGGGCTCGTAAAGACGAGTGTCGAAGGCAGCACCGAGACCCCACCTATGCTGAGCACGACCACGCCCGTGCTGGGATGGAACCCCGCGCCACTCACTGTCACCGTTCCTCTCTCCGCGATGGTCGTCGGGGCTACGGTAATGGCCGCAGCCGTCACCGTGAAGGTCTTGATCGCTGTCGCGTTTCCCGCAAGGTCCGTGCCGGTGACATTGACCGTAGCGGCGAGTCCGGTGAACGCACTGGGCGTCGGTATGGGGAGCTTCTTGGAGATTACGCCGGCTGTGTCGGCGTTTGTGAGGATGGCGCTGCCTGAGCCGGCGGTGATGAGAACCTGCCCCGAAGGTAGCCAGCCGGAGCCGGATGCCGTGACTTCGGTTCCGTATGTCCCGGACGTCGGACTGATGGCAATGGTCGGTTGCTTGACGGTGAAGGTCGCGCTGGCCGACAGCGTGCCGTCCGAGGCGGTGACGGTGCCGGAGCCATAGGCCATCGTTGCGGGGATGGTGGCGGTGAAGGCGTGGAGTGTGCCGCCGGCATCGATGGCAATGGAGTTGTTGGGGTTTGCCGCAAGGCCGCCGATCGTGAGGCTACCGGCGGCTATGGTCCCGCTTGGGGTGAAACCGGAACCGCCGACCACGATCTGGGTCCCTCTGGGACCGCTTGTCGGGGTCACGGTGAGCTTGGGAGTGGTCTGGGAGAAGGCGGCCTGGGGCACCAGCCATCCGACGAGCGTGATCGTCAACACGACGAGGACTGCTCGACGGGGAAAGCTGGATGTACCCTTGTGCATAGGCCGAACCTCGTCGGTCTACGACGACGAAAACGCCGCTTCGGTCACCCGTTTCATGAGCTCGTCGGCTTCCTCGCCGACGCCGCAGTCGCGGCATTCCGTCCACAGCGCAAACAGGGCATGGTCGACCAGTCGGCGCGAAAAGGCTGAGCCTTCCTCGGCGAGATTAACATTATGGCGGAAGTCGTCCAACCATTTCAAACGGCCCAGGTAAGACTGCTGTACCGGATCATACGTCCGAAGTACGGTCTGGGTGGATGTCTTGGTCCTGCCGCCTCTCGAAACCGTCGCCCTGGTCATGCGCGGCCTCCTCGCCGGCCCGAGTTCTTCCATAAGCGTCGATACTGGCCAGCTTCGACTACTGTAGTCGCGATGGCCCCAGCGCCTGAAGGGGGTTGGCCTGTACATCCCTCGGGAGTAACCCGCATTCCCGGCCCGTCGCGACCACCCAGGGTTTACCCCCTCTCGCAGCGGCCATATCATGTGGGCTCGATGGAGGCTCTGGTGGAGCGATTCGAGCGGGAACAACTCGTCCTAGGTCCGCTGCTTCGAGAGCGTGCCCGGTTGCACGGCGACCGCGTTTTCCTGCGGTTCCGCGATGGCGACTTGACCTATCGCGAGGTCGACGAAGCGGCGGACAGCCTGGCCGCAGGCCTGCACCAGCTAGGCGTCCGGACAGGCGACAAGGTCTCGCTGATGCTGCCGAACTGCCCGGAGTTCGTCTTTGCCGCCTTCGCGCTCGCCCGCCTTGGCGCCGTCGAGGTCCCTATCAATACGGCGTACAAGGGCGACCTTCTGGAGCACGTTATCGTCTCCTCGGACTCGACGGCGCTGATCATCGAAGAGGAGTGGCTGGAGCGAGTCGTTCCTCTCGAAGGGCGGCTTTCGAAGCTGGAACGGGTTGTCGTACGGGGGGCGGCCGGGGCTGCGAACAAGGGGTCCAAAATGGAGACGGTGCTCCTGGGGGAGCTAATGCGCGGGCCTCCGAAGTTCTCCTTTGGGGATGTCACCCACGCGGAGCTTCAGGCCATCATGTACACCTCGGGCACCACCGGCCCGTCCAAGGGTGTGATGGTCTCACATGCCCAGGCCTGCACCCTCGCCCTCGAGTTCTCGCGGTTCGTCGACTTCCGTCCCGACGACGTGATCTACACGCCGCTGCCGCTGTTTCACGGCATCGCCCATAGCTGCGGCGTCGTCGCTGCGCTGCTGGCGGGCTCTTCGGTCGCCATCGTCGAGCGGTTCAGCGCGAGCCGGTTCTGGGACGACGTACGGCGTTTCAAGGCCACGGTGGGCCACGGCATCTTCTCGATGTTTCACATTCTCCTCAACCAGCCTCCCCGGGCCGACGACCGGGACCACTCGCTGCGTTGCATGTGGCTCGGGCAGTCGGCCGTGGACCAGGCGTTTGCGGAGCGGTTCGGCACGCGGGTCGTCGAGACCTACGGGAGCACGGAGGTCGGCATCTGCACAGGGAGTCCATACGGCGAGTGGCGGCCCGGGTCCTGCGGACGAGAAAACTCTGAGACGTACCAGGTCGGACTCTTCAATGAGCACGATCGGGAGGTAGCCACGGGCCAGGTAGGGGAGCTCGTCGTCCGCTCACCCGTGGCCTTCGCCATCACATCGGGGTACTATAACTTCCCGGATGCGACGGTCGAGACGTTCCGGAACCTCTGGTTTCACACTGGGGACCTCGCGTTCCGGGACGATGACGGCTATTTCTTCTTCGTCGACCGCAAGAAGGACTCGATCAGGCGCAGGGGCGAGAACGTCTCCGCCTACGAGGTGGAGCGGGTACTGAACGCGAATGAGGCCGTCCTGGAGTCGGCGGCGGTCGCGGTGCCCGCGGAGCTAGGCGAGGACGAGATCAAGGCCTGCGTCGTGCTCCAGCCGGGGGCCCGGGTGAGCCCCGAGGACCTGCTGGCCTTTTGCGACGAGCGCATGCCCCGGTTCATGGTCCCGCGCTACGTCGAGTTCCTCGACGAGCTGCCGAAGACGGCGACCGAGAAGATCGAGAAGTATCGGCTGCGGGCCGAGGGCGACCACGGTATTACCAAAGCCACCTGGGACCGGGAAAAAGCCGGGTTCCGGTTTCCGCAAACGTAGATCGTTGCCAGAAACGTAAACCGACTCGCGAAAGGACAAGCAATGGCTAGCATAGAGATCGTAAAGGGTGATGGAGGAAAGGCGGCCGTCGACACGGCTGCGGTAGACCAGTTGAAATCACAGATCCAGGGCAGGCTGCTCCTCCCCGGCGACGACGGGTATGACGAGGCCCGGACGATATGGAACGCGATGATTGACCGCCGGTCGGCGCTCATCGTCAGCTGCGCTAGCGCAGCCGACGTGCAGCAAGCGGTCGCCTTCGCCGCGGCCCACGGTCTCCTGTTGGCTGTTCGTGGCGGCGGTCACAACATCGCGGGCAACGCGGTGTGCGACAACGGCCTGATGATCGATCTCTCGCCGATGAAGGCCGTCACGGTCGATGCGACGGCCCGGCGGGCGGGCGTGGAGCCGGGCGCTACCCTCGGTGATGTCGACCAGGCGACTCAGGCCCATGCCCTGGCCACACCCACGGGGATAAACTCGACGACCGGTATCGCTGGTCTGACGCTCGGAGGCGGCTTCGGTTGGCTCAGCCGTAAACTCGGGCTGACCATCGATAACCTCGTCTCGGCAGAGGTCGTCACCGCCGATGGAAATTCAGTGAGGGCCAGTGCCACCGAGAACGCGGACCTCTTCTGGGGCATCCGCGGCGGAGGTGGGAATCTTGGTGTCGTGACGAGCTTCGAGTTTCAGTTGCATCCGCTGGGACCGGAGGTGTTGTGCGGCCCCATCGTCTTCCCCGCCGACCAGGCCAAATCCGTTCTACGACAGTATCGGGAGTTCGTCGCGACGGCCCCCGATGAGCTGACCGTCTGGGTGGTGCTTCGCAAGGCGCCGCCGCTGCCCTTCCTCCCCGAGGAAGTACACGGGAAGGATGTGGTCGTGCTGGCCGCTTGCTACGCCGGGGACGTGGCGGAGGGCGAGAGGCTGGTCGCGCCCATTCGCGGCTTCGGCGACTCTTACGGCGAACACATCGGCCCCGCGCCCTACGCCGACTTTCAAACCGCGTTCGACCCGTTGCTGGTGCCGAGGGTCCGGAACTACTGGAAGTCCCACAACTTCATGGAGCTGAGCGACGAGGTCCTGGAAATCGCCATCGACGCCGCGGCCCAGGTGCCTTCTCCGCACTGCGAGGTCATCCTGGCGCAGCTGGGCGGTGAGACGAGCCGGGTCGCGCCGGACGCAACGGCCTACCACCATCGCGGGGCGAACTTCGTGCTCAACGTGCACGGGAGGTGGGAGACGGCCCAGGAGGACGAGAAAGGCATCGCCTGGGCGCGTGGACTCTTCAACGCCACCGCTCCCTTTGCGACGGGCGGCGTCTACGTCAACTTCATGACGGAGGAGGAGGGGGAGCGGGTCGCCGCTGCGTACGGGCCGAACCACCAGCGGATGGTCCAGTTGAAGAAGAAGTTCGATCCCACCAACCTGTTCCGGTTGAACCAGAACGTCGACCCCGCCGGGTAACGACTGGGCAGCCGCGGACCGCCAACTGGAGGAATACGTGGACTATAGCAAGTACGAGCATCTACTAATCGACGTCAAGGACCGCATCGCGCTGGTGACGATCAACCGCCCCGACAAGCTGAACGCGACGAACGCACGATTGCACTGGGAGCTGAGTAAGATCTGGCTGGACCTGGCCGAGGACGAGGACGTGCGGGTCATCGTCATTACGGGAGCCGGAAGGGCTTTCTCGGCCGGGGGCGATTTCAAGGTGCTGGAAGAGGGGATGGGCAACGCGGACGTCGTCGTGCAGCTGTTCAAAGAGGACCGCGACATCGTCCACAACATGATCAACATCGACAAGCCCATCATCTCGGCGATCAACGGCCACGCGGTCGGCGCCGGTTGCGCTGTAGCGCTGATGGCCGACATCAGCATCGCGGGGGAGAGTGCCCGTATCATCGACGGGCACATCATCCTCGGGGTCGTCGCCGGGGACCACGCGGCGCTGATCTGGCCGCTCCAGGTGGGGATGGCGAAGGCCAAGCTCTATCTCCTTACGGGCGAGGCCCTCGACGGCACGGAGGCGGAGCGCATCGGGCTGATCAGCAAGGTCGTCCCCGACGAGGAATTGATGCCGACCGCCATGGCCTACGCGGATAAGCTGGCCAAGGGGCCGGCCCAGGCGATCCAGTGGACGAAGCAGGCGCTCAACCAGTGGTTGCGTCAGGCGGCGATCACGTCTTACGACTACTCGGCGGCGCTGGAGATGCTGGGCTTCATGGGCCCGGACGTTCGGGAGGGGCTCGCGGCCCTCAAGGAGAAGCGGCCAGCGAATTTCCGGTAGGACCTCTCCCCCTTCCCCTCTCCGTAACGGAGAGGGGGGGTCCGTCGGACGTGGCTCGGGGAGAAGTTACAGCCCCAATATTGAAACGTCGCCGATGTCGACGTGGGGCGGGCGGTTGGCGACGAAGAGGATGAGCTCGGCGCAGTCTTGGGCGGTGACCCAACGCTCGCGCCGGTGGAGCACGTGGGCCACGGACGGGTCCTGCACCATCGCGGTGTCGACGACGGAAGGAGCCACGACGGTCACCTTGATCCGCTGGCGGGAGACTTCCCGGCGCAGCGACTCGGAGAAGCCGAGGACGCCGTGCTTGAACGAGGCGTGGATGGCCAGGTTCGGCGCCTCGCGTCGCATCATGATGGAGGCGACGTTGATGATGTGCCCGGTCTCTCGCTCCAGCATCCCGCCGGCGTTCAAGGCCGCTCGGCAACACAGGAAGAAAGACTTCAAGTTGACCCGCATGCTCGAGTCCCACAGCTCTTCGTCGAAGTCCTTGACCTCGCCAACAGTGAAGCTCCCGGCGTTGTTGACGAGGATGTCGATGGGGCCGAGCTCCTTCACCGTTTGCTCGACCATGCGCTGAACCTGATCGCCGTAACCGACGTCGGCACGTACGGCGACTCCCGGGACGCCGAGGGTGCGGACCTCTGCGGCGACCTCTTCGATCTGGGCCTCGGTGGTGGCGGACACCGCCACGGCGGCACCTTCGCGGGCAAAGAGCAGCGCCGTCTCCTTGCCGATTCCGCGACCGCCGCCGGTAATCAGGGCCACTTTCCCTTCAAGGCTTCGCTGGCTCATGGGGCGCCCTCGACGGGAACGAAATAGAAGTCGGTGAGTCTGCCTTCGCGCTTCTCGCGGAAGACAGCCCGAACTCGCATCCCCGTGGTGACCGAACCGATGACGACCTCCGGGACTTCGACTGCGCTGTAGAGCCCCGTGTCGGCACCGTCCATCTGGATGAACGCCAGGACGTAGGGCATTTGAAGGTAGTCGTGGAGCGAGTAGTTGCTGGGAACGTAGTAGCAGAACGTGGCGGTGAGGACGGTGCCCTCGCCACCGAGCTCGACCCAGGACGTCTCCCCGTAGCAGTGCGAGCAGTGGAGCCTCGGCGGGCACCAGACAAAGCCGCAGTCTTCGCAACGGGTGCCCATGAGCCGGCGATTTTCGACGACCTCGCGGAAAAAACGCGAAATGCCGCCGTAGCTGTAGCGGTAGTGGTTGGCGATAAGGTCCGGGACCTCGAAGGGGGCGTTCATGTCCGACATTAGCCGTTGACCTCGAGGATGGCGGCAGACGCGACCGATGCGGCGGGACCGCCGACGGTCGAGACGAGGCCACGTCCGGCATTGATGGGCACCTGTCGCTCCCCAGCCTCCCGGCGCAGCTGTACGACGATCTCGCCGACGCTGAACACGGACGAGACTCCCGCGATATGGCCGCAGGCGACGCGTCCGCCGGAAGGGTTCACGGGGACCGGGCCGCTCTTCTCGACGAAGCCGTCGTCGATGAGCCGTCCGCCTTCCCCAAGGGTGCAAAGGCCGAGCTCCTCGTAAGCCATGATCTCGAGGCCGGTGAAGATGTCGTGGACCTCCATCAAGTCGATCTGGGCCACCGGGTCCGTGACTCCGGCCATTTCCATCGCGGCCCGCCCGGAGCGGTGGACGGCGGGGAGTCGCCCGTACATCTCGCCGCTGGAGTCGGGGAGGCCGCCCTCGACAGAGGTCCCCACGCCGGTGACCCAGACCGGCTCTCGGCTGAGCTCCCCGGCGGCGTCCTCGGAGGCCAGGACGAGGGCGACGGCGCACTCGGCGAAGGCACAGGTCTCGTACATGGTCGTGGGCCAGGCGATGAGCCTCGAGTTGAGGATGTCTTCCAGGGTGAGGCCGAGCTTGAACTGGGCGTTGGGGTTGCTCATGGCGTTGGTGTGGTTCTTCAGGGCGACGCGGGCGAGCTGCTCCTCGGAGGGCGCCCCGAAGCGGTCCATGTGGGCGTTGAGCATCAGGCCCCAGGCTGCGGGCGGGAATGGGGTGTAGGGGTGCTGCCAGATCGTGTCGTGGGTGATCGACTCGGCCATCATGATGCCTTCGCCGCGGTGCATATTGTCCGGGTTGATCAGGTCGCCGGCCTTCTGCACACCGACCAGTAGCACGGTCTCCGCGAGTCCCGATGCTATCTCGGCGTAGGCGGCGCGGAAGGCGAAGCCGCCGGTGGAGGCTCCCGCGGTGATGCGCACGCCCGGCTTGCCCTTGAGCCCCAGGTAGTCGTGGATCATCACGTCCGCGGCTTGTTGACGCATCAGCGGGTCGCTATAGATGCTGTAGACGGCGCTCTGGATGTCGTCGCGGCCAAGGCCGGCGTCGTCCATTGCCGCCTTCGCAACCTCGAAGCTGAGCTCCTGGTAGTTCTTGTCGGGATAGCGCGTCTTGAACGGCATCTGCCCGACCCCGACGACGGCGACGCGTCTCACGCCGTCACCGCGGCCTGGACTGCTGAACGGCCAGCGCCAGCCGGCTCAGGTCGATGACGTGATAGTAGTCTCCGGAGGATTTTACGTTGCCGCGGGCGAGGAGATGAGTGACGTCGATCTCGCCATCTATGACGCGTAGCAGGGCGTTCTCCGTTCCGGTGAGGGTCGCGGTCGGTTTGCCGTGCTCGCCCTGGGCCGATTGGGCCTTTCCGCCGGCAACGGACAGGAAGAAGGGCGCAGCTTCGTTGGACGGCCGGAACTGGAGAACGAAGGCGAGGTTTCCGAGAAGACGCTGCGTCCGCGGTCCCTCGGTGCCGCTCACCAGTCGCTCGAGCCCTGCCAGACCTTGATTCACCATGCGGACGTGTCCATAACCGGTGGGATTGTAGGTGGGGCGTGGAAATGTCGTCAAGCGACCTCTCCCCTGGGGCCTCTCCGACGCGGCGAGGGGTGAGCCCGCGCTTCGACAGGCTCAGGGTGAGCGGAGGGGGCGACGGCGGTGCGTTGCGGGCTTGACACCTCAAAAGCCCCTGCGTAGGCTGCCGGTAGTCTTTGTTGATAACAGGAGGCGGCGATGGCAGGCCCTCTGATCGTTGATAGCGACGGACACGTGATCGAACCGGCCAGCATGTGGATCGATTACCTGGACCCGAAGTACCACTCCCGGGGCCCCAAGCGGGTTAAGGACGACGAGGGCCGCGATGTGGTGATGCTGGACGGAAAGCTCCTCCCGGCTGCCTCGCAGTTCAGTCAGAAGGGTAAGACCCAGGGCAATGCGACCGGGCGCGCTGGCGGCTACGATCCCAACGAGAGGCTCAAAGACCTCGATGAGGAAGAGATCGATATCGCCGTGCTCTATCCCACGACGTCGCTTCGGATCGCCGGCCTCACCGACGTTGAGCTAGCCACCGCCCTGTGTCGCGCCTACAACGACTGGTTGGCCGACTACTGTCGCGCCGACCCCAAGCGTCTCGTGGGCGTTGGCATCCTGCCCATTCAGGACGTCGACGCCGCAATCGCCGAGGCGCAGCGGGGCGTCGGTGAGTTGGGCTTCAAGGGCGTCTTCCTGAGGCCCAACCCGGTGAACGGCCGCAACTGGTTTCACCCCGCCTACGAGCCGTTCTGGTCCGCCATCGAGGAGATGGGCGTGCCCGTCGGCTTCCACGAAGGCACCACGATGAACGTGCCGACGGCGGGGGCCGACCGCTTCGTCCTGCACTGGCACCAGCACATGATCTCGCACCCCCACGAGCAGCAGATCGCACTCCTGAGCCTGATCGCGGGAGGCGTGATGGAACGGCATCCCAAGCTCCGCTTCGCGTTCCTGGAGTCGGGCGCCGGTTGGCTGGCTCACTGGCTGGAGCGGATGGACGAGCACGTGGAGTACTTCGATTGGGAGGTCGAGGGCCTGACAATGACGCCCACCGAGTACTTCCTTCGTCAGGGTTTCATTTCTGGAGACCCGACGGAGCGGGCGATTCCGGCGATGGCCGCGCTGGTCAGCGACGAGGTCTTGGGTTGGGCCACCGATTATCCGCACCCCGACGCGATCTTCCCCGGGGCCGCTCGGGCGATTCGCGACCGTGCCGATATCCCGGAGGAGTCGAAGCACAAGATCCTGGGCGAGAACGTGGCCAGGTTTTACGGGCTCGAGGTCTAGGGGGCGGCTCTCCGATTCGCTAACGTCTCGTCACCGCGTCTGACTCTTCCTGCATCTCGTGATGCCGTCCAGCGATAGACCCTCCATACGATAGGGATGCATCCTGGTCGAAATCCAAAACCACAACGGTGGCGCCGTGCGGACCGCAGACAGCAGGGGCCGGGATCACATCGCCGCTGACGAAGCGCAGGCTGTTCTTGCCGAGCGCAGTCCCTCCAACGTCGATGCTCCCGCTCAGAACGATGTCAAAACGGCCGAAACGCGACATACCCAGGTCGATCGTGTCGGCAGCGGCACCCTGGAGAATCATGGCTCGCAAACCAGTGGGTTCGTCGATCAACCGCTTGCAGCGCACGCGCGTATGGCCGACAAGCGTTTCCCATGTTATGTCGGATGCTGATATTCCTATTGCGCGGCCCAGGGGGTTCGTCTGCCTCGTGGCCCCGGGTTCGTTCATGTAGATCTGACCGGCAGGCTTGGCGTGTACCACCATCATTCGGGAGTCACTCGTGGCCGTGAAAGGACCATAGGGTACGTTGTGATCGGTGTAGTGAACGGCGATGGCGTCGAGCCGCAGATGGGGGAACTGCAAGGACCCTTGCAGGACCAGTTGGAATTGGGCGCCTTGATGGAAATGGGGAGGTACAGAGGCGTTGGGTTGAACACTGTGGACCGCCTCCGGTCCTCCGTCACTCCCGTCGAGTAGCAGCGCCACGCTTGCGGACCTGTCCTTCTTGTGGAAGGTCCTCCACACGGCATGCGTACCATCGACGTGATACTCCCCGTCCATCGACCACTCCTGGTGAGGCGTGAGGCTTCTAGCGCGCCGCCATGACCGCCGCGCCTGCGTAAAGCTCGGCCAGTTCGCGCACGTCGGACAGGCTGTCGAGGCCCCACAAAAGCTCGACGCTCCGGTTGCAGTCGCTGGGGGCGAGGACGCGGAGCGCGTTGTCCCGGTACTTGGCCTCGAGCTCGTCGTCGGTGAGGGGGTCGCTCCACTCGCCGTGGGGGACGTCTTCCCGGCCGTCGAAGACACGACCGTCCTTGAGGCGGATGCTGATGGGGTTTATCGCGCCCTCGTAGTCGCCTGGGATCGTCGGGTCGACCTTGAGCCGGACGCGCTGCATCATCGCCTGCGCCTCGGGCCGGTGGACGTGGTCGTCGGCAAAGCTCTCGAGGACGATGCGGCGCTCGAGGATGGCCTCGGCCATGTTGTACTGGATGCTGAACTTGCCGCGCAGGCCGAAGTCGATGTCCATGCGGTTGAGCCAGCCTTCGTTGGGCACGGTGACGACGACCTCCTCCACCTGTTCCGGCCGGACGTCGTTGTCGATGACCATCGGCAGGATGGCGTCCAGTGCGCGGTGGTTCAAGTAGCAGGTTGGATACTTCTTGACGCCGATACCCGGAGAGATGACCTGATAGGGGTTGCCCAGGCTGGCGATGACCCGCCCGGTGTCGAAACGGTCCTTCCCGAGGAAGCCTTCGACGTAGCCCCGGGGGGCTCCCAGGGCATCCTGGTCGCCGGTAAAGCCGGCGCCGGCCAGCATCGCCGCACGTACACCAACTGCCGCCGCGTTGCCGGCGTGCGAGGGTTTTGTCATCGTGCCGATCTGGGAGCCGACGCCGCTAGCGTGGGAGGCCACGATCGCCAGCGCCATTTGAGACCCCCAGCGGTCGAGGCCGAGCATCTTGGCCGATGCAGCCGCCGCGGCGAGAGCCCCGTAGATCCCGGTCGTGTGGAACGCGGGCATCTTCGGTCCGTAGCCCACCTTGCCGTGGATCTCCAAGCCGACCACCGTGGCGAGGATGATGTCCCGGCCTGTCGAACCGAGCTTCTCGGCCAGGGCGAACACGGGCGGCAGCACGGAGCAGGTCGGGTGACCGAGAGGCAGCCAGGTGTCGTCGTAGTCGGTGGCGTGGGCCATGACGCCGTTCGCAAAGGCGGCGTTGGCAACGTTGGTCTTGAAGCCGGCGCCGATTACGCCGGCCTGGGGGGCGCCGCCCGCGTCGCGGGTGTAGTCGATGACGATGCGGCCCACCGGTTGCGTCGAGCCGGCAATGGCGACGCCGAGTGTGTCGAGGAGCGCCCTCTTGGCTGCGTGGACGGCTTCTCGCGGCAGCGCCTCGTACGTGGCCTCGGCCACCCAACGGGCGAGAGCTTCGGTGAGGCCTATCGATGGCTTGTCCATAGCTACCCCTTTCCGGTCACTACGTCGTCCGTAGCAGCGCCCCGCCGTCGACCAGGAGGTGGGTCCCGGTGATGAACGAGGCGTCGTCGGACACGAGAAATAGCGCGGCCTTGGCGATGTCCTCGGGCGTTCCAACACGGCCCAGGGGCACCGTCTTGCCTCGGTTGCGGACGCGGTCTTCGCCGGAGCCGAACTTGGGGTCCGGCGTCCCGCGGAACCGGGGCGTGTCGATGGGGCCGGGGCAGATGGCAACGACCCGGATGCCGTTGGCGGCGTAATCAATGGCCATCGAGCGGGTGAGGCTGAGGATGCCCGCCTTCGAGGTGGAGTAGGCGGCGTAGTTCCCGCCTGCTGAGAAGGCGGCCGTGGACGACACGTTGATGATGACGCCGCCTCCGCGCTCGATCATATGCGGGATGGCGTACTTGGCGCATCGGTAATACCCCGAGAGGTTGATGTCGATCACCTGCGTCCAGTGTTCCTCGGACATCTCGGCCACCGCTTCCGAGACAGGCGGGTTCGGCTTGAGGCGGGCCGCGTTGTTGTAGAGAATGTCGACCCCACCGAAGGTGTCGACCGTCCGTTGCACCATCTCCTCGACAGCCTGGGCGCTGGAGACGTCGGTGGGAATGAAGACGGCCTGGCCTCCGGCGGCCTTGATTGCCTCGGTGGTCTCGACGCCGGTCTCCTCGTTCCGCTCGGCGAGGGCAACCTTTGCCCCCTCGCTGGCGAAGAGGACGGAGACGGCGCGGCCCATTCCCTGGCCGGACCCTGTGACGATTGCGACTCTGTCGGCAAGCTTCATCAAGTTTCCTCCGGTCGACGACGATCGAGGCCAGCCTAGCGACGCCGTCGGGCCTCGTCAAGACGCCTTGACGTCCCTGAGGGCCTCACCTAGAATCCAGCCGACCTGGAGCCGCTCCAGAAGGAGAGTCCTCGATGCCCACGGAAAAGCGTGTCGGAATCATCCTGCCGGCCGGAAACGTCGTCGTCGAGCCCGATTTCAACCGCGCCGTGCCTCCGGGCGTCACGGTTCACGCGCAGCGGTTCTGGGTCCCGGACCTTCCCGCCACGCCCGATGACCTGAAACGCATGGATGGCGAGATCGAGTCCTGCGCGCGTTATCTGGCCCAGGCGGGGGTCGACGTGATCGCGCTGATCGTGCTCCACAGCACGGTGTCGCGCTCCGGGGAGTCCGCGATGGACATGGAGCGTCGCGTGGGCGCCGTCACGGGGATCCCGGTTGTCCGCACCAGCCCCTCGGCGATGATGGCCCTCCGAGCCCTCGGGGCGAAACGAGTGACGCTGGCCACTCCCTACTCCTCGTACATCAACGACGGGTTGACCGCGGGCCTGGAGGCCGCCGGGATGGAGGTCGCGAGCGTCGCGCCCGACGCCAGGTTGGTGGACGGCCCCGATGAAGCGATCACCGCGCAGAGCCCGGACGAGATCGTCGAGTTCGGGGTTGGGGCTTGCAGTCCCGATGCCGACGCGATGTTCTTCCCCTGCAACCTATGGCGTGTCTTCGACGCCGCGGACCGGATCGAGCAACGACTGGGCAAGATGGTCGTCACCGCCAGCCAGGTAACGCTGTGGCGCTGCCTCCGGGTCGCCGGGGTCGAGCAGGTCAGCGAAGGCTGGGGCCGTCTCCTGTCGACGATGCCGCCGCTGCCGGCGTGATGGTGCGGAGGCGCGAGGATCATGCCGACAGACACACCCGAATTCTGGGACGAGATGTGGGCCGGGATGGAAGACTGCGGCTCAGGTTCGGATGAGATTCTCGCTGCGCAGGTCGAGCGGCTGGCGCCGGGACGAGCCCTGGAAGTCGGTTGCGGGACCGGCGGCAACGCGACGTGGCTCGCCAGGCAGGGGTGGCAGGTGACGGCGGTCGACTACTCCATGGTCGCCATCGAAAAGGGCAGGCGGCTGGCGGCCGAGCAAGGCGTGACCGTCGAGTTCGTTGTGGCCGACGCCTCCACATACCGGCCAAAGGCCCAATACGATCTGATAACGTCCTTCTACATCCAGTTGTTCCCCGCGCAACGGGCGAGGATGCTGGCGAACATCTCGAGGGGGCTGGCTCCGGGAGGCACGTTGCTCTTCGTGAGCCACGACAAGTCCTGTCCTCCCTCCGGCTGGTCGGAGGAAGACCTTCAGAGCCTGACGACCCCCGAAGCGATCGTCGCCGAGCTCTCGGGACTGGAAATCGAGCAAGCTTCAACGCTTAACAGCGCAGAAAGTGCCCACGAATCCCGGATGCACAAGGATGGCGGCGACTACGAGTCGCACGAAGCTTATGGGGCTCACGGCTCCAGCACTACTGTCGTAAGGGCGATCTGGCCCGGGCACTAGCAAGCGGCGCCGACCCTTCGACAGGCTCAGGGCGAGCGGATGGACGAAGCTGATCGGGTTCGCGGGGGTGCTGGACACGACGAAACCGGCGCAGTAGCATGGCGCAAACCGCGCTTCAGGGGTCCGTTATGGAATACAGGCGCATCGACGTCGACTCGCACATCCAGGAGAAGCCGGATACCTGGACGAGCCGAATGTCCAAGGCGAAGTGGGGCGACCGGATACCGCATATCGAGGAGCACGACGGTAAGGAAGAGTGGGTCATCGATGGCGAGCGCTCCGGCTATCTGAGCATCTGCCCCGCCGTGATGCCGGACCGGGTGAGCTGGCCCGACCGGTGGGACGAGATACCGCTCGGCGTCTACGACGCCCACGGGCGCATGGCGTACATGGACATGGATGGCATCGATTGCCAGGTCATGTACGCCAACACGACGGGGGTCAGCGGCGAGCGGTTCCAGGGCCGGGAGCCAGAGTTCGAGGCCGACTGCGTTCGGGCGTACAACGACGCGCTCACCGAGGAGTGGCTGGCGGTGAACCCGGAGCGGTTCGTCGCACTCAGCGTCCTGCCGCATTCCAGCATGGGACTGTCGATTGAGGAGGTCGGGCGCAACGCGAAGAACGGGCATCGTGGCCTCCTGCTCTTCGGCACGCCGCACCTTCGCGGCCTGCCGAACTACAGCGACCCGTATTGGGACCCGTTGTGGACAGCGGCCCGTGACGCGCAGATGATCGTCAGCATGCATGGGTCGGGGGCGGCGCCATCGAGCATGCGGCTCGATCCCCTGCCCGGCACCGAGGAGCGCAGGCACGCGGCGTCACTGGCCTCGTCGGGGTTCAGCATTCAGTCCCAATACTTCGCCAATTTTCTGTTCGCCGGCGTCCTGGACCGCTTTCCGGACCTCGTGTTTGTCGGGGCCGAGAGCGGCATCGGGTGGCTTCCCTGGCTGCTTGAGGCCTGCGACCATGCCTGGGAGCTGGGCCGGCTCTGGGACCATGGTCTACCGAACCGGCCCAGCGACGTCTTTCACCGCCAGTGCTATGTCGACTTCTGGTATGAGGTATCGGCCCTTCAGGAGTACCGCTACGTCATCGGCGTGGACCGTATCATGTGGGAGACGGACTTCCCGCACCCCACGGCGCTCTGGCCGGACACGCAGAAGTTCCTTTCCAGGGCGTTCGAGGGTGTCCCGGAAGATGAACAGCATCAAATCCTGGCCGAGAACCCGAAGCGGGTCTACCGGCTGGGCTGAGCTCCGAGGAAGCAGATGGGCGATGCGCGGCGATTGATCTCGGCGGACGATCACGTTCAGGAGCCGCCTGACCTGTGGACCGCGCGGCTGTCGAAGCGGCAATGGGGGGACCGAGCGCCTCACGTCGCGCGGCAAGCAGACGGTACCGAGCGCTGGGTCGTCGATGGCAAGGTACGGGCGGACACGCGCCTCGCAGCGACGGGGGCTCTGTCGGAGGACCGATTCACCGACCCGCAGACCTGGAGCGAAGTCCCGGCGGCCAGCTATGACCCGTCGGCGCGTCTCGCGGCGATGGACCGGGACGGCATCGACGTGCAGGTGTTGTACCCGAGCGCCGCGGGCATCGGCGGCGAGGTCCTGGGCGCCCTCGAAGACCCGGCGCTTGAGCTGGCGGCGGTCCGTGCGTACAACGATTGGCTTCTGGAATCCTGGGCTGAGGCCAGCGTGCGGTTCGTCCCGCAGGCGCTCGTCCCGGTGACCACCGTGGAGGCCGCCGTGACGGAGGCGGATCGCGCGGTCGGCGCGGGCCATCGGGGCATTGTCATGCCGGTGGCTCCGTGGCGCATTAATAAGGCATCGCCGCACCTCTACGACGCGCAGTGGGACCCGTTCTGGGCCAAAGTTGTGGAGTTGGGTGTGCCGGTGTGTTTTCACTCCGGTAGCGCGCCGAGCCTCATGCTAGACATCTACGAAGGTTTTAACCCGGCGGTAGCCCGCGCTTTCGATACGGTCCGCCGTCCCGCGAGCAGCGGCATGGCGCTTTGCCGGTTCCTGTACTCGGGGGTGGCGGAACGGTTCCCTGAACTGAAGGTCGTCTTTGCTTCCACCGGCATCGATTGGGTGCCGTTCATGATCGAAGTGGCGGACCACGAGCGGGAGCGCATCTGCCGAAAAGGCGCCGAACCGCTGGAGATGGACCGGCCGCCCAGCGATATCTTCCACAAGCAGTGCTACGTGACGACGTGGTTCGAGAAGGCGGGCCTTCGGCTGCGCTCGGTTATCGGGGTGGAGAACATTCTGTGGGGCTCGGAGTTCCCGCACGAGACCTCGACATGGCCGGACTCGGCCGGGTACATCGAGCGTAACTTCGAGGGGATTCCGGAAGCCGAACGCGACAGGATTCTGTTCCGGAATGCCGCAGAGCTATACGGGATTGCGGTCTGAGGGCGGTAGAGGCGCTGGCATTGCCAACGGGGCACCGAGGGACACCCCCAAACCCCCTTGAGGGGGTTCAAGGTAGCCCTTCGGGTAGAGATTCATAGAAGGGGCACATCCCCTTCAACCCTTGCCAAAGAGGGCTACGCCCTCTCTGGACTCTCCGGTTTCTGCACCGTCTCGACCCCCCGATTCTGTATCCGGTCCTAACGCGAGCGGCGAGGGCGACAGCCCCTGGCCTGGTCCGTTGACAGTCCTGACTAGGGTGGGTATTCTCACTCTGTCCACAGAAGGAGGCGGCCATGGGCAAGATCGAGATCACGCATATCGACGAAGCGCCGTATATCCTCGAGCGCGAGGTACAGACCGGTCCGCGACATCTCGGCACCCAACTGATCGGCGATATCGACGAGGGGCTTCGCGCGATGGTCATCGCGTTGCCGCCCGGTCACGAGACCAAACACCACAGCCACTCGCAGACGGAGATCATTCACATCCTCGAAGGTGACATCAAAGTCGGCAAGCGGACGTTGGGCCCCGGCCATTGCCTCTATATCGAGCACGACACGCAGTACAAGTTCACGGTCGGCGACCAGGGCGTGCGGTTCATGAATATCCGGCCGGGCCCCTCCGACTACCATCCGGTGGGCGAGGAGTCGCGGCCCGAGGTGTACCCGAAGGCGAAGGCCTCGTGACGAGGGGAGAACTCTAATGGAGTTGATGGTCCCGGTTGCAGAGAAGCCGAAGGAAGCGATAGCGCTGGCGCCCAGGGCCGGCGACCTGCGCGATGCGGCCGTCGGCTACATCCACAACGGCTGGTGGTCGATGGGCGTCCTGTTCGAGGAGTTCGAAACGCTCCTTGCGGAGCAGCACGGAGTGGCGCGCATCGTGGTGAAGGGCAAGTTCAAGAGCAGCCCCCTACCGCGGGAAGACCTCGAAGAGCTGGGCCGCGAATGTGGGGCGGTGATTACCGCCCTCGGCAACTGAGGCTCCTGCACCGCGTGGTGTATCCACGACAGCATCGAGCTCGAGAAGTTGGGGGTCCCGACGGTGACGCTCTCCACCAAGGCCTTCGAGGCGCTGGGCCAGGTGACGGCCCGGGGCCGCAAGATGCCGGGGCTGCACCAGGTCATCTTGCCGTTTCCGCTGGAGACGCAGACCGAGGAGTTCGTGCGCTCGGTCGCCCGGAAGGCATTTCCAGAGGTCGTCCGTAGCCTCAAAGAGTCGGGCCGCCCTATGGTCGACGTCAGCTAGGCTCTCGTTATAGGGGGAAGTCGAGCACCCGCGGGGCCCGATCACTCCTTCACCAGTACGCTGTCTCCGTAGCCTTTGTCGCCCTCGAACTTGATCTGGGCGAGGCCCTGACGGAGGTTGATGAAGCGAACTCCACGCGGTCCGACCGTGAAACTGTAGTCGGTGTCGCGCTCCACGTAAACAACGGTTCCTGGGCCGCAGTCCCGCTCGCCGATGGAGAGGGAGCCTTCGAGGACGTAGATCCACTCGTCGTGGTCGTGGGAGTGCACGGGGATCTCCTGGTCCGGCGGCAGGCCGTTGACGTGGACCCACGGACCTTCCTTCAAGTCGCCGATGATCTGCCGTCCGTCGCGTATCGGCTCCCCGGGCGGAGTCAGCTCGCCCTGGATCAACGGAGCCTCGTCGACGTGCATGATGATCGATTTGCCCATTGTTGCCTCCGTTGATCCCTTCCGTTTGCCGGGGAGCGGCCGCGGGGTCAGGCGCGTCGAGCCTTGGTGAGGTTGCCGTCGGCGTACTCCGACTCGCCCCGAAACCTGATGCGGGCCAGGCCGGGACGGATGTTCATGAACCGAACGCCGTCGGGCCCGACCTTGAACGCGTATTCGGTATCTCGCTCGACGTAGACGACGGTGCCGGGAGTGCACTCACGGTCGCCGATGGTCAACGAGCCTTCGATGACGTAGATACATTCGTCGAGGTCGTGAGTGTGGGGCTTGATCTCGGTGCCGGGCGGCATACCGCTCACGTTGATCCACGGGCCTTCTTCGAGGTCGCCGATGACCTGGTTGGCGCGGCGAATGGGTTCGCCCGGAGGTGTCAGCTCACCCCGGACAAGGGGCGCCTCGTCGATGTGCATGATGACGGTCTTGCCCATGATGCCTCCCATGGCCCCGCGTTGCATCGCGGAGTGTATGGTTGCCCACCCTAGCCGTCAAGCGACTCGATGAGCGTCTCGACTAGCGGTGCGACCTCGTCGCGGATATCTCGCACGTCGTGAAGGGGCTTGCCCTTGGGGTCGGGGAGGCCCCAGTCTTCGACGTCACGTAGGAGGATGGCGGGGCACTCCCGGGCATCGACCCGGCAGCCCATCGTAAAAATCCGGCTGGCGTCGCAGGCCATGGCGTCGGTCAGGGGCTGGGGCCGCTCGGCTGAGAGGTCGAGACCAATCTCGCGCATGACCTGCAGCACCACCGGGTTGACCTCGCGGGCGGGGTGCGTTCCAGCGGAGCCGGCGGTCAAGGCCAGGCCACGCTCCTGAGCGGCCCGGTTGAACAGTGCTCGGGCCATCTGGCTTCGGCCCGAGTTATGCACGCACACGAAGAGGACGTCCTTCATGGCTCGCGTTTGGGGGCTCTTCCGGGAGGGTCGTCCACATCGGGACGGGACCACGCAAGTTTCGAAATTGCGGGCCTGAAGAGCGTCTGGTAGGCGAGCGCCCCAGTGGACCCGCCGACGATCGGGCCGACGATGTAGGCCCAGAAGCCGGAGGAAGGCCCCGGGATGGCGATCGAATCCCAACCGGCGAGGAAGGCGACGATCCTGGGGCCAAAGTCGCGCGCCGGGTTCCACCCGCCCTGCGTCAGAGGCGCGAACGCCAGGATGAGGACACTGATCGTCAGTCCGATGAAGATGGGAGTCATCCGGCGGACGGGGGAAATCGGGTTGCGGTGGTCAACCAGGGCGAAGATGACGAGAACGAGGATCGCGGTGCCGAGCCCTTCGACGAGGGCCGCCACCGGGGCGGAGACCAACGCCTGGGCCGCTTCGTCGACGCCATGGACGTCCGGGTTAGGGAAATACTCGCCGAACATCATCGCGGAAAGCTGGCTGCCCGGTTCGCCGCGAACGATACCTTCCGAGGCCTCGAATCGTGAGATGAAGCCGCGGAAGCTCAGAAGGACGACGGCGCCGGCGAGCACGCCGCCGGCGATCTGGCTCGCCCAGTAGGGAAGCAGCTTCCATCGGGGGAAGTCGCCGGGACGGAACAGGGCGAAGGCCAGGCTCACGGCGGGGTTCAGGTGCGCTCCCGAGAAGGCGGAGGCGGCGTAGATGGCGAGCGTGACGCCAAAGCCCCAGACGAGGGCCACCTGCCACAATGTGACGCCGGCGTCCGTGACCACGGCCGTAGCGATAATCGAAGTCCCGATACAAACGAGGAGAAAAGTACCGAAAACTTCGGCGCCAAGGGCGCGGAGGAACAGCATCGTCTTGCTCATGGTCAGGCGCTTGGGCAACTCAGAATACTGTAGCAAAAGCGAGGCCCGTCTTCACAGTCGCGCCGCCGAGTTTGCGGTCAGCTACAGGGTCTGGGTACGGCCGGTCTCGGACGCGGCCTTGACGGCGTCGAGCAGGCGGTGCCGGGTGACGGCAGCCTCGAAGTCAGGGTCCACCGGCGAGCCGTCGCGGATGGCCCGCGCAAGGCGTGAGAAGAGCTGCCCCACGTTAAGGGGCGCGCCATCGGGGACAGCGTCGGGGGCCCAGCGGTGCTGGGCCGGGACCGGCATCTCTTCGAGGCCTTTGTCGCCGCGGCGTCCGCCACGGAGGCTGAGGGGCGCGTACTGGACGGCTCCATCCGCCGAAAGAACAAGGCTTGCTTCGGTGCCATGGACCTCCCACTGGAAGCCCGGTACGTGGGCCGGGACGTTGCTGATGTGGACGGAGGCCGAGGCGCCGCTTTCGAGGGCGCCGCTGACCAGCATCTGGTCGGGCGACGTCACGTGCATTTCTTCGCCCGTCTCGGTGTTTACGGCCTTGGTGATCTGGGTCGTCACCTTGCCGGAGACCTCGCGGAACTCGCCGAGCACGTAGCACAGGGCGTCGATGGAGTGGCCGCCGGGGATCGTGAGCGTGTTCGCGCCGAGGTCGGCGTCCACGGACCAGGCGAAGTAGGGCGGCTTCGTGCCCGCTCCCGGTTGGGACGAGACCATCGAGGAGGAAACCACTCGGCCGACGTACCCATCGTCCACCAGCTGCTTGACGTAATCGATCGCGGGAGCCCCGCGCGCTTGCAGCCCCACCATGTGACGGACGTTTTTCGCTTCGGCGAGGTCGCGCATCTCTTTCGCCTGGTCGCTATTCGCTCCCAGAGGCCACTCGCAGAAGACGTGCTTCCCGGCGTTGAGGGCCGCCATCACGAGGTCGCGATGCCCCGGTACGCGGACGCAGACGGACACGACGTCGACGTCGGGGTGCGCCGCCAGCTCCTCCGGGCTCGTGAAGGCGTGCGGGATGCCGTACCGCTCGGCGGTGGCCCGAGCGGTCTCGGCGTGCCGGGTGCACACCGCGGCGACACGGAACTCGGGCATGGCGGTCAACGCCGGCAGGTGGGCCCGCGTGCCCCAACCATAGTCGAGGTTGGCCCCGATGATGCCGACGCCGAGCTTATCGCCTGCCATCTACGAGGCGCTTTTGACGTGTTTGTCGAACCAGGCGATGCATTTCCCCCAGGCGTCTTCAGCGACCTTGGGGCGGAACATGTCGGGGCGGTCGCTGGTGTGGAAGCCGTGACCCGCGCCCTCGAAGGAGTGGAACTCATGCGCCTTCCCCAATCGGGTGAGCTCGGCGTCGATCTTCTTCACGTCGTCGGGCGATGGGTTGGAGTCTTCGACGCCGAAGAGGCCGAGGACGGGCGCGGCGATGCTGGCGCTCTGGTCGAAGGGGGATGGCATGTCGCCGTCGGCCTTGGCGACCATGATGTTGCCTCCGTACCAGACGACTCCGGCGCGAATGACGTCGGGCCGCGCGGCGGCTATCAGATAAGTAATGCGTCCGCCCATGCAGAAGCCGGTGACGCCGAAACCGTGCTGACGGACGAACGGTTGGGCTTGCAGGTGCTCGATCGCGGCGTTCATGTCCTTGAGGACGCTTTCGTCGCGCAGGGTGGTGAAGTCGAGGTCGCCGCCGTGGAAAAGGTCTGGCGAGATGGCGGCGTAACCGGCTTTCGCCAGGTCCGCGACGACCGCGTGGATGTAGTCGCGCATGCCGAGGCCGTCGATGGCGACCAGCACCGCCGGATGTGGGCCGTCACCCTCTGGCCTGGCGACCGCGGTCTGCACCTTCTTGCCGTCCACGGTCAGGTCGATCGTCATCGTGTCCATGTTGCCTCCTTGGCTCAGGGGTTGCCTAGTACCCCATCTCTATTCGTTTGAACGATTCGGCAAGCTCGACGCCGGCGCGTTTACCGGCCTCGGCGAAGCGCTGACGCCAGCGGCCTTCGCGGTCGCCTTCCGCACGATCGCCGACCTGGCTCCGGTGGCAGAAGAGGGCCTGCATCTTGATCTCGAAAGTATCGGTGACGTCGAGGAAGGTGTCGGGCTGGTCTGACCCCCACAAGTAGACCTCGCGGACCTTGTGAGGGTGGAGTCCTTGTTCCAGATGCTCGGGGTAGGAGAGGTGGTCCCTGGCAAAGGGAAAAACGGCGTCGAGGGTGACCCGTCCCGCCATGCGGTGGTCCCGATGGCTGAGGTAGTTCCTGTTGGGGTCCATGGTGAAGACGATGTCCGGCTTGTGTGTCCTGATCTCGCGCACGACGCGCTCGCGAAAGTCGGAGCTGTCTTCCAGCGTCTGGTCTGGAAACCGCAGGAAACTGACGTGGTCGACGCCAAGGACCTTCGCCGACTCGAGCTGCTCGCGTTCGCGGAGCGCGGCGAGATCCTTGGCGCTCATCTCATGATCGGACGAGCCTTTGTCGCCGTTGGTGCAGACCACGATAACCACTTTGCTTCCCTGAGCTGCGAACCGGGCGAGGGTCCCTCCGGCGCCGCTTTCGGCGTCGTCTGGGTGGGGTGTTACGACGAGAACTGTAGGGGGTGAGTTTGAGGAGTCGGGGTCGGGGCTCAGCGTGGTCCTCCGGTGCATAGGGTTCGGCGATGAAGATACAGGATTCCGGTCGAGGCACGCAAGGCCGCCTGGTCCTGTTTGACCCTGAATAACGACGGCACCTAGAATGGCGCAGGCCCCCTTGATGATCCGATACCCGACCGTTCCCGTCCCGCTGCCATCGCGAATCTACTACGGTTGGGTGGTGGTCGCGTCGGTGTTCGTGATGCACATGGCCGCGGCGTCGCTGGGGCCCTCGACCTTCTCGTTCTTCATGGCGGACATGGGCGCCGATCTCGGCGTGAGCCGCAGCGCACTCTCCCTGGCGGTGACGTTGCGGCTTGTCGTGGCCGGCATGGTGGGACCGCTGGTCGGCATCCTCGTCGACCGGTTCGGCCCCCGGTGGCTGGGTATGGCCGCGGGCCTGATCGGCGCCGGAGCCGTCATCTCGCTGGGCCTGGTCCAGCATCTGTGGACACTTTACTTGCTGTCCGCCATCACTGGACTCGTGGCGATTGGCGGCCCCGGCTCCAACATCATCACCATGGTGCCCGTTGCCAAGTGGTTCGCGGCGAGGCGTGGCAGGGCCATGGCTATCGCCACGATCGGGCTGCCCGCCGGCGGTGCGGCTTCGGCCCTGGCCGCCACGTGGCTGATCGACACGTTCGACTGGCGGGGCGCCTGGGTGGTTTACGGCGCGGTGATGGGGATCGTCGCCATTCCGATCAGCTTCCTGTTTCTCCGCGGGTCTCCGGAAGACCTGGGAGTGACCCTGGAGGAAGGCTCCACCAAGCGTGCAAAAACGGAGCGAGCGACGCCGCTCGTCGCCGAGCGAGACTGGACGCTGCGGGAGGCCGTGCGCACGCGCACGCTGTGGCAGATCATGATCGCGATGGGCGTGTTCGGCTTCGTGGTAAGCGGGATGATCGTCCACCGCGTAGCGTTCTGGCAGGATGTCGGCATCACTTCCGGGGTGCTCTCTCTCGGCATTGCCACGGACCCGGTGGTGTTGATCTTTACGGCGATACGCTTCGGCGTTTTCGGCGAGCGGATAGGGCCTCGTGCGCTGGGCATGGTCGGCGGAATCGGCCTGGCTGTCGCGTTCATCCCCATGGTCTTCACGAATGGGGAGGTGTATACAATCTTTCTGAGCAGCGGCCTCTGGGGCTTCTTCGGCGGCGCCTTCCTTGCCGTGAGCAACCTGATCTTGCCGAGCTACTTCGGACGGAAGCACCTGGGCTCGATTCGGGGCCTCATTACGCCTCTTCAGGTCGCAGCCGTTGGTCTCGGGGCGCCTATTTATGGGCTGCTGTTCGATGCCGGAGTCGACCCCTCGATCGTCTGGGCGGGGTCCATGGGTATCGTGGCTCTGGCGGGCGCGTTGCTGTTCCTGACGAGCCGGCCTGTCCTACCGGTAGGGGCCAGGGCTTAGCGCTCAGCTCGCTGCTCAGGAGCGACCGCTTCCGGCGTCCCGGTGTCGATTCGGCGCGGCCCGCGGAACGCCGAGAGGGCGGCCGCGAGTCCGACCAGGCCGGCCGCGGTCAGGTAGGCCCAGCGCATGCCGTTGACGAAGCCCTGAATCAGCCGCGGGTCGGCGTCCACGGCCGAGTCGCGCAGGGCGCCGATGTTGGGGTCGACTCCCTGAGCGGTGATGGCGGCGGTAACCATCAGGGTTGCCAGGGCGACGCCGATGGCCCCGCCGGTATTGCGCACGAGGGCGATGAAAGCCGCCGCCACACCGTATCGCTCGCGCTCGACCGCGCTCAGGATGGAATTGTTGTTGGGTGGCGAGAAGAGTCCCATTCCCATGCCGGTCCCGACGATGGGGATCAGGGCCGCATACAGCGGTGAGTTGGCGCCCAGGGTCGCCAGGGCGAGGTAGGAGCCGCAAGCGATGAGCATGCCCACCGTCGCTGGCGTCCGCGCCCCGATCCTATCAGAGAGCCGGCCCGAGAACATGCTCATCGCCCCCAGCATCACCGCGTGAGGCATGATCATCAGTCCCGTCAATCGCGGCGTTATTTCCAGGATTCCCTGGAGATAAAAGGGCATGAGCAAGACGTTGGCAACGAGCCCGCTAAAAGCGAAGAACGCAGCCAGGCTGCCGAACGCGAACAGGCGGCGCCGGAACAGACGCAGGTCGATCATCGGGGCCTCGGCCTTGAGCTCGGTGCGCACGAAGATGACGATCGCGCCCACGGCGACGATGGCCGCGGTGAAGACGTTTTGCGAGGTCCAGCCCCAGTCCTGACCGCGGGCCAGGACGAGCAGTCCCGCGACAAGGGCGACCGCGGATGAGAGCATCCCCAGCCAGTCCGCGGGCTTGCGGTGGGTATCGACGGGACTCTCGATTCGGGGTACCAGCGCGTACGCCAGCACGCCGTTGATTGGACCTGCGACGGCGCTGATGAGGAAGATCGACCGCCAGCCGAGGCTGTCGACCATCAGGCCGCCCAGCGCCGGGCCGGTGACGATGCCGAGGGCGACGGTGGTTGTCGTCAGGCCCAGAATCCGGCCCCGTTCCTCGGGCGGGAAGATGGTGAGGGCGATCGCGACTCCCGTGGCCTGAAGGCTCGCCGCGCCCACGGCTTGAAGCGCTCTTGCCGCGACGAGCCAGCTCATATCCTGAGCCGTTGCCGAGAGTACGGCGCCAACGGCGTAGACGCCGAAGCCGGCGATAAAGATGCGGCGGCGTCCCAGGAGGTCGGCGACGCGTCCAACGGGAAGCAGCAGGGCGGCGATGGTCATCGCAAAGGCGAGGGTGACCCATTGCAGCGTTGCAAGATCGACGTCGAAATGGTCGCCGATCGTGGGCAGGGCGATGACCACCGCGCCGGTATCGAGGACGGAGAAGTAGAGGCCCAACCCGATGGGCAGCACCGCGATCTAACGCCGTTTCGAGCTCTCGGTCTGCATCCGAATTTCGTCCTCCGTCGGGCCGAGCGAGAGGCGAAGAATAGCATGCGGGAACGCCGTGGTACACTGGCGCCCGACCGCACGCTAAGGAAGGCATGATGCTCAAAAGCTCCGCGTCGTCTCTGAGTGGCAAGGTGGCCGTGGTAACCGGCGGAGGCGGGGGCATTGGCAAGAGTATCTCGCAGACCTTCGCCGCCCACGGAGCCAGGGTGGTCGTCGCGGAGCGAGACGCTGAGCGGGCCGAAGAGACGGCTCGAGAGATCAAGGACATGGGCGGCGAAGCCATCGCGTCCGTGGCCGACGTGCAGGACAAGGCCCAGGTCGCCCGGATGACGGAGGAGACGATGGGGGCATTCGGCAGGGTGGACGTCCTCGTCAACAACGTTGGCGACTTCCTGGGGATTCGGAAGAGCTTCGTGCGGTCGACCGAGGAGGACTGGGAGGCCCTGTACAACATCAATCTGAAGCACATATTCTATTGCACCCACGCCATCGCCCCCAAGATCATCGAGCATGGCGAGGGCGGCAGCATCATCAACGTGTCCACCATCGAGGCCTTTCGAGGCATCCCCGGGGGCGTCGTCTACTCGGCCTTCAAAGGCGCTATAACACAGTTCACGAAGAGTCTCGCCCTCGAATTGGGGCGTCATCACATCCGCGTCAACGCCATCGCCCCGGAGACGACGAGGTCGCTCCAGGTGCCCATCGACGAGTGGCTGCCCGAGGACAAGAAGCACCTGATCCCGTACTTGATTCCCCTCGAGCGATTCGGCGAGCCCGACGACCTCGCGGGCGCCGCCGTTTTCCTGGCGTCGGACCTCTCGACATGGGTTACCGGAACGACCGTGAACCTCGATGGCGGCGCCCTCGCCGCGGGAGGCTTTTATCGCAAGCCGGACGGCGGCTGGACCAACCGGCCATGGATCTAGGGCTGGGCGGGAACCCACCGGCGTGCCTGCTGCATCTCACGAAGTCGGTATCGTTCGAATCACAATGATCAGGAACGAATAACAAGGAGGAAGCATGCTGTATCTGACGGTTTTGACCCATGGCCCAGAGACCTGCCCCGGGGTGGTCCACGAGTTGACACACAAGGTCCTGGACGACGGGAAGAAGATGGACGAGGTAGCGAAGGCGAACGGCGTCGCCGTGAACGGCGTTTGGGTGAACCGGTCGGGTCACACAAGCTGGGCAGTGCTCGACGCCTCCAGCGGCCATGCGGTCGACAAGTTCCTGCGCGAAGCGGGGCTGGTGGACTGGAACACGGCCACCACGCACCCCGTGGTGCCGATCCAGGAGGCCATGGCCGAACTCGCACAGCAGCACGCTCACTAGGCCTACGACACCAACATCGCCGCCGGCGTGCGCCGCAACGGCTAGCCTGAACCTGGGACCCGGGTCAAGGCTAGCCGTTGCTATAATGGTCTCGGCGCCTCAAAGCGCCCTGGGGGAATCGTGGACAGGATCAAGAGCGCCTACGAGCTGGCGATGGAAAAGGTGGAGGGGCTGAAAGCGCCCACCGCGGACCAGCGCCTGGAGTGGGAGGCCGTTCCCAAAGGGCAGAAGCTGGCCGCGGCGCACATGAAAGGCCAGGAGGGCCTGGCCAAGGGGCTTGCCGAGGCCTCGGAGGCGGAGCGCCGACATGTGTTGCGGGGCGCTATCGATGTGCTGATCGCGAACCTGCAGCTGCCCAAGAACGAAGCTGTCGATCGGGCCACGGCGCGGGCCGCCGAGGGTATTCGGCTGGCCCTGGGAGACCGGAAGGAAGTCCAGGAGGTCCTGAGCCGTATCGAGTACGTCGGTGAGCAGTACAAGACCTATGGCGAGCAGCAGCGCCAGCAGGCGTATCAGCAGCTTCAGCAGCAGTTCATGGCCCAGGTGCAGCAGATGATGCGGCAGCAGGGCGGGGCGATGGCTGCCAACCACGCCGTGAACGTGGAGGCGATGCCGGAGTTTCAGGGCGAATGGGCCCGGATGAGGGTCCAAATGGATGAGCAGTACGAGCAGCACCTGGCGGAGTATCGCAAAGAGGTCCAGGCGCTGGTCTGATCATGGACGAACGTGACCGGCGCATTCTCGCAGCGTTCGAGGACACAAAAGTCGTCCGTCCGCCGCGGCAGCATCTGGCCACGTTCGGGACCACCACGCTCCGCTACTTCATCGTCACCAAGCCATCCTACGAAGAACTAACGCCGAAAGACACGGAGTCGGTGGTCCGGGAAGGGACGGTCTTCGCCCAGCGACCCGAGGTCGTGACGCCGTCCTACGTCTTGCGCCTGGAGGGTTTCGGTAACGAGGCAAGGCGCATGCTCGAGATGTTCGCGGCCCAGTTCGGCTCGAATGCCCCTGGCCTATTTTACAGCTATCGAAACGAGTCGAAAAGTCTGGACATCGTTACCGGGGAGCCGGAAGCCGTTGCCGATCGGATCAAGTCTGACCTGAACGACAAGGGGGCCAACCTGGCGGTGGTGATCACCGGGCCGGACGAGTTGTGGGACGTCTGTCTGCTGAAGTTCATCTACGAGTTCACGGCGGCTTCCGTGTCGGGAAATGTTGGAGAGTTGATGGGGCAGCGACTGCTGGACGAGGACCCGAACCTCGGCATTCCACGAGGGGCGGTCCGGCGCGTCGAGGAAATGTTCGCCGAGGTGGAATCAGGAAACGCCGAACCGTCAGCCCTAAAGCAAGAGCTGGACCGCTGGGACCTGTTTCACCGATATGAGGACCGGTTCCTGGGGCTGTTCCGCGGCCGGCGAAAGTAGTCCCGTTCCTGCTGTGATACACTTTCCAACACCTGTGAATTGTCTGAACAGAGGGTAATGATGGCACAGACTGGCATGGGCTCGAAGCAATTGCTCCTCGCGACGCCGCGGGGGTTCTGCGCCGGCGTGGAGCGGGCTATCGAGATCGTCGAGATCGCACTCAACCTGTACGGCCCGCCGGTGTACGTGCGCAAGGAGATCGTGCACAACCCGCATGTCGTCGAGGAGTTGAGGAAGAAGGGGGCGGTCTTTGTCGAGAGCGAGGACGAGGTGCCGTCGGGCAAGGTGGTCATCTTCAGCGCCCACGGGGTCGCTCCAGTAGTCCGAGAGAACACGGAGGCACGGGGCCTGACGGCTATTGACGCCACGTGTCCGCTGGTCACGAAGGTCCATCTCGAGGCCCGTAAATATGTGAAGGATGGGTACTCCATCCTGCTTATTGGGCACTCGAACCACGACGAGATCATCGGGACGATGGGCGAGGCACCCGAGGCGATCCAGCTGATCGAGACGGTGAACGACGCCCTGAGCGTCCAGGTCACCGACGAAAAGCGCGTGGTCTGTCTGACCCAGACGACGCTGAGCATGGACGACACGCGGGACGTGGTGGATGCGCTGTGCGCCCGCTTTCCCGACCTTCTGGTCCGGAACGATATCTGCTACGCGACCGAGAACCGGCAGGTGGCCGTCAAGGCGCTGGCCAAGGACGTCGATCTCATCCTGGTCGTCGGGGCGGCCAACAGCTCCAACTCGGTCCGCCTCATGGAGGTGGCCCGGGCGCAGGGTGTCGCCGCCTATCGCATCTCCGATGTTGTCGAGATCGATCCGGAGTGGCTGAGCGGTCCGACGTCCATCGGTGTGAGCTCCGGCGCCTCCACGCCCGAGGTAAAGGTGACCGAGGTGCTCGACTACCTGGCGGAGCGGGGCGCCGCCCCGGCGCGAGAGATCCGGGTTGTCGACGAGGACGTCACTTTCTCGCTCCCCCGCGAGTTGCGGGACCACCGCCAGAGTTAATGGCCGCGGGGGCTCGGCTGTGCGGAAACCGCGCCACACGACCCATCGTAGACTTCGATAGAACGCTGTGGACTTTCGCGAGTCGCCGTTGAGCCTATCGATACGATTTCGGGCCCCGATCGTCGGCAGTCTCGTCGTCCTGACGGTAAGCCTGGTCTTGACCGCTTGCTCCAGCGGCGGCTCTCCGAGCCCGGCGCCGGCGGCGACCGCGGCCCCGGCCCCGGCAACACTCGCTCCGGAGCCGACCGCGACGCCCGCCCCCACGGAAACGCCGCGTCCGGAGGCCACCGCGACCCCGGCCTTTATCCCCGGTCCGACTGCCGCGCCGATCCGTCGCGTGTCGTCCATTCTCGACACGAGCATTCAGCGATTGGACGAGTCTGGGACTGGTTTCGTCGGCACGATAATAAGATTCGAGATCGACGGCTTTGAGGAGTTTGAGCGGCTGACCCTCACTTTCGTTCGGCCCGACGGCGGCGAAATCGGCCCGTTCTTTCTCCGGGCCGATCGCTCCGGCTTCGCGGAATGGACCCGCGATACGACCGGCGACCCGGTGGGAGACTGGAAGATCGCCTTCTCGAGCGATCTCGACCGGCAGGGGCTGATCCAGTACTCCCTGAGGGACTTCAGTCTGCCGCCCGCTTCTCTTCAAACCAACGGGCCGACGTTTCACGTGTATCACACCCCCGAGGTCCGCGTACACTTCTACCCGGAGATCCCGACCGCATCCGTCGCGCTCGTTGCCTCGCACGCCCGTGAAGCGCTGACGGTCATCCTCGAAGACCTGGGAACCACGCTGGACGAGGTCATCGACTTCTATCTCGTCCCCGATGGCGCGACCATGATTCAGGAAGTCGCGGTTGGCAGCGCGGAATCGATCAGCGGCTTCGAGGCCGGGGTGTCGCTGCACGGGTTCGAGCGGGATGGCATTTATCTGGACATGAGCACGTCCATCGATGCGGTGCCGCATCTGGTCGCCCATGAGTTGGTCCATCAGGTCGCGGCCCGTATCGGGGCCCAGGACCGGCCTCCGGTGTGGTTCGTGGAGGGTCTGGCGGAGTTCGAGGCCAACAAGGCGGCCGTGGGCGATACCTCGCAGACCGAGGTGCGCTGGCGCATGGAGCGTCGGCGGGTCGTCCGGGATGCCGTCGAGGAAGGGCGTCTGCTCGATTTGGGGCCCATCCGCGAGATCGCCGATCTCGCCATGCCGGACAGCGAAGCTGAGCTCAACGTCCTCTATTCACAGGCGTTTGCCACAGTCGATCTGGTGGGCCGTACCTATGGCACCCTCGCGCTGAAAACACTGGCGCAGCGCCTCGCCGATCAGCCGACCGAGCTCGATCAGGTGTTCCAGGACCTGTTCGCCCTGAGCTTCGGCGAGTTCCAGGCGCAACTGGAAGAGTCGATCGTGACGTTGGAAGCGCTCGAGCTTGAACGCGATGCCCTGGCGCGATATGCGGCGACGATGGAAGTGCTGGTCAACGAGGCGAGAGCCGGGAGCGCGGCGTGGAACGGCTTTGCCGCCGGTCGGGGCAACCTCTCCCGGGAGGAGCGGCTCGCCACCCTGAACCGGCTACTGGCCGAAAACCGTAACCTCGAGGCGCGGGCGAGTGCCGTCGCCGTGCCCGATGTGGCCGGGGAGGCTCACAGGGTGTTTCTCGACGGGTTCCGGGCGTTCTCCGAGGCGTTGGAGGAGTTCCGGCGGCTGGAGACCGTGCGATCCGGCGGGGATGCGCAGCAAGCCAACAACCTGCTTCGGCGGGCAAACACGCTGATCGCCGTCGGGAACGAGACGCTCACGCTGGAGATCAACAGGCTCGGGGTCCAGGCGGGGCAGCGGACTCCGCGCTGAGAGCGGTGAGGGCCTACTACTTGCGATCCGCCAGGGGAACGTATGGGCGCTTCGCCGATCCCGTGTAGATCTGCCGGGGCCTTGCGATGCGGGTTGCGGAGTCGGTGCGCATCTCGCGCCACTGGGCGAGCCAGCCGGCGGTACGGGCGATCGCGAACAGCACCGGGTACATGTCGACGGAGAAGCCCATGGCCTGGTAGATGATGCCCGAATAGAAGTCGACGTTGGGGTAGAGGCGCCGGGTGACGAAGTACTCGTCTTCGAGGGCAATCCGCTCGAGCTCAATGGCAATGTCGATCAGCGGGTTGCGCCCGGTGACCTCGAACACTTCTTCCATTGTGTTGCGGATGATCTTGGCTCTCGGGTCGTAGTTCTTGTAGACCCGGTGGCCGAAACCCATGAGCCGTTCTTCGCCGGCTTTGACACCTTTGATGAAGCCGTTGACGTTGTCCTTGCTTCCGATGCGTTCGAGCATCTGGAGTGCGGCCTCGTTGGCCCCGCCGTGCAGCGGCCCGTACAGGGCGGCGATCCCCCCAGCCAGAGACACGTAGGGGTCGGGATCGGAGCTGCCGATCGAACGCATGGCATTCGCGCTGCAGTTCTGCTCGTGGTCGGCGTGGAGGATGAACAGGATGTCGAGCGCCCGCTCGATGACGGGGTTGGGCTTGTGCGGCGCGTCGCCCGTCTTGAACAGCATGCTGAGGAAGTTGCCGACGTAGGAAAGGCCGCTGTCGGGGTTGACGTAGTCCAGGCCTTCTCGATGACGGTGAGCGAAAGCGGCGAGAGTGGGCATCTTTCCGATGGCCCTGAGGATCTGCAACTCCCGAGACTCTTCGCTGTGGACGTTCTTGCCGTCGGGGTAGAACGTGGAAAGGGCGCCCACGCCGCTGAGGAGCATGCCCATCGGGTGGGCTTCGGGGTGGAAGCTGTCCATCAGCGCGCCGATGTTCTCGTGGACGGAGGTGTGGCTGTTGACGCCGCGCGTCCACGCATCAAGTTCCTTGGCGGTCGGTAGCTCGCCGTACAGGATGAGATAGGCAACCTCGAGATAAGTGCTCTTCTCCGCGAGCTCGCCGATGGGGTAGCCGCGATGCTCCAAAATGCCTTTGTCGCCGTCGATGAAGGTGATGGCGCTGCGGCAGGATGCCGTGTTGTCGAAGGAAGGATCGAAGCTGAGGAGGCCGAAATCTTCGTCGGAGACCTTGATCTGCCGCAGGTCGATGGCGCGAATGGCGCCGTCCGCGATAGGAACGGTGTACTCGCGCCCCGTCCTATTGTCGATTATCGTCAGATCGTCCGATGCCATACGGTCCCCTCATGCCTTGCCTGCCGTTGCGCGGCCCCAGTCGGCGGCGCAAACACTTTACTCGCTGCGCATGCTAATGGCAACGGTGTGCACTCCGGTACGGGCCGCCGCAAGCCCGTACGGTATAATCGTCGCTCGATGCGCAGAGGTCAGTGAGGGTAACACGATGGACATTGGCAATCTGAAGGTGGATCTTCTCAGCGACGGCTCGATGCGGGCCGACGGCGGGGGATTCTTCGGTGTCGTCCCGAAGGTGATGTGGGAGCGGATGATGCCCGCGGACGACCGGAACCGGGTGTCGTTGAGCCTGAACTGCCCGCTGATCCACGCCGGAGGGAAGAACATCATCGTCGACGTCGGAGTTGGAACGAAGAGCCCGGAGAAGCGGCAAAACATCTGGCATATGGATGTCGGCCACCTCGTCCAAGAGTTGGGCCAACACGGGCTGAAGCCGGAGGACATCGACTACGTTGTGTTCAGCCACCTGCACTTCGACCACGCCGGTGGCGCGACCCACTTCACCCCGACCGGCGGCCTGGCCGTGACGTTCCCCAATGCGCAGCACCTGACGCAACGGGCGGACTGGGACGAGGCGATGTCGCCCAACATGCGGAGCTCGGCCGGCTATTTCGAGCAGGATATCGAGCCCTTGCGGCACGGCAACCATCTGGAGCTCCTGGAAGGCGACACCGAGATCGTTCCCGGCGTTTGGTGCAAGGTCACGGGCGGCCACACCACTGGCCACCAGATCGTGCTCCTCGACGTCGCTGGGCAGAAGGCGTGCTTCTTCGGCGATCTGATTCCGACGGCGCATCATCTTCCCATCGCCTACACGCAGGGCTTCGATCTCTACCCGTTGGACGTGATGTCGCAGAAGCAGGCCCTGCTGGACCAGGCCCTCGAAGAGCAGTGGTTGATCCTCTTCGACCACGACGCAGAACGGCCGGCGGGCTACCTGGAGCGGCTGGACGACGGCAAGCTCGGACTACGGGCCGTCGACGTCTAGGGCCGCGGGGCTCACGGGTCGTTCGGAGGGCGGTGGCCGGTCCCGGGAGCCGTGGAGGCCCGTCGGCTGCGGACCCCCGGGACGTTTGTGTGCCCTCCCACCCACCCGCTACGCCAATACGAGGGGCTCTGTCCCTCGCGCTCCCCAGGACGAAGCACACGTCGAACCCACGGGAGCTTGGACGAATCCGGGACAAGGGAGATTCTTTGCTTCGCTCAGAACGACAGGGGGGCTCGTTCAGAATGTCAGGCAAATACAGGCGAATTTCCTTCCCAGCCACCTGCCGGATGTTCCCGGCTGGCAGTTGGCCGCGATGCTCAGGCCCGCAAGAGAGACGTCCGGTGATTTCTACGACGTCATCCCTTTACCAAGCGGGCGGCTGGGAATTGTGATCGCGGACGTGGCCGACAAAGGCATGGGCGCGGCATTATACATGGCCTTGAGCCGCACGCTCATCCGCACCTACGCCGTCGAATACGACAATCAACCCGAGCTAGCGCTAGGCGCCGCGAATCGCCGGATCATGGAGGACACCGGCGCCGGACTGTTCACCACGGTGTTCTACGGTGTCCTCGATCCAACCTCAGGAGAGCTCCGGTACTGCAATGCCGGGCACAACCCGCCGTATCACCTGAGTGCCAAAGAAGGACGCGTGATCCAAGAGTTGGACAAAACGGGCGTGCCGCTGGGCATACTCGACAGCGCGACATGGCAGCAGAGGGTCATTCATCTAGCCGCTGGCGACGTGCTGCTGCTCTATACGGATGGCATTACCGAGGCGCAGGACAACCAGGGGAGCTTTTTCGACGAGGATAGGCTGCGAGAGGTCGCTCGCACCAACCTGGGGCTTACAGCTCAAGACATTCAAGATGGCGTGATCGCTGATGTTGACGCTTTTGTGAAAGATGCACCCCAGTTCGATGACATCACATTGATGGTCGTCGTCTGCGGTTCCGTAGAACGGGGCTGATCTACCGACGCGATACAACCTGAAGGAAAAGGGCGTTCAGAGCCGTAGCGTGACGCTGTGCGAAACATAGGCCGGCTGGAGGGTTCGCCGAAGGGGTATTGGGTCAAGAGCGGGCCAGAACTATCTTGCGGCGGCGTGTTAATCTTGGCCCGAAGCGTCGCGCACGCGCAGGGAGGTAATGATGAGCTTAACGGTTAGTAGTGACAAGCATGGCTTAAAGGTCGGTACACCCGGTATCAAGTCGGTTGGTCCCCTCGCCTTCGGTCCTGAGGGGATCTTATTCGTCGCGGACAATGTGGAGGCGACGATCTTTGCGCTCGATGTCGGCGGTGTCAGTGTTGCGAGCGACACCGGACCAATCGATGTCGATAATCTGGACACACGTCTGGCGGCGTACTTGGGTTGCTCACGCGACGACGTTTTCATTCGGGACATGGCGGTTCACCCGTCGTCGCAAGAGGTCTATCTCTCGGTGATGCGGGGCAGCGGCGCGGCTGCCGTGCCCATCCTGATCCAGGTCGGAAAGGACGGAACCGTCTCCGAGGTTCCCCTAGAGGACGTGCCGTTCTCGCAAGCGGCAATCGAGGACGCGCCGGCCGAAGGCGACCCGCGGTTCGAAGCCCGACTCGTCCAGGGCAGTCGCGAGGGCGAGATCATAGAGCCTCGTCCCGGTTATCGGCTTCGCATCGCGCGTGACCAGCTTCGCACGATAACGGTGACCGACATGGCCTATGTGGACGGCGTCCTACTTGTTGCCGGGGCCTCCAACGAGGAGTTCTCATCTGCACTTCGTCGTTTCCCGTTCCCGTTCACGGGGAACGCGCAGTCGAACTCGTTGGAGATCTACCACGTCTCGCACGCCAAATACGAGACCGCCTCACCGATCCGAACCTTCGTGCCGTACGACGACAACAGCAACGTGCTGGCGAGCTACACCTGCACGCCTGTGGTCCACTTCCCACTGAGAGACCTGAAGCCGGGGGAGCAGGTCAAGGGTCGGACTGTGGCCGAGCTCGGTGCCGGGAACACGCCACTCGACATGGTTTCCTACGAGCGTGACGGGGAGGAATACCTTCTCGTCTCCAACGCTCGGCACCCACTGATGAAGATCGCTTGCAAGGACGTCGATCAGCAGGAGGCGCTCACGCAGCCCAAGGAGCCTGTGGGCGTGCCGCGCGAGACCCTGCCACAACAGGGCGTGGGACGAATGGCGAACCTGAACGCTAGCTATGTGCTCATGGTGCAGCAAGACGACGCGGGGAGCTTCCACCTCCATTCCTATAACACCGCGAAGCTGTGACCAGAGGACGCCAGCTAGAGCTGTCATGGGCTCATCAGGACGGGCGTGACTGCCTCTGCTCTCGCGGTTGGACCGGAGCTGAGCTCCGTGAGCTTGGTCGCCTCGACGCGACCGAGCTGGGTCGGCGGCTAGGTGTTCTGGCGAGCGAGCTCGTCGAGGCCGCCGCTCAAATACGTACGCTTCAGCCCCTTGCCGGTCGCTTCACTATCAACGAGGACTCAATCTGCTTCATTCCCCGATTCCCGTTTCTGGACGGCACGAGTTATTCGCTGGTCGTCTACTCGGGACTAGTGGGAGGGAGCGCGGGCGAGCTCGAAGTCTGGCCGATCCAACGACCGGCGCGGGCGGGCGCTCCGACGACAGGGGTTGTCGCGATCTATCCCACCGCGGAAGAGCTGCCGGTCAATCAGCTAAAGTTCTATGTTCACTTCTCGAGTCCGATGAGCGAAGGATGGACAGCCCGTGCCGTTCATGCCCGCCGGGCGGACAACAACGAGCCGCTCGACGGTGTTTTCCTTGCCATGGAGCCGGAACTGTGGGATCCGCAGCGCCGGCGCCTCACGCTCTTACTAGACCCGGGCCGCATAAAGCGTGGACTTGCTCCTCACGAGGAAGCAAGCTATCCCTTGACGGAGGGCGTACCAGTATTGATCCGCATCGACGCGGAGTTCCGAGACGCCGCTGGCCAGCCGTTGCGGACCGCCGCGGAGCAGCGTTACAACGTCGAGCCGGCGGTGCGGGTCCGGGTCAACCCAGCGGACTGGCGGTTCCATTATCCTGCTGCGGGCTCCAAGAGCCCGCTGACCGTCGAGTTCGACCGGCCGCTCGACCATGCGCTCCTGGAGCATAGCCTTGAAGTCGACAACGCGGCTGGGGTACCCGTGGTTGGGCGAGGCTCCGTCGGCCCGGGCGAACTGTCCTGGCGGTTCGAGCCGCAGTCACCGTGGGAAGAAGGCCAGTACGTTGTGGTCGTCGACCCCCGGCTGGAGGACCTCGCGGGCAACTCGCTCACCCGCGTGTTCGACCGAGACCTAAACCGGGCAGAGGACGTATCCGTCGATGCGCGGGCCGTTGCGGTCGAATTCACATGCGCCCCCGCCTCCGAGCCGGTCCCTTTGAAGCCCACCACCTGAGATATGATCGTCCAGGATTAAGTGGCTGCGCTGATCGGATCGCCCCCAAGGGGCATTACGTCAAGGCCGCCCACGTGCACCGCGACGGGCGTATTGAGCTGGAGTTTAGGCGCTAATCCCACGGGACAGCGTCGATGCCCGGTCTTATGGTGGAGACAGGGGAGAGTCGATCTGCACCTGAAACACAGGCTCTATTGCTTCGCTGTATTGAACGTTAGGCTGGATTCTGGAGTTCAGGGAGTCAGAGCGGTCGCCATTTGGTGTGGGTCCCTCAGTGTTCAGTAGCGTAGCAGTGCGCCAATGTCTCCCATCCCTGTTAGGGACGGAATGGGATCAACGAAGTCAATCTTGGCCTTGCTCATGGAAAGCAGCTCGGCGCATTCGTTGACCAGATCGACTTTGAAGAGAGACGTTGATCCACATTGCGGGCATTCGGATGAAGTGCTTGACTCAAGATGCTCACAGTCGCGGCAGCGCGTTCCAATAAAGTGCGCGTTCCGCCTTACGACCGCCTTTTCCACTCGGCCTGCCTTAGCTGCATGCAACACATCCTCGATCCCAACGACCGCCAATCCGCTCTTTAGAAACTCGTTCTTGATCACTTCCCAGAGAGCTTGCTCCGCTGTGCGCTCTTGCTCGACAAAAAGGTCGAAAATTTCCTTTTGCACCCAATCATCGCTTTTGCCCAAGTCCAAGGCCTTATCTCGCACAGCCTTTCGGCGGATCTGGTTCGGCAAGGCCGCTCGAATCGCTCGTAGCGTTTCCTTGGATCCCACCATCAGGACCCGTCGGAACGCGTTCTCTCGGTCCAGATCCATAAGCTCATCAGCGATATCCTTAGCGTAGTCTTGAAGCTGCTTGTCCCGGCGCCGCTCATATCGCTGCTGCGACCAACCGCCTACCTTGACATGGTTTTTGACATTGCCAGGAATCTGAACTTCGCGGCCAGGCACCGACGAGGCTACCAGGAACACTTTCGCTGATCTGTTGTCGGCAACCACCACGGCATAATTCTCATACTCGTCCTGGAATTCGGCCAGTGGCCTGATATAGGGTGACGAGTCCACCCAGAGCAAATTGTGCAGGGAAACAGGCAGAGCGTGTATCTCGAAGAAATCGACTAACCAACAGACGAATATGCATAGGCTCCCGGACTTGTGAGGATTCCTTCGGAAGTAATCTTCCACCATCTTCATGTTTCGATCGAAGTACCCGAGTTCATCCGGGTGGTCCTTCAGCAGCGCTCGGTCAGTCCTGATGCGCTTGTCGAGCGCTGCCATTCCTGCCGGCCCGGAAAGGTACAGGCTGAGGAACGCACGATCGGGGGCCGAAATCTCCGCCAGTTTTCTCAAGTCGATCTGGTTTGACTTGGTCGAGATGTTGAACCCGGGATCTCCCATGTCAGCCTCTAATGACACCCTTCCTCGCTTCGAGGCCCCATTGGCACGCAAGCGTCCTAAACAAGCCTTTGCGTCGCCGTTCTACTACATCTCCATTTTCTTCTCGCCGGACAGATATGCCTCCGGTTCTTGCGAGAACGCGATGCGGCAACCTGGTCCGCAAAAGTAGTACATAGTCTCCTTGTAGTCGTACGTCCCCCCGCCGGGCTTCTCCACGAGGACGCGCATGTGGCAGACGGGATCCTCTGCCATCTTCGGGCTCTCGAAGCTCTTCAGGGATTTGTTCATCATGGGCGTGTTGCCTCCTTTGCGAGCTGGCCTGCTATAGGCCACCGTCGGAATCCATGTCGTCAGCCGGTTGCAGGAAATCCTCAAGGATACTCAGGGCGTCACTTTCCCTTTCTTGGGCGACCATGACCCTTGCGGGCAACAGCCCAGAGCCGAAGTGGGCACGAATCGTGTCCGAGCGCACGAAGGCGGGCACACCTTGGTTGCGCAGGAGTTCAGCCCAACTCTGGCCGATAGGTTCGTTCGGAGCTGTGGCGACACACACTAATTTCATGCGAGGTTCTTCTGAATAAAATCCCGGATTTTTGCATCGTCGAACGAGTCCAGAATTTCCAGCTTGCCAGGAGCCGCCAGCGCTATCTTGGCGTCCATACGAGGGAACGGCGCCAGAAAGACTGTTCGAGAGGAATCCCGATTTAGCGGCTCCAGGTTTGAAACTAAATCGGGCGCACATAGGTAGTCGTCGCAGTTGTATTGGACCAGGACGCCGGGCTCTTCGCTTGGAGGAACGTGCTCCATCATGTGCTCTTGGATCAAGATCGGAATCGGCACCGTATTGATCTGCTGCTGGGGCAACGTCTCCAAGTGATTGGCGCTGAAAGACGTTGGCGGAAGCGTCTTCCCCGAACTCCCGTACAACACGAAGCTGCCCACGGCCAATATGAGTGCGCCTACCACGCCGCTTTCAACGAGTAAATTACGCGTCGTGTGACGGCGGCGAGCCACCCGAGACTCCTGAGTCTTCTTTTCTCGGGCCCTTTGTCTCCGTTCGTACCTGTCCTTGCGGTTGGATGCCATTGGGTGCCCCCAGTCCATGAAGTCGGTTGCTACTCTAAAAGCTCAACGGCGACCTTACCTGCCGAAGCCTCAATGTAGCGTACGCCAATTTCTATCCCAAGGGTCCTTCCTGTCTCTAGATGCCCCATCAAGCGCTCAGGGTTCCATTGAGAGGGTTGATCTCGTCGCCAAGGCGAAGGGACAACTCCTGTCCATCTGATAGACGGACAGTTATAGAGTCAACGCGGGCCGGGTCGTCTCCCAGGTTGACCGTCGCCACGATGCCGCGCACCGATATCGGCTCGCTGAGAGCGGTCGGCTCGCTGCCACCGTCCCCGCAAGCGGTCACGTGCGCCAAACAGGCAAGGAGAGACGAGCCCGTCTCGTGGCGGAACGCTGACCAGGGGCTAGGAAGAGAGGGGCTCGACGCCCAGTTGCCGGATCATCCCCAGGTTGTCGGCGATGATGCGCATCTCTGCGAGCTTGTCGCCCCGGTAGTGCATAAAAAAGACGCCAGGCACGACAACCCGGGTCCCCGTGGCGGGGATGCCCATAAGTGCGCCCTGGTGCGTGCCGTGCAGCGCCCAGCGGACAGCGACCGAATCGCCCTCGGCCACGACCTCCTCCACGTTCAGGGAGAAGTCGGGATAGGCCGCGCGCACCGGGGCGGTGACCGTTCTGAACCCATCGGCGCCTTTGAGCGGGTCTACGTGCAGTGGATGGTGCAGGACGAAATCGTCGGTCAGGAAATCGTCGAGAGCGTCGAGCTTCCCGGTGTTGGTGTAGTCGACGAAGCGTTGTGCGAGGACTGCTCGTGATTCGGTCATTGCGTGATTTCCTCGACTGAGTGGCGCGGCCTTCGATGGCAGCGCTCGTTCGCGTGAAGTGAACTACGTTTGGCGGGGGAGGTCAAGGAGGGTTCCCGTCTACGGCGTGGCGTGGACCGGATCGAGCCGCAGGTCCGGGACGGCGTCGACCAAGTCGGCCCAAAGGCCGCCCTCCGCCTCGCCGGTTAGCGTGACGTCGAGTAGCTGGTTGGCCAGGTCGCGCCGGCTGCGGGCGAAGGCGCGGACGTAGTTCTGTGTGAGGCCCGTCCACACCGGGTCTTCCGGGCTCCCCTTGCGCTCCTCCCAGAGCACCGTGGCGGTCCGTCCCATGAAACTCCGGTTGTACGCGCGCTCCGTGTCGCGGGCCAGGGCGAGGAAGCGCCTCTCCCTAGCGTGTTTGGTCGGGGCGTCGAGGTGGCCGGGAAGGAACGCGGCCGTGGTGCCGGGGCGCCGGGAGTAGGGGAAGACGTGCATCGCGGCGAAGCAGATGCTTTCGGCGAACTCGAACCCTGCTTGGAACTGGTCGTCGGTCTCGCCGGGGAAGCCGACGATGACGTCGGTGGTGATGGCAATGTCCGGGACGGCGGTCCGAAGCCGGGCGGCGGCTTCCGCGTAGGTGGCGGTGTCGTAGCGTCGTCGCATGCGCTGGAGCACGTTGTCTGAGCCTGACTGCAACGGCATGTGGACTTGGGGGCAGAGCCGGCCTTCGGCGTAGAGCCGGACCATGCCGTCGGTTATCTCCTGAGGCTGGAGCGACGACATCCGCAGGCGCTCGATCTTCGTCTCGTCGAGGATGTGGCGGATGAGGGTCTCGTACCACGAGCCGGCCGGCGCGGGGCCGTCGAACTCGTAGCCGTATGAGCCGAGCTGGGTCCCGGTCAGCACGACTTCACGGTAGCCGGCGGACGCCAGGTCGCGGACTTGGGCCACGAGCGTGTCGATTGGAACGCTGCGCTCACGTCCGCGAGTCTTGGGAACGATGCAGTAGGCGCAGACCTGGTTGCAGCCTTCCTGGATCTTGACCATGGAGCGGGTGCGTCCCGCGGTCCGAATGGGCTCCGTGCCGTCGTCGCCATCCGCGATGCCCAGGACTTGAAGCAGGCGCATCTTGTCGGTGTTGTCGACGACGAGATCGACCTCGCGGATCGCATCGAGCTCTTCGGGAGCCCGCTGCGCGTAGCAGCCGGTGGCGACAATGGCGCCGTTGGGGTTGGCGCGACGGGCCCGCCGCAGCGCCTGCCGCGATTTCCGGTCGGCGACATGGGTGACGGTGCAGGTGTTGAGCACGTAGACGTCGGGCCCTGCTTCAGGGCCGACGACGGCGTAGCCCGCGTGGACGAAGCGGCGGGTGAGCTCCTCGGCCTCGGCCTGGTTGAGCTTGCATCCCAGGGAGGCCACTGAGACGGTGGGCGGCATGACATAAGGGTAAGCCAAGGCCGGTGAGGGCGCAACGCGGTTATCGACCGGCCGTGCCTCGTTCCTTGTTCCCGGTTCCCCGTTCCTCCCGCCCCTGATATACTTACGTTCAGACTCCTCATGACCACGACCCTCTCCGCCACCGAATACGAGGCCGTAATCGGCCTCGAAGTCCATTCGCAGGTGCTCACTCGTAGCAAGATGTTCTGCACCTGCGCCGCCGACTATCAGTCGGCCGAGCCGAACACGCGCGTGTGCCCGGTGTGCATGGGGATGCCTGGTGTGCTGCCCGTGATCAACAAGGCCGCCGTGGAGGCGACGATCCTGACCGGTCTCGCGCTCCACTGCTCGATCAATGAGCATCCCAAGTTCGACCGCAAGAACTACCCGTATCCGGACCTGGTCAAGGGGTACCAGATCTCGCAGTACGACCTCCCCATCGCGAGCGGCGGATGGCTCGATCTGGAGGTCGACGGCGAGCGCAGAAGGGCGGGCATCACCCGCGTGCACCTCGAGGAAGATACGGCCAAGCTGTTGCACCGCACGAGCCCTTCGGGCGAGGGATACAGCCTGGTCGACCTGAACCGCTCCGGGACTCCGCTGATGGAGATCGTCGGCGAGCCTGACCTTCGCTCCGCGGACGAGGCGTGGCACTATCTCGTGAAGCTGCGGGCCATTGTCCAGTATCTCGGTGTCAGCACGGGACGGATGGAAGAGGGCAGTTTCCGCTGTGACGCCAACGTGAGCCTTCGACCGAGGGGCTCGACGGAGCTCCCCAAGTCGAAGGTCGAAGTGAAGAACATGAACAGCCTCCGGGCCGTCCACCGCGCACTGCTGTTCGAGATCGAGCGACAACAAGGGCTGTTGGACTCCGGCGAGCGTGTGGTGCAAGAGACGCGCGGCTGGAACGACGCTCGGGCCGTGACGATCGGTCAGCGGAGCAAGGAGCAGGCCCACGATTACCGCTACTTCCCGGAGCCTGACCTGCCGCCGCTGGTGATCGGCGCCGAGTGGACCGACGAGCTGCGACGGCATATGCCCGAGCTCCCCGATGCCCGCCGCGACCGTTTCGAAGACCAGTACGGACTGAGTCGCTACGACGCCCGGCTTCTGACCAATAGCAAACCGATGGCGGACTTCTTCGAAGAAGCCGTCAAGTCGAACGGCTCGGACCCTCTGGCCAAAGCCAAGCCAGTTGCCAACTGGATGCTGGGCGAGGTGAGCAGGCTCCTCAACGCCGGCGGCGTCGAAATCGATAGCCCCTCGATGAAGCTCCGTCCGGTGCACCTTGGCGAGATCGTCGATCTCGTGGAGAGCAAGACGGTGAACCAGACGGTCGCCAAGGAGCTGTTCGAAGAGAGTTTTCGCACCGGGGCCTCTCCGGCCAAGCTCGTGCGCGAGCAGGGGCGGACGCAGATCTCAGACGCCGGCGAGATGACCCCGATCATCGAAGAAGCTGTCGAGGGCAACCCTCAGGCCGTCGCGGACTACCGCGCTGGCAAGGAGACCGCCATCAAGTTTCTCGTCGGCCAGGTCATGAAGGCGACCAAAGGACGAGCCGACCCCAACCTCGTGGCCCAGCTGCTCCAGGAGCGGCTCAGCGTGGAGAAGAAGGCCTGATTGCCATGGACGATTTTCTGAATGTCTTTCAAATCCTGCTCTCGGTGGTGATCGTGGTCGTGATCCTGCTTCAGGTGAAGGGGATCGGGAGCGGTTTCTTTGGGCAGGCCTACTCGACGTTCAGGACCCGGCGGGGCGTGGAACAGCTTCTTTTCCGCGGCACGGTCTTCCTCATCGTGCTCATGGTGGGCGTGGCGCTAGCAAGGGCCCGCTACCCCGATCTCTTCGAGTAGTCCTTAGCGCCGGAAACGCCCGTGGCGTCCATCATCACGCTGACCACCGATTTCGGGCTTGCCGATGGCTACGTCGGCGCCGTGAAGGGTGTCATCCTCGGGATCAACCGCGAGGCTGTCATTGTCGACGTCGCCCACCAGGTACCTCCAGGCGACATCCTTCACGGTGCGTACGTGCTGAGTACCGCGTGGTCTTTTTTCCCGGAAGGGACCATCCATGTCGTCGTGCTCGATCCGGGCGTCGGGACGCGGCGCAAGGGCCTGGCCGTCGCCTACCTGGGGCACGTCTTCGTCGGGCCGGACAATGGTCTGCTCAGCCTGGTGCTGTCGGCGCCTGATGGACAAGGCAGTGGGGAGGACTCGACGTTCGACGGGGCGCTGCCCCCGGGCGCTCGCGCCTTCGAGCTCGCCGAGGCCAGGGTCCACCTTCCAGAGGTGGGCGTCACGTTTCACGGTCGCGACGTTTTCGGCCCGGTGGCGGCGCACCTCTCCGCCGGAGTGGCTCTCGATCAGCTGGGGCCGCCGGTGACCTCGGCGCGCTATCTGTCGCTAACGAAGCCAAGCGCCCAGGCCGACGGGACGGTCCGTGGCGCGGTGATCCATATCGATAGCTTCGGCAACGCAATAACGAACCTGCGGCCCGAGCACCTCCCGGACGTCCCCCTCGTCATCGAGATCGCGGGACGGACAATCATGGGGCTTAGCGCGACGTTTGCCGAAGGGCCGGACTTGTTGGCGCTCGTGGGGAGTAGCGGCCGGCTGGAGATCGCGGTGCGCGACGGGAGCGCTGCGGCCTCGCTCGGCGTGGAGCGTGGACAATCGGTGACGGTGAGGTCGCTCGCTGGGGCTGCCGGAGAGGAGCCGGGCTAGAAGATCCAGCCGGCGGTGCCTTCGTCCGGCATTTCGTGGACGAAGTGGAAGGTGAACCCTGCCTGGACGGCAAAGTAGCGGTCCATCTCGGTGTCGCCGATATGGTAGTAGTGGGTCGCCCCGAACCGCTCCTTGAGGTCGGTGAGTCGATGCTTCAAGGAGACGAAGTCGACTTCGATCTCGTGGGTCTTCCAGAGTTCGATCTGGTTGTTGATCGGCCGGTCGGACGCGCTCCCAACGACATAGCCCAGCTCTTTTGCCTTCCGCACCATATCAAGCGTGACTTTTCCCGGTGGGGAACCGAACACCATGGTGCCGTCGATGTCGAAGCTGACAAGGGTCACGTCGGGGGTCCTTCCGTTAGAGCCGTCGCCATTGTGGCACCCATCAGGGGACCCGTCAACTGAACAAGGGTGACGTCTGGGACACGGGGCAACCCTGTCTAGTTCCCGGGACGCCGTCGACGTCGACTTGGGGGCTGCTCGGCCCGGGAGGTCGTGGCGACGGCTCGGCTGGACGTTACCGACCGGAATAGACGGCTCGGCGGACCGCTGGCCTCGGCGCTGACTTCGCGCTTTGTTTCTCACGTTCGGCGAGCTCAGCCAGAACGCTGGACTTCGCGTCGTCCATGCTCAGTCCACATTGGGCGCAGGAGACGAACCGACCGAAGTGGTCGCTCTCCTCGTACAGGTCACCTTTGCACTTGGGGCAAGCCTTGAGCCACATCATGAGCGTTTCCTCCCTTAATCCGTACGGAGCCTAGCCGCAATCGGATTAAGAAGATCATGTCACCTCAGGGAGGTGGTTGAATCCTTCTTAAGAGTGAACGCTGGGGTGAAAAAAGAGTTAGCCCGGATGGGTGTGGGCCAGGGTTGCATGGGTGAGGCTGGGTATCGTGACTCTGGACGCCGCGGAGGGCTGGGCAGCGGTCGAGGAGACCCCCAAAACCCCTGGGAGGGGGTTTTGGGTAGCCCTCTCGGGCTATCTGTAAGGGAAGGGGCACATCCCCTTCAACCCTTGCCAAAGGGGCTTCGCCCCTCTGGACTCCCCGGTGACGAGGGTGCGTCCTTTCCACAGGCGCAGGCTCACCCTTCGACGGGCTCAGGGCGGGCGAGACATGGTATGGGGGACCGCTCGTACCGCTCATGGTGAGCCCCTGTCGAACCATGAGCCCACATGCTCCCTCTCCCACTGGGAGAGGGTTGGGGTGAGGGTCCCCCACTAGCGCTTGATGCGCCAGCGGGTGCCTTCGGGGCCGTCTTCCAGCGAGACGCCGAGATCGGTGAGCCGATCGCGGATCTGGTCCGCAAGCTCGAACTGCTTGGCCGTGCGCAGGTCGGCGCGGGTCTGGATGAGAAGCTCGACGAAGGGGCCAATGTCGGACGAGGCGGAGCCGGCGGGCTCTTCCAGCGTGAAGCCGAGGGTCTCGCTGAGCTCGCGAAGCGTCGCCTGGGCGTCGGCGGTGGAGCGACCCTCTTCGGCGCCGCGGTTGACCTCGCGCACGAGATCGAAAAGGGCGGCGATCGCCTGGGGCGAGTTGAAGTCGTCCTCCATCGCCTCGATGAAACGCTGGCGGAAGGGGGCGGCGTCGATGGGCGACCCCGAGCCCTTGGAATCCAATGCGATGGCGTTCCGCAGGCGCTGCATGCCGCGCTCCGCGGCCTCGACCGAGGCGCCGCTGAACTTGAGGGGGTTACGGTAGTAGGAGCTGAGGACGAACAGGCGCAGGGCATCGGCGGAGTAGTCGTCGAGGGCCTCGCGGATGGTGATGAGGTTGCCCAGGGACTTGCTCATCTTCTCCTCGCCGAGCTGGAGGAGGCCGTTGTGCATCCAGATGCGCACGAAGGGCTTCTGACCGGTGTAGGACTCGGACTGGGCGATCTCGTTTTCGTGATGGGGGAAGATCAGGTCCTGGCCCCCGCCGTGGATGTCGACGGTCTCGCCGAGGTGCCGCAGCGACATGGCGCTGCATTCGATGTGCCATCCGGGCCTTCCGGGGCCCCAGGGGCTGGGCCAGGAGGGCTCGCCCTCCTTCGCGGCCTTCCAGAGGGCGAAGTCCAGGGGGTCGTCTTTCTGGGAGTTGGGCTCGACACGGGCGCCCGCCCGCATCCCGTCGAGGGTCCGGTTGCTGAGCCTGCCGTAGTTGTCAGCCTTGCGTACCCGAAAGTAGACGTCGCCGTTGGACGAATAGGCGAAGCCCTTGTCGACGAGGCCCTGAATGAGCTCGATCATGCCGTCGATCTCGTCGGTGGCCCGTGGGTAGATGGTGGCAGGCTTGATATTGAGCGCCTGCATCTCGGCGAAGAACTCCTCGATATGCTGTCGCGCCAGGTCCTCGGCCGGCACCTCGGTGCGGGACGCCCGGTCGATGATCTTGTCGTCGATGTCTGTGAAGTTCTGGACATAGATGACGTCGTAGCCGCGGGACTCGAGGTAGCGCCGAAAGGCGTCGAAGAGCAGATAGCTCATCGCATGACCGACGTGGGCCGCGGCGTAGGGGGTGATGCCGCAAACGTAGATGCGGACCGTCTTCCCGTCCTCGGGGGCGAGTTCCTCTTTGCGGCCGGAAAGGGTGCTAAAGATTCTCATGGACTGGCGGTCTCGAGAAGGGCGACGGCGTGGGCGGAGATGCCTTCGCCGCGGCCTTCCGGGCCCAGGCCGTTGGTGCTCTTGGCCTTGACGCTGACCTGGTCTATTCCCAAGCCAAGCGCCTGGGCCAGGTTTTGTCGCATCCGCTCGACAAAGGGGCTGAGCCGGGGCTTCTGGGCGATAATTGTAGCATCGACGTTTGCGACCCGCCAATGGTTTTCGGCCAGCAGTGCCGCCGTCCGCTCGAGGAACCCGAGGCTCTTGGTGTCCTTGTACGCGGGGTCGTCGGGTGGGAAGTACGTCCCGATGTCGCCGAGGGCCCCGGCGCCGAGGAGGGCGTCGACCACGGCGTGGCTCAACACGTCAGAGTCGCTGTGTCCGGCCAGGCCTCGTTCGAAGGGGACCGTAACGCCGCCGAGGACCAGGTCCCGGCCTTCCGTGAGGGGGTGGAGGTCGTAGCCGACGCCTACTCGCTGCAAACTCACGCCCCCGCCGCGTGACGGAGGAAAAGCTCGGCGAGGGCCAGGTCTTCCGGCGTGGTGACCTTGATGTTGGCGTAGGAGCCCATGAAGAGTTTGACCCGGCGTCCCGATCGCTCGACCAGGGAGGCGTCGTCCGTCACGTCCTCGTCGGCGCTCTCGTAGGCCGACCGGAGTATATCGTACCGGAAAACCTGGGGCGTTTGCACGAGCCAGAGCCGTTCCCGTGGCAGCGTCCCCGTCACGAGAAGGTCGGACCCAGCGCTTTTGATGGTGTCCTTGGCGGGCACCGCCGCGACGGCGGCGCCGGTCTCACGCGCCGCCTCTAGGCCGCGGACGACCAGATCGCGGTCGAAGCAGGGGCGGGCGCCGTCGTGGACCATGACCCATTCGCAAGGGCCCAGGGCTTCGAGCCCGGCGAGGACGGAGTCCTGGCGTCGCGCGCCGCCGGGAACGACGGCCCTGACCTTGCGCCATGCCTCACGGTCGGCGAGGTCCCGCATGGCGTCCAGCATCTCGGTCTGGCAGACGATGACGATGGCGTCCAGCTCTTCCACGCCCTCGAGGGTGTCCACGGCATGGGCGATAAGCGGCCGCTGGAGAATAGGAGCGAAAGTCTTGTCGACACCCTGCATGCGCCGGCTCGCGCCGGCGGCGGCAACCACGGCGCCGACTCCGACGGCCCCCGCGCTGGGCGGGCCGGAGCCTCCGGACGGGGGCATGCGGTTAACTGACCTTGGGCTGGGCGAAAATAATCCGGCCGGCGGAGGTCTGAAGCACCCTGGTCACGGTGATGGCGATCTCCGAGTCGAGGAATTCCCGAGCGGTCTCGACGACCACCATCGTACCATCGTCGAGAAAGCCCAGCCCTTGACCCGCTTCCTTGCCTTCCTGGACGATGCGAATCTGCATCTCCTCTCCGGGAAGCAGGACGGGGCGCAAGGCGTTGGCGAGATCGTTCACGTTGAGCACTCTGACGCCCTGAAACTCGGCGACGCGCTTGAGGTTGAAGTCGGTGGTGAGGATGGCGGCGTGTGTGTCCCGGGCGAGTGCGACGAGCCTGGTGTCGACCTGACCCTCTCCGCCTTTGTCGTCGGTGACTTGCAGGGCAACGTCCGCCCCTTCGCGCAGTCTGCCCAAGACCTCGAGCCCGCGACGTCCGCGGGTGCGCTTGAGTGCATCTGAAGAGTCGGCGATGTGCCGGAGCTCATCGAGGATGAACTGGGGCACGATCAGGGTGTCCTGGAGGAAGCCGGTCTCGCCGATGTCGGCGACTCGGCCATCGATGATGGCGCTGGTATCGAGCAGCACCTTGTGGGTCGCCCGGCCATTGGAGCGGCCGTTGACGGGTATTACCTCCGGAGTCTCGATCCCGAGCAGCGACCGGAGTTCGCGCTCGCGGGAGAGGGCGATGGCGACGCCCGCCGCCGAGAGGACGATCGTCGCGAGGAGTGGCAACCAATCGCCCGCCACGTCTGGCAGGTTGGATAGAGGGACGGCGACCAACGCTGAGGCCAGCAGGCCGAGCATGAGGCCGATGCCGCCGGTGATGAGGGTGCTCATGGGGAGCTCGGCCAGCTCGGCGAGCATTCGTCTGCCCATGCCGATCACGACGGGCTGAGCGCCGACGGCGCCAAGAATGGCACCGCCCACGGTGAAGGGAGGCAACCACCAGAGCCGCTCGCCCGAGAAAGCCTCGGAAAAAGCGGCCCCGATAACGAGGCCAATGAGTCCCAGTACCAGCCCACCGGAAAAGCGGACCAGCACCACCGTGTTCACGCCCGACTTCCTCTCCGAGGCCATGACAGACGAACTCCGGCAGGGTTTTGCTAGATTATACGTCTTTGTCCAGCAAAACGATTCACTTTTTACCGTGGATTTCGGAAATTGCGGCGCCCCACTCTGGGGACGCGCTCCCGGTGCTACAATTGCCGCCGTCATCGCGCCCACCTTCACTCCCGCAGGGATTCGGGGTGCTTGTCCTAAACTCCCTCTCGCTGCAGGGTGAGGGCGACCAGGCGCAACGGGCACTTTTGAGGCAACGTCAGCCGCAGGAGAGTAAAGCAAGCCTTTGAGACCCTTTCCCACGAGCTCGGTCCTGAGCCAGCGAGAGAACTACAAGTGGTTCGTCCTGGGGTGCGTCGTCCTGGGTACGTTCCTGACGGTGATGAACCTGAGCACGCTCAGCGTCGCGTTGCCCACCGTTGGGACTCACTTTAGCGCCGACCTGTCATCGGTCCAGTGGGCCATCCTTGCAAACGCTTTGACAATCAGCGCCCTTCTTCTCCCAATGGGCCGGGCTGGTGACATCGTCGGGCGCAAGCCGATGTTCATGATGGGCCTCACCGTGTTCGTCGCGGGTTCAGTCCTCGCGGGATCGTCGGGGAGTCTGTCCATGCTGGTGCTGTCGCGGGTCGTGCAGGGCATGGGCGCCGCGATGGTCCAGTCGAACACGATGGCAATGGCGCTGGCGGTGTTCCCGGGGAGCGAACGGGGCAAAGTGATTGGGCTCAACATGAGCACCGTGGGAGTCGGCAGCATCCTGGGACCGGCGATCGGCGGACTGCTCGTCACAGCGTTCGGATGGCGCTCGATCTTCGTCATCACCGGGAGTCTGGGGCTCCTTGCTCTCGCGGTTGGTACCGCTGTCCTCGACGGGCGCCGATTTGCACCTGAGGCCACGGACGGCCCTCGGCCGCGCTTCGACTGGTTGGGCGCGGCGCTCTCCGCTTCTGCCATGTTGCTGTTCCTGCTCGTGATGACTAACGGCTACAGGTTGGGATGGCTTTCGCCCTTGATCATTCTCGGGATCCTGTCCACCGCTTCCCTTGCCGTGGGGTTTGTCTGGTGGGAGCTGCGTTCCGCCTCTCCGTTGTTCGAGCTGCGACTGTTCAAGCGCAGGGTGTTCGCGTTCGCTGCCGGCGCTGCCTGGATGTCGTTCCTCGGCGCCTCCTCGGTGATGTTCGTCATGCCCTTCTTCCTCCAGAAGATTCTTGGCTACAGCCCGAGAGAGGTCGGGTTGATCATGATCCCGAGTGCGGTGGTTATGGCCGTCACAGCTCCCCTCGCGGGACGACTGTCCGACCGGTTCGGCTGGCGCTGGTTCACCATCGGAGGACTTCTCCTTTCGATTACGGCGATGCTTACATTCTCCACAACCCTGAGCGCCGGCAGCTCTATCGCATTGATTATTCCACTCTTGATGCTCAGATTCCTCGGGCATGGGCTGTTCAATTCCCCCAACGCGAGCTCACTGTTCAGTGCGGTGGAACGGTCAAGATACGGCGTTGTCTCGGCGTTGACTCAGGTGATACGGAACTCGAGCTCCGTCACCGGGATCGCCATCGTGACAATGGTGATCGTCGGAACGATGAGCTCGATGGGCTTCGAACCGAGTCTCGATGCCGTTTCCGCCGGGGATGAGGCGTTGGCCGAGGCCTTCGTGACCGGAGCGAGGCGGGCGTTCATGGCGCTATCCAGCCTGTTCGGCGTGGCGCTGCTCTTTTCCATCTTCAAGGGTGGAAAGGTCGACCGTCAGGCGGAGCCAACCGCCGTCGATCAACCCTCGGGAGCGGGCAAGGCCACCTCGTGACGTCCTACCGCTAGGTCGAGATTCCCAGCAGGTCTCTGACCCAGTCAGACCCCAGGTAGCCGGCATAGGCTATCCCCGTGTTCTTGACCGTCTTACCCACGAAGGCCAGGACTAGAAATCGCTTGAGGGGATAACGGAGCGCGCCCGCGGCGATGCCGAAGAAGTCGAAGATGGGGTTCGGGATCATCGCGAACAGCAGAATCACCACCCACCCACGCTTCCGCACCCAGCCTTCAAACCGCTGGTACATCCTCGCTCGCTGGACAACGGGGGCGCCTGAGTAACCCAACGCGTATCCGGTGATTTCCCCAATCGCCTCGGCGGAGCCCGCGACGAGGCCAACTAACGCCGGGGTGAGGAGCGCGCCGCCGATGAAGATCGCCGCGGTACCGGGGAGCGGCACGACCATGCCCGCGGCGCCGACCAGCGAGGTCACGAAGATTGCGGGATAACCCAGCGTGTCGACCGAATCTTCGATGTCGGTGAGTCGGCTGCGAAAGACGAAGGATAGGACGACGATGGCGATGACCAGTCCGATAAGGAGCCATCGGATCTGGGTGGCGCCGAATCGAACCGGGCCCTCGGGCTGTCGCGGTTCGGGAGACTCCGTCATGACGGGACCGTCGACCGCGGGGTCGCCTCCGGGAAGGAAGCGTCGCCCAGGAACTCGGTGACGATCCGAGCGAAGTCGTCCGGGTATTCGATCTGGGGCCAATGGCCGCAGCGCTCGAAGACGACGACGCTTGCGCCGGCAACGCTCCGTGCGGCGTCGAAGGCTTGCTCTACCGGGACGACGCGGTCCTGGCGGCCCCAGAGGACGAGCAGCGGCGACGATATCGAGGCGAGACGGCGGTCGCGGCGGATCGTTGCGCGCTGTCCGAGGGCGTCCACGCCGTATCGAAGGAGGCGCAGGATTACCCGGGGCGATCCCGGCCGTTGGCGATAACGGTACATCTCCGCGACAAGCTCTTCGTCCGCGTGTCGAGGGTCGTAGAGCATGGACCGGACCAGCCGCCGGGTGCGCTCGATGCTGGGCCGCTCGAAGTACTCGCCGACGCCGGGGACCGAAGCGAGGCGCAGGAACCAGGCGATCCGCTTCCCCAGGCCCGCCGGGTCCACGAGCACGACACCGCCGAGCCGGTCGGCGTGCTCGAGCGCCAGCTCGGTCGCGATGTTTCCCCCCATCGAGTTGCCAGCCACGTGGAAACGATCGACCCCGTGACCCGCCATGAACGCCACGGCCAGCCGGGCCGCGTCGCCGAGTCCGTAGCGGACTCTGGGCATGTCGGACAAGCCATGGCCCGGAAGGTCGAGCGCGAAAACGCGGAACTTCCGGGCCAGCGCGGACATGCATTTGTGCCAGACAAGGGCCGAGTTGCCCAGGCCGTGGAGGAGCAGAAGCGGAGCGCCCGAACCGGACTCCCAGTAACGAAGCCGGTGGCCATCAACAGTGGCGTATTGGTCCGGGGGCAGCTCCACCTTCGTCCGCTCTCCGCGCCTAGGACGCCATCGCGGCGACCTCTGCTCGAGCGTTAAAGGCCAGATGGTCGCCCTCGACGTCCGCGACGACGTGTGCGCCTTCCTGGAGCTCCCCGGCGAGGATCCGCTTGGCCAGAGGGTTCTCCACCTGCCGCTGGATCGTCCGGCGCAGGGGCCGGGCGCCGTAGACCGGGTCGAACCCCTGGTCGGCGAGCCAGTCCTTTGCCTGATCGGTCAGCTCCACGGTGACGCCGCGGTCTTCGAGGCGGTCGTGTACCTCACCCATCAGCAGGTCGACGATCTGCTTGATCTGTTCTTTCGACAGCGAGTCGAAGATGATGATCTCTTCAATCCGATTCAATAACTCGGGACGGAAGGTTCGTTTCAGCTCGTCCTCGACGGACTTGCGCAGCCGCGCCAGGTCCTGGTCAGGGGAGGTCGCGGTCTTCTGGAAGCCCACGGCGGACCTTCGGAACTCGGTTGTGCCAAGGTTGCTCGTCATGATGACGATGGTGTTCCGAAAGTCGACGGTGCGTCCGTGGCCGTCGGTCAAGCGGCCATCTTCCAGCACCTGGAGCAAGATGTTGAACACGTCGGGATGGGCCTTCTCGATCTCGTCGAGCAGGATGACCCGGAAAGGCCTCCGGCGTACGGCCTCGGTGAGCTGGCCCCCTTCGTCGTAGCCGACGTAGCCGGGCGGGGCGCCGATGAGGCGGGAGACGGTGTGCTTCTCCATGTACTCGGACATGTCGAGGCGCACCATGGCGTCCTCGTGGTCGAACATGAACTCGGACAGGGCGCGGGCGAGCTCCGTCTTTCCAACCCCCGTGGGGCCGAGGAAGATGAAGCTGCCAATCGGGCGCTTCGGGTCAGCGAGCCCGGAGCGGGCACGACGAAGAGCATCGGAGACGGCTACGATTGCCTCGTCCTGGCCGACAACTCGCTCGTGGAGGCGCTCTTCCATCTGCAGGAGCTTGTTGGCCTCCCCTTCCAGCAGCCGCATAACGGGGATGCCCGTCCAGGCGGCGACGAGCTCGGCCATGGTGTCTTCGGTGACGCGAGACGCGGGCCGTCCCTCCTCCTGCATCCAGCCCTCGCGGGCGGCGCTGTAGCGCTCCTCGACCTGCAGGCGCTCCGACTTCAGCTTGGCGGACGTCTCGTACTCGCCGCGCTGGGCCGCTGCCTCTTCCTCGTTGGAAAGCCGCTGTAACTGGCTCTCGAGATCCTTGACTCCATCGGGGGCGCTCTGGGACTCGATGCGGACCTTGCTCGCGGCCTCGTCGATCAGGTCGATCGCCTTGTCCGGCAGGAACCGGTCGGAGATGTAGCGGCTGGAGAGGCGGGCCGCGGCCACCAGGGCCTCGTCGTCGATCTGGACCTTGTGGTGGGCCTCATACCTGGGCCGAATGCCGCGCAGGATCTCGATAGTCTCCTCCACGGAGGGCTCATCCAGGTAGATGGGCTGAAAGCGGCGGGCGAGGGCTCCGTCCTTCTCGATGTAGCGGCGGTACTCGTCCAGGGTCGTGGCGCCGACGCATTGGAGCTCGCCGCGGGCCAGTGCCGGTTTGAGCATATTGCTGGCGTCGATGGCGCCCTCGGCGCCACCGGCCCCGACCACGGTGTGGATCTCGTCGATGAAGAGCACGATCTCGCCCTGGGCGGCCTTGATTTCGTCCATGACCGCCTTGAGCCGCTCCTCGAATTCGCCGCGGAACTTGCTCCCGGCGACGAGGGCGCCCATGTCGAGGGCCAGGACGCGCCGTCCCTTCAGGGAGTCGGGAACGTCGTCGTTGGCGATCCGTTGCGCCAGTCCGTCTGCGAGCGCGGTCTTTCCAACCCCGGCGTCGCCGATGACAACGGGGTTGTTCTTGGTACGGCGCGTCAGGATCTGGATAGCCCGCTTGATCTCGACGTCACGTCCGATCACCGGATCGAGCTTCCCTTCTCGGGCCATCTTGGTCAGGTCCATGCTGTAGCGCTCCAGGGCCTGGTATTTGCTTTCGGCCCTGGGATCGGTGACGCGGTGGGAGCCCCTGACCTCGAGGAGGGCGCGGTACACGCGCTCCTGGTCGATCCCGAAGTCGTTCAGGATCCGGGCGCTGTCGCCCTCGCGCTCCATGGTGATGGCGATGAGCAGATGCTCGGAGCCGACAAATTCGTCCTTGAGGCGCTTGGCCTCGGACTCGGCGTTGTCAAGGAGCCGGGCGATCCGCGGTGTGGCATAGACCTGGTTCGTTTGCTGCTGGACCTTGGGGCTATTGCTCAGGGCCGTCTCGACCCTGCTCGCCACGAGAGCGGTGTCCACGCCGAGGCTCTTGAAGACTTCCCCGGTGAGCCCGCTCTCCTGTTTCAGCAGGGCCAGGAACACATGCTCCACGTCCCACTGCTGCCGTTCGAATTCCAAGACAAGGCGTTGGGAGTCGCTGATGACTTCCTGGGCCTGTTCGGTGAATCTTTCGGGTCTCAACATCATCTACCTCGTTCGCATCGCACGGCGTGTGGCCGTGGCTCTTTCGGCTACGCGAGCTTCTTTTTCGAGGAACGCTCGAGCCGCCTCCGCATCTCCTCCAACTCCCCTTCCATCTGGGTGATGCGGTCGGTCATCCGGAGCATGACCTCGACGCCGGCCAGGTTCAGCCCCAGCTCTTCAGTCAGCCGCCTGATCTGACTCAGCCGCTCTACCTCCCGGGGCGAGTAGAGCCGAATCTTCCCCTTCGAGCGAGACGGCTGAACGAGCCCGGCTCGTTCGTAGTAGCGCAACGTCTGGGCGTGGAGGCCGACCATCCTGGCGACAATGCCAATCGCAAAGCATGGCTCGTCTCGATCAATCAACATCGCTGTTCCATCCTCATTCCCGGAGCGACTTGAGCTCCTCGAACAGGTCTTTCTCCTCTTGAGTCAGCTTTGTGGGGATGACCACCTTCACCTTGGCGTGCAAGTCCCCCTTGTTGTCGCTGCCCAATCTGGGCATGCCCTGATTCCGCATGCGGAACACCCTGCCGTTCTGGGTCTCGGACGGGATCTTCAACGCCAGCTTCCCGCCCGCGGGCGTCGGCACGTGGGTCTCACCGCCGAGCACGGCATCGAAGAGGGGGACGGCGACCTCGATATGCAAGTCGTCGCCCTCGCGGATGAAGAGCTCATGCGACCGGACCGTGATCACAAGGAGGAGGTCGCCCTTGTGCCCGTTCCCGGTGCCGGGCATCCCCTCTCCGGCGACGCGGACCCGTGAGCCTGTCTTCACGCCCGCGGGAATTTTGACTTCGAGTCGCCGTGGGCTGCCCGAGGGGTCCTCCAGCCGGAGGATTCGAACGGCTCCCTTGTAGGCTTCCTCGAGGGTCACCTCGACCGGGTGCTCGACGTTGCGCCCATGAGTCGGACGGGCCTGTCGTTGGGAGCGCTTCGCGCCGAAAACGGACTCGAAGACGCTATCGAACGGCGATTCGCCTGCCCCTCCGAATCCGAAGTCGGCGACATCCACACCAGGTCCCGAGCGGCGGGCATAGGTGTAGGTGAACGGCCCGGAGCGTCCGCCGCCCGCCTTGGCGAACTCGTCGGCGTGCCTCCAGTCGTCGCCGTAGCGATCGTATTTCTTGCGCTTGTCGGCGTCGGAGAGGACCTCATTGGCCTCGTTGATCTCTTTGAACTTGGCCTCCGCAGTCTTGTCGTCCTTATTCAGGTCGGGATGATACTTGCGGGCAGCCTTGCGGAAAGCGTTCTTGATGTCCTTCTGGGACGCCGACTTGGAGACGCCCAGAGTCTGGTAGTAATCACGTTTGGCCATTGTTTTGTCCCGGCATGCTGGATGCCCAATGCATATTATGCGCGTTCATTGATCTAATGTCAATGATATTGATAGCAAGTTTAGGCTTAAAGTTGATAGACTTATTGTCAAGTATTCGATGTATGGATGCGGAGGGCTGCACGCATTCCACCGAGCTCTCCGGCAAGAAGAGGAGTGAGGCTGGGCAACAGGGTCCGCGGGCCGGGCCTGGGAATTTGACACTAGGGGGACCCTGGCTTAGCATGGTTCGTAAGGGAGACCGGCCTCTGAGTCGCTCCCGTTACAATGTCGACGATCGATTGAGAGACCGCGCCGGCCAGCTATCTCACGGAGATGGCGAGCTTTGTGCGGTCTATTTGTTTTCTTAGAGAGGCGGAAGTGAACGACTGGGTGGCCGTGGTGCTGGCGGCGGGTCTCGGGATCCGCATGAAGTCCAAGCGGCCAAAGGTGCTGCACCGGATATGCGGCCGCTCGATGGGAGCCCATGTAGCCGGCGCGGTTGCCGATGCCGGGATCAGCCGTATCACTGTTGTCGTTGGCAACGGCGCCTCCGAGGTCCGGTCCGCGCTGGGTCAGGGCTTTACGTATGCCGAGCAGCCTGAGCAGCTGGGCACCGGTCACGCGCTGGCGCAAGCCAGGACTCTTCTGGAGGACGCGGCCCCAAATGTGCTGGTCGTCAATGGCGACCTCCCCCTGGTCCGGCCCGAGAGCCTGGTCGCCCTCGCGGCCTGCCACCTCAAGGCGGGGGCCGTCGCCACGGTCCTGACGAACGCGGGTGGACCCGTGGACGGCCTCGGCAGGGTGGTGCGAGACGACGGCGGTCGAGCCAAGGCTATCGTTGAGCAGGCGGAGCTACCCGAGGAGCTGCAATCGGTCGACGAGATCAACGTCGGCGCGTACTGCTTCCAGGCGGCGTGGCTATGGGCCGCCCTTGGAGAGCTGAGGCCCGGGAAACAAGGCGAAACGTATCTCACCGACCTCATCAAGCTGGCCTACGACTCGGGGAAGGCGACTGCGTCGATGGCGGTTGCGGACTCTGAAGAGGCGTTGGGTGTCGACGACCGGGTGCGCCTGGCCGAGGCGGAGGCCGCCGTACGTCGACGAATACGGCGGCGTTGGATGCTCGAGGGCGTAACGATCCTCGATCCGCCATCTACCTATATAGACGCGGACGCGCGTGTGGGCCGGGACACGGTCGTCCATCCCAATAGCTCGATCCTGGGAGCATCGACCGTGGGCGAGGACTGCGAGATCGGGCCGGGGAGCATCATCGAGAACTCTACGATTGGCTCGAGGGTCCGTGTTCTCGCCTCCGTAATCGAAGACTCGGTTGTCGAGGAGGACGTCGCCGTCGGCCCCTACAGCCACCTTCGGGGAGGGGCTTACATCGAAGCGGGAGCGCGCCTCGGGAATTTCGTCGAGGTGAAGAAGAGCCGTCTCGAGCGAGGGGCGGTCGCCAGCCATTTCAGCTATATCGGCGATGCCACCGTCGGCAAACGGGCCAACATCGGCGCCGGCACGATTACCTGCAACTACGACGGTGTCCACAAACACCCGACCGTCATCGGGGAAGGTGCGCTCATCGGCTCGGATACCATGCTGGTCGCGCCGGTGAAGGTTGGCGCCGGGGCGAAGACCGGGGCGGGAGCGGTGGTAACACAAGATGTTGCGCCTGGGGCGACCGTCGTTGGGGTCCCGGCGCGACCCATCCCAACGAAGCCATTGACGTCCCGCGCTCCTAGGAAGTCTCGGGCCGGGACCCAGGCGAAACGGAAGGGGTGATCGTCTCTGGACCCCGCTAATTGGATTGAGGTCGCCGTGCTTTCGGTGTCGCTTCTCTTCCTTGCCTTCGCGGCAGGGAGCGCGACGACGCTCACGGGCATTCGCAGAGCACAGCTCTGGCGCCTTCAGTCCTCCGACCTGGAGGCCGGGCTGAAGTTGGAGGCGCGCATTGCCGCGGCCCGTTCCGCCTTGTCGATCATCCAGGTCTTGGCGGTCGTGGGAGCCGTCTCCACGGCCATTCTGCTCGCGTCGGACCTGTCAGGGAACCGCGGGTGGGCCGCCGTGGCGGCCGGCCTCGGGATTCCCATCGCCATCCTCGCAGTGGAGATCCCGGCTCGCATCATCGCATCGCGAAATTCCGAGCGGTTCTTGCCGAGAATCGCCATCCTGGTAGCCCTGCTGAACAGCGCCATGAGGCCCCTGGCGCGGGTGCTGCCCCTCTCTTCCGAGGCCGCGTTCTCCTACTCCGCGCACTATCAGACCGAGCCGGTGACGATCCTCGAGGACGTGCGGCGTCTGAACGAGCTGTTGTCGGAGCAGGAAGCGACGCCGGATCTCGCGGAGGACGAGCGCAAGATGATCCGCGCGATTCTGGCCCTTCGAGAGACCGCCGTCAAAGAAGTAATGATCCCACGGCCCGACATAACCGCGATCAGTACCGAGGCCGAGCTTCTCGACGTGGCGCGGCTCATCGTCGAGACCGGGCATAACCGTATCCCTCTCTACGAGGGCGGCCTCGATACCGTTGTCGGTGTTCTGTACGCGAGGAACGTCCTTCAGGAGCTACAGAGCGGTAACACGTCTGCTTCGCTTCGAGATATCGCCCTTGCCGCGAACTTCGTTCCCGAGACGAAGAAGGCCCACGAGCTGCTCCGGGAATTCCTCGGAAGCTCTGTCCATTTCGCGATGGTGGCAGACGAGTACGGGGGTGTCGAAGGCGTTGTGACCCTGGAAGACCTTCTCGAGGAGATCGTCGGCGAGATCGATCAGGAGCATCAACAGATCGCGTCGCCGATTACGCGCTTGAGCGAGGTCGAGGCCGTCATCTCCGGCAAGGTGCCGCTTGATGAGGTCAACGAGGCGTTGGGCACGGACCTGCAGAGCGAGGGCTTCGATACCATCGGCGGCTTTGCTCTGCACCATCTCGGCAGGATGCCGCGGCCCGCGGACCGCCTGGAGGCCGAGGGCGTCGCCATCGAGGTGCTCTCGATCGTCGGGAGGCGGGTCCGCCAACTCCTGGTCCGGCGGGTCTCGTCGCAGGAAGAGCGACCGAAGGCTTCCTAGAGCCAGCTCGCTGGAAGGCCTCAGCCTCAGCCTATCTGGCGCCGAGTCTGAGGAACGCGGGCCGCGGAGTTGCTTCCATCGCCTGTGCGAGCCTCAGGAACAGCAACACCGCAATCCCGAATGCCGTGCCGCGCGTGCCGAAGACAATGAACCACTGCAGCACCGCGCCGGCAACTGGGACCCTGGTGACGAGTGTGGCCTTCACCGATTCCGCCGGGAAGCTGCGAAGCTTCGGCCCCCGCGACTGTTTGACTACGATGCTTTCGCCGCCCGCGGGGACCCCGTCGACGCTGAGTAGGGCCGGCGCCGCGGTCCAGTTCGGGTGCTCGAGGAGCACGATGTCGCCGGCGCCGATGGGCGACTTGTCCGGCGCGCGAACGAGGACTAGATCCCCGGCGCTTGCCGCTGAGCCTTCAATCGACGTGGAGACGATACGCAGGGGCTGGGCCAGGCCCGTTATTGCTATCAGATAGAGGTAGTAGCTAGCGACGGCAAGGACCAGGCCGAGAAAGATGGTGCGTCGCGAGGGCACCGCAAACCGGAATTTCATGGTGGCCGCCTTCTTCTCCACGAGCCGTTGTGGGCTGCCCCCTCAGGATAGCCGAGGTGGGTGTGGCGGCCAATCGTGGGCTCAGGTGGGGGCGTTGGGTAGCCTCGATCAGTGGCGACCCGAGGGCGCCCGCAGCGGGATCGAGGGGCGGCACCCAGCGCTAGGCTGCCGAGGGACACCCCCAAACCCCTTGAAGGGGATGCAAGGAGCCCTGCGGGCTCTATCAAGTGAAGGGGCACGTCCCCTTTAGCCCCTGCCAAAGGGGCTTCCCCTCTCTGGACTTCCCGGTTCGTCGGTTGCGTCGCCGCCACGTGCGGCAAAGGCTCGTTACTTCGTGGTGCGACTAGTCTGTGAGGCCCCAGCGTCGCGCCAGTTCCAGCCGGTCCTGGGCCGTCTTGACGTGGGCCGTGTCGATGAGGTGACCGTCCTCGCCCCGGATGGCGGTGGTCCCCGCGGCTTCGGCCTCAGCCATCGAGCTGATGACACGTTTCCAGTGGACGATGTCCTCCGGCGAGGGGGAGAAGACTTCGTTGATGGTGGCGATATGGCCGGGGTAGATGGCCATCATGCCGTGATAGCCCAGTTGCCGGGTCTGTATCGCAAAGGCGCGAAGACCCTCGAGGTCTTCGATGGGCGTCCAGAGCCCGCTGATGGGGAACGGCACCCCGGCGGCGCGGGCCTCCGAGAGCGTTCGCGAGCGTGCGAAGAGCGTCTCCAGGCCCTGGGGCGTCCACTCGTAGCCGATGGCGCGGGCGCCGTCGCCGTCCTTGGCGGTGCCACCGCCGAGGTACGCCACCCGCGGCGAGGCCGAGGCTATCGCCGAGACCATGTTGGCCGCTCGCGCGGTCTCGAGGAGGGGGTCGATGAAGGTATGCCCGACGGGAACTCCATTCTTCCGCTCGAAATGGTCGAGCAGGGCGCTGGCGCCGACAACATCTTCCGGTCCCCGTACCTTGGGCAAGAAGATGCCGTGAAGCTCTTTACAGACGACGGCCTCGATGTCGTCGCCGGTCTCACCGGTATCCATGCCGTTGACCCGCACGAAGATCGTCTGGCCCTGGGCCCCGAGTTCCTCGGTTACCTGGCGGACGATTTTCCTGGCCTCGGGTCGTGAGGCGGCGGGGACGGCGTCTTCCAGGTCGAAGATGAGCGCGTCGGCCTTGAACCGGGGGGCCTTGCGCATCCAGTCCTCTTTGTTGGCCGGTACGAACAGGAGGGACCTGAGCGGTTTTGCTTCGTTGGACATGGTTACCTCTCCAGTGCTGGTGGCGAAGAGACCCCCAAACCCCCTGAAGGGGGTTCGAGGTAGCCCTTCGGGCTATTCATATGAGAAGGGGCACATCCCCTTCAACCCTTGCCAAAGGGGCTGCGCCCCTCTGGACTCCCCGGTTCGGGCCCGGGTAGCCCCTTCGTCGTTCCAGCGAAAGCCGGAATCCAGTCCGATGGCCTGGTCTGTGGGCACATCCCCTTCGACCCTCGCCAAAGGGGCTGCGCCCCTCTGGACTCCTCCACTTCACTGGTTCAACTTCGACCGGGATAGGCCCCGGGGTGCCTGCGAATGAGGGAGCGTGCTTCCCGGGGGCCTTCCGTTCGGCCCGTTTAGTTGCCGTTGAGGCCGTAGATGCGGCTGGCGTTCCCTGCCAGCATCTTGTATTTCTCGTCTTCGGGGACGCCGACGTAGTGTTGCTCGATGGTTTTCCACGAGTTGGGGAAGTCGGTGCCCGTGTGGGGAAAGTCGCTGGACCACATGATCTGATCGACGCCGATGAAGTGGCGGCTATGGACGCCGAACGCGTCGGTGATATAGGCGTAGTAGAAGTTGCGCTCGAAGTACTCGCTGGGGCGCAGCTTTGTCTGGGGCCGTGTTTTCGGGTTCTGTCTGCTGAAGCGATCGTTGAGCTGTTCCTTGACATAAGGTACCCAGCCGCAGTCGACCTCGACCAGTGGGATCATGAGCTTGGGAAACCGGTCGAGAGCGAGGCTGTAGATGAACTCCTGGGCCCGGACCGGCGCGTCGAAGAAGCGGAGCCCGCCAACGATCACGGTATTGGCCTGGGTGCGCGAGTGTGCGCCCGGCGCGTCGAGCGCGAAGGAGACGTGGATGGAGACGGGCGTCCCGGCCGCCTCGGCCTCGGCCCACAGCGGGTCGTCTTCCTCGCTGATCCCAAAGCCCCCGCTCGGGTAGCGGCCAAGCTGGATGCTGCGGATGCCTGGCAGCTTGGCGACACGGCGGAACTCCTCGACCGCGGCCACGATGCCGATGTTGGGCATCAGGGCGACCCCGAGGAGGCGGTCGGGTGCCTGGCTGCAGTATTCGGACAGCCAATCGTTGTAGGCGCGGATGCAGGCGAGGTGGAATTCCGGGTCCTCGGTGTGCCAGAACACGGTGTTGGAAACCCGCGGCGTGGGGTACAGGACCTCGGCGCTCACGCCGTCCTGGTCCTGTTCCTTGAGGCGCTCGGCGGGGACGTAGCCACCCTTGCGGACATCCGCCCATTTTATCCATGGGGACTGAAGCTCTGGAGGCGTGCCGCCGCACACGTTTAAGCCGAAGTTGATCGGGTCGACGGCGCCTTCCATAATCCAGGCGCTGCCCCGTTCCATGTCGACCATTCTGGGGGCGCGGTCTTGGAACTTGGCCGGCAGCCGGGTTGTCCACAGGTCCGGCGGCTCGTTGATGTGAGAATCTGCGGAGATGAGCTTGTAGTCCGGCATCGTCTGCTCTCCTTACGGTGTTTGGGTCGCGTCGCGGCCCGACGGGCATCGTAACACAGTCGCCCGGGTTGAAAAGTGGATCGCCCGGCTCCCCATGCTACACTGGTTGCGGTATCAGCTCGCCCGCCCGCACGGAGGTCCACCACATGGCAACGATGATCCCGACATCCGAGGTCTCCAAAGGGACCATCCTCGAAATCGGCGGCGCTTTGCACACCGTGCTCGAGCGCGAGCGGTTCCTGGCCGGGAAGGGGAACTCCGAGGCCCGTATCCGGGTCAAAATCCGGGACATCAAGACCGGTTACACCCAGGAGAAGGTCTTTCGCACAGACGAACGGGTGCCCAAAGCGGCGGTCGACAGCAGGAATTTTCAGTTCACCTATCGCGAAGGCGACCTGTTCCATTTCATGGATGGCGAGACGTATGAGGACAAGATCATGTCCGTCGACCGGCTTGGCGACGTCGTGAACTATCTCACGGACGGGCTTACGCTCGAGATGCTCGTTTTCCAGGAGGAGCCGATTTCCGCCGAGCTCCCGACGAGCGTCGAGTTGCGAATCGCCGACACCGATCCCGGCTACAAGGGCGACACCGCCCAGGGGGGCACGAAGAAGGCCACGACCGAGACCGGACTGGTCGTCGATGTGCCGCTTTTTATGAACACGGGCGACGTTATCAAGGTCGACACTCGGACCGGCGCGTACGGCGGCCGGGTCAACTAGACTCCCGGCGCTCGGTTTCCCAGTCTCACGTCTAGGCGAGGTCCCGCAGTCTTCGCAAGAGTAGCTTGTGGGCCAGCGACAGCAGGACGACGCTGACCAGGAAGACTCCCACCAGGGACCAGTTGAAGTCGATGACCACCATCCCCAGGGCGGTGCCCGCCGCCGGGCCGTGCTCGCTGTCAGTCATGGCCATGGCGAGGAGGGTGAACCCGACGGCGAGTGCGACCGAGACTTCGAACATGAAGCCCACGGCGTCGATCATCGCCTCCCCGGCCCCGGAGACGACCAGGGCGTTGAAGCCTCCACCGATCAGGACCGCCAGCAGGTGGCCCCCGATGACGTGCCGGGGAGCGGCCATTCTGGAGCGCGGTGTGATGAAGAGGATGAAGGCCGTGGAGCCGATGGCCGCGACAATCACCGCGTCCGAGATCAGGTCGGCCACGGAAAGCACGGCGACGAGGGAAGCCGTGCCCAGCCCCGCCTGGAAGAGATAGAACCGCGCGTTGCCCTTGAGCTTGGGGTCAACGAGCTTGAACGGCAAGGGCATCGGGTTCGGCGGGCCTTAGACGGCTCCCCGTTGGGCAGCCGTGGGCCTGTTGCTACTCCAGATTCATCGCCGCGACGAGCTCTTGCACCGCTTCGGCGGAGCGATTGAGCTCGGCCTGCTCATCTTCGGTCAGCTTGACCTCGATGATCTGCTCAATGCCCCTGGCACCCAGTTTGACCGGGACCCCGATGTAGAGCCCGTTGATGCCGTATTCGCCTTCCAGATAGGCGGCGCACGGGAGGATGCGCTTCTTGTCGAGCAGGATCGACTCGACCATCTGCGCTCCGGCGGCGGAGGGGGCGTAGAAGGCGCTGGCCGTCTTCATCAGGCCGTTGATCTCGGCGCCGCCGTCGCGGGCCCGCTGGACGATGGTTGCCAGCCGGTCGGGTGGGATCATCTCGGATACGGGAATCCCGCCGGCGGTCGTGTACCGTACCAGCGGCACCATGGTGTCGCCGTGGCCGCCCAGCACGTAGGCCTGAACGTCCTCCACCGAGACATCGAGCTCGAGGGCCAGGAACGTGCGGAAACGCGCGGTGTCGAGGATCCCGGCCATGCCGATCACCCGCTCGCGGGGGAACCCGCTTCGCTTCAAAGCGAGCTGGGCCATCGCATCGAGGGGGTTGCTGATGACGATGATGATGCAGTTGGGCGAGTGCCGGACGACTTCCTGAGTGACATTGCCGACTATGGTGGTGTTGGTGTGAAGGAGGTCGTCGCGGCTCATGCCCGGCTTGCGGGCGATGCCGGCGGTGATGACGACGACGTCGGAGTTGACGGTCTCTTCGTAGCCGTTCGAGCCGACGACCTTGGCATCGAAGCCGAGCACGGGCGCCGATTCTTGCATGTCGAGCCCTTTACCCTGGGGAAGGCCATCGACGATGTCGACGATAACGACGTCCGCGTAGCCCTTCTCCGCGACGCGCTGCGCCAGGGTCGCACCGACGTTTCCGGCTCCGACAACAGTGACTTTGCGGCGCATCGTGTCCCCCTACAGTTCCTTGATGATGGCGTCGGCCATCTCGCTGGTCCCGACGGCCGTGGGGTCGTCGCGGGTGGGCTTCATGTCATACGTGACGTCTTTGCCTTCCTTTATCACCTTGGCGACCGCATTTTCGAGCCGGTCGGCCGTTTCGGTCTCGCCGATGTGCCGCAGCATGAGCATTCCGGAGAGGATGAGGGCCGTGGGGTTCACCTTGTTCTGTCCTGTGTATTTGGGCGCGCTGCCGTGGATCGCCTCGAACACGGCGAGGCCGTCGTAACCGATGTTGGCTCCGGGGGCGACGCCAAGGCCGCCGACGAGTCCGGAGCAGAGGTCGGAGAGGATGTCGCCATACAGGTTGGGTAGCACCAGCACGTCGCTTTCCTCGGGCCGGGCGACCAGCTGCATGCAAATGTTGTCGACGATACGGTCTTCGAACTCGATGTCGGGGTAGTCCACCGCGACCTTCCGAGCGACGTCGAGGAAGAGACCATCGGAGTGCTTCTGGATGTTGGCTTTGTGGATGGCCCAGACGCGCTTGCGTCCGTTCGCCTTCGCGTACTCGAACGCGTATCGCACGATGCGCTCGGAGCCGAATATTGAGATCGGCTTGATGGTGATACCGGAGTCCTCTCGGATCCTGGCACCGCTCAGCTCGGCGATGCTATCGATGAGCTTCGCTGTCTCGGGCTTCCCTTGCTCGAACTCGATGCCGGCGTAAAGGTCTTCGGTGTTCTCACGGACAACGACGATATCGACCTTGTCGTACCTCGAGCGCACGCCCGGATAGTATTTGCAGGGGCGAAGACAGGCGTAGAGGTCGAGGACCTTGCGGATGGCGACGTTTATGCTGCGGAAACCCTTGCCGACGGGAGTCGTGATGGGGCCTTTGATCGCGACCTTGTTCTGCTTGATCGAGTCGATGGTGTCCTGGGGCAGGAGCTCCCCGGTCTTCTCCAGGGCCTCGACGCCGGCCAGGCGAATGTCCCATTCGAACTTGACGCCGGTCGCTTCGAGGACCCGCATCGTCGCTTCGGATATCTCCGGGCCGGTCCCGTCCCCCTGAATGAACGTTACAGTGTGCGCCATCTCTGTTTCCATTTCGTGGCTGGGGTATGCACCCCAACGGGATTTCTACGCGGGTGCTTCCTCGATAACCAACAGAGCCTGGCCTTTCATCACGCCGGCCCCGGGCTCCACCGCGATCTCCTTGACCCGGCCGTCGACGGGGGCCGGAAGGAGGTTCTCCATCTTCATGGCGTTCACGACGATCACGTCATCGCCGTCGGCGACAAGGTCGCCAACCCCGACGAGCAGCTTGACGACTATACCGGCGATCGGGGCTCGGATGACAACGTCCCCTCCGATCCCCTGTCCGACCGGTCGGCCCAGCTGCACACGCGGCGCCGGCGAATGCGGCCTCGGCTTCAGAATGACGCGCCGTTCTGTCCGACCGGCAGGGCCCCTGGCGACCAAAGCACTGCCGCCCGCACGTCGGTCCCAGCGGGACCACGCGACGAGGGCTTTCGTTGCCGCGAGCCGACCGGAGTACTTCCACGGACCTCCAACGGTGTGCGTTACCGGGCCGCAGCCCTGGCGGGCGTCTGCGCTCGCGGCGATTTCGGCCATCAATTCCTCGTCCCGTGTCGGTCGCTAGAGCGGGATGTTGCCGTGTTTCTTGGGCGGCAGGGTGTCCCGCTTCGTCTGAAGCATTTCGAGGGCCCGGATGATCCTGGGGCGGGTGGTTCTTGGGTCGATCACGTCGTCGATGAAGCCCCGGGAGGCCGCGACGTAGGGGTTGGCGAACTTTTCGCGGTACTCCTCGATCAGTCGGGCGCGGGTTGCTTCCGGGTTCTCGGACTTGGCAATCTCCTCGCGAGAGGTGATGTTGACCGCCCCTTCAGGACCCATGACAGCGATCTCGGCCGACGGATAGCTATAGTTGATGTCGCCGCGGAGGTGCTTGCTGCTCATCACAATGTAGGCGCCGCCATAGGCCTTCCGCGTGATGACGCTCACTTTCGGAACCGTGGCTTCGGCATAGGCGTAAAGCAGCTTTGCCCCATGACGAATGATGCCGCCGTGCTCCTGGCCGATACCCGGCAAGAAGCCCGGCACGTCGGCCAGGGTGACAAGGGCGATGTTGAAGGCATCGCAGAACCGAACGAAGCGGGCGGCCTTGATGGACGCGTCGATGTCGAGCACCCCCGCCAGGTACGAGGGCTGCTGCGCGACGATGCCAACCGGCTGTCCTTTCATCCTGGCAAAGCCGACGATGATGTTCTGCGCGAAATGTTCGTGGACCTCCAGGAAGTCGCCATCGTCGACGACCTCTTGGATAAGGTCTTTCATGTCGTAGGGCTTGGACGGGTCCTCGGGGACCAGCGTCGCGAGACCGTCGTTGGTCCGCTCCGGGTCATCGGTGGACTCGACGACCGGCGGGTCCTCCATGTTGTTGGAGGGCAGGTAGCTGATGAGCCGGCGCACCTGCTCGAAGCATTGCTCTTCCGAGTCGATGGCGAAGTGGGCGACGCCGCTCACGCTGGCGTGGGCCATCGCGCCGCCCAGCTCTTCGTGGCTGACCTCTTCACCGGTGACCGCCTTGATCACGTCGGGACCCGTGATGTACATCTGGCCAATCCCCTTGACCATGAACACGAAGTCGGTGATCGCCGGGGAGTAGACCGCCCCGCCCGCACTGGGTCCGACGATGACCGATATCTGGGGCACGACGCCGGAGGCGAGGGTGTTTCTGGTGAAGATCTCGCCGTAACCCCGCAGGCTGACGACGCCCTCCTGGATGCGGGCCCCGCCGGAGTCGCAAATGCCGACGACCGGAGCGCCCACCTTCATGGCCATATCCATGACCTTCATGATCTTCTCTGCAACGACCTCCGAGAGCGAGCCGCCGAAAACGGTAAAGTCCTGGGCATAGACGAAGACGACGCGGCCATCGACGTGGCCGTAGCCGGTGACCACGGCGTCGCCGAGGTAACGTTGCTCGTCGAGGCCGAAGTCGGTGGCGCGATGTGTTACGAAGGGGTCGAGCTCTTCGAATGAGTTGTCGTCGAGGAGGAGCGCCACCCGCTCTCGCGCGGTGAGCTTGCCTCGGTTGTGTTGCTGCTCGATCCTCTTGGCCCCGCCTCCGAGGCTGGACTGCTCGCGGAGTTCCTGGAGGCCATCGAGAGGGTTCTTCGTCGTCGTCATGTCACCTGCAGCGCAGTCGACAGTCCCTCAGTTCGCCGAGGGCCGTTCAAACCGGTTGAGCGGTGGAAATGCTACCAGACAGGAGTCCCGCTTTCAATAGGAAGCGGCGATAGCGGGGTGGGAGGGGGCGGACGCCGAGGCCGGCGGACGCCGGGCCTAGCTCCAGTCTTCGGGGAACAGCCGCGGCTGGGGAGGCCGCAGACCGGCGTTGAAGAAGCTGCTGAGGACCATGGCACGGACGAACGGGTGAACGCTCAGGGGGATTCCGCGGTGCGGGTCGAGGCCCTGGGCCGCCGCGGCCGCGAGAAGCGACAGTTCTTCCTTGCCCAGCCGCTCGAGGAGGTAAGCCTGGCGTGAAAGGCGTCGCGAGAGCAGGATGCGATGGTCGTTATCGAAAAGGTCCGTGATGGCCGCCTCGACGAGCTGATCGAGGACCTGCTGCCCCGTCTCTCCGTTCTGCTGGTGGATCGAGCCGGAGTACCACTCGTCGACGAAGGGCCAGACGAGCTGCGGGTCGAAGTACCACTGGCGGAACTCGGGCGTGGTCAACAGCCTCCCCGTCTCGGCTATGGAGGAGGAGAGGTCGCGGTCGTCGTCCCGCCAGAGGCCCAGCTGACGAGGCGGGCTTTTCGGCGGGTCGTCGAGCAGGCCCTTCCATATCTCGATGTCCATGGGCGGGCGGCGTCGCGCCTCGACGTTGAGCCGCCGGGCTTCGCTCACGACCTCGCGGCAGTACGTCAGGTCGACTTCCACGGGAGGCAGGCCGTGCCTGGACGTTTCGGCAACGATCTGGTCGAGCTCGTCCTCCCGCATCATGTCGACGCCGTAACTGCCTTTGATACCTTCGGTGTCGCTAGTCAAAACGGTGATAACTTTCAGTAATCCGTCGGGGCGTCGGCGGCTGACGAAGACGGCCTGGTCGCCGAGACGGTCGATGAGGCTCACGGCCGTCCGATGGACGGGAAGGCCTTCATCTGGGGAGATAACGGTGGGCGGAGGGCCGCGGAGTTCGTCGGCGCCGGTTCGCATCATCAGCCGTCCATAGGTGGCTCGGGCGCGTTGACGCACACGCTGATGGGGGTCGCCCTCGGCGACCTCCTGCAAGACCGCGATGGGGCTTCCGTCCCCGATACTCTCGATAGCTTCGATCGCCTTCGTGATCGTGGTCACGCGCTTGCTATAGAGCAGCGGAAGCAGAAGTGGGAGGGCGCGAGCGTCCCGGGGCTCGGCCAGGGTGCGAATGACCTCGGCGCGGGTCGGAGCATCGTCGTCTTCCAAGCAAGCGACGAATTGCTCGACGAAGGAGGGCTCGGCGCAGGCATTGCGGAACACCGAGTCCCAGGTCTCGACGAGGAGGCTGGCCGGATCGGCGATGTCGATGGGTTGGGCCGGCTGGTAGCCCAAGGTCTCGAGGACCGAAGCAGCCGCGGCCCGGGAGACCACGGAGACCGCCTGGTTACGAAGGACTTCCTGGAGCGGTGAGATGACGCGGGGCCCCTCGAGCAGGCCGAGGAGCCCGGTGGCTACCTCGCGCTCTCGGTCGTCGCCCTCGACGAGTCGACGGACGAGAAAGGGGGCGGCCACAGAGGGGGCGGAACGAACGAGGCGGGCGAAGGGCTGGGCGTCGCGGGTCCGCCATTCGTTGGCTACCAGCCGCAAGAAGCCGTCGGCGAGGTCTTGCTCGGTGAGCGGCGCCGGGGATTTGCGGGCTTCGTTGCGGAGGGTCATGGCGTGGTTGGAGCGGGGTGATTTGCGAGCTGGCTACTTTATATAAGAGAGCGGGCGAAAGGCCGATGGAAACCTTGAACTTGGTTCAAAACTCGCTTGACATTCCTCCGATGTCTTGTAGACTGGTTATGAGGAAGTCTTGAACGGATTTTAGATTAATTCAAAACCCTTTGCAAGAGCTTCAGTAGCAGTATTCGTAGAGAGGAGGAGGCAATGGCTCTGATTAGCGCTTGGCCGATTTCGGGCGAACGCAAGGCCGACTGGGAACGCATGGTCCAGTACTACGGCCTGTGTGAGGTGTTGCCCGACAGGTCCCGGCCCCATCAAGTAGAGAAGACGTTCCGGGACTGGGCCATGAAACGGCGTCTCGCCGTTGTTGAAGCGGACAACCTGGTAGCCTTCGACCCAAAGGCCTTCAACCCCAAGGACTCCCTGGACAGAGGCAAGTTCGGATTCCTGTTGCGGTACCTCCGGCCCCGCGACTACGCGACCTTCCGTCGCGACATGGAGACGGCCTTCAACGTGCGCTCCATGTACGTTCTCGACGCCATCAAGAGCTACTGGATCACCGAGGGCGTCATTTACGAGTCGGGCGGGATGATCGAAGCTGACAAAGAGGTGCTCCGCCTCATGGGGTTCAGCTACCTGGAGCTTGTTCAGGCGCTGGACGGTGTCGTGAAGCGGGCTTTCATGGCCGAGGTCACCAACGGGCATTCCCTGCTCGACCCCGTGTTCGGCGTCGAGTTCGGCAACTACCTCGTCAACTTCGAGATCCTGAAGGAGCGTTTCTTCGACGCCGACTTCCTTCTGCATTCCGCGGGAGAACCCGTCCATTTTCAGGAGCTAGGCCGCCAGATGGGCGTCGAGGAAATGGACGACCTGCGGGACATTCTGGAGGAAGCCAAAGGTCGGTTCGATCTCAATATCGAGATCTCGCCGGAGCATGTGATGTTCGGCCCCCCCAGCCAGAAGTCCATCGAGGCGATCATGGGGCGGGAGCGAGCAACGAAAGACAAGCTCGAACAGAGTGAGGAGCAGCTCAAGGAGCGGTTGAAGACCATCAAGGAGCTGCTCGACCGTTACAACTCGCGGGAAGCCAAGATTCTCAACGAATGTGAGTCGCTTCGAGAAGAAGGCCGTCTCATCTGGATCAAGGCCAAAGTGGTCTCGACGGCCCTGCAGCATATCCAGAAAGGTGGGAGGGCCAACTAGATGACGACAGTAGCCCAAGCATTGCCGGCCAATGCGATCGACGAGGTCATGCAGGAGATCGCGCCGGCCGATTTGCACAACGAAGAGCTTGTCCAGTTCAAGATCTTCATGCAAAAACTGGACAGCAAGCAGCTTCGCTCGCTGGAAGAGGACCTGCGCGCCGCGGCCCGAGGTCGCGGACGCAAGATCATGCTCCGTGAACAGCTGCTCGCCCGGCTCGGTACCGAGTGGCTGCGCAAGCAGCAGGAAATCGTCGAAGGTGAGCTGGCCCGTATCGAGGTCGCCAAGGACACGATCGACTTCAACGTCCTGGAGCTCGAGCTCAGCGGCCAGACCTGGCGTCTCGGAAAGACGACCCAGGCCCTGCGTCTCGATGAGCAGGCGGCGGCCGATCCCCTGATCGACATGATCAAGCGGCGCGAGGCCGACGACGAAGCCCAGCTCTTCAACTTCGAAGGTGGAATAGACGACGACAGTCTGGACAACATGTTCGGCCTCTAGGCCGCGCGCGCCCCGAACCCTGATGAGCGTCCTTCCTCTGTCGGGCTACGGTCTGGCAGGGGAAGGACGCCTTCCTTAACGAGGGAGCATGGCTAAACGACACGTTATCCTGCTCGAGAAGATCGCCGGTGACAAGGCAGTGTTGAGCCCTTCAACGATGGAGGAGCTCGGTCTGGCCGACGACGATTCGCTGACCATCAACGCGCCCACGAACCTCGTCGTCTTGCCGGTGGTCGCAGGCACCCTCATCGGCGCCAACCAGATAAAGATCCCTCGGCACTTCGCCCTCATGATGAAAGAGGGCGAACGTCTTATGGTGCAGGCCTCGCCTCCTGGCGCCACGGAGACGGCGGCGCCCGAGCCGCAACAGGCCCCTTCGCTGGCGAAGCCGACAAGCCAACCGAGCAGCGTTGAGTGGGACGAGATCCCGGCGACGAGCTTCGACGAGGTAATCGGACTGCGCCCGGTGAAGTTCCGCATCGAGCAGGCGCTCTTCTATCTCACCCACCCGGAGTGGTTTCTGCTGCGCAAGTCGCTACCGCCCAGGGTCTTTCTCTTCTTCGGCCCTTACGGGTCAGGAAAGACCATGCTGGCGCGCGCAATGGTCAGCAAACTCGCTCACGACAACGGCAAAGAGGCCCGTCTCGACATCAAGATGAAGGCTATCAAGCCTTCGGACGTCAAAGACGCTTATTTGGGCATGTCGGCCAAAAACGTGCAGGCTTTTCTGAACGCCGCACGGGAAGAGTGCGACAACGGCTCCACCGTGTTGCTGCTCCTCGATGAGATCGACTCACTGGTGGCGAACCGAGCCGACAGTCAAACGCACGAGGAGTACCGCGACGTCGTCAACTCGCTGATCCAAGAGATCCAGGGTGTGAAAGATCTGGCAACCGAGTCCCGGATCAAGGCGCTGTGGCAGGACCCCGAGGTGGTGGAGCTCCGCAACCAGATCGCGGGCCTGGTACGCAAGCGCGGCAAGCGGGACCACGAGGGCGACATTCAGCTTGCCGAGAAGGACTGGAGCCCCGACATCAAGGAGCGGATGCAGCACCTGCGCCGTCGCGTCATGGACGCCGGGGGCGTTTCAACGGTGATCATCGTGGGCACCACCAACGATCCCTGCCGCATCGACGAGGCCTTTATTTCGCGTGCCGGGGACAATGTCTTCTTCGTTCCGAGACCTTCCGCCGAGGCTATCGACCTGATGCTGGACCAGCACCTGGACCGGGACTTCTTCGAGCTGGACGGCCGCGAACGCAAGACCTTGGCGCAAAAGGCATTTCAATTTGGCCTCACGGGGCGCGACATCATGCTTTCCTGGCTCCAGCCCCTGCGCAACAAAGCGCCGGGCCTGCTGACGATCATGGGCTTCAAGACCGTTGAGTCGTACCAGCCCCAGCCCACGGTCGGCATTGAGTGGGAGATCGACCTCTATCGCCGTCTGAAGAGCAAAGGGCACATGTTGCTCGCCGACCAGGTCGCCGACTACCTGCGGGAGATCGAGCACGCGCAGACGGCGCCCCGCAAGGCTCCTCCGTCGTCGGGTAACGGTAAGACGTCCGGTAAGGCCGGTCAGTCGAATAACGGGAAGGCGCCGCGCAAAGCGGCCAAGACCCGCGACGATAAGCAGCCGGCGCTGTTTGATCTGTAGGGAACGGGTCCGTCTTCTCGTTGCTTCGGTCGACCGTGACTGAGATTTGCCGAAGCCAGGCACGGTTATTTGCGCTTTGGTTAGCTTATTTTACACCTGTTGTACGCGGCCACGATCCGCTCCCCCTACCCCTTCCCAAACAGGTCGTCGATGTCGCGGTCGAGCGTGGCGCGGCGGGCTGCCGGCTCCAGAGCGGCGGTTGACCCCACGGAGCGGTAGAACTCGGCGTCGTAGTCGCGGGTGCGAACGACCACAGGCATCGGCACGGCGTGGCCGTAGATGAGAGCCTGCTGCTTGGTCTCGAGCTTCGATAGGACCGCCTTGAGCTCGTTGCGACCCGAGACGCCGGCCAGGGCGGCGTCGACGTCGCGGTCGTCTTCGAGGAGGCAGGTTATCTTGGTCCCGATCTGGGACATGATCTCGGTATCGATGCCGCTGGGGCGCTGGTCGATGACGAGCAGGGTGACGTTGTACTTGCGGAGCTCGCGGGCGATCGTCCCGAAGGCGGTGTGGCCCGCGACCTCGGGGGCGAGGAACTTGTGGGCCTCCTCGATGGCGATGATCAGGGGCCGCGGCTCGTCGGCCTGCTTTCCCAGGGCCCGCTCCATGCGATCGACGTATTGCTCGTGGATTCGCCGCGTCAACAGGTTCGCGACGAGGATGTAGGCGGCCAGGTTGTTGGTGTAGCGCCCGAACTCGACGACGACGTGGACGCCCCGCTCGAGGCGCTCCATAATGCGCCGCACCGAGTTGTCCTGGGGCTTTTCAACGAGGAATGGGAGCGCTGTGAGCCGCTGCAGCCGCCGGTGCAGCGCCGCGAGGGTCCCCTCGTGCTCGGTGCCGCCCGCCAACTCCATGAGGTCTTCGTTGGAGTCTTTGTCGAGAAAATCCTTGAGCCAGTGCCGCCCCAGCCGGCGCTGGAGCCGCTCCGCGGCCTGCACCTGGGTCTCGTTGAGTCCGAGGGTGCCGGCGAGGGTGGCGACGTCCTGGGCGCTGATGTCCTCGTAGTCGATCTGGACCGCGAAGTCGGCGCTGAGGCCCCGGGCCCGGGCGCTCTCTTCGTCGAGCGTGAACACCGCGACCTTGGACTGGAACAGCTGCTTCAGGCCCTTTACCTCGGTGCGGGCCTCGCTGCGGGCGCTCCAACCGTATTCGTTGTGCATATCGAAGATGAGGCTGACGGCTTCGCCTTTTTGAACGATCTCCGCCAGCAGGATGCGGGTAAGGAACGATTTTCCGGTGCCCGTCTTGCCGAAGACCCCGGTGCTGCGCTCGGTGACCCGGTCGACGCTCAGACAGACTGGCGCCTCCTCCATATCCAGGGGACTGCCGATCCAGATGTGCTTGTCGTCGTTCTTGCCGAAGATCAGCTCGATCTCTTTCGGGTCCGTGTCGCGGGCCATCGAGAAATGCGGCGGGACGGTCTTGGCGGGCAGCGGGCCTTCGAGGAGGCTGTCGTCGCCGAGGCCGAGGGAGAGGTAGGGGACGGCGTGGACGTTTCCGAAGGCGCTGGTGCCCGAGACGACCTGGGCGATGAAGGGGTCGGAGACGTCGGGAGGCGATTGCGGCAGCGCAGGGTCCGTGGAGACGAGGGTCACGTCGGTAACGACCCCAAAGAACCGGCGCTGCTGACCCTGGATGGTGACGAACCGGCCAACGGCCATCTCTTCGATGGAGACGTCGCCGTCGAGCTTGATGTCGAGGCCCCTGGTAAGGGAGCCTCCGACGATCATGCCCAACCGCCGGGGTGCATTTTCGGAACCGGTCACGCCCTGCCCTCGTCGCTGTTGGCCGCTATTGTACGTCGCCCGAGCCTTCGAGAGGAACGTCGGTCTGGCGAGGCCCTGCCGTCTCCTGTAGAATACTGACTCGATGTCCCCAGAGAAAGGCCCCTATTCCTTGACGAACACTGCCCAAAGAGCCCCTCCTTCCATCCCGCCCCACGGCGGCGAGCTGATTAACCGCGAGCTTACCGGCGCGGAACGCGACGAAACCCTTTCCAGGGCCAAGGCCCTGAAGCAGGTCCCCCTCTCGCCAACCGCCGTTTCCGACCTCGAGCTGATCGCCATCGGCGGGTTCAGCCCGCTCAAGGGCTTCATGGGCAGCGCGGATTATCGACGCGTCGTCGAAGAAGCCCGCCTGGCGAACGGCGTGGTCTGGTCGCTGCCCATCACCCTGGCCGTCTCCAGCGAAGAGGCGGCCGGGATCGATGAAGGAGGCCAGGTCGCGCTGACCGTCGACGGTAAGGCCCTCGCTGTGATGACCGTCGACGAAAAGTTCTCCTACGACAAGAAGAAAGAGGCCACGGAGGTTTACAGGACGACCGACGAGGCCCACCCGGGCGTTGCTCGGGTCTACGAGCAGGGCGACGTGCTGCTTGGGGGCGACATCAGCCTGCTGGAGCACCCGGCGTCGACGCGGCTGTTCTCGGACCACCAGCTCACGCCGGCGCAGAGCCGTGCGGCGTTCGCGGAGCGGGGCTGGCGTCGGATCGTTGCCTTTCAGACGAGAAATCCGATTCACCGAGCCCATGAGTACATCCAGAAGTGCGCCCTGGAGGTGGTCGACGGGCTGTTTCTCCACCCCCTCGTGGGCGAGACGAAGGGAGACGATATCTCGGCCGAGGTCCGCATGGCCAGCTATCTGCGACTACTCGAGGACTACTACCCTTCGGGACGCACGCTGCTCGGGGTATTCCCGGCGGCGATGCGCTACGCCGGTCCCCGCGAGGCGATCTTCCACGCCATTGTCCGCAAGAACTACGGCTGCACGCACTTCATCGTGGGCCGCGACCACGCCGGCGTCGGCAACTATTACGGTACCTACGATGCCCAATTGATCTTCGACGATTTCGCCCCGGGCGATCTCGACATAACGCCGCTGTTCTTCGAGCACACGTTCTATTGCACGCCGTGCGGCGGGATGGCTTCCGCCAAGACCTGCCCTCACGATTCATCGAACCATGTGACGTTGAGCGGCACCCAGGTGCGGGAGATGCTGGGGAAGGGCGAAATCCCTCCGGCGGAATACACGCGCCCGGAAGTGGCCGAGCTGCTCGTCCGCGAGCTGCACGGGAAGTCGTGACCGTCGCGAGAACCCCGCGAACGGGGTCTGCATCTAAAACACCGCGAGTCTCGCTGCGGAGGTCTTCCTAGCCCGTCTAGGACGCGATGGAATACATCTTCGAGACGGATGTCTTCAGCCTTCGGTGGTATAGCTTCCTCGTGGCCATGGGGCTGCTCGCCGGCGCCTGGCTGGCCACCGTCGAGGCCAAGCGACGAGGCGAGCTCAAGGACCACGTCTACAACGCGCTGCTGATCGCGTTGCCCCTTGGCCTGATCGGGGCCCGCGCCTACCACGTGATCGACGAGTGGAGAGACGTCTACTCGCACGACATTGGCCGCGTCTTCCTGATCAACGAGGGTGGAATCGGCATCTACGGCGCGGTTGCCGGCAGCATCCTCGCCCTCGTCATCTACACGCGGTGGAAGAAGCTCTCGCTGAGCACCTGGCTGGACATCGGCGCGCCGGGGCTCCTTCTGGGTCAGGTGATCGGACGCTGGGGCAACTTCTTCAACGAAGAGTTGTACGGCAGGCCCACGAGCGTCCCCTGGGCGATCGAGATACCGCCGGAGCGGCGGATCTCGGGCTACGAACAGTTCTCCGAGTTCCATCCGCTCTTTTTCTACGAGTCGATGCTGAACGCCGTTGGCCTGGTCGCGATGCTGGTCATCGGGCGCAGGTTTTCCGACCGGCTCAAGGGCGGCGACATCGCGCTGATGTACGGGTTCTGGTACGGGGCCGTGCGGCTGGGTCTCGAGAGCCTGCGTATCGGCAACTGGACGGTGGGCGGGACGGTCCCCACGGCGACGATCATCTCCGCGCTTGCCGTGGCCGGCTGCGGCGGGGCGTTGATATACCGGCACTGGTGGAAGCCGCGGAAGGAGCTGCGTGCCGCAGCCGACCGACCTCGCTCTTCTCGGCGTGGGCGACGCTCCGCGAGCCGCAAGTAACCCCCTGTAGGGCCCTGGAGGAATCGTGAGCGACGTAAACGACGTGGTCATCATCGGCGGCGGGATCACCGGCCTGAGCGCCGGCATCTACACGACGCGGGCCAAGCTCAAAACGACCCTCATCGAGCGCATGATCACTGGCGGACAGATCATCAATACGGAGACGATCGAGAACTACCCCGGCTTCCCCAACGGGATCACGGGCCCCGACCTCGTCGCGGTGGTCGAGGAGCAGGCCAGCAACCTGGGAATCGACTACGGGTTTGGCGAGGTCACGGAGATCGACACGAGCCGGCGTCCCATGGTGGTGCGCACGGAAGACGAGGAGTATCAGGCGAGGGCTGTCATCATCGCCTCCGGCAGCGACCACGTGAAGCTGGGCGTTCCCGGTGAGGACGAATACGAGGCTCGCGGGGTCTCCTACTGCGCCACCTGCGACGGGAACTTCTTCATCGACCAGGAAGTCGCGGTCGTCGGCGGGGGCGACTCGGCAGTCGAGGACGCCGACTACCTCACGAAGATGTGCAGCAAGGTCACGCTGATTCACCGCCGCAACACGCTCCGGGCGACGCCGATCCTCCAGGAGCGCCTGTTCCAGAACCCGAAGGTTGATGTGGTCTGGGACTCCGTGGTCGATTCGATCAGCGGCGACGGACAAGTTCATGCCCTGTCGCTGCGGAACGTGAAGACGGAGGAGAAGCGGGAACTGCCGACATCGGCGCTCTTCGTCTACATCGGCTTCAGCCCCAACTCGGCGCCATTCAAAGGGCTGCTCGACATGGACGTCGGCGGCCACGTCAAGGTCGACCTCAAGATGGCCACCAGCGTTCCCGGGATCTTCGCCGCCGGCGACATTCGCTGGCAGTCGACGCGTCAGTTGGCCAACGCGACTGGCGACGGGGTTACGGCGGCTCTCGCGGCCTACGAGTATCTGCGGGACAACTAGCGAGCCAGGCGAATGCGAGAGGGTCGGGAGCCCAACTGCGGCCTCCGCGAGACTACGGAGGAGACCCCCAAACCCCCTGGAGGGGGTTCAAGGTAGCCTTTCAGGCATTCTGATCAGGGAAGGGGCACATCCCCTTCAACCCCTGCCAAAGGGGCCCTGCCCCTCTGGACTCCCCGGGACAGGATGTGCGTAAGGTGCGGCGTCAGCCCACCCGAGCCGCCTCGACTTGTCTTGGGAGTGCGAGGCCCTCGTGGTCCAGCCGCGGGCGGGCTGCCCCCTTCTGGTGTTCCCCTGTTCACAGCTTGCCGTCAGGCGCGCTTGTCGTATCGCTTGGCGTCACCAGAGCCGCGCCAGCTGAACGGCAAGAGCGCCGGTAGCGGAGCGTCATTCGTCAACCGCCCGCTGTCAACGGCTCGTGCTGAGCCGGGTGTCCAGAGGGGCGGAGCCCCTTTGGCAAGGGTTGAAGGGGATGTGCCCCTTCACTGTATTCTTGCCCGAAGGGCTACCTTGAACCCCCTTCAGGGGGTTTTGGGGGTTTCTCCCGGCAGCCCGTAAGCTAGGCGAAGGGCGAAAGGGCCCGCAGGCGCTCAATGGTGGGCGGTAGCTCGCGCAGCAGGTAGTCGACCTCTTCGAGGGTCGTGTCGATGCCGAGGCCGAAGACGAGGGCCCCGGTGGACACGTCGGGCCCCAGGCCGATGGCCTCGAGGACGTGGGACGGCTGCCCCGACCGGGAGCTGCAGGCCGATCCACTGGCGGCGTAGAGGTTCGAGCCCACGATAAGCGAGAGCAGGACGCTCTCGCCGTCGACGTGGTCGATGAGGCAGCTTGCCTGGTGGGGGAGGCGTTGGGTGCGGTGTCCGGTGATGCGGACGCCCTGGAGGCCCTCCAGGGCGTCCAGGAGGCGGTCCTGGAGTGGGACCAGGCCCTCAACGCGCTGTCGCAGGTCCCTCTGGGCCAGCGCGCAGGCCTCACCCATCCCGACGATGAGGGGGACGCTTTCGGTCCCAGGCCGCCTACCGTCTTCCTGGCTTCCACCCTCCATGAGGGGCGTGGGCCGGACGCGACGGTCGCTGTACAGCACGCCGACCCCTTTGGGGCCGTAGAACATGTGCGGCGAGAGCGTGAGCAGGTCCGCGCCGAGCTCGGCAACGTCGAGGTTTACGAACCCGGCGGTGTTGCTGGCGTCGACGTGGAACGGGACGCGGGCCTCGCGGCAGACCCGGCCGATGTCGGCGATGGGCTCGATGGTCCCCAGCTCGCCGCTGGCGTGGGTGACGGTTACCAGGGCCGTGTCCGAGCGGATCGCGCGGCGAACGTCGTCGGGGTCGATGAAGCCGTGCTCGTCGACGTCGAGATACGTGACCTCGAATCCGCCCCGCTCCAGGGCGCGACAGGGCTCGAGGACGGAGACGTGCTCGATCCGAGAGGTGATCAGGTGCCTGCCGCGGCTGCGGGCCATCGTCGCAACGCCCTTCACGGCCCAGTTGTTCGACTCTGTGGCGCCGGAGGTGAACGTTACGTCCCTGGGCGTCGCCACGCCGATCATGGCGGCGACTTGCTCCCGCGCCGTGTCGACGGCCGCGAGCGCCTCTTCGCCGGGTGGGTGAGCGCTTTGCGGGTTGTGGAAGCGCTCGGTGAAGTAGGGCAGCATCGCCTCGACGACCTCGGGAAGGCACGGTGTCGTGGCCATGTAGTCGAGATAGACGGGGGCTTTCATGCGCTCATCTTACTCGCCGGCGCACCCGGGATAAAAACAAGGGGAGGCGATCCGTCGCCTCCCCTTCTACTTCCGAGTGTAGGGTCGCGGTTACTTGCCGCAGGCGCAGTTCCCGCCGCAACCACCGCCACCGGTCTGCATGTTCGGGTTCACGATGGTGAAACCGGACTTATCGAGCCCTTCCAGGTAGTCGATCTCCGACCCGTCCAGGATCGTCGCCGTGTCGGGGTCGACCAGGATGCGAAGCCCGGAGCTCTCGAGAAGGGTATCGTCTTCGTGCTGCTCTTCTTCGAGGGTCATCATGTACTGCGGTCCGGAGCAACTCATGCCAGTCACTAGGACGCGAAGGGCCGCGTCTTCCTGCTCCTGCTCCTTCATGATTCCTTGAATCTTACCGGCGGCAGTCTCGCTGACTGTGATCATTTCTGAAGTCCTCGTTGATCTAGCGGGGGTCGCCCGCGTTGGCGCCCTTTTCAAGAGGTACGCCTTGGTTAGGAATCGTAGCATCCGGAGACCGATGTCGTCAAACCGGTTGACACGCCTGGTCCGCCAACTCCGTTATACTCGCGGTGGAAGCTGGGACGGAGTCCGAGGAGGCGCACGATGGCGGACGAACTCGACACCAAGGTGAAGGTGCTGCAGCGGCTTCGCGCCCACCAGGACGCGAACGACGGAAGCCCCCAGCGGGACCTCGACGGCCTGACCGCGGAGCTCGGGCTGGCCCGGGACGCGATCGAGCAGGCGTGCGCCTCGATGGAGACGCTGGGCCAGGTGAAGGCCGACCGATCGGCCGGCGACGAGAACCCGAGCTACGAACTGACGATGATGGGTCGGGTGTTCGTCCACAACATGGAGATCGATCAGGACCAGGGGCCGTCGGTGAGCCGGGCCTGAGCAGACGCCGTGCTATGATGTCTCTCCGATGAGCCAGCCAATGCCGTCCAAATCAGTTGCGCAGCCCGATTCGCTGGGTCATTTCGGCGAGTTCGGGGGCAAGTTCGTCCCCGAAACGCTGATGGCCGCGCTGGATGACCTGGAGCGGGAGTACGCCGCGGTCCGCGAGGACGCGGATTTCCAGGCGGAGCTGGCGGAGTTCCAGCGCACCTATGTCGGCCGGGCGACGCCGCTCTATCACGCGCGAGGCCTCTCGAAGGAGATCGGCGGGGCCCAGGTCTACTTGAAGCGCGAGGACCTCGCCCACACGGGCGCGCACAAGATCAACAACGCCCTGGGCCAGGGCCTCCTGGCGAGGCGACTGGGCAAGCGGCGCATCATCGCCGAGACGGGGGCCGGACAGCACGGCGTCGCCGCGGCCACGGTGTGCGCGAACCTGGGCCTCGAATGCATCGTCTACATGGGCGAGGAGGACATTCGCAGGCAATCGCCTAACGTCTTTCGCATGAAGCTTCTGGGGGCGACGGTTGTTCCCGTCTCGAGTGGCAGCCGTACCCTCAAAGACGCCATCAACGAGGCGATCCGCGACTGGGTGACCAACGTCGAGACTACCCATTACATCATCGGCTCCGCGGTGGGCCCGCACCCCTATCCCGTGATGGTCCGCGATTTTCAGTCCGTTATCGGGACCGAGGCGCGAGCGCAAATTCTCGAACAGGCAGGGCGGCTCCCCGACTACGCCATCGCTTGCGTCGGCGGGGGAAGCAACGCCATTGGACTGTTCCACCCCTTCATCGAGGACGAGAGCGTGCGGTTGATCGGTGTTGAGGCGGCCGGCCACGGCATCGATGGGACTGAGCATGCCGCGACCCTGGTCGCCGGCTCGGTGGGCGTCCTGCACGGCTCCAAGTCCTTCGTGCTGCAGGACAGCGCCGGTCAGATACGCGAAACGCACAGCATCTCGGCCGGTCTCGATTACCCGGGCGTGGGGCCGGAGCACAGTTTCCTCAAACAGATCGAACGCGCCCAATACGTGGCCGTGACCGATGAGCAGGCCCTCGAGGGCTTTCGCCTGCTCTGCCGCACAGAAGGGATCATCCCGGCCCTGGAGCCGGCCCACGCCATAGCCCACGTCGCCGAGCTGGCCGGGACGCTGCCGTCCGACGCGATCGTGCTGATGAACCTGAGTGGGCGGGGCGATAAGGACATCTTCACGGTGGCCGACGCCCTGGGCGTCGAGATCTAGGCCGCGGAGGCATCGTGCGACTCGATGGCAAGGTGGCCATCGTCACCGGCGCCGCCGGTGGCATAGGCAGAGCGGTCTGCACCCTGTTCGCCCGGGAAGGGGCCCAGGTGACCGCCGTCGACCTCGACCGTCACGGCGTCGATGAGCTTGCCCGCTCCATCCGGGATGCGGGCGGCGAGGCGCTGGGGTTCCGGTGTGACGTCTCCCAGGCCGACGAGGCCCGTGAGGCTGTCGCAGCCACGGTGCGCCGCTTCGGGAAGGTCCACGTCCTGGTCAACGGCGCGGGGATCTTTCTGCGGGAGGACTGGCTGGCCGAGGAGATGGAGGAGGCGACCTGGGACCGCGTTCTCGGCGTGAACCTCAAGGGGGCTTTCAACTTCTGTCGCTACGCCATACCCGAGATCGCGGTCTGCGGTGGCGGGGCCGTCGTGAACATCGCCTCCACCGCGGGCCTCACCGCCAACGAACGGCCCGCCTACGCTTCGAGCAAGGGTGCGCTGATCTCGATGACCCGCAGCGTCGCGAATCAGTACGCCGCGGACAACATCCGGGCGAACGTCGTCTGTCCGGGCGGTACGGAGACGGCGATGTCCGCCGCCTCGGCGGAGTACAGGAAAGACGCGGACTTCGTCTTCCCCCGCTCCCCGTGGATCATCGAGCGGATGGGGCAGCCGGAGGAGATCGCGAACGGGGTCCTGTTTCTCGCTTCGGACGACGCTTCTTATGTGACTGCCGCCGTGTTTCCGGTGGACGGCGGCCTGACGACGGTCTAGTACTGGGCCTGAGGGAACGATGCCCCCTGTAGCAGGACGGCTCGACGGCAAGACGGCCATCGTCACCGGCGGTGGCTCTGGGATCGGCTTGGCCGCCGCTGTGCGACTGGCCCAGGAGGGTGCAGCCGTCACCGTGGCCGAGGTCGACGAAGCCCGTGGCCGGGAGGCGGTTCGCCGCATCGAGGACTCCGGAGCCAAGGGGCTCTTCGTCCGCACCGACGTCTCGAAGGCAGCAGACACCGAGGCCGTTGTCCGAGAAACGGTGAGCGCCTTCGGGCGGCTCAACATTCTCCTGAGCAACGCCGGCATCTACGCGCCGAACGACACGCGGATCACGGAAATCGACGAAGCCGTCTTCGACCGGGTGCTGAACGTGAACTTGAAGGGGATGTTCCTGACGTGCAAGTACGCCATCCCGGCGATCGTCGCCAGCGGCGGAGGCTCGGTGGTGCTGACGTCCTCGATCGGGGCGCTGTCGAGCAGCGTCACCACCGCCTACTCGACGAGCAAGGGCGGCGTGGTGTCGCTGATGCGGTCGCTGGCGGGCCAGTACGGCCGGCTCGGGGTGAGGGTCAACGCGGTGCTGCCGGGCCCGGTCGACACGCCGATTATCGACAACGTTCGAGTGGCCGTGGGTCTCCCGAAGGACGGGTCGCCGGCTAGGTGGCCGATGGTGGCCCGCTGGGGCAGGCCGGAAGAGGTTGCGGCCCTGATGGCGTTCCTCGCTTCGGACGAGGCGTCGTACGTCACGGGGGCGTCGCTTGTGGTCGATGGCGGGTTCACGGCGCTGTAGCGGGACGGCCGAGGGAGCCCCCAAACCCCCTGGAGGGGGTTCAAGGTAGCCCTGCGGGCTATTGATTAGGAGAAGGGGCACATCCCCTTCAACCCCTGCCAAAGAGGGCTCCGCCCTCTCTGGACTCTCTGGATCCAGGGCAGCCGTGTGGCAATCCGGTCCCCCTTGGCAGCCATGGTACCCTCTGTCATTCCGGCGAAAGCCGGAATCCAGTCCCGGCGGTGTGCTCCCTCTCCCACCGGGAGAGGGCTGGGGTGAGGGCTTCCCCTTCTGCACTCCCCAAATCCTACGCCTTGCTGCTCGCCTGCAGCTGCTCCAGCAGTAACGCCCGCGCCAACAGCGCGCCGCCGAGGCCGACGAGCCCCAGGATCACGTACCAGCGGTCGCCGAGAAACGGGGCGATGATCACGTACGCGGCCCAGCCGTAGCCGGAGCCCCGGCCGACGTTGCGACCGAGGACCGTGGCGGCGACGCCGACGCCGAAGGCGATGGACCCGGCCACCGGCGACGCTGCTATGCCGACGCCGAGGGCGGTTGCCAGGCCCGCGCCACCTCGGAAGCCCAGCAGTGGCGAGTGCATGTGGCCCACGACAGCCGCCACGCCAGGAACGAGCGTCGCGCCGTCTGAGAGGCCGATCCAACCGCCGACCAGCACCGCCAGGGCCCCCTTGGCCCCATCGAGGCCGATCGCGAGCACCCCGAGCGGGCGGCTGACCTGGCGGAAGAGGTTGGCCGCGCCCGGGTTCTTCGAGCCGACCTTCGTGAGGTCGACGCCGCGCAGCCGCCCGAGCCAGTAGGCGAAGGGCGGCGCGCCAAGGGCGTAGCCGGCGAGGATGGCGTAGAGGTAGGTCATGGGGAAGGACCGTATGAGAAGTGACGTTGGTGGCGGGGGTGGCCCGAAGGCCAGCCTACTATAGTGAATCAGGCCGAATCAGGGGAAGCTCCGGCGCAGCGAAATTATCGGAGCGGATTGAGCATTCGGGGCGGTAGATGCCCGTTTCAGCGCCGCCCCCTAGCCCAGCTCTCCCAAACGCTCCCGCAGCCCCGACAGCCTGGCCCGGTAGTCGGCGAGGCGGGCGCGTTCCTTCTCCACCACCGCTGCCGGGGCCTTGGAGACGAAGGCGTCGTTGGCGAGGCGGGCTTCGAGGCTTGCGATGACGCCGGTCAGCTCTGTCGCCTCTTTGCCGAGACGGCTGCGTTCGGCGTCGAGGTCGACGAGGCCGGTCATGGGGAGGATGACGCGGACGCTGCCGAGCACCACGATACGGGCCTGGTCAGGGACGGGCGCCGTCTCGCCGTCGCCGTAGACGGCGATGGCGTCGGCGCGGCCGAGGGTCGCGATGGCGTCGAGTTTTTCCAGCAGCACCGGTTTTTGTCCTTGTGCGTCGATGATGGCTTCGACCCGCTTGCCCGGCTCCACCTTGAGCTCGGCGCGGGCGTTGCGAATGGCCGTGACCACGTCGATGACGAGACCGGTGTCGCGCTCGGCGGCCTCGTCCTCGAAGCTCGAGTCGGCAACCGGGTACGGCGCGATCATGACCGACTCGACGCCGGAGGCGACGCTGGGCACGCGCTGGACGATGCTCTGCCAGACCTCTTCAGTGACGAAGGGCATGAAGGGGTGGAGCAGGCGCATGGTCTGTTCGAGGACGTGGACCAGCACCGGGAGGGGCGACGACGAGGCGACGGAGCGCATGCGGACCTTCGAGAGCTCGATGTACCAGTCGGCGAACTCGCCCCACAGGAACTCGTGGATCTCCCGCTGCGCTTCGCCTATCTGGAAGCCCTCCAGCATCTGGCCGACGCGTCCGATCGTGCGGTGCAGCCGGCTCAAGATCCAGCGGTCTTCCAACGCCGGGTCGGACGGCAGGGTGGCGTCGAAGCTTTCGGCCTCGTCGACGGCGCTGAGGACGAAGCGGGCCGTGTTCCAGATCTTGTTGGCGAAGTTGCGGCTGGACTCCATCTTGGACGGGGTCAGACGCGTGTCGTTTCCGGGAGAGGTGCCGGTAGACAGGGCGAAGCGGAGGGCGTCGGTGCCGTATTGCTCGAGCACTTCGAGCGGGTTCACCACGTTGCCCTTCACCTTGCTCATCTTCTCGCCAGCCTCATCGCGGATCAGGCCGTGGAGGTAGACGGTCTTGAACGGGACTTCGCCCATGTTCTCCAGGCCCATCATGATCATCCGGGCCACCCAGAAGAACAGGATGTCGTACCCCGTCTCCATCACCGCGGTCGGATAGAAGTAACCGAGGTCTTCCGTCTCGTCGGGCCAGCCGAGGGTGGAGTGCGTCCACAGGGCGGAGCTGAACCAGGTATCGAGCACGTCGGGGTCCTGGTCGATCTCGGTCGAGCCACAGGAGGCGCATGAGGTGGGGTCGTCGACGGCGACGGTCATCTGGGCGCAGCCGCGGCAGTACCAGACGGGGATGCGGTGGCCCCACCAGAGCTGGCGGCTGATGCACCAGTCGCGGATGTTCTCCATCCAGTTGAGATAGACCTTCGAAAACCGCTGCGGCACGATGGTGATGCGCCCATCGGCGACGGCCCGGTGCGCCCGGCCCGCGAGGGAGTCGGGCTCCTCGTGGGAGCCGACCTTGACGAACCACTGCTCGCTGACCAGTGGCTCGACGACAGTGCGGCTCCGCTGGCAGTGGCCGACCGAGTGCTGGTGCGGCTCGACCTTCTCCAGCAGCCCGAGCGCCTCGAACTCCTCGACGATGGCCTTGCGGGCGTCTCCCCTGTCCATGCCCTGGAACTTGCCGCCGTTCTCGTTGATCGTGGCGTCCAGGTTCATCACGTTGATGAACTCGAGGCCGTGGCGCTGGCCGATCTCGAAGTCGTTGGGGTCGTGGGCCGGCGTCACCTTCACCGAGCCGGTGCCGAACTCCATGTCGACCGTGTCGTCGGCGACGATGGGGATGGCCCTGCCGATTATCGGCAGCACAACGTTCTTGCCGGCGAAGCCCTTGAAGCGCTTGTCTTTGGGGTTGAACGCGATCGCTGTGTCGCCGAGGTAGGTCTCGGGCCGAGTGGTCGCCACGGTCACATAGCCGTCGCCGTCCTCGAAGGGGTAGCGCATGTACCACAGGTTGCCTTGCACCGGGTGGTGCTCGACCTCGAGGTCGGACAGGGCGGTGCGGCACTGCGGGCACCAGTTGATGAGCCGCTCGCCACGATAGATGAGGCCCTTCTCGTACAGATTGACGAAGGTGGTCCGCACCGCCCGGCTGGGGCCAGGGTCCATGGTGAACCGCTCCCGCGTCCAGTCGCAGGATGCGCCCAGGCGCCGATGCTGCTCAGTGATGCGTTTGCCGGACTGGTTGACCCATTCCCACACACGCTCGAGGAATTTTTCGCGGCCGATGGCGTGACGGTCGAGGCCCTCTTGCGCCAGCTGACGCTCGACGACGACCTGCGTCGCGATGCCCGCGTGGTCAGTCCCCGGAAGCCACAGGGCCGCTTCACCCCGCATGCGATGCCAGCGGACGAGGGCGTCCTCGATGGTCGCCGTCAGCGCATGCCCGATGTGGAGCTCGCCGGTGACGTTCGGCGGCGGCATGATGACGACGAAAGGCTTCTTCGAAGGGTCGATGGCTGGAGTGAAGTAGCCCCGGTCCATCCAGAGCTTGTAGAGGCGTTCCTCGACCTTCTGAGGGTCGTAGACCTTCGGAAGAGGGCTTGGGCGTGGGCTCGTCTGAGTCATGGGGTTTGGCCTGTCGAAATTCGTTTCCATTGTAGACGACGGGCGGTGGCGGAGTCATCCGGGTGGCGACCTCTCCCTCTTTCCCTCTCCTCGAGGAGAGGGACGGTCCCCCGGCTGGCCGGGGGGCCGGGGTAAGGTTCCGCTCAGGGCGACCCTTCGACAAGCTCAGGATGAGGTGGGGTTTGGGCAACGGCTACAACGGATGGCTCATGGTGAGCCGGCTGTTCATCTGGCTGTAAGGATCGTAAGCGGCGCGCAAGAAAGAAATGACAAGCTGCGTGCCGGGTAACGGGGGACACGTGCCACGTCGTAGGAAAGGAAACCCCATGAAGAAACTCAGATTGTTGGCTAGCACGATAGGAGTGGCCGCCGCGCTCAGCCTCGTTTTCTCGGGCAGCGTCGTCTTCGCCGGCGGCCCCGAGCCGACCGGCAGCTTCGTGTGTCCAGTTCTCGGTGGGCAAGCTGGCGGGAATCACGGGAACTCGACGCCAGATCCAATCGTTACGATTCCAAGCGGCTCGGCATCGGTCCTTGGACCGGACGTCCATGTGCCGATCGGTGCGACCAATCTCGACGGATCAGGAAGTCCCGTGAATCACGCCAGTCCCGGCGATGACGGGTATTCGCCGATTTGGTGGAAGAACTCAGGACCGCCAGGCACCCCCTAGACCCCGCACGGGCACGGCGTCCCCCGCCGCCCGTCCTCGAATCTCGCGCCGATTCTCACGCCTCCATGCGGTCGTCTTCCTCGATGGTCGCCGTCAGGGCATGGCCGATGTGGATCTCGCCGGTGACGTTCGGCGGCGGCATGATGACGACCAATGGCCTCTTCGAGGGGTCGACGACTGGATTGAAATAACCCCGGTCCATCCAGAGCTTGTAGAGGCATCTCCCGAGGCAGAGGGGGTGGGCGGGGACGGCACGACCAATTCCGGTCAGCTTGCCAATGGTTCCAGCGAAGATGACAATGGCCGCCTCTCGCTGGCGCCACCCGGAGCCGGCTTCGGTGGCACGCCCAGGAAGACGGGCCAATCTTGGAGGGAAACTGATGGCGAACGATCGCATTCGGATCGGAATCGTCGGCGCGGGGGCCAACACCCGGCTCCGCCATATTCCAGGCCTCAAGGCTATCGATGGTGTGGAGGTGGTCAGCGTCTGCAACCGCAGCCGGGAGTCGGGCCAGCGTGTCGCCGACGAATTTGGCATTCCGAACGTCTACGACAGGTGGACCGACCTCGTTGCGGCCGATGATACGGACGCCATCTGCATCGGTACGTGGCCGTACCTCCACTGTCCGGTGACACTGGCATCGCTGGCCGCGGGGAAGCATGTCCTCACCGAGGCGCGAATGGCGATGAACGCGACCGAAGCCCGAGCCATGCTCGAGGCCAGCCGGCTGAGGCCCGATCTCGTGTCCCAGATCGTTCCATCCCCCATGACGCTCAAGTTCGACCGCACGATCAAGGACATGGTCGCCGGAGGCTACCTGGGAGATATTCTGGCAGTCGAGGTGCGGGGACCGGGAAGCTCCTTCGTGGACATCGACGGCGGGATGCATTGGCGTCACGACCGGGACCTCAGCGGCTACAACATCCTCACCATGGGGATCTGGTACGAGGCCATGATGCGCTGGGTCGGGCCAGCGGTCTCGGTTGTGGCCATGACCTCGGTCAACGCCCCTCGGCGGCGAAACGCGGAGGGGTTCCAGCAGGCGGTGACCGTCCCCGACCAGGTTGAAGTGCTGTGCCGCATGGCAGGCGGCGCGCAAGCCCACCTGAGCTTCAGCGCGGTAACCGGGCTGGCGCGGGTACCGGAGGCCTGGCTCTTTGGGTCCGAGGGCACGTTACACCTGGACGGCAGCTCTGGGGCTTTGGTCCTCCGGGGCGGCAAGCGAGGGGACAAGGAGCTTGCCGACATCGAGGTGCCTGCCGACAAGCAAGGCGGCTGGCGCGTCGAAGAGGAGTTCATCAACGCCATCCGCGGCATCGAGCCGGTGACGCACACGACCTTCGCGGACGGCGTGAAATATATGGAGTTCACCGAGGCCGTGACGAGAAGCGCTCAGAGCGGGAACGCCGTCGCGCTTCCACTGTAACGACCCGGGGTCCGGCGCACCCGAAGGCGCCGGCCAAAGGGTCTGCTATAATCCCGGCGAATCAGGCCGGGAGGGCCCAATGGCGAAAGTGAATGTGATGGTCGGCCTGCACATGGTCGACGAGGATCTCATCGCCAGGATCGCGGCCGTGGACCCGCGCATCGACGTTGTCCAGGCCCTCTACGTTGACGAGATCAGCAGCGGCTGGCTTCGGAACACGGACGAGACACCGGAGAGTCCCAGGATCAAGGCGCTGTCGAGAGCCTTCGGAGAGCGGATCGGCGACACCGAGGTGATCCTGGGGCTCCGACTGCCGGCCAACGTTACCGAGCTTGCCCCATGGCTGAAGTGGGTCCATTCATTCGGCGCCGGGATCGACTTCATGCCCTTCACGACGATCCTGTCGAAGGGGATCACTATTACCAACAGCAGCGGGCTGAACAGTCCGCCTATCGCCGAGTTCTGTATGGGGCTCATTCTGATGCACGCCAAGCGAATGGTGCAGCGCATCGACATCCAGCGGAAGCACGCCTGGACACGCGTCGACAACCTGGAACTCGGGGGGAGCACGCTGGGCATCGTGGGCCCGGGCCGTATCGGCTCCGAGGTCGCGAAGCGGGCGGCGGCCTTCGACATGCGGATTTTGGCCACGCGGCGGACGTATGTCCCGGGCGAGAAGCCACCTTACGTGGATGAGGTGTTTCCCCGCGAGCGCATGAACGAGATGCTGGCGCAGAGCGACTATGTGGTGGTCGCGGTCGGACTCACCGAGGAGACCCGCCACATGTTTGGGGACGCGGAGTTCGCCGCGATGAAGTCCGGCTGCTTTTTCATCAACGTGGCGCGGGGCTCGGTCGTCGACGAGCCGGCCTTGATCCGAGCGCTCAGGGAAGGCCCGATGAGCGGCGCCGGGCTCGATGTCTTCGAGCGGGAACCGCTGCCGCCCGAGAGCGAGCTCTGGGACATGCCCAACGTGATCATCTCGCCCCATAGCAGCAATGCCCTGCCGGGTTACGGTGGGCGAGCGGTGGCCTTCTTTTGCGAGAACCTGTCGCGATACCTCGCGGGACAACCTCTCGAGAACATAATCGACCCACAGAAAGGGTACTGAGGGCTGACGAATGTCGAACGCGCTGCTCGGAATGACGGACAAGGTGGCCGTGGTAACGGGGGCGGGTCAGGGGATCGGGCGCGCCTGCGCGCTGATGTTCGCCGAGGCCGGCGCCCACGTGGTCGTCGCCGATATCAACGGGCCGAACACGATATCCGTCGCCGGCGAGGTCAAGGGCCTTGGGCGCGACGCGCTGGCTGTCGAGGCGGACACGCGGAGCGAAGCGGATGTGCAGCGCATTGTCGACGAGACGGTCGGCCGTTTCGGAAGGCTGGACGTGGCGGTGAACAACGTCGGCGGCGGCGGCGGCCAACCGAACCGGCCGGTCTTGGAGCTGACGGCGGAGAACTGGGACGGGGTGCTCGACCTGTCGCTCCGCTCGACGGTGCTGTGCGCCCGCGCCTTCGCCGCCCAGATGGTGGCGAGCGGGACGAAGGGCTCCATCGTCAACGTCGCGTCGGTGGCGGGGGTCCGCGGCTCGCCGAACATGGCCCCCTATGCCGCAGCCAAGGCCGGGGTCATCAGCCTCACCCAGACCCTCGCGATCGAGCTCGCGGGCTACGGTATCAGGGTCAATTGCGTGGCGCCCGGTTTCGTCGCGACGCCGGCCCTCAGGAGCCTGATGTCGGACGAGGTCATGCAGCGTCTCGCGGAAGGCTCTGTCCCGCTCAGGCGGGCTGGCGAGCCCGAGGACATCGCCGGGGCTGTGCTGATGCTGGCTTCGGACATTACGGCGTACGTCACCGGCCAGACGCTGATCTCCGACGGCGGTAGGGTGTGCCTGAACCCACTGACCTCACAGGGCGAGTGGCCGAAGGGCTAGCGCAGTGTTCGCCCTAGAGCCTCCCGTACCGCTAGCGGTACGGGGACACCCCCAAACCCCCTGAAGGGGGTTCAAGGTAGCCCTTCGGATATTCCAAAGAGAAGGGGCACATCCCCTTCAACCCCTGCCAAAGGGGCTCCGCCCCTCTGGACTCCTCCTCCGAGGGTCGCCCGGTGTGCCTGAACCCACTCACGGGGCAGCGCGAGTGGCCGAAGGGCTAGAGCCGCCTCGCCTCGAGCTGGTTGAGGAACCGCAGTCCCTTCTTGGTGTCGCTGGCGATTCGAGCTTTGTCGCTGTTGTCCAGCCGGTGCTTGAAGAGCCAGTAGGTGAACTCATTGAGGTCATTGAGGGAGATCTGGGCGGGTGGGGGCTGGCCGGTGGGGGTGAAGAACTTCTCGAAGAGCTCCGTCCTCGTGCTGCCGTAGATGCGGCCATAGACGGCGTCATCGAGGTGGCTGTCCTCGCGTCCAAGCCCGCGCCGGGATTTTCGGACCTCGTGCTCGACGGCGAGGCAAAGCGCCTCCTCGACGCGGACGCCGTACCAGAAGTTCATCACGGCCTGGTGCTTCGTCGCGCCGATGGCGTCGCGGAACTCGCCATCGGTCATCGACCGTGGCGGACGTCCGTGGAGCAGCAACTCCTCCACCTCGTCTTCTGGGAGGAGGCCGTTGGCCCCCGCCACCAGCCGCTCGGCAAGCAGCACCCAGTCGAACGCCTCGCCGCCGCCAAGCAGGTAGCGCTGTCGGCGTCCCTGGAAGACCTCTGCCGGGGTCCGCCATGCCGCGATAGCGTCGAGCAGCGCCGCAAACCAATTGTCGCCGGCCTGAAGCGCCGCACGGAACTGGCCTGCCGCTTCGTCCTCGGTGGACTCGATCTCGACGGTCTGTGAGGCAGTAGCGTTGTGCTGTGCCATGGCCCCTAGTCTACCACGCGCTATTTTGAGTGGACGGAGCCCCTGTTTTTTCGTTGATTCCCGTATAATTACTCCCGTCGCGATCAGGAACTGGAAATCCTCGCGGACTGCCCGGGCATCAGACTGGACAAGACGGGGAGTGATCGAAGCCCGTCGCAAGTCCGGAACAGCGAAGGAGGTTCGCGACATGGGACTCATGGGAATGTTCGGTGGAAAGAAGGGCGGAGCGGCGGTCGAAGAGGGGGAGATGGGGCCTGGCATGGTCAACATGTTGGCCGGGATGCCGGGAATGATGCGGAAGCAGATGATGAAGGGCCGCATCAATCAGCTCTTGACTCTGAGCGAAGAGAAGCGCCAGGTGACGATCCGGGGCATGTTTGGGAGCTTTCATCACCGGGATGTCAAGGACAAGAACCGCGACAAAGTCATCGCGACGCGCGTCGCGATCGTAGGCGAGCTGCCCGAGGAGCGTAGACGGGCGCTGATGACGTCTCGGATCGCGGCCCTGAAGGCGGCACCCGAGTTGGAACAGGCGGACCAGAGCGCCCAGGAGAAAGTACTCCCGCAGGTGAACGACAAGGCGCGGAAGGCGTTCCTGGACAGCTGGACCAAGCTGCACGGTTGATCCGCGCTGGCCTCGTCAGCCGAATCTGAGATCGGGCCCGGGTCGACAAGCGAGACCCGGGCCTTGCTATCTCCGGCTTTATCACCTGAGCGGAGGTGAAATCGCATGATCGATCGACTTGCTCCGAAGTACCCGGTGTTCCTGGCCCTGGGCTTCGCCGTCATGGTCTTCTCCCTTTTCTTTCTTACCGCCGGCCGGGACGCAATGATCCTGGTTTGGGCCAACCACCTGTTCGATGGAGACACAGGCGACAGTATTTTCAAGACGACCCAGATAACCGACCGGGTCATCGACACAACGCTGAAGACGCTGCTGTTTGTCGGTCTCAGCATGATCAAGCTGGGAATCGGCTTCGCCATCTTCACCATCGTCCGGAACATCAGGGCGACGGGCCGGGCGACCCTCGATAGCTATGGCGGCGCCGGCCTGGCCGAGGCCGAAGCCCTGCGGTTCGAGGAGCCCTGGTTCGGACGCTGGTTTCCCCGATTGCTCGTGACCGGCATGTCCGTTGTGCTCTTCTTCTTCCTCGTGACGCTGTGGGCCGACGCCAACCTCGTTTTCCTGATGCGGGCCGATTTCGCTGGGCAGACGAGTGGGGCCGCCTGGGAGACGTACACCATCGTGAACCGGGCCCTCGGCCCGATAATCACCGGCGGCAAGTTCCTGGGCGAGGGCCTGCTCATCGTCGGCATCGCGACGGGGCTCGCGACCATCGTCACCAACCTCAGCATCCAGGCGAAGGCATTGCCCGCGCTGACTCGGCGGGCCATGGGCCAAGACGCCGATGCATCTGAAGAGACGCTGCGGCCCGCGGTCCCGTGGACGTGGGTACGGGTGGCCCTGGCCGGCGCCGCCCTGTTGGCCATCTCGCTGCCCCTGGGAATGGTCCAGGCTGGGTTCGGGGCCTTCGCCCAGGCCCGTGTGCTCGATGGCGCCGCCAGCACCGTTGCGGTGCGCTCCGAGGGACTGCTGAGCCGGTCCATCGACCCGGCCATCAACATGGGCCTCGGTCTACTCTTCTTCGCAATCGCGTTCCTGCTGCTCAACATCATCCGCTGGCTGCGGCAGCAGCGTAAGGGCTTTGGCGAGGCGACCGCCGACCTTTCCGGCGGCGTCATCGCCCGCCCCACGGTGGAGCGCTCGGTCTGGCCGGAGCGAATGGTCGCCCCACTGGCCATCTTTGGCATCGTCGTGATCTCCTTCTTCTTCTTCACGATGACGGGGGTGCGTGACTTCAACTATGCGCAACTCCTCAGCTTCCAGTTCGATGGCGTCCTGGACGCCGACTATCGAAACGCCTTCCGGCTGGACCGGATGCTGGGGCCGATCATCGCAGCCACCCGGTTTATCGGGATTGGCGCACTGATGACGGCGATCGGCCTCGCGCTCGTTACGATTCTGATCCAGCTTCGGGCCACTGGGTTCCTGTTGCCGGTCGGGTTCAGCATCCTGGTCCCGGCGGCCCGCGGCGAGGAGTTCGACGAAGAGGATCTGACCGTGGACGACCCCATGGCCCTGGCGCCGTGGGACCTGCTGCGGCCGCATCTCGTGGGAGTCGCGATGATACTCAGCGCGACCCTGCCGATAGTCGTCCTGCTCGCTGTGAGTATCCACCGGAACCTCGGGGAGCAGTTCGCCGGGGCCGGCGGCGCCGGGGCCATGTCGGGACTGTTCAAGTCGTCGTTCCTTTCCATGCAGCTTCTGGGCGCATCGATGCAGCCGTGGATGCTGTTCGGGGTGGGACTCGTTCTGTTTGCGATCGGGCGCTTCTTCACCGCGATCGTGGGCTTCGTCGAGGCCCGCCGCATGGTGATCGGCGACAGGGTCGAGGCCATCGCCGAGGCGATGCGCCCCGCCGGTGGAGAGGCCGAGGCTGTATCCCCCGACGGCGCGGGAGCATCGAATTGACAAGCGGCGCCGCAGAGGCGCGATTCGAACCTTGCAGCACGACCGAGGCTCTATTCAATGAAGCAACAGCGTCGAGTTCGTTTTCCACTGGTCGCGATGGTTGGAATCGCGACGGTGGGCATCATCGCCGTGATCGTGGCGATTGGAACGAATGGCTCCTCGAATGAAGCAATGGGCTCGTCCGAGGACATCAGGCCTCCGCAAGTGAGCGCGGTGCAACCCGACGGCTCCGTAATCCCCGAGTCAATTTCAGGAGCGCCTTGCGTTCCGCCGGCTTCAGCACGCGAGGCTGGGATACCGACTTCAGTCGACACCTGGTGCCGTTCGAGGAAATCTTCTCCGGCGGCCCGCCCAAGGATGGCATCGCCTCCATCGACAAGCCCAAGTTCACCGACGTCGCGGGCGGGGAGCGCTGGCTGGGCCCCCGCGAGCCCGTCATCGCTACCGAGGTCAACGGCGATGCGCGAGCCTATCCGCTGCGCATCTTGACCCAGCACGAGATCGTCAACGATACGGTCGGAGGGACGCCTGTGGTCGTGACGTTCTGCCCCCTGTGCAACTCGGCGATCGTGTTCGAACGCACACTCGACGGGACTGTGCTGGACTTCGGGACCACCGGGAACCTCCGGCTGAGCGACCTCGTGATGTACGACCGGACGACGGAGACGTGGTGGCAGCAGTTCATCGGGCTGGGCATCGTCGGCGAGTTGGCCGGCCGCACGCTCGTCGCCTTGCCGTCGTCGATCATCGCGTTCGAGGACTTCGTGGCAAACAACCCGGATGGCAGAGTCCTGTCGAGGGACACCGGTTTCTCCAGGGACTACTCCCGTTCGCCGTACGTCGGCTACGACGACATCGACAGCCGTCCGTTCGCCTTTCGTGGCGTGGTAGACGGACGCATCTCTCCCAAGGAGCGGATCGCCGCGGTCACGGTCGGTGGGGAGGATGTCGCCTTGCCCTTCTCGGTGCTTGAAGAGGAGCGGGTGGTGAACTACGAGGCCGGGGGCGATACCGTCGCGGTCTTCTTCAAGCCGGGGGCCCTCTCATCCTTCACGCAGGGCCGGGACGACGGGCCGAGGGAGGTGGGCGCGACCGGGGTCTTCGAGCCCACCGTGGGCGAGCGGAAGCTCACCTTCCGGGCCGATGGCGACGCGTTCGTCGACAACGAGACGGGCACCGTCTGGAATATCCTGGGCGCGGCGACGGACGGGCCGCTCGCGGGCGAGAAGCTGACCCTCGTCCTCCACGCCAACCATTTCTGGTTCGCGTGGGGAGCCTTCAAGCCCGACACGGTTATCTACCAGGGCCAGGGCTAGCCCGGAAAGCTAGCTGCCGGGCGGCCCTCCCTGGGCCAACCTCTCCCGCTCGCTCTTCGACACTCGATCAGGCCGCGCCGCCCTTGAGCGAGGCGAGGAACTCGGGCAGGGGGCGAGTGTTGAGCACGTCTTGCCGCTGGCACATGCCACGCCGAGCGACGTTGACCCCGAAGCGTAACCCCGAGAGATGGGCCGTCGCATGGGAGTCGCTGCTGATGACGAGGGGAACCCCGAGCTCCGCCGCCCGCCGCACCCACACGTCCCGAAGGTCGAGCCGGTGTGGTGAGGCGTTGATCTCGATGGCCGTCCCGGTCCTCCGGGCCGCCTCGAGGACCGCTTCTATGTCGACGTCGATGGCGGGGCGCTCGCCGATCACACGGGCCGTGGGGTGCCCGATGATGTCGACGTTCGGGTTCTCCATCGCCTTGACGATGCGTTTGGTCATCCGTTCCCGGTCCTGGTGCATGCCCGAATGGATGGAGGCGACGACGACGTCCAGCCGCTCGAGGATCTCGTCGGGGTAGTCGAGGGAGCCGTCGGCGCGGATGTCGACCTCCGTCCCGGCGAGAAGCCGCACACCGGGCTTCTTTGACGCACCGATTCGGCGGATGAGCTCGATCTGCTCGAGGAGCCGCTCTTCGGTGAGCCCGTTGGCGATGCCTCGGCCGCTGGAGTGGTCGGTAACGGCCAGATAGTCGTAGCCGAGGGCGTCGGCGGCGTCGCGCAAAGCCTCGAGAGCATCGCGGCCGTCGCTCCACTCGGAATGGCAATGGAGGTCGCCGCGCAGGTCGTCGACCTCGATAAGCTCGGGCAGGCGACCCTGCTCGGCGAGTTCGATCTCGTCTTTGCCCCAGCGGATCTCCGGCGGGATGTAGGGAAGGTCGAGCCGGGCGTAGATCTCGTCCTCAGTGGCGTATTTCTCGACCTTGCCGGTATCGAGGTCCGTGATGCCGTACTCGGAGACGCTGAGTCCCATCCGTCGCGCCCGCTCCCGGAAGAGCACGTTGTGCTCTTTGCTGCCGGTGAAGTGTTGCAGGAGGTTGCCGAAGGCGTCATGCGCGACGATGCGAAGGTCGACCTGGAGCGAGTCGTTGAGGACGACGCTGGCCTTTGTCGGACCGCGCGCCAGGATTTCGGTCACTGAAGGGAGTCCGACGAAGGCGTCGATGACTTTCTCGGGACGATCGGAGGTGCCGAGGATGTCGATGTCGCCGACGGTTTCCTCGAGGCGGCGCACGCTGCCCCCGGGCGTGATGTTGGGGACGAGGGGGCGGAGCGCGTCGCAGACCTCCTCGGCGATGGGTAGGGCCTTGCCGAGGAGGATGCGGTTGTCCTTGGTGCGGTCGCTGCGTATGTGGCGGAGGATGTTGTCGCCGGTCTTCTTGCCCATGCGGGGCAGCTCCTCGAGCCGGCCCGCATGGATCGCGTTTTCGAGGCCCTCCAGGGTGCTGACGCCGAGCTCGCTGGCGATGCGGTAGGCCATCTTGGGGCCTATTCCGGGCACGTCCAAGATGCGGAGCACGCCGTCGGGCATCTCGGCGACCATTCGCTCGTACTGCTCCAGTCTCCCGGTCGCCAGCATCTCGTCGATCTTGGCGGCGAGGCTTTTGCCGATGCCCTGGATCTCGGCAAGGTTGCCCTCTTCGCTGATCTCGCGCAGGTCGCCGGAGACGTACTCAATGGCGCGTGCGGCCTTCTGGTAGGCGACGACCTTGTAGCGCTGCTCGCCCTTCATCTCGAGCAGGTCCGCCATGTTTCGCAGAACGTGGGCGATCTCTTCGTTGGTCATGAGGTTCCTCGCCAGGCTGGCGCTGCCGGCTGCGTACAGGATAGGATATCCCCGATTTCAAGACCCGGGGGCAAAAGCGTGCCTGACCATCAAGTCGGCCCGGACACTATAGAGTGTGACATTGTCGTGGCGGGCGCCGGCCTCGCCGGCCTGACGGCGGCCGTCACCGCGGCCGAGAAGGGGCGCTCCGTGGTCGTCGCCGAAGCCGGGGACGGGCTCGGCGGCACGGCGATGTTCTCCGGGGGTGGCCTCCACGTCTGGGGGGCGACGTCGTGGGACGAGTACCGCCAACGGTGCCCCCTGGCGCACCCGGTGCTCGGGAAGGAGCTCATCGACCGCTACGCAGGCTATATCCAATGGCTTCAGGCGATAAAGGCGCCGGGAAGGTACGGCGAGCGGACCGTCCGTGGGCTCAAGCTGATCGGCTATCAGATCGGCGGCAGCATGATGCCGCGGGCCAAGATGCGCTTCTTCAAGTTCATGAAGCGGAGGTTGGAGCGGCAAGGCGGCCGAGTGCTGTTCAACAGCCGCGCTCGGGAACTTGTCGTCCGCGACGGGAATGTGGTCGGTCTCGTTGCCGACGGTCCGGTCGGGGCCCTCACGGTACGATCGAAGGGTGTGGTCCTCGCCATGGGCGGGTTCCAGAGCAGCACGGAGCTGCTCGCGGAGCATATCGGCCCAACGGCGGGTGAGTTCGTCAACCGGGCGGTGGCCCACGACGTGGGTGACGGCCTGCGGATGGCGCTCGCCGCCGGGGCGGCCCAGAGCGCGAGCATGGGCACGCTCTACGGCCACCTGATGCCTGCGCCACCCTGTCGAGTCGACTGGTCGAACTATCTCGACCCCATCCTGCTCAGCGCCTACTACGCGGAGCACGGAATCGTCGTCAACATCCACGGCGAACGATTCGTGGATGAGGGGGAGGGCGAGCTGAGCGGCCTCACGAATAATGCGGCCTGTCAACAGCCGCCGGGTGGGCTGTGGATCATCCTCGACCATCAGATCCGCAGACGCTATGTCCGCTACGAGCTGCCCCGGGGCTCGCTCCGGCCGAGCAGCCTCCGTTACCTGGGGCTGCTGAAGTATATGGGGCTAAGGCGTGAACCGGGCCGCATCGGGACCGTCCTCGATAGCCTGCGGCTCGCTCGCGACAAGGGGGCAGTCGTCCTCGAGGCGGGGACGGTCGCCGAGCTGGCGCAGGGACTCGAGCGGCATGGGGTGAACGGAGGAACCGTGCTCAAGACGGTGAGCGACTTCAACGCGTCCGTGAGGGGCGACGCGGCGGAAGGGCTGGCGGTGCCGAAGACGATCTCGGCCCACAAAATCGAGACTCCGCCGTTCTACGCGATAAAGGTAGCTCCAGGGGTGAGCATGACGTATGGGGGCGTCGCCATCAACGAGCGCGCCGAGGTGCTGGACAAGGACGGCGCGACGATCGAGGGCCTGTACGCCGCGCCCGGCACGGCGGGAGGTATCCAGGAGCTTCACTACGGTGGAGCGCTGGCGGCGTGTGGCGTCTACGGGATGATTGCGGGGGAGAGCGCCGCAAGCGCGACCGGGAAGCGCTAGAAGTGCCGACGGCGTGCTGAGAACAGGGTGAGGGCACATAGGAGACGCTGTTAGCGGGAGAGTCCAGAGAGGGCGGAGCCCTCTTAGGCAGGGGTCGAAGGGGGTGTGCCCCTTCTCTATCACATGGCCCGAAGGGCTACCTTGAACATCCTATCAGGGGGTTTGGGGGTGTCCCCTCCCCCGATCCGCTACGGCCCGACAACCCGCGCGAGGGCTTCCTTGCCGTGCACCAGGCCCTGCCCCGGCAGCTCTTCAGTCGGGCGCGTGTCCATGACGAAACGGACGGTTGCTTCCATCACGTCGTCGGGGCGGAGGTCGTACCAGAGGTCGAAGTCGTCGCCCTCGGGCGTCCTGACCTGCACGTGGGCGCCACGGTACTCGACCGCCAGGCCGCCGTTGATGCCCGCGTTGTACGGAAGCAGCCTCAGGAATTTGCCCGTCCTGGAGGGCCCCAGGTCGAAACGGAGGGTGAAGGCGGCGCTCACCTTGGCGTGGACAGGGTCGAGGGCGGAGAAGAGGTGCGCCAAAGTGAAATCGGTGTGGTGGAGCTCCGTCTGGTCGTCGAGCTCGCTTTCCACCAGGTACTCGATGACGACGTCGCTCTCGCCCGACTCCGCTATCCTGACCTCGCCCCAGCTGTGCAGCTTCTGGTCCTCGTGTCGGTAGTCCTCGTGGAAGAAGACGCGGTCCTCTTCTTCTTGGGTGTCCCTGGACCCGAGGGCGAGGAGCTCGCGCTGGGCCGCCTCAGGCAGCTCCACACCGAAGTGAAGCTCCAGGCTGTTGCACTGGGCCGCGGCGAGATCGAGCTTGAGGGGCGAAGGGTTCATCTACCCACCATGACATTTCTTGAATTTCTTGCCGCTGCCGCAAGGGCATGGATCGTTGCGCCCGGTCTTGGTGGCAACGGCGACCTGCTCCCGGTTGCCCACCGCGGCTGCCATGGCCTTCTGCTCCTTGCTCTCCGGCACCGCACGGGCCGGCTGCACCGCGCGAGGGCCCTGGCCGTTGCGCTGCACGCCGATGCGATAGATCGTCCGCACGATATCGTTCTGGATCCGCTCGCTGAGCTCATCGAACATCAGGTGGCCCTGGCGCTTGTAGGCGACGAGCGGGTCCAGTTGGGCCACGCCCTGGAGGCCGATTCCCTGCCGGGTGTTCTCCATTACCGTCAGATGCTCGATCCAGTGGACGTCGATGGACCGGAGCATCACCATCCGTTCCAGCAGCCGCATCGTCTCGGCCCCGGCCTCTTCTTCCCGTGATTCGTACAGCCTGTCGGCGTAATCGAGGAGGGCGCTGGCAACCTCTGCCTTGCTCAGCTGGGTCAGCTTCTCCTCCGTGAGGCTGGGGGGTAAGGGGAACATGGTGCGCAGCCCCTCGAACAGGCCGCCGAGGTCCCAGGTCTCGATGTCGTCGTTCTGGAGACGGGACCCGACAAGGATCTCGATCTCCTTGTGGACCAGGTCGAGGATGTTGGTCTTGAGGTCGGCCCCCTTCAGGATCTTCTTCCGCTGGTCGTAGATTACCTCGCGGTGTTTGTTGACGACGTCGTCATATTCGAGCAGGTGTTTGCGGATGTCGAAGTTATGCCCCTCGACGCGGGTCTGGGCGTTCTCGATCGATTTGCTGATCATCCCCATCTCGATGGGGGTATCGTCGGGGAGCCTGAACGTATCCATGACCTTCTTCATCATGTCGCCGCCGAACCGGCGCATGAGGTCGTCCTCCATGGAGACGTAGAACCGAGAGCTGCCGGGGTCGCCCTGGCGTCCGGCGCGGCCTCGGAGCTGGTTGTCGATGCGCCGGGCCTCATGCCGCTCCGTGCCGATGATGCGCAGGCCTCCGTGGTTGATCACTTCGTCGTGCTCGCGCTGCCAGTCGTCCGGCGCGCGCCCCTCGAGGCTGCCGCCGAGCACGATGTCCGTGCCACGGCCCGCCATGTTGGTCGACACGGTCACGGCGCCGAGCTTGCCCGCCTGGGCCACGATGCTGGCTTCCCGCTCGTGGTTCTTGGCGTTCAGGACCTCGTGGGGAACGCCGCGGCGGGTGAGGACGTTGCTGACCTGCTCGGACTTCTCGATGGAGACCGTGCCGACGAGGATCGGACGACGCTCCTGGTGCAGCTCCTCGATCTCGTCGGCGATGGCGTCGAACTTCGCCCGCTCTGTCTTGTAGATCAGATCGTTCTGGTCGTCGCGGACCATGTCGCTGTGTGTCGGCACGACCAGCACGTCGACATGGTAGATCTTGAACAGCTCCTCGGCCTCCGTGGCGGCGGTACCGGTCATGCCGGCAAGCTTGTCATAAAGACGGAAGTAGTTCTGCAGGGTAATGGTCGCCAGCGTCACCGACTCGGCCCTGACGCGTAACCCCTCCTTGGCCTCGATTGCCTGGTGGAGCCCGTCGGAGTAGCGACGGCCAGGCATCTGCCTGCCGGTGAACTCGTCGACGATGATGATCTCGCCGTCTTTAACCACGTACTCCCGATCTCGCTTGTAAGCAACGTGGGCCTTGAGCGCGTTGTCCACGTAGTGCGTCAGGTTCTGGTCTGTCTGCTCGTAGAGGTTGCCGATGCCCAGGCGTTTCTCGATCTTGGCGATGCCGGTGGACGCCAGCGTGACACCACGGCTCTTCTCATCGAAGGTGTAGTCCGCCTCCTCCTGGAGAGAAGGAACGATCGAGGCGAACTGGGCATAGAGCTTGGCCGAGTCGTTCGACTGGCCGCTGATGATCAACGGCGTGCGCGCCTCGTCGATGAGGATGTTGTCGACCTCGTCGACGATGGCGTAGTTGAGGTCGCGTTGGACGGCGTCGGAGAGGTCGGTGACCATGTTGTCGCGAAGATAGTCGAAGCCGAACTCGGCGTTGGTGCCGTAGGTGATGTCGGCGGCGTAGGCCTCGCGACGAGGTACGGGGCGGAGGTTCTTGAGACGATCGTCGTCGACTTCGGAGTCGGTGTCGAACACGTAGGCCGTGTCGTGTTGCAGGCAGGCGGAGCTCAAGCCCAGACTTCGGTAGATGGGCCCCATCCACTGGATGTCGCGACGGGCGAGATAGTCGTTCACGGTGACGACGTGAACGCCGCCGCCTTCGAGGCCGTTGAGATAGACGGGCAGTGTGGCGACCAGGGTCTTGCCTTCCCCGGTGCGCATTTCGGCGACCTTACCCCGGTGAAGGATGACGCCGCCTTTGAGCTGCACGTCGAAATGCCGTTGTCCCAGTTTCCGCTTGGCCGCTTCCCGCACGTTGGCGAACGCCTCCGGGAGCAGGTCTTCGATCGACTCGCCATTGCCGAGCCGGCTCCTGAATTCGTCGGTCTTTTCGACGAGTTGGGCGTCCGAGAGCGCCTCGAACTCGGGCTCGAGGTCGTTGATCTTGGCCACGATAGGATCGAGCTTCTTGATCTCTCGGCCGTTGGGGTCGCCAAGGATGCTGGTCAGGAGCTTCGGCATGATTAACCTTCTTCGATGCTACAAGCTTCGATGTTAGGGACTGGTGAAAGGAGTCGTGGGCCCTCCGTTTTCATTATAAACGAAGGTGGTTAGACGGCGGGTGTACCGGAGCCTGGTATCGGAGTCGGAAGCGGGCGGTTGGCCGAGGGGTCGGGCGAGCGGGACGACTTATACGAACAGGGCGCCGACCGATTGACCATCGTGGATGCGGCGTATCGCCTCCCCGAACAGCGGCGCGACCGAAATCACCGTGACTTTGTGGTCCCGCTTTTCGTTGGGGATGGGGATGGTGTCGGTGAGCACGATCTCCTTGATGGGGCTCTGACGCAGTCGCTCGGGAGCTGGACCCGAGAGCACGCCGTGGGTGGCGCAGGAGAAGATCTGCTTCACGCCTGCCCCGGCGAGGGCGCTCGCGGCGGCGAGGAGGGAGCCCGCGGTATCGATTTCGTCGTCGAACAGGAGGGCGGTCTTGCCATCGACCTCGCCGATGATATTCAGGGTCTCGGGCTGGCCCTCGACGCGGCGCTTTTCGATGATCGCGAGGGGAGCGCTGAGCTTGTCGGCCATGTCGCGGGCCCGCTTGGAGATGCCGATGTCAGTGGCGACGACGACCAGGTCTTCGAGGGACTTCTCCACGAAGTACTCGCCGAGCAGGCTCAGGGCGGTCAGCTCGTCGACCGGGATGTTGAAGAAGCCCTGGATCTGTCCGGCATGGAGGTCCATGGTTAACAGACGGTCCGCGCCGGCGGTCGTCACCAGATCGGCGATCAGACGCGCCGTGATCGGCACTCGCGGCTGGTCTTTCTTGTCGGTCCTGCCGTAGGCGTAGTAGGGGACCACGGCGGTGATGCGCCCCGCCGACGCACGCTTGGCGGCGTCGATCATGATGAGGAGCTCGACAAGGCTCGTGTTCACGGGGGTCGACATCGGCTGGATGATGAAGATGTCCCGTTGGCGGATGTTCTCGAGAATGCGGACGAAGATGTTCTCGTTGCTGAACTGGAAGACCTCGGCCTCTCCGAGTGGTGTTTTCAGGTAGTCACAGACGGCTTTCGCCAGGTCCTGGTTGGCATTCCCGGTGAATATGCGCGGGCCGTCTGGGAACCCGTGGAGATCGTGCTTCACCAGGCTACCTCCCCTGGTACTTGGGAGCGCGCTTCTCGCGAAAGGCCTGTGCGCCCTCGACGTGGTCTTCCGACGTCAGCGTGATCGTCTCCACGGCCGCTGCGAATCGCATAGCGGTCTCCAGATCGATCTCGAGCCCCTTGTAGAGGTTCAACTTGGCCAGTCGCATGGCGATCGGCGGCCCGTTGGCGATCTTGGCCGCCATCTCCATCGTCGCGCTTTCGAGCTCGTCGGCGGCGACCAGCTTGTTGAGAGCGCCGACGCGATAGGCTTCGTCGGCGTCCATGGTATCGCCCGTGAAGATCATCTCGGCGGCCTTTGGCAGCCCGATTACCCGGGAGTAGAGCCAGGTGCCTCCCCATCCGGGGAAGAGGCCGATCTTGATGTAGGCGGCGACGAATCGGGTGTTGGCGGTGCCGATTCGGATATCGCAGACGAAGGCAATGTCCATCCCAGCGCCGGCAGCCGCGCCGTTCACCATCGCGATGACGGGCTTCTCCATGCGCTGGAGACCGAGGACGACCTTCTGGGCGCCGCTGAACCCGCGTCGGATGTTGTCGGGAGTCCGGTTGGTGTAGGAGGACTTGGCGTTGCCGCCGCTGAGACTGCCGACGTCGGCGCCGGAGCAGAATGCGCGACCGGCTCCGGTGATGACGACGACGCCGATGTCGTCGTCGTCGCCAAGCTCATCGATGGCCGCGACTAGCTCATCGACGAGCTCTGGGGTCAATGCATTGAGTCGTTCCGGCCGGTTGAGGGTGAGCTTCGCGATACGGTCGGACCGTTCCACGAGCAGCAGCGGGGCTTGCGACTCCATGAGCTCCCCCAGGGGTGATGTCCTCGTTGAGGCACCGAATTATAGCACGGGCTAATCGGGTCGCAACGTGACTTCGCCGGCGACGAGGCGCACGTCGGTCCCGTCGGCGCGGCGCAGGATGAGCGCCCCATCGGCGTCGACGTCCAGGGCGATCCCCTCCTGCGGATGGGCCCGCCCGGACAGGTCGCCGGGCCAGGTGACCCGTACCGCCTTCCCGAGAGTGCTCAGGCGCGCCTTCCACTCGGGAACGAGCGACTCGCCAGCCTTTACGCGGTCGTAGAGAGGCTCCAGCGTCTGGAGCAGGGCACGGAGCAGCGGAAGGCGCTCCACCGGCCGGCCCGCCTCGACGGTCAGGCTCGTGGCGGTCTCGGCTATCTCCGGGTGGTCTTTCGGGTCGAGGGCGACGTTGATCCCAATCCCCATGATGCTGGATTCGACGGCGTCATCCTGCATGGTGTTGTCGATAAGGATCCCAGAGATTTTCCGGCCGCGGATCTCGACGTCGTTGGGCCACTTGATCTCGGCCTGGACTCCCACGGTTTCGGCGGCTATCACCACGGCGAGGGCTGCGACCATGGGCAGCCGCAGGAGCTGTTCCGGCTGAGGACGCAGGATGATGGAGCAGTAGATATCGGTCCCCGGCGGCGCGATCCAGCGACGGTGGAAGCGTCCCCGGGCGTCTGTCTGGTGGTCCGCCACCACCACGGTGCCTTCGGGGGCGCCGGAGGCCGCCTGCTCGGCCGCTATGTCCATGGTGGAGGCCGTCGATTCCACGTGGACCACGTTCTGGCCGATGTAGCGCGTCGCCAGCCCGCTCTTGATAGAGGAAGTGGAGAGAACGTCGATGGGCAAAGCGGTTACCCCCTCTCGTCCTGCAACAGTGCGAGCACGGGGTCGGCGACGGCGAGGAGGCCGATATCGATGTTGAGCTCTCGGCTCCGCCGCTGCGCCGTCAGCTCCAGCGCCTCGTCGAATTCCATGGGACGTTTCCACGCCAGATAGAGGGCCGCGACGAAGGGCGTGCGGCTGACTCCGGCCGCGCAGTGAAGCAGCACCTTGCCGGACTCGAGAAGCTCGTCGAGCTGCCAGACGACCCTGGCGACATCCGAAGGGGCGTTCCCCGGTCCGTCGATGAGGGGCATGTGCTCGAAGCGGACCGTGGTCGTGTACGGCGTGTACCGGTCGAGGTTGACGATCGCCGAAAGGCCGGACAGGTCCGTATTGGACGAAGGGTAGCCCGAGATGGCGAGGTTGGAAGTGAGCCAGTCCAATAGTGTCCCCGAACAGCTGGCGGCGTCCTGCAGGCGGGCAGAGAAGTGTAGCATACGTAGGTACTAATATACGTACTCATTAGCCTGAATTGTCGCGAAGGGCGCCACGTTCGCCCATGCTAGAATGGTCGCTCCAGCCCTTTCCCCCAGGAGTAACATGGCTCCGCAAGTACGGGTGCGTTACGCCCCCAGCCCCACCGGCATCCCCCATGTGGGGAACATCCGGACCGCGCTGTTCAACTGGTTGTTCGCCCAGCACACGGGCGGCTCGTTCATCCTGCGCATCGAGGACACGGACCAGGCGCGGACCGTGGATGGGGCCACCGAAGCGATCTTCGAGAGCCTGCTCTGGCTCGGCCTCGAATGGGACGAAGGCCCGGAGATAGAGGGTGACGCCTACCGCGGCGGGTACGGGCCCTATCGTCAGTCGCTGCGGCTGGAGCACTACCGCAAATACGCCGACCAATTGGTCGACTCGGGCGACGCCTACGTCTGCTACTGCGCGCCGGAGCGCCTCGGCGAGATGCGGAGACTCCAGCGGGAACAGAGCCTTCCGCCTGGGTACGACCGTCACTGCCGCAACCTCTCGGACGACGGGCGCGCGGCCGGAGTTGCTTCGGGAGCGCCGCAAGTGGTCCGGTTCAAGGTCCCGGACGACGGCGAGACGGGCTTCGACGACCTGGTCCGGGGCCGCGTCAACTTCCAGAATGCCGTGCTCGACGATTTCGTCATCATGAAATCGGACGGCTTCCCCACCTATCATCTGGCGAACGTGGTCGACGATCACGTCATGGAGATCTCCCACGTCCTCCGCGCCGAGGAGTGGCTCTCGAGCACGCCCCGGCACCTGCTGTTGTACGGGGCACTGGGGTGGGAGCCTGTCGTATTCGCGCACCTGCCGATGATCCTCGGGCCGGACCGCGCGAAGATGAGCAAGCGCCACGGGGCCACCTCGCTTCTCGAATACCGAGAGAACGGCTTCCTCCCCGAGGCCATGCTCAACTTCCTCGTGCTCCTGGGCTGGTCTTTAGACGACAAGACCGAGCTGTTCTCACGGGAGGAGCTTGTCGAGCAGTTCGACCTCGCCCGCGTCACCAGGGCCGGTGCGATCTTCAACATGGAGAAGCTGGAGTGGATGAACGGGACGTACCTGCGCGGGATGTCGGCAGAGGCGCTCGCGGAACGCATGATCCCCTATCTGGAGCGTGAGCTGCCGGCTGACGTCGCGCGGCCGCTGGACCGTGACTACGTGGGACGCATCGTCCCTCTGATCCAGGACCGTCTACGGATACTCAGCGGCTCGGCGGATTTAACCGAATTCTTTTTCCTGGAAGACGTGGCGCCGAGCGTCGATGACCTGGTGCAGAAGGGGATGGACGTCCCCGGCGCGCTTTCGGCCCTCGACACCGCGCTCCAGCGCCTCGACCCGATTTCGTCGTTCGATGCCGGGCCGCTCGAGGATGTGCTGCGGCCGCTGGCCGAGGAGCTCGGGCTCAAAACCGGCCAGCTTTTCGGCACGCTCCGGGTCGCCACCACCGGCAGGAAAGCCGCGCCGCCCTTGTTCGAGACAATGCAAGTCCTGGGCAGGGACCGCTGCCTCGCTCGCATTCGCCGGGCCGTCGCTGCCCTGAGAGGCTAGCGGTGCGCTTTCGGCTTTTGACGTTCAGTGCGCTGTTGGGTGGACTCGTGCTTGCTGCCTGTGGTGGCGGCGGAGCGGCGGCGACGCCGGGCGGCCTGTCGATGGGCGGCGAAGCCCTGGGCGGGAGCGCGCGGACCACCGGCCTGGCAAGCCACCGGCTGGATGGGCCGCCCGCGGGCGAGGTGGCCTGGATTGGCCACGGTGTGGAGCTCGGCCGCGGTGAGACGCTGGAGCACAGCCATGAGCTCGCCTTCGTCTACGCCGTCGAGCGATCGCAGCAGGTGCAGGTCGGGTCAGAGCTGCGGCGTCTCGACGAAAGCGAGGGCCTGGTGGTCCCGGCGGGTGAGACGCATCGCCATGAAGGGCGGGACGGGCCAAGCCTCTTCCTCGAGACGCGGCTGGCTTCGCCTGGGTCGGCGTATCCGGCGGGAACCAAGAACGAGACAAGACTGTTTGAAAGCACGCCTCTGGGCGAGCTGCCGCCGAACCCGCTGGCTGTCTTCGTCCACGTCCTCGTACCGCCGGGCGGTCAGACGAGTGTCCACACCCACCCCGGCCCGGAGTTCATCACGCAGATCGCCGGGCGAATCGTGTATCAGAATGGGCTCATCGGCGCCATCGAGATGGACGTGGCCGACTTCGAAGCCATCCCGGCTGGCGTAACCGTGCAGAAACGGAACCCTTTCGAGGAGGACGCGGAGTTCCTCTCGTGGTTCGTGGTCGACGCGGACGAGCCCTTCGCTTCACCGGCCCGATTTGACACAGACACGACGCGAGAGAACCTGGCGGCCTTCGCGGCCGGGGCCCGCGTTTCGGGGACCAGCAGCATCTTCGGGGGTGGGGACAACGAGAGTGTATGGGGCGCCAATAACGCCATCGATGGCGATCCTGGCACCGAGTGGTCCAGCCAGGGCGATGGCGACGGGAGCTGGATCGAGGTCGAGTTGCCGTCGCGGACGCACGTTACGGGCATCGGCTTCTGGACGCGGACGATGGGCGCGACGGCGCAGATTCAGACATTTCGGGTCATCACCGACGAAGGCGAGGTGGGCGGCCCGTTCGAGGTGAACGACGCGTTCACCCTGCACTACTTCGACACGGACCTGATGGCGACTCGCCTCCGGTTCGAGACTGTCGAGAGCAGCGGTGGCAACACCGGCGCGGTGGAGATCGAGGTCTACGGAACGCCAACACCTGAAAACTGATTGGCTCTTTTCCTTGCCGTGCGGCCTTGCCACACCGTTGACCTTGGCGGTAGAATTGGGGAGTCGGACGGGACTTGTCCCGGTCGACAGTTCGGTTGGGGATTCGTCTAGCGGTAGGACGGCAGATTCTGGATCTGTTAGCCCTGGTTCGAATCCAGGATCCCCAGCCAACCTTAACGTGGCGCATTGGTCTAGCGGCCCAGGACGCCGCCCTCTCAAGGCGGAGATCACGGGTTCGAATCCCGTATGCGCTACCACCCTCGCGGTGAGGACGAGTGTCACCGGAAGGGTAGCGGGCGCTACGTCGGGATACCCGACGAGAATGTCTGCGGGTGACGATGCCCGATTTTCCGGACCCGGTCCGGCTAGCTGAGGAACTAAACGGATGGCCTATTACATCACTGAGCCCTGCATTGGCGTGAAAGACCTCGCGTGTATCGAGGTTTGCCCCGTCGACTGCATCCACCCGCGCGAGGAAGCCGGCGACTACGCGGCGCACGACATGATCTACATCAACCCGGACGAATGCATAGACTGTGCGGCGTGCGAGCCGGTGTGCCCGGTGACGGCGATCTTCGAAGAAGACGCTATTCCCGAGCAGTGGAAACACTTCATCGACATCAATAAGAAGTATTTCGAGTAGCCGCCTCGGAACAGTTGGGCTGGGGACGCTATGCCTCGGCGAGACGTCGCGTTCAACCAGTCGGTCGCGAGGACGCCCTGCGTTCCTGGCCGTACCTCGCTTTGTGGCCGGTTTAAGGTGAGCGGGGAGGCAGGTTAGACCCGATGATCTCGATCGATTCCACTCCTGATTTCGTGCGCGCGAGCTACGGGCGCAGCGCTGACAAGCTGGCCATGGTCCGGCGCCGCCTGGGCCGCCCCCTAAACCTGGCTGAGAAGATACTCTACGGGCATTTGCACGATCCCGAGAGCCAGGACCTGGACCCGGGCAAGAGCTATCTCCTGCTCTCCCCGGACCGGATCGCGATGCAGGACGCCACGGCCCAGATGGCCCTTCTGCAGTTCATGCTGGCTGGACGGGCGTCTTCGGCTGTCCCCACCACGGTGCACTGCGACCACCTCATCCAGGCCCGCGTGGGAGCCAAGTCGGACCTCTTGGCGGCGACGGACGAGAACCGCGAGGTGTACGGGTTCCTGGAATCCATCTCTCAACGCTACGGCATCGGGTTCTGGAAGCCCGGATCGGGGATCATTCACCAGGTCGTCCTGGAGAATTACGCGTTCCCCGGCGGGCTCATGATCGGCACGGACTCGCATACTCCCAACGCCGGCGGCCTCGGCATGCTCGCGGTGGGCGTCGGCGGCGCGGAGGCGGTGGACGTGATGGCCGGCTTCCCCTGGGAGGTCCTGTATCCAGAGGTTATCGGCGTGAGGCTCACCGGGGCCCTGAACGGCTGGACGGCGCCCAAGGACGTGATCCTGAAGCTGGCCGGCATCCTCACCGTTGCCGGGGGCACGAATCGTATCATCGAATATTTTGGGCCTGGCACGGCGAGCATTAGCTGCACGGGCAAGGCGACAATCTGCAACATGGGCGCCGAGCTGGGCGCGACGTGTTCCGTCTTCCCCTACGACGCCCGGATGGCGACGTACTTCAAGTCCACGGAGCGCGGCCCCCTGGCCGAGATCGCTGACGAGAACGTCGAGATGCTGACCGCCGACGCCGGCGCCGTCAATGACCCCGAGCGCAGCTACACCCGGGTCGTTGAGATCGACCTCTCCACCCTCGAGCCGCATGTCGTGGGTCCCCATACGCCGGACCTGGCGCGGCCCGTCTCGCAGATGGCTGCGGACGCCCTGAAGGAGGGCTATCCCGACGTTCTCTCCGCCGCGCTGGTGGGGAGCTGCACCAACTCGTCCTACGAAGACATCGCCCGGGCCGCCGACGTCGCGGAGCAGGCCAAAGCCCACGGTGCGAGGGTCGCGACGTCGTTCCTGGTGACCCCGGGCTCGGAGCAAGTCCGCGCCACCATCGAGCGCGACGGCCAGATGCAGTCGCTGGAAAGCATCGACGGCAGCGTCCTCGCCAACGCTTGCGGGCCCTGCATCGGCCAGTGGAAGCGCGACGACATCAAGTCCGGCGAGCGTAACAGCATCATGACGTCATTCAACCGAAACTTCCCGAAGCGCAACGACGGCAACCCGGAGACGATGGCCTTCATCGCCAGCCCCGAGGTTGTCGTGGCTTACGCGCTGGCGGGCCGCCTCTCGGTCAACCCGCTCACCGATGCCCTCGAAGCTCCCGACGGCTCCACGTATCGTCTCGAACCCCCAAAGCCCGCGCCCGAGGTGCCGGAACGCGGCTTCGCCCGCGACGCCGACGGCTATGTGCCGCCCTCAGCGGATGGCGGCAGCGTCCGAGTCGAGGTCGACCCCAACAGCGAGCGGCTACAGTTGCTCACGCCCTTCGAGCCCTGGGACGGCAAGGACTTTGAGCGCCTGAACATCCTGGGCAAGGCGAAGGGGAAGTGCACGACGGACCATATCTCACCCGCCGGACCCTGGCTCCGGTTCCGAGGCCACCTCGACAAGATCAGCGACAACACCTTCATCGGCGTCGTCAACTCGTTCTCGGAACAGGCCGGCATGGGCCTCAATCAGCGCACCGGCGAGCGGGACCAGCCCCTGCCCCAGATCGCCAGGGACTACGCCCAGAATGGACTCCGCTGGGTGATGATCGGCGATGGGAACTACGGGGAGGGCAGCAGCCGCGAGCATGCGGCGATGTCGCCGCGCTTTCTCGGCGCGACCGCCATCATCGTGCGCAGCTTCGCCCGTATCCACGAGAGCAACCTCAAAAAACAGGGTGTACTAGCCTTGACGTTCGCGGATCCGACCGCCTACGACCGTATCGGCGAAGACGATCGCATGAGCATCACGGGACTGGCGGCCCTGGCGCCGGGGAAGCCCGTCAAGGCGATTTTGCATCACACCGGCGGGAGCGACGAGGAGATCGAGTTGAGACAGACGCTCAACCAGGAACAGATCGAGTGGTTCAAGGCGGGATCGGCCTTGAACACGCTGAGGAGCTGAGATGACGACTCGCGGCTTCTTCGGGCGCAAGCGCCCTGAAACCCCAAGGCCCATCCCTCCAGGCCAGTACCTGACCGGCGGCTTCCCGGTCCTCTCCGCGGGTCCGACGCCGAGGACGCCCATCGAGCAGTGGTCCTTCACGCTCCAGAGCGACGACGAGGTCCTCGGCTCCTGGACCTGGGACGAGTTCCTTGCGCTGCCCCGTACGAAGGTCACCGTCGACATCCATTGCGTGACCAAGTGGAGCAAGCTGGACACGGAATGGGAGGGGATCACGATCGACACGCTGTTCACGGAGGCGAAGATCGATCCGCCCGGCGACTACGTCATGGCCTACTCCGACGGCGGCTACACGACAAATCTTCCCCTCGAAGACCTGGTAGAAGGCAAGGGGATGGTCGCGTTCAACTACGACGGCGAGCCGCTGGAGCCTGAGCATGGCGGTCCGGCCCGGCTGTTGGTGCCGCACCTTTATTTCTGGAAGTCGGCGAAATGGGTCCGTGGCCTCAAGTTCATGGACCAGGACGAACCCGGGTTCTGGGAAGCCAACGGCTACCATATGTACGGCGACCCCTGGGACGAGCAGCGTTACTGGAACGACTGAGCCCCCGGAGCTTCCGATCGATCCGCTAGCGCAGGGCCCACGCGACCGGGGCTGGCAGTTCGGCACCGTCGAACGCATCGTCGACGAGACGTTTCGCGTCAAGACATTTACCCTGAGGCTGCCCACGTGGCGCCCTTTCCTCGCCGGGCAGCATGTTGACGTGCGGCTGACGGCGCCCGACGGCTATCAGGCGCAGCGGAGCTACTCCATCGCCTCGGCCCCGGAGACGCAAGGGGTTATCGACCTCACGATCGAGATCATGCCCGAGGGCGAGGTCTCGCCCTATTTTCACGAGGTCGTGGAGTTGGGCGACACCATCGAGCTTCGCGGCCCTATCGGCGGGCCCTTCACGTGGACGCCGGCCGCGGGAGGGCCGCTGCTTCTCGTCGGCGGCGGGTCCGGCATTGTCCCGCTGATGTCGATGCTGCGGCACCGGGGGGCGGCCGCCCCGCAGGTCCCCGCCGTGCTGCTCTACTCGTCGCGGGCTTTCGAAGAGATCATCTACCGCAACGAGCTGGAGCTCGGCGGGGCCAACCTCACGGTGCTCCACACGCTGACGAGGAGCCAGCCTACCGATTGGGCCGGCTACGGGCGGCGCATCGACCGCCTGATGTTGGTAGAGGCCATCGAGCGGCTCGGTGGCGCTGGGCGCGTCTTCATCTGCGGCTCCGAGGGCTTTACCGAGGGCGTAGCGAACACGCTGGTCGACATCGGCGTCGAGCCCGAGCGCATACTCACCGAGCGGTTCGGCCCCTCGGGACCCTAACGGCTTGCGTCCAGCCTACTCGCTGAAGCGCTGGACCAGGGGCACCTTGTCCCTGGTGTTTGCGTCGCTCGAGTGGAAACTTTCCGTGTCGCCGACCCATCCCCGACGGATGATGTTCGACATCGGGACGACATGCTTGATGGTGTCGCCATGGAGGCTGCCGTTGGGCGGGCGGCAGATGTAGGTCCCCGGGACCCACTTGACGTGTCCGTTCACGTCGCCGAGGTAGTCTTCGAACTCGCCCTCGAGCGTGAAGGCCTCCTCTTGGTGGTCGTGGCGGTGCCCCTCACCGGGAAGGCTCTGCTGAGGCACCCAGAAGCCGTGGATGATGATCGTCACCCGCTGCTCCGGGTCCTCGCGGAGCTTCCGGGTTCCTCCCATCTCCCCGGTCGGGTCGATGTGGGAGTAGGTGGGGCCCCAGGGCATGGTGCTCGTGTCCTGCATGAAGATCTCTTCGCCGGACGATTTGTCCTTCTCGTCTGAGGTGAAGATGATGCGGGTTATACCGTTGACGGACTCGATCGGCCCGATCTCGGTCCCAGCCGGGCGGTAGTGGAACGTGCCCTTGTTGTAGAGACGGCTCCCGCAGCGCATCTCACCCTCGAGTACGTAGATGTCGGATGGCCATTCGGCGACGGCCGCTTCTTGCTTGAAGCCAGGGTCGTACTTGATGAGCGCCGTGCGGGCGCCGGTCTCTTCATCCTTGGAAAGCGTCTTGATCCATGCGTTGCCCTGGGCGTTCTTCGTTGCCAGGGGCTCCCAACGCATCATGTGCGTGTATAGGAACGTGGCGTTCGTCGTTCGCGGCATGTTGTCCTCCTCTGCCTATACTGCCGGATTGTCAAAAAAGCTGACGATGGCGTCGCTGAGTTCTTCGGCTATGAAATAGGGTGCGAAGCTGTCGGTGTGGTTGAGGCTGCCGACGCGAGAGCGGGTGGCGAGCTTGGCGGCCATCTCGGCGCGCTGAGTGACACCTCGCTCGTGGATTCCTGAGCTCTGGATGATGAGTATCGGGGCCTTCACCTGGGGCAGGCGCTCTTTCGAGGGCCAGCGGAAGACCGCCTTGACGGTCTCGTGCCCCGAGTCCTCGTGGGACCGTAGCGTATCGACGAGGAACCCGGTGACGAAGCCGGCGTCCTCGGCCGATATCCCCTCCTCAGGCGGTATCCCCTTCCCGGTCCAGAGCCGGACAGCCGCCCAGTGCCATATGCGGGAGAGATGCGCCCCGCTCGCCTCCGGTTTGACGAAGGGGAAGCCCGTGATGCCGGGGCCCGGCTCCTGGTGAATTCCCGCGGCCGCGACGGCGAGCAGCCGCTTGCGCTCTTCTTCGTCGACGATGAACGGGAAGCCATAGACCACGACTCCCTGGACCCTGTCCGGGTAGGTCGCGGCCAGCTCGACGCTCACCGCGGAGCCCGTCTGACTGCCAACGACACGGAATTTGTCTATGTCCAGGCTGTCCATGAGCTCGATCATGGACTTCGCCAGGTCCGCCACCTCGAAGGGGGCCGGTATTGGGTCCGAGTTGCCGCGTCCCGGAAGGTCGGGGGCGATGGCCCGATAGCGTTTGCCGACCAGCGGCAGCATCTTCGTGTAGAGGTTGCCCGAGCGCAGGGCCTGGTGGAGCAGCAGGACAGCATCGCCCGTCCCTTCGCTGAGGTAATGTACCTGTCCGCTCGACGTTTCTCCGTAACCGCGTTTCATCGGGCCTCCGTCGTTTTCATTTTCATCCGTTTATCGGCCGCCACGAGCGGTCAAGCGCGCGGCTGCGTGTGGTCCGCTATTTACCGGGCACGAGCCCCGTTACCCCGGGAGCGCGTCTGGGGGAGAAAGTGACGAGCTCCGAGCGGGTAAGGAACATGTTCTTCTGGCTGTCGGCGGAGAAGCGCCCGTTGAGGGCGAAGTCGCGCCCCTCTTCGTCGCCGTAGAGCGCGTCGATCAGGGCGACCGTCCAGTAGCCCCGCATGTAGAAGTCCGTCGCGGCGACGAAGGCGAAGCCGCCAATATCGCCGCCGGCGATGATCGCGTGGTTCGCGGTGGGTGTCTCGACCATGCCCTGGAGCAAGTAATCGAGCCTTGTCTCGTAGAAAGGAGAGAGGCCGCCGACGTCGATCACGAGGTCGCCAGGTTCGGGCTTCAGCTCGTCGATGATCTCGGCGCCCCAGGTTCCCTGCTTAACGTACGACTGGTGCCCGTAGACGGTGAACTCGGGCTCGTCGAGGCTCCGCAGGGAGCGCAGGTGAATAATCGGGACGCCGGCCTTCCGGGCGCGTTGGGTGACGTCGCGGGTCGCATCGATAACGCCCGGCATCTCCTCGGGAGTGCGCTCGTCGAAGATCGTCCCACCTGCCTTGCAGAAGTCGTTCTGCATGTTGCAGACGACGACGATGCTGTTCGCCGGGTTGGCGGCGATGAGATGGGCGGCCTTCATCGGCCATCCAAGCGCTGGTTGCTGCATTGGGCTTCTCCCGAGCCTGGACTGGTGGGTAGCGCTCTAGCCGGCCCTGGAGGCTGCCTGCGCGGCGGGGGCGGAACCCGCGGCCCGGGTTTCGATGTCCGGGGCCCGGAATGTGATGAGGTCGGACCTCGTAAGGCTCACGTTGCCGAAGGTCGGATAGGTCGTTCGCGAGAACTGACGAAGCGCCTGGGTTATGGGCCCGTACACGCCGTCGCTCACCACCACGACCCGGTAGCCGCGCGCGCAAAACCCGATGATGCCGAAGTAGGCGCAGCCGGTGATGGAGCCGCCGGTCAGCAGGATGGTCGTCTTCGTGGGGTCGGGATACAGTCCCGTGAACACGCGCTCGAAGTCGGTCTCATACCACGGATCGGGGACCCATTTGCGGACCACGATGTCGTCGCGCTGGGGAGTCAGCTCTTCGACCATATCCGAATGCCAGGTGCCGACCTGCAAGATGGGGATCCGTCCGAAGACCTTGAACTCGGGCTCGGTGCCGTTGCGGATCGATTGGGTGTAGACCACGCGAACGTTGGCCGCCCGGGCGCGGTCGGCGAGATCCTGGACGACGGGCACGATTTCCTTCTTGCGCTCGTGGTCGGGGTTGGGGACGTCGAAGCCTTCTCCCCTGATGAACTTGTCGACCTCGCGCTGGATGTCGATGAGCACGAGCGCGGTGTTCGCGGGGTCGACTTCGATTCGCTCGAAGTCCTTGATCTCGGTCATGGAAGCCCCAAAGTGGTGTTCGGCGCCGAAGCCGTCGAACGGAGTATACGGCCAACCAACTCCATGTTCAAGAATCGGAGGGAGGCAGCGACGCTGCTAGAACCCGTATATCCGCTCGGCGTTCCCTGCGATCATCTGGAGCCGCTCGTCGTCAGGGACCCCGGCAAAGACTTCGTCGATGACCTGCTGGGAGTTGGGGAAAGTGCTGTCGAAGTGGGGATAGTCGCTGCCCCACATCAAGTTTCCGAGGCCGATCTGGTCTCGAACAAGGACCCCCGTGCGGTCGCGCATGAAGGTGCAGACGACGTTTCTCCGAAAGTAATCGCTGGGCGCGTCCGACCCTGTTGAGATAGGGTAGTCGGCGGCCTGCCCCGTGCTGACGAGGTAGTCGAGACGGCTCATGAAGTAGGGCGCCCATCCGGCGTCGTGCTCGGCGGAGATCATCCGCAAGTCAGGGAACCGGAGGAAGACGCCGCCGAATATCATGACGGCGAGGGTCCGCTGGATCCACATCTCGTGAATGGCCCGGTCGACGACGGTGCGAACTCCGGGCATCTTCGTGCCGTTGGTGACCACGTGGAGGCTCAGGCTCATATCGAGCTCCTGGGCCGCGGCCCAGAACTGGTCGAAGGCGGGGCTGTCGTACTGCTCCTGGTCCGGGTCCTGGTCGACGCCCACGGCCGCGGCGACGAGCCCCAGCTTTTGGGCACGGTGCAGCTCCGCGACGCCCTCCGCGATGTCGTCGAGCGGAATCATGGCGATGGCCTTGAGGCGGTCGGGATGAGCGCCGGCGTACGCGGCGACCCAGTCGTTGTAGGCGCGGAAGCAGGCGGCGCGGAGGCCCGGGTCGGGCATTCCGAAGAAGCGCATAGCTACGGTTGGATACAGCAGCTCGGCATCGAGGCCGTCGCGGGCCATTTCTTCGAGCCGGACGTCCGGGTCGTACGCGCCGGGGGAGACCGTCTCCGCGAAGGTCCCGCGGCGAATCTCGGCCCACTTGCGGCCGGCCGCCGAGTGCCCCCCCACCGGAAAGACGCCGACCCCGTCGATGTCGAAGGCGTCGTTGCCATCCACGGATACGATACGGGGCGCGCGGTCGCGGTAGGCGGAATCGATGTGATCGAGCCAGAGGTTTGGCGGCTCGACGACGTGCGAGTCAGCAGAGATACAACGGAAGTCACTCATAGGTCACCCACCAGGGCAGGGAAGCGTTCTCGAACGGAGTCTACCAGCTTGCCGGAAGCCCAACAAGGACGCGGCTAGGCGTAGGGCCCGAGGAAGAAGCCGCCAATGATGTGGACGTGGCCGTGATGCTGGCTCTGCATGGCGTCGCGGCCCGTGTTGGAGATCAGCCGAAAGCCGTCCGGGCAAAGGTCTTGGCCCAGCCTGGCGGCGACCTCGCCGACCTTCCCCACGTCCTTCCAGAGCTCCTGCTGGGTCATGTGACGCTTGGGCATCGCCAGCATCATCACGGGAGCCCAACGGAGGATGTTGTCGATGACGATGACGTCGTCGTCCTCGTAGCGGATCGTCGCCGGCTCGCGGCGAGCGACGATCTCGCAGAAGACGCAGTAAGGCTCGATGACGACGCTCCGTCGACGCTAGGCCGAGCGGCCTCGCCCTCGGGGCCGGGGGCGCGGGCGCTCGGCCTCCGCCTCGTCCCTCGAGGTTGCGGGGTACTCGCGTCCGGTGCGGTAGTCGGGCGCCATGATCTCGTAGACGTTGCTGAGCCTCGGGTCGCTCATCCGCGACCAGATCCGGGGCTCCATGTCGTCCGGGGAGAGGCTCGAGGTGATGACCGTCGGCAGCCGCTTCAGGTAGCGGTGGTTGAGCAGGAGGTCCAGCTTCTCCCGGGTCCAAGGCGTGCCAATGGACTCGCTGAAGTCGTCGAGGACGAGAACGCGCACGTTCTTTACCTGCTCGAACACCTCGTAAGAGGGGTTCCCTTCCTGGCTGAAGGTCGAGCGCAGATAGTCGAGGAGCTGGGGAACGATGATGAAGAGAACGTCGTCGCCCCGGTTTCGGCAGTGCGCGGCGATGGCGGAGGCGAGGTGAGTCTTGCCGCTGCCGTGGCCCCCGATGAAGACGAGCCACTCGTCGAGGTTGTCGGCGAAGCTCCTGGCCGCCTGGAGGGCCCCGCGCAGGTTCTCGCGGAGCGGGCCCTTGATTCCGCCGCCGTCGGGCTTGAACGTCTCGAAGGTCATGTGGGGCAACACCATGTCGAGGCGTCCGAAGACCTCGTTTCGGCCGCGACGCCCGACTCCGCTGAGGGTCAGCACCCGAGACGTCGACGTGTCCGCCAGACGGGAGCGCAGTCGCTCGTCGAGGGAGTCGGGAGGCGTGGCAGTCGTGATCACGGTGGGCATCGCCGAGTTGTGCCGATGGTTGAGCAGCTGGCCGAGCTTTTCCTTGGCCCAGGGCGTGGCGCTCTCGTAGCCCAGGTCGTCGAGTACGAGGACCGGCACGTTGCGGACCTGCTCGAACAGATCGTCGTACGTGACCTCGCTCTGCGGTGCGAAGGTGGCCCGAAGGTGGTCGAGAAGATCGGCGACGGGGATGAAGAAGACGGCGTCGCCCCGCTCGATCGAAGCCACCGCGATGGCCGCCGCGAGGTGGGTCTTCCCGCTCCCCGGCGCGCCCACGATGACGAGCCACCCTCGAGGACTTTCAGCATACCGTCGGGCGACGTCGACGAAGTCTCGTGGCAGGGTAAGGTCGTCGAACCGGACGCCGGCCAGGTTGCCGAGGTTGCTGTATCGCGTCAGGCGAGCGAAGCGGTCCGCCTCGAACTCCACGAGGCGGCAATCGCACGGCACGAGGGTGCCGAACTCGGGGTCTCCGAGCGGCGCGTCGCTCCGGAGCCAGCCGATGCCCTCACAGACCGGGCAGACGGCGGCGCCGGCTTCGGGGTCAGCCGCGCCGGCGTTTGACGATGTAGCCGCCTCGCCCGGCAGGGCGGGGTTCGCCCGCGGATACCGGCTCAGCACCTCTCCAAGGCTTTCCATCGCTTCGTCCTTCCGTCGCCCAGTTCTCTAAGATTCGCTGGATGTATCGCCAGCGTCGGCGGTTCATCCGGACTGCCTCGCGGAACGCGTCGACAATCCAGGGGTAGGGGTAGCGGTCCTCAGCCTCCTTCAACTCCTCCGCGACAAGGGGCGAGAGGACGCCGATGTTCTCTTCGTAGAGCGCATAGATGTTTCGGTGATCGGGGGCCTCGGGGACCGCCTCGACCTTGGGCATGGCCCCCAGGTCCACGTCGCCTCGCTGGACCCGCAGGATCGCACGCCGGTCGGAATCGGTGTTGAGGAAATAGAGATGGTCGGTCGAGGCTTCGCGCATCAGGGCCAGGTGCAGGAATGTGCCCCGTTCGAGGACGCGGCGCAGGCCATCCTCGAGTAACGCCGTCGGGTCGCGGCCTCCGCTGCTGAGGCTCGACATGAGCCCCAGGTCGGCGCTGAGCTCCTTGAGCGTCACGAAGCGGATCGGGCCTTTCTTCCAGGAAAGCTTCCAGAAAAGGTGGAGCGTCACCTTGAGCTCCGTCAGGTCGTCGACGTTGGGCAGCACCTCAGTGAAGAAGACGTTGGGCAGCGGTGTCTGCCGAGACTTGGTCGGAAAGCCTTCGAAATCGGCCATGGCTAGCGGACACCGACGAGGGCGTTGCGGAAGGTGGTTGTTCTCTCGTCGAACACAAGCTGCAGCGAGCCCGTGGGCCCGTTACGATGCTTGGCGATGATGATGTCGGCGATACCCTTGGGATACGGCCGGTCGTGGTGCAGCGTTTCCCACTCCTGAGCCGTCGTGTAGGCGTCTTCCCGGTGAATGAACATGACGACATCGGCGTCCTGCTCGATGCTGCCGCTCTCCCGAAGGTCGGAGAGAATCGGCCGCTTGTTGGGGCGCATCTCGACGGCTCGGCTGAGCTGGGAGAGGGCCAACACCGGCACGTCGAGGTCGCGGGCCATGCCCTTGAGGGAGCGGGAGATCTCGCTGACCTCTTGCACCCGGTTGTTCGAGCCGAAGTTGCTGTCGCCGCGCATGAGCTGCATGTAGTCGACGACCAGGAGGTCTAGGCCCCGTTCCATGTGCAGGCGGCGGGCCTTGCTGCGCATCTCGGCGACGCCGAGAAGGGGCGTGTCGTCGATCCAGATGGAGAGCTCGGAGAGCTCGCCGATGGCGGGCATCAGGGTCGCCTCCTGGGCCTCGGAGTGCTCTCCCTGCCGGTATTGGCGGAGGCGGTAGCTGTCGATCTCCGAGATGCTGGACAGGAGCCGGTCGGCGAGCTGCTCCTTGCCCATCTCCAGGGAGAAGAGGCCGACGTGGGCGGTGCTGATCTTGGCTGCGTTATAGGCGACGTTGAGGGCCAGGCTGCTCTTGCCGAGGCTGGGGCGGGCAGCGAGGATCAGGAGATCGGAGCGCTGCATTCCGCCGAGCAGGCGGTCGAGGTCGATGAAGCCGGTCGGCACGACCTCGGGGGCGTCGGGCCGCGGCGAGTCGGAGAGGTTTTTCTCCTCAAGGTACTGGTCGAGGACGGCGCTGAGGGCGACGAAGTCCCGGCCTCCCTCGCCGCTCCGCAGGCGAAAGAGCAGGTCTTCGGACTCGGTGAGCGCGTTGTCGACGTCGGGGCCGCCTTCGTAACCGATCGCGGAGATGGCCTCGGCGGCATCGATGAGCCGGCGCATCATCGCGGTCCGGTGGACGATGCGGGCGTAGTGTTCGATGTGGGCGGAAGTCGGCACGGAGACGACCAGATGGCCCAGGTAGGCGGCCCCGCCGATGGAGTCGAGCAACCCGAGCCGGCTGAGCTCGTGGGCCACGGTGACCTGGTTAATGCCCTCGTTGCGCTCAAACAGGGAGTAGCAGGCCGAAAAGCACTGCCGGGTGCGCTCCACGGAGAACTCTTCGGCCTTGATCAGGGCCGCGACCTTGAGGAAGGACTGGCCGTCGATGAGGAGGGAGCCGATGACGGCCTCCTCGGCTTCGAGGTCCTGAGGCGGCAGTCGTTCCGTGTACAACGGGGCCCCCTTGGCCAAATCGTCGAAAGGATGGGGCCCGAAATCTTCGAGCCCCGTCGAGCTCTTCTAGAGAGGGAACGGACGCGTTACTTGGCGTCGGGATCCTGCGGCTCGTCTTCAGGCGTCTCTGCCTCCGCCTCTTCGTCGGCGGGCGCGTCTGGCTCAGGCTCTTCCGCGGACGCCTCGGGCGGCGGCTCCTCGGCCGACCCTTCGACGGCCTCGGGCTCGCCCAGGGCCTCTTCCAGCAGCGCCTCTTCTTCTTCGGTCTGGCCCACCGCGGCAACGAGCAGGGTCACCGTGGGCTCGATGCCAGGGAACAGCTTGATGGGGATCCGGTAGCTGCCGAGCTGCCGCACCGGCTCGAGGCCGATACGCCGTCGATCGATCTCTCGGCCGGCGAGTTTGCTGATCTCCTCGGCGACCATGGCGTTGGTGATGGAGCCGTAGAGGCGATCGTTGCGGCCGGCGCGAGCCTCCATGCGGATGGTCACGCCTTCGAGCTTCTCGGCCAGTGTCGTCAACTCCGACTCGGTGGCCTCTCGGCGCTTCGAGGCGGCCGACCGCAGCCGGTCGACACGGGTCATCTGGTCGGGCGTCGCCAGGACGGCGAGCTTCTGCGGCAGGAGGAAGTTGCGGGCGAACCCGTTCTTCACCTCTTTTATGTCGCCGGCGAAGGCGGTGCCGAGGACATCTTCAACAAAGAGCACTTTCATAGGGGGCCGTCCTGACGAGAGGAATGCGAGGTCCGCGAAGGCTTGTTCGGCCAATATTATAGGCGCGCGAAGGCGCCGCGGACAAGAACGAATTGACGTGGATTCGCCCTATTCTCGACGCGAATCTCAGTAGCTATGTGCTAGAATCGGCGTCTGGGAACCGATTCCGCGAAGGAGGGACCGCATGCTGCCCTTTTATTTTGACACCGATCAGCACCTCACGGAGCCACCGGACTTTTGGACCGGGCGTTTCTCCAAGAAGCACTCGGACATGGCTCCGACGTTCATGCACCATGCCGAGCTCGGCCCTGGCTGGTCGTGGGACGGCGGGCAGACGGTGCGGCCGATGGGCGTCCAGTCTGTCGGGAGCGAGGACCCGAGGAAGATCGGCAACTTCAAGAGTTTCGAGGAGTTGGACCCCGCCTGCTACGACGCCAAGGAGCGCATCGCGGCGATGGATATCGATGGCGCCCAGGCCTGCCTCCTGTTTCCCAGCGGCGTCAACTTCTTCCACGGTCTCCCCAACGAGGATTTCTACGTGGAGTGCGCAAGTGTCTACAACGACGCGGCCCTGGACTGGGCGGCGGAGGGTGACGCTACTCGAATTCATCCGGCGGCCGTAATCCCCATCAACAACCTGGAGTCGGGCGCCAATGAGCTCAAACGTGTGGCCAAGAAGGGTTTCAAGCACTACATCATCAACCGCTGGCCCAGCGCGGGTGAGATACCGCTCCCCGAGGACGATCCGTGGTGGGACCTCGTGCAAGAGACGGGGATCGTGGTCGATCTGCACGGCTTTGGGCAGGGCCGACCGAAGGCGTTGGCGGCGCCGCAGCTCAAGGCCAACGGAAAACAGCTGAAGGGGATGGCGCAGATGGGTGTCGCACAGGAGATGGTGGCGGCGGGGCGAGGCGCGGGCCTTGGGATCTCTGGCCCGCTGGTCGCGTTGATCATGACCGGTGTCCTGGAGCGCTACCCCGATCTGAAGCTTGCCCTGATCGAGACCAGCCTCGGCTGGGTGCCGTACCTCGCCGAGCAGATGGACCAACTTTGGCTGCGCCACCGCTGGCTCACCGACGAGACGAAGCTGAGCCGGCTGCCCAGCGAGTACCTTGGTGATATCCACGTCAACTTCGACCGCGAGTACCTTGGGGTCGACTATCGCGAGTTCATCGGTGTCGACAAGATTCTGTTCGGCACTGACTATCCCCATATCGGAAGTTTCTACCCACACTCGCGGTTCTACATCCAACTCGTGATGCGGGGCGTGCCCGAAGCGGAGCAGGAGATGATGCTCTGGAGTAACGCCGCGTCGCTGTATGGCGTGAACTAGCCTGGCTGCTGGTCGTCCCGGATAGCTCCTTCCGCCTTTTCCGCGAAAGCGGAAATCGAGAGGGTTATGCGCCCCACCCAACTCGTTGATTGGCGCTCGCTCTCCAACCCGGAGAGGGTTGGGGTGAGGGGGCTCCCGCCTACGCGCCGTCTCTGAGCGCTGCTTCGAGGCCGCCTTCCCATGTGGCCGTCAATTCGGCGACGGGCACATCGAGAGCCCCTTGCAGAACGAGGCGGTCGCCGTCGACGATGCCGAGGCGCGTGAGCGGCGCCTGGTGCGCCCTCGCCTCCGCCTCGAGCTTCTCAACGTTGGCTGGGGCGACCGAGACGATGATTCGCGATTGGGCCTCGCCGAAAAGCGCCGCGTCGGGACGGGCGCCGGCTCCCCAGGAGCCCTGGAAGCCGACGCTGCCGATCGCACAGGCCTCGGCAAGAGCCACGGCGAGGCCGCCGTCGGAGCAGTCGTGGGCCGATTTCAGGAGCCCGGAGCGGATGGAGGCGAGGCAGGTCTGCTGCACGCGGGACTCGAGGTCGAGATCGATGCGGGGCCGGCCCTCGACGCGGCCGTGGACCAGCTCGAGGTATTCGCTGCCGCCCAGCCCGGCAACGTCCTGGGTCGGGTCGCCAAGGAGGAAGACAACGTCGCCAGGGTCCTTGAACCCCGGGGTACAACGGCGGTCGATCTCCTCGGTCAGGCCCAGGGCGCCCACGATCGGCGTCGGGTAGATGGCCGCTCCACGCGACTCGTTATAGAGGCTGACGTTGCCGCTGATGACGGGGACGCCGAGGACCTCGCAGGCCTCCGACATCCCGGCGATGCACTGCTCCATCTGGTAGTAGACCTCGGGACGCTCGGGGCTGCCAAAGTTGAGGCCGTCGGTTATGGCGATAGGCTCAGCGCCGACGCAGACGACGTTACGCGTCGCCTCGGCGACGGCGATCGCGCCGCCGTGATAGGGCTCGAGGTAGCAGTAGCGTCCGTTGCCGTCGGTGGCCAGCGCGAGGCCCTTGCGAGTGCCCTTGACGCGGAGCAAGGCGGCGTCGGCGCCCGGCGGCACGACCGTGTTGTCGATCACCTGGTGGTCGTACTGGCGGTAGACGCTCCGCTTGCTCGCAACGTTGGGGGAGGCCAGCACGCGGAGCAGCACCGCGCCCCAAGGGTCAGTCGGCAAGGGTAGGCTGCCCAGGTCGGCGTTTTGAAGCCTGTCCAGCCACTCGGGGCGCCGCCCCGGAGGCCGGTATTCGGGCGCGTCGGCCAGGACCCGCACCGGGACCTCCACGGATGGCGTGCTGCCGTCCAGCACGTGCACCATGCCGTCGTCCGTCACGCGGCCGATCACCTCGGACTGAAGGTCCCAGCGGTCGAAGATGGCCTTGACCGGGGCGTCATGGCCGCGTTTGACGACCACGAGCATGCGCTCTTGCGACTCGGACAGCATGACCTCGTACGGGGTCATACCCCGCTCGCGCCGCGGCACCTCGGCGACGTCGATGACGATGCCGCTTCCGCCCTTGTCAGCCGACTCCACCGCCGCGCTGGTGAGCCCCGCGGCTCCCAGGTCTTGCATCCCGACGATGTGATCGGTCGCCGCGACCTCGAGGCAGGCCTCTATCAAGCACTTCTCGAGGAACGGGTTGCCCACTTGCACCGCCGATCGGAGCTCGCGCTCGTCCTCAAAGGTGCGCGAGGCCAGGCCGGAGGCGCCGTGGATACCGTCGCGGCCGGTGTCGGCGCCGACCAGCATCAGCAGGTTGCCGGCGCCGATCGCTCCCGATTGGACAAGGGCGTCGGTTTTGAGGATGCCGACGCACATGGCGTTGACGAGGGGGTTTTCGGAATAGCAATCGGCGAAGACGACCTCGCCGCCGACGTTGGGAATGCCCAGGCAGTTGCCGTAGCCGGCAATGCCGCCGACCACGCCATGGAAGAGATACCGGTTGCGGCTGCTGGAAGGGGGGCCGAAGCGGAGCGAGTTGAGCAGGGCGATGGGCCGGGCGCCCATGGTGAAGATGTCGCGAACGATGCCGCCGACCCCAGTGGCGGCGCCCTGGTAGGGCTCGATGGCCGAGGGGTGGTTGTGGGACTCGATCTTCATCGTGACGGCGAGACCGTCGCCGATATCCACAACCCCGGCGTTCTCCTCGCCGGCGTTCACGAGCACCCGCGGGCTCTTGGTCGGGAATAGGCGCAGCAGGGGTTTCGAGTGCTTGTAGCCGCAGTGCTCGCTCCACAGCGAGCCGAGCATCCCGAGCTCGACGGGCGTGGGCTCCCGGTCGAGGAGCTCGACGATGCGCTCGTACTCCGCCTCGCTGAGCGCGACCTCTTCGAGGGCTTGCTTGCTCACGGGCATGCGGGGCGTGAACCTCCGAGGCGGGATGGGGCAGAGCGCATCCATCGTAGCATAGCGGCCCGTAGAAGCGGCCTGGCTCCACGGGGGCAGTGTGCCGTTGTGAGGCCCGTCCCGTTGATCATGCGCGCCGTGACCGCCGGTCTGTCCTGGGTAGCTTCGAGTCCGGGGAGCGCGAGGGTGGAGCCCCTCGTGGAATGAAGCCGTTGGGGTGGGTGGGAGGGCACACAAACGTCTGAGTTTCGCGACCGTTTGTACTGCCAGGGCGCTGGGGAGACCCCCAAACCGCCTGAAGGGGGTTCAAGGTAGCCCTTCGGGCTGTTCAAAGAAGAAGGGGCACATCCCCTTCAACCCCTGCCAAAGAGGGCTCTGCCCTCTCTGGACTCTCCGGATTCCGTTCCGCCGGACTCTTCTTATGGTGCTTGCTCGGGAGTAGGCTCCTGGCGCACCTCGCCCGGCGTCGTCGCCCCTTCCTTGACACCGCCATAGCCCGCTGCGATGCTCGTAGTGGTCAGAGTCGAGGTGCGCGTTTGCCCGCTTCCGTTGAAAGTCTCGTCGAGTCGATGATCCAGGGGGACCGGCTGTCCCTGGCCCGCCTTATCACACTGGTCGAGCGGGAGAGTCCCGATGCCCCGGAGATTCTGCGGTTGGCCGGGCCCCATGCCGGGAGAGGATACCGAGTCGGGTTCACAGGGCCGCCGGGAGGCGGCAAGAGCACCCTGGTCGATCAAGTCACCGTCCGCTTGCGGGCGGCCGAGGCGACCGTGGGTGTGATCGCCGTCGATCCCAGCAGCCCGTTCTCCGGCGGGGCGCTCCTCGGCGACCGCATTCGCATGGAGCGGCATTACAAGGACCCGGGCGTCTACATCCGCAGCATGGGGACCCGCGGCGGTCGCGGGGGCCTTACCAGCGTCACCGAGCGGGTCGTCACGCTGGTGGAGGCGTCGGGCAGGGACTACGTGCTCGTCGAGACGGTGGGGGTCGGACAGACCGAGCTGGACGTGATGGAGGCGGCCGACACGGTGGTGGTGGTGCTCGTTCCCGAAGCCGGAGACACGATCCAGACGATGAAGGCGGGCCTCATGGAGATCGCCGATATTTTCGTGGTGAACAAGGCCGACCGCGACGGCGCGGACAAGCTGGCTCACGAGATCGAGGCCAGCCTGCGTTTGAGCGGCGTCGAGTCTCCCTGGACCGCGCCGGTACTCACGACCCAGGCCAACGAGGACGTGGGCACGGAGGAGCTGATCGACGCGGTGAAACGCCATCGAGAGGCGTCCGAGGCGTCCGGCGAGCTCGCGGCACGACGCCGAAGGCGCATGAAGGCCCAGTTTTTCAAGACGCTGGAGGCCAAGGTTCAGGCCGCCCTTCACGAGATTATCGCGAGCAACGGCGACGTCCGCGCCGTCGTCGAGCGGGTCGAGGGCGGCCTCGTGGACCCGTACACGGCGGCGACCGAGATGCTCCGCGATCGGGGCCTCGTCGAGAAATGGCTCGGGGCGCTCGACGAGTAGTCCGCCGGAAAACGGCGCCATGTATCCTTCCCACCCGAGGGCGCATCGTACTATCGGGACCGGTCGCCCAGTGAGGAATCCTGGGTGGTCAAGATCCCGAGAAGGTGGGTCACCCTCCTTCTGTCCTGGGGCTGGGGTGATCGCGGTACAATGGACGCGCTCGCGCAGGAGGTCACTGCCGCATGGATGAGCCGCAGACGTATGACGTGATCATCGTTGGGCAGGGCGCGGCCGCCTACTCGGCGGCGCTCTACGCAGCTCGCTACCAGATAAAGCCGTTGATGGTCGGTACGTGGTTCGGCGGAGAGACGGCCACGGGCGGCGCTATCGAGAACTACCCGGGCTATGTTGAGATCGACGGGCTCGACCTGATGCTGCATATGCAGGAGCAGGCGAAGCGTTATGAGGTCCCGGTCGAGACGGCCAAGGTTGAGTCGATCACCCGCGAAGATGAGTGTTTCTTGTCGCGCACCGACAATGGCGACGAGTTTCGCAGCAACACCGTGATCCTCGCCATGGGCCGGGAGCGACGGAAGCTCGGCATCCCCAAAGAGGACGAGTGGACGGGACACGGCGTCTCGTTCTGCTCCACGTGCGATGCGCCGCTCTACCGCGGGAAGTCCGCGGTGGTCGTCGGCGGAGGCGACGCAGCGGTCAAGGGGGCCACGCTGCTCAGCAAATATGCTGACAAGGTCTACGTACTGTACCGGGGCAAAGAGTTCGTGCGCCCCGAGCCGATCAACGTGCGCCAGCTCGAGGCACAGGCGAACGCGGAGGTCCTTTTCAACACCAGCGTGATCGACCTGAAGGGGCAGGATGGTGTGACCGGGGTCGTTCTCGATCGAGCTCATAACGGCTCCAACGAGATCGACGTGGACGGCATCTTCATCGAGATCGGGGCCGACCCGAACTTCGAGCTGGCCAAGCAGTTGGGCGTCGAGCTCAACGAGCTCAACGAAGTGGACGTCGATAAGATGATGAAGACGAACGTTCCCGGCGTGTTCGCCGCCGGCGACATCACGAACGGCTCGGGGGAGCTGAAGCAGACCATCACCGCGGCGGCGCAGGGTGCGCTGGCCGCCACGTCGGCTTACGAGTACTCCCTCGAGCATCCCTTCGCTTGCAAGGGCCACGCTGTCGGCCACCACCGCGAGCTAGAGGCGGCATGAGCGTGCTTCTCCGGGTGTTCTCCCTTCGGATAACGCGGCATGGAAGCCATGGGTAGCATCGAGCCGATCGTCGCGATCGACCTGGGTGGGACGAGGCTGCGCGTCGCCCTGGTGGATGCGAAGGGAAACATCCTCGACCGCCACGTCGAGCCGACCCGAGGCGAAGAGGGCCCCGCGCGAGTCATGGACCGCGTCGCCGAGACGGCCCGCGGACTGCTCAAAAAGGGTGGCCGGTCCGGGCCCGGGGCGGTCGCGGCGGCCATCGCGTCGCCGATGGACAGCGACGGGGTGCTCCACTACCCACCGAACCTGAAGGGGTGGGAGGTCGTCCCGGTCCATACCATGTTGACCGAGCGCTTCGACGCTCCGGTCTGGGTGGGCAACGACGCGACCCTGGCGGCGATGGGTGTCCACGTCTTTGGCGTGGGCCGCGGCGTTGACGACATGATTTACATGACCGTGAGCACCGGCGTCGGCGGAGGCGTGATCAGCGGCGGGCGCCTGGTCACGGGAGCGCGAGGTCTCGCCGGCGAGGTCGGCCATATCATCATCGACCGCAACGGGCCCCTCAACGAGGCCTGTGGGCATCACGGCTGCCTCGAATCGCTGGTATCGGGGACCTCCATCGCCCGCCGGGTCCGACAGGCCATCGAGGGCGGAAGCGAGACGTCGCTGGCACACCTGGATGAGCTTGAGGCCGTCCGCGCCGAGCATGTGTTCCTCGCCGCGACCCAGGACGATGCCTTTGCCAGCGCCCTCGTCGAGGAGGTCGGACGAGACCTGGCCCTGGGCATCGCCAGCCTCGTGCATGTCTTCAACCCCAGAAAGTTCGTGCTCGGCGGGGGCGTTTCCCAGAACTGGTCCCTTCTCGAGCCTACGGTCCGGGCGACGCTGGACCGCGTGCTGATGGTGGGCTTCGCGAAAGACCTCGAGATCGAGATCAGTCAGCTTGGCGACGACGTCGGACTTGTGGGCGCGGCCGCGTTCGTCGTGAGCGAGACCGGCAAGGGCGCGGACCGATGATGAGCAAGCCCGAATTCGGCATGGTGCACGGTCGCTTTCAGCCGTTCCACAACGGGCATCTGGAGTACGTGATGAAAGCCCTCGACCGGTGCGAGGGTCTCATCGTTGGCATCACGAACCCGGACCCCGGTGAGATCCGCGCCGAGGCGACCAGCGAGCACCGCCATCTCGACGAATCGAACCCGTATACGTTTTTCCAGCGCATGGAGATGGTCCGTGGGGTCTTTCGCGACCTCGGCGTCGACGCCGAGCGGGTCCGTGTGGTCCCGTTTCACATTCATGAGCCCAGGAAGTGGCGCTACTATCTGCCGACCCCGGAGTCGCTCGTGCACTACGTTCGTGTTTTCTCCCCTTGGGAGCAGTCCAAGGTCGACCGGCTCCGGGACGAAGGGTACGTCGTAGAGATTCTCGATCCAGGAATCGAAAAAGGGATCGAGGCCAGCCAGATACGGCGAATGATGGACGAGGGCGACGACGAATGGCGGTCGCTCGTTCCCGCCGCGGTGGCGAGGGTTATCGAAGCGCTCCCTGTCGCGGCGCCACGTTCTCGATAGCCAGGAGTAAGGCTGTGCCACCCCTGCTGGTCCGGCGTCGTACTCTCTCCTCGCCGCACTCCCGGGCCGGCATAGCTGGCGGGGCGCCGGGGAGACCCCCAAACCCCCTGAAGGGGGTTCAAGGTAGCCCTTTGGGCTAATAAGAGAACGGGCACATCCCCTTCAACCCCTGCCAAAGGGGCTCCGCCCCCCTGCACTCCCCGGGTCGTACGCCGTGCCGCTAATCCGGAGACGCCCAAGGCGTCTTTCACCCCAGTCCCGACAGGGTACGGAGCAGCTATTCTTTTGGCTCGTCGTCGGCGCCCGAAACGGCGTGGCTCGGGGCGGGCTGGTCACTCACGTCCACCCGGAGGTCCGGGAGCCAGTTCAGCCAGCTGGGCAGGTACCAGTTGGCGTTGCCCAGGATCGCCATTGCCGACGGGACCAGGATCATCCGGACGATCGTGGCGTCGAGGAGCACCGCCACTCCCAGGCCGAAGCCCATCTGGCTCAGGCCGACCAGTTCGCCGCTGGCGAACCCGCCGAAGACCGCGACCATGATCAGCGCGGCCCCGGTGATCAACCTGGCCGTGCTGCGCACGCCGAATGCCACCGATTCCTTGTTGTCCTTGGTTATGTCGTAGCGCTCCCTGATACGGCTGAGCAGGAACACGTGGTAGTCCATCGAAAGCCCGAAGAGGACGGAGAACAGGAACAGCGGAATCCAGGACTCGATGGTGGCCACCTGCTGGAAGCCGAAGAGCTCGTTGCCCCAACCCTTCTGGAAAACCATCACCAGGATCCCGTAAGCCGCCCCCACCGAGAGCAAGTTCAGGATGATCGATTTGATGGCGACGACGATGGACCGGAACACGATGGTGAGCAACGCGAAACTGAGGGATAGCACGAAGATGAACACGACCGGCGCCGCGCTCCGGGTGCTGTCGAAGAAGTCCTTGTTGAACGCCGCGTCGCCTGTGACGAATACCTCCACTGGAGCGCCGCCGAAGGCACTTGGGATGTAGTCGTCCCGGAGGCGCTCGATGGCGTCCTGGGCCACCGGCCCGGCCGTATCGCCGTTCACCGGCACGGCGTAGAGCGCCAGGTCGCGAGCGGGGTTAACGACGAGATCGTCGGGCGGACCGAAGTCGGCGTCGCCGGCGAGGATGTCGGTAAGTCGGGCGATGGCCGTTCCTGTCTGCGGTGAGTCCACGCTGCCGTCGATCACGATCTCGACCGGCGACACTTCGCCGACCGTGAAATCCTCCTGCAGGGCAAGGAAGGCCGCTTTGGATTGAAGGGAATCGGGGAAGGTCTCGGGGCCGGCGAAGCCGGTGTCGATGTCGAAGAACGGTATCGCGGCGGCGATGAGCAGCCCAGCAGTGAGGATAAGGCTGATCAGGGGCCGGGCCATGACCGCGTGGGTGATCTTGTCCCAGAACCCGCCGGTCTGTTGCTCGTCGTAGGTGTCCTGGGCCTTGGTGACGAGGGGGATGCGCCCCTTGTTGATACGGTCGCCGAGGATGCTCAGTATGGCCGGGACGAGGGTCAGCGAGGCGGCCAGGGAGACCAGCACGACCAGGATCGCGCCCAGGCCCAGGGCCACGAAAATGGTGGACGGGACAAGCAGCATTCCGATGAGGGCCAGGACGACGGTGATGCCGCTAAAGAACACGGCCCTGCTGGCCGTGGCCCCTGCCTTGTCGATGGCCGCGAGCTTGTCCAGTCCCTTGGATCGCTCCTCGCGGTAGCGCTGCACGATGAACAGTGAGTAATCGATGCCCACCGCGAGGCCGATCATGGTGATCATGTTGGTGATGAAGAACGACAGGTCGCCAAGCTGTCCGACCAGGGCAGCGAGGCCTATCGCGATGGCGATTGAAAGCACTGCGATGATGATGGGCACGAGCGCCGCTACGAGGGCGCCGAAGACAAGGATGAGTATCACCAGCGCAATGGTGACGCCGAAAGTCTCGCCCTTGATCAGGTCCTCCTCCGATTGCTTGTTGCTCTCGAACCCGATGGAGGCGAACCCCACCTGCAGCACGTTGAACTCGCCGCCGGACCCAGCCTCGGCCGCGTCGCCTACGTCGAGGACCGCCTCGATGTTGTCGTCGGCGTCGTCCAAGGCGCCCGTCATCTCCAGCGAGATGATGGTCGAGCGGCGGTCCTCCGACACCATGGAAGGGGCGCCGGTGCGGTAGAAGTTCGACAGCGATTCGGCGATGATGGCGCTGTCCCCCCCGTCTTCGCCGCGAAGCGCTTCGAGGTCGGAGGTGAGTCCTTCCACGAAGGTCCGGAACTGGGGATCGTCGATGGTCAGGGACGCCGACTGGACGATGATGGCCTCAGCGGCATGGCGCTCCCCGCGCAGCCTGTCCTCGAGGAGCTCGTCGCCGACTTTCGAATCTGGGTTCCCGGTGAAGTTGAACTCGGTGGTCAGGACGTCGCCGAGCAACGTCCCGGCGAGAAATATGGCCACGACAAGCCCGATGATCCAGGCGAAGACGACCCGTTTCGGATTCTTGGCGCTGACGTGGGCGAGCCGTTCGCTCGATAGGGGTGAAGCCATGATCGTCCTCCCGTGTTGTTCGTTCGCCAGACCGCGTTAAGCAGTTGTTTCGGCGTCTTCGAGGCCGGCTATTTTTCCTCGTCGTTGGGGCCGCCCGAGATCGCATAGTCGGGAGGCGTGGCGTCCACCCGGACATCCGGCAACCAGCGCAACCAGGAAGGCAGGTACCAGTTGGCGTTCCCCAGGAGCGCCATGGCCGCCGGGACCAGGACCATCCGAACGATGGTAGCATCGAGCAGAACCGCGATACCCAGACCGAAGCCCATCTGTTGCAGGGGCGCCAGCTCGCCGCTGGCGAACCCGCCGAACACCGCCACCATGATCAGGGCGGCGCCGGTGATGAGCCGGCCCGTGGAGCGGATGCCGAAGGCCACCGAGGCCTTGTTGTCGCCGGTCAGGTCGAAGTGCTCACGGATGCGGCTGATAAGGAACACGTGATAGTCCATCGACAGGCCGAACAGGATCGAGAACAGGAACACCGGAAGCCAGGCCTCGATGGTCTCGACTTCCTGGAAACCGAAGAAGCCGGCCGCGAACCCCTTCTGGAACACGAGCACGACGAGCCCATAGGCTGCTCCGACCGACAAGAGGTTCAGGACGATCGACTTGAGGGCCACGACGACCGAGCGGAAGACCACGGTGAGCAGGATGAGGCTCATCCCGAGCACGAAGGCGAAAACCAGGGGCACGGCGTCGCTCGCGACCCCGAAGAAGTCGATGTTGAAGGCCGTGTCGCCGGCGACCAGGGCCTGGGCCGGGACTCCGTCGAAGGCGGCGGGGACGTGCTGGCGCCGCAGCCTCTTGACCGCGTCCACGGCGGCGTCGCTGGCCGCGTCTCCCCCTACGACCGAGAAGGACAGGAGAGCCAGGTCTCCCGCGGGGTTGACCTCGAGCGTGGGGGCGCCGAAGCTCGGGTCGGCCTCGACGCTGGCCGTCAGCTTGTCGATACCACCCTGGACGGCGGGAGAGGCGATGTCGCCGTCGATGACGACCTCGGTGCGGGCCGGCAGCAGGTCGGGGAACTCGTCTGAGAGTATCAAGAACCCCTGTTTGGTCTTCAGCTCGTCGGGGAAGGAGGCGACGTCGGCGGCGCCGGTATTGATGTCGAAGAATGGGATGGCCGCGGCGATCAGCAAGCCGGCGCCGAGTGCCAGGCTCAATAGCGGGACGCGCATGACGCCACGAGAGATCGTGTCCCAGAAGCCGCCATGGGCCTGCTCGTCGAATCGCTGCTGGACCCGGCCGATGAACGGGACCCTGAGCCGGTTTATGTTATCGCCAAGGAGGCTGACAATCGCCGGCAGGAGCGTCAGCGAGGCCAGGACGCACGCGAGGACCACGAGGATGGTCCCGGCGCCCATGCTCTTGAATACGTTGGAGTCGACAAGAAGCATCCCAACGAGGGCCAACACAACGGTCATTCCACTGAAAACAACGGCGCGGCTCGCCGTTGACCCCGAACGCGCGATGGCGCTCATCTTGTCGAGTCCCTTGACGCGCTCCTCGCGGTATCGCTCCACGATGAACAGCGAGTAGTCGATGCCGACCGGGAGTCCGATCATCACGAGCATGTTCGTGACGAAGAAGGAGAGATCGAAGGCCTGGCCGACCAGAGCCGTAAGGCCGAATGCGATAAGGATGGCAACAACGGCGATGATTACCGGCACGACGGCCGCGACCACAACTCCGAAGACGCCGACCAAGATGATCAACGCGATGGGTACGCCGATCCTCTCGCCGGCCTCGAGGTCCTCAAGTGAGATCTCGCGGAAGTCGAAACCGACGCTCGCTTGGCCGGTGGTAAGAGCCTCGAAGTCGGCGTCGTTCGCCGCTTCGATCTCATGGACCACGTCTTCGATGTTCTCGTTGGCGGTGTCAAAGTCGCCGGCCAGGGTGAGAGGCATGATGGTGGTGCGTCGGTCTACTGAAACCAGCCCCTCGTTTCCACCGGCGAAGAAGTGAGTTCCGCTCTCGACGATTGCCTCCCCGTCGTCGTCGCGAAGGGCGCTGAGGCTCGGGAAAAGCCCCTCGACTTTCTGGCGGAACGCCGGGTCGTCGACGGTGGCTGAGCCCGACTTGACGATGACGACCTCGTTCATCCGACGCTCGCCGCGCAGCCGGTCCTCGAGGAGGTCGTCGGCTTGGGTCGACTCCGGGTTGTTGGTCAACGAGAACTCGGTCGTCAGGGCGTCGTTGAGCAACGAGCTGGTGACCACCATGGCGATGACAACGGCGATGAGCCAGGCAAAGATCGTCTTTTTCGGGTTCTTGGCGCTCAAGTAGGCGAGACGCTCGGTGGATAGAGGGAAGGCGATGGCGATCTCCTGGGGTATGGCTGGTATCGTGAATCGCGTCACCCAGTGTGACTGACCATCAGTCATTATCAACGGGGCCGCGTCCCTAGGTAGCGAGTGTCGTGGGTAACCCTGGGTTAGGGCTTGCGAGCGATCACGAGGCCGTAGCTCAACGTGCCCTCGCCGACAAGGCGTTGCGCCTCGCCGACATAGCCTCGCGCCCTCGTAACCAGGTCCGGATCGACGGGGACCAGCTTGAGCTTGCTCCCGAGCTCCGCCATGCGGAGTTTTCCATCGATGGCCTTCAGGAACGCTGACGCGATCTCGGGCAAGTCTTCGGTCTGCTCGATGGTGAGACCCGCGGCTTCCACCATGTGGCGGTAGCTTGCGAGCGATAGCGCATCGCCGACGCAGCCCACGGAAGCCAGGCGGCCTTCGAGCTCGGGCGGTAGCGGCCCGGTGACGGTGACGTCGGTCATGCCCAGGCGGGCACCCGGCTTGAGGACGCCCGCCAGCCGGCGAAGGGACCCGGGCTTATCGAGGAGGATGGAGAGGACGCATTCCATCACCACGGCGTCGAAGCGTTCCGGGGCCGTGTCGATGGCGTCGATGTCTCCACGGGCGAAGCTCGTGCGGCCGGCGACCCCACGCCGATCGGCCAGCTCGACGGCAGCGGCTACCGCGTGTTCTTCGAGGGTAAGGCCTTCGACGGTGCAACCGAACGTCTCCGCGAGGAACACGGTGCTTGTTCCGGGACCGCAGCCAGCATCCAACACCTGGGAGTCGGGGCCCAGGCCCAGCTCCTCCACCAGCCGTCGCGTCAGGTCGAGACCGCCGGGGTGAAGCGAGTCGCCGAGCAGCCAGCGCACCGCCGGATGGCTATACGCCAGGGAGCAGCAGTCGGCGAGGCTAAGGTCAGGCGACCACTGCATCCGACGCCTCGTGGATGGGGCAGGGCCCCTGGGGGAAGACCTTGCTGCGTCCGGCGCGCGTCTCGGCGATCTCTTTCAACTCAATGAGGTGGCGTCTGACGAAGCGTCGTAAGACGGGGCGCACGTAGAGCATGCCGATCAACCAGCCGAACCGCCAGCCGTGGAGGCCGAAGGTGCTGCGGTAGCGGAACTGGGTGCATTCGCCCCACTCCTCCAACTCGAAACGGTCCCGGAGGAACGGCATGGGGCCTTTGACGCCCTGGGAATCGATCCGGTCGGGCTCCCGGGGCGTCACCCACTCGACGGTGGTATAGACCTTGCGGCGGTTGAAGAGCCCGCGGATCGGCGTGCGGAACTCAACGAGCACGCGGTCGTCTTCCTCACGCAGCACCCTGGTCGAAGCCTCGCCGTCCGGGGCGGTGGCGCCGAACGCGGTCAACACCTGAAAGACGAGGCGGCGGTCGGCCTGGACGTGCACCTCCTCGGGAGGCAGGGTTATCGGAATGATCCACACCTAGTCGGTCTTCTTTCCGTTCACCCGCGCCAGCCGGGCCTTCACGTACTCTTTCGTCGTCGCCTCCCGGACCTGCTCCCGATAGCCCACGTTGTTGTAGGAGCAGAACGGGATCATCCGCCCATCGGGGGCGATGATTTCCACGCAGCACTTCATGAGCTTGTGCACGTCGAAAGTGTAGCGGTCCATAAAATCTTTCACGCTGATGGCGAAGATGCTCTTGGCGAGCTCGCGGCTGCCGATGGGGAGATCGAGGTTGCAGTTGGTGCACGAGAAGCGGTGGGCCAGGGTGTCGGTGCCGGGCACCGCCGTGGCGGACCACAGCCCCTCGAGCGCGGCCTGGACCTCGGTGTGAGAGAAGTCCAGCGGCTCCGGCCAGGAGCGGTTGGTGATGTAGTCGAGGTATTCGTCGACGTTCACGACCCGTGGCAGGGGCGTCACCTGGCCCCCTTCTACGTAGGCGTAGGTGATCGACTGGCATCCCGGGTGGCAGCACGGCACTGGAACAAAATCGCTCTTGACGAACAGGCCCTCGGTCTGGTCGGCGATCCTGTCGATGACCTCGGAGATCGTCACGCGGTCCATCGGGTCGAAGGGGAGATGACGCCCGGTGTGGGTGACGGGCTGGAAGTTGATGCCGCGAACGGCGGGATGCTCCAGGCCGAAGCGCACCAGCTCGCCGACCTCGTGCTCGTTCACGCCGCGCTCGACGGCGGCGACGATGATCGTATCGAGGTCCAGCTCGGCGAGACGGTCGAGGGCCGCGATCTTCTCCTCGCGCAACGCCTCACCGCGGAGTGTGCGGTAGGTCTCGTCGCTCAGGCCGTCGAACTGGAGATAGATCATCGGCCGGGTCTCGGCCAGCCGGGCGGCCCACTCGGGGTCCCGGGCAATCCGACGCCCATTCGTATTGATCATCACGTGCAGGATGCCCTTGTCCTTGGCCATGCGGACCATGTGGAAGAGCTGGGGGTGCAGGGTCGGCTCACCGCCGCTGAACTGCACCACCTCGGGCTGGCCTTCGGTGGCCACGAACCGGTCGAGCATGAACTCGACCTGCTCCAGAGTCAGATTGTAGCCCGGGGCGGCGTCCGCGAAACAAGTTGGACAGGCAAGGTTGCACCCGGTGTTGACTTCGATGATGGCCAGGCAGGTGTGTTGCTTGTGCTCCGGACAGAGGCCGCAGTCGTAGGGGCAGCCGTCTTTGACCTCGGTGGTGAACTCGAGGGGTATCGTCCCCGGCTTGTTGTATTTCAGCGAGTTGGCATAGCCCTCGGCGTCGGTGGAGAGCAGGGCCTCGAAGCGGCCGTGGGTCGGGCAGCGCTTGCGCATGAAGACACGGCCATCGCGCAAGTGGATCTCGGCGTCGATCAGCGTGGCGCACTCGGGGCACATGCTGCGGGTGAGCGCGTAGAACACGCTGTCGTGGTCGCGTTTCCGAACGGCGGGACGGTCTTCGATCAAGGGGAGTCCTTTCCGGGAAAGCTGTTGAGTTCGATGCGCCCCTTACGGAAAGGGTTTTAGTGTTGGGGGGGAAGCCGCCATTCGCTGGCGTAGGTCCGGTCAGATACCCCCCGCCAAAAGCCGATCGACTTCGGACTCGACCTTTGTCCCTTTGAAGAAGTCGGGGTTCGAGCCCGCGAAGAATTTCACCGGATTGGTGAAAACAAAATCGCAAAAATTCTCATCGGTGAGCAGGCCCTTTTCGACCTGTTCGTAGGCTTCGCGGACTACGTCGGCGATCTCCGGGACGTCCCAGTGGCCCATGTCGGAGGAGAAGAGGGCCTGGATCTGCTCGCCGAACGGAAGCAGGGTGCGGTCGAACGCCACCCGGTTCATCGGGTCGTCGGCCTCGCAGCCGAAGAAGAAGTTTCGAACGAAGAGGTCGCGGATGTCCTCGGGCCGCTCGATGCCACAGGCGGCGAAGTCGTCGAGCTCGACGTCCTCGATCTCCTCGGGGTCGATGTTCACGCCGCTGGTCAAGACCTGGTCCAGCCGGCCCTCCACCATCTTCCCGCCGTACTTTGCATGGAGATCGTGGAAGAGCCGGCGGTCCAGCCTGGCTGGATTGAGACCCTGGATGCCGTCGCGGCCCCGCTTCTCCCACCTCGGGAACAGGTCGCAGTAGATGCGGGCCCCGGTGCTCGCGCCGCCTTCCAGGAACGCGAATCTTAATTCGGGGAAGCGTCGGGTCACGCCTCCCATGAACAGCGATTTGCACATCGCCTCGCCGGCGTCGGCGAAGTGGCCCATGTGGTTGTAGACGTGGTTCGAGGGAGAGGCGCGACCGGTGAAGCCGAGCCCGGTGCCGTGGGTCGTCAGGGGCACTTTGAGCTCGACGCACTTCCGCCAGAACGGGTCGTACTCGTACATGCTGTCGATGCCGAAGGTGTCGAGCCAGATGTTGTGCCGGTCGAACCGCCCGTTGTGCCGCAGGATGTCGGGGTGGCGCTCGACGACGGGCTCGATGGGCCTGACCGCCGCCAGGATGTGGATGACCTTGCCTCCGAGCTCGTTCACGGTGTACTCGAGGTCCTCGATGGCCTCCTCCGGGGTGTCCATCGAGATGGTCACTGCCGGCGTCATGCGGTCGGCGAACTCGCGGCAGATATCGAGGCGGTAGGCGTTGGTCGCCCGCTGCGTGACCCGCCTGAGCTCGGGGTCGTCGCCCCGGTGCTTGCTCTCGGAGCCCACGCGGTAGACCTGGACGCCGAGGGTGCTGGGGAAGAGCACGGTGTAGTCGATGCCGAACTCGTCGAGGCGCTCGTAGAGGAGTCTTGGCAGGGCTGACGTGGCGCGGTCCAGCGCGTTGGCCGTGGGGAAGACCCACCAGACCTCGCGAGTGGTTCGGGTGCGCTGGCGCTCCTCGTCGGACTCGGCCATCAGGCGCAGGTTCTGTCGGCTGGCGCGGACGGCGTAGTCGCTGCCGCCGATGGCGCGGACGTAGTCTTCGAGCGCCGGCCCGAAGTTCACCTGGTGGCCATCGGAGTCGATGACCGGGTGGCGGAGGTTCGAGCGGATCTTCTCGGAGCTCGAGATGGCGGCGCTGCTCAAGATCGGCCTCCTCGTGGATGCCTGACGGGTGGCAGATTATAGCACGGACCTCTCCCCCTGAACCCCTTTCCTGCAGGAGAGGGGGTGGTCCGACCCATCGCGACCAGGACCCGCGATTCTTGACACCGCTGAACCCCGACGCCAAGATACGGCGAGACTCGGGAGACCACACCCGAAGGACCCAACGTGAGCCCAGCCAAATACGTCCTGATCGGTGGCGGCGTGGCCAGCCAGGAGGCCGCCAAGCAGATTCGACGCGTCGACGACGAGGCCTCGATCACACTCATAGGCGTCGAGCCGCACCGCCCGTACAACCGACCTCCGCTGTCGAAAGAGTTCCTCCGTGGTGACGAGCAACGGGAGAACCTGTACTTCTCGCCTGAGGCCTTTTACGCGGAGACCAGGATCGAACCCGTCCTGGGCGTTCGAGCCGAGGCCATCGACCGCGCCAACGGCACCGTGGCGTTGTCGAACGGCCGCCGGTTGGAGTACCACAAGCTGCTGATCGCGACTGGCGCCAGTCCGATCCGGCCCAGCATTCCCGGGATCGACCGGCGGGGCGTCTACACGCTCCGAACCATCGAGGACGCGGAAGCTATAGCCGCCGAGGCGCAGTCCGGCAAGCGGGCTGTTGTCGTCGGCGCCGGTTTTGTCGGACTGGAGGTTGCGGCCACGATAGCGCAACGGGGGGTTGCGGTAACATCGGTGGAGACGATGCCGCAAATATGGCCTCGCTTCGCCGGGCCCGAGCTCGCCGCCCACGTGCAGGGGTATTGCGAGCAGCGAGGCATCGTGTTTCGTCTTGGCGATGGAGCCGAGGGATTCCTCGGGGGGGAGCGCGTTACCGGTGTGAAGACCAAGTCCGGCGAGGACCTGCCTTGCGACTTCGCGGTGGTGGGTGTCGGAGTGCGGCCCAACGTGGGCCTCGCCGAGTCGGCCGGGCTACCGGTCGAGAACGGCATCGTTGTCGACGAGCAGATGCGCACGGCCGACCCCGACATCTACGCCGCCGGGGACGTCGCCAACTATTTCGACCCCACCTTCGGCCTTCGCCGTCGCGTCGAGCACTGGGGCCACGCGGAGTACAGCGGCCAGGTCGCCGGCCTGAACATGGCGGGGGAGGAGACGGTCTACGACCTCATTACCTACGTGTGGTCCGACATCTTCGATCTCCACCTGGAGTTCGCCGGCGACGAATCGGGCCACGACGAGACCGTGGTCCGAGGCAATATGGAGAGCAACGAATTTATCGTCCTCACGCTGAAAGACCGGGCGCTTCGCTCGTATTTCTCGGTGAACACCCCGGCGCGGGAGTTTCCCGTGTTCCAGCGGTTCATCAAGCGCAAGACAGACCTCACCGGCCGAAGCCTCGAGCTCGCCGACCCCGAATTCAACGTCCGCGGCCTGTTGTAGCGTCAAGATGTCGCTCCCTGATGTCGTGCTGAAGTCTCTTGCCGCAGTCCTGGGCGAGGACGCACTGCTCACGGCGCCGGAGGATACCGCCGCCTACGCGTTCGACGCCACGCCCCTCGTCGGCGAGGCGAGCGCCGTCGCGTTGCCGACGAGCGCCGACCAGATAGCGGAGACGCTGCGTATCTGCAACGACCATGGAGTGCCCGTCGTGCCTAGGGGCTCGGGCACGAACCTGAGCGGCGGCACGGTACCCGCGATGGGGAACCTGGTGTTGGCGACCGTCCGCATGGACCGCATCATCGAGATCGACGCCGAGAACCTGACCGCCACGGCCCAGCCGGGGGTGATCCTGGGACGGTTCAAGAAAGAGATCGAGACCACGGGGCTGTTCTATCCGCCCGACCCGTCCAGCTTCAACGTGGCCAGTCTTGGGGGCACGGTGGCCGAGAGCGCCGGCGGCCTCAGCGGGGTCAAGTACGGGACGACGAAGGACTACATCATCGGCCTGGAGGTGGCGCTGGCGAGCGGCGAGCTGATCCGGGTCGGCGGCAAGACGCTCAAGAACGTCAGCGGCTACGACTTGACCCACCTGTTCGTCGGCTCGGAGGGCACGCTGGGCGTCATCACCGAGGTAACCGTGCGCCTGCTGCCGCTCCCGGAAGGACGCAAGACGGCGCTGGCTGTGTTCGACCGAATCGAGGACGCGGCCGAGGCCGTCTCTCAAATCATCAAGCACAAGATCTTGCCACGGAGCCTGGAGCTGGTCGACGGCGAGAGCATGAAGTGGATCGAGGCCTACAGGCCCACGGGCCTGCCGCTGGATGCCGAGGCCATCCTCATCATCGAGGTAGACGGTCGGCTGGCCCAGCTCGATGGGGACATGGAGCAGGTCGTCGCCGCGTGCGGAGAGCAGCGTGCTCGGGAGGTGCGCGTGGCGCAGACCGCGGAAGAAGCCGATGCGCTCTGGGCCGCGCGACGGGCCCATTACCCGGCGCTGGCTCGCTCCGCGCCGACGATCATCATCGAGGACGTCACGGTGCCCCGCCATCATCTCCCGCGCATGGTCAAGATGGTCAAAGAAGCATCCCAGCGGCTGGGGTTGCAGATCGGGATGGTGGCGCACGCGGGCGAGGGCAATCTCCACCCCGACATCATGTGCGACGCTCGGGATGCCGAGCAGATGGCCCGCGTGGAGCGGTTCATCGAAGAGCTGGTGCGCGAGGCGCTGGCCCTGGGGGGCACGCTGACGGGAGAGCACGGCGTCGGCAGCCTGAAGGCGCCGTTCATGTCGTGGCAGTTCGGCGCGGCCGGGATCGACGTGATGAAGCGCATCAAGGCGACGCTGGACCCGAAGGGTATCCTGAACCCCGACAAGCTGTTCTCCGAGGCAGGCCTAAAGCTTTCCAGGGCCTGTCATTGAAGTTGTTGACATAAGGAGGCGTCATGAAAGACAAGAGCCTGGGCAAGGCCGTCCTGCAGCTCCGAATGAACATCGATCCCGGCTATGAGGAAGAATACGAGCGCTGGCACGTGCAGCGGTACATTCCCCGGATGCTGGAGCTTCCCGGCTTTCTCGCCGCTCGTCGCTATACCGGCCTGACGTCGGCGACAAATCGTGGCGGAACGGCGACCGACCGGGCCGGGTGGGTCGATGGACACCAGCGCTTGCTGACGCTCTTCGACCTCGACGACGAAGGGGCGGCCACGGGCCCGGCGTTCGAGGAGGCGGACCGGGCAGCGCGGCTTTCGGGGGAGAGCTTGCAACCCCATGTCCGCGAGGTAGCGGTGCTCTTTGGGCTGGTGCTTCCGGACGAAGGCACCATGACGGAGGGTGGCGTCGACCTGGAGAGACCCAACGGCCCCATGGCCCTGCACGTCATGACAGACGCTGAAGAAGGATGGGACGACCAGGTCGATCACTGGTACGAGGTGGAGCACTTCCCCGAGAAGTTGGAGCTACCAAGCTATATCAGCGCGCGGCGCTTCAAGAAGGTCCGTGTTCTCGGCGACGCCACCGGCGACGAGGGCTCGAGGAACGCCTATCTTGCCGTCTATGAGTTGGCCGGGGAGTCGGCACTGGCGGAGCAAAGCAAGCCCGGTCCGCTCGGTCCGACGATATCGCCGCACTTCGTCTGGTTCAGGACGATCTACCGACAGACCTTTCCCCTCTAGCTCGACTTGGGGTTTCGTCACGCCGGTGTCCTTTCTGCATTTGAGTCATGGAGCGTTGAGACCGAGGAAGAAACACGATGAAAGCTTGCATCGTCGGGGCCTCTGGGAAGCTCGGGCGGTACATGGTGCAGCACGCGCTGGACCGGGGCTACGAAGTAGTTGGCGTGTGCCGTGAGAAAAGCGTCAGCAAGCTGGGTGCCTTTGCGGGGCGCATCACCGTTATCCCAGGCGCGGCGGACGACCGCGAAGTTATCAAGAAAGCGGTCGCGGGGTGCGATGGAGTGCTCACCGTGCTGGTCCCCTGGGGAGTCCACCGGTACTCATCGGGGACAGCCCAGGCCGTGCTGGACCATGCCCCTCCGGGCGCCCGGCTCGTCTTCTCCTGCGGGTGGCACATCACGCGCGACGGCCAGCACGTGTACTCGCGCAAGCTCAAATTGCTCGTAAGTGCGGGGGGCTGGCTCGCGCGGCTCCTTCGCTTCGCGGACCTCGACGACCAGGTTGAAGCGGCCCGGCGAGTGTTTGCCAGCGACACCCGGTGGACGGTCGTGCGCGGCAGTGACCTCGAAGAGGGCGAGAGTCAGGGACTGCCCGTTTGGAGCCGGCACGTAGGCGACCCTATCCTCGCGAGCAACATGACGCGGCGCGTGGACTTCGCCCTGTTCATGGTGGAAGCTCTTCAAAATGACCGTCTCGTCCACGAGGCCCCCGCGATCGTCGGCAGCCAGACACCGTCGGCGCTTGCGCACGCCGGTGCTGCCGGAGCCTAGGCGACCCTTCGAAAGGCTCAGGGTGAGCGGAGGGCGTAGCCCACGGCGCTAACGCCAAGGTCGCGGCATCCCGGGGGGCGCACCCCAGGTTTCGCCGGAACCTCTACCCGGCTGTGGCCGGACTGAGCGCACCAACGATTGAGTCGAAGATGACGCGGCCATCGGTGCCGCCCAGGATCTCCTCGCAGCAACGCTCGGGGTGGGGCATCAGGCCCAGCACGTTGCCCGCGCGGTTGCAGATACCGGCGATGTTCTCCAGGGAGCCGTTGGGGTTTGCCTCCGGGGTAACGTCTCCGCCCGGTGTGGCGTACCGGAAGACGACCTGGTCGTTGCGGTTGAGCTCCGCCAGCGTCTCGTCGTCGGCGTAGTAGCGCCCCTCGCCATGTGCGATGGGGATGCGCAACACCTGTTTGGGCCTGGCCGCCTGGGTGAACGGCGTCCGCGTCGTCTCGGTCCGCAGACCTGTCCATTCGCAACGGAATTCGAGGGACTCGTTCCGGACGAGCACGCCGGGGAGCAGGCCGGCCTCGCAGAGGATCTGGAAGCCGTTGCAGCTGCCGATGACGAGCTTGCCTTCGGCGGCGAAGCGCTCGACGGCGGTCATTACCGGCGAGAAGCGGGCGATGGCGCCGGTCCGGAGATAGTCGCCGTAGGAAAAGCCCCCGGGCAGGACGACACAATCGTAGGAAGAAAGGTCGGTGTCCTTGTGCCAGACGTAATCGACGGGCTGGTGCAGCACCTGGTCGATCACGTGATGCCAGTCGGGCTCACTCCAGGTTCCGGGGAAGACAATGACGCCGAATCGCACGCGTCGATTATACAAACAAAAAGCCCGCCGAGCCATCGGCGGGCGTCTCGCAGCGGGCGCGTCGTGGCTTAACCGGCGAGACCTTCCAGAATCTCGGTCACAACCTCGTTGACGACCTTGCCGTCGGCCTTCCCCTTCACCTGGGGCATCAGGGCGCCCATGAGCTTGCCCTTGTCGCCAGGGCCGGTCACGCCCGTCTCTTTCGCCAGGCGTTGGACCAGCTCCTTGATCGTTTCCGCCGACATCTGCTCCGGCAGGTAGCCGAGCAGAATCTCGAGCTCGGTCTCCTCCCGCTCTACCAGGTCGGGGCGATCGGCCTTCGTGTAGATGTCGATGCTCTCGCGGTGCTGGCGCACGAGACGGGCGACGATCTCTTCCACGCCGGCGTCGGCCATCGAGTCACCCTGCTTGACCTCGGTGTTGGTCACCGTCGCCTTCACGGAGCGAAGCGTATCGCAGCGCAACCGGTCGCGAGCACGCATGGCGTCTTTGAGGTCTGCGTCGAGGCGTTCTTTGAGGCTCATTGGAGGGGAAGGACTAGCGCTTCTCGCGGGCACTCTTGCGGCGTTTTGCGGCTGCCTTTTTCTTCCGTCGGACGCTGGGTTTTTCGAAGTACTTGCGCCGTCGAGCTTCGGAGAGCACCCCGTCTTGCTGCACGCGCTTGTTGAAGCGCTTCAGCATGCTCTCGAAGCCTTCGTGTTCTTCTTGTTTGACTACGACCAAATGTCTCACCCCCTCCCCGCTTGGGACGTGAAAACGGACGGCCCACCGGGCTGGGCTTCCTGGTGATTATAGGAATCGCTCACTTCAGGTGTCAAGGAGAGCGCCGTCGCAGCGCGGCCAGGAGTTCGCCGAGATCGGCGGGGAGCGGGGAGGTGCACGAGACCGGCTCTCCGGTGCAGGGCTGGCTGAAGAGCAGGGTCGACGCGTGAAGGAACTGGCGTTCCAGAAGCGCCGAGCGGCCTCCATAGAGAGTATCGCCCACGAGGGGGTGACCGATAGAGGCGAAATGGGCCCGGATCTGGTGAGTGCGGCCCGTCTCGGGGGCGACCTCAACGAGCGCCATCCCGTCGAGCCGCTCGATCACCGTGTAGCGGGTCCGCGAGGCCCGGCCCCGAGCCACTACCGCCATGCGCTTGCGGTTGCGCGGGTCGCGCCCGATGTCGCCCTCGATGATGCTTCGCTCGGGGGCCGGAGTTCCTTTCACCAGGGCGAGGTAGGTTTTTTGAACGGTCCGCTCCTTGAACTGTCGCGTCAGGTCACGGTGGGCTGCGTCGTTCTTGGCGATAACCATGACGCCGGAGGTGTCCCGGTCGAGCCTGTGCACGATGCCGGGACGGACGGTGCCCTTGATCCCCGCCAGGTCGGGACAACGCGCCAGGATCGCGTTCACCAGGGTGTGACTGGGGTGACCGGGACCGGGGTGCACCGTCAGCCCCGCGGGCTTATCGACGACGATCACGTCGTCGTCCTCGTAGAGCGCCGCGATGGGGATGTCCTCGGCGACGAGGTCGAGGGGCTGAGGATCGGGCACGACTACTGAAATGTCGTCTCGGGGCCGGAGCTTCAGGCTGGGCTTCGCCGACCGGCCGCCCACGGTGACGAGGCCTTCCTCGATCAGCGCCTTGAGGTGCGATCTCGACAGGTCGGGGAGCCGGTCGGCGAGGAAGCGGTCGAGCCGCTCCTCTTGCTCCGTGACGGTGAGGCGGTAGGTCTTCGGCATCGAGGCTGAGCGCTCTAGAGGGGGACTTTTCGCCCACCGCGGTCGGAGAAGACGATGAGCACAACGAGCAGGACGATGCCGACCGTGATCGCGGCGTCGGCGGCGTTGAACACGGGCCAGACACGGAAGTCGACGAAGTCCGTCACGTGGCCGTCCCGAATCCGGTCGGCGAGGTTGCTGGCCGCCCCACCGAGCTGCATCCCCAGGCTTAGCCGAAACAAGGGCCCGACGGCGGCCAGATGGCGGTAGAAGTAGGCCATCACCCCAATGGCGACGATCGAGCCGATGATGAGGAACAGAGTCTGACCGTCGAACAGTCCGAAGGCGCTGCCGGTGTTGTTCACGCGGAGGATACGGATGGGCGAGACTTCGAAAAGCGACTCGCCGAGGGCGAGGTGGGTCCTGATGACGGCCTTGGTGACCTGGTCGATGACAATAACGGTTGCCGTTATCAGCGCGACAGGGAGGATCAGGCCCCAGTTGGCCTTCTGCAGAAGGACTCGGTCCATGGCGCTCCAGTGTAGCACAGCGGCTGTGGCTAGCCCGCTAGCGTCGCCGCGAAGAAGGCCCGCACGTGCTCGGAGATTGCGCCCTCGTAGCCCAGCATGAAGTGGTCGGCTCCCGGCAGGACTTGGACCTCGACCGGGCCTTGCATCGCTCGCGTGAGGGCCTCGATTCGGTCTGCCGGGAGCACGTGGTCGCGGTCGCCGGCTACGATGAGTTTTGGATGAGGATAGCCTATCGCCTCGGGAGTGGCCAGGCCGGCGGCTGGGGCGCCGACCAGGGCGAGGGCCGGCGACTCCGAGGCGCCGGCCGCGACCACCATCGCGACGCTGGCCCCGAAAGAGTACCCGGCGAGGCCGACCCGTTCCCCATCGACCCGCTCATCCTCACGCAGGGTCCGGAGGGCGGCGACGACGTCGCCACGCTCGCCGTTCCCCTTGTCGTGAGTCCCGGTGCTTCCAGGAACGCCGCGGAAGTTGAAGCGCAGAGCCGCGGCGCCCGCGTCGAGGACGCCGGTCACGATTGCCATGACGACATTGTTGTGCATGTCGCCCCCGTACAGGGGGTGCGGGTGGCAGACGACCACACCGGGGAAGGGGCCCAGGCCCTCCGGCAGCTGGAGGACGGCCTCGAGCGAGACGCCGTCACCCGCGATGGTAAGGGCCTCACTTGCGTTCAACCGGGGTCCTCCTGCACGGGCGGTTGGGCCGATATGCTATCATAGGCATCGATTCGAAACCGTTGTCAATGCAACCTCGTACTGACAATTGGTTCATAGAAACTCTTGAGTGGGGCTGATTCGGCCCCGCTCTCTGCGTGAGAAGGAAAACGATGAAACGACCCTCAGGCCTGATGTTCATTGGAATAGCCGCGACTGTCACGATCCTGGTCGTCGCGGCCTGCGGCGGCGACTCCGACCCCACGCCGGTCCCTCAGAGACCGACCGCGACCTCAGCCCCCCGGGCGACGGCTACCTGGCAACCGACGACCGCGCCGGGATCGACCGCCACCGCGCAACCGACGACCGCTCCGAGACCGACCGCAACACCGCAGCAAGGGAGACGCATGACCTATTCCGCCCCACCCGCGATGACTATCGACACGAACAAGGACTACTTCGCCGTCTTCGAGACGGATGGGGGCTCCTTCCGAGTCGAGCTCTTCGCCGACGACGCCCCGACGACGGTGAACAACTTTGTCTTCCTGGCTCGAGAGGGTTTTTACAACGATACGACCTTCCATAGGGTGCTGCCAGGATTCATGGCTCAGGCGGGCGATCCTACCGGTACGGGATCCGGCGGCCCCGGGTATCGGTTTGAGGACGAGTTCAGCGACCGCAAGCACGATGGCGCCGGCGTGCTGTCCATGGCCAACTCCGGGCCCAACACTAACGGGAGCCAGTTCTTCATCACCTACGTCCCGACGCCGCATCTCGACGACCGCCACTCGGTCTTCGGAAAGGTGGTCGAAGGTATCGAGGTCGTGGAAAGCATCCGGCCGCGCGACCCGTCGCAGGGAAATCCTCCTCCGGGTGACCGCCTGATCAGCGTCACTATCGAAGAGGTCGGCTAGCCGGTCAGTCCCACAGACGCAAACCCGGCGCCAAAAAAGGCCCCCCGTTCACCGGGGGCCTTTTTCGTTTCGTGAGGGAGGTTGCCCGGCCCGATCAGGACGCCGGCGTGGCGGTGGTGGGCTCGGGGGTCGGCGGGGGCGTTGGGATGCGCGGAGGCTCCTCGGCGAGCCGAGTGATAACGTCGCCCCAGGTGACGTCCACGATGTAGATCCGCGGGTCGTCGATGAACTGCACGTAGTGGCCACCCGCCTGGGGGGTCTTGTCGCCGATCCGGACCTCGACCTCTTCCTCAACCCGCTGCAAGCCGAGATGGACGATCAACGACGGCTCTTCGAGCCCGTAGAGGCTGAGATCGGTCGCCTGCTCGGCAACGACCCGCTGATACAGCGGCCCGCTCAGCAGCAGCGGAATGCCGCCCCAACGGTCACGATCAACGACCTCCCCATCGATCTCGTCGAAGTACCAGGTCGTTCCGTCTTCGCTTTCGACGAAGGTCAACGTCTCGCCCTCGCGCGTGAGTCGGACCAGGACGATGTCGTCCTCTTCCACCTGGAAGGCGAAGATTCGGGGCTGCCGGGTCCGCTCGGGAGTCGAGCGCCCGCCGCTGGTGGTGACAAGCACCCCGATCAAGCTCACCACGATGAGCAGGACAACCAGCGCGATGGTGATCTTGTAGTTCATGTCGAGAGAAGAGAAAGGCTAGCGTCTACAGAGGTATACGAGACCCGTCGACCATTTGGGTTTTGCCCGGCGGCCTAGCGTCGCTGCCACCAGACGACGGCGCCGGCGAGACTGACCAGCAACGGCAAGATCAGGAGGCTGGACCATCTGATGAAATTCCACTCTCCCTGGGTGACGATCAGAATCCGCGGCTCTCGGAGCTTGGGCCGCACCGAGATCAAGTCGACGTCACCGGCAAGCCAGTTGACGGCGTTGAGAAAGACATCGCCATTGGCAAAGGAGGAGAAGAAGCGGTTCGAAGCGAAGTCGGAGTCACCGAAGACGACGATCTGGGTTTTCACCGGTGGGTCCGCGGAGGGCGTTTGTCCGAACGGCGCCCGTGCCTCGATGCTGACGCCGAGCGCGAGGGGGCCGATCGGCTCATCGTCGTCGAGGTCGTCCTCTTCGGGGTCCGTCTCGAGCCAGCTGAGCACGCTCGATGAGAGGGCCAGCGGCGTGATGATGAAATTGGGACGATCGTCGTAGTAGACGTTGGGCAGATCGGGATTGGTCGCCGGCCCTTCGAGCGGCAGGATTGCGCCAGCCCCTTGATAAAAGCTCTTGTCGGTGACCGGAGCGGTGATTGGGCTTATCAGTAGCGATTGCGGGAAGGCGTAGCGGCTTCGAGGTACCAACGGCGCTCGAGGGTCGCCCGACACGGAGCTGGCGAGATCCACGACCTGGCCTTCCCCGAGCTCCACGCCCCATTTCCTCAGCGTGTCGTTGAAGGTGGGTGGGGTCGTCTCGGGGTCCAGCAGGAAGAGGGCCTTACCGCCGACCTCGAGGTACCTGTCCAGGAGTTGCTGCTCTTCCTCCAGAAGGTCGGCCTGCGGGGCGGCGACCACGAGGACGGTCGCGAAGGCCAGCTTCTCGGGCTCGGTGGCCAGGTTCACGGTAACGACCCGGTAGTTGTCGCCCTCGATGCCGAACCGGGCCAGGCCGAAGCCGCTCCCTTCCGTATCGTTGAAAGCGTCCCGTTCCTGATGGCCCTCCATGAAGTAGACAAGCTTGATGCCCCGGTCGTCGCCTGTTACGGCGAGGATGGCCTGGGTGAAATCGGACTCGAGGGTGATGTTCGGGACGAAGCTCCCCTGGTTCGTCCTCTGGAGGCTGGCGACGGCCTGGCGGCGGTCGCCGGCGGAGAAGACGATAGTTCCCGGGTTGGTGTCGGGGTTGATGCCGAAGCGGCGGGCCTCGGCGGGCTGGAGCTCAGGGTCGACGAACCGGAACGAGAAGCGACCGGTCTGCTGTTTGTACTCCGTCAACAGATCGCGCACTGGGATGCGGACGACGATCTGCTGTGGCCGCGTGGGGACGAAGAAGGCCACGGCTTCGATGTCCTGGTCGAGGTCGTCGAGGATCTTTTCGGTCTGGCGGGAGAGGCTGAACTCTCCGGTGGCCGTGACGTCTGCCCTCCCGTTGTTCTTCGCGCCGATGAGGATCACGATGGCCGCGATGGCGAGAAAGACAAGGATCATCACCGTGGAGTTGACGCCGTAGAACCCGCGGCGGGTCATCAAGGTGGACCGCATCGACTGATACCCGGTGGCGGCGGCTGCCAGTACGGCGATCAGCCCGAGCGTGAGGAAGGCGATGACCGCCCCACGGAGGTCGCGTCCCAGCAACTGCAGGATGCCGGAGGTGATCAGGGAGATGACGCCGACCGTCAGCGCAACGACGGTGACGTTGCCCAGAGACTCGGATGCCCGTCTCAGGAGATCGAACCTGTTGCGACGCTGCCCCATCTAGCGCCATCTCCTGGCTTCGAGGCTGCGCACGGTCAGGAACAGGAAGATCGCGGTCAGCGCGACGTAGTAGATGATGGACTCCGAGTCGATAATGCCGCGGGCGAAGTCGGTGAAATGGGTGCGCGGCGATACGAACTCGAGGATCGACTCCGGCAGCCCGCGGAAGAAATCGGCTGCCTCGTCGATGAACCAGAACATGAGCAGGATAACGAGCCCCACGACCGCCGAGGCGATCTGGCTGCTGCTGAGCGAAGAGGCGAAGAGTCCCACTGATAGGAAGAAGGCGCCGAGCAGGACAAGTCCCAGGTACCCGGACAGCATCGGCCCGATATCGGGATTTCCGAAGACGATCAGCAGCAGGGGGTAGAAAAGGGTCAACAGCAGTAACATGCCCAGAATCGCCATGGAGGAGATGAATTTGCCGGTCACCACCTCAAAGTCGCGGATGGGGGACGTCAGGAGCAGCTCCAGGGTCCCCAGCTTCGCCTCCTCGGCGAGCAGGCGCATCGTGAGCACGGGACCGAGAAGCAGCAAGGTGAACGCGCCGTTGATGCTCTCGCCGAGGACGCCGCCCAGGGTCTCCCCGGCGAGCCAGCCGCGGAGACTCGCCTCGCGAAATGGTCCGCTCAGGCTATCGATATAGAGCAATCCGGTGAAGACGAGAAAGGCCGCCGTGACAACGTAGGCGATCGGCGACGAGAAGTAGGTGCCCAACTCTCTGCGGGCGATGAGCAGAGTGTTTCTCACGAAGCGGTTCCCTCTTCCTCACCGGCTGTGAGTTGGAGGAAGATCTCTTCGAGGCTCATCATCACCGATTGCAGGCTCAACAAGCCCCAGTTCTGGCTCACGACGATCGAGGCCAGCTGCTCACGAAGGTTGGAGCCGGGGTCGCATTCGAGAATATACAGCGAGACGTTGTTGTCGATGGCGTCGCGGGTCACCTGGCGCACGCCCTCGACGCGCCGCAGCCGGTTGGTGACCTCGCGGACCGGGCCGCGGACCTCGAGCCGGATCTGCTCGGTGCCGCGGAGCCGCGTGGAGAGCTGGTCCGGCGTATCAACGGCCACGATGCGGCCTTCGTTGATCACGACGACACGCTCGCACACCATGCTCACTTCGGGCAGGATGTGGGTGCTGAGGATCACGGTATGGTCGCTACCGAGACCCTTGATCAGCTCGCGGGTCTCGACGACCTGGACCGGGTCGATGCCAATGGTCGGCTCGTCGAGGATCAGCACCTGCGGTTCGTGGATCATCGACTGGGCGATGCCGACACGCTGCCGAAAGCCCTTCGAAAGCCGTCCGATGAGCGTATTGGCGTAGTCGTTGAGCCGCAGCCGTTCGATGACGTAGTCGCTACGCGACTTTCGGCGTGCGGCGTCCATCTGGCGGATGGCGCCCATGAAGTCGAGGTACGACCGGACGGTCATGTCGGTGTAGAGGGGGACCGTCTCGGGGAGATAGCCGATCTGCGACCGGGCTTCGATTGAGTTCCGCAGCACGTCGTAGCCGGCGACCCGCACGGTGCCCTCACTTGCCGGCATGAAGCCGGTAATGATGCGCATGGTCGTGGTCTTCCCGGCGGCGTTGGGGCCTAGGAATCCGACGACCTCGCCGCGGTCGACGAAGAACGAGACATCTTCGACGGCGATAAAGTCGCCGTAGTACTTGCTTACGTGTCCGACTTCGATCAAGGCTCGACCTGGTTTTCCTGTACCCTTTAGCGGTTTCCGCCCCCTTCTTTTCTTGAAAGGGGGCGGAGAGCAACGCGCTAGATTATATCGGCTGTTCTGTTGTCATTCAAGACGGCTCTCCGTCTACCCTGTAGGGCAGCGACGCATCGCCCCTGACGAAAGTTGTTACGTATTTCGTCGGTGAGCAGATTGGGTACGAAGGGGCAAATCCGTAAATGTCATTCTGAGCGATGCTGAAGAAACGCCGGTTCCGGGAGGTAGATCCTTCGCTTCGCTCAGGATGACGGCGCTTCACTCAGGGCGACAGCGGTTAAAATGATTCCATCATGGCCGCGGGGTATTCGAAGCGCTCGCTGGTGCAGAAGTTGGGCATCAAGCCGGGCTGGCTGGTAGCCATTGTCGACGCCCCATCGGGCTACGACGAGACGTTGGGGCCGCTGCCCGAGGGCGTTACCCGTCCCGCGACAGCCGACGCCCCCGTGGACTTCATCCAGTTCTTCACGAAAGAGCTACAGTCCCTGGAGCGCGAGTTCCCTCACCTGAAGCAGACGCTCTCAGAGACCGGCATGCTCTGGGTGTCGTGGCCGAAACGCGCGTCCCGGGTGCCAACGGACCTGGACGAGAACGGGGTCCGGGAGATCGGCCTCGCCAACGGTCTGGTGGACGTGAAGGTGGCCGCCGTGGACGAGACCTGGTCGGGCTTAAAGTTCGTCTACCGGCTCAGGGATAGAACGGGTCGCTAGCCGGCTTAGCTCGACCCGCCGTCCCCACGGACCTCGACGCCGGCCAGTCGCTCCAGCGGCTGCACCAGCGCCGCCATGTCGTTGCCCCCGAGGCCCAGGATCGAGGCTTCGCCGAAGAGCTGCTTGGCCATGTTCCCGAGCAGCAGTCGCACCGATTCGTCTTCGGCGAGCTTGGTGATGAGCCGCAGGTCTTTCAACAGCAGGTCGACGGGCGTCACGGGGTCGAAGCGGCGGTCGAGAATGAGCGGGCCGTTGCGGTTGAGCATGGCGCTGGCGCCGAAGCTGGAACCGATGACCTCGATGGCGACGCGAGGGTCGGCCCCGGCCTTGGCCGCGAGCACCAACGCCTCGGCCGACGCCGCGGTGTGGATGCCGACGAGGAGCTGGTTGGCGAGCTTCACTATCGTCCCGGTGCCTGAAGGGCCGGCGTGGTGAATACTGGCGCCCAGCGCCTCGAACACGGGGCGCGTTTTGTTAAAAGTGTCGACGTCACCCCCGACCATGAACGTAAGGGAGCCGTCGACGGCGCGGGCCGGCCCTCCGCTCATCGGCGCGTCGAGGAAGGCGGCGCCTCCGGCTTTGGCGGCCTCGTAGAGATCGCGGCTCGTGTTCGGGTCGACGGTGCTGTGGTCTGCGAGCACCTGTCCCCGCCTGAGCGCCTGCAGCACCCCGTCGGGGCCGAGGTAGACCTGGTGGACGGCCGGCACGTCGGGCAGGCAGCTGAGGACGACATCCGAGCCCTCGGCGACCTGGCGGGGCGACTCGGCGGAGGTGGCGCCGAGGGCGACCAGGGCCTCGACGGGCCCCGGGCTCCGGCTATGCACCACGAGGGGGAAGCCTGCCCTGAGGAGGTTCTCGGACATCGGACGTCCCATCTTCCCGAGCCCGATGAACCCGATGCGCTGCACAGCGGCTTCCCTGAAGCGATCGCCGACGATTATAGCACCGGCGGCGGCTTGTCCTGACCCTGGCGCTCGCTCATAATGGCCGGGCCATCGACCCGACGGAGACCATTGACCCGAGGGAGATTTGAAAATGTCCCAGAGCGGCGCGCGGAAAGAGACGACCTACGGCCAGTGGTGGCGCTCCACGGAGGAGTTCGTCAACGTCCGGATCGAGCCCATCGAGCGCGTGTGTCACGCGGCGTTCGAGCAAGCCGGGGCGACGCCGGACGACGCCCGCTACATTACAACGATGTGCACCGACAAGGCGGTGTCAGGAGACGACTCACGAGGCATCGGCCGGGCCCTCGGTCAGATAAAAAGAGCCCGTAGCGGAGAGCTCGACGTCCATCCCAATATCGAGGTGTTGCGCGAGACGCCCGCGACGGCGCTCATCGATGGTGGGCCGCGCGCATCCGGGTCGTTGGTCTGCCGTCGTGCCATGGACATGGCTATCGAGAAGGCCCGGAGCCAGGGCATCGGCTGGGTCGGCGCCAAGTCGCAGGGCGAGCTCCTGGCGCCGTACGTCAAGCAGGCGACGAGCGCCGGCATGGTCGGCATGGTCTTCATCCAGAGTTTCTCTACGGTGGCTCCCCTCGGCGGCTACCAACCCTTACTGGGGAATGCTCCCGTTGCCTTTGGCGTTCCCGCCGGGAGGCACGATCCTGTCATCATCGACATGTCCATCACGCAGACGTCCGCCAGCGGCGTGGTCGTGTCGGCCCAGCAGGACCAGCAGGTCCCCGAGGGCCTGATCCTGGACGAGCGCGGAGAGCCGACCACCACGGCTCGCGACTTCCCAGACATGGAGCTACTGCAAAAGGGGGCCCTCGCGGCCAAGGGCAGCCTCCTTCCCCTCGGCGGCGGACACAAGGGCTATGCGCTGGTGCTGATGGTGGGGCTGCTCAGCGCGGTGCTCTCCGACACCAGCTTTCCGTGGGAGCTGGCGTATGGGATGGACTCCGATGGACGCTACGGCTCATTGCTGATGGCGGTGGACCCGGGGGCGTTCGCCGACCGGGACGATTTTCGGGGCCGCGTCGACGACTTCCTCGACGTGATCAAGGGCTCGCCGAAGAAGGCCGGCGCCCGCGACATCCTTTACCCCGGGGAGCGCTCCCAACAGCTGATACGAGAGCGGCGCGAGGCCGGCGAAGCGCTCATCCCGGCAAGCCACTATCACGGCCTGGTCGCCCTGGCGAAGGAGATAGGACTCGAAGGGGTCTTGTAGGGCCTGGAACGAGGAGCGAGGGAGCAAGGACGAAATATGCGCATCGTAGTCATAGGGCAGGCGGCCTTCGGCGAGCAGGTGTTGGCGAGGCTCCTCGATGAAGGACGCGAGGTGGTCGGGGTGTCGGCTCCCCCCGGGCCGCCGGAGCGTCCCGACCCCCTTGCTGCGCTGGCCGAGCAGAAGGGCCTCCCGATGTTCCCGACTCGCGACCTGAAGAAGGACGACGTCTACGACGCCTACGCGGCCCTGGAACCAGACCTCACTGTCATGGCCTTCGTGACGGATATCCTCGCCGAGCGCGTTCTCTACACCGCAAAGCTGGGGACCATTCAATACCACCCATCCATCCTGCCCCGGCACCGCGGCGCCAGCGCCATGAACTGGGCCGTCATCCAGGGCGATACGACGACGGGCCTGACCGTGTTCTGGCCGGACAAGGGCATCGATACCGGCCCGGTCCTCTTGCAAAAGGAGGTCGAAATCGGTCCCGACGAGACAATGGGCGCGCTGTACTTCCAGAAGCTGTTCCCGATGGGCGTCGACGCAATGGTCGAAGCGGTGGCGCTTGTCGAAGGGGGCAAGGCGCCCAAGCTGGTGCAGGACGAGTCTCAGGCCACCTACGAGGCGATCTGCAAGGACGGGCATGCCGGTATCGATTGGAGCAAGCCCGCCCGCGAGGTCTACAACCTCATTCGCGGCTGCAACCCCCAACCCGGCGCTCACACGACGCTCCGGGGCGAGCGTTTGAAGGTGTTCGACTGCAAGGGCGAGTTCGAGCCGGTGCAAGGGCGCCCGGGGGAGGTCATCGATTTGTCAGACGATGCCTTCCGGGTTGCGCTCAATGGAGGCTCCCTGACCGTGCAGCGAGTCCAGCCCGCGGGGTCGGCCAAGGTGAAAGCGTCCGAGTTCGTTCCCTCGTCGGGCCTCAAGGTGGGCGAGCGCCTCGGCGACTAGCGGACATGAGCATCAGCCGGCGCAAGGCGATGGAGCGGGGCCAGCAGGCCATCGAGCGTCCCAAGGGCCAGATGGAGATCACGCTGTCCCGCGGCAAGACCGGCCTTACGCTCCTGTACCAGGGCAAGGCCGTGACCAGGGTCCACACTTCGAAGACTGGCAACCACGTCGCCCCCTACGTCGCCGAGGCCCTCGGCGTCGGACTGCCCCCGGTGGGCGGTACGGCGAAGGCCACGGTCAGCTCCGGCGTGATGTTCCGCGTCCTCTCGATCTCCTCGCTCGACCTGCGCTGGCCGGAAGCCGACACGTTGCTCCGCTATCTGCTCGAGGAGGCCGAGGCGATGCGGGGCTACAAGAGCATCGCGGTTGACTAACCCTATCGCTCGCGGTCTCGTCGTCCACGGAGGCGCCGGCTCGGCTCCTTCCATGGCCGACGGCTGCCGACGAGCGGCCGAGGAAGGTCTCCGTGCACTGAGCGCCGGGCCCCTGGAGGCCGCGATCGCAGCCGTCGTCTCGATGGAAGACGACGGACGGTTCAACGCCGGCTCGGGCTCCGTCCTTCGCCTCGACGGGCGGACCGTCGAGATGGACGCGGCGGTGATGGACTCGGAGGGCGTGCTGGGCGCCGTCGCCGCGGTCCGTGCGGTCAAAAATCCTGTCCTGGTCGCCCGATGCGTTGCGGATACGCGCCATGTGCTCCTGAGCGGAGAGGGCGCCACGGCCTTCGCCCGCACCCGCGGGTTCGATGAATACCTGGCGGTCTCCGACCGGGCCCGGGCGCGGCACGACGCGTCGGTCCGAGCTCTACGGGAAGGGAGCCCTCCGCCGGGGTGGGAGTCGTTCGACGTCGCCGGCTCGTGGAACTTTGGGACAGACTACGGCGAGGCCATGGCCGCGCACGACACGGTGGGCGCGGTGGCCGTGACCGAAGATGGGCGCTGCGCCGTGGCCGGCTCGACGGGCGGCAGCACGCCGATGCTGTTGGGCCGGGTCGGCGATACCCCACTCCTCGGCGCCGGCTTTTACGCTGGGCCCCATGGCGCGGTTGCCGCTACGGGTATCGGCGAAGAAATCATCCGCGCGATGCTGGCCTTCGAGGTCTACCAGCGGATGGGCGGAGGGATGAAACCGCAGGCTGCCTGTGAAGCCGGCCTCGCGGGCTTTCCCGAGGGGGTGTCCTGCGGACTGATCGCGATCAACTCGACGGGCTACGGCGTCGCGTCCAACACGCCTATGGCGTCGCACGTCGCGGTCGACTGATCAGCGTCACACCGGCTTCCAAATCGCCCCTGCCGAAGAGCCCCGGACTGCCAGCGCCCCTCAGCCCAACGACGGTTGTCGGAGCGAAGTAGCGAAAGTCGAACTCGACGGGGTCGCCGGCCTGTTTGCCCGGTATCGGCATCAATCTGGCCGTGAGAGGTTTTTTCAAGGCTACCGCTAGGGTGCAGAGGTCGAGGTAGGCGGCGGCTATCTGGTCGACGGTGGCATCGCCCGGTATCGGGATGGTATCCAGGCCCGCCCCGCAGACCGCCGAGTAGAGGAGCAAGCTGTCGAGGTTGAAGGCCCCCTCGGCATGGCGGGCCGCCATCGTCGCGTCCTCCACGAGTGGGATCATCAGGCCGGAGAAGCCGCATGTCGGCAGGTCGACGCTGCGCAGCGTGTCGACGAGGAATGCGGAGGCGAACAGCGTCCCGTTGCCGCCATAGCTCCCGACACCCAGCCGCTCCATGGCCTCGGCTATGCCCGCGCCGGCCTCGGGAAAAGGTGCAGGCGAGATGTCGAGGCCGTGGAAGACGGCGTCGTGCTTCTCCGCAAGCCCATTGGCGACGGAGACGAGCTTGCGGCCGTGCTCTTCGAGCGACCTTCGCAGGCGGTCGCCCGCCGTCGCCAGGTCCGGCGCGTCCGTGAAGGCATCGACGGCCAGGTCGGCCCCTTCGATTGCCAGCGAGAAGCCGGGCCGGCCCCGGTGGTGGGCCGATGGGAAGAAGGGGCCGTTGGGAGGCACGTTCGCGCTGACGGCGAAGCGCCTCGATGTCGTCGCCTGCTGGTCGCCACGGCCGATCTCCACGAGCGCTTCGGCTGCCTGCATCACCGCAGCCAGGTTGATCCCGCTGCGCGATTTTGCCAGGGCTACCGTGACGAAGATACTTCGTGTCGCACGCAGGACCGCAGGGACCGTGGGGATCAGTGGGTGTGGGCCGTCGTGGCCCGCAGCGACCACGGGTCCAAGGGAGCAGTAGTCGATCCCCTCCGCGGTGACGGCGGCCTCGAGCCGCTCGGCGAGGGCCACGACCTCGTCAAGCCCGAGGCCCCTCGCCAACTGGCTCAGCTGTTGGGTCGCCAGACGAAGGGTCTGGACCTCATAGCCGGCAGTCTCGAAAGCGCTCCTGGCGTCGGCGCAGAGGGCGCCGGCCTTGCCCAGAAGGCCGAAGTCGATGCGCGAAGTCTGGCGGTGGCCGGCGGTGACGGCACGGATTCGCATCGTGACGGCATGCTATCATGCCGCCTGCCATGCCGACAGGGCTATTCACAAGCGCACAGCGGGCCTTTCTCGAATCGCAGCGCGTCGGGCGGCTGGCAACCGCGGGCAGCGATGGCGCGCCCCACGTTGTCCCGATCTGTTATGCACTCGGCGAGGCATGCCTCTACACGCCCATCGATGAGAAGCCGAAACGCGTCGAAGGCCGTCGCTTGCGTCGTGTCCGCAACATCGAGGCCAATCCGCAAGCGGCGATCGTCGTCGACCGTTACGCCGACGATTGGACGCAGCTCGCGTACGTCCTCGTAGAGGGACGGGCCGAGGTGTTGGAGGGAGGTCTGGAGCACGGCGAGGCGCTGGGCCTGCTGCGTGAACGGTATCCTCAGTACCGCTCGATGGCCCTCGAATCGAGGCCGGTGATCAAGATCACGCCGACGCGTGTCGTGGGCTGGGGTAACGACGTATAATGGGCCTCGCCAATCCGATGGGGCAAAAAGGGGGCGATTTCATGGCGCGAGACTATAAACTGATTTCCGGAGATTCCCACGTTAACGAGCCACCGGAGCTCTGGCAGAGCCGAGTCCCGGCGAAATTCAAGGACCGGGCGCCCAGAATGGAGCGATTCCCGAAGGGGGACGCCTGGGTCATCGAGGGGGCGCTCGACCCGATCAACTTCGGCTTGAACCAGTGCGCCAGCGATCCGCCGGAGAAGACGAGGGCCTGGATCAAGTGGGAGGACTGCCGCGCCGGTGGGTACGACCCGGCGGCACGGGTCGCCGAGCTCGATGAGGACAATGTCGACGCCGAGCTGCTCTACCCGACCCCGCGAGTCGGCAACAGCGTGTTCTGGAACAATTCAGACCCCGAGTTCCATGTGGCGTGCATACGGGCGTACAACGACTGGCTCTCCGAAGACTATGCGACCCATGCACCGGACCGACTTTTTGGCTTGGCGATGATGCCGACTTCAGGAACGGAAGACGCCCTCGAGGAATTCGACCGTGCGCTGGCACTGCCAGGCATTCAAGGGGTCGTCCTCGGACAGTACCCCCACGGCGGCGGGTACATCTCCGAGGCGGACGACCCGTTCTGGGCCGCTGCCGAGAAGGCAGGGATACCCATAAGCATTCATGTCGCCTTTGCCACCCAACCCGCGGGGGACAAGGGCCGGCCTGGCGCTCCGACAGGTGAGTTCCGGAACGTCGACGCCCCGGTCCGGGCTTCCCAGTTCATCTACGCAGGGGTCTTCGACCGATTTCCGAAGCTGCAAGTGGTCTTCGCCGAGGTCGACTGCGGCTGGGTCCCTTACGCCCGCGAGCAGTTGGACGTCGTGGTACGGCGGGGGCTCAAGGCGGGCGTCTACTACGCCAAGGAGCTGCCGAGCTACTATTTTGGGCGCAACCTGTCCTTCGTCTTTATTACCGACGAAGCCGGACTGTCGGTCCGGGACCAGATCGGCGTCGACCAGATGCTCTGGTCCAGCGACCACGCGCACTCGTTCTCACACTATCCGGAGACGTGGAAGTACATCGACAAGCAGTTCGAGGGGATCCCCGCGGGCGAGAAGCATGCGCTTCTTGCCGGGAACGCGATGCGGCTGTACGGGATTTCGAACGGCAAGTAGCTCCGGCGACAAGAGCGTCGCGGACAAACAAAGAACCCCGGCCACTGGCCGGGGTTCTTTGTTTCGACCCGTAATCGAGACGCTGGTCCGTCAGCCGCCGTTCTTCGTCAGTCTGGCGATCACCTGCGGGGCGACCTCTTTCGCTACCTCGCGGATCTCGTCGTCGGTCCAGACCACGGTCGGAATGTGGGGATGGTCGACGGTGATGAACTCGTAGTCCTGGGTGCCGCTGAGCCGGTTGATGGAGTTAGCGGACCCCCCCATTTGCGTGTGGATCAGCGCCACACTGGGGACTCCCGCCCACTCCAGCTCGATTGCGTCGCGCATACTGCGCGCACTGCAGGAGCCTCAGCCCCCGAAGCCGGTAACGGCCACCGTGGCGTCCGAGGTCAGACGCGCCCAATCCTCCTTCGAGGGAGGGATGGAGACGTTGTCCTTCAAAACGCGTACCGCCCCGGCAAGCTCGACTTCCTTGCTGAGCTCGTCGTAGAGGGCGTCCATGAACTTCTCGGTGGCACCGAGGCCGTTGGCAATCAGGCCGACGACAGCGCCGTCGAGGGTCGGCGGACGCTCGGGAAAGGTCCTCGAGTCGGTGCGGTCGAGGGGGCCGCTTGTCGGGTCGAGGGTGACGATTGAGCCATTGGTCCGTTCAGCCATCGTTACGTCCTCCCTGCTTCGATTGGTTTCGTGATCGCCCACCCGACATGCGGGTGAAGGATCCACGTCTGCGCCATACCCCATCCGCCGGCCGCGACGATGAGGATACCTTCCGGCTTGCCTAATTTTACCGTAGATTCGCCCGCTCCGGGAGGTTCCATTATCCGGGGGAACATATAGTCCCGCATGTCGTCCTTGCTCCAGCCGGCCTCCCAGAGGTAGCGGCTGTGCTCGCGACCCAGGATCATGATGACGTTGACGTTGTCGCCGAGCCACTTGTCGCCGATCACTCCGCCCTTGCGAGTCGTCGCGACGAGCGTATCGAGCACACCCTCCGGGGTGCGGCTACGGTCGTCGCCGGCGATGGAGGCCAGCGTCACCGCGAACACGGTGGCAGTGCTCTGCTCGGGTGAGAAGCCGCGCTCGACATGGAGCGGCTTCCAGGGGCTGTTCTCCTCGTCTTCGCCGAAGCACCATGTGTAGCGGGCCGGTGTGGAGAAGGTCGCGCGGTCCAGGAAGCCCGGGATGCCCCGGAAGACGTTGCGGACGACCAGGCGCAACGCCCGGCCAATGGTCGCATTGGCCCTCCAGCCGGGACCGAAACACGCCGCTTCGGAGTTGATGTCGAGCTCGCGCCGTATCGGGCCGTTGACGATCACGGGATGCGCTGGGCCCCAGAGCGAACCCGTCGTGCTGTGGGCGTGCCCTTTGTCCTCGAGGATGGCGCGGATGGCGGCCACGACCACTGGCATGTATTCGACCTGGCAGCCGGCCATCACGGCGTTGATAGCGACATGCTCGGCGGTGGTGGTGACCTCACGGGTCGGGATCGTTCCCAGGACCTCGCCGGACTCGAGGCCCGCGTAGGCCAGGAACTGCTCGACCTTGTCGGGTGTCGGCGGCACGATGGGCAGGCCGTCGGTCCAGCCGCGCTTGTAGTACGCGTCCTGGACGTCGTCCCAGTCCTGGAAGGTATGCCTCTCGGCCTGCAGGGTCACGCGAGCCCTCCGCTTCAGTTGCGGCGAGTCTACGCGGAGGGGTGTGGGGTGTCAAGGGACGGTGTAGCTGGCGGGAGAGCGGCATTTGCCATAGACTCGACGCGGTTCAGGGCCAACGGAGCCCAAAGGAGACGGAAATGGACTACACCGAATACGGGGAAAGACACCACCTCGACATCTCGATCGAAGACCGTGTCGCCCTAGTTAAGATGAACCGGCCCGAGACGCGGAACACGATGAACAACGCGATGCACGTCGGCCTGGAGCGGCTGCTCCCGGAGCTGGGCATCGACGACGAGGTCGGCGCCATCGTCCTCACCGGCGCCGGGACCGACTTCTCGGTCGGCGGCGACCTCGCCGACCAGGAGCGAGCCCGCGAGCGGGGCGTCAAGACGATTCTCCGCGAGGCGAAGTACATCGTGCAGTCGTTCGCCAACTGCGAGGCGCCGATCATCGCCGCGATCAACGGCACCGCGGCCCAGATCGGCGCGACCATCGCGCTGATGTGCGACGTGATCTACATGGCCGAGGACGCCCTCATCACCGACGACCACGTTCGCACGGGCCTGACCGCCGGCGACGGCGGCGCGGTGATCTGGCCGCTGCTCGTGGGGCCGCACCGCGCCAAGGAGTTCCTGATGACGGGCGACCCCGTGGACGCCGCGATGGCGGACCGCCTGGGCCTGGTGAACCACGTCGTTCCGGCGGACCGGCTCATCGAGGAGGCGACCGCGTTCGCCCGGAGGCTGGCGCATGGGCCGGGACTCGCCATCCGCTGGACGAAGATGACGGTGAACCGCATCGTCTGGCAGAACCTGAACCTGGTGCTGGAGATGGGCCTCGCCACCGAGGCGCTCTCGGTGTGGACGAAGGACCACAAGGAGGCGCTGGCCGCGATTCGTGAGGGGCGGGAGCCGGTGTTTCGGGACGAGTAAAAGGGCTGCCGCCGGGCGATGCAGGTTGCCGGCTCCGAGCGGCGCAGGCGGGTTCCGACGAGTCGCCGAAGAGGACCCCCAAACCCCCTGAAGAGGGTTCAAGGTATCTCTTCGGGGATCTTTAGGAGAAGGGGCACATCCCCTTCAACCCCAGCCAAAGGGGCTCTGCCCCTCTGGACTCCTGGCTTCAGCGTCAAGGTAGCTCGTCAGGCTAGTTGCGAGCGAAGGGATGTGCCCCTTCAACCCCTGCCAAAGAGGGCTCCGCCCTCTCTGGGTTCTCCGGATTCCACCGCACTGCGCCCGCCCCGAGGCGCCCGCCCTGCCTTGACGCCACCCTGTCGCTCCCCGTAAACTGCCGACTAGACTGACCAGTCGGTCGGGTGACGGTGTAGCGCTTCAGATGTCGATAGCGAAACCGACGACCAGAGAGCGACTCCTCGACGCGGCGGAGCGGGTCTTCGCCGAGAAGGGGTTTTATCAATCGGCCGTCAGCGAGATCGTTGAGGTCTCGGGCACGTCTAAGGGCTCGGTTTACTTCCACTTCCCCAGCAAGGAAAGTCTGTTCCTTGCCGTGATGGACCACCTGGGCAACCGCCTGATTCGCCGTGTCGAGCGCGAGGCCCGGGCTGTCGCCGACCCCGTCGAGCGCTTGGGCGCCGCTTTGGAGACGACGGTTCGTACGCTCTATCGGCACAAGACGCTGGCGAACCTGCTGCTCGTGAAGGGCAACAGCATGGGCGCGGGGTTTGTCGAGAAGCGCCAGGAGATCTTCGGGCGCTTCTCGCAACTGACGGCGGGGTTGATTCGCGACGCCGTGGCCGCCAAACGGGGCGACGACGCCGACATCGATGCCGAGATCGCGGCCCACGCCTGGCTGGGGCGGTTGGTGAGCTCATCGTGCGCTGGCTAGAGACCGGCGAGCCGGACCCGATGGAGCGGTCCCTGCCAACCCTGCGTCTGCTGTTGCACCGGGGGCTGGGCCTGACGCCGGATACGGCGGTTGGCGCGGTATGAACGCCATCGCCGTGGCCCGCTCACCCGTTTATCACGTCTGGGGAAAACTCTGCGTCTTTGCCGAGTCTATCAAGATCGAGCACACCGTCTTTTCGTTTCCGTTTGCCTATTTGACACTGTTTCTGGTCGAGGACGGGCTGCCGGGCGCGGCGAACTTCGGCTGGCTGACCCTTGCGATGGCTTCCGCTCGCACCCTCGCCATGTCGGCGAACCGTCTGATCGACGCGGGCATCGACGCCGCGAACCCGCGAACGGCGGAGCGCGCGGTCCCCGCGGGACGGCTCCGAGCCCGGGACATGACGCTGTTCATGGCGGTCTCCCTGGGCCTGTTCCTCCTCGCGGTCTACAACCTGGCCCCGAAGACGCAGTACCTCTGGCCTATCGCGGTCGCGCCGATGGTCCTGTATCCCTACTTGAAACGCTTCACCTGGCTCTGCCACTTCGGCATCAGCTCCGTCTATCTCATCGTGCCGCCCGCCGTCTGGATCGCGGTGTCCAACGATTTTACCCTTGGTTCCGTGCTGCTGGGCATCGGCGCCGGCCTGTGGGTGGCCGGCTTCGACGTGATCTACGCGGCCCAGGACATCGACCACGACCGCAAGCACGGCCTCCATTCGATCCCCGCCGACTTCGGTTTGCCCTTCGGCCTGCTCGCGGCCCGCTTGATCCACCTGGCGGCCGTTGGGCTGCTGGTTGCCGCTGGGCCGTACCTCGGCGCGGGGTGGCTCTACTACGTCGGCACGGTCGCGTTCCTCCTGCTCCTCGCTCACGAGCACCGTATCGTCTCTCCCGGCGACATGCGGAGGATCAACGTTGCTTTCTTTAACATGAACGGCGTCATCAGCGTCGTCTTTTTCTTCTTCGTCATGGCCGACGTGCTGGTGAACTGAGGAGACCATGAGCACCTACGTCATCGGGATCACCGGCGCAAGCGGAGCGCCCTATGCGAAGCGGGTACTCCAGGGCCTGCTCGAGCTCGACCACCACGTGAAGCTGGTCGTCTCTCCGGCGGGCGAGCGGGTGCTCGACATCGAGATGGGACTGCGATTCTCCGGGTCGCGCCGCGCCCGGCAGGAACAGTGGGTGGAGTTTCTGGGCGTCGACGGCGAAGGGCTCGAGTTGCTGCCTCACCGCGACTTCTCGGCGTCGATCGCCAGCGGCTCCTACCCCTTCGCGGGAATGGCCGTGGTCCCCTGTTCCATGGGGACGATGGCGAGGATGGCCACCGGGGCCTCGACGAACCTGATCGAGCGGGCCGCCGACGTGGCGCTCAAGGAGCGGCGCAAGCTGGTGCTGGTGCCCCGCGAGACGCCGCTGAACCGCATCCATCTGCAGAACATGCTGACGCTGCACGACGCGGGGGCGGAGATCGTCCCCGCGATGCCCGGCTTCTACCACCACCCGCGCGACATCGACGAGCTGGTCGATGGCATGGCCGGGCGCATTCTCGACCGGCTGGGCGTGGAGAACGAGCTCTTTCGCCGCTGGCAAGGCGACCCGATGGCGCAGCACGCGCACCTGGACGAGCAGTAGTCGATGGCGTTCGCCGACTTGCAAGACTTCATGCGGACCCTCGAGCGGGACGGGGATCTGCAGCGCGTTCGCGTGGAGGTCGACCCGGAGCTGGAGATCACGGAGATCGCGACCCGGGTCGTCAGGGAGCAGGGCCCCGCGCTGCTGTTCGAGAACGTCAAGGGGTCGCGCTACCCGCTGCTGATCAACGCGCTGGGGACGCCGAAGCGCATCGAGCGCGCGCTGGGGAGGCACCCCGCGTCCATCGGCGAAGAGGTGATCGGCTTCGTGCAACGTATCAATCCTCCTTCGCTGAAGAAGCTGTGGGAGCTGAAGGGCGTCGCCCGGAAGCTCCTCTCGGCACGCATCAAGCGGGTCCGCTCCGGTATCAGCCAACAAGTGGTGGAGCCGCCCGATCTATTGAAGCTCCCCGTAATAAAATGCTGGCCCGGTGATGGCGGACGCTTCATCACGCTGCCGCAAGTCGTGACGCGGAGCCCGTTGACCGGGCTGAGCAACCTGGGCATCTATCGCATGCAGGTGTTTGACCAGGCGTCGACGGGCATGCATTGGCAGCTCCAAAAGGGGGGCGGGTTCCACTACCACGAGGCGGAGGCCCTGGGCCGCCCGCTCGAGGTTGCGGTGGCCCTCGGCGGCGACCCGGCGCTACTGCTGTCCGCGGTGCTGCCCCTGCCCGAAGCGATGGAGGAGCTCATCTTCGCGGGGATCCTGCGCGGGAAGCCGACCACGATGGTCAAGGCGCGGAGCCTTTCGATGACCGTCCCAGCCAACGCCGAGTTCGTCCTCGAGGGCGTCGTTCAACCCGGCGTCAGGCGTACCGAGGGCCCCTTCGGCGACCATTTTGGCCACTACTCCAACGAGGCCCCGTTTCCGGTGTTCAACATCAACACGGTCACACGGCGCAGGGACCCGGTCTATCCCGCGGCAGTTGTCGGCAAGCCGCCCCAGGAAGACCGCTACATGGGCGATGCCGTCCAGGAGTTTATCAACCCCTTCGTGAAGCTGGTGCGGGCGGAGGTCCGGGACCTCTGGGCTTACTACGAAGCCGGGTTCCACAATCTGCTGGTGGTGTCGGTGAAGTCGCGCTACGCCAAGGAGCCGATGAAGACGGCCCTCGGGCTTTTCGGCGAGGGCCAGCTCTCGCTCACGAAGTGCATCATCCTGGTCGGCCCCGACGCCGATCCAAGGGATTTTAGCGCCGTGCTCCGCGAGATCGCCCGCCACTTCACTCCAGAAAAGGATTTTTTGCTGCTGCCGCGAGTGCCGCTCGATACGCTGGACTTCACGAGCTTCCAGATGCACCTGGGCAGCAAAATGGCACTGGACGCGACGCCCAAGGAAGAGCAGGCCGGGCCGGTCGCGCCGCCGCAGAGCGTTGCCATAACGCGAATTGCGCCCGAGGTCATCGAGTGGAGACTCGTGGACGACACGCTGCTCGCGGTAAAGGTGTCGTCGGGGGGCAGGGAGACGATCGAGCGGCTGGCCCGCGCCGACTCCCTCTCCACGGTCAAGATGATCGCGGCCGTAAGCGAGGACGTTGACCTGAGCGACCGGACGAGCCTGCTCTGGGGTATCTTCACCCGTTTCGACCCGGCCCGCGACGTCTTCTTCCCGGAAATGCGCATGGAAGGGGCCGCGCCGGTGTACCGCGGGCCGCTGGCGATCGACGCGACGTTCAAGCCGGGTTACCCGGCGCCGCTGATCATGGACACGGACATCATAGAGAGGGTGGACCGACGATGGGACGAATACTGGACGTAGACGGCGTTATCTTCCGCGACGAGGCGCTGGTGCCGGTCTGGGAGAAGGCGCGAGCCGGCCAGCGGCTGAGCCTCGAGGACGGCGTAAAACTCTTCGAGTCCGACGATTTTATCGCGGTGGGCCACATGGCCGACATCAAGAAGCGGGAGGCATCCGGCGACAACGTTTACTTGGTGTTCAACCGGCAGGTGAACCCGACCAACCTTTGCGTGCTCTCGTGCAAGTTTTGCGACTTCGCCGCCAAGCCCGGCGATGCCCACGCCTACGAGATGAGCATGGACGAGATCCTCGACTCCCTCGACGAGGAGTTGCACGAGGTCCACATCGTCGGCGGTCATCACCCCACCTGGGCCTTCGAGAAGTACGTGGAGATTGTCAAGACGATCCACGACCGCTTCCCGAGAGCCCAGATAAAGGCGTTCACCGCGGCGGAGTTCGACTACTTCGAGAAGCGGTGGAAGGTGCCCGTGGAGGAGGCCCTGGAGCGGTTCAAGGAGGTGGGCCTGCAGGCGCTGCCCGGCGGCGGCGCCGAGGTGTTCTCCGAGCGGGTGCGGCGCGAGCTGTTCCCCGGCAAGGCGGGCTACGAGCGCTGGCTCGACATCCACAAGACCGCGCACCGGGCCGGCGTCCTGTCCAACGCGACGCTGCTCTACGGCCACATCGAGACCTACGAAGAGCGCGTCCGGCACATGGAGCTGCTCCGGGAGGCCCAGGACGAGACGGGCGGTTTTCAAGTCTTCATTCCGTTGGAATACCAGATCGGGGATACGCACCTGACCGTCCGACAGGCCTCGGCCATAGAAAACTTGAAGACCATCGCGGTCAGTCGGCTGATGCTGGATAACGTCGCGCACATCAAAGCCTACTGGATCATGATGAGCGAGGAGGCGGCATCGATGGCCTTGAACTTCGGCGCCGACGACATGGACGGGACCATCGGCAAGGAGAAGATCGCTCACGCCGCCAAGGCCAGCAGTCCCGCGGGGCTTGCCCGAGAGCAGATGGTGCGGCTGATCCGCGACGCCGGCAAGACCCCGGTGGAGCGCAACGCCCTCTACGAGGTGGTGAAGGTCTATGACAACTAACGTCGGTCGGATGCCCTACCTGAATTCGGCGCTCTTCTACCAGTCGATGGACGAAAGCCGGTTCGCCCTGCACCCGCTCGTGCCCACGGCGATGGCCGCCGCCGCGAGACGGGGCGAGATCGACGCCGGGCCAATACCGCTCCTTGACGCCCTCGCCCTCGACGACCGATTCGAGTCCCTCGGCGGCTTCTGTATCGCGACCCGAGAACGTGCCGCCAGTATTCTGTTGTTTTCAGCCGTTCCCATCGAGGCGCTGACCGGGAAGCGGATCGCCGTGACCGGCGAGACCTCCACCTCGGTACGCTTGTTGAAGGTGTTGATGGGGCACCGGTTTCGCGTTCGCCCCGAAGCGTATGTGACGCTCGAGGACGAGGCCGACGCCATGCTGCTCATCGGCGATCCGGCGCTTCGGGCGCGTCATGGCGTCGAAGGGTTGCCCTACCGATACGACCTGGGCGAGGAATGGAGCCGATGGACGGGCCTGCCCACGGTGTTCGCGCTTTGGATCGTCCGTCGCGACCTGCCCCAGGCCGAGAAGTCGGCGCTCGAAAGTTCGCTCCGGGCGGGGCTCGACGCCGGTATCGATGCGCTCGGCGAGGCCGTCGCAGGCCGTCCCGACCTTGCCATGAGCGGGGACGAGGTCCGCGGCTACATCGAAGAGTTCAGCTATGAGCTGCGCGCGGCGGAGCGGGAATCCATCGAAACGTTCACGCGGCTGCTCGGCGAGCTGTCGCTCGAGGAGGAGGCCGTTCATGCGGGACGCGATCAAGCGTAAGGTCGAAAACGGGGAGCGTATCAACCGCGACGAGGCGCTGTGGCTCCTCCGCGATGCGCAATTGCAGGACCTGGCGGGGCTGGCGCAGACGGTGCGGTTCCAGCACAACCCCGAGCCGGTGGTGACCTTCGTGGTCGACACCAACCTCAACTACACCAACGTCTGCGACGCCTACTGCACGTTCTGCGCGTTCTATCGGGTCGAGGGCGACGCCGACGCCTACACCTATACCGTCGACGAGATGCTGGGGCGGATCGGCGAGGCGCTCGAAAAGGGCGTCACAACGGTGCTGCTCCAGGGCGGCCTCAACCCGAAGCTGCCCCTCGAGTACTACGAAGAGCTCGTGCGCCGTAGCGTTGAGACCTACCCCGACCTCCACGCCCACTTCTTCTCGGCCCCCGAGGTCCAGAAGATGTGCCAGGTCTCGGGTCTCCCTCTCCCGGAAGTCTTAACCAGGCTAAGGGACGCCGGCCTCAAGACGATACCAGGAGGCGGCTCCGAGGTCCTCTCCAACCGCGTCAAGCACAAGATCAGCCGTCTCTGGCCCAAGGGCAAGGTCGACGACTGGACCGACGTGCACCGCGAGGCCCACAAGGTCGGCATGCGGACCACCGCGACGATGATGTACGGCCACCTCGACGAGGACGAGGACATCATCGAGCACCTGGAGCACGTGCGCAGCCTACAGGACGAGACGGGCGGCTTCACCGCCTTCATCCCGTGGAGTTTTAGCAAGGGGAACTCGGCGCTTTCGAAGAAAGTGAAAGAAGAGGCGGGGCCCAACCGCTACCTCCGCGTCATGGCCACGGCGCGCCTCTACCTCGACAACGTCCAGCACATCCAGGCGTCATGGTTCTCCGAGGGCAAGAAGACGGGCCAGGTGGCCCTCCACTTCGGCGGCGACGATTTTGGCGGCACCCTCTTCGACGAGAACGTGATGCTCGCCTCCGGCTTCTACAACCGCACCACCGTCGACGAAGTCGTCACGATCATCCGCGAGGCCGGTTTTACTCCAGCGCAGCGGACGACGCTGTACGACGTGCTCGAGGTGTTCGACACGCCGAGCAAGCAGCAGGTGCGCATACCGCTGGAGTCGGCGGCCTCGGGTGGGGCGGGTTAGCCCGCTACCTCTTCGCCTCCAACTGCCGCAGCCGCGCCGATGTCGCGAACCACAGCGTTAGCGCCACGACGATCGCGCCCTGGATGAAGAACGTCGTCTGGAGGCCGATGGCAGAGCCCAGGGCGCCGACCGGCAGGCTCGCGAGGTAGGGCACGCCGAACGCCTGCAGGTAGAGCGATGTGACGCGTCCCCGGTAGCGGTTCTCGGTGTTGGTCTGCACGAGCACCGCGGAGATGGAGCCGGCGAGGGCGACGGCGAAGCCCATGATGATGAGCACAGGGATGGTCGCCGCCAGGGTCCCCGCCGCGAGGGTCATGATGCCGGCGCCGGTGAAGCCCACCGAGGCCAAGAGCACGTAGCCGCGCATCATCCGCTCCCCGGCCATCGTCAGGGTCACTGCTCCTACAATGGCGCCCGCGCCGACCCCGGCCATCAGCAGGCCGAATCCCTGGCCGTCGAGGCCCAGCACGTCGCCGGCGTAGGCCGACATCAGTTGCTGGAACGACATCGCCAGGACGTTGAAAGAGAAGGTCACCACTAACACCATGCCGACGTTGAAGTCGCGACGCGCGTAGGCGAGGCCCTCGCTGAGGCTGGCCAGGAAAGGAGGCCGGTCGCCACCCGCCACCCGTGTTCCGGTAACGGTGCGAATCATCCCCACCGCGAGCCCCGGGACCACCCAGATCGCGCCGCACATGATGATGGCGCCAGTGACCCCGACGGTGCCCAGCAAGATGCCGCTGAGCGCGGGACCCATGATCCGCATCGTGTTGGTCCCGATGTTGTTGACAGCGATGGCGCTGGAGACGTCGTCCTTGCCGGCGACGTCGTAGACCATCGCGTGGCGCGTCGGGTTGCCGATGCCGTGGGCAGACGCGACGGCGAACAGCATCACGTGGGCGTGCCAGGCTTCGAGGCCGTCGGTGAACGACAGCACGGCCATGACCGCCGACGCCGACACCTGGATGACGCTGGCGAGACTGACGAGCACACGCCCGTTGATCCGGTCGGACAGCGCGCCGCCGAAGGGCGCGACGACGAGGATGGCGACGCCACGGAGGGAGAAGAGCAGGCCGACCTGGAGGGGGGAGTCCGTGATCTCGAACACCACCCAACCCAGGACGATGTGGAGCGCCCACATGGCGATGTCGTTCGACATGTTGGCCGCGAGCAGGAGGCGGAAGTCGCGGTGGGCGAGCGCGCGCAAGGCGTGGGCGTTGGGCATCCGCTTGGTCGCCGCAATGGAGGCGCTGAGGGCTTGTTTGAGATTGGCCACGGGGATGGGCTTGGCCCGCCGGAGGCGGGTGGAGCTAGGCTACGGTGGCTGTCGCGGACTGTCAATTGAAGGCGGCGTGCCCCGGGCCCCCGCGCGGCCTCGCAAGCCTGCGGCGGTACTTTGAGGGTTGCCGACGGGCCAGGAGACACCCCCCAACCCCCTGAAGGGGGTTCAAGGTAGCCCTGCGGGCTATTGTCAGGAGAAGGGGCACATCCCCTTCAACCCTTGCCGAAGGAGCTCCGCCCCTCTGGACTCCCTGGGCCTGCTGGCATGACGAGTGTCGTTGGAGCCCTGTGGACGCCGTCTACTGATCCGTGAGCGACGCTACGAAGTGCGCCGCGGAGGGTCGTCGACGACCGGGGGCTCGCCTATGCCATCGGTCGGGAGCGCTTCCACGGGGGCTGTCGGCCCAAACGACAGGTGTTCGCGGAGTCGGGCGACGAGGCTGTCGACCTCTTTGGGCTTGGTGTGTCGGGCGTTGAGGGTGTGGCGCAGGATCTCGAGTCCCGCTTCCATCTCGGGCCATACGACCTCGGTGACGCCCAGGGCCTTCAGTCGCTCGCCCTCCTCGCGCCAGTGGACCCGGGCCACGATGTCGAGTTTGGGGTTGATGCGCAACGCATTCTCCACGGTGACGTAAGCCGAAGCGGGGTCGCCCGTTGCAACGACGAGGAGCTTGGCGAACCTGATCCGCGCCGCGTTGAGGACGATGTCGTTGGCGCTCGAGCCGTGAATGCCGTACTGCCCTCTGTCTCGAGACTGGGCCGCGATGTAGGGGTCCAGGTCGATGGCAATGAAGGGGACGTTGTGTTCCTGGAGCGATTGGCCAACCAGGGAGCCGATGCGCCCCATGCCGGCAATGACGACGTGGTCGCGGAGGCGCGGTCCTCGCTCCTCCGAGCGCTCCGAGTCGCCAGGGCGATGCGGACGCAGGAAACGGAAGCGACGGGTGAGCCGGTCGATGAGTCGCGTGCCCCCGGCCAGAGTCAACGGGGTCAGGCCCATGGTGAGCACCGCGGACAGGACGATCACGGCCATGAAATTGTCATCGACGATCTCTCGCGAAAGGGCCGCGGTAGCCAGGATGAAACTGAACTCGCCGATCTGTCCCATGCCCAGTCCGGTGACGAGCGCCGTGTGGGGCAAGTAGCCGAACCCTCGAACCAGCGTGGCCGTAACGAGGAATTTTATCCCGATCACCCCGGCGACGACCGCGACTACCGTGCCCGTATCGTCGGTAATCACCGAGGGGTCGGCGAGCATCCCCAACGAGACGAAGAACAGGGCCGAAAAGACGTCGCGCAGCGGCACGATCTCGGAGAGAGCCCGGTGGCCGAAGTCCGATTCGCTCAGCACGAGGCCGGCGACGAAGGCGCCGAGGGCCGCGGAGAGCCCGACCTCCCTGGTTGCTGCCGCCGCCGAGAAGGTGATGGCGATGATGGTGAGGAGGAATATCTCTCGCGAGCCGAATCGGGCGACCCGCTCGAGGACCATCGGAACGAGCCGGGCGCCTAACGTCACTGTGATCGCGAGGAGCACGACGGCCTTCAGCACGCCGAGGCCCAGCTCGAGCATCGAGAACCCGTCGTCGCCGCCGATGGCAGGGAGGATGGCGATCATCGGAATGAAGGCCAGGTCCTGGACGATGAGCATCCCGGTGAGGACACGTCCGTGGAGGCTCCGCAGCTCGCCGCGGTCGGAGAGGAGCTTCAACACGACCATCGTGCTGCTCAGGGAGACGATCAGGCCGAAGACCAGGGACTGGCCGCCGTCCCAGCCGAAGCCACGCCCGATCAGGTAGCCGAGGGCGAAGGTCGCCGCGATCTGCAAAGCGCCGCCGCCGACGGCGACGTTCCTGAGCTTGCGGAGGTCGCCGAACGAGACTTCGACGCCCACGGCGAATAAAAGGAGGATGACGCCGAACTCCGCCAGGATGTTGACGTTGTCGATGTCCTGGATGACCTCGGCGCCGTTGGGGCCGATGATGATGCCGACGGCCAGGTAGCCGAGCAGGACGGGGAGGCGGAGGGCGCGCGCAACGAGGCCGCCGCCAAAGGCGACGGCCATGATGATGACGATGTCGACGAAGAGGTCGGTCTGCTCGTTCATGGCGAAGCGGAGATGCTAAGGAGGCTTGGGAACCGATGGGCGGTCGGCCGAGCATATGCTAGCACAGGGATCGGCGGCGGGCTCCGCTACAATGCGGGTGCGCGAGGACGACTTGATGGCAGGGGGCCGGCCATGACCAAGAGACCGCAGGCGGTGCTCGTTACCGGGGCGACGAGGGGCATCGGACGGGTGACCGCTCTCCACCTGGCGGAGCGTGGACACACCGTGGTCGCGACCGGCCGCGACGAGGCGCTGCTCGCCGAGCTTCGCGCCCTGGCCGAGGGGCTCCCCATGCAAGTACAACGCCTGGACGTGACCGACGAGGCGGAGGTTGACCGTGTCGTGGCAGGGGCTCTCGAGTCCAACGGCCGCCTCGATGCCCTCGTCAACAACGCCGGCCACATTCTCTGGGGGCCGCTGGAGCCGCTCGCGCTCGACGAGGTCCGAGCGGTCTTCGAGACGAACTTCTTCGCCGTCCACCGCTTGTGCCAGGCGGTCCTTCCTGGCATGCGCGCCCGGGGCTTCGGTACCGTCGTCAACGTCGGCTCCATGGCCGGGCAGATCGGCCTTCCGACCGGCGGCGCCTATTCCGCGACCAAGGCAGCGATGCTCTCGTATTCAAGAGTGTTGCGTCACGAGGTTGCCGGCTTCGGTGTCCGCGTCGTACTGGTCGAGCCGGGCGTGTTTGAATCGGACCTTACGCGGACCCAGACCGTGGGCCGAGGCGTTTACGCGGCAGACTCGGCCTATCTCGAAAAGCTGGAGCGAAGGCGGGTCCCCGGCAGGGGTCGCCGGCGTGCCGACCCGGCGCGAGTGGCGCATCGCATCCGGCGGATCGTGGAATCGAAGGACCCGAAGCCCCGCTACACCGTGGGCTACGATGCCGTGGTCGGGGCGATAGCGGCGAAGCTGTTGCCCGACCGGGTGCTCGACTTCCTGCTGCGCAAGGCCCTTCGCTGGTAGGGCTCAGGCGTCGTCGAAAGGCACGAGGGCCAGGAGGGTCGGCGTGTCGCTCGCGACGCGCATCACGTGGCCCCGTCCCGTCAGGTCCTCGGCGATCATGACGTCGCCGGGGCCATGTCTTCGGATGGAGCCGTCGCCCACCCGATACTCGAGCATTCCGGACAGGATGAAGCAGTAGAGGCGGGTCGGAGCCGTGTGCCAGTCGTGAAAGAAGCCCACCGCGACCCGGTGGAAGCTTACCCGTGACGTCGCCTTCGACGCGAACTCGCGGTCGCCAGGTGGAGGAAGCTCGAGGTCCTCGAAGGGGGACTCGCCGTCGTCGCCGGTGTAGATGCGCAGGAACATCTGGACCACCTCCCGTTGCTATCCGGCGGCTTCGGCCGCTAGAACTTTGACTGCTTCGGCCTCGACCCGCGTGCCTTTGAAGAACCCGGGGTTCACCGTCCCGTAGAACCTGACGGCGTTGGCGAAAGCGAAGTCTTCAAAATCTTCCCCGGTGATCAGGCCGCGCTCCACCAGTTCGTAGGCCTCCGGCAGGACCTCGGTCATGTCGGGCACGTCCCAGTGGGAGATATCCGAGCCGAACATCGCTCGCAGTCTTGCGCCGAAGGGGTTGACCCGGGCGTCGAATGCCCAGGCGTTCATCGGGTCGTCGGCCTCGCAGCCGAAGTAGAAGTTGGGCACGAAGAGGTCGTGGACGTCCTGCGGCCGCTCGATTTTGCAGGCGGCCCATTCATCGATGGTCTCGGGCCTGGCCTCGGCCTGGCCCAGGTAGTCGCGGGCCCACTCGGCAATGGCCCCCAACTGAGTCTTCTCGGCCGCATTCCCGTACCGGGAGACCATCTCCATGAGTCGCTGGTCGTCTCCGCTATTCGGGTCGGGTTCCTTGAACGCGTCGATATTGCGTTTCTCCCAGTGCCCCACGATGTCGGCAAAGAGGTTGCAGGCCCAGCCCACGCCGCCTTCTAGGAACGCGAAGTTGAGCCTGGGGAAGCGCCGCGTAACCCCGCCGAGAAAGAGGGCGCGACAGAGCGTGTCGCCGGCGGCGGCGAAGGAGCCCAGGTGGTTGTGGACGTAGCTGGAGATCGACCTCCTCGTCCCCCATCCCTGGCCCCCGGTATGCGACGCCGGAGCGAGGCCCAGCTCTTCGCACTTGCGCCAGACCGGGTCGTAGTCGTAGGCGCTGTCGATTCCGAAGGTGTCCATGTGGTGGACGTACGGCAGGAGCTCGGGGTGCTTGTCATGCACGGCCTTGATGGGGCGCCGTACCGTATCGAAGCGAATGCTGATCGCCTTCAATCCGAGCTCGCCGGCGACGTATTCGAGCTCGGCGATCGCCTCCTCCGGGGTGTGCATCGGAATGACCGCCACGGGTGTCATCCGGTCGGCATAGGGCTTGAACAGCTCGGCGTTGTAGGTGTTGAGGGCGCGGCAGCAGACCTGTCGGAGCTCGTCGTCCTGGGAGTAGGTGAGGACGACGCTCTGGCTGGGGTAGAGGACGGCGAAGTCGATACCCAGCTCGTCCAGGCGCTCGTGCATCAGGCTGGGGAGGATCGCGGTGGCGCGGTCGAGCACGTTGGACTCGAGCCCCCAGCTCCATGCGGGCCGGTAGGTCCACGTGTCCCGCCGCTCCTGGGGCGTCATGGACGCCCACCCGCCGCCGAAGACGCTCTTGTAGGTCATGTTCTTGAGGAAGCCGGCCCGGTCGAGGAGGCGGCTCCCACCGACGCGCTTGATGTAGTCCTCGACGAACTCTTTGAGGACCGGCACGATCTCCATGTAGTGGCCGTCGGCGTCGACGACCGGATGACCCAGCCCGTCGTGGACCCGCGCCGCCCTTGAGGTGGACGTTTTTACCATCGCGCCGCTCCATTCATTCGAGTATCGGCAGCCTAGGTGTGGCAGCGGGGCGTGTCAAGCAACGGCGCTTGGCTCAGAGACCGGGTGAAGCCAGCGGCCCCCCGCGCTGCGTGTTTGATACTATGCAGACCGCGTCCCGCCTGTTCCGGCGGCTCGTGAGGAGCGTCGCATGGCAATAGACGGCCAGCCAACGGCGGTTGCGGCCACCGTAAAAAAGCGCAAGCCGAGTCCTCGAGAGCAGCGCGCGGGTGCGCTCATCGGAGGGCTCATCATCGGCGCTGGGGGCGGCGCGCTGATCGGCGGCGAAATGAGTGGCTCCGCCTGGGCCGGCATCGGCGCGGCGATCGGCGGGCCGCTCTTCGGCGTCAGCGAGCTGCTGACGATGATGACGCGACCGAAGGGCGAGCCGAAGGCCGCGTGGCACCGCATCGCGGGCGCAGTCCTCTTCGGGGCCATGCTGGGGGCCATCATCGGCCTCGTCTTCGATGACCCCAATCTGATCGTCTTCGGGACCGTGATCGGCCTGGTGACGGGCCTCGTCGGCCTGGTCGGGCTCCTTTCGTTCCGCTTGAACCGGTTGGCTCTGGGGGCGGTGTGCGGCGCGGGCGCTGGGATCGTCGCGGAGGCCGTCGCGGACGCGCCCGACGTGGCCATCCTCGGAGCGGCGACTGTCCTCGCCTACCGCCTCATCGGTGCGCCGCTCTTCCGAGGGAGCCGCCACGCCAAGCTCGTCGGCGAGGGTGTGCGGCCCGAGGACGTGCGCTTCGTGGTTCCGTTCGAAGCGCAGAGCAAGCGCGTTGGGGTCGACTACTTCAAAGACCTCGCGCGCACGGCGGACGGGTCGTTCAAGCGCAACGCGCCGGGCATCGGCATCGTCGAGTCGCTCGACTGCCTGGGAGGGCCGACGTTCGATCTCTCGAAGGTCGATCCGCTGGTCCGCGAGTTCTACGAGCACACGACTCGCTTCAAGCTCTCGATCGTGCCGTCGTGGCGGTTCTGGATGAGGCCGGTGTACCGGGGGGTGAAAAACCTCATCGCGCGGCGCATCGGCCAGGCCAACCTGCCGATGGATGTCGAGGAGGCACAGCGCGGCGTTGTCAGCTATATCGACACGGTTGAATTCGAGGGCGACCAGATCATCGATCTGCGTGGCTGGGTGCGAGCGTTCAAAGAGTCAGGCGAGGCAATCTACGTCGGCATCTATACGACCTTTCGTCAGGACGACGAAGGCTACGTGAGCGTCGGCTTCCCGCTCCCCGGGGCCAACTTCACGGTGACGCTGTTCCCGTTCAACAACCGAGGCGGCGGCCTGCTGCTGAAGAGTCACGGTACAGGCCGCGATTTCACCGGTCACTACCTGACGGCTATCGACCCCGACGGCAGCCTGACGGTCATCGAGGTGCCGAGCCTTTCCGAAGAGATCGACGTCTACGTCAAGGACGGCGAGCTGTTCACGGACCACCGGTTCTACGTTTCCGGCAGGCGGTTCCTGACGCTCTACTACACCATCGAGCGGGCGGACGAGGGTTGAGCGCGTCAGCGGCCTCCCCACTCACGCCGCGTGATAGAATTCGGCAAACTCTAGGGCTTCCGTTGAAGGAGCGGCATATTGAGTAAGATCTTCTCCGCGGACGGGCACATCGATTTTCCGTACCTGCCCCTGGACATTTTCGAGAAGTACGGCGACCCGGACATCCGTGACCGGCTGCCGAAGGCGCTCGAGGACGGGAACGGGCAGCTGAGCTGGGTTGTCGACGGGCGGGCGGTGTTCAAGATCGGCGCCACGAGCATGTCTCACTCGTTCCCCAAGCAGGGCTTCAGCCGTCGCTACGACATGATCAACGAGGCGGGCTTCTTCGACGACGCGGAAGAGTTGCTGTTCCACGCCGCGGTCCCTGCGCTGCGCGTGAAGGACCAGGAGCTGGACGAGCTCGAGGGCGAGGTCATCTATGGCGTGCTCGGGGCGGACGCTGCGTTGCGGGACCCGGAAGTAACCGTGGGCGTCTACCGGGCCTACAACCGCTGGCTTGCCGACTTCTGTGCCGAGTCGCCGAACAGGCTCGTAGGCCTCGCCTGCATCGCCAACTCCGACCCGGAGACGGCGGCGAGTATGGTGCGCGAGGTGTCGAAGCTGGGTCTCAAGGGCGCCGACTTCCACTACCAGACGGCGGCGAAGCCGGCGTGGCTTCCGTTCTGGGACCCACTGTGGGACGCGGCGCAAGAGTGCGGGATGCCAATCTCGTTCCACGCGACAGGCCAACGAATCGACACGCAGTCGGAGGAGTACGTCGCGAACCAGAAGCTGGCCCTGAGCGTCTACGGCATCGACTTCCAGATGGTCGCCTCGCGGACCCTGGCCGGCGCCATCTTCTCAGGAATGTGCGAGCGATTCCCCGGTCTGAATTTTGTTCTTGGGGAGTCTGGCGTCGGTTGGATTCCGTACGTGCTCGAGCGGATGGATGAGGCGTATCACGACCGCTACACGGGGCTCGTGTCGCAGTTGCCGAGCAACTACTGGCGGCGTCAGGGCCACACCACCTTCCAGAACGAGTCCTCGGCGTTCCGCATGCTCGACATCCTCGGGGAGAAGAACATCATGTGGGGGGCCGACTACCCGCACATGGATAGCGTGTGGCCGGAATCGCACCAGTTCATCGAGCGGACGATGGGGCACCTCGATGAGGGCGTGAGGACGAAGATCACGCACGACAACGCGGTCGCCCTTTATGGGCTCGATAGCTGAGCGTCCGGGTCACTCCCCGGGCGACCGACTAGAGATGTCTGAATACCGAATCGTCTCCAGCGACTCACATCTGGTGGAACAGCCCGATCTCTGGACGAGTAGGATCGAGCGAGAGTTCCTCGATCGCGCTCCCCACGTGGTCTTCGGCGATACCGAGCAGGGGGACTGGTGGTATGCGGACGGCGTCCGGCTCTTCTCCGGCCTCGGGGGTGCGGACACCGGGGTTAGATTCGAACGCCCGGAAGCGCTTCGGAACGAGGCCAAGATGGGAGAGGTGCGCCCCGGAGCCTACGAGCCCGGTGCGAAGATTCAGGACATGGATCTCGAAGGCGTGTTCGGTGAGGTCGTCTACCCAACAATCGGAATGCTCGTCTACTGGCTCTACGATAGCCGGCTGCTGTCCGCGATCTGCCGCAGCTACAACGACTGGGCCGCGGAGGTCTGTCGCGCTTACCCCGGGCGGATCAAAGGCATCGCGATGGTGAACCACGATGACATTGAGGAAGGGATCGGCGAGCTCGAGCGGGCCGCGCAGCTCGGCCTGAGTGGCGCGATGATCACAGTGTGCCCATGGGACGAGCGCCCCTACGTCGACCCGGTCTACGAACCGTTCTGGGCGGCGGCCCAGGACCTCGAGATGCCACTGAGCCTCCACGTAGGCACGAACCGCGGAATGCAGGGAGGCGATCCCTCCGCCAGGGGTGGCAAAGACTCAAACATCGCTGCGCTGATCGGAGCAACACTGGCCAATTGCGCTACCCGGGAACACTTCGTAAAGGTCTCGCTCGCCAACATGATCTACGCGGGGATCTTCGAGCGCTATCCAGGGCTGCAGGTGGTATCGACTGAGCATGAAGCGGCGTGGGTCCCGTTCTGGCTGAACCGTATCGATCACAACTACACCCAGCGGGCCCGGCGTCCGGAATGGCACCGGTTCAAGAACGACGCGCTGCCGAGCGACTTCTTTCGTCGCAACGTCCACGTCAGCTTCCAAGAGGACGCGCTCGCGATTCAACTACGTTCGCTGATCGGCGTAGATAGGCTCATGTGGGGCACGGACTACCCTCATCCTGAGAGTACCTTCCCCGAAAGCAGACAGGTGCTGGAGAGGATCCTCGACGGTGTCCCCGACGGCGAAAGGGCCATGATCGCCGGCGGCAACGCCTCTAGACTCTATGGCTTCGCCGACGCCTAGCCCGCGCTCGGGACCGCCATCTGCTGCACCTCGGTCGCGTTCTTGAGGACCTGCTCCTCGTCGGTGTGGAAGCTGGCCCGGTAAGCGGCCTCGGCGACCGCTGGCAACACCGCTTCGAGGGCAGCCCGGTCCATTCGTTCAGCGGCCTCGGTCGCCTCGGCGCGGAGCAGCATCTGCGGCAGGCGATTCTGTATGCGGTCGAGGGCCCATACGAGGGGATCGCCGTGGACGCTGGGGTGGAGCCCTACCAGCTCGTTCACCGGCTTCTTCCAGTTTATGTAGTGGTAGTGGGGGTCCTCGTTGAAGCAGTCGAACCGGAGATGCTCGGTGAGCTTTCCGCCCTCGTTGCTGCACACGTGCAACGTGACGCCCTTGTCGGTTCTCGGGGGCGCGTTCGGATCGTGGTGCTGCTCGTAGTAGCGCTGGCCGAACGCGGCCTTGGCGATCTCAGCGGTCAGAAGCCGGTACTCGACGCCGATCGTAAGCGGGCCGGCCTCGATGAACTCGGTCTGCTTCGACACCGGCGCGGCCGGCATGACGGTGGGTTTATAGACATAACGTGTCATAGTTGACCTCCGTGGGCGACAAGCCCGGCTAGATGCTGACGGCGTCCCGGTGGACAGCCTCCAGGTCGGCGTTGAACCGTGCGCGATAGGCGGCCTCGGTGACCCGGGGCAGCGCTTCGTCGATCTTGGATTGATCGACGCGCCCGGCGAGGTCCGCGCCGCCGGCCTCGACCAGCATCTGTGGGAGCCGAGCCTTGATGCGGTCGAGGGCGAAGGAGAGTGGGTCGCCGTCGGCGACGACGTCGATGCCCCGGAGGTCGTTCACCCCGTTGGACGTGTCGATGTAGTGGATGTGCGGGTCTTCGTCGAAGCAGTCGAACTTGATCCACTCGGTGAGCTTGCCGCCCTTGTTGTCGAAGACGTGCACAGCGACACCGCGGTCGTAGGGGCCTTCACGTCCCTGGTTTGCGTCGGACATCGTCCCGTCGCCGTAGTTCGCCTTTCCGATGGCCTCGTCAAGGAGCCGGTACTCGACGCCGAAGGTAACGTCCCCGGCGGCAATGTACTCGGTCTGCTTCTCGACGGGAGGTATGGGGTGGGGCGCCCTCGCGTGGTAGATGTAACGTTCTCGCGCCATGAGACTCCTATTCAGGGACAGGATTCGTTCCGAGCGCACTATAGCATAGGGCGGGTCACATCTTCGCCATCTTGCCGCCGTCGAAGTAGAGCTGGTGACCGGTGATGTATCCAGCGTCGTCGGAGGCGAGGAACATGACGACACGGCCCATCTCCTCGGCGGTGGCGAGACGCTTCAGCGGAATGGTATCGACGGTCTTCAACCGGCTTTCCGGAGTGCCGCCCGCCAGGGTACTGGGCACGCCGCTTGGGCCGACGGCGTTGACCCGGATGCCGTAGGGCGCCAGGTCCAGGGCCATCGCTTGCGTCAGTGAATGCAGGCCGCCCTTTGAGGCGTGGTACGGCGCGTTGTTCATCCGGGCCCGCTCCGAGCCGATGGTCGTGACGTTGACGATGGCGCCTTGCTTTCCGGCCTCGACCCAGCCCTTCGCCACCATCTGGCTGGCGAGAAAGGGCCCCTTCAGGTTCACATCGAGGATCCAGTCGTAGTCGGCCTCGGTGTAATTGAAGAGGGGCTTCATGTCGATCACGGCGGCGTTGTTCACCAGGACGTCGACCCTCCCGAACGCGGCGACGGTGCGATCGATCATCCGCCGGACCTGGGCGGCCTTGGCGACGTCGACCTTCACGAAGAGCGTCTTGCCCTTGGTCTCTTTCTTGATCTGCGCGGCGGCGCGCCGCCCTTCTTCGACGTTGATGTCGGCGATCGTGACCGCCGCGCCCTCTTCGGCGAAGGTGCGCGCAACGCCGATGCCGATGCCCGCGGCGCCCCCGGTGACGATGACCGCCTTGCCCTCGAATCGTTTCATGGTGTTGCCTCGCTAGTCTTGATTGAAGCCGACCTTGACCCAGGGGGTCTGACGGCAGCGGTCGACGGCTTCGTCGTCGAGGGTCAGGCCGAGGCCGGGGCCTTCGGGCAGGTGGATGTGTCCGGCCTCGAAGACGATGGGCTCGTGTACCAGGGTCTCGCTGGCGCGGAGGACGGTGCGGGCGTCCCCCGGGTAGGGTTGCTCGCGGCAGGCGGCGCCAAGGTGGGCCGACGCGACGTTGCCCACGCCGTTCTCGTTGGCGCCGGCGATCATCACCGGCATGTTGGCCGCTTCGGCGAGGCGCACGATCTGCATGGCGCGGAACATGCCCCCGGCCTTGGGGGGACTGACGTTGAGAATATCGGCCGCCTTCCGTTGGATGATGGCGATGGCGTCGTCGACGGTGGCTAGGCTCTCGTGGGCGAGCACCGGGGCTGTCAGCTGATCGGCGAGCAGCGCCATGCCGTCGAGATCGCGGCCGAGCACCGGCTGCTCGAAGATATCCACTCCAGCTTCTTCCAGGCGCTTGCAGAGGGGCAGCGCGACGGCGGCGTTGCGGTAGCCTGTGTTGATATCGATTCGTATTTGCAGGTCGTTCCCACAGGCCTCGCGCACGGCCTGGATGGTCTCGAGGTCGCGAGCGAACTCTCTACCGGCCTTGAGCTTCACCTGGTTAAAACCCTTGTCGAAGATCTCCCGAGCCGCCTGGCGTACTTCATCGGCGGGGAGGAGGCCGATGACGTCGCAAACGGGGACCTTGTCGCGGTGCTGGCCGCCGAGCAATGCGGCCACGCTCATGCCGGACGCCTTGCCCCAGGCGTCGTAGGCGGCGAGGTCGATGGCGCACTTGGCCTGGTATTGCTCCGGCAGGGCGCGGTCCATCCGCTGATGCAGCAGGTCGGGCTGGCGCGGGTCCATCCCGATCACGGCGGGCCCAAGGTAGTCCTGGAAAACGATCATCATCGCTTCGGGAGCGTAGTGGGCCATCGCCTCGGCGATGCCGGTGGGGCCATCGTCGGTGTGCATCCGGACGATGATGTGGGAGGTGAACTGGTAGGTGCGGCTGAGGACGTGGTACTCCTTTGTGAGGGGCACCTTGACCCAGGTGAACTCGAGTCCGGTGATCTTCATGGTGTCTCCTCGCAGGCGTGAACCGCTGTTGGCGCCGGGGGGGACACCCCCAAACCCCCTCGAGGGGGTTCAAGGTAGCCCTTCGGGCTATTCTCATGGAAGGGGCACATCCCCTTCAACCCCTGCCAAAGGGGCTCCGCCCCTCTGGACTCCCCTGCTTCGCTACCCTTCGATGTTGCTCAGGGTGGGCCGTCTCTCATGTCATGAACACGCCACCGTTGGCATGGATCGACTGCCCCGTAATAAAACCCGCGTCGCCGGAGGCGAGGAACGCGCACAGGGCGCCGATCTCCTGGGGTATGCCGATACGCCCCACCGGCGGCAGGTTGCGTCCGCTCCGGTCTGCCTCGGGTACCTGCTTCCCATCGTCCATCTCCCATGCGGGAGTGCGGGCGGTCTCGAAGGCGCCGGGGACGACGCAGTTCACCGTGACGCCCGCGGCGGCGAACTCCGTGGCGAGGGCCCGCGTGAGGCCGTGCACCGCCATCTTCCCGGACATCACGTGCGCCCGATTTTTTGCCCCGAAGAAGACGTGCGCCCCGGAGAAGTTCAGAATGCGCCCCCAGCCGGCCTCGATCATCGCCGGGAGGACTGCCTGACAAGTGTTGAACGGACCCTTCAAATTCACAGCGAGGACCCGTTGCCAGTCGCTTTCTGTGATTTCGAGGAACGGTTGACTGGGACGGATGGCGGCCGCGTTGACCAGGACCGCGATCGGTCCCAGCTTTTCCGTGGTCTCCGCCACGATGCGGTCCACGTCGATTCGGCTGGACTGGTCGCCGACCACCGCAAGAGAGTCGCGCCCGAGGGCCTGCACCTCTCCGGCGACCTGCCGGGCCTCGTCGGCGTTGGCCCGCGCATTAACGGCGACGCTGGCGCCGTGACGGGCCAGCTCCAGGGCGACGGAGCGGCCGATGTTACGACCGGCGCCCATCACCAGGGCGACTTTGCCTTCAAGGGTCATCATGGGTCCCGCGTCAGGCGGACTCGGCTGAGGCGGCTAACAGCATACCGTGTTGGGTCCCGATTGCAACCGCGGCCGGGGCGGCTACACCCGCTGGCGTGTGGCCTCGCGCATGCGCCGGTCGGCGTCCCGCTTGGCGATCGCCTGACGCTTGTCGTGGCTGCGGCGACCGCGGGCGAGGCCCAGCTCGACCTTGGCCCGGTGCCGCTTGATGTAGAGGCGAAGGGGAACGAGGGTGAGGCCCTGACCCTGGATGTTCCTCGAAAGGTCCTCGATCTGCTCCTTGTGCAAGAGCAACTTGCGAGGCCGGGTGGGCTCGTGGTTGTTTTGGGCCGCGGCGGGATAGGTCGAAATGTGGGCGCCGTGGAGCCAGATCTCGCCGCCGACGGGCCTGGCATAGGCCTCGCGGAGGTTCACGCGCCCGTCCCGAATCGACTTGATCTCGGTGCCCGTCAGGACCAGGCCCGCTTCGACGGTCTCGAGGATGTCGTATTCGTAGCGGGCCTGCCGGTTGACCGTGACCGGCTTGTTGTTGCTGTCGCCTGCGCCCTTGGCCTTGCTCTTACCCGGCATTGCCCGCCGCCTCGATGCCCGCCGTGACGGCGCCTCGTCCCAGGTCCTGCTCGAGGAGCTCGATTGCCTTGCCCAGCTGGCGGTCGAACCCAAGTTGGATGTCGTTTTCCGTGAGTTCGACCACAACGTCCGGCGTGATGCCATCTCCGTTGATGCTATTGCCGTTCGGGGCGAAGAAGCGCGCTATGCTCACGTTGATCCCCGAGCCGTCGCTGAGCTCGACCTGGACGTTGACGGTGCCCTTGCCGAAGGTCTGCAAGCCGACGATCAGGGCCCGCTGATGGGACTGCATTGCCCCGGCCACCACCTCGCTGCCGCTGGCGCTCCCACCGTTGACGAGAACGACCAGCGGTATCTCGGTCGCCTGGCCGCCCCCCTTGACCTCCCAGTCCTCGCGCTCGCCGGTCGCGTCGATGCGGTAGCCGACCAGGCCGTCATCGAGGAATTCGCTGGCGACCTCGATGACCGAGGTGACGAGGCCCCCGGGGTTGTTCCGCAGGTCGAGCACGATGCCTTGCACCGAATCGTCCCGGAGCTTCTCGAGCGCTCGTTCCAACTCTTTCGGGGTCTGCTCGACGAATTGGGAGATGCGCAGGCGGGCGATGCCCTCGGCGACTGGCTGGGTGGTCACGCTCACCGATCTGATCTTGTCGCGCTCGATGCGGAGGTCGAGGACCCGGCCGTCGGCGCCTTTCTCGACCCGCAGCAGCACTTCGGTGCCCTTGGGCCCCTTGATCATCTGGACCAGACGAGAGAGCGAAACCCCGATCACCGACTCGCCATCGACCTCGAGGATCACGTCGCCCGATTCCAGGCCGGCGCGCTCCGCCGGCGTGTCCGGGATGGGGGTGACGATGGTAGGCCGACCGTCGCGCACCGTGACCTGCGCTCCGATGCCCTCGAACTCGCCGCGGACGTTGTCGATGGTCGTCTCGTACTGCTGAGGCGGGTAATAGGCGAGGAAGGGGTCGTCGATGGAGGCGAGCATGGCGCGAATCGCGGCCTCCGAAAGGGCCTCGCCGTCGAGGTTATCCCGGTCGACGAAGCGCTCCTGGAGGACGCGGTACGCCTCCCAGACCTTGGCGAGGTCCTCGGGCACCGCCTTGGGGACGTCGCGGTCGTCCCGCTCCACGAGGCCGCAAGCCGCGATTGACAGAGCGGCGGCGCTCGCAACGACAAGGGTGAGGAAAAGCAGTCGAAGTTTCATTCTCGCATCCGTAATGACCAGCGTAGGCGAAGCGGGGTTGTGGTGAACAGGGGTCTACCCTTTATTATACGGCGGTTCTCCGCCGGGGGCTTGGCCGCTCGTCGGGGTGTTAGTTGCCGGGTTGTCGACGTCGAAGCCCAGGCGGGCGCGGTTGTCCAGCCAGACAGCACATCCATGGGTTGCGTCTTAACTCGACGTGTTTGACTGACGTGTTTGACTATTGATGGGCTGGCCCTGGCGGCTGACTGTAGCTTCTCTCTACCGGCGAGCAAGATAACGCTTACGCGGGCTCATTTTGCCGAACGTTTGCCGACGATCCAGGCAGAAAAATGAACATCAACCTCCCAGCTGCCATTCTGTTCGATCTCGATGACACACTTGTTGATTTCACCAGCGGCGCACGTCCCGCTTGGAAACAGGTCTGTGCTCAGGCGGGCGAACGGGAATCAGGGCTGAACCCAGAGGCCCTGTACAAAGAAATCATCAAGACTCGTCAATGGTTCTGGAGTGACAGTAACTCTGACCGTGCCCGATCTGGAAGGATGGATCTACACGACGTTAGTCGCAGGATCGTAGGTGAGTCCCTGACGCGGCTGGGTATCGACCAGCCGACGCTCGCTGATTGGATGGGAGCCACGTACCGGCGTTTGAGGGACGAGTACCTGAAGCTGTTCCCAGGAGTGTTGGAGGCCCTTAGCCGAATCCGCGGAGAGGGAATTCTCCTAGGCTTGTTGACTAATGGCAGCTCTGTCGGACAGCAATCCAAGATCGACCGGTTCGCATTGGCGGGATTCTTTGATGTTGTCCTGATCGAAGGTGATTTTGGGTCAGGTAAACCAGAGGAGCCGGTCTTCCGGCATGCGTTGGACAGTCTGGGCGTGGACGCGAGTGAAGCTTGGATGGTAGGGGACGATCTGACCATCGATATAGCGCCCTCGAAGCGTCTAGGAATATTCGGTGTATGGGTTGACTCTGGCGGGACCGGCCTTCCCGATCCAAGCCCGGTGACTCCCGATCGAGTAGTGAAGAGTGTCAGTGAGTTGCCATAGCCTGCGTCAGGTTCATTTCTAGCGGGGGAGCTCCGACGCAGGGTCAATAAAGGGACGGATTTGATTGATGGTCTACCCCGCGAGGCAGGTTGACACGCCGACGCAGCCCCAAATACTCTGGCGCACGGACAGGCGAGGTGACTTATCGATGGATAGGGTGCGAGTCGGCGTCAGCTACCACGTGAGCGACGAGGTCCGAGCGCTCATCGAGGCGGTCTCGGCCCGGTTGGATGTCATTGACATAACGCAGATGCTTCTCGAGGAGGACGAAGGGAAGCCAGGCGCCCGGGACCAGGTCGACGAGGCGTTGAGCGACGTCGAGGTGCTGTACATGGCAAAGGTGCCCAGCGACCTGGTCCGCCGGGTGCCGAAGCTCAAGTGGGTCCAATACTTCGCGACCGGTATCGAAGACTTCGTCGGGACGGAGATGCTCGATGCGCACTTCACGTTCTGCAACGTGACCGGCACGACGGCCCAGGCCATCGCGGAGCACTGCTTCATGTTCATGCTGATGTTCACGAAGCGGGCGCCGGTCTGGACGGAGAACCAGAAGTCGCACGCCTACGAGCGCCGGTTAGCGCGGCCCGACTTCTTCGAGGGCAAGACCGTGGGTGTTTTGGGGGCGGGCTCAATCGGCCTCGAGGTCGCCCGCCTCTCGAAGGCATTTCGCATGCGGGTCCTGGCCACGCGGCGCTCGGCCACCTCCCGCGCCGCCGGCAAGGGCGACGTTGATGAGCTCTTTCCGTCGGCCCAAACCAGAGAGCTTCTCGGGGAGAGCGACTTCGTGGTACTCGCGGTTCCGCTGACGTCCGAGACGCGTCATGTGATCGACGAGGCGGCCTTGCGGGTGATGAAGCCGACGGCCTACCTGATCAACGTTGGGCGAGGTGGACTGGTCGACGAGACGGCCCTGGTCCGGGCGCTGGAATCAGGCGAGATCGCCGGGGCCGGGCTCGATGTGTTCGATACGGAGCCGTTACCCGCCGAGAGCCCCTTGTGGGACGCTCCGAACATCCTGATGACGCCGCACACTTCCGGCGAGGTGATCGACCACCGTGTCAGGACGGCACGTTTTTTCGTCGAGCAACTGCGCCGCTACCTGGCGGGGGAGCCGTTGCGCAATGTCATCGACCCGGAGCGCGGGTATTAGGGACTGGCTGGGAGACCCCCAAACCCCCTGAAGGGGGTTCAAGGTAGCCCTTCGGGCAAAGAGCTAGAGAAGGGGCACATCCCCTTCAACCCTTGCCAAAGGGGCGCTGCCCCTCTGGACTCCCAGTGCTCCTCCTCGTGCGGAATGACCGTCGCGTAGTGGCATAGACCCGGAGCGGGGGTATTAGGGCCGGTAGGGAGACCCCCAAACCCCCTGAAGGGGGTTCAAGGTAGCCCTTCGGGCGAAGAGCTAGAGAAGGGGCATATCCCCTTCAACCCCTGCCAAAGGGGCACTGCCCCTCTGGACCCCCCGTGCTCCTTGTCGTGTGGAAGAGACGTTGCGCAATGTTATCGACCCGGAGCGGGGGTACTAGGGCGGGCGTATCCCAACGACGGCGACGGCGCTGCCAATCGCGCCTATGCTTGTGCCGGCTTGGCGGGTTCCGCCACGAAGACGGGGATAGCGCGACTCGTCCTCTCCTGGTATTCCTGATAGGGAGGGTAGGCTTCTACCGCGATAGCCCAGACTCGTTCCTTCTCGGTGGAGTCTTCTGCTTCTCGAACCCGCATCGAATACACGTCGGTCCCGTCGCGAATCTCCACATTTGGGTCCGCTTTCAAGTTGTGATACCACAGCGGATGTTCCGGCGCTCCACCCAGCGAAGCCACGAGGATGTAGCGATCTCCGTCCGCAACCCGCATTAACGGTGTTTTGCGTACGGCGCCCGTTCTCCGGCCATGGTTGGTGACGATTATCACCGGCAGACCCTTGAAGGTCGTCCCCTCGGTGCCACCGCTCCGTTCATAGAGCTCAACTTGCTCCGCCACCCACCGGGTGGCGCTGGGAATGTATTCACTCATCGTTCGTCCCTGTTCTCGGCCTAAAGCTGGCCTATCATATCAGTTAAACCTCGACGATCCAGTCCGTGGGTCCCTTTTGCCTTGGGGGGAATCATGCGGACGTCTGAGGGTCGCCCCGCTATGCCCGGCACCCCCGAAGTCCCACCCTTATAACGGGTACCTCTACAACGGGGCCCGCATGCCCGTCCCGGAGAAAGGCATGCAGAAGGTCCGAGACCACACATCACCGGCGGGAGTCGTGCCAGAGCCGACAACGAAAGAGATCCATCGCGGTCAGCGGGGAATTTCGGGATTAGACTCGATTCTTGTCTTCCTCATCCCCGTTGCGGTCGTCGCTGTGATGGCCTATGTCCTGATCTCCGCCGGATTCTTCTTTGCGGAGACGAGCAACGAGACTGTCAACACCGGCATATCGGGCAAGACCGCCGTCATGGAGATCGGCGGCACGGTTGTCGCCATTGATGTCCCTGGCGACAACGGCGTCGACATCATCGAGTTCAACCTGCAGAGCATCTTGAGCCTGGAGGCGCCCATCGACCTGCACGTTACGACGGACACCGATGGCGACGGCATCCTCTCCGACGAGGCGAACAAGAGCCACACGACGGTGATGTCGTACTCTCAGGGGGACACTGTTGTCGCCGACATTGCCTGGACCAAGAACGGTCTGGGAAAAAACGACGGCGATGATCTGCTCGAGGCTGGTGAGCAGTTCACCATAGCGGTAGACCTCACCGCCCTGCCAGCGAACAATCCGCTAGGCACTTTCGACACCTTCACGATCGAGATCAAGCCCGCGGTCGGCTCGACCCTCGTCTTGACGAGGACGATGCCGTCGGTGCTGTCCGCTGTGATGACCTTCAGGTAAAGTTGGGGCGTCGGTCTTGAGGCGCGCTCCGTTTCCTCGCTGCAGTCCGTGACCCGCTACGTCACTGGCGCCGGCGGGCGCAGCGACCCCTGTTCCATATCGCGGAATTGGGGCATCGCGACCCACGCGACGGCGCCGAAGACGACGATGATGGTGCCCATTCCCACCACGGCGGCACCGGGGCTGAGCAGCTCGGCCACGCCCGCCGCGATCATCGCGCCCAGCGGGGTCAGCCCGTACTGCATCATCAGCACGGCGATCACCCGTCCTCGCATCGCGTCGTCGGTCACGACCTGGACCAGGGTGTTGTTGATCGTGATGTACATCATGAACATCGCGCCAGCGAGGGTGACCGTCACCATGGAGATCGCGAAGTTCTCCGAGAGGCCGAAGCCGATGAGGGCCGCGCCGAAGAGAGCCCCGAACACGAGCATGACGGCCACCGGTCTCCGTCCGCTTCCCGTCGACGCCATGATCAGCGAGCCGATGAGCGCACCTGTCCCGGCGCCGCCCAGCAGTACACCGAACCCCACCTCGCCCTGGCCGAGAACGTCCCGGGCGAAGACGGGCATGAGGGCGATGTAGGGGATCCCCACCGTCACCGGCAGGAAACCAAAGAGGACCAGGGCGAGCAGCGGGCGGTTCCCTCGGATGTAGGCCAACCCTTCCTTGGCGCTGGTCCAGTACGACTCTGTCGTGGCGCCGGCGGGCCGGGAGCGCGTTCGGATCATGAACGTGGTGACGAGCACGATGGCGTAAATCCCCGCGGCGATGGCGTAAACGCCGCCGAAGTTCAGCACCGCAAGCAATATCCCCGCCACGAAGGGGCCTACCGTGCGGGAGATGTTGAACCCGATGCTGGACAGCGCGACCGCGTTCATCAGCTGCGACGGCGGCACGAGTTGTGGAACGAACGCATGGCGGGCGGCGTTGTTCAAGGTCCAGCCGGCTCCTAGCGCGAAGGAGAAGACGAGGACGTGCCACAGGACTATGAGGTCGGCGAGGTTGAGCACCGCCATCAGGCCGATGACGACGGCGAGGAACAGTTGGGTCTGGGCAATCACGGCGCGGCGCTCGAACCGGTCGGCTACGACACCGGCAATGGGGCCCATCAGCAGAAAGGGAAGCGCCCGCGCACCGTGGGACACGCCGACCCAGAACACGGAATCGCTGACCTCGAGGACCTGCCAGCTGATAGCGGCCTGCTCCAGCCACTGGCCCGCGGCCACGATGGCGAGGCCTATCCAGAGGATACGGAAGTCGCGGTGCTGGAGAGAGCGGAAGGTCTGCAGGCCCCGCGTGGGTCTTGCTACGCCAGGCGTATCGCCGGTCGCCTTCGGTGTCACGTCAGCCGTCTCGGGGCCTCCCGACGCCCGTGGCGGCCGAACAACCGGGGCCTTACCAGAAGGACGAAGGCTATCATTGTACGGCGCGCCCCAAACGGGAGGTCCGGCTTCCGCGTGCTACACTGGACTGCCAGAGGCCGCCCCTGACGTCCCCGGACCCGCGGGCGTAGCCCTGGAAGGAGCGAACATGCGCTGTCCTCGAGATGGCACCGAGTTCATCGAAGAGCACCACGAGGGGATCGACGTCGATCGCTGTACGACGTGCAAGGGTATCTGGCTCGACGAGCACCAGATGCACGAGCTGGAGTCCAAGGTCATCGAGGACGAGAAGACGCGGGGAACCCTTGTCTACGCGAAGCGGAAGAGTGAGCTCGTCTGTCCCTGGTGCGAGCGGCAGTTGACGGCGTTCAACTACCGCGCTCGCAATCTGGAGCTGGACATGTGCGAGCATGGCGATGGATTCTGGATCGACCATGGCGAGGACAAGCAGGCTCTGGACTTCCTGAAGCAGCGAATCAAGGACCTGGAGCGTTCTTACAAGGCCGAGGGCGATTGGCACACCACAAAGCGGGCTCGCGGTTCCCGGTCGTTCCTCGACAAGGTCAAGGGGTTCTTCACGGGCCGCCGCTAGGCCGCTGTACTATACTGTGGCGCAGCGACGCACCGGGTTTCCCTTCAGCGCTTCCGGTCCGTCCGCTCAGCGCCATGGCCACTGCCCTCTCCGACGTCACCGTTCTCGACCTGACCTCTGACATAGCCGGGCCCTACTGCACCAAGGTCCTGGCTGGCATGGGCGCGGAGGTCATCAAGATCGAGCGCCCCTGGGGCGGCGACCCGACCCGACACTTGGGGCCGTTCAAGGACGACATTCCCGATCCAGAGACCAGCGCCCTCTTTCTCGACCTCAATATGGGCAAGAAGAGCCTCACCCTGGACCTTCGCAGCGGCGCCGGCCGGAGCGTCGCTCTCGATCTTGCGGCATCAGCGGACATGGTCGTAGAGAGTTTTAGGCCGGGTACCGTGGAGGGGCTCGGTCTGGGGTACGAGGCGGTTCGCTCGCTCAATCCACGGGTCGCCTACACGTCGCTGTCCAACTTCGGTCAAACGGGGCCGTACCGAGACTACCTGGGCTCCGAGATCGTGTTCTACGGCTCGGGCGGCAACATGAGCGGCACCGGCCTGCCTGACCGGCCTCCGGTCCGTCTCGCCAACTACGTCACCCTCTACCAGGCGGGGAACATGGCCGCCGCCAGCACTATGGTCGCCTTCCACGGCGCGCGTGGCGGGGAAGGCGGCCAGCACTCAGACGTGGCGATCTACGAGACCGCCGCTGCCAGCGTCAACCATCGTCTCCAGTGGATCGCGTCCTATGCGTATTCGGGGATGCTCCCAACTCGAGCGGACAACATCTGGCAGATCTTCCCCAACGGCGTCTTCCCTTGCAAGGACGGCTTCATCGACATCCACGGCGGTGGTCCCAGGTTCTTCCCGCGGACCTGCCGCATGATCGGGAGGCCGGAGCTCGCCCAGGACGTCCGGTTTGCCACGCCCAAGGACCTGGTCGCCCCCGAGCGACGTCGTGAGTTCAATGACCTGTTTCGTACATGGGCCGAGGACTGGACCATGGCGCAGATTCAAGAAAAGGCGCAACTCGAAAGTGTCTACTGCGCGCCGATCTACTCGCCAGGGCATGTTTTCGAGGACCCGCATTTCGAAGAACGAGAATTCTTCCAGGAGGTCGACCACCCCGTGGTCGGGACCGCGCTCTATCCAGGCGTCCCGACACGGATGACGGCAACGCCGTGGAAGCTGGAGCGCGCGCCGCTGTTGGGGGAGCACAATCGCGACGTCTTGCAGGGCCGGCTGGGCTTCAGCGCCGTCGAGCTGGCACAGCTTCGCCGGGCGAACGTCGTCTAGGGGACCCCGTATGTCTCGTCTCCCGCTCGAAGGAGTCCGCATCGCGGAGATGACCGTGGTCATGAGTGCGCCCTACGGCACGATGATCCTCGCCGACATGGGCGCCGAGGTGATTCGTTTGGAATCGACCCAGGTTTTCCCGCCAACGACCCGAGGCAATATGGCCCGACCCGACCGGGACGTGCTGCCCTCGCTCGGCGTCATGGGGCGCGCCTATCCCGACCTGGACCCGGGTGAGCGGCCCTGGAACCGGACGGCCCACTACACATCCGTCGCGCATAACAAGCGCAGCATGACCGTGGACCTCAATCAGCCCGAGGGGCCCGATATCGCCCGTGACCTGATCCGGGTCAGCGACCTGTTCATCGAGAACCAGCCTGGCGTCGCGGACAAGTTCGGCCTCGATTACCAAAGCCTGCGGAAGGTGAACCCCAGCGTCATCATGGTCTCAATCTCCGGCATGGGCGCTACGGGACCGTACCGCAAGCTGCGTGGCTTCGGGAGCCAGTTCGAAGACATCCTGGGCCATGCCTGGTTGCGGGGCTACCCGGAGGACCATCCGAGCTCGAACACGGCCTGCGTCGCGGCCGACCCGGCCGCCGGGGCCGCCCTGGTGTGGCTGACCCTGGCCGCGTTGCATCATCGCGACCGGACAGGGCAGGGGCAGTGGATGGACATGAGCATGGCGGAGAACTACATCCACCATCTTGGCTCGGCGTTCCTGGACTATTCGATGAACGGCCGCGAGCAGCGGACGCTGGGCAACCGCCACCCGTTCATGGCGCCTCATGGGTGCTACCCCTGCGAAGGCGACGACGCATGGGTCACCATCGGGGTGGGCAGCGACGAGCAATGGCGCGCGCTGCGGACTGCCATGGGTGACCCGGAATGGGCACGTGAGCGGCGCTTCGCCGATGGGTTCCGGCGTCACCGCAACCAGGAAGAGCTGGACGAGCGAATCGCGGAGTGGACACGCCTGCGGAACCCGATGGAGGCCCAGGAGGCGCTGCAAACGGCTGGTGTTCCCGCGGGGGCTGTGATGAACAGCGCCGAGATCATGCGCGACCGTCACCTCCGGGAGCGTGGCTTCTTCCACACGATCGCGCACCCGGAGGCGGGCACGCACGACTACCCGTTCGGGTTCTGGCGCATGTCCGAGACGCCCTTCGAGCTGCGGCAGACGGCGCCGCTCCTTGGCGAACACAACGAGTATGTGTATAAAGACCTCCTTGGGACCACGGAGGAGCGCTACCGCCAGTGGGAGAAGCAGGGGCACATCGGAATGGACTACGCCCCGCACATTCGTTAGGAGCTCTACACGGACAAGCCGTCGCTGGGCTATACGCTGTTTCGCTTAGCTATTGCAACGGAAGGCTTGCCGCGCCGGTCCTGGTCGGGCGCCGCCATCGGTTGCACTTGTCGCGGGACGACTGCCGCGCATTCGAGACGTGCTATCATGGCGGGCCAAAGTACCGCCAACGGGCGTACCGTCAGGAGCATGGATGGGCGAACTCGATGGGAAAGTGATGCTGGTGGCCGGGAGCAGCCGGGGCATCGGGAAGGTCATGGCCCAGGTCTACGCCCGGGAGGGCGCGAAGGTTGCCGTCGTCGCCCGCACGGACCAGCCGGGCAAGATCCCCGGGACGATCAACGAGACTGCGGAGGCGATTCGCGCCGACGGCGGCGTCGCGCTGCCGGTGCGCTGTGATACGACCGACGAAGACCAGGTCCGCGCAATGGTGGAGCAGGTCGAGGCCGAGCTGGGCCCCATCGACGTCATGGTCAACAGCACGGCGGTGATTTTCTACAAGAATCTGATCGATACGCCGCTCAAGCGGTGGGACCTTATCTATCGCGTCAACGTTCGCGGGGCGTTCATCCTGAGTCAGGCAGTGCTGCCGGGGATGATCGAGCGCCGCGGCGGCAACATCATTCACCTCACCTCAGCGGCGTCGACGCTGGCCCGGAGTGGCACCATTGCCTACGGCTCGACGAAGGCGGCGGTCGAGCGCCTTTCGCGGGGCCTGGCGGCCGAGGTGAAGGAGTACGGGATCGCCGTCAACGCCCTGGAGCCGGGGCGGATGAGGACGGAGGGCGCGCTCTTCGGCCGGGGCCCTGACGCGGACTGGGATGGCTGGGTCGACCCGTGGAAGATCGAGCCGGTGGCCCTCTACCTCGCCCAGCAGACCGCCGACACCCTCACGGGCGCGGTCGTTAGCCGCGAGAAGTTCGACGCGGCGAGGGCCTAGCAAAAAGAGGGAGTCCAGAGGGGGCAGAGCCCCTCTGGAAAAGGTTGAAGGGGATGTGCCCCTCTCTAACTCTTTTGCCCGAGGGGCTACCTTGAATCCCCTTCGGGGGGGTTAGGGGTGTCTTTCGGCACCCCGTCACCCACTTTGGAATCACAGAGTGTAGCGACTGTTATCGCCTGCTCTTCTTGCCGAGGGCCTCGATCTCCTTGCGGGCCCGGTCCAGGACCGCCCTGACTTCGTCGGGGTCCGCGTTCTGCTTGGTGACCGCCTTGACCGCGCTCTTGGCGAAGGTCATGAACGAGCGCCCGATCTCCATGACACCCGGGGCCCATGGGGTGCCCCACTCGCCGAGCTCCTCGGCGCGCTCCCATATCTCCTCCACCGTGTCGCGCTCGGCCTCGAGGCGCTCCTTGCCCGTGTCTGTGATCGTGTAGACCGTGCGGTCGGCCTCTCGCGCCGAGGTCACGAGGCCCTCGTCCTCGAGCTGCTGGAGGTTGGGGTAGATCGAGCCCGCGCTGGGGCGATACGCCCCGCCGGTGCGCTGCTCTACCTCGGTCATGATCTCGTAGCCGTGACGCGGCTTTTCCGCGATGAGGGACAGCAGGGCCAGGCGGGCCTCGCCGGACTCGAAGAGGCGGCCGCCGCCACCGAACCAGAAAGCCGGACCTCCGTGGCCGCCGTGGCGGCGGTGTCCCCAGCGGTGGCCGCCGAACCGCTGACGATGTGCCGCATGCTCGTGTAGTCGCTCGTGGATGGCTTTGAACATTTCCTTGTTCTCCTTTGTTGAATGTTTAACTGTCGATGTAACTTAATATATATCGGACGATATATTCTGTCAATACCCTTCTCGCAACGTCAGGGCGACTCGAATAGACACCGGAAAGGCCCTGCGTATAATGGAGGCCGCCCACGTGGATGACAGGAGACGGCATGGCCAAGCAGCCCGCAAGCATCGCGTTCATCGGTGGCACGGGCCCGGAAGGGCTTGGCCTGGCGATGCGATTCGCTCGCGCCGGACACGAGGTGTTCATTGGGTCGAGACGTCAGGAGCGCTGCGACGAGGCCGCCGCGAAGGTGCTCGACGCCGTTCCCAATGGCAAGGTGCGCGGTATGGAGAACGCCGAGGCGGTGTCCGCGGGCGACCTGATCGTTATTACCGTGCCCTACGCCGGGCAGCGCGATATCCTCGAGCAGCTCAAGGACGGCGCCGCGGGCAAGACGGTCATCGACACCGTGGTGCCGTTACAGTTTGCCAAGGGCAAGATTTCGGCACTGATCGTCGAGGAGGGGTCCGCCGCGGAGCAGGCCCAGCAGGTCCTCGAAGGGGCGACGGTGGTCGCCGCTTTCCACAACCTCAGCGCCAAGGAGTTGATGGACATGGACCACGAGGTGCCCTGCGACGTGGTGGTCTGTGGCGACAACGCGGACGCAAAGGGCGCCGTGATGGAGCTGGCCGTGGAGATAGCGGGGGTGCGGGCCGTCGATGGCGGCGGACTCCAGAACTCGCGCTACGTCGAGGATATCACGGCGCTTCTGCTTAACATAAACCGCATCTACAAGAGCAATTCAAGCATCCGCATCGTCGGCGTCTGAGTTTTATCAATTCCCCCGCTACGATTTCAAGACCTCTCGTTACCATGTCACCTTCCCAGCCACCTCCCGAGTATCGCGTCATCGGCATTACGGGGATCCCCGAGGTCTACCCCGGCGACGACCTGGTGAAGACGCTCGTCGAGGCGTCCGCCGAGCAGGGCACGCCCCTGGAGCAGGGCGACATCCTCGTGGTGACGCAGAAGGTGGTCTCCAAGGCGGAGGGGCGGCTCGTCGTCCTCGACAGCGTGACGCCGTCTGAATTCGCCAGCAAAGTGGCCAAGGAACATGATAAAGACGCCCGTCTCGTTGAGTTGGTGTTGCGGGAGAGCCGACGGATCGTCCGTATGGACCGGGGCGTCATCATCACGGAGACGCGCGAGGGCTTCATCTGCGCCAATGCGGGGATCGATACGTCGAACCTGGAAGGCCAGGGGAGCGTCGCCCTGCTACCCGAGTCCTCGGACCGCTCGGCCCAGGGTATCCGCGACGGCGTGCGGCGCCTGACGGGGGCCACGGTCCCCGTGATCATTTCCGACACCTTTGGCCGCCCCTGGCGTCACGGCTGTACCAACGTCGCCATCGGCATCGCCGGCATGCCCGCGCTCATCGACTACCGCGGGCAGCGCGACCCCTCCGGCTTCCTCTTCCGCGCCAGCGTCCTGGCCGTCGCCGACGAGCTGGCCTCAGCCACCGAGCCCATCATGGGCAAGCTGGACCGCATCCCCGCCGCCATCGTGCGGGGCTATGCGTACCCCAAAGGAAAAGGAAGCTCGGCGTCCCTGGTCCGGGACGCCGAGCAGGACCTCTTCCGCTAGTAAGAAGCGGCGTGGGCTAGACGCCTGTCGCCGCGTCGCGCAGCTCCGCGAGCCGCGCATTCACGGCCTCTCGAAGAGCGGCAACGTCACCGGCGTCGGACGCGTCGCCCTCGAGGCGAGGCCTGGGCCGCGGGCGGTCCGAGCCGTCGCCGTCATCCGGCCGAGGCCGCGGATGGTGGCGGCGAGCGGTCAGGATGGCCTTGGGGTCGCCGTTCAACGTGACGACCACCACCTTCGCGCCGGGCTCGATGTGGCTCAGGACGCGCTTGACGTGGTCCGGGGGGTCGTCGCCGAAATCGAAGGCTTGTATGCCGGTCCCGTCGTTACGCTCAATGGACACGGCCCATTCGCCGACCCTGACGACGACGCCTGGATGGGCTTCCGCTCGGGCGCGGTTGCCGTCCTGATCGATGAACCGGACCTCGCTGCCGAGGTAGTTCTCGAAGGGGCCGTTCCAGGGAACGAGCCGCTTCAGGGGAGGGATGGGCCACCATGGGGGCTTGCCGCCGTCCGCGTCTGGAGGTAAGGACTGAATGTCGGGTCCGGCCTGGTCGGTCACGCCCGCGGGGGCGTCCTGAGCGTTGGTCGCTGCTTGTGCCGTCAGCGCCGAGGCGAGGAGCCCCGCCACCACGAACACGACGGCGGTGAGAAGGAATGCGCGTCTCATCTTGTTCTCCTTGAGTGTGTAAACCGATGTGTGCGAGCCCGCCGCCGCTTCCCAGGGCGCCTCTGGGTGGCTGCTGCAAAGGCCGTATACAAGGACAACGCGAAGGAAGCGCCGAAGTTGGCTCTCCTCCTGTTGGACCTCTCCCCCTGGCCCCCTCTCAGGCGCGGAGAGCGGGAACGAAGGGTGCGGTGCCGCTGTGCTATAGTTTCCGGGCACTCAAACCTGGAGGATCCCATGGTCGGCATCCGCTCGTACGGCGCCTACGTCCCCAAGTACCGTCTCACCAAGGAAACGAAGGGTTGGGGATTCCCCGGTGAGAAGGCCATCGCCAATTTCGACGAGGACAGCATCACGATGGCGGTAGCGGCGGCGACGGACTGTCTCGCCGACCTCGACCGTGATCTGGTCGACGGGGTGATCTTCGCCACCACGACCTCGCCCTACGGTGAGAAACAGGGCGCCGCGACGATCGCCACGGCCCTCGGCCTGCGCACGGACATCTTCACCTCGGACGTTGGGAACGTGCTCCGGGCGGGGACTTCGGCCATCAGGTCGGCGTCGGACGCCATCAAGGGCGGCTCTGCGAAGAACGTCCTGGTGGTCGCCTCGGACCAGCGCATGGCGGCGCCAAAGAGCGCCCAGGACCGCTCGATGGGCGACGGGGCGGCCGCGCTCCTCATGAGCGACGACAACGTCGTCGCCGAGGTCGAGGGCTTCCACAGCATCTCCGAGCATATGCTCGACATCTGGCGTTCGACGGGGAGCGACTTCATCCGGACCGGCGAGGAACGCTTCATCGCCGACGAGGGGTACAACCGGCTCATGCAGGCGGTGGTGGCGGCCCTGCTCGAGAAGCAGGGGATCGCCATCGGCGACCTAGCCCGCGTCGTTTACTCCAGCTGGGACCCGAGACGCCACGCGGAGCTCTCGCGACTGCTCCGTCTCGATCCGGCCCAGGTCCAGGACCCGCTCTACGGCCAGATGGGCAACACGGGGACGGCGTTCCCCCTAATGCTGCTGGTTGCGGCCCTCGAGGAGGCCGACCCGGGTAACCGGCTGCTCGTCGCGGCCTACGGCGACGGCGCCGACGCGGTCCTGTTGCGTGCCACCGACGCGCTTGTGCCCAGACCCGAGCGCCTCGGCGTCCGGCGGCATCTCGACTCGAAGGGTGTGATCGAGGACTACGACGCGCTGCTGCAGTGGCGGCAGCTGCTGGGGAAGGAGATGGCCCGCCGTCCGTCGCCCATGGAGGTGTCGCTGCAGGCGAGCTGGCGCGAGCGGGACCAGAACCTGAAGCTCCACGGCGGCCGCTGCACCTCGTGCGGGCACATCACCTATCCCCCGCAGCGGGTGTGTCCCTTCTGCAACGCCAAGGACGAGGTCGAGCCTGTCCGGCTTGCCGACACGCGCGGCGAGCTGTTCACCTACTCGATGGACTACGTGGGCGGCACGCCTGATGTACCGTTCGTCATCGCGGTCGTCAACTTCAACGGCGGCGGCCGCATCATGTGCATGCTCACGGACCGCGACGTCGACCTGATCCGGGTCGGCATGCCCGTGCGGATGACGTTCCGCAAGATCGGCGTCATCCAGGGCGTCCACACGTACTTTTGGAAGGCGATGCCCTTGCGCGAGGCGACGCCCGTCGCAGCCTGACCTCGCTGGTGCGTTCGTACTAGCCGTTTGGGTTCCTCCGCCTCATGTGGCGGCCCCGACTCCGCTCTAGAGTCCTCCTAGGCACCCCAATGTCGGGGTAGCCGGAAGGAGGGTCATCATGGCGCGCACTGAGCAACGAGCGATACCTCTGTGGGCATACGTCGCAGGCGCGGTAATTAACCTGACCATCGGCCTCGGACTCGGTTATCTCTGGATCGGCTCGGTGGGTGGAACGCTCAAGACCATCGTCGTCACCGTAGTGGGAGCCGTTCTCGCGGCGGTTGTCGGCACGGCCATGGGGGTCGCCGCCTACGACTCGAGCTGTTCCTTCGATTGTTCCGGCTGGGAAGGGTATGGGGAGTTCACCGCCGGCCTCGCCGGCGCGATGATCGCGGTTGCGGTATTGGTCGCCATCGTCAACCTGTTCACCAGCGTGCACGTGCTGACCCTGTCGAGGCGAGACAGGAGCTCGATCGGCGTCTGATATACTGGGGGCCCTGGAGCAGTCGACCCCAACTCGGGATAGCGAGAGGAGCACCTCATGGGTGGAATTCGCGACAAGGTAGCTGTCATCGGCATGGGCTGCAGCAAGTTCGGCGAGCGCTGGGACTCGGGCCCCGAGGACCTGCTGGTGGAGGCCTGCTACGAGGCGCTCGAAGACGCCAGCCTCGAGGCGAAGGACATCCAGGCGGCATGGCTCGGCACCTACGTCACCGCGTTCACGGGTCAGCTCCTGGCCCAGGCTCTGAAGCTGGACTACATCCCGATCAGCCGCGTCGAGAACGCCTGCGCGACCGCCACCGACGCCTTCCGCAACGCCTGTTACGGCATCGCCTCCGGCGCCTACGACATCGTGATGGTTGCCGGCGTCGAGAAGCTGAAGGACACGGGCTGGACCGGCCTGGGCAACAACGCCATCCTTCCCAACGCCAACACCGAGACCGCGGTGCCGCCCCCGGCCCAGTTCGCCCTGGCCGCGACGCGATACTTCCACCACTACGGCATCGACCCGGACAGGGGACGCGAGACCCTCGCCAAGATCGCGGTGAAGAACCACCACAACGGCAGTCTCCACCCCAAGGCCCACTTCCAAAAAGAGATCACGATCGACCAGGCGCTGCGGGCCCCGATGATCGCGTGGCCCCTCAGCCTCTACGATTGCTGCGGCGTGAGCGACGGCGCTGCCGCAGCAATTATCACGACGCCCGAGATCGCGAAGAACTTCCGCGACGACTATATTCTCGTCAAGGGCCTGGGCCTGGCCGTGGGTGGCCGCCAGGGCACGCTGCGGGACGACTTCGACTTCGTCCACTTCCCGGAGACGGTGCACGCCGCCAAGCAGGCCTACGAAGAGGCGGGGATCACCAACCCACGGCAGCAGATCAGCATGGCCGAGGTCCACGACTGCTTCACGATCACCGAGATGATCATCATGGAAGACCTGGGCTTTAGCGAGCGGGGTGGCGGGCCCGCCGACGTGGACGCGGGTACGTACACGCTCGAAGGCGAGCTGCCGGTCAACACAGACGGCGGCCTGAAATGCTTCGGACACCCCATCGGCGCCAGCGGCATCCGCATGATGTACGAGGTGTACAAGCAACTCCAGGGCAAAGCGGGACCACGGCAAGTCAAGAACGCCGACCTGGGGCTGGTGCACAACCTCGGGGGCATTCCAGGCTCGTTCAGCGTCGGCGTCGGCATCCTGGGGACGCGCGACTAGAGACGACGCCCAACGGAAGCGGGCGTCGACATAACGCTGGATTCGCTGTACATAATGAGGGCCCTCACGGACACGCGAGGCCCCTCTCTTCATCCGAGGCGCTCATGCAGATATACGTCGAGGTCGAAGACAACGACAACGCCTATGGCATCCCTTTGCGGGTGTTCTCGTCGCTCGCCGACGCGTATCTCGTCTCCAAGGTGAAGATGGACACTCGGGCCGGTGTGGGGATTCGCCACTGGGTCACCGGTTGGAGCAGCGAAGGCGACGGGTCGCCGTGCCCAGTCTACTGCGTCCCCGTCGAGGACTCGGGGGATGCTGTCTCCTACCTGGTCTACGGAGGCGATTGGGGGCTGCGGTTTCGTCCGCTGGAGCCCGACGTCGACTGGGACTCGGCCAACGAGGAGCAGTTCGGCGAGCCGTACCTGCTCCTGGCCGCCGAGTCCGACGTGATCCCCGCGTGACGCGCGCTGACGTTCGTGTGACGCGGCGATAGCGCCTCGTTCCTCGACCGCGCCGACTCGTAGCCCATTTCTCAACCCCCGAGGAGCCCAGCCAGCGGTCCGGGCCGTAGGAAGATTCTTCGCTTCGCTCAGAATGACTGTGGGCGCTGGGAACGGCGGTGGGCTTCGCGCCCCGAAATCATTATGTTAAGGCTAACCTGTTGCGGTCTACAGTGTATCTCTACATAACAGGCATTAGGCGAACCAAAGTTTACTCTGGTTTCGGCGCCTGAAGCCCAGCTCCAACGGCAGTACCGCCCGGGTCTTCGCGGACCGCACCCCGCGACCCCGGGCGTTTGCTTGCATCAACCCAACGCGGCCTTTTCCTCCTCGGGACGCGTTGGGAGCGGACGGCGGGGGGAAAGACCCTTGCGCGCTGGGCGTAGGTGCCTTGGTCGGGCGATCCTACCCCCGCCGTCCGTCCACCATGATACCCCCTATTTCAACCCGTAACCCCGCGCTGGCGCCCGAGCTGGCCCCCACGGAACAAAGCCCGTTCCGGGCCCTGTTGAGCGACCCCGACGCGCCTCCCGTTTATGTCAATCGCGACTTCGAGCGCGAGGCCCGCCGTCGCGGCCTGCAACAGCCCTTCCGGGCGTGGTGCCTGCTCCGCTACCTCGACCAGGGCAACATGGGCCACTTCGGCTATAACGAGGCCGTGGCGGCCCTCATGGCGTGCGGGTGGGGGCGCTCGTCGGTCTACCGGCTCCTGCGCAAAGGCGGCGGCCGCCTGTGGGTGCGGGATCACTGGAAGAAGGGGCACAGGCCCGGGCTCTCCCTGGTCGGGGCCGAGCGGGTCGCGATCGTCTTTCACTTGCAGCAAGTACAGGCGCGGCTCCACGCCGTGCCCCTGGCGATCGCGCTCCCGCGCTCCGAGTCGACGAAGGGGGCCGGCGTGGCGGCATGGAACGCCGCCACCTTCCTTCTGATGTTGCCGGCAAAACGGGCCCCGCAATACCGCTTCGATTTCAAGCGGGGGCTCCGCATCCACGAGCCCCGTCCCTTGCACCCCTACGCCCGCGCCTCGATCCGCGAGGATATGGGCGTCCCCGAGCGGTCGCAGCGCCGCTACGACCGGCTCCGGCCATCGGGCCACTTCGACCCACAAACGAAGATGCGGGGGCGCGGGTGGTATGTCGTCGCCCGGGGCCCTCGCAACTTCGCCGGCTACGTCGACCCGGGCGGCATCGCCCGCGTCGAGCCTGATCTTGTCGGTTTGGAAGAAGACACCATGATCGCCCGCCAACTAGGGCATAGTTTCGAGTCCACGATTGAGCGCCGAGGGTGGGGGATGGCGAAACGCTTTAACCCTCGCCTTCGCGTTCGTGTCGGGGGAGGGCACCAGGGCCGCGCGCCTGATGGGTCCACTACTAACGGCAAACCCCGACGCTTCTTCGACTCGTTCCTCTCGCTCCACAACGGCCGGCGACGCATGCACACCCGCCCGGTGGCCCACAAGCCGCTCTACCTGATCCCCGTCGGTCAGGGCCGCCCACACCCCGCCGGGAGCCCCAACCCCGGCTTCTACCGCCTCTGGGCGGAGCCTAACGTATGAGCTTTTCAACGGACATTCTCATTTTTGGCCGTGGTACTCGGCAAGACTCCCCGCCCCCATGCGTGAGGGGTCTACGCCGGGCCGAAAGCCCCGTTCAACCGGCCGGAGCGCCCCGGCCAAAAATGAGAAAAACCCTTGTCCGACAGGTTCAATCGCGGTCCCGAGGGGTCGGCGTCTGCGTCGATCCCCCGAGGGCCCGCAACCCCGCCGCAAGGCGGACCACTGGCGGAAGGCACACCGGCCAGCTACGGGGACGTTGCTCCGCTCCGGGCCGGCCACGTTGCCGGCATGAGCGTCACCGACGCCCCCCGCTTCTTCACGATCCACCAGGACGCCGGCACGATGGCCGTCTTCGTGCGCTGTCCCCATTGCGCCCAGGAACCGACCCGGGCGCGGTGCGACCTGGACGGCGATTGGATGTGCGTCTACTGCGCCCACACGGTCGCCACGGCCGAGCGATACACCCGCCTCGTCGCCCTGGCGACCACGATGCACGCACGAAGGGCCGCCGCGATGCACGCATTAGCCGTGGTCAATGTGCGTGCATCAACGGGGCCGGCGCAATGACCGGCCGGCGGCGCTCGGGCCCGGTCAAGCGTTGCGGTGACTGTCACCTGTATGGCAAGAGCCGCACGATCTACGCCCGGGGTGTCCCGACCCGGCGCGGGGGCTCGGCCCCGTATACGGCGGTCGGCTTCTACGCGGTCGAGTGCCAGCACGTCACGTTGACGGTGAATCCCTCCACGCTCCGGCTTCTGGAATCCCAGGGGCAACTACCACTAGGAGAGTCAAACCATGACGACGCCACGCGGCCGGCCGCGCCGGCCCTTGCCGGTAGTCCGGTATAGCCACCTAGGCGGCTACTACTACGACGACGGGTGTGAGGATGGCGAGCTCCCGAGTTGTCTCCTGTGCCCGCTCCCGCAATGCCGCTACGACCTGGACCCGAATATCATGCGCCGCGAATCCGCCCAAAGACGGGCGGCGATGATCGCCGAGTACGCGAGGAAGACCGGGGGGAAGGTCGAGGCCGTCGCCGCGCTCTTCGGGGTGTCGACGCGGACCGTGCATCGGGCCTTGAAGGGGGCCGCATGAAGACGAGGGAGCTCTTGCAGGGCACGCCCGAGGGGTGGAAGCGCCCGGGTTGCGCGTGCGTCTTCCATTACTTCGACGGCGCCGGGACCGGGAGGTCGACCCTCATTTGCACCCGTGCGAGGCGTGCCGATCCCCCGACGCTACGGCCGCCGTCGTCGAGGCGGCGAAGGCGAGCATCGCGGGCCGCTACGGCTCGGGGGTGGCGCTTGAGGCCCTACGGGACGCCCTGGCGGCCTACGAGCTCGCGACGTGAATTCCGCCCTGTTTACGTCGGCGTCGTGCGAGTGGCCGACGCCGCAAGGCTTCTTTGATGCGGTCGACCGCGAATTCGGCCCGTTCGACCTTGACGCCTGTGCGACCCCGGATAACGCGAAGGTGGCGACCTTCCACGACGCGGGCGACTTGTGGAGCTCTCTTGCGAAGCCCTGGACCGGGCGAATATGGCTCAATCCGCCCTACGGTCGACAGGTAACGGGCCAGTGGATCAGGAAAGCCTATGAATCGGCCCAGGAAGGCGCTCTCGTCGTCTGCCTGATACCCGCCAGGACTGATACGGCGTGGTGGCATGACTACGTGATGAAGGCTCAGGAAATCCGATTTGTGCGGGGCCGGCTCCGGTTCGGGGACAGTAAGAGCGGGGCCCCATTCCCGAGCGCCCTTGTGATCTTCAATGGGGTGGAAGGGAACGCGGCCGGTGCCGGTAATACGCAGAAACTTTGAGTGACGACACGCGAGAAATCGTCAAGCGTTGCGCCTTGGCTCCCATCCTGAGCGTTGGGGCCCTGGCGCTCACCGATTATTTCTCCGGTTGGTTGGTCGCTGGCCCTCGCCGGTCTATTGGTCCTGGTGTCGGCGTATCTGTATTTGGCGGCGTTGATTCTAGTGCTCCACGGGGGCCCGCCAGGAGGGGAATTGATGGGTAAGGCGACGAACGTAGAAGGTGTGGCCTTCTTCGACGTGAAAGCGATTTCTGTCAACGAGTGGCACCCGCTCGCCGACGGCCAGGGGGAGCCCGAGCAAGTCCATTTGTGGGTTGAAGTGGACGGGGCCCCGGGCCCGCTCGTCGTGCGTTTTAAGTCGGGGCGGCCGATCGACGAGCTCGTGACGGCGCTGATAACCCACAGGAGGGCCGTCTTCGGCGGTGCCGGTAATAGCCAGGAGGGGAAGTGATGAAGAAAGAATCGCGATCGAATATCGGGGCGGTCGGGCTCGTGGCGGGTCTTGGGGTCGGTGCCGGTAATGCCCAGGAAGGGAAGAAATATCGATAATAGGCCCCAGGGCAAGCGGTATCGATATTTCAGGAGGGGAACCAATGAGCGAGAAGGGTCTTGTTGCGAGGGAGCGAGCGGGGGAATGCGACCACCTGGCGTCGGTTCGGGTCATCTATCAGGGCCCGCAGTTCCCGGCCTTCAATTGCTGTCTGCCGTGTCTTCGAGAGAAGCTGCCGTTGGCCTACGCCGATGTTGCAGCTTGGGTAGGTTCTCACCCCTCTGGACTTCTGGAGCCGTCGTGGAGCAATGGGGTCGAGTACCGATAATACGCAGGAAGGGAACAAAAGGGGGTTGGCGGATGGGTAGAAAATTCTCGTTGGTCGGCCAGGGTTGTAGTTGGTGCCACGAAATAAACCCCGTTGGCACCGCGTCGGGGCCGTCCTATTGTTGGCGCTGCGGCCATCGGGCCGACGTGCCCCGGGTCCACTGTAATTGCCACCAATGTTTCCGCTCTGGCGGGGTGCCGGTGTAATGCCCAGGAGCGGTGCCGGTAATAGTCAGGAAGGGAAGGAATGAAAGGAATTGCTAGCAGGTGGTGTACCTGGGGGTGTATCCCCACGGGGCCACTAGCTATTGCCCGAGCCACGGATGGCTATACGCATGCATATGACCCCCGGCGCATGGCTCAGGCCCAGGGCAGCCTGACGGAGCCGTCCGAGGCGGATGATCCATTCGAATAGGCAAAAGTGAGCCCCCGGAGGCTGGAAAACGCCCGGGGGCTCGGAGGAAAGGAGGTGCCCGAGTGGCACCAATTACAAGGGTATCAGATCGGGAGATGCAGGTCTACCGCCCAACTGGTGGCGTGTACGCGGTCCACGAGCGGGGACAGCGCCCCGTGGAGGGCGTCATGGTCTACGAGTACAAGCGCGGTGTGTGGGTCTGCGAGCGGTGCGGGCAATGGAACCGCATGACGCTGGGTTCTGGCTGTCAGCACGTGCAGCTGGCACAGCGAGCGAAGGCAGGTCTCCTGTGACAACGACGACCCTCAACGAGCTCAAGCAGCGGGGCCGCGCCATGGCGGCCTTGAAGCGCCACAACCTTGGGAGCTTCCAGCACCTCTCCAAGGCGCCACAAGAGGGACGGCGGGACGTCTACCGCGTGCGGTGTCGGCGCCGCAGCTGCTACGCCTCGGTCATCATCCTGGGCTCCCTCCAGGACCAGCTCCCCGACGTTGGCGGAACCGCGACGACGCACGCCTGCCCGCTCCGCAATCCGCTGCCCCCGCGGATGGGCAAACGAAAGGAGACCCTATGACAACCCCCACCGTCATCACGAAGAGCGTTGAGCACGAGGTGCCAGATGGTCAGAGCTTCACCGAGGTCACGACCGAGGCCATCAGCAGCGTTGAGGTCGGTGAGGACGCGAAGGGCACGATCTACGTCAAGTCCTCGAAGGCATACCACGCCGACCCTGCCGAGGCCGCAATAGCTTCTGTCGCAGCATTCGTTAGGGCCGACGAAGCCATACGAGCGATCCAAGCGGAGCGACGGCAGCGAGCCTTGGATGAAGCGCAGCAAGACCTCGCGGAAAAGCTCGAACGATCTACGGAGACGGCCACGCAGGCCAGGGAGCCCGCCCATGCCTAACGCGTCCCCACCAACGACGTTCGACGCTGGCCGTTACAACGATTACCAGGAGCAACGGAGGCTCCGCGCCTCGCTCGAAACAAAGGCCAAGAGCCATCGGTGTGCTCGATGCCAAGGGCGGCTCAACGTGGCGTTCATCGAAGGCGAGGACCGCCTACGCTGCGCGTGTTTCCCGGATGATCTTCCAGCCCCCGTGAAGTGGGGCGCAAAACAACAGGACGACGAGAGGAGAGGAAGAATGGTCGAATCAGCACTAGCGAAAGGTGACCAGGCGGTTCGTGACCTGACCATCCAACAGGTAACAAGCCTGATCAACAAGGACGCTAAGCCGGCCGACGCTGAGGCGTTCATCATGTTCTGCCAAAGCGCCGACCTGAACCCCTTCACAAAAGAGGTTCACCTCGTCTACTACGGCGGACAGCCCTCGATCGTGGTCGACGTCTCGGGCGTCATTAAACACGCCGCAATGAACTCCGAGTACCAGTATTTCGACTCAGGGGTCATCGTCATCACGGCAGATAACGCGCCTGTTTTCAGGTCGGGTTCGTTCATATACCCCGGCGATACCTTGGCCGGCGGTTGGTGTGACGTCCACATTGCCGGCAAGGACGGGCCCATACTATGTTAGCGAAGGATGCGATGCGGCGGATCAGGGAATCCACGGGCGATAGGTGGGCCGATGCCTTTGAGTCGTTAGCGGCGTCGGCGGAGAGCGCCGGGGCCGGAAGCGCCGAAATGAAGCTCCACTACCTCAACGACGACGACGACATACCCGACGGCACTTACGTTCCAGAGATCGTCTTCGGGGTGCGGCTACTCGCCGAGTAATCGACGGTGCCGGTAATCAGCAGAAACGGAACTATGACCCCCCACGATCGTGAAGTTGGCGGAGGCCTACACCTATGACCCTCGTGCGAAAAACGGAACAAACTTCCGCGATTGTGGCAAGTCGGAAGGTGAAGCCCGATCCCCTCACGCAAGCCGACTATGAGGCGATCAAGGCCGAGCTCGGCACGGTCCGCGATCAACTGCTCGTCAAGATCATGCGCGGCACCGGCCTTCGTGTCGGCGAAGTCCTGGCCCTCACGGCGGGGGCGCTCTTTGAGAACGGCCCGATCCGGGGCGTCTACGTGCTCCGGGGGAAGAAGCGGGGCGAGCCCGTCTATGAGCGGGTCTTCCTACAGCCCGAGCTCGCCGTCGGCCTCTTCGACTACGTGAAGGGCCAGGGCACCCGCCAGGATGCCCGTATCTTCCCCCTCACCGACCGCCGCGTGCGGGATATTACCTATCAAGCCGGCGAGCGGGCGATCGGCCGCCGCGTCCGCCCCCACGAGTTTCGCGCCCTGTATATCAAGACGTTGATCGACGGCGGCCTTCCGGTCGAGGCGGCGGCGAAGATGGTCGGCCACACCGACACCCGGACGACCCTCAAACACTATTACGAGCTCACCGGCCCGGAGCGGGCCGAGATCACCAGGAGGATTCCGGTATGAGTAAGCACGAGCGGTTGCAAGTCGAGTTCGTCGGGCCGCACCCCGGGGTGCGGCCGGGGGTGGCCGCGAAGGTCGCCGTCAACGACGCCTTTGTGGTCGAGCTCGTTAGGCCCTACGAGCTCGGCCGGGTCGACGATTGGGCTCCCCTCTTCGTCTCTCTGGCCCACGAGGGCGGGGAGTTGGGTATGAGCGCGGAGATCGCGGCCGATGTCGGTCGGGCCCTGATTCTCGCCGCCGGGGTCGCCGTAGCCCTCGAAGGAAAGGCCGTGGTGGTTGGCCCGTCGTGAAGAAGCTCGCCCTCGCCGCCGTGATCGTTGGGCTCGTCGGGGCCTGTTCCCTGGCCCTGGCGCTCAATGGGGGGCCCGAGCCCGACCCGGCCGACTTCGACGCCTACTTCCTCGACGAGCACGATCCCGCCGAGCTCGTGGGGCAACGCGCCGTGTGGGCCGGCTATCCCCTGGGGCGGCCGCCCTGGTGCTCGGCCCCGGGAGATTGGACGATGACGGAATTCGGGCGCACCCCGACCCGGGGCGGCGTCGTGATCCCCGCGTGCGAGCTCGACGGGCGGACGATCTTTGTCGGGCTCTGGCCCGGGTCCGACGACTGTGTTTTAAGCCAGGAGCCGGCGGGCGAACATCGCGGTCGGCTTCGTTGCTATCGGGGAACTTTTCCTTGAGCCGATGCGTCATACTCATTATGGGCTCACTTGGAAGTAGGACGGCAGTAGCGCGTCGGTACGGGGGCTTTCCTGTGGCGACGCAATATCCGATAGAGAGGGACGGTCTATACGATGAGGCTTCACAGCAAGGAGCTAGGATTGAGCGGGCGATTGGGGGTACCAAAGCTTGGCATCGTTGGAGGACTGTTGGTCCTCCTAATGTTGGTGGCTGCGGCTTGCGATGATAAGGCACAGCCCACTGGACCCACGGCTACTCAGGAGTCACCAGGTACCGGCGCACAGACCCAACAGGTGGCCACACCTACGACCACGCCAACCTCACAGCTTCCCGGCTCCATCAAGCCGGTGCCGGCCTCCGAGAGCTATAGACTGGATCTCGGCGCCGGTGTCGTGGTCGCCTTCGTGGAGGGCCTGTCGCCGGAGCAGCCCGACAAAGTGGCCTACGTCACTCATGTCCCCTCCGGCTCCCAGGCCATGCTGGACCGCGATGGGCAGATTATCGATAGACACGACGGGCGAGGTGGCGGCCCAGGACGTCTGGATGCGGTGCTAGAGGACGGGGCCGAGATGGACCGCATCCAGAAGGGTCTCAAGAGCGATGAGGACGTGCGGCCCCGTGAGACGGTCATCGACTGGGTGCCCTTGATCCAATTCGGCGGTATCCATTACCTGGCAAGGTGGAGGCTGGCTGGACAAGCAACTCGCGAGGGAGATCGTGACCTGACTGCAGAAGACCTGGGACCAGAGTTCTACCGGATCGCCTTCAGGGGCGATGGCTACGTGGGGGCCGCCTATCGCTACCAGGACGGCGACTCAACCTACCTGAACCCGGGCACGCCGGTCTACGCGGTAAAGGGTTACTCACCGGAGTTCCGACTAGCAACTTTGGAGGAAGGTAGGGTAAGGCTGTTTGAATCGGACACGAATCCACTGGCCAGGACCGGCGAGGACCTGCTCGACATCCGAGGCAAAGTTAAGGCCGTCGACATCCTGAGCGAACAGGACGCAAGCACGGTGCTCGACACCCTAGATGAGGAAAGCCAAGTCGAACGCCTCGTCGAAATGGTGCTCCAATCGCCCGTCGACCAGGCACATCGAGACCATGAAGGGCCGCGTTACTTTCTCGGCTTCCGCCTCGCCGACGGCACGTCGGTCGTGCGGTCGTTCTGGCTGGAGTCGGGTGAGCTGTCGCGGGGCATTATGACGGACCCCTTTGTGGCGTCTATGGTGGCGAGTGTCCTACCGGTGGAACCTGCCGTCCTCGAAGCGCTGAAGAAACATCGCCAAGGACCCAAGGACCCAATGGCCCGGATTGCGGAGCGGGTCCCCGGGTTTGGAGGGGCCTTTCGAGATCCGGACCAGAACATCGTATACATCTACCTTCAGGACGCCTCGATGCAGGAAGAGGCAGAGCGGGCCTTGAATGAGGAGTTCGGCCCCGATTTCCTCTCGGGCCGCGAGGTCCGGGTCCTGAAGGGCGAGTACAGCATGGACCACCTGGACGCCTGGTACAGGACCCTGAGCGGTGCCATCTCTCAGGTCCCAGGCATCGTGTACACCGACCTGGACGAGGGGAAGAACCGCATTGAAATCGTCATGTACCCACGGCGCCGGGGGCGGGAGGAGATGGAGGCCGCCATAGCGACGGTGAATGTCCCAAGGGGAGCCATTGTCATCGAGGTTGGATGTGAGGGCAAATGGCCCCTTGACCTTGGGGAGCCTCCGGACGAAGCGTTCCTCAGCGCCGTCGAATACTCGCTGGAGGTCGTATCTCAGGCCCCTTACGGCGAGCCGGTTCAGATGAAGCTGACGTTGCGGAACATCAGCGATGACTCGGTGAGCATTTCGCTCGGCGGCAGGCCTCCCCACGACTTCGTGGTGTCGACGCCCGATGGAGAGCAGGTATGGCATTGGAAGTGCGCCAAGATCACCCTCTTGCCGCTGGATAGCAAAACTCTGGAACCGGGTGAGGAGCTGGAGTTCGTTGGCGAGTGGGAGCAGGTGGACAACCGGGGGGAGCCCGTTCCCCCTGGCACCTATTTGGTGCGCGCAGTGTTGAATTTGGACCCACCTGAGGAGCTTGTAACCGAGGCCCGCGAGATGGAGGTGCAGATGCCCACAACTGCGGATACCCCATCCCCCACGGCAACGCCAACACCCGCGCCAATGCCCACACGGGAGCGGGATCGCCATGAGGAACCACCACAAGGACCGGGCGTGGAAATTGGGACAGGCTACCCATACACGTTATACGTCCACTGCGGTGTCCGCGACGCTCGTTTCGATGGGCGACTCTGGATGGCCGATCCCATGCTGAGCGACGGTAGCGGCAATCCGCCACTGGATTGGGCTCCCGCTGATAGTGTGGGCATCATGGAACTGGTCAACGATAACCTGGCAGTATTCACGACCGAAAGCGGCCGAACCATCCAGTTCAAACCCTGGCCCTTGGATGTCGAATGGAGACCGTGCGCCTAGTGCATCGTGGAAGTAGGATCATGTCACCCCTGATCCCCAGCATCCTTGGGTTAGCGGTGCTTGTACTGGCCGCCTGTTCCACCGCCGCGCCATCTGCGACCCAACAAATTCCTAATACGCAGCCGTCTTCGGAAGAGGGCACGCCACCGGTGTCCAGTGCCCCCGTGAACGCCTGCACCTACCGGGCCCCGGCGCCGACCCCTACACCGGACCTGACGACGCCGACGGCCACACCGTTCTCAAACACTACTCCCATTCCCTACCCAACAGAAAGCCCTTCGGCGGAGGTTGTGGCCTACCCCGATCTGCCGCCTCCCGCACTGCCAGCATCCGTCGAAGCTCGGCGGGACGCCGTGGTGCGCGTGAGCGTCGAGCGGGCCAGCGGCCGCCCTCGGGACCAGCAGGGGCTAGTCGTCGCCGACGGCGCTGTGCTCACCGTGCTTGACCCCATGGAGGAAATCGTTTCGTTGTCGGTGACGGTATCCGGCCGGGGCGTCTTCGCCGCTGAGCTTGAGCGCTTCGACCCCCGCACGGGCGCAGCACTGCTTTCCATCGGTGCTGAGGGCCTCGTCGTGGCGCCTGGGGACCACGGGAGGGTAGCGCCTGGGGAGCCAGTGTTGTTCCTGAGCCGTGACCAGGACGGCGGTGAGCTCGTAGTAAAGGAGACCTACGCCAGCCCCAGTCTCAACGCGCCGGACCATCTCGTCGCGCTGCACGGGGACTACACACCCTCTTACCAACGGGGCACGTTGGTCGTGGCAGGCGATGGCACACCCATCGGTCTTGCGAGCCACGGGCGGAGATTTTATGGCCAACAGATCGTTTTTGGTAGGATTGGTATCAGATACCTGCCAGCAGTGCTGCTAGACTCGGCGATCCGGCTGCTGGAGCGCGTCCCTTCGGATGCCGACATCACCCCCGCCGCAGTCGCCTACCACGGGCCGGAACGAATCCCGCCCGTGGACGGACCTGTGACCCGCGAGCTCTTGGCCGAGCCGGTGCAGAAGGCGCTAAAGGACCTGGGAGAGCCGGTTCCACTGGAAAGTCTTAGCAAGCGGCCGGGATCCACGCGCCCGCCCGAGTTGGGTACGATACTGGAGTTGCTCTACGCCACGCCCCAGGAACTGCGTGGGGCCGATGGGGAACTGCTTGGCAACGCCCGGTACATCGCGCTCTGGTGGGACAGAGAGGGCGGCGCGCCCGACCTCGTCCTCTGCGGCACGGACGATGGGAATCACCTGGGAGCTGCCTTTGCCACCAATGGCCTGCGCTCGTTCGAGGCGCTCATGGAGGGAGCGCCTTCCAGCTCGCCGCACTCAATGGTGACCGCTGCGCGTCTCCGCCCGCCGGGCTATGACTCCAGTGATGACTACCAGTACCCCTACGGGTGGGAACTGAAAACCGACAAATCGGCATACGTCAAGGGCGAACCGGTGATGCTGACTCTTACGCTGACCAACACCAGCGATTGGCCCGTCCCCCTGGATTACGTGCCCCCGAGAGTGGTTATCCACAGCCTTCTGGAACACCGAGACGTGGCTGTTCTGCGCCACGGAGACGAGCGCCGCGTCCTGCAACCCGACGAGACCGCCTCCTTCACCATGACCTGGGACCAGATGCACTTCGAGGGCGGCCGGGCAACTCCAGGACACTACGTTGCCCATGTACACCTGGCCAACTTTGCGTCCAACTGGTACCTGAGTGCGGGACCGACCGCGTATGAGGTGATCTTGGAGTAGACGCGATGACACGATCTATAGCCAACGTGCTTGGACCTAGACCTCCCGACGTGCGATTGAACCGGAGGGACGGATACTTCCGGCCAACAGAATCATGTGGATCTGCGCTGGGCTACTCACTTTTGTCCTGGTCCACCAAACATCTGGTGGCCTGCGGACAGGGCTTGGTGTGTGGCTACGGACGTCGACCTGTACGACAACCATGTTGGTGGGAGCATAGAGTGCGTCGAGGCCGTCCTGGGCGACCCGGACCCGGAGGCTCTTCCGATGACCCTAGACGCTCGACTTGACATGGGAGCAGACACAACTAATGCACCTAGAAGCCGGAGGCGGCAGCTAGTGAGGAGTTGCATCCGATTTTCGGGAGCATCCTTCACTGTCGAAATGCGGACTTGGATTCCATACATCGCGGTGGCCTGCCTGCTGGTCGGGCTGATGTCCGCATGTGCGTCACCCCAGACACCTAGCCCCACCGTAACGGCGCTCCCGACAGCAACGCCCTCACCGACGCCTGTTGGAGGCATAGACCCGAATGCAGCGCCAGCCACCGATCGCCCGCGGCCACTACCCCCGCACGCCATCTCGCCGAGAGCTACGACGAAGGTGGAGTGGAGCGCGCATATTCCCTCGACCGGTATGTCATCGTGACCGGCACCGCTGTTCACGCGGACGCCTTAAAGGATCGCGGGCGGCAGGTAGTAGTGTTGGAAGGCACTTCGGGGACTAGGGTCTTGTGTGAGCGACCACGAGGTTTCATGCCTCGTGGTCTTTCGGAACCCCTGCCTTCAGGTGGACTGCCCGTGCTTGTGGCAGGTCGGGTAAGCGAGTCGGGATCCGGAGAGGATGTTGTGATTGTCGATTGCGCTGTGCTCAAGACAGGCAGGGAGGTGGTGCCCCGAAGTATTGCCAAGATTCCTGCCATAACCAATGTCTTCCAGGGCTGGGGTTTGTTCTGGGCTTGGGTGTTGTTCGCAGGCCTCGGCTATCTGCTGGCCCTCCGGCGTTGGCGCGTGACATCGCCATGGCTGTTGACAGTTTTCGTCCTCTCCCACACTGGCGGGATGTCGGCCCTGTATGCGTTCCTCGGCAGCCTCGTGTTGCCGTACTATGAAGCGTCCGGCGCCGGTTCCCTGGCGGTCTGGCCGTTGATCCTGGCCTTTATTGGCTAATTGACCCTCCCAGCGGAAGATATACTGAGAGACTCGGGAACTTGTTCTCACGCCAAAACGTCTTACCCAAACGAATATGAGCGAGACTCTCTCGAATAGAGGCAACATCGTGCCCTGGTTGGTTCCGATTGCCATTGGGGTAGCGGCCTTTGCGCTGGCAGCCTGCTCCACGGCAACGCCTTCGCCCACGCCGGAAGGAACCGAGAGCGCAGGCCCTGAGTCGCAGGGAGGTGCCCTATCGGCAATCGATGCGGAACCGTCGCCGGACTGGAGGTTCCTAGAAGTGCCAGCCTGGGAAGGCGTACCGGGCTTCTCCCTACGCTTACCTCCTGGATGGAAACTGAATGAACTCCAGGGCATTGGCTCATACGTCGGCGAAGTAGTAGGGGACGGAGTAAGGCTCGTTTTTGACGATGGCGCCTACTCACCTCCGCTAAACTATGGGAACGACCCGGAGGCCCCTTATTCTGTGTTCTACGACACCATAGGTGGCGTTGAAGCGAAGCTGGTTACCCCCACCGGCGAATCAGGTGGCATCACCGGAGTGTACTTCAAGCACTTGGGCGGACCGAAGCTGACTATGTGGGGGGAAGACCTGGCTCCAGCGCAACAGCAGGTCGCCTTTGCTATCTTCAGGAGCATTCGCAGTCTCGGCCAGTCAGGCTCCACTAAGGGCCTTGATGATGTAACGCTGGAAGGGCCGGGTGTTATCAGAAACGATTGGAATCACGCTCCCCTAATCAATGGTGTTCGTAAGATCATTCAGGGGACTCGTGTGGACGGCGTGTGTGTTTACACATACAGGATGTTTAGGGGTCCCAACGATCTACCCAAGACTCAAAGGACGCTGGCCTCCAACCCAGATACGTGTGAAGAGCTTGTCGAAGAGGGGACATTAGCTTACCAAGCAGGCAACGAACCGGAAGATGCAGCTATGGAATCAGTTACCGCCATACCCAGAGAGCAGGCTACGTCTCTTGGAGTCGAGTTGGTAGCTAATGATAGCCATTGGGACAACAATGGCATTGCTCTATGGTGGGAAGGTATTGACATAGAGGTTTCTCATTGGATTGTGGAGCGCTCTACCGATGCAGATGGGCCGTGGGAAGTAGTAACAATCAGAACGCCTAGCGAGCTGCTACCTGAAGATGACCCTCTCAAGTATGCAAGAGTCTGGGATTCTAAGCTGCCTCCCGGCCACCACTACTATTACCGACTTTTTGCGTGCACCAATGAAGGTAGCACTGGCTACTCAAATGTTGTTGAAGCGACCGTGCCCGACTTCATGCCTGGCTTGGTACCGCCCATAGAGGAAAGAGTGAAATTGACCGCGCCCTGCTGAAGTAAGCGACCTCTCGCTACTGGCAATAGGTGGTTGCGTCTGGTTAACTCAAAGGCCCAGCCACATCTCGAAGATGGTTCTGCCTACCGTCAACTTAGGCCCACGTATTGAGACTCGGACGCGTCATCAGGCCGTTCGGCGTCAGATCAACGAGCTGGCGACGCCAAACCAGCTAGGATATACGACCGTCTCCGTTCGCTGCATCCAAATCAACCGCCCAGGAGTACCGCAGGTTTTTGTGTCGGTTGCATCTGGTCCATGCTGCTGGCGCAAGGCGTTCAAGTGAGCATGGACGGCAGAGGCCGGTGCATGGACAACGTCTTCGTGGAACGGCTGTGGCGCAGCATCAAGTACGAGGAGGTGTACCTGAAGGCATACCAAAATGGGACTGAGGCCAGAAAGGGGATTGGGGCTTATCTGGCCTTCTACAACCAAGAGCGGCCCCATCAAGCCCTGGGCTATCGGTCACCGGGTCAGGTGTTCCAAGCAGTGAGCCCACAAAGGTGTTTACTGGAACGTCCACGAGCCTTACCATCGGATGAAGGTTTACGAGACACCCCAGCGGTAGACTCTCTTATTTTAGCCTCACCGCTGTCCTGATGATGGGGCCCACTTGACCTGGCATTGATGGTGTCTCCACCTAGATCAAGTCGAGCGTCTAGAGTTGTAAGTAACGCCTCCAGGTCCGGGTTGCTTAGGACCGCCTCGATGCACTCTCGGCTCCCACCAACATAGGTGTCGAACAGGTCGATGTCCCTTGCTACACACCACGCCCTGTCCTCCGGCCACCAGATGCTCGGCGAATGCCCCCAGAAAGGCCCATCCTTTGTAATGAATGCCATGATGGCATCGATAGGCCCGCGGAATAGCAGGTAGTCCCGCCCCGGAGCTCTCACCCGAGAACTAGCCTTGTAGAGGCGAGTGTCGATGTTTCCATAGCCTTCCCAAAGGCAAAAGTAGCAACTGTCAGGGGTCGAGGTAAAACCCCTGAGCACCTCGACCAGGGTACGGCACTCCCTTTCGGGGATGGAGCGATGCTGTGGTAGGGAACCCCACGGCGGGTCTTTGTACATGTCGTGAGAGTCCTCACTCAGACCTGCGATACGTTCGAACTGCATCAGCGGATGGACAGTACGTCCCGTCCACTCGGCCACCGTAGACCACCGGACCGGCCTCTCCTCATCTCTATTCAGGTAGGCAGGGTGGAAAATCCGGGCGTACGCCGCAAACCCTTCGGGCAGCAAGGAACGCAGCGTCCCGAAGGCTGAGAAGCTCTCCTCCACCCACCGGGCCTCAGACACGTCCTCGGTGAACTCCAGCCCGTCCGGCGACAGTTTCGTTTGCCGGATGGGTGTGCCGCCTCTAGTGGAGGGTGTGTACATACGAGACATGCCACCCCGGTTCGTTCCCAACGCCCGGCGCAGTTTCTGAATCCATGATTGTCGGATGTACTTCATACTCTATTGCCAATCGAGTCCTGGTACTGACGGAGACTGTCTCCAGTAGAACCTACAGAGCCAAGCTGAATCTCAATCCGAATGTTCTTGATCTTGTATAGCTTGGTGGGCCTAAGTGTACTGTACTGCGAACTTTTCGGTGGGAGGTCCTATTGTAGGGGAGGGGTCATTCTAGCCAGGACGGCTGCACCGTCATGCCCGGCCCGTCCTCTGGACGGGTAAGCTGCCCAGAGTGGTAGTAGTCGCCCTCCCGGACGGCAACGCCGCCGCCCGCCGCCCCCAGAGGATCGCCGCCGACACGGCTGGGCGCGGGTATCGCCTGGCGACAGTTGCCCTCCCATAGTAGTGTGAAGGACGGTTGTCCGGCGGAGTCAAGTCAGGCAGTGCGACCCGGGAAGGAAGGGAAGCAATGGTGAATCTCCTGGCGGCGCTAGTGGCCCTTGCCACCATCGGGCTGCTGTTTGCCCTGGACCCCGGCGGGGCCATAGCCGAGAGCGGCTTCCCCGACTTCCGGGAGATGGACTGGAAGCAGCTGACCGCCTGGGGCTTCCGGTTGGTGGGCGTCGGCGTCGCGCTGCTGCTTGTGCTGGCGCTATGGCTCAGGTACCGGGCTCCCTCACAGGGGATGGAGAGGTCACTGGGCTCACGGTACCTGACGACGCCACAGCCCGGTTCGATGCCCGCGGCGGCGGTATCGGTGCTGGAGCACCGGGAGGTCACCGCCCGTACGCTGCTGGCTTCGGTCATCGAGATGTGCCAGCGCGGCACGCTGCGGATCGAAGTCGCCGGAACGAGGAGCGGCTATCGGTACCGGCTGTCGCAGCAGGATCCCCCGAAGTTCGAGTGGGAACGGTCGATATGCGACAGCCTACCAACGCGCTCCACAACGGTCCGGGAATTGCGCGACCGGATGAACGACCACAGTGACATCATCGGCGACCGGTTGGGGGAGTACCTGCAGGGCCGAGGCTTCTTTCATGACAACCCGGTACGGGTCAGGAGGGAACACTTCAGCGACGGACTCGGGTTCGGAACGCTGTCCGGGGTCTTGATGGGCGTTGGCAGCGGGCTTTGGACCGCTCTGTGGCTGACCCAGTGGTGGGCGAACGCTCTCGTCGGCGCGGTCATCGGCTGCACATATTGGTTGATCGCGACGCCGGTGAACACCGGTATGCTGTCGCCAACGCAGGCGGGGGCATATGAGATAGGTCTGTGGCTTGGCCTGAAAGAGTCCCTGGCCGGACCCGACCCGGCAGTCCGCCGGGTCGAAGCCGATCCCATGCTTGCCTATGCCGTCGCCCTGGATATGGCCCAGCCGCGGCTCGACGCCGGGGCCTCGGCACCACCTTGGTTCGGCTCCGGCGAGGCAGCCTCCCTGCGGGGGCCAGACCTGGACGCGGCTTATGACGGCTTCCTGCACGAATCGGCTTGGGGCCTGGCCGGCCGGTCCGAGGATGCGGAGGAAGCGGCCGCGAAGCTAGACGACGAAACAGAGGCTGGCCTGCTCGAATTGGCGTCGCGGCAAAGGGAGGAGGCTGAGCGAACCGCACACCGCGAGACTGCCGACGGGTATGGGTATGAGCGATATAGGGTAGAGGGGCCGGTTGAGGAATCGAAGAGTGGCGGGTGCCTCCGCGGGTGCTTCGTATGGGTGGTAAGCCTGGTAGGCATAGGGGTGGTGGTCTTGGTCGTCCTGTTCAGCCTCGATGTGGTCTCGCCCCGCGACAAACCGTGTCCCTTGGACTCTCCCGCGATCCCGACGCCCGCGCAGATTGAAGTGGCCGGCGACCTGTTCCGCGATGAGTGCGTGAGGGTCAGCGGCACGGTCGTGTTCCAGGACGCCGACGAGTTGGTGGTGGAGATGGATCGGGACGAGTACGTGCAGCGAGTGAACGTCCGCGACCCGTCGGAAGTCCTAGAAGCAATCCCCCCGGGCCGCGTGGTGACCCTGGCTGGGCGGCTCAAGGTGGAGGAGGACGGAACATACGCAGTCCACTTCATACCGGACCATGGACCGGAACGGGGGTGGTGGCGGAACCTCCGTGATAACCTCGAAGGGTTGTTCTAGGTGGCTGTGAGTGCGACAGGCATTGGTGATGGGCTTCCCCCCGACGTCGGCTAAGGAGTCATCCCATCAAGGAAGGAGAGAATGAAGGCCGCCATCGAGATACCCGGTTCCGATTCCGGCCTGGGGACCGCGTGAGCGTCACCAGCGGCAAGTGGGTCGACCAGTCAGGAACGGTGGACTCGCTGGTGGGCCAGGTTCGGGAAGGGGAACGGACGGACGTGGGGTATCATGTTGACCTGGATTCTGGGATTTGGGCGTCGGTCCATTGGAATGCGGTCCGGGGAGAGACCTGACCAGGACCCTACTGCTACAAGCGGGTCCATGTCCAGGATGGGGCCGCGAAGCGCCCCAAGCTGGAGCTGAACCCGCCCGCCGACGCCGTGGCCCGCCGCATCTTCGACATGGCCCTCCAGGGCAAAAGCACCCTCGATATCGCCAAGACCCTCAACGCCGAGGGCATCCTCACTTCCAACGGCAAGAAGTGGCTCAAGACCACCGTCCACTTCGTGCTCACCAACGAGGCGTACGCAGGTACCGTGGTCTGGGGAGCCAACGCCAAGGACGGCGCTCCCCCCGTGCGCGTCGAGGACGCACACCCCGCCATCGTCTCCAAGCAGGCGTTCCGGCGCATCGCCAGAATGATGCAGTCCCGCGCCCCGAAGAAGGTGAACCCCCGCCGCGTCTCCAGCCGCTACCTGCTGAGCGGGCTGGCCAAGTGCGAGACCTGTGGCAAAGCCATGACCGCAGCCGAGGCCAAGAGCGGCAAGTACACCTACTACATCTGCCACTCCCTCCTCAAGCGCGGCAAGGGCACCTGCAAGACCCCCAGGCTCAACGCCAAGAAATTCGAGAAGGTCATCGTCGATGAGATTCGCGCCAACATCCTCACCGAGTCCAACATCCGAGACCTGGTGAAGCTGCTGGACGAGGAGATGGACGGGGTGGCCCACGAGCAGCGTGAGCGGCTGGAGACTATCGAGGGGGAGCTTGAGGACGTGAAGAAGCGGTTGGGCCGCATCTGGAACTTCATCGAGACCAGCGACACCGAGATGGCCGATGCCTCGGACCGCATCAGAGAGCACCGGGAGCGCAAGGAGACGCTGGAGATCGCCGCAGAGGAGGCAAGGGCATTGCTGAAGGAGCGGCGGCAGTTGCTGGACAGCGCCGACACCATCGCCACCTTCGCCTAGGAGATGAGCGACTTCCTAAAGACCAGCGAGCTGACCGAGACCTATCGGGCTTGTCCCAGGACTCGGACTTACAGGACACACAGACGCGGGGCGGTATTTCCCTTTTTGAGGTCCATTCGTTCCCGCATCTGGTACAGGTGCAGCGCCATCGAACGACGGTGATCCTCGTCTTTGGCATGTGGTAGCCCTTGCCCTCGGGACGGGTTCATGGTGTAGTATAGGGACGCGGTTGACGCGCCGCCTCATCTACTATAAAGTCTCAGCTAGGGACACAAAAGAAGCCCCCGCCCTAGCTCGGCGGGGGCCAAGCCGAACGGAAGCTAAGGACTTCGCATCCGGCATGAAAATAGTACCGCACGACCGTCAAGTTTTGGAAGTGGCGAATGGCACCATTTGCGGCGGCCAAAATGACGAAATCGCTACCTCTAGAATCCGTTTTGAACGGATTCTTTTTCTTACAGCACAGGCATTAGGCAAACCAAACCGTTTCGTCAATAAGGCGCTGGGAGGGGCCACAGAGCGCATTCGTTTACGCCAAACGCGTTGAGGGTCCCGGTATTCGCGATGGGGGCCTTGGCAGGCCGCACACGGGCTTTACGGCGGGACAAAGCCACCAAAGACGGCGTGGCCGGCGCGTAGCCAGAAACAATCGACAGACGTGAGTCCGGCCTCGACGAGCCAGTTCAGCTGGTCCCAGAGCGCAGCCGGACGGTCGCCGCCATCCGGCTCGGGTTCGCGAAAGAAGTTCCACCCCGCCTTGTTGAACTCGTCGTAGGACTCGGAATTCCCCGTCAGCTCGAGACTTTTGGCCTTGACGGCCGCGTCCAGGTGACGGGCATAGAGGCGCGAGGCCTCCGGCGTCGCGGGTTGCACGATGTCGCCGATCAGGAGAGCGCCACCTGGCTCGATACGCTGGGCCAGGTCCCGGAAGATCTGGCGTTTGTCCTCGTCGCTCAGGTGATGGACGACGAGAGACGCGAGAACGCATCGCAACGGGTCCGGGAGCTGGCGACGCCAGTCCCGCTGCTCGAGCCGAAAGGGTTGGACGTCGGCGCGAGCGCTGAACGATTCCATGTCGTGCGAGAACCGGGCGCGCATGATCGCCGACCCATCGAGACCGAGGTATTGGCAGTGAGGAAAGCGCAGGAGCAGGGAACGGGCCAGGGCGCCGTCTCCTGGACCCAGCTCCACGGCCGCGAAGGTGTCGTCGCCATCAGCGGGGACGAGAGAGCAAAGCACGTCGATCATCTCGGCCCGGGCCGGGACCCACACCTCGGCCCGGTCGAGGAACAGCTCGGAGTCGGCCTCCGTCCAGGGGTCTTGTGGGGAGTCGCCTTCGCTGTTCACCGGGGTCCTCGAGGTCTGCCGTTATGTAACAACCGGTCGTGTTATGTCGACGAGTGACGCCATTATGTCGCGGCCCCTTCTGGAGCGGCACTGGGGCTGCGAACCACGGTCACGCCGCTGAGACGAAGGCCCCGGACTGGTGGCCGAGGCCAAGACTCCAGCCGTCCGGGGCCAATCGCGCGGCGCCGGAGCCGGCTACGACGCCTTGCTATTCATGTCCCGCATCTTGCGCGCATCCATCCCGGAGATGGCGCTCCCGCTGATCAGTTCGGAATGGGCGTGGAGGAGTTGGTGCCAGCCGAAGATGGTGTCCATCGCGTTGCGCTGGCCCATCGAGTCGATCGTATGGTTTACGGCCTGCTTTGCCATCGCGAGGGCGTAGGCCGGCATCTCGGCGATCTTCTGGGCCATCGCCATCGTCTCGTCGTCGAGCTGATCGCGCGGGACGACCTTGTTGACCATGCCCAGGCGGTGGGCTTCGGCGGCATCGATGAACTCGCCCGTGAACAGGATTTCCTTGGCCTTGCGCGCCCCGAACTCGTAGGGGTGTGCGAAGTATTCGACCCCGAGGTTGCCGAGACGGAGCACGGGGTCGCTGAACTTTGCGTCGTCCGCCGCGATGATGAGGTCGCAGGGCCAGGCCAACATGAGCCCGCCGGCGATGCACCAGCCGTGGACGGCGGCGATGGTCGGCTTGGGAATGTCGCGCCAGCGACGGCTGAGGCCGAGGTATTTGTCGGACTCGTTGAAAAATCGGCCCTCGGCTCCAGGCTTGAGAGGGTTGGCGTCCTTGAAGGCCTGAGCCTCGGCGCTGCCGATGTCGTGCCCCGACGAGAAGCTGGGCCCGTTGGCCTTGAGAATGATCACCTTGACGTCGTCGTCCTTCTCGCCGAAGCCGAAGGCCCGGTCGAGCTCCCGGAGGAGCGGCTCGTGTTGGGCGTTCCTGGTCTCGGGCCGGTTGAGGGTGATGAGGGCAACCTTGTCCACTTTTTCGTAGAGGATGAACTTCAGATCGCTCGCCTGGCTCATAGCACTCCTTTTCCTACCTGTCGGACGCGCGGCCAGTATAGCATGGGGCCGTGGTAGAATCCGGCCACCTTTCGACGGCTCGCAACTGGAGGTTCCTGGGTGCAGAAGATGATGATCGAGGCGGCGATCAACGAGTCCGCCACGAAGGACGAAAACCCTAACGCTCCTTATAGTCCCGAGGAGATCGCGCGCGACGCCATCGCTTGTGCCCGCGCAGGGGCGTCGATTATCCACTTCCACGCTCGAGACCCCGAGTCCGGGGCCCAGCTCTGGCACGGCGTCGAGGCCAACGTCGAAGCGATGAAGCTGATCCAGAGCGAATGCGACGCCATCGTCTATCCGACCTATCCCCCTGGTCCCACGAAGGAGGATCGCATCGCGACGGTGGTGGCCATTGCCGATGACCCGGAGGCGCGCCTGGAGATGGCCACATTGGACGTCGGGGCTGCAAACCTGGGAGGACTCGACCCCAAGACGGGACAGTGGCTAGGCGGCGCCTATGTCAACACCCACGAGGACATGGCCTTCTTCGTGGAGTCCCTTTCCCCTTATGGACTGGCGATCAGCATGGGGGTCCGGGACATCGGACACATGCGCCACGTGAAGAGCTACGCGGAGGCCGGACTCATCGCCTCGTCACCGGTTGTGAGGCTCTTCATGTCGGAGGAGCGGGAGCACGGCCCGTACCCGAACGTTCGGGGCCTTTTGATGTACCTCGACATGGGCCCTCGCGGCGAGCCGTGGTGCTGGTTCATCGCCACGCCCCGCTCACCGGCCGCGCATACGCGGGTCAGCATGCTGGCCGCTGCCATGGGGGGGCATGTCCGCACCGGGCTGGGCGACAACCCGCTGCTCAATGGCACGGCAATGACGAACGCGCAGCAGGTGGAGCTGGCGGTGTCGATGGCCCACCTGGCCGGCCGCGAGGTGGCCACCCCGGCCGAGGCCCGTCAGATTATGGGGATGGCGCCCTTGGCCTAATGGCCGAGGGCGCGGTCGAGGTTGAACGCGGCGCTGATCAGTCCCATGTGGGTAAAGGCCTGGGGGAAGTTCCCCAGGGCCTCGCCGCTGTGGCCGATCTCTTCGGCGTAGAGCCCGAGGTGGTTGGCATAGGTGAGCATCTTCTCGAACATCAGCCGGGCGTCGTCGAGCCGCCCTGCGCGGGTCAGCGCTTCGACGAGCCAGAAGCTGCACATCGAAAAGGTCCCTTCGCCGCCCTCGAAGCCGTCGTTCGCTCCCTTGCCGATCTGGTAGCGATAGACGAGGCTATCGGAGACCAGCGTCTCGAGAGTTGCGTCGAGGGTCGAGAGCATCCGCGGGTCTGTCGGCGAGATGAAGAACGTTAGCGGCATGATGAGGTTGCTGGCGTCGAGCGCGTCGGTGTCGTAGTGCTGGACGAAGCTGCCCCGCTTCTCGTTCCAGCCCCGTTTCATGATCTCTTCGTAGATCTGGTCGCGCACGTCGAGCCAGTGAGCGCGGTCTGCCGGGAAGCTCCTCTTGTCGGCAAGCCGCACCCCTCGATCGAGGGCAACCCACGACATCAGCTTGGAGAACACGAAGTGCTGCTTGCCGCCGCGGACCTCCCAGATGCCTTCGTCCTTGAGTTGCCAGTTCTCGCTGATGTAGTTGAGCAGCCGCCGCAGATGCTGCCACAGGTCGTAGGAGACAGGCTTTCCGTACTTGTTCGAGAGGTAAACCGCGTCCATCAGTTCGCCGTAGATATCGAGCTGCCTCTGGGTATAGGCGCCGTTGCCGATACGCACCGGCGAGGACTTTCGATAGCCTTCCAGGTGCGGCAACTCCTCTTCGAACAGCTCGTGTTCGCCGTGGATTCCGTAGACGTGCTGCAAGGAGCCGTCCGATGCTTCCTCGTGAGCGCGGGCCTCGATCCACTGGGTGAAGTTCTCGGCTTCCCGGGTCAGCCCCAGACGAATGAAGCCATAGACGGTGAAAGCTGCGTCGCGGATCCACATATAGCGGTAGTCCCAGTTGCGCACACCGCCGATGGACTCGGGCAGACTCGTGGTGGGCGCGGCGACGATGGCCCCAGTGGGGGCGAAGGTCAGGAGTTTGAGCGTCAGGGCGGAGCGCTGGACCATCTCGCGCCAGCGTCCCTGGTACTTACACCCCGCGAGCCACCGGCGCCAGAACGAGACCGTCAGGTCAAAACTCTTCTGTCCGTCGAAGTCCGGAGTGATGAGCGGCTCGTCGAGCCCCGGCTCGCAGTGCCGAAGTATGAAGGCTTTCTGCTCTCCAGCTCGCAACACGAATTCGGCCTCGACGCCGTTGTTCGAGCCTTTGAGGGAGACCGGGGACGTCAAGCCGACCCCGATGCCCTGTGAGATGAAGGTGGCGCCATCGGACTCGACGTGGACCGTGTGGTCGCCCCGGGCGTAGTCGAAGGCCGGGTAGCATTCCAGCTTGAACGGGACGACCCCCCGCACGACCCGAGCGATGCGAACGATTCGGTGTCCTTGGCCGTCGGTGTCGGTCTCGTCGGCGACCGGCATGAAATCGATGACCTCGCCAACGCCGTCGCCGCTGAGGAATCTCGTGACAAGCACGCAGGACTCGGGCAGGTACATCTGCTTCTGCACCGCCGGATGGACGGGAGCGATCTTGAAGTAGCCGCCTTTGTTCGTGTCGAGGATCGCCCCGAAAACGCTGGGAGAGTCGAAGTTGGGGAGGCAGCACCAGTCGATGGAGCCGTCCATGCCCACGAGGGCGACGGTGTGAAGATCACCGATAACCCCGTAGTCCTCGATCGGCATGTAGCCGTTGGATGCGGTCCGGGCTGAGCGATTCGTCATGCGTTAACTCCCTCGACTGGCCCTGGAGGCTTCTATTCTCGCCGATTATCCCGATGAGGGCCAGACAGGGTCGATCCGGTCCATGGTTTCCCTGGACATGGCGATCTCGGCGTCGAACTTTTGTCTCCACTCTTCGCGCCACTCGTTGGGCATCACCGTGCGCACGTAGGACCACGAAAGAGCCTCGCCGGGGACGGTGATGTCGCCCTCGAGCGCCTCACCGAGAAAGAAGGTCATGTCGCCGCAGTCCATGCTGTTGATGGCTCGGCAGTCCATGAACCCCAGGCAGTCCGCGAGCAGGGGGCTGCCGGTGACCCCGCGGGTGTATTCGAGACCGGCGAGCTTGTCGCGGTCGCGGCCCGAGACGAAGCCCAGGTCTCGCACCAGGGAAGCCTGGTCCTTGCGCAGAAAACACAGGGCGAAAGACTGGCTCCCGGCAACGAGCCGGTGGCTGTAGCTGCCCTTGTGGACCTGGACCGCAACGCGTGGGCGATCGGGGACGATCCCCCCGATGACGGTCGACGCCACGATCAGCGCGTTGTCGGCGCCTCCGTGAGAGCAGGTGAGCGCCGCAAGGGGTCCGAGCAACTCCGTTAACAAGGGCCCGATCTTGCGGTAGTCCAAGCGCCCACCTCCCTGTCGCCAATCCGTGCAGTATAATTGGCGGACTACTTGGACTGGAAGTCGAAGATGCGATTCGCCAAAATGCACGGAGCGGGCAACGATTTCATCGTGATCGATGCTCGATCCACCCAGCGTCTCTGGACTCGGCTGGCTGTCGAGATGTGCGACCGGCACTTTGGGGTCGGTGGCGACGGCATCCTCCTCGTCGAGCCGTCCGATCGGGCGAACGTCCGCATGCGGATGTACAACCCGGATGGCTCGGAGTCCGACATGTGCGGGAACGGCCTCCGCTGCGTCGCCAAGTATGTCATCGACGAGGGCATCGTGCCCGCGGGCGACGACCTCACGATCGAGAGCGGCGCCGGGGTGCATCCGGTGACAGTGCGGATCGAAGACGGTGCGGTCGTTAGCGCTCGGGTCGGCATGGGGAACCCCCGGTTCGCCCCCGCCGAGATCCCGGTCGCCAGGAACGGCCTCGACCGCGTGGTCGATTATCCCCTCGACGTGGACGGCGAGTCCTTCGCGGTGACCTGCCTCTCGATGGGCAATCCGCACGCCGTGACGTTCACCGACAGGGCCATCGGCGACATCCCGTTGGATGTGCTCGGCCCCAAGGTCGAACACCACCCGTTCTTTCCGCAGCGGGTCAATTTCGAGATCGTCAACATTCGCGACCGCGGCCATCTCGACATGCGAGTCTGGGAACGCGGCGCCGGTATCACCCTCGCCTGTGCCAGCGGCGCCAGCGCGGTGGGCGTTGCGGCGCGGCTCAAGGGCCTGACGGACGATTCGGTCTCGGTCACGCTGCCCGGCGGCGAGCTGCAGGTGCACTGGCCCGGCGAGGGGCAGGTCTGGCTGGAGGGCCCCGCCGAGCTCGTGTTCCGCGGCGAGTGGGCCGGCGATCCTCATCTGCTGAGGGCGTAGCCCTTTCACTGGCCCAAGCCAGCTAGTCTGGCCGTCGTCGTGTCCAAGTTGTCCAGGTCTAGGGTCTCGGAGGCCAGTTTATTGGATGTCGTTGCGTTGCACGGGGAGCATGTTCGACTTGAGCCCCTATCGTTGAGTCACGTGCCCCATTTGTGCGAGGCAGCGAACCGGTCCCGGGAAACGTATGTATTCACGGACGTTCCCGCAAGCGAGCTTGCCATGCGCCGCTATGTAGAACTTGCGTTGGCTGACAGGGACTCCGGGACCATGCTGCCTTTCGCGACGATCGAAACGACGACCGGACGCGTGGTGGGCTCGACGCGATTCGGTAACATCCGTTTTTGGGATTGGCCAGTAGGGAGCCCGCGCCAGCGCGGCGAACACTTGCCGGACGTTTGCGAAATCGGGTGGACCTGGCTCGCACCCGAGGCCCAACGGACGGGGATAAACACAGAGGCGAAGCTGCTTATGCTAACACTCGCCTTCGAAACCTGGCTTGTCCATTGCGTTAGCTTTCGAACCGATGCACGGAATAGCCGCTCACGGGCTGGGATCGAGCGGCTGGGCGCACGGCTCGACGGAGTCCTACGGACAGATAAAGTTGCATCCGACGGGGCGATCCGAGATTCGGCGCGTTACTCAATCCTGGACTCGGAGTGGCCGGCCATTAAACAAACACTTGCAGCACGCTTGCGGCCGAGTAGCGGGTAGGACCCACACGAGGTCGTGGCTCCACAACCGCAATCCGACCGGATCGGGCTCATCGAAGAACTCGCGGCCAACGCTTGGCCACCGTCGATGGTGCAGCACGTCGACGGCTGGAGGCTAAGGTTTACCCACGGCGTCACACGTCGCGCCAACTCGGTCCTTCCGGTAGCGCACGGCCGCGGGCTTCAGCTCGACGAGAAAGTTCAGCTGGCGGAAGAGTCCTACTCGAACCATGGCCTTCCAGCCAGGTACCTTATTTCGCCGGTTGCGCAACCCCACGGGCTGGACGACGTGCTGGCGCGACGAGGATACGAGTTGGAAGCGCCGACCCTGGTGCAATCCACATCCATAGAGCGGGTTCTGGGTCAGCAACGGAACGCTCAAGTCGATGCCGCAGAGGTCACCGAACGCTTGGCGCAGGAGTGGCTTGCCACCTACAACTCCGCCGAAGGCCTTTCGCCCGCTGTCGCGAGCACACGGGACGAGATCGTCAGCCGCATCCCACCCCCGACCGGCCATGCCACTGTGCGAGTGGACGAGCGGCCGGTCGCCGTTGGTCTGGGCGTCGTCGAGCGGGGTTGGGTTGGGATCTATGACATGGCGACCGCCCTGGACTTCAGACGAAAGGGCTACGCCACGGCGATCGTTCAAGCGCTCGCTGAGTGGGGTCGGGGCCACGGAGCCGAGCGGTTGTATCTCGGCGTTATGGAGGTCAATGCTCCCGCGAGATCGGTGTACGATCGACTGGGCTTCACCACCCTCTACGCCTATCACTATCGGGCGCGATCATGACGCCGCAGCGGCGGGTAGTCCTGTTCGATCTGGACCAGACGCTCACCGACCGTCGGAAGTCATTAGAAGATATGGCGAAGCGCATGGCTGCTGACTATTCATCTGACTTGATTCGGGATGATCGACTGCTTTGTCTTGTGGAGGACGCCTTGCGTCGGGCTGATGGCAGCGGGTACCGCCCACGCAGCGAAGTCTTTGCGGAGCTACTTCGCACCCTACCGTGGCAGAGGACCCCGGATTTCTCTGTGATCGAGAGCTACTGGCAGGCCACTTTTCCGCAGTGCACGGTTGGGGCCGCTGGTCTCTTCGCCACGCTAGACGCCCTGCTGGCCCGAGGGTACCGGATGGGCGTGATCACCAACGGGAACGTGGCCGTGCAAGAGGCCAAGATTGACTTCTTGGGACTGCGACCCTACATGTCAACCGTTGTGGTCTCGGGAGCGGTGGGGGTGGGGAAACCAGACGGGCGCATCTTCGAGATCGCCCTAGAGAGACTGGACGCCCGACCCTCCGAGGCATGGTTCGTCGGGGACCACCCCGTCTGGGATGTCATCGGGGCAACGGGAGCGGGGCTCAGCCCGGTATGGATTCGGGGGTCTCAGCCCTGGCCCGAGGGACACGAGGAGCCCGAATTCCAGATCGACCATCTGGAAGAGCTTCTTGATTTGCTCGGTTGATCAAGCTACCGGATGAAGGAGACTGACGTGAAAAGGCGGTTGGTCATCTTCGACCTCGATGGCGTCCTCGTTGATAGCGAGGGAATCATCCACAGGGTGCTCGCCCAGGAGCTCGAACGAGAGGGCGTCCCCATGAGCGCTGAGGACACTGGAAGGCACTTCTCTGGCCTCTACATGCCTCACGTGATCGCGACCGTCGAGTCCAATTTTGGGGTCACGCTTCCTCCAGACTTCCCCGACCGTTGGTATGCCGCCGTCCTGACTGAGTTCGAGCGCGAGCTCGATCCGATTCCAGGCGTAGCGGATGCCATAGAACAACTGGTCGCTGATGGCTACGAGGTATGTGTGGCCTCGAACGGGCCGTTGAACAAGATAGAAGCCAGCCTGCGGGTGACCGGGCTTCTCAAGCACTTTGCGGGCAGGCAGTTCAGTGCGTGGCAGGTGGACCAGGGGGAACCTAGTCCGGCCCTGTTCCAGTTCGCCATTGCTGAACTGGGCCTTCCGGCAAGTCAGTGCCTGGTGGTAGAAGACAGCTTGCCGGGAGTACAGGCGGCTGTTGCGGCGGGGATGGCGGTTCTGGCTTACGCCCCTGACGGCCCAAGTCGCCAGGTACAAGCACTCGCGTCTCGAGCGTTTTCCGATATGGCCGAACTGCCTGGGTTGGTAAATGAGACTTTAGGGGAGGCCCTGGCGCGGCGCCCCGGTATCACTGAACCACGCGTTCCCCGCAAACGACCACGTCCGTAACACGACCGTAACGTTCGCGAAACACGCCTGAAACCTCCTCGCCCGTACCATGCTATGAGCCCGCCGTGTGTGGACCCTGTCGCCATACATCGGCAGCGGTGCTCACAGTCAGAACCAGAGAGGAGGGCTCAAATGGATACCGGCGATATCGGTTGGATGTTGACCTCGTCGGCTCTCGTGCTGCTCATGACCCCGGGCCTCGCGTTCTTCTACGGTGGACTCGTCCGCAAGAAGAGCGTGGTCGGCGTCATCATGCACAGCTTTATGTCGATGGGTATCGTTGGCGTGGTCTGGGTCCTATGGGGCTACAGTCTCGCTTTCGCCCCGGACGTGGGCAGCTTTATCGGTAACCTAGACTACATAGGCCTGCGCAGCGTGTCGGCAGTGGAGGCGGGACCGTACTCGGACACGATCCCGCATATGACGTTCATGGTCTTCCAGGGGATGTTCGCCATCATCACGCCAGCCCTGATTACGGGCGCGTTCGTTGAGCGAATGAAATTCTCCTCGTACATCCTTTTCACCATCGCCTGGGTGACGATCGTGTACGCCCCCATGGCGCACTGGGTCTGGGGCGGCGGCTGGCTGGGCGGCGCGGGCGTGCTCGACTTCGCCGGCGGCGCGGTGGTCCACATGAACTCGGGCGTTGCCGCTCTCGCGGCGGCGATCATCGTCGGGAAACGGCTCAAGCACGGCATGGAGCCCATGGACTCACACAACGTTCCCTTCGTCGTGCTGGGAGCCGCGCTGCTGTGGTTTGGCTGGTTCGGCTTCAACGCCGGGAGCGCGCTCACTTCGGGCGGCTCGGCAACCCTTGCGTTCGTGGTGACGAACACGGCGGCCGCGGCCGGGGCGTTCACGTGGATGGGTCTCTCGTGGTGGTTCTCGGGCAAGGCCAGCGCCATCGGCGCGGCGTCCGGGGCTGTCGCCGGACTCGTCGCCATCACTCCCGCAGCCGGGTTCGTGGGGCCCATGCCCGCGATCCTCATCGGCATGGGCGCCGGCGCCCTGTGCTTCGCCGCGGTCAACGTGGTCCGGCGGCTCAAGGTCGACGACTCCCTCGACGTGTTCGCGGTCCACGGCATCGGCGGCACCTGGGGCGCCCTCGCGACAGGTCTCTTCGTCGCGGTCGGCACGGCCGGGGCTTTCAGCCTGGGCGACCTTGGAATGGACAGTCGCGGAGCCCAGATCGGCCGGCAACTCCTGAGCATCGTGGTCACCTGGGGCTGGAGCTTCACGCTCACCGCCGCCATTCTGTTCGCTCTCAAGTACACCATTGGCCTGCGGGTCGACGATGCGACGGAAGAGCAGGGCCTCGACATCGCCATCCATGGCGACGAGGCATATCCCGCGGCGTCGTCATAGCGCGGTAGAATGGGTAACAACCCCGTGGGGAGAACGCAATGAACAAGATAGAAGCAATCATCAGGCCGGAGCGAGTGTCGCTGGTGACAGAGGCGCTGTCCGAGGCCGGCTTTCTCGGGCTGAACGTGGCCCACGTCACGGGACGCGGTGTCCAGAAGGGGATTCAGCACGTCGGTCGCGGCGGAATGAACGTCACGGTCGACATGCTGCCGAAGACCAAGCTCGAGGTCGTCTGCAAGGACGCCGATGTCGACAAGGTGATCGAGATCATCGTCGAGAACGCCCGGACCGGCGAGGTGGGCGACGGCAAGATCTTCGTGACCCCGGTCGCCGAGGCGGTGCGGGTCCGGACGGGAGAGCGCGGCGACGCCTCGCTCTGATCTCCGGGCAAACGCGAAGCTAGAAACGGGCGCCCGCTGAGCGGGCGCCCGTTTGCGTTCCCCGGGCGACCCCACTGAAAAACTCCCTGAAGTCGTATAATGGGCGCGCTATGCCGTTCCAACCTGGAGTCACAGGAGTGGCGCTGGCCGGCGGCCAGAGTCGGCGTTTGGGGCGCGACAAGGCCCTCGAACCGTTCGCCGGGGCCCCGCTGATCACCCGCGTCCTGACCCGCCTTGGCGAGATAGCGGAGCGGCTGCTGGTGGTCGTGGCCGATGAGTCGCGCGCCGCAGAGTTGCCTCTTTCAGAAGACGTGCGCGTCGCTACCGACCGGTATCCGGGGAAGGGCTCCCTGGGTGGCATCTACTCCGGCCTGGACGCGGCGTCGACGCCCTGGACCGTTGTCGTCGCTTGCGACATGCCCTTTCTCAACGTGCGGTTGCTGGAACACATGCTGTCCCAGCGCGAAGGCCACGACGTCGTGGTGCCGGTGATCGACGGACGGCCCGAGCCGACGCACGCCGCCTACTCCCGCGCGTGCCTTCCCGCGATTCAGCGGCGTCTCGAGCGAGACGAGCTCAAAATCATCGGGTTCTTCGAAGAGGTCAGGGTGGCCTACGTGCCCGAGGATGAAGTGCGGGCCCTCGACCCCGACCTTCGGAGCTTCCTTAACGTCAATACCCAGAGCGACCTCGAACAGGCCCTGGCTCTGGCTCGAGAAGACTAGCCATGACGGACGACGAAGAGGCGACCCTTCGACAGGCTCAGGGTGAGCGGTTGTCGCATCGCTGCCGTGTCGAGCTGTACGGTGTCGCGCGGCTCACCGCGGGCCTGACGAAGGTCGACGTTCAGGTGCCTAATCCCGCCACGGCGGTCGACGTGACCAGTGCCCTGGCGCTCGCGTGCCCGCAGCTTGTCGGTAGCGCCATCACGTCCAACGGCGGATTGATGAAAGGGCATGTGCTCAACGTCAACGGACGGTCCTTCGTCGACCGCATGGACGCGCCGATCTTCCCAGGCGACCATATTCTGCTGCTCTCGGACCAGGCGGGGGGGTAACCGGAATGCCCGGCTATCATGGCAAGACCCTCGTGATCGATCTCACCTCCGGCGCGACGCGCTGGGACCCGATACCCGATACGGTGCTCCGGGCGTTCATCGGCGGGGTCGGCCTCGGGACATATCTTCTGTACAGCTATTGCCCGCCGGGGGCGGACCCCCTTGGACCCGAGAACCCGCTGATCTTCGTGGGCAGCCCGCTGGTCGGCACCCGGCTGACCACCACCAGCAAGTTCTCGGTGCTGGCGAAGTCGCCCCTGACAGGGTTCATCGGCGATTCGCTCTCATCGAGCTTCCTGGCGCCGCAGCTCAAGAAGACCGGCGCCGACGCCGTCGTCATCACGGGCCGCGCGGCGAGCGCGACGCTGCTCGTGATTGACGACGGTCGCGCCGATCTGCGCCCGGCGGACCACCTCTGGGGCCTCTCGACGTTCGAGACCGAGGCTGCGGTGAAGCGGGAGATGGGAGCGAGGAGCGCGGGAGTCGCCTGTATCGGCCCCGCCGGCGAACGCCTCGTGCGCTATGCGTCGATCGCCAACGACGGCGGCCGGCAGGCGGGGCGGACCGGGCTCGGGGCCGTGATGGGCTCGAAAAACCTCAAAGCCCTGGCGGTAATGGGAAGCAAACGGCTGTCTCCGGTTGACCCTGGTGCTCTCGAAGCCTATGGAGCAGACCTAAGCCGTCGCAGTCTCGGCCCCGCAACGGAGAAGTACCGCGTGCTGGGGACGATGGCCAACGTGGCCACGTTCAACCGGTTGGGGACGCTCCCGACGCGAAATTTCCAACAATCGACGTTTGAAGGGGCCGATCACGTCGCGGGCGAGTCGCTGAAGCAAACGCATCTGGTCAAGGACGCGCATTGCGCCAACTGCACCATCGGCTGTGAGAAGGTCCTGACGACGGTCGACGGTGAGAAGGCGACGACGGCCCGCATGGAGTACGAGAGCCTGTTCGCGCTGGGTCCCCTGGTTGGGATCTCCGACCCCAACTTCGTGGTCCGCGCGGCGCAACGTTGCGACGCCATGGGCATGGACACGATCAGCGCCGGGGTCACCGCGGCCTGGGCGATGGAGTGTTTTGAGCGCGGCCTTCTGACCACCGAGGACACGGACGGCCTGGAGCTGCGCTTCGGCGACGGCGAGGCGCTCCTTGGCTGCCTGGACCTGATCGCGGGCCGGGAGGGGATCGGCAACCTGCTTGCGGAGGGGACGCGCCGCGCCGCGGAACGGGTAGGCCAGGGCACGGAGGCGTTCGCGATGCACGTCAAGGGGCTCGAGATGCCGGGGTACGAGCCGCGCAGCCTCAAGACGATGGCGCTGGGCCTCGCCGTGAGCACCCGGGGCGCGTGCCACAACCGCTCGTCCGCGTACGAGGCCGACTTCTCGTCCGAGGTCGACCGGCTCAAGGCCGACGATGCGCGGGGCGCCATCGCGATGCGGACGGAGGATTTTTCGGCTGTGCTCGATTCGCTCATCTGGTGCAAGTTCCTCAGGAAAGCGTTCGAGGACTTCTACGAGGAGTCAGCGAGGGTTTACGAGTGGGTCACCGGGTGGCCGATGACGCCCGAGGAACTGAAAGCAGCGGGCGAGCGCATCAACAACCTCAAGAAGCTGTTCAACATCCGGGAGGGCTGGACTCGAGCGGACGATACACTCCCACCACGCGTCCTCGATGAGCCGTTGCCCGGCGGCGTCGCGGCGGGCGTGGGCCTCTCGCCCGATGACCTCGACATGATGATCGGTTCGTACTACCGGGCCCGCGGATGGACCGACGACGGCCTCATCCCCAACGAGAAGCTCGAGCAGCTGGGGTTGGGAAGCCTTGCGCTCAGTCCCCAGAAAACGGGGTCCTGATGGAATTCGGCGTCTCGCTGCCGCTGATCGCCTGGGAAGGCGACTCCTGCTCGCTGCGGCGGCTGCGCTCCTTCACCGACACGGCGCGGCGCCTTAGCTACTCCGCCGTCTCAGCCAACGATCACTTAGTGTTCGCCCGCCCGTGGCTGGACGGGCCGACGGCCCTGGCCGCGGTCCTCGATCAGACCGGGGACATGGACCTCGCGACCACCGTCTCGATACCGGTGGTCCGCGGCCCGGTCCAGATGGCGAAGACGCTCGGCGCTCTCGATTTTCTCTCCGGGGGGCGAATCGTTGTGGGTGTCGGGCCCGGCTCCTCGCCGAGGGACTACGCGGCAGTCGGCGTCCCGTTCGAAGAGCGTTGGAAGCGCGTTGACGAGGCGGTGCAGGCCATGCGCTCCCTCTGGACACCGGGAGCGGAGCCCTTCGTCGGCAGTTTCTATTCCACAGAAGGCATCGAGTTGCAGCCGGAACCGGCCCGCGAGGGTGGACCGCCTATCTGGATCGGTAGCTGGGGCTCCGAGGCCGGAATCCGACGGACGGCCCGCCTGGCCGACGGCTGGCTGGCCTCGGCCTACAACGCAACGCCGGAGCTGTTCGCCGAGGGATGGTCGCGGCTTCGGGCACAGCTCCCCGCGCACGGCAAGGACCCGGCGACGTTTCCGAACGCGATCGCGACGATGGTCTTCCACATCACCGACGACCGGGCCGAAGCCGAGCGAATTGTCACGGAGGTCGTCAGCCCGACCCTGAACCGGCCGGCGGACCAGCTCCGAGAGCGTCTCCTCATCGGACCCGCCGACGAGTGCGCGGCGAAGCTCGCCGCCTACGCTGCAGTGGGCGCTCAGCGCGTCTACCTCTGGCCGGTGCGGGACGAGGAGCGCCAGATCGAGCTTTTTCAACAACGGGTCGCACCGGCCGTGGAGCCTCCGAAGTGAACCAACGCGATCTGCGAGCCCAGCTTGTCCTGCGCTTCCCCCGGGAGCGACAGCAGCTTCTCCCGGCGCTGCATTATGTTCAGCACGAGCTCGGACATCTCCCCGAGTTTTCCCTCCAGGTAATCGGTTGGCATCTGCATGTGCCCGCGAGCGAGGTCTACGGCGCCGCCACCAGCTACTCCGAGCTGCGCATCCAGGCAACGGGCGAGCAAGTGGTGCGGGTGTGCACCGGCCTTCCGTGCCGGCTGAACGGCGGCGATGAGTTGCTCGAGGCTGCCCGTCGTGATCTGGGCGTGGCGCCGGGCGAGACCACAGCCGATGGAAAGACGACCCTGGAGGAGACGCCGTGCGCGTTCGCCTGCTCGGTTGCGCCGGTGATCGAGGTCGACGGCAAGTTGCACGGGCGGATGAGAACGGACGCTGCCGAGCAACTGTTGCGAGAGCGTGCGTTATGACAAGCTACGATGCCCTCCGAGCCGAGTCGGAGCGGACCCGGCGCGACGCCCTGGGCTTGCGCGTCCTCGTCCAGGACTCGCACACGACGCGCGCCGTCGGCAGTCGTGCGGTCGCCGACGTCCTCGTCGAGGCTTTGGCCGGGAAGGCGAAAGTGGTCGCGGTCGGGTCCGATGGGGCCAGTTTTCTGGCGCCACGGGTAACGGTGGTCCGATCCTCCGGTGAGGCCGTGACCATCGACAACGTCACGCTCGACGGCGCCCGCGCCATTGCCGCCGACCCTCGCGGGGCTAGCGGTGGTGAGCCGCAAGCCGGACCGTTCTGGGCCAGCCAGCACCGGGTTGTTCTGGAGGGATGTGGCGAGACCGACCCTGTCTCCATCGACGAATACGCTGCAAACGGCGGCTACGCGGGTCTCGCCAGGGCTCTCGAGATGGGCCCGGAGCGGGTCATCGCAGAGGTGCTGAAGGCCGACCTGCGAGGGCGCGGCGGCGCCTACTTCCCGGCGGCCCGCAAGTGGGAGGGCGCTCGGAAGGCTGGGCCGGAGCCGCGATACGTCGTGGTCAACGCGGAAGAGGGGGAGCCCGGGATATACAAGGACCGCCACATCATGGAGGGCGTTCCCCATCGACTGATCGAAGGCGTAATTATCGCGGGGTACGCGGCAGGAGCGGCCAAGGGGTACATCTACGTCAACGCCGAGGCCAATCTCTCGGCCAAGCGGGTGCAGACCGCCGTCGAACAGGCAAGAGAACGCGGCGTCATCGGCGAGTCCGTGCTGGACTCGGGTTTCGCTTTCGAGGTGGAGGTGCGCCGCGGCGCGGGCGGCTACGTCTGCGGCGAGGAGACGACACTGCTCAGCACCATCGAGGGCTATCGGCGCGTCCCGAGGCTGCGCCCACCTTTTCCCACCGAGGCCGGTCTGTGGGCCAGGCCGACCGTCATCAACAACGTGGAAACGCTGTGCAACGTCCCTTTCATTCTCACGGAGGGCGCTGAGGCCTTCGCCGCGATCGGTCACGGGAGCGTTGGAACGAAACTGGTGTCGCTGAGCGGCGCCGTGCAGCGGCCGGGTCTGATCGAGATCCCGATGGGGACGACGTACCGGGAGATCGTGTACGAGATCGGCGGCGGGCCGCCTTCCGGGCGTCGCCTCGTGGCCGTCGCGGCCGGGGGCCCCTCGGGGGGCCTGCTCCCCGAGTCGATGCTCGACACCGGGATCGCGCCCGGACTCCTTCACGAAAGTGGCGCGGTGCTCGGCTCGGGTGGCGTCGTGGTGATCGACCAGACGATGCCGGTGCCGCAAGTGGTCCGGGCGCTGGCGCGGTACAACGCCGACGAATCGTGTGGCAAGTGCACGCCCTGCCGCGAGGGGACGCCGCGTCTCGTCGAAGTCCTCGACCGGCTGATTGCGGGGCGTGGGAAGGCGACCGACCTCGATGAGCTGCGCTACCTCACGGAGATCGTGGCCTCCGCCTCGCTCTGCGGCCTGGGCCAGATGGCCGGCGGCCCCATAACCAGCGGACTGCATTTCTTCGGCGACGAGTTTGCCGACCTAGCGGGCGTGCGCTGACGGGGGCCGGTGATACAATCGCCTCTACCCTGAAACGATAAGGAGGAAACGATGGCCTGGGAGTACTACAAATTCTTTCACGTCATACTCGCCCTAACGTTCTTCGCAGGCACCATCGTCTCCATGATGGCGATGAACCGGGCAGCGAAGGAGACCAACGTCCACACGGCGCAGACGCTGGTGCGCATGGGTAGTTTCGCCGGACAGTGGCTCATAACGCCGCCGCTGATCCTCGTCGGCATCTTCGGCGTGTTGGCGGCGCAGGACCTCGGCTATTCGCTGACCGACACCGGGTGGCTCAACGCGGCGTACGCGGCCACGGCGGTGGGCTTGGTGCTGGGCATAACGGTGATGGGTGACCATGGCCGGAAGGCGCAGCGGCTGGTTGACCGCGACGTGGAGTCGGGCGAGAAGTCCGACGAGCTTCAGGCGGTGCTGACGGCGCCGCTGCCCCGGATCGTCGGCTCGGGGCTGCACGGGCTGGTCATCTATGTGGTCGTGCTGATGGTGTTCAAGCCGTTCTAAGGGATACCTCTTCATGCCAACCCTCGCCATCAACGGAAAGCAGGTCATGGCCCCCGACGGGGCGTCGATCCTCGACGCCATCAACGCGGTCGGCGAGTACGTCCCGCAGCTCTGCAAGGACCCCAACATGGGGGCCATCGGCGCGTGCCGTACCTGTCTCGTCGAGGTGGAGGGCGTTCGGGGCTTCCCGGCTTCCTGTTCGCTGCCGGCTGCCGACGGGATGGTGGTCCGCACGGAGGCGTCCGGGGCCCAGCGCCTGCGCAAGGGCGTTCTCGAGCTGACTCTGGGTATGCTGAAGGGCTCCCCAGACGGCGGCGACTACAAGGAGCTGACGGCGGCCTGCGCTCATCACGGCATCGACGCGTCCCCGTACGCTCCCCGCGAGCGGGAGGCGCCCGACGAGAGCAGCCCGTTCTTCGCGATCAGCATGGACGATTGCATCATGTGCGGCCGATGCGCCAAGGGCTGCCAGTACGGCCACCAGTTCATCGGCGCCATCGACGTTCTCGGCGCCGGAACCGATGCCCGCATCGGGACGTTCATGGACAAGCCGCTCATGGAGTCGATCTGCACCTCATGCGGCACCTGCCTCTCCGTCTGTCCCACCGGAGCCATCGAGGCCAAGGCCGAGCCCCTGCCGGTGGTGAAGAGCGTGGCGACGACGTGCCCCTATTGCGGCGTCGGCTGCGGGATCAAGCTCGAGGTCAGCGATCGGGGCGACATCGTCGAGGTGCTGGACGACCCCGACAACCGGTCCAGTCTCGGCATGCTCTGCGTCAAGGGGCGTTTCGGGACGACCTTCGTCCACCACGCCGACCGGCTCACGACGCCGCTGATTCGCGACGGCGACGGCTTCCGGGCCGCGTCATGGGACGAAGCGCTGGACCTGGTCGCTGACAAGCTCATCGAGTACCGGGGCTCCTTCGCCACGCTGTGCTCCGCCAAGTGCACCAACGAGGACGGCTATATCCAGCAGAAGCTGGCGCGGCTCCTGATGCAGACGAACAATATCGATCACTGCACGCGGCTCTGTCACGCGCCTTCTGTGGAGGCGATGCTCGTCTCGCTGGGGAGTGGGGCGACGAGCAACTCCTACACCGACTACGAGGACGCCGGCTGCCTGATTATCGCCGGCTCCGACGCCACTTCGAACCACCCCGTCGCCGCATCACGCATGCGCCGGGCCATCGTCGAGCGGGGCGCGAAGCTCGTTATCGTCAACCCCAAACGGATCGAGATGTGCGACTACGCTGACATCTGGCTTCGACCGTACCCCGGCACCGACGTTGCCCTGTTCAACGGGATGGCTAAAGTTGTCCTCGACGAAGGGCTGGCCGACCAGGCCTTTGTCGACGAGCGCACCGAGGGCTTCGGCGAGTGGCGCGAGATCGTCGAGCGGTACACGTTGGAGGAGGTGGAGCGCATCACGGGCTGCCCCGCCGAGGACGTGCGCCAGGCCGCCCTGTGGTACGCGAGTCCGCCGTTCAGCGGCTCGTGCCTTATCTGGGGCATGGGCATGACGCAACACACGAACGGCACGGCCAACTGTCACAGCCTGGTCAACCTGTCGCTGGTCGCGGGCCAGATGGGTCGACCGGGATCGGGAATCTCACCGCTTCGCGGACAGAACAACGTCCAGGGCTGTGGCGACTCCGGTGGCTTGCCCGACAACCTCCCGGGCTACCAGGGCCTCTCGCCGGAATCGATTGGGAAGTACGCCGAGGCCTGGGGGGCCGCGCTGCCCGCGGAGAAGGGCCTCGTCGTGACGGAGATGACCGAGGCCGCGTTGAGCGGCGAGGTCAAGGCGATGTACATCACCGGCGAGAATCCGCTCCTGAGCGATCCAGACCTCAAAAATGCCGAAAAAGCTATTCGAAACCTTAAATTCCTGGTGGTCCAGGACATCTTCATGCACGAGACGGCCGAGGTCGCCGACGTTGTCCTGCCCGCTTCCAGCTTCGCGGAGAAGGACGGAACGTTCACCAACAGCGAGCGTCGAGTACAACGGGTCCGGAGGGCAGTCGACCCGGTGGGCGAGAGCCGTGCGGACTGGGAGATCGTCTGCGATCTGGGCCGCCGCATCAGCCGGCGTCTGGGCCTCGGACTGGAGGGCCAGTTCTCGTTCAGCCATCCGTCGGAGATCTTCGCGGAGATGGCCTCGCTGACACCGATACTGGCCGGAATCTCGTACGAGCGTCTCGACCAAGAAGGAGGCATCCAGTGGCCGTGCCCGTCGCCGGACCATCCGGGCAGCCCCTACCTGTACGCCGACTCGTTCCCGCGAGGGCCCCGCGCGCGGTTCGTCGGTTTCCACCAGCAGGCCGCCGCAGCCGAGCTTCCGAACAAGCGCTTCCCACTGATCCTCAACACGGGCCGCATCCTGTACCACTGGCACGGGGGCACGCTCACGCGTCGCGCACCGGGGCTCCTGGCTCGTTCGCCGGAGCTGCAGGTGGCGGTCCATCCGGCCGACGCTGAGCGCAACGGAATACGCGACGGGGAGTGGGTTCGGGTGCGGTCGCGGCGCGGCGATCTGGAAGGCCGGGCCCAGGTCACCGAGATGGTGAAGCAGGGTGAGATATTCGTCCCCTTCGTCAAGCTGGCGAAGCACGCCGCCAACTTCCTGACGAACGCCGCCCTCGACCCCACGTCGAAGATCCCCGAGTACAAGGTCTGCGCCGTGCGCCTCGAGAAAACAGAGGCCGAAGCGGAGCCGGCCGCCGTCGTCGGCGAATGGCGCAAGGGCGGGCCGCGGCGGACGGACTAGTCCCGAGCCCTCGCGGCTTTAGCGGTGTTCGGCAACCTTTCCACTACGCCGGCGGTTGGAACCTCAAACGCCTGAGTGCCCTCCCACCCGCCCCAACGGCTGCATTCCACGAGGGGCTTTGCCCCTCGCGCTCCCCCGGATCCAAGTTCGTGTCGAACCCACCGCGTCATCGGCGTACCCGACTGCTGAACCGCGGAGCCCAGAGGGGCGGAGCCCCTTTGGCAAGGGTCGAAGGGGATGTGCCCCTTCTTCAACAATAGCCCGAAGGGCTACCTTGAACCCCCTTCAGGGGGTTTGGGGGTCTTCCCAGCGTTCAGGCTACTTCGAGATAGGTGGGATCGCCGGCCCATCCGCGGGGATCGGGTAGGTGTAAACGCGGTCGATCTCGAGCTCGCGATGCTCGAAGCGCCACTCGCCATCGCGCCTGACCGCCGTGTCCTGGTACCGGATGTACATCACCCGCTCGTAGTGTGTTCCGTCCTTGGTGAACCAGTGGTAGGCGGTGCAATACGTCTCGCCCTGAGCGGTATCGCCGTCAACCTCGACGTGCTGGTTGCCGACGAAGTGGTATGTGCGGTCGTAGGTGGCTGTATGGCCGGCGATGATCCGGGTCGCGATTGCCGCGCCGCCGGGCCCGTGGGCGCCGAGCTGAGCCTTCAAAAACGCCTGGTCGGTAAAGGCCGAGGCGAGAAGGTCCACGTTACGGCTATCGATGCCGCGGGCGTAGCGGAGGCCCAGCTCTCTGACAGCGTCGCGGTCGACGGCGTCGCGGGTAGCGTCACCCATGTCGGCTCCCGGACCCGATCGCGTTCCCGATGCGCTCGGCCCAGTCCTTGTTGTCGCCGGGGGTCAGGACCCAACGGCAGTAGCGGCCCTGCTTCAGTTCGATGGTGACGTAGCCCCGGCCGCGGGCGGCATACCAAAACTCCCATCCACGAGGCGTCTTGTAGCTGCCGGCGCGAAGGACGCCCGGGAAGTACGCGCCTGGAATACGGAGGTCGCGCCAGCTTCTTGCGGGGTCTTCAGTGCTGACCCCCGCGACGTCTTCGAGGGCGGCGGTGAGCGAGCCCTTGATCGACCAGACCCTCTCCCAGCCGCGAAGCTTCACGGTCAGCGAGTGGCTGTCGAGGTGCAACTCCATCAGTAGAGCAGGTTGCCGCCATCGACGACCATCGTGTGGCCCGTCATGTAGCCTCCCATGTCAGAGGCGAGGAACAGGGCCGCCTTGGCGATATCGTCGGGATAGCCGATGCGCTTGATCGCGACGCGGGACATCAGGAAGTCGTGCGTCTGCTGGTCGACGTTGTCCCAGAAATTGCGCGAGCCCTCGGTGAGGGTCGTCCCCGGCGCAATGGCGTTGACCAGCACGTCGTGGCGGGCCATCTCGTGGGCCAGGTTCCGCGTAAAGGCGACGATCCCGCTCTTGGCCGCCGCGTAGTGGGCGAAGCCGTCGGTCGAGGGACGAAAGGCCGAAACGGAGACGATGTTGACGATGCGCCCGCCGCGGCCCTGCTTCACCATCTCGCCGCCCGCCGCTCGGGCGCAGAGGAACTGGCCGCTGAGGGTCACGTCGAGCATCTTGCGCCACTCGGCGGGGTCCATCTCGACGACGACCGAGCGCCGCTCACCGATGCCGTAGACGGCGTTGTTGACCAGGATGTCGATGCCGCCGAACGCCTCGACCGTCGCGCCAACCGCCGCCGCCACCTCGGCCTCGGAGGAGACGTCGCAGTGCACGAACCTTGCCGCGTAGCCCATTGCCTCGAGACGCTTCGCGGCGTCTTGCCCGACGTCGTCCTTGATGTCCGCGAGGGCGACGGCCGCCCCGGCCTCGGCAAGCCGGTGCGCGATGCCGAAGCCGATGCCCTGGGCGCCGCCGGTGACGAAGGCGACTTTGCCGGAGAGGTCGAGGAGACGCTGGACGGACAGTCGTTCGGGTTCTTGCGCCATGGCCGTTCCCTTCCGGCGCCGCTCGCGGAGCGACCCTAGGCGGATACTTCGCCGGCGCGGGCCGGCTCCGACTCTTTGGACGGGCTGGACCTTTGAGCCTCGTAGTCCATGGCGATCCGGTACAGTTCGTCGGCGTTGAAGAACGTCTTGCGCTCGTTTACGAAGACCTGATTGGCCTCGTCCCATTCGCCGTCGTATGCCGCCTGAACAGTGTCGTAGACGTGCTTCACCGCGCGGCTGGTTGCGCTGAACCGGCCCGGCTGGCCCGTCTCTTCTTCGTGCCGCTTGTTCAGCGCCGCGATGATGCCCTCGGTACCGGAAAGCGAGCCGACGCGGTGCAGTTCTTCCGTCCGCTCGCCGAGCAGCTTGGGGTCGAAGGGGAGATAAATGTCGCCGCCTTCGGCGTCGCGCTGGCGCTCCACCCCCGACTGGTGGATTCCGGCCTGGGTGGTGAAGATCGCGTCGCCTACAATGGGGGACTTGATGTTGACGTCGCTGACCTCGCTCTTGATGAGCTCCGCGATGTCTCGCAGCGCCTCGAGCTTGAAGCCGGGGTCGCCGTAGATGCGCACGTAGTCCGCCACCGTCTGCTCGAGGGTCGTGTTCCCGGTGCGCTCGCCCAGGCCGCCGAAGGCAACGTTGACCCGCTGCGCCCCGTAACGCCAGGCGAGGACGCTGTTGGCTGTGGCGAAGCCAAAATCGTTGTGGCCGTGCCACTCGATCTGGGCGCCGGTCTCGGCGATGATCGTCGAGATGAGCTTGGGCACACCGACAGGGAGCGCGACGTAGGGGTCGGGGAAGCCGAGGCCCAGGGTGTCGCACACCCGGAATTTTGCTCGGCCCTCGGTCTCGCGCAGGACCCTTTGGAGGAACGGGATGACGAAGCCGTAGATGTCCGCTTTGGTGGCGTCTTCGAGGTGGACTCTTGGCGTTATGTCGTGCTCCACCGCGGTGAGGATGGGCTGCAAATACTTCTCCGCCGCCTCTTCCTTGCTGCGGAAGCCGAGCTTGTCGAAGATGTGGTGGTCGGAGCTGGAGGCGAGCATGCCCGTCTCCTTGACCCGCCCCTCACTCACCTCGACGGCGAGCTTGATGTCCTTGGGCGTGGCGCGGGTCCAGATCGTGACCTGGGGAAAGTCGTAGCCGCGTTCGAGAAGCCGCTCGAGGGCCCAGCGGTCACGCTTCTGGTAGATGAAGACCTCGACCTGCTCGATGCGGCCCGTGCCGTTGTCGAGCTCATGGAGGAGGTCGAAGTAGCGGACGCGGGCCTCGGCCGGGAACTGGGCGAAGCGCGGGTCCTGGGCGCCGTCGCGAAGGGTGGTGTCGGTGATGAGCTTCGGCGGCGCGTCGCCGGAGGCTTTGGGGACCGGCGCCGGCTCGTCCTCGAAGGTCAGCGGCGGCATCTGCCCGCGATAGTTGTAGAACCGCTTCTGGCCGTCGATGGAGTACTGTTTCACAGGGCAGTCTCGATTCGGGTGGAGGTCAGGCGTTTCGGACGATGGTCATTATACAACGGGGTCGGCCAGCCGCTGGATTTCAACAACGGGGTCGATTATTCAAATGGGAGTAAGGGAAAGGTCCACGAGCTTCGCCCGCAACGGTCTATCATAAATTCCTTTCGCCAGTTCGTTCATTAGTTGTACAACAGCGGCCAAGCCCCGAGTTACGGCGCCGTCGTACTCCGTCAGATTTGTCGTGTCTTCATCCTCCCTGGGGTGGGTTATACGGTCTCTAAGTTTCTTAAGCATTTGGAAGTCGCCCCAGGCCCGATTTTCGCGAAAGTCGAATTCTTTAACGTAGTTGAGGATAAGATACCGAAGCTTGATTTGTTCGTAAAAACCCCTCGCCAGCCTGGGGCAAGGTGGGGATAATGTAATAAAAGGTCGTGGGCGCTGTGCCTGCCCGAGGGAGGGGAGGATGTTCCGAATACGAGACCCGCAAGAGAGCCTCTGGCGGTCCCAGTTCCTGGTGACGCCGAAGAAGGCTAAGCGCCTGGAGAGAAGTTGGGCCGAGGTTTTCCGAAACGAGGCGCTCCCCCTGATTGACGAGGAGCGCTTTGCTCCCATGTACTGCGTGGACAACGGCCGTCCCAACCGGGCGGTGCAGACCGTCCTCGGGGTCCACCTCCTCAAAGAGATGTTCAACCTCACCGACGATGAAGCTCTGGAACAACTAGAGTTCAACCTGCTCTGGCACCACGCCCTGCGGCTAGACATCGAGGAGACCCACCTGCCCCAGAAGACCCTCCACAACTTCCGAGTTCGCCTGATGCAGCACGACGGTGGCCGGCTGGCTTTGCAGGGGACCACGGACCGGATCATCCAGGCGCTGGGCATACGCACCGGAAAGCAACGGCTGGACTCCACCCACATCATGAGCAACATCGCCACACTCACCCGGCTGGGCCTGTTCTGTGAGACGATGCGGTTGTTCCTGCGGGCCTTGCGCTGGGAGCACCCAGAGCTTCGCCCTGGGGTTCCGGAGGGCCTCCTAGGGCGCTATTTGAAGGAAGAAGACGAGGCGACCCACTACGAGGACGCCCGCACGGGGGAGGGTCGGCGACGCCTTTCGGTCTGTGCCCGGGACCTCTACCGGCTGGTGGACCGGTTCCATGGCACGACTGCTGCCCAGCTGGAGGAGTACCGGCTGCTGGAGCGGCTGCTGCGGGAGCAGTGCCATGTGGGCAGACACCAGGACGGGCGCCCCAGGGACGATGACGACGATGCTGGGGAATGCAAGGTGCCCGTGGCCTTGAAGGACCCGAAGCAGGTGTCCGCCGACTCGCTGCAATCGCCCCACGACCCGGATGTGACCTACAGCGGCCACAAGGGGAAGGGGTACGAGGTGCAGGTGGCGGAGACCTGCCACGAGGAGAACGCCACCCAGCTCATCACCCACGTGGAGGTGACCCCCTCGAGTGGGAGCGACACCGACGTGAGCGTGCCGGTCGTTGACGGGCTCGCGGAGCGGAAGGTCCGACCGGACGAGCTCTTCGCCGACACGGCGTATGGGTCGGGCCGCAATGCCTTCGAAGCCTCGCGCCGGGGAACGGAACTGGTGAGCCCGGTGGCGGGGTCGGCGCCGGGGAACTCGCACGAAGGAGAGGGTGACGGACCACCGCCGCTCACCGTCGCGGACTTTCAGATCGACGTCACAGGGGAGCAGGCCACGGTGTGCCCCGCCGGCCACCCGTCCATCGAGGAGTACGAGCTGAAGGATGCGCCGGAGCGGGTAGAGGTCCACTTTGCCGGGACAACATGCGAGCCCTGCCCCTTGCGATCCCGTTGCCCAGTGAAGCTGGACCGGCGTGCGGGGGCCTACGTCCTCAAGGCGGACCTGGTGAAGGTGAACATCGAGCGGCGCCGGAGGGCCGAGGCCACCGAGGAGTGGCGCAAGCGGTATGACATAAGGGCTGGTATAGAGGGAACGAACTCCGAGCTGAAGCGCGCCCACGGGCTTGGGCGCTTGCGGGTGCGAGGGGGCCGTCGGGTGCGGCTTGCCGTCTACCTGAAGGCGTTGGCGTGCAACTTCAAGCGGATGGTCCATGCACGCCTGGTGGAGATGGAGAACACGGCTCAGCGGGCGGTCGGGACGGTACCTGCGGTCGCGGCCGCATGAGGGCGCCGCTCCACAACTTCCACCGGGTGCCCTGAGCCACGGAAGGGGTACCGCAACGGGATCACGCTTGTCCTGAGCGCAGCAGATAGGGCGGTGAGGCCAGCAGCCGGCATCCCGTGGCCTCCTCCGCTCCAGACCACCTTCGCACGCCAGGGCTCATCTCAAACAGGCCTTGTTACGAGGGAATCATCCTTGTCTTCTATCCGATTGAACTTCGGCCTCCCGAGATCTCCAAACCTCCCACGCTTGCTGAGGCCGAACTCCTTGTCGGACAGAAACGCAACCTCGTAGCCAGGCAGTGTCTTGCCCTGTCTGAAGCCATCAGCCACCGAGTTCACGAACGCCTCGAGTGCCGCCATGCTGCAGAATATCGATACTCTGTAATAACGCCGTGATTCGCTCTCGTCGCCGGCCTCTCTACCGAGCAGGGCAAAGAAACTGGAATCCTCCAAGTACTCCTCAAACAAGTCAAATTCCCTTTAGTGCGTTCTTTGCGTCATGCGCGGTTCGTTTCGCCTCGTAGGATTTGATAGCAGCGTCGGCTAAAGCTCGCGTGACACCTGGTCGTTTCGCCTGTGTTGCCTGAACCAAGAACACTTCGAGCATGCGTCCTAGTTCGATGGGAGAGATGCGGGATCCGAGACCGCGATAGGTATCCGGATCAACACCTCTTAATCGAGCTGCGAGTAGGGCCTCGGCATTCAAAGGGTCGTCGGTCTGACCCCCGGCACCCGCGAGTTGATAGTGTTTGTTGAGGGCAGCTGGGTTGTGCGTGGCCAGCCAACCAGCGGCAAACGACCAACTGGCGGCAACACAAGGATGATTCCCTCGTAACAAGGCCTGTTTGAGATGAGCCCTGGCGTGCGAAGGTGGTCTGGAGCGGAGGAGGCCACGGGATGCCGGCTGCTGGCCTCACCGCCCTATCTGCTGCGCTCAGGACAAGCGTGATCCCGTTGCGGTACCCCTTCCGTGGCTCAGGGCACCCGGTGGAAGTTGTGGAGCGGCGCCCTCATGCGGCCGCGACCGCAGGTACCGTCCCGACCGCCCGCTGAGCCGTGTTCTCCATCTCCACCAGGCGTGCATGGACCATCCGCTTGAAGTTGCACGCCAACGCCTTCAGGTAGACGGCAAGCCGCACCCGACGGCGCCGCTCGATGTTCACCTTCACCAGGTCCGCCTTGAGGACGTAGGCCCCCGCACGCCGGTCCAGCTTCACTGGGCAACGGGATCGCAAGGGGCAGGGCTCGCATGTTGTCCCGGCAAAGTGGACCTCTACCCGCTCCGGCGCATCCTTCAGCTCGTACTCCTCGATGGACGGGTGGCCGGCGGGGCACACCGTGGCCTGCTCCCCTGTGACGTCGATCTGAAAGTCCGCGACGGTGAGCGGCGGTGGTCCGTCACCCTCTCCTTCGTGCGAGTTCCCCGGCGCGAGGCTTCGAAGGCATTGCGGCCCGACCCATACGCCGTGTCGGCGAAGAGCTCGTCCGGTCGGACCTTCCGCTCCGCGAGCCCGTCAACGACCGGCACGCTCACGTCGGTGTCGCTCCCACTCGAGGGGGTCACCTCCACGTGGGTGATGAGCTGGGTGGCGTTCTCCTCGTGGCAGGTCTCCGCCACCTGCACCTCGTACCCCTTCCCCTTGTGGCCGCTGTAGGTCACATCCGGGTCGTGGGGCGATTGCAGCGAGTCGGCGGACACCTGCTTCGGGTCCTTCAAGGCCACGGGCACCTTGCATTCCCCAGCATCGTCGTCATCGTCCCTGGGGCGCCCGTCCTGGTGTCTGCCCACATGGCACTGCTCCCGCAGCAGCCGCTCCAGCAGCCGGTACTCCTCCAGCTGGGCAGCAGTCGTGCCATGGAACCGGTCCACCAGCCGGTAGAGGTCCCGGGCACAGACCGAAAGGCGTCGCCGACCCTCCCCCGTGCGGGCGTCCTCGTAGTGGGTCGCCTCGTCTTCTTCCTTCAAATAGCGCCCTAGGAGGCCCTCCGGAACCCCAGGGCGAAGCTCTGGGTGCTCCCAGCGCAAGGCCCGCAGGAACAACCGCATCGTCTCACAGAACAGGCCCAGCCGGGTGAGTGTGGCGATGTTGCTCATGATGTGGGTGGAGTCCAGCCGTTGCTTTCCGGTGCGTATGCCCAGCGCCTGGATGATCCGGTCCGTGGTCCCCTGCAAAGCCAGCCGGCCACCGTCGTGCTGCATCAGGCGAACTCGGAAGTTGTGGAGGGTCTTCTGGGGCAGGTGGGTCTCCTCGATGTCTAGCCGCAGGGCGTGGTGCCAGAGCAGGTTGAACTCTAGTTGTTCCAGAGCTTCATCGTCGGTGAGGTTGAACATCTCTTTGAGGAGGTGGACCCCGAGGACGGTCTGCACCGCCCGGTTGGGACGGCCGTTGTCCACGCAGTACATGGGAGCAAAGCGCTCCTCGTCAATCAGGGGGAGCGCCTCGTTTCGGAAAACCTCGGCCCAACTTCTCTCCAGGCGCTTAGCCTTCTTCGGCGTCACCAGGAACTGGGACCGCCAGAGGCTCTCTTGCGGGTCTCGTATTCGGAACATCCTCCCCTCCCTCGGCCAGGCACAGCGCCCACGACCTTTTATTACATTATCCCCACCTTGCCCCAGGCTGGCGAGGGGTTTTTACGAACAAATCAAGGATGAATGGCCTTATTGGCGAATTCGATGTACCGCTTCTGTGTCTTCGCAAGAATCTTTTCCCTTTGGGTCTGGTGCACCCCAGCGAATTCCTTTCCCATTGTGATCAGCGTCGCATCGGACCATTCGATTGCACCACGGACCTTGGAGTAGTTCTTGTCCAACTCTTGTCCAGATGAACACACCACAGGTACAAGGTAGTCGTCCTCCTTGGCGTTGCGCCCTTCGTGGAAGTTGACTACAAGGGTTCGGGCAATTCTTACCGTGGGAACTCCCTCCGCGCTCCGTCGATCGGCGAAGTCCGCGCCTTTTTCGAGTAGCCCAACCTGTTGGCACCAAGATCGCAACTCCGTGCCCAACAAGTCCTCCCGCATTCGGTCCAAGAGGTCTGCGGAGACTGCGATGGAAGTGTTGTTGACCGTCGCGATCTCGACCCGTTGTGACACCGAGAGGCCCAGGTAAACGCGTACACCGTGGTGTATGTCTCCTTTCGTTTTAGTTGCTTGCTTGATCGCTTGGATTCGGTGTTGTCCGCCGAAGACCTTGAGACACTTCTCTGGACGGTACGATATATCGTACTCAACCACTAGCTCCTCGAACCTCCTCCCATCCCGAGCATCCCGCTCCATTGCTTTGTATGCGTATGTATCCCTTATTAACTCTCTGTTCAGCTTGTATTCGTCCGTGTCATCGGGATCGAGGACTGCGTCTAGGTCTGTCTTTGACGCAAGGTGAGTACCGCTTAGGTGGCAGTTGACGTAGTACGCTCCGCTCTTTTCATCAAAGAGCGCGATCAGAGGTGCCCCATTTTGGAATTCAAGTGGACGGAAAGCGTGTATCATCTCGATCACACGCTCAAGAAAACCCTGTGGCGGACTCACGCCTTCGGGCGTGGCGACGAGTTTCTTATCCATCTTGACCACCTCTTTCATCTGAACCTTGGCAGATACCTCGCTGCCGCCTTCCACTTACCGCCCCCTAGTCCTCTTCGAGTGTCGACGTATCGCCTTCGGGGAGGCCGAGCTCGCGGGCCTTGAGGAGCCGGCGCATGATCTTGCCGCTGCGGGTCTTGGGCAGGCCGGGGAGAAAATCGATCTCGCGCGGTGCCACGCCGGCGGAGAGTTTTCCTCGCGCGAATTGCATGATCTCGTTGCGGAGCTCGGGGGACGGCTCGTAGCCCTCGCGAAGGGCGACGAAGGCCTTCACGACCTCCATCGCGATGGGGTCGGGCTTGCCGATGACCCCGGCCTCGGCGACGGCGGGGTGCTCCAACAGGGCGCTCTCGACCTCGAAGGGCCCAACGAGGTGGCCGGCGGTGTTGATCACGTCGTCGGAGCGGCCGACAAACCAGAAGTAGCCGTCTTCGTCCATGTGGGCGCGGTCGCCCGTGATGTACCAGCCGTTCTTGAACTTGGACTGGTACATCTCTTCGTTGTGCCAGTAAGTCTGGAACATGGAGGGCCAGCCGGGCCTGACTGCCAAATCGCCCTCTTCGCCGGCGGGCTGCTCCTGCCCGGACTCGTCGATGACCGCTACTTCGACGCCGGGAATGGGCCGCCCCATCGAGCCCGGCTTGATCTCGGACTCGGCGTAGTTGGCGACCATGATCGCGCCGGTTTCCGTTTGCCACCAGTTGTCGTGGAACGGCAGGTCGAAGGCTTCCTGGCCCCAGAAAATCCCCTCGGGATTGAGGGGCTCGCCGACGCTGGCGATGAACCGCAGGCTGCTCATGTCGCGTTTCTGCGCCGACTCTGTCCCGCCCCGCATCATCATGCGAATCGCGGTCGGCGCGGAGTAGAGGACGGTGACCTTGTATTTCGCTATCGCGTCGTACCACGCCGTGGCGCGGAACCCGCCCTCGTAGATCAGCTGCGTCACCCCGTTGCTCCAGGGGGCAATCATGCCGTAGGAGGTGCCGGTCACCCATCCGGGGTCCGCGGTGCACCAGTAGAGGTCTTCTTCGTGGAGATCGAGGCACCACTTGCCCGTGACGTACTGCTGGAGGACCGAGTTGTGGCGGTGCACCGCGCCCTTCGGCTTGCCCGTTGTGCCGGAGGTGTAGTGCATGATCGAATAGTCGTCGCGGGTCGTCGACAGCGGCGGCGATGACGCCGAGGCCCCGGCGATCAAAGACTCGTAGCTCAGGTCTCCCTGTGCCAGCGGGTCTTCACTACGGCCGTTCTTGTTGATCACGATGACGTGCCGTAAGTCCTTACAGTCCGGGAGGACGCCCGCGATCCGCGCCCGGAGCTCGGGTGAGGTGACGAGTACAATCGCGCCGCTATCTTGAAGCCGGTCGCGCACCGGGTCTGGGCCAAAGGCGGCGAACAACGGGCCGACGATGGCGCCCATACGCAGGGCTCCGAGCAAGGTGAAGTAGGTCTCGGGCAGCCGGTCGAGGAAGATGAACACCCGGTCGCCTTTATCGACGCCCAGGCCGATGAGGGCATTGGCGACCTTGTTGATCTCGTCCCGCATCTGGCCGAAGGTATAGCGCTCCTCTTCGCCGTTCTTCCCCGCCCAGATCATCGCTTCGCGGTCGGCCTTCCCGTCATCGCAGTGCCGGCCGATACACTCGTGGGCGATGTTCAGCCCGCCGTCGGGGAGCCATGCCATCTCCCGCTCGACCTGGTCCCAGGAAAACGTTTTACGAAGGGCCTGATAGTCGGCGAGATTGGCTGGAAGGAGCCGGTCGCGAGGACGCTTTTTGATGGCCGCATGTTCCATGACGATCCCTTTCGATGGCGCGAATCGAAGCCTAATCTAGCACACGGGGAAGGAACGTGAAACACGAAGCGTAGCCATCGTTCCTCATTTACCCGTCGCACGCTCCCGGCCTATACTGCGCCCAGTCCGACAAAGGAGGAACTATGGCTGAAGAAAAGAGCCGCTTTGAAATAGGTCTGGAGGTCTACCGGATCCACGAGGGACGAGACTACACGCCCGCAAAGGTGTCCAACGAGCCGCCGGCGATGGCGGAGTTCAACCGCATCTCCATTGAGCACACCTACGGGGACTCGTGGTCCAGAACGGGTCTCGACATGAAGACGAAGAACTTCGTGTCGATCACCGTCCAGACGACGCTCGGTGTGACCGACCAGATCAGGAACCACATCCGCCGCGCCCACAACATCGGCATTACACGGGACGAGATCGCAGAGCTGGCAATCCATCTGGCGGCGTATATCGGGGTGCCAAGGACAGGGGCCATGGCGGCTATCGCGAGGGAGGTGTGGGCCGAGATCGACGCGGGCAAGTAGCCGGGCTATTCGATCTGCTCTTCGACGAGGAAGACGTCGCGGCCGGTGATCGTCATGTAGTGGATGCGGTCCGGCCCGTCGAAGACGACCGCGGGGTCATCGCGACCGGCGATCGCGCCCCAGTACCTGGAGCGTGTCCCGTCGACAATCACCGTCCAGCCGGAGTCTTCTTCCACGACGTACGCCAGGCGCTGGCTATCGGGGCTGAAGGTCAGGCCGTGGGCGGCGACGTCTTCGAAACGGCCGAGTTCCTGCCCATCGAGGATCACGGACCACTCCTCCTCGATGGCGGCGGGAGTACCGTCCTCGGCCTCCCTCAGGGTCTCCCTCTTGATGCGACCGGCGTAGGCGAAGCGCTGCCCGTCCGGACTGAAGACCGCCGAATCGAATGGGATGGCCTCGAAGGTACGGCCCTTCTCACCGTCGACCACCATGCGGACTCCATCGCCGTCGACCTCGACAAAGGCAATCCGGGTCCCGTCGGGGCTGAACCGCAGCGAGGTGTCGACGATATCGTCGAATGGGCCCGTTTCGCGGCCATCCACGTACAGGGCTTTGTCGCCGTTCGGCAGGGCCACCTCGTAGGCGAGGTGGAGGCCGTCATCGCTGACAGCCACGTCGTCGACGCGGTTGTAGGGGCCGACCGGCTGGCCGTCGGTGTAGACACGCCACTCGATGCCTTCCCCGGCCCAGTAGAGCCTTATTCGTGAATGAAGAGGAATTCAGGTATTGCAGAAGGGGGGCCTGAGGAAATGCAACGGTCGTTATTTGAATGCGAACAACACCCGAACGAGTGGATTGTAGGAGAGGTTGATATGGAAGACGAGGGTCAGATTTATATGGCCGCGTTCTATGGACCGGGAGCGGCGCAGCGGGCGGCTGACTATGCCGCTTGGCGTGGAAGCGTCACGGATAAAAGGCTTCGACATCCACGACATCAACGCAGGTCTGCTCCTGACTATGCGTAGGTGCAGTATGTGGGTCTCCGGCAGTTACAGTGACATTCGAGAGTTCATGAACGAACATGCAGCGCCAGTTGTCGTCGGAGCCATCTGGCCCCAGGCCGCTGAGTTTCTCCTGAACCTTGTTAATCATGACGCGGTTCTCCGCCACGCCATGTTCGATGATGCCCAGTCGTTCTTCGTTGATCCAATCACGGTTTCCCATATATCACTCCCTGCCCATTTTGGGCGAACGACACCTACGGTTGACAGGGTGCCTGGGAGTGACTACACTGGGAGGTGCGAGTTCACCAGTGAAGCCTCTCGGGACTGGCTGCCCCGTAGGCGCTATCTGTTTAAGGCCACACAGCGGCGGGAATATCAGTCCCGCCGTTCTCTGTGTCACGACCAGCCCTCAGTCTACCATAAACTCACCAGCAAAAAATTGTGCGTAACTTCACAATGCTGGCGAATCTCAAGCAACCTTCCGAACCGACGCTCGACCCCCCGTCGCCAGTGCCTGCGCCTGAAGTACGGCTATCGACAGGATGGCGTGGATTCTCACCTTGAAGCGCCCCCTGACCCTGACGCTATTCAGGCGACGATGGCCCTTGAGCCTCCCGAACAGGCGCTCCACGCTCGTCCTCATGTTGTAGATCGAGCGCAACTCTGGCTTCTCTGCCGTTCGCTTCCACGCCTGTCGAACAGCCCTCTTATGGGTGGGATTCGGGTCAATCACTGGCTCGGCGTAGTAGTTGTCATGGACAGCCGCTCTCACCTTATCACTGGAGTAGGCGGCATCGGCCAAGACGTAGCGGGGCCAGAATTGGGCGACGGACACCCTAGCCTGTTGAAGCAGCGGGGTTATCTGCATCACATCGGCAACGTTGCCCGCCGTCACGCTGACAGCTATCGGCAGCTCGTAGTGGGCGTCGCAAAGGACATGGGCTTTGTACCCCCATACGAACTTAGATTTTCCCTCGGTGTTCTTCTTCACGCACCATCCGGCATCTTGGTCCGACACCTTCCCCCGCTTGCCTTTCTTCCCGCCATTCGACCATCCTTTTATGTCGGTCGAGTCAACGGCAACGATATTCCCGAAGCCTGGGAGCACGTCGGCAAGCCTCTGGCTCAGGGTACGAAGAACATTCCGTACGACGGTGCGGGTTCGATAGCCAGCCAGTCTTGCATAGAACCGGCTGAAGGTCGGCTGGCTCGGGATTTCGTCGGGTTCCTCGATGCCACACGCCATGGCGATAAAAGGATTGTCGTACAGCGTGCGAATGAGATCGGAGACGGAGGGCAACCCAAGCACGTAGAGAGCCACGTAGCAACGCCAAAGAATCGAAGGGTCGTATCCTTTGGGGCCACGCCGCTGAGCAGGCTGGAGCTTCGTCAGGAGTTCTTCATCGGGAAGAGTAGCGAAGACCGCCTCAAGTTCGGCAACGACGGGTGGGAGTTGAGTCTTAGTAGAACTGAGTTTACTATTTTGATAGGCCATCGGGAAGCGACCACTTCCTGCTTGGCTAGGGGTCGGGGGGTGTTTGCTGCACCCTTCGGCCCCGCTCTATTTAACAGAGTAAGACTATCAAAATACGCAACAGATACGCAACAGGTTCGTGTTGCACGAAGCAGACTTCATGCAATTAGGAACAAATAGGCATAACGCTCAGTAGACGAGACTCCCGCCGGCAAGAAAGACCGGAGACCCTCTCCCCATCGAGGGATGCATCGGTCCCGGCTCGCCGTCGACGACCATGGTCCACTGGTTGTCCTTGTTGGCGGCATAGGCGAGGCGGCTGCCATCGAGACTCCAGCGAATCGACTCTGTCGGGATACGCGTGTAGTGGACTCCTTCGACCCCATCGACGACGACGAGCTGCGTATCGTCGGTCTCCGCCCAGTATGCGACGCGCCAGCCGTCTGGGCTGAAATAGGGAAGGGAGACTCCCTTGAAACGCGGCCCTTCTACCCCGTCGACGACGATGAAGGCGTCGTCTCCGTCCCGGACGCCGTACCCGATCCTGCTTCCAGTCGGGTCGAAGATCGGGTGGCTCGTATCCAGGGTTGGGTACCACGGGCCCTCGACTCCCCCAGCGACCCAGGACACCAGCTCGTCGTCGCGCTGGCCGACGTGGGCCAGCCGCTGACCGTCCGGGCTGAATTGCAGGTCGCCCATGCGCTTGTAGACCTTCCCCGGCGCGCCGTCGAGTACCGCGAAGCGCTGGTCGGCTTCGTTGATGCCGATGTAGGCGGCGTGGCGTCTATCGGGACTGGCGACGAAGGACCCCTCACTCCAGGCGTCGGTATCGATCGTGAGGAGACGGGTCTCGGTGCGTGCACCGCGCTCGGGGAGGCCGCCCTCGTCGGAGCTGGAACACGCGCTAACCGCTAGAATGGCGGCGAGGGCGACGACGGTGGCGGTTCGAAAAGGGGTGGGGAGCATTCCGTGGCAAGACCAATGCTTGGAGGTTCTAAACCTAGTTTATCATGAGGCTTCCCCTGGCGGAACAAATGAGCGTGGGGTCGCGTCTACCGACTACAAACTACGAACCGTGAGGAGGCAGGCCATGCTCCGATCCCTTATCCCATGCGCCGCGGTTTTGACGATGGTGTTGCTCGCGGCTGCGTGTTCCGGCAGCAAAAGCGCGACTCCCACGCCGGCGACTGTCTTGGTCGAAGCACCGATCGAGGAGGTCCGGATCGAGATACTGGAGTCGTTTCCGGTGCGCTACGTCGCGGCGATCACATCCGGCCTGCCCAACGCCTGCCACGAGTTCGGAGACGCCAGGCTCAACCGGGCCGGGAGCCAGATCGAGATTCGGGTGACGAACGTCCGGCCCTCGGACCCGAATGTGGCCTGCGCCGAGATCTACCGAACGATCGAGAGTCGCGTCGACCTGGGCACCGAGTTCACGTCGGGCGAGACCTACGTTGTCGATGTGAACGAGACGAGAACGTCGTTCGTGGCGCAATAGCTCCGGGCTAGAAGGGCAGGGCGAAGGGTTGGAACGGATTGACACTTGGGTGGGGCGATTGCTATACTGTTCAACAGAGAAAGTTTTGGGCCCCCGGACAGGCGTGATGGCCATCTCTGTAGCAGCGTCCAAGCAATCGATGCCAGCGAAGCAATAGGCCGACAGGCCTATTTGTTTATTTCCAAACCCCACGGAGTAACATCCGAGACACCGAAACGTCACCAGCATGCTCCTCCGCGCGGTCGCTCAGGCCGGCGGAGAGTGAAGGGTCGCGGCGGCCACGTCAACATTGGTGCACAGCGGGGCCGTACGCCCTTGGAAGGGTCCTTTATGGAAAAGAAACATGACTTCATGGTCCGGTTCGCCGGTGAGGGCGGTCAGGGAGTCGTCACCGCCGCGGAGGCTCTGGCCCAGGCGGCGGCCCAGGTCGGCTATCACGTAATGACCTTCTCCACGTTCCCGTCCCAGATCATGGGCGGCCCGACATGGACGCAGGCGCGGGTATCGACACAACCGGTGCTGAGCAACGGCGACGAGCTCGACGTGCTCGTGGCCTTCAACCGGGAGGCGTACGACAGCCACAGCGGAGAGGTCGGCGAACACGGTGTCATCGTCTACGACTCGGCCTCCTTTCAGCTGGAAGACGACCCGTACGCACTCGGTATCCCCTTCGACGAGTTGGGGAGGTCGACCGGCAACCTCCGAGCGGCCAACATGGTGGTCCTCGGCGTGCTCGCCAAGCTCATCGACTGGCCCGATAGCTATATGGAAGACTTCGTGTCGCAGCGGTTCGCGCGCGGGCGCGCCGGGGACGACGAGATCATCCGGTCCAACCATCAGGCGCTGGGCCTGGGAAGGGACGAGGCCGAAAAGACCTCCTTCAGCCTCGGCGAGCTGAGCGACCCGACGCCTCCCAAGGGCGATCAGATCCTGATCCGTGGCAACGACGCCATATCCGTGGGCGCCATGACGGCCGGCGTCGACTACTACATCGGCTACCCGATCTCCCCGGCAACGCCGATCCTCGTCTTCATGGAACGCAATCTGGTTGGCCCGGGCAAGTTCGCTTACCAGGCCAGCTCCGAGATCGAGTCCATCGCCGCAACGTTCGGCGCCGGATTCGCCGGGAAGAAGGCAATGACCGCCACGTCCGGTCCCGGCCTATCGTTGATGAGCGAAGGGATTGGGCTCGGATGGATGGCGGAGATACCGGCCGTGATTGTCAACGTGCAACGGGGCGGTCCAGCGACCGGCCTGCCAACGAAGACCGAGCAGTCGGACCTCCTCATGGCGCTGAGCCCCGCCCACGGCGACTCGCGAATGCCGGTGATCGCGCCGGGCACCGTGACGGAGTGTTTCCAGGCGGCGGTAACGGCCTTCAACTGGGCCGAGCGCTACCAGGGGCCCGTGATCGTCCTCAGCGAGATGATGCTGGCCGAGCGGGCGCAGAACATCCCGCGGCCCGACGTCGAAGGGACCGTTGTCGAGAACCGCGCCATCTACCGTGGCAAGAACGGCTACGAGCGCTACGAGGCGGCCGAGGTCTCGCCGATGCCGATCCCGGGAGGGCCCGGCGCCTACGTCGCCAACGCCAGTGAGCACGACTCCATCGGCGACACGACGCACCTGCCCCAGCGCCACATTCACATGACCGAGCGGCGCTTCAGCAAGCTTGGCCTTCTCGAGGACGGGACCTATGAGCGCCAGAACGCGGACGAACGTATCGCCATCATGCCCTGGGGCGGCTCCAAGGGCCCCGCGCTCGAGGCCTACAATCAACTTGTCGACGAGGGAGAGAAGCTTGCCTGGTTCTACACGATGTTCCTCCATCCGCTGCCTCCCAAGTTGTTGGAAGAGCTGCGAAGCAAGGATCTCGTCATCGTCCCCGAGCTCAACTTCCAGGGCCAGTTCTCCGGAGTCCTGCGAATGCTGAGCGTGAAAGCCGAGTCCATCACCCAATACACGGGCCTCCCATTCAAGGTCGGCGACCTCGTGAACCGGGTGCGTGAACGCACCTCTGTTGCAGTGAAAGAAAGTGTGACCGCATGAGCAAGAGAAACCCCGAGTACGATTTTGCCTGGTGCCCCGGCTGCGGTGACTTCGGCGTCCGGCGGGCCATCGAGTCGGCGGTCCAGGGCAGGATGGTCGAGACCGAGTTGCCCATGGAGAACAACGTGGTGGTGGCCGGCATCGGCTGCTCAGGCAACATGGTCCATCTGCTGGAAGGCCCGCAGCCCTTCGGCTTCCACGGCGTGCATGGCAGGACCCTGCCGATCGCCCTGGGTGTGAAGATGGCGCGGCCCGATCTGAACGTGATCGTGGTCGCCGGCGACGGCGACTTCCTGAGCATCGGTGGCGAGCACATTGCCCCTGCCGCGCAGCGGAACCTCGACATCTGCGTCGTCATCATGGACAACGCCGTGTACGGCCTCACGAAGGGCCAGAGCTCGCCGACGACGGAGCTTGGCGTCATCACGTCGAGCACCCCGTACGGCAAGCTGGAAGGCAAGGTCAATCCCCTGGACCTGTACCTGACGCTGGGAACGAGCTTCGTCGCCAGCTCCTACTCCAGCAAGGTCAAGGACCTCGCCGTGCTGATTGAACAAGGAATGAACCACCCGGGATTCGCCATCGTTCACGTGCAGTCCCCCTGCACGACCTATAACGACACCCACGAGGCGATCCGAGGCAACCCGAAGAAGGAAATCACCCCGTTGGCGTTCGACATTTCCGAGGAGCACGACACCTCGGACTTGAACGCGGCACATGAGATCGCGCGTGCCCCGGGGGTGCCTCTCGGCATACTCTACCGGGACCCCGAATCGGTCTCGATCAATCAGCGGGTGGCCGAGCTCGAGGAGCGAATGGCAACCAAGAGCCCGGCTGAGCTGATCGACACGTTCAAGATATAGTTCCCGACCCGTCGGTGGTCGGAGTGGTCATGAAGCGCTGGCGTACGCGGTGGAAGAAGAGGGGGCGACCATGGCAGCCAATGGCTACGTGCTGATCACCGTCGAGCCAGCCAAGTCCCAAGCGGTCCTCGATCGACTTAGCGGCATCAAGGGTGCGATCGTGCGTGAGGTCCTGGGCCCGTACGACATGGTCGTTGAACTGGAGACAGACACTCCCGAGGACCTGACCGCCGTGCTCCGCAACCTCATCCGGCCGGTGCCCGGCGTCGTTTCGACCACGACCCTCACCTGGTTCTAGCTCCCGGTGTAGACGCTGGTGCCGGGCTTGAAGGCTGCCCAGGCGAACCAGAAATGGTCGGCATGGACTATGGGTTCCAGTTGCTGACCGCTCAACGGCCCGTCGGTGGCGCGCCCGAACAGGTCCCAGGTCGACCCGGTCTCTTCGTCCACGAATCCGTCCCCGCTTGCTGTGAAGGTGAGCACCTGCTCTCCGACGTTCCGGCTGTAGACTCCGGTTGCGCCCACGTCCATGGAATTGGCGATGGATCGGGCGTCCAGGGCGGAGTTCGTGCCCGCCTTCCAAAGTACGACGACAGGCGTCTCGGCGACCGTGTCGTTGACGGCCCCCTCGGCCCGGAGGATCTCGAACGGATAGGCGATATCCTGGCCGTCGATGCTGATAGCGACGATGCGCTCCATCATCCGCAACCGGTCGTCCCTCTTCCCTCGGAACAGGAACGGGGTCTGGTCCTTGTCGTCGTAGCCGACGTAGGGGTTGTCGCCGTAGATGCTGCCGTAACGGGCCTCGTGTCCCGTCATCCGGGAGAGCACGACGCCATCGGGGAAAGCGGCCTTGAAGTCACCATAAGAGACGGTCGACGCCGGCAGGACGGTCAGGCGCTCGCCGGTGAGTTCTCCCACGATGGCCTCGCCCGTGATCTGCTGCCACCAACTCTCGGTCTGACGGTCGTACATGACCAGGTCGCTGTTGATCAGGTTTCCGGAAACGCCGAACTCGAGCACCAGATTGTCGAGGGTGCGCTCGAAGACGATGGCGGAGTTGCAGAGCGGACAGAAGGTTGCGGCGATGGGGACACCGGCGATGGTGTCGTTGACGATCTCGTGCCAGGTTAGGATAGCCAGCGGGTAGGCCCGGGCCTCGCCGCCAAGCTCCAGGCCGAGCACCGGCACGCTGTCGGGGAGCCACTCGTCGCCCTCCGCGAAGCTCTCGAACACGGGCCTGTCCACCGAAGGGATACCGTCCATCACCTGGGCGGTGATGATGTCGTTGTAGTCGACGCTGAACTTGTTGAAGTCAGTCTGTGTCCAGCCGAGGCCCCGATAAAATTGGATCTTCTCCACTTGCTCCGGGGTCAGGGAGGCCGAAAGTGCGGCGGTTGGACTGGGCGGTGGCCTGGTCGGCGCGGGGGTTGGGACCTGGGTAGGCCCGGCGGTCGGCGCCGCTGTCGGTGAGGGCGACGGAGACGGCGCCACGGTAGGTTGTTGCGGCGGCGTTGTCGCGGTCGGCGCCGGTGGGGCGGTCGGAGGCGTCGACGTGGCCGTGGGCGACGCAGCGGAGCTACACGCGGCCGCGACTATTCCCAGAATGAGGCCCGCGGCCAAGAGCTTCTGCTTACCTTGCATGAATATCGCGGCCCCCGTACACGTCAACCGCAGGGTATGGATCGCCCCGGTCTATGGGAATGTGATGCGGCCTGTAGCGATGAGGGTTCCCGCGAGCAGCTGGGGGGAGACGGAAGCGAACGGACCCTACTTGATCGCGAGGGTCTTGGACAGGAATTCGCGGAGGACGACGCGGCCCCGATGGAGGCGGGTCTTGAGGGTGGAGACGCGGATGTTCAGCGCCTCCGCGGCCTCGGCGCCGGAGAGCCCCTGAATGTCGCGGAGGACGACGGCGATGCGGAGGTCGTCGGGCAGCTGGGCCAGGCCCCGCTGTATGGCATCCTGCACCTCGCTGTCGAGGGCCGCTTTTTCCGGGTCGGCGGCCCAGTCGGGCAGGTCGCGGTCCTCGTAGGAAACCTCGCTGGTCCGCGCCCGCTTCTCCTTCCGCCGCTTCATCAAGACGGCGTTGACGGTGATGCGGTAGAGCCAGGTCGTGACGGCGGACTCGCCTCGGAAACGGGGATAGGCCCGGTAGGCCGAGATGAAGGCGTCTTGCATGGCGTCCTGGGCTTCATCCGGCGAAGAGGTCATGCGCAGAGCGACGTTGTAAACGAAGTCCCCGTAGCGTTCGACGATTTCGCCGAACTCCAGGGCGTGGGCTTGCGGTTCGGTGCTCATGCGGAATCTCTTCGATGTACGTGGAGGGGAAAGGCGCGGTTTCTTCCGCCCGAGGCCCGGTCTACTGTCCCGGCCCAAACGGCAATGGCCTACAGGGCGGTATTATAGGGTCGTCCCCGACCGGCGTAAACGTCAACCGGGGCGGCGCCATCGACCCGAGGAGGAGCGTTGTGGAGTCGGTTCATCTGCGCGATATGATCCGCTACAGTGACGACAGCGTATCGAGGCAGATCATCTTCGCCTCGGAGCGCCTTTACGTCGGGGTCCACGGGTTCAAGCCGGGACAGGAAACGGCGCCCCACGTCCACAAAGAGTCGGACAAGGTGTACGAGGTGCTCGAGGGTACCGGCGAGTTCCATCTCAATGGGGAGACTCGAAGCCTTGGCGCCGGGGAGTGGCTCCGCGCTCTCCCAGGCCAGGTTCACGGTGTTCGAAACCCAGGCCCCGAGAACCTCGCGGTGCTGGTCATGACCTCACCTCGCCGCATGGACTAGCCGTCGGGCGTCACGCCGCCCCGTTGTCCCGCAGCGTCGCGACCGCGTCCGCGGTGAGTCCCAGCCACTCCCCAAGGACCTCTTCGGTCTGCTCCCCGAGTTCGGGGGACACCCGGTCGACGCGGCCAGGGGTGCGCGACAGTTTGATCGGCGTATTCACGAGCCGGACCCCGGTCCCCCCGGGGGCGGTTACGTCGACGAACATCTCTCGCGCCGAAACCTGAGGGTCCGCGGCCGCTTCCTCGATGCCGTTTACCGGTCCGGAGGGAATCTCGAGCTCACGGAACGTCTCGACCCACTCGTCAACGGTGCGCTGTCGCAATGCTTCGTTGAGGGTGGGTTCCAGCGCGGCGTAGTTTTGCACCCGCAGCCATCCGGTGGCGTAGTCGGGGTTGTCGATGAGATCGACGCGATCGATGGCGGAGCAGAACAAGGGCCATTTATCGACCCGCCCGCCGAGGACCGCGACGGTGAACCAGCCGTCTTTGGCGTGAAACGCCTGGAACGGGGCCGTGACTGGGTGACGGGTGCCGATAGGTTTCGGGACGTCGCCCCCTGCGAAGTAGCGCGAGAAGGCGTTCTCCAACGCGGCGATCTGACAGTCCAGCATGCTTATGTCAACGAACTGGCCTTGGCCACTGACGGCGCGCTCGTTGAGGGCCGTCAAGACACCGATGGTGGCGAAGAGGCCGGCCACGATATCGCCATAGGACACGCCCGGGCGTATCGGTGGGCTCCCCGGCTCGCCGGTGATGCTCATGATGCCGCCCATGCCCTGCACGATGACGTCGACGGCGGGGAGATGTGCGTAGGGGCCGGTCTGGCCGAAGCCCGAGACGGCACAGTAGATGAGCCGGGGATTCAACGTTCTCATCGTCTCGTTGCCCAGGCCCAGGCGGTCCATCGTTCCCGGGACGAAGTTCTCGATGAGCACGTCGGCCTCTTGCACCAGGTCCAGCAACACCTCCTTCCCGCGCTCGGTGCTGAAGTCCAAGGTCACGCTCTTTTTCCCCCGGTTGATACTCGCGAAGTAGGAGCTGAGGCCGTCGAAAAAGGGCCCGTTGCCTCGCGCATTATCCCCGCCTATCGGGTGCTCGATCTTGACCACTTCGGCGCCCATGTCGCCCAGAATCATGGCGCAGTATGGCCCGGCGAGCACACGGCACAAGTCGAGGACCTTGAGTCCTGCCAGGGGGGCCGGTGAGGGGCTAGGGGAATTGTGGCTCTTCGTGTTGCGGGGCATCACGGCTCCTTTCGGACCTTGGGCGACCGCCATCAGTGGACACCGCTCTCGGTTTCGCTACAATGGCGTGGCGCCTCATTATCACATGCGCCAGCCTTGGCGGGTGGGAGCCCAAGGGAGCCGCGACCATGGCCCAACGACATTGGCTTTTCAAGTCGGAGCCCAGCAGCTATTCGTATGACGATCTGGTGGGCGACGGGGTCTCGGAATGGGACGGCGTGCGCAACTTTCAAGCCAGGAACATGCTGAAGAACGACATCAAAGAAGGCGATGCGGTGTTGTTCTATCACAGCAGCACCAAGCCGATGGCGGTGATCGGGACGGCCGTCGTCGTGCGTGGCGGCTATCCGGACCACACGGCTTGGGACCCGAAGTCGGACCATCCCGACCCGAAGAGCACTCCCGACAAGCCGGTCTGGTACATGGTCGACATCAAGGCGACGGGCAGGTTCCCCCGTCAGGTCACGCTGGAAGAGATCAAAGGAGACCCATGGCTTGCGGACATGGTGCTGGTGAAGGCCGGCCGGCTCTCCGTGCAACCGGTCACGGCGGAGCAATGGGACGTGGTCTGCGAGCTGGGAAAGGGTCCTTGACCCCCGCCCCGCGTCATGCAGGGCGGATGTAGCCATGGCCGCCCTTGTCCGCGCGGGCTCCGCCATCGTCCATGGCCGGGTCTTTTACGGGTGGTGGATCGTTCTCGCCACCTTCATCCTCGCCGCCGTTTCGGCGGGCCTCTACGCCTACGGCATCAGCACGCTGTTCATTCCGCTCAAGGAAGACCTGAGCGACGGCCGGAGCGGTCCTCTTTCGCTGGGGATCGGCGTCGCCCCGATGGTGGGCGCGATGATCGCGCCGTTTCAAGGCTATCTGGTGGACCGCTACGGCCCACGACCCGTGATGTACGTGGGCATCTTGTTCTCGGCGGGTGGCTTCATCCTGGCAAGCACGGCTCAATCGCTGGGCGCCTTTGTGGTCTACTACCTGTTGATCGGGGTGGGCATGATCACGGCCTACTCCGGGCCGCCCTTCGCCGCCATCGGCAACTGGTTCGTTCGCCGTCGCGGTATTGCCTTCGGACTCGCGGTGGCCGGAATGGGTGTGTCATCGGTAATGGTGTTCCCGGTGAAGCTGCTCCTCGATGCCTACGAGTGGCGGGGCACGATGCTCTCCATCGGAATCATCCTTCTGGTGGTCTCCTATCCCCTGGCGGCGCTGATGCGGCACCGTCCCGAGCACTATGGACTGCGGCCCGACGGCGACCCGCCTGAACAGGAGCACGACGTCGCCGGGGAACCCCAGGCCTTCAGCGTCGACGACGACTTCACAGTCCGGGAAGCCCTGTCGTCGAGGTCGTTCTGGCTCATCGCGCTGGGCTCCGGCTTGCGGATGGTGGTTACGGTGGCAACCGTGATTCACTTCGTCCAGGCGATGGTCTCGAAAGGATTCTCCTTCGAAACGTCAACGGCGCTGCTGGGCTTTTTCGGTCTTACGACGATCCCCGGTCGCCTCATAGCCGGTGTCCTGGCGGACCGCATGGACAAGCGTGTGCTCACGGCGGCCCTCATGTTGATGTTGGGGGTGGCGATACTGGGTCTCCGCTGGGCCTCGAGCGTGGAGACCGTCATCCCGCCGCTGATGCTGTTCGCTACGGCGCTGGGCGGGTTGATGAGCAGCGTTTACGCCCTCCAAGGCGAGTATTTCGGGCGTCGTTCCTTTGCGACGGTGGTCGGGGTCAGTGCGTTGTTCAACGGCGCCGGGGTCATGGCGGGAACGGCGCTGGCCGGGTTTGTGTTCGATAGATCGGAGAGCTACAACACGGTCTTTCTGATCTTCGCGGTCTGCGCCGGCGCGGCGATGGTGTCGTTTCTGCTGGCGCAGCGACCTGTGCGGAAACGGCAGGGGAGTGTCGCGATGAGCCAATCCGGGGGGGCGTAGCTGCCGTGGCGTTTCACCCCCAAACCCCCTGAAGGGGGTTCGAGGTAGCCCTTCGGGCAAGAGTCAAGAGAGGGGCACATCCCCTTCAACCCTTGCCAAAGGGGCTCCGCCCTCTGGACTCCCCAAGGTCGCGACGCTTTGTCGGCGCATCCTCCCGCGCATGGTGACGAACGAGTCGCAATCTTGCCTCTCCGGTTCACCCTAGAGCGCGATCTGGCTCGGGGTAGCGGGTCCAATGATGCAAAGCTCACCAGTGTTGCATCATCCTGGTCATCTTCGCATGCCCCTTCGTGGCGAGGATACGATCGAACGCCACCCCCTAAGGGACGTCCATCCGACGGAGTTGTCGTACGGTGAGGAAGGCGAATAGAACCGTTACTGCCGCCGCGCCCGCGATAGCGGCAGGGAACTCGATAACCCTGTCCTCCAAACCCTCGAAGTTACTCTGATCGATCCCGTGGAGGATTGTCAGAGAGTAGGCTCGCACGCTTAGGTAGCGGGCCCCGCCGAGAAATGTGCTGATCAACCCTTCCCACAGAAGGACATACACCAGGGCGAAGGCCAGGGCACGACTAGTGAAAAGGCCCGCCCAGGTGAAAATGGCGCCATAGGCCACCACTCCAGCCAGCATGGCCGCTCCGGCAGCAAGACCTGCCTGCCAGCCGCTTCCAGGCCCAGGAGGGTGGATACCACCCCGCTAGCGATCAGCGGAGGACCACCCACCACGATGCCGGCTAACAGCTTGGGGAGCACGATCTGCGCTCTCGGGATGGGCCTCAGTACCAGGAAGCTCAGGGTCCGGTCCCCCAGCTCGTTGCCGAAAGACGCGGTGGCCAAAACCATGGTTACGATGGGCATGACGGCTGCAATCAGCAAGCCGTCGATCAGGGTATTGGTGAAGTCCTTGTCGAACGACGTCTCGTCCCCCAAGGTGGCGGCAACCAGCGCGGTTAACGCCATGGGCAGCGCTGCCAGGAAGAGAATGAGGAGGATCCGCCAGCGGCCGCTCAGTTGGCGCAAGGAGTGGAAAAATACGGGGGCCAACCTCAGCCCTCCACCAGGTACTCGAAAACGCTTTCAAGGGAATCGTCCAGGGGCTCAACCCTGAGCAAGCGTATCTCGTGGGTCTTGGCCAGTTGTGGTACGAACCGTTGCAGAGCATAGACGTTACGGCTGAGGACCACCAGCGACCCATCGGGGTCAACAGCCACCGAGTCCACCTCGTCCAGTTGCACCAGCGCGGCAGCCATGGGCCGCGGGTCTCCAACAACGACGCGCACCCTGTAAGGACGCTCGTCCAGCTTGGCGCGGATGGCATGAAAATCACCTGCCGCCGCTAATTTGCCGCTGACCATCAACAGGATCCGGTCGGCCAGCGTCTCCACCTCTTCAAGAATATGAGAGGAGATGAGTATGGTCCGGCCCTGGTCGGCCAGGCGGCGCATGAGCTCTTGAAACTCGACGCGCTGGCGTGGATCGGTACCGCTCAAGGGCTCGTCGAGCAGAAGCACCATCGGGTCGTGGACCAGGGTCGAGGCCAGACGCATCCTTTGCCGCATGCCACGGGAGTAGGTCCCCAGAGGTCGGTCTTGAACATCTTCCAGGTCGACCGTCGCGATGGCCTGCTTTACCGCCGGCCCAAGCGGGCTTACGCCGGTCAGTCGCCCGGCCAGCTCCACAAACTGGCGCCCCGTATACTGCTCGTAGATCGCCGCGTGCTCTGACATGAATCCGATGTGTCGATACAGTGGGTGGTTGTTGCGCACGGGTTCACCCAGGATCGCTATCTCGCCTTCCGAGATGTCCGCCAATCCGGCAATCATGTGGAGCAAGGTCGTCTTACCGGCGCCGTTGGGTCCCAGAAGGCCCGTTACACCGGGGAAGACCTCGAACGAAACATCGTTCACCGCGACGACGTTGCCGAACCATTTAGAGGCGTTCCGTACCTCGATGACGGGCGATATGTTAGTCGTTTCAGACTTGTCGCCGCTTGCGTTCATAGCCTCAACCTTTGATAACGCCACCAGAGGGCGAATCCTGGCCCGATTGTCAGGACTAGGAACCAGCCCACGGGGACGATGTGAGGCAGCTCCCTCACGACAAGACTCGAATCGTCGTCTTCGTTGAAGATCATCTCGTTCAGGTGCATGGGCACCTGGGGGATGGATATCAGGGCGAACCAGGGGGCCGCGTCTCCGGTCACCCGGTCGCAATCTTGCGTGGCTTCGATGCGCTGTCCGTCTTGCTCTTCGGTGCATCCGCTCAGGATCTCTGACACAGGGATCGAGATGATGAACAGGCCGATCACAAAGGCAGCGGCATAGGCGCGGCGAGTGGTGAAAGCCGACACCGCCATGGGAACTGTCGTCGTGAACAAGGCCACCGCGAGTCCCGCTAGCAGGAAGCGCGGGACATCGAGCCAGTTGTCGCGGATATAGTCCAGGGGCGCATCGGCGGCGAGGATAAAGCCGGCGAGCAGGAGGACCTGTCCAACATAGACCAGGGCGAGGGTCACGGAAAGAAAAACCAGCCAGCGCCCAACCAGGTAGTCGTTGGTGGTTAAGGGGCGCACCAGATAGAGCTGAAGAACGCCCTCGCGCCGGTCGGTGCAGAGGAGCTCGGGCGCGATGATGGCCGAAAAGAGGAGCAGGACTACTGAGACAATCTGGTAGTAATCGCCGTGGCTGACGAAGACTTCGTCACCGATCTGGACCTGTGAGGCGATGATAATCGCAACAAACGCCGGGATCAGTACCGCCAAGAACATGAAAAACGGGAGCAGCTTGGAGGGCCACCCCCGGCCCAATCCGAGCGCAGTCCTGACACCGTTTACCCACAGAGCCTTGCGCGCCCGCATCCGGCCCTCGCGAACCCCTTGGTAGCGGCGGTAGCCGAGGTCGAATACTTCGCCGCGCGGCTGAGTCATCGGGCGGGGGCCCGAAAGATATCGATAAGGCTTTGTCGCCTAGGTGCAAGTCGGCGCAACCGGGCCTCGGACTCCACTATGGCATCTCGAATACCGTCGAACTGATCGTCACTCTCCTGTTCGACGATCACCGAGCCGCCGTCCACCCTCGCCTCGATACCGCGTCTCGCCAGCGCCTCCACGAACTCAGCGCGCCGGTCGTCGACTTCGATAAGAATCGTGTGCGTCTCCTTGGTGAATCCAGATACCGCGCCCTCCTGCGTTACGTGGCCGTCCTCAAGGACGATGATGCGGTCGCAGGTGCGTTCGACATCGCCCAGGAGATGGGAGGATAGGAGGATGCTGATTCCGAACTCGCTCCCGGTACGTCGGATCAAGCCCAGCATCTCGTCCCTGCCCGCCGGGTCTAGGCCGGCAGTGGCCTCGTCTAACAGCAGTATCACCGGATCGTGGACCAAGGCTTGCGCCAGTTTGACGCGTTGCTTCATCCCGGTGGAAAACTCCCCAATGGGGCGGTACCGCTCCTCGCCCAAGCCAACGTGCCTCAGCACATCAGCCGCCCGTATCCGGGCATATCGTGGCGGTATCCCGTTTATTTGCGCCATGTGGGTGAGAAATTCCGAGGCGTTGACGGCCGATGGCAGGCAATCGGTCTCCGGCATATAGCCGAGCCGGGCGCGAATATCCACCGACTCGTAAGGCCGCTCGCCGAGCACCTCGGCAGAGCCGCTGCTAGGCTTCAGGAGCCCCAGGAACAGCTTGATGGCCGTGCTCTTGCCCGCGCCGTTGGGTCCGAGCAGGCCCGTTATCCCCTCATGTACCGCAAGGTCCACCGATTCAAGGGCAATGGTGGTTCCATAGCGCTTTGTCAGCTTCTTGGCTTCCAGTAAAGGCTCCACGTTGACAGTGTACAGCGGGTACCTTCGACCGACTAGCGTTCGCCTCGGGGCAACAAGCCACTTATTCGTCGTGAGCCTGTCGAACCATGAGTCGAAGTCCCGCGGTGCAAAGGGTTCGGGGGCTGACAAAGCGCTGGCTCATCGCAACGTTGACTCACCCTTCCAAAGGCTCAGGGTGGGTTCCGATGAGCTATTCCGGGGGGTCGTAGCTGCCGTGGCGTTTCACCCCCAAACCCCCTGAAGGGGGGGTCAAGGTAGCCCTTCGGGCATTAATAAGAGAAGGGGCACACCCCCTTCAACCCCTGCCAAGCGGGCTCCGCCCTCTCTGGACTCTCCAAGAGCGCTGCTCTCGGTGGGTTAGCCCAGACGAAGGGCCCGCTTGAGGTTCGCGGTGGTGATCTGCGCCACCTCGTCGGGGGAGCGGCCCCAGATCTCGGCCACCTTTTCCGCGACTTGCGTCACGTGGGAGGGCTCGGTGCGTCGCTCCGGGTTCTTCTTCCACGGCTGGGGGTAGGTGTCGGTCTCGAGGACAATGCGTTCGAGCGGGATGTCCTTGACGGCGACGACGAGCTCCGGCTCCCGAAGCAAGGGCTTCGCCAACGAGATGTAGAAGCCGAGGTCGATGGCCTCCCGGGCCTTGGCCGCGTCGCCGAGGAAGTAGTGCCAGATGGCGCCCGCCTCCGCCGCCTTCTCGTCGCGGAGCACGTCGAGGATGACGTCGTGGGCCTCGCGGGCATGGAAGTCGATGGCCTTGCCCAACTCCCGGGCGAGACGAATGTGCTCGCGGAACGCGCGGTCCTGCCAAACGCGGTCAGGGGAGGTGTCGAGGAAATCGAGGCCCGTCTCGGCGATGCAGACGACCTTCGGGTGGCTGAGGGCGAGGTCGCGCAGCGTCGCGTAGTCGTCGTCGGTGAACGGGGCCTTGAGGTCCATGGGGTGGATGCCGACGTCGGCATAGACCGGCTCGTACCGGTCGGCGAGATCAATGATGCGACGGGACGAAGCGACGGTGGTCCCCACGGCCACGATCATCTCGACGCCTGCGTCCCGCGCCCGGGCGACCATGCCCGCGATCTCGTCGTCGCTGAACTGGTCCAGATGTGTGTGGGAGTCGGCTAGCATGGTTTTCGAGCCCCAATTATAGCGTGTTCGGGAGGAGGCCCATGCTATACTTTCCGCGTCCAGCACCGCCCTCAGTCCCCCAAGTCAGACCGCGACGGAGCTATGCCCGCGACTCTGGCCCGAACGCCCCTCTACGAGGCCCACACGCAGCTCGGCGCTCGCATGGCGCCCTTCGCCGGGTGGGAGATGCCGGTGCAGTACCAGGGCATCCTCCACGAGCACCGGGCAGTGAGGGCATCCGCGGGTATTTTTGACGTCTCTCACATGGGCAGGATCGGCGTCAGCGGGCCCGACGCGGTTGCCTTGCTCGACTCGACCGTGACCGCGGACATCGGCGGCCTCCGCGATTGGCGCGCCCGGTACGGCCTGGTCTGCCGGAAGGACGGCGGCATCCTGGACGACGTTGTGGTGCTGCGTAAGCCGCGAGACGAGATGCTCATGGTTTGCAACGCCGCCAACCGCTCGACCGTTCTCGATTGGCTCGAGCGTCACCGCTCGGGGTTCGACGTCGGTATCGACGACGGCACGGAGCAGACCGCGATGATCGCGGTCCAGGGGCCAGAGGCGGCAGGCCTCCTTGACGCGTTGCTCGAAGGCCCCGTCTCACACCTCAAACGTTTCGGGGCAGCCGAGGTCGCTTGGAGCGGGGAACAGCTGCTCGTGTCGCGGACCGGCTACACTGGCGAGAACGGGTTCGAGGTCATCGTGCGGGCCGCAGTGGGGCCGCGGCTGTGGGCCGTGCTGCTCGACGCCGGCGCCACCCCTTGTGGTCTCGGGGCTCGCGACTCGCTCTGGCTCGAGGCCGGGCTGCTCCTCCACGGCAGCGACATCGATGCGACGACGAACCCGCTGGAGGCGGGCCTGGAGCGGTTCGTGGCCTGGGACGGAGCGGATTTCGTGAGCAAGGATGCTCTGCTCGCCGCCAGGGACCGAGGCCGGTTGAGGAAGCTGATCGGGTTCAAGGCGCTTGGTCGAGGTCCGATTCCTCGCCAGGGGCATCCAATCTATCGCGACAGGCGCCACGTGGGCGTAGTCACCAGTGGGAGTTTCTCGCCCACGCTGTCGACGGCCATCGGCCTGGGTTATGTGTCCGTGGAAGCCGGGGCCACCGGCGCCCTGCTCGAGGTGGAGGCCCGTGAAACCGGGGTGGCGGTGGAGGTGGTGGACTTGCCGTTCTACACGAGAAGGCCGCCCGAGGGCCCCAAGGAGGCTTGATGATTCCGCAGGAGCTGCGCTATTACAAGGAGCACGAGTGGGTGCGGGTCGAAAGCGACGGTGTCGCGGTGGTCGGAATAACCCATTTCGCCCAGGAAGAGCTCGGTGACGTGGTCTACGTCGAGCTCCCTGAGCCCGGCACGGATATAAAGCAGTTCGACAAGATCGGCGAGGTCGAATCGGTGAAGGCGGTGAACGACCTGTTCAGCCCCGTTGGAGGAAAGATTGTCGAGACGAACCCCCGGCTCAAGGACGAGCCGGAGTTGGTCAACGAACAGCCCTACGGCGACGGATGGATGCTCAAAGTGGCGCTGCAGGACCCCGCGGAGATCGAGAGCTTGATGGACGCGCCCGCGTACGAGAGGTATCTCAAGGAAGGGGAGTAAGCGTGACGGCGGTCCCCTACATTCCGAATACCGAGCATGACCAGCAGGTGATGCTGGAGGCGATCGGGGCGGCCTCTATTGACGAGCTGTTCGTCGACATACCCGCCGACCTTCGCGACCCTGTTCTCGACCTGCCGGCCCCGCTCTCCGAGCTCGAGCTCCGCCGCGAGTTCCAGCGCCTCTCCGCCAGGAACGCCAACACGGAAGAGTTCGCCAGCTTCCTCGGGGGAGGAGCGTACCGTCACTACATCCCGGCTATCGTCTGGCGCCTGGCCCAGCTGAACGGACTCGCGACTTCCTATACGCCCTACCAGGCGGAGATCAGCCAGGGTGTGCTGCAGACCACCTACGAGTTCCAGGGCCTGGTTTGTCAGCTTCTCGGGATGGAGGTTGCGAACGCGGGGATGTACGACGGCGCCACCGCCCTGGCGGAGGCGGCGTTGATGGCCTGCCGTCTCACCGGACGCAGGGTCGTCGTGGCGGAGGCATCGGTCTCGCCGCGCTATCTCGAAGTCGTTCGGACGTATGTCAGGCCCCAGGGCATCGACGTTGTGGAGTCGGGCGACGTCGGGCAGGATGCGGCGTGCGTTCTGCTGCAGAGCCCCAACTTCTTCGGGTACGTCGAAGATGTCGAAACGCGGGTCCGTCGCGCCCATCACGTCGGAGCGCTGGCTGTTGTCGCGACTGACCCCATCGCGGCAGGACTGCTCCGTCCCCCCGGCGATTACGGCGCCGACATTGTGGTCGCGGAGGGCCAGCCTCTCGGCATTCCAATGAGCTTTGGCGGGCCCTACCTCGGCCTCTTCTCGTGCAAGTCCGAGCACCTGCGTCAGATGCCCGGTCGTATCGTCGGCGCCACCGTCGACGGGGCGGGAAGACGTGGCTACGTGCTGACGCTGCAGACGCGGGAGCAGCACATCCGTCGGGAGCGGGCCACGTCGAACATCTGCACCAGCGAGTCCCTGGCCGCCACGGCGGCCACCATCTACATGGCGGCGATGGGGAAGCGGGGCATGCGGCGCGTGGCCGAGCTCTGCTACCACAAGGCCCACTACGCGGCGGGCCGTATCTCGGAGATCCCAGGCTATGCTATCCCGTTCGACGGCCTCTTTTTCAAAGAGTTCGTCGTGCGGTGCCCCCGACCCCCGTCCGAGATCAATCGCCGTCTCGCCGAGCGGCGGATCATCGGCGGCCTCGACGTCAGCGGGCGGGTCGAGAACGGCATGTTGCTGTGTGTCACCGAGATGAACAGCCGCGACGAGATCGAAGCCCTTGTCGACGGGTTGGCACAAGCGGGCGTCGCATGAGCCAGATAGATCGTCGCACGCTGCTGATGGACCGCAGCGTCTCGGGCAGGACGGGGACGACGCTCCCTGCGCTCGACGTTCCGCCAGCCCCGCTACCCGAAAACGGATTGCGCCGGCCGGAGCTAGTCTTCCCCGAGGTGAGCGAGCCCGAGATTGTCCGCTATTTCACACACCTTGCCCGGCTCAACTACGGTGTGGACAGCGGCTTCTATCCCCTGGGGAGCTGCACGATGAAGTACAACCCCAAGCTCCACGAAGACCTCGCCGCCTTACCGGGTCTCAGTCACGTCCACCCGCTGCAGGACCCGGAGACCTGCCAGGGGGCCCTGCGATTGATGTTCGATCTGCAAGGCATCCTGGCGGAGATCGCCGGGCTGCACGCGACGGCGCTGACGCCCCTCGCCGGGGCGCACGGCGAGCTAGCCGGGATGCAGGTGATCCGGGCCCACCAGATCGACCGTGGACAGGGCGGCCGCCGCACCGTGATCATCCCCGACTCGGCCCACGGCACCAATCCGGCCTCGGCCGCGATGTGCGGCTATGGTGTCGTCGTCGTGCCGGCCGACGCCGAGGGCAACCTGGACCTCGCCGCGCTGGACAAAGTCTTGAGTGACGACGTGGCCGCGCTGATGATCACGCTGCCGAGCACCCTGGGGCTGTTCCAACGCAACATCGTGGAAGTGTGCCGCCTCGTTCATGAGGCCGGCGGCCTGGTCTACGGCGACGGGGCCAACCAGAACGCGCTCCTGGGCCAGGTGAAGCTCGGCGACCTGGGGTTCGACGTGGTGCACATGAACCTCCACAAGACCTTCAGCACGCCGCACGGCGGCGGGGGGCCGGGATCGGGCCCGATCTGTCTCAGCGAGGAACTTTCTCCATACGCTCCCGCTCCGGTCGTTGTCGAGAACGAGGGACGCTACGCGCTCTCGGCGCCGCCACGGTCCATCGGCCGCATCGGCGCCTTCCACGGCAATTTTGGTGTACTGGCGCGGGCTTACGCATACGTCCGGCTGCTCGGCGCCGAGGGCCTGACGGAGGTTAGCCGGAACGCGGTGCTCAACGCCAACTACATTCAGGCCAGGCTTCGAGACCATTACGACCTGGCTTACGACCGTCGCTGTATGCACGAAGTGGTATTTTCAACTGCCTATCTGAAGCAATATGGAGTCCGCGCGCTTGACGTCGCCAAGCGTCTGATCGACCACCGCTTTCACCCGCCGACTATGTACTTTCCGCTGGTCGTCGAGGAGGCGCTGATGGTCGAGCCGACCGAGACGGAGACCCGGGAGACTATCGATTCGTTCATCGAGGCGATGCAGGCCATCGCCCGGGAGGCCCGAGAGGCGCCGGAGTCGCTGCGAGAGGCCCCGCACGACGCCGCGAACGGCCGTCTCGACGAGGCCCACGCCGCTCGCCACCCGGACCTGCGTTGGCAGGCGAAGGGGTAAGCGGCTAGGTCGTCGTAGGCGGTTCCGGGGCCCGGACGCCGCGCTCGGCCATAGGCAGCCGGACCTCCACCTTCGTCCCCTGCTCGACAATGCTGTCGACGTTTATCGAACCGTCATGGGCTTCGATCAACGCCTTGGCGATGGAAAGACCCAGGCCGGCGCCCTCGATGTCGCGTCCCCGAGCCAGGTCTGCCCGGTAGAAGCGATCGAACAAGTGGGGCAGGTGCTCCTCTGCGATGCCGCTTCCGGTGTCGGCAACTGCGAGGCGGACCTCGGTCGTATCGCGCTCGAGCGAGACGACGACGCTTCCGCCCTGGGGTGTGTATTTGAACGAGTTGTCGAGAAGGAGCAAGAGGAGCTGGCGCAACCGCTCCGGATCCCCCTGGACTGTGACCGGCTCGGTGACGTTGTCGTAGCGCAGCTCCAGTCCTCGGGACTGGGCCAGCGGCCGGGCATCGTCGGCGACGCTTCGGACCAGGTCGTCGAGAGCGACGTTTTCGCGACGCAGGCCGAGACGGCCGGCGTCGGACTGGGCCAGTGTGAGCAGTCCCGACACGAGTCCGTTAAGGTATTCGGTCTCCGAAATGATGCCGTCCACAAGCTGGCGGTTCTCGTCCACGGTCTGGTCGCCATGGCGGGCGAGGAGCTCACCGCTGCTGCGGATGAGGGCGAGAGGGGTTCTTAGCTCGTGGGAGGCATCGGCGACGAATTGACGCTGGCGGTCGAACGAGCGCCGTATCGGCACCAGCGCCCGGTTGGCGAGGAACCGCCCGCCCACCACTGCCAGGGCCAGGGCGCCGGCCTCGGAAAGGCCGAGGATGAGAACCAGGCGGCTCAGAGCGGAGCGTTCGGGCTCGATGGAGCGTCCGACCTGGAGCACGCCTAGGAGCGTGCCTCGCGAGGTGCCGACCGGCACCGAGAGGACTCGCAAATGCTCCTCGTTGAGCATCACTGTCCCGAAGGCTTCGCGTCCCTCCAGTGCCCGTGCCACACCCTCGGGGTCCGGCGACGAGTCGACCGACAGGCCCGGGGGTTCTCGTGCAGGTTCCCCGAGAGGTCGATGCTCAGGTAGAAGACGTCGCCCTCATAGCCGCGACGCGGCATAACCCGCGGGAATCCGGGCGTCCTGCTCAGCGTATCGATAGTCTCGCGGGCGCTGTCGCGGAGGATCCGGTTCACCTCGCCGTAGAGAGTCCTCGCGGTGATGAAGTAGATCGCGATGCCGAGGCCTATCAGGAGCGTCGCCAGCACGAGCACGTTCCACGCCAGCAGCTGTCGACGAATCGAATCGAACATCACGAGCTCCGAAGGCTGTAGCCGACCCCGCGCACCGTCTGGATGAGGCCCTTGCCCCCCTCACGGTCGAGCTTGGTCCGTAGGTAGTGGATATACAGGTCCACGACGTTATACGTGACGTCGGAGGCGTAGCCCCAGACGTGGTCCGCGATCTGTTCCCGGGACTGTACCTGGCCCGCGTTCCGCATCAGGTGCTCGAGCAACGCGAACTCCTTGGCGGTCAGGTCGATGGCGGTATCCTTCAGCCAGACCCGGCGCGCGCCGAGGTCCAGGACCAGTTCGCCGACGGCGAGCTTTTTCGCCTCGCGGGGCTCGACCTTGCGGCGAGAGCGCGCGCGGATCCGGGCCGAAAGCTCCTGGAGGGCGAAGGGTTTGACCAGGTAGTCGTCGGCGCCCGCGTCCAAGCCCGACACCCGGTCGGAGATGGAGTCGCGAGCAGTCAGCATCAGTATCGGGGTCGCGACCTTGTCTTCGCGGAGCCGCCGCGAGACCTGGGGGCCGGTGAGCTTGGGGAGCATCCAGTCGAGGACGACGAGGTCATACGAGCCGGTTGAGGCCAGGTCCAGGCCCTCCTCGCCGTCGAAGGCGAGCTCGACGACGTGCCCTTCCTCGGCCAGTGCTTGCTGCACCACCTCAGCCAGTTGCTTCTGGTCTTCGACGATCAGAATGTGCATGACCTTCGACTATTGTACGTTGCGAAAGGGTTTTCACCGTGGCGTGGGCGCCGCTACGAGGTAACGTTCATGGCGCTGGGTACCGCAACGAGGTAACCTTATGATAATGGTGCGCATCGTACATGGTGTGAATGCTCTAATGTCTTTCAAATCTTAGCCGGTTAGCCTTTGACACAAGGGTGCGAAGACCGGTGACGGTCCCAGGGCACCTCAAAACAGGCAAGATACCAGGGAGGTCGGGCGATGGACTATTTTGAACAGACGGGTCCAGTCGCGGCGAGGGGGTCCTCAACCAAAGGTTGGATGGTCCTCATGATCGTCACGGCGATCATCGCGCTGGTCATTGGCCTCGGCGTCGGTAACAGAACTGATAGCTCCAATGGGTTCAGCTCGCTCCCGGCCTCGGCGAAGATCGAAGTCTTCGACGAAAGCCAGGTGCAGACGCTGTACGACTCCGCTATCTCGGCGGTCGTCAAGATCGAGACATCCCAGTCCGGCAGAGGCACGGCCTTCCGGCAGAACGGTCAGGGCTCGGGTTTCCTCGTAGACAACGACGGGAACTTTCTTACGAATCACCACGTGATCGAAGGCGCGGACCAGGTTACGGTTGTGCTCGAGTCCGGGCGACGCATACAGGGAGAGGTGGTCGGCAGCGACCCGGGGAGCGACCTGGCGCTGGTCCACGTCGACCCGTCGCGGATAGAAGGGATCATCCCACTCGTGCTGGCCGATTCCAGCAAGGTCCGGCCCGGGGCCCTCGCGGTGGCGCTGGGCAGCCCCCTCGGACTCCAGGGGTCGGTGACTGTGGGCGTCGTCAGTGGCGTCGACCGGAGCCTGCCGTCGAGCACGCGCCGCCCTATCGTTAACATGCTCCAGACGGACGCCGCCATCTTCCCCGGTAACTCCGGCGGGCCGCTGCTGAACTCCTCCGGGCAGGTCATCGGCATCAACACCGCCGTCGCCAACCGGGGTAACGAGAGCCTGGGCTTCGCGGTCCCCAGCAACACGGCGCGAAGCATCCTCGATCGGCTTTCCATAGGGGCGGAGATCCGGCGGCCGTGGCTTGGCGTGAGCCTCCTGACGGTGGGCTCGGCCGAAGGCTCGTCGTTGGACGTCGGTGTCGAACGCGGTGTGTACATCGTCGACGTGGTCGAGGGCAGCCCCGCGGAGGTCGCCGGCTTGAAGTCGGATGCCAACGACAACGGCCTGCCTTCCAAGGGCGGCGACGTGATCCTCAAGGCAGATGGCACCGACGTCAACGAGGTCAACGACCTGATCGGCTTCTTCAACAGCAAGCAGCCGGGCGACCAGGTCACGTTGCAGATCCATCGCGATGGACAGACCATCGATGTCACCATAACCCTCGGTGACTGGCCGGATAGCCTCTCCTAGGCGAGACATGTGACTCCTTCCTAGCTCCCTCCTCGCTGCGGTTCGGCAAGAAGCCCCGACGGCACCTCCGTCGGGGCTTCCCTTTGCGCGATGCATCCGAATCCTGTGGGCCGTCCGTATGATTTGTGTACGACAACACTGAGGAGGGATTCATGCTTGGGCTTTCGAATCTGCGCCTGCGGACCGGCCTCGGGGCCATGTTCGTCGGCGCGATTGCTTTGTCGGTGGTCGCTTGCGGCGGCGACGACCCAACTCCGACCCGGACCCCGCCAACAGCGACGGCCGTTCCAGCACCGACGGAGACCGAGGGGTCCGGTGAAGTCACGTCCGTCATTCAGAGCTTCACGCTGGAGAACCTGACCGTGAAGGCGGGAAGCACGATAATCTGGCGGAACCTCGACGGCCCGACACACACCTCGACATCGGGGGCGTCGCCGAGTCCCGATGGCACGTGGGATACGGGTGTCCTCGGGCAGAACCAAGCCGCTACGGGCGTCACCTTCAACAACGCGGGCACCTTCGCCTACTTCTGCCAGATCCACCCAGGTATGCAGGCCACGGTGACTGTGGTCTCGTAGCCGTAGAGACATCGTCGGTTCAAGGCGTCTGGCGGGGTTGCGGCAGCCCCCGTCAGGCGCCTTTTCGTGGGAAACGAGGTTCCGCACGGTGGAAAAGAGCGACCTCGGCTTTCGGATTTGCCGACCAAAACGTATGATGGTCGCAAAGGATCGCGAGGAGACCTCCATGTTCGACTTTTCAAAGATGCGCCTGCGTACCGGCTTTGGCGCGATGCTGGTCGGAGTCATCGCCGTGCTCGTTGTCGGTTGCGGTGGCGACGACGCGGCGCCCACGCGGCCTCCGCCGACCCAAACGACCGCCCCACAGCCAACCGCGACGCCTGTCCCCGCAAGCGACAGCGGCGCCGCGGCGCAACAAGACGGCGACGCCATGGAGGCCAAGTCGGGAGAGATCGTTTCCCTCATCCAGGGCTTCCAACTAGAGGACCTGACCATCAAGGTCGGTAGCTCCGTCAGTTGGCGGAACCTCGATGGCCCCACTCACTCCTCCGCGTCGGGGACGTCGCCCGACCAGGACGGCAGATGGTTCACTGATTTCATCAAGCAAAACGCGACCACGCCGCCGATAACGTTCAACGAGGCCGGCACCTTCGCCTACTTCTGCACGTTCCATCCATCGACGATGCAAGCGACGCTGACCGTGGTCTCATAGGCGCAACGACAACGTCGGCGGAGGCGTTGGAGGTAGGGCTCGCGTGACAGGGATGTCGATCAAGAGCCGTTTCCTCCCAACGATCATCGTCGCCCTGGTGGTCGCGGCATGCTCCGGGAGCAGCCCGACTGCCACGCCCTCTCCGGCGCCAACCAGCCCGCCGGCGGTCGAGCAGGTCGTCCTTCCCTTCGACGATGCCCCGCACAGCGGGTTCAACACCGAATGGTGGTACTACAGCGGCCATCTCGAGACGGCGGGGGGCGACCGCTACGGCTTCCACTATGTGGTGTTCCGTTTCGACCTGCCGTTCCTCGCCCTGACACATATGTCGCACCTGGCCATTACCGATCACCAGCGGGACGCCTACGTAACCGACCAGCGTCTGGCCCCCGGGGAGGAAGCGATCCCAGGGGCCGGCTCGTTCGATCTGGCTGTGGACGGCTGGACGATGTCGGGCGCCGAGGGGCGCGACCGCCTGGCAGCTGACGCGCAGGGGTACGAGCTAGACCTCTCGCTCGCGTCGACGGTCCCGGTGACGCTGCATGGCGGCCAGGGGTTGATCCCCTACGGCCCCGCAGGCGAGACCTTCTATTATTCCCGCACCCGGATGGACGTGGAGGGGACAATCGCGGTCGACGGAGCGCACACAGCCGTCAACGGCCAGGCCTGGTTCGACCGTCAATGGGGCGACTTCGAGATCGTGGCCCTGGGCTGGGACTGGTTCTCGCTTCAGCTCGACGACGGCTCGGCGCTCATGCTCTATGAGCTGCGTGACGCCGCGGCCAACCCAGGGCGGCCCGCCGGCACGTTTGTCGCACCGGACGGCACGTTTATAACGCTGGAGCCCGCCGACTTCGAAACCACCGCCACCGGCTCATGGACAAGTCCGGCTAACGGCGCCCGGTATCCCATGGGCTGGCGTATCGCGGTCCCCGGCCGCGGGGTGGACGTCACGCTGACCCCCGTGATCGAGCACGCCGAGTTCGATGCCACTTCGACAACCCGGAACTATTACTGGGAGGGACCGGTGGAGGTCACCGGGTCCCACCTGGGGGTCGGGTTTGTCGAGCTGGTGGGCTACGCCCCGTTCACGCTTCCCACGTCGTAGCGAACGCTGCATTCGGTTGGAACCGGCCTTGGTGCGGTGAAACACGCAATCGGGCGTGGTGGAAACGATGTAGAGGCCGTCAAGGCTATCCCTCATTTTCGTTTCGGTGAGGGTCTTCAACGGATTGAGGGGTTTCCCCGTGTCGCATGCATATCGACCGGAGTAGTCTGGAAGCAGCAGGGTTGAGAAGATGCCGGGAGGTGGGACCCGTGGTCACGATAACGTCGAAACTGGGGAAGCTGCCGAAGCTGCCGAAGCTGCCGTTGGTATCGCGGCTGAACCCGTTCCGGCTGCGACCAAGGCGGAAAAGCCTGGAGATGATCGAGAACTCTCTCGACGAGTACTCGACCGCTTCAGAGGGGCCCGCAACAGTGACTATGACCCAGGACGGCAACGTCCGCAGGGTGAGCCGGTCCGCGAAGCTCCTTCTCGGCCGCCACGCCCAGGACTTCGCCGACGACAACGTCGAAGAGATGACTGCTCCCAAGGACAGGGTGGACGTGCTCCGCAGCGGGAAAGGCAGGATCCTCGGCTCCCGGAAGCGTCCGTATCTGGTCTCTACAGTCCAGCTAAGGGCGATGAAGATGGAGATCGTCGAAGGAATGTGGCGGGGCAAGCCCGCCTATCGGGCCTCACTCGAAGACCTCTAGACGTTACGCCGCGGGACGACGCCCGGGGAACCTTAGCCCCCGCCGCCGGGAGACACCCCCAAACCCTCTGGATGGGGTTCACGGCAGCCCTTCGGGCTATCTTTAGGAGAAGGGGCACATCCCCTTCAACCCCTGCCAAAAAGGGCTCTGCCCTCCCTGGACTCTCCGGATTTCGCCGCTGTGCAGGGGGACTACCTGTTCAACCCGCTCACGGCGGCTCCGCCTCTCTGGAGTGCCCGGGCCGGCTTGATGGCAAGGCTCTCAGTTCCGCCGCATGAACAGCAGGAACTCCTGTTGCTCGACCATCCGCCGCTCTTTCAGGCACAGGATGGCATACTGGCTGAACATTCGGGCCAGGCCGGAGTAGATCAACGCATCCGACCCGAAGATGACCTTCGGCATGGTTGGCGAGAGATCGACTTCGAGGCGGCGTTTGTCTTCCGAGTCGATGACCAATTCGATGGACATCTCCGCCGTGGTCTCGATCTTCTCTTTCATGCGATCGACGAATTCTTCATCGTCCATGGCATCCTCAGTCTACGCCATGCTCCATTGCGATAGAAGGCGTTCGCGTCGCCGTTGGTCCCCAACCCCTGTGCTAGAATGGGCGATGCCTGAAGGGGGCCGGTCTATGCCGGGTGTCGAGCATATCGTGGTCAGCGGCCTGTCGAAGCGGTTTCGTTCCGATGGTCGCGACCTGCTCGTTCTGACCGACGTGAGTCTCACCGTGGAGCCGGGCGAGTTCGTCTCCGTTATTGGCCCCAGCGGCTGCGGCAAGACGACGCTTCTGCGGACCATCGGCGGCTTGATCGACCCGGACACGGGTGACGTGAAGGTCCAGGGGCAACCGCCTCGCGAGGCGCATCGTGGCAAGGACATCGGGTTTGTGTTCCAGGACTCATCGCTGTTGCCCTGGCGCTCCGTGATCGACAACGTCAGGTTTCCGCTTCAGGTGAACCGGGGCGCGACCGCGAATGGGTCGCACACTCCCGAGGATCTGGTGGAGACGGTCGGCCTGACGGAGTTTGCCCGCTACTACCCCCACGAGCTGTCGGGGGGGATGAAGCAGCGAGTCGCCCTGGCGCGCGCCCTGGTGTTCGACCCGGCGCTGCTCCTTATGGACGAGCCTCTCGGCTCCCTGGACGAGCTGACGCGTCAGGCCATGCGCTACGAGGTGCTCAAGCTGTGGGAGGCCACCCGCAAGACTGTAGTGATGGTCACCCATAGCGTTGTCGAGGCCGTGCTGCTCTCGGACCGAGTCGTCGTCATGACTGGGCGGCCGGGACGTATCTGCGGCGTTGTGAACATCGACCTGCCCCGGCCTCGAGAGGCCGGCATTGAGCGAAGCGAAACGTTCCTCGACTACGGAGACCGCATCCAGCGTCTGCTGGCGGTCGGAGGTCCCGTTGGCGCAACGGCTGCTTGAAGGCATCGCGGCCGCGCGGCCCGACCCCTCGAAGACGGCGTTCTCGTGGCGCAAGACGGGCGAGCGCCTGCTCCCGGCCTTGGGGTACCTGGTGCCGACCGTTATCGCCCTCACGCTGGCGGCGGTCGCCTGGGAGCTCTGGGTACGTATCGGCGACAAGCCGGTGTATATCCTCCCCGCCCCTTCGGTGATCTTCGAGCGGCTGTCGGGCGACCTGTCGTTCTTCGCCCGCGAGGGCTGGACGACGCTTTACGAGGCGCTGGCCGGGTTCGGGATTGGCAGCACGGTGGCCATCATTCTCGGCATCGCGATGGCCCACTCTCGGTTCATCGAGAAGAGCGTGTTCCCGCTGGCCATCCTGGTCAAGGTGACGCCGATCGTGGCCATCGCTCCGCTTCTGGTTATCTGGTTCGGTTTCGGGGCATGGCCCAAGGTGCTGATCGCGGCCCTTCTGGTATTCTTCCCGGTCATGGTCAACTCTGTCGTCGGGTTCAGGTCGGTCAACGCCGGGGCGCTGGACTTCGCCCGATCTCTGCGCGCCTCGCCGCTGGAGGTGTTCTGGTTGTTGCGAGTGCCAAGCTCCCTGCCGTACATCTTCGCCGCCTTCCGGATCGTCATCCCGCTGGCCGTCATCGGCGCGGTGATCGCCGAGTGGTTCAGCGCCGAAGCCGGCTTGGGGAGCGTGATCGCCGTCGCCCACAGCGACCTGGACATGCCGACACTCTTCGCAGCCGTCGCCACGTTGGCGGTCATCGGCATCGGACTCACGATCCTGACCTCGGTCATCGAGCGACGCCTCCTCTTCTGGCACGAATCGGCGATGAGCGGCCACCGTTGAACACAAATCATAAAGAAGTTGCGGTAGTCATCGGGGCCACCTCCAAGTGGCAAGCCGATGGCGCCAACACAAAGCTTGCCCACGGCACGGGGTTGGATGACAGCGACCTGCCAATGGGCGTGCGTTGGGGCATAGGCGGCGCCATTGCGCAGAAGTTTGCCCAGGAGGGATTCTTCGTCGCCCTCACGACCCGAAGGGCCTCCAATGCGGCGGGCCTGGAGGCCGCGATCAAGCAGCAGGGCGGAGAGTGCATGATCGTCGAGTTGGACCTGGCGTCTCAAGAGTCCATCGCCAACGCCTTCGCCACAATCCGAAAGGAGGCCGGCGACCCGCATGTGCTCGTCTACAACGCCGGCTACATCGACGGGCGTGAACTCCCGCCTGAAAAAGAATTGCTCGAGCATATCCCTATTGAGATACTCGACACCGCTCTCAACGTCTCCAGTCGCGGCCTTTTCCTCGTGGCGAAAGAAGTGCTGCCGGCCATGCGCAACAAGGGAGCCGGCTCGTTCCTGATTTCCAACAATTCGTGGTCGCTCCGCGGGCGCAAAAGGAACACGGGAGAATCGCTGTACTATCCCAGGGTGTTGGCGCGCACCCTGGCGCAGGTGCTCACCGAGGAATACTCCGTGCACGGCGTGCACGTGGCCAACGTTGTGGTCGACGGCGTGATCGACTCTCCGGGCACCAGAGCGCTGCCGCAGGCCCAGCAGAAGCCCGACGGGCTGATCAATCCCGTCAAGATCGCGGAAGCCTTCTATTATCTCCACACCCAGGACAAGTCCTGCTGGACCCACGAAATGCAATTGACGCCGTTCACAGCCGCTCCAAGGTTCTGATGACTGGCTCGCGTCCATTTACCAAAAGGGGGCATGAGTCCTCTCTCCGCTAACGCTAGAAAGGCCCACCCGATGCGAGCTCTCTTCTTCCTCGTCCTGGCCCTCGGACTCCTGGCCACCGCCTGCTCAGGCTCCGACGAGCCGTCCGAGATAACGGACCTGACCTTCATGGCTGGCTTCAAGGCCCAGGCCAACCTTCCCTTCGTCGCCGCCTACGTTGCGCAGGACAAGGGCTACTTCGCCGAGCAGAAGCTGAACGTCACGATCAGGCACTCGATCGGCGAGCACCTGAAGCTGTTGCTCTCGGGCGACGTCGACGTGACCACCGCCAACGCGGACTCGGTGCTCAAGCGCCGCTCGAGCCCGGACGTGCCCATCCGCGCCGTCGCGCTGTTCGGCCAGTCAGGCCAGGCCGCGTACGTGGCGCTGGAAAGCTCGGGGATTCGCAGCCCCAAGGACTGGGAGGGCAAGCGATTCGGGTACAAGACGGCGCTGCCCGCCGAGTACCTCGCGGTGGCCCGGGCGGCCGGAGTCGACCGCGACAGGGTGGATGAGGTCAAGGTCGGCTTCGACCCGCGGGTGCTCACGGAGGGCCAGGTCGACGTGCTCGCCGTGTTCAAGTCGAACGAGCCCGATACCCTGCGCAGGCTGGGCTTCCCGGTGACGGTGTTCAACCCAGAGGACTACGGCGTGCCGACCCTGGGCCTCACCTATATCGTTCAGGAGTCGACCATTGCCGAAGACCCCGACGTCGTGGAGCGGTTCCTCAAGGCGACAATGAAGGGCTTTGCCTTCGCCGTCGAGAACGAAGAGGAGACGCTGGACATCATCCTCAAGTTCGCCCCCAACGAGGACCGGGAGCACCAGCGCTTCATGCTCCGCGAGGAGCTTCGCAACGCCGAGGGCTCGGTGACCGACGACGCGGGCCTCGGCGCCATGACCGACGAGCAGTGGAAGGGCCTCTACGACCACCTGATCGAGTTCGAGGCGTTGGCGAATCCCTTCGACTATCAGACCGCCTACGACGACCAGTTCATCGAGCGTATCTACAAGGACGCGGAGTTGCGCTGGCCGTAGGGGGGAGGTTCCGCGATGGGCCTATGCAGTGGGTGGGGCACACGCCGTCACCCCCCAAACGTCTCCGTCTGCCGCGCCTCCGGTATACTAGATACAGCGCCCGTTCGACTCCGTTACGCAAACAACCCAGTACGACGTTATGTCCACCGCGACTCCACAACAGCGCATCGACACCCTCAAGCGTTTGCTCCACGAGAGAATCCTCGTGCTCGACGGCGCGCTGGGGACGAGCATCCAGGACCTGGGCCTGACTGCCGAGGATTTTGGCGGGGCCCAGTACGAGGGGTGTAACGAGTACCTGGTTGTCACCCGACCGGACGCGATCCGCGGCATCCACGTCAGCTTCCTCGAGGCGGGCGCGGACATCATCGAGACGGACAGTTTTGGCTCGACCTCCCTGGTGCTCGCCGAGTACGGCCTCGGGGACAGGGCGCGCGAGATCAGCCGCGAGTCGGCCCGCATTGCCCGGGAGACGGCGGACGTCTTCTTCTCCGACGAGCGGCCCCGCTTCGTCGCCGGATCGATGGGCCCCACCACGAAGAGCATCTCGGTAACGGGAGGGGTGACGTTCGACGAGCTGGCGCAATCGTTCCAGGTACAGGCCGCGGGACTGATCGAGGGCGGCGTGGATGTGCTGCTCATCGAGACCTCGCAAGACGCGCTCAATGTGAAAGCGGCGCTGGAGGGGGTGGACCGGGCCATCGCCGAGACGGGCATCGACATCCCGGTCGCCGTCCAGGCGACCGTCGAGACCATGGGCACCCTCCTCGGGGGCCAGGACGTGGACGCGTTCTACACGGCGCTGGCCCATCGCGACCTGCTGTGGATCGGCCTGAACTGCGCCACGGGCCCCGAGTTCATGACGGACCATATTCGCTCACTGGCGGCCGTGTCGAGGTTCCCGATTGCCTGTGTGCCCAACGCGGGGCTCCCGGACGAGAACGGCAACTATAACGAGACGCCGGAGATGACCGCGGCGGTCCTCGACCGCTTCGCCGGCGCCGCCTGGGTCAACCTTGTCGGCGGCTGCTGCGGCACGGTGCCCGAGCATATCCAGGGCCTGGACGCTGTCGCTCGCGCGCACCCGCCGCGGCGCGCCGTCGAGCTTCCCGAGACGCGGGTCTCGGGGCTCGATACGCTCGTGGTGGACGAGGACACGCGCCCGGTCATCGTCGGCGAGCGGACGAATGTGCTGGGTAGTCGCAAGTTCAAGCGGCTGATCGCCGAGGGCAGCCTGGACGAAGCCGCCGAACTGGGGCGCCACCAGGTGCGCGGCGGGGCCCACCTCCTCGACGTCTGCCTTCAGGACCCCGACCGCGACGAGGTCTCCGACGTCACCGCCTTCGTCGAGGTGCTCACGAGGAAGATCAAGGTCCCGATCATGCTGGACTCGACAGATGCCCACGTGCTCGAAGAGGGGCTGAAACGCACGCAGGGCAAGTCGATCATCAACTCGATCAACCTCGAGGACGGTGAGGAGCGTTTTGCGACCGTCGTGCCGCTGGCGAAACGCTATGGGGCCGCGCTTGTGGTCGGCTGCATCGACGACGACAAAGACCAGGCCCAGGCCGTCACCCGCGAGCGCAAGCTGGCGATCGCCCAACGCTCCCACGATCTGTTGACGCAGAAGTACGGTATCGCGGCGGAGGACATCATCTTCGACCCGCTGGTGTTCCCGGTGGGGACGGGCGACAAGAACTATGTCGGCTCCGGGGTCGAGACCATCGAGGGGGTGCGCCTCATCAGGGAGGCCCTGCCACGGTGCAAGACCATCCTCGGTGTCTCGAACGTGTCGTTCGGGCTGCCGCCGGCCGGCCGCGAGGTCCTCAACGCGGTCTTCCTTCACCACTGCGTGGAGGCCGGCCTGGACATGGCCATCGTCAACTCGGAGCGACTGGAGCGCTACGCCTCGCTGCCGGAGGAGGAGCGTCGCCTCTCCGAAAACCTGATCTGGTGGCGGGGCGACGACCCCATCGCGGCCTTCGCCGCCTACTTCCGCGAGCGTTCGGTCGCCATTCCCGCGGACGCGCGGGCCGCGCTGCCCCTCGACGAGCGTCTCGCCCGCAACGTCATCGATGGCACGAAAGAAGGCCTTGTCGAAGACCTCGACCTGGCGTTGAAGGGCCGGGCCCCGTTGGAGATCATCAACGGTCCCTGATGGCGGGCATGGACGAGGTCGGGCGTCTCTTCAACGCCAACCAGCTGATCGTCGCCGAGGTGCTGCAGTCGGCCGAGGCGATGAAGGCCGCGGTGGCGCATCTGGAGCCGCTCATGGACCGCGCGGAGGGCTCGGGTAAGGGAAAGATCCTTCTCGCTACCGTGAAGGGCGACGTGCACGACATCGGTAAGAACCTGGTCGACATCATCCTGACCAACAACGGCTACGAGATCGTGAATCTGGGCATCAAGGTGCCGCCCCAGGACCTGATCGCGGCCTATCGTGAGCACCAGCCCCATGCCATTGGCCTCTCGGGCCTGCTTGTGAAGTCGGCGCAGATGATGGTGGAAACGGCGCAAGACCTCCGCCAGGCCGGCGTGCAGTGCCCGGTGCTGGTCGGCGGGGCCGCGCTGTCGAACCGCTTTACCCGCCTGCGCATAGCCCCGGCCTACGACGGCGTGGTCGCCTACGCCAAGGACGCGATGGACGGCCTAGGCCTGGCCGGACGCCTGGTCGACGACGACCAGCGCGAGCTGTTGCGGGTCGAGCTATCGCAGGCAACCGACGAGCTCTTGGAGCGCGAGATGGAGAAGGCCCGGGCGCCCAGCGCGCCGGCCCGCGAACCCGCCACGAGTCGCGTCCGGGAGGCGCCGGTCCCGAACCCGCCCGACCTGAAGCTGCATGTTCTGGGCGACTACGACCTGGACGAGATCTTCAGCTACATCAACCCGATGATGCTCTACGTCCGGCACCTGGGCTACCGTGGCCGGTTCGCCGAGGCCCTCGAGGGGGGCGAGCCGAAGGCGGTTGAGCTTCGCGAGGCCGTGCGGCGCGTGGAAGAGGCGGTGCTCGCCCAGGACGACATCAAGGCCAACGCCGTTTTTAAATTTTTCCCTGCCCAGTCGGAGGGTCAGGACCTGGTGGTCTACGGCACCAGCGGGGACGAGGTGCTGGAACGGTTCCACTTCGGGCGTCAACGGGAAGGCGACGGCCTCTGTCTCGCCGACTACGTGGCGACCCGCGAGTCGGGACGAATGGACTACGTCGCGATGTTCGTGACCACCGTCGGTACGGGCGTACGAGCGCTCGCCGAGCGGTGGAAGGACAACGGGGATTACCTGGCGAGCCACGTACTCCACTCTGTCGCTCTGGAGGGGGCCGAGGCCTTCGCCGAGTTCCTGCACCAGCGTCTCCGCAATGCCTGGGGGTTCCCGGACGCGTCGGGGACGACTCGCGAGGAGCTGTTCAAGGCCCACTACCGGGGCCGCCGCTACTCCTTCGGTTATCCGGCGTGCCCCCGGCTCGAGGACCAGGAACAGCTGTTCCGGCTGCTCGACGTCTCCGCCAACATCCCCGTCGAGCTCACCGAAGGACACATGATGGACCCGGAAAGCTCGGTGAGCGCCCTCGTCCTGCACCACCCGGACGCCAAATATTTTAACTTGTCGTCCGACGACGCCGAGCGGCTCGAGCGCGAGGCGCGGGCCTAGTCGCTGTCGACGCTGATGCCGCCGGCCAGGCCGTAGAAGCGGATCGAGATGCTGTTGTTCGTCTCGGACTCGGCTGGGTCCACCTTGGAACGGTTGCCGCCAAAGAGGACGATGCCGCCCAGGTCCACCTTCGTGCCCTTGGGTACCCGTATCTTGGAGCCGCCGAAGAGTGTGACGTAGTTAAGCCGCACTGTGTGATGCTGAGGGAATTCGGCGTTACGCAAGTCGAGGTTGTCCCCTCCCGCCAAGCAGAGGTGCCATCGAGTTCCGGCAGGGGCGGAGTAGCTCTCGACACTGGATCCGCCAAAGAGTGCTAGCGAGATCTTCGGCAAGGTGTTCCTCCTGGTCCCGGATTTGGTCTCATGGTAGCAGATCGTCGTTCCGGTTCTCCAAACCCGTTGGCGCTGCTATACTAACCGTTGCCATCCAAACCGCCGCGAGACACTGGCACTCGAAAGCCCACACTTCACGAGGTCATTCAGATTATGTGCAACAAAACGGCGTTCTTCCGCCTTCTGGCCCTGGCGGTCACCGCGGCCATTATCTTCACCGCCTGCGGTGGTGGCGACGACGACACCCCGGCAACAGTGACCCCCACGCCCGGAGGCTCGGTGACGCAGCAAACGGTGGCCCTCCGCAGCTTCTCGTTCGAGCCGGATACGTTCCGGTTCAAGACGGGTGATGTCGTGGCGTTCGACTTCGAGTCCAGGGACATCGACCACACCTTCACGGTAAAGGAGCTGGGGATCGATTGGTTCGTCCGGACCGGCGGCAACCTGAACGAGCAGTTCACTTTCGACCGGGCCGGTGAGTTCGCGCTGATCTGCGTGATCGCAGGGCACGAAGAGGCCGGGATGGTCGGCGTCGTCGTCGTCGAATAGGGGCGGCCCTGGTGTCCGGGGTTGACAAATTCATGAACGGAATGCGATATTCTGGCACCAGCGGTACGCTGGGTTACCCGTAGCGACTCCTCAAGGAGGGAACGATGCATCTGGCTGAAGAAACGCTTCTAGACAGCCTCCGGTATATGCACATCATTTCCGGCATTACCTGGATAGGACTCCTGTATTACTTCAATCTCGTTCAAGGTCAGGCGTTCGGAGCGATGGACGCCACGGCTCGCCAGCAGGCCACCATGCACCTGGTCCCACGGGCGCTGTTCCTGTTTCGCTGGGCGGCGTTTGCGACGGTGCTGTTCGGTGTCGTTTACGTTCTCTCCGCCGGCTCCGGGGTCGGCGTCGCCAGGTACTGGGATACGGGGCGGTTCTATGACATCCTCATCGGCGGGACCTTGGGCATCATCATGGCCTACAACGTCTGGTTCATCATCTGGCCCAACCAGAAGAAGATCATCGCAGCGACGACCGCGACGGTGAACGAAGGAACAGCGGCTCCGCCAGAGCAGCCCAAGTGGGCCCGAACGGCCCTTCTGGCCTCCCGGACCAACACTATGCTCTCGATCCCGATGCTGTTCTTCATGGTGGCCGCGCGGAACCTTCCGAGCCTCTGGGCATAACGAAAGACAAACCAGACGCAGCAGGCGTCACGAGGGACCACACTGATGAAAAATCCACTGGATACGCCCAAAGGCACCATCATCGCCGGCATCCTGATCACCGGGGCGCTGATTCTCGCGGTGAGAATAGCCGCGATCGTCTCTTAGTTCGCTATACGGAGAGAAAGCTAGCAGCGGGGCCCCTTGCGTGAGGGCCGGGTTTTCTCGATAATGTTGGGGCTTTCCCTCCGACAGTATCCAGGGAACGCCAGCCAGGAGGAACAGAAACACATGGCGAAATCACTACAAGGCTCGAAGAGCCTGGACAACCTCAAGGGCGCCTTCGCCGGCGAGTCGCAGGCGAACCGTCGGTACATGTACTTCGCCCGTCAGGCGGACATTGAAGGCTACCCCGATATCGGCGGCCTGTTTCGCGACACGGCGGAGGCAGAGACGGGTCACGCGTTCGGTCACCTCGACTTCCTCAAGACGGTTGGCGACCCGGTAACCGACGTTCCGATCGGCAACACCGAAAAGAACCTCAACTCGGCCGTCACCGGCGAGACCTTCGAGTACACCGAGATGTACCCCGGCATGTCGAAGACGGCACGGGATGAAGGGTTCGACGAGCTCTCCGAGTGGTTCGAGACGCTTGCCAAGGCGGAGAAGTCGCATGCCGGCCGCTTCACCCAGGGCCTGAACAAGGTCTCCGGCAAGGAGCCGGCCGAGGCGATCTAACTCGGCTTTGAACACATCGTAGAGGCATCGACGCCCCGGCTCGCCGGGGCGTTTTGCTAGCCGGGACATTCAAATGGCAGCTGAAAACAAGCTCGCGGTCGACACCCCCGAATTCTGGGACGAGGAAGCGTTGCTCGGCGAGGAGCGCCGTCAGTTCGACGTCTGTCACGGCTGCCGCTTGTGCTGGAATTTTTGCCCCGTCTTCCCGGAGCTGTTCGATCGCACCGACGCTGTTGATGGCGATCTGAGCAAGCTGACACGGCGCGACCTGCGCCCCGTCGAGGACCAGTGCTACCAGTGCAAGCTCTGCTACATCCGCTGCCCCTACACGGACCCTCACGACTACGACCTCGACGTCCCGCGTCTGTTCATGCGGGCCAAGTTCGTCAACACCCGGAAAGATGGCGTGAAGTGGCAAGACCGCCTGATGGGCGACACCGACCTGCTGGGCAAGCTCGGCGGTCTCAGCGCCCCGGTCGCCAACGTCGCGAACAACGCCAGGCCGATTCGCCTCGTGCTGGAGAAGACGCTCGGCGTCCACCGCGACGCCACCCTGCCCAAGTTCCATACGCGCACGTTCAAGTCCTGGATTCGCAAGAACGCCGAGACGCTCAACGCCCGAGTCACTCCGGACACCCGCAAGGTGGCCCTTTTCTACACTTGTTATGTTAACTACAACGACCCCGCGGTCGGTATTGCCTGCGCCGAGGTCCTGAGCCACAACAACGTGCGGATCGTGGTTGGCGATCAGGAGTGCTGCGGCATGCCGTTCATCGACGGCGGGGCGGTGGAGCTCGCCCGGAAGAAGGTGCGCTCGAACGTCGCGAGCCACGTGGAGTTGGTCCGGGAGGGCTATGACATCGTGGTCCCGGGACCCACGTGCAGCTACATGATGAAGCAAGAGTACCCGCAACTGGAGACGACCGAGGATGCGAAGCTCGTCGCGGAGCACACCTTCGACATCTCGGAGTACCTGTGGAAGCTGAAGCTGGACGGCACGCTGAAGACCGACTTCAGCCCCATTGGCAAGATCGTTTACCACGCGCCATGTCACACCCGCGCCCAGTTCATGGGGAACAAGGGCGCAAGCCTGATGGAGCTGATCCCCGAAACGGAGGTCGAGCAGGTGGAACGCTGCTCGGCCCACGATGGCACCTGGGGCGTGAAGACGGCGTCCCACCTCGTTTCGCTGAAGTACGGCGAAAAGCTATTCAGAGACTTCCTCGATTCGGACGCGAGCGTTTTCGTCTCCGACTGTCCGCTTGCGGCAACGCAGATCGAGCATGGCACCGGGACCAAGCCAGTCCACCCGTTGCAGGTACTGAAGACCGCGTACGGAATCTGACGATGCAAAAGATCGAGCGGAGCGACGTCAAGGACATTCTCGAGTACGAAAAGGTCCGCGCCGACTTTCGCCAGCGCATCATCGACCTGAAAAAGGCGCGCCGCGTCGCCGTGGGCCCCTACCTGGGCTTTGTGTTCGAGAACCGGGATACGGTGCTGTTCCAGATCGAGGAGATGCTGCGGGCCGAGCGTATCGTCCACGAGGACCGGATAGCCGAGGAGATCGCAGTCTACAACTCGCTGATCCCAGGCCCGAACGAGCTCAGCGCGACGATGCTGATTCAGATCACGAATCCCAGGCGGATCAAGCCGATTCTCGAACGCTTCATCGGCGTCGACAACGGCGAGTGCGTGTGGTTCGAGCTCGGTGAGGAGCGGGTCTATGGCCGGTTCGAGGAAGGCCATAGCAACGAGTCGCGTATCAGCGCAGTCCACTACGTCGGGTTCCCGTTCACCGAGCAACAGGCGCGACACTTCCGCAGCGGGGAGGACAGCCTCTCCCTCTGCGTGGAACACGCGAACTACAGGCACAAGGCACTGGTCGCGCCCGAGGTGCGACGGAACCTCATCCAGGACCTCGAAGGCTAGACGAGACCGCCGCGAAGGGGACCGACATGACGACGTTGAGCGAGCTGGCTAACACAACGAAGACTACGCAAGAGCTCTGGCTCACGACGCAGCGGCCGGGGAACGCGACCGCCACGTTCCCGTTATGGTTCGTCCACGACGGCGAGCGGCTCTATGTGCTCTCGGCGGAGTCGTCCAGCGAGGTGTGGGACGTCAAGCGGAGCCCCAGCGTCCACGTTGCCATCGGGGCCGCGGACAGCACCGACCGTCTGGCAATGACCGCCGACGTTATGGACGACCCCAGCTGGGTTCCGATGATGCTCGGGATGCTTCAAGAGAAATACGGTGAGATCGACGCCGAGCGGATGGCCCGGACCGCGGAGGCCGCCAAGGGCGGCCACGTGATCATCAAGCTAAAGCCGCGCTAGAAGCCCCCGTCATTCCGGCGAAAGCCGGAGTCTTGGAGCGCTGGCCCGGGCGCCGTGGCGCCCTGGGTCCCGGCCTTCGGCGGGACGACGAAGGAACGATCTGCAATGCCCGGAGAACGAGTCCGTGTCTACATTGCTTGTTCCTTGGACGGCTTTATCGCCGGTCCGGGAGACGACCTCTCGTGGCTGCCCGGCGCCGACGGGGAGGCGACAAGCGAGAGCTTCGGGACCGATCAGGGTGCAGGCGGTCTCAGCTTCGAAGATTTCATGAGCGATGTGGGGGCTCTGCTGATGGGGCGACGGACCTACGACGTGGTGGTTGGCTTCGGAGGCGCCTGGCCTTACGGAGAGCGCCCCGTGCTAGTGGCCACTCACCGACCTCTACAGCCGGCAGCCACCCACGTGCGACCTATCGACGGAGACGTCTCAACACTTATCGCAACGGCCCAACAGGCGGCGGGCGAAAAGGATGTTTACCTCGACGGAGGGAATCTGATTCGTCAGGCAATGGACGCGGGTCTTGTGGATGAGCTGATCGTGACCATGGCGCCTGTCCTCCTCGGCCGCGGACACGCCCTCTTCGCCGGAGTCACGAAGCGTCACACCCTGCAGCTCTTGGGACACGACGACTTCGGCGGCGGCATGGTGCAGCTGCGCTACCGACCGCTAACGCGACACGCTGACGACACCCTGGGTCCCGGCCTGCGCGGGAACGACGAAGGGGTAGCCTAAAACACGGCGATCGGATTGAGGGGCGAGCCCGTGCCGTTGTGAATACGGAGCGGCCCGCAAGTGAGTAAAAACTCCCAGCGCCCGTTGCGCTCGCAGGCCTGCGCCACGTCCTCGAGGTTGGCGTTGTCGATGAGCCAGAGCCCAAGGGCGACGATCCCAACCTGGTGGATGGGTAGCGGCACGCGACTGTACCCGCTGGGGATAATGTCCTGGCCACAGTCCGAGCCGAGGACCGCGATCTCCCGTTCGTGGAGCCAGGGGAGGCATGCCGCCTGGAGCCCAGGCCTGCCCGCCCCCGGGAGGCCCGAGGGGCCCTCCTCGTTCCGCCTGCGCAGTGCGCCCGTTCGAAACAGCAGCACATCGCCGGTTTCGACCGTGACTCCGCAAGCCCGCTCCGCCGCCTCCAGGTCCTCGGGGAAAATCTCGCTATGAGTATCAAGCCATCGGACACCCTGGGCCCTGGGCAGATCGAGAAGCACGCCTCGCGTCACGATGCCGTCCTTGAGCAGGTCGACCGAGGCGACGGTGGCTCCCTCGGCAGTGGTCACGGCCTCGGCCGGGTGAGCGTTATACGCCTGGCCGTTCCAGAACATGTGGGCCAGGCTATCGAGGTGGGTGACCGAGAGCCCGTGGTACTGCAGTCCAATAAAGTCTCCGGCGCCCTGCACCTGGTTGGGCTGGCTCTTCTTCCCCGCCCATCGCTCGCCGCTCCCGGTCATGTAGTGGATGGGTGGGGCGTGCACGTCGGGCGCCGCGCCCTTCACGATGGGACGGGAACACGTGACGCTCACGCCCTCCTCGACTAGCCGCGCCGCCTGCCTTCGTTTCTCGGGAGTGATGAAGTTGACGGCGCCGAGCTCGTCATGGGGCCCCCAACGTCCCCAGTTGCTACAGCTTTCGAAATAGCCGACGACCAGGTCGTCGGTGGGTTTCGTTCTCGACATCGTGACCTCTCGGTTGTATGCGGCCCTCCGCCCTCTAGAAGACGGCGATGGGGTTGATGGGCGACCCGGTCCCGTTATGGATGCGGAGTGGGCCGAAGGTGAGCATGAACTCCCAGCGTCTGTGCCGGTCACAAGCTTCCGCCAGGTCTTCGAGGTTGGCGTTGTCGATGAGCCAGAGGCCCATGGCGACGATGCCGATGGAGTGAATCGGCAGGACGACACCGGGGTAGCCGCTGGGGGAGATGTCCTGATGGGTGTCCGAGCCCAGGCATGCGATCTCCCGCTCGTGGAACCACGGAAGACACGCCGCCTGGAAGCCGGGTCTGCCGAGGCCGGAGGTCTGGACAGGACCTTCTTCGTTGCGGCGACGAAGCGCCCCGGTACGGACGAGGAGCACGTCGCCGGACTCGACACGCACGCCCGAGGCCGCCTCGGCCTCTTCGAGATCCTCGGGGTAGATCGGCTCGACGTCGTCCAGCCAGGTCCGCTGGCTCAGTCGCGGCAGGTCGAGCAGGACTCCCCGGGTGACAATGCCATCCTTGAGCAGGTCGATGGACTCGGCCGTCGCCCCCTCCACAGTCGCGACCATGTCGGCGGGGCGACCGTTGTACATCTTGCCGTCCCAGAATATGTGGGCCAGGCTATCGATGTGGGTGATAGTGAATCCGTGGAACCGCATGCCGATCCAGTCGCTTGACGACTGCAGCTCCTCGGGAACGCTCTTCTTCCCGGCATACTTCTCGCCGCTCTTCTCCATCAGATGAATCGGCTGGGATATCACGTCGGGCGCGATGTCCGTGGTAATCGGCCGCGAGCAGGTCACGCTTACGCCGTCGCGCACCAGGGCCGCAGCTCGCCGGCGCTGCACCGGGGTGACGAAGTTGACGGTGCCAAGCTGGTCTTCGGGTCCCCAGCGCCCCCAGTTGCTGCAACTCTCGAAGTAGCCCAGGATCTCCTGTTCGGTCGGGGGATGTTTCGGCATCGCCGTCTCCTCGTTCAGCGTTCGTGGAAATACGCCCCGAAAGCAAGTCGGGGGCAGACAACGGTACTGGGAACATGGAATCCCGTCAACAGCGACGGCGAAAGAGGGGGGGCTAGCCGACCCGGAGGCGGATATCCACGCGATCGTCGAAGACGGTCACCTTGTCGAGCAGGCCCTGCAGCAGCGAGCGCTTCGCCTGAAGCTCGATCTCGTCCCATTCCGCGGAGAGCTTGTCGATGGCCTGGGCGGCCTGCTGCCCCCACGGGAGGGACGACTCCTGGTGGTTGCCGCCGTTCCGCAAGTCGTCCAACCGGTCCGTCAGGTCGAGGCGTGTCTGAATCAGGGGGGTCACGGTAGGGCGAAAGCGCTGCTGTGGAATCTTGCCGGTGGAGACCTGCTGAAGACTCTGACGGAGCCGGCGATCGACGTTCTTCTTGGCCGTCTCGAGGCGTTGCCGCTCTTTCTCTATGGCCTGGGTGGTCGAGGCCGCGCTCCGCCGCCCCTTCAGGCCCGCGATTCGTGTGCGCTGCCGCTGCAGATAGTCCAGCACTTCATGCTCCAGGTCGCTGGCCCGGCGGGTGTGGTACTGGCAGACGCTCTGGTTGGTGCGCGACTGGCACTGGTAATAGCGGTACTGGCGCTCCGCCCGGCTGCCATCCTTGCGCCGTATCCACGACTGTTTTCGCGTGACGCCGACCATGCGGTTGCCGCAATAGCCGCAGTAGATGAGTCCCGAGAGCAAGAAGGGCGCGGCCTGGCCGTTCTTTCGGTTCGGTTTGCGCTCATCGAGCTTGGTCTGAGCCCAGCGGAACATGTCCGGCGTGATGATCGCCGGGTGACTGCCGGGCACCCGCATCCCGAAGCGGGTATAGGTGCCGAGATAAGCGCGGTTTCGCAGGATGTCCCGGATGGTCACCATACTCCAGTTTCGACCCTTGCGGGTTGGCATGCTCCGTTCGTTCAGGTGGCGGACAATGAGCCGTATCCCCATATTCTCCTGGGAGTACAGGCTGTAGATGAGCCGGACCGTCTCGGCCTCCACCTCGTTGATCTCGAGCTTTCGGTTCGGCCCGATGCGATAGCCGTACGGCGGCTTGCCCAGCCCTTCGCCTCGGATGGCCCGGTTCCGCATCGCTGATTTGATGCGTTCCCGGACGTCGCTGTCCTGCTCGGCCTTGGCCCAGGTGCCCATGACGACGCCCAGCGGGTCGACCATCTGCCCATCGATAACGTGGACGCGGGCGCCCAACTGCTCCAACTCAAGCAAGGTGATGGCGAGCTCGTCGGGACGCTGCCGGAACACATCGAGGCTCGGAACGATTACGGTGCACCCCACCGAGGACTGCCGGACGTAAGTGACGACTTGCCCGTAGGCCGAAGCGCGCCCCGCTGCCCCATCCGCATCGGCGAAGGTGGCGGACGGCTCGTAGCCCAGGCGTTGGCAGAAGTCGAAGAAAGAGCGCTCCTGATCGCTCAGCGCCTGGCCGGCGTTAGCCCCAGTTTCGGGCCCTGACCCGAAATAGCCGACGGCCTTTTTGCCACCGGCTACGCCGCTCGATTCACCGCCTTCGTTCAAGGCAGCACCTGCCTCATTTGATGGCTCTCCGCTCGGTCCGGGTCGTCAGGCTCACTATTCGACGTACAACACGCGGCCACAACTGCTGCAAGTTACCATGTCCTTGCCGGAGCGGGCTCGGGCGATGACGGTTGTGGGGAGGGTAATGCGACAGCCCGTGCACATGCCACCTTCGACGCGGGCGACCGCCGTGCCGCCTTTCTTCGCTTTCAGCCTGTCATAGACCGATCGCGCCCGAACGGCAAGAGTCGCCGCCTGCTTCTGAACAAGCTGCTCGGTACGCGGCATCTCCGTCTCGAGTTGCTTCATTTCGAGCAGAAGATCCGCTTGTGACTCTTTCCAGGCGTCCTCGAGTTCGCTCACGATACCCGATTGCCGCGACACCACCTGGTTCGCTTCCTCAGCTTTATCAAGTAGGGCGAGCAACTGGTCTTCTATCGAGCTCTGACGTTCTTCGAGGTGGGAAACCTCGCGCTGGACGGCTTCGAGGTCCCTGGGGTTCGCCACTTCGTTGCCCATCATTCGCTGCTCCAGCATGTCGTGGCGGGACTTGGCTGTTTCGAGATCGATTTCGAGGGACCGCTGCTCAGCGCGCAGGTCGTCGCGGGCTTTCTCCTGCTCGGCCAGCGCTCGGCGGGCTGCCACCAACTCAGGCCCCTCCCGGAGGAGCACGGCCATCGCGGTGAGCCGCTTTCTGGCCTGGGTGACCTGTGACTCCAGTTGCTGAAACTCAAAGAGCTCTTTGACCTCGGTCACTGGCAACCACCTCGAACGATCGGCTGGCTAGGGAAACGGTCTGAGGGCGGCTGGGGAATCAGCGCCATTGTAGGTAAGGGCCCATGGCGTGTCAACGTGGCAGACACTTCGAAAATCGCCCGTCTTCAACCCAATTCCTGGAACCTGGTACGTTCCTATTGGCTAGCCAAAACATAACTCAAAGAACCGGGCCGCGTCGGGCCCACGCGCCCTTGGGCTAGGGTATAATGGTGCCCGGATTTCGAGTCGCTACCGGCACTTCGGCCGCCGGTCGACCACCCGACGGTGCAATCATGGACTTCGAAGGAAAGACGGCATTCGTTACCGGCGCGAGCCGTGGCATCGGTCGCGCCATCTGCCTGAGCCTGGCGGAACGCGGCGCCAACGTGGTGGTGGCGGCTCGCGTGGAGCCTGTACCAGGCACCATCGAGGAGACGGTCGCAATGGTGGAGGCTCTGGGGTGTAGAGCACTCCCGATAGAGTTGGACGTGACCGACGAGGGCGCCGTGAAGGCGGCTATCACCAGGAGTATCGAGGCCTTCGGCGGCCTCGACATCCTCGTCAACAACGCCGGGACAAACATGCCCAGCCCTGTTCGCGATATCGAATCGAAGCGATGGGAGCTGGTGATGAAGGTGAACGCCGTCGCCCCCTTCCTGTGCTCCAAGTACGCGATTCCAGCGCTTCCGCGGGACGGGACTGCCCATATCCTGAATATCTCGTCCATCCGCGCCGTACAGCCCAAGGCCGGCTCCAGCGCCTACTGTGCCTCCAAAGCAGCCCTGGAGGCGCTGACGACAGTCCTGGCGCATGAGCTGCACGACGACTGCATCTGCGTCAACGCGATCCGGCTCGAGGGCACGGTGGCGACGCCGGGCACGACGCAGTTGATGCAGACCACGGTGCCGCTGGAGCGTCTCTGGCCGGTCGAGATCATGGGAGAGGCCGCCGCGTACATGTGCAGCCGCCGGTTCCCCTTCACGGGACAGGTGCGGACGATCAAGTCGCTGCGGCGGAACGTCCCCAGGATCGACGAGATTCTTGCAAACCACCCCAGCCAGGAAGGAACCACATGAGCCCGTTGCGCGTGCTTTGTTCCAGCCGCTTCAGCCGCACCTCCGAGGCGGCGGAGGCCGCCCGCGAGGTAGAGGCCCTCGGCTACGACGTGGTCCAGCACCCCGACCTGAAACATCATCCCTTCCTGCCCTGCGCCCTGGCCGCTCAGGCGACAGAGACCATCGGCATCGCGACGAACGTGGCGATCGCCTTTGCCCGGAGCCCGATGGACACCGCCATGGCGGCCTGGGACATCCAGGAGCTCTCGGGAGGCCGGTTCACTCTCGGTTTGGGCACCCAGGTCAAAGCCCACATCGTCCGTCGGTTCTCCGGGACGTGGGGACCGCCGGCGGCCCGGATGCGGGAGTACGTTCAAGCGCTCCGGACCATCTGGGACTGCTTCCAGAACGGGACCAAGCTCGCCTTTCGGGGCGAGCACTACAACCTCTCGTTGATGATCCCCTATTTCAACCCGGGGCCGATGGAGCACCCCAACATTCCGGTGTACGTCGCCGCCGTCGGACCGCTGATGTCGAGGGTAGCCGGCGAGGTCTGCGACGGCCTCACCTGGCACACCTTCCACACCGTCAAGTACCTGCGCGAAGTGGTTGTGGCTAACGCCCGCGCCGGGGCGGAAAAGGCGGGGCGCGATCCAGACTCCTTACAGTTCGTCGGGTCCTGCTATTACGTCACGGGCGACAACGACGAAGAGTTGGAGCGGGGACGCCAGGAGCAGCGAAAGAACATCGCGTTCTACGCCTCGACCCCCGCCTACCACGGCGTCCTGGCGACGCATGGCTGGAACGACGTCGGCGAGAAGCTGCACCTGATGTCACGCGAGGGAAAGTGGGACGAGATGGGTGGCGAAATCACCGACGAGATGCTCGACGAGTTTGTGGTGACCGCGCCCTACGACAAGATAGCCGGCGCCATCAAAGCTCGCTACGGGAGCTTCGCCACCGGCTTCAACTTCTCGTCACGAGTCAGCACCGGCAAGGACCGGGACGCCATCGCCGCCATCGTCCGCGACCTCAAGATCTAGGCTCACAGCTCATCGCTGCTGAGACTCGCCGTGAGCGGGAATGCGGTGGCCCTAGGTCCGGACATTCGGCAGTAGCCGCGGACCGGGGCAACCGTTAGAATCTGTTGAAGTCACCCCGAGGGTCCAATGCCGAAGCAGGCCGCGAAGAGCACCTTCGTCTGTCAGGAATGCGGCGCGGAGAGTCTCCGCTGGCTGGGCCGCTGCTCGGACTGCGGTCAGTGGAACTCCTTCAAGGAGCAAGCGTCGGAAGCATCGTCCGGCCGTCACGTGCGCCTCATTGCCGACGGCGGCGGGCCGCAGGAGATCGCGACGATCGACCCCAGCGCGGCCCCGCGGGCGTCGCTGGGTCTCCAGGAGGTCGATCGCGTGCTCGGCGGCGGCATCGTCCCGGGCTCGATGACGCTCATAGGGGGAGACCCGGGCATCGGCAAGTCGACGCTGTTGCTCCAGATCGCCCATCGTATGGCCCACGGCCGGGGCCGAGTGCTCTACGTTTCGGGTGAAGAATCGCCGCAGCAGATAAAACTCCGGGCCGAGCGGTTGGGCCTCCCTGGCGACGGCCTGCTGCTCCTGGCCGAGACGGACCTCCAGCGGGTGCTCCATCACCTCGACGAGGTTGAGCCGGTCCTGGCGGTCGTCGATTCAATCCAGACCATGTATCTCGAGGACGTTGCCTCGGGGGCGGGGAGCGTCGCCCAGGTGCGCGAATGCACGCTGCGATTGATGCAGTGGGCCAAGGCGCGTTCCATACCGCTGTTCGTGGCCGGGCACGTCACCAAGGACGGGGCGATCGCGGGCCCGCGCCTCCTCGAGCATATGGTCGACGTTGTGCTGTATATGGAGGGCGAGGGGTTCAGCCCGTTCAGGATCCTGCGGAGCGTCAAGAACCGCTTCGGCTCGACGAACGAGGTCGGTATCTTTGAGATGGCCGAGAGCGGGCTGGTCGAGGTCAAGAGCCCTTCCGAGGCGTTTCTGGCCCATCGGGGCGAGGCCGCGCCCGGCTCCGCGGTGGTGCCGACGCTCGAAGGGACGCGGCCGCTGCTCGTCGAGATCGAGGCTCTCGTAACGCCTACCGCCATGCCGTCGCCGCGGCGAGTGGCCAACGGGGTCGATTTCAACCGCTTGTTGCTCATCACGGCGGTGCTCACCAAGCACCTGGGGTTTCCGCTCGGTAACCAGGACATTCTGGTGAACGTTGTCGGTGGACTTCGGGTCGCTGAGCCAGCGGCCGACGCCGCCATCGCCTTGGCGATCGCCTCGAGCCTGCGCAATACGCCGGTACGGTCGGGCGCCGTCGCCATCGGGGAGATCGGGCTCAGCGGCGAGCTCCGCCCGGTTGCCCAGCTCGAGCGACGCCTCGCCGAGGCCGCCTCGCTCGGGTTCCGCGACTGCTTGCTGCCCCGGACCGGCTCGGAGAAGGCGAGCGCCGCCAACCTGCGCCCCATCGCTGTGGCTACGGTACGGGAAGCCGTCCGGTCAGGCCTCGCCACGGAGGCGCCGCCGGTGGACAACCTCTTCTCGGACAAGGACTGAAGGCGGCCAGAAGATGCCCGAGCTCTTCAACGTGCTCCCTCCTGGCGACGCCCTCGAGCTTCTTCGACGTCATTTCCCTCCCCGAGCGACCACTGAAGACGTTCCGGTCGCCAGCGCCCTGGGCCGGTTTCTCGCGGAGGACCTGACGGCCCCGGAGGACCTGCCATCTTTCGTCCGCTCGAGCATGGACGGGTTCGCGGTCCGGGCGAAGGACACTTTCGGCGCCTCCGAGGGCCTGCCCGCCTACCTCAATGTGGCCGGCGAAGTGCCCATGGGGGCCGCGCCCGTGCTCAGCGTGTCGAAGGGAGAGGCGGCGCGCGTCCACACCGGCGGCCCGCTCGCTCTGGAAGCCGACGCCGTGGTGATGGTCGAGAACACACAGTCCGTCGACGGCACAACGATCGAGGTGGTGCGGCCCGTCGCGCCTGGCGAGAACGCGATCCAGATCGGCGAGGACGTGAAACGTGGCGAGTTGATCCTGGGTCGGGCGCAGCAGCTCCGCCCTCAGGACCTTGGCGGCCTCACGGCCATGGGCTTTACTAAAGTACCCGTAGCGCGGCGGCCACGCGTAGCCATTCTGTCGACCGGCGACGAGGTGGTGCGGCCGGAGGCCGTGCCGAGTCCGGGCCAGGTGCGGGACGTGAACACCTACACCGTCGCCGCACTGGTCGAGCGCTCCGGCGGCGTGCCCCATGCGATGCGCATCGTGCCCGACGACCCGCGAGCCTTGCTCGAAGTTGCCAGGGAGGGCCTCGATAGCGCCGACATCCTGGTCATCTCCGCGGGGAGCTCCGTGAGCGCGCGGGACTTGACGGCCCAGGTGATCGGCAACCTCGGCGAGCCCGGAGTGCTGGTCCATGGCGTCTCGCTGCACCCCGGCAAGCCGACGATCCTGGCAAAGGTCGGCGACAAACCGGTGTTCGGGCTACCGGGGAACCCGGTCTCCGCCATTATCGTTTTCGATCTCTTCGTCCGGCCCACCATCGCGTGGCTCAGTGGATGCGCTCACGCCCCCGCCCCGGCGACGACCCGCGCGACGCTTGGCCGGGACGTTCCCTCGGCGGCGGGGCGCGAGGACTACGTCCCGGTCCGCCTGGAGCGGAAGGACGGCCTGCTCCGGGCCGAGCCCGTGTTCGGCAAGTCCAACCTGATCTACACACTGGTACGGGCCGACGGCATGCTTCAAGTGCCGCTGGACCGCGGAGGCCTCTACGCCGGGGACGAGGTCGAGGTCCGGCTCTACTGATCCCGCTTCGGGCCCCCGCTGATGTCGATGCTGCGCAGCGTACCCAGGCCGGCGTATGCGGCGACCGAGGCGACCGAGAGGATGATGCCCATCGCGGCGACGGCGGCCCCCGGGCTGAAGACCTCGGCCGCGGCGCCTGCAGCGATGGCCCCCAGGGGAACGAGGCCAAACTCCATCATCAGAATACTGGTGATCCGGCCCCGCATGACATCGGAGACGAGCAGCTGGTTCACGGTCTGGTTCATCGTGAGGTACATGTTGTTCGCCGCGCCCGTCACCAGGAGGATGACGAGCGAGAGGACGTAGACCTCGGAGAGGCCGAAGGCGATCAGCGACAGGCCGAACACGAACGCACAGGCCATGAGGAAGAGGCCGGGCCGCCGGTAGCCGCGCACCATTGCCATGCCCAGGGACCCTATCAGCGATCCGATGCCGATGACTCCGGCCATGAGCCCCAGCCCGAACTCGCCGACGTCGAGGACGTCGCGGGCGAAGACCGGCATCAGCGCCGCGAAGGGCATTCCGAGCAGTATCACAAAAAGGGCGGCGGCTAGCACCGTGAACAGCGGTCGGTTGCTCCGCAGGTAGCGGGCGCCCTCGGCGATGTTCTGCAGGAAGGACTGCTCCGTCGCAACCACCGGCTGGGGTGGGGCGTTGATCATCAACGTGAGGATGACGATCACGGCGTAGAAGAACGCGGCCAGCGCGAAGAGCTCGCCGAAGCCCAGGGTTGCGAGCACCACCCCCGCAATGAACGGTCCCAGGGAGCGCGCGACGTTCAGTCCCATGAAGTTCAGCGCCACGGCATTGAGCAGGTCTTCTCGAGGGACGAGTCCCGGTACCATCGACAGTCGCGCGGGGGCGTTCATCGACCAGACGGTGCCGAACGCGGCTGTCAACACCAGGACGTGCCAGAGCTCGACTGCTCCGGTGAAGTTGATGACCGACATTATGGCGGCCATCAGGGCAACCCATCCCTGGGTGAAAGCGACGAGCTTCTTCCGCTCGATCCTGTCGGCGAGCACGCCGCCGACGGGGCTGAACAGGAGCGCCGGCATGCCCCGGCAGGCCGCCGCAACGCCGACCCAGAACGGGGAATCGGTGAGGTTGAGGACGAGCCAGCCAACCGCGATCTGCTCGAGCCACTGCCCGGAGCTTCCCCCGATGACGCCGAACCAGAGCAGCCGGTAGTCGCGGTACCTCAGTGAGCGGAACATCTGGAAGCGAACGCCGGACCGCGACTGAGGTAACGGCGAGGGGGGTTGGTTTGTGGGGTTCAACTCGGCCGCGTATCGGCGCTCGGCCGGTGTAGCGCCCAGGGATGGGCCTCTTCGAAGGCGGCGCTGGCGCGAAGCACTGTGACGTCCTCTCCGACCCGGCCTGCTATCTGAAGACCGACGGGCAGTCCTTCTTTGGTGAAGCCGCAGGGTACGGATGCGGCGGGTTGTCCGGTGAGGTTGAACGGCACGCTGAAGGGGAACGCACCCCACAGGGAGCCCACATCTTGCCCCGCCACGATCTGCGGCCGCCGAGCGCAAGGGAAAGCCGGCACCGCCGTGGCGGGGCTCAGCAAGAGGTCGTACTCCTGGAAAAAGCCCGCCATCGCAGACCGCACCCTTTCCACGGCGCGAAGGGCGCGCGAGTACTCGACCCCGCTCACCTCCCGCCCCCGTTCGAGGGTCCCGCGGGCGTAGTGGGTCAACGATTCGCCGTCGGTCTCGAGCAGGTGTCCCAGGGCGGCGTTCGCGTCGGCGGCAACGATGGGGCCGAAGCCGCTGAACGGCTCGTCGATGGGCGGCGTGGCTTCCTCGACCACCGCGCCAAGCGTCTCGAAGGTCCTGGCGGCAGCGGCTGTCAGCTCGAGGACTTCGGGGTCGGCGACGGCGTAGCCCAGGTCGGAGGACCAGGCGATGCGCAAGCCGCGGACACCCCGTCCGAGACCGCGGGCGAAGGAACGGGGGCGGATGCGCCGGGCGTTGGGATCTCGTGGGTCGTGGCCAGCGACAATGTCGAGCGCCTGTGCCGCGTCGCGAACATTCCGGGTGATGGGCCCCTGGTGGGAGAAGGCGGGCATACTGCTGAAGCCGCCGTGCGATGGGATGGTCCCGTAGGTCGGCTTGAAGCCGAATACGCCGCAGAAGGAGGCGGGTATCCGTATCGAGCCGCCGCCGTCGCTCCCGATGCCCACTGGACCCAGGCCCGCTGCCACGGAGGCCGCCGCGCCACCACTGGAGCCGCCGCTGCTCCGGGTCGCATCCCACGGGTTGCGACAGTGGTCGCCTAGGAGGTTCTCGGTCGTCGCCGAGAGTCCGAACTCCGATGTGTTCGTCTTACCAAGAACGATCGCCCCCGCGCGGCGCAGCCGCTCGACGACGATGGCATCGTCGTCGGGAACGTGGGCGCGAAACACCTGCGATCCGCTTGTGGTGCGCAGGCGTCTGGTGTGGATGAGATCTTTGATGGAGATGGGAACCCCGAGGAAGGGCAAGACGCCGGCCCCTTGTGAGCGTGCGGTCTCGGCGGCCCTTGCTTGGAGCAGAGCCCCCTCATCGTCCACGGTCAGGTACGCGTTCAGCCGACCGTTCTCGGCCTTGATGCGGTCGAGGAAGAAGGTCGTCAGCTCTACCGGCGACAGCCGTCGGCTGCGGACGAGCTGGGCGAGTCTCCAGGCGGGGGTGTACGCCAGGTCGGTGTCGGAAGAGGTGGACATGGGTAGAGATTATAGTGGCGACTGCTGTTTTTTCTAGCGGTTCGGGGAACCTCACCCCGGTCCACGTGCGGCGGAGCGTCCGTCTCCTTCAGGAGAGAGAAAGAGGGAGACGTGCGCTAGAATAGGCCGATCCCAGGCGGAGGTTCGCGTCGGTGAGCGAAACGCACCAACATCACCACGGCAAGAAGGGACGCGCCAGCTACTACCTGGAAGACATCCCGCTCGACCAGGCCTACGCGCGTTTTTTCGACACACTGGAACAGGCCGGAGCGCTGACCGTGCTAGACGCTGAAGCCATCGCCGTGGAGGGCGCCCTTGGGCGCGTGACCTCGGGGCCCGTGTGGGCGCGGCTCTCGTCTCCGCACTACCATGCCGCTGCGATGGACGGGGCGGCGGTGCGTTCCCAGGACACCGTCGGGGCCACGGAGACCGCCCCTGTCCGGCTCACCCTGGGCAACGAGGCTGCGTGGATCGATACCGGCGACCCGATGCCCGAGGCCTTCGACGCCGTGATCATGCGGGAGGTGGTACACGACGGGGAGGACGGGACCATCGAGGTCCGCGCGTCCGTGGCGCCGTGGCAACACGTCCGGCCCCTGGGCGAGGACATCGTCGCCACGGAGCTCGTGCTGCCCGAGAACCACTTGCTTCGCCCCCAGGACCTTGGGGCCGTGGCAGCCTCGGGGCTCACCGAGGTCCAGGTGCGGCGGAGGCCTCGGGTCGCCATCATTCCCACCGGTAACGAGCTGGTGTCGCCGGGCGAGGCGCTCAGGCCGGGTGACATCGTCGAATACAACTCCATCATGCTCGGCGCGCAGGTCGCCGACTGGGGCGGATCGCCGACCCGGTGTCCCCCCGAGCCTGACGACCCGGAACGCATCAAGGGCGCCGTGCGCGACGCCCTTGATGGGCATGACGTCGTCGTCATCAACGCCGGCTCTTCCGCGGGAGCCGAAGATTTCACCGCTCGGGTGGTGCAGGAGCTGGGCACGCTGCTGGTCCACGGAGTCGCCGTGCGGCCGGGCCATCCGGTGGTGCTGGGCGTCGTTCAAGGCAAGCCGGTCCTCGGCATCCCTGGCTATCCGGCCTCCGCGGTCCTCACGTCGGAGCTCTTCCTCTGGCCCTTGCTGCGCCGGATGCTGGGGCTCGGGCCCCGCGGGGCTGAGACCGTCGAGGCGACGATGACCCGCAAGGTGCTGTCGCCGATGGGGGAGGACGAGTTTCTTCGCGTCAAGCTGGGCAGGGTCGGCGACAAGCTCGTCGCGGCGCCGCTGCAGCGGGGAGCCGGTGTGATCATGTCGCTCGTACGGGCCGACGGCCTGGCGTTGATACCCCGTTTCTCCGAGGGCGTCCACAGCGGCGCGCCAGTCCGCGTGGAGCTCCGTCGCCCCCTCGAGGAGATCGAGAACACGGTGGTGGCCATCGGCAGCCACGACGTGACCCTCGACCTGCTGGCTAGCCATCTGCACGCCCGGTACCCGGGAAAGGCTTTTTCGTCGTCGAACGTCGGCAGCCTGGGCGGGCTAGTTGCCCTAGAGCGTGGGGAAGCCCACCTGGCGGGGACCCATCTCCTCGACGAGGAGACCGGCGAATACAACCTCAGCTACGTCCGGCGGTATACGCGGGGCCAGACTATCGTGCTGATCAACCTCGCCTACCGCGTGCAGGGGCTCATGGTGCGGCGGGGAAACCCGAAGGGCATCCAGCGCCTGGAGGACCTCACAAGGCCCGACGTGACGTTCGTCAACCGGCAGCGCGGCTCCGGAACGCGGGTGCTGCTGGACTACAAGCTCCACGAGCTTGGCATCGGCGAAGACGCGGTCCGGGGCTACGAGCGGGAAGAGTATACTCACCTGGCCATCGCGGCGGACGTCGCCGGCGGGACCGCGGATACTGGACTCGGGATCATGGCCGCGGCGCGGGCCCTCGACCTCGACTTCGTCCCGCTGCTCAACGAGCGTTTCGACCTGGCGATACCGAAGGCGTTCTACGAGAGCGACCTGCTCCAACCTGTGCTCGAGATCATCCGCGACCACCAATTCCAGGCGGAAGTCGAGGCCCTCGGCGGCTACGGCGTTTCGGAGATGGGGACGGTGATCGCCGAGATCGGGTAGCTCCTCCTGCCGGCGTGAGAAGAAAAGGCTCCCGGCCACGTGGCCGGGAGCCTTTCGTTTGCTTATCGTTTGACGTCTAGCCACCATGGCCGCCCTCCTGCGGTTGGTCCTGCGGTTGGTCCTGTGGTTGGTCCTGCGGTTGGTCCTGTGGTTGGTCCTGCGGTTGATCCTGTGGTTGGTCCTGCGGGTGGTCCTGCGGTTGATCCTGTGGTGCGTTCGGGTCCCGAGCGCCATCGCCACCGTCGCGCCCGCCATCCTGTCCACCTTGCGGGCCACCGTCGTGCCCGGCATCCTGGCCGCGTTGCGGGAAGTCCCGTATGACCTCGCCGGGGATGCCCGCCGCATCGCGGCCGCCCTGGAATCGATCGAGGATTTGCCCGAGGTGGTCACCGGTGCCAGGCCCGTCGCCATCCCCGCCGGGACATCCGTCCTGCGACAGGGGCCGTCCACGACTGCCGCCACCGCCGCCCCCGGCGGGACAGCCCCCAGGAACGTTGCTCAGGAAATCATCCAGGCTCGGCCGATCGAGGTTGCTGAGGAACTTATCGAACCGGTCGCCGCCCGGCGCGGGCGGGCCCGAGCCGTCAACGTCGTCTCCGCAGCCGAAGCCGACACAAAAGGCCGATGTGTCGCCGCTCTCAAAGCCGCCGCCCCGACCGCCATCATCAAGGGCTCGGCGACCAACGAAGAAATTACTAGCGTCGCGGCCACCGCCCTGGGCGCCATCGCCGCCGTCACGGCCGCCATCGGCGTCATCGCCACCATCCCCGCCGCGGAAGCCGAAGAAGCGCAGCAGGTCGTCTCGATTGCGGCCGTCACCGCCGCCGTTCTGGCCGCCCTGACCCCCATCGCCGCGGGCGAGGCAGCCATCCTGCGGTAACGGGCTGCTTCGCGTACCGCCGCCCGTGCCTCCACCTGCCCCCCCGCCAGAGCAGCGGAATGCGTTCAGCAGGCCATCGCCACCCTCGTCGCCAAAGAGGTTCCGTAGTAGGTCGGCGGAACGCTGCTTCTCGGGCGTATCGAGCTCGCCGAGCGCATCGCCGTCACCATCGCCGCCGAATAGCCCCGCGAGACGGTTGAAGATCAGCCCTCCGAAGCCGCCGCCCTCGGGGTTATTGACCTGCAGGGCGTCGTCAGCTCTGGCCAGGGCGAGCAAACGCCCCAGGTTGACAATGTCACGGCCACCGCCGCGGCCCTGCCCGATGCCCGGGCCGCCGTCATCGCCACCGCCATCGTCTCCGCCGTCATCGCCACCACCCGGCCCACCGAAACCTCGACCGCGCGTGAAGTTGAACGCGGCCGCGCCGAGGCCCGTGTTGCCGCCGGGAGTGTCCACGTTATCGCCCTGGTCTAGGTCGGTGATGACGATGCCGCCGCCATCGGTCCCACCATCTGCGTCGCCGTCCGTGCCACCGTCGTCCGATCCGGTGAAGGAGACGACGGGGATGGTCCGGCTGCTCCGGAGCACTGCGATGCTGGTGCCACGGCCAGATCCACGATCGCCGATCCGGTCGCCAGCGCCATCGCCTGTGTCGCCCGAACTATCGTCGTTCGTGCGTGAGCCGATAACGAGTAACGCCCGCCGTCCGCCACCGTCGCCGTCATCGTCATCCTGGGCATGTACGAGTCCAGCGCCCAGGCCCGGTGAAATGGAAGCCAGACCTATCACGAGGGCGAGAATCAGACGCACCATCGTGAGGCGCGAGTTCCGTATCTGTCTGGCGCTCATCATGGCAGTCTCCTCACGGTGATCGACAACTACATGCGGCCGGGATCGATGGCCGGCTGCTACTCCTCCAGGATACCTTGTATCGGATTGATCGAATCGGCCGTTACGATCTCAAAGACCGACGGAGGAAAGATCAGGTCCTCGCGCACGTCGGCGAGTATGAATCCTTGTAGTAACGCTATACGTGCCACGCGGGTTAGCACTCGATCGCCGTCCCGGGTCGATTCGTAGCTTTGAATCTCGACCTCCGCGTCGGGCTCGAGGGTGATCACGCTCCCGTCTTCGAACTGGATGGCGACGGTGGAGCCGGCGCCGGTCTTCACGCGGTCGCCTATGGACATGTCAGCGGCATCCGCCACGGCAACCCATTCGTCGTTGCCCAGTTGTCGATACTCGACGGTGCCTTCGAGCAAGCCAAGGATGGCGATGGTCGGCAGGGGCGTGGGAGTGGGCGCGGGAGTTGGCGTGGGCTCCGGTGTCGGCGTCGCGGTCGGTTCAGGTGTCGCCGTCGGCTCAGGCGCGGCGGTGGGAGGGACGGGTGTTGGCCTGGGCGGCGCCAGTGTGGCCGTCGGTGGCGACGTCGCGGTAGGTTCTGGGGTCGCGGTGGGTTCTGGTGTCGCCGTAGGCGCGACGGGTGTTGCAGTCGGCGCGACGGCTGTTGCCGTCGGCGGGGGAGGAGCGTCTCCGCCGCCACTGCCTCCCGAGCAGCCGGCGATCACCACCGAGATGAGGATAGCGCCGGCAAGGATAGTCATGAGTTTCATTGCGGGTGTCCCCAGAAGAGATGGTGTAGGTGTGCGGCTATCTGGCTTCGATGGATGCAGAGGGCCCACTATATAGCACCCGAAAAGGGCTCAACGCCTTTGACACGTCGCATCAGCGGTGCTAAACTCGCTGTAGTTGACTAACTTAGTCAACAATGGACGCCGGACGGCTCGAATCGCCTTTGGCAGAGCCGTTCGCTCAGGATCACAGGACGCAAGTAATGACCACCGCGGACCACCTCGTCGACAGAGAATACAAGTACGGCTTCGTCAGCGACATCGAGTCCGACGTCATCCCGAAAGGGCTGAGCGAAGAGGTCGTACGCCTCATCTCCGAGAAGAAAGGCGAGCCTGAGTGGATGCTGGAGTGGAGGCTCAAGGCCTACCGCCACTGGCTGACGCTCCATGGCGAAGAGCCCACGTGGGCGAACGTCGAACACCCGCCCATCGACTTCCAGAACGTCATCTATTACGCGGCGCCGGTCGCCAAAAAGGGGCCGGATAACCTCGAAGAGGTCGACCCCGAAATCCTGTCCGCGTTCGAGAAACTGGGCATTCCCCTGGAAGAGCAGAAGCGGTTGTCCGGAGTCGCCATCGACGCCGTCTTCGACAGCGTCTCCGTGGCGACGACGTATCAAGAGACGCTGCAAAAGCAGGGCATCATCTTTTGTTCCTTCACCGAGGCCATCAAAAACCACCCCGACCTGGTGAAGAAGTACCTGGGCTCGGTGGTCCCCTATTCCGACAACTTCTACGCCACGCTGAACTCGGCCGTTTTCAGCGACGGCTCCTTCGCCTATATTCCCAAGGGCGTCCGCTGCCCTGTGGAGCTGATGACCTACTTCCGCATCAATCAGGCCGACGCCGGACAGTTCGAGCGGACGCTGATCGTTGCCGAGGAAGGGGCGTACGTCAGCTACCTCGAAGGGTGCACGGCGCCCGTGAGGAAGACAAGCCAGCTCCACGCGGCGGTTGTCGAGCTCGTGGCCCTCGACAACGCCGAGATCAAGTATTCGACGCTGCAGAACTGGTTTCCGGGCGACGCCGAGGGCAAGGGTGGCGTCTACAATTTCGTCACCAAGCGGGGCAAGGCGCTGGGCCGCGACTCGAAGATCTCCTGGACGCAGGTGGAGACGGGCTCGGCGATCACGTGGAAGTACCCCAGCGTGATCCTTCAGGGCGACGGCTCGGTGGGCGAGTTTTACTCGGTGGCGCTGGTGAATAACCATCAGCAGGCCGATACCGGGACGAAGATGATCCACATCGGCAAGAACACCAAGAGCACGATTATCTCCAAAGGCATCTCAGCGGGCCAGGGCAACAATACCTATCGGGGCCTGGTGAACGTCCTCCCCAAGGCCGCCAACGCCCGCAACTACACGCAATGCGACTCGCTGCTGATCGGCGACCGCTGCGGCGCCCACACTGTGCCGTACATTGAGGTTCGCAACCCGTCGGCGCAGGTGGAGCACGAGGCGTCGACGTCGAAGGTCAGCGACGACCAGCTGTTCTACTGCATGCAGCGAGGCATCTCGGAAGAGGACGCCAGGTTCATGATCATCAACGGCTTCGCCCGCGAGGTCTTCAAGGAGCTGCCCATGGAGTTCGCCGTCGAGGCGGCCCAGCTCTTGAAAGTGAGCCTCGAAGGCGCAGTTGGATAGGAGCGGTATGAGTAACGAGCCGCTGCTCGAGGTCGTGGCCCTCCGGGCATCGATCGACGACACGGAGATCCTCAAGGGCATCGACCTGAGCGTATCGGCCGGCGAGGTCCACGCCGTCATGGGGCCCAACGGCTCCGGCAAAAGCACGCTGGCCAATGTTCTGGTCGGACACCCCGCCTACACCGTTACCGGAGGCGAAGCCCGGTTCCAGGGTGAAGACCTCCTCGCGATGCCTCCCGACCTGCGAGCGAAGAAGGGCCTGTTCCTCGCCTTCCAATACCCCGTCGAGATTCCCGGGGTCCGCAACCAGCAGTTCCTCCGGGCGTCGCTGAACGCCGTCCGGACCCACCGGGGACTCGAAGAGATCGGCTTCCGCGACTTTACCCGGCTGCTCAAAGAGCAGATGCAGCTACTGGAGATGGACGCATCGCTGACGAAACGTTCGTTGAACGAGGGCTTCTCGGGCGGAGAGAAGAAGCGAAACGAAGCGCTTCAGATGGCGCTACTGGAACCCCAATTGGCTTTGCTGGACGAGACGGATTCGGGACTCGACATCGACGCGTTGAGGACGGTGGCCGGCGGTATCAATCGGCGCCGCGGACCGTCCAACGCCACCGTAATGGTGACCCACTACCAACGACTGTTGGACTACGTGGTCCCGGATGTGGTCCACGTTCTGCTGGACGGCCGTATCGTGCGGTCGGGCGGTCGCGAGCTGGCCGTGGAACTGGAACAGAAGGGCTACGAGTGGCTGAGGGAGTCTGTGGGAAGCGGCGCCGGTTCGTGACCGGACCGCGAGCAACGTCATGAGTCAGGCTCCGAGCACACAGGACCGATATCTCACTGCCTTCGAGCGGACGTTGGACGGCGGCGATGCCGCATGGGTGGGAGACCTCCGCCGGCAGGCCTTCGACCGCTTTTCGCAGCTGGGCTTCCCCACCGCAAGAAAGGGCAACGAGGCCTGGAAGTACACCAGCGTCGCGCCCATTGCATCGCGCACGTTCGACTACGACGCAGCCGTCGATGCGGACGGCGTCGATCTGGCCTCGATCGCAGCGAGAGCCCCATGGGACGAGAGCTGGCCGCGTCTGGTCTTCGTGAACGGGCGCTACTCGCAACGTCTCTCTTGGCTTCCATCCGCCGTTCCCGGTTTACACATAGCCAATCTCGCCGAGGCTGTCGCCGGCGACCGCGTTGTTGCCGAGCCTTACCTGGCGCAACTCGCGCGTTTCGACGACGACGGATTCACCGCGCTGAACACGGCATTCCTTCGAGACGGCGCCTTCATTCATGTGGCAGACGGGGTGTCGCTGGGAAGCCCCGTGCATGTGGTCTTCGTGGCGACGGCGCGGCCAGAGCCCACGGTATCCCACAGTCGATGCCTGATCGTGGCCGAGAGAAATAGCCGGCTGCAGGTAGTCGAAAGTTTTATTAGCCTGACCGATTCCGCTTATTTCACCAACGCTGTTACCGAGATCGTGGCCGGCGAAGGGTCGTCGATCGAGCACCACAAGGTCCAGCTCGAGGGCGCGGCGGCGTTCCATGTCGGCACCATCGAGGTCCGGCAGGCCAAGGACAGCGCGTTCACCTCGACCTCGGTCGCGGCAGGCGGCGCGTTGGCCCGCACCAACCTCACCGTGCTCCTTGATGGCCCCGGAAGCGCCTGCACCCTGAACGGCCTGTCGTTCACCACGGGGAGCCAGCACGTCGACAACAGCACGTCCATCGACCACATCAAGCCGCACACGACCAGCCGCCAGTACTACAAAGGCGTCCTGGACGGTCGCTCGAAGGCGGTGTTCGGAGGACGGGTGCGCGTTCTCGAAGGTGCCGTCAAGTCCGACGCAGTCCAGGCTGACAAGAACCTGATTTTGTCGCAAGGGGCCGAGGTCGATACGAAGCCCAGTCTCGAGATCTACACAGACGACGTGAAGGCGAGCCATGGCGCCACGGCGGGAGAGCTCGACGAAGACGCGATGTTCTATCTGATGAGCCGCGGCATCGACGACGAGACCGCTCGGGGGATGCTGGTCCGCGGCTTTGCGACCGAAATCATCGACACGGTGTCGATCAAGCCTCTGCATGCGTTTCTCGACCGACTCTTTGCGAGGACGGTCGCGCGGACCGTGTCCGGGGAGCCGGTATGACGACGGCCAAGTCAGCCCCAACCGGGCCCGCCGCTTCTCCAAAGGCCGGCTTCGACGTCGAGCGCGTGCGAGCGGACTTTCCTATTCTTCACACCCGCGTGCACGGCAAACCCCTCGTCTACCTGGATAACGCGGCTACCGCTCAGAAGCCTCAGGTCGTGCTCGACCGCCTCGCTCGCTATTACTCGTCCGAGAACGCGAACGTGCACCGCGGCGTGCATCACCTGAGCGAGATCGGCACCCGGGCGTATGAAGAGACCCGAATCAAGGCCCAACGTTATCTCAACGCGGCCCACAGCCGCGAGATCGTCTTCGTGCGGGGGACCACCGAGGCGATCAACCTGGTCGCGGCGACCCATGGCCGGACAACTATAGGCGAGGGCGATGAGATTGTCGTCTCCGCGATGGAGCACCATTCTAACATCGTGCCCTGGCAGATCCTCGCCGAGCAGACCGGCGCGCGGCTCCGCGTCATCCCGATGAACGACGACGGCGAGCTGCTGATGGACGAGTATGAGAAGCTCCTGGGCCCGCGGACCAAGCTGGTCTCGGTGGTGCACGTCTCCAACTCGCTCGGGACCATCAACCCCGTGAGGCGCATCATCGAGCTGGCGCACGACTGTGGCGCGCTGGTGATGCTCGACGGCGCTCAGGCAGCGCCGCACCTCAGCGTCGACGTTCAGGATCTGGACTGCGACTTCTATGCCTTCTCGGGGCACAAGCTATTTGGCCCAACCGGCATCGGCATCCTCTACGGCAAGGAAGCGCTCCTCGAGAAGATGCCCCCGTACCAGGGTGGCGGCGAGATGATCAAGTCGGTCACCTTCGAGAAGACAACGTATGCCGAACTTCCCGCGAAGTTCGAGGCGGGCACGCCGCACATCGCCGGGGTGGTCGGGCTCGGGGCCGCCATCGATTATGTCAACGGCCTCGGCCTCGAGCGCATCGGCGCCTACGAGAACGAGCTGCTCGCCTACGGCACAGAGCAGCTTTTGACCATCGACCACCTGACGCTGATCGGCACCGCGGAGAAGAAGGCGAGCATCCTCGGCTTCGTGCTCGACGGCGTCCATCCGCATGACACGGGCACCATCCTGGACAACGAGGGCATCGCCATCCGCACCGGCCACCACTGCACCCAGCCGGTAATGCAGCGCTTCGGCATCCCGGCCACAGCCAGGGCGTCGCTGGCGTTCTACAACACACGCTCGGAGATCGACGCGCTGGTCGGCGGCATCCGCCGGGCCCTCGAGGTGTTCGGCTAATGTCGGAGCTTCGCGAGCTATACCAGGAGGTTGTGCTGGACCACAACAGCCGGCCCAGGAACTATCGGGAGCTGGACGACGCTGATGAGACCGCGGAGGGCTACAACCCCCTGTGCGGCGACCAGTTGACGGTGTATGTGAAGTTCGACGACGGCCTGATCGAAGAGGTGGCGTTCCAGGGCAAAGGCTGCGCCATATCGAGGGCGTCGTCCTCGATGATGACCCAGGCGGTGAAGGGCAAGAGCAGGAAAGAAGCCAGGCGCATTTTTCATGCCTTTCGCGAGCTGATCACGAAGGGTGAGGATGCGGACATCGACGGCGTGGACCTTGGGGACCTCGAGGTGCTGGCCGGTGTGGCCGACTTCCCTTCCCGGGTGAAGTGCGCCAGTCTGGCTTGGCACACGTTGAATTCGGTGTTGGAGCATGACGCCGAGCAGGTGACCACCGAATAGCGGTGAGCAGGGGGTCCAATGCACATCCCGATCAAAGTTGACTATAGCGTCAGGGCCCTGGTGGACCTGGCAACGCATGAGGGCGAAGGGACCGTGCGCGCCGCCGACATCGCGCAGCGGCAGCACATCCCGGAGGCGTTCCTCGATCGGCTGATGGGCTCACTGAGCAAGGTGGGATTTGTCCGCAGCTATCGCGGCCCTCAGGGCGGTCACACGCTGGGCCGCGACGCCTCCGAGATCAATCTCGGGATGGTTATGGAGTCCGTCGGCGCCATGGAGACAATGGTCGGCTGCCTCGAGGACCCCGGGAGTTGCTCGCATGTAGCCGGCTGCTCGCAACGCGAGATATGGCGCGAGGTGGACGAAGCGGTGCAGCGCATCCTCGAGTCCACGAGTATCGCCGACCTGGTGAGCCGTATGCACCTTGTCGAGGCAACCTAGGCAAGCGACGGCTGGGGGCCCTCGTCATTCCGGGGGAAGCCGGAATCCAGTCTCGGCGGTCCCGCCATCTCAGCAGCCCGACGCTCGCCTCGCCGAAAACACCCCCAAACCCCCTGAAGGGGGTTCAAGGTAGCCCTTCAGGCATTTTAATGAAGAAGGGGCACATCCCCTTCAACCCCTGCCAGAGAGGGTGCCGCCCTCTCTGGACGCTCCTCGATACGAAGAAGGATTCCCTTCCCCCGACTCGCTACGCGTTTCCGAGTGCCCTTAGCCGTTCGGGCTCACTGGCAACAACGATGACTGGAGATACTCCTTTTGAAAGGGGCCGCAGTCCAACACAAAACGGGGGTGTCGACTTTGAGATGGGACCTTACCCCCGTCGTTGACACCTCCCGGGACGGCTGCTATCGTTGTCGATACCAGAGAGAAAGGCCGCGAACGAGAGTAGTACCCCTTCAGCGAGGCCGAGCGAGCCGGGTATGGTGTGAGCCGGCGCCGGCGCGGAGGGCGAATGGACTCGGGAGCTGCGTCCCGAAAGCCGCTGGGGCGGACGTAGGAGACGACGGAAGGGCACCGTTATCATGGCCCAGCGTATCGCCTTCGACGCGAGGGGGCCGTACGGTAGAGAGCCCCGGCTAGCCGGGGAACCAGGGTGGCAACGCGGGAAATCAAACCCGTCCCTAGCAGGGGCGGGTTTTTGTTATAAAGGCGGAGACACAAGAGAAGGCGGGGAAGATTCTTCGCTATGCTCAGAATGACAAGCGCGGTGACGAAATGGCTGACGAAAACAAAAAACAACGAATCTTGACGGGGATCAGGCCCACCGGGGCCCTGCACCTGGGGCACTATAGCGGCGCCCTGGAGAACTGGCTGCGCCTGCAGGACGAGTACGATTGCTTCTTCCTTATCGCCGACTACCAGGCGCTGAGCGACCATATCGAGGACATCGAAGGGATCAGGAGCTCCGTCATCGAGGTCACGCTCGACTGGCTGGCAGTGGGGCTGGACCCGGAGGACAGCGCTTTCGTCATCCAGAGCTACGTGCCGGAGCACGCCGAGCTGACGATGCTCCTCAACATGATCACTCCACTCGGCCGGCTTCAGCGCAACCCGACGCTGAAGACCGAGATGGAGCGGCTCGACAGCGCCAACCTCTCCGTGGGCTTTTACACCTACCCGGTCAGCCAGATCGCCGACATCCTGCTGCCACGTGCCCATCTTGTACCCGTTGGCGAGGACCAGCTTCCCCATATCGAGATGACGCGAGAGATCGCGCGCAAGTTCAACCGGATGTACGGCGAGGTCTTCCCCGAGCCCAAGGCGCTGGTGGGCCGCATCCCAAGACTGATGGGCACTGATGGGCAGGCCAAGATGAGCAAAAGCCTCGGCAACTGCATCTATCTCGGCGACGACGAGAAGACGGTTACCGAGCAGGTGCGGCGTATGTATACAGACCCAACGCGAATCCACGCCACCGACCCGGGCCACGTCGAGAACAACCCCGTGTTCATGTACCACGACGCCTTCAATCCCGACACCGCGGAAGTCGACGACCTGAAGGAGCGATACAGGGCGGGGACCGTGGGAGACGTTGAAGTGAAGCAGAAGCTCGCCAAGGCGCTCAACGCCTTCCTCGACCCGATCCGCGAGCGTCGCCGCTACTTCGAGCAGCACCGAGACGACGTGAAGGCGGCGCTGCTCGAGGGGACGGCGCGGGCCAAGAAGGTCGCCGAGGCCACGATGGACGCGGTGCGGAGCGCGATGCGCATCAGCACCTATACAGACTGACCTATGTATCACCCAACCCTAGAAGAAGCGCGGAGCATGGCGACACAGGGAAACCTGATCCCTGTGTATCGCGAGATCATGGCCGACGTCGAGACGCCGGTCTCCGCCTACCTCAAGATCGCCCGCGGGCCGTATTCGTTCCTCCTCGAGTCCGTGGAAGGCGGCGAGCGCGTCGCTCGCTACAGCTTCATTGGTACGGAGCCGGACCGAGTGATTCGCACCGGTGTGCACGGCTCCCATCCGGCTGGTGGCGTCGAAACCATCGACCACGGCGACGTCGATCCGTTGGTCCCCATCGAGCAGGCGCTGTCGGGCCTGCGACCGGTGGACGTCGAAGGCCTGCCCAGGTTCCACGGCGGGGCGGTAGGCTACCTGGCGTACGAGGCAGTGCGCTACTTCGAACGCCTTCCGGCCCCGGCGCCCGACCCCAACGGCCTGCCCGAGTCGGTGTTTATGCTGACCGATAACCTGGTGGTGTTCGACCACGTGCGGCGCAAGATCAAGGTCGTGAGCCACGCCCACGTCGACGGGAACGTCGACGCCGCCTACGCCGGTGCGGTTGCCCGAATCGACCGCATGGTCGAGCGGCTCAACACGCCCTTAGAGGCGCCGCTGCTCGTCGCGTCCACGGAGCCCCCGGCGAAGCCATTCGAGTCGAACATGACCGAGGCGGAGTACGAAGGCATCGTGGACCAGGCCAAGCGGTACATCGTTGACGGCGACATCATCCAGACGGTGCTGTCGCAGCGGCTCACGCGGCACGTCGAGGCTCATCCATTCGACATCTATCGGGCCCTCCGAACCGTCAACCCATCTCCGTATATGTTCTACCTCGACCTTGACGGTTTTCAAATCGTCGGGGCGTCGCCGGAGACGCTGGTCCGGGTCGAGGGCCCCACCGTGGCCACGAACCCGATCGCGGGCACTCGACCACGGGGTGCGTCGGAAGAGGAGGACGCAGCGCTGGCCGAGGAGCTGATAGCAGACGCCAAGGAGCGGGCCGAGCACATCATGCTGGTGGACTTGGGCCGTAACGATGCGGGAAGGGTGAGCAAGCCGGGCACGGTGGCGGTCGAGCAGTTCATGGAGGTCGAGCGCTTCTCTCACGTGATGCACCTGTGCTCCCGGGTTACGGGCACACTCCAGGACGGCATGTCGTGTTACGACGCGCTACGGGCCTGCTTCCCGGCGGGGACGGTGTCAGGTGCTCCCAAGATCCGTGCCATGGAGATCATCGCCGAGCTCGAGCCGCACCAGCGGGGGCCCTACGCGGGGGCCGTCGGCTACTTCGACTTCTCCGGAAATATGGACACGTGCATCGCGCTTCGGACGATGGTCGTCAAGGACAAGACGGCGTACCTGCAAGCCGGCGGCGGCATCGTCTATGACAGTGTCCCCAGGCTCGAATTCGAAGAGACGCTGCACAAGGCGGCCGCGCTCTTGCGGGCGATCGACGAGGCGGAGGCCATGGACCGGCGCCTCGGCCCCCTACAGAAAAGACAGGAGGCAACGGCGAGATGAAGGTAAAGGGCAGGGCCGCGATCGTAACCGGGGGAGGACGGGGCATCGGAAAGGCTATCACATTGGCCCTGGCGCAGGAGGGCGCCGACGTCGCAATCAACTATCGGCGCGACGAAGAGGCCGCCAACGAGACCATCGCCGAGGTTCAAAAACTAGGCCGGAAGGGAGTCGCGGTTCAGTGCGACGTGACCGACTGGGACAAGGTGCAGGCGATGGTCGCCGACGTGGCCGAGTCCTTCGGCAAGATCGATATCCTCGTAAACAACGCCGGTATCGTCTCCCGCGGAAGCTTCTCGGCGGATACCGAGGTCGATGAGCTCCACCGCGTGATCGACACCCACGTCTTCGGCACCTTCCATTTCGTGAAGGCCTGCCTGCCGCACTTGCGCAAGAACCCCCGCAGCGACATCCACGTCCTCTCGTCGATGAGCCCTCACATTGCGCCCCCGGGGCACATGCCCTACGCCACGGCCAAGGCCGCGGAGGAGAAGATGGCCGAGATCCTGGCCAAGGAGGAGCGGCGGTACAACGTCCGGGTGAACACCATCGCCTGCGGCGTCGTGCAGACGGAGATGGGACTCCGCCTGGTGCGGCACACCAAGGGGGGAGACCTCGACGACCTGACGGAGAACTTTCCCTTCGGCCGGATCTGTCAGCCTGAGGATGTCGCCAACCTGAGCCTGTTCCTGCTCTCCGAGGAGGGCAGCTATCTGTCGGGCCACGTCATCTTCCTGGACGGCTCCAACCCGTATGGCGTCGCCAAGGAGCAGTACTGATGCTTCTGCTGATCGACAACTACGACAGCTTCACCTATAACCTGTACCAGTACCTCTGCGAGCTCGATGCCGAAGTGACCGTCGTCCGAAACGACGAGATCACGATCGCGGAGATCGAGGCGATGGACCCCGAGCGCATCGTCATCTCGCCTGGGCCCGGCACCCCCAAGGACGCCGGGATCTCCAACGACGTGATCCTCCGGTTCGGGGAGCGCACTCCCATCCTAGGCGTCTGTCTGGGCCACCAGTGCATCGGCTACGCTTATGGAGGCCAGGTGGCCGGCGCCGGCGAGATCATGCACGGCAAGACCTCAAAAATAGACCACGATGGGCTTGGCGTCTTCAAGGACCTTCCGAACCCTTTCGAGGCGATCCGCTATCACTCGCTGGCCATCCAACCCGATAGCGTCCCGCAGTGCCTCGAGGTCACGGCGCGAACGGAACGCGGTGTTATCATGGGCGTGCGTCACAAGGAGCACCCCGTTGAGGGCGTGCAGTTCCACCCCGAATCGATCCTTACCGGGGTCGGGAAAGCACTGCTCCAAAACTTCCTCACCATGGACCGAGTCAACGTTCCGTCATGATCAAGGAAGCCATCGCCAAGCTGGTCGAAGGCGCGTCCCTGAGCCAAGAGGAGGCCGAGGGCGTGATGGCCATGATCATGGAGGGCGAGGCCACCCCAGCACAGCTCAGCGCGTTTCTGGTCGCGCTCCGCATGAAGGGGGAGTCGACGGACGAGGTCCTGGGCATGGTGCGCGCCATGCTGGCGAAATCGGTGCGGGTGGAGGCCGAGGGCCAGCTCATCGATACGTGCGGCACGGGGGGCGATGCCTCCGGCACATACAACATTTCTACGGCCGCGGCGCTGGCGGCGTCGGCAGCGGGGCTCAAGGTGGCCAAGCACGGCAATCGCTCGGCCTCGAGCCAGTGCGGCAGCGCCGATGTGCTCGAGGCCCTGGGCGCCCGCATATCGCTGTCTGCCGCCCAGGCGAAGCAGTGCCTCGATGGCGTCGACTTCGCATTCCTGTTCGCCCCGGCCTTCCATCCCGCCATGCGTCACGCCGCGCCCACGCGGGCCGAGATCGGCGTACGCACCGTTTTCAACGTGCTCGGTCCGATGGCCAATCCCGCCGGGGCCAAGAGACAGGTCCTCGGCGTGGCCCGCCCGGAGCTGGCGTCACTCATGGCCGAAGCCCTTCGACAAATGGGCTCGGAGCATGCGATGGTCGTCCACGGTCAGGACGGTCTCGATGAGATCAGCATCAGTGCTGCGACGACCGTCCACGAGGTCGGGCTCGAAGGGGTCCGGTCGTACGAGATCACTCCCGAACAGGCAGGGCTGAAACGGGCCGATCGCGACACGCTCGCCGGCGGCGGTCCCGAGGAGAACGCGCAGATCATTCGAGACCTGTTCGACGGGCAAAAGGGGCCCAAGCGGGACGCCTTGCTGTTCAACGCCGCGGCTGCCCTGGTGGTGGGAGGAAAGGCGGCAGGCCTGAAGGACGGAGTCGCCCTGGCGGCGGCCACCATCGATGGCGGCGCCGCGCAACGGAAGCTGTCGGCCTACGTCGAGTTTACCCAGGCGCTCGGGGAGTAGAGCAGGAGACGGGGCCGTGTTACCCAACGAGACGTATCTCGACAAGATCGTCGAGCGGCGGCGACAGGACCTCTCGGACCGGATGATGTTCGCGCCGTTGGCGGACATGAGGGCGAGGGCCCTGGACCTGCCGCCCGCGCTGGATTTCGAGGCCGCGTTGCGCAGGCCGGGTATCCAGATCATCGCCGAGTTCAAGAAGGCGTCTCCCTCGAAGGGCGACATCGCTCCCGACGCCGATCCCGCGGAGGTGGCGAAGAGCTACGCGAAGGGCGGCGCGGCGGCGATCTCCGTGCTCACCGAAGAGCCCCACTTTCACGGCAGCCTCGACTACCTCGGCGTGATCAAGGACGCCCTCGGCAACGAGACCCCTCCGCTCCTTCGCAAGGACTTCATCGTGGAGGACTATCAGGTCTTCGAATCCAGGGCCAGCCGTGCCGACGCTCTCCTCCTGATCGTGGCGCTGCTCAGCGATGGTCAACTTCAGGACTTGATCGGCAGGGCCGGCGAGCTCGGGCTCTCCACCCTGGTGGAGGTCCATACGGAACAGGAGGCCTACAGCGCGACGGCCTCGGGGGCCCGGATCGTGGGCATCAACAATCGCGACCTACGCACCTTCGAGACAGACCTGGAAACGACGGCCTCCGTGCGGCCCCATGTCTCCTCCGGGGCAGTGGTCGTGAGCGAGAGCGGGATCAGGACCGCGGAGGACGTCGCGCAGCTCGTCGGCTGGGGCGTGGACGCGTTCCTGATCGGCGAGGCGCTGATGACCGCCCCGGACCCTAGCGCGCTGCTGCAAGAGTTCCTCGAGTCCCATGACCAAGGTTAAGATCTGCGGCCTCCGGCGCCCCACTCACGCGCTGGCCGCGGCCGAAGAAGGCGCGGACTTCATCGGGCTGATGTTAGCCGATAGCCGGCGTCGGGTCTCGATAGACGAGGCTCGAGCGGTCATCGCGGCGGTGCGGGCCTTGGAATCGCCGCCCCAGGTCGTGGGCATCTTCGTCAACGCCCCGGTGGAAGAAGTGAACGAGACCGCCGAGACCCTGGGGCTCGACATGGTGCAGCTGAGCGGCGGCGAGCCCGTCGAATACGTCGGCGAGATCGGACGCCCTGTGATCAAGGTCATTCACGTCCCTTCCGAGCTCGAGTCACGCGTGGCCGTCGCCACCGTGGGGCGAGGACTGCAGGAGGTGTGGGCATCGGGAGCGCTGCCCATGCTCGACGCCAAGGTCGAAGGCAAGTTCGGCGGCACCGGCAAGACGGTGGATGTCGACGTTGCGCGGCATCTTGCCCCAAGTCACGACTTCCTGCTGGCCGGCGGGCTCACGCCCGAAACGGTTGCGGAGAGGGTGCGCGAGGCTCGGCCCTGGGGTGTGGATGTCTCCAGCGGCGTCGAGACCGACGGGGAGAAGGACGAGGTCAAGATTCGCGCATTCATTCGTGCGGTCCGCCAGGCCGATGATTAGCCCAACCGGGGTCCTGGACCGTCAGGCCATTCTCGAGCTGCTCGCCGTCTCACCACCGCTCGTCGAGGAGGCCCTCGACCTCGAGGTGCAGGTCCAGCCCAACGGCATCGACCTCACCCTGCGGGATGTCGCCCGCTATACGAGCTCGGGGACGATCGACTTCTCGAACGAGCGACGCGTCGTGGCGGGCCTGGAGCCGATTGAGTTCGACAAAGCGGACGTTCTGCATCTGGATCCCGGCTCGTACCTGGTCACCTTCAACGAGGTGGTCAACCTGCCGCTGACACTCACGGCTTTGGGACGCACGCGCTCGTCGCTTTTGCGCAGCGGGGCGGCGGTGCACACGGCCGTCTGGGATGCCGGCTACTCGGGACGGTCGCAGAGCCTGCTGGTGGTCTATCACTCGGAAGGGCTCACGCTCCATCGAGATGCCCGCATTATGCAGCTGGTGTTTTTCCGGCTCCAGAGTCCGGCGGCCGAGGGTTACCGGGGGACGTATCTTGGCGAAAACACCTGAACGTATTTACGTCATCGTCGTTGGCGCGGCCAACGCGGAGATCTCGCCCGAGGGCGAATACACCGCTCCGAGCCTGGCCACGGAGGGTTTCCTCCACGCCTCCGGCAGCGTGGACCAACTGCTTCGCGTAGCCAATCGGAAGTTCCCGGGGGAGCCACGGCTTGAGGTGCTGTGCGTCGACCCGGCCGGCGTAGTCCCCGAGGTGCGGTATGAGGAGGGCCGGGACCCCGCGCCCTTCCCCCACATTTACGGACCGCTGAACGGGGATGCGATCGTCGAGGTAAAGGAGCTGCACCGTGGGCCCGAGGGCAGGTTTACAACACTCTAGGTGTCGTAGGTGTCGCGGTAGCGCGCGGTGAATTGCTCCGTGGTGAAGGTGTAGGACTGGGTGCCCTGGACCTCGACGGCGAAAGAAGCGCAGACGCAACCGAGCCTGGCGCACTCGACGAGGTCCTTCCCCGCGACCATGCCACGGACAAGCCCTCCGCGGTAGGCGTCCCCGGCGCCGGTGGGGTCGACAGGCGGCGCCGAGAGCTTGACGGAGTGGACCATGATCTCACCGTCGCGGGTCGTGATGACCGAGCCGTCCTCGCCTTTGGTGGTGATGAGCGCCTGCGTCCGTTCCAGGAGCCGAGCCTTGTCCATCCCGGTGTTCTTCATAATCAACTCGAGCTCGTAGTCGTTCGAGATCAAGACTCGAGCTCCCTCGATGCACCTCGTCAGCGCAGCCGTTTCCCACATCGGTAGGGACTGGGCGGGATCGAACACGAACTCGATGCCCCTGGCATGGTAAAAGTCGCGATAGGCGACCATATCGTCCAGGTTGCCCGCGGCGATAATCGCAATGCCTCCGTCGACGTCGACTGCGCTCAGGTCATACTCGGACGCATGTTTCATAGCGCCCGGGTTGAATCCCGTGATCTGGTTATCCGCCTGGTCCGTTGTTATGTACGCCGACGCCGTGAACTCTTCGTCGATAATCCGGATGCCGTCCTTCGAGATGCCGTGGATGTCGAGCCACTTGAAATAGCGGTGGTGGTCGTGGCCCACCGTCGCCATGATGGTGGGTTGCTCCCCGAGGAGGGTCAGGGCGTAGGCGATGTTCCCGGCGGTGCCACCGGGCCGCTCCACCATACTGTTCACGGTAAAGCTCACATTGAGGATGTGGATCTTGTCCGGCATGATGTGATCGGCAAACCGGCCGGGAAAGTCCATGATCCGGTCGTATGCGAGGGAGCCGGAAACGAAGATCTTGTTGGGCATGGGTCGGGCCTCGGGAATGGGGACGCAACTCTATTGTAGCGTCGGGTGGAAGATCGGGCCGTTGGAGGCGGCCCGCGAGGCCGCGCCGGGGCCGATGGCTGCGAGAACGCTCAGTTGAAACTCTGCGTCAACTGAGCGTACTTGCCCTCGGTACGGATCGAAGGAGCGACCACGACTTCGCAGCCCTGCAGGTCCTTGATTGTGAACGCGCCGCAGTATCCCATGCAGGTCTTGAGGGCGCCGATATAGTTCTCGGTCCCGTCGGACACCGTGGCCGGGCCGAACAGGATCTCCTTCATCGACCTGGTAGTGCCGACCTTGATCCTGGTGCCCCGCGGCAGGTCGGCGTGCGGGCTGGCCATACCCCAACTGAACCCTCTTCCGGGGGCTTCCCGGGCTTTCACCAGTTGCGAGCCCAACATGACCCCGTCGGCGCCGCTGGCGAACGCTTTACAGAGGTCGCCGCCTGTTCGAATCCCCCCATCGGTGATGATCGGCACGTATTTTCCAGACCGCCTGAAATGTTCCTCGCGAGCGGCGGCGCAATCGAGGGTCGCCGTCACTTGGGGCACGCCCACCCCGATGACCTCCCGCGTCGTACAGATTGCGCCGGGGCCGACACCGACGAGCATCCCGTCGATCCCCGTCTCCATGAGCTCCAGCGCCGCGCTGAAGCTGACGGCATTTCCGACCATCACGGGAACGCCGACCTGACCGATGAGCTCGGAGATGATGAGCCCCCGCAGGCTCTTCGAGAGGTGTCGTGCGGTTGTCACGGTCGATTGGACGACGACCATGTCGGCGCCCGCTTCGACTGCCGCCGGCGCCAGGCGCTTGGTCATGGCCGGGGTCATCGAGACGGCGCACAGAGCGCCCCTCCCCTTGATGTCGCGGACTCGGTCGCCGACGAAGCTCTCTTCGATGGGTGCGGTGTAAATGCGCTGCAAGAGGGCGGTCACGTCGGACTGCGGCGTGGACGCGATCTCTTCCAATACCTGGGCAGGGTCCTCGTATCGCGTCTGAAGGCCTTCGAGGTTGAGGACGCCCACCCCGCCCAAGTCGCTCATAACCCCGGCGGTTTCAGGGGAGACCAGCGCATCGAGCGCGGCCGCCATGATCGGGATCTTGAGCGTGTGCTGGCCGATGGCGAGCTCGGGGTTCGCCTGTTCGGGATTGATCGTGACGTCGCCGGGAACGATGGAGACCTCGTCGAAGCCGTAAGCTCTGCGCAGGGGCTTGAACTGTGGCCGCTCCATTCATCCTCCTAAAGAACAACCTGGCTGGCTGCCAGGTTAGAAGCATCTAACGCGTCGACGCCTAGGGGGGCGCCGGGATAGTGGGAAGGGGATTCCCGTCGGTTGACGGATACTATACCGCCCTTGACGAAACTCGTCAACGACAACCGCAGCGCCTGCATGGAGTCCTTGCCGAAGTCCGGTCCCAGATGCCGCATGACCAGCATGTGACCCGCGGCGAGCACGCTTACGAGCACCGCTCCGACGAGAAAGCCGCCTATCACGTCGCTGGGCCAATGTACCCCCAGATATACTCGCGACAGACCGGTGAAGATCAGGAGCGCGACGAGACCCATTCGGAGCGTCCACATGCGTTGACCCGCTCTAACGAGCCGTGGTGCTAGATAGAACAGCACGCCGCAAAACACCATCGCCAGAGCTGAGTGGCCACTTGGAAAGCTGGACCCGCTGAAGTGGCCGATCAGCATAACCGACGTGCCCGACGGACGAGGCCGCTCGACAAACTGTTTCAACACTGGGATGACCACCGTCACTGAAAAGATGGCGGCGGTCGCCAACGCGTCGATCACCCGGCCTCGCAGAAACAGGAACATCGCCAGGAGTCCGGCGACCGTCAGCGCTACCCATCCTCCGCCAACGTCCGTAATGCCGGACATGAAGGCACGCCAGACCGGCGCATCGTGGGACTGGAAGGCGCGCATCAGCGTCGTATCGCCCGGGAAGGTCATGCTCCCCACGGCGGCAAGGCACATCGCAACGGTGGCCACGACCAGCGAGGCGAAGGCGGCCGTGGCGATGAATGGCGTCCAGGCCTGACTTCTTGGGGCTCCGATCCGACGAACCGTTTTAGCTGCTGTCACCATGACGAGACCTCCTCGCTCTGAACGTTGGCGATAGTGTCGATCCCGGGGGCGGAGACGGCGAAGGTGCGAATGCACTAACTTGGACTGAGCGTGCGTACCAACGCGCACTGGTATGAACGAACGAGGGCCCCCGGGTTCTACCCGGGGGCCCTCGTCTGGCGTCAGCGTGGCGGCGGCAGGCCTACACTTCGAGCGGTTCCTCTTCCGCCTCCTCGGCCTTGGGAGGCGGCGTCAGTTGCGGGTCCATCGTGTTGCTGGCAACCCGGATCTGTCGCTCGATGGCGTCGGCGATGTCGACATGCTCGACGAGGAATTGCTTGGCATTCTCTCGGCCCTGGCCCAGTCTCGTCTCGCCAAAAGAGAAGAACGAGCCCGTCTTCTTGATGATGTCGAGCTGAGCGCCCAGATCGACGATGTCGCCCTCTTTGCTGATCCCATGGCTGAACATGATGTCGAACTCGGCGACGCGGAAGGGGGGCGCTACCTTATTCTTCACCACGCGGGCGCGGACCCGGTTGCCCACGACCTCCTGGCCGTGCTTGATGGCCTCAGCCCGGCGGAGGTCGATGCGCACCGAGCTGTAGAACTTGAGGGCGCGGCCGCCGGGGGTCACCTCGGGGCTGCCGAACACCACGCCCACCTTCTCGCGGAGCTGGTTGATGAAAATACAGCAGGTCTTGGAGCGGCTGATCACCGACGTCAGTTTGCGTAACGCCTGCGACATGAGCCTGGCCTGGAGGCCCATTTGCGGGTCGCCCATGTCGCCTTCGAGCTCGGCACGGGGGACCAGCGCGGCCACGCTGTCGACCACGACGACATCGACGGCGCCGCTGCGGACCAGCGCCTCGGTGATCTCCAGTGCCTGCTCGGCGAAGTCAGGCTGCGAGATGTAAAGGTCTTCGATGTTGACGCCGCACCGCGCCGCATATCCCGGGTCCATGGCGTGCTCGACATCGATATAGGCCGCCGTCCCGCCCAGTTTCTGGGCCTCGGCCATGATGTGCTGCGCGAGGGTTGATTTACCCGAAGACTCGTTGCCGTAGATGTCGATGACCCTGCCGCGGGGGACGCCGCCGACCCCGAGCGCGACGTCCAGCGCCAGCGACCCCGTGGGGATCGACTCGATGGTCATGCGCCCCGCCGCCTCGCCCAATCGCATCACCGCGCCGCGCCCGAACTGCTTTTCTATTTGTGCAACCGCTACGTCTAGTGCTTTGGCTTTGTCGTCATCCATGCTGCCGTGCTCCTCTCGATATCTGGAACCCATGCGCGTGCATTCATGTCACGTGATGCGGACGGGCCCATAGTAGGACATGTGTTCGTATTTGGCAAGGTCCGTGTGTCGGGGGGATGCGGAACCGGGCCGCGAGGTCATTGTATACGGGCGCGGCGTCGATCGGCATCCTACAGTTTGACGGGGAAGACCTCACCCAGGCGTGCCTGCGGCGGAGCGCCCGTCGGCTGACGGAAATGAGCGGAGCGAGGTCGTTGACTACCCGAGAAGGGATTGCTACGATGCCCGCGATTCGTCGAGGACGCCCCGAATGGCAGGAGGCCTTCCCATGGCCGAGCCCGAATTCCTCTCCAGCGATTCGCACGTCGTCGAGCCTCCCGACCTCTGGGTCGGGCGCATCGACCCCAAGTTTGCTGACCGAGCGCCACGACAGGTGACCGAGGCTGGCGGCGACTGGTGGTACGCAGGGGACATGCGCATCTTCTCCGTCACCGGCGGCACCGAGACGGGGGTGCGGTTCGAGGACCAGAGCAAGCTGCGTCTGGAGTCGCGCTACAGCGAGGTGCTGGAGGGCGGCTACATTCCCGAGAAGAAGCTCGAGGACATGGACGCCGACGGCATCTACGGCGAGGTGATCTACCCGACCCTGGGGATCACGCTGTGGCGAGTCCCGGACACCGCGCTCCTGAACGCGATACAGCGCGGCTACAACGACTGGATCGCGGACTTCTGCGCCGCGGACCCGCGGCGGCTCAAGGGCGTGGCGATGGTGAATCTCGACGACGTGGAATGGGGCGTCGCCGAGCTGGAGCGGGCGGCGAAGATGGGCCTCGCCGGCGCCATGATCACCGTGTACCCCGACCCGGAGCGCTCCTTCGACCGTCCAATGTACGAGCCGTTCTGGGCGGCGGCCCAGGACCTGGACATGCCACTGAGCCTGCACGTCGGCACCAGCCGGCTGATCCCGCGCGCTCGCAGGGCGGAGACCTCGGAAGCCGACGCCGCGACCAACACGCTCGGCACCCCAGCCTCCTATGTCACGGCCGCCCACTGGGTGCAGATGTCGCTCAGCCACCTCATCTTCTCGGGCGTCTTCGAGCGCTATCCCCGCCTTCAGGTCATCTCGCTCGAGCACGAGGTGGCGTGGGCCGGCCACTTCCTCAACGTCATGGACTACACCTATACGCAGCGCGTGCCGAGGCCGGACTGGTACCGGTTCAAGGGTGGCGCGATGCCGAGCGATTTCTTTCACCGGAACGTGATCATCAGCTTTCAGGAGGATGCCCTGGGCATCCGGATACGGTCGGCGATCGGCATTGACAACCTCATGTGGGGCTCCGACTACCCCCACGCCGAGAGCACCTTCCCAAGGAGCCGCGAAATCCTCGACGACATCCTGCGCGACGTGCCCGCGGACGAGCGGCGCAAGCTGGTCCGCGACAACGCGGCCCGGGTCTACCGGTTCGACGTGGACGGCGGCTGATGGACTTCGCCTTCTCGCCGGAGGAGGAGGCCTATCAAGCCGAGGTGCGGGCCTTCATCGAGCGCGCGCTCCCGCCCGAGCGGCTGGCGCGGCACCTCGATCTCACCGACCAGAACTGGGCTGACGAGGAGCTGGACGCCGCGTTCCGCAAGGAGCTGAGCGCGTCCGGGCTCACCGAGTGGCAGCTCCCCGTCGAGCACGGCGGGCGCGGGCTGGAGGGCGCGTACAACGCAATCCTTTCGTACGAGATGGCCCGGGCCCGGGCGCCGGTCGTCCTCCACAGTGTGTACATCATCGGACCGTCGTTGATGGCGTTCGGCAGCGACGAGCAGCGGGCCTATTTCCTTCCGAAGATCGCCCGAGGCGAGGCGGAGTTCAGTCTCTGCTACTCCGAGCCCGGCGCCGGCAGCGACCTCGCGGCCGTGGAAACGCGGGCAGTGGCCGACGGCGACGACTTCGTCATAACGGGCCAAAAGGTCTTCACCACTGCGGCGCACCGGGTCGGCTACTGCTGGCTGCTGGCTCGGACGAACCCGGACGTGCCGAAGCACCGCGGTCTGAGTCTGTTCGTCTTCCCCAGCGATACACCGGGCGTCACGATCCGCGCCATCAAGACGATCGCCGGCTGGCGGCACAGCGAGGTATTCTTCGACACGGTCCGCGTCCCCAGGAGCTCGCTCGTCGGCGAGGAAGACCGCGGCTGGTATCATCTGGTGACGGCACTGGACTTCGAGCGCAGTGGCTTCCTCTACTACGGCGAGGCGCAGCGCCTGCTCGACGACCTGCTTGCCTACTGTCGGTCCACAAACGTGGATGGCAGGCCGCTCACGGAGCAGCCGGACGTGCGGCGCAAGCTGGCCCAGATGCGGATCGAGATGGACGTCGGCATCCGGTTCGTGAAGCGCATCGTCTGGATGCAGTCCAACCGTCGGGTGCCCAACGTCGAGGCCTCGATCAACAAGGTCTGGGCCACGGAGATGCTGCAGCGCATGTCGAACCTGGGCACGCAGATCATGGGTCTGCACGGGACGTTGATGCCCTCGAGCCCCTACGCGCCCCAGGGCGGCATCCTGCCGCACAAGTACCTGGAGACGGTGCGCAGCACGATCTCGATCGGCGCCAACGAGGTGCAGCGCAACATCATTGCTCAGCGCGGCCTGAACCTGCCCCGGTAGCGACAGGCCAGCATTCTCCCTCTCGTTATGTCGTGTGGTGGTATACTGAGTATGAGGGGACGCGCGGGTTCGACAGAGGAATACCTGTCAGGACTGCGAGCCGAGGCTTGCCACCATTCACCTCGTTAAAAGGTGGCAAAAGAGTAACTGGCAACAGAACTCTCGCTCTAGCAGCCGCTTAGGTCTGCTACGTCCACCGGAGCCTACCCTCGAGGGCAAAGGATGGGCGACGCTAAATCGAGGTGCGGTTGCCACGACGCCGATATCGGTGGCCTAAGACTTATCGGCTGGCCCCTGCGCGCGATGCCGGATGAGCAACGCGGGGGCGAGACTCTAAAACGCCGGCTACGCTCGTAGACGTTCTGCAACAGGGTTCCTTTGGACGGGGAGTTCGACTCTCCCCCGTCTCCACCACGAACACCGGTCCGGCCCCCTACAGTACCGGGGGCCGCTTTGTTTGGTAGTCACGCGTCAACCGCGTGACCTGCGAAAGGAAGACCCGATGCCCAAGAAGCATTGTGAGCGCTGCTGCGGCGCCTTTTGGAACCACGGTGGAGACTGGTCGTGCTCAGCGTGTGGCAGACCACGGGAGCCGGTCTCACCCAATCCTGGACCGACGCCAAGACTCCCAGGAAGTCGCTCTAGGCTGAGTTAAGGGCCTTTGCCCCAGTTGGTCTAAACGCTGTTCCGTCCGAGGAGTTGGTACGAGGATATGCCCGAATCATTGTTCCTTCAGAACGTCATCGCTGTAATCTGGGACTTCGATAGCACGCTCGTCCCTGGCTACATGCAGCTGCCCCTATTCAAGAAGTACGGTGTTGACCCCGAGAAATTCTGGCGCGAGGTCAACCAACTACCGGACTTCTATAGTCATCGCGACATCACCGTCTCTCCCGACACCGTGTACTTGAACCACATCCTGACCTACGTGAAGGATGGCCCGTTCCATGGGCTGAAAAACAAGATCCTAGAGGAACTCGGCAAGGAGTTGGACTTCTTCGACGGGTTGCCTGGGTTCTTTCCCACGTTGAAGGACCAGGTAGAAGCAGACCCCGTATTCAGAAAGCATGACATCAAGCTGGAACATTACGTAGTGAGCACCGGGTTGCGCCGGATTATCAAGGGAAGCGCCATAAGCGGATATGTTGAAGAAACCTGGGGGTGCGAGTTCATCGAAGACCCCGCGCCTAAGGGCTACCTGGAGGGCGGCGCCCAGCGGGGGCTAGAGCCCATGGTAAGTCAACTCGGGTATGTCATCGACAACACGACGAAAACGCGGGCCCTATTCGAGATCAACAAGGCGACCATCAAGTTCGGAATAGATGTGAACGCTAGCCTCGCACCGGAACAGCGTAGGATTCCTTTCCAGAACATGATATACATCGCCGACGGCCCGAGCGACATTCCCAGTTTTTCGATCATCAACCACTACGGCGGCAAGACATTCGCGGTGTACCAACCCAAGTCAGAGAAGCACTTCCAGCAGGTTTACAGATTGCAGGAACAGGGCCGGGTTCAGTCTATTGGCGAAGCCGACTACCGGGAAGGCAGTCAGACCTATCTCTGGATATCCCACACCGTTTCCGAAATGGCAACGCGTATCGCATCTGACCGAACAACAGCCCTGTTGGACGCCGCGAAACTTCCGCCTGGCCACATTGTGGAAGAGCAGGTCAAGGCACGGGAAGATGGGGCCGAGGACCTGGGACGCTGATTGGGCTCCACTGCTCGGCACCAGCACCTGGAAGGATAACCCCAAACGCCCCCTTCACCCTGACCTCGACCAGCGTGTTCGTCTTCGTGTCAACGTAGACCGCGTCCAGCATGGTCAGCAGCAGCTTCCGGCGCTCCTCCAACGTGGCCCCGGTCCATAAACGCGGCAGGTCCGAGAGCAGCTCCCCGGCTTCCTTCACCGCGTCGACCTCGGGGACGACCAGCGACTCTAGCTCCAGCTCCAACGTCCGTCGCTGGTAGCGGTAGTCACCCTCGGGTACGACGCCATCGATGAACGCCTGCCCGAGTCGCCGGAGCCGCGACTGGACCTCGTCACGCCGCGTTCTCACGCGCTCGACCTCGCTCGTGAGCTGTAGTCTGGCCAGGGCCTGGTCCAGCCAGTCCTCGGGCAACACGATGCTTTCGACGATTCTCCTAACCTGCTCGTCGGCGACGTGACAGGGGATGGAGCCACCCTGGGCCGGACAGCTCCCCAGGCTCCGGGACTCCCGGTGCTCCCGGTAGTATTGCTGCCCGTTCTTGTAGGTCTGTGCCCACATTGGCATCCCGCAATACACGCACCGGATGAGGCCCTTCAGCAAATACTCTCGCACCGGCCTCGAGCTCAGCGTCCGGGATCCGCCACTGTTCCTTCGCATCGCGTCCTGAACGCGGTCGAAAAGGTCCTTGGAGATCAGACCCTCGTGGGTACCGGGGAGTAGTTCGCCGGAGTGCTTGATGAGCCCGGCGTAGAAGGCGTTGTGGAGGATGCTCCTGACCGACGCGGTCGTGAAGTACCGAGGGCCGGCGACGAGCTCACCCGTCGCGTCCGGCAGCGCCTTGGTGTTCCGGGTACGGAACCCCTGTCCGTTCATCCAGGCTGTTAGGTGGCCCAGAGTCGCCGTGCCCGTGGCGTATCGGCGGAAGAGCTTCCGGACCGCGCCGGTTTCGCCCTCGACGAGATGAACGCCGCCCGAATGCTCGGGATCGCACCACAGGCTTCGATTCCCCTTCTCTCTAGTCCAGCAGGACTCGTAGCCAAACGGAAGGCCACCGAGATGCTTCCCCTGAAGCGCCCGTTCGGATTGTCCCTTCCTAATGTGGGTGCCGAGGGACTCGCTGAAGTACTCGGCGAAGGCACCGATGAGCTGGATGGAGAGGCGGCCCTGGGCCGTGGAGTGGTCCATCCCCTCGCTGATGGAGACGAAGCCCACGTTATGTTGAGCAAGAGTTCGGAGCGACTCGAGGGTGACGCGGAGGTTCCGCGACCAGCGGTCGAGGGTGTGAACGACAACGACATCGAACTCGTTCTTACTAACGTCGTCGAGAAGCCGCTTGAACACGGGCCGCTTGGCGATAGCCTCGACGTGGGCGGATCGGCCCTCTTCCCGATAGGTCCTGACCTGCTCCCATCCTCGGTTCCGGCAGAGCTCACGGAAGAGGCGCTCCTGGGCGTTCAGGGAAAACCCGTCTATCTGGGCCACGGTGGAGACTCGGAGATAGGCGACGGCCCTCATCGGTCACCCGTCTCGAGGACCATCTTCGGGAGGCTGCCTGGTGGCCACCGCCAATGCCACCTCGGCGAGAACGTCGAGGAAGTGATCGAGGTCGGTCCGGTCAGTGTCACTTCCGTCATCGGTGGCGGCACAGTGTATACGCGCGTGTATACGTGTCAACCCCGCCGGGCCCGGATCTCCGTTGCTCGACGATAAGGGAGGCGCCGCCATGTTCAGGCCGCAGACGGGACTCCGTGGATGTCAACGCTGTTCAACGCCTGATACACGTTGAACGCCGCGGTGTTCAACCCCGTTCAATTGAACCCCCCGGTTGAACGCCGAGCGAACGCGTCTAGCGAGAAAAAGGACCGCGATCCCCGCGAGGCGCTCCTCGAATCGAGAGCGGAGCGGAGTCGAGTGGGGTGGAGTGGAGTGGAGTAGAGTCGGGCATGGAAGGCCGGCTCTGAGATGAAGCCATACAGTCGCGGAGCGTCACGTTACCGGTACGTGCTCCGGCTCGGGTGGTGTATAGTCCGGCTATACCCAGCCGTGGGGCGCTCCGAAAGGCGGGGGTAGCTCGCCCAGGTTTGGGCGATGGCACAATCGGGCGCTCCGAAAGTACTAGGTTTTGACCATTTGCTTAACGCCGAAAAGGCGAGGGGTCTCTCTGCCATTCTCTTCGATAATCTAGGCCCAATAAGAGTCCCACTTTTGCTGACGTTCTACAGTACACGTAGTACTGCCTCGTCATGGCCTAGATTCCTCGGCCCGTTGGGCCTCGGGATGACAGGAGTAGGGCGACCGGCCCGCCGGGGAGCAAGCCGAGCAAGGCTCGTTAAAAGAGTCCTAGCCGACGTACCGCATACGGGGATCTAACAACCGATAGGCGATATCCACTACCAAGTTGCCAAAAACCACTAAGAGTCCGATGAGGAAGACTATTGCTTGTACCACCGGAAAGTCACGTTGGTTGATCGCCGTGATGAGTTGGGCGCCGATTCCGGGCCAAGCGACAATGACCTCTACTATGATCGATCCTCCCATCAACACACCAAAGTTCAATCCTAACAGTGAAAGCCAAGGTAATAGAGCATTTCGCAATTGGTGACGACCAAGCACAGTACGCGAAGCCAGGCCTTTGGCTCTCGCCGTGCGAATAAAGTCTTGAGATCCTACCTCCAGCATTTGTGCACGAAGCAATCGAACTTGTTGCGCTAAAGGGAATGCCGCTAGGGTAACTCCGGGTAAAATGAGGGATGCGGGACCCTCGAATCCGAAGACAGGAAGAACGCCTAGGAAGACGCCAAAGACCAAAATCAAACTCAGCCCAAGAACGAAAGTAGGGGTTACCTGACCCAGCAGTACAATCACTCCGACAATCTTGCCCGCTGGTTTGCGGTCCCAAAGTGCTAAGAGCACCCCGAGTGGGATTGACAGTACCAAAATAATGCCAAACGCTGTAGCCCCCAATGCCAGCGTCGCCGGAAGCCGGTCCAAGACAAGATCCATCGCCGGCTCCGGGGTCCGGAGGGATCGGCCAAAATCTAGAAAACTCCACGAGCCTTCGTCATATCGTGGGAGAAGACGAAAAAGAAAATCTCCATATTGGGCGTGCAGCGGCTCGTTTAGTCCCAGGGTCTCACGAAGCCCCTCTATCTGTTCCAGACTCGCCCGTGGCCCCAGAATCAGGGCTGCCGGGTCTCCGGTCGCACGGATCGCGAAAAAAAGGAGCGTGGCTACAAGCCATGCAACAATCCCAAACTGCACCAATCTTCGGAGAACTAGGCCTGCCATCGAGGGTCTCCGCAAAACGCCGGGAAACCTGTTGAACCAAGATCCCTTCTAAGTAGCCGCAGTCTCCTAGACCCGCATCCCGTGTAAGGGGTTGCCGTAAGGGCCCTGGCAGACACAAACATCGCGTATGCCTCCCCAGTTCTCCACTGCCTTCGCTTTCTCCTTTACCTCTGACGCAGTCTAGGGTTTGTCAACTCCTGGATGCGGTCAATAATAAGATTAAAGGACAAAACAGTGAGCGCCATGAAAAGGCCTGGGCCTAGCAATAGCCACCAAGCGTGTTCGAAAAACCCTCGGCTTTCCGCCAACATGTTTCCCCACGACGGAGTAGGCAGAGGAACACCTAGGCCCAGGAAGCTCAGAGACGCCTCAACGATAATCAGGTGCGGTAGGAGGAGAGAAGCAAGCACCAGAACAGGCGTCAGGACATTGGGAAGGATGTGACGGTACATAAGTCGGGCCGGGCTCACCCCTATCGCCTGTGCCGCTGTGATGTATTCCTGAGTCATAACAGAAAGCACTTCTCCCCGTACGAGGCGCGCATAATTCGCCCAGCCCGCAACTCCAAGAAACAAAACGAGCGTTAGAATGCCGCCGCCAATAAAAGCCAAGACAGCTATAGCCAATACTAGGAACGGAAACGCGCTCTGGGCATCTACGAGGCGCATGATGATGGTATCTTTCGTCCCTGCCTTGTAGCCGGAAAAAATGCCAAGAACCAGGCCCAAAACAATACTCATCGCATTCGCTGGTACTGCCACCAACAGAGACGTTCGAGCTCCAAAGAGTGTCCGGCTCAAGACGTCGCGTCCAAGGTGATCGGTGCCTAAGAGATTGCTCCTGGTTCCACCTTCGGCGAAGACGGGCGGCGTCATCCGCTCGAGGAGATGCGTCTTAATGGGATCTTGCGGACTGATGTAGGGTGCAAGAATCGCGACTAGTACGACGATCACCAGGAAGAACAGGCTAATAGCCGCAGGCCAACTTCTCGAGAACTCTCCCAGAGCATGGACAACCGTTTCCGCGCGTCTGATGTACCGGGAGAGCACGGTCTCAGCACGACCAACGCTTAGTCCTACCCATCTATCCGCCACTGTTATCTCGCAAACTCAAATCGTACGACTTTTCTGAGCAGACATTTACTATATCCGTTCAGGGATAGACGCCGTAGGCTCTTGATAGAGAAAGGAGCCGTGGGTTTTTCGCCACCCGCGGCTCCTTTCTCCCGCTTATTCGACTCTCAGGCTACGCGACTCTGCGAAGATTCTCCCAGTGCACGTCACTTCTTCCGCCGATAGCCTCAAAACCCTTCACGTAAGCCTGTGTCACAAAGACTTCCGGAATAGCGTTCAAGTAAAAGTAAGGCGGATCCCCTTGTTGCGCGCTCAACATGGTGGTCAATTCCTCTATAATCTGTCTCTGCTTCTGAGTATCTACGGTCCGAATGAGTTCGCTTTTCTTTTGGAAGAACTCCGGGTTGTCATAGGGCACAGTAATACCGCCCGGCTCCTCCCAAGGGCCAAGGTTCTTGAATTGGTCCAGATTGTTGTTGAAGGTGTCCACCGCTAGCAATCCCATTATGTCCAGGTGTTCCAGTCCTTTACGGCGGAAAAGGTGGTCAACGAACGTCCCGAGTTCCATAACACCCGTATCCACCTTCACACCCACGTCTGCCCACATGTCTTGAAGGGCGAATGCCATCGATTCGACAGGCCCTTTTTGCCAGACCCTGTAAGTTAACTCGAATCGCGTCCCATCGGATCCACGCGGATAACCCGCGCTATCCAGCAACTCTTCTGCCTTCGCAGGGTCGAAGGGAATGGGAAGGTTGCCTGGGTAACCCAAGGAATCGGGGAGTGCGGGAGCAGGAATTGCCTCAGCGAAGCCCTGCCAAATAGTCTCCGATATGGTGGCGCCGTCCGTAGCATAAATGAGCGCCTTTCGAACCTGGGAACTGCAGAGTGGACCATTATCACGACAATGGCGCCACGTATCGTAGAAATGGGTGACTGTCCGCACTGGAACTGCGTGTACCGTGAACCCAGAGTTCTCCATCGTTCTCAGGGTGTCTGGTTCAATAGGAGAGTGGGCAATGTCGAGAATCTCTGTCCTCAATCCGGCGGCAACGGTCGAGGGTTCACCAATAATGGTAGCCTTGATCCCCTGGGGGATCGGATCTCGGAACGCGTGACTGCTAGGAAGGAGCTCAACCTCCCACCCAACACCGCCTTGAATCTCTAAGTATTTGTAGGGTCCGCTGCCGATCGGATCCTCAACGAACTTCTCGATCCCGACGGACTCGAAGTAGGCTTTCGGGAGAATGAAAAACTGCGCCATCTCGGCTGGCATGAATGCGTTTATTTCAGGTGAACTAAACTGGACGGTGAAATCGTCCACGGCTCTAGGCTCCGCCTGAGGAAGCTCGCGGGCGATCGGCAAGTCCTGATCAGTGGCGCGCTTGAAAGACCAAACCACGTCCTCTGCAGTAAGGTCGCTACCGTCGTGGAATTTCACTCCTTCCCTTAGCTTAAACTCCCAAGTCGTTCCATCCAGGGTAAAGGACTCCGCGAGGGACGGATGCACGTCCCCGCTTGCGTCAAGGAAGGTGAGGGAATCGTAGACCATTCTTTGGGTCCCTTGCCACGCGGCCGTTTGGTACGGGTCTGCAGAAGGTGGTCCGCCAAAAACACCGTGGCTGAAAACCTGTTCGATGGCGGGTGTGGCGGTCGGCGCCGGTGTGGCCGTCGCAGCCGGTGTGGCCGTCGGCGCGGGCGCGGGGCGTGACGTCGCCGTCGGGTCGTCGCCGCCGCCGCAGGCCGACACAACCATGATCACGGCCATGGCGGCCGGAAACAGGAAACGCCACCGCGAAACAATAAGTCGCACAGGATAACTCACTTTATCGCCTCCCTGAATTCGAATCTTCTCTCCCACGTCAAGGCGAGATTCGTCAATAGTAGCCTGGCTGACGAATGTCGGCGGGAGGAACGACCCACACTACGTCGGGAAAGATACATCTATCCCCCGGGGCTGTCAATCTGAAGGCACGATCAGGCCTTGAACCGCGCGCCTTGGAAACGCGACGGTGACTTGGGAGGTCACCTGCGGTGCGACTAGCTAAGGCCATGACAACCCCCTCCCCGCAACGTCCCAGCTTGCCGATCCACCCCTCATCCTCACGCGTCGGGCCGCGCACCCTAGCGCTCAGTGTCTGAGCACCACAGACAACTCGGCAGGCACCTTAACACCGGCAACCGGAAAGGCAACTGATGAACAGGTGCGCATTTGTAAGCCTAGGGGTTCGGCCTGTCATCACTCGAACGGGTGATGGGCCGGTTCCGAACGGGGTTTGGAGTTGCGTCTGTGTTTCAGGGGGAGTTCGACTCTCCCCCGTCTCCACCACCGGAAGTAGCGGCCCCTCCTTGACGTTACGTCAAGTCGCTCCACTCCTGTTGTGGTTTGACGGGGAGCAGTTGGTGCGGCAATTAGTCATTGGAGTGCTTAGAACTGGAGTCCACTATCTTCTTCTGCCAGCACCGGCTCTGGTGGACCTCCCGGTCCGAGCTCGAACACTCCGTCACGCCCTCTAATCTCTGAGTTCTCATATGGTTTTGCCTGATCGAACAACTCAGCAGCTCTCTGCCCAGGGGGCTGGTTGGCGGCAGGCGTGGTGAAGCCTGCCGCCAACCAGCGAGTACGGCGTGCGTTTCATGCCACTCTCGCCGTCCGCTCAGCCGCCTCGGCTAAGGCCTATAGACCTCGGAGGGCCGCCATCTTTTCGATCTGCCAGGAGTAGGCGGAGGTGCCCAGCGCCCAGCCGCCAGGTATCTTGTCACTGGTGCCGAACGTCTCTCCCGTGGAGAAGATGGTCGCCCCTCCCGAGCCGATGGAGACTTCATCGAAGTAGAGCTGCTGGTAGGCTCTGCCGCGCTCGACGTACGCATCGAGCGTAGGAGAGGTCGACCAGGCCTTGGCCGCGGCATCGAGCTCCGGATCGTGATTGACGCCGAGGATCGCGGTGGTGGCATGGGAGTTTCCCACCGACGGCCCGAGGACCGCCCGGTTAGTGATAAAGAAGGACCCGGAAAGGCTGGGCTTGTCGAAGAAGTTCCCAGCCCGCATTCCTGCGAGGAAGGCCGTGAATTCCATCGGCTTTAGCTTGACGGTCAAGCCAATGTCCTCGAGCATGCCCGCCACCGCCTCCATGATTTCCGTTCCCTCTGGGTAACCGGACCGAGGCCAGATGTAGAAGTCGACGTCGAAGCCATCCGGATACCCGGCGTCGGCTATCATGGCGCGGGCCCTGTCGGGGTCGAACTCCGGCACCTCAATCGGGAGATAGGCCGGGTCGATGCGTGCGAAGGCGAGGCCGGCTACCGGCTCACCGAATCCGAAGAGGAAGGAGTCGACGATAGCCTGGCGGTCGATGGCGTGCCAGTCGATGGCCCTCCGCACCCTCACGTCCGAAAACGGATTGGGCCCGTGGCCTTCGTATTCCTCTACGAAATGCTGCTCTATCCGGTAGGTGCCCACTCCGCTGCCGGCTCGGAGGATGACGTTAACACCGGCCTGAGCGCGGAGGCCGTCGGCCTGTGCCTTACTGATCGGAGAGATGTCAGCCCCGCCGGTCTTCAGGAGCGCAACGCGGGTCCCTTCCTCGGGGATGTGCGTATAGGTTAGCTCCTTCACTCTGGGGGTCCCGTACAACCAGTGGTCCTGGATGGCTTCGAAGTCGATCTGGACTCCGATTTCGATGGAGGCAAACTTGTAGGGACCGCTTCCGACAGCGTCTTTGTTGGCCCCTTCCTCTCCCACGGCTTCGAAGTGCTTCTTGGGGACCAGGTACTGGACCATCCCACCGGAGCCGATCCGGCTCATGTTGGGGCTGTGCCAGAAGATGTTTGTCGCGTTCAGCGTGAGAACGAAGGTCGATGGGTCGGGAGAGTCTAGGGCCTTGATCTCGCGACGGAGGTTGGCCGCCTGGTTAACCCTCGAGCCCTCTCGCATCACACGTTCAAGTCCGAACTGGACGTCGGCAGACGACGCCTCGTCTCCGTTGTGGAACACGACCCCGTCCCTGGTCTTGAACGTCCAAACCGTCGCGTCGGAATTGCTTTCCCAAGCCTCAATGAACCCCGAGTCGGCGTCGAGCTTGCCGTCGTCGGTGGCGCCGATGTGATAGTCGAACATGGAGTCGAGGTAGGCTTTGTTGGTCGCCAGCTCGGGCGCCAGCTCGAAGTTTACCGAGTCGAGCGCTATGATCAGCGACCCTTCTGACGTCGGTGCGGGCGTGGACGTCGGCGGTGGTCGAGGCGTCGGGGTAGGCCTCGCCGTCGGCGCCGGAGCCGCAGTTGGCGCCTGGGCCGCGGTCGGCGCCGGAGCTGCTGTCGGCGCCGGTACGGACGTGGCCGTTGGGTCGTCCCCACCGCCGCAGGCGGCCACGACCATCGTCAGGACCAGCAAGCCGACTCCCATCGCTGTAAGCCTTTTCCGTTTCATGTGGGTAACCTTCCTTCTTTCCTGCCAGACTGCGAGTCTGGGGCCACCTATTTACCGATTTACCGAACGCTCATGATGAAGAACGATGCCGCCATTCCGGGCCTAAAGCTCCCCGAACTCCTTGCGTTCCTCAGCTCGTAGTCGCTCAAACCACTGGCGGAGCTCTTTGCGACGGCCGCGGTCATTGGCGAGATTGACGAGCTCGTGCGGGTCCTCCTGCAGGTCGTAGAACTCGTGATCGTGGTCCTCGAAGTCGGCGTCGACATCATACAACTTGGGCGTAGGCCACATGCCCTGACCCTGTACGTGGCCGCCGCCAACGCCGTAGTAGCGAGCGTATTTGTGTCGCCCGTCGAAGATAGCCCGCATCGCGTAGCGCAAGTGAACGCAGGTCTCGAACCAGGGCATGTCCTGGGCCAGGAGCACCGATTCACGGGCTGGCTGCGAAGGGTCCCCGAGCACGGGGCTCAGGTCCCTGCCGGGCATGGTTCCGTTTGGGGATATCCCTGCCAGCGAAACGATCGTCGTCGCCAGATCGACGTGGGTGGCGAGGGCGGAGGTCTTGGCGCTCGGCGTAGTCATGCCCGGAACGCGGACGTACAAGGGTATCCGCATGGTCTCCTCGTAGACCCAAGGGCCTTTGCTACGCAGTCCATGGGACCCCACCTGATCGCCGTGGTCGGAGGTGAAGATGACGATGGTGTCGTCCCAGCGACCTGAAGCGTCCAGCGCGTCGAGGACTGTTCCCACGCTCTTGTCGCTCTCTTGATGTAGGCGCCAATAGTAGTCGAGCTTCCTGAGCCAGCTTCTCTTGTCGCCTCGCTCGATCATCCCGTGGCGGTGCATCTCGTTCCACAGCCACTGGCGTTGGACGGGCGGCTTGGTGTGGAGGTCATCGTCGAAGTTGGGGGGCAGGGTGTCGAAGACCTCGTCGTATTTGTCGCGAAAGATGGGCAGGGCCTCGCCGTCTTCCCGCCACTTGGGGATCTCTTCTCTCCAACGCGCCAGCTCTTCGGGGTGAGCCTCCTCGTACTCCGGCTGGTCCGCCGGGAACCACATCACGTCGTGGGGGTTGACGAGGGAGACTACCGCGAACCACGGGTCGTAGGTCGAGGCGGCGTGCGTCTTGAGCCACCTGGCGCCCTGAGCCGCAATGATCGGGTCGTAGTAGAGCCCGGTACCCGCCATCCCCATGAAGGAGCGATCGTTCCCCTCCCAGTCGCTAAACCCGTAGGCGTCCATATCCGGCCGATCAGACGAGGAGAGGTGCCATTTGCCGATGTAGGCGGTGTAGTACCCGGCCTCCCGGAGCCTGTGCCCCAGGGTTGGGATGCTCGGGTCGAGCTCCGGGGATTTCGAGATGTTCACAACCACGCCGTGCTGGGGGAGGTACAGGCCCGTGATCAGGCTCGCTCGGGACGGCGAGCAGGGCGAGGTGTGGGTGTAGAAGCTGGTGAACTCGAGGCCCCCGTCGATGAGCCGTTGCCGGTTGGGAAGCGTGAGGTGCTTCGGTATCCACTGCCGGTGGCGTTCCTGGTCCGTCAGGATGAGGAGAATGTTCGGGCGCTTGGAGTCGGGGTTCCTGTTCATCACGACACGGCAGGTCGGGCGGCTCGGTGAACCCGAGGGGCGAGGTAGCGCATAGTAACCTCTTCTGGAGGGTGTCCCTTGAGCATTACCTGGGTGGGCTCACCGGGACGCAGCCAAGCATGGGGCGCCGTCCCTCTGTCATCACCGGTCTCGGTGTTAGCCTTTCCTCCTAGGACGAATTAAGACGTGCAGCTTCAACTGACGGTGACGATACCCGGCTCAATTCCGAGTTGGATCGTGTTCCTTTGGGCGCTGTGCTCCGTCTTTGGTTGAATTCGACGTTCGAACATGTTGACACAATGCCGATCACAGAGAGACGTGAATCTTACTGTTCCCGCAATCCATGTCAACATTGCGCCACGAATCACAATGTGGCCGAAGCGATTCGTCTTGTGTTGCCGGGGCAGGAAACGCTAAGACCTGACCCTCCATGATTCGTCCATGACCGAGAACTGTGTTTCAGGTAGAGTTCGACTCTCCCCCGTCTCCACCATGAACACCGAACGGTAGTTCCAGGGACAGTTGCGCCGAGGACTACCGCTCTCTATAACCTGGGACAAGGAAGCGTATGACCAGCGAACAGCCAACGACGAACGTGCCTAGCCAAGATTGTCCGGATTCCCCGAACGGGGCACATCACTGGATGCTCGGCCCAGCGGGTCGGACCATAGACGCAGTTTGCAAGCACTGTTCGTGGAGCAGGGAGTTCAGCCCCTACGAGACGAAGGTTAAACCCAAGCCGACCGGCGCGAGGTAGCGGGAAGGCTCTCAACGCCGATGGACGGGGTCGGGGCCGGTAACTGGTCTCAACGAGGATTCTCGCGGAACGTGAGTAGGTCCATCAAGCGATGCAGGTCCGGTTGCTCTTCCAGCGTAGTGACGATGGCTTCGACGCTTTCGGACCGCTCCCTGGGTAGCAAGGCGCTCGTGTATTTTCGGTGCAGGTCGATCATTTCGGCCCGGGTCAATGGCTGTGCGGCACTTCCCGGAGGCTCCAGCATCTCTTTTACAAATCTCCGGCCGTCGTGCATCTCAACGGTGACAATCGACGTCGCGTTGAAGAAGCCGTCCGGCCATTCGGGGTGAACAACGACGTTGACCTTGGAACGGGCGTCGGCGAAGGTCGGGGCGCCCACCTTGTCGGGTTGGAACGTGGCGACGTCGACGTCGCCGTCGAGAAGGACGGCGGCAAGGGCGTGATGGAAGCTGAAGCGGCTGTCGCCGAGAGACTCGATGGTCCGGTCGCAGACCAGGGCGTCGATCTTGTTGACCTCCACATCGATGCGGTTCACGCCCGCGTACGTTATGTCGTGTTCCTCCACCAGCTGCTTGAGCGCATCGATCTCCCGATGGAGAACGAAACAACTGGGGTATTTCTTGATCCACACGCGATGAACGTCGTAAGGCCTTACGCCCAGATGGGTCGTGACTTCGCTGTCGTCGTATCCCGGGATGAGGGTGAAGAGGCCCCGAGCGCCCTCGAGGATGTCGGACCTCCCCGTGGCGCCGGCCTTGGCCAGCAGGACGGCCTCGACACCGGACCGGCAGGCATAGCCCGCTTCCAGGTTAGGCGCATCGGAGCCCGCCTGCTTCATCAAGCCGAAGAACTGGGAAGCACCAATGCTCGCGGCGCTCACGGCTTCTTCGAAAGTGAGGCCGAGCGGCCTGGCCAGCGTCATGGCGATCGACATCGGGCCGAAGCCGATGCCGAACCCGGCAAGCAGGGCCTCGTCGTGCCCCGAGCAGAGCCCGGTAGCAACCTCCCAGCCGACGATGGACAGCCAGAGGAGGTCCTTTCCGCTGAGGTTGAACCGCTCCGCCGCCGACAGAAACGCGGGCCACACGTAGACCGTCGAAGAGTCCGCGGGAAACTGGTCGTCGTTGAGCTCACAGGCGCGACTGAAGACGCCGTGGGCCCAGGCCGCCAGCTCCGTGGAGGTCCGAAAGCCGCCGCCAACGATGCCAGCCTCCTCCGGCGCGCGACGCTCCCGGATATAGTTGGTGATGCGGGTCCCGATCGGCTCCACGGAGCCGACCACGGTGTTGGTAACGAGCTTCAAGAGCAGGTCTTTGGTGTGCTCGATCGTCTCCGTGGGGAAGTCCGAGTACTCGGCTTCGTAACAGTAGGTGACCAGCTTCTCTATGACAGTCGACATCGGTCGATTTCTCCGCTGGCGGCCGTGGCAAACCGCCGCGGCGACACCGTATCACAGGCCCTGACCACGGTCTAGACGTGGTTAGCCACCGCTATAATGCGCGGACCAGGAGGCGCCCATGTTTACCATCATGGCAAGTATCCGCGTGCGGCCGGAGCACCGAGACACGTTGGTTCAACTGTTGGTGGGGGACGCCAGCACCTCGTTCAAGGACGAGCCGGACTGGCTCCGCTTCGATATCCTCCAGGACGACAGCGACCCGAACCTGATCCACGTCTACGAGGTCTTCCGGGACCGCGCGGTCCACGCGGCGCACCAGGACACACCCGATTTCAAGCGGTGGCTCGAGGCCAGCAAGAAGCTGTCGCTGGAGGTGGTCTCCCATGCCAGCTGCACGAGCATCTTCCCGGCCGACGATGATTGGGAATGAGCCGCGCGGAGCTTTGACTGACTCCGGTAGAATAGGCTCACCGACCAGGGTCAAGGGGGCGATTTGGAACACAAGATAATCTCGGCCGACTCGCATTTCACGGAGCCCGCCGATCTCTGGGTCAACCACATGGAGCCTGCGTTCAAGGACCGGGCGCCCCATGTGGAGCATCATGAAACCACCGACGTCTACGTTTGCGAAGGCACCGAGATGTTCGACCTGGGGCTCATCCATGGCGTGCGTTACGGCAGCGCCGAACGGAAGGATGGCACCCGCTACGCAGAGTTCCCGTCGGAGGCTTTCGATCCCGACGAGAGGCTCAAGGACCAGGACGTCGACGGCGTCGACGGTGAGGTGATCTATCCGACGATCGCCATGCGCATGTTCTCCACGCCCGACGTCGAGTTCCAGAAGGCCTGCTTTCGGGCGTACAACAATTGGGTGGCGGACTTCTGCAGCCGCCATCCGAAGCGGCTCAAGGGCGTGGCGTGTATCTCCCTGGACGACATTGAGGGCGCCGTTCTCGAGCTTCACCGCATCCGCGAGCTGGGGCTGCCCACCGCGATGGTGGCCGTGTCTCCCGACGAGACGCTGCCCTACCACCACGATTCTTACCACCCTTTCTGGGCGGCCGCCGAGGAGACCGACACACCCATCAGCGTCCACCAGGCGACCGAGCGGCGTCCGAAAGGACTGCCCGACCCGACCGAGCACGTCTTTCTGAATGTCACCGTCCAGCGCGTGATCGTGGGCATGCTCTACGGCGGACTGTTCGACCGGTTCCCCAAGTTGAGGGTCGTTTCGGCGGAGAACGACGCGGGCTGGGCCGGCAACATCGTCGAACGAATGGACTACAACTTCTTCAAGTTCCGCGAGCGGAACCGGGCGAACGGCGCCGTGCACGAGCGGCTCCCCAGCAGCTATCTCGGGGGGAACATCTCGATGACGTTCATGCGCGACCTGAGCGCGATGAACAACGTTTCGGTAGTCCCGGCCGACAGCCTCGTGTGGGGCTCCGATTTCCCCCACTTGGTCAGCACCTGGCCGAAGTCGCAAGAGGTGATCGCCGAGCACAAGAAGGGTCTTACCGACGAAGAGGCGGACAAGATCTTCCGCTCCAACGCGATGCGCCTCTACGGCTTTTAGCCGCTTGATCCCAAGAAGGCCAGCCGTGGAACCGGAGACGAGCGAAAGGCTGAAATCGCTGTTGAGCCGAGCGGCCCTCGCATCCCCTGCAGCCGTTGGCGGCCCGGCTTCCCCAAATGTCGGCTTTGGGTCGGGTTTTCCCGATCCCGCCTACTTCCCGCTCGACGGCCTCGCTGACGCGGCAAGGCACGTCCTCGAGCACGACGGAGCCGCCGCGCTTCAGTACACGGCCGACTTCGCGGGAGACGCAGGGCTCCGGGACCTGATCGCCCAGAAGGTGCTGAGGGAGGACGAGCGGTCTATCGAGCGCGCCCAGGTGATTCTTACCTCGGGGGGCTCGCAGGCCCTGTCGCTGCTCTTCTTCGCGCTGGTCGACCCCGGCGACGTGGTGCTCGTCGAGTCCCCCACCTACGGAAGGATGCTCACAGCGCTCAGACAGTACGGGGCCACGCTGGTCTCTATCCCCGTCGATGAGCACGGCATGCGCGTCGACGAGCTGGAGCGCGCCCTCGGACACCTGAGCGATCGAAGCCAGCGGCCCAAGGTGCTTTATACGATCCCGACCTTCCACAGCCCAACCGGGACCTGCATGGCGCCGGACCGAAGGCGGCGGCTTGTCGATCTCGCCCGGTCGTGGAACTTCGTGGTGGCCGAAGACGACACCTACCGCGAGCTGCGCTTCGAGGGTGTCGATCTTCCTTCGTTGTTCTCCCTAGACCAGTCCGGTCTCGTCGTAAGGATCGGGACCTTTAGTAAACTCCTCGCGCCGGGAATCCGCCTGGGGTGGGCCGCCGGGCACGAGGAGCTCGTTGCCCGCGTCGCCGGCGTGCGCCACGATCTGGGCGCCAGCCCGTGGATCGCGAAGACGGTCGCTCGATTCCTGGCCGAGGGCCATCTGGAACGGCACGTGCAGGAGCTTGTCCGCGTCTACCGGGGCAAGCGCGACCGGATGGCCGCGGCGCTGGGGGAGCATTGCGGGGGCCTGGCGAGCTGGCGGACGCCCCAGGGCGGCTTTCACCTCTGGCTGGAGCTGGCCAGCCGGGTCGATCCCGAGAAGCTCGCCGCGGAGGCCGCCGCCGAAGGGGTGCGCTACCTCCCCGGGCCGGCGCACTACGCGAGCGGCGGCGGCGAGAGGAACATCAGACTGGCGTTCAGCCAACCGACGCTGGAGGAGATCGACTCCGGCATCGCCGCCCTCGGCAGGGCCCTCGCACGTAGCGCCTAGCTCCTGGAACGCCAGCGATTTGGGGTGGCGAAGGGTCGTCGGCTATAATGGCGCGGACGCCGTGGGATTTTCGTTAATTTTGGCTTCACACTTTCAACGATTCGTGATGGAACAGCAGGAGGAATGACCGAAATGATCAAGCTGACAAAAGTGCGGCTGGTGTCCGCGGTCGTGGCCCTGAGCCTGGTCATCGCAGCGTGCTCCGGCGCGGACGCGACGGCCACGCCGCAACCGACACAGCCCCCGCCCCCCACGGCGACGAGCGCCCCGGCTCCGACGGCCGCGCCCGCTCCCACGAGCGCCCCGGCGCCGACAGCTGCGCCGACCGCGACCCCAAGACCGACCGCAACAGCCGCGCCAACGGCGACCCCTGTGCCGACTGCGACGCCCAGGACCCTCCCCGAAGGAGAGCTGCTGGTCAGCCTGGCACGTCTTGGCAACTTCGAGATGATCGACCATACCGGCAACCAGCGGCCTTGGCTCGATTCGATGTACGATTATTGGATTGGCGCCGACTCCAATGGGCGGCTGGACGAGAACTCCGGGGTCGCGAAGTCCTGGGAGGTCGACTCATCCGGAACCGTGTGGTCCATGGAGTTCAGGGACGGGGTCGTCTTCCACAACGGCGAGAAGGCGACTGCGGCGGACGGCGAGTTTCACCTCAACTGGGCCACGCGAGAGGACTCGCATTACGGTAACGCCGCCAGGGTGACGGGCGACCTGGTATCCGTGCGGACCACCGGTGAGTTCACGCTCGAGTTCACCCTGGCGAACACCGACATCTTCTGGCCTCACCTGAACCTCAGCGAGTCTTCGACCGGCGGCGTTCCGTCGCTCCTCCTCTCCAAGAGCCATATCGAGGCTCTGGGCTTCGAAGAGGCGAACAAGAATCCCGTCGGCAGTGGCCCCTACCGGTTCAAGAGCCTGGCGATCGGCGACAAGATCGAATACGAAGCCCTGGACGAGCATTGGTTCTATGGCGTGCCCAGGATTCGCGACCTGACGTTCCAGACGATTCCGGAGGAGACGACGCGAATAGCCCTCCTGAGGGCTGGCGGCTCTGACCTCGTTCAGATCACCAGGAACTCGATCCCGCAGATCGAATCGATCGAGCGCCTGACGCTCTACAAGCGCGACGTGGGAGCCACGGCTTCCCTGCGGATGGAGGAGCAGTTCAAGGAGTCGTACGAGGGCTATGGACCCAACCCCTTCAACAACGAGACCGTCAGGAAGGCCCTCGGCTGGTACGCCATCGACCGACAGGCGATGGTCGACGTCTTCTTGAACGGCGCCGGTGTCCCGACCATGAACGCCCCGGTAAGCGTGAAGGACCTGGCATACGAACAGCTTCCGGTGCCGCAGTACGACCCGGACCGAGCTCGTGCGATGCTCGCGGATGCTGGATACGCCGACGGCTTCGAAGTCGACATGCTGACGTACCTGCACGGGACCGGCCTCCCCGAGACGACCGAGATCATGGAGGCCATAGCCGTCTGGTGGGAGGACGTCGGCATCACGGTAAACCGGATCCCGAGCACCTTCCCACTGTGGCTGGGCATACTCTTCGGCGGAGAGGGCTTCTCCAAGCCGACGGCGACAGGGTTGCTCTTCGTCGGCATCACCCCCGTCCCCGTGGCCGGTACCTACCGCAACAACCACTCGTCATCGCCCTTCTCCGTCGACCACGACGCGGACCTGGACGCCGCGGCTGCGGCATGGGCCAGCTCGACGAGCCTCGAGGACTACATCAGCCTCGGACGCGCCTATCAAACGCAACTGACCGGCCGGGGTTGCCGCGGAGGCGCCGGTTGCATCCTGTTCTACGCGGGCGATGTCTTCGCCGGCAACTCGGCGATTCCCGACACATGGGACCTCGGTTCCGGCGCCTACTCCTGGAATCTAGAGAACGCGGCGATCATCCGCTAGGACGACACGGAACTCACAAAAGACGGGCACTCGCCGTGTTCCGAGGCCCCCTTGGACCTAGAAGCCGTACACTCGGGCTGCGTTGCCGCCGGCTATCTTCGCCGCCTCGTCCTCGGGAACGCCCTCGAGGATCCGGTCGAGGATGTCCATGCTCTTTGGAAACGTGCTTTCCTGGTGCGGGTAGTCCGAGCCCCACATCAGATTGTCCACCCCGATGATTGACCGGGTCTGGATAGCCAGGGCCTCTTCCTGAAAGCTGATCAGCACGTTGCTGTGGAAGAAGTCGCTGGGGATGCGATCCGTCTTGAACCGGGGCCGCTCCGCCGAGCGCGTTTTCTGAGTGTAGTTGTAGTCCATGGCGAAGAGGAGATAGGCCGCCCATCCCGCGTCGTTCTCCGCCGAGACGACCTTCAGGCCTGGGAAGCGCTCGAAGACGCCGGAGAAGATCATCTTCGCGAGGGAAAGCTGGACGAAGTAGGGTCGAACAGACGTGATGGCCATGGTTCCGCCTAGCAGTCTTGAGCCGTCGTCTGAGGGGAGCAGATCGGTCGTCGCATGCTCCGCGTCGCGCTTGCCGCGGTTCGTCGCCACGTGCAAGCTCAAAGGCATCCCCAGGTCCTGGGCTGCAGCCCAAAACGGGTCGTGGATGGCCGAGTCGTAGGCCCGCTCTTCGGGTGGGAAGACGCTGATCATCGAGCCCTTGAGGCCGAGGCTGGCCGCTCGCTCCAGCTCGCGCACGCCCTGGGCGATGTCGTCGAGGTTGACCATCGCGAGGCACTTCATCTGGTCCGGGTACTGGGTCGCGAACTCGGCGGCCCAGTCGTTATACGCGCGGCAGATGGCGCTGAGCAGGCCACTGTTCCTGAGCCAGTAGAGCAGGAGGCCGATCGTGGGATAGACGACCTCGCCGGAGACGCCGTCGATCTCCATGTCCTTCAGCTTCGCGGTGGCGTCGTAGCCTCCGGGACGGACCTCGTCGTACCTGGCCTCCGTGCGCATCTTGGCGGGGTCGTCGAAGCGGACCCCGGTGTCAGCGCCCATCAGGGCCGAGAATAGCTGGACGCCGTCGGCGTACCACCAGTCGCCAAGCTCCGTCGCACCGTAGACCACCTGGGGGACCTTGTCCGCGTATTTGGGGTCGATGCGGCTGGTCCAAAGGTCCGGGGGCTCGACGACATGGGAGTCACTGGAGACGACTCGGTAGCTGGGCATGCTTCCTCCCGGGGGTCGAACATGGCCCCCAAGTCTACCATAAGGCACCACGCCCATCACGGCGATTCCCGACACCTGGGACCTCGGCTCCGGCGCCTACTCCTGGAACCTGGAGAACGCCGCGATCATCCGCTAGAACGGCACGGCCTTTCGCTGTCAGCGGGATGCCGATCGGTCGGGGTCCACGTCAGCCTCTGCCAGAACTTGATGCATGCCCTTCCCAGCCCACTTGCCGGCCGGAACGAGCATGAAATGCGTGCTCCCACAATGGTTGGCGTGGTAGCGCCCTGCGGCGCGGAGCGTCTTCGCGGACGAGGCGGCAAGATCAGCCGCCGCGACGGGGTCCTCGTCCTCGGTCTCGAAGATCGTGAGGTAGTTCGGGCGGAAAGGGACCGGGTCGAGGCGCACCCAGCGGGTCGCGGCGAAGAAGGTGCCGGTGGCCAGGAGGTCGGGGATGTGGACGGTGTCGTACCAGCCGTTCCAGTCGTCGACCTTCGTCGGGTCCGTACAGGTGGCGAAGGCCATCAGCATCCCCTTTGTTCTCGGCGACGGCGCGGGTTTGTCGCTCCACCGGCCAACGGACTTGAGTGCGATCGTATCGATGACCCCCTGGTTGGGATGGAGCCGCCCCTGCTCGCGCCACTCCCTTGCCCGGGACGCATTGGCCGCGGCGGCACTCTGCATGCGGCCTTCGACGTCCGGCCCCAGCACCTCGAGGAGGTTCATGTGGGAGAAGCCAAGCTCGGGGCAGGCGCCCCTCTCTCGGCCCGCGAGCTGCCATCGCGTGACCGTCCACCAGAGGCCGGCACTCATGATGTCGGGCAGATGGACGGTGTCGTACCACTCGTTCCACCCGTCTTCCATGGACGGATCGTTGCAACGGGAAAAGGTGACGTTCAGTCCTTGGGTGGCAGGCATGGTTGACCTCCGTCTCGTAGCACTCGCCGCAGTATAGTAGGCTGAGGCCAACGGGCCGCAAGCTCCGGCACGACGAACGACCATTCGGGAGTAGGGGAGTGAACGTCCAACACCTAAGACAGAAGGTCGAGGCCCTGGAGGCGGAACGGGCCATTCGTGACACCATGTCGCGCTACTGCCACGCCACCGACTACGGCCTCGCCGAAGCGTTCGCCGACCTGTTTACCAACGATGGGCTGCTGCTGTACCTCACAAAGGATGGCGAACCCTTCTTCAGGAAAGAGGGCCGGGCAGAGCTGGCCGGGTACGTGGCGGGGAAGCCCCGGCCTCCCGAACGGTACGACAAGCACATCGTCCTCGCCGCCGCGATCACGCTGGAAGGCTCGACCGCGCGGGTGCGGAGTTACTTCGCATCGCTCCAGGACACGGAGAAGGGCCCTTGCATCGCGTCGTATGGCCGGTACCGTGACCTGCTCGTCAAAGAGGACGGCCGCTGGCGGTTCAAGGAGCGAATCGCCGAAGTGGAAGCCGTCGTCCCCTCGGCGCTCAGACGCTAGCGCAGCAGACGACCCACGGAAACGCCACCTTAGTCGCGTAGCGTCACGCCACCGGCGCGAGCTCCGGCCAGGGTGGTGTATAGTCCGGCCTATACCCAGCAGTGGGGAGCTCCGAAAGGGGAGGTCGTTGCCTCCTGGTTGGGGCCATGGCGAATTCGGGGCTCCGAAAGGACTTCTTTCATGCAGAGTCTCGTGCCAGAGCTCCCCTCCCTTTCACTGTGGCATTAACGTTCTGTGACAGGAGCAAATGATGCGCGAATTCAAGCTGATGGATGGCGACAGTCATATCGTCGAGCCACCGGACCTGTGGCAACGCCGGGTGCCCACCAAGTACAAAGACCGAGCGCCTCGGATGGAACGGTTCGAGAAGGGCGACGCCTGGATTTTCGAGGGCGCCGTCGATCCCATCAACTTCGGCCACAATGTCTTGGGAGGCACGCCAGGCGGCCTGACCCCCCAGAACCGACGGGAGTGGGTCTTCTGGGAGGATGTACCAAAGGGTGTCTACGACCCGGTCGCCCACTTGGAGGCCATGGATGAAGATGGAGTAGGCGCAGGCGTTTTGTACCCCACTCCCAGGATCTCAGCGGGTATCTTTTGGACCAACAAAGACCCAGAGTTCCATTTGTCCCTGATCCGGGCTTATAACGACTGGCTTTCCGAGTGGTCAAGCACCGACCCGAACCGGCTGGGCGGCATCGCCCTGATGCCGACGCTGGGCGTTGAGGAATGCCTTCGAGAAATGCGGCGCACGATGAAGATGTCCGGCATGCGAGGCGGCGTCCTCCTCAGTCGTTGGCCGTCGGGGGAGTTCGAGATCACGGAAGCGGACGAGCGATTCTTCGCCGAGGCCAACGAGGCCGGCATCCCCATCAACATCCATGTTTCCTTCAGCACTGCGGCCCCCGGAGCCAAGGCACGAGGCACCACCGGCGACATGCGCCACTTGGACGCACCACTGCGGGCCAAGCAGATCATCAATAGTGGTCTCTTGGACCGGTACTCGGACCTCAAGGTGGTCTGGGCCGAGACCGATTGCGGCTGGATTCCCTACGTGAGGGAGCAGATGGACGACCGATTTGGGAGACTGGAGCCGGAGAGCCGTCCGCCCATCAAGAACCCTCCCAGCTTCTACTTCGACCGCAACTTGTTTTTCACTTTCATCACCGATAGTTACGGTGTTGCCAATCGTAACTGGATCGGTGTCTCCCAGATGCTGTGGTCCAGCGACTACGCTCATACCGGCACCGACTGGCCACACTCCTGGGACACCATCGAGCGGCATTTCAAAGGCGTGCCCCAAGACGAGAAGAAGAAGATCTTGGCGGACAACTTCATTGGCCTGTACGGCTTCCCATCTGGCAGCTAGCTCCGGCACGCTGTCCGGGGACCGTCGACAGATCTAGTGGACCGTTCAAGAGGTCTTCGTGAACCAGCCATCCGTGGTTCGCATCGGCGCCGTTACGTTTCGACACCGGTCTGCATTAGCGCCTAGAGGCCAGTTCGTCTAAACGCCGTTACGTTGCCGGTTTGCTCCGCCCAAAGTTCATTCAGTAGCGGGCCTGGTATACTGCGCCGAACCAGGAACAACACCGATGCCTTACCAGGTCAGAACTCGCCCCATAGTCTTCTTGGGCCTTCTCGCGTTGGCCATCTCGGTCGTCGTCCCTTCGACTGTGTTGGCGACCGGCATCTTGGCCCCCTTGCAGCAGTCCAACGACGGCCGCATAGCTTTTATGTCCACGCGCAAAGGCAGTGCCGACGTGTTCGCCGTCGACTCAAGCGGTCGCCGTCTGAGTCGTATCACCACCTCCAGCGTCCCGGACGACGACCCGGCATGGTCCGCGGACGGCACGCGGCTCGCATACTCGTCGAAGCGCAATGGCAACCCCGAGATCTACGTGGTGAAGAACGTTGGAGAGCGCAGGCCCGTCACGACCCGGATAACGAGAAACTCCGCGAGGGACGAGGATCCGGCCTGGTCCCCGGACGGCCGTCGGATTGCGTTCACATCCACCCGCAAGGTCAGGCCTCAGATCTACGTCATCAGCTCGACGCCGGCGAGGAGGCCGCGACCCGTACCGCTCACACGAGATCGGGCTAACAATCAGCACCCAGCCTGGGCGCCTTCGGGCAGCCAGATCGCCTATACCTCTGACCGCGACCGGAATGACGAGGTTTACGTCATGGATACCCGGGGGCGCCGGCAGCGGAACCTCACGAGGAACCGGGCCGACGACATGCAGCCGGCCTGGTCGCCCGACGGCCGCCGTATCGCCTTCGCCTCCGACCGTGCCGGGATCTTCGACATCTGGGTCATGGACGCCAACGGTTCCAGGCAGCGTCGAGTGACCCGCTTGAGCGGCGCTGAAACACACCCTTCGTGGTCGCCGGACGGGCAGCGTATCGTCTACCAGTACAGGTCGCGGCGTCGCACCGACCTCGTCGTGATCAACGCCAACGGCTCGGGAGCGCCGACGCGCCTGGCCGGGAGTCGCTCCACCGACGGCTCACCAAACTGGGGCCCCTCCTTGGAGGACGCCTCGGCGCCTGCAGCATCCGGCACCGGCTCGCCTAATGCTCCCGACGCCTGCACCACCCAATGGGCCGCACCGGTCAACGGCCTGTTCGGTGACGCCAAGCGGTGGACTTCGGGCGTCCCCGACAAGAACGATCACGCCTGTCTGGGGGTTACCGGCGCCGACTATACCGTGGTCGTTGGAGCAGGTGTTTCCATCGGGGGCCTCACGCTTTTCTCTAGCAATACGACGGTCCGGGCCCAGCCCGGGGCGGCAATCACAGTCCAGGCGCCTGCCACCGCCAGGGGCACGACTGTTAGCATCGATTCAGGGGTGTTGGATCTCAAGTCCGCTCCGCTACAGATGCAAGGCGGCGCTTTCGACGTGGTTCGTGGCGATGTACGGGGGCGGGTTGTGTTGACCGGCGTCTCAATCAAGGTTGGAAGAAACGCTACGGGTCCTGACGGCTACGTTCTGAGCGGCATCAGCAACTTCGACGCTGATATTAAGACCGGCCAGGTGGTCGACATCCAGGCAAGACTGGCCCAGCCAACGGTGATTTCCGCTCAAGGCGGCCTCACCAACGCCGGCGAAATCAACTTCAAGACCGACACAAATGGCGGTTCTGGGAATATTGCTCTGCTCGTGAGCGGTGGGCCCATCGACAACAAAGGCGTGCTCCGTTCCGTAGCTGGGTCTGGGGCTATCACTATCGGGGCCGACATCGAGAACACCGGCCGATTCATCGTGGACGCCCCGGGGACGATTGTATCGTCGAGGACCCTGACGAATCAGGAGGGCGGCTCGATCGAGCTTTCCGAAGAGGGCAGGCTGGAGGTCCGCGACGGTGGCGCCTTCCGCTACGAGGCGGGCCTGATCGACAGCGCTATCGGAGCGAGTAACCCTCTCTCGGACGCCAGGAACTTCGTCACCATTATCGACTCCACGCTCCACCTCGCCCCGGAGTCGGCCAATGGTGGACCGGAGTTTCTCGACGGCCGGGTGATCTTCCTGGTGGGCGGCTCATCGACGCTGACCTCAGACATACAGGTGGGCCAGACCGTCCGCATCGAAGGCGGCTTGTCCGGCCCTGCCGTGCTGACCGCCTCCTCCCTCGTCAACCATGGCGGCATCCGCCTCGAAGACTCCGTCTTTGCCGACTCCGACACTGACGTGGCCACGCTCGCAGCAACCCTTGTCGTCACCAACGGCCCCCTCGACAACCGCGGGACGCTCAGAGTGCAGAACTCCACGCGAGGACGCCTGGTTGGCACCCCACCCGAGCCCATGTCCGTCGAGACCGATATCCAGAACCGTGGCACGATCTCCCTCGCCCACCCCCTCGTCATCTCGGGACGGACGGTCACCCAGCTCGAGGGCGGCTCCATCCGGCTCTTCGGCAACGACGGCCGGCTAGAGGTCCGCGACGGCGGCACGTTCCGTTACGAGGCGGGCCTTATCGAGACGTCGCTTGGTGGAACGAACTTCACAGCGGTGCGAAACGTCGTCACCATCATCGACTCCACACTCCACCTCGCCCCGGAGTCGGCCAACGGTGGGCCGGAGTTTCTCGACGGCCGGGTGATCTTCCTGGTTGGCGGCTCATCGACGCTGACCTCAGACATCCAGGAGGGCCAGACCGTCCGCATCGAAGGCGGCTTGTTCGGCCCTGCCGTGCTGACCTCCGCCACGGGCTTTAGGAACAACGGCAATATCATCCTCACCGACACGCCGCTCGAGGACCGCGACCCTGACTCGGCGACGCTAGCGGTGCCCAACGGCGTGGTCGACAATCAGGGGCTGCTGAGGGCGCAGAAAGCGGCAAGGACACGAGTCGTCGGTGACCCTCCCGAGCTGGTGCGCGTGCGGGCAGAGGTGACCAACAATGACCGGATTAGCATCGCCGCCGTCACCGTGCTGTTCGACGGACAAGCCCTCACCAACGGTGCGAGTGGAGTGATCGATGGGACCGGCAGGCTCCAGCTAGGCCCGTCGACGACCTTCACCAATAACGGTGCCATTGAGGGCAGCGTGGAGGTGGAGACTACTTGATGGCGCTTCGCCTTCGGTTTCGAAGATCGGCCGAGGGCGGCTCATAGTCAAATAGCTCTAGGGCTCTAGGGCCTCCCCCTGGGATATTGACGCAGCCCCTCTTGAGGGGATTCGCAGTGTCATGGCACGACCCCGGCACAGTTTTCACGACGTACTTGAAGCCGCCGTGTAGGTGGTTCCCTAGACACTTCGTTGGCCCCGCGTTTCAGGTGTAGATCGACTCTCCCCGTCTCCACCACGAACACTGGGGAAGTACCCAACGCATGAAGCCCTTTCCGTCTAAACGGACCCTATGTTTGCCCAATCCGGGTGACATCAACTCATTGGGTTGATGTTCTTTGCCTTTTGAAGCGGAAAATGAACCTCGTGGCCCTAGGAACAGCTGCCGCTCCCCGGTAAGTCCATGCCAACCAGCCGAGGCCCCACACTATAGGCCCGCCAATTTCGACCAAGCGGCTTGCCAGGCGCACCCCACTGCGCGCGCCTACGACAGCCCCTTGAATATCCTCAGTGGCGCGGCCCACCCCCTCTATTGCTCGAGAGGCCTTTCGGCGCAAATCGATGCCCATAAAGAGCAGTGCGAGCGATGTACCGGTTGCGGTGAGCCCGAACATGATAATGACGAGGTCACGGACTGTTCCCATGCTTTGGCCTTCCCTCCATTGCGTCTGGTTACGCGCGCTAAGGAAGCGGGCGGGATGGGAACCCATCCCGCCCGCTTCCGGTTACGAGCACCGTCCGGGCTCAGAAGTACTTGCTGAACTCCTCGAGAACGTTAGCCAGGTCCTTTTCCGTTGTGCCCTGGAATTCCGCGCCCGTCGCTTGAGCGAGCAGGCGGCCGACCTCGAGGTCTGCGTCTTCGCCTATCCCAATGAAGAAGACCTAGATGCGGGAGTCTGTGTGAAAGGCCATGTCGGTGCCGATTACCTCTTTCCTGTCGGCAGGCAACGGATCGCCGTCGCAACCCGAAAACTCCTCGATGGCATACTCATTGGCCTCCATCACGATGAGGTCATCCAACCTGGTATCACAGCGGTTCGCCTGGCCGTCCGTAAGGACGACAACGCCGCGAATGGCATCGGGCTCTCCGTGCGCCGCGTCCGTCATCTCGATACCGACTTTGATGGCTTCGTAGAGCGCAGTCTCGCCCACGGCCCTCATCGCTTGAACCGCCTTCCCAATCGGGAACCGACTGTCCGCCAACGGCGCAACAGGGATGGTGGTATCGATGGTGTCGTTGAATGTCACGAGGCCGACCTGGTTGTTCCTGGCCATATTATCCAGGGCGCGAATCAGTCCGTCCTTGGCCTGCATGAGCTTGTTGCCCATCATGGAACCAGAAGTGTCGATCACGAAGGTCACGATTCCCGGCCTCTTCACCAGCTCCCAGGAGTCGTCAATGGCCGCCGCGACCTCCGGCATGGTTAGCGACGGGTTAAGCACGACTCTTGGCTCTTCTGGGTTCAGTCCGAACTCACTGCTGATCTTGCTGCCGGGGTAGGAGAGAGGAAGGTCTGTCCCTGGCCGGAACCCCGCGGCCATGAACACTCGTTGCTGCTTATCTTCCCGAATGAACTCAATCCACTGCAACGACGCTTCGACCTGCTCCTCGCTGACCCAGTCGGCTTCAACGATGCAGGCGCAGTTGTTGCGGGGCATGGAGCCTTCCTTCGGGTAGATCATGACCATGCGCTTGTCAATCGGTGGAGCCGTGGTCTTGATTCCGTTGACGTAGGACTTTTCGGTCCCCTCATAGAGGCGTCATGAGCCAGGCCGAATTCGACGCGCTGCGGACAAGTACGCTCCGGCTGAATCGCAGGGGGGAGCTCCTAGGTCTCCTCGCCGGCGTGGGGTTCGGTCTCGCGGTCGGCAGGCCGTGGAACTCGAGCTTCGACTTCCCCACAGCGATTTCATGGATCATCGTGTCGAACACCTTGATGTTCGGCATCCTGGGATGGCTCATGTACACAGCAGCCGAGTCCGGCGTTGCGATGTCCCGGTTCTTCAAGGCCCCGGTGTCGGTGGACCTGTTCAGGCCGGGAGCGTTAATGCCGATCGCTCAGTGGAGCGTGGGAGTGGCTTCGATCTTCATGGGTGGTATCGCCGTTTCCATGGTGTTCCTCACCGTAGAGGCTCTCCGTGACGCGGATACCCTCATCATCTATGGCGTTCTCTTCTCCGTTTCGTTGGCCTTCTTCTTCTTCAACCTTCGCGAGACCCACCGGGTGTTATCCCAGGCGAAGCAGGAGAAGGCCGGGGCGGTAAAAGAGAGGATCATCGAGATCGCCGAAGGGCTCGACCGAAGTCTGCGTCTAGGAAACCGGAGCGAGACCCACGAACTATCCGTGGAAATGAGCGGGCTGGTTGGTTACCAACAACAGGTCAAGGGAGCGCCCACCTGGCCTTTCAACACCGCTGTGATCCGGGGTCTCCTCATTGCGAGTCTGGTCCCCACCATAACCATTCTCGCCAGGGTCTTGCCCCAGTATCTGATTTGAGCCTCGCCCTCGGCCTCGTGGAGTAGGGCGCGGGAGCGCTGGCAGTCGTTGCAGGACCTAGAGTGATCATCATTGCATCGAGGAACTATCGACACTCCACGTCTTTCTCCAGCACGAACCGCAACGGTAAAATTGCGACCCGCTTGTCACCTTGACCCGCACCTCCTGCGCCGTGATCCTCTGCCCTCGCCGAGCGGCGATCGAGGCATCCAGCTCCTAGGGAACCACACCATCGAGGTTTGGAGAGAAGGCCAGGACTCTTAATACTCACGCATTCCGCGAACCACAGAGTTCTACACCTCTACTGCCTCCTCATAAACCTCACTCTCCGGCGGGCCAGCGAACGTGGCTGCGAATTTGGCACCCTGCTCCTGGTAGGAACCACTCGACATGAGACCGGCCGCATCTGCCGCACTGTCCCAGAAACTGACCGCCAAAATCTTGTTACCCGCACGGTCTACTAACAAACGGCCGCTCTGGAAGCCGCTCCACCCCTGAATGACTGGCGCTACAGAGTCCTTGAAAATAGCAATTCCTTCGTCCATCTTGCCTGGCTGGATGTTGACCCTTGTAACTTGAGAATACAACGGCTTGCCTCCTGTTCAGTAACTCCGTGGAAGGAATTCCGCTCCACGATGGTACACCTTTGAACTGAGCCCGGTTCCGCTGATTAGAAACTCATAGTCAAGTCCGAGAGTTCGCTCACTCAAGACTTAGGGCTTACCGCGCTATCAGGAGGCAAGCATGGCTGTCCCAAGAGACCTGATGGGAGCAATTCCGCTGAGCCAACGGGTCCTTCTCGCCCAATCAGCGAAGCCCTGGTCGGCCAGAACGCGCTGGTCACAGGAGTGGCATAGACGCTGCCGTCGTCCAGGCTCCGGACTGCTGTCTTCGTGAGACGGTGCTAGCCCCGGACCAACTCCCGTTCCACCACGAACCTCAATGGTAAGATTGCGACTTGATCGTCAGTTTTCCCCATAGCACGATATGCCTAAACGGGAGCGGGTGATGGAGCTTCAATACGACGTGGTGCACACCGACGGCATCGCGCGGCGCGTCGTGCTCGAACGAGCGGCGAATGTGCGGGACCTGGGAGGCTTCCAAACCCCCGATGGCGTCACCCGCTTCGGCCGGATTCTGCGCGCTGACCAGCTTGGCATGTTGTCCGACGCTGACCTGGCCGTGCTGGCCGGACAGGTGGGGGTGGCGCGTACCGTCGACCTGCGGGGACTGGACGAGGTCGCCGCCCTCGGGCGTGGTCGCCTCGTCGATGTGGGCGTGGAGCACGTGCATCTGCCGATCCGCGATCGGGCGAACGACCCAGACGCGCTTGTGGTAAGTCGGGAGCTAACACAGGCGCAGCGATACCTGCGCGCACTCGAGGACCTTGCTGAGCGCTACGTTGCAGCCGTTGAGGCGCTAACCCACGAGGCCGTGGCGATCGTTCACTGCACGGCTGGCAAGGACCGCACAGGTGTCACGGCCATGCTCGTGTTGGGTGTGCTGGGGGTACCCGACGAGAGCCTGATAGACGACTACGCCGCCACGGCCCGTGTTCCGCCCGAGATCAAGGCGGCGTCGCGTGACCCGAAGGCCGACGATTTCTGGGCCAACTACCTCATGCACGCCGACATCGCTGACGTGCCGCCGCCGGAGCACATGGAACAGATAATGCGCGCGGTACTCGAGGGCATCCGAGACCGGTGGGGTTCCACCCAGGGCTATCTTGACGCCCACGACGGGGGTCATCTCCGTGACCGTCTCCGCAGTCGGCTGCTCTGAATTATCAGTCTCCAGGTAAGGCTGTCAGGTGGCATGGAGTAACTATGCTACCCCCGGCTAACTCCCGTTCCAAGGTGAACCTTAGAGGTAAAATTGCGACCCGCTTGTCACGATAAGGCCGCCCCACCTTCACCTTTGCAACGCAAATTCAAACGGCAGCTGACTCTGAACATTGTGTTGCGACGTTGACCTTTCGTTGTTCCACGTGTATTGGGCTCTCGGAGCTATCCCTGTCGTTGGCATTGGGGGCTGTCCCGCTAGCCCGCCGTCCGTCGAGCGCAAGACAATAGTCCTATGGGTCGGCCACGAAGCTCTCTCGCTGCGTTGATCGCGGGTCTCGCGGTGCTGGCGGCGTGCAGCACTGCCACACCCGACGTGACGCCTGCCCCCGTCGATGCCGTGACCCCACCTGCGCGGTCGCCTAGTCCCGCGGCCCCGCCGACGCCCATGGTTGACCGGCAGGCCCAGCCGACGCTTCGAGCGACGGTCACCCCTGTCCCGCGGGTCACACCCACCACCTCGAAGTCGCGTGTCGCATCCCCTCAGGTGGCACGCCCGCCGACCCCTACGTCCACGCGGACGCCAAGGCCTACACCCACCGATACCGCCACCGCCAGGCCAACCCGGACGCCGATGGGCTCCCCCATCCCTGAATGCCAAGCCGACGCTCCGCTCTTCGAAGTTTCCCCGCTGCGGGTGTCCGATATCCAGGGCATCAACCCGCTTGGGAATCTGAACCCGCCAGGGCACACCTTCCCGTCGCAACACCTCTACTTCTACATTCGGAGGGAGAACCCAACGGACGACAGAAGCTCCCCGGTAAGTGTTCCGGTGTTTGCTCCTGGGCACATGTGGATCACCTCCGTTGAGGCCGCAGAGTATCCTTCGGCAAGTCCGCCATTTACGGAGTACTCCCTTTACTTTAGCCCCTGCAATCAGGTCTCGGGATACTTCCACCACGTCCAGACCCTCACCGACGATTTGCTCGACCGTATCGGCATCTATGACGTGGGCCGTTGCGATACGGACGCCTCGACCGGAGATCAAACACGCCGCGTTTGTAAGAAGAGCCTCATGATCGAGGTGCAGGCGGGCGAGCTCATCGGCACGGCGGGCGACAGGGGGAGTTTGGCAATGGACTTCGGCATGCGGGACGGTCGGGTTCCCGCTCTCGCCTACGCCAACTCTTCTCGTCACTACTCGAACCGATCTGGATTCGACCAGTTTCACCTGGTCTGCGCGGTAGACTACTATCGCCCAGATGTGCGGGACCAGCTGCGGGCCCGGTTGGGCGACCATTTCGGAGGAAAGCCGAGGACGATAGAGCCGATTTGCGGCGAGGTGGAGCAGGATGAGCCGGGCACGGCCCAGGGCAACTGGTACAAACCTGGCACCGCGGAGTTGTCGTTGTTCTACGATTATGTCAGTAGCTAACTGGTCAGCGAAAATGTCATCCCATGGAAGGAGTGACATTGACGCAGAAGGAGCAGACGAGACTTCAGGTGCTCAACAGCGTTCTGGCAGATCAGGTGCCGGTATGTCAGGCGGCCGAGGTCCTGGGAGTGAGCGAACGCCACATGAGGCGTATTCTGGCGGCCTAGAGGAAGGAGGGCGCCGCCGCACTCGCCCACGGGAATCGTGGCCGCCGACCGGCCAACACCACGACGGAGACCAAGATGACTTACGTGGTGCAGCTGGCCCGCACTCGCTACGCTGGAACGAACCATACGCATCTGACCGAGTTGTTGATGGAACGGGAGGGGATCGACCTGAGCCGCTCTACGGTGCGCCGCATCCTGGTCAGCGCCGGCGTGGACAGCCCCCGCCGCCGCCGGCCGCCCAGACACCGTGTCCGGCGCAAACGCATGGCCCAAGAAGGGATGCTGCTGCAGATAGATGGGAGCCACCATCGGTGGCTGGGGGAACAAGGACCCCGGTTCGTCCTGCTGTTGGCCGTGGACGACGCCACCGGCACTGTGCCTGACGCTCTGTTCAGCCAGGAGGAGGACACCCGCGGCTACTTCCTTCTCATGGAGGGGTTGATCCGGCAATGCGGGATACCGCTGGCCGTCTACAGCGACCGACACGCGGTCTTCAAGCATACTGGAGAGCCTCGCCAGAAGCCGGCCGGGCCAACCCAGTTCGCCCGCGCCATGGAGGAGCTGGGGATACGCCAGATATTCGCCAGGTCACCGCAGGCGAAGGGCCGGGTCGAGCGGACGGCGGGGACATTCCAGGACCGGCTGGTGACCGAGCTGCGCTTGGCGGGCGTCACCACCATCGACGAGGCCAATGAAGTCCTGCACCGCTTCCTGCCGCGCTTCAACGAGAAGTTCGGGGTTCCGGCAGAGCACTCAAGCGTTGCTTACCGCTCTATGGAGTCATCGGTGTCCCTGGACCAGATACTCTGCTTCAAGCACCGCCGCAAGGTGGCCAGGGACAACACCGTCAAGTACAACTGGCGTACCTTGCAGCTGCTGCCTGGTAAGGAGCGGCCTAGCTACGCCGGAGCGCAGCTGGAGGTCCATGAGGGCCTGGACGGTCAGCTCCTCGTGCAGTACCGGGGACGCACGATCCCCACACAGGAGGCGCCGCCGCGCCCTGGAGTTCTCCGTGCCTCCAATGGTCCTCTCCGATATGGCCCCGGCCTTGAGCGTAGGGTCAACGGCGTGGGCAGCCACCCCAAGGAGAGCTTGGCATCCCTCGACGCCATCGAGGCCGACAGCGCCACATTGAACGGCGGCGGCAGAGTTTGCAAGCCTCCGGCATCGCCACGCAGGAAACCCACGCCGCGACAGAGGGTCCGGTGGAAGGCCGTGCAGCAGGCTAAGCTTCGGGGCCTCTCCATTCGGGCAATCGCCAGGGAGTTGGGCATCCACAGGAACACGGTCCGCAAGTACGCCGAAGCCAAGAGCCCGCCCATGATGCGCACCAGGGGCAGGTCCCGCGTATCACAGTCCGATGGTATGACAGCGGCCTAGATGGACATTTTCCCTGACCACTTAGGCGGACATAATCGCTGGACATCGACACAGCGGAGTTTTTCCCTGAGGACCAACACCTGGCGTTGGTCCACGACAACACAGACCCATCGAGAGGCGTTTTCTCAGTTGGGACGTCCGTCCCTGGACTCGGGCCCAACGCGTGGTTTTTCGCTCCTCAGCCTTCCGGCGGCGTCAACCGGGAATTCAGTCAGGTGACTGCCGATGGCGCCGTCTTTTGCTACGACCCTGTGAGCAGATCGGGGCGTCCTCCGTCCCCTCCCCTCGTTATCCTCTTGCAGCTGACGAGCGACACCACTCTCCGTATCGAGAAGCAGGACGCTGCGGAATGCGGCGCCGGCTCGTGGGCATTTCAATCGAACTTTGCTGAATTTGAACGCTGAGGGAATGGCAAGTCCTTCTTTACAGCGCCACGATCGACCTTGAGCGTCCGTGCCTGCGGATACCGCGGTGAATCCTTGGGGCTAGTCAGGACCAAGGCAGCTGCAGGTATCGCCCGGCTCGACGCACGGAGCCGCGACGAGCACCTCCACCCGGTGTTCACGGGAGAGTTCGACGCTCCTTCGCCTCCACCAACAGAAGTGGTGAACCTTCCTTGCCGTTATCTTGAGCCGCTCCACTTCTGTTACGGTTGGACGGGGAGTTAGGGGTAAGCTCGCGGATTTTGGCCCCAGTCTCGTTCACTTGGTTCGCCTAAGCGCTCTTACGTTGCCCTCGGCCGTCGCCGACGGTTCGGAATAACGCCGGCGTGACCAAAACCACGATGGACAGTCATCGTAGAATCAGACGGAATTGGGACCCTCATGAACCTCCTCCAGAACAAGGTTGCGCTCGTAACTGGCGGAACGTCGGGGCTCGGTCGAGAGACCGCCCTGGCCTTGGCCGCCGAAGCGGCGAAGGTTGTCGTCACTGGTCGGGACCGCATCCGCGGCGAAGAAGCCGCGGATGCCATCGCAGCGACTGGCGGCGAGGCCGCGTTCTTTCCCGCAGACGTGACGAGTGAACGCGATATCGAGGCTTTGATCGCCAGAGCGGTCGAGGTCTACGGCCGAGTGGATTGTGCGGTCAACAGCGCGGGCCTCGAAGGGTCCTGGGTACCGACGGCGGAATATTCCGAATCAGAATGGAACGCGGTGATCGACGTTAACTTGAAGGGCCTCTGGCTCTGCATGAAGCATGAGCTTCTCCAGATGGTCCGCCAGGGCGGAGGGGTCATCGTCAATGTCGCGTCTGCCTATGGCCTCGTCGGCGGAGGGCCTCCCGCCTACGTGGCGAGCAAGCATGCGGTGGTCGGGCTGACCAAGAACGCGGCGCTGGAGTACGGTCGCCACGGCGTGCGGGTGGTCGCGGTCTGTCCTGGCGCGGTCCGCGGCGAGATGAACGAGCGGCTGATAAAGGGCAATCCGGATGCGAAAGCCAGAATGCTCTCCCGTTATCCACTCGGACGCATCGCCGAGCCGAGAGAGGTGACCGACACCATCATCTGGCTCTGTTCGGACGCCGCGTCCTTCGTGAGTGGCAACGCGTTTGTGATTGACGGAGGAAGGTCCGCGGGCTAGGTCAGACTGAAGCCAGTTGCGCCCCGCGGCACCCGCGAACCCAAACGCGCAGCTTGACAACCCCGTTTTACGCATGATATGAACCCTCACGGGTGAGAACCAGTACATGATCGAAACGCGCGCCGAGACCTGCGCCTGATGAGTGCATACTCACAACGGTCAGTCTCGAGCCGCTCCTCCACCGGTCCTGCCGCCAGACCAACAACTCCTAGAGAGGCCAGGGATTATGGAACGACGCAAGCTTGCCGGCTTTTTGCGCCCGCCGACCCTCGATCAGATCAGGGAGATCGGGAACTGGATGTACCTGGACATGTCCGATGAAGAGGCGAAGACCTACCAGGACATCATTGCCGCCGCGCTGCCGGTGATCGATCGTGTGGACGACCTGCCGCAACCTCGCTTCGAGATTAAATACCCGCGGACGCCCGGTTATCGGCCGACCGAGGAAGAAGACCCCTTCAACGTGTTCGTGACCAGGTGTGAGATCAAAGGGGCCCCGACGGGCAAGCTGGCCGGCAAGAAAGTCGCGGTCAAGGACAACATCGCGGTCGCCGGTGTCCCGATGACCAACGGGAACCGGAGTATGACGGACGTCATACCGGACTTCGACGCGGTGGTCGTCGAGCGCCTGCTCGATGCGGGCGCGACCATCGTCGGCAAGCTCAATCAGGACGATTTCTCGTTCGCCGGCACCTCTGAAACGAGCAACTTCGGTGCGGTGAGGAACCCCCTAAACCCCGACTACTCGCCGGGCGGGTCGTCGTCGGGGGAAGGAGCGGCGCTCAGGCTCGGCTACGCCGACATCGCTCTGGGTGTCGACCAGGCGGGAAGTGCCAGGATCCCCGCTGCGTGGACCGGTACTTGCTGCATGAAGGCGACCCACGGGTTGGTGCCGTCGTTCGGCATCCACTACATTGACCACACTCTCGATTTCGTATGTCCCGCCGCCAAGACCATCGAGAGAGTAGCGCTCGCCCTGGAAGTCATCGGCGGCACGGACCCCCGTGACCCTCAGTGGGTGCGTGGGCCCATCAAGACCGACGATTACACCAAGGCCCTCAAGACGGATGTCTCCGGCCTGAAGATTGGGATCATCAAGGAGGCGTTCGGCACGAGCGTCGCCGAGGAGGGTGTCGACGAGGCCGCATTGGCCGTGACTCGAGAGCTCAAGAAGGCTGGCGCCGAAGTCGGCGAGGCCTCCGTTCCCATCTGGCTCGACTCGTGGAACATCTGGCTGGCTTTGTTCGCCGCCCCCGTCTCGGTCATGTTCGAGTCCAACGAGCAGGGGTTCTTCCACGACGGATATGCCACCCCAACCCTCGCGCAAGCGTTGGGCACGAAGAGGCGGCTCTGGAGTAACGATCTGCCGCCCCTGTACAAGGCCTTCTTGATCCTGGGCTTCTACCTCCGCAGGGACTACGATAACGTCCACTTTGCTAAGAGCCAGAACCTCCGTCACGTCCTCAGGGCGCAGATGAACGAAGCCCTGGACGAGTACGACGTCCTGGTCACGCCGTCGACTCCCAACCGGCCTCCGAAGCTGATGGAGGAACGTCCGACCGTTGACGGATGGGTCGAGCGAATCCTGGGGGTGGCCAACGCCTATGCCGTGACCACATCACCAGCCGACATCACCGGCCACCCAGCGCTGGTGATGCCCTGCGGCATCGACGACAACAACCTGCCTTTCAGCGTCCAGTTCATCGGGAAGCATTGGGCCGAGAACACGCTGTTTCGGGTTGGTTACACATACGAGGCGATGATTCAGGATCTGTACAAACGGTTCGACGCGGCAACCGACAAGGTGGTCAAAGGCTTGTAATCGCGCGGTAATGTTTCTACCACGCGCAGTGAAGAAAGAGGAGGGAAAATCGTGTCAAGGAAATTGTTGACGATGGTCGCCCTGGCGCTCGTCGCGCCGATCGCGTTGACGGCGTGCGGTGGCGGTGACGACGAAGGACCCATAAAGGTCGGGGTCCTGTTGCCATTCACCGGGGCCGGTGCCTTTCTCGCGGACAGCGCATGGGAGGGCATCCAGTTGTACTTCGAGACTGAGGCCGGAGGCGAGATCGAAGGACGGACGGTCCAGCTGATTCGCGAGGACACGCAGGTCGATGCCGCGACCGGTGTCAGCAAAATGCGGAAGCTCATCGAGCAGGACCAGGTCGACGTTGTGATCGGACCGATGTTCAGCCACGTCGGGCTCGCGGTCAAGGACATGGTCATCGCTGCCGGGATCCCGCAGATCTACCCAGTCCCAGGATCGCTGGGTGAGCACTGCACGAGCGGCTGCGGCCCCGAGTCGCGGAACCCCGCCGGTGAAGCAACGCGCAGTCCCCTGATCTTCCGCACTGACTATGACGCCGAGCTGGCCCAACCGCAGCTCTCACAGCCCCTGTTCAACGAGCGGGGATATCGAAGCGCGTCTTGGATCTCGTTCGACTATGCAGCGGGCCATTACATCACCGAGAACTTCGTGTCGCAGTACGCCGACCTCGGCGGTACCACGAACGACGAGCTCTACGTGCCGTTCGACATCGTCGACTTCGGCCCGCAACTGCTCCAGATCCAGCAAAGCAAGCCGGACGTGGTGCTTGCATTCCTGTTCGGTCCCGCAGTGATGTCGTTGTTCGAGCAAGCGAAGCAATTCGACGTGTTCCCAGGTACACCCATCTTCATCATCAACCCGGTCACCGATTTCGAGGCAAGCTCGGTCGGCGACGCCGCGATCGGTGTGCGGATGATGTCGCACTACTCGCCGCTCACACCGGGCGCGGCGAACGAGTCCTTCGTCAACTCCTTCGAAGGACGGTTCAACAAACCGCCCAACCCGTGGACGGTGGACGGCTACCTGGCCGCCAAGTCCTATGGATTGGCCGTCGAAGAGACGGGTGGGGATACTGAGGAAGGGCTCGAGGTTGCCGAGGAGATGCAGAAGCAGGTCTTCGATAGCCCCAGGGGCCAATTCCGCTACGATCCCAACGGCTTCGCCGAGGTCACCATGTATGAGGCGGAGGTCGTGCAAGAGGGCGGTGAGGTCCGGGTCAGGCTCGGTGCACAGTTGGGTGTATTCAACAGCACTGGCAAGATACGCTAGCCAACCGACCGTAGAAGCGACGACGAGCCCCCGGGTGACCGGGGGCTCGTTTTGGTTGACAGTACCGGAACCCGGGTCAGATGCCCAGATATTGGACCTTCAGCTCTGGGTTGCGGTCTAGGTCCTCGGGAGGGCCTTCGTGGACGATCGTCCCTTTGCTCATGATGAGGACGTGATCGGCGAGTTTCAGGGCAAAGCCGACGTTCTGTTCGACCAGCAGAATCGACAGCCCATCTTGTTTCAGCCGCCCGATCAGCTCGCTGAGCTGGTGGACGATGTTGGGCGCCAGGCCCTCTGTGGGCTCGTCCATGAGCAGCAGGGTCGGGTTGCCAACAAGGGCTCGGCCAGTGGCCAGCATCTGCTGCTCACCCCCAGAGAGCTGTCGGCCTCCAGCGAACAGTCTCGCCTTCAATGCGGGAAATAGCTCGATCACCGAATCGATGGTCCACCGGGTCTGACTGGTGTCATTCGCCTTTCGCTCGGCGACGGCGATCTCCAGGTTTTCCTTGACCGACAGCGAGGGAAAGATGCGCCGCCCCTGCGGGATGATGCCGATCCCGCGGCGGGCAACCCTATGGGGGGCCACCCCGGTGATGTCCTGGCCGTCGAAGTAGACCTTTCCTCGTCGTGGCGGCGTAAAGCCGATGATTGAACGGATAAGCGTCGTCTTGCCGACGCCGTTCCTGCCGAGGAGCGCCACCACCTGCCCTTGGGCCACCCGTAGTGAGACGCCCTGGAGTACGTAGCTGTCACCATAGTAGGTGTGGATGTCGTTCACTTCGAGCATCAGTCCGCCCTGAGGTAGATACCCACTACGTTTGGATCGTTGCGAACCTCGGCAGGGGGCCCGTCGGCCAGGACCCTTCCCTGATCGAGGACGGTGACCCAGTCGGCAAGCTGAAAAGCGACATCCATGTCGTGCTCGATCAAGAGCACGGTGACGTTGCGGTCCAGGGCCTTGATGATGTTGGTCATCTCCTGCGTCTCGGCCGCTGACAGACCGGCGGTCGGCTCGTCCAGCAGCAGCAGCTTGGGGTTGGCGGCCAGCGCCATGGCCATCTCCAGCTGGCGCTGATGGCCGTAGGAGATGTTGCGGACCAGGGTGTCCCGCTCGTCGGTGAGGCCCCATCGGTCAATCAGGCCGTCGGTATCGGCGGCGATGTGCCGGTGCGTGGGAAAAGGCTCATAGAGGACGAAGTGTGCGCGTTCCCGCGCCTGTACCGCCAGCAGCAAGCTTTCCATCACCGTGAGGTTTGGGAAAAGGCTCGTGATTTGAAACGTGCGAGCGAGTCCGAGAGCCGCCCGCTTGTACGGCGGCATAGCCGTCACGTCTCGGCCGAATAGGGAGATCCGGCCCGATGTTGCCGCCACTTGCCCGCAGATCACGTTGAACAGCGTCGTCTTCCCTGCCCCGTTGGGCCCGAGGATCGCCCGCCGCTCTCCTTCCACGGCTTCTAGTGACACGTCCTCCAGGGCATGCACCCCGCCGAAGTATCGCGACACGTTTTCCGCAACGAGAGGGTTCATGCGCCCACCCGGAGTCCTTTCAAGACGAGGCGCCTCGCGAGCACGAGGATCCCCCGAGGGGCAAAGACGGCCGCGGTCACATAGATGAGACCCAGGACCAGCACCCAACGCGCGGTGTGCGAGCTGAGATAGTCTTCCAAGAAGACAAGGATGGCGGCTCCGATCACCGGCCCGTAAAGCGTTCCGTTGCCGCCCAGGATCACCATCAGCAGGGCCTCGGCCGACAGGAGCACACCGAGCTCGTTGGTGCTCACGAAGCCATTGAAGTAGACGAAGACCACGCCGGCGATACCGGCGAAGAAGGCGGCCAAGACATAGGCGAGGTATCTATACCTCCAGGTGTTGTAGCCCAGGGCCTGCATGCGGACCTCGTTTTCCCTGATCCCCTGCAGGGCGTACCCAAATCCCGACCGGACCAGCAGATACATTGCCATCATCACCACGGCAAAGACGATGAGGGCGAAGTAGAAGTAGCTCGACGTGGCCGTCACGGACGGCAGAATCCCCAGGTCGGGACGGCTAATGCCGGGGAGACCATCGATTCCCCCCGTCATCTCATCCCAGCTAAAGGCCACGCCCCAGAGCACCTGGGCGAAGGCAAGCGTGATCATCAGGAAATAGGCGCCGGAGCTGCGGAGCACGAACGGGGCAAAGATGGCGGCGACCCCGACGCTCACGAGGACACCGGCCGGAGCGTTCCACCAAAAGTTCGCATCCACGCGGAGCGAGAAAATCGCCGTGGCATAGGCCGCCGCGCCGAAGAAGGCGGAGTGGCCCAACGACAGCATCCCGGTATACCCCATCAAGAGGTTGAGGCTCATGGCGAAGATACCGAGGATCATCACCTGGATCAAGAGCCCCGCGTAGAAGACCGGGACGATCTGGCCGAGGATGGCGAGCAGCACGAGGCCGGCGACGACGGGTGTCCAAGAAAGATGTTGCAGGTGAATCCGGGTCATGCTCGTCCAAACAGGCCTCTGGGCCTAATCGCGAGGATCACGGCCATCGGGGCGTAGATGGTAAATACCGCGAATTCCGGGAACTCGGCTTTGCCAAAGTTGTCGAGGAGGCCGACGAGCAGGCTTCCGGCCAGGGCTCCACGGAGGCTCCCCAGGCCCCCGACCACGACCACCACGAACGCCAACAACAAGACTTGAAGGTCCGCGCCGGGGAACACTCCGACGATGGGGCCCCCGAGAATTCCCGCGAGTCCGGCGAGCGCGGCGCCGAGAGCGAACACAGCGGCAAAGAGCCACGGTCGGTTGATCCCAAGTCCCTGGACCATCTCGTCGTCGTCGACTCCCGCCCGGATCATCGCGCCGACCTTGCTCCGTTCCAAGAACAGCCAGAGCAGGAGTGCGATGAAGGCCCCGACACCGATCAAGAACACGCGGTAGACGGGGAAAGAGGCGTCCCCGATGGTAAACGTTCCATCCAGGAGCGAGGGCGACGAGACGACTTCGGGCGTGCTGCCCCAGATCCAGATGGAGCTGTCGGCGATGATGAAGAGAATCCCGAAGGTCAGGAGGACCTGGGCCAGGTCTTCCCGGTAGAATCGGTTGAGCAGCGTGCGCTCCAGCAGCAAGCCGCCGATGGCCATCGATGCCGCCGCCGCAAGCGCGCCAAGCACGAAGTTGCCGGAGTGGTCGATCACGGCCAGGCCGACATAGGCGCCTAGGAGATAGAACGAGCCGTGGGCCAGGTTGATGATCCGCATCAGGCCGAAGATGAGGGAGAGGCCGGCCGCCAGCAGGAACAGCAGCATCCCGAACGCGATGCCATTGATCGTGAGGGCGGTGTAGAAGTCCAAGCGCTATCGTCCGATTCGACAAAGGCCGAGGGTTTCGGGGCCATTTTCAGCGAGAGCGGCCAGCATGCGACGGTGGGCGGGCATGGCGGATCGTTGGCTCATGGCGGTGGTGGACCCGATTCCTAAGAGGGACAGCCCCACCCATAAAAGGTCTCAGGAGAAGGTGTTCAAGATACTACGGGGGGCCACAGAACTCGTCAAGCGACGGGTAGCTCCGCTTGACAGTCCGCGCGCCCCGATGCTAGCTTTGGCTCGCAACGCCTCCGGAGGGACTCATGGCTGAGACCGAATCCGATCGAGACGCCGTTGGCAGAGTCATCAGGCGATGGGGTCGCGCGTTTTCGACTGTGGACTCGGACGCCCTCATCGCGCTCTGGGACGAAACCTATCCCGACATCATCTACCAGGCCGAGGAATTCCCGGACCCTTTCCGCGGCTTCGATCAGGTCAAGTACTATTACGGACAGATTCCGACTTTTGCTCACAACATCCGTGACCAGTCACTTGTCGACCTCGACATCGATGTTCTAGGTGACGTCGCCTGGGTCTATCTTCGCGGGACCGTAACTTTCGACATCCCGGGCAAGCCAGAGCCGATATCGGGCGAGGCGCGCCAGAGCTTCATCCTGCGCAAGGTCGGCGGCGAATGGAAGATCATTCACTACCACGAGTCCCGCGAAACGCCCGACCTGGCGCAATACCTGCAACACGCGCACCCCTAACGAGGCGCTCCGCGAACGCGGGGCCTAGAAAAGGCAGCCATGGCAAAGGTCCTCCAGATACTCGAGGTCAACTTCGCCGTCAAGGACTTCGACAAAGCCCTCGCCAAGTTCAGGGCCCTCGGCTTCGAGGACTCGGGCGTGTTCAAGCACGACACGCCTCCGGTGCAAGCACAGACGGCGAATCTCTCGGTGCCGGGCTCCACGCTCGCGTTGATGTCGTCCTTCGGCGCGAATGTCACTCCCATCGCCAGGTTCCTGGAGAAGCGGGGCGAGGGTATCTTCTCCGTAACGCTGTTGATCGACAACCTCCCGGAGTTGATGGAGGAGTGGGGCAAGGAAGGTGTCGAGTTCGTCTTGCCCCAGCCCATTGAGTTCCGCGACCAGATGCACGTGGGGAACGAGATCCCCTGGCTCGTGGGGAATTGGACCAGACCGGGCTCGCTTTTCGGCGTCGTGATCGAGCTCGCAGAGTACCGCGACAAAGACGGGAAGCCCTACTACCCGCCGAACGGCGTCGGGCTAAAGCACTAGGACTCAGCGAGGTTCCCCCTGATGAACTACGACCACTATAGCTTTCTAGCCATCGACAAGCGGCCCTCCGGTGTCGCCGTCATCACGATGAACCGTCCCGACGTCCTGAACGCCGCCGACCCCGCTGGTCATGACGAGATGGGGCAGATCTGGCTGGACCTGGGCAAGGACCCCGAGGTGAAGGTGGCGCTCATCACCGGCGCGGGGCGAGGCTTTTCCGCTGGCGGAGACCTTTCGTCCGGTGACCCATCCTCCCACGACTTCATCGCGTCGACTATGCGCGAGGCCGCGGCGATCGTCTACAACCTCATCAACCTCGATAAGCCCGTCGTCTCCGCGATCAACGGGCCCGCTGTCGGCGCGGGGACTGCCGTGGCGCTGCTGGCGGACATCAGCATCGCTTCAGAAAAGGCGAAGATCATCGACGGCCACACCAAGCTCGGCGTCGTTGCCGGGGACCATTCGGCCATCGTCTGGCCGCTCCTCTGCGGCATGGCCAAATCGAAATACTATCTCCTCCTGTGCGACTCCATCGATGGCCGGGAGGCCGAGCGTATCGGCCTCGTGAGCATGTGCGTGCCCGCGGAGGAGCTCATGTCCACCGCGATGGACGTAGCCGAGCGCCTGGCTGCGGGGTCCCAGTGGGCACTGCAGGGCACGAAGAGGGTATTGAACAACTGGCTCAGGATGGCGGGGCCGATCTTCGACCAGTCGCTGGCGCTCGAGATGATGAGCTTCTATCGCCCCGACATGGCCGAGGGCGTGCAAGCCTTCACCGACAGGCGCCCGCCCGAGTTTCCCTCTAGCAAAGTGCCCGCGCGGAGATGATCGGCATCGGTCCCCTTCGGGGCCACCTGGTCCTGGACCTCGGGTTCGTGGGCGTGGGCCCGATCGCGTGTACCTGGCTGGGCATGCTCGGAGCCCGTGTGATCAAAGTCGAGCCCCCTGAGGGCGACCCTGCGTTGCAGGTTGGTCCCTTCCTGGGCGAAATGCGCGCCGATTATCTGCTCTACAACATGGGCAAGGAAGGGATCGTCCTCGACCTAAAACAGGACGACGACCTGCAGATTCTGCTCAACATGGTGAGGAAAGCCGACGTCTTTTGCGTCAACTGGAGACCAGGCCAACCGGAGCGGCTCGGCATTGGCTTCGACGACCTCAAGAAGCTCAATCCCCGACTGGTGTACGTCTCGTCCCCCGGATACGGGCATCGCGGGCCCTACCGAGACATGCCCCTCTACGACCCGTGGGGTTCTTGCATCGCCGGATACGCCAGCCTGATCGGGCAGCCCGGCGAGCACGGAGAGCTGGACCGGGGTGCGCTGGCGTGCGACATGACGACGTCGCATACGGTGGTGCAGGGCGTGCTCGTGGCCCTGTGGAACCGTCAGCGAACGGGTCGTGGACAGAAAGTCGAAACCTCTCAACTCCAGGCGACCTCTGCTCTGGTCCAGACTCGGGCCGCCGAGTTCCTCGCCGGCGAGCACGTTCCACGGCCTTCGGGCTCGGCGACGGAAACGGTCGTCCCGTCGCAGGCGTTCGCCGCCAGCGACGGTTGGATTGCGGTGTCGGCCGAGACGCCGGCTCAGTGGCGAAGTCTTTGCGCCGTCCTCGACCGGCCTGACCTGGCCGACGACCCGCGATTTCGCGACAACTCGCGGCGGGTCGAGCATCGCGATGCGCTCGCCGCCGAACTGGCCGCGAGAATTACGGGCAAGACCGTCGCGCAGTGGCACCGTCTGCTAACGGCGGGGGACGTCCCGGCTGGACCATTCCGTTGGATGAGAGAGTCACGTTACGACCCATACGTCCGCGAGGAGAAGATGGTCTACCGCCAGGAGCTACCGGCCGGTTCTCTAGATGTGGGCGGTCCACCCTGGAGTTTCAGCGGATACGAGACCCTGCCAGACCTGCCCTTGGCCCATCCCGGGGCTCACAGTGAGGTCCTAGCCAGCGAGTTCGGTGCGGCCGCCGGATATGTGCCAACCCCTTGGAAAGGCATGCCGGACGTTCACGTCTTTTGACGTTGCGCGGTCATACAGCAAACAAAGGCAAAGCGTTGGGAAACCATCCATTCAGCGGCATCCGCGTCCTCGAACTGGCTGAGGGCATCGCGGCGCCGTACTGCGGCATGCAGCTCGCGGCGCTCGGAGCCGACGTCCTCAAAGTAGAGGTCGGCGATGGGGACTATCTTCGCGAGTGGACGTTTCCCGGTAGCACTCAGGCCCCTCTTCACGAGAGCCTGAATCGCAACAAGCAGGTGTTGACCCTGCCCGCCGGGGACGACGGACCCCCAGGTGGGGTGAGACGGTTGGCGGAAGAAGCGGACGTTGTTCTCGCCAGCTGGACCGACGACCTGGCGTCGCGCCACGATGTGGGACACGAGTCGTTGCGTCGCGATAACCCCCGGCTCGTCTATGGGTCGTTCAGCGACTTCGGTGAGAGGCCGGGTGGGGCCTACGAGGGGAAGAGGCAGGGATCCGAGCTCGTCATACAGGCGATGACCGGCGCCTGGGGCTACGTGGGGAGGCCGGAGAATCCGCCGATCCGTGTCGGAGCCGATCTCGCCTCGACGTGGGCCGGTATAAACGGGTTCCAGGCCGTGGTCGCGGCGCTGATCGAGCGCGAGCGCAGCGGTGAAGGACAGCTAGTCGAGGTCAGTCTCCTCAGGTCCCTCATGGCTACCTATCTCGTCCGCCACGGGATGGAAAGCCCCTCCATCGACCCCGCCCACTGGCTGTCTCGGTGCGAAGAGCCCGACGTGCTCTGGGAGCCATACCCCCTGTGGCAGACAGCCGACCTTCCGGTGTGCCTCGATTTTTTCTCCCGTGGGTTCAGTCCCGACGAGTCGCGCTGGCGCGAGTTCTTCGCCGAGCTCGGCATTCCCGACATTGTCGAAGACGAGCGGTTCGGCGACGTGATGATCCGCCGCAAGAACTGGAGAGAGTTACGACCCATCTTCGAGGACGTCCTGGCCAAGTACACCGCGGCCGAGATTCGAGACATCGTGCTGCGAATCGGCGGCGTGGCCACCCCGGCGAACACTATCGAGTCGATGTGCGACGACCCACAGGTCGTTGCGATGGAGATGGTCCGTGAGCTAGAGCGTTCCGGTCAGGCGCCACTCCGGTACATGGCGCTCCCGTGGGAATTCAACGAGCTGGAGCCGGTCCCGGCTTTGCAAGCCCGTCAGGTCGACATCGCCCGGCTCGGCGAGCCGCAGGCGGTCTGGGGTGACACGGCTGATGGCTGAGGTCTGGCAACCGGGGCAGATCGTCTGGCTTACCCGGAAGCAGACCGAACCAGGCACCGTAACCTGGGAGGTCGTCTTCGAGCTGGACGACGAGCCCGATCTTTTCCGGCAGACCGTGGTCAGCGACGATACCCTGTACGCTGGCGCCAAGCGGGGGGACGAGATACTGGTCAGCTCCGGGGTCCCGCAAGCGGTCAGGCCTCGCACCTAGCTCCGATCCGGTGAATCGAGGCGTTCGCAGATGGGTGTGCCATAATGAGGGCCGGAAGCCCAGACGTTCGGGGTAACGGGTAGGAGGCGTACGATGAGGTTCGGGTTTTTCTCGGAAGCAGAGACCAAGCCGGGAGAGAGCTATTTCCATCGATACCGCGAGGTCATCGACGAGGTCATTTACGCCGAGGAGATGGGGTTCGACTTCTTCGCTTGCTCGGAGCAGCACTTCACGTTCGCCGCCGGGATATCGGCCCCCGAGTGTCTTTTCCCGTTCCTATTTGCCAAGACGAAAACGCTCCGTTTCCGCCACGCCGTAGTGTTGCTCCCCCATGCCTTCAATCACCCACTGCGCGTCGCCGAGCGCATCGCGACCGAGGACATCCTCTCCAACGGCCGGATTGAGCTGGGGACCGGGCGAAGCAACACGACGCTGGCCCTCAAAGCCTTTCAAATCGACCCCGACGAGACTCGCGACCAATGGAAAGAGTCGCTCGACGTTATCCGCGCCGCCTTCACCCAGGAGCCGTTCAGCCATGAAGGCGACCGCCTCAGCATCCCGAAACGCTACCTGGTCCCCCAGGTCGTCCAGAAGCCATATCCACCCCTTTCGGTGACCGGCACCGGCCCAGACACCCAGGAGATCGCGGTGCGCGAAGGGCTCGGGGTGATGACTAGTGCGTTCTTCTTCGGACAGGAATGGTTCGACACCATGTCGTCGCTCTACTGGGGCCACGTCAAGGCGCAGAAGAAAGCCCCCGAACACGCCAACTACTTCCTGTCCGCCCTCGTCTACGCCTATTGCGCCGACTCCGACGAAGAGGCGTGGCGGGACGCTTACGACGGTATTCATTACGCGGCGCGGATGGCCTTCCTGATCTTCCCGCGTCTGGCCAAGTTCGGGAAGAGCTATGGCTACATGGCGAAGGCGGAAGAGTTCGCCGACCGCATCGACGACAAGACCTGGCTAGCTGAGGAGTCGGGCACAGTCGTCGTCGGATCGCCGGAGTCGTGCATCAAGCAGATCCAGCGTTATGTCGATTCCGGCGCGACGGAGATCATGCTACGAATCGACGGCTTCGGCCACGACCGCATCATGCGCAGCATCGAGATGTTCGGCAAGTACGTCCTCCCCCACTTTAAGGACGAGTTCACCGTCGTGCCAGAGACCGCTGTTCCCGGGGGGCTCACTTAGCCTGGGTCGAACACGGTCATCGGGACGCCGACGCATGATGTATGCGGAGTTGGTGGCGGTGTTTCAGGGAGAGTTCGACCCTCCCCCGTCTCCACTAAGAACACAGAACGCCCCGCTTCAAAGACAGTTGCGTTTCCCAACGAACCAGGTCACGTACTCGGAGCCCGGCCGTCGGGCGCTCCTACGATCGCCTAAACTCGGGAAAGGGTTGAGGGGACTATGACGCGCCGACTGCTACTCATTGCCTTGAGCGCTGCAGCATAACGACCGCCTGCTCCTCTCCGTTGGAGGTATCCCATGAATAGGACAACGAAACCGCTGATTTTTACGCCATTCAAGCTCTCTCCGCACGGAATGTGGGACGGCATCGATAACATCGCCCAGGCCACCGTAGCAGCGGAGCAACTGGGGTTCTACGCCATCAACATCGGCGGCGATCACATCATCCTTCCCCACGCGCCGACCGATCCGCCCATAGTTGACGAGGTCTGGTACGACAACTTCGTGCTCGCCTCCCACTTGGCCACCCTCACCAAGACAATCCGCTTTCTGTTCTTCGTTATGATCGTCCCCTATCGCCCACCTATACAGACCGCCAAGCTGCTAGCCACGCTCGACGTCGTCTCCCAAGGCCGTGTCACCCTCGGTGCCGGCGTCGGATGGATGAAGGGCGAGTTCGAGCTGCTGGGCGTGCCGTTCGAGGAGCGCGGCCGCATCACCGACGAGACCCTCAAGGCCTTCCGAGCCCTATGGACTGAAGCCCACCCTGAATTCCACGGCACGGTCGTCGACTTCAGTAACAACCGCTTCGAGCCAAAGCCCGTTCAGAAGCCGCATATCCCGTTCTGGATCGGGGGCATGGGTCCCGCCGCCCGCCGCCGCTGCGTTGAATTCGGTGATGGCTGGATGCCGATGGGCGGCGGATCCACTGAGACGCAGGAGTTTCACGATGCGGCCAACGAGGTGGAGGTCATCAAAGAGATGTTGCAGAAGGCCGGCCGCAACCCGGACGAATTCAACTTTTCCTTTAGCCTCGCCATCGGCGAGCAGCGTCCTTATACGCCTCACCCCACCGCCGCAACCGATGACCGCATGGGTCCGGCCGCTCGTCCAGCCAGGTCCGTAGCCGCTCCCGCAACTCAACATCGTCCCGGCCCGCTGCCATTCGAGCCGAACCTGGTCATCGACCAGGTTGGCCGGCTGCGCGACGCTGGCTTCAACCACATCTATACGCGTCTTGGCTTTTCCTCCGCGGCCGAGATCATAAAGCACATGGAGTGGTTCTCCAGCAAAGTGATGCCCGCCTTCAAAGGTGAAATGTCTGCACCCGCCGCGACGCCGTAAGAGGCGTGGCGCTTCGTCGAGAAGATGCGAATCTGCTCGGGGCAATAGATTCGACCGTGGAACAACTCTCCAGCGCCAAAACGCTCTGGAAAGCTGACATGTGAATCTCCCTATTCACACTGACACCAATCCCTGAAACATCGGCTCAGCCGTTCCAACTCCGTACCCACGCGGCCGCGAATCACTCCCGAGACGAGAATAAGCAAAGAGGCAGGCCCTGAGTGACCCGGGTGCACCTCGAGCTGCACCCGGGTGCGGTTCGCCCAAGCGCCGTTACGTACTTTGCCTTGTCGTGCGTCCGCGAGCGACGTGGCCGCGGGCGACGGCCTTTGCTGCCATTGCGCCATGATCCAGCGATCGTTCCGCGCGCTGTTCCTATCCATTGAACGCATCGGCGCTGACGCTTCCGATGATGCCGATCTGCGAGATCAGAAAAGGATGCTGCTGGCAATCGTTTCGATGATCATTCCCGCTGGAATCGTTTGGGGTTCGGTGTACATGGTCTTCGGCGAGCTGTTGGCCGGCTCCATCCCGTTAGCATATTCAGCAGCGTCAGCGCTCACCCTCGGTCTCTTTGCCGTCGGCCGCGACTACGGCCTTTTCCGTTTCAGTCAGCTGCTGTTAATCCTTTTGTTGCCGTTCCTACTTATGCTTGCGTTGGGGGGATTTGTGGGCGGCAGTGCCGTCATCTTGTGGGGAATGCTGAGCCCCCTGGGAGCTCTTCTTTTGGCGGGTCGCCGTCAGGCTTTGGTCTGGGCGCTGGCGTTTCTCGGACTGGCAGGGGTGAGTGGGGCCGTGGAACCCTTCATCGATCGAAGTAACAGCTTGCCCCCGAACGTGGCGATTGCATTCTTTGCCATGAATGTGGGCACCGTGGCGTTGATTGCCTTCGGGGTTCTCTACTACTCGCTTCGGCTATTGGCGCAAGAAAGGGCAAGGTCTGAACGCCTGCTACTGAACGTCTTACCTGCCGAAATCACACTCATTCTGAAACATGAAGACCGGACTATCGCGGATGAATTCGACTCCGTTAGCGTCCTCTTCGCCGATATGGTTGGATCTACGGCTCTCGCCAGTCGCTGTTCTCCGACAGAGTTGGTAGACCTCTTGAACGATGTTTTTTCACATTTTGACACCTTGGTGAGCAAGCATGGGCTAGAAAAAATTCAGACTATCGGCGATAGCTTCTTGGTCGCCTTCGGGGTGCCCAAACCCCGCGCCGACCATGCGCAAGCGATCACGAGGCTCGCGCTAGACATAGTGGCGTATCTATCGGAGCCCCGCCAAAAAGAACGGGGTCTCCAGTTCCGCATCGGCATTAACTCCGGGCTTACGGTTGCCGGCGTAATCGGTCGCACAAAATTCCACTACGATATCTGGGGCGATGCCGTTAATACCGCGAGCCGCATGGAATCCCATGGGGAGCCCGGCAAGATTCAGATCACCCAAGCGACGTATGACCTGATCAAAGACGAGTTTGAGTGCGAATCGAGAGGGGCAATTGACGTGAAAGGCAAGGGTAAGATGAACACCTGGTTTGTGCAGGGGGTCCGGTCTCAACCCGGGTGATGAGGGCGATATCCAGAAACGCAGTTTTCCCAACCTATCGCTATAATCCGCTAGGGTCTGGGTGAAGAGGACGTGTAACTGGACCTACCAACGCTCGTCAGCGAGCGAAGCTCTCCCATTGAAAGCCGGAAGATTAAGGAGACGATCCGATGCCGTTCTTTATGGATGTCCATCGCCTGCGGGGAGCCACGCCTGTTGAGGTCCAACAGGCCCACCTGTCCGACCTCGAGGCGCAAGACAAGTATGGGGTTCGGTACCTGAAATATCGGTTCAATGAGGAGTCGGGGTCGGCCTTTTGCCTCGTCGATGCCCCCGAACCGGCCGCGGCGGTTGCCGTTCACCGGGAAGCGCATGGCCTCGTCGCCGATAAGATCATCCCGGTCGAGGAGGTCGTTGTGGACGCCTTCCTCGGCAGCGGAATGGATCCCGGGGGAGCGGCGATCCTACCCGGCGGTGACAATCCGACACTGGACGGCGGACTCCGGATCATCCTCTTCACGGACATGGAGGGCTCGACCGCCACGACGAATCGATTGGGTGACGCCGAGGCGATGGAGATCCTCCGCACCCACAATGCAATTGTGCGCGCGGCGCTCGGCGAGTGGCGGGGCAAGGAAGTCAAACATACCGGTGACGGCGTCCTGGCTTCGTTCCTGTCCTGCTCAGATGCCACCGGGTGTGCTATCGCGATTCAACAAGGGCTGGCGAAGCACAACGGCAATCAGGCTGCTAACCCCATTCGGGTGCGCATAGGCTTCACCGCCGGCGAACCGGAGGCGGACGCCGAGGACCTTTTCGGTGCGTCCGTTCAACTGGCCGCGAGAATCTGCGCCCATGCCCAGCCCGGCCAGATCCTGGCGTCGAATGTCATCAAGGAGTTATGCATCGGCAAGGCGTTGACGTTCGTCGACAAGGGTGAAGTGGCCCTCAAAGGCTTCGACAACCTGATACGCCTGCACGAGGTGAGTTGGTCGAGCTGAGCTGGACCTCAATAGCCCTGCGACTGGCTTAACCTCTTCGCCATCCTCCGACTATCCTCAGATTACGGGTCCTAGCGCGGACCCAGCTTTCTCGTCAGTTGGGTGATCCAAGTTCGGTTACCGCTTGGATTTCGCGCGGGTGCGCCAGGCCTCGCCGTCGGAACACACCATCCGAGCCCACTCTTCAGGCGGTAGGTTCAGGCCCTGCTGGTACCGGTCTGTCGCCTCGACCAACAGATCGTGCGTGCGGGTATCGACCAGGACGTTCGAAATCGGCCAGGATAGTCCCTGGCCCCCGCCCCCTTCGCGCAGATGCGTCTGCGCCTCTGTGAGGACTCGCTGAGCCTCGGCCGTCTCACCTCGGAAATGCGCTGCCATCCCGAGTCCCAACAACACGGCGCCCACACCGTGACGGTCCCCAAGGTCGACCATCATGGGAAGGCATTCATCGTAGAGCGCTGCAGCCTGGTCCAGATCGTCGGATTCCAAGGCGATGTTTGCTAGAGGGAGGAGCGTCCAGGCTATCAAAGTGAGGTCGCCGACGCGACGGAAGATTTCCAAGCCTCGGGAGTGATGCCCGTATGCCTGTGGCAAGTCTCCCGCAAACCACGCGGTAGAACCCAAGGACCAGCCACAAAACGCGTCGCCCCACTCAAACCCAGAGGCCCGCTGGGCTGCCTGAATCTCGACGAACCCGCGGCTCGAGGTCTCGAGGTCCCGCTGATACCACAGGACAAAGGCATCAAGGGTCTGAGCCGTCGCTACTCCTTGCTCGTCTCCCAGCTCGGCGAACTGCGCGTGTCCTTCACGGATCAGCGCCAGGCACCCCTCCAGGTCTTCCTGCCGCACCATCGATTGTACAAAGCCTGCCTGAACACGCGCTGACGCACGCGCCTTCGGAGAACCCCCGTCGACGGCCAGCACCCGGTCGAACCAGTCCACAGACTCGGCGACGTGTCGGCGTATTATCCAGAACCAGGCCAGGCCAGCGGCGGTCCGCTGTGCGAGGTCCGCATCGCCCGCATCTAGGCCCCACCCCATGGCGACGCGAAGGTTATCGTGTTCTGTCTCCAGCCGCGCTAGCCATTCAAGCTGCTGCGGGCCGCGGAGCTCCGGCGCAGCCTGCTCGGCGAGCTCCTGAAAATACCGCGCGTGTCGCCCCCTCGCTTCTGCTGCCTCGTCGGCGGTGATCCGGGCGGCGGCGTACTGACGCAACGGCTCCAGAATTTGGTATCGAGTCTCCCCGCCATCGGGCATCGTCCGGACGAGTGATTTGTCCACCAGCTGGCCGAGTGACTCGAGAACCTCATACTCATCGTCGGCGCCGCTGACGAACCCACAAGCGGGGAACGTGAAGCCACCCCGAAACACCGATAGCTGGCGGAAGAGCGTTTGCTGCTCCGAACCCAGCATGTCATAGCTCCAGTCAATGGCGCGCTCGAGGGTCTGGTGATGCGGCATGGCATCGACTGGTCCGCCCTTGAGGAACTTGAAGCATTCATCAAGGCGGCTGGCGATCTCGGCCGGCTGGAGCAATTTCACGCGGGACGCGGCGAGCTCTATCGCCAAGGGGATCCCGTCGAGTCTCCGGACAATCTGGGACACAGCAGCGGCGTTGCTCGCCGTTAACTCGAACGCGGGATTCGTGGCTTGGGCCCGTTCCAGGAAGAGTTCCACCGAAGGGTACTCCACCATACTCCCTTGGTCGGCGTTATCACTGGGGATAGGCAGTGGCGGCACCTGGAACGTCCGTTCGCCCGCTACGTTTAGCGCCTCTCGGCTTGTCGCAATCACGCTGACCCCGGGGCAATCATGGAGCGACTGAACCAACGTGGCTGCCCCTGCAAGCAGGTGCTCGCAGTTGTCCAGGATCAGGAGGACCGTTTTCTCTCGCAGATACCCGTTAAGGGCGTCCTCTCCTACGCTGAAGACAGCAGCGACATGTGGTCTCAACATCTTAGGATCGGTCAGGGTCGCCAGGCCGACATACCAGACTCCGTCCGGATACTTCTCGATCAGGGCCATTCCGATCTCATGTACCAGCCTTGTCTTGCCTGAGCCGCCGGCGCCTGCCAGCGTGACCAGGCGAGTTGTCGAAACGAGACCCACGACCTCGTCGATTCTCCCTGGCGCCCGACAAAGCTCGTTAGCTGGGTCGGCAGATTATGAGGATGGGCATCCAGGGAAGCGAGGGCGGGGAAATCTGCACGCAGGTCGGGGTGGAGCAACTGGAACACTTGCTCCGGGTGCTCCAGGTCCTTGAGCCGGTGGGGACCCATGTCCCGTAAGCTTGCGCCGGCCGGCAGATCGTCCTGCGCAAGCTGAGCGGTTGTCTGCGAGAGGAGAACCTGGCCTCCGTGTGCGATGGCCCTGAGGCGGGCGCAGCGGTTGACAGTGGCTCCGTAGTAGTCGTCGTCACGCAGCTCGGACTCACCGGTAGGCAGAGCCATGCGGACACGAATCGAGATATCGGCCGGCCAGGGTTCGCGCAACAACTGTTGCTGAATGGCACAGGCAGCCGCGACTGCATCCGAGGCCCGGGCGAACACCGAAAAGATGCTATCCCCTTCACCCCGGCTTTTTACGACCGCGCCCGAATGTTTCTCGACGGTGGAGGCTATTACTGTGTCATGGCGCGCCAACACCGGCTTCATAGCATCCGGGTGGTGCTCCCAAAGCCGTGTGCTGCCCTCGACGTCGGTCAATAGGAAGGTGACTGTCCCCATTGGCAGCTGTTGCGTCAAGACAGGGCCTCCATTGAGACTTCCAGTCGGGATGTCCTAGCGGACGGGTTGAATTCCTGAGGTCGATCAAAGCGAATGTTATAGCAGATCGGCCAGCCGCGCAGAACAGCCCCGGCTTGCTCTGTCCACGCCGGGCTCTTGTTGATTGCGGGTAAGCGCGTAGAATACTGACCCTGGGGTCGCCGGCCCCCGTGCGAATAGATGGATTATCGCGTGGGCGACCGAGCTCGGTAAGACGAAGAAGAGGTTCGGATGGACGCACCACTCAGGATTGAAAACAGGGCGCAACTGATCTACCTGCTCACTGAGGCAGCGGAGCTGGAACATGGGATCATGTGCTGTTATCTGTTCGCTGCCTTCTCTCTGAAGCAAAGTGCCACCGAAGGGGTCACTGAAGAGCAGCTGGGGCTTATTACCAGGTGGCGTAGGACGATTCTACAGGTCGGTCTTGAAGAGATGCTGCACATGGGGCTCGTCTGCAACCTGCTCACGGCGGTAGGCGGCGCTCCTCACCTTCGCCGGCCAAACCTCCCCTCCAGCCCGAGAGCATACCCACCATCCTTCAGGCTTGCGCTCGTCCCGTTTTGCCGGGAATCTCTCAACAGCTTCGCGTTCATCGAGAGGCCTTTGGACCTGGCGGAAGCCCATGCTGGGGAGACAAGCTTCCAATCACCAGATCTGCCCGAGACGAAACTCAGCGACATTTTCTCAAGCGCAAGAGACTACTCGAGCCAGGGTACGCTTTACACAGGTATCGAAGACGGTCTGCAATATCTTGCCCAAAAATACGGTGAAGACCGACTCTTCGTCGGCCCTCCCGAAGCGCAGGTAGACGAGTCCCGTTTCGGCCTGGCAGGCCTGATCCCCGTGACGGACTTGGCCTCTGCCGCGGCAGCCCTTCAAGGAATCGTGACCCAGGGAGAAGGGGCGCAGCACGGCACAAAGGATTCCCATTACGGCAAGTTCGTTGGCATCCAAGAAGAGTACGAGCGGGCCCTGGAGGAAGACCCCAAATTCGAGCCTGGACGGCCGGTCGTTTGGAACCCTTATTCGATGATGCCCAACGACGTTACAGACCCTGCTGCGGTGAATCTGCTAGAAGACCCCCTCAGCGTCGACATGAGCAATTTGTTCGACGGGTGCTACGAGCTCTTGATTCAGATGTTGGGGCGCCTGTACCTCCATGATGAGGAGCAGGAGAGCGAGCTCGCTCAGATTTCAGACGTCACGGTGAGCATGATGGCAGAAGTCATAGGGCCGCTAGGGCAGGCGCTGACGACTCTGCCTGCAGGCCCGTCCCAACCAGGGCTGACGGCAGGCCCAAGTTTCCGATTCTCTCGCGACGTTAGCACGCCGCCCCACAAAGCGGCTGTCTGGGCCTTTTTCACCGAACGACTGCAGGAGCTATCGGCATACTGTGGGTTTCTGCGGACCGACGAAGTCACGTCCCCTGTAATCACCGGTGTACAGCGTGCTTTGACGCAATATGCCGCCCAACTCAGCAAAGCCGTAGCCCCTGGAGTGCAGAAGCAGACTGCCTCGGCTCCGCCGGCCATCTCGGTCCGCCGGAACGGACCGTACAGTGTTACCGGCAGCGTCCCGCTAGTCCGAAAGAGGCCTGTGCTATCTGAGCACGGCGAGCCCATTACGTGGGAGAAGGTTGATACGCTGGCACCGAACAGGCGGTACTTGCTATGCCGGTGCGGCCAATCCAGCAACAAGCCGTTCTGTGATGGGACGCATGCCAAGGTCGGTTTTGACGGCGCGGAGGCGGCTGATACCGGACCCATCGCCGAGCGCCGGAGGAATTTCGAGGTTACGAAGCTCGTCGTCAGAGACGACCGATCGATTTGCGTCCACGCCGGCTTCTGTGGCAACCGTGTCACCGATATCTGGAAAATGCGAAAGAACACGGAAGACACCCAAGTCCGCGCACAATTGATGGCTATGATCGAAAGATGCCCCTCAGGCGCGCTGGCGTACGCACTCGAACCCGATAGCGCTGAGATAGAGCCGGACTACCCCATGGAGATTTCGGTGACCCCCGACGGCCCGTTGTGGATTACCGGTGGCATCCCGATCGAGCGTTCGGACGGGGAACCCATCGAAAGTCGCAACCGGATGACGTTATGCCGATGCGGGGCCTCGAAAACCAAGCCACTGTGCGACGGCAGCCACAAAGAAATCGGATTCTCGGCGGACTGACGACCGTCGGACGCCTAAGACTTCATCGTTAATTTGGCAAGACGGTCGTCGGTGTCCCTGAGGCGCTGGGCGATGATCTGCAGCATCTTGATGGCGACCTTGGGATGCCTCTCGAGCTGAGCCAGGAACACCCACCGGTCCATTCCTAGACAATCGGCTTGCTCCACCGCCCTCACGCTCGCGGTCCTCGGCCATTCGCCGAGAAGCGCCATTTCTCCGAAAACCTCACCCGACCCGAATGTAGCAACAATCTGCTGTTGTTGCGTGCCAAGTCCTTTGACTACCTCTACTTTGCCCGAGATGACCACGTAGAGTCCGTTGCCGGTACGGCCTTCCTCTACTATCAATTCTCCCGGTGCGAACGTCTTCTGAAACGTAAAGCCCGACATGGCGTCGAGTTCGCCTGGCTCCATCCCTGAAAACAACCATACCTCGCGTAGCACGTCCGCTGTCGACACCGATTCCCCTCTCTTCACACGTGGCGCATCCGCAATCCGCCGGCGCGTCGGGCAGAGCCGCGCCACTGGGAGCATGAATTGGGACCGCGTCCAAGTCAAGCAAATAGGGAAGGCGAACATTCGTCTTGACGCCGCAGGGGGGCCCTCCTACGATTGATGAGCGGACCGCTGTCCGATTTCCGATGCTGATACGTGTCCTAGGCTGCCACCATACCGAAACCGCGAAGACTCGCTTGGCAAGTCTTCTGGTGAACGGGACGCTGGCCCTCGACGCAGGCGCCATTACGTCCACGCTTACGGCTGAAGAGCAGTCACAGATTCAAGGGGTGTTGATCACCCACCATCACTACGATCATGTGCGGGACTTGCCTATTCTCGCCCTGGGGGGATTTGAGTCTGGAGTCACCCTCCCTGTTTTTGGGACGCCGGGGACTCTTGACCATCTCAAGCGTCATCTTCTCAATGGCAGCCTGTACCCCGACTTCACGAGGATACCGTCGCCTCACGAACCCCGGCTTCGCCTCGTACCCCTCGAGCCTCAAGAGGAGTACGAGGTGTGCGGCCTCAAGATCTCACCGATAGCTGTGCCCCATTCGGTGCCCGCCGTTGGCTACTGGGTCAGATCCGCCGACGGACACAGCTTCTTCTATGGCGGTGACACCAACGGGGAAGGATTGGCGGAAACCTGGCAGGCGTTAACCCCGGACTTGGCATTCGTGGAAACCACCTTTCCTGATTCCCAAGAGCCCCTCGCCCGTTTGACCCACCACATGACGCCGGCAGTCCTTGAGCAAGAGGTGCGCAGGCTGCAAGCGAACGGTGGGACGATCCCTCGGATAGTTGTCGTTCACCTCCACTCACGAGTGGAAGAAGAGATCGTGGAGGATTTGGACCGGCTAGCTTCCCGGCTAGGAATAACCGTCACCGTGGCCTATGAGGGAATGACTATCGAAGTATGAGCCGTGCGTGGGGTCGATCGTGATGCAACAGACATAGGCGACCAGCTAAGGTCGAGGACGGTGTTTCAGGTAGAGTTCGACTCTACACCGACTCTCGATACCCAACAATTGCTGCCATCGAGAATCGAGGTCGTCGGAATCGGCCCTTGGGTCGTTCGGCTCTCACCGGTGCTTAGAGATGTCTGCCTAGAGTATAGTCCCGACGTCACAGCTCAGGAACATTACGATTCGTCCCGTCAAGGATTGCGGGTTCTTTGGACGCCCGCAGCTTTCGCTGAAGTAGTCACAGTTTGATCTGAGGCCAAAAGTCAAAATGCTAAGCGCTGCCAACGTCAGCAAGGCCTACGGGGACCGGATTCTTTTCAGCGGCCTAACCCTCAACGTGGCCGCCGGAGAGCGCATTGCCTTGGTAGGAAACAACGGTTCGGGCAAGACCACCTTCCTGGACATCCTGGCTGGCGATATCTCTCCAGACGCTGGGAGTTTATCCAAGCATCGCAACATCACTATAGGCTATCTCAAGCAAGAGCAGACTCGGGCTTCCAGCAGAACCCTGATACAGGATGTGCTTGAGGAATCTTCGGAGGTGGCCGCTCTTAGAGACAGGATCGCCGCCATCCATGAGTCTCTTTCATTGCAGGCCAACTCCGGCAGTCGCGATGAGCTCCGACGACAACTCAGCCAGCTTGACGTGGCATTAGAGGCGGCTGACGGAGACTACAGGGAGCACGAGGCCAAGGCGATCCTCTCCGGGCTAGGCTTTAAGCAAGCGGACTTCTTCCGAAACCTCGGCGAATTCAGCGGCGGTTGGCTAATGCGCGCTGCGCTGGGCAAGTTGCTTTTCAGGAAGCCCGATGTGTTGCTCTTGGACGAGCCAACCAACCACCTGGACCTTGACGCAAACTTGTGGTTTGAGAAGTACCTGTCCTCGTTCCGTGGCGCGATAGTCGTCACCTCTCACGACCGGGCTTTCCTGAACCAGGTAGCGACCATGGTGCTGGCTTTTGCACCAGACGAGGTGGTGCTTATAAGAGGCGGCTATGACGACTACCTCATCGCCACCGAACGTACTCATCAGGTCAAACAAGCTGCCGCGGCCAGGCAGAAACGCGAGGTCCAGAGGCAGATGCGCTTTGTGGAGCGCTTTCGCTCTAAGGCCAGGAAAGCCTCTCAGGTGCAGAGCCGCTTGAAGCAACTGGAGAAGGTACAGGAGATTCAGCTGCCCAGGGCGACCAAGAGGGTCCGCTATTCCTTCCCGGAGCCGGCACGGAGCGATGCTGAGGCGATCCGTCTCACTAACTTGAGCAAGTCCTACGGCGATCACAACGTCTACCGAGGTCTGAACCTGACGCTGATGCGCGGTGACCGGGTCGCCCTGGTCGGTCCCAACGGCGCCGGCAAGACGACCATGATGAAGATCCTCGCGGGTGTCCTTCCCTTTGAGGAGGGTGAGCGGAAGATTGGCCGCAACGTGATCACAGCCTACTACGCGCAGCATGTGTTGGAGCTGCTCAACCCTGGCAACACACTCATCGAGGAGCTTCGGCAAGCTGCGCCTGAGGAATCAGACCAGAACCTGCGGCACATCCTCGGTGGCTTTCTGTTCAGTGGCAACGACGTCCGCAAGCCCATATCCGTATTGTCGGGTGGAGAAAAGGCGCGAGTGGCCCTGGCCAAGCTGCTGGTCCAGCGAAGTAACCTGCTGCTCATGGACGAGCCAACCAACCACTTGGACATAGCCTCCAGGGAAGTCCTCACAGACGCCCTCAGCGATTATCGCGGCACCATCTGCCTCACAACCCACGACCGCACACTCATACGGCAGATCGCCAACAAAATCATTGAGGTCGATGGCGACCAACCCATGATCCACCCCGGCGACTACGACAGCTACCTGTTCCGGAAACAGGCAGCTGTCGCGCAAGGTAGCACTCGTGTCGCTGCCAACGGAGTGAACCATGACGCTTCGAAGCAAGGCTCTGCCGGAAACCAACCCGCCAAGCGACGCAAGGGACGATCTCGGAGCACCGAAGAGGAGCTGCGCCGTGACCTCAGCAGAGAGGCCCGAAGGCTAGTCAGGCGAATAGATGAAGTCGATGCCACGCTGGTGGCCCAGGAGGCCCAGATTGCGCAGTTGGAGGCGCTGTTCTCCAGCCCCGATCAGTTTGAAAACACCGCTCAGCTAGCCTCTTCGGGAGAACAGTACCAAGTGCTCAAGAGGGAGGAGCAATCGCTCTGGGAGGAGTGGGAGAGGTTGTCGCTGGAGGCAAGCAGGATTGACGGCAGGCTCGGAGAACTCAGGGCACCATAGCGCAAAATCGCGAATATGCCCCAGCGGCCGCAAAGTGTGGGATTTGAGATCAGGTATAGTTCGACTCTCCCTCGTCTCCACCAATGAATTAACTACCCGTCTCTGACATTACGTTAAGTCGTTCCAATTCTGTCGCAGGATGGACGGGGGTTGGGGATTTCGTCCCCGTTTGGTGGCTGGTTCGCCCAGCGCCGTTGGGTCGCCACGGTAACTCCCGTGTAACACTCCATCCGTTATCATGCCCAACCTGCTAGCCATTCGTTCGTTGTTAAAAGGGGAGGATTCTTTCGGCGGGCACCGAACGCAGATGTGCGTCGGTGACGGTTCGCTTCGCCGACAGTGTGCGGCCCTCGGAGCATGCGTTCGCGGGATGGACATCTTGACTACTCATCCCTGAGAACTGGCCGTTCCTGGTATCATCGACGGCGTTGCGAACCAATCAGGTGGAGGCGTCATCTGCTGAGAGCGTATCCTGCTCTTGAGTGTCCGAACGGACCGGCGGCAGCGACTCGGAGCCAGCGGACGACGATGGAGGGTGTGAGGGCCATGGCGAGTAATGGGCAGACGATTCTCATCGTCGACGACGAGTGGGAGTCCTCGATTGTCAAAGCCGTCAGGAGACGGCTCGAAGAGGAACGTTGGACAACTGTTGTCGTCAAGCCGGAGTCCCCGGTGCTTACGGGGAACGACTTTGAAGTGGCCACGCTTTACGCCGTCGAAGAGTACCAGCCGGACGGCGTTGTCCTCGATGTCAGGTTTGGCGACCACAAAGACGATCGATTCAAGGGTCTGGGGATTCTCCGGACCCTGATCGACCGGTATCCCCAGTTACCGGTCCTGATGTTTACCCAGTACGCGCAAGGCCCGGAGAGAGAGACCGCTGTCCGGGAGACCTTGCGCTGGGATGCGGTCGTCGACTTCATCGACAAACTCGCGGGTCCGGAGGAAGTCGTGCTCCGGCTCCGCCGTTTGATAGGGACGACGCCCGACGTGGTCTCAATCGGAACCCGCATCGACCTCGACACGCACACCAAGTTGGTCTACGTCAAGACCAACGATGTACGAGACCCGGTAAGGGACCTCCAGGGGATGAAGTACGAGATCCTACTGGAGCTCGCGACCAGTTTGTACCGAAACCCTGGCGAGTTGGTGTCATTCGCTCGGCTCGAGCCATTCTCCGATGGAGAGGACCCGAGGGCATCGCTCAGAGTCAGGATCCACGAAATCAAAGACTCCCTGGGCAAGGCCTTGGGAGTCCAATTCGGGCCGGCCGACCTGATCGTAAACGTCCGCAACCAGGGCTATCGTCTCTTCCCGCCCAAGTCGTGACCATTGGCGCGTTTCCCTCGCATACTGCTCGGCGTCCAGATAACCGGCGGCCTCTTGGCCCTCGCGGGTTTGATCGGCTTCATCTTGGCCCCCTTGGTTGGGGAGTCGCTCTTCAACAGCTTCTGGAGCATCGAGCCTCCGACATATATCGGCGCCATTCTCGTAATCTCAGGATTAACCCTCCTCACTCTGTCTTATTTCTTGCCCCGCCTGGCGTGGTTGAGGCTCGGGAACTGGGGCCTCGATCCCCATGAGTCCGAAAACTGGAGTCGGTTGACCCGGCAGTATTTCGAGCTCTTCGACCACGACTTGGGACGGCCGTTGCGGCGCATCCTTGGCAAGCAGCGCGAGCTTCGAGCCATCGCAAGGTCATCGGGGACCGAGCTCGATACACCAACTCGGGAGTTGCTGGACGAGATCGAACGGCAGACCCCCAGCTTCCGGCTCATGATGTCGAATATGCAGACGTTGATCGAGCTTGAGGCCCCCGGGAATCACCGAAGGAGCCAGCCGGTGGAGCCTGGGCGACTCCTTCAAAGGATAGTCGACCGCTACAATCCCGTTGCCCAAGAATCGGGAAAGGTGGTCACCTGGTGGTCCGAGCCTGCCAAGCTCGGCATCGTCTATTCGGACGGCTCGGCCATCGAGCACATCGTCACGAATCTCATCGATAACGCCGTGCGCTTCGCCACGCAGCAGGTCGAGGTCAAGCTCACCCGGGACCAGGATAGCTTCTCCATCAGCGTTTGGGACGACGGCCCTGGTATCGAGGACCACTACCACGGTCACATCTTCGATCGGGAGTGGACACCGGAGGCAGCTCGGGGCGAAGAGAGGTCGAGCTCCGGACTGGGGTTATATATAGCAAGGACCCTGGCTCAGCGTGCCGGCGGGCTGCTCACCGTCATGAGCACGCCGGCTCCCGACTCCGACCACCATACTGAATTCCTCCTGAACTTGCCGGCCGGGTAGGGGTCTTGCGCCAGCCTGGTCCAAACAAGTCTCGTAGCAACGCCCGGGTTATTCGAACCATGGCTGGCAGCTTCAACTCCGCACCGAGACGGGCCGCCTTCTTTTTCGTGTCGGTCGCGATAGCGGTCGTATTGGGCGGCTGCGTGTCCGTTGTGGAACGCTCGACCAGCGCCTCGACCACGGCTCCCGCTCTCACGCCTGTTCCGACACCGAGTCTCGCCCCTGCGTCCAACAACTCCGTTCTCCCTACGACCACATCCCCCACGACCGTTCCCACACCGTCGCCGACCCCGACTCCGATCCCCACGTCGGAACCGACACCGTTGCCATCTCCGAGCCCGACGCCAAAGCCGGAGCTGCTCCTCGAGGTTCGCGGGCCTGAGGATGGAAGCACGGTCAGCGCCAGCTTGATCGTCGTTCACGGCGTGACGCAACCTGGAGCCAAGGTCACTATCAACGACGAGCCAACCGAGGTGGACGAAGAGGGGCGTTTCCAGTCCGAGATTAGCCTTGTGCCGGGAGAAAATCTGATTCGGGTGGCCTCGACGGACACTGCAGGGGAGTCAGTGACGAGATTCGTGCGATTGACTTCAACGGCGCTGCCACCCCAGCCTTTCTTTCTCCTTGTCACCGACCCTGAGAACCAGACCATTGTTCGCGACAACCCAGTCCTCGTCTCCGGCAGGACGACGCCGGATGCGGTGCTTACGGTGAACGGGACTCAGGTCCCGGTTGACGAGCTCGGTCTATTTTCGACTCGGGTCGTCCTCGACGAGGGCCCCAACGTCATCGAGGTCGTCGCCACCGGTGCCAGCCGTCAAGTCCTGAGCGCCATCCTCGCCGTGATTTATCGGCCTTAGGACGCGCAGCGTTCTCACTGAGTGGACTTTCAACCCCGTCAACCGACGCCGTCAGGTAATACAGCAGTAACGGGCCCTGAGTATTCTCACCATCGAGGGAGGCAGCTCGCGCTGCCGGTGAGGGCTTGCTGAGATGCGGCTACGCTACGCTGTTTTCATGTCGGTTGTTGCCGTCTTCTTTTCGGCCACGAGCCTGACGTCGGTGGCGCTGGCCGCCGATCCTCCACCCCTCGAGCGGGACTTCTTTGGCACCGTCGTCTCTGTAGAGGACGGCTTCATTCTGGTCCGTACGGACGAAGGAATTGTCGAAGTCCCGGTTTCTGATGCGACCCGTGTGCAATCCCGCGTCGACCCCGAGGGCGGCCTGGCGGACCTTGCCGCTGGCGACTCCATAGCCCTATCCCTCACCGACGACGACACCGGGCTCGTGGCGGACCAGATCCTCGTCATCCCCGGGAAGACCTCCATCAGACACGTTGCCGGAGTGGTGATCGCGGTTTCAGACACCGAAATCATCGTCCGCCCCGATGGCGTCGCCGGTGCGATCTCGCTCGCCAGGACTCCTGACAACGACGTTCAGTTCCATGGAGGTGCGACGGCACTCACTTCCGGCGCAACGGTCATTCTCGTCGCCACGAGAAGTCTTCAAACTGGCGACCTGCTTTTCGATGACGCACAAATCCACGTAACCAAGGCCGTGGAAGCCGTAGCCGACTCCGGAGAACAGCCTCCGGTTGCCGCTGGGGACGCGAATGTCCGGGGCTCCTTCCAGGATCTCGATGGTGAAGGTCGCTGGATAATCGACGGGGTTCCGGTAACCGTGAACCCCGCCACGACTTTCGTTTCCGCTGTGGTCGTTGGCCAACCGCTGAGCATTGAGACAACGTTGACCGCGGACGGGGCTCTGGTTGCACGGCATGTCGATACGGCAGGTTCAGCAAACGAAGCGTCTGACCGCACCATTCTCCGCGGTGAGTTCCAGGGCGTCGACGACGACGGTCGATGGATCGTCTCCGGAACCCCCGTGGAGGTGGATGCAAACAGTGATACGGACGGGCTACCTCCCGCAGGTGAGCAGGTCAAGGTTAGCGCCGTCCTGACGGAAGACGGAGCGCTCCGAGCCAGAGAGATCGAGAACAGGCCGACCGGCGCCGGGCCAACGGACACCAGCGCAGAGTTGGACGGGACCTTCCAGGGAGTCACTCCCGACGGAAAGTGGATTGTGAGTGGGGCTGCAATTGCCATCAACGCGCAGACACAGCTCAGCGGTTCCCCATCCGTCGACCAGAGGATCAAGGTCGGAGCCGATGTCGATGATGACGGCTCCTTGATTGCGCGCAACGTTGAGGGGCCGCAGCCGCAAGCCACGGCTCGCGGCACCAAAGTCGAGATTTCCGGTACCGTCGATGAGGTCCAAGACGGAGCCCTCATCGTCAACGGAGTTTCCGTGGGACTGAGCCCGCTCACGGACATCGAGGGAGCACCCAAGCGAGGAGACTTTGTCGCCGTACAAGCTGTCCTGACCTCAGCCGGCGCGGTGAGGGCCAGCGAAGTAAAGAGTCCGGGGCCAGCGGGCCCCACCGAGCGACCCGAGTCCAACTCCGTGGAAATCGAAGGCACGGTTGAGCAAGTGAACGAGGACGGCAGTTTCACTGTCAACGGCATCCACGTAGCCACCAGCCCTCTCTCGAACGTGGGCAACCGTCTTGAGGTGGGTGCCCAGGTCAAGATCGACGGCGTTGCCACTCTCGACGGGTCCGTTCTGGCCGCGGAGATCAAGACAAAAGGCGCACACCCCAAAGGCGATGTCGCCGAGGTCGAGGTCTCGGGACGCGTGGAGGTTGTAAGCCGTGGGGCTTCAGGACGAGTCTCGGCCATACGCGTTGCCGGGCTCAGCGTGTCGATCGACGACCTGACCGAGATCGACACTCCTCTTGTGCCAGGGGTTGAAGTGACGATCACGGCGATTCTCCAGGACGGTGCGATTGTCGCCCGCAGAACCGAAGGACGGGACAACGGTCCCGGACCGGCTCTGGAGTCGGCGATCAAGATCCGGGGCCCCGTTCAGCACGTCGAAAGGAACTCCGAAGGCGTGGTCGTAGAGGTCACGATAGACGGCGTCGACGTCGCGGTTGACCAAGGCAACGACCTCGAGGGCATCGAGATCGGTCAACCAATCCAACTCGAGGGCCGGGTTCAGCAGGGGGATGTGATCGCCGACAAGATAGGCCCTGATGAGCCCCCCGAGGACTCCGAGCGGCGTGAATTCAAGCTGGAGGGCTTGGTGGACGTCGTCGTTCGCGACGAGGACGGCAGCATTGTGGGGCTCATCATTGATGGGCAGTCCATATCTACAGATCTCCTGAGTCGAGTCAGCGGGCTTCTCCTCCCTGGCAGTCAAGTGACCGTCGAAGGGGTAATTAGCGACGGAGAGTTCGTCGCCGCCGATGTCATCGGTCAGTCCGTCGACGAGGACGACGCACCTGGGCAGTCTGGCAACGCCCCAGGCCAATCGGACGATGACGACGATGGGCCTGGCCAGTCCGGCAACGCCCCCGGTCAGTCCGTCGACGAGGACGACGCCCCCGGTCAGTCCGACGACGAGGACGACGACGAGGACGAGCCAGGTGAGTCAGGCGACACCCCAGGCCAGTCCGACGACGAGGATGACGATGCGCCCGGCCAGTCAGGCGATGCCCCTGGCCAGTCCGACGACAAGGACGAGCGAGGTCAGTCCGTCGACACACTCCCTTGGCAACCCGAAGAAGATGAAGACGCCCCTGGTCAGTCGGGAGGCGCACCGGGCCAAGCTGACAACGATAACAACGGTCCCGGAAACAATGCCGATAAATCCAAGGACAAGTCCGGCACGTCTGCCACCACCCCCAGCGAATCCGATGACGACACGTCTAGCCAATCCGGCAACGACGATGCGCCAAGCCAGTCCGGCGACGAAGGCGCGCCCCGCCAATCCAGCAACGACGGTGATGGGCCCGGCCAGTCGGGAGGTCCACCTGGCCAATCCGACGACAAGCCCGGCAAGAAGACGAAGGTCTGAGAGATGACGACCAGAGACCGCCAAGGACCCAAAGAAGAAAAATAGATAGATCGGAAGGGTCCTGGACCAGTAGAGGCTCCGTCCGGTGCTCGAAGCCTGGGAGTTGCAGGGAGGATGCTTATGGGCCGGTTAAGGAAAGTCCCGCCGCTGAGTCGTGCGTCGGCGTTCGGTGTCGAAGCAGTGGTGGACGTTCAGTCTTGCAGCGCCTCCGGCTTGGGATCAACCAGACACAGGCTTGAAGCGGTCCATGCGCAGCTCGCAGAGTCTCGGCGGCGTATCGTGCACGTGCAGGAAGAGCTTCGCCGGCATATGGCCGAGGACCTCCACGGAAAGGTGCAAATGGGGATGCTCACGTCCATACTGTGGCTCCAGGATGCCTCCGGCAAGGTCAACGTCGACCCAGACTCGGCCACCGAGCTCATCTCAAAGGCCACCAATCACCTCCAGGGGTTGATCGATAACGAACTCCGCAACATTGCCCGAGGCCTGCATCCGGCGGTGATCAGAGCGGGACTGACAGGAGCGCTCCGCTCACTGGCGGCTTCATTCCAACAGACATCCGGCACCCGCGTCGATTTGCATCACGACGCTGACGCCCGAAAGCCAGCACTCGTTGGCGGTTATTCTGAGGAGCTATCGCTAGCGATCTATCGGGTCGTCGAGGAGGCCTTGGCGAACGTTCTAAAGCACGCCAACGCCGAGAGTGTCCGTATCGCGGTCAATACTCGGCACAGTGGTTACATCGGCGTCTCCATTGCGGACGACGGGGAGGGATTCGACGCGACCAATGCGCCCAGGGGTCTTGGGCTGCTTTCCATTGAAGACTATTGCTCTGTGCATGGCGGAAGACTAGAGGTGGAGTCCGAGTACGGGAAAGGGACCCGCATCGAAGCGATCTTCCCGGTTTCCAGAATGAACGGCCGGACGCTCTAACGAGACAGTCGTCTCTCTGCGAGGACGGGCCAATCATTCGCACACTTGCCGCGTTCACTAAGTCGAACGGTCACCCCCTGGCCGGGCACCCTGTGTTTCAGGTGGAGTGCGAGTCTCCCCAGTCTCCACCACGAACACCTTCTCCGTGCCCGTCAGATATCACCATGGCAAATACAAGGTCACCACTGAAGAACTGGACCCCGCTGATTGAACGTTGACGGCATTTGCGAGTGAGAATACTCTGGATGGGACCGTGATCGCTCCCCTCGAAGACGGTGAGCCGCCCAGATTCAAGCAGCTTGATGTGGAGACTTCCCGTCAAGAGCGTGCGGGGCTGTTCCTCGGACTCACCTTGGTCAGAGGAGGACGCCGTGACAACCCGTCATCGTAGTCGGACCGTCGCCCCAGTCGCCAAGCGCGACACCGTTCTCAGCTCCATCCAGGACCGCGTGTTATGGCTGGCCACGCAGATGGTCCACCATGCCAACAACGTTCGGAAGAACCCGGACGGGATCAAGGCCGGCGGGCATCAGGCCTCGAGCGCATCGGTCGTCAGTATCCTCACGTCGTTGATGTTCGACTTCATGCGGTCCGGCGACCGCCTTTCCGTCAAACCGCACGCCTCGCCGGTCTTCCATGCGATTCAGTTCCTGCTCGGCAACCTCGATGAGCGGTACCTGACGACGCTCCGCGATTCCCACGGCCTGCAGGCCTATCCCAGCCGCACGAAGGACCCCGACTTCGTGGACTTCTCGACGGGGTCCGTCGGGCTGGGGTCCGTTGCCCCGGCGTTCGCCGCCGTGGTGGAGCGCTACCTTCAGGGCCACTTCCCCTCGGCCAACGGTGTCCGCCCCCGCTTCATCTCGTTGTTCGGCGACGCGGAGCTCGACGAAGGGACGGTGTGGGAAGCCATGGTGGAGCCGGAGTTGGGAGATAACCCCAACGTGCTCTGGGTCGTCGACCTGAACCGCCAGAGCCTCGATAGGGTCATCCCGGGTATCAGGGTCCAGGTCTGGCGCGAGATGGCTGCGGCGAACGGCTGGCATGTCATCGACGCGAAGTACGGCTCGAAGATGGAGGAGGCGTTCGCAGTGCCAAGGGGCGAGCTGCTTCGCGAGTCCATCGACTCGATGCCCAACGAGGTCTATCAACGCCTCGTCAGGGAGTCGGCGGAGACGTTGCGGGAGTGGCTTCCGCGCTACAGCAGCGCGCCCCAGGAGTTGGTCCGGCTCACCGGCCAGTGGGATGATAGTCAGCTTCGAGAGATCTTCACGAACCTCGGAGGCCACGACCTGATCACCCTGCGGGAGGCCTTCGCCGAGGCCGACGCCGCCCCTCGGCCAAGCATGGTGTTCGCCTATACGCTCAAGGGCTGGCGGCTTCCCTCCGTCGGCGATCCTCAGAACCACTCGGTTTTGCTGTCCCAAGCGCAGATGGACGCCCTGCAGCGAGAGCTAGGAGTCGACGAGGTTTGGGCCTCCTTCCCGCCGGGCTCCGACGAGGCCGCGTTTTGTGCGAAGGCCGCCGAACGGCTGCGGCCCCCCTCAGGACCGGTCGAGGTGCCGCAGATCGAGGTCCCTCGCATGCTGGGCCACTCGTATCCTGCGAAGATGTCGACACAGCAAGCCTTCGGGGTCATCCTCGTCGATCTCGCCCGTGAGTTTCCCGACGTCGCCGGGCGAATCGTGACCGTGAGCCCGGATGTAGCGTCGACGACGAACCGCGGGCCCGCTCACCCACCCGCAAAGCCCGCCCTATAATGAGGGCGACGCCCTCATTATGGCGATGGAGCTTGGCGCCGGCTTGTTGAACATGAGCGAAGCTTACTGGTGCCCCGCCGCGGTAGTGCCGGGCGAGACCTACGAGGCGAGTCCGCTCAACCGTCCGCTGAACGGAGAGGCAGCGGTCCCGCACTCCGTGATGGTGAACCGGTTCGGCGAGCGGTTCGTCAACGAGGCCACCGTCTTCACCAACCGGCAGCGGCCGATGATCGCCTTCGATATCGAGTCCTGGGACTACCGGAACCTGCCGTGCTGGTTTATCTGCGACGCCCAGTTTCGGGAGAACTACATCCCCCTGGGCATGCGCCCCACGGATCCCGACCCGGACTGGCTGACGCGCGACGAGACCCTCGAGGGCCTTGCGCGCAAGGTCGGCATCGACCCCGTGGGACTCGAAGCGAACGTCACGCGATTCAACGGCTTCGCCCGCGCCAAGAAGGACGAAGACTTCCATCGCGGCGACAGCCCATTCGACCGTGCCTATAGCGACCGGCTGAACACGCACCACCCGACGCTCGGGACCATCGAGAAGCCTCCGTTCTACGCCGTGCCCGTGTACCCTGGAGCCCTCGGCACCAAGGGCGGCGTGCGGACGAACACGCGTGGTCAGGTGCTCGACGTTTGGGAGCGGCCGATAGCGGGACTGTACGCCGCCGGCAACGTCGCGGCGTCCCTCGCCGGCCGTGGCTACCTGGGCAACGGTGGCACCTTGGGCCCCGGCACCACCTGGGGCTATCCTTGCGGTCTCAACGCCGGTCGAGAGGTTTCCGGGCGCCCAGAATCCTAACCGTTTCGCATATCAACCACGAGGAGACGTAACCGTGCCAAGAAGGACCAACCAAAGCGCCGTATACGCGGACGAGATGCGATGGATGCCGCTCCAGGTGAAGGACTCTGAAGGCGCCGCCTGGATCAAGACCCTTTCCAAGGACTCGGAAACCGGGGCGCGCACCGCGTTGATCCGCTTCGACCCCGGCTTCAAACAAAACAAGGCCGTCAGCGCCTGGCCCATGGACATGTATGTCCTGGAGGGCGAGATGCAGTGCGGCGACATGCACCTCCGCAAGGAGAGTTTTCATTACAGGCCCGGGGGCGTCGAGTACGGGCCGATTTCGACCACCGAGGGGATCACCCGCCTCGTCTATACCTCCGACACCAAGGAGAGGTCGGCGAAGGAGCCCGTGTTCGTCCAGGATATCGGCGACCTGCCGTGGCAGCCGTCGTACATGGCGCCCGAAGACATGAGCATGATGCTGGGGGCCGTAAAACTCCTCCGCGCCGACCCGATCGCCGGGTACACGCTCTACCTCCACAACATCCGGCGACCCGGTGGCGACTCCCGCGCCGGCCTGGCGCACATGCACGAGCACTCCGAGGAGGCGTTCGTCATCTACGGTGAGATGGACGACTATCTCGACGACATCGAAGGACATCTCCACTGGAGGGCCGGGGCCTACTCGTGCCGCCCGCCCAACGAGAGTCTTCACGGCGACGGCATCGTACGGGTCGCCCCGGTCATGGTCATGCTGCGAATCGGCTGGGTGGGCGATCTGCCCCAGTTCTACGATCCCAAGCTTACCCACAGTCATGACATGCCGACCGCCTTCCAGCGACGCCCCGACTTCTTCGTGGAATAGAGAACACCAGACCAGGAGCAAACTAATGGGCAGAATTCTCGCCGGACACATCGACGACGCGCCCTGGGTCCTGGGCGACCCGCGGGTCCCGGGCGGCCCGCCATCGAAGGGGACCCAGTTCTTCGGCGACAACAAGGAGGGCCCGTGGGTCCTCGTCCCTTCGTGTCCCCCCAACGACGTGATCGATCCCCATACCCACGACCGCGCCGAGCTCATTTACATCGTCGAAGGCGGCATCGAGTTCGGCGGCCAGAGCTACGGCCCGGGAAACCTGGTCTACATCGAGGCGGGCACCGAGTATGGATTCAAGGTCGGTCCCGAGGGCGTCCGGTTCCTGAACGTCCGGGACGGTCCCGCCAATACGGTAAAGGGGGGCAAGGTCATCCAGCATTGGGACGAGGAGGGGCCGCACCTCCGAGGCGCCTAGCAGCCTCGGCAGGGGGTCGACGACATGGCAAGCTACAAGATCATCTCGGCGGACACGCACACCTACGAGACTCCGGAGGTCTGGGGCGACCGCATAGCGCCCGAATTCAAGGAGCGCGCACCCCGAATCGTCCGCGAGGAAGACGGCGACTGGTGGTATACGGAAGGCCGAAAGACCACCGCCGTTGCGGGTGGGACGGAGACAGGGAAGCGGTTCGAGGGACGCGGCGCGGTGGCGTTGACCTCGACCCGGGATAAGATCCGGCGTGGCGGCTTCATTCCTGACGAGGCTATCAAGGATATGGACCTCGATGGCGTGCACGCCGGCATCATGTACCCCACGGTCGGTCTTTCCATCTATCGCATTCAAGATGACGCCCTAGTCATGACCTTATTCAAGGCGTACAACGAGTGGCTCGCGGAGTTCTGTGGCGCTTTCCCCGACCGCCTGCTGGGGATCGGCTGCGTGATTCTCGATGACGTCGTGCTAGCGGTGCAGGAGCTGGAGCGCTGCGCCAGGATGGGGCTTCGCGGCATCATGATCAGCTGCTACCCCTTCCGTGAGCAGCACTACGGGTTACCTCAGTACGAGCCGTTCTGGACCGCGGCCGAGCGACTGGGCATGCCGGTGAGCCTTCACGTCGCCACGATGCGGCCGGCCCCGGAGATCGACATGGCATGGGCCTTCAACGAGAAGCAGCTCGTCCGCCGCGCTCACTATGCAAACCAGGACCACTGGATGCGCATGTCGATCGCGGACATGATCTTCGGTGGCGTGTTCGAGCGGTACCCCGGCCTTCGGGTAGGGGCCGTGGAGCAGGAGACCAGCTGGGTGCCCTACTTCCTCTACCGCATGGACCACTTCTATACCGAGCGCGCGCAGCGGCCCCACTGGAAGACCCTTGGCATGCTGCCCAGCGAATACTTCCGGCAGAACCTCTACGTCTGCTTCCAGGAAGACCCGCTGGGCATCCAGCTCCGGGAACACATCGGCGTCGACAACATGGCGTGGGGCTCCGATTACCCGCACCCGGAGTCGACCTTCCCGAAGACGCAGGAAATCCTGGAGCACATCCTCACGGGTTGCACCGACGAGGAGAAGGTCAAAATTGCTGGCGGGAACGCCGCGAGGATCTACGGGCTCAACGGCACGAAGTGACCGACCTGGTTGGGGTTACTCGACGAAGAACGCGCCCGACACCATGGTCGTCTCCGGGCTGTGGGTCTGCCCTGCCTTGTACCGGGTCTGCAGGTCTCCCGAATAGCCCAGCCGGATCAACACCACGCACGGTGTCGCGGTCGTCGGCCCGCCGTGCTGGCCTGCGCCCGGCGGCCGGCAGGTGTATGTCCCCGGCCGCCAGAGGACGTGTCCGTCGATCTCGCCGCAGTACTGCTCCAGCTCGCCCTCGATGACGTAGACCTCTTCCGAGTGCTCGTGGATGTGGGTCATGCCCTCGCGCGGACCGGAACCCGGCACCCGCATGCTGTGGAAGAAGATGCTGTAGCCCGCCTCCTGGTCCTGGCGCATCTTCTTCAGTTGCCGTGGCTGGCCCGCCATGTTCGTGTAGGAAGGGACCCACGGTGTCTCCGCCACGTTCTGGATGAAGAGAGGCTCCTTCGACGATCTCTCCTTCTCGTCCGACGTGAACAGGATGCGGGTCATGCCCGTGGGAGACGAGATAGGCCCATACTCCACGCCGCGCGGCCGGTACTCGTACGTCCCTTGTTGGTATTGCCGGTCGCCGCACTGCATCCCGCCCTCGAGCACGTACGAGTCAGTTGGCCAGGCGCTGACGGCCTTCTCCTGCCTGAAGCCCGGGTCAAACCGTAGCAGCGCGGTGCGCGCCCCGGTCTGGTCGTCCTTGGCCAGCGTCTTGATCCAGGCCCATCCCTGGCTGCCCTCGATCTCCAACGGCTCCCACCGAATGTTTTCCGTATACAGTGTCGACGAATCGGTCATTCTGGACACAGCAAGCCTCCTGAGGTGTTGGGTGACCCTAGCCGTAGAGTCCCAGCGCGTTCTCCCTGACCGCCATCCGCGTGATCTTCGGGTCCACTCCTTTGAATGCTGCCTCCACCGTCTCATGGGATCGTGGCCAGACGCTGTCCGCGTGGGGATAGTCTGACGCCCACATCACCGTATGGCGTCCCAGGTAGTCGATGAGCTGGATGCCGAAGGGGTCCTCCTGGAACGTGGCGAACATCTGGCGGCGGTAGTAGTCGCTGGGCTGCATGTCCAGGTCCACGGCGTCGTCCCGATTGGAGGCGTGGCGCTCCTCGTACTTGCGGTCCACCCGCTCCAGCATGTAGGGGATCCAGCCGATACCCGATTCGGCGAGCACGGCCTTGAACTTGGGGTGACGTTTCAGGATCCCAGCGTGGATGAGGGTGCAGAGCACCTCGTCGACCCTGGAGGGGACGGTGGCGGTGCGCGTCGCCATGCTGCCACTGCCCTGGGGGGCCTTGAACGCCTGCCCGGTGCTCCAGGTCGTGTCGCCGCCGATGTGGAACGAGATGGAAAGACCGGTCTCGGCGGCCGCTGCCCACAACGGCTCCCAGACCAGGTCCCAGGGGTAGCGATAGGCCGCATAGGCCCGGAACTGGACACCCTTGAGGCCCAGCTCGGCGCAGTGCTGGAGCTCCCGTGTCGCGCTCTCGGCGCTGTGGGTCGGCAAGACTCCGATGCCGATGAGGCGGCCGGGACTCACGCTCGAAAAGTCGGCCAGCCACTTGTTGTAGGCGGCGACGATCACCTCCGTTAGCTCCGAGTCGCTCCCCTCGAACAGCCCCCCGGGAGCGCCGTAGAGCACGTGACCCTCGACGCCGTCGCGGTCCATGTCCTCGAGTCGCAGTTCGGCGACGGTGGGACGCCACTGCCCGCGCTCGTTTTCCAGGACGACGGCATCCTTGCCGACGATGGGCCTCGTCTCGGTCAGGGGTGGCCCGTGGAGCTGGCCGTCGACGACCCATTGTCGCCCCTGCGGCGTGTCCTCGACGTGGGGCGCGCGGCTCGTATACGCCGCCGCCACTCGTTCGGTCCAAAGGTCAGCGGGGAGGTAGTCGAGGCGTGGGCCCCCAGAATCGAGATGGTCATCCGCCGAGAAAAGTTGATAGTCCATGGCTGTCCTCGCTGCGGGGCGGCTGGTGCGGCCAGCCTGGCGGAGTGCAGTCTATATATACCACAAGCGGCGCGCCGCTTGTGGTACACCAAGGTCGAAACATTGTTTGGGTGCTGTCACGGAGTGGGCCTGCGGGGAAAACTTGTCGCCAACCTACCTACAGGTCCGTAAAGTATGGCTACGTGATCTCACTCCAGATGAAGTCCCATGGAGACAGCCATGGTCGGTCGCGGACAACTATGATTTGTCTTGTGCGAAAAGGCGCCCTGCTGATGCTCCTGATGACAGCAGTCGCTTTGTTCGCTGCTGGCTGTAGCGGTGGCTCCGACACTCCTGCTGACACACGGTCACCAACGCCCACGCCTAGGATTGAATCCTCGACAGAGGCCAGCCCAGCGCCCACGCCAACTCCGAGGGTCACGGTCGAGCCCGACGCGCCTACCCCCGCCCCTATCCCTTCCGGGACCGTTGCCCTGTTCTTCAGGGTGAACTTCGGGACGGATACGAACCGTTTTATCACGTCGGGCGGTGACATTGTCTGGGAAACCGGTCGGCGCGGCATCGTCAGGTACATACCGGAAACTGGTGGGCTTGCCGTGCTGAAAACCATCACGTCGCCCAGCTTCTCCAAGAGTTCGATTTATCCGGTCACGGTGGGCAGCAAGTTGTTCGTGATTCACGATTGGGGCTCAGATTGGACCTCCGATAACAAGCACTTTGGCATCGAGGAATTGGACCCGAGGACGGGCCTGCTCCTCGCATCCGTTGAGATTGATGCGGAGTGGTTCACAATCCTGGAAGACCGTGTCTACTTCAAGCGTGAGGTAAGGACAGATCTCTTCGGCAGGCCAAGCGGTGGCGGGGAGCTGATGGTCCAGGAACTCGGCTCGACTCAAGCCCGTGAACTTCCGGAGCAGCCGGCACGACTTCACGCCGTGGGTGAGCAACTGGTGTCCCTAAACGGATCGGAGCTTCGTTACTACAGCAGCTCTACCGTCGCTGTTCAGTCCACAACACTGGTGGATCCTTCCCTGACGGAACGCATGTGGCCCACCGGTGGCACGTTCTACGGTGACGACGGTATCTACATGGCCATTGAGGGAGCCCGGGGCAATGAGATCGACGTCGTCAGAGTACCCCTGGCCGGCAGCCCGGGCACCTTGGTCCCCGTCGGACTGCAAGAAGACGAGCACGGAATCACCATCGATGAAAGCCAGGACCTCGTCTTGATCGGCCTGTCGGGCCCCGCCCCACCGAACGGAATTGGCGTCAACCGGATGCTGCTCTTCGATGTCGTGGAAGGAAGTGTCCAGCAGGTGGACATCGGTCACTTCGTGCCTTCCGCCCGTCAGGAACTCGGCGGGGGCATTCAAGTCCTCGTACTCCCTTGAGCCGTTCCTGACAGGCTGCCCAACGGTTGATGCCAGGGCTTGTCCAGCCAATCTTGGGCAGCCCAATGACCTCGTGAATCTCTAGACCTGCTCGTCGGCAACGCGGCAACCGACGAAGCCGCCTCGGGCCGGGCATTCCCCCATGCTCCAGGATTCACGGTAACCGGAGTGGACTGAGTCCGTACCGGCTGCTACAGTCATCGCCGAAGCTGCGCGCGCCATCGTGAGGAGCGACTCGTCGGGTTCACGCTCGATGTATCCCCAACCGACTTCGAGTGGCGTTGTTCTGGCCGCGAACATCGCTGTCCAGATTGTCGTTTAGGCGAGGAGGCTGATGGACTGGGACTACATCATCGTTGGCGGCGGTTCTGCAGGATGCGTGCTAGCGAACCGTCTGTCACAGAGCGGTCGGAATAGGGTCTTGCTGCTGGAGTCGGGGCCATGGGACTGGTCGCCGTCCATCCACATCCCGGCGGGGGGACTGTGGCGTAGACGAGGTCGCTGGAGTTATCCAGGGGAGCCCGATCCCACCTTGAATGGGTCCAGCCTTACCTGGTTCGGCGGGCACGTGATTGGCGGGAGCAGCTCGATCAACGGCATGATCTGGATACGGGGGAACCCAGCGGATTTTGATGAATGGGCTGCCCTGGGTTGTTCGGGGTGGGACTACAAAGGTGTCTTGCCCTACTTCAAGAAGGCCGAGTCTTTCGAGGATGGGGAGAGCGCCTACCGCGGCGGGAGCGGACCGATTCGAATAGGGCGCCAGCGAGTGCCGCACCGCCTTACCGACGCTTTTATCGAAGCGTCGCAGCGCGCTGGATACCCACGCACGTCCGACTATAACGGGGAGCTTCAAGACGGAGTGGACTACGGCCAGGTGAACCAGCGACGCGGTTTTCGCCACAGCATGGCGAGGGCCTACCTGGGACCCGCTCGATGGCGTCGGAATTTGAGGGTCGTCACGCGAGCGTTTGTGACCCGGATAAACATCGAGGGCCGGCGTGCGGTCGGTGTCGAGTACCGTCGAAAAGGTCAGGTTACTCGAGCCACGGCCCGCAAGGAGGTTGTCGTTAGCGCGGGCTCCCTCATCTCACCGAAGCTGTTGATGCTGTCCGGAATCGGCCCGGCCGATGAGCTGTCGAAGCATGGTATTACGCCCCTGGTTGACCTTCCAGGCGTCGGCCAGAACTTCCAGGATCACCCAACCTGCATACTACGGTGGCATGTGAATGTGACCACCTTGAATCGCGAGCTCACCCTGCTCGGGACGATAAAGCACGGCGCCAACTTCATTCTGAGAGGGCGGGGGGCGGTAGCCGCTGGCATGGGTCACGCTATCCTCTTTTTCAAGCTACACGAGGACAGTCCCTATCCGGAGATTGAGACGAGTTTTCGGCCACTCGGCATCGGTCCGGCGACGCCCACCGAGGCATCGCAAGCAGTCAGGGATTCCGGAATGAAGTTGGCGGAGTTCGATAGCGTTTCGTCCGTGGTGGCGCTCCTTCATCCGAAGGGAAGAGGAGAGATTCGCTTGCGAACTTCCAATCCCGACGACTCACCTATGATCTGTTATGAAGCACTCGGAGATCCCGATGACGTCCAAAAGCTCATAGCCGGCGCACGCGCCGTCGACGAGGTGCTGAATACCGAACCCATCCGTGGTTACGTCGTAGGCCGATCGCTTCCCGAACCCGAAGCACAGACCGATAAGGAGTGGAAGGCCTATCTACGCACCAGGCTGATCTGCGGTCAGCACCCGGTGGGCACCTGCGCCATGGGCGCCACGGAAGACTCGATGGCTGTCGTGGACCCGATGCTGCGCGTCCGTGGAGTGTCGGGCCTCCGAGTCGTGGATGCGTCGGTGATGCCGCGGATAACGTCAGGGAACACGCTCGCGGTCACGGCTATGATCGCGGAAAAGGGAGCCGATATGATCCTTGAGGAGCCCCGCGGGGAGGCCAACAGGCCCGGCAGCGGTGTATAGTCGTCGCGTAGCGGTCCGGTGGCTCAAGAGGGACTTCCTTGCGATTGGATGGACCAAAGATCAATCGCAGGTTTGATTACAAGAATCGGTTCCGCAAATCAGGAGGGCATGCATGGCAGACGGAGAGACGACGCTGGCGCTAACCGGCAACACATACGTGGCACAACCGATATCCGGCTACCGCGACGAGCGGTTCCTGAAGGTCGTGGAGTTCTTGCGGCAGGCCGATGCCGCCACGACGAATCTTGAATGTACGCTCCAGGACGGGGAGGACTGGCCCGCATACACCGCGGGGATGGGCTCGCACGCAACCTACATGGCTGGCAGCCCAGGCATGATCGACGAAATGAAGTTCCTGGGTATCAATACGCTCTGCGCCGCTAACAACCATGTATCTGACTTCGGCGAGAACGGCATCCTGACCACGATAAAGTACCTCAAGGACGCCCGGATGCCCTATGCCGGGATCGGAGCGAGCCTCACCGAGGCCTCGGAGGCCTGCTATTACGACACGCCAACCGGGGCGCGGGTTGCGTTCTTGGCCGCTTGCGACTACGGCCCCAGAGCGAACATGGGACTAGTGTTCCCCTGGCCCCACGGGTACATGCCGGCCGACAACCTGCCTCCTTTCAAGAGCCGGCCCGGGGTCAACCTGCTCCGCTACGATACCGCCCACTACGTGACCCAGGAGGCGTTCGATCAGCTGCGCGTGGTCAGCACAGACCTGGGATGGGAGCAGGAGAAGCTCCTTCGTCGGCACGGCGGCGGTTCGAGAAGCGCCCCTCTGATTGGTCCGAAGACGAACTTTGGCTGGGAGATGGACACGGACACCGAGCTCTTCTTCCTAGGCAGGAAATTCATGGTGGGCGACAAGCCCGGCAACGTCCCGTTCCCGTACCAGGAGGACCTGGACCGCATCTACAAACACGTTCGCGAAGCCCGGAAACAGGCCGACATCGTCGTTGTGGCGCTGCATGACCAGAGCCATGGGTTGGGAATCCACCCCTACATCGACACCTTTTCCCACGGGGTCATAGACGCCGGCGCCGACGTGTATTTCTGCAACGCCGGCGAGCATCGCGGAGTTGAGATATACAAGGGCAAGGCACTCATCTATGGCCAGCCGTCTCTCTTTTTGCAGACCGAGGCGGTGACGCATGTGCCAAGCTCGTTCATGTCGCGGGTTGGCGCCGACGCCGACGGGCTTGCTGGGGACTTTTTGGATGCTCGCGCCGAAGCTGCGGCGCGGGCGCGGGAGCTCGGGCCTGGAGCCTCTGAAATGCAGAGCTCAGGAGGCACCGCAGTGCACGTGTGCGTCTTCGACCACCAGTTCGACCTGAAAGAGATTCGGATTCAGCCCCTTGAGCCTTCTGCCGGCCCCCGATTTCGGAAGGGACTACCGTTGATGTCGGAGCCGGGAAGCCCGGTCGCCAAACGCGTTCTGGAGTATTCGGTGAACGTGTCCAAACCCTTCGGCACTCCCGTGGACGTTCGCGACGAGGTGGGCATCATCAGCCTCAAATGAGGAGCGCCGGGAGCACCCCGTCCCTCACAAGTTGAACCCGTCCTCCCCTCGGCGGTCAAACGCTAGCGACTGTTTCTGATAGAAAAGGGGGGCCGGTCCGGGACCGGCCCCCCTTCGCTACGCGTCTGCGTCGACGCTTTTGGCTTGCCGTTAGTCCGAGTCGGTGTCGCTCTTCGTCGCGGACTGCGTCTTCGAGTCGTTGGAGCCCGTGCCGGTGTCGCATTCGGGGTTGCCCTTGTCGTGCTTGTTCACAGCCTCGGCAAGGTCCTTGGCGTGCTCCAGCTGCTCGTCGGTGGCTCCGGGATCGTTGACGATCGCCTCAACCTGCCCGATCAGGTCGCCGAACGTCAAGCCGGTGCCTTCTACAACCTCCGTCCAGTCGATCGATCCCTTGGCGTAGTTCAGCCATGCCGCCAGCGTCTGCGCCAGAGCCTTCTCGCGCTTCTTGCCGCCGGATGACCTGGAGCTGCCGGAGCCGCTGCCGTGCCTCGGGTTCAAGATGTTGTTGGCGTCAGCGGGGGTGTCCAGCGGGACCTGCGGGAGTACGCCGAAGACACCGGAGCCGAAGCGGATGATGTCCAGGTAGCCCTGCAGCGTGGCGTCGTCGATCTGGTCCTTCTTGCCCTTGAACTGCTTCTTCCAGAAGCCCTGGCTCTTGGTGCAGTCGCAGTCGTCCACAACCACCTTCGGCTGGTTCGCCATGGCGTTGCCGAGGTCGTCGTCGGTCACGTTCACCTTGACGTCGTAGACGCCCGCGGCGGAGAAGGTGACGCTCTGCGAGTCGCTTTCATTCCTGGGGTTGATCGTCGGACTGGGGTCTGGGTCTGGGTCGAACGCCCCGTCATTCAAGTGCACATTGGAAGCCGTGAAGGCGTCCGGTGCGAACGTCCAGTCGAACGTGAGGTCGTCGGACCCGGGGTCGTCAGCTGAAGCGTCGTGAGACTGCGAGACGCCTACACGGCCGGTGAACGCGGTGTTGAGGCTGGGGAAGGTGATCGACGGCGTGTCGACCAGCGCCACCTCGGGGTCGACGTTGAGCACGGTTATCGTTGCCTGGCCGGAATCCGAGCCGCTGTCGTCATCGGTGACCGTCACCGTGACCGTTAACACCCCGTTATCGCCGTAGGTATGCGGAACGCTGATGCTGCCCGAGCCCGAGCCTTGGGTGACCAAGACTGGTTGTGGCCCAGCGCCGTCGCCCCAGTCGATTGTCGCCGTATGCGTGTCCTGGGTGCCGACGTCAGTGAAGGATACATTCAGGTCGACCGCGTCGCCCTCATTGACGTCGTCGATCTCGAACTCCACGACGTAGCCCAGCCGCGCGCTGTTTCTGTTGAGGTCATTCCACTCCCCGCTGGGCGTCCAGAAATGGGCTACATCCTCGTTGCCATTCGCATCGTTGGGCTCCCCAGACGCCCACTTCGCGAAGACGAATGGCTCTCCGGTGACCCATTCCCAACCAGCTGCCGCTCCGCCGGGACCGGTACCCGCCGGCTCTGGACTCGGAGCCGGCGCCTCTGTGGCCTGGAACGCCCCGATCCAGTAGATCCCGCTCACGGCTGTAGGCAAGCTCCCCGCGACAAAGTCGTTCTCCGCCAATGATGTCAACGTGACCAGGTGGCCGGGCGCCCCGTCACATGTCAGGGCTTGAGCAGCCGTGTCAGCGGCGTCCCAGGTGATGAGCAGGGACTCGGGTATCGCGGAGTAGCGATGCCCGTTGACCAGCCACGTCACCGTGCCCGCGGGACAGTCGACCGGGATCGGCGAAATGGAGGTGAGGCTAAGCGCCACGATCTCCACCGGGACGTTGTTCACCGTGATCGTCAGTCCTTGTTCGAGCGTATCCCCGGTGACTATGACGTTCCCCGCCAGGGTCATGATCTGGCCAGTTCCGGGGCTGAAGCTAACAATCTCGAGTCCAAAGTCGTCATCGAAGTGGCTGTGCGACGGCGAGTTTACGTCGCCAGGGACGAGTCCGAACTCGGTGAAGCCAAAGGACGTCACGTCGCAAGGAGGAGAAGCGTTTCCGGTCGCTGTCACTGCTATCGGTAGGAAGGAGAAGTTCTTGGTCGCGTCCGCTCCCGCGCTATGGCCGCTACAGGAGCACTCGGACAAGGCGACCAGCCCTCCTCCAGCGTTGATGAAAGTGGCGATGTCGGTCTTGTGTGCTATCAGGACGTCCTTTTCAGCCTCCGAAAGGATCCCGCCGAAGTCCGACGCGACCCCGATAGCACTGTAATTGCTGATCAGGTCCGACCAATCGACCAGCGTATTGAGCTGGGCGGCGTCCATGTAGACGAAATCGACGCCCTCCACAAGTCCAATTCCATTGCTCGTTAAGCCGTTTCTGCCAAGCCTATGACCACTTGGGATGCCCAGCCTCGACTCCACCCAAAGCATCGGTAGCGCGCTCCCGTTACGCGCGTAGCTGACGGCAGCCGCAAGGAGATTCTTGGCTCCGGGCTCGGCCGACCCCTGGGCATGGAAGTCGGGGTCGTGCCCGGTGAGGAATATGTTGCCGCCGACCCCAGTGGGAGTCTGACCGCCATCGTCATCCTCAAGGCTCAGGAACCTGACGTCGTAATCATCCGAGGGCGTGGTATCCGGGTTATCGTCGAGGTATTGGTGTTGCAGACTAAAGCTTTGAGACCCGCTCGAGCTGGCAGGGAACGTGAAGGTCTCGGTCGATCCGTCGCCCCAGTCGACCTCCATCTCGAACGTATCAGGGGTGCCGGGGTCTTCAATCGTACCGCTGAGCGTCGCAATGTCCCCCTCATTTATCGGGGAGGTGATCGCCGTATTCCTCAGCCGCGGCACCACGTTCTTGATCTCTACCGTAGTCGCAGCGGTGTCGGTGTCACCGTCGTCGTCGGTCACCCGAAGAACAACGGTCTGCGAGTCTGGTCCATCGCGCCCTGCGGCGGAGAAGGTCGGCGTGGCGCCGGTGGCGTCGTCGAAAAAGCCGTCGTTGTCCAGGTCCCAGTCGTAGTCGGTGATGCTGCCGTCGGTGTCCGACGAAGCCGTGCCGTCGAGGATCACGGAGCCGCCCTCGTCCACGTCGTAGGGCCCGTTGGCGTCGGCCGTGGGTGGTTCGTTATCGATTGTTGGCACAACGATGCATCTGGTGAAGGTGGCGCCCTCGTGGTGCCGGATAGTGGTATCGAAGATCTCGAACACGTACGCTGTACCGGCGGTGTTCAGCGAGATCAATGCGATTGGGTTTCCACCCTCGCCCGCCACCAGCACGCTGCCTCCCAGGCCACCGAAATCGGTAGCTGGGAACTTGACCACGTGGCCGCCTCCAAAGTCGTTGAACGCATCAGTCACGAAGAAAGCGCCGCCTGATGTACCGAAGTTACAGACGGAGTCGGGGATGAGATGGACCGTCTCCGCACGATCGAAAAAGGTAGACGAGGTACCGACGACGGTCACGACACCACTGGGACTAATAGCAAAGACAGTGTCAATGTGCTCGGCGGCGGTCCAGACTTGCCCACCCAAAGGCCCGAAGCTTGCCGGAATCACCTCGGGGTTCTCGTGGAATACCGCTACATTACCCGGTAGAGTCACGGTAGCCAGTAGAGTTACGGTACCTGAAGAGTCGACGGTGTATACGTGGCCTGTGCTGGCGGTCACGATCATCTTGTGCCCAAAGGTCCCTTCCCGGTCGAACGTAATGCCGCTGTGATCAGCATTCGCAGTGGGGACGGTTGCGAAAAGGCCTACAAGACTACCGCCCTGGGTAAATTCGTATATTCTTGGACCTTGCACCACATAAACATGGCCTAGTGGAAATCCCCCCAGACCAGGGGATATATCGGGTCGGGATTGCTGACGGCCCTGTTTCGGTGGGCGCCGGGTACTGAGCTCGACCTGCACGAGCACGTGGAAATCGAGCAGACCTACGTCCTCGAAGGGCACATCGTCGACGACGAAGGTGAGGTCACCGCGGGCAACTTCGTCTGGCGTCCTCGCGGGAACCGGCACGTTGCCCGCTCTCCGAAGGGCGCGCTCGTGCTCGCGTTCTTTCTACGACCGAACAGGTTCCTTGCCGGCAAAGCCAAAGGCCAGGAGCTTCGATAGCGAGAAGGGTCCGTCAGCCCGAACTGTCGAGCCCGTAGACCCGGACGACGTTGCCGGCGAGGATGAGGTCCTTCTCGTCGTCCGGCACCCCGGCGAAGTCTCGCTCGATCAGGGCGAGGTCGTTGGGCCATTCGCATACGGCGTGGAAGAGGTCGTTGGACCACATCATCTGCGTCACGCCGACGAGATGCCGGTTGGCGATCGCGAATCGGTCCAGGACGAAGGTTGTGAATATGTTGCGGTCGAAGTAGTGGCTGGGCCGCTCTTCGATGAGGGCTCGGATCTGGGGAAAGCGGTCGAAGCGGTCGTCGAAGGTCTGCTTCGCGGAAGGGACCCAGCCGGACTCGCATTCGGCGAAGACGATTCTCAGGTCCGGGTAGCGGTCGAACACCCCGGCGTAGATCAACTCGAGGCAGTTGGAGGCGGTGCCTCCACCGAGCCCGCGAAACTCCCCCCGAGCGCCGAGGCGCGTGCGGTTGGGGTCGGCGTCACCGCTGCCGCTTTCCGCGGTGGCCAGGCTCACGTGGATGCTCACCGGGACGTTCATCTCCTGCGCTGCAGCCCAGAACGAATCGTCCGCCGGCGTGAGGGCGGTGCCGCCGTTGGGCCATCTGCCGAGGTAGGGCGACTTGATGCCGGGCAGCTTCATGGCCCGCTCCAGCTCCTGCAGCGCGGCGTCGACGCCAACAGCCGGCATCAACGCCAGTCCACCAAGCCGGGCCGGGGCCCCGCTGCAGAACTCGGAAAGCCAGTCGTTGTACGCCCGGACTGTCGCCACGTGAAACTCCGGGTCGTGCCTGGCCGCCAGCATGCCGGTGGCGATCCTCGGGGTGGCGTACAGGAGTTCCGCCGCCACGCCGCCCTGGTCGAGGGCCTGCGTGCGCGCCAGAGGCTTATAGGAACGCTCGGGCACGTCTTCCCAGAACACCCACGGCTTCATCATCTCAGGCGGGACGCTGGCAGCGGCGTTGTGACCGAAGTTGATCGGTCCCTCGTAACCCTCGAATATCCAGGCGTGCCCTTCCTCGAAACGCTCCATGCGTGGCGCCCGGTCGTCGAATTTCCTGGGCATCCGTCCTTGCCAAACGTCAGGGGGCTCGTTTACGTGCCCATCCGCGGAAACCGGCCTGAACTCGCTCGACATAGGTCTCCCTTCCGGCGTGCGGCCCTCTTCGCACCAATTGGCGGCATGGTGCGCCAGTTCCAGCGTCAGGTCAATGCCTGGACCGGTCCGCCCGAGGTTCGCGGCCCAACGGCGGTTGTTGTATCGTACGGCCCGAGCAACGTTAGGGAGGTGTGCGATGGAACGGAACCGGGCGAAGCGCAAGCTGGAGCGCGGCGAGTTGACACTCATGGCGGGCAACTTCGAGAACGCGGACCTGGTCGATTTTGTTGGATCGCTGGGGCTCGTCGACGCGGTGTGGATCGACATGGAGCACAGTCCGGTGACCTGGCGAGAGCTGGCCGATATGTCTCGCGCCGCCGATCTGTGGGGGATGAGCTCGATCGTACGGGTCCGCGACAACGATCCCACGATCATCTCGTTGACGCTCGGCGAAGGGGTCGACGGCATCATCGTCCCTCACGTGAACACCAGGGAGGAGGCCGAGGCGGCCGTCGGGGCCGCCAAGTTCGAACCGATCGGCCACCGCGGGACCAGCGGCGGACGCAAGTCTTACGGTCGCAAAGACCACTACGCTCGCGCCAACGGCGAGACCCTGGTGGCGATCATGATCGAGGACAAGGTCGCGGTGGACAACCTCCCAGAGATACTCACAGTGCCCCACATCGATGCGTTCTATGTGTCTCACCATGATCTCGCCCAGAGCATCGGCCTCCTCAACGCTCCTCACGACCCGAGGATCCATGAGCTGTTCGACCGTGGGATAAAGCAGATCGTCGATGCCGGCAAGATCGCCGGTGCGACCATCGGTGCGCAGGAGATCGAAAAGTACTTGGCCATGGGCGTGAAGCTGGTCAAAGCGCCGGCATGGCGTTCCTACGTTGCCTCGGGAATGGCCGCGTTTGTGCAGAAGCTGGGCGGGAGCGCTGACCAGGCCGCGGCGAGCGGGGCTTGAGGGCGTGCTCACGATCGATACGCACTGCCACGTGGGGCTCGATTGGTTCGAGCCGGTGGAGGTCCTGCTCTTCCAGATGGAGCGGAATCAAGTCGACAAAGCGGTCCTGGTCCAGACCTGGACGTTCGACAATACCTATCTTGTCGAGTGCCTGCGCCGTTACCCCGGACGCTTCGCGGCGGTGGGGCATATCGACGTCCACGACCCGGAGGCTCCCTCCGCTCTGGAGGGGTGGGCCCGGCAGGGACTTCAGGGTCTCCGCTTGTCGCTCCTTCACCAGGCCGAAGCCCCCGTACCCGTAAGAGTTCTGCAGAAGGCGGCGGAGCTGGGCATGGTGGTGAGCTGCATGGGCCTCCCACAGCACTACGCGTCCGCAGCCTTCAGCGACATGGTCAAAGTTGCCCCGGACGTGCCGTTCATGATCGAGCACCTGGGCTACGTGAAACACGACGATCCATCTACACACGGTACCTTTGACGAGATGCTGAGCCTGGCCAGATACGCGAACGTGTTCATGAAGATCCCCGGCCTGGGTGAGCTCATGCCCCGGCCCATGCCCCTCACCCACCCTCCATTCGATCTTTCCAAGGCGCCTCCGTTCATCGACATGGCGTTCGACGCCTTCGGGGCTAGCCGGCTGACCATCGGCACCGATTCTCCACCGTCGTCACATCGGGAAGGCTACGGCAACGTTCTTCGTTACCTCCGTGAATACCTCGCGAGCCGGAGCCGCGGGGAGCAAGAGGCCGTTTTCGGTGGCACCGCCTTGTCTTTATTCCGTTTCGAATAGTGGAGCCGACGGGGCACAACCTGGGTTCGTCACCGCCAGTTGGCCAACGTCGTCCGCTCCCTCGGGCGATCCGTGCTATAGTGGTGGCAACTCCCCAAGCTAGGCCTCCGTTTCGGTCCCCCCTCGCCCGTTCGGCTCTCCACCAGACCTATCATGAGGCGCTCGCCGAGGATGAGGAGCATTCTCCTTAAGGAGTATCGCATGGACATCTATGTCGGTAATCTGTCGTATGACACCACAGACGCCGATCTGCAGGCGGCTTTCGCTTCCTACGGAAACGTCGCCTCTGGACGAGTTGTCCAGGACCGGGAAACGGGCCGATCCAGAGGCTTCGGCTTCGTTGACATGCCGGACGCGTTAGAAGCCCAGGTTGCCATCGAGGCGATGAATGGCAAAGACCTCCAGGGCCGGACGCTGACCGTGAACGAGTCTCGCCCTCGTCAGTCAGGTGGACAGAGCCGCGGAGCCCGTTGGTAGCCGCGCTCCGTCCCCATCGAGGTGCACGCACGCCCGCGTTCGCCCGTGCTTCGTTTCCGCGACTCTCAAACCGCGTGACCCGCGAAAGGAAGACCCATGGCTAAGGACCGATGTGAGCGCTGCGGCGGAACGTTTTGGCAGCGAGGTGGGGACTGGATGTGCTCGGCATGCGGCAGACTCCGATCCCCGCTCCCACCCAAACTTGGAGCGGAGCCCAGGCTGCCGGCAGGCCGCAGTGGCCGGGATCGAGGCCCAGGCTACGTCTGGTAGATCGCTCTAGCGGGCGCCGGGCGGACCGAAGATAGGGTTCGTCAGGAGACGCCCGCCGTCGCACACGATCGTCTGGCCGGTGGAGAAGCTGGTGAGGTTCGAGGCAAAGCAGATGATCGCACCGGCGACGTCCTCAGCCCGCGTGGGGCGTCCCATCGGCACAACCTGCCGCGCCAGCTCTTCCTGTTGCTGAGGGTTGCCGCCGAACGTGTACCCGGACCTCGGCACAAAAGCCGGCACGACCACGTTCACGCGGATGCCGTGCTCCGCCAGTTCGACCGCGAGGGTCCAGGTAGCATTGATCACCGCGGCTTTCGAGGCCCCGTAGGCTCCCATGGTCGGCGCGCCGCGAAGGCCCGCCGGGGAGGCGATGTTGATGATCGACCCGGCGACCTTGCCTTCGATCATGGCGCGTCCGTAGGCGCGGGAGCATCGCACGGCGGAGTAAAGGTTCTGCTCCACGATGGACTCCCAGAGTTCGTCCGTAGAGTCGAGGATAGTCGTATCGCCACCGCCGCCGCCAACGATGTTGACGCCAACGTCGAGCCGTCCCCACTCCTTGAGCGCTGCCGCGACCATCAGGTCGGCGCCCTCCTGCTTGGTAGCGTCGATCTTCATGGCGACGGCCTTGTGTCCATGAGTGCTCGCTTCGGCCGCGGACTGCTCGGCCTCGTCACCGAGGATGTCGGCTACGAGCACATGGGCGCCCGCCTGGGCTAGCATTCGCGCGGTCGACCGTCCGATATTGCCGCCTCCACCCGTAACGATTGCAACCTTGTCCTCTAGCCCAAGCAAGCTGTTACTCATGATCTGGCACCCCTTGACCGGCGGAGACGTGCGGCCATACTGCGGCTCGGGTAGGCGGGTGTCAATACGTGGCCCGAGGGTCTTGTTGCCTGCCGGCCCTGGTTGCGATACCCTCCCCGGGCTGGACACGGTCCCGGCTCGCGGGTTCCAGCCATGCGACCTGACCACGAGGGATCGCGATGCGAGAGATTCGCGGGGCGCTCGTCTTCGATACGCTGGAGGAGCTTCTCAGTCCGAAGCACACCGCCCTCCTGGTGATCGACGTGCAGAACTACGGCTCGTCCCTCGACGGCCCGACCGCGCAAAGCGGCGTCGACATCTCCCACAAGCGGGTGGCGATTCCGTTCATGCAGCAACTCCTGAGAGCCGCGCGCCGCTCAGGGATGCTGGTCGTCTTCACGAAGATCGTGGAGAGTGCCGAGAGCCTCCATCCCGCCTGGCTCCATCGCGTCCACGGGATCGCGGTGATCGGCAGTTCAAAAGGACAGGCCGAGGCGCTGCGGCGGACGGCGCTGGAGGGCACGCCCGAGGCCGACGTGGTCCCAGAATTGACGCCGCAACGAGGCGAGATCGAGATCGCCAAGTACCGCTCCAGCGCATTCTTGAAAACAGGCCTCGATGAGGCCTTGCGGGCGCGTTCCATACGGTCGGTTGTCATTGCGGGAGTCAGCACCGAATCATGCGTCCTGGCGACGGCCATCGACGCCCAGGGACACGACTACTACACCATCGTCGTCAGGGACGCCGTCGGCTCGCTGAAGCCGGAACGGGCATCCCTCGCCACACAGCTCATGGACGAATGGTTCACGATGCTCGACACGAACGAGGTCGTCGCGACCTGGAATCAAGCGGCGACGTGATAGCGGGGGGAGGCTGCAGTAATGCCGACCGAACAGTCTTATGCGATTGGAAGCTGGCGAGAGTTCGTTTCGCCCAACGGCATCGGCGTGACGCTGGACCCAGGGAAGACGGCCCTGATTATCGTCGACATGCAGCGGCGAATCGCGGACAGGCGGTCTCCGCGGGGACTGGCGCGACAGTTCCCTAAGATCGACCCTGCTCAGGCGGACGGATACTTCACGAATCTGGAGCAGCGGGTGGTGCCCAACATCCGCCGGCTGCTCGACTATTGCCGCGCGCGGGGCATGCCTGTCATCCATTTCGTCATGGGCGGGAACGCGCCGGGTGGGGAGGACAAGCCGTTCTCGCTCTGGGGGCCGCACACCCGCGCCCACGGCGCCGAGGAGGTGGGCCTGATCGTCGCGTCCGACCCCGAGTTCCAGATCATCGACGAGCTGGAGCCGGCGCCCAACGAATTCGTGGTCCATAAGTTCACCCAGAACGGATTCATCGGAACCGCGGTCCACCTCGTACTGCGGAACCTGGGGATCGAGGAACTGGTCTTCACCGGCGGGGCAACGAATGGGTGCGTCGAGGGCACGGCCAGAGGGGCCGCGGATAGCGGCTTCAAGGTCGGGGTCGTCGAGGATGCGGTCTCCCTCGTGGCCATGTTCGACGGAGAGAAGGGGAACTTCGCCCTGCCTTTCCTGCACGACGCCACCATGATCAACTTCTGCAGCTTCATCGGAAGGGTGACGACGACAGACGAGTTGCTGGCGGAGTGGGCGGCGCGCTCGTCAGATCAACCGGTTGCTGCTGGTCGATCCGGAGCGCGGCCCGGCGGCTGAAGGGGCACTCGGGGAGCATCTTTCGAGTCCCGCCCTTAGGAAGGGCGCCGGCGAGCCGGCAGCAACGCTCGCCGCCGACCTCGTTCCCATTTCGTTACCAGACTGTCACCCTCCGGTTACCCACGGACAAGGTTCCTCTGGGTAGAATTCGAGTGGGTGGAATTCGAGCGCATTCCTGAGCGACGAAGAGCGCCACCGATGGATAGCAAGGGCGGGGCCAATGGCCCCGCCCTTGCTCGTTCGAGGGGAGCCATCTGGCCTTGTGGTACCCTAGTCCCGCCAACTCAGGAGGGCGCCATCGTGGACTTCGAGACCATCACCTATGAAAAGCAGGGGCGCAAGGCCCTGGTCACGTTGAACCGTCCGGAGCGACTGAACGCCGTCAGCCCACAGATGACCGAGGACCTCCACGTCGCGTGGCAGGACTTCAACAACGACCCCGACCTCTGGGTCGGCATCCTCACGGGAACGGGTGACCGGGCGTTTTCGGCGGGAGCGGACCTCAAAATCCATGCCGACAACCGACGCTCCGGCCTGCCGCCGGAGCCGTTTCCTGAAACGCCAACCGGGGGACTGTGCCGGAACGTGGAGATCTGGAAGCCGATCATCGCCGCCATCAACGGCTATGCCGTGGGCGCGGGCCTGGAGATCGCACTTGCCTGCGACATTCGTATCGCCGCCGACCACGCACAGATGGGCCTCCCCGAGGTCCGCTGGTCCCTGATACCCGCAGCCGGAGGCATGAGCCGGCTCTACCGCTCCGTGCCGCGGGCAATCGCGATGCGGATGCTGCTCACCGGTGAACGAATCAACGCGGCGCAGGCGCTGCAATGGGGCCTCGTCAGCGATGTCGTCCCCTTGCCCGACTTGCTGCCGCTGGCGCACCGCCTCGCGGACACGATCCTCGACAACGCCCCCCTGGCTGTGCGAACGGTCAAGGAGGTCGCCATGCGGGGCGCGGACATGTCGCTTCCCAACGCCTTGCAGCTCGAGCTCGAGGCCTTCGAGCCCCTTCGGCTGACGGAGGACTATAAGGAAGGCCCGGTGGCCTTCGCGGAAAAGCGCAAAGCCAACTACCAGGGGCACTAGCCATGGTCCGAGACGTATTTTCGGAGACGGCGGTATGGTTCGGCGATACGGTAGCCGCCGTGCCCGCTGACGCATGGAACTCGCCGGCCCTCGGGGTCTGGACGGTACGGGATCTTGTTGGCCACGTGAGCCGCGGCCTCAACGCCCTCGCTACCATGGCCGACCCTCCGGCCGAGCGGCGAGAGATGGAGGGGACCCTTGGCTTCTACGCCAGGATCTTCGCCCCCAACGCCAGCTTCGGCGACCCCACCGCCGTGGCCAGGATGGGTGCGGAGTTCGGTCAGACCCTCGGCGACGACCCAGCTCCCGCCGTGCGGGGCATCGTCGACACGGCCGTAGCCTTCGCCGCCGCGCAACCCGACGACGTGCTACTGCGGTCGCCGATCGGCGGCATCCGGCTGATCGATTATCTGCCGACGAGAATCCTCGAGGTCACCACCCACACCCTGGACCTGCACTCAGCCCTGGGCGTCGAGCCCAGACCGCCCGAGCGGTCGCTCTCGATGACGCTGCACACGCTGGCCGACATCGCCGTCATCCGGGGAAAAGGCGCTCCGATGCTGCTCTCGCTCGCCGGCCGGCAGTCACTCCCCGCCGGCTTTTCGCTGATGCTCTAGAGGCCGCCCTGCTCGGCGAGGGCGTCGCGGAAGTCGGGGTGAGCGATGGCGGTCAGGGCCTGGGCCCGTTCCCGCGCGGTCTTCCCTTTCAACGACGCGACGCCGTGCTCGGTAACCACGAACTCCGTGCAGAAACGAGGCGTTGTGACGACGGAGCCGGGGTCCAGGCCGGCCACGATCCTCGACCGGGTCCCCCGCAGCGCCGTCGATGGTAGCGCGACGACGGAGATGCCTCCTTCGCCGTGGAGGACCCCCTCGACGAAGTCGAACTGGCCGCCGAGGCCGCTGATCTGGCGACCACCAAGATTCTCCGAGCTCACCTGGCCCGTGAGGTCGACCTCGAGCGCTGAGTTGATCGAGACCAGGCCTTCGATTTGGATCAGCACCTGAATTGCGTGCGTGTAGCGCACCGAGTCGAAGTGGAACTGGGGATTCTTGTGCAGGTATCGGTAGAAGTCCAGACTCCCCATTGCCTCGGCGCCTACGGTCTTGCCGACATCGATGGACTTCCGCTTGTTGGTCACCACACCGCGCTCGATCAGGCGCGCGAAGCCATCGGAGATCAGCCCCGAGTGGATTCCCAGGTCCCGCTTGTCGTCGAGCATGAACATGAGCGCTTCGGGCACGGCGCCGATACCCATCTGCAGCGTCGCGCCATCCGGGATCAACCCGGCCACGAGGCCCGCGATCGCCTTCTCCACCTCGCCCGGCTCCCTCGCCTCTCGGTGCTGCAGCAGCGGATAGTCGGCGTCGACCAGATAGTCGATTTCATCGACATGGAGCAGGCTGTTGCCCATGGTGTAGGGCGCTTGGCGGTTCACCTCCGCGATCACGATGGGAGCCTCCCGGGCGACGTCGATGGCACTGCTCACCGTCACGCCGAGGCTGACGTAGCCCCGATCGTCCGGCGGCGACGTCTGTATCAGGGCCGCGTCAACAGGGATGCTCCCGTTGCGACCGAAGGTTGTGGGCACCTCGGAAAGACGCTGCGGCAGGTAGGCCACGGCGCCGTTGGCGACGAGCTTCTGGACCGGCCTCGAGACGTGCCATGTCGTCAGGCGAACGTTCTCGGAAAGGTGCTCGAACAGGGGGGAGTCGAAGAAGATGAGGCCGGAGTACAGATCGAGCCTTTCGAAGTGGTCCCGCTCCTGGTCGATGGCTTCGATCAACGAAAGCGGCGCTCCGCAAGCCGCGGAGAAGAGCGCGCGGCACGAAGGCGGCAACGCCCTGATCGCCTCGCGAGCGGAAACATGCTTTGCGGGAGATGCCTTTTTCAAGGGCGTTGAGGTCCGGGGGAGGCTAGCCGGATAACGGCCGCCGGATGAGCCCGCGGAGTATGCCCCAGGCGAAATGCCGTGTCAATCCGACGATCCAGTCACTCACCGAGCGCCGCTTCTGCGTTCGAGGCCCAGCCCAGCACCGTCGACGGCGCCTCGTAGTAGCCGTGGAGGAAGTCGCGCTCCACGATTTGCTGGTCCGGCCATTCCGGGTTGAACCAGAGGTCGACGACGCCCCAGTGGAAAGGTGACAGCAGGTACTCCTGGAAAGCCGCGGGGTCCTGGATCTCCATCTCCCAGATGTGCGTCCATCTGGTCTCTCGGACATCTTGCGCCGCCCGGGCAAAGGCCCAGTTCTTGATCGCCGGGATGTGCCTGGGCATCTCCATGATCTGTTTCTCGAAGAGTTTTACCTTTTCGGGAGGCGTTTCCTCTGGCACCCGGACGATAAGACTCCGCTTGAGGAAGTTCGTTATGCCAGGTTCCGCGATCACCTCTCGCATCGGTTCGAAGAAGACGACATCCGTGCGCTCGACAATCCACCGCGGGTCGTCCCGCTGGAAATGCGGCCGTAGGACTTCCCGGACATAGGGGTCTTGGTGGTAGGCATCCAGCGCCTCCCGGCTCTCGAAGAGCGTGTCCAGCATATAGCCCTGCTCGGGCGTCCGCGCGATGAGGTTCTCTCCGATCTGCTTGCCGAGCACGACGGGGATGTGCCGCGGCGCGTCTCGCACCGCTTCTTGGAACGCGCGAATGCTCTCCGGCGAGGCCTCGTTTCTGAACTGAAGAAAGACCGTTCTGCGAAGCACGTCTGGCCTCCCGATTAATTGAGCGGCGAGAAGTCCGCCGGCGCCAGGTAGCGGCGCTGGCGGTGAGTAACGTAGCTGTCGGCTTCTCGCCAGAACGCCTCCACAGCCGGGTCGGCGACGGCCCGATGCTTCTGTCGCCAGAACGTCGCCGAGTCCTCCAGGGACCAGAGCACAACGATTTGCATCGCCTCGCCCTCGGGCTCGACGGGCGGCGACATCCAGCAACCAACGAGGTTCAACTCGCGCTCTGCCGCGCCAGGGACATAGTTGGCGCCCAGGCGCTCCATGAAGTGCGGTGCCTTGCCCGGCGGCAGGGTGATCTCGTCGATGACGTAGTACATTGCCCGTTCCCGGTGTGAAGTTGCCGCGAATATAGCAGGACGCGAGGCGCCGTGCCAGAGGTCGACCGTTCGCGTGTGGTAGTGTCCTTGCCATCGCAAGGCCGAAGCCGCCTGGAGGAGAGAGCATGGAGATCGTCGATGCGCAAGTTCACGACCTGATGCCGGCCGTCGCATGGGAGTACGGTGAGGAATCAAAAGTCGCCCTCGTCTGCGAGTTGATGCTGGCGGCGATGGACGCCGTTGGCGTCGACGCGGCAATCGTTGCTCCAGGTCGTGACTCGGTCACCGGCGCCACCACGTCGACTCGGTATCCAGACCGGTTGGCTCGGGTCGTTCACGTTGACCACACGAGTCCCGAGGTCGACCGCCTGGTCGCCCACGCGCTCGACGAACCAGGCGTGGTGGCCGTCCGGCAGCCGGTAGTGGACTACCGCAACGACAACGCGGATGAGTTGCGCGCCGGGGTGTTCGAGGCCCTGTTCGCGGCAACCGAGCGGCACCGGGTGCCGCTATTCCTCCTGGCGCCGGGATTCCCGGGGGATCTGACCCCGGTCGCGGAGGCGCACCCGGACTTGACACTCATCGTCGACCACCTGGGGCTGCGGCAGTATCCGCCGTTATCGATGGACCCCGATCCGTGGGAGAAGCTCCCCGCGCTCCTCGACCTGGCCAGATACCCGGGCGTCAACGTGAAGCTGTGCGGAGCGGAGCTGATGTCGGGGGAGTCCTACCCCTTCGACGGAGCGTGGCCGTACTTGCACCAGATCTTGGAGGCGTTCGGTCCGTCGCGGCTGCTCTGGGCTAGCGATTTTACCCGGCTGCGCATGGTGGGCCCAGGCGAACGTTCCTGGCTGTACAGCGATGCGTTGCGTTTTATCCATGATACAGACGAACTCTCGGCAAGCGACAAGGCGCTCGTCCTGGGAGCGAACACGAGACGGCTGCTGTCGTGGTCGGGGGTCGGGTGAGCGGGAGTGGACGACAGCCGCGCTTCGGGCCGACACCGACTAGAGCTTCTTGAGCGTCAGGTATCTGTTGCGAAGCACGAATGTATACAAGATGCTGAGAGGGAAAATCAACATTCGCCACCCCCTCAATCCGCTGCCGCATTCAAACTCAAGAGTGTCACCAGTACTCTCGAATCTTAAGGGGTCGGTGCGGCACCAATCGATGCTTGCTTGGAGCTCGTGTATCCCCGGTGAAACGTCTATTTCAGCTTCCTGACCTCCTCGTAATTCCGCCACCAGCCTCCCATCGAGGAGGATCTTGTATGACCGGAGGTAGTCTGGGACGCGTGTGACACGTTTTATTCTAATCACGAGTTCTCCTCGTCAATTCAGACCCCATTTATGGTCGAAGGGTCGGCCAGAGCCGCAACGCCGTCCCGCCGAACAGCCAGTCCAGGTCTTCTGGGCCGAGAAACGCGAGATGGTCTCGCGTTTGGTGGAGCAGATCCCCGTACGAGTGTTCTCGTGACGACGGGTAGTCGGAGCCCCACATGAGTCTGTTGGCGCCGAACGTGCCAACCAGACGCCGGAAGAACTCCTTCGTTTCGACCCCGATAGCTTCGGCGTAGAGCGTGTTCAGCGTCGAGAACTTGAGGTAGACGTTCGGGAACGAGGCCAGCCCCCAGAACGCCTGTCCGCCCTCGTTAATCGAGCCTCCGTGGGCGCGACTGCCACCGAGGTGGTCGAGCACGACCGCCACCTCGGGATAGCGCTCGATCATGCGGGTCAGGCGCTCGGTCTGACGCCCGCGCATTATCACGCACAAGGGTACCGCCATCTCCCGCACGCGCTCCCAGACCGGCTCCGCGCGGGGGTCGTCGAGCCAGGCCTCCGGCTCCCGCGTGTCTCCGAACAGGCGCACGCCACGCATGCCGGGTTCCCGAGACCATCGCTCGACGTCATCGGCGGCGGTGTCTTTCCGAAAGTCGACCATGCAAACACCGGCGAAGGAGCCCGGGAACCGCTTGACGGAATGAGCCGTGTAGCTGTTGTCATCGCCGTACGCCGAGGTCAACCGGACGAGCACCCCTTCGTCGACCCCGGCGTCCGCGATCAACTCTAGGAGCCGCTCCACGGGCAGCCCGGAGCTCATGAACCACTCATCCTCCTTGCTCTTGATGAGCAAGTCCTGCCGGTTGAGCGGGTACCGGGCATGGTCGTCGCTGACGACATGAACATGCGTGTCGATTGTCAGTTGTGGGCTCATGGCTCACGGGCCCGGCTTCTGGTCGCGGCACATCGCGCTTTCCCAGCGGTCAGGAACGGCTCTCACTCGAGGCCAAAAGCGGTGCAGAAGTCGTTCTTGACGAATTCGGTTCCGGTGCTCGATCGGTGCCGCAGGTCCCACGTCCCGTTGCCGCAGGCGTCGTTCTTTTTCAACGTGTTGCCGGAGGTCGAAAACAGGTCGAACCCGATGTCGTTGGCGGTCGCCGTATTGTGCGTCAGGAGATTCTCGTCCGACGATACAGACAGCCGAAATCCGAACTGGCCGTGGCCGGTGGCGACGTTCTTCGTGAGGACGTTCCCGGATGAGTCGGTCAGGAAGAATCCGGAGCGACCGTTCCCGACCGCGGCGTTGTGCTTGAGAAGATTCCCATCCGACCGGAACAGCCTGATCCCGTATCGGGCGTTGCCTGACACGGTATTCTTCTTCATGGTGTTGCCAGCGGAGGAGTCGCCGAGGATGCCGATGCCGAAGTTGGAAACCGCGCAGCCTTTGATGGTGACCCCGGACCGGCCAGCCAGCAGAATGCCGACCCCGTCTCCGACGCCGGTGATCGCATGGCCTCGGCAGTTCAGCGTGACGCCGTCCGCGTCGATGACGACGTTCCCGTCATGGTCTTCGTCCAGCGTGGTGTCGGACGTGATTGTCATCGTCCCAGTCGTCGCACCATGGGCCGTCGTCGAAGGGACGAGCTGCTGCGAGATGAAGATAAGCACTGTTGCCAGGGCAACGCAGAGAACACGAGGGCTTGCTGAGTTTCGGACCAGAGACATTCAACGCCTCCTTTGGCACGAGCGCCCCGAGTATACGGCATCACGGCGGTTCGGGCTCCACCTTGTTACGACACGAGCCGGCACTAGAATCGTGGCCTCCGGTCACTCTGCGGGAGGCATACCTGACTATGACGCGAGCGTTCATCAACCCGGAAGGTCTACTGTCCACGCCAACCTACAGCCACGCTGTCCGCGTCGGGAACACCGTCTATTGTGCGGGGGTCGTGGGGCTCGACAAGGACGCGAAGTCCTCGCCCGACCCGGCCACGCAGATCGAGAAGGCGTACGAGAATTTGCGGGTCCTTGTCGAGGACGCGGGGGCCCGGATGGAGGACATCGTGACGACCCGCGTCTACCTCACGCGGACCGAGGACATCGAGACGCATAGGGCGATTCGCGCCCGGTACATTACGAGTCCGGCCACCCCGTACACACAGCTGATCGTCAAGGCGCTGGGCCGTGAGGACCTGATCTGCGAGATCGAGACGATCGTGGTGATCGACGAGTAGCGCCCCCGCCTTCTCTGGCCTTAGAATCAGGCCATGCGCATCGGGCTCATCTCGGATACTCACGTCCCCGAAGCCGTTCCGGAGTTGCCGCCCGAGGTCGAACGGGCCCTGGCGGGGGTCGACCTCATCCTCCACGCCGGGGACATGCACGTCATCGACGTGCTGGACTGGCTGGAGCGCATCGCGCCGGTGCTGTCGGTGCGGGGAAACGGCGACTTCTACGCGTCCTACAACCCCAACCGCCCCGGCGTCCCCGACGACCCACGGGTCCTCGTCAACCCGGTGCTGCATTACGAAGGCTTTCGCCTTGGCATGACGCACGCCTTCCCGACGCCCGCAGAGGTGTCCTGGGACAACCTCGACGAGCTCGTGGGCCGGTTCTTCGAGGAGCCCGTAGATATCGTCGTGACGGGCGACAGCCACATGGAGTGCGTCATCGAGGAGCAAGGGCTCTTCCTGGTCAACCCGGGAAGCCCGACCCTTCCCTGGCAGATGAAGCGGCTGGGAACGGTGGCGCTTCTCGAGCTGGAGCAGGGCTCGCCGCCGTCAGCGAGGATTATCGACTTGAAGACGGTGTAAGGGAGGGCCACGTCATGCCCATGTTCGAGAACAGGATCCGCTTCGGCATCCTCTCCGGTCAGCAAGCCTCCACGTTCGAGGACTACCTGGCGTTGTGGCGGAAGACCGAGGCGCTCGGGTTCGACACGGCGGCAGTGATGGACCATATCATCCCGGTGCTGGCGACCGACCCGGACAACCCCTGTTTCGAGGGGCTGACGACGCTGGCCGCCATGGCTGCTAGCACGGAGAAGCTCTACTGCGGCGTGCTGGCGATCGCCGTCACGTTCCGCAATCCGGCCCTGCTGGCGAAGATGGCGGCCACGATCGACCATATCTCCAACGGGCGCATGGAGCTGTGCATCGGTGGGGCCTGGTTCCAAAGGGAGCACGAGCAGTACGGCTACGACTTCCCACCTATCGGCGAGCGACTCCGCATGCTCCGCGAGGCGGCCCAGATATTGAAGTCGATGTGGACACAGCCGCGGACCACCTTCCACGGGCGCTACTACAACGTGAACGATGCCGTTTGTGAGCCCAAGCCGGTGCGGCAGCCGCATCTCCCGCTCTGGATCGGGGGCGGAGGCGAGAAGGTGACGCTGCGGATCGCGGCGGAGCACGGGGACGGATGGAACGGGTGGCTCTTCCCGAGGGACATCTATCAGCGCAAGGTCGACGCCCTGGCGCGGCACTGCGAAGGGGTGGACAGGGACCCGGCGACGGTACGGCGGGCGATGAATTTCCAGGCCATCGTGGGCGAGACCCCGGCGGAGGTCGAGGAGCGCGGGCGCCGGCTCGCTTCCACCTGGGGCGACTACGACGACATGCGTCAGCGCGCCGTGATGGGCTTGCCCGAGGAGTGCGCGGAGCAGCTCCTCACTTATGTCAACCTCGGCGTCTCCGACTTCGTGATGAACGTCCGCCAGCCGGCCGACCTGCGGGCCCTGGAGCTTGTGGCGGAGAAGGTGATGCCCGTGGTACGTCGCGAGGGAGACCGCATCCTCGCCTCGCGCTAGCGCCAGGCCACCTCCGGGTCGCGCAGCCGGGGGAGCTCGAACCAAGCCTCGTTGCACCGCGCAACCTCATCGTCGTCGAGCGTCACATCGAGTGCCGAGAGCGTCGTCGCGAACTGCTCGGGGGACGTCGCCCCCACAATCGCGGACGTGACGCCAAGCTGGGCCAGGACCCACGCCACGGCGACCTGGGCGATGCCCTTGCCCCGAGCGGCGAAGAACGCCTCGAGCCCACGCACGGCGTCGAGGTGCTCCCGGTGCCAGTAGCGCATCCGGAAGATGGCCTCGGACCTCGAGCCCGACGGTAGCCCGGCGAGGCGGCTGGTCGCCGGAGGCGGCTCACTCCACGAGTACTTCCCGGTGAGGACGCCTCCCGCGAGGACGTTGTTGACGATGACGCCTACACCCTGGTCCCGACACAGTGGGAGCAGGTCGGCCTCACCCTCTCGGAACAGAATGTTGTAGCGGGCCTGCACTGAATCGTACCGGGCCAGTCCGCATTCACGGCTGGTCAACAACGCCCTGGCCAGGTGCCAGGCCTGATGGTTGGAGCAACCCAGGTAGCGTATCTTCCCCTGCCGTACGAGCTCATCGAGGGCGCGCAGGGTCTCCTCCACCGGCGTGCCCGGGTCCGGCGCGTGGACCTGGTACAGGTCAATGTAGTCGGTCTGTAGCCTGCGCAGGCTCTGTTCGACCGCCTCGACCACGTGCTTCCGGGACAGGCCGCGGTCGTTGGGCCCTGCCCCCATGGGCTCATATCCCTTGGTGGTGAGGACAACCTGGTGTCGCCGGCCCTTCAGCCACCGGCCCACGATCTCTTCCGAGCGACCCGCAAGCTCCAATCCGCCGCCGCTTGGGTAGACGTCGGCGGTGTCGACGAAGGTGACGCCACCGTCGAAAGCCGTGTCGAGGATGGCCCTGCTCACGGCCTCGTCGCAGGGGCGCCCGAACGTCATGGTGCCGAGGCAGACCTCCGAGACGAGGAGGCCGGTGTGCCCGAGCTTCCGCTGGTCCATGTGGGGCCTTCTCCAGGAAGCATCTGTATGCTATACCGTCTCGGCAGGATACACGCCGCGATCAGGCGGGGGGAGTCTAGCAGCGGCCCGACTCGCCGGTCAACGACCGGCAAGACAGACCGCGGAAGGAGAGAGCGATGGCTGCAGCGGAGATGACGAGGCTGCCTCCGGGGCCGTACGTGATGAGCATCACCCCAGCCAACCGCGACGGGAGCCTGGACGAGGGGGCCTTCGTGGAGCACCTTCTCCGGCTTGCACGGGAGCGCATCGGCGTATACGTGGTGGGCGAGGGGATGGTGATGTCCGAAGAGGAAACATGGAGAATGGTCGACCTCGCTGTGCGAGAGCTGAAGGGGAAGACGCCCGTCGTGGCGGCGAACCTGGAGCGGACGACCGCCGAGCGGAACGTCGTGTATACGAGGGATGCGGCAGCCCGAGGCGTCGACGCCGTGCAGGTCTACCCGCCAACGCCGGGCCACATGATCGTGCCCAGCGAGCCGATGTTCGACCGTTTCTACGACGACTTATTTGGTGAAATCGAGACGCCCGTTGTCCTTTCCAACAACATGGCCACCGGCTTCGAAACGCCGATCCAGGTGCACGCTCGCGCGGTCGACCGGTACCCGAACATCGTGGGGTTCAACAAATATCACCACAGTCCGGCAAATCTCGCGAAATTCGTGGAACTCATCGGTCCCCGGAAACCTGTGTTCACCGCGGCCGCCAGCCTCATGACAAGCTATGCGCTGGGCGGCCACGGCCAACTCGACGGGCTGCCCAACATCGTTCCGCGGACCTGTCGCGCCTTCTTTGACACGTTCCAGGCAGGCGACCTCGAGCAGGCGAGGCTCCACTACACGCGGATGCTCGCCGCCGACGCGGCGATGGCCGGGTTCAAGGGGGTCACAGGCTCCCATAACCTCGCCGCCCACAAGGCAACGCTGGGCATTCTGGGTCTGCCCGGCGGCTACCCACGAAAGCCATGGTTGCCGCTGGACGACGCCAGCATCCGGAAACTGACTCGCGATCTCAACGAGCTTCGCATTCGAGACTTCGAAGGGCTTTGACCGAGGTCCGCGACCTTGTCAAGCACAAGCCAACGCCGTCTTGGGCGCCGCTTATGAAGGAGAAAAGATGTACATGCGACTGTCCGTGAACCGGCTGGTCCCCGAGCACCGCGAAGAGTACCTCCGCGTGCTCCAGGAGGAGGCCGCCGCCGTCAACAAGGCCGAGCCCCACTGCCGCAACTATCACGTCCTGCTCGGCGACCCGGATGACGACGTGCTCGTGATCTACGAGGTGTTCGAGAGTCGAGACGCGTTCCAGGAGCACATCACCTCGCCGCATTACGAGGAGTTCACGAAGCGCGTGAAGGAGTTCGGGGGACCGATCACGGAGCGTGTGCTGAAGCTCGAGGCAAGGAGCCTGGTCCCGAGCGACGAGGCGTGGCGCTGACGCAGGCGGGCGCTCGCGGTCCCGCACCATACGCAAGACGAGTGCGGAGCGTTGCCTTGTCGTCACGGCTACCCTACAATCGACGCCGCATGCGAAGGCTCGCTCGGGTGAGGTGATCATGGCGACCGCCTACGAAAAACCGCTGCCGACCATCGGCGCCACGAACAAGCCGTTCTGGGACGCGGCCAAGCGCCACGAGATACGGGTCCCCCGGTGCACGGCCTGCGGCAAGCTGTCGTACCCCATCTCGCCCCACTGTCTGCATTGCTGGTCGACCGAATTCGACTGGGCCAGACTCAGCGGACGGGGCAAGGTCAACGGCTTCACCGTCTACCATCAGGCCTTCCACGAGGCTTATCGCGACGACGTGCCATACAACGTCGTCGAGGTCGAGCTCGAAGAGGGGCCGCGGTTGGTCAGCAACCTGGTTGGCATCGAGAACGACGACATCAAGGTGGGCTTGCCAGTGGTGGCGGTATTCGAGGATGTGACCCCGGAGGTTACGCTCATCAAGTTCAAACTCGCATCGTAACGACAAGGGCAAAACTCATGACGACAACCACGAAGAAGGCTCGAAGCAACGGCAAGCCGGCGTTCAAGGTCGTCGGCACTCGCCCGATCAGGCACGACGGTCTCGACAAGGTCACCGGACGCGCGCGCTACGGCGCCGACGTCTCGATGCCGGGGCTGCTGCACTACAAGATCCTTCGTAGCCCGCACTCTCATGCCGTCATCCGAGGGATCGACACCAGCAGGGCGGAGGCGCTGCCCGGCGTCAAGGCGGTCATCAGCGGCAAAGACCTGCCGGCGAAGCCGTTCGAGCCTCATCCGATGGAGGTTCTCGAGAACATCCACTCGATCGCGAACAACGTCATGGCGCGCAAGAAGGCCCTCTACAAAGGCCACGCAGTGGCGGCGGTCGCGGCCGTCAGCCCTCACATCGCGGAGGAGGCGCTCGGACTTATCGAGGTGGACTACGAGGTCTTGCCCGCGGTGCTGAACCTCGAAGACGCGATGAAGGATGATGCGCCGATCCTCCACGACCACGTCACGTTTGGCGAGGGCGACAAGGCGAGGCCGAGCAACATTGCCGGCCACTCGCGAGTGACGCAGGGGGAGATGGAAGGGGCGTTCGACAGGACGGATGTCGTCGTCGAGGGCGAGTACGCGACGAAGATGGTGCATCAGGGCTACATCGAGCCGCACAACTCCACCGCGTACTGGGCGCCCGACGGACAGATCACGGTCTGGAAGAGCACCCAGGCCCCGTTCATCGTTCGCGCGCAGTGCGCGGCTATCTTGAACGTCCCCGCCTCCCAGTTGAAGGTCGTCCCGATGGAGATCGGCGGCGGCTTCGGCGGCAAGATCCCGATCTATAACGACCCGATCACCGCCCTCCTTTCGAAGAAGAGCGGCCACCCCGTGAAATACGTGATGAGCCGGAGCGAGGTGTTCGAGGCCACCGGGCCCACGTCCGGCTCGATGATGCGCGGGAAGCTGGGCGCAACGAGGGACGGGAAGCTTGTCGCGTACGAGGGCTTCCTCGCGCTCGAAGCGGGCGCCTTCCCCGGCTCGCCCGCGGGGATAGCCGCGGCGACGTGCCTCGGCCCCTACCAGATCGACAACTTCGTCATCGATGCCTACGACGTGGTGCTCAACAAGCCCAAGGTCGCCGCATACCGCGCCCCCGGCTCCCCCATCGGGGCCTTCCCCGTCGAAACCCTCGTCGACGAGATGGCCGAGAAGCTCGGCATGGACCCGATGGAGCTGCGCCTCCAGAACGTCTCCAAGACCGGCGACCGCAACGCCTACGGCATTCCCTATCCTCCCATCGGCTGTCGAGACGTCGAGCAGGCCATGGTGAAACATCCCCACTACAAGGCCGCGTTGAAGGGGCCAAACCGGGGGCGCGGCGTCGCCATGGGGTACTGGTTCAACGCAGGCATGACCTCGTCGGCGACCGTCATCGTCAACTCCAACGGCACGGTGAGCCTGGTGACGGGCTCCGTCGACATCGGGGGCACCCGAGTGGCAAACGCGATGCAGGTCGCCGAGGTGCTCGGCATCGCCGCCGAGGACGTCCAGCCCACGGTGGGCGACACCGACTCGGTCGGCTGGACCTCCTGCACCGGCGGGAGCCGGACCGCCTTCGCCACGGGCCTAGCCTCGATTGAGGCCGCCGAGAAGGTGATCGATGAAATGAAGAAGCGCGCGGCGCTGCTTTGGGAGACCCAGGCGAAGGATATTGACTTTCGCGACGGGGTCTTCGTTTCGAAAAAGAACCTCAAAGATAAGATCGCTTTCACGGCGCTGGCAACGAAGCTCATGGACACGGGAGGCGCCATCTCCGAGTCGGCTTCCGTGGACCCGGCGCAGGTGGGGCCCACCTTCGGCGGAATGATCGTCGACGTCGAGGTCGACCCGGACACGGGCAAGGTCGGAATCTTGCGCTGCACCTCGGTGATCGACGCCGGGAAGGCCGTCCATCCGGGCTATGTCGAGGGGCAGATGCAGGGCGGTTCCGTGCAGGGGATCGGCTGGGCGCTGAACGAGGAGTACGTGTGGAACGACGGCGCCATGGACAACTCCACCTTCCTCGACTATCGCCTGCCGACCTCGCTCGACGTGCCCATGATCGACACCGTCATCGTCGAGGTCCCCAACCCGGGTCACCCCTTCGGGCTCCGTGGCGTTGGGGAGATCCCCCTCGTGGCGCCGATGTCGGCGGTCGCCAACGCGATCGCTCACGCGACGGGGCTCCGCTTTACCGAGCTTCCGATGTCGCCCGGAGTCATCGCGGGCGCCATCGAGGCGGCAAAGCGAAAGGCCAAGTAACCGCCCTCGCCAGGCCAGGGCGACGCAGAACCTGGACCGCAGGCGTAGAAGCTTCGCTGCGCTCGGAACGACAGCGCTCGAGGGAACGTTCCGGGCCAAGGCAGGTCCATTCGACATGTCCCCTGGAATCGCACCGGTCATGAGCGCCAAAGTGTGGGACTTCATCGCGCAGCAGGATGGGGGGGCCGAGAGAGCGTTTCGATGCCGGAGTACGGCTCGGGCGGCTCCACCGTGTACCTCCACCGGATGCTCCTGGACAAGGCGGAGCGGGGTAGCCAAGCCCTCGCGCCCCAGGTACTGGTGGCGGTCGAGAGCGACCTCTCGTGGTTCGTCAACGTGATCCGGCAGATTGGAAGCCATGTCGCGGACACGGCGAGCGGGAGAGATGGAGCGCTGGAGGAGCAGCTTACGGTCAGACCCTGAAGTTTGCGGCGAGAGCTTGCGTACTTCTGGGCTCTTCCATGGGACTGGCGCTACGCCCTGATGCGTAGGAAAGCGGCCTCCGCGAAAACCGCGCTGACCCGGACATAGGTGCTTTGGTACTGGTCTCCCGCCGACGAGCCCACCGAGAGCACCTCCGACAACCTGTGAATCGGTCTTCCTCCTCGTGCTAGCATGGCGGGGTATCGGTCCAGTCACCGCGAACGGAGGAGGCAGCCCTATGGCTTCGACACTACCCAAGTCGACGAAGATTGAGAACATGGTCTACCCGGAGCGCCCCGTGATGTTCTGCATGGTGGCGACGCCGATGAACGAGAAGGAGGAGCTCGACGAGGGGGGCATCCGCTCCCACCTTCGCCGCATGATCGACGCCAACGTCGGCGTCTACGTCGGCAGCGGCGGCAGCGGCGAGGGCAGCTCGCTACGCGTGGAAGAGCTCGACCAGCTGTACCGCATCGCCGTCAGCGAGGCCAAGGGCAAGGTCCCGGTCTATGCGAACCCACGGGAGGCGATGACGGAGCGGGACATGTACGAGGTAGCGTCGGTTGCCGCAAAGGCGGGTGTCGACGTGGTGCAGCTCTATCAGTTGCAGGCCTTCCACGCGAACAACCCCAATGTGTTCGAGCAGGAGGCCTACTACCGCTACATCCTTGACCGGCTCGACCATCCGCTGGCGCTTTCGATCCACTCCGCTTCCGGCTATCTGGCGCCGGTGGAACTCACGATCAAACTGTGCAACGACTATCCGCAGATAGTCCTGGTAAACCTCCACGGGCCGACGGTCGGATACCTGGCCCGGCTCAAGGCCGAAGTCAGGCCGGAGGTCCGCCTCTACATGGGCAGCAATACGCTGCTGGCCTCGCTGCCTCTGGGCGGAGGGGGGGCGCAGGCCGCCGAGCCCAACTACGCGCCGAAGCTCTGCCAGTCGATCATCGACCACCACCTGGCCGGCGACATCGCCAAGGCGGGCGAGGCGTACACGCTGATGCTGCGGATGAGCGAGGCCCTGGCGACGCCGATGCCATACGGCGTGCTGGCGCCGTCGCGCTCGGTGAAGACCGGACTCAAGGCGCTGGGGCTCCCGGGCGGCCCCGTTCGCAAGCCGTACATGATTCCGCCCGACGATGTGGTAGAGGGGATTCGCCAGAAGTGCAAGGCCCTGCGCGACGAGATCCCGGACTGGAACGACTTGCCGGCGCTCAAGAACTAGCGAGAGGGGGCTTCATTATGGCAAACACCAACGACAAGGCGTCGCAGGGCGTTCCTCCGCTGCCCTTCGGAGCAACCGGGGAGATCAAGTACGACCTCAAGGGCCGTCACCACATCTACAAGAGCGAGCGCGTGTTCCTGGCTCTGGACCAGTACGGGCCGGGCGAGGGAAACGAGTCGCACATCCATCCCACGGCGGAGAAGATCTACTGTGTCGTCGAAGGAGTCGGCGAGTTTCGTCATAACGGCGAGATCAGGACGCTACGGGCCGGCGAGTGGCTGGTCAACAAGCCCGGCGAGCCGCACGGTGTGCGCAACCCGGGCACGGGCAACCTGACCATCATCACGCTGGCGACGCCGGCCACCCTGGAGCACGAGGACGTCGCGGAGCTTCCAGGCTGGGAGGGGCTCAAGGGCCGCCCCAACCTGCCTGTCACGAGGCCCGAGAACATCGCCCCGGCCGGCGGGTAAGGTCGAGGCGCCGCGCGTAGATTCTTCGTCCCCCTGCGTGCCGGGGGACTCAAGAATGACAGGTGGCTCGCTCGACTGACAGGTCGCGAGGGCCGGGCTTAGACCCTATCCAGTTCCTCGTCAGCGGTACTACGCGTGGGAGTCACACGATAGCATTGATCGCCGGCACCGTGCGGGAAAGGCCCAAGCCACAAAGTCCGGCTATCAATAAGTAGCCGAGCACGGTGATGGAAGAACGAGTAAACAAGGGTGGCACATATCGGTCATGGCGTTCAACGAGAAGGGACACAACTATCCCATAGAGCGGAAACAACAGTGCAAAGAGCCCGACAGCTAGTTGCCTTGGACCGAATAGAGCAAAATCAACATTGTCGGGGTCGAAAAGGGGAGCCAGAGGGTCGGGGTTAATCCCAGAGAAACATAGCAGAACAAGCCCGAATGCTACCCCTTTCAGCAGCCCCCGGCCGGGCAGCCAGCGTCTGATCACAACATACACAGAGCCGCCAATTACGCCCGAAGCAAGTCCAACGAAGATGATGAGTCCTAGGGTGCCACCAACAGTGATCTCCCCAGCTATGTTGCCGTTTCCGGTCACTATCCCGGCGTCTTCCTCATTGACCATGGCCAAAACACGCATGATGAGCCGGCTGCCGATGCCGCCAACCAGAATACCCGCGGCAATACCCCCCGATATTCCGATCATCACCATTCCGGCTATCCGCTCCGAGGTGGGCTCTGCCGCACTTGGGCTTTCTTGCTTCTCTGTCTGGGAACTCAAAGCCATAGGACGGTCGATTCTGTTACGCCTACTCCATCGAACTCACTCGGCTCTAACGACTCTGTGAACGGTGAGACACGCTGGCTCAACTTAGAACTCTGCGACGGATTTCATAGAGTCTCGTCATTGATTCTCCCTAGCCCGCCGGGGTGTACAGCTTACCAATCTGAGACCTGTGACCCTGCTGAGCGGCCTTCTGAAGCCAGGCTTTGCGCTCTCGGAATTGGGTAGTCCAAGCCCATCAGGATCGAGCTGCCTGAATCTAAATATTAAGGCAGCCTTCACCCGCTGGTTCCCATGCTCCGGTTCGGGAACCGACTCAGCGGAGACCTCTAAGGAGGCTACGGGGCTCGGCCGGTGAGCGAGATCATCTCGTCCTGACGGCTAGCGCCCTGCGCCACATCGACCGGCGCCGCGAAGGCGGGACTCGGGCCGCGCTGCGTCATTCCCTGGACGATCGGGAAGAGGAACTCGACGACCTCCGGGCTGAACGCCGTGTCCTGGGAGGTGGCCTTGGCCAGGTCCCAGCTATGGACGCCCAGGTCCATGATTGCGATGTTGAACATCTGCGACGCCGGCACCTCGCCATCGCCACGCTTGACCTGCCGGTCCAAGCCACCCGGCTCCTTCGCGGCCTTCAGCATCGCCGCCGCGACGGTGTCCAAACGCTCCACGGGAGTGCCCTCCGCGGCAACCTCCGCGCCTGACACGGTACCGGCAAGGCCCGTCTGGGCCTTCACCATGTGCTCGATCAGGGTCGCCACGTCCCATTCCGCACAGGGCGTCGATCCGCCCATCTCGGAGCCCTTGACAGCCGCGATGCGCTCCCGGGCCTGCTGCTTCACTGCTTCGTAGATCTTGATTGAATCACTCATGCTGTGCCTCCTTGGACTATCGGTCCTTCTGCCCTCGTCTCGGCAAGGGCACATACCACCACTTTGATTACTGTCCGAACCGGAACAGCGACGCCGCCGTCCCGCCGAAGATTGCTTCCTGCTCCGCTTTACTGTAGCGCGAAAGATACTCTCTGAGGTACGACCAGACGCCGGCGTAGCCCTCGCGCGAGCTTACCGGCGGGAAGTCGGAGCCGATCATCAGGCGGTTGGCCCCAAAGGCCTCGACGGCCATCTCGATGAACGGCGGCAGCTTGTCCAGGTCGAAGAGCGGCACCTGGAACGGGATCGGCATCGGCATGAACTCGCCGAGGCCCGTCACCTTCATGTACACGTTCCGGTGGTTGGCCAGGGCGTGGACCTTTTTCAGATCGGTGTACGGCGGCTCGGGGTTGGACCACTCTCGGATCTTCGTCAGTTCGCCCATGACGCCCAGGTGTTCAATGATGATGGGCATGTCGCTGAACTCCTCGACGATGGCCCGGAACTCGTCGGAGCCGGTGGCCTCCGTGGTCCCCGGACAGCTCACCGCCACGCCGAGCTCAGCGGCCTTGCGCCAGATTGCGAGAGGATCGTCGCCGGGAGAGCGCTCCTGGACGTAGAGCCGGATGCCCTCGCCGCCTTCGGCGACCCACCGGGCCAGGGTTTCGGGGGCGTCGGGCTGGCTGGTGTCGAGGGCGCAGAGCATGGAGAACCGCCCCGGGAAGCGTTTCACCGCCTCCAGCATATAGGCGTTGTCGAACGAGCCCCGGGTGAGGTCGTGGACGAACCGGCTCGGAGTCAGCAGCGCCTTGTCGACATGGTTGATGTTCATCTGATACAGGGCGATTTCGATGGGCTCGAAACGGTTCTTGGACGTATGCAGATGGGTGTCGACGGTGAGCATGGGTCCTCCTGGTCCGGCGGGCCACGGTCGCTGTAGAAGCTACGGGGCAAGCCATCGTAAGTCAAGCCGCGCGAGTCGCACAGTCCTTCCTTGACAGAAGCGCCCTATAATAGCCACGCGTCGGCAGAGCCGGCGAGTTGGAGTGCCTTGGACGAACTGTTCACACCACTACAGATCGGCCGCCAGACGATCAAGAACCGGATCGTCATGGCCAGCGCCGAGCGTCGCGCCGCGGAGACCTGCTCCGACCCCGGAAGCAATGCCGGCGTGCACCCCGGCCTGATCGCCATGTACGCGGCCCGGGCCAAGGGCGGCGTGGGCCTCGTGATACTCGAGGATACCGACGTCGACAGCCGCACCGGCTCGATCGACGGGCACGAGACGAGCTCGCCGGCGCATCCGTGCCTCGACCGCGACCTGTTCATTCCCGCCTTCAAGGAGCTCACGGATACGATCCACGCCTTCGGCGCCAAGATAATCCCCAACCTGCGGCACCTGGGCCGGATCGCCATTCCCAGCGGCGGAGCCCGTCCCCTCACCGCATCGGCTGGCCGAAACCCGATCGGGCCCAGCCGCTACGGGCACATGATGGGGCCCAACGCGAAGGCGGCCACGCTAGCAGAGATCGAGTTCCTCGAGAGCAAGTTCGAAGAGGCCGCGTTTCGAGCCAAACGGGCCGGTTTCGACGGGGTTCAAATTGCGGGCCATCACGGCTTCGTGATCGCCCAGTTCCTCTCGTCGCTCACCAACCACCGTAAGGACGACTATGGGGGCAGCCTGACGAACCGAATGCGGTTCGCTGTCGAGATCGTACAGCGAATTCGGGCCAGGATCGGCCCCGAGATGATGATCGTCTTCGCGCTTTCGGGGACCGAGCTCGTCGAGGGTGGCCAGGATATCGACGAGGGCGTGGTCATCGCCCGCACGCTGCAGGACGCGGGCGTCGACGCCATCCACGTGGTGCCGGGCCTTATCTTCCCGTTCCCCAACGGCCACCGGGCGATGCCGACCATGGGCGAGCCCCACGCCACCTTCGTCGAGATGGCCCACGAGATCAAGAAGTTCGTCGACATCCCCGTCATCGCCAACGGACGCATCAAGGAGCCCGCCCTCGCCGCGGAGATCGTGGCGCAAGGGAAGGCCGACATGATATCGATGACCCGCTCGCTGATCAGCGAGCCCGACTGGGCGAACAAGGTGCTCCGCGGCGAGCTCGAGACGATCCGCCCCTGCATCGGCTGCAACTACTGCGTCGACGCCCTCCAGGCAAAGCTCAGCGCCCGCTGCACCGTGAACGCCGGATGGGGGAAGGAATCCGAGGCCCTCGACCAGGTGGTCTCCCCCAAGACCGTCGTGATCGTCGGCGGCGGCCCCGCGGGACTGGAAGCGGGACGGACGGCGGCGCTACGCGGACACACCGTCCACATCATCGAGAAGTCCGACCGGCTTGGGGGCCAACTCCGCCTGGCGCACTTGCCCCCCGGCAAGCAGGAGATCGAGCCGTTCTTGGACTACCTGGTGGGGCAGGTCTCGTCGCTGCCGATCTCGGTCCAGCTCGGGTTGAGCCCGACAACCAGCTCCGTTCAGCAGATGTCCCCGGACGTCGTGATCATTGCCACGGGAGCGACCCCCGCTCCCCGGCCGAAGCTTCTCAACGCAACGGTCCCGGTGCTATCGGCTTGGGACGTGCTGGAGCAGGGCGTCGAGGCCGTCGGCGAGCGCGTGATCGTCGCCGGAGGCGGCGCGACCGGGTGCGAGGTTGCGGAGCTCATGGCGCACCACGGAAAGACGGTGACCGTCCTCGAGATGGAGACGGAGTTGGCGCGGGACATGAACCCTCTCGGCGAGGGGATGCGCCACTTTCTCCTCGAGCGAATGGAGCGCCTCGACGTGCAGGTGCTGCTCGGCACTCGGTTCGTCGACGTCGAAGGGGCCGAGGTGGTGGTGGCCGACGCAGACGGCAAGAGCCGGCTCCTCCCGGCGGACACCGTGGTCATGAGCATCGGCGTCCGGCCTAACGACGAGCTCGATGAGATCGCCCTGCGCAGGGTCGCCGCCGAGGTCTACCGCATCGGCGACTGCCTCAAACCCCGTAACCTCCTGGACGCCGTCTGGGAGGGTTCACTTGTCGGCATGGCAACCTAGCTCAAGGGAGTTTCACCCATCGGGGCGGCAACCCAGTTGCAGGGAGCAGTGATGAAATTATGAGACGCGGATACGCGGACACGAAGACGGGACAGGTCCACTACATGACCGAAGGCTCGGGCGAGGCGTTGTTGCTTCTTCATCAGACGCCGCGGTCCTCGGAGTCCTTTTTCCGGATGCTCCCCCTGCTCGGCAAGCAGTACCAGACGATCGCCATCGACTCGCCCGGGTTCGGGGCCTCGGAGCCCCTGCCTCAGCCGTTCACCGTGGAAGACCTGGCGACGACGATGATCGGGGTCCTCGACGACCTCGGCATCGAGAAGGCGAGCGTATTCGGGCACCACTCCGGCGCCGCGATCGCGGGTGAGATGGCCGCCGGGTGGCCCGACCGAGTGCAGGCGCTCGTGCTCTCGGGTTTCCCGTACATGGAGCAGGACGACGAGCGCCGGGTCTGGCTGCAGCGGGCCCGCACGAGCCTGGGACAGCCCGGAGGACTCCCGGTCGTGAAGACGGAGATCGACGGCTCTCACCTGGTCAAGCTCTGGCAACGGGGACTGACGCGGCTCTGGTGGGGCCTGGGAACGCCGCCCGAGGAGCAGGTCGACCCGGAGGACCTGGACTCCCTCGACGTCTATGTCATCGAGGCCCTGAGAGCCCGCCGCGGCTCCGAGCCGACCTTCACGGCCGTCTTCGACTACGACGCCGACATTAGGCCTCGCCAATGTCACGGCGCCAACCCTCTTCGTTCAGGGGACAAGCCCCTACGAGCGGGCGATCTGTCAGCGCTCTGACCTGCTCCTCGGCTTGATAGCCGGAAGCAAGATCGCGACCGTTCCCGACGCCGACGCCAACGTCATCTACTGGAAGGCGCAGGAGTTAAGTGATATCGTGCTGAAATTCCTGGCTGACCCGGCAGGGTTCCAGGGCGAGGCTATGGACACCCTCGCCGGCCAGACAGGCAGAAGCTAGCGAACACAGAGTCGAGCACGCAGACGACGACCCAGCAAGGTCGCTCGAGAACCCAAGGAGACTTACATGGCCAAGCAGACGAATCAGACGTTTCTGTACTCGCACCTGATGCGGTGGGAGCCGCTCTATCAGGAAGGCGGTGAAGGACGCGCGTGGATCAAGACGCTCTCCCGCGACACGGAGACGGGCGCCCGCTCGGTCCTGGTCAAGTACGACCCGGGCTACAAGAGGGCCAAGACGGTCAGCGAGTGGCCCGTGGACATCTTCGTCCTCGACGGCGGGATGACAGCCGGCAAGCGCAGCTATGCGAAGGACACATACCATTTTCGCCCCGCGGGCACCGAGGTCGGCCCTGTCGAGTCCCCCTACGGGGTCACGCGCCTGATCTTGACGGCGGACGTCAAAGACAAATCGTCGAAGGACGAGATCTTCGTCGACGACGTGAAGCAGATGCCGTGGGGACTCTCCTACATCGACCCCACCCGCGAGCGCAATGGCGTGAAGGAGCTTCGGCAGGACCCCAATGAAGGAGTCGCCGTGCTGATCCACGCCACCTTCGTCGCCGGCGAGCGAATCCTGCCCGGCCAGGGCCACATCCACGACCACACGGAAGAGGCGTTCGTGCTCGAGGGCGAGTTCGAGGACTATCTCGATGACGTCGAGGGCCACCTCTACTGGATGCCGGGGCTTTACATCTGCCGCGTGCCGTACGCCAGCGCCCACGGTGACGTGATCTGGCACAAGACCCCGATCGTCAACCTGGTGCGACGCAACTGGACCGGCGACATGACCAAGTTCCACGAGTCGGACCGCAACGTCCTGGTCGACGTGCCGAGGCTGACCTTCGGCGAATAGCGCGGACGATCGAGGGCGCGGATGAAGCTCGGCGTTACCTTCCCGCTATCCGAGATCGGCAACGATCCTGGTGGCATCAAGGCTTACGCTCAGGCCGCCGAGGAGCTGGGGTTCGACAGCGTCCACTGCGGGGACCACATCGTGGGCACCGACCCACGGGTGCATCCCGAGTTCACGCTGGGATACACGCATCTGCAGCCGTCGCTCGACCCACTGGTGCTCTTCGCGTTTCTTGGCGCCGTAACGACACGAATCGGCTTCACGACAGGCGTCCTTCTCCTCGCCGAGCGGCAGACAGTGCTCGTCGCCAAGCAGGCGGCCAGCCTCGACGTGCTGACCAACGGCCGGCTACGCCTTGGAGTCGGCATAGGCGGTTTCGAGCCCGAGTTCGAGCCGGTGGGGGAGGAGTTCCGGAACAGGGGCGAGCGCTCCGAGGAGCAGATCGCCCTGATGCGGGCCCTGTGGACACAGGAGTCGGTTACCTTCCGCGGGCGTTGGCACACGGTTGTCGGGTTCGGCAGCAACCCGCTGCCAGTCCAGCGCCCGATTCCCATCTGGCTCGGCGGACAGGCCGAGGCAGTACTCGAACGAACGGGCCGCCTCGCAGACGGCTGGCTCCTCGCTCGAGAGAAGCCCAGCGAGGCAGCGGGGCAGGCCTTCGACCGCGTTCGAGGATACGCGAAAGCGGCCGGGCGGGACCCCGCCGCGTTGGGGTTCGAGGGGCGGGTGCATCTCATCGATGGCGGCACGATCGAGAGCTGCGTCGAGGAGACGCATGCCTGGGAGCGGCTGGGGGCCACGCACGTGGTGCTCATGACCCTGTTCGGAGGGCTCCAGGGACCCGACGAGCACATCGGCGCAATGCGGCGTTACAAGGAGATGGTGGGCTTTCCGTAACGTGTTCAAACCACCGGAGGGGGAACCCCCAAACCCCCTCCAGGGGGTTCATGGTGCCCTTCGGGCTAAGAGTTAGAGAAGGGGCACATCCCCTTCAACCCCTGCCAAAGGGGCTCCGCCCCTCTGGACTCACCGGTTCCGGGTCGGCGTCGTCATCCCTTCACCGCTGTGGCAGCTGCGCCTGGCCCAGAAGACACCTCGATGGGAGCCGCACGTCGCCTTCAACCCTTGCCGAAGAGGGCTCCGCGCCCTGGGCTTCCGGTTCCGGGTCGGCGTCGTCATCCCTTCACCGCTGTGGTAGCTGCACCTGGCCCAGAAGACACCTTGATGGGAGCCGCACGTAGCCTTCAGTTCCTAACGCAGTGCCGTCGATGGGGCGGATGATGGAGCCGAAAAGGCAGGCCGGGTTCGGTCCGCTTTTGGGAGTCCGAGAAGCAGGGCGGCTTCTTGGTTACTCCCTTTTCGGGGGTCGCTGGAATCCGACCTTCGTCGAAATGACGAGAAGCGCGCTCCAGCGGAATCCGGGGAGTCCAGAGGGGCAGCGCCCCTTTGGCAAGGGTTGAAGGGGATGTGCCCCTTCTTTATTAGATAGCCTGAAGGGCTACCTTGAACCCCCTCCAGGGGGGTTTGGGGGTGTTCCTCCCCTCGGCCAACGCTACATCCCGTAGAGCGCCATGGTGTTGTCGTACAGGGTGCTGCGCAGCACCGACTCGGGCAGGTCTTTGCGAGCGGCGAACCGTCGCAGTCCGCCCGGCTCGTGGTCGGCATGGGGGAAGTCGGACGAGATGACGGTACGATCCTCCCCAACGTAGTCAGCGACCCGCTGGACGTCCGGCTCCTCCGACTCGACGGATATCCAGCACTGCCGCCTAAAATAGTCGCTGGGCTTCATCGTCAATGAGGGGGCCTCGAAGGTCTGTTGCTCGAACTGCTCATCGAGGCGCCAGAGCATGTAGGGGAGCCACCCGCCGCCGGACTCGAGGAACGCCACCCGGAGCTTGGGGTGCCGTTCCAGCACACCGCTCCCGATCAGGGCCACCATGGAGGCCATCTGCTCCATCGGGTGCGACACGGTATGGCTCTGGAACCGGGTCTCGAAGCGATGCGCCCCCAACGTCTGCAGCACGGAGCCGGTGGTGACGTGGGAGCCGAGGGTAACGCCGAGGCGCTCCATCTCGGACCACAGGTCTTCGTATACCGGGTCGTCGATCGTCTTTCCTTGCATCGGCTCGCTGCGCACGACGACGCCCTTCGTGGCGTAAGCATCGACGCACCTGCGCAACTCCTGGATGGCGCCCGAAGGGTTGAGCAGCGGCAGCATCGCCACGTGGAAGAGCCGGGCTGGATCGCCGGCACAGAACTCGCCGAGCCAGTCGTTGTAGACCTCGGCGATGGCAAGGGCTAGCTCGGGACTGATGTCCTCGTTGTTGAGGGCGTTGGCGCTGGGATAGAGGAACGCCACGTCGATGCCCTCGCGGTCCATGCCGATGAGCTGCGCCTCGGAGCCCCAGCCCATTTCGATGAGATCGCCGTACCAGCGTTTCATGTTCTCGCGCTGATAGCGGTGGAGGGCCGGACTGAGCCGATTTCGCCCATCGAGGTTGGCGACGAGTTTGCCCGCAACCATCATGCGGTTGTAGGAGAACTCGACGTCGTCCATGACCTGGACAGGCCTCGGCCCCAGGTCCCGGAAATCCGGGGCCAGACGCTTGAGCCACAGGTCCCCGGGCTCGACGATGTGCAGGTCGACGTCGGCTACTTTGTACCCGTTGAGCATCGCCACTCCCGCTTTCTCATCAATCCGCTAAGGAAAGTCGGCGAACGAAATTACTCGGCGAATACGACCTCGGGGACTTCGAACTGCTTCCAGTCGGCGCTGCGAAGGTCGCGCTCCAGGCCCGTCCACTCACGACGGGCGATCATCAACACGGGGGCTTCGAGCACGGTCACGTCGCCGTGCGGAGAGTGGTAGGGCTCGCGGCACACGTAGAAGCCCGGCACCCATTGGAGATGTCCCTGGGCCTCGCCGAGCCAGTCTTCCATCCGCCCTTCCAGCAGGAAGGCCTCCTCGATGTGGTCGTGGATGTGGGCCACGTCCTTCTGGGCCCGCCAGCCCACCTGGAAGTGACAGATCACGATGATCTTGTAGTCGGCGGTCTTGTCGATGCGCAGGTCCTTGACGCCCCGGTGCTTGCCGGTGCCGGTGGGGTCGTCGTAGTTCGGCCTCCACGGCATCGTCCGTGTGTCCTGGATGAAAGCGGGCTCTTTGTCGCACTTGTTGGGGTCGCCCCGGAAGATCAGGCGAGTCATGCCCTTGGGAGACTCGATGGGCCCGACTTCCGTTCCCGGCGGATGGTAGGCGTAGGTGGCCTTCTCGTACACCTTGTCGCCATACTTTGCTTCGCCGTCGATGACATACATGTCGACGGGGGCCTCTGTCTTCGTCTTGGCCTGCTTGAACCCGGCGTCATAGCGTATCAGCGCGGTGCGCGACCCGGTTGCGGGGTCCAGGGACAGCGTCTTGATCCAGGCGCGTCCCTCGCTGTTGGCAACGTCGTACTGCTCCCACCGCATCATGCCCGAGTAGGAGATTCCTCGATGTCCTTGCTTTCCGCCCTCTTCATCCATATATGAGCCTCCTTGGAGTTCTTAGCTGGTCGTACCCTGCCACCGTCGCTAGTCGACGTCCGGGATCGGGGGCATAGTGTCCCCGGGAGATTCTCGATGTTTGTACAGCTGCGACAGCGCCTTGACCATGCTGATGGGGCCGTTCCAGTCGGACAGCGCCCGCTCTTTCAGGATGCCCGTCCAGGCGGCCACCTGTTTGACCCCGGTCTCGACCTGGGCCAGATCGATACCCCGCGCCTCATCTACCGCGCGAGCCCGGACAAGCATTGGGACGAGCCTTGTGCGGAGCTTGTCGAGGGTCCACTGGACGGAGTCCCCCGCCGTCACCGTGTCCAGCCATTGCACCTGGTGAAACCAGTCCTTGTCGCCCCTGCTCCAGTCCATGTAGTGATAGTGCGGGCGCATTTCCAGGCAGTCGAACCGCAGGCGTTCCTTTTGTTGCTCAATTCCACCGACTAGGACGTGTATGGCAACGCCGTGATCCTTGATCTCATCCGCGAGTCCGCCACCCCGCTTGTGGTGGTGAACGAAGCGATATCCGATGCCGAAGTAGATATCGCCAGCCTGCACGAACTCGGTATCGTCGTAGTCGATGTAGTGATCGTCGGTCAGCCGCGGATCGGGCAGGACGAGGTTCCCCATGCGCTCACCCCCTGTGTCTTCCCGGCGCAGCATACCACTGGTGACCTGAAGGGAAAAGGGACACTAGATCATGCCGATACGACGGGCCAGGTCGACCTCTTGGTAAAGCGTCTTGAGGCACGCCGTGTCGAAGGGGCCGTGCTCGGTCCGGAGCAGTATCGTCCCCTCGCGGGCAGCCTCCTCGAGCTGGGGGATCACCTCGACCCAGCGCTGGATGTCCTTGAGGGGCGGTGTGAAGACGTCGTGGATGATGTCGAGCGTCTCCTGGAACCCGTCCAGGGTGAAGTGGGCGCTGGCGTAGCCGCCCTGGTAGCCCATGTCCCTGGCCAGCTCCGCCGACGCGCGCCGGGACTCGGGATCGCGACCCGTTCCTCCTCCCCCGCCGATGGGGAAGGGTACCCCAGCCGTACGAACGTCGACCAGCACCTTCGCCCGCAGGTACCACGACTCGACGCCTGACACCGTGTTGCGGTAGCCGAGGGACACGCCGAGGTCGCCCATGCGGCTGCCATGGACGCCCCCCATGTAGGCGATGCGCGGCGAGGCCGAGGCGATCTCGTAGGCCCATTTCACGCCCGGGGCCGTCTCGACCACGGGTCTCACGAGGATGTGGCCATCGGGCAGCCCCTTCTTCTTCTCGACCCGTGACAGTATCTCGCAGAAGTGGATCACATCCTCGGGCCCCTGGGTCTTGGACATATTCACGCAGTGCAGCTCGGGCGAGACCACGGCGTCGAGGTCTTCTTCCTCCATCCCGGGGTTGATACGGGCCATGACCTTTATCCCCTGGGCGCTGACTTCCTTCGCCAGCGTGGGGAAGGTCTTGCGTGCCTGGTCCTTGAACTTTAGGGGCGTCGAGTCTTCGAGGTCCCAGCAGATCGCGTCGGGCCTGAGCTTGGCGAGGCCCAGAATCAGCTCCGTATCGTGAGCGTCGACAAAGACCATGGACCGCAGCCAGATGGCTTCATTCGAGTTTGCCATGGGTGTCCTCCATGTGGGTTTTTCCAGCGGCGCGTCGATTGGGGCAATCTATTGGCCCGCGCACGCTTTGTCAACCTGAAGTGACCCAAGTACCGACGTTGCCATGGCGCGGACCCTGGGCATCGCCTCGAAATGGTTCCGAACCAACTCATCACCCGAACGGGTGATGACAAGTCCGCCTTTCGCGGGTAGACTGAAGCTGCTGGGACAGCGCGTCGACGATGGCGACGAAGATGAATCCGACACCGGCACCGTACGTCCGCCGTTGGACCCGTCCGTGGTCGCAGAGATCGAACTCGTGATCAAGAAGCTGGTGCGGGCCGACGGCATCCTCGCCCGAGTCGCGTTCAGCGAGTCCACGGACCCAATAGCGCGGGACAAGGCCATCACCGAGTTCGAGAAGGCACGGGCCGCGGTACTCGAGGAGCGTTGGGACCGAGTCATCCACCACTTGCGCAAAGCATGGAACTTCGTCCAGGAATGCGACGACGAGTCGGATACCGGGACCCGGACCAGGGGGACTGGGTCGGACAGCGATTCCGAGGACGACTCCGGGTCCGACACCTAGACCAAGAGTCGCGGCGGGAGGAAGAAGTAAAGACAGAGCGTCCACGGGACGCGGAACGAATGGGAGGCCGGTCCAAACCGGCTTCCCATTCTTTTTATGGCGGTGCTACCGTGGGGGTATGGAGAGGTTTTCGCGGTGACGAGCCAGCGGAGCAGCAGGGATCCCGTCCTCGAGCGCGGAGACATTCTCGACGATGGTCTGGTCGTCGACGAGTTCATCGGCGGCAGCCGCAAGGTAGACCTGTACCTGTGCTACAGCGACTCGACGAAGGGGCTCGTGGCCTGCAAGGTGCTGCGGCCTCGGTATCGCACCGACTTCTCGTCTCTCGAGGCTGTGCTCGCCGAGGGCGAGATCCTGATCAAGCTCGAGCACCCCAACGTCGTTGAAGCCTATAGCGTGGCCCTCCAGCCCCATCCCTACATCGCCATGGAGTATCTCCAGGGCCAAACACTCAAGGCCACCTTCCTCTCTGGCAACTACGAGGCCTTCGCCGTGCCCGACATAGTCTCCGTCGGCCTGCAGCTGGCCGACGCCCTGACGTATGTGCACGAGCAGGGCTTGCTGCACCTGGACGTGAAGCCATCGAACGTGATGTACGAAGACGGCCACGTGACGTTGTTCGACTTCAGCGTCGCCGAGGAGTACTCGCCCGACAAGCCGCTGTACGACAACGCGGGCACGAGAGACTACATGGCGCCTGAACAGACGCGCCGGGGACGGGTGAGCTACGCCACGGACGTGTTCGGCATGGGCGTCGTGTTCTACGAGCTGCTGACCGGCGGCAAGCTTCCCTACGACGTCATCGAGGAGCCGGATCCCGACGAGGATGGCGAGACAAAGAAAGTGCTGGGCTACTCGCGACCGCCCACCGCGCCCTGGGAGACCAACTCGTCTGTCCCGCGAGCCATCGGGGACTTGGCGCTTGCCGCCGTGCAGCCAGACCCTCTCGACCGACCGGCCACACCGCAGGTTTTCAAAGACAGGTTACTGGCGGCAGCGAAGGTCGACCCGGCTTAGGCCAGCTGCCAAGCGCTACGCGGACGCGGACGGGAGCGGCTGCTCGGCGTCGCGGGTGGCGCCAAGGCGAGGCAGCGAACGGTCCAGTAGCTCGATCCCCTGCTGATAGGTATCGACGGCGGACAGCGTCTTGTACTGCTTCACGAAGCGAAACACGCTCTCCTTCGTCGTCGACACCTCGTTGAGCATCCGCTTCGCGCGGTCGATACCGCCGCCGACGTTGCGCCACAGCGAGGCGTACTCTTCGAAGAATTTTCTTCCACCGAGGCGGGTGGGAAGGACGCTGTGCAGGAAGTCGAAGAAGCGCGGCTCCTTGGTGATCAGATCTTTCTCCGTCTCCCTCCACAGCCTGGTGCCGGGCAAGGGGGTCATGATCGTGAACTGGGGGAACTCGATATCGTACTGAGACACCGCCCTTTTCAGGTTTTCGAAGTTCCTAGCGGTCCACTGCTGGAAGATGATGACGCCGCCCCAGATGCGGATACCCACGTCGTGCAGGATCTCGATGGCGCGAACGTTGTCGCCCGACTTGACGCCCTTGCTCACGGAGTCGAGGTCCTGCTGATCGAACGACTCCAGCCCTATCAGGACAGTGTCGAGGCCGGCCTTGGCCCACTTGGCGAACTTGGCGGGGTTCCTCACCACGTTGTCAGCCCGGACCTGCATCCAGAACCGGTGGCCAAGGCCCATCTCGTGGATCTGGTCCGCAAGGTGCTCCATGGGATCGAAGCCCTCGGGGTACTGGCGCTTGAGCGCGGCCGGCACCTCTTGAATGGCGAGGTCGTCGACCACGTTCACCCAGGAATTCCTCGGGAGGTCGGCGAGCTGCTTCAGCGTCTGGTCGTGGCCCTGGACGCGGTACTCGCCATTATGGAACTCGTGCACCGAGCAGAAGTTGCATCGGTAGATGCAGCCGCGCGCCGTCTCTATGGACACGGGGCCTTCGTGATACAGGAAGTAATAGTCCTCGCGATAGTGGTCGACCAGATGACGCACCGGCAGCGGGCGCTGGTTCATCAGCGGGGAGTCGAACTCTTTGAGGGCGCTTTTTTTCACAGCCTTCACGTTCGAGTCGTCGAACACCCCATGGCTGTCCTGGAAAATCACGTCGGCTGTCGTGTCCAACCGGTTCTCACGCTTGAGGTTCTGCACAAGGTCCCGGAAGCGCCACTCACCCTCGCCGATGACGATGGCGTCGACGCTGGGCACGAACGCGTCTTGCGGCGCCAAGCTGATATGGTGGCCGCCAACGACAACCGGCACCTGGGGGAGGCATTCTTTCACGCGCTGGGCCACGTCGCGCACCGTGTTCACATCCACGGTGTAGCCTTCCCGAATGCCCACGAGGTCGGGCTGGAAGGTGTGGAGGTGGTGCTCCAGGGGTAAGGGGTCGACCCTCATGTCGAGAATCCGAACATCCGCAAGGTCGACGATAGCGCCGGCCAGGTATTCGAGCCCAAGCGGCTCGACTACCACGGTTGCATTGAATCCGACGTTGAGGTTGTTGGGCGGCTCGACGAGCAGGACTTTAGAAGGCGTGGGGAAGCGTCTCACTCCTGTTGCGGAGGTGTTGATCAAGAGACTCCTAAGCTAGCCGCGGACCTTGGCGATCCCCTGCGGGCTACGCGGGTCGCCGGTTTGACCTTCACGGCTTGGAAAAACGATTCGAAATGCGAGGGGGTCTTCAGAGTACCGGCCCCACTCTCCAGGAGGTGTGCGATGTGTCGTAATTGAGGGATGGCGGCTGCGCCAACTTTCCTCGAAATGTCACTTGCGTTGCAGTATACCACGCTCGGGAAAATCACGGCCCGAAAGCCGCATCAAAGGCAGTGCCTTGGGGAAGATTCTTCGCTTCGCTCGGAAAGACAGCTTGGCGCTCAGCCCGTTGCCGGTCTCGTCACGCCCAACTCGGACGCCGGCGGCCCGATGCGATCAGCTATCGCCCGCAGCCGCTCCCTGTCGAAGTCATACAGCCGCGCCGCGTTCTCGCCCACCATCAGCCGCACCTCGGATTCCGGGACGCCTCCGAACATCTCCCGGAGGCGCTCCCTCGACTCGGGCCAGGTGCCTTCGATGTGGGGGTAGTCGGAGCCCCACATGATGCGCTCCACGCCGATCTCATGGCGGGCTTCGACCTCGGGGCGTCCCGACGGGGGCGACGCGCCGACGTAGCACTGGCGGGCCCAGTACTCGCTGGGCTTGAGCGAGAAGATCTCGCGGCGGGCCTCGGGGTTCCTCACCTCGGCCAGATAGTCGAACAGCTTGAGCATATAGGGAACGTTGCCCCCGCCGGACTCGGTGACGACGAACTTCAGCTTGGGGTGCCGTTCGAAGACGCCGGACCAGAGGAGGAAGTAGAAAGGACGATACGCCGTGAGGTAGGCCTCGATACTGATGATCCACCGCGACCCCGGCGTATCGCCGTAGTTGATAACCGGCCCGGAGGTATGGGTGTGCACCGGAATCGCCAGCTCTTCGCAGACATCCCATATCGGCTTGTACCGCGGGTGATGCCAGAACTTCTCGGGGTCGTCGGTCCAGAACAACAGGGCCGGGAGCAGGACGCCGCCGAAGAGCCCCGCATTTCGAGAACGCCTGATCTCCGCCACGGCCCAGTCCACGTCGGTGAGCTCCAGCAGGACGAGTCCGGCGTGGCGGCCCGGATTCGAGGTGCACAGGTCGGCGAGCCAGCGATTGTACGCCCGCGCCCCGGCCTGGCGGAGCTCCAACGGGTACTCCATCCGCGGAGGCTTGAGTCCCAGCGCGAAGGGCGGGTCGTTGTCGAGGGTCCCATCCGGGAACAGCACCTCCGCTGCGACGCCCTCCCGGTCCAGCTCGCGGGCGCGCACCCCCGGGTCCCAAGCGCCGTGCCGCCCACCGGCCTGCACCGCATCATCGGCGGCGAAGCTCTCGCGCTTCTCAGGCCCAACGAGGTCGATCTTCGTCGCGCCGGCGTTAGCGCCGACGCCGACGCGGACATTCATCCAATCGTCATAGGCTCGGCGGTGCTTGGGGTCGAGGTAGTCGCGAAAGACGGGCAGCGGCGGTCCGGCGTGCCCGTCGCTCGAGATCAGCAGATAGCGGTCCATCCCGGGGCCGCTCACCGCTCCATGTAGTCGGTGCTGCGCAGTACCCGGCCCGGATACACGCCCTGGGACTGGCCGTTTTCAAGGGTTACCTGTCCGTTGACCGCGGTGTAGGCTATCCCCTCCGCCCGGATGACGATGCGCTCTTCCCCTCCAGGGAGGTCCCGGACCTTTTCCTTCTTGAGTGGACGGACGCGTTCGGGGTCGAAGATACACAGGTCGGCGGCCATGCCGGGGCGGATCAGGCCACGGTCGGAGAAGCCCATCAACGAGGCGTTCATGGAGGTCAGCTTACGGATTGCCTCTTCGAGGGGTAGGGCCTGCCGCTCCCGTACCCAATGGGACAGGAGGTAGGTGCAGTACTCGGCGCCGGTCACAGAGTTGACATGGGCGCCGGCGTCGGAAGTACCGATGATGGAGTGTGGCGACCGGATTATCGAGCCCACGGCCTCGGGGTCGAAGTCCCGACCGCTGTTGGAAACGAACTCGGTGCGCAGGTCCTCTTCCAGCGCCAGGTCCAACATCGCGTCGAGAGGGTGGACACCGCGCTCCTCGGCGAGGAGGCTCATGCTCTTGCCCTGGAGGTGCTGGTTCGCAGGGAGATTCGCCCTGGAGACGCGAATAAAATCCCATTCGTTGGGGCGTGGCTCCATGGGCCAGATCTTTTGAAGGGCCGCCTTCGACGCACTGCGCACGCCGGGGTCGGCGAGGAGCAGCCGCTTCTCCTCGAGAGGCGGCTGGAGGATCCGAAGCCAGGGCTCGTGCCGCAAGAGCAGCAGCATGTTGTCGCGAAGGTCGAACTCCTGGTCGGTGGGCTGCGAGGCGCAGATCCCGTAGAGACGCGCGCCCTGGGCCGACGCCTGTTCAAGGAAAGCGAGTATCTCGCGCCAGCCGTCGGGCCAATGCCGCGACTGGAACAGGCCTGGCCAGTTGACGAAGCGCCCGCTTTCCACGGCGAGGCGAAGCAGCGATGCCCGCTCTTCGGGGGTGATCATCGGGATGCTGGTCGGGACCAGTTCCACCGCGCCCCACTGGAGGTCACGTAGCACCTGGGCTAGAGCGACGATCTCGTCGTAGTCGCCCTGGCGGCTGGGCACCGGGTTGCCATTCCAGTCGACGTGGGCCCGCGACTGTGAGGAACTGAGCCCTGCGCCGCCCGCCAGAATGCCTTGGCGCAGCAGGTCCTGCATTTGCCGGACCTCCTCCTCGGTCGCCTTCCGCTCCAGCGACGCTTCCCCCATCACGTGATAGCGAAGCGTCGAATGGCCCACCATGCACGCCGCGTTGATGCCCATGCGGCCACCGATCGCGTCGAGGTATTCGCCAGTGGACCCCCACTGCCATTCAAGTCCTTTTTGAAGGGCGTCCAGGGACATGCCCTCGACCCGGGCGAGCATGGTCATCAGGTAGTCGCGGTGCTCGGGTTTGCATGGCGCCAGCGTGAAGCCGCAGTTGCCCATGACGACCGAGGTTACACCGTGCCAGCAGGACGACGTGAACTCGGGGTCCCAGTTCACCTGGGCGTCGTAGTGGGTGTGGATGTCGACGAAGCCGGGCGAGACGACCAGGCCATCGGCCGAAATCACGCGTGTCGCCAGGTCGCCGGTTTGGCCGACCTCGACGATCCGGCCATCCTGCACCGCGACGTTGCCGTGGTAGCCCGGCTTCCCCGAGCCATCGACGATCAGGCCGTCTTTAACGAGCAGGTCATAGGGCATGGCGATTCACTCTCGGGGGGAACCGACGAACGAGGTCACAGAGAAAACCCGTAGAGCCTGGCTGCGTTCTCGGACCGGATCATCCGCTCCTCGTCCTCGGGCACGTCCCCCATCATCTCGTCGAGGACTTCCATCGACTTCGGCCACGTGCTGTCCATGTGCGGGTAGTCTGACGCCCACATGATGTTGGGCACTCCCGTGATATTGCGCACCAGCATCCCGGAGCGGTCGCGCATGAACGTCAGGAAAACGTTGCGGTGGAAGAACTCGCTGGGCTCGGAGTTGATGGGCAGCTTGGCGATGGACTTGCGCCTGTTGAACAGATAGTCCATGCGTTCGACGAGGTACCCCGCCCAGCCGATGTCGTTTTCCGCGGAAACGACTCTCAAGCCGGGGAACCGGAGGAATACGCCGCCGAAGACCAGCGTCGCGATGCTCTCCTGGACGATATGGTTGTCGATGGATCTCGAGACCAGATAGCCGACGTCGGTCTTCCTCACGGGGTTGCGCTCGGTCCCCACGTGCAGGCTGATCGGCAACGCGAGCTCGGCGGCCGCGGCCCAGAACGGCTCGTAGACGGGCGAGTCGTAGGGGGCCTGCTCATCCGGCAGCACGGCGATGGCCGCGCCGGCCAGACCGATGTCGCGACAGCGCCGCAACTCCAGGACCGAGGCCTCGATGTCTTCCAGCGAAATCAGCCCGAGCCCCTTGAGCCTGTCAGGGTACGGCTTGCAGAAGTCCGCCATCCAACTGTTGTAAGCGCGAAAGCACGCGCCCTGGAACTCGATGTCGGCGAGCGAGTACATGCCCATTGCGATCGATGGGTAGATGACCTCCGCCTCGACCCGATCGACATCCATCTCGCCGAGCCGGGCATGCGGGTCCCAGGCGCCCTTCGGACAATCGCGATCGTACGTTCCCAAGGCCACCAGCCGATCGCTGGAGACGCCGGCGGCGGCGAGCAGGCTGATCGAAGGCAGGTTCGTGCCCTCGCACAGAAAGATCTCGTGGTCGCCGCGTTGCTCTACGTGAGGGGCCCGGTCGCGGTACCCCGGTTCAATATAGTTTTCCCACAGGTCCCTGGGCTCGACAACGTGCGAATCGGCGGAGATCGTTCGGTAAGCGGTCATGGCCATCGATTGGCCTCCTGGATCGAGAAAGCTCAGACGATAGGCAGCATATCACCCATGGGCAACAAAAGGGGCGGTAAGCGAAGTGCAGGCTCACGGTGAGCGGAACGTGTGACCTCTCCCCGTTCCCCTCTCCTGAAACGAGAGGGGTGGTACCGAAGGCCACTGAGGGGTCAGTCGGCCACTTCGAGCTGGGGAGGGGCCGGGACCCGGCTATCGAGGGTCTGGGGGCCTCGCCAGCCGTCGACGACAGAGACGCGGTTCACACAGGCGACTGTGCAATAGGGAGCGCAAGACTTTTCGGTGGCATACTCGCGCCGGATGTCCTGCTGGGTGTACGACTCGAGGGGCACGGCGGGATAGCCGCGCTGCTGTGAGCAGTAGTGGACCAGGCCATCCTCATCCACATACAGATAGCGAGCGCCGGCCCGGCATTTCCAATTGTTGGCCTTGCCCTGCACCAGGTTATCCTCGAACTTGTTCATCCAACCGAAGCCCTTCTTGCCGATCTTCTTCACGGCCCGGTAGATGCTCTGCTCATGCTCACCTAGCGGCTGGAGACGTCCGTCGCCGTCGTGGACGATGCCCACCGAGGTGGAGAAGCCGAGGTCGTGGGCCACCGTGGCGATCTCGATGGCGTCCTCGGGATGGTTGACCCCCGCTCCAACCACAGTGTTGATGTTGACCCCAAACTCGGCGTAACGGGCGAGGAGTTCGAGCTTCCCACGAAGCACCTTGAGGCTCTTTTTCGAGATGTCGTCGGGCTCGACGTTGTCGATCGAGATCTGGAGGAACTCGAGGCCCGCCCGGTTCAGTCGCTGGATGCGCTCAGTGGTCAACAGGTAACCGTTGGTCAGCATCCCAATGAGCATTCCCCGCCGTTTGACGTGGCCGATGAGCTCGTCGAGGTCGGGATGCATCAACGGCTCCCCACCGCTGATGCCCACCATCACCGTGCCCAGATCGGCCAGTTTGTCGATGCGCCGCTTCATCGTCTCCAGCGGCACCGGCTTGGAGAAGTTGTCGTACTCGTTACAGTACGTGCACGCCAGGTTGCACCGGCGCATGGGAATGATGTGCACCAGCAGCGGGCGGCTGGTCATAAAGAAGGCCGCGATCTGATCGGGCGCCGTGCGGGCGAACCGCTTGAAGGAAGCCCACCGCCTGCGGACATGGGACAGAGGCTCGGGCTGACCGGGGCGCTCCCTGGTGCGCGGCGAAATCGCCAAAGAGGTCCTCGTTGCTATATCTAGGCGCCGGGACTGTCGCCGTGGCTTCCCCGGCAGTAATGCTACTGGGTGCGTTCTGCTGAAAGACGCTACCTTGTGTTCGAGGGTTCTGTCAAGGTCAGCGCCCGGTTATCGCACAGCGTCATTGACACCGTTCGGTGGGGCCCCTACACTCGCTCTCGTCGCGGCGGTGACCCCTTGGGTACAGAGTCGCCGCACCCGGGGGACGCATGAAGTTCGGCCTTTTCTACCAGCTCCAGATCCCCAGGCCGTGGCACGCCCGCAGCGAGTATGACACCTACCGCCAGGCGATCGACCAGGTCGCCTTTGCGGAGCAGGAAGGGTTCGAGTCCACCTGGGTCGCCGAGCACCACTTCCTGGAAGAGGTCTCCCACGCGGCCGCGTCCGACATGATCCTGACCGCCATGGCCGAGCACACGTCCATCATGCGGCTCGGATACGGCGTGGTCCTGATGTCGAGTCCGATCAACCATCCGCTACGGGTCGCCGAGCGCGTCGCGACGCTCGACATCCTCAGCAACGGCCGCGTCGAGTTCGGCACAGGCCGCTCGACCACCTCGTATCAGCTTTCTCCCTTCGGCGTCGACCTCGCCGATACCCGCGGTATGTGGGAAGAAAGCATTCAAATTATCCCCAAAATGTGGACGGAGGATAGCTTCGAGCATAAGGGCCCTTACTTCGACATCCCGGCGCGCAACGTCATCCCCAAGCCCCTTCAAGACCCGCATCCTCCGATGTGGGTCGCTTGCACCCAACCCGACACGGCAACAATCGCGGGGCAGAAGGGCCTCGGCGGACTCTTCATGTCGAGCTCGGGTCCGTCCCGGACCAAGGAGAGAATCGATCTCTACCGCGAAGGGATGCGGAACCCAGAGCCCGTCACCACCGAGGTCAACAACCGCGTCGGGATCTTCATCTTCTCTTTCTGCGCGGCCAAGGACGCCGAGGCGCGGGCGTTGGGAGGTCCGGAGGCCCTCTGGTACCGACAGACCCTGGGCTCGATCTTCAATCAAGAGTGGGACCGTGTCAGCAACGTCCCGGACTCCTACAAGTACCACCTCGGCCTGCGACAGAGCCTGAACGCCGCAAACGTCGCCAACCCGGAGACCCTCATCGACGACGGCACCTTCTGCATGGGCGATCCCGATGCCTGCATCAAGACCATCGAGAAGTACGCCGCCTTCGAGCCCGACGAGATCGTACTCATCATGCAGGCGGGCAAGCTCCCGCACGACAAGATTATGGAGTCCATCCGCCTGTTCGGGAGAGACGTGATACCCGAGTTCAAGCGCCGCGAGAAGGCCCCGGTGGTAGCCTGATAAGGCCGTGGCCGATCAGGGAGAAGGCATGACTGATATGAAGTTCATCTCGGCCGACAGCCACATTTTCGAGCCACCCGACCTGTGGACTGACCGTATCGACCCCAAGTTCAAGGACCGGGCTCCAAAGATCGTCCGCGAGGACGGTACGGACTGGTGGGTCTGCGAGGGCTATCGAATGACAGGCGCCATCTTCGGCGCGGGCGCGGGGCGCCGGTTCGAGCGGCCCGAAGAGATCACCCTTGTGGAAACGTTCGATAACGTGCGCCCCGGCGGCTACGACCCGCTGGAGCGGCTGAAGGACATGGACCTCGACGGCATGGACGTCGACGTCCTCTACACCACCGCCGGCTTCCGTGCAATGGATTTTATAGCTGATAGCCGGCTCCTCGAGGCCGTTAGTTTCGCGTACAACGATTGGCTCGCCGACTTCTGCTCCGCGGCCCCCGAACGGCTCATCGGCGTGCCGATGGTCGGCCTCGACGATATCGACTGGGGGGTCCGCGAGCTCCAGCGCTCACGCAGCATGGGGTTGATGGGCGCCATGATACCCACGGGGCCGCCCGAGGACGCGCCCTATTCCAGCACGGTCTACGATCCGTTCTGGGCAGCCGCCCAGGACCTGCGCTCGCCCCTGGGTTTTCACCTGGGTGCTCGCCGCCCGTATCAAGGCCAGACGCTGAAACAGAGCCACCAGACGAGCCCTCCGACCCGGTTCAAGAACGACCACTGGGTGTCGGTCTCGCTGGCGCAGCTGATCTACAGCGGCGTTTTCGAGCGCTTCCCCAACCTCTCCGTCGGTAGCGTCGAGTTCGAGCTGGGCTGGGTCCCCTTCTTCCTCGAACGCCTCGACTACGACTATCTGCAAAACGCCCGCCTGCCGGGCTGGCCCCGGTTCAAGGACGACAAGGTCCCCAGCGACTTTTACCGCAGCAACGTCTTCGGCACCTTCATCCAGGGCGACGTGGCCGTCAGGCTCCGCGACATGATTGGCGTGGACTCGATGATGTGGGGCTCGGACTACCCGCACGTCGAGAGCACCTTCCCCCGCAGCCGGCAGGTGGTCGACGAGATGCTGGCCGACTGCACGGACGAGGAGAAGGCCAAGATGGTCGGGGGCAACGCCGCCCGCCTCTACGGCCTGAGCTGAGTGGAGCGCATCCGGTTCGGCGCGTTCTACTCTGGCGCCCGGAGTGGAGTCTCCCCCGGAGAGTTCGCGCGGCGCGCCGAAGACCTGGGCTTCGACAGCGTCTGGGCCGGAGAGGCCCCGACGAACCGGGGCCCCGTCTACGACACGTTCACGACGCTCTGTTTCGCCGCCGCCGCGACGTCGCGGGTCGCCATCGGCTCCGACCTCCTGCTCCTGCCGCTGCACCACCCTTCGTGGGTCGCCAAGCAGTTCGGGAGCCTCGACGCCATCTCGGATGGGAGGGCGATTCTGGGCGTCGGCGTCGGCGGCCAGTATGCCAAGCAGTTCGAGGCCTTCGGAGTGCGGGTCCAGGAGCGCGGGCGACGGACGGACGAGGGCATCGAGGCAATCAAAGCCCTGTGGACGAAATCCCCGGCCAGCTACAATGGCCGCTACTACTCGTTCGAGGGCATTGAGATGGAGCCTCTGCCAACGCGAAAACCGCATCCGCCCATCTGGGTTGGCGGACGCCCTGGCGGCATCGAGACGGGCCCCGGCGGCAAGCAGCGCTTCAAGAGCAAAACCGCCGCGATGGAACGCGCCGCGAAGTACGCCGACGGCTGGGACCCGTTCTATATGACGCCGGAGATGTACCGCGAGAGCGTGGACTTTATTGGTGGCCGCGCGGCGGAGCTAGGACGGGACGCCTCGAAGATGGAATGGGCGCTGACAACGCACTGGCTCATTCGTGACTCGTACGACGAGGCCCTCGACCAGGCGGCGGGGAGGCTCCGTTACGGCCGCGACATCGCCGAGCGGGTGGGTCGCTACGACATCCTCGGCAGCCCGGCGGAGATCGTGAAACGTCTCGAGCAATACGTCGACGCGGGCGTGCGCCACTTCATCTGTAACTGGTCGTGCGCCCCGGAAGAGGTCGCCGCGCACGTCGAGACCATCGCTAGCGAGGTCATGCCGTCGTTTCGGTGAAAGCTTGACCATGCCCAAACGTAACAAATCAGCCGCCCTCCGCGACGCCGCCTGCATCGTCGGCGTCGGCGAAACGGACTATGCGGACGACTACGAGCGGCACCGCGCGGGCGAGGTCGCCCACGACTCCTACGGCTACGCTGCGACGGCATTTGCCCGCGCTCTGGCCGACAGCGGCGTGGAGAAGGGCGACATCGACGCCGTCGTCACAGCCGGGCCGATCAGCGACGAGCGCATCTGTGAGGTGCTGGGTCTCAACCCGGCGTGGACAGCCTCGGCCGACGCGGGGCGCTCGGTGATTCAGGCGGCGACGTGGATCGCCACCGGCCTCGCCAGCACCGTTGCGCTCGTCTACGGCAACAACCAGCGCAGCGGCGGGACGCAGTACGGCGGCCCGCGAGCGATGGGCGGCGACAACCGCCTTTCTTATGTCTATTACTCGCCGTGGGGCATGACCTCCCAGGGCGCACTCTACGCCATGATGTTTCGCCGCCACATGGGCCTCTACGGCACGACCCAGGAGCAGCTCGGCCACATCGCCGTCGCCGAGCGTCGCTGGGCCCAGGCCAACCCCAACGCGGTCATGCGCCGGCCCATGGACATCGACACCTACCTCGCCGCGCGCTACGTCTGCGAGCCGCTGCGTCTCTTCGATTACTGCCTGGTAAACGACGGTGGCGTCTGCCTGATCATGACCCGCGCCGACCGGGCAGCAGACCTCGCCCAGCCGCCGGTGTACGTGAGCGGCTTCGCCTCCGCCGAGCTCGACGTCGACGCCACGCAGCTCCGCCCGCGCATGGTCGATTTTTATCGTCCGGCCCACGACCGCGTCAAGGCGCAGGTCTACGAGATGGCAGGGGTCGCGCAGAGCGAGATCGACGCGCTCCAGGTCTACGACAGCTTCACCTGCCATGTGCTCTTCGCTCTCGAAGGCTTCGGCTTCTGCCCGGTGGGCGAGGGCGGCGCCTTCGTCGCTTCCGGCGCCCTCGGCCCCGGCGGGGCGCTGCCCGTCAACACCAGCGGCGGCATGCTATCGGAGAGCTACATGCAGGGCTGGAACCACCAGGTCGAGATCGCGCGGCAGCTCCGCGGCCAGGCGGGCCCGAGGCAGCTCGACGACTGCTCCGCCGTCCAGTACATCTCGGACGGCAGCGGCAAGTGCGCCTCGATCATCTACAGGAAGGGCTAGCGATGACCTCCGAAACGCCGGCGCGACCCAAGCCCTACGACGGCTTCTACGACCGTCCGTTCTGGGAGCATACGGCGCGCCACGAGCTGCGGCTGCCCCGGTGCGCGGCTTGTGGTAGGTACGTCTGGCCCGCAGCCCCGATATGCGACGTGTGCCTCTCGCCCGACCTCAAGTGGACGGCGGTCAGCGGCAAGGGGAAGCTGCTCTCGTGGGTCGTCTTCCACCGCCAGTACTTCCCGGGCATCCCTACGCCCTACAACTGCATCCTCGTCGAGCTCGACGAGGGGCCGCTGCTGATCAGCAACCTGACCGGCGTGGAGAACGACGCCATCGACTTCGACATGCGCGTCGAGGTCGACTTCCTCGACCTGCCTGAGGGTTACACGCTGCCGGTGTTTCGGGTGGCGGCAGGTTAGACCGTTCCCTCACCCGCGGCAGCGACCTAGATGTTGTAAAGGCGCGCCGGATTGTCGGATAAGATCTTGCGCTTGAGGTCGTCGGACATGTCGGTGCGCTGCATCACCATCCGTATCGACTCGGGTGAGCTGCCGTCGAAGTGGGCGTAGTCGGAGCCCATCACCAGGCGGTCTTCGCCGATGAGCTCCGCCACCATCGGGGCCGTCAACTCGTCGGGCTCGGTGGAGAAGTAGAGCTGGTCGCCGCGCACGTAGTCCGAGACGGGGTTCTTGCAACTGAACAGGTAGGGGATGGCGTGCTGGCGGACGGCGAGCCGTTCCATGACGTAAGGGACCCAGCCTGCGCCGCTCTCGAGGAAGGCGATCTTGAGCCGCTGGAAGTCGTCGAGGACGCCCCCGAGGAGCACGCTGCCGAGGCCGATCATCGACGACATCGTGTTCAGCGAGTTGGCCAGCGCGTAGTTTTTCATCACGTGCCGCGCCGGGTTGATGACGGAGTTGTTGTGGATGGCGATGGGCACGCCCATCTCCTGGGCCGCCTCGTAGATGGGATAGAAGTGCTTGTCGTCCATCAGGATGTCGTCGACGTGCGGGATGAAGATGCCGCCGACGAGTCCCTGCTCGACCGCGCGCTCCAGTTCGCGGACGCCCAACTGCGGGTCCTGGACCGGCACCATCGCCGTGCCCCTGAGCCGGTCGGGGTAGGCCGCGCAGTACTCGGTGGCGAGCCATTCGTTATAGGCCCGTGAGATCGCCGCAGCGAGGCCGGCGTCTTTCACCACTGCCGGGACGCCCATTAGCCGGGTCGGGAAGAGCACCGAGACGTCGATGCCCATGGAGTCCATGTCGGGCATGCGTTTATGGGGATCGTATTCGCCCTCGCGCCCAAACCAGCGGTCCTTGGCCTGGACGCGGTGATGTCCCGCGGGGTCCGAGTCCTCATACGAGGGCCATATCTTCCCCTCGAGCACCCAGACCCGGCGTCCCCGGTCGTCCGAGAAATAGCCCGGGGCCAACCGCTGGTACTCCTCGGGCATGCGGTCGTACCAGAGGTTGAAAAGCTCGCTGATGTTCTCCGTGACGTGCCCGTCGGCGTCGATGACGCGAAATGGCGCTTCCATGAGGCCTCCTGCCAGCGATTCTAGTCCGAGTACACCGCTTCGGAATTCCGGGTAGTGTATCATTTTGAGCCTTCGAGAACCCCGACCAACTCTCGGATGTCCCACACGTGATCCGTTAGCCCCGCAGCCATCGCAGGAGTTTGGGTATACGGCTTGCTCAGGCTTTTATGGGGGCGGCAAAAGTTGTAGTACATGAAATATAGGGCAATGGCGTGCATATGGTTCTCCAGCTTCTTTGAGAAGGCGTTAGTAAGCCGAGTGAACCGGCGCATCTGCATCCGCATGGTCAAGTTTTGCCGCTCGACGTAGCTGGTGGAAATGTGAGCCTTCTCAGGACTGCCTTGGATGATTCTGGTGTCCATCCCAATGCACACCGGCGGACTGTAGCGGCGCTCCCCTCCAGGCTCAGGCCCGTAGAGCTTCTGGAGCATCGCGTAGTCTATATTGGCCCCGAACGCGCCCTCTACGGCCTCTAGGTAGGCCCTGTGACCATCCGTAGTGAGTTGGACGCGGTTGGCGAGGCGGCTTGCCAGAATCTTCATAAAGATAAAGGCATCCTCTCCGTCTCTGGCACCGACGTGCCATGCAGGTATCAATTTCGTCTCAGCGTCTATTGCTGTCCAGGTCCAAACATCGCCATAGCCAAACTCCCCGCGATGTTCTGGAGGGACATTCTTAGCCTTGGCATGAACAAATGCCCAAATCTCATCGCACTGAAGGCGTCTGCAAGGGAGATCGTACATCACGGCGTCATGGTAATCGACACAGGCAGAACCCAACTCCACGAACAGCTTCACGACTGTGTTGATGGCAGAACTGGTCAGCCTCGCTGTGCTGCGGATAGAGTTCCCCTCGCAAAGTGCGTGGACGATCTGGACACGGCGCTCCAATGGCAATTTGTTCATAATGACTATATTATGCTTATATCTGGAGGCCTTGTCAAGAGATATTACGTGTTTTGCTACCTCACTTGTGGGAGCGTAACACGTAGACAGCCGTAGTACAATGGGAGAAAGACTTGGGGGAGAGGTGTGCAATGGTCAGCCCACGAAGGGTCACGGTTTACTCAAAGCCCGCTGATGCGCTTAGCGCAACTCGGTCTGGCAGAGCCCATTCTCTGGCAGGCAGTGTTGTCCGGTCAGAGATACGCAGCAGAATGCACTCTGCATGATGTGGCGAGCTTAGGTGGCATCCTAGCTTGGGCAAAAGCCCACAGGATGCTACGTGATCAGTTGGCACCTCTGGGTTGGACTGTTGATAACAGGCAGAACTACCCGACAACCGTTCACCCCAACAAAGGCTGGGCCATAGGTGTAGCGTCGGGCGACCAAAGGACAGGTCACCCCGATAAGACTCCCGCAACCCGCACAGAGAAGGGGCCAGCCACTAGACAGGCGGTCAGTCAGAACCAACTCTCATTCGCATCCATAAGTAAAGAGTTTGAGCGTGATGCCAGCTTACGGAAAACATATCTCTTACTGTTCCACCGTGACGAGGATGCCGACGAGATTAGGGCTGAATTATCGCTCCCCGCTGAAATGACGGGGGATGGATTTGTTGTTGAGTGGCAAGAGCGCATTGTTCTTTCGGTGCATCCGACATCATCCTCTGGCCTTTCAGTGCCGACCACTGATGACGGGCCAGATGACTCTAGCGACATCGACGTACCGGTCACGAAGAAGGCGTGATGCCCGTAACGAGGATGTTCAATCCAACTCGGTTGGACCTTGCTCGCCGCCGGCGTGGCTTCACCAAAGCCGCTCTTGCGAAGTCAGCAAGCATCTCACTGAGTAGCTTGGGTAATTATGAAACAGGGGTCAGGGAGCCGTCTGCTATGACAGCGGCAAGGTTTGCTGAAATCCTGAACTTCCCTGCTGACTTCTTTTACGAGCCAACGCTTGAAGAGCCTCCGACTGAGGGCGCTAGCTTTCGTGCTCTCAGTCGGCTTACAGCACGGCTGAGAGATCAGGCCATCGCCGCAGGGACAATTGCGATGGCCCTCTCAGACTGGATCAACGAGCGATTCACTGTGCCAGACCCAGACATCCCGCGTTATGAAGAAGTTGACCCTGAGACGGCGGCGATGGCTGTGCGAAGCGAGTGGGGTCTTGGCGAGCGCCCAATCCGCAATATGTTGCATCTGCTTGAAGCGCATGGGGTGCGCGTCTTCTCGCTGACAGAGGAGACCGTCGAAATGGATGCTTTCTCGAACTGGCGCGGGGACACCCCGTACGTATTCCTCAACACGATGAAGTCTGCCGAGCGCAGCCGAATGGACGCAGCACATGAGTTAGGGCACCTAGTCCTTCACGGGAAGGGGACGCCACATGGGCGCAAGGCTGAGCATGAGGCAGATCAGTTCGCATCGACTTTTTTGATGCCCAGAGATAGCGTCCTAGCGCAAGCGCCAAAGGTTGAACGCCTGGACGATATCATTGAGGCCAAACGGTACTGGAGGGTCTCTGTCGCCAGCCTGACCTATCGTATGCACGCCATCCGACTTCTTAGTGACTGGCAATATCGGATGCTATTCATTGAGCTCAGTAGGAGGAATTACCGCACGCAAGAACCAAATAGTATTCGAGGTGAAACTTCTCAGGTCCTAGCCAAGATTTTTCATGCCCTACGTGAAGAGGGCATAACAATGAGCCAGGTAGCGAAGAGGTTATTCATACCACCCGAAGAATTGAGTAAGGCTGTATTCGGCCTTATCCTTACTCCGATAGTCGGTAGCGGCATCCCAGACGGTGGCGATGTGCCGCCAATGAAGGAACCCCCTCTCAGAATCGTCTAGCGGCGTTTGGCCCACCGTGCCCTAGCTGCATGACGGGCGATCTCAGATCGTTGCTCAGGGGACAGTTTTGCGGCACGGGCCTTGCCTCGCCTGATCGCGGGGGAGTCATCTTTTTGAGGCTGCTTGGTACGTAGTGCTTCCCCTATCGCTTCTTTGAAAACGCGATAGGCAGTCACGCCAAAGTCGTGCTCGGCCTTCTTGCGCTTCTCTCCCGCAGCCATGCCTCCAGCGTATCAGTCACCCTCCGGTTGGTCAACGGGAATCTGATTTCAAAATGATACACTACCGAATTCCGCTCTGGGTTGCAATGCGCCCCAGTATACAACAGGCCTGGCGCCGCCTTTCGACCCCTGTGCTAGACTTACGCTCGGGTCCCCGCCACGTCCCGCCTCCCTCGAGACCCGTTCCACCCCAGCGCTACGGTAAACTCAAGGCGCATCCTATTCACGCCAGAGGAGCCGTCCGGCCAGTTGCCCCCCGCTCAGGGAATCGATCAGGAACCGCAAGCCGAGACCGGCTGGCGCGCACCCGCCGTCTTTCATTCCCTCCGGGTCAAGCAGTACCGCCGCTACATGGTGGGCTTCCTGGCAAGCGACGTGGGATTCCACGGCAACCAGGTCGCTCTGGGCTGGCTCGCGTTCGACCTCACCGGCGACACCCGAGCGCTGGGCTTCGCGCTGTTCCTGAACGGCATCGCCATGGTGGCGGGGTCCCTGTACGGCGGGGTCATCGCCGACCGCTTCGAACGGCGCACCACCATCGTCACCCTGCAAGCCATGCAGGCGGGGATGGCGCTGGTCATGGCGTTCCTGGTGGTCTTCGACGGCCTCCAGCTGTGGCACGTCTATATGGTGTCGCTGTTCACCGGCCTCGTGATGAGTCTCAACATACCGTCGCGCCAGGCCTTTGTCTACAACATCGTAGGCCGCAAATACCTGGCCAACGCCATGGTGCTGAACATGGGGACGATGAACGGCATGCGCCTCATTGGTCCGGCGATAGCCGGTGTAATGATCGGATCGGTGGGCGTCGAAGCGGTCTATTTCGCCAGCGGAGGAGGCTTCCTGCTCTCCATCGCGGTCCTGCTTTTCTACGTCGGCCCGTCTACCCAGGAGTACTCGCCGTCGAAAGAGCCGCCAATCCGGGCGATGAGGGAAGGGTTCAGGTACATGTGGCAACATCCCCACATGTTCTGGATGTTCATTCTGGCGATGGGCGGCGCTCTGCTGGGCATCCCCTTCCGCGACCTCATACCCGCCTTCGCCGTCGATGCCCTGGGACAGGGGCCTGAAGGGTACGGCCTGCTGTTGAGCATGGTCGGCCTGGGCGCCCTTCTAGGGAGCGTAACCGTGGCGTCGATGGCGAACTCGCGCTACCGGGGCGTGCTGGTCATCGGTGGAGGCGTCGGAATCGGCGTCTTCATGGTCGCACTTGGCTTCGTCAGCTCCCTGAGCGCGGCCCTCGTCTTGTTCCTGGTCCTCGGGTGGGTGAGCACGGTCTTCACGACGACAATGAACATCATCATCCAGATGGACGTCGATGATGCGTTCCGTGGCCGCATGGCCAGCATCTACATGCTCACCTTCGCCATCCACCCTGTCGGCGCGCTGGGCCTCGGCGCCATTGCCAGGGGGACAGGCATCGCCGACGCCTACATGCTCGCCGGGCTGGCGATGATCGGCTACCTCTTCTTCATGTTGCTGTGGCGCAAGGAGCTGCGGACTAAGTTCTGACGCGCGGTCGGCCGCGGGAAGGGCCGGTCTCCCAGTCGAGTGGCGGACTCAAGGCGCCCTCGCTATCATGCGGGACAGCCACCGTGCGCGAGGGGGTGATGCCATGTCCACGCAGTCATCAACGACCAGGTCCGCTGAGATCAGGGCCCGCCTAGGCTACCCGATCATCGACGCCGACGGACACGCTCTGGAGCCGACGCCGATCATGCTCGACTACATCGAGCGGGTCGGCGGACGGGACATGGTGGAGCGTCACTGGAAGCGGAGCCTCAACGCCTGGTTCGACATGAGTCCCGAGGAGCGCCGCGACACATGGACCTCCGCCCCCGGCTGGTGGGTCGCGCCGACCAGAAACACCCTCGACCGAGCGACGGTTACCCTGCCCAAGCTCCACTACCAGCGACTGGACGACATGGGCATCGACTTCGCCATCGTCTACCCGACGTGGGGCTTCGCGGTGCCCGGCCTTGAGGACGACGAGGCGCGTCAGGCCTCGTGCCGGGCGTTCAACACGTATCTTGCCGACGCCTACCGAGAGTACGCCGACCGGCTGACCCCCGCCGCGATGATCCCGATGCACACCCCCGAGGAGGCCATCGCGGAGCTGGAGCATGCCGTGAACGTGCTCGGCCTCAAGGTCGCCATGCCCGCGGGCTTCGTCCGTCGCCCCATTCCGATGCACCATCGCGAGCATCCGGAGCTCGACCGCATCCTCCACCGCTTCGATGCCTACGGGCTCGATAGCGACTACGACTACGACCCCGTGTGGGCCAAGTGCATGGAGCTGGGAGTGGCGGTTACCTGCCACTCCAGCACCCACGGGCTCGGGTCGCGGCGGTCGATTTCCTCGTATATGCATAACCAGTTGGGAAAATTCGCCAACGGCAGCGAGATCCTCTGCAAGTCGGTGTTCTTCGGCGGCGTCACGCGGCGCTTTCCGGACCTGAACTTCGCCTTCCTCGAAGGCGGCATCGGCTGGGCGGCGACGCTCTTTTCAGGACTCGTCGGGCGGTGGGAGAAGCGTAACGTAGGGACCATCGGGAACCTGGACCCGGCGAACCTGGACAGCGAGCTGCTCATGGGCCTCATCGAGGAGCATGGCGACCGCATGGTCGCCGGGCGGGAGGCCGACGTGTGGGAGTCGGTAGTCGCCGCAACGCCGGCCCCCAAACAGCTCGACGACTTCGCCGCCTGCGGCATCGAGCGCGCCGAAGACATTCGCGACCTTTTCGCCGACAACTTCTACTTCGGCTGCGAGGCCGACGACCCCACCAACGCCTGGGCCTTCGACACCCGCATCAACCCCTTCGGCGTCAAGCTCAAGGCAATGTTCGGGTCAGACGTGGGGCACTGGGACGTCCCCGACATGCTGGACGTGGTCGCCGAGGCATACGAGCTCGTCGAGAAAGGCATCGTCGGCGAGGAGGATTTTAGAAACTTTATGTTCACCAACCCGGCGATGCTGCATGCCCGCATGAACCGGGACTTTTTCAAGGGGACGCGAGTCGAGTCGGAGGTGGAGGGGTTGCTGAGTCGAGGGGGGAGGGAGACCCCCAAACCCCCTGGAGAGGGTTCAAGGTAGCCCTTCGGGCTATTCACTAGATAAGGGGCACATCCCCTTCAACCCCTGCCAAAAGGGGCTCCGCCCCTCCAGACTCCCCGGGAGCGACGCCTGGCGCGTTTCGTGTGTGCGCCAGACCTCCCGTCCTTCCAGGCTAAGCCCTTTTCGACCCGCCGGCGGCGTGCCCTTTCTCCCACTGGGAGAAGGTTGAGGTGAGGACTCCCTATACTCCGCCTCGCTAACCCCGGCCCTCGATCTCCTTCAAACCGATCTCGTCGATCTTGCGGAGCAGTTCTCGCTCCTGCTCAGGGGGGAGTGGGAGGAACGGCCGGCGAAGCGTGCCGGCGTCGAAGCCGAGGTGCCGCAGGATGGGCTTGGTGCAGCGTGGGTACAGGAACTGCTTTCCGGGTCCCACGAGCTTCCAGAGCTCGTCGAAGACGTCGCTCAGATCCCTAGCGCGTTTCTTGTCGCCGGCGTGATACGCCTCGGGGATCTGGCTGCAGAGCCGAGGCGCGAACGTCTGTGCCGCGCTATGGAAGCCGTAGACGCCCAACTCGAGCTTGTCGAACCAGTGGTCGACATCCACGGCACGCACGCGCTTCTTCCCGCCGATGGCCGCCAGCGTCTCCTCGATCTTGAACGTCACGCTGACCCCAAAGATCTTCTCCGAGTAGTCGTCGACGATTCGGTCGAGGAGCTCGGTCGAGACGAGGTGGTCGGACGTGTCGATAACGTCGCCGCCATGGTAGCCGCAGAGGTAGAGGGGCATGCCATCGACGGCCTCGAGGAGGTCGCGATAGTAGCGTTCGACCTCGGCCTCGAGCCAGGGATAGCCGCCGCGCACAGGTCCCGGGACGTAGAGCAAGGCCCCATCGAAGCCCATCGCTGCGCCTTCGCGGTACATCTCGATCATCTCGTCTGTCGAGGCCGGGCCGACGGGGATCATGCAGACCGGGGCCTTGCCCTTGAGCTCCCGAACGGTCAGCTCCCACAGTCTTGTTTTCTCCGTACGGTCGAGGTGGTGAAACTCGGCGGCCGCTGGGCCGCCGGCGAACACCTTGGAGCCGCCGTCGGCCAGGAACCAGAGGTTCTCGACGATGGCGGCTTCATCGAGCCGGCCCGCATCGTCGAAGGCGGCGATAACGTTGCCGTGGGATGGTCGGTCGTCGATGGGCATTGGCTTCCTCCGTGTGGTGCCGCGGTCGGGGCGTTAATTATATCGGAACGTTAGCGCATCCCGCCTCTGGCAGCATTGACGGTTGCCGGGAGAGACCCCCAAACCCCCTGGAGGGGGGTCATGGTAGCCCTTCGGACAGAGAATTCAGAGAAGGGGCACATCCCCTTCGACCCCTGCCAGAGAGGGCTCCGCCCTCTCTGGACTCTCCGGTGCTAGATGCAAGGTAACCCCAGATAGCCCTCCCGCCGTTCCGGCCACAGCCGAAAAGCCCAGCTACCGCGGGCCGTTGTGATGAACTGGTCGCACCCCTTCAACGCCCTGCCAGCGCGCCACGTCCCCGAAGACTCGCCGACCCACTATTACCCTCGTTCCGCGTTGATGACCTTGCCCAGCGACACTGCCGCACGACGAGGAGCACGGGGAGTCCAGAGGGGCAGCGCCCCTTTGGCAGGGGTTGAAGGGGATGTGCCCCTTCTATTTCCAATAGCCCGAAGGGCTACCTTGAACCCCCTTCAGGGGGTTTGGGGGTGCCTCCTCAGCCGACCGGCCTCACTGGGTGGGGTCGGGGGAGAAGGCCCTGTGCTATCATTCGGGTCGCTCCGCCCTGAGAGACGGTCGCTCCGCTCGAGGAGGCCACCCGCGTGCGCGTCGGCGTCACCTTTCCCCAGACCGAGATCGGCACCGACCCGGGGAGCATCCGCGCCTTCGCCGAGGCCGCCGAGGACCTCGGCTACGACTATCTCCTGGCCTATGACCATGTCCTCGGCGCGGACCTCACGAGCCGTCCTGACTGGACGGGCACGCACCACTCCGGCAGGCCCCCGTACACCGTCGCCACGCCGTTCCACGAGCCCTTTGTCCTCTTCGCCTACCTTGCCGCGGTAACACAACGGCTGGAGCTGTTCACTGGGGTGCTCGTCCTGCCGCAGCGGCAGACCCCACTGGTGGCCAAGCAAGCGGCGGAGGTGGACGTGCTTTCGAACGGGCGTCTGCGCCTCGGTATCGGGATCGGCTGGAACGATGTCGAGTACGCGGGCATGGGAGCGGACTTTCGCACCCGGGGCGCGAAGAGCGAGGAGCAGATCGCGCTGCTGCGGGCCCTGTGGACTCAGGAGGTGGTGAGCTACGAGGGACGGTGGGACCGGCTCGACGCCGTCGGCATCAACCCGCTCCCCGTGCAGCGGCCGATCCCGATCTGGATCGGGGGACGCGCCGACGTCGTCCTTCGACGGACTGTCCGGATCGCCGACGGGTTTGTTTCGGGCTTCCCGGACGTCGAGGAAGGCATGGAGACGCTTCGCCGTATCGCCGACGAGGAGGGCTGCGACCTCTCGACCCTGGGAATCGCCGGCGGAGCGCTGCTCGCCAGCGGCTTCGACCAGGCCGTCGCGAGGATCGAGACGTGGCGGGAGGCTGGCGCGACGCACTGTAATTTCGCGACCATGGACGCGGGACTGAAGTCGCCCGACGAGCATATCGACGCGATCCGACGCTTCAAAGACGCCCTCGGCAAGACGGGACCGTAGATGACGGCAATCAGGCCAAGCAAATCCCGACAGGTCCGCTCGCGGTTGAGTCACCCCGTCGTCGATGCGGACGGCCACAGCATCGAGCCGACGCCGGTGCTGCTCGACTACATCGAGCGGGTGGGCGGCCACGGGATGGCGGACCGTTACAGCCGGGCGCGGAACGTGCCCTGGCACCAGATGAGCCCGGAAGAGCGTCGCGACACGTGGACGCCGATGCCGGCATGGTGGTTCGTGCCGGGGCGCAACACCCTTGACCGGGCGACGGCTTCCCTGCCCAGGCTGCAGTACGAGCGGATGGACGACCTCGGCCTCGACTTCGCGGTCCTCTATCCGACCCTCGGCATCAGCCTCCCCATGGTCCAGGAAGACGAGGTGAGACGGGTCGCCAGCCGGGCTTTCAATATCTACCAGGCGGAGATGTACGGTGAGTACGCCGACCGCCTCACCCCCGCGGCGGTGATCCCGATGCATACGCCCGAAGAGGCCATCGACGAGCTCGATCACGCGGTCGGGGAGCTGGGCCTGAAGGCGATCATGATCGCGGGGCACGTGAAGCGGCCAATTCCGAAGCTCCATCGCGAGCGCCCGGACCTCGACGAGGTGGCCAGCCGTCTCGACACGTTCGGGATCGACAGCGACCACGACTACGACCCGGTCTGGGCCAGGTGCGTCGAGCTGGGCGTCGCCGTCACATCCCACGCGGGGCTCCAGGGCTGGGGGACGCGGCGCTCGCTCAGCCGCTATATGTTCAACCAGTGCGGCCAGTTCGCCGAGGGTTGCGAGGTTCTCTGCAAGTCGCTGTTCATGGGCGGCGTGACCAGGCGTTTCCCCGGGGTCAACTTCGCGTTCCTGGAAGGCGGCATCGGTTGGGCCGCCAGCCTTTACGCGGGGATGGCCAGCCGCTGGGAGAAGCGCAACGCCGACGCCATTGCCCACCTCGACCCGGCCAACATGGACCGCGAACTGATGGCGAAGCTCATCGACGAGTACGGCAACGGCGCCATCAAAGACAAGCGTCAGCAGGTCTGGGAGCAGGTCACGCACCAGCCGCCGGTCCCCACCGAGCTCGACGACTGGGCCGCCTGCGGGATGTCCGGGCCCGACGACTTCCGCGAGCGGTTCACCGGGAGTTTTTACTTCGGGTGCGAGGCCGACGATCCGCTCAACACGTGGGCCTTCGACACCCGGATCAATCCCTACGGTGCCAGGCTGAAGGCCACCTTCGGCTCGGATATCGGCCACCATGACGTGCCCGACATGACCGAGGTCGTCGACGAGGCGTACGAGATGGTGGAGCGGGGGTTGATGACAGAAGACGACTTCCGAGACTTCGTCTTCGTCAACCCAGTGATGCTGCATGCCGGGATGAACCCCGATTTCTTCAAAGGCACCCGCGTCGAAGCGGAGGTGCAAAGGCTGCTGGGGGAAGCACTCACGGGCGGTTCGCTGGGCCCGGATGGACGACCTTGAAGAGCTGGCTCATCCGGAGGATGGGGACGGCTCATACCCTGCTGTACCGCGCCACCCGCGGAAAGATCGGCGCGACGATCCGAGACTTGCCCATCCTGCTTCTGACGACCACGGGCCGCAGGACAGGGAAACAGCGCACGTCCCCTCTGGGCTATATCATGGACAGCCCCAACTACGTCGTGATCGCGTCCTTCGGCGGCGGGAGTCGAGACCCGGCGTGGCTGTTTAACATCCGTGCCAACCCTCGGGTCACGGTCCAGGCGAAGGGCGTTCAACGAAAATCCATGGCTGAGGTTGCGCCGCCCGAGGAGCGAAGCCGTCTCTGGGCCCGGATCGTCAAGGTCGCCCCGGTGTACGAAAGCTATCAGGGAAAGACCGATCGCGAAATCCAGGTGGTCCTGCTTCGGCCGGAGCATAGAGGAGGAGAATGTGAAGATAGGCGTTAATCTACCGCTCCCCGTGGAGGGCGTTACCGGCAAAGCCGTGTTGGACTGGGCTCGCGCGGTGGACGAAGGCCCCTTCTCCAGTCTCGGCGCCATCGATCGCATCGCGTTCGACAACCTCGACTCCATGACCTCGTTGGCCGCGTCCGCCGCGGTGACGCAGCGAGTGCGCCTGGTCACCTCGGTGCTCATGCTCCCCCTTCGTAACGCCACGTTGTTCGCCAAGCAGGCGGCTACCATCGACGTCATCTCGAACGGCCGCCTCACCCTCGGTTTGAGCGTCGGCATCCGCGAGGCCGACTTCGCCGCCGTGCAGGTCGATCTGCGCAAGCGGGGCGACCGCTACGACGAGCAGCTCGCCTTGCTGAAGCGGGTGTGGGCGGGCGAGCCGGCCGTCGAAGGTGGGGAGCCAGTGGGGCCGATGCCGGTGCAGAAGGGCGGCCCCGAGATCCTGATCGGCGGCTGGGCCCCGAGGGCTGTCGCGAGGGTCGGCCCCTGGGGCGACGGCTACATCACGGGCCAGGGCCCCGACAGCATCATGAAGACGTACGGCATGGCCCTGAAAAGCTGGGAGGAGCACGGTCGCAAGGGCAAGCCGCGCCTGGTGGCCACGACCGCGTTCAACCTCGGCCCCAACGCCCTGGAAGGCGCCGACAAATATCACACGCGCTATTGGACCTACAACCCGGCGTTCGGCCAGAAGTATCGCGACAGCACATTCATCACCATTCAAGCAATCAAGGACTACGCCAAGGCCCTGGAAGACCTGGGTACGGACGAGCTGATCCTGGTCCCGTGTGAGCATGGCGTGGAGCAAGTGCAGCGGCTGGCCGACGGACTGGGATGACGAGTCGAGGCGCAACATTGTGAAGATCGGCATCGATCTACCGACGGCTGTCGAAGGCGTCACCGGCGAGGACCTGCTCGATTGGGCGCGGTTCGCCGACGCCGGCCCCTTTTCGAGCATCGCCGCCCTCGACCGCATCGCCTACCGCAACCTGGACAGCATGGCGACCCTCGCCGCGGTCGCGGCCGTGACCAATCGGGTCCGGATCCTCACCGCGGTCCTGATGCTGCCGATGCGCAACGCCACGCTCTTCGCCAAGCAGGCCGCGACCATCGACGTGATTTCGAACGGCCGCCTCACCCTCGGACTGAGCGTCGGCGTCCGCGAAGCCGACTTCGCCGCGACGCAGGTCTCGCTCCGCAAGCGAGGCGACCTGTTCGACGAGCAGCTCGGCCTGGTGAAGCGGGTATGGGCGGGCGAGCCCGCCGTGAAGGGTGGCGAGGCCGTGGGCCCGGCGCCCGTGCAGAAGGGCGGCCCGGAGATCCTGATAGGCGGGTGGGCGCCACGGTCGGTGGCTCGGGTCGGGAAATGGGGCGACGGCTACATCTCGGGCAACCCCGACACCTACCCGATTGCGCTGGCAAGCTGGAAGGAGCACGACCGGGAAGGCGCGCCGCGCATCGTTGCCTCGGCCGGATTCAACCTGGGCCCCAAGGCGCAAGAGGGGGCCGAGAAGTACCACACGCACTACTGGGCCTATGTGCCCGGCTCCGCTCAAGGACGCATCGACACAACACTCATGAGCATCCAGGCCATCAAGGACCACGCCAAGAAAATGGAGGACCAAGGGGCGGAGGAGCTGATCCTCGTCCCGTGCGAGCGCGGCGTGGAGCAACTTGAGCGCCTGGCGGATGTGCTGGCATAGGCGGTACCCATGAAGACGTTCCCACATCTGTTCGAGCCGCTCCAGATCGGCCCCATGTTCCTGCCGAACCGGATCATGATGACCACCAACGGCCCTCACATGCCCGAGGACCGCTACCTGGTGTATGTGGAGGAGCGGGCAAGGAGCGGCATCGCCATCATGGGGACGCCGGCCGGGCACGGCATCTACCAGTTCCCGTTCAGCCGAGGCCCCTTCAACCGCGCCTCCGTGGGCGAGTTCGACGCCGTCTACCCCAGCCCCGTCTCCAGCGAGGGTAGAGCCTACTACGACGAGACGGTGACCCCGCTCCTGCGCAAACGCGCCGAGACGGCTCATCGGCACGGCGTGGCTATCGTGGGGCAGCTGTACCACCCGGGCGCGAGCCGGAGCACGGACAATTTGCAGCCCGCCATTGGCCCTTCCAGGTTTCAGGACGAGCACCTCCCCGAGGCGCCGCATGTACTGGATGAGGCTGAGATCGGTGAGCTGGTGGAGACCTACGCCAATGGCGCGCGGAGGGTCAAGGACGCGGGCCTCGACGGGGCCGAGATTCACGCCGCTCACGGCTATCTCATCGAGCAGTTCCTCTCTCCCTTCTCCAACAAGCGCACCGACCGCTACGGAGGCAGCCTCGACAACCGGATGCGCTTCCTCCTCGAAATCATCGACGCCATCCGAGCCCAGGTAGGGCCCGACTTCCCCGTCGGCATCCGCACGATCGGCGACGAGTTGGTCGACGGTGGCCTGACCGTCGAGGAGATGACCGCGATCTGCCGCAAGCTGAGCGGGTTATTGACGTACATCAACATCAGCGGCGGGACGCACTCCGGGCTCATCGGCGGGGCCAAGCCCGCATACGTGAGCCCCTGGTTCGTCGCGCCGGGGCTCAACGTGCCGATGGCCGCTGCCATCAAGAAGGCGGTCGACATCCCGGTCATCGTCGGGGGCCGCATCAACGACCCCGAGCAGGCCGAGCGCATCCTGGCCGAGGGCTCGGCGGACATGGTCGGCATGGTCCGCGCGCTGATCGCCGACCCCGATTTCATCATCAAGGCCCGCGACGGCCGCGCACACGAGATCAGGAAGTGCATCGCCAACAACGAGTGCCATGCCCTCCACGACGCGCAACGGCCCATTCGCTGCGCCGTCAACGCCGCCGCGACCCAGGAGGACCGCCTGTCGATCGAGCCGACCGAGACGCGGAAGCGCGTCCTCGTTGTCGGAGGCGGTCCGGCGGGCATGGAGGCGGCGCGGGTCGCCGCCGAGCGCGGACACCAGGTGTCGCTGTACGAGAAGGGAGAATCGCTGGGCGGCACCCTCAATGTCATCACCCGGGACCCGGACCGGCGGAACATGGCCGACTTCACCCGCTACCTGGAAGGCCAGCTCGAGCGCCTCGGCGTCGTCGTTCACACCGGCGTTGAGATGATCCCGGAGACGGTCGTCGAGCAGGCCCCGGACGCGGTCGTCGTCGCGGTCGGTGCGGTCCCGTTTGTGCCCGCGCTTCCGGGCCTCGACGGCGGCAACGTCGTCACCGCCGTCGACGTGCTGCTGGGGACTGCGCGGGTGGGCAACCGTGTCGTGGTCGTCGCCGGGCTGGAGGAGCACCTGCCGCCGCTGAGCATAGCCGGCTTCCTCGCGGGCAAGGGCAAGCAGGTCGAGGTGATTTCCGAGATGCTGGTCGCCGGCCACGGCATCGAGATGCGGACGCTGCACCCGCTGACGCGGCGGCTCCTGGAGCAGGGAGTGGCGCTGACGCCCTTAACAAAACTCAAGGCCGTCGAAGGCGACGCCCTCCTCGTCGCCAACTCGTACACCTACGAGGAGCGCCGCATCGAGGGCGTCGACACGGTGGTGCTGGCCTGCGGCGGCGAGGCCGCTATCGGCCTCGCCGCCGAGCTGAAGGGCCGCGTGCCCGAGCTGTTCTCCATCGGCGATTGCCTGGCGCCGCGAAGGCTGATCCACGCGGTCGTGGACGGCTTCCGGGTAGGGCGGCTGCTGTAGCGCCGGACACACTCGTCAAGCCCCCCATACCTTGAGTATGGTATGGTTGAAGTGTTCTCGTGAAGGCTGATGCTCGTCTGCTCTCTCCCTTGGGCCCATGGATTCGCACGCGACGCAAAACCCCTGCATGGTTCAAAATTTACGCTTAGGAGCGTCCTGTGAGAATCTACGTCGGTAACCTTTCTTTCGATACCTCGGAGGCTGACCTGCAAGCCACCTTTCAGGCCTACGGCACCGTCGGTTCCGCCAATGTGGTCACTGACCGCGAGTCAGACCGATCCCGGGGCTTCGGCTTCGTGGAGATGGACGACAATTCCGAGGCCGAAGCAGCCATCCAAGCCATGAATGGCAAGGACCTGCAAGGCCGTTCGCTGACGGTCAACGAGGCCCGTCCTCGCGAGTCCGGCGGCTCCGGCCCTCGCCGGCAGAGCTGGTAACCAACCCGTTTAGTTAATATCCTGCCGGTGGTTTTGGGCCCAGGCCACCGGCAGGAGTATCGCCCCTTCCCGGCTGCGGCTTCGGTCCGGCGGGGAGACACCCCCAAACCCCCTGAAGGGGGTTCATGGTAGCCCTACGGGCTATCGTTGTTAGACGGGGCACATCCCCTTCAACCCTTGTCAAAGGGGCTCCGCCCCCTCTGGACTCCCCGTCGAGAACAGGCCTGCGGAACGTGCTATGCTCGGGGCCACGAGACGACGCGGGTGTGGAGGGGGCTTATGTATCAACCGCCACGGATACCAACGGGACGTGAGCACAAGCTGCACGAGCAGGCGATGCAACGTCGCCACAAGCACCCGCGGATGCGCGGGCCCAACGATTACTTCTGGATACGGCTCGCAATGGGGCTCGGCAAGCTGCCCCTGTTCGTGTATCGGCTGATCACACGGCGCAAACCCTCTTCTTAGCGGGCGCCGCCTCGGATCGCGGGTGGACAAATGGTAAATCGTGGCCGGGGGAAGATTCTCGCTTCGCTCAGAATGAGAGACGCGACCTCGCCTAGCCCGGCTTCCTCGCGAGAAAATCCTTGAACGCCTCTTCGGGTGGCGGCATCTTCAGCTTTCCACCGGTGTAATCGCGCTCCTGGAGTTGCATCTCGCGGAGCGAGGCCCCCACGTGCTCCACCATCAGGTGTTTTATACCCTGTACGGAGCTGGATCGATTGCGGGCGATCGTCGCGCCGATTTCTAGGGACTTCTCCATGAGCTGGGATGCCGGCACCAGGTGGTTGAGCAGGCCGATGCGGTATGCCTCCTCGGCGTCTACCTCACGGCCCGTGAACAGCAGCTCCTTGGCCATGGGCCAGCCGACGATGAGGGGTAGGGTCCACGTGGCGTTGATGCGCCCGTAAGTGACCGCGAGGAACCGGAAGCTCGTCTGCTCGCAGCCGACCCGCATGTCCACGGTCGCCGCGAGGCGCGCGCCGCCGCCGTAGGCGAGGCCGTTCATCGCGCCGATGGTCGGCTTGGTGCACGCCGCCAGGTGCCAGACGTACGCGGTTCCCGCCTCGCCACGGACGGCTTTCTCCTCGTCGCTGAGCTCGTTGGCGTTACGTTTCTGCTCGTGGATGTCACCGCCCGCCGAGAAGGCCCGTTTGCCCGAGCCAGTCATGATCACCGCGCCGACCTCGTCGTCGCGCTCGGCCTCGGTCAGCGCCTCGTCCATTTCGACACTCAGCTTGTGGCTGAGGGCGTTGAGTACCTCGGGGCGGTTGAGGGTGATGATGGCGACGCCATCCTGTTTTTCGTAGAGGACCTGTTCGTAGCTCACCGGGTTCTCGCTCCTTCGTTCTTACTAGCCGCCCGCGCCGGGTGTTGGCGTCGGATGCCCTTGCGGTCGGCCCACGACTCCATCCTCCATCCAGCGCTCGACCTCATCCGCGGAATGGCTCAGGAGTCCGGTCAGGATCTCGTCATTATGTTCCCCGATGGTCGGGGTGGGACCGACGACCGCCGGCGTGCGGCTAAAATGCCAAAAATCCCCGGAGACGTGGATGCTGCCGGCCACCGCGTCGGGGACCTCCACCATCGCCCGGCGCTCCCAGGGGTGCGGGTCCTCGGCGGCCTCCCGGATGTCGTTGATAGGACAGACGGTGACGTCGGCTTCGGTGAAGTGGGAGATGGCCTGATCCTTCGTCATCCCCCCCAGCAACGCCGTGACGGCATCGTTGATGATCTGGGCGTTCTCCGACCGGCCGGAGCCGCTGGAGAAGCGCGAGTCTTCGAGCCACTCCGGTTTGTTGAGAGCAGCGCAGACCCGAGGCCACTGGAACTGGTCCGTCGCGGTGACGAGGACCCAGCCGTCCTTGCAGGGATAGGCCCCGCTGGGCGCAACGGACCGCTTCGAGCCCCGGGAGGGAGGCTCCTTCGTGCCCATGTATGCCGTGATGGGGATCTCCGTCAAGCTGTAGCCGGAGTCGGCAAGGCACACGTCGATGGACTGGCCGACGCCCGAGGTCTGCCGCTCGTGGAGGGCCGCCAGGGCCCCTATCGCCGCGTGAAGGGCCGTGGTGCGGTCGATCAGCGGCACGCCGACACGAACGGGGGGCATGCCCTCCTCGCCAGTCACCATCATGATGCCTGAGACGGCCTGGCCGACGGGGTCGTAGCCGATCCGGTCGCGATACGGGCCGAACTGCCCGTAGGCCGAGATGTTGACCATCACGATCCTGGGATTGAGCTCCTTGAGCACGTCGTAGCCGAAGCCCATCTTCTCGATGGTGCCCGGACGGAAGTTCTGGACGAAGACGTCGGAGATCCCCACCAGATCCTTGAGTATCTCTTTGCCCTGGGGCTTGCGCAGGTCCATGGTCAGGCTCTGTTTGCCGCTGTTGTATTGCACCCAATAGGAGCTCTGGCCACGGACCTGGGTTCCGATTATGCGTGTCTCTTCGCCCTCCAGGCGCTCGATCTTGATGACTTCGGCCCCCATCCTCGCGAACACCTGTGCGCACCTGGGGCCCGCCTGGTGTCTCCCGAGGTCGATCACTCGAATCCCCGCCAGCGGCGGCTTCCCTTGCGCTGTCATCGCCTGCTCCTTCGCCTGACTAGAGGCACCGGCGTTCGCGCGATTGTAAGGACGCGCCCGCTCGGGGGTCAACACGTCTCGATGTGCTACCATCTTCCCGCCCCTTTTCCAGATGGGCGACGGTCGCCGAATCCAGAGTATCCCGTTACGGGTTCCCATGACAGATGAGCTTACCCTGAGCGTGGTCGATCAGTCCCCTGTCCGTTACGGGGGCACCGCCGCGGAGGCCCTGGCCGAATCGGTGAAGCTGGCGCAGGCGGCGGAGCGGCTCGGCTATCGCCGGTACTGGGTCGCCGAGCATCACAACACCGGCGGCTTCTCCGGGACCAGCCCCGAGATCCTGATCGGCCAGATCGCGGCGGGGACGGAGCACATTCGAGTTGGCAGCGGCGGCGTGATGCTGTCGCATTACTCGGCGCTCAAGGTTGCCGAGCAGTTCCTGATCCTCGGGTCGTTTTATCCGGGGCGCATAGACCTCGGCATCGGCCGCGCCCCCGGCAGCGACCAACTGACCGCGGCGGCCCTGGCCTACCCGCGGCGTCAGACCGACATTGCAGCGTTCCCGGAACAGGTCAGCGACCTCCTCGCGTTCCTGTCAGGCGAGCTGGACCCCGCTCATCCCTTCGCCGAGATTCGCGCCCAGCCGGGCCCGGTACCCGATGCGCTGCCCGAGGTATGGCTCCTCGGCTCGAGCGACTACAGCGCCCGGCTTGCTGCGAGGATGGGCCTGCCATTCTCCTTCGCCGACTTCTTCGGTCCGGAGATGGAGTACGGGAACCTCATGACGGACCTCTACCGCAACGAGTTCCAGCCCTCGGCCCACTGCCCGGAGCCGAAGGTGAACGTCACAATCCAGGCCCTGTGCGCCCCGACCGAGGAGGAGGCCCGTTTCCTGGCCTCCAGCCGCAACCTCATGCGCGCCAACCGCTACTGGCGTCTCGGCGTCCCTCCCGGGCTGTTGCCGCCCGAGGAGGCGGTGAACTGGCCGATGAACGAGCACGCCCGCAGCCAGATGGCAGGCCTGGGCCGAAACAGCGCCGACGGCGACCCGCGGCAGGTCCGCGAACGCATTCTTGAAAGCGCCGAGCGCTACGGCACCCGCGACATCGGCATCGTCACCAACTGCTATAGCTTCGAGGCCCGCGTGCGCTCCTTCGGGCTGATTGCGAAGGCCTTCGACATCGCGCCGTAGCGGGTCGGGTCGCGGCGCGTCTATCTGGAACCAACCCGGTTCATCAACCGCTCGTGGAACTTGGCAACCCATCTATACTCTAGTCATCTGCCCTAGGCTAACGTCCCCCATTAGGAGGCAAACTACTATGGTTACGCCGCCCGATGTCATACCTTCGTTTCATCAGGCATTTCGCAACGACATGCGCGCAATTGACACTGCGGCTTACAAGGCCGCAACCGGAGACGGCGACTTGTCGCCTGCCGTGGAGCGACTTCGCTTTTTCAACGAGATCTTGAAGTGGCACGCGGATGGCGAGGAAGAAATGGTCTTTCCGGCCGTGGATAGAGTGGCCCCGCTGGTGGCGAAGGCGTACCTCTTGGACCACCGTGAGTTCGACATCATGAGCGAGGGGTTGGCCAAGATTGAGGCCGCGTCGGACACTCTTGTCGCGGCACGGGCAACGGCGGAGATGACAGCCGTCCTCAGGATTCACCTCGATAAGGAGGACTCGCATCTCTATCCGATCCTACGTGAGCGTACCTCGGAGGAAGAGCAGGCCGTTATCATCGGCACCATGGCCCAGAAGGTGCCGCCAGAGCGCAATCCGGAGTTCATCCGCTGGTTCTTCACGTCGGTCGGACACGATGACCGGGAGATGTGGACCCGGGTCGTGATGGGGCTAATGCCCCAGGAGGTGTTCGCCGGCATCAAGTCTCTCATCCGCGACACTATCACCGATGGCTGGGCGGAGTTGACCCGACGAATCCCAGAATTGGATGCCTAGCCGGTCACCAACCACGACAGCCGTCTGAGGGAATTCGACACTTCCCTTAGCGAATGCCCGCCCCAGGTCGCGATAGCGCCATCCGCACCTGGCGCTCGGAAGCGAGACGAAATAGAATCGCCAGAGCCCGGACTTCGCGTCGAGCGAGGGAGTTGATGACGCTTTCTTCGGACCTCGACCGCTATCGCAGCCTGTTGCAGGAGCGGTTCGGCTATCCGAGCTGCGTTCCGGCCAGGCGGAGGTCCTGAGCCGGCTTGCGGAGCGCGATACCCTCGCGGTGATGCCCACCGGCAGCGGCAAGAGCATGTGCTACGTGCTCCCAGCCCTGATCGCGGGCCGCGTCATCGTCGTCTCCCCCCTCATTGCACTGATGCAGGACCAGGTCGACGGGCTGCAGACGGCGGGCGTCGCCGCGGCGTTCATCAACTCCAATCTCGACCGAGCCCAGCAGAACCAGACCTATCTCGACTTCGTCGCGGGGCGCGTCGATTTGCTTTACGTGGCCCCGGAGCGATTCGCCAACGACAGATTCGTTGAAGGCATCCGCAGGGCCAACGTCAATCTTCTGGCCGTCGACGAGGCGCACTGCATCGCCGAGTGGGGCCACGACTTTCGTCCCGACTATCTGACCCTGGGCTCGGTGCGTGAGCGCCTGGGCTCGCCACGAACCCTGGCGTTGACGGCCACGGCCGAGCCACGCGTACGGCAGCACATCGTCGAACGGCTCGGCTTCGGGGAGGACGCGGTGCTGGCGGTGAACTCCGTCGACCGGCCCAACCTCAGACTCAACGTGCAGCGCCTGCCGCACCCGACGGAGCGTCGCCGGTGGCTCCTCGGGTTTCTGCAGTTCAATAGCGGACAGTCCGGGATCGTCTACGCGCGGACCCGAAAAACCGTGGAGGAGATCGCGGCGGAGCTTCGGTCTGCCGGCGTCTCGGCCGCCGCCTATCACGCCGGAATGGACCGAGAGGCTCGAACGGGCGTACAGCAGCAGTTCAACCGCGACGAGGTGTCGGTGATCGTGGCCACCAACGCCTTCGGAATGGGGGTCGACAAGCCCGACGTGCGGTTCGTGGTCCACTTCAACATGCCCGGCAGCATCGAAGCCTACTATCAGGAGGTCGGGCGCGCCGGTCGCGACGGAGAACCCGCCTCGGGTTATCTGCTCTTCGGTCCGAGCGACATCAGGGCGCAGCATTTCTTCATAGACAGGGCACACCCGACGGATGACGACGTAAGGGCTATCTGGCGCCGGCTGGTCGAGGGGGCGCGGGATGGCGAATCCGAGCCTCTGACCGGGGCCACGCCTGAAGCCGACGGCCTGGCCATGGCCCTCGAGGCGCTGCGCCGCGGCGGCCTGATCGACGCATCGGGAAGCGAGCCGCTCTCCGCGAACGCCGATATGGCCATCGACACGTCGTCGATCGCCCGGCACAAGGAGTATGCCGAGCAGCGGCTTCGCCAGATGATCGAATACAGCGAGACAGCGGACTGCCGCCGCGCCATCGTCCTGCGTTACTTCGGAGAGCAAGCCGAGCCGCAATGCAGTGCTTGCGACAACTGCCTGGGCACGTCGGCCCCGGCCATCGCCGAAGCCCACTCGGATCTCTACGACGAGATACTGACGCTGCGCGGGGAGCTGGCCAGTCAGTACGGCCGGGCGCCCTATCAGATGTTCGAGCATCGCACCGCCCAGGATCTGGCCTCGTACCGTCCCAGGGACCGCGCGGAGCTTCTGGAGACATGGGGTATCGGGGAGACGAAGGCCGACTGGTTCGGCGACCGTATTCTCGGGCTCATCCGTCAGTGGCAGGAGGCCCATCCGGACGCGCAACAGCGGCAGGAACGACTCGGCACAACCAACGGCCGCCTCTTCGACATGGATGAGCCAGATGTGAACAACAACGACCCTCTGTTCCAACGCCTGCGACAGTGGCGGTCGGAGAGGGCCCGTCGCGACGGCGTTCCGGCGTACGTCGTCTGCCGCGACCGGACCCTACGCACTATTGCGGCGACGATGCCGATAGATGAGATAGCGCTGCAGGAGGTCTGGGGTTTCGGGCCCGCCAAGGTGTCCCGCTACGGCGACGAGATTCTGGGGGTCGTCAACCGACGAGTCGAGGACTAGCCCGCGGGCTCCATGGATGCCAGCTTTTCCTGGAACCACGGTGCGAGAGGGCTCCGGGACGGGGCTCCGGTGGTGTAGACCCGCGCAGTGTCCTCGAGGCCGTAGAATCGCCGGGCGTTCCCGCCCATCAGCAGTGCCTGCGTCTCTTCGGGCACCTCGTGCTTGTTCATGCGCTCGATAGCGTCCCAGGCGTCCGCGCCGTCGTGGTGATAGGTGTCGGACGACCAGATGCCCAGGTCGCGATAGTAGCCGGAGCGGCGATAGATAGGCTCCTCGTCGGACTCGAACGCGATAAGGCATCGACGATGGAAGGTCTCGCTGGGGAGGGCCTCGAGAGTCCCGAGACGCTGGTTGCCGTAGAGCCGGTAGGCCCGATCACAGGACTCGAGCAGCATGGGTAGCCATGTGGCGTTGGACTCGAAGACCGCCATCTTGAGGGCGGGGTAGCGCTCCAGGAACCCGGAGAGCAGCACCCCGGCGACCCAGGCCATAGCCTCGTGGACGAAGCTCAGGCTCTGTCCCGCCCCCTGCATCTGCCCCGGGCGCACCGATCGATCGAGAAGCTGTCCCGGCGAGTACTGCGTCTCCTGTTTCTGGCCCCCGGTCACGGTGTGAACGCCGCAGACCAGGCCCGTTTCCTCGAATGCGCGCCACAGCGGGTCGAAGATGGGCTGGTTGGGATACCTGCCGAGCGCGTCGATGGGCCGGACGAGCCCGACGGGAAAGCCCAGGCGGGCGACCCGCACCAGCTCCTCGGCGGCCATCGCCGGGTCCTGGGGGGCCAGCACCGCGGCCGGATACAGCCGTTCCGGCGCAGCGTCGCAATAGTCCTGCTTCACCCAGTTGTTGTAGGCCCTGACCACGGCAGCCGCGGCGGCGGCGTTCTCGACCCACTGCACACTGAGCAGCAGGGTGATCGGGATCACGAGGACCTGATCGATGCCCATCAAGTCCATATCTTCGACGCGCGCGAGGGGCTGAGTCGTCCCTGGAAATGCCAGGTCTTCGAGCTCTTCCGTGGACAGGTCCAGATGCCGGATGGCCCGGATAATGCCCTTGTTCATCCCCGGGCCCATGTACTCCGTGTTGCTAGCCACCTCGGTACCGTAAGGCGTCGTGGCGCCCGGCTGGACGAATAGGCGGCCTTCAGGCCGCGCGCCGATCAGGGGGCTGCGCCCATTGATGAGGGCGTGGTCGCCATAGTGCCAGAACCAGTTTTCGACGAGAGCGCGCTCCTTTGCCGTGTAGTACTTTTGATACGGCATGTCGTGGTCGCTGATATGCGCGTCGCAATCGAACACCGGGTAGTTTTTGGTCGTCTGCGCCATGGTTTCCTCCACCACTCCGATTGTCCCGCGCCGGTCAATCTAGCGCTCGGCGGTGACGAGTTTCGCCCCACACCTCGCCCCGCGAGCCATATGATTTTTCCGTTAACGTTAGCCTCCCGAAGACCTCCGTCGACAGGCCGTCAACCGTGTTCTGTCAACCGACCACGGTGTACCGCATCCCGTCGACGTCTACGGTAGGCCTTCCCGTCAACAGGTTTCAGTCACCGTCATACGTTGCAGATCGTGCTACGGTCAACGGTCGACTGTTGACCTGTACCCGCATCGTCATGTATATTCTCACGGCTATGGAACGCATCGCGGTAGTTGCGCACAAAGGCGGGACGGGCAAGACGACAGTCTCGCTCAACCTCGCGGCTGAACTGGCGGCCAAGGACGCCAACGTCCTGCTCGTCGATTGCGACCCGCAGGGGGCCCTCGCGCCGGCGCTGGGCATGACACCTACCGCGAAGCCCACGCTCTACGAAGTGCTGGTGGGCGAGTCGCCCGCGGCCGAGGCGATCAAGCCGACGAGCGTCGAACGGCTGTCGCTGATCGCCAGCGACCTCGACCTCGCCGGCCTCGAGGTCGAGCTGGGGCGGCAGTCGGGATGGCAGTTCGCCCTCCGCAACGTCCTCGATGACGTCCCTGGCTTTGACTACGTCGTACTGGACACGGCTCCGGGGCTTGGCGTGCTTCCTTACCTGGCTCTCGTGGCAAGCACAGGCGCCATTATGGTGACGCCCCCGGAGTTCCTGGCCTTCCGCGTCCTGCGCCAGGCGCTGGACACCGTAGAACGGGCTCAGCGCCAGACGCCGGAGTTACGGCTCCTCGGAATCGTCCCAACCTTTGCCAGCCACCAGACCCGGCACGCCAAGGAGGCCCTCGAAGTCCTTCGCGAGGCCTACGGCGACCAGGTCCTCCCACAGATCCCCCGTCGCATCGCCGTTCAGGACGCGACGTTGGGGGGACTGCCGGTCCGCAGCTATGCCCCGAACAGCGATGCCGCCATGGCATTCGCGAAACTTGCTAGTGAGGTGATCTCGCGTGCCGAAGCGACCAAATCTACGTGACCACGCCATCCACGGCGAGCTGGGTCCCCGCGGGCGTGACGCCATCTTCGGGTCGTCGCCTCAGCAGCCGCCTCTCCCCATGCCCCCGCAGCCCGAATCTCCCCCCACGTGGGAGGCCGAGCACCAGCGCGTAACGTTCTACTGCCCGGTCCGTTTGCTGGGGCAGATCGAGGCCGAGATGAGCCGCTCAGGCCGCAGCAAGACGACCGTCATCGCCGACGCGATTCGCGAGCATTTGAAGGTCCGTCGCTAGGGCGAGACCGACCGGCGTTTCGCGTTTCGGTTTGCTTTCAGTAGGGCCGGCCTCGCGCTCGCTCGGGATCCTCTGTCTATGGGTATTGGCCACTCCGTTTGTGCAACGGTACACCGTCTACGGTTTGTCGCGTTGACGCGTATGCCGTCTACGGTTTACCGTCAACAGTTCATCCAACAGAATTAACATGACATTTAATCGGTGTGGATGCTTGTCTTGGACGAGATGGAGTATAGTGTCCGCACGCAGGTATCGGAGCCCGGGACCGCGTTTCAAGGAGGACAGTCATGGCCTACGATTTGATCGTCAAAGACGGGTTGATCGTGGACGGCAGCGGTGGTGCTTCGTACCGCGGCGACGTCGCTATCGAGGGCGGTCGAATCGCCGCTGTGGGTCGCGTGGAAGACACCGCTCGACGCACCATCGACGCCGCCGGCCTGGTCGTCTCACCGGGCTTCGTCGACGTCCACACGCACTACGACGCGCAGCTCGCGTGGGACCCCCACGCAACGCCCTCGTGCACCCACGGCGTGACCACGGTGCTCATCGGCAACTGCGGCTACACGCTGGCTCCGGTGCGCCCGCGCGACCGCGACTATCTCATCAGCATGTTCAGCACGGTTGAGCAGATTCCGAGGGACACGATGCTCTCAGGCGTGCCGTTCGAATGGGAGTCTCACGGCGACTATTTGAGCTGGCTGGAGCGACGCGGGCTGGGCGTCAACGTCATCCCCCAGATAGGCCACAGCGCCGTCAGGGCCTACGTGATGGGCGACGCCGCGGCGGAACGGGCCGCGACCCCGGACGAGGTCGCATCAATGGCCTCCATCGTCGAGGAGGCGATTCTGAACGGGGCCGCTGGCTTCACAACCAGTCAAGCGCCCCATCACGTCGATGAATGGGGTCGCCACATCCCTTCGTATTTCGCCGACGACAACGAGGTCGAGGCGATGGCCGACGTGGTCCGGAAGCTGGGCCGGGGGATGGTGAACCTGAACCCGGGCTCCAAGTCGACAGGGTTTACGCAGCGGGACAAAGATTTCATGGTGAGGCTGAGCCAGGTCTCTGGCGCTGCGGTCTCCTTCAACGACTTCGGACCAAGAAAGGGCCGACCGGAAGAGTGGCGCGAGATGCTGCGGTACATGGAGGACGGGATCGCGGGCGGCAACCCTATCTACGCCATCGCCCGCTGCCAGCCGACGGACCTTCGCTTCAATCTGCAATTACCCGGGGTCAGGCTCTCCACCCTGGACGGTTGGATCGATTTTTATCACATGGGTAGTGACGATGAAAAACTACGGGCGATCCAGGAGCCGGCCTTCCGCGAGCGGTTGGCCCGGTCTCTCGTCGCCGGGGGCTATCAGGTGGACCGAATGATGATCGTCGAGACGTCCAGCCCTCAAAATGCCGGCTATGTGGGCCGATACCTGACCGAGATCGGCGCCGAGCGGGGCGTTGGTCCGGTCGAGGCCCTCCTCGACATCGGCGTCCTCGATCGGCTCGAGACCCAGTTTGCGTTCATGGGCATCAGCGGCGACAACGAGGCGGCGCTCGAGGAGATCCTCAAAAGTCCGGCCACTATCGTCGGGATTTCCGACGGCGGCGCGCATCTGCAGACGTTCCCCACGTGCGAGTACACCACGCACTTCCTCAAGCGCTGGGTGGGGGAGAAGGAAACGTTCAGCCTCGAGGAGGGCGTAAGGGAGCTAACGTCGCGACCGGCACAGCTCTTCGGGCTCACGGACCGGGGCCGCCTCGCGCCGGGCCAGGCGGCGGACATCGCCATCTTCGATCGCGACGCGGTGGGCCCGGGGCCGATGGAAATGCTGCACGACCTGCCGGGCGGCGGGGCGCGCATCGTGAAGCGCGCCGAAGGGATGAAATGGGTGCTGGTGAACGGCGAGCCGCTGGTCGAAAACGGCGAGGTCACGGGCGCGATGGCGGGTCGGATTGTCGGCGGCGCAAACGGTCGCTAGCGGCCGCCATTCCATCTACCGTATACGGCCTCCGTCAACCGCACACCGTATACGGTATCTCTTTAGCTGCTTCAGTTAGCTGGTGTCAAATCCGTTGCATACCGGGTGTTCGTCGCCATCAGGAGCCCAGCGCCTGCGTGATCGTCGCCACCAAACGTACCGTGCGAGCGGGCAGTGTCCCCGCATCCGCGACCGACGCCAGGGCCTTGAAACACGGCGTGCAGAGCGTCGTTCCTTCCACCGTCCAATCAGCTATCGCCTCTTTGCCCTTCGATAGATAGCAAGCCACGCATTTCATAGGACTTCGCCTCTCGCACCGGACCTTTGGTTGCTATGATAGCGTAGCGCGCGGAGACCGGCGCGAGACTAGAACAAGGTGGCCTGAACGTGAGACTTAAAGATAGGGTCGCGGTAATCACGGGCGGAGGCTCCGGGTTGGGCCGGGCGGCGGCACTCGCGTTCACCCGTGAGGGGGCCCGGTGCGTGGTCGTCGGGCAGAACGAGGAGAAGCTGGCGGAGAGCGTGCGCCTCATCGAGGAGGCGGGCGGCCAGGGACTTGCCGCGCCCTGCGACGTCGCCGACCCCACGCGGGTCAAGACAATGATCGAGCTCGCGTTCCAGACCTTCGGGAGGCTCGACATCCTGGTCAACAACGCGGCCATGAACCGGCCCGACACGATGATGCCTGAGCGCGTAGCCGAGATGCCGGAAGAGTGGTGGTCGGCGACCATCGGCGTCAACCTCAGCGGCTATTTCTACTGCTCGAAGTACGCGCTGCAGCGAATGGTCCAAGCAGAGAGCGGGGCTATCATCAACGTCGCCTCGACCCAGGGCCTGACGGCGAACCCGAATCAGGCGGCATACGTCTCTTCCAAGCATGGGGTGGTCGGGCTCACGAAGTCGATGGCCGTCGACTACGGCCCCCACGGCATCCGGGTCAACGCCATCTGCCCCGGCATATTCGAGTCGCAGCGGGTGGAGAGGTTCATGAGCCTGTACCACGACGAAGCGTCGCGGGAGAGGATCGCCACGGGGAGGCCGCTACGTCGCGTCGGCAGCCCGGACGAGGTGGCCAACGTGGCCCTCTTCCTCGCGTCGGACGAGGCGTCGTACGTCACCGGGGCCATCATCCCCGTTGACGGCGGCAGCATGGCGAGCCGTTAGCCCTCTCTCGACGGTTTGACAACCCGCATACCCGGTGCTAGCGTTCAGGCAACCGTCAACAGGAGCAACGGAATGTCACGCGTAACGCCCGAAAACCAGCGGTCGATCCGGGCGACGATGCCCGTCACCTTTGCCGCCCATCGCGAGATGGGGCGGGCCATACTCACCGAGGGCACCCTCGGCATCAGGCTGAAGGAAATCGTCCGGCTACGCTCGGCCCAGCTCGCCCGATGCAACCACTGAACCCACATCCGAATTGCTGAGGCTCAGCAAGCAGGACTGGACGAAGCGGCGATCGCACAGATCGATAGGTTCGAGCGGTCGGACCTCCCGGAGCGGGAGAAGGTGGCGTTGACCTACGTGGAGCTCATCATCACGGCTCCCGACAGCATCACCGACAGCATGTTCGAAGAGGTGCAGCGGCACTTCTCGAACGAGGAGATCATCGAGCTCTCCTACGTGGCCCTTTATTTCAATACGTCGCACCGTTTCGCCGGTGCCGTCCACGTAGACTCCCCCGACGGCGAGAACCTGGTAGTGCGGACCATCGACGAGACCTACCCCGCGAAGGCTCCTGCCGGAGTCGCCGGGCGCTAAAGCGTCTCGAGGAGGCCTACCGATGCCGACTCACATCACCCGTTACAGCGTGATGCCCATCCCGCCAGTGGGGGCGCAGACCGAGTACGTCGAGGCCGGGGCGCTGACCTTCGGCATCGAGTATCGGCTCCTCACCGACGCCATCTCCGCTGCCAGCAAGCTGGCCAAGGCGAGCGGCGCGGACCGGGGCAGCCAGCGGGAGCTCGACGACCGCGGCGTGGCGATCCACGTCTACGGCGTCCAGGACGGCGAGCGGCTGGAGTTTCTGCGTTTCGACTGCTTTGACGAGGACCCGCACTATCATTACGTCTCGTGGCGGGAGCGGTCGAACGAGATGTTGCACCTGGACCCGATCGCCGACGGCGATCCGCTGGCGTGGGCCCTGGAGCGGATTCGGACGCGGCTCCCACAGATGCTCACCCGGGCCGGGGCGCCCGACGTCGCGGCAGAGATCGACCAGGCGGCGATCGACGAGGCGTTGCCTCGGATCGCCGAGGCGACCTATCGGGCCCGGTACCACCACGATGACGAGGCGGTGCTGGCGGGGGCGCTGAACGGCTAGCGGGATGCTGCGCGGAGACACCCCCAAACCCCCTGAAGGGGGTTCAAGGTAGCCCTTCGGGCTATTGATAAGGAAGGGGCACATCCCCTTCAACCCCTGGGACGTCACCGCCCTCTCTGGACTCTCCGGTTTTCGCGTTAACGTAGCCCCCCGTCATTCCGGTCCCCCCCCCGGCGAGCCGGGACTCTCGGTCGGACAGAAGCGAACGACGGAACCCAGTCCCCCGGCGCATTCCTGATCGTCCGCCGGAAACGACAAAAGAGGCCCCGGCGGGTGCCGGGGCCTCTCGTGATTCCTATTCGCTGGGCGGTTAGGCGCCGTTGGTGAAGTGGTACAGCCTGGCGGCCGTATCCGCCAGCATGGCCTGGCGCTCCTGTTTGGGGACACCGGCGAAGTGCTTCTCGATAGCCTCCCAGTCGTGGGGCCATTCGCAGGTGGCGTGCGGGAAGTCGTTGGACCACATGATCTGGCCCGCACCCGTCTCCGCTCGGTTCTTGATCCCGTACTGGTCGATGACGATGACGAAGTAGCAGTTCCGCTTGATGTACTCGCTGGGCTTGAGCTCGAACTGGATTTTCTCCGCCGGGTTCTGTCGGCGGTAGCGGTCGTCCATCTGCTCGCTCAGGTAGCCGACCCAGCCCACGTCGACCTCGGCGAACACCACCTTCAACTTCGGGAATCGGTCGAAGACCTTGGTGTAGATGAACTCGCCGATGCGGACCGGGGCGTCGAAGAAGCGAAAGGAGCCGGTGAAGGCGCCGACGAAGGAGTTGGCGACGGATGGAACTCCGGTGCCGGTCTCGACCATGCCGACGTGGATGTTGACGGGCATGTCCCGCTCCACGGCCGCGGCCCACAGCTTGTCGTCCTCGGGCCCGATGCGCGTTCCCCCATGCGGATATTGGCCCAACAAAACGCTCTGGAGCCCGGGGAGCTTCATCGCCCGGTCCATCTCCTCGAGGGCGGCATCGACGCCGACGTTGGGGAGCATGGCGACGCCCTGAAGACGGGTCGCGTCGTAGCTGCAGAACTCGGAGAGCCAGTCGTTGTAGGCGCGGATCTGGGCGATGTGGAACTCGGGCTCCGCGACGTTGGAGAAGATGTAGTTGGAAACGCGGGGAGTCGGGTACATGATCTCGGCGTCAACCTTGCCCTCGTCCATCTCAGCGATCCGGCCGGCCGGGTCGTGTCCCCCGGGCCGTACCTCTTCCCACCGCACCCAGGGGCGGTATTGTTCAGGAGGCAGTCCACCGCACTGGTTCAGTCCGAAGGAGAAAGGCTCCGGGGCGCTTTCGACTACCCACGCGTCGCCCTTTTCCAGATGGACCATGTGAGCGGCACGGTCCTTGTACTTCGCCGGCATCCGTTTCGTCCACAGATCGGGTGGCTCCAGAATGTGCGAATCCGCCGAAATCAGTTTGTAGTCCATTGTGCGCCTCCTTCATGCCCTTCCGCTGTGCGAGGACGGACGCGCGGTATTATAGCGAACCCGCGCGCCTGTTCGCTATGAGTCCCCATGGTGCGGCAGCGGCAACCAATGGGTGGCCCAGACGGCTCCCGGAGGGCCTGAGGAGCGGGTTGCCGCTTCACGACCGGCCTCTGCGGCGTCCCGCTGTTCGAAGATTGTCGTGTAGGGCGCGAAGGGCGATGGGCCGGCTGCGGCGACCCCCTGCCACGCGCCGCTCAACGCCTCGACCTCCTCGTCGCTCTCGCAGACCGTAAGGAAACGGCCCGCAGGCCCATCGTAGCTCTCGTAGCGGTACGCCGAATGGTAGCGACGGGCCGCGGGCGCCGTATCGAGCCCGGCCGCCGCGTACCAGGCCTCGAAACGCTCCCCCTCCATCGGCTCGCGCCAGTCGTTCTGCAACGTGATGATGGCGCGCGCCTCGCCGCTGCCGAGAATCGGCGGATTAACAGGCGCCAGCACCTGCGACCAGACCACCTCGTACACCGGCCAGATGCGGCCCTCCGCCTTGAACCTCTCAGCGTGGGGGCGCATCTGGTGTAGCCCCTCCTGCAAGTCCGTTCGCTCCGACTCCCACAGGGTCAGGTACTGCACCGATCCGGGCCCTTTGGCGCGATAGCGGTGCGCGTCATAGAAGAGACCGGCGCCAATGGAGTCGGGGATATGGATGTGATCACACCAATAGTTGTACTCGTCGTCCTTGCCCTGCACCGCGTTGGCGAAGACGGCGAATAGTGTCGTGGGGCTTCTACCATACATACACGCCTCCGGCGGCAGTCTAGCACGTCGTCAGCGGCCCTGGGCGCCGCCTGCTCGCCGTGTTGACCGCCGGTGGTATGCTTCGCGGCGGGACGCAATCAAGGAGGCTTCCATGGCACGACAACGCCAGTTTCCCAGGACCCCCAGCGCTTTCGTCATCGCCACCACGAACTTCGACGAGAACGGCAAGCTCGACGAGTGACGGGTGGCGTGTGCACTGCCAGCGCATGGTCGCCGCCGGTATCGGTATGTACGCCGGGGGGTCATCCCCGGGCGAGCAGTACAACCTGACGCCGAAGGAAGTCGAGCGCGTCCTCGCCATCGCGGTCGAGGAGATGAAAGGCAAGGTCCCTGTCCGGGCGATGGGGGTCGAGCCGCGGAACACCAAGCAGATGAAGGCGTTCATGGACATCGCCCTCGATAGCGGCGTCGAGGCGGTCCAGCTCTACTCGCTGGACCTGGGGCATGGCAACTTGCCGACGTTGACCAAGGGCGGCGAGCTGGAGACCTACCTGCGGACCATCATCGAGTATGTCGACAAGAAGTCGCCGGGATTCCCCATCGTGCCTTCCAGCCACATGGCGATGCGGTACAACCACCCCGTCGACCTGGTCGACCGGATCGTGACCGACTACGACAACGTCATCGGCCTGAGCTATACGAGCCCGAGCATCAACGACCTGACCGACCATATCGAGCGCGTCGGCGACCGCATCGACATCCACGTCGGCGGCCAGATGCACGGAATCACGGCGTTGGCCATGGGCGCGGCGGGCTTCCTGACCTCGGACGGCAACGCCATCCCGAGGATGAGCCAGGCGGTGATCAACCACTGGCTGGCCGGCGACTATCCCAAAGCGTACGACGCCTATCACCAGATCATGCGATTCTCGACACGCCCCCGGGAGCGCAGGGCGGCGCCTCCGTGGTGTGGACCAAGCTCGCGATGAAGATCATGGGGCTCCCCGGCTACCATCTCAGCGAGCCCTACCTGCTGCCGGGCCCCGAGCAGGAGAAGGTGCTCGCCGAGCACATGAAGAATCTCAACATCGCCGCGCAGGAAGGTCTCGCGTAGCCCACAAACCATGTCGTCGTCCAACGAGCCGCCGCAGGACCTGCTTCCTCCCGGTGCGACCGAGCGGGTCATCACCTTCGAGGTCGATGCCGAAAGCCTCGAGGGTCTCCGCAAGCGGGCGGAGACGGCCATGTACGGGGGCCACGTCCTGTACTGTGACGAAGCAACTGGTCCGGGAGGTAGCGCTGACCCGTCGCCGATGATCTACTTCTCCGCGTCTATCCTCTTCTGAGAGATGACGCAGCTTGGGAGGTTCTCCCAAATGTTGAAGGTGGAAATCACGAAGATCCGGGCCCACGTGGAGGTTGAGACGATCCGCACCGGCTCGGTGCTCGCAGGAACGGTGAAGACCGTGGTGCCGCGGGTGTCCACCCGCTACGAGATCGAGTCCCCGGCCGACCCCGCCATGGTGGCCAAAGCGGTGCGCGCCGCTCGCGACGGCTGCTTCGTGCGCGCCGCGCTGACCGGCGAGGTCGAGATCGTGGACGATACGCAGCTCAACGGGGAGCGGTTGGAGCTGTAGACCGGGCTATTCGCTAGCCCCGCGCCGGGGAACACCCCCAAACCCCCTGAAGGGGGTTCAAGGTAGCCCTACGGGGTATCGTTGGCAGAAGGGGCACATCCCCTTCAACCCCTGCCAAAGGGGCTCCGCCCCTCTGGACTCTCGGATGCCCGGCGTCCTCGGACACTCCCTCCGACTTTCCTTTGCGATGGGGGGCCGGCCACCGCAAAGAGTCGCCAGCCCAGCGGCTTCGAGGAACCCCGATTGCCTTGGTCCCCAACAAGGCGGTCACTCAAGCAGCCCACCAGAACGCGATGAGGGCTTCGGTCCCCAACAGCTTCGTCATCCCAGCGGAGGCCAGGAATCCGGAGGGACAGAGCCCTTCTGGCAGAGGTCGGAGGGATGTGCCCGTTCCCCGAAGGGCAGCCTGAGGGCTAGGGCCCCTGCTGACCGGGGAGTCCAGAGGGGGCGGAGCCCCCTTTGGCAAGGGTTGAAGGGGATGTGCCCCTTCTCTTTCCAATAGCCCGAAGGGCTACCTTGAACCCCCTTCAGGGGGTTTGGGGGTCTCTCCCCTTCCACCCCAGCCACCACCTCTTGACTCGATCCCCCGACCTGCTACCATGAGGGCGCTCGGCGACCCGCCGACACCGTTGGGGCCGCGCATGAGCACATCAGACGGAGGTAGAACCAATGCCCACCAAGCACGCAGTCGATTTCCAGAGCAAGGGCGTCACCTGCCGTGGAGACCTGACGATACCCGACGGGCCCGGCCCGCATCCAATCGTCGTCATGGCCGGAGGGTGGTGCTACGTCAAAGAGATCGTCATGCCCCACTACGCGAGCTACATCCAGGAAGCGGGCATGGCGACGCTGATCTTCGACTATCGATGCCTGGGCGCCAGCGACGGTGAGCCGCGGCAGCACCTCGACCCGTGGGACCAGATCGAGGACTACAAGAACGCCATCAGCTTCGTCGAGACGCATCCCGAGCTCGACGAGAACCGCATCGCGGTCTGGGGCATCTCTTACAGCGGCGGCCACGTATTGATCCTTGGCGCCATCGAGCCCAGAATCAAATGCATCGTCTCCAACATCCCGGTGGTCGACGGCTATGCGAACCAACGCCGCGTGCAGGGCGAGGAGCGCTTCATCAAGATGAAGGACCTCCTCCTCGCCGATCGGCGCGCCCGCTACGAGAACGAGGCCAATCGGGGCACCGTTCCCTTCTCCTCGGAAGACTGGAGCACCCTCTCCGTGTGGCCCTTCGCCGACGTGTTCAACATCTTCAAGAAGATCAAGGAGACGGAGGCCCCGCGCCACGAGCATTGGAGCACCATCGAGTCCGAGGAGCTGCTGCTCAACTACACGGTTTTCCCCTATACCAAACGGATCCTCAACATCCCTACGATGATGGTGGTGGCCGAGGGCGACGAGAAGACGCTGTGGGACCTCGAGATCGAGGCATTCAACAGCATCACGGCGAACAACAAGAGGCTTGAGGTGCTTCCCGCCGTGAGCCACATGAGTCTCTACTCCACTCGCTCGCACCTTCAGATCGCCGGCACTGCCGCGGCAGATTGGCTGGCGCAGCACCTGACCGGCCCTGGCGAGCCCGCCCCGGTCGATGAGACGGCGAGGCAGCAAGAGGTCAAGGTGATCGAACAGGCAACCAAGGCGTAAACGGACAAGCTTCGTCAGCTCGGAACCATGAGAAACAGCGCCCCGCGAGATCGGGGCGCTGTTCATTTTTTGCGGTCAGGCGGAGAGCTACTCGGGGAGCATCTCGAAGAACTCGATGGAGGACTCCTCCTGGAGCTCGCGCAATTCCAGGGCAAGCGGACGCATCGCATCCGGGAGGACGTTGTCGCTCCGATAGGGCGAGCGGATCGTGTCGTCGGTCCAGTCCATGTAGACCGTGTTGGCCGGTCCCGGCACCGTCCCGCCGCTCCAATAAACACGAGCCTCGGAGCGTTGCCCGGCGTCCTGATAGATCTTGCTAATCTGCGCGGCGAGCTCGGCGGCCCGGCGGTGGGTCCCCGGCTTGACCCTGAACGTGCGTCGGATGAGATACATGCTTTTCCTCATGTGCCCGCAGGCGTTGATGGCACCGGTACGCTAGCTGGCGGGCGCGACGGTGTCAATTGCGTGGCCGGTTGACAAGGGCCGGTCGGTTCACCAGTATTGGCCCGTCCTAAGAGGAGGCCGCCATCGACGCGCAACTACCCGGCCAGTTCGTGATGTCCGTTACCCCCTTCGACGACGACGGGGCGATCGACGAGGGCTTGCTCCGCGCCCAACTGCGCCGCCTCGGCGACGCGGGCCTCGGCGTGTACCTGGGCAGTCCCGGCACCGGCGAGGGGCACACGCTGGACTTGCCGGAGCTGCGACGGCTCTACGAGATCGGCGTAGCCGAGCTCAAAGGCACGGTCCCGGTCTTCGCCAGCGGCCGACAGCCCCGCGGCGCCAAGTACCTCATCGATATCGCGCGCGAGGCGGAGGCGGCCGGCATCGAGGCGTTGCAGGTCTACCCTCTCGAGATGGGGCACGGCCACCGGCCCACCGGCGGCACCGGTTTTATCGCGGGCCCCGAGCTCGAGCGGTATTTCCGGGAGGTCTTGGAAGCCGTGCGGATCCCGGTGCTGCTCTCGACGCATCACGGGGTCGGCTACGGCATCCCGGTCGAGCTCTTGCGGCGCCTCGTCGACGACTATGATCGGATCATCGGCGTCAACCTGACCGGTCCCAGGATCGAGTACGTCGCCCGGGCCGTCGAAGCCCTGGCTGCCAAGGTGAAGGTCTTCGTCGGCTCGTCGGTCCACCTGCTCGACAATCTGGCCCTCGGCGGTCACGGCGGGGTCGACTGGGTACCGAACATCACGCCCAGGCTCTCGGCGTCGGTCGTGACGAAGTTCCGTGCGGGGGACGCGGCAGGAGCGGCCGAGGCGTGGGCCAAGGTGATCCGCCTGCATACCGGCTTGAACACGGACGCCAACGGCAACCCGGCCTACGAGACGCCCCGGGGCGCCAAAGCTGCCATGAAGCTGCTGGGCCTGCCCGGGGGCGAGCTACGGCCCCCCTTCCTCGAACCCGATCCCGAGGCGTTCGAGCGCATCGCGAAGGTCCTCGACGAGCTCGACGTCGAGGCGATCGAGGGGCTTTAGTCGGCGCTATCCGACGATCTGGCCCATCTTCCCCGATCGAAAGTCGTCGACGGCCTGCATGATCTCTTCTCGGATGTTCATCACGAATGGGCCATAACGGGCCACCGGCTCGCCGAGCGGCACACCCGCGATGAGCAGGACGCTGACCGCCGCGCCGTCTTCGGGGGCCTCGATGGACACGCCGTCGCCATCCTGGCCGAAGACGACCATCTGCCCCTTCGCGCCAAGCTCTCGGGTGTCGCCGACCAGCGCGGGGCCTTCCAGAACGTAGGCGAACGCGTTGTATTCCCGAGGTACGCCAGCCACGACCTGTCCGCCGGGCTCCAGGGTGTAGTGGAGGTAGATGATTGGGGTCCGGGTGTCGATCACGGCCGTTTTGCCAAGCGCCTCACCAGCGATGACTCGGACCTTCACCCGGCCATCGTCGCTGGCCGCCTCCGGGATGCGCGCGGCGGGCATGTCCTGGTAGCGAGGGGCGATCATTTTGTCGCGGCGCGGCAGGTTTACCCACAGCTGCATACCGTGGACCAGGCCCCCGTCGCGTCGGATCTCCTCGGCGGGCATCTCCGAATGCACAACGCCGGCGCCCGCCGTCATCCACTGCACGTCGCCGGGCTCCAGCCGACCATGGTTTCCGGCCGAGTCCTTGTGCTCGAACCGCCCCTCCAGCATGTACGTCACGGTCTCGAACCCGCGATGGGGGTGGTCCGGCGCGCCCTTGGCCTGTCCTGGGCCCAGGTCCATCGGCCCCATCTCGTCGAGAAGCAGGAACGGGTCGAAGTCGCTGAGGTGCTGCGTGGGGAACGGACGGTGGACGAGAAAGCCCTCACCCTCCATGGTCTCCACGCTATCGGTGATGCCGGCAATGCTGCGAATCGTGTGGTGTGCGCTCATCGTCTCTTTACTCCTCGAGGGCGTCGAGTTGCCCCGATGTACTTCGTTTTTGCCGATAAAGCAACCGGTCGCCGGGGACACCCCCAAACCCCCTGAAGGGGGTTCAAGGTAGCCCTTCGGGCTATTGGGTAACGAAGGGGCACATCCCCTTCAACCCCTGCCAAAGGGGCTCCGCTCCTCTGGACTCCTTGGGGAGGCGTCCGAAACCTCCAGCACTTTCGGTTGAAGGGGAACGCCCTCTGCACTTCACCCCGCTTCGCCACCCCTCCAGCGCCACTCGGGGCAAAGACTGGGCTCTGTTTCATGGACTTCCCGGCTGCGCGCTTGTCAAATTAGATGCGACGGTGGATTCATCGGGCGCGTCATGGTCGAGGGGCTCGACCGGAAACTCGGCGCGCCAGGCGTTGAAGCCGCCGTCCAGCGCCGAGGCGTCGAACCCGAGGTCGATGAGCAGGTGTGCCACACGGGCGCTGGTGGCTTCATTCGGTCAGGTACAGTAGGCCACGATCTTTCGTTCTTTGGACTGGGTGAGGGCCCACTCCGCGACCAGGTCGGCCGGCACACGGACGCTGCCTGGGATCTGCGCATCGTCGGCGACGTAACTGGCGCGGGACCGGACGTCGAGCACGATCGGAGGCTCCGGCTCGCGCAAGAGGGCGTCGAGCCTCTCGGGCGTGACGATGGGGACGCCGGTGTCGTGCGGGGTAAACAGGCCCGCCGCCGTGCTTTCCCGCTCTTCGTCCAGGACCTCTTCCGCCACCTTCTGCTCGTACCGCTTCGCTATCGGACCGGCGCTGGCGCCGTGGATCGCTATGGAGGCGAGGACGACGATCCCGACGGTAGCGAGCAAGACCTCCGACCCCGCGATGCCGGCGTGGACGACGAGAAGCGCGAGGAGCAGGGAGTTCAACCCTCGCGGCCCGAACCAGCTGATGAATGCTCGAGCCTGCCAACTCATCGTCGCGCGCGAGAGCACTGCGCCGAGCACGGTCGGCCGGATGCCGAAGATGACGAGCGCCGCCAGCGCAAGCGACAGGCCGACGTTCGCTTCGCCCAGAATGGAGGACAGCGCCGCGCCGAAGAGCACAAAGGCGAACAGCATCGCCATTTCCGACGTTATCTCGCCGTATTCGAGGAAGCAGTCGCACAGGTTCTGGTTGAGCAGCACGACGCCGAGTCCGGCGGCAAAGGCGGCCAGAAAGCCGTCGCCCCCGGCGGCGGTCGCCGCCGCGTAGGCGCCCAGCACCATGCCTATACCGTACAGGGCCTGGTACTCGCGCCGAACGCCCAACCGAGCGTCCGCCCTCGCCATGAGCCACGACCCGACGCCGCCGATCGCGAGACCGATCGCCGGCCCCACGAGCAACAGCTCGACGGCGAACTGGGTCCAGTCGCCGGCGCCACCGAGCTCCTTCCGTGCGATGGCGATGAGGATAAGGATGACGGGCAGCACGACGATGTCATTCATGCCGGCCTCGATCTTCAACACCTGTCGTATCGAGCGCGGGATGCGGGGGTCGCGGACGATGTCGCGCAACACGACCGGGTCGGTGGAGGCGAGAATCGCCCCGCCGATGAACGCTACAACCCAGCCGAAGCCAAGGATGAGTGCCAGCGGCAGAGCTCCGAGGCCGATGATCAGTGCCGTTCCGGGTCCGAGGACCAGGAAGGGGGCCACCCAGCCGCGTCCGACTTCATCGACACGAAGCTTGACCGCATCGAGGAAAAGCACCAGCGAAAGGGTCAATGTCGCCACGACTTCGAGGACTCGCGCATCGGGGCCGATGTCGATGACGCCCAGCACCGGCTCGCCCAGGAGCAGCCCGAGCATCAGGAACAACAGCGGCATCGAAAGAGGCGACCGGTCTACCACACGGGAGATCAAGCCGGTGACCGTGAGCACCACGGCTATGAGGCCGAAAGCAAGAACGATATCGGTCAATACGGGCTCCCCTGCGAGTCCTTCCTCGGCGTTCCGACGGGCGGCGCGAAACCCTCCACGTTGCCCGGCTCGTATACATGGTAGACAATTCATGCCTCAATAACGAGGCTTCCACGCGCATCGAGGTGACTCATGCCATCCCCGACCCTCAAGACCCTAGCCGTTGTCTTCGCCGCCGCCGTCACGCTGACCATCGCGGCCTGCGGCGGGAGCGACGCCACGTCCACCGCGCCACCCCGCCCTACCGCGACAGCGGCGCCCGCGCCAACCTCGCCCCTGTCGCCGACCGCGGCCGACACCACAGAGGCCACCCCGCAACCGTTCGGCTGGGAGCAGCTGAGTGATGGCGGGCCGCCGGCCCGTCGCGACGCTACCCTCGTTCACGACAGTGCCAACGGGGCATTGCTCCTGTTCGGGGGCCGGGCCGGCGGCGAGGGGCTTGACGACCTATGGTCGTATGACCTCGCCAGCGGCGCGTGGTCAGAGGTCGACGTCTCGGGGCCGGATGCCCGCTGGGGCCACACTGCCATCTTCGATAGCCGGCGCGCCCAGATGGTTGTCTTCAGCGGCCAGCGAAGCGGCGGCTTCTTCAACGACGTCTGGGTCTACGATACCGCCAGCAGGCGTTGGGAGGAGTCCGACCCCTCAGGCGACGTGCCCGAGCTCCGCTACGGGTCGTGCGCAGGTTATGACAACCGCAACGACCGCTTCTACATCTCCCACGGATTCTCCGCCCAGGGCCGGTTCGACGACACATGGTACTTCGACCTGGCCGCCAGTACCTGGACCGACGTCAGCGCTGATGGTCCCCGTCCCCTCAAGCGATGTCTCCACCAGTGCGCCTTCGACCAGGAAAGCGGCGACCTGCTGCTGTTCGGAGGGCAGTCCAACCAGGTCCCGATCCTTGGCGACCTGTGGCGCTACAACGCGGAGTCCAACTCGTGGACCGAGGCCCAGCCGAGTGGCGACAAGCCGGCGCCACGGAACTTTTCGTCCTTCGATGCGAACCCGGGCCTCCAGTTGTTCTATACCTTCGGCGGGAGAACTCCCGACGGCAGGACAAACGACGCCTGGCGCTACGACCAGGCCAGGGGGTGGTTGGAGCTTGCTCCCGCGGGCAACCCACCCATGCCGCGGATGGGCCATGCCTCGACCCTCCTGCCGGACACCCGCGACCTCTACGTCTTCGGCGGGACGGACCAGGGCGAGTTCGGCGACTTGTGGCGCTTGAACCTGGGCTAGCTAGGAACAGCGCCCAGTGCGCAGGCCCCTCTAGCCGTCGCTGAGGGAGACCCCCAAACCCCCTGAAGGGGGTTCAAGGTAACCCTTCGGGCTATTCATAAGGAAAGGGGCACATCCCCTTCAACCCCTGCCAAAGGGGCTCCGCCCCTCTGGACTCCTTGGGGAGGCCGTTCGAAGCCTCCAGCCCTCTTCATTGAGGCGGCATTTCCTCTCAACCCCCGGCAGATGGGGTCGCGCCCCCTGTGGACTCCCGCTTCATTACACCTTCGTGAACCTCTGTGCGTTGTCGTCAGCCCTTTCTGATCGTGCGCAGCGCCCGGTTCACGATCCACGCTGTCTCCTTCGTCGGAGACTCCTCTGTCCACCTGGCGCAGACCTCGGTGACCCAGCCGGGCTCGCTTTTTGAGGCGTCGTTGAGCCAGTTGGCGATGGCCTTCCGGACGTAGTCGCTGGAGTCGGAGCGGACCGGCTCCAGAAGGGGGAGTCCCAGCTCCGGGTCGGCCTTGAGCGCGTCGATGTGGAAGGTCCAGACGCCGCGAGGCCGGGTCCCCTCCACGGCGCAGCGGCGCACGTTGGCGTCGGCGTCTTCGACCCAGGGACGAAGCAGCTCGAGTCCAAGCTCCAGCTGCGCGGCCACGTGCGGCCGGTACGAGTCCCACGCCAGCTCGCGGACGGACATCGCCTGGTCGGCGGCAAACCGCTTCACGATCTCCAGCCTCGTTGGAAGCGGCAGATCGGGGTCGGCCCGCACGGCGGACGCCGCCCAGGCCCGGACCATGTCCGAGGGGTGGGATGCCACTCTCGCGAAGGTCTCCTGGCGATCAGGACGCTGCGTCAGCAGATCGTGGAGCGCGCGGCCAATCCCCTCGATGCGCTTGGTCACACCGAGAGAGGCGAGGGCGTCGGCGGTGACACCGAGCCTTTCCGCCTCGCTCTCCAGGCCGACGTCGACCGCCGCGGCGCGGAGGAGCGTCGGCATGTCGATCGCCAGCCATTCGACCAGCGTCCTAGTCTCGATCTCACCGCGGTTGAGGGCGCTGAGTACTTCGGGCGGGATCTCCGACATCCGCACCGCGCCCTTCCGGCTTCGTAAGCGGTCGAGACGCTCGTCGCTTTTCATCAAGGCTCTCCGTTGCGATGAACGGTTTTGCGCAAGCTACCGGGTCCGTTCCAGCATAGCGGTTCGCGCTTGCCCTTGACGCCGGAATGGGCCCGGTATAGCATCGGCGCGTTCGAGGAGGAGGAAGCCATGGCGCTGAACAAAGCTGACCTCGTTAAGCGGTTGGAGGCGCTGGAGGCGGAGAAGCAGATCCGCGAGACCCTCCACAACTACAGCCACACGATCGACTACGGCCCCGGCGAGCGATGGGCCGACGCAGTCTTCACCAGCGACGGTGTCTTCGACGTCTTCACCGTGGACGGCAGGCCGATCCACAAGGAGAACGGCCGCGCCGAGCTGGCCGCGTATCTCGAGACGAAGAAGCTTCCCCCGGTCCAATATGACAAGCACCTCATCTTGTCTCCACTCATCGCCGTCGATGGCGATGATGCCACCGTCGAGAGCTATTTTGTATGCTTCGACGACATCGCCGATCAGCCCCGTATCTTCGTCTTCGGAAGGTATAGCGACAAGCTGGTCAGGGAGAACGGGCGCTGGCTGTTCAAGGAGCGGCTGGCAGAGACCGAGGTGACAGGGCCCAACCGCAGGCGGCCGGCGGCCCAGGAGAAGGGGTAGGCGGTCGAGCAAGGGCGATTTCTGAGGACGAGGCGCATCGCCGGCCAGGCGATGCAAAGGAGCATAATGGCGAATTCTGACGGTCCGAGCCTGGAAGAACTGGCGAAGAGGATCGAGGCGCTGGAGGCGGAGCGGGACATCCTCGACACCTGCTACCGGTACAGCCACACGATCGATTACGGCCCGCCGGAGGCGTGGGCCGAGGTCTTCACCGAGGACGGCGTCTTCGACGTCTACACCGCCAAGGGGAAGCAGGGGCACAAGGAGAACGGTCGCGCCGAGCTGGCCCAGTACCTGTCCACGAAGGACCTGCCGCCCGTCAAGTATGACAAGCACGTCATCTTCTCTCCGATGATTACGGTGAACGGAGACGAGGCCAAGGTCGAGAGCTACTTCGCGGCCTTCAAGGACGGTGATGGAGGCCCCGCCATCGGCGTCTACGGCCTGTATCACGACACGCTGATCAAGGAGAACGGGACGTGGCTGATCAAGGAGCGCCTGGCGGAGGTCGAGACTGGATTGAGCAGGTAACGGCTTGACATTCCAGAAGGGGGAGTCGCATTATAGGCCATCGTCCGGGAGGGAGCATGAAATCGCTCTCACCTCTGGAGACGTATGACTGGAGACCAACACGCCATTCCGGAACGGACTCTTAATCCTATTCCGTGATCGACGCGCTGGAAGGCCCGGAGCGCGGAAAAACGGGCCAACAGGGAAGACAGAGGAGGGAACTTATGAGACTATCCAAGATTAGAGTGCTGGTGCTCGGGGCCGTGGTGCTGAGCATGGTTATCGCGGCATGCGGCGGCGGCGCCGACCCGACATCCCCGCCGGCGCCCACGCAGGCCCCCGCCGCGCCGCAAGCTACGCCGACGCCAGCGCCACCGCCACCGACCGCCAAACCGGTGTCGGAAGGCGAGCTGATCGTGGCACTGCAAACGATGGCGGAGTTCGCCACAATGCCCGACCAGGGCGGCGGGGGCGAACAGTATCTGACCCCGATGTTCGATCCCATCATCGGATCGAATTTCTCGGGTGACATGGACGCGTCCCAGGGCTTCGCGCTCGAATGGTCGGGCAACGCCGACTCGACGGTCTGGACCATCAAGATCCGCACGGGCGTGCGGTTCCACAACGGCGACCTGGCGACGGCCGCGGACCTGAGCTACCTGATCGAGTTCACGAGTCTTCCCGGCTCCAAGTCCGGCAAGGCGGGTCCGCTGCGTAAGAGCTATACAAGCGTCGAAGTCCCCGATGCTGAGACCGTCGTCGTCAACCTCACTGGCCCGGACATCTTCTGGGCCCCCAACTGGATGAGCATGTCCTTCACCGGCGGCGGCGTGCCGCGGCTACTCATCCCCGGCGAGTACCACACCGCCGTCGGCAACGCGGGGATGAACCGCAACCCCGTCGGCAGCGGCCCCTATCGCCACGTCACGACGGCCTCAGGGGAGCGCATCATCCAGGAAGCCGTCGACGATCACTGGCTCTTCGGCGTCCCCCGCATCAAGACCCTCAACTTCTGGGTCGTCCCCGAAGAGCAGACCCGAGTAGCCGTCCTGCGAAACGGCGAGGCCGACATGGGGAACCTGGCGCGGGCGTCAATCCCGCAGGTACGCGAAGCGGGCCTGCGCATCTTCTCCCGTACCGATACCAGCGCGGCCACCTACATGTACATGGAGCAATGGGTGGACCAGTACGACGGCTACGGGAAGAACCCGTTCTCCGTTCTCGCCGTGCGACAGGCTCTGCACCGTTACGCCATCAACCGGCAGGTCCTGGTCGATGCTTTCATCGGCGAGGGGCTTGGCGAGCCGACCCTGAACTATCCCATCCTGCCCCTGGACATGGCCTACAAGCCGTGGCCGATCCCCGACCCCGACCCGGCGAAGGCGCGGCAGATGATCGCCGACGCGGGCTGGCCCGACGGCTTCGAGATCGACATGGTCATCGGCACGCCGAACCTGCCCGAGGGCGACGACCTGATGGAGGCCATCGCCGTGATGTTCGAGGAGGTCGGCCTCAAGGTGAACCGCAAGCCCCTGGGGTATAGCGTCTTCCGCACCGAGCTCTTCGGCAACATCGGCAAGCAGGTCTACTCCAGGCCAACAATCTTCGGCTCCATCCTCATCTTCAGCGGGAAGAACTCGGTTCCCTTCTCCCAGGCCCCCCATGTCGATGGGTCGCCCTGGGTGATGAACCGGGACCCCGAGGGATTCCGGCTGGCGAAGGAATGGAAAGAGGCCCCATCGATCGATGAGTACATCAAGCGGGCCCACGCCTACCACGACTGGGAGTACGAGAACATCACCACCTTCGAGCCCATCCTGCTCACCGGTGACGTGTTCGCGGGCAATGACAAAGTCGCCCAGTCCTACGAGATTGGCCGGGACGCCGTGTCGTTCAAGATCGAGTACGCCGCGGCCCTGCAGTAACGGACAGCACGACTAGCAACGAACGGGCCCTCCCGCCCCCGGCGGGAGGGCCTTCGTTCGTAAGGCCCCCTATCAGGGTCTATTGGGAGGCGAGATGAGCAGCGAGTTCAAGCACGTCTTCACCCCGCTCCAGGTCGGATCGGTCACCGTGCCCAACCGATTCTTCGTTTCGGCCCACAGCACCCAGTTCGTCAAGGACGACCCCGAGGGCTACCACGCCTGGTCCGTGCTCAGCGAGCGGGCGATGTACTACCATCGCGACCGTGCAAAGGGGGGGTTCGGGCTCATCTTCATCGGCCAGACCCAGGTGCACCCGCAATCCGGGACCCAGCGGCCCGGCACCTGGCCCGACGAGGCGGTGAACACCTACACGAAGATCGCCGACGCCTGCCATGAGCACGGCGCGAAGGTGATGGTGCAGCTGAACCAGAACGGCAAGGAGAAGGGCAGCTCCGGCCCCGACAGCTGGGAGCCGGTGTGGGCCCCGAGCGCCCTGCCTTCCGCGTCGCCGTCCTCCGCCGGGGAGATGAGCAAGGAGATGAACGAGGACGACATCCAGGCTCTCATCGACGGCTATGTCAGGTCGACGCGACACGCCATCGCGGCCGGAATGGACGGCGTCGAGGTCCACGCCGCGCACCCTCACCTTTACGGCGAGTGGCTGACGCCCCAGGGGAACAAGCGCACCGACCGGTACGGCGGCTCGCTGCAGAACCGCCTCCGAATAGTGCTCGAGACCGTCGACGCCATCCGCGCGGCCGTGGGGCGCGACTATTGCGTCGGGGTGCGCATCAACGGCGCCTGGACGATCCCCGGCGGTCAGACCATCGAGGAGGGCATTGAGATCGCGCGGACCCTGGCGGCCACCGGGCAGATCGATTTTCTCAACGTCAGCGGATGGCCCGGTATCGGCACGATCGGCTCCGAGCTGGCGTTCATGATTCCGTGGGCCGAGGCCATCAAAAGGGCCGTGCCCGACATCCCAGTGTTCGGCATCGGACGGGTCATCTATCCCCAACAGGCCGAGGAGATCGTCGCCTCCGGTCAGGCTGACATGGTGGGCATGACTCGCGCCAGCATCGCCGACCCCGAGCTGCCCAACAAGGCCCGGGAGGGCCGGCTCGACGACATTCGCATCTGCATCGGCGCGGGCCAGGGCTGCCTCGCCCGGAACGTCAGCGGCAACCCGATGACCTGCCAGCAGAACCCGGCCGTCGGCGTCGAGCGAGACTGGGGCATCGGAACGTTGAAGCCAGCCGCGAAGAAGAAGCGAGTCGTGGTGATCGGCGGCGGCCCAGCCGGGATGGAGGCCGCCATGACCGCCGCGCAACGCGGCCATCAGGTGAGCCTCTACGAGAAGGGGCAGGCGTTGGGTGGCCAGATCAACCTGATCACCAGGGTCGATCGCCGCCGGGAGTTCGGTGAGATCGTCTCGCTACGCAGACGCCAGCTCGAGAAGCTGGGCGTCGACGTCCAGCTAGGTAAGGAGATGACCGCCGAACAAGTGAAGGCCCTCGGCGCCGACGCCGTCATAATCGCCACCGGCTCCACAGCGAGGACAGTCGGGCCCCACCCGGCGAGGCTCCACCTGGACGCGATCCCCGGCTCGGACTTACCCCACGTCTTCACCACCCGCGACGTGATGGAGGGACGCCTCGACGACCGCCGGCACGTCGCCATCATCGACGGCACCGGTTACTACCAGACCTCCGACGCGTTGGAGTACCTGCTGCAGCGAGGCCAAAAGGTGTCCGCGATCTCGACGAGCGCAGCCTTCGCCGCGGGCATCGAGCACAACGACCGCGCCGATTTCGTGAAGGCGGTCCGCGGCAAGGACGTCACCTACTACACGGGGTTCCTCGTCGAAGAGATCAAGAGCGGCGCCGTGATGGGCCAGGACACCATGAGCGGCCGGGAGGTCGTCGTCGAAGACATCGACGCCGTGGCGGTTGCCATAGGAAACGACGTCAACGACGCTCTGTACCGAGACCTCAGAGGTGATCTGGACGAGCTGCACCGCATCGGCGACTGCCTGGCCCCACGGGGGGTCGAGCACGCCATCCACGAGGGCCACAAGTTGGGCCGCGAGCTGTAAGGCTGGGGCTTAGCCGATGCCCGCATCCCGCCTATCCTGAGCGGAAGAAGCTCGCCGGCTAGTGCTCGGTGCGGTTATGCTCGTCGAGTTGGCGGCGCACGACGTCGAGCAGGGTGTCGGGGTCGTCGACGATCCATGCCTCGTCGATAACCCGGGTCGCATGGAGCTGCTCCCTGGTAAACGGCGTCGCCACGGCGATCACGCTCATTCCGGCGGCGAGTCCCGAGCGGACGCCATTGGGCGAGTCCTCCAGCACGAGGCATTCGGACGGAGGAACGCCGACCCGCTCCGAAGCGGTGAGGTAGATCTCGGGGTCCGGCTTGGCGTTGGTCACGTCCTCACGGCCCAGGACCAGGTCGAGGGTATCTTCGAGATCCAGGGCGCGTAATACGCGGTGCGCTTCGTCGCGCTGCGACATAGTCGCAAGCCCGGTCTTGCAGAAGTGCTCGCGGGCGACGCGCAGCAGACCCACTGTATGAGGCCACTGGTTGTCGCGCAGCACCTGGGGGTCGGCGACCATATCCTCATAGATGGCTCGACGCATCCCGGACAGCACGTCCCAGGGCTCGGCGACGCGATGCTCAGCGACCAGGGGACGAAGCAGCGGCTCCAGGCCGAGGCGGTCCATGACGTGCCGCGAGGCCTCGTCACGGGATGCACCGACGATCTCGCGGTAGGCCTCGATCGCCTCGCTGGGGGGCTCCTCCAGTCCTCGCAGCTCCGCGACGGCCATGGCATAGGCCAGGGCCTTGAGTTTTTCCGACTGTACCAGCGTGCCATCGAGATCGAAGAAGATCGCGCGTATCATCGATTACCTCCGCATCCTTAGATGCGCGGTCTCACCCAAAAGTATTATTATCCGCCGGGACCACCTTCGGCGCACCCGAAGTATTCAGTATCCGCCGAAATCAACGGTGTCGCGCGCGGCGAGAGAGGCATATGACAGAAACGGGAGTCACCGAGCTGGCTCTCTCTCGCCGTCGCTGGCGGGCGCTGGGCCTGGTGTCGCTGTCCACGATCTTCGTGCTCTCGCTCTGGTTCAGCACGAACGCCATTGCCCCGGCCCTGGAGCGCGAAAAAGGACTCTCCGCCGACGACCTGGCGTGGCTGACCATCGGCGTTCAGCTGGGCTTCGTCGCAGGGACGCTCATCAGCGCCGTGCTGAACCTGGCCGACCTGGTGAACGCACGGCTGCTGTTCGGCGCCAGCGCCATCGCGGGCGCGCTGCTGAACCTCGGAGTGATCCCCGCCGATGGATTCTGGTCCCTGGCTCTCGTCCGTTTCGGCACGGGCATCCTCCTCGCTGGGGTCTATCCGCCGGCGATGAAGATCGTCGCGGGCTGGTTCCAGGACCGCCGCGGCCTCGCCCTTGGGGTTATGATCGGCGCCCTCACGATCGGGTCCGGCTCGCCGCATCTCCTGCGCTCGATCTTCGTCGACAACTGGGAGGCCAGCATCGTCGGCAGCACCATCCTCGCCGTGGCCGGCGGGCTGCTGGTCCCGTGGGCCGTGTCCGACGGACCCTTCGACGTCCCGGGGGCGAAGTTCGACCCCCGCTACCTGCTGCGCGTCGTCGCGCAGCGGGACCTGAGGCTGACGCTCCTCGGTTACCTGGGCCATATGTGGGAGCTGTATGGGATGTGGGCCTGGATCGGCACGTACCTGGGGGCCGTTTATGGAACGAGGGCCCTCCTGGGCGATAGCCTGGAGCTGGCGAGCGCTATGGCCTTCGCCGTCTTCCTCGTCGGCGCCATTGGTTCGGCCTTTGCGGGACTGGCGTCCGACCGCTACGGCCGCACAATGTCGACCATCGTGCCCATGGCGATCAGCGGCAGCGCCGCCCTCGCCATCGGGTTTCTTCCCTTCTCGCTGTCGCCGCTCATCGGCATCCTGGCCCTGGTCTGGGGGATGTCGGTGATCGCGGACTCGGCCCAATTCTCAACGGCGGCCACGGAGCTGTGCGAGCCCCGCTACCGGGGCACGGTCCTGACGATCCAGACGGGCCTCGGGTTCGCGCTCACGGCCGTCAGCATTCGCCTCGTCCCAGTGATCGTCGACGGGCCCGGTTGGGGTGTCGCCTTTGCGATCCTCGCAATCGGACCGATGGTCGGCGTCCTGGCGATGTGGCGTCTGCGCACGCTGCCCGAGGCGTCGGCGTTGGCGGGCGGTCGGCGCTAAGCGGCAAGCGCGGCTTGTCGCCGGCTGCTACCATTGCGCCCGTAGTCCACCTATCGAGGAAACCCCTGTGAAAGCAACTGAGGACCTGGCTGCGAGCGTCCCCTGGCTGACCACCGAGCAGATGCGAGAGGTCGACCGGCTGATGATGGAGGAGCAGGGGGTGCTGCTACTCCAGATGATGGAGAACGCGGGTCGCAACCTGGCCCAGCTAGCGCGACAGCGATTCCTCGACGGCGACCCTCGCGGACGACGGGTGCTGGTGTTGGCGGGGACGGGCGGGAACGGCGGCGGCGGGCTGGTCGCGGCACGCCGGCTCCTGGGCTGGGGGGCAGAGGTCGAGGTGTGGCTCATGGCCGACCCGGAGCGACTGATCGAGGTCTCACAGCACCAGCTGGCGATTCTGGAGCGGTCCGGAGTCCCGATCCGGGCGCCCAGCGGCGATGTCGAGCTGCCGGAGGCCGACCTGATCATCGACGCGATGATCGGCTACAGCCTGCGGGGCTCGCCGGCGGGAGAGGTCGTCTCGCTGATCCACGCCGCCAACGAGCACGCCGCTCCGGTCCTTTCGCTCGACGTGCCCAGCGGCATCAACTCGACGACCGGCACGGCCCACGGCCACGCGATCAGGGCGGCAGCGACGATGACACTGGCGCTCCCCAAGACGGGGCTCGCCGCCGAGGAGGCTCGGGAGTATGTCGGCGAGCTGTATCTGGCCGACATCAGCGTGCCGGCCCGGCTCTACGCCAGTCCTTCGCTAGGGCTGGAGGTCGGTCCGATCTTCGCCATGAATGAGCTGCTCCGCCTCTGGTAACGCAAAGGGGCCCGCCATATGGCGGGCCCCTGGTTCGTGCCTTTGTCGGCGACCTAGAACTCGGGAGGCGCTGCCGGCATCGCCGGCATGTCTTCCTTGATCTCCGTCATCATCGACTCCGTGGTCAGGATCATGCCCGCGATGCTGGCAGAATTCTCCAGCGCCGCGCGGGTGACCTTCGCCGGGTCTACGATGCCCAGTTCCACCATGTCGCCGTACTTCATCGCCTCGGCGTCGTAGCCGAATCGCGCTTCCTTGGAGTCGCGAATCGCCTGAAGCACGACCGAGCCTTCGCCGCCGGAGTTCTGGACGATCAGCCGCAGGGGCTCTTCGAGCGCCTTGCGAATGATGCGGACTCCGACGTCTTCGTCGTTGTCCGCGCCCTTCACCTTGTCCAGCGCTTTCTGAGCACGGATGAGCGTGACGCCGCCACCGGGGACGATGCCTTCTTCAACCGCGGCCCGCGTTGCGGACAACGCGTCCTCGATGCGGGCCTTCTTCTCCTTCAGCTCAACCTCGGTCGCGGCGCCCACCTTGATGACGGCCACACCGCCGGCGAGCTTGGCAAGGCGCTCTTGGAGCTTCTCGCGGTCGTAGTCCGAGGAGGTCTCCTCGATCTGCGACTTGATCTGGCTCATGCGGCCCTTGATGACCTCGTCGTCGCCATGGCCTTCGATGACGGTCGTGTCGTCTTTGTTGGCGGTGACCTTGCGGGCGCGGCCCATGTCTTCAATGGTCGCCGAGTCGAGCTTGCGGCCTACCTCTTCGCTGATGACCGTGCCGCCGGTCAGGAGTGCGATGTCTTCGAGCATCGCCTTGCGGCGGTCGCCGAAGCCCGGCGCCTTCACGGCGAGGGCGTTGACGGTGCCGCGAAGCTTGTTGACCACGAGGGTCGCCAGGGCCTCGCCGTCGACGTCCTCGGCGAGCACGACGACGTTCTTGCTGACCTGAAGCACCTTCTCCAATGCGGGAAGCAAGTCCGCCACGGCGGAGATCTTCTTGTCCGTGATCAGGATGTACGGGTCTTCGATCTCCGACTCCATGCGCTCGGAGTTGGTCACGAAGTAGGGGCTGATGTAGCCCCGATCGAACTCCATGCCGTCGACGTATTCGATCTCATACTTGAGGCCGCGCGACTCTTCGACGGTGATGACGCCGTCTTTGCCGACCTTCTCCATCACGTCGGCGATCAGGCCGCCGATCTCGTTGTCGTGGGCCGAGAGTGAGGCTACCTGGGCGATCTGGTCGCGCCCCTCGACGGGCGTCGCGAGCTTTTCGATCTCGGTCCGCAGGGCATCGACGGCTTTGTTGATGCCGCGCTGGACGGACATGGGGTTCGCGCCCGAGGTGATGTTCTTGAAACCTTCGTGGACCAACGCCTGCGCCAGAACGGTCGCCGTGGTGGTACCGTCGCCGGCCACGTCGTTCGTCTTGGTCGCGGCCTGCTTCAAGAGCTGCGCTCCCATGTTCTCGAGAGGGTTCTCGAGATCGATCTCTTTGGCGATGGTTACCCCGTCGCTACAGATCTGGGGCGGCCCGAATTTCTTGTCCAGAATCACGTTCCGGCCCTTTGGGCCGAGGGTCACTTTGACGGTGTTCGCCAGGGCGTCCACGCCCTTGATCAACTGCCGTCGCGCCTCCTCCGAGAATACAATCTGCTTTGCTGTCATCGTCTCTCCTCGATGTGATCTTCGGTCGGTGTTCCGGCTACCGGACTAGCCAATTTTCGCCAGAACGTCGGTCTCTTTGAGGACCAGGTACTCTTCGTCGTCATCCTTGATCTCGGTGCCCGCGTACTTGGCAAAGATCACCTTGTCCCCGACCTTCAGCTCTACTGGGACTCGCTGACCTTCATCCGTCATGCGGCCCGGGCCAACGGCGATGACCTCGGCCTCCTGGGGCTTCTCCTTCGCAGTGTCCGGGAGAATGATACCGCTCTTCATCACCTCTTCAGGCTCGAGGGATTTAACGATCACTCGATCCCCCATCGGCTGCATTTTCTTCGCCACACATGCCTCCTTGATTCGTGGGGTTGTTGTCCCGCTTAGCAGTCTCAGACGGAGACTGCTAAGCCATCGGCTATCTTACTGTCGGCCGGGTCGAGACGCAAGCCCTGGACGCCTCCAGGCCGCCGCTTCGTGGAAACGCCCAGCGACGACCACCCGGTGACCTGTGCGTCGCCCGCCAGACCGTCCGGCGAAGCTCACTGTAAAGTCGCGTCTTCGGTTGCGGCAGGTATGGGGCAACCGTGCGTGCCAGGGCGCATGCCCCTCCAGCGGGTTTTCCTGTGACTCTAGGCAGGCGCGACCCCTGGGGACGATTGGCGTTTTGCCCCTTATTGGACTCTCGTACAACCGGTAGCTTGGGAATCAGTCCTGGGCTTCCACGATGGCCGTCACGGCTGGTTCGCCAGCAACGCCGATCGCCGGAACTCGGATCATCGAGAGGCCGTCAGGCCAGGGAGGTTGACCTTGTGCATATGAGGCTACGGACCGGAGAGTATCGCGGCACCCGACCGAGTTGAATCGCAGACCCCACAGCAAACATTCCAGGAGGACACAGGATGAAAATGAATCTCAGGACCAAACTCTACGCCGGTTTCGCAGTAGGACTGTTGATTTTCGCCGTCGTGGCGATAGTGGCGTACAACAGCACGAGTAGCCTCATCAAGAACGAGGGTGACGTCGAACATACCCACGAGGTTCTGGAGGGGCTCCAGACGATCGGCTCGCATCTGAAGGACGCCGAAACGGGGCAACGGGGCTTCGTCATCACCGGAGAGGACCGCTATCTGGAGCCATACAACGCCGCGCTTCTGGTCATCGATGGCGATATCAGTCACGTTCGAAATCTGACGATCGATAACCCCAAGCAAACGGCGCGCATCGACGAGCTGAGGCCGCTGGTGGCGGCGAAGCTTGCGGAGTTGAAGGAGACCATCGACCTGCGGCGGGGAACGGGGTTCCAGGCCGCGCTCGACGTGGTCCTGACCGACGCGGGCAAGGATATTCAAGATAACATCCGCAGGGTTGTGACTGCGATGGAGGGGGAGGAGCTGGCGTTGTTGGAGGTGCGGGCGGCTTCATCAGCATCGAGCGCTTCGACGACCAAGAGCTTTATCCTCGTCGGCACCATCATCGCCATCTTGGCCGGGGCTGCCGTCGCGTATTTCCTGTCACGGAGCATCTCCAACGGCGTTTCCGCCGTGGGGTCGGCCATGAATCGGATCGCGGTCGGAGACCTGAATTCGGAGGTCAACATTAGCTCCAAGGACGAAATTGGCGACATGGCCGTCTCGTATCGAGGCATGCAGACCTACCTCGGGGAGATGGCGCAGGCGGAGCAAATCGGCGCCGGCAACCTGACGGTCCAGGTCCGGCCGAAGTCGGAAGACGACGCCTTGAGTAACGCCTTCGTCAAGATGCTCACGAACCTCCGCGGGCTCATCGGCCAGGTGAATACGAGCGCCGACGGCGTGGCCGGGGCCAGCAGCCAACTGGCCAGCGCCGCTGAGGAGACGGGCAAGGCTACCGGAGGGGTGGCCAGCGCCACGCAGCAGGTGGCCGAGGGGTCGAACGACCAGGCCAAGAGTGTCGAGGGGACCAACAACGCGATGAGTGAGCTGTCCAAGGCCATCGACCAGATTGCCCAGGGCAGCCAGGAGCAGGCCTCCAGCGTGGAGCGGACGACGACCATGGTCAACCAGGTGTCGAGCGCGACGTCCGAGGTGGCCACCAGCGCCCAGGCAGCCGCTGAGGGGGCCCGTCAGACCAGTGAGGCAGCCAAGAACGGGCGCGAGACGGTAGAGAAGACTGTCGAAGGCATGAGCAAGATCAAGTCCGCCGTGGACGAGGCCTCTTCGAAAATCTCGGGCCTGGGCCAGCAGTCCGAGGAGATCGGCAAGATCGTTGCCGTTATCGACGACATCGCCGCGCAGACCAACCTGTTGGCGCTCAACGCGGCCATCGAGGCCGCTCGGGCCGGGGAGCAGGGCCGCGGGTTCGCGGTTGTGGCCGACGAGGTGCGCACGCTTGCCGAGCGGGTCACCGACGCGACCAAGGAGATCGCGGGCCTCATCGACGGCATCCAGAAGGGCGTCAGCGAGTCCATCACCGCCACCGAGGACGGGACCAAGGAAGTCACGGCCGGGGCCGAGCTGGCCGATGAGGCGGGCAAGGCGCTCCAGACGATCCTGGACTCGGTGCAGTCGGTGTCCGGCCAGATCGAGCAGATCTCGGCCGCCGCCGAGCAGATGGCCTCCTCGGCCGACGAGATGGTCACCACCATGAGCGGCGTGAGCGCCGTTGTGGAGCAGAACACCGCGGCGACAGAGCAAATGGCCGCCAACAGCGGCGAGGTGACCAAGTCGATGGAAGGCGTCGCCGCAGTGACTCAGCAGAGTGGCGCGGCGGCACAACAGGCCTCTGCGGCGGCCCAGGAGATCAGTGGGCCAGGTGGAGGAGGTCGTCGCGTCCGCGCAGACGCTCTCCAACATGGCCGCAGAACTGAAGAGCGCCGTCTCGGCCTTCAAGCTGACCTCTGGCGAGGGCGCCACGAGAAGCGACGAGATGGCGACAGTCCAAGCCTGAAGCATCGTACCCTCAGGCAGTGGTCTCGGAAGGAGGCCGGACCTTTTCAAGGTCCGGCCTCCAACATTTTCAGCGCCCCACCCTCCCCCGCTGCCCGATGGGGGGGCCTCCTCCTCTGACGGACTGCTGGAGGGCCGCTACGGTTTCCGCGGCGCCACCGGCGGGATTGAGTGTACAGTCCCTCTCCACCAGCGGCGCCCTTCGGGGATTCCTGGGGGAGGCCACCAGGTCATCTGAAACGGGTCTTCCCCCACCCCAGACGCGGGAATCGTCCGCCCTCGGTTGGCGTTTCCCCCCTGACTCGATGCGCCGGAGCGCCGTAGCATTGGATGTAACATCCTTGGTGATTCACTTCGAGTTGCCGGACTCGACGGGGCTTCAGTTACCAGGGTTGTAGTCTCGGGGGGGCCGGGCCCAAGGGCCCGGCCCCTTTTCATTTCCAGCGAGTCGCTCGCCAGGCGCCAAATCTCCCCACTAGTGGGAGCGGGCGCGCGTAGAGCAGCATGCGGCCAGGCTCGGGGTGCTCGCGGGTGTTGCTGAACCCCAGCCCTTCGTACAAGCGCCGTGCGGCGATGTTGCTTTCGTTGGTGTCGAGAACGACCCGCCGACACCCCCGTTCGATCGCTTCGGCGAGCGCCTGTTGCGTCAGCGCCCGCCCGAAGCCCCTGCCGCGAACGGAATCCATGACGTAGAGGTCTTCGATGTTCGCCTCCAGGCCGGAGAGCCACACCGAGTATCGATACCGCTGCTGCGGCATTCCGGCGCAGGAGCCGTCGCCGTCGAAGGCAACGAAGAAGTCGGTGAGCGGATCGTTGAGGAGCAGGGCGATGTCTCGGGCGATATGTTCCGGGGGGCCCAGGGTATCGTCCTGAATCAACCTGCCGAAGCCCTGGAACGCGGATACGAGGCAGTCCAGGTCACCTGACGTAGCCTTTCGGACAAGGAGTTGGGACGCCACTAGCGATATGGCGCGTCGAAGCGCTCGATGTGGGCGATCTGGTCGAGAGGCTTGCGGCGCTTCCCGCCGGCCAGGGCCTTGTCGGTTGGATAGCCGAGGGGCATGACGGTGATGAGCTCCATTTCGGCGGGTATGCCGAGCAGGGCCTTCACGGCGTCTTTATCGAAGCCGCCGACCATGGTGGTCCCGACGCCCTCCGCCCAGGCGGTAAGGATCATGTTCTCCATGGCGCGGCCAGCCTCGAGCTGCGGCATCCGGGCACCATCGATGGCCACCGCGATGGCAACCGGCGCTTCGGCGATGAAGGGACCGCTGGAAGTGAGGGCGGCCAGCCTGGCGCGGGTCTCCCCGTCGCGGACGACGATGAAGTGCCAGGGCTGGCGGTTGCGCTGACTCGGGGCCCACCGAGCGGCCAGGAGTATCTTCCGAATGGCGGCCTCGGGGACCGGGTCGGGCCGGAACTCCTTGACCGCCACCCGCCGCCGTATCGCCTCGTAAACCTCCATTACGCTCCTCCAGGGCCGGTTCTTCGGGGGCCGTAGCGTATCGGCTGACCCCCAAGGTGTCAACGGCGTGCATGAAATGGGGGTGCGCCCGCAGACGGGAAGGAACTTCAGCGCATATCAAGGAGCATCTGTTCCAGCACACTGAATGCCACCCCTCGGGTGACCGTCAAGATTTGCTCAAGAAGCGCTCCCGTGAACCCGTTGACAGCGCTCCTTTGCTGTCCCTTCCAGGCGGGGCACGCGACACTAGGGCATACCTCCACCACGATGCGGGCGCACCCCGTAGGTTAGCCACTCCCACCTCTGTTACTCTCGATTGAACGGACAGCGGTAAGACCGCGGGAACGGGTCGAAGGAGGCACGGGTGTCAGGGACCGGAGGACGGCTCACAAGGCAGGAACAACGTTCCTGGAATCAGCTCGTGGGCCGGGGCATCGAACACTCGATCGCCGGGCTCTCGGAGATGGTGGGACGCGATGTGAAGGTGAAGAACCACGTCAATCCGGCAAGGATCGAGGTCAAGGACGCGGCTGAGCTGCTTGGCGGAGCCGAAGCCCTGACCGTCGCCGTCTACCTCCGGGTAGGGGGGTCGGCGACCGGCCACATGGTCCTGGTCTATTCGCCCGAGACCGCTTACGAGTTGGTGGACATGCTGCTGGGACTCGCTCCGGGCACTACACAGGAGCTCGAGCCGATGGAGCGGTCCGCCTTGGGGGAGATGGGCAACATCATGGGCTCTTTCTTCCTTAACGCGGTGGCGGACGCCACCGGGGTTGAGCTCCTGCCGTCCCCGCCGGCCGTGATGATGGATATGGCAGGCTCCATCCTGGACTCGGTTTTGGCCGAGATCATGATGGAGACCGACGAAGTCCTCGTCGCGGATACCATCTTCGGGACATCGGACCGGCAGATCAACGGCACGTTCCTGGTAATGCCGAGCGGCGAACTGGTCAGAATCCTGCTGCAACGCCGAGCCGCGGCATGAGCAATTCGGGAGAGTCGGTCGTGGTTGGCCTTGGAGAAATCAAAGTGTCAAAGGAACCGTCCGCGGTGTTGACCTGCCTGGGCCTCGGCTCTTGCATCGGAGTCTCGGCATTCGACTCCCGTTCCGGCGTGGCCGGCATGGCCCATATCGTCTTGCCGGACGGGACTGGGCGGCAACCGGCCTCGCCTAAATACGCGAACTGGAGCGTGCCGATCCTGATGGATGAGATGAAGAAACTCGGCGCCTCCGCACGTTCGATCGTGGTGAATTTGGCCGGCGGGGCACAGATGTCGCTGGCGCCGGGCCTGGGCGGCGTCTTCAACATCGGCGAGCGAAATCTGGAAGCTACCCTTGCCGCGCTGAAGAACCTGGGACTACGCGTCTCGGGGAACGAAACAGGCGGGAATAAGGGACGGACATTGAAACTCTACGTCGGTACGGGCGAGGTGACGGTCTCAACGGCCGGGTCTCCGCCGAAAGATCTCTAGGGGGAACTTATGTCAACGATCATGGTGGTAGACGATGCGGCGTTCATGCGTATGAAGTGCGCGAAGCTGCTCACGGAGAACGGCTACGAGGTTGTGGAGGCGAGCTCGGGGCTCGAGGCGGTAGAGACCTACAAGGCGAACTCCCCCGACGGCGTGCTCCTCGACATCACGATGCCGGACATGGACGGGTTGACCGCGCTGAAGCAACTGCGAGAGCACGACCCAGAGGCCAGAGTCGCCATGGTGACCGCCATGGGACAGCAGGCCATTGTGATGGAAGCCCTGAAATCGGGCGCGAAAGATTTCGTCGTGAAGCCTTTCGCCGCTGACCGGGTCCTCGCCGCCGTCAAGAAGATTCCTTACGTAAGCTGGAGAAACAAGCACGTACCTAGCGATCCAGAACGACCCTTAGCCCAGAACCGATGATCATCGCATCCGGTGCCCACCGATCACTGCTCACCTCGCCAAGGAGATATCGTGCCGAGGCCTGTTAAGCTCCTTATCGTCGACGATTCGCCCTTCACACGGCACACGCTCGCCCGCCGACTCGCGTCTGAGGGCGGCGTCGACGTGGTCGGCCACGCGTCGAACGGAATCGAGGCCCTCGAGCAGGTCAAGCGTCTGAGGCCGGACGTGGTGACGATGGACATCGAGATGCCGAGGATGGATGGGCTCGCGGCGCTGGAGCGCCTGATGGCCGAAAACCCGATGCCTGTCGTCATGCTCAGCAGTCTTACGGGCGAGGGGACCGTCGAGACGCTCCGGGCCCTCGAGCTCGGGGCCGTCGATTTCTTCCTCAAGTCCTCCAGGGCGAACCCGGCGGGCCTGGACGAGGCCGCGACCGATTTACGAGACAAGATCGTCAACGCCGCCCGATCGAACCCGAGGCGGCTTGGCCCGCGCGTCAGTCCCACCGTGCCGGGCCGACCGACGGAGACGCCCCGGAACCGCGCGTCGACGATGTCGGCGGTCGTCGTCATTGGCACGTCCACCGGCGGCCCGAAGGCGCTGATGGAGCTCCTGCCCGCGATCCCCGGCAACATTCCCGCCGGGATGCTCATCGTTCAGCACATGCCACCCGGCTTCACCCGGTCGCTGGCAGAGCGGCTCGACGACCTGAGCCCTTTGCATGTGCGGGAGGCCGAGGCTGGCGCCTTGGTGCGGCCGGGGGAAGCGCTCCTGGCCCCTGGCGGCTATCACATGACCGTCGATAACACTGGCCGGGTCCAGTTGGACGAGGGCCCCACGCAGAACGGCGTGCGGCCAGCCGCGGACCCGGCGATGGAGACGATCGCGCGGGCCTATGGGCGCAGGTCTGTCGGCGTCGTACTGACCGGGATGGGGTCCGACGGCCGTCGCGGGGCCAGTTATATCAAGCGGGCCGGAGGACGTGTCGCCGCCGAGGACGAGTCGACGAGCATCGTGTTCGGGATGCCCCGGTGCGTGATCGAAGACGGACTGGCCGACGTGGTCGTCCCGCTGCCCGAAATGGCGGCGGTGATCGTAGAGATGTGCGAACAGCGAAAAGCCGCGTAACGGCGAGGAAACGATGAACGACGACGACTTCACGAAGCTCAAGTCAGCGATCCGCAGGACCGTCGGCATCGATCTGGACTATTACAAGGACCAGCAGATGCGGCGGCGCCTTGACGGACTCATCTCCTCCCAGGGCCTCGACGTCCCCGGCTATTCTTCGCTGATCAGCCAAGACCAGGCGGCGCTGCAACGACTACGGGACTTCATCACGATCAACGTGACCGAGTTCTTCCGGGACGCGCACCAGTACGAGGTCCTGCGGAAGCGGATCTTGCCGCGGATCCTGGAGACCACGCCGCAACTGAACATCTGGAGCGCTGGATGCTCGATCGGCTCGGAGCCCTATTCCCTGGCTATCCTGCTCCAGGAGCTGACCCCGGAACGGCGACATCGAATTCTCGCCACGGACTTCGATCGGACCGCGCTCCGGCGGGCGCAAGCAGGCGGGCCGTACCACCAGTCCGAGATGAAGACGACGCCCCGCTGGATGATTCTGAAGTACTTCACCAGGTCCGCGGACGACTATTATGGCAACGATTCGATCCGAGAGCGGGTCCAGTTCAAGCAACAAGACCTGCTCGCCGACCGGTTCGAGGGCAGCTTCGACCTGATCGCCTACCGCAACGTCGTTATCTATTTTTCCGACGCCACCAAGAAGATGTTGGACGGCAAGTTCCACCAGGCCCTGAAGCCCGGGGGATGGCTCTTCATGGGTGGCTCCGAGACCATGCTTTCCGCCAAAGAGCTCGGCTTCATCCGAGCCGAGGCATCGTTTTATCAGAAATCGGATGAACGCTCCGCGCGCGACCGCTCTGACCGCTTCTCCGCGAGAAAGGCATAACCACCCCACATCATGCGCCGAATCGCAGCAAGATACGCCAAACCTTTAATGGTACTCAGCCGGTCCGTATACGACAGCGTTGGAAACCCGCTGTTCGAGCGGGGCACGGAGCTGGACAAAGCCTGCCTCACGACGATGTCCGTTTATGGAGTGAACGAGATCATGGTGGAGGACCCGCGGGTGGACGATGTCCCAGCCGCTCCCATGTTCTCCTCGGAGATCGAGGCCGAGGCGATGCACGCTCTACAAGAACTCATCACCGAGTCGCGCGACGAAGGCAAGATCGATGCTCACCTCCTAATGACGGTGGAGCGACCCATCGTTGCCATGGGCAGGGAGCTCTTCCCGGAAGTCCTGGGAGAGGTCAACGCTTCGGGGGTCCTCTCGGTCGACGACTATCAGTATGCACAGCCGGTGAAGTCGGCGGGGCTATCGATGCTCATCGGCCGCCGGTTGGGGATGGGGCTGAAACAGCTCGTAGCCCTCGGGCTCACGGCCGTCCTGGCCGACCTAGGCTTCATGGTCCTGCCTCCTGTCTTGCGGAAGAAGAAGGGCACGATGACGCCGGAGGAAGACCAGATATTCAAGCAACATCCCCAGGCCTCCGGGGAGCTCGTGGGCCGGCTCGAGACGCTTCCTAGCGACGTTATCGACGGGATCCACCAGCATCACGAGCGCTGGGATGGAAGCGGCTTCCCCCATGGACTCAAGGGCGAGCAGATTTCGCTCTACGCCCGGATCATCGCCATCGCCGATAGGTACTACGAGCTCGTCTCGAGACGGCCGAGTCGCAAGCCCTTCATGCCCCACGAAGCGATTGAGTACATCATGGCGTATTCGGCGGAGCTCTTCGACCCGGATCTCGTCGCGATCGTAGCCCGAGATGTCCCGTTGTATCCATCGGGCGTCTCAGTCAAGCTGAATACCGGCGAGGTCGGCATTGTCGCCAAACCCAACATTGGCCAGATCGGCCGGCCGGTCCTGCGCATGTGCTCGGACGAAGACGGCCGGTCTATTCGCGAACCGTACGATCTGGACCTGTCGGACCTTGAAAACATGGGGCTCGTCGTGAGCCAGGTAATGGACTACTAATATGGACGAAAAGAAGATCCTGTCGCAAAACGACATCGACGCTCTGCTAGGCGGCGGCTCCGCGGATGACGCGACGGTCGACGAGGTCGACCTCGAGACCGCGAACGCCACGGGCCGCGACGGACAGTCGGTCGACGAGATCCCCGCCGACGAGGGGTTGCCTTCGGTGGTCCAGCTGTCCTCCATCGAGGAGATTCCGGCACCGGTAGCGGAGGCAGTCCAGGAACCCGCCAAGATGGTCGAGCCTGAGCCCGCGCCAAAAATGGCGGCGCCATCGCCATCTGCAGCGCCACCGCCTCTGGCGCCTGTCGCCGCCGCCCCGGACCCGATGCTGGAAAAGAAGGTCTCCCAGTTGGCCGCTCGTCTCGGCAAGATCGACGTGGCCCTCAAGCGTCTGGACCAGATCGACAAGGCCGTTGGCGATATGACCAGGCGGTATTCCGGACTCGCGAACCAACTCCAGCGATCGTTCGGCGTCTCGGCGCACCAGGGTTTCGCCTGCTCTTCCTGCGGAAACCACGGAAACGTGGCCACCAAGGTCCGCTGCACCTCGTGCGGTCACGATGCGCTCTGGGGCTGGTGGCCCAAAAACGGGACCGTGAACCGCAGTCACCAGGGTGGACTCGGGGAGCCGGCGCCGCGACGGGTCCGCAGCATCTTGTCGGGCCGGCAGGTAGTGGTGACGCCCCGTCCGTTCGGGCGCTAGCCCGACCTAGAGACCGAGCTTGCCGGGGTTCATGACGTTACCCGGGTCCAGGGCGCCCTTGATGGCGCGCAGCAGCCGCATGCCGCCGCCCGACTCGCGCTCCATCAGCGTCTGCAGTTTCAAACCGACTCCATGGCAGTACTCCATCGAGCCACCCATATCGTGGGCGAGCCCGAGGAGACGCTCGGACGCTTCATCGAGGGTCTTGTCCGGCAGTTCCCCATTGGTGGGGTCGACGACAATCAGGGAAAAGAGGTCCGGACGGCCCCAGATCGCAATCTCTCTTGCCTCGAGCCCCTCTTCCCGAATGAGGCTGAGGCTCCTCTCCCGATAGTCCAGGACTCGCTCCACTGGCAGGGCAAAGTGGAGGTAATCCAGCCCGCGATGCCATGAGGCTTCGCCGCGAGCGAGGCGCCGGCCTGCGGCGTTCCTGCGCTGCCAATGCTCAGCCGAGGCGTGGCGCTCGTCCCAGAAACGTTGCGCCTCGGCCTTCCCCAAATCGCGTCCGCCGTACTCCGCAAACAGCCTCAGGGCCTCGCCCTGCTCGACCATCACACGCCTCTCAGGTCCTTCGAATGCCGCGTAGAGTATCGTCTTTTCCCCGCGGCTCGGCGGCTCTTCACTGTAGTCAATCATCGAGGGACGCAGCCCGAGGCGGCCCATCGCCAGGATTGTGGCGTATCCGCTCGCGAAGCTTTCGAAGACGATCGCGTGCACGGCCCTCGTTTCCGGCCTTGGGAAGACTCGCACCACGGCGCTGGTGATGATGCCGAACACTCCTTCCGCGCCGACGAAGAGCCGGTGGGGAAGCGCGCCGGCGGCGATCGAGATATTTTTGGCTTCGATCAGCCCGCCGTCGGGCAGCACCACTTCGAGGCCAAGCACCTGCTCGCCCATGGACCCATAGCCCGCGGCCAGATAGCCAACGCCGTCGGTGGAGATGGCCCCTCCCAACGTCGCGATGGGTTGGCTCCATGGGTCGTGCCCCAACATCAGGCCGCTGCCCCGCAGGGCGTCGTCCAACGCATCCAGCGGGATGCCCGCCTCCGCTTGGGCGACGAGGCCATCCGGGTCGACGTGTCGCACGGCCTGCATCCGCCCGAGGTCAATGATCAGACCCCCGCGCACGGGGACGGCAGCTCCCATGACGCCGGTACCCCCGCCGAACGGCACTATCGGCGTGCCCGATTCGCGGGCCAGGTTGACGAGGGCTTGGACCTGCGCTGTTGCGCCCGGCCTCACGATCGCGTCCGGCCAGGGTGGCAGGGCGCCCAGCGCCTTCACGACTCTTGCAGGCGGAAAGGCGTCGAAGGCGTAGTCTTCTCGGTCGGCGTCGTCTGTGAGCACGTGCTCGAATCCGACGACTTCTCCGAGGGCGCGCAGGAACGAGGTTGCAAGAGGCTTGCCCAGGTTCCTGGGCTTCGTCTGCCGGCGGGGCCGATCGGGACGAGCCACCTCGACTCCTTCACAAGAAGATCTCGAGGTGGATTATCGCGGTGCGCCCGAACCATTGTCCAGGCAAGCGGCCGCGACATATGCCCGAGGTGAGTGGGGACGGGAGCTAGGTGCGTTCGGCCCGGTTGAACCCTACCAGCGCCAGCTGGTCCTGTTCGACCTTCACGTCGCCGCAGCCGAGACATACCACGTAGGACTAGCTCTCTTCCCACTCGAGCATGAGATCTCCGCCGCAGCGCTTGCAGCCTTTGGGCCAGTGCATCACTCTCTCCTCTGGCCCCCCTCAGTCGATACCCAGGGGGCCTTCCCGAGTCACCATCATGCTAGTTGGACGGAAGGCCGCAACGTAGGGGCCTTAACCAGCATTCCGACTGGGGACGGCACCCAATGGCGACCGACCGCCCCGGGCGTTCTCATACCGCCAACTCGACGAGGCCAGGCCCCAGACGCAAGCTAGCGGCGGGTGATGAGACCGCCGCCAGCGCGGATGGCAGTTACCCTTTTTGACCGAAGGAGACCATCCACGAACAAGCCTATCAATTCACAAGCGGGGCTTCATGAAGGAACGCACGTAACCGAGCGAGGACGCGTTCGCAATTGCGTTCGGGGTGGACACGGCGGGGCCGGGAAGCGGCCGCGAAACACCTGTTGTGCCGCATGCGATGATAGGGTCGGCGCTCACCGCGCGTTCGGCTCTGGACCCCTCACACTGACCGCTGGATTCTGTAAAGATGCGTTCGTTTCAAGCCGCCATTCTGTCCTTCAGCCTCGCTCATCCGAAGCTGATCATCGGGTTTATCGCGCTGATCACCCTGGTTCTCGGGGCGCTGATTCTCCGGGTGGACGTAGACACGGACCCGGAGAACATGCTCGCCTCCGACAACCCAGTGCGCGTCCTCAACACCTCTATCAAGGACGAGTTTGGCGCCAGAGACATGATAGCCATAGCCATCGTGGACGAGGGCGGCGTCCTTAATCCCACGGACCTTACCGCCGCGTCCAGGCTCATCGCCGACATCGAGCAGCTTCCCGACGTTCCCGACGGCGTCGTGAGCTTTCGCTCCGCGACGGACGTTCCGGAGACAACGCTGACCGAAGGCGACGTCGACCGAATCGTCGCCGCCGTGAAGAGCAGTCCCCTGCTAGCGGACCGGGTGCTCTCGCCGGGCAGCACCGGGCTCGCGGTGTTCATCCCGCTCCACAGCAAGGACGAGCCAAATCGATTGCAGATCGAGTGACGGAGATGGCGGAGGAACAGCGAGTCTCGGAAACCACCGTCTACCACCTCGGCGGCCTCCCGCTGGCTGAAGACGCCTTCGGTCAGGACATGTTCGTCCAGATGTTGGTCCTGGCGCCCCTCGCGGGGTTGTTGATTTTCCTGCTCATGCTGTTCTTCTTCAAGAAGGTCACGCTGGTGCTCGTCGCGATGATCCTGGCTATGGTCAGCGTGATCTGGACGATGGGGCTGCTCATCGGCTCGGGGCTTTCGCTGCACATCATGAGCTCCATGATCCCGATCTTCCTGATGCCCATCGCCATCCTGGATAGCATCCACGTCCTGAGCGAGGTCTTCGACCGCTACCGCCATTATGGAACCAAAGAGGAGACCCTTCGGGCGGTCTACCGCGAGCTTTTTGCCCCGATCACCTTTACCTCGTTCACCACCGCCGTCGCCTTCGCCTCTTTGGCCCTGGCGCCCATTCCTCCCGTCCAGGTGTTCGGGATATTCGTTGCCGCCGGCGTTATCATCGCCTGGCTGCTGACCCTGGTGCTCATCCCCGCCTACGTGGCCCTGATGAGCGAGGAGCGCCTTCGATCAGCCATGCAGGCAGACGTCGAGGCGAGCAGCCGTATCCTCTCAGGGGGCCTCCGGAGGTTGGGCTCGTTCACGGTGAAGCGAGCCTACTTCATCCCGCCCTGGTCGTGGCGGCGGTCGCGGCGGGGCCGGGACTCGCCAAGATCAACGTGAACGACAACCCGGTGCGCTGGTTCAAGAGCGGCAACGAGGTCCGAACGGCGACCGACCTCTTCAACACAGTTCGTCGGGGCGTTCAACGCAAGCTTCATCGTGGAGGCGACGGGTGCTGGCGACCTAACGGACCCCGCCGCCGCGCAGGCAGCTCAAGGTGTTCAGGATCTCTGGCGCGACATCAGCGTCGTCGGGACATCGGTCTCCTATGTCGACGCCGTCCTCGGAGTCGACGGCGGCAACGGAGCTCCGGTCTTGCCCGATGCAGCCAACGATATTCAGGCGCGGCTCGATGCGGCCGCCCTCTCCAGGACGGGACCGCTCATCGGTACGCTCATCAACGAGGACCGTACCAGGGCCAACGTCCAACTCTCGATGAGGGACGGCGATAACCAGGCCATGGACGAGCTGGCCGATCTGACGGAGGAGTACCTTCGGCTGAACCCCTTGCCAGCAGGCGTGAGCGTCGAATGGGGCGGCGAGACCTACCTCAATCTCGTGTGGCAGGACAAGATGGTCTCGGGCATGCTGAAGGCTTTCGCCAGCACCTTCGGCGTGGTGCTGGTCCTGATGGTCCTCCTCTTCCGCTCCGTTCGCTGGGCTATCCTCGCAATGCTGCCGATGTCCGCCACCGTGCTCTTCGTCTACGGGATCATTGGGTACGTCGGCAAGGACTACGAGATGCCCCTGGCGGTGCTCTCGACCCTGGTACTCGGCATCGGCGTCGACTTCGCGATTCACTTCCTTTCGCGATACCGCGAGCTCCACAGAGAGACGGGGTCCGTGTCCGAGGCGATGCGCCTGATGTTCGAGGAGCCGGCACGGGCCCTCTCACGAAACGCGCTAGTCATCGGCATTGGCTTCATCCCGCTGCTCTTCTCGTCGCTGGTCCCTTACATCGTCGTGGGGGTACTGCTCGCCTCGATCATGATCCTGAGCTGGCTGGGCACACTTCTGGGCCTGCCGAGCATCATCGTGATCGCGCATCGGAATAAGGACGCCCGGCCGGGCGAAGTCGCCGCGAAATAGTATGAAGCCAGCTCCCGGTCGCATGGTCTCCAGCTAGGATCCGACCCACGACCCTTCTTGGAAGGTATAGGGGCGGATTTCGCTGCACGAGCTCATATCCGTTTCGAGAGAGAGGGATGTGAGCTGGCGCCACCAGGCGATCGTAAGGACGGCAGAACAAGGCCCCGATGAACGCAACGTGTGCAGGGTCTATCTCAAGTACGCCCCGCGCTGTTTGCGTGTGCTCCCCGTTCTACGGGACCTCAGTTGGTCCTAGGATGAAACGGTAGATCGAGACCAAGTTTCACTTAGAGGTAGGAATGCAGCAGAACTCCGTTGGTGGAACGACATTGCCCGGCCACCGTATCGACACGCCCGCGCCGTTACCCGTTGCATATGCCCAAGGACTCCTGAAAAACCCTCTCATTAGGGCAATGAACTCCGAGCGGTTTGCCGAGTTCCTCGAGGCGGCCGAAACAGTGCTCTTCAAGCCCCGTCAAACAATCGTGGAGCAGTCCACACCTGTCGACAAGGTGATGTTCATCGTGGACGGCGCAGCGAAGGCAGAGGTCTTACCGCGGTACCGCGGCGGTTTGAAAGTGAACTACGGTCTCCTTCTGCCCGGAAACGATATCGGCCTACTGTCCGTGATCGCATGCGACCACCACTCGGCAACGGTCACCGCCGTCGAGGATGTCACCATGGTTTGCGCTCCAAGAACGACTCTGGCTGAACTCTTACTGAGGAATCCGGATTGGTATCGAATTCTCGCCGAGATCGCCGTCCATCGCCTTCGAACCAGCGGGGTGTGGATGCGGTCGCTTCGCACCGGAGCCATGCCGGTATCGTGATGTCAGAAGCACAAGACACGCGATCGCTCCACCGTAGCCGCAAGCTCAGCTAACCAACGAGCGCTAAAATGCCAACCTGTCGTTGCCAGATAACCTATTCAGTCGAGGGATGACATGACGCCAGAAGTGGTGAAGGGCCTATTTCGGAACCGGTTTCTCCGATCGTTGTCGGACGATACTCTGTCGGAGCTTCTTACCAGCGGTGAATTAATCAAGTTCCCGAAAGGCGCCAGGCTGTGTAAGCAGGGAGATCCGGTCACCAACCTTTTGTTCATCATCGCGGGCAGTGGCGAGGCCAAGATGGAGGCGGGTGACGGCGCGCCAGACGCAATGGAGTTGGGCTATCTCCAGCCTGGTGACGACATCGGCCTCCTGTCCCTCGTTGACGGCGCCAGTCACTCAGCCACGGTTACCGCTCTGGAGTCCGCCGAGACGATCAGCATTCGCATAGACGAAATCTGGCCCCATTTGGCGAGCAACCCCAGCGTGTATCGAGTCTTGGCAGAGATCGCCATGGACCGTCTCGTAACAAGTAGAAGGTGGCTCCAGGCCTTGACGCTTGGTCCGAGCGGAACCCGTTAGGGTTGCATGCCAAGAATGGCCTCCCCCGCGGGACTCGACCGCGACAGTCTGCTCAGAGGGTATTCTTAGGATTTCGCCCCACCAGCTCGCATCCGCTTCAGGAGAGCGGGATGCGAGCTAGTGCACTTAGGTGATGGTAGGAACCCGTAGCTTTGGGGGTCAAGCTCGAGGCCAACCGTGGGCCAGAATCATGGTGGCGGTTCCTCTTGGATATCCACCTTTCTTCCCCTGAACATCGACACGGCCAGCGCCATCGCCAACAACCCGGCCAGCACCAGGAACGCCCACCTTATTCCGGTGACGAACGCCTCGGCCAAGGCCTCATTACCGGCCGAGACTGCATCGAGGTTTGGCTCGAACCCCATCGAGCTCATGGTCGCGACGATCACCATCGTTACAATCGCGATGCCGGTCACGGAGCCCGAGTTCCGCACCAGCTCGGCCATCGCCGACACGGCGCCGTACCTGGATTGCTCCACTACGCTAAATAGCCTACTTGCGTTCGGCGAATTGAATAACGCGTGGCCGGTGAACCGGAGCATCAACAGGGGGATGATAAGGGCAATCGATATGCCGACGCTCAGCGTTGCCGAGAAGGTGAGCATTGCGGCTATCGACAGCGCCAGCCCGCCGATCGTGAACCAGCGCCATCCGAACCGGTCGGACAGGCGCCCCGCCAGAACGCCGAAGATAACCATGCAGACCGCGGTGGGAATCATGATTAACCCGACGTCTCTGGGCGTGTAGCCCAGGACTTTCTGGAGGAAGAACGGCATGATGAACATCACCGATGCGGCTCCCATAGCTACCATCCAGGCCGCGATGGCGGCGAACGCGAACTCCCTGCGCTTGAACAGCCGTAGCTCGAGCAGTGGCGTGGTGGAGCGCAGCTCCCACCAGACGAACGCCGCGGCCACGGCCGGGAAGGCTACGAACCCGAGAATGATCAGAGGCGAGAGCCACCCGAACCGGTAACCGTTGGTCATGACGAGCAAGAACAGAAGCATGGCGACGCCGGAGAGCACCGCGCCCAGCCAGTCGAAACGGGCCTGACGGCCGTCCGAAGCCTGAGGTGCGAACCGACGTCTATCGAGGACGACGGCGGCGAACACGAGGGCGACCAGTCCCAGGCCTCCGGTGACAACGAAGATCGATCGCCATCCGAACGCACTCACTAGAGCGCCGCTGATCGCAGGGGCCGCGATGCTTCCCACGCCACCCGTGCTCATGATCAGTCCGAGCACCTTGCCCCGCTCACTCTGCGGGAACACCGCCAGCGCCATCCCGATGGCGTTCGACTGGACCATCGCGGAGCCCGTGCCCTGCACGACTCGCGACATGATGAGCATGATGAGACTGGTGGACGATCCAGCCAGGACCGACCCAGCCACGAATACCACAAGGCCCGTCAGGATTATCGGTTTCCTTCCGACGATGTCGCCCGTACGGCCCATGGGCAGCAACAATAAGGTGATTGTTAGAGCGTTGGCCAGGACCGTCCACTGGACCGATGGCAAGTCAGCCCCGAAGTGGGTCCCTACGGTAGGCAGCGCCACGCTCAGCGTGGTCAGATCTATCACCGTCAGGAACATGCCAAGGACGACAGCCCCGAGGACAAACCACTTGTAATCCTCTCGCTGGCTCAAAACCGAGCTGAGGGGAAATGGTCTCAACGGCACGCTCCGTTCAACTGCGTGGTCGACTGGCGAGCGGGTTTAGCGCCAGTCCCTATCCTCGGCGTAATGTTCATGCATTACTGCCGCGGCTTGGAACGTCGAGGTGCATCTATTCGACACTCGCGAAAGATATTACGGGCCCCAAGGGCTTCGGCGCTCTTAGATTCGAGATCATCTCCGGCACCCGGCAACCGGAATGCGACCTTACGTGGATACGTCACAGTCTCGGAGAGCGCGGCACGGGTTGAGAAAAATGGTCTCCCCGCTGGGATTCGAACCCAGGACCCACTGCTTAGAAGGTTCTGTGGGGATCTCGCCCCACTAGCTCGCATCGGCTTCTAGAGCGGGTGATGCGAGCTAGCGTAATTAGGTGATGGTAGGAACCCGCCTTCGGTCAGCTGGCCTTCGCTACCGTCAGGCCAAAGTCTGATGTTAGCATCCTCACGTCCCCGAGTCGCGAAAGCGGCAACGTGCGTGGACGAAATCGCAAGAAGACACTGAGGTTTGGCATCCTTAACGACATCCGCGCATTGTTGCCCCAGTTTGACAGCCTACATTGCACACGTTTATATAAGCAACAGATTGTTGGAACCTCGGCCCACTAGAGACGTGGGGCAGAGATGAAGAAGGTCTCGATTCTCGTCGGTGCCCTGGCTGTAATGACGGTTTTGGCGGCGGCTTGCAGTGGATCGGAGCCGCCTCCCGAAACAACATTCGCACCCAGGCTAGGACCTTCGGCCACGTCCACATCAACGGCCGAGGCCACGGCAACGTCGCCGGAACCGGCGACACCAGCACCTACGCCAACGCCGACAGCCACCCCAACGCCAACGTCCACATCAACGGCCGAGGCCACGGCAACGTCACCCGCACCGGCGACATCAGCACCTGCGCCAACGGCCACATCAGTGCCCCGTCTCCCTGCTACCCTGGTGCCGTCGCTGGTTCCCACTGCAAGTCCTCCGCCGACCGCGACCCCTGCCCCGACGCCAACGTCCACGTCGTTGGCGGTCCCGTTCATCACGACCGAAGATGGACCAAGTCCGACCCCCGCCCCCGGGCCCGCTCCTACGCCAGCCACGCCTGGTCCCACGGCCACGCCGGTCCCGTCCACGGTCACTCCGGGGCCCGCTCCGACCCCAGCTCCTGAAGCCCTTGCCTTCGCCTCGGTAAGTGCCGGTAATGTTCATGCGTGCCGAGTCACGACCGATGGCGCCGGCTTTTGCTGGGGTTCTAACTCATTTGGGGAACTAGGCATTGGCACGACCCAAGCACAGGCGACGCCGGTGGCGGTCGCGGGTGGGCTCAACTTCGCGTCGGTAACCGCCGGGTCTGCTTACACGTGTGGAGTCACGATCGACGGCGCCGCCTACTGCTGGGGTTCAGGTTCACAGGGGAGACTAGGCATTGGCTCGACCCAACACCAGGCGACGCCGGCGGCGGTCCTGGGCGGGCACAGCTTCGCATCGGTAAGCGCCGGGTCTTTTCACACGTGTGGAGTCACGATGGATGGCGCCGCCTACTGCTGGGGTTCTAACTCATTTGGGGAACTAGGCATTGGCACGACCCAAACAAAGGCGACGCCGGCGGCTGTCGCGGGTGGGCTCAGCTTCGCGTCGGTAAGCGCCGGGGCTTTTCACACCTGTGGAGTCACGACCGATGGCGCCGCCTACTGCTGGGGTTCAGGCACACAGGGGAGACTAGGCATTGGCTCGACCCAACAGGGGCCGGCGGCTGTCGCGGGTGGGCTCAGAAGCGCCGGGGCTAGGCACGATGGATGGCTCGACCGCGGGGGAAGGTAATGGCACGGACGCAGGCGACGCCGGCTGGCTCAGTCGCGGGTGGGCTCACACGTGTGGAGTCTTCGCGTCGGTAAGCGCCGGGACCGAAGCTGGCGGTTGGGCTCACACGTGTGGAGTCACGATCGACGGCGCCGCCTACTGCTGGGGTTCAGGTTTACAGGGGAGACTAGGCATTGGCTCGACCCAAGGACAGACGATGCCGGTGCCCGTCTTGGCTCCGGAATAGCTTGCCAATCTCGCATGGATGTTTTGGGGAATGCGGGATGATCGCAGAACTGCAGCAAGCGCCTGCGTGATAGGGCGCTCGCGAAGTGTCAAGGATGGTCTCCCCGCTGGGATTCGAACCCAGGACCCACTGCTTAGAAGGCAGTTGCTCTATCCACTGAGCTACGGGGAGGCGTGCCCCAATTATGCCAGCGCCGGATACGGAGTGCCAAGCCGCCCACCCCGCGCCTACGGCAACTCCTCTCAGCATTCCAAACCCGGGGAGTACGGAGGGACCGAGCCCCGGAGCCTGTCCTGAGCGCAGTCGAAGGGATCGCGGGGACCGGAGACCGGAGAGTCCAGCGAGGGCGGAGCCCTCTTTGGCAAGGGTTGAAGGGGATATGCCTCTTCTCTAGTTCTTCGCCAGAAGGGCTACCTTGAACCCCCTCCAGCGGGTTTGGGGGCTCCTCTGGGGCCGCGATCATCTTGGGGTCTTAGTCGTCGATGAACGGGAAGTTCACGCCGAGCTCCACCAGCGCCGTGACGATGACGCCCGCGGTGAGCACGCCCACTGCGATGGCGGCCAGCGACTTCCACCGCGGCAGGCCGAAGGCCCAGGCCGCAAGGCAGCCCGTCCAGGCCCCGGTGACCGGCAAGGGCAACGCGACAAAGGGCACCAATGCCAGCATTCCCCACCGCTCGAACAACGCGGCCCGCCCTTCACGCAGCCGTTTCGTTCGCCACACCAGGAACCGCTGAGCGGGGTTGGGGAACCGCCCCAGGAGCTTGCTTACCGGGTCCAGGCCCCACAACAGAAACGGAACCGGGACCATGTTGCCGAGGACCGCCCACCAGTAGGTCTCGAACCAACCGAGGTCGTGGGTGATGATGCCCAGGGGGATGGCAGCGCGGAGCTCGCCGACGGGAAGCATCGCGGTGGACAGCGTGGCGAGGATGGCGCTCAGGGCGTTTGGCCTCCTAGGGGCTCACTGGACACCTTCGGCCTCGGCGTTCCAGCCAACAGGTTCACAAGCAATTTCTTTGTTGTTTCGGAATGCCCTCCAGGCAATCCTGGAGAGTCTGTGACACGGGGGGCTTTACAACAATACTGGAGACAGTTTATTATTGATTTAGAACAGGTTCGAAACCAAGAATGAACGAACCATGAAATTGGATTGAACTTGGTCTTGACATGCTCTCAAGAGCATGCTAAATTATTAGTGTTTCAGATAGGTCAGAAGGAGGTGATTTGTGGTGCGTAGGACAAAGTTGATGCAGCAGGTCGAGGAGCGCTACAACAAGCCGTTGGAGAAGCTGCTTCCCGAACTGTATAACGAAAAGGGTCTGCCCGCAATGGCCGCCGAGTTGGGGATTAGCAAGGGTACTCTCTGGTACTGGCTCCTCAAGTTCGGGATCAACGTTCGCAGAGTCGCGTTGGCCCCCGGTGAGGAACTCGAAGTCCACCAAGCCGGCAAGCGCTAAGCCTCGACCGCTCCGCTCGCTCGCGCTTGCGGGGCGAAAGTCGATACGTTAGCCTGTAGACAACAGAGAAAAGAAGCCTGCCGCTATGGCAGGCTTCTTTTCGTCCACGGAGGGTTGTCGCCCTGTGTCGAGCGAAGGTTTTACGAAGAGGCGCCGTGTAACCGTCATCGAACTCGTGGTGGTCGTAGCCGTTGCGGCCCTTCTGGCCGGAATCATCATTCCGGTCGTCCTGGATGACGACACCGACTCGGAACGGGCCGACGCCCTTGCCGAGGTCCAGGGTGCCGTCCGTAGCTATAACAATCAGTTCGACACCTATCCCACCTTCGGCGCGACACCGTCTCCCGATCAGATACCCAGCGGCGTCTGGCAGCCCGGCGAGATTCCCGGCGAGGACTCGGTCCCGGCCTTCGCCGGTATCAACTTCGACGCCACGGCCGCCCGAGAGGGCCAGACGCCCGTCCGCTTCTATCCCGACGTCATCGTAGAGCGCCCAAGACATGCCCGGACCATCGCGGACGATGGCACGCAACGATGGCGTATCGACAGGAGCGGGGCGGTCAGCATCGAGCTCGACGACCGCTCGTACTAGTAGTTAACCGAAACGCTAAATGTTACGGCGCCATCGCCTCGGCCCAATCATGATCGCCAGCGCCACGATTGCCAACGACAACATGATCAGCACCGCGTCTTGGACCCCGCTGACCACGTCCGCAGTCGAGGGCGAACCGCTATAGTGCTCGAGGCGGTTGACGAAGATCCCGCCGCCCACAGCGATGCCCATGAACAGGCCGACCTGACGGCTTGTCGCCATCGATGCGGAGGCCTGGCTCAATCGATTCGCCGGAGCGTTGCCCATGGTGTCCCGCTGGTTAGGCGGCTCGAACAGGCCTGAGCCCGCCCCCAGCAGCACAAAGGTCAGCGCGACCAGGGCCATCGGCGTTGTCTCGGTGAGCCGGGTCACGACGAAGAGTCCGGCCGCGATTACCACCAATCCCAGCCTCGAGGGCAACCCGCTGCCCATGCGATCGGTGATGAACCCGGCGAAGGGCGCCACAACCATCATCGAAATCGAAAGCAACGATAGCAAAACCCCGGCGAGGCTCGCCGAGTACTCCCTTCCCTGGATGAGATAAAACGGCATGAGATAGTAAGCAGTGGAGAGGCCCGCGAAGTAGAAGAAGTTGACCACCAGGGCCGACGTGAAGGTCCGGTTCCGCAACAGAGCGAGATCGAAGATGGGGTGCGCCGCTCGGCGCTCGATAGGGACGAAGACCGCCAGCATGGCGAAGCCGAACAGGAGCAAAGCGAGGAAGGGTACCGAGGTCAGACCCCACGAGAGGCCCCGGTTCAGGGCCAGGAACACCGAGACGAGAGCGGCCATGAGCGTCACGGCGCCCCTCACATCGAATCGCTGGCGTTCTCGAACGCCGTGGCTCTCACGCAGCCACAGGATGCCGAGGATGACGATCGCGATACCCAGCGGGACGCGCAAGTAGAAGATCGCCCTCCAGCCAAGGGCGTCGAAGATGACGCCTCCGAGAAGGGGACCGGAGGCGAGCCCGGCCGACACCCCCAGGCCAAGGGCGCCCATGGCCCGTCCCAGTTGATGCGGAGGAAAGGCCGACGTGAGCAGGGCGATGCCCGCCGTCAGCAGCATCGCTCCACCGGCGGCCGCCAGCACTCGGAAGCCGATGAGCTGGCCGACGTTCTGCGATGTGGCGCAGAGCCCCGTGCCCAGGGTAAAGATGAACACTCCGGCGATGAACCAGCGTTTCCTGCCCTGCATATCGCTGAAGCGCCCGACCACAAGCATCAGCGCCACGCTGGTCAACAGGTAGGCGGCGACGACCCACAGGACGAGCGACGGCGTAGTGCCGAGTGCCTCTTGCAGGTCCGGGAGGGTCGCCGCCATAAGGCTGGCGTCCAACGTCGCGAAGTAGTTGGATGCCACGATGACGATGAGCACCAGCCACGCATACGGAAGCCGTGTCGGGGTCAGGGTGCGTCGAAGGCTCGTGGTCATGCGTAGGAAGGCGTGCCGCGACCCCAGTTAGATCGGAGTAGAACGGACGGAAGCGACAACGACCGCCAGTCTAGCACGCTCACGAAATGAGGGCGCCGGGCCGCGGCTACTCGACCAGGTTGATGAGGACGCCCCGCGTCGATTTCGGGTGGACGAAGAGCATGCCCTCGCCAACCTTCCCGGAGGCGTCGATATCGCCGATGACCCGTGCCCCCCGCTCGCGGAGCTCGCTCGCGGCCTTCTGCCGGTCGGTCACTCCCACGGCGATCATGTACAGCCCCTCGCCCCGTTCTTCGATGAACTTGGCCAGCGGGCTTTCGGGGTCCGTCGGCTGTGCCAGCTCGATGTGCGCGTTGCCGACATCGATCTCAACCGTGCGACGGCCGCCCTCGGGCTTCTCCTGGACTGGCTCGGCCTCGAGGCCGTAGGTGTCGGTATAAAGCGACAGGCTGTCTTCGAGATCCTTCACCGCGATGACGAGGTGGCGAATTCGATTGAACATCGCGCTCGGGACCGCGCCGCTATCGGTGCTTGCGGCCGGCGTCGACCTTCGTCGGGGATTCGTTGCCCAGGATCGTCACGCAGGAGACCTGGGGAGGCCCGCCCAGGGTATGGCAGAGGCCCAGCGAGGCATCTTTAACCTGTCGCGGGCCCGCCCGCCCCTGAAGTTGGGTATAGATCTCGTAGGCGGTCCGCAGTCCGCTGGCGCCAACGGGGTGGCCGAAAGACTTGAGTCCGCCATCCGTGTTCACCGGCAGCTCGCCTTCGAGGGTGAAGGTGCCCGCCCGGATGTCTTCGGGAGCCCCGCCTCGCGCGGTGAATCCCAAATCTTCATAGATCGCCAGCTCGGTGATGGTGAAACAGTCGTGCACCACCGCAAGGTCGAGCTCTTTGCGGGGATCGCGGATACCGACCTGCTCGTAGGCCTGTCGCGAGGCTGTCTGGTTCGCTTCGAAGCCCAGGTAGTCGAAGCCGGGACGCGTCATCGGCAGCATGGAATCGACGGAGAAGCCGATTCCCTTGACGTAGACAGGGTCCTGCCGGAAGTTGCGGGCAAGGTCGGCGCGGCAGATGATGGCGCAGGCCGCGCCGTCGGTGGTGGGACAGCAGTCGAAGAGGCCGAGGGGCCACGCGATGATGGGGGCCTTGAGGACCTGCTCGACGGTGATTTCTTTCTGAAAATGGGCCTTGGGTGACATTGTCCCGTTGTGGTGGTTTTTGACCGCAATCTGCGCCAGGAGCTCTTTCCCTTCGTCGTCCGAAATGCCGTAGTTGTGGAAGTAGCGGTTGGCGATGAAGGAGAAGTAGCTGGGCGCCGTCGCACGGGCCTGGAGCACGGGGTTCTGTCCCCGACCAACGCCGAGGCCGCCGAACCCGGTATCCTTCAGCTTCTCGTAGCCGATAGCCAACGCAACGTCGTACATCCCGGCGGCGACGCCGAACACGGCGTTGCGCAGGGCCTCGTGGCCGGTGGAGCACCAGTTTTCGACTCGCGTTATAGGGATGTTGCGCAGCTTCAGGGCATCCGCCACAGGGCCGCCGCCCTCGCCGGAGCGCAGCGTGCCGACCCAGGCGGCCTCGATGTCGTCCGGGGTTATGCCGGCGTCCTCGTAGGCCTCGTAGGCGGCCTCGATCATCATGTCCTCGGGGCTCGAGTCCCAACGCTCGCCGAACTTGCTGCAGCCCATTCCGATGATCGCGACTTTATCCTTGATCGTTCCCATCGCTCGTCCTCACTTTCGTGGTGCCGCCGCTTGCGCTACGCTCCGTTCAGGGGACGGACCTTCCAGTAGTAGTTATGGAAATCGCCGCCTTCGTGCATCTTTCGGAAGGTGAACTCGACCTCGGAGCCCACCTTCACGTCCAGCGGGTCGGTGTCGGTGACGATCGTGAAGACTCGGCACTTACCCTCGTCGGACTCGACGATGCAATTGATGACAGGCGGCTCCAGACCGCCGGCGAGATTGTCCCGGGTGAACGCGTACACCTTCGCCGGCTTGTCGGAGAGCCGCACCTCGGTGTAATCGTCCCTGGAGCGGCATGTGTAACAGATCCTTTGAATTGGATGCGCTACCGTACCGCATTGGTTACATTTGGCGGCATGGAGGCGCAGCGTCTGTGCCTGATCGCGATACTCGATCGTCGAGGCCGCAAAGGGTTCGACTCGAAGCGGGGCTTCGGGATTCGTCTCCAAAGTCCCACTGTAGGCGAGAAAGCGGTCGTAGGAGGCAAGCGGGCGCTTCCATCCGAGGTGTCCGCTGACGGCCCGGCCCTTCTTGGGCCGCTTCTTGACGTCGATCAGGAACGCGTCGGCGCCATCGCCGTAGCTCGCGAGCAAGAGGCGGTCCCCCGCCTTGGCCTGCTCGAGGGCCGCCACCAGCATCAGCAGGGCATGGGCCGCCCCGGTGTTGCCCACGCTCGCAATCAAATTGTCCTGGACCTGCTCCTTCGGGTCGGCGCCCAGGCCACGGATCAAGGCGCCATGGTTGCGCGAGTCGGGCCCGTAGGCCACGACCTTGGTCACGTCGCCGACAGCCAGCTTGGCCTTGGCGAGAACGTCTTTGACCGCGCGCTTAACCGAGGCATCGTAGCCGTAGGAGATAGCGAACCGCTCCTCCCAGGAGCGGACGAAGGAGTCGGAGTCGCGGCGCCACACGTCGACGATCTCGCTGGTGTGGGTCACCTGGGCCGTGATTTCGGCCGCGACACCCGTTTTGCCGACGATCACCGCGGCCGCCGCATCGCCGAAGTTCGACTCGTCGCTGGAGCGCGGATAGCCCTTCCGAGTATCCGCCGCCACCACGATCACGTTCCCGGCGGAACCGGCGTTCACGGCATCCAACGCCGCAAGCAGGGCTGCGGTGCCCGCTCGAAGAGAATCGCCGAAATCCGCCGTCCGCACCTCCGGGCCGAGGTCCGCGGCGGCTGCGATTACCGCCGCCGAGAGCTTCTCCCGGTAGGCGGGCGTGGTCGAGGCGAAGAAGAGAGCGTCGATGCCGCTGCGACCATGAGCCTTAAGCACGTCCACGACCGCGTTGACGGCCAGGGTTGTCGTGTCTTCGTCGTGGCTGGCAACGCTCCGCTCTCCTGGGCCGCCACCGGCGCCCCAGGCCTCGGCGAACGCGGAGCGCGGTAGACGGTATTGGGGGATGTAGGCCCCGATAGAGACAATTCCAGCCATATCGACTCCCTTCCGAAGGGCTAGTATATAGGGAAGGTGAACCAGGGACAAGGAATAGCAACGGTGATGCCACTCCAAGGGAACCTCGGCCTACCGGGAGCGAGCATGGAGTCGAGGCGACTTCACTGGTACGGGCGCTCCGGCAGCGCCGGTCGGCCTTGAGCGGGGAGTGTTATACGAGGGCGTTTTCGCCCGTGATCTCCCGGCCCACTATCAGCGTGTGGATGTCGTGCGTCCCCTCGTAGGTGTCGATGGTCTCGAGGTTCAGCATGTGCCGGATCGTCTGATACTCCAGGGTAATGCCAGAACCACCGAGGATGTCCCTCGCCGCTCGCGCCGCTTTCAGCGCGGCCCGGACGTTCCGTCTCTTGGCCAGCGACACGTGCGTGTCTCTCAACGTCCCCTCGTCCTTCAACTGTCCCAACCTCCACGCGACGAGCAGGCCCGCCGTGTGGTCCGTGAGCATTTCCACCAGCTTGTCCTGAACGAGCTGACGGGACCCGATCGGCTTCCCGAACGTCGTGCGGTTGGAGGCGAAGGTCAGCGCCTCGGTGTAGACGGCCTCCAGCGCGCCCATCGCGCCCCACACGATGCCGTACCGGGCTGGGGGCAGGCAGGACAGAGCGGCCCCGAGGCCCCGGGCTTTCGGCAGCATCTGGTCTTTGTGGACCCGCACATCCTGAAGCACCAGCTCGCTGGTCACCGATGCCCGCATGCTGAACTTGTGCTTGATGTCGTTGGCGGTGAAGCCGGGACTGTCGGCGGGTACCAGGAAGCCGCGGACCGAACCTTCGTCATCGCGTGCCCAGATGAGCGCGACATGGGCCACACTCCCGTTCGTAATCCACATCTTCACGCCGTTGAGGACATAGAAGTCGCCGTCCAGAAGGGCCCGCGTCTTCATGGCGCCGGGGTCGGACCCACCCTCATGCTCGGTCAGCCCAAAGCAGCCGAGGATCTCACCGGATGCCATCCCCGGCAGGTACTTCGCCTTTTGCTCCTCCGAACCGAACACGTAGATCGGAGTCATCACGAGGGAGCCTTGAACGCTGGCCATGCTCCGCACACCGGAGTCGACGCGCTCGAGCTCGTACATCATCAGACCGGCCGAGATGCTGTCCAGGCCGGCGGCCCCGTATTCGCTGGGCAAGCTCGGCCCCAGGAAGCCCATCTCGCCGAACTTGCGCATCAGGCTCAGGGGGGCTTCGCCCTGCTCCCACCATCCGGCGATTGAGGGCTGGACCTCTTTGTCGAGAAAGTCACGCGCGGTCGCCTGCACCTGCTTCTGCTGAGGGGTGAGCAAGTCGGCGAGTTGATAGAAGTCGAGCATGCGTGTTGGGGGGGCGTTCCGGCGCCAGTCCGGGAGTGTAGCCGCCGGATTATAGCATTCGACCTTCGTTGGATTGAATGGGCATCAGCGCGTGGGACGACATCGAGAAGCTGCGAGACAAGGGCGCGATCCTGTAGCCGGCACGCGTCACAGCTCGATAACGTAGCCGTCGGGGTCGCTCACGTAGGCGAAGGGCTGGCCGGGGCCTGCTCTCCACGCTCGACCAGAGCACCACCGGCAGCGAGGACATCCTGAACCGCAGTGTCCAGTTCAATCTTGTCCGCCAGCCGGAACCCGAAGTGGCCAAAACCCCCGCCGGGCCCAACCGGCTCATCATCCGCGGTTTGGCGAAGTGTGACCAGGTCGCCCGAGCCGGGGGTGTTGAGGAAGGCCATCGTGGGACCATCCCAGAAAGCGATCTGCATACCGAACGCCGCCTGGTAGAAGGCCAGCGATCGTTGCAGGTCACGAACCGCCAGATGAAGATGCGTCAGGCCCTGGGTCTTCGCCATCGCGAGAAGTCGCTCCTGGTGTTATGTTAAGCAAAGCCGTCCTGGGGCGAAGGCTACCACATCCGGGCCAACGGCACGCCGCGTCCAGCCGCTAGTCGAAGCCCTGTCCGCTCTCCTTCAGGCTGACGAACCTATCGTGGCCGATGATGAGGTGGTCCAGAAGATCGACGTTGAGCAGGTCCGCCGCCGCCTTGAGCTGCCGGGTCAACGCGATGTCCTGGGCACTGGGCGTGGGGTCGCCTGAGGGGTGGTTGTGGACCACGATTACGTTCGGCGCGTTGTCCCGCACCGCGGGCCGCAGCACCTCGGCGGCGCGGACCAGCGAGGTGTTCACGGTACCGACGTAGATGCCGTGAACGCTCAGCACCTGGTTCTTCGTCGAGAGGAGGACAACCCGGAGATGCTCCTGGGCCAATGTCCCCATTTCGTTCATGAGGAGGTTGGCCACATCCTGGGGCGAATGGATCACCACCCGGTCTTCGACGCTGACCGACGCCAGCCGCCGGCCCAGCTCCAGGGCCGCCATCACCTGGCAGTACTTGGCCTCGCTGATTCCGCGCTCGGCGGATAGCTCCCCGTAACTGGCCGAGGCAATCCCACGCAGTCCACGGAAGCGGGAAAGGAGCCGCTGACCGAGGCCCAACGCGCTCTCCCCCTCGACGCCGGTCCGCAGCAGTATCGCCAGCAGCTCACCGTTGCTCAGAGAACCCACGCCGTAGTTCAGCAAACGCTCGCGGGGGCGCTCTCCGCTCGGCAGATCGTGGATCCGCGGCAGATAGCCAATTACGGGTAGCACAGCAAGTTCAGCCAACGGCGGTCCTCCAACCCGTCGTCGGAGGATACGCGGAAGGGCCCCGCAGCGACAAGGTGACGATGTCACACGGTGGTGTCCGCCACGACCCTGTCCTATATAATGTGCGACGCGCCATGCCACCCACCGGCTATCTCCCCAAGCTCCGGCCCCTCGACATCAAGCGCGTCGTGAACGATGGCCAGGGCTTCTTCGTTCTCAGGGACACCCTCGGACTGGCCGACGGCGTGGTGGTCCCCGAGGCGCTCGGCCCGCTGCTCGCCCTTTGCGACGGCACGCGCCAGGTGGGGGAGATCGCCACCGGGTTCCAGCTTCGCACCGGCTTCCCCCTATCGGAGGCCCGCGTCGGCGAGCTCATCGAAAGCCTCGCCGAGGCCCTCGTGTTCGAGGACGAGCGCTTTGACGCGGCCTACCACGAAGCCAAGATGGCGTATCGCAACGCCCCGCACCGGCCGCCGGCCCTGGCCGGCAAGGTGTACCCCGAAGACCCCGACGAGCTGGCGTTGGCCTTCGGCGAATACTGTCGGTCCGCTGGCGGCCCGGACCCGGATGCCGGTGCGGCCACCGTTGGCGGCATCGTCTCGCCGCACATCGACTACCAGCGAGGTTGGCGCGTGTACGCGGAGGTCTGGCAGCGCGCCGCTTCGGCGATTGTTGAGGCCGATATCGTGATCGTTTTCGGTACGGACCATTCGGGCGGCCCCGGCAAGCTCACCTTGACCCGCCAGGACTATGCCACGCCGTGGGGCGTCCTGCCGACCGCGCAGCCGGTTGTCGAAGCGATGGCTCAGGCCCTCGGCGAGGAAGAGGCGTTTGCCGAAGAGCTCCACCATCGGAACGAGCACTCCATAGAGCTGGCGTTGACCTGGCTGCACTTCTTCCTGCGTCCACGGGAGTGTGCGGTCGTGCCGGTGCTCTGCGGCAGCTTCCACGAGTTCGTGGACGGAGTTGAGCACCCCGACGCCCACGAGGGTATCGCCGGGGCCCTTGACGCGCTGCGGTCCGCCACCAGAGGGAGACGGGTGCTGGTGGTCGCGGCCGCCGACCTCGCCCACGTCGGGCCCGTTTTTGGCGACGCCGAGCCGTGGGCGGAGTCGCATCGGGAAACGCTGCGTTCCGTCGACGCATCACTTCTCGAAGCCATCGCCGATGGCGATCACAAGCGCTTCTTCCACGAGATTCGCGGCGTCGAAGACCGGAACAGGGTCTGCGGAATGCCGCCGATCTATCTGACGTTGCGGCTTCTTGAAGGTGCCACCGGCTCACCGGCCGGCTACGAGCAGTGCCCGGCTGACGCAGAAGAGGCGAGTTTTGTATCGATCGCCGGCGCCGTACTGAGCCGAAACACGTAAGCGTAGCGCCTCTCAGGCAGCGTTCATAGGACGGCCAGACAGAAAGAGAGCGACCCTCGAGGGCCGCTCTCTCGAACTGCTACAACTCTATCAGCGGCGGCGGCTCGCTCCCGTTCATGGAGCTCACGCGGGCCGCCGACAACTCGTACCGACACACCCCGCGCCGCGGCTGTTCCCGAAGCGCCGAGGGATGCAGACTCCGGCTAGGCTACTTCGACGGTGGCGCCGGCGGCCTCGAGCTTCTTCTTCGTCTCGTCGGCCAGGTCCTTGCCCACGCCCTCTTGGACGGCCTTGGGCGCGGCCTCGACCAGGTCCTTGGCCTCTTTCAGCCCGAGACTGGTGACCTCGCGGACCGCCTTGATGACGTTGATCTTGTTGGGGCCAATGTCGGTAAGGGTTACATTGAACTCGGTCTGCTCTTCGTCGGCTGCCGCGGCGCCATCGGCGGCTGCGGCCGCGGGAGCCGCTGCCACGGCCGCGGGTGCGGCTGCGCTGACCCCGAACTCCTCTTCCATCTGCTTGACGAGCCAGGCCACCTCCATGATGGACAGGTCTTTGATGCCGCCGAGAATGTCTTCTTTCGTGATCGCCATCTTTCTCTCCTTTGATGTCCCTCTGGTGCTACGCGGCTTCGTGCTCGCGTGCGACGTCGAATGTGCAGCAGCGAATCAGCCGCCGGCTTCCTCCAGCTGGGCACGCCGCGCGTCCAGCACCCGGGCGAGTCCGCCGAGATGGTAGTTGAGCGAGTAGACCACGCCGCTGAGCGGCGCGAGCAGCCCACCCATGAGCTGGCTTATCAAGACGGGCTTGGCCGGCAGCGTCGCCAGGGTAACGACCTCCGCGCCGCTCAGCACCTGACCGTCGAGGAGGCCGCCGATGATGGAGAGCGGGCCTCGTGTGGCCTGGATGTGCCCGTGGAGCAGTCGCGGCGCGTCGACGACTTCGCCGTAGCCGAACGCAATGCCCGTGGGCCCTTTCAGTATCTCTCGCAGACCGGGCTTGCCCGCGTTGTCGCCGGCGATACTCGCTAGATTGTTCTTGACGACGAGGTATTCGACGGCGCCCTCGCGGAGCTTCCGACGGAGCTCGTTCATGTCCGAGACCGTCATGCTCCGGTAGGCGGTGGTCACCGCGATGGTGCAGCGGCCGAGCCGCTCCTCCACCTCTTTGACCTGATCAATCTTCTTCTGAGTCGGCATAGTCTTCCCCCGGTACGATAAAAGCCCTGCACGCGTAGACGGAGGCGCAGGGCTTCATGGGCTGCGTTTCTCACCTCGGCGGGGCATTAAGGCCGTGGCCACCCGCTGTCTACGGTTTCGTGGGCTGGTCTGGTGGAGCTGTTTCTGGGGTTCGCCTCGCTTACGCGGCCCTGAGGCCGGTGACCGCGGGCACGTCCAGCTTGATGGACGGGCCCATCGCCGTGCACAGTGCCACGGAGCGCACGTATTGGCCTTTGATGCCGGACGGCTTCGCCGACATGATCGACTCCATCACCGAGGCCAAGTTCTCGAGCAGGGCGTCTTTCTCGAAACTCACCTTGCCGAATACGGCGTGGATCACGCCGGAGCGGTCGAGACGATATTCCAAACGCCCCTTCTGGGCGTCGGCGATGGCTCTGGGGATGTCTTCAGGCTGAACAACGGTGCCCGAGCGCGGGTTCGGCATGAGGCCTCGTCGACCGAGGACCCGGCCCAACCGCCCAACTTTGTCCATCATGTCCGGCGTCGCGATGGAGACCTCGAAGTCGACCCAGCCGCCTTCGATTCGCTCGATCGTCGCGTCGTCGCCGATGTAGCTAGCCCCAGCGTTCGTGGCTTCCCGCGCCGCCTCGCCTTGAGCGAAAACGAGCACGCGTACCTGTTTGCCGAGGCCGTGAGGGAGCGCAGCCACGCCACGCACCTGCTGCTCGGCGTGCCGGGGGTCGGCGCCCATTCGCAGATGGACTTCGACCGATTCGTCGAACCCCGCGAACGCCATCTGTTTCGCCAGGTCGAGGGCCTCGTCGGGGGTGTAGCGCTTGTCGATGTCGACGAGCTTGACGGCTTCTTCGTATTTCTTACCGTGCTTTGCCATGTCTGAGCGCTATCCCTCCACCGTGATGCCCATCGAGCGCGCCGTACCTTCAATGATTTTGATCGCGCCTTCGATGTCGACGGCGTTGAGGTCCTTCTGCTTCAGTTCGGCGATCTCGCGCACCTTCCCGCGGGCGACGGCGCCGACCTTCTCGCGCAGCGGGTTGCCGCTACCGGCCTCGATGCCCGCCGCCTTCTTGAGAAGGTCGGAGGCTGGCTGGGTCTTGGTGATGAAGGTATACGACCGGTCGTCATAGATCGTGATCTCGGCGGGGATGATCTGCCCGCTCTGGGACGACGTTTTCGCGTTGTACTCTTTCACGAACGCCATGATGTTCGCGCCGTGCTGGCCCAGGGCCGGCCCCAGGGGCGGCGCCGGCGTGGCCTCGCCCGCTTTCAGCTGAACCTTTACGACTGCTGTGACTTTCTTTGCCATGGGACGCTCCCGCTGCCTTACAGCTTTTCGATCTGCAGGAAATCGAGCTCTACCGGAGTCTCTCTTCCGAAGAACGAGAGCAGGACTTTGACCTTGCCCTTGTCCATGAAGACCTCGTCGACGACCCCGATGAACTCGGCGAACGGGCCATCGGTGATCCGCACGCTCTGGCCCACAGTGTAGCCGACCTTGATCCTCGGCGCCTCGGCTTCCATCTGCTTGAGGATACCCTTGACCTCCTGGTCTTCGAGCGGGACCGGTCGGTTTCCGGAACCGACGAAACCCGTGACTCCGGGGGTGTTGCGCACCACGTACCAGCTTTCGTCGTCCATCGTCATGTGAACGAGAATGTAGCCGGGGAACACCTTGCGGGCGACCGTCCTCTTCTGCCCATCCCGGATCTCGATCTCGTCCTCGGTGGGCACGACGACATCGAACACCTTGTTGGTAACGTCCATTGTCTGGACGCGATGGTCCAGGTTTTTCTTGACACGGTCCTCGTAGCCCGAGTACGTGTGGATCACATACCAGCGGGCGCCATCGACTCGCGCTTCTTGGTCCTGCTCTACCATCCCCAATCCTGAACCTTCCTCATTACTGGCCGCTCGGTGAGAAGAACGAATCTATGATGTCGGCGAAGCCGATGTCGATCAGCCCAAGCGCGACCCCGATGATGATGGCGACCGTGAGCACCATGATGGTGAGACGGGTCGCTTCTTCTCGAGTCGGCCAGACTACCTTGCGGAGCTCGGAGACCACCTCGCGGACAAAGCCGACGAGGAATCCCCCACGCGCCGCGCGCGCCGCGATTCCCTGGCGAACCTCGCTGGTCCGGCGAGTGGCCATGGACTAGCGGACCTCTCGATGTGGCCGATGCTGGCGACAGCGCGGGCAGAACTTGTTCAGCTCGAGCCGGCCAGGATCGTTCCTGCGGTTCTTGTTCGTCAGGTAAGTTCGCTCCCGGCATTCGTTACACGCCAGGGTGACGAGGATTCTATTTTCGCCTTTTTTCGGCATGTTTTGTGAAGCCTGTCTCCCGAAACTATTCGGTGATCTTCGTAATCACTCCCGCGGCGACGGTCCGACCGCCCTCGCGTATCGCGAACCGGAGTCCCTCTTCCAGCGCCACGGGCACGATCAGCTTGATCTGCATCTGCGTGTTGTCCCCGGGCATGATCATCTCGATGCCGTCCGGCAGGTGGACCTGGCCGGTGACGTCCATGGTCCGGATGTAGAACTGGGGCTTGTAGCCCGTGAAGAACGGCGTGTGCCTTCCCCCTTCGTCCTTGCCCAGGACGTAGACCTCGGCCGCGGCATCGGTATGAGGTTTGATGCTTCCCGGCGCCGAAAGGACTTGGCCGCGCTCCACGTCTTCGCGCTCGAGCCCTCGAATGAGGCAGCCGACAGCATCGCCGGCCTCGCCGTGGTCCAGCGTCTTGTGGAACATCTCCACGCCGGTGACGATCTTCTTCTTGGTATCCGTGAACCCGACGATCTCGACCTCTTCACCAGTCTTGATCTTTCCACGCTCGATCCGGCCGGTGACCACCGTGCCTCGGCCCTTGATACCGAACACGTCTTCGATGGGCATTAGGAAGGGCTGGTCGATGGGACGGTCGGGGACTGGAATGTAGCTGTCGACAGCGTCCATGAGCTCCTGGATGCACTGGTACTCCGGGGCATTGGGGTCGGTGCTGTCGCTATCCATCACAGCCTTGGCGCTGCCACGGATAAAGGGGATATCGTCGCCGGGGAAGTCATACTTGTTGAGCAACTCCCTGACTTCGATCTCCACGAGCTCAAGGAGCTCCTCGTCCTCCATCAGGTCGACCTTGTTGATGAACACGACGATATTGGGGACCTGCACTTGACGAGCGAGCAGGATGTGCTCTCGGGTCTGGGGCATGGGGCCGTCGGGAGCGCTGACAACAAGGATTGCTCCGTCCATCTGGGCGGCTCCGGTGATCATGTTCTTGATGTAGTCCGCGTGACCGGGACAATCGACGTGGGCGTAGTGGCGGGCCGTCGTCTCATACTCCACGTGGGAGATGGCCACCGTCAGAATCTTCGTGGCGTCTCGTTGCACTCCGCCCTTGGCGATATCGGCATAGCTCTTCGCCGTGGCCAGTCCCGCGAACTGCTGCCGTTTGGTGATCGCAGCCGTGAGGCTCGTCTTGCCGTGGTCGATGTGCCCGATGGTGCCGACGTTGACGTGGGGCTTCGTGCGGTCGAAAACTTTCTTTGCCATTTCCTCTATTCCTCCTGGGATGGAGCCCAGAACCAGATTCGAACTGGTGACCTCGTTCTTACCAAGAACGTGCTCTACCGACTGAGCTATCTGGGCTTGGGCTCTCGGGTGTCTCCCGTATCGGTCCTCTGACGCCCCGTTCGGGGCATCGATTTCTCCTCTGTTTGATCCAGAATATCGTGACTGGTGCAGGGGGTTGGATTCGAACCAACGAAGCCGTCAGGCACCAGATTTACAGTCTGGCGGTTTTAACCACTCACCCACCCCTGCAGATGGGCTTCCGCCGGCCCGGGACACCTTAGTATACCTGTCGCATTTCCGTCGCGTAAAGCGGTAGCGGAGGCACCGCCGGAGCGGTGGAGCCCGAGAGGGGATTCGAACCCACTAACCCCCCGATTACAAATCGGGTGCGCTACCATTGCGCCACTCGGGCTCGAAATCCACACGTCGGCAGGGCCTAACAATCTAAAAACCCCAGCCATGTCCCTCTTCACGGGGCGCGGCTGAGGTTCATTCGGGACGACTCAGTATAACAGGTTCAAAACCCTCGGTCAACGGTGCCGTGGACGCATGAGCGCTTCAGGCGTTACCGTTGCGGGTGAACTCGGTGCTTCGGACAACCCGCCCAGGTCGCGCGCCCGTCTCCTTGCCGTGTTCCTGGACGATCTCGCCGCCGACCACCAGGTATTCGTAGCCCCTCGCGGTGTTGCCGAGCCTGCTCTCGCCTCCCGGGAAGTCGTTGAAACGCTCGGTCGGCAGCCACTCCAGCTCATCCAGGTCGAAGACCACAGCATCGGCCTTCTGTCCCTCGACCAGGGTCCCTCGATCGCGGAACCCGTAGAGATGGGCCGGGATGAACGACAGCTCTCGGATAGCGTGCTCGAGAGAGACCTCGCCGCGGTCGCGGACCCAATGGGCGAGCAGGTGAGTCGAGTAGTAGGAGCCGCTGATGCGGTCGGTGTGGGCGCCGGCGTCGGAGATCCCGGCGAGGGTGTGCGGACTGCGCATGATCTCGGCGACCGCCTCGGGATCGCCGTTGCGGACGCCGACGTGGGCGAACTCGGCCTCGAGATCCTCGTCCGCCGAGAATTCCATCAAGATGTCCGCCGGGGCTTTTCCTATTTTGGCGCTGATTTCCGAAAGACTCATACCCTCGTATTCACCAAACTTGCCCGTGGAGCTCCGAACAAAATTCGTGTTCGGCAGTTGCCGCCAGGCCGGCCTCTCCGGGTCGAGCCGCTCGGCCTCCTCACGGAGCTTCGCACGGACCTGGGGATCGCGGAGCAGCGCAAGCTTCTTTTGATGTGGCTCGAGCAGCACATCGCGCCACGTGGGCCAGAACTCGAAGCCGCTGGCGCTTTGCAGGTTCATCATCGAATCGAGCCGCTGATAGCGGGCGACGCCGTAGACCTGCGCGCCCTGACGCGACGCCCGTTCCATGTACTCCAGCTGCTCGCGCCAGGCCAGCGGGCGGTCCCAGGTGTGGGACACCTCGTTGAAATTAATGGGCCTGCCGCTTCTGAGCGAGAGCTCAGTGAGCAGGTTCTGGTCTTCCTCGTGGAAGTGGTCGTCCGGCCCCCGAACGGCGGTGGGGGTGATAATCTCGACGCTGCCAATTTTGAAATCCCGGAGCACCGAGCCGAGCGCCAGCACCTCGGCCTCGCTCGCCAGCCGGCTGGGGACGGGCTCGCCATGCCAGCCGTAGTGGGTCGGCGCCATCGAGGTCGTGAAGCCGAAAGCCCCCGCGGCCATGGCCTCGCCCACCAGGCCCTCCATCCGCGTCACCTCGTCCTGGGTCGCCTCGCGCTCGTTTCCGGCCTCTCCCATCACGAAGCGGCGCAGGGCCGAATGGCCGACCATCGTGCCGACGTCGATCCCCAGCTCCTCGCGGCTGATGCGGTCGAGATACTCGGGGAACGACTGCCACTGCCAGTCGATGCCGGCCTCGAGCGTCTTCAGGCTCATGCCCTCGACCTTGGCGAACATACGGGCGACGTAGTCGCGGTCGCGGGGCAAGCATGGGGCCAGCGTGAAGCCACAGTTCCCCATCACGATGGTCGTGGTCCCATGCCAGGGCGAGCAGGTGAGCATCGGGTCCCAGAGGATCTGAGCGTCGTAGTGGGTGTGGATGTCGATGAAGCCGGGCGCGACGATCTTGCCTTCGGCGTCGATCACTCGAGCGCCGTTGGGGTCGAGGCGGCCCGTCCCCGCGATGATGCCGTCCCGAATGCCGATGTCGCCACGATAGCGGGGCAGGCCGGTGCCATCGACGACAGTACCGTTCTTGATCACGAGATCGTAAGCCATGGGGCCTCCCTTCACCTCGGCTGAAGCGAGCGTCCGGAACGAGGCCGTTCCGACTCATATGGCGAGGATAGGCGGCGAACGTGGGGGGTGTCAAGGATGGGCCGCGCCTAGGTCGCTTGCTATAATCACCTCGTCGTTGCCCACGGCAGCGGACGCAGTGTTTCGACAGGAGCCGACATGCCCCATCCCCACCTGGCCCGCGCCGAGTCTTCGGTACTCGTGGTCATCGACTTCCAGGAGCCCTTCGTGAAGGCGATGGCCGAGCGCGAGGCGGTAGCTCAGAATATCGGCAAGCTGGCCCGGATGGCGAATGTGCTCGAGGTCCCCATCCTCGTCACCGAGCAGAATACCGAGCGTCTGGGCCCGACGGTCCCCGAGGTACGAGAAGTACTCGAGGAGGTGGCCGCGTATCACCCGATCGACAAGCTCGCGTTCAGCTGCTGCTCGGTCGACGAATTCGTGCAGCGGGTCTACGACTCCGGGCGCGATACGCTGCTGATCACAGGCGTTGAGGGCCACGTTTGCGTTCAGCAGACCACCCTCGAGGCGCTGAACCTGGGCTACAAGGTCCACGTCATCCGCGACGCGGTCACCTCGCGCCAGCCGCACAACCTGGAGTTGGCGACGGAGAAGATGCGCCACGCCGGCGCCATGATCTCGAGCACGGAGATGATCGCCTACGAGCTGCTGGGCAAGGGCGGAACGCCTCAGTTCAAGGCGGCGCTCAAGTTTCTCAAGTGGTAGTCGGTTGCTTCGCTATTGAACGACTACCGAACCATCCCCCTGCCCCCTTCCTTTCCTGGAAGGGGGTACTTTGCGAAACTGGGGGACACCCCCAGACCCCCGGCAGAAGGGGTTGCACCCCCTCTGCGCTCCTCCGCTTCACGGAGTTGGACTCATAACCCCCGCTGGTAGCGTGGCGCAAAGCGAGAGGCCCCCGGTATCCACCGGGGGCCTCTGTTGGACTGATTGTCCGTGCTCCCTGCCCACTGGTGCTTTCGGCACCTTTCAGTGGCCGCTTGGGGCCTTTCGTCGGGGCTAAGAGCAGGTCCTGATCGCGTGGCCGGCCTTGTGATTCTCCCCTAGGGAGCGCCGACCACGCCTGGCAAGGGGTAGTGCCACTTATGGTAAAGCTCGAATGCCTTGACCATGCTGACCTCCCTTCCTCAAACGCGAGGAACCAGGTCTTTTCTTGGCTCCAACAACCGTCCCTTAAGCCCCGTCCCACCGGCCATTCCCCTGCCGCCATCCGGGCTTGGGGATCGATGTCGGAGCCTCAACTGCGACGTTACTGCTGACAATATCCAATGTCAAGAGATTTTACGCCGGATTCCGTTCGATAATTCCTTCAGGATGGTCGTGATTCGTTTCACGGAGTACTTACCAGGGCATTCCTTCCCTAGCGTTCTACGATTGTCGTCAACCATCGAACATGGATGCTAATTGGACTGTTCAACACTGTCGAGGGCGACGTTACCCGCGAGGGGAGGAGTGCTATACTCGGGCCAGCCAACTGTGGCAGGGGTGAACGAGCGCCTTCACACAGGCGTTTCGCGAGTCCGAATGCCATCCCCAGCTCAAAGACAGGCACCATCGAAACCCATGGCGTTCGTCGATGACGGCACCCGCATCAAGGACCACTTCGCGGAATGAGCGCAACGTTGGCCAAGGGGATCCGAGTCGGGCTGATCGTCCTGCTGTGGATGCCGTTGATTGTTACCGAGAACCAGACGATCTTCCCTCACGCCGTTGGGAAGGCGATCTTCGCTCGAAGCCTCATCGAAGTGTTGGCGGCCACGTGGGTCGTGCTCGTGATCGTCGATCCCACCTACCGGCCGAGGCGGTCGCTGGTAATCCTGACGTTCGGCGCCTACGTGCTTGTTTCGCTCTTTGCCGCGGTCTTTGGAGTGAGCTTCACCAAAAGCATCTGGTCCGAATATGGGCGAATGCTGGGGGTGTGGGACCTCTTCCACTGGTTTCTGTTCGTGCTCATCGCCACCTCGGTGGTCCGTACAGCCCAGCAATGGCGTTTCCTGTTGAACTGGCTCCTGGTAGTGGCTCTGCTCCTTTCGGTGATCGCGCTGGGCCAGGCCTACGGCTTTCCTCTCCCCTTCCTCCCTCCGGCCGTCGACCGGAGTGTAGACCGGGTCGACGCCACGCTTGGCAATGCCTCGTTCCTGGCAGCCATCCTCGCTGTTACAACGCTGCTCGCACTGGGTTTCTTGTCTCGCTCATTGCTGAAGCCCGACCCCGGAGAGGAAGAGGCGCCGGCCCCTGCGATGCGCGGCCGTGGGCGTCGTCTGACAAGACGGGAAGAAGAGCGACGTCTCGGAGATCATCTTCGCCACGAGCGGATGCTTCGTCACCTGCGCCATCTCTTTTGGGTCGCCGTGATCGTTCTCGGCGTTTGGGCGTTGTTCCTGACGGGTACTCGTGGCGCCCTAGTAGGACTAATCGCCGGGCTATTCACGGTGCCGGTAGCCCTCGGCGTGTGGGGGAACCGCAGGATGGCGGTCCGCCTCGGGGCCCCGGTCGTCGGCGTTCTTCTCTCCATGATCGTGCTTGCTGTCATTGTGGAAGTGGCTGACTTCCGGCTCGGGCCGGGCGCCACCACGAGCGATGTCTTTTCACGGCTCGTCGATACATCACGGCGAGACGGATCCCTTGGACCGCGCCTCGCCTCGGGAAGGATTGCGCTTCAGTCCTTCGCAGACCGACCCATCCTCGGCTGGGGCCCCGAAATTTTTCCGCGGCGTTCAATCGGCACGCCGATGCCGAGTTCTTCGAGATAACAGACCAAGACCTGGACCAGGCGCACATCAGCGTGCTGGAACAGCTCGCCACCAGAGGGGCTCTCGGCCTGGCCGCGTTCGTGGCGATGTGGTTTGCCGCCGTTCGAGCCGTGGTCAGGCGCCGCCGCTCGCCCAGGGAGGACGTCTTCGCTTATGCGATCTTGGGCGGACTGGTCGCCTATTTCGCCCAGAACCTGGCCCTGTTCGATACGCCGGCGACGATCCTCGTCTGGGCCGTGCTCATGGCGTGGGTCGCTTCTCAGGAACTCACTCAGGAGCCGGCGGTCGCGCCGGCTTCAACCGGAGCGCCGCCGCGTCGAGCGGAACGACGACGAGGCCAGGTGTCACGAAGCCTGCTTGCCTCCCCATGGGGCCTGGGAGGCGCCGCCCTGGTTATCATGGCGCTTTTGGGTGTCTCCCTCGCGTTCCTCCTCAACCAACGTCCCTACGCGTCGGCGGAGACGGTCTTGGACACGCTGCGCCCCGGGCTCACGTGGACGCAGCGTCTCGACCTTTACCAGGAAAGCTTCGACAACTTCCCCGGACTGGCGAACCGGACGCGACAAGCGTTATTCGAGGCCGTCGCGCCGGAATGGGAGAATCTCTCCTCCGAGGAGAGGACACAGGCCCTCCGAATGGTCGACACCGAGCTCGAACGGGGCCTAGGGGCGGAACCCCACAACGCCATTCTGCTTCACAGCGCAATCTCGCTCTACCATGAAGCCGTGGCTCATACCGAGGATCTCGATCGGATCGATCCACTGCTCCGCCAGCTCTCCCAGTTAGCGCCAGAGCGACCCCAGACCCACCAGCGCCTTGCCATTCAAGCGGTCCTCAGGGGGAATCCAGGGCAGGCCCTCGCCATCATCGAAGCTTATCTGGCAAAGGCGCCCGGAACCGAGCCCCAATTCATACCCATCCGGGAGTTCGCGGAAGAAATTCTCGAGTCTCAGGCAGCCTCGTAAAAGACGAAGGGCCGTCGGCGGAAACTACGGCCGAGCGAAAAAGGAGTCAGTCATGAAGGTAATCGTTCCGTTGGACGGATCAGACTTCGCCGAGGCTGTGCTTCCGACCGTCGTCCTTCTGGCGCACAAGGGAGGAATCGACGTCAGGTTGGTGTCGGTACTCAAGCCGTCATCGCCGGGGCATGAGCCGGAGGCGACGCCGACGCAGAACCCAGAGCCCGCCCTGCAGCCGGACCTGTTAGTCCACGAGGACTACCTGAAGCGGATATCCCAGGACCACTTCCTGGGGGGTGCCGGCATCTCGGTGCGGGAGGGCGAGCACGTCGCCCGAGAGTTGATCCAATGCTTTCACGACGAGGAGGCCGACTTCATCGCGATGGCGAGCCACGGCAGGACGGGGCTCGCCAGGCTGGTGATGGGGAGCGTGGCCCAGGACATCATGGAGACGGGCGATGTCCCGGTCATGCTGGTGCGGCCCAAGGGCCTGAACTAGGCGCCGCGAACAGCTAGGGTGCCGAGTGGGAGACCCCCAACCCCCTTGAAGGGGGTTCAAGGTAGCCCTTCGGGCTATTGATACTCAAGAAGGGGCACATCCCCTTCAACCCTTGCCAAAGGGGCGCTGCCCCTCTGGACTCCTCGGGAGGGGGTCGGGAATTCGCAACCCTTCCGTAGGCGGGTGGCGGGGATGCCTGTTCCCTCTCCTGACGGGAGAGGGTTGGGGTGAGGGTCCCCTGGCCTCGGGCACTATTCGGGGAACGGGTGCATCCCCTTCAACCGTTGGCAAAGAGGGCGCTGCCCTCTCTGGACTCTCCGGTCTCCCGCACCGCGTTAGTGGTCCTGGACGACCTCGATCACCTGCCCGTCGGGGTCCTTGACCATGACGCCGCCACCGACAAAGGTGTCGTCCAGCACCTCGCCCCCTGTGTTGCGCACCTTTTCCATGATGTCCTGGATATCGGTGACGCCGATCGAGACGTAGCCGAGGCCGGGCTGGTTGGTCACCCAGTCCTGGTATTCCGCGGTACCGAAGGTAGGGTACTCCTGGAACTCGAGGACCAGGCCGTCGAGCTCGATGAACGTGACGTTGATCTGGAAGGGCGTCGGCATACGCAGGATCTTGGCCACGTTGGCGAGCCACTTGGGGTCTGTGCTGCCGGGGTGCTCGCGGACCAGCTTGAAGCCAAACACGTCCTCGTAGAATTTGCGCGTCCTGGCCATGTCGTAGACGCAATGCGCCACGTGTCGAAAGGTGTTCGCCATGTTGCCTCCTTGGGCGGCGGCCTTGCGCTCAGCTGGCCGCCAGCAGCGCGGCGGCCTCGGCCTCGACCTTCGTGCCTTTGAAGAAATCGGGGTTGGAGCTGGCGTAGAATTTCACCGGGTTGGTGAAGGTGAACTCGCGGAAGTCGTCGTCGGTGATGTGCCCGTCCTCCACCAGCTCGTGGGCTTCGACGAGGACCTTCGCCATGTCGGGGACGTCCCAGTGCCCGATGTCCGAGCTAAACATCGGCTGGAGCCTCGCGTTCAAGGGGTTGATCTTGGAGTTGAAGGCCCAGGCGACCATCGGGTCGTCGGCCTCGCAGCCGAAGTAGAACCTGGGCGCGAAGAGGTCGCGGATGTCCTCTGGGCGCTCGATGCCGACGGCGGCCCACTCGTCGACGACCGGTTGCGACGGCTCGCCGGCTCCGAAGAACGCCCGCATCTCGGCGGGGGGGCGGCCCTTGGCCATATCGTCGCCGTAGTCGTCGAACAGCCGCATCATGAGGTCGACGTCGACGGTGGCCGGGTCGAGGTCCTGGATCGCCTTTGCGTTGCGCTTCTCCCAATGGCCCACGAGGTCCGCATAAAGGCTGCACGCCCACCCGACGCCGCCTTCCAGGAAGGCGAAGCGCAGCTCGGGGAACCGTCTCGTGACGCCGCCCAGGAACAGCGATTTGCTCAGCGCCTCGCCGGACACGCCGAAGGAGCCTATGTGGTTGTAGATGTAGCTCGAGATGGACCGCCGGCTGCCGAACCCCTGCCCTCCCGCGTGGGAGGCGGGGGCGACCTTGAGCTCGACGCACTTCGCCCACACCGGATCGTAGTCGTACTTGCTGTCGATGCCGAAGGTCTCGGGCCGGTTCGTGCGGTGTACGTTGCCATGGTTGTCTCGCGAATCGTCGCCCACCTTGCGGTGCACCAGGCCGTTGATCATCACGGCCTTGAGACCGAGGGTGTTGACTGCGTACTCCAGCTCGGCGACCGCCTCTTCCGGGGTGTGCATCGGAATCGCTGCGACCGGGGTGAGCCGGTCGGCGTAGTCGCGGTAGACGGCCGCGTGGTATGAGTTGAGGGCGCGTGTGGCCACCTGCCGCAGCTCGTCGTTGGGCAGCGCCGCGAGGATCAGCGTCCGGCTGGGGTAGAGCACGGCGAAGTCGATCCCCATCTCGTCCATGCGTTCGTGCATGAGCCGGGGCAGGTACGCCGTCGCCCGGTCGAGGGTATTCTTGGCAGGGAGGCTCCACCACGGCGGCTTGGGCGCCCATTGCCGGCGCCGTTCCTCTTCAGTCAAGGCGCTCCAGGCGCCTAGAACCCGGTGGTCATAGGTCCAGGTCCCGCCGGCGGCGAACTCGGCCGCGGTGTCGCTGCCGCCGATCTCCCTGACGAAGTCGATGAAGTGCTGCTTGAGCACCGGGATCGGCTCAAGCAGATGGCCGTCGGCGTCCACGACAGGGTGGCGCAGCTTCTCCCGTAGCCGAGACGACTCCGAGTCCGATACCTTCAGCATCTTGTCGCTCCAGTCGAGTACGACAGCCCGTTAGGACGACGCCGCGACGGCGCGCGTCGATGCCACCGCGGCAGTAGCGCGGTCCTGGTCGTCGAGCCAGGCGAAGAGGTCGGGGTCCGACTTGCGAAGGCGGCGGAAATTGGCCCGCCACATGTTCGGCAGGTAGTACTTGTGATAGGCCTTCTTGCCCCGGACCACCTCGGTCTCGGGGAACTCCGTGCCGCCGATCTTTTCGGCCTCGATGTGGTACTGGCAAGCCGTCTCGAGGACCATCGCCTTGATCGTCGTGTTCTCGAGGGTGTCGCCGACGATGATGGCGCCGTGGTTCTTGAGGAGGATGACGCTCCTGTCGCCGAGGTCCTTGACCAGGTCGGGACCGTAGACCGGCGGCTTGGTGCCGTCGTCGGCGTAGAGCACCTGCTCGTCCCAGAACAACACCGACGCCACGTTGTACTGGCCGACCTCGCGCCCGGTGGTGGCGAAGATCGAGGTGTACAGCGAATGCGTGTGGATCACCGAGCCGATGTCGGGACGCCCCTGGTACAGGGCAGCGTGAAACGCGGCGGCGGGAGAGGGCTCCCAATCGCCTTCCAGCGGGTTCAGGTCCATGTCGAGCTTCACGACCCGGTCGGGGGTCGTCTCGTCGAAGTACTCGAACGGGCTGATCCAGAAAGCGTTCGGGTTGTTCTCGTCGCGGGCGCTGACGTGTCCACCGACCGTGCTGTCGCAACCTTCTCGATAGAGCATGCGTCGCGACGCGGCTACTTTGAATCTGACATCGTCTTCGTTCATAGGTAGGCCTCCTGTTCGACTGCTGGGGCGGGCGCCGCGGATTCCGCGGACGGGCCCGACGGGCGCAACGGATTCGGGATTGTAGCACTGGGGGAACCGGGCCTTCAACTCCTTTGTCGCTTCGGTTATGATTGGAGCCGTCGTTTTTCGACACGTTCCGTCAACCCGATCTCGGAGTGTATATGCGACTCGCCAAGCGTATCGACCAGCTACCGCCATACCTGTTCGTCGAGATATCCAAGAAGATCGCCGCCAAACGGGCCGAGGGCCAGGATGTGGTTAGCTTCGCCATCGGCGACCCTGACCTCCCGACGCCCCAGCCGATCCTCGATCGGATGTGGTCCGCTTCCCAGGACCCGGCCAACCACCGGTATCCCGAGTCAGAGGGCCTTCCCGAGTTCCGAAAGGCCATCTCCAACTGGTACCAGGGCCGCTTCGGCGTCGCGCTCGACCCGGACACCGAAGTATTGCCGCTGATCGGCGCCAAGGAAGGCATCGGCCACATGGCGCTCTGCTTCATCGATCCCGGCGACATCGCCCTCGTGCCCGACCCCGGCTACCCTGTCTACTCCATCGGAACGATGTTCGCGGGCGGCGAGTCCCACTGGATGCCGCTCCTCGAGGAGAACGGCTATCTGCCCGACCTCGACGCCATCCCCGAGGACGTGGCGCGCAAGGCCAAAGTCCTCTGGATCAACTACCCCAACAACCCGACGGGCGCCGTCGCCGATCTCGCCTTCTTCCAGAAGGTGGCCGACTTCGCCGCGAAATACGACATCGCCGTGTGCCACGACGGACCGTACTCGGAGATTGCCTTCGACGGCTATCGGCCGCCGAGCTTCCTCGAAGCCAAAGGCGCGATGGATATCGGCATCGAGTTCCACTCGCTTTCCAAGTCGTACAACATGACCGGCTGGCGCGTGGGCATGGCAGTCGGCAACGCTACGCTGATCAACGCCCTGATGCGGGTCAAGTCGAACCTCGACTCGGGAATCCCCCAGGCCATCCAACTCATGGCCATCGAGGCCCTGAGCGGACCGCAGGACGTCATCGGCGACAACGTGGCGCACTACCAGCGCCGCCGCGACAAGCTTGTGGCGGCGTTGACGAAGGTCGGCCTGCAAGTCGTTCCGCCGAAGGCCAGCCTGTATGTCTGGGCCCGGGTTCCCGAGGGCTACACGTCGGCGGCGTACGCGGCAAAGCTCATCGATGAGGTGGCGGTGGTGGTGACGCCGGGCAGCGGTTATGGCAAGTTCGGCGAGGGCTACATCCGCCTCTCGCTCACCCTGCCCGAAGACCAGCTCGACAAAGGCGTCGAGCGCATCGCCAGCGTCAAGTAGACGGGAGAGCACGACTATCGCCCGTTCCGCCGTCTCGACCAAAGCCCCGATCGAGCGCGGCGTCCTTGCCGGCGTCGAGGTCAGGACCGCACGCGGGCCGCTTTCCCTCACCGACTCGTTGAACGAGTTGGAGCAGCTTGCCAACACCGCGGGCGCGCGAGTCGTCGGCCGTGTCTCGCAGCGGCTGAGCCGGCCTTCGCGCACCTATCTCGGGAAGGGGAAGATCGAAGAGCTGGAGCGGCTGGTCCACGCGGCCCAGGCCGACGTGGTGATCCTCGACGACGAGCTCACTCCGGCGCAGCAGCTTGTCATCGAGCGGGCGACCAATGTCAAGGTGATCGACCGCACCGCGCTCATCATCGACATCTTCGCCCAGCGCGCCCAGACCAGGGAAGGCCGGCTCCAGGTCGAGCTGGCCCAGCACGAGTATATTTTGCCAAGGCTGGCGGGCCAGTGGTCGCACCTGGAGCGTCTCGGCGGCGGAATTGGGACGAGGGGCCCAGGCGAGACGCAGATCGAGACCGACAGGCGCCTGGTGCGCTATCGCATTCAGCGACTCAAAGCCCAACTCGACGACGTTCGCACCCGCCGCGCCCAGCAGCGGAAGCACCGGATGAAACAGGGACTGACCGTCGCCTCGCTGATCGGCTACACGAACGCAGGCAAAAGCACCCTGTTCAACACCCTCGGCCGTGCCCAGGCCGTGGTTCAGGACAAGCTCTTCGCCACGCTCGACCCGGTGACGCGGCGGGCCCGATTCCCTTCGGGCCGCACCTTCCTCCTCACCGACACGGTGGGCTTCATCAACAAGCTGCCTCACGGCCTCGTCGCCGCTTTCCGCGCAACCCTGGAGGAGCTGAACGACACCGACCTCCTGGTGCATGTCGTAGACGTTACCCACCCCAACGCCGCGGAGCAGACGCGCGTCGTCGACGAGACGATCGAGGGGATGGGCCTGCGCGGCAAGCCGCTGGTGGTGGCGCTCAACAAGATCGACCTGGCGCTGCCGGGGACCCGGAGTGAGGCCGAGCTGGCCGAGGCAGTTGAGGACCTGCGGCAAAGCCTGGGCCCGGCTGAGCAGCCGACGGTGCTGATCTCAGCCCATAAACGGTGGCGCATGGGAGAGCTGCTCGACGTTATGGAAAGCACCCTCGACCGAGCCGCGTTGCCTGCTGGGGTCGTCGAGGTCGGCTAGAAGACTAGGCCTTGCCCTTGTCGTCGCCACAGGTCAGGAGCCAGGAACGCCCGTCCTGACTGATGAGGGCGTCGGCCTCCTCGGGGCCCCACGTGCCCGGCTCGTAGACGCGCAGCGGCATCGCCTCGTCTTGATACTCGGGTAGGAGCGGCTCGACGATGCGCCACGACTCGTCGATCTGGTCGCTCCGGATGAAGAGGGCGGCTTCGCCCTCGAGGGCGTCCTGGAGCAGCCGCTCGTAGGCCTCGGGGATCGCGCCGCCGCCGAAGGCGTCCTCATAGTGGAACTCCATGTCGACGGAGCGCGTCAGCATTCCTTCGTCGGGGACCTTGGCCTCGAACCGGAGGTGCGCGCCCTCGTTCGGCTGGAGGCACAGCGACAGCACGTTGGAGCTCGGGTTTTCATCGCCGTTGGGCGAGAATATCTGGTGCGGCGGCTCGGTGAACTCGACAACGACTTCGGTGAGCTTTCCGGCGAGCGCCTTGCCGGTGCGGAGATAGAAAGGGACGCCGTGCCAGCGCCAGTTGTCGACGAACAGACGAACCCCCACGTAGGTCGCCGTGTTGGAATCGGGCGGCACGTCCTTCTCTTCCAGATAGCCGCGGTACTGGCCGCGGACGCCGTGCTGTTTCGCGTCGCCCGGGCCGAGCCGGCGAATCGCCTTCAACACGTCCACTTTCTTCGAGCGCAACGATTCGGCGTCCATGGCGCTGGGCGGCTCCATGGCGACGATGGTAAGGAGCTGCAACAGGTGGTTTTGCAGCATGTCCCGCACGACCCCCGACTGGTCGTAGTAGCCGGCCCGATCGCCGACCCCTTCTGTCTCCGCCACGGTGATCTGGACGTTGTCGACGTAGTTCCGGTTCCAGATCGGCTCGAAAATGGCGTTGGCGAAGCGCAGGACGAGGAGGTTCTGCACCGTCTCCTTGCCCAGATAGTGGTCGATGCGGAAGACCTGGTTTTCGCGGAAGACTTCTCGGATCGACTCGTCGAGCTCGCGGGCGGAGTGCAGGTCCCGACCGAAGGGCTTTTCGATGACGATGCGGCGCCAGCCGTCGTCCTCCCGACCCAGCTGGGACGCGCCGATGGTCGTGATCGCCGTTTCATAGAGGTGCGGGGCAATCGATAGATAGATCAGCCGGTTGCGGGGGCTGTGCCCCTCCTCCAACTCTACGAGCCGCTGCCGGAGCCGGCGGAGATGTTCCAGGTCCGTGAGGCTCCCACTCACGTAGTGGATCTGCGCCGCGAACTTGTCCCATTGGGCCCGGGTGACCTTGAGACCGCCGACGTTTCGGACGGAGTCCCACATATACTCGCGGAAGCTCTCGTCGGTGTATTGGGTCCTGGAGAAGCCGACGATGCGCAGGTTCTCGGGGAGTCGCTTCTTCGACTGGAGGTTATACAGGGCCGGAAAGAGCTTGCGCCGCGACAGGTCGCCGGTGGCCCCGAAAATCACGAAGGACGTGCACGCCGAGGCCATCCCTATGCCTTTCTCACCGCGTGGCCGCCGAACTGGTTCCGCATCGCGGCGAGGAGCCGGTCGGCGAAGGAGTTTTCGTGCCGCGAGCGAAAGCGCTCCATCAGGGAAAGCGCGATGACCGGCGCCGGGACCGCGAGCTCGATGGACTCGTTCACCGTCCAGCGCCCTTCACCCGAGTCCTCGACGTAGGCCTTCAGCGCCTCCAGGGTCGGGTCCTCCTCGAGGGCCGCGGCCGTGAGGTCCAAGAGCCACGAGCGCACGACGCTGCCGTAGCGCCAGACGTTGGCGATGGCGGGCAAGTCCAGGTCGAACTCTTTCTTGGCCTGGAGCAGGTCGAAGCCCTCGGCGTAGGCCTGCATCAGCCCGTACTCGATGCCGTTGTGGACCATCTTCACGAAGTGGCCGGCGCCCGGCGGCCCCACGTGGGCGTAGCCCTTGTCCGGCGCGGGAGCGAGCGTATGGAAAACGGGCTCGACACGCCGCACGGCGTCAGCCTCGCCGCCGACCATCAAGCTGTAGCCCTCGGTGATCCCCCAGATCCCACCGCTGGTGCCGGAGTCGATGAAATCGATGCCCCGTTCCTTGAGGGACGCGGCGCGACGCATGCTGTCTTTGTAGTTGGCGTTGCCGCCATCGATGATCGCGTCGCCCCGGGAGAGGACCTCGGCGAGCGCGTTGACGGTGTTCTCCGTCGCATCGCCGGCGGGCACCATCACCCAGACGGCCCGGGGGGTGGCGAGTCGCTCGACAAGGTGCTCGAGGGACGATGCGGCGGCGGCGCCATCCTTGACCACGGCCTGGACCGCCTCGTCCTTGAAATCGAACGCCACCACGTCGTGCCCGCCCCGCAGCAGCCGCTGCACCATGTTCGAGCCCATTCGCCCAAGGCCGACCATCCCGATCTGCATTGTTGCTCCTTACCGTCGCGGGACGTGACCGAGCGTCGTCAGCTGATTGCCAGGCCGTCGCCCGATAGCTGGATCCGGGCGACGCGTCGCCCCGCGGCCTGCAGCGCCTGCAGGTCGCCCAGGGCCTGCGCCCCCGCCAGGACCCCAAAGCTGAACTCTTCGCCTGGGATAGGCACGTCCGACTGACCGTCGTCGACGATCTGAAGGAATAGCCCGCTTCCCGGACCGCCCTTGTGCAGCTGTCCGGTCGAATGGAGGAAACGAGGGCCATAACCCAGCGTCGTGGCGATACGGAGCCGCTTCGCAATGTCGCGGCGGAAGCCCGCGAGCACCCCGTCGATTTCCGGGGTCTGGCGCACATAGGCCATGATCGCTAGATAGTCCCCGGGCTTGGCCTGGGAAAACAGCTCGGCGAGGTCGCTCGGCGCGTCGACGGCGGGCAGTAGGCCGAGCTCCCGATAGCTTTGCAGTACCTGGGACGTCAGATCCTTGGCCTGCTGCACGTTGGGCTGGTCGAAGGGATGGATCCCGAGGACCGAGCCTGCGACGGCGGTGGCGAACTCCCAGCGGAAGAACTCGCCACCGAGGTCGTACCGATCACGGAGCTCGAGCAGCAGCACGGGGTGCCCGTTCTTTCGCAGGTCGGCTACGGTTGCATCGACGGCGTCGTTATCGTCGCCCTCGAGCCTGGCGTAGATGAAGAGCCGGTCGTCGCCGTACTCCCCAGGATCGAGCAGCGACTCCCCCGCAACGGGGACGATGCCGACGCCCTCCTTGCCCGTGCTCTCCGCGATGAGCTGCTCGACCCAGAGGCCGAAGGCCGAGAGTCCGGGAGAAGTGACGAGCGTCATCTTGTCCCGACCCTCCTTCGCCATGGTCGCCATCGCGGCGCCGAGCCAGGCGCCGGGGTTCACGTGCGCGGGCACACAGGTGGCCGTGGCCTCGTGGACCTCCTCCGCCCGGCTGAGGAGCTTGGAGATGTCGACGCCCATCAGCGACGCCGGGACGAGGCCAAAATACGACAGCACGGAGTAACGGCCCCCGATGTCGGCAGGGTTCAAATAGACGCGCCGGAAGCCTTCTTCCTCCGCGAGCTGTTCCAGGGGTGAGCCCGGGTCCGTAATAGCGATAAAACTCTCGCCTGCCTCCTGGTGCCCGACCGCGTCCCCGACGAGCATCCGAAAGTGCCGGTAGAAGGACAGGGCCTCGACAGTCGTTCCCGACTTGGACGAGACCAGGAACAGCGTATGGGCCGGGTCGATTACCGCGGTAAGCGCCTCCACGGCAGCGGGGACCGTGGAATCCAGAACATGCATCGTGGGGTACCCATCGGCGCTACCAAAGGTCTGTCGCAGGACCTCGGGGCCCAGGCTGCTTCCACCCATGCCAAGCAGGACTGCGTTGGTGAAGCCGTTGTCGCGGACCTCCTCGGCGAAGGTGCTCAGTGCCTCAACTTGCTCGCGCATCGCTTCGGTGACGTTGAGCCAGCCAAGCCGGTCGGCGATTTCCGTGGAGTCGTTCTTCCACACGGTATGGTCTTTGCGCCAGATGCGGTCCACGGTCTTCTCGGAGTCGAGCTTGCTGAGAGCCGTCTCGACGACTGCCCGGTGCTCGCCAAGGCCGCTCAGCGGGTGGGTCGGCGATTGAGAGAGGAGCCTCCTTTGCTTCTGCTCGACGTTCTCGAGCAGCGAGTCGAAAGAGTCAGCGAAGGACTTTACCCCGTCCGCCAGGAGTTTGTCGGTCACTCCACGCATGCTGATCCCGGCATCGGCCAGCCGCTGGAGGGTGTTCCTCGCGTCCTTCAACCCATTCGTGATCGTGAGGGCGGCCACTCCCTGTTCCAAGAACGAGGTGAGCGTGGCCGGGGGCACGGTGTTCACGGTATCGCGACCGATGAGCGGCTCGACGTAGTAGACCTCGCTGTACGCGGGGTTCTTCGTGCCGGTACTGCCGAACAGGAGACGCTGCACCCTCGCGCCCTTCTTCCGCAGCGCCTTGAACCGCGATCTCGCGAAGGTCTTGGAAAAATGGTCGTAGGCGATCTTGCCGTTGGTGATCGCCGCCTTTCCCAACAGGGATGTCAGTTCGGTCTCCCCATCGCGGATCCGCGTTTCCAGCTGCCCGTCGACGGCCGTATCGACCCGGCTCACGAAGAACGACGCCACCGAGCCCATCTTGCTCAGGTCGCCGCCGTTTTGGCTGAGCTCTTCGAGGCCGGCGATATAAGCGTCCATGATCTGGCGGTAGACGTCGACGGAGAACAGTAGCGTGACGTTCACGCTGATGCCCTCGGCGGTGAGCTGGCGGAACGCGGGGACCCCTTCCGGCGTCGCCGGGACCTTGATCATGACGTTTGGTCGATCGAGCGCGGCGTACAGGCGCCGAGCGGCCTCGACCGTGCCCTCGGCGTCGTGGGCGAGCTTGGGGCTCACCTCGAGCGAGACGAAGCCGTCGACGCCGTCCGTCTCGTCGTGGATGGGGCGCAGCAGGTCCGCGGCGGCCTGAATATCTTCTATGGCGAGGGCCTCGTAGGCCTCCTCCGGGTTCTTGCCGCTGCGGATCAGCGAGGGCAGGGCGTCGTCGTAGTCGGTGCTTCCGGCGATAGCCTTTTCAAAGATGGTGGGGTTGGAGGTGACGCCGGAGACTCCCAGATCGATGAGCCGTTGCAGCTCGCCCGAGGTGAGGAGCCCGCGGCGCATGTTGTCGTACCAGATCGACTGCCCTAGCCGTCGGGCCTCCTGGACAGGGTTCGTCATCGACGCACTCCTCTCAGGACCGCCGCTCGGGCGGTGGGCCGCCCCTTCTCCAGCGTCAGGGTCCTTACGACGCGTTAGCCGCCAGATACTCCGCCTCCTCGACGACCCGCTCCGGGGTGAGTCCGAGATGCCGGTAGACGTCTTTGCCGGGAGCCGAGGCGCCGAAACGGTCGACCCCAATGGAGACGCCACCCGTCCCAACGTAGCGGGACCAGCCCAGCGTGACGCCGGCCTCGACCGAGATGCGCCGGGTTACGCTGGAGGGTAGTACTTGCTCGCGATAGTCCGCAGTTTGCGCTTCGAATAGCTCCCACGACGGCATCGACACGACGCGGGCCTTGACCTCGCGAGCCTCAAGCGTCTTGCCAGCTTCGAGCGCGATCGAGACTTCGGAGCCCGTGGCTATCAAGATCAACAAAGGGTCGGCGGCGGCCTCCCAGAGGACATAGGCGCCGCGCTTCACGCCCTCGGCAATTGGCGCCGAGCCGTTGAGCACGGGCAGGTTCTGCCGACTGAGGGCTAGGACGGTGGGCCCATCGCGGCGCTCGATGGCCAGCTTCCAGGCCTCGACGGTCTCGTTCGCGTCGGCGGGCCTGATCACGACCATGTTCGGGACGGTGCGCATGCCCATCAGTTGTTCCACCGGCTCGTGGGTGGGGCCATCCTCGCCAACCCCCACCGAATCGTGGGTGAACAGGAACACGACCCGCTGCCCCATCAGCGCGGCGAGTCGCATGGGCGGACGCATATAGTCGGAAAAGATGAAGAACGTCGCGGTGTAAGGCAACACGCCACCGTGACGGGCCATCCCATTGGCGATCGCTCCCATGCCATGCTCGCGGACACCGAAGTGCATGTTTCGACCGGCGTGATTTTCGGGTGAAAAATCGCCGACGCCGTTCATGATCGTCTTCGTCGAAGGCGCCAGGTCCGCCGAGCCGCCCACCAAGAAGTGGACCTTTTCCGCCAGCGCGTTGATCACCTTCCCCGACGCCTCACGGGTCGAGACGGGTTTCTCCGCGCCCTCGAACAGGCCTTCCAAATCGCGGTCCCAGCCAGAGCCGGGAGTGCCGCTGAGGGCTTCGTCCAGCCGGCCGGCCTGTTCGGGGTAAGCCTTCCGATACGCTTGCAGCTTTGCTTCCCACTCGCGCTGGCGCTGCGGCCCTTCTTGCTGCGCCCGGCGCATGTGGACGAGGACCTCTTCCGGAACGACGAAGGTGCCCTCGTAGCCCCAGCCTAGGTTCTGTTTCGTCAGACGCACCTCGTCTTCGCCCATGGGGTCGCTGTGGACCTTGCCGGTCCCCGCCAGGTTGGGACTTCCGAAGCCGATGGTGGTCTGGGCCACGATGAGCTTGGGGCGCGACTGGTCCCCCTTTGCCTGGCGGATGGCCGAATCGACCGCCGAGGGGTCCATCCCGTCGATAGGGCCGATCACGTCCCAACCGTAGGCCTTGAAACGCGCTCCGACGTCCTCGCGGAAGGAAATGTCGGTATCGCCTTCGATGGAGACCTCGTTGTCGTCGTAGATGAAGATGAGCTTCCCGAGGCCCAGGGTGCCCGCAAGGGAAGAGACCTCCGAGGCGACCCCTTCCATGAGGTCCCCATCGGACACGACGGCGTAGGTCCAGTGGTCGATGATCTCGTGCCCAGGGTGGTTGTATGTCTCCGCCAGGATCTGCTCGGCGATGGCCATGCCGACGGCGTTGGCCGCTCCCTGGCCCAGGGGCCCGGTGGTGGTCTCGACGCCTGGAGCTTCGCCGTATTCCGGGTGGCCTGGGGTTTTGCTCCCCAGCTGTCGGAACCGCTTCAGCTCGCTCATCGGCAGGTCGTACCCGGTGAGGTGAAGCAGGGAGTAGAGGAGCATCGATGCATGTCCGGCGGAGAGGACGAACCGGTCCCGGTTGGGCCACTCGGGGTCGATTGGGTTATGCCGCAGGAAGCGGTCCCAGAGCACGAAGGCGAGGGGACCGGCGCCCATCGGCGCGCCGGCGTGGCCGGAGTTCGCCTGCTCCACGGCATCGACGGCCAGGAGCCGAATGGTGTTGATGCACAGGCTATCGAGTCTCGGGTCGCTCATGAGCCGCCCTCGGCGTCGAACATGTCCTTGGCATCGCCAAGCCGGGCCTGAGGAAACAAGTCATATGGGACGCGGAGCGGGAGCGGGTTTGAGCGGGCCTCAACTGCTTCAACCATGGGCTCGAGAGGCCCTCCTCTGGCGGCCATCCGTGGTGTGGCGACCAGCATACGACTCGCCCTGCTGTCAGTCAATTGGATGCCCCCGCGCGTGAGAAGGTCCGACGCGTGCTTCTGGTCCACACCCCGTGTAGACTGGCCCACAGTGGGACAGGGGCCGGCCCTGAGAAACGGAGGCGCGATCGTGACGATAGTGCTGAATCGCACCATCGTCCCCGCTCGGGACAAGGAGGCCTCGGCGCGTTTCTTCGCCCGTGTCTTCGGCCTCCGGTACGATGGCCCCACCGGGCACTTCGCTCCGGTGCGGGTCAACGACGACCTGACCCTCGATTTCGACGACGCGACTGGCTTCGAGACTCACCATTACGCCTTCCTTATCAGCGAGGATGAGCTCGACGGGGTCCTGGGACGGGTGAAGGACGAAGGGATCGTCTACGGCAGCGACCCCTGGTCTCTGGAAAACGGGCGGCTCAACTCCCGCGGGGGCGGCCGGGGCTTCTACTTCCGCGATCCCGACGGCCATGTCCTCGAGGTCATGACTCGCGGGTGACCGGCTCTGGAGCCGAGTCCCGCACCGGCAGCCTCGGCGTCAGCCAACGCTCGAGGTTCAGTCGTTTGTACAGTCTGAGGGGCAGGCGCCAGGCGACCTGGTCCACCATTACCCGTCCCAGCGGCTTCTCCCTGAGCGGACGCGAGGTCAGATAGGCGATCGCTCCCACCGCGGGAAGAAGCGATACCACCATGACCAACGGGCTGTGGATGTTGGTTCTCCCCGTGGCGCGACGGCGGAGACGCGCCAACCAGTAGACGATCGAGTTGGCCGCCGTCCACCGGGCCCGGGCCGCGCTTCGAAGACCGGGTATGGGAACGACGATCGCGAGACTGAGGATCACGTGCGCCCCCAGATGCCGCAGGCCGTCCCGAGCCTCTCCTGAATCGATGACTCGCCGCAGGCGGGTCGCGTCCTCGGGGGTCATCTTATTGCTCGCCTCCCACCGCGAGATCCCACGCTCGAGCACCGTCTCCCCGGCCTTTTCGGCGCCCTCCATTGCATGGCTCAAATGGTGGAAGAACGCCTTCCAGTTGAAGAGGCGGTAGATGCCGCTGATGAGCTTGCCCCAGATGCGCGGCTCGGCGTCTTTCCAGGAGCGGATGGCATGCTCGCCCTTGTCGACGGCAACGTGAAAAGCCGCGAGGCCGTCTTTGCCCAGCGCCGCTTCCAGGCTCGACTCATGGCGATTGATGTACAACCGGAGGCGCTCGAAGTCGATATCGTCGAAGACCGGGATGCTGCCGCGGCGGATGGCAGAGCGCCATTGTCCAGGTGCGGGAATGGGCGTGACCACCGCCGACTCGAGGTCGATGATCTTGAGGTCCCCGCTGGCGGTGCGAATGAGGTTCGTGTGGGCGTGCGGGTTCTTGGGGTTTATCTGCCAGACGCCAAGCCCGGCGTCCGCGAACGTCTCCGTAACCTGCGCCAGGAAAGCCCGGGTCGGCTCGTCATTGTCGACTTTGTCCCCCGGGATGAACTCGGTTACGAAGGCGCACTTGCCGTGCATACAGTTTGCCGAGGTGGCGGCGGCCACCAGGTCCTTGCCGAACCGGTGGAGGGTGAGAAAGCTGGCGATCCGCCTCCGATAGTCGGCGGCTTCCAGGGCCGCCTGATTGCTCTCGTAAGGGAAGCTGGCCTGGAAGGCGAGCCAGTACAGCGCCCGCACGATGCCCGGTGGCCGATACACCTTGGTAGCCGTCCCCTGCGCCGGGTCGAGCACCACTTCGCTGGCTATGGAACGCTCGGTCCGGCAGTGCTCGCAGCCGATGATGTCGAGGTCGTCGTCCGCCCCGCGCACGGGCCACCAGGGGACCCGTTGCACTCGTATGAAGAAGGGGACAAGCAGCAGCAGCCAGATGCCCCCAAGGAGGTAGCCGGCGGCGACGTCGCTGGGCCAGTGGTCACCGACGAAGATGCGGGACAGTCCCACCGAAGAAATCAACAGGCCCGACAGCAAGAGCAATGGAACGAGGACCGGTTTCGGCACGCGATAGTAGACGCCCAGGAACGCCCAGAACCCGAAGAACACCACGCTGCTGAATACATGGCCGCTGGGGTAGGCGACCACTGATGAGGCGACCGCCTCGGGCCTCACCCTGCCGACGTAGTGTCCCAGCGTGTAGTCGCCGAGAACAGCCACCACGCCGATGATGATGCCAACGATCCCGAAGGTAACGGCGGCCCGCTGCATGCCGATCAGCCACAGGAAGCCGACGGAGGCCGCGCCGATGACGAACGCCTGGCGTCCCGCAGTCAGGAACGAAACGAAATCGAAAAAGCCGGAGAGGCCCACGACGTCCCACCCGCGAATCGAGTCTCGGACGCTGACGTCCTGAGAGGGGAGCGGGTCGTTCTTGATCGAAACGGTGAGGAGCGTGAGGAGAACGCCCAGCGCGACGGCGACCGCGGCCCAGGTGAGAATCCTGCGGTCTGTCGCCCATCCGGCTAAGGTGCTACGAGTTAGGGTGGCCATGTGCCAAGTTCGATGCTTCCCACACAACGGGGATTCCCAAAAGCCCCGTCAAAAGGAGAGGCGATGGGAGCGCCTGCTCATCCATCGCCTCATGTCGAGCGGCGCCAAGCGGGCCTGTAAGCCGAGTTCTGTACCAGCGGAACGGTTTACGCCCGCCGAAGCGAGCTTCTTCCCGTAAAGCCGGCGGCAGTCATCCATCTAGCTTCATCGTTACCGGTGAAGTCGTGCAGCCTACCCGAGGACGAGCCGGGCGCTCATTGTCCTCCTATTCGGCCTTGCTCCGGATGGGGTTTGCCCAGCGCCCAAGTCACCCTGGGCGCCAGTGAGCTCTTACCTCACCATTTCACCCTTACCCCGGCAAGCCGGGGCGGTATCGTTTCTGTGGCACTTTCCGTAGGGTCGCCCCTCCTGGGTGTTACCCAGCATCCTTGCCCGGTGGAGCTCGGACTTTCCTCCCCGGCTTGCGCCGGAGCGACTACCCGGCCCGCTTGGGCCAGCTTCAGTGTAGCAGTAGGGTTGGCGAGGGTCAAAAAGGGATCAGTCGGACCGCGAGGGCAAGGCGACGGTCGCCTGGCCCGGCGAAATTACCTCGCCACGCTGGTTCTCAACCCAGAGCTCGAGATCGACGAGCCGATCGCCGTCCTCTTCGTACTTGCGGGAAACTCGGCCGCGACAGGTCAGGACGTCGTTCTTGTAGTTGACGCCGCGATACTGGACGCTCACCCGGCGGAGATCGCCGTCGACGCCGGCCCAGTCGCGGAGCATGTTGTGCAGGTAGGTGAACCGGATGTGCCCCATGCCGAAGGCCCCGGACATCCCGGCGGCGCGGCCCGCCTCGTCGTCCATGTGGATGGGCACGAACTCGTCGTTGACCGCCGCGTAGCGGTTCCAGTTGGCGAAGTCCGTGTGCCGTTCGAACGGAGGAAGCTCCTGCCCCTCCTTCACGTCCTCGAAGTAGACCGCGTTGTTGTCGCTCATGACGAAGGCTCCTCGCCGCCGCTAGTACCGGATGCCGGTATGCCTCATTGTCTTGATGGCCTCGCCATTCTGGTTTGTCCACACCACTTTCTGGATGGTGAACAGCATCGTGCCCAGCCGCCCCTCACGAAGGTAGATATCGTCGACCGTCGTGACGGCCGTAATCTCGTCGCCGGGGCGCATCCGGAGGTGATACTCGGTGTCGTTACCCCCGTTGAGTACATTGGCGCCGATGCCCATGCGCACGAACGCGTCGAGCATGTCGTCGGAGCGGTAGGGATCGAGGCCGCCTTCGACCGGCCAGGCGAAGGCGTTGAAGTCCTCCGCGGCGACGATGCCGCCGAACCGCGTCGACCTCGCGTAGTCCTCGTCCCAGAACAGTCGAGGGGCCCGCTCGGGCCAGTAGACGGCGATGCCCCATTTCCGGATGTCTGAAAGGGAGATGGGCGATGAGACCTCGCGTTTCCGTTCCTGGCCGATGAAGGAGCGGACTTCGTCGCTGAGATCGGTGGGCGGCATCGGACTCCTTGCGGGACGGCTGCGTGCGATATGCGCGATACGCGATATAGGAAGATAGAGAGGCCATGGCGGGTTGTCAAGACGAGGGCCAGCCGCAGCCGGCCTTTGGGCCCCGCCTGATTGAGCCAGGGAACCCTCGCGGTGTACAATGACTCTGATTTCATTGCAAGTTTCTCCCTATGCAGCAACCGAATCGAAACGGCGATAGTCAACTCCGACTTGCCCTCCCCAGCGACCGAATGATGGAGGAGGATACGCTACGCTTCATGGCCAACTGCGGCCTGCCGGTGAGGCGGGCGAGCGCTCGGCAGTACACGGGTCGCGTGGCGACGGTCGAGGACGTATCGGTCCTATTCCAGCGCTCCGCGGACATCCCCTCGCGCCTGGACGACGGTTCGGTGGACCTGGCGATCATTGGCTGGGAGCGCTATCTGGAGAGCCGCGATGAGAGCGGCGACACGCTCGACATCATTCGGGACCTGGGCTATAGCCGCACCGACCTGGTCGTGGCCGTTCCCAACAGCTGGACCGACGTTGACACGATGGCCGACCTCGCGACCATGGCCCAGCGCTGGCGAGGCGAGGAGCGCGGCCTCAAGGTCGCGACCAAGTATCACCGGCAAGTAGCGCGCTTCCTCGACGAGCATAACGTTCTGGGGGCCCGCCTGGTACACGTCAACGGAGCGATCGAAGCGGCCCCGGTGATGGGGACCGCCGACATCGTGAGCGACCTCTCTTCGAGCGGCGGCACGCTTCGCGAAAACGATTTGAAGCCTTTGAAGGACGGCGTGATCGTCCAGTCGGCGGCTTGCCTGGTTGCCAACAGGCGCCAGCTCCAGCAAGAGTCGACCAAGCTCGCGGCTACGAAGACGGTGCTCGAGCTGATCGAGGCGCGACTCCGCGCGGAGGGTTTTTACTCAATCATCGCCAATGTTCAGGGTGACTCGGTCGAAAGTGTTGCGCGGCGGGTGGCCGAGAACCCTGACTTGCGCGGCATGCAGGGACCTTCCGTCGGGAGGGTCGTCAGCGGCAACGGAGAGGACGACTGGTACTCGGTCGGGGTCGTCGTCCCCATCGCCCGGTTGACGCCGGGCGTCGATCACCTGCGCGAGATCGGCGCCAGCGGAGTTGTCGTCTTTCCCGCGCACTACGTATTCAGCGGCCAATGCGACGCTTATCAACGCCTGCTACAAGACCTGGCGCGGGGGTAATCCATGGCGAGAAGAAGAGCGAGAAAGTCCCGAGTCCGCCACGTTCCAGCCGGTAAGGGCACACGGATGCGGCTCTTCGCGACCGGGTTCGCGATCGTCATCATCATCGTGCTCATCGTGTCGCTGGTGGTCCCGATCGCCATCGGCTCCGGCGGCGGCGGAGTCGGGCGCGGCGGGTAACGTCGGCGAGGCGTCCAAGACGCTGCATGCACAGAGACGCCCCGCGACGGAGCTTCGATGCCGAATCTAGGCTTACATATCGGGTTTGCGCTCGAGGCGTCCAACCGCCTCGGCCATCCGATAACGCAGGAGCACATGGGCAGCTACCTTCTGGGCTGCACCTCGCCCGACGTTCGGCTCTACGCCGGATGGAAGCGGGAGCGGACCCACTTCTTCAAGCTGGCCACCGACTCCAACGGCGCGGGCTACGAAGGACTGCTGCGGGCATACCCGCATCTGCGAAAGTCGGAGCGGCTCAACCGTGAGACGGTCGCCTTCGTCCTCGGCTACGTCAGCCACCTGAATACGGACGAGACCTGGATCGTCAACGTGTATCGCCGGTTCTTCGGCGCCGGCACCGAGCTTGCCAACGACCCGATGTGCAACGTGCTCGACCGTGTCCTGCAGTTCGAGCTCGACCGTCAGGAGCGCGACAACATCACGGACCTGGAGGGGGCCCTGGACGCCATCGGCGGCGCCTACGAAGGGATCGACGTCGGCTTCATCGAGCCCGACCTGCTGCGGGAGTGGCGGCAGGTGGTCATCAATCGGTCCGGCCGAGATCTGCCGTGGGACGTTTTCCGTGGGTTCCTCAAGCGAGTCCGCCCCGAAGCGAACGACGACGAAGTCGCCTCTATCATGGCGGGCCTGCCGGCCCTGCTGGAGCAGGTCCGGGCGCACGTCGACGACGCCGAGGTGAGGGCGTTCCGAGAGCAAGCTCTCGACGCCTTCGTGGCCTCCGCAAACGACTATCTCAACGATGGGGCGGTCGGTTGAGGACGGCGCGTGGGGCCGACGAGGTCCGCAAGCTGCTGCGACGCGTACCGCCCGAGACGGGGCCGCTCCCGCGGGCCCTGGTCGAGGGAATCGCGCGCGTGTTCGGCGAAGGCGTCGGCGTGGAGGAGGCCGTGGACCGGATCATCGCCGACGTTGCCGAGCGGGGCGACGCGGCCCTGTTCGACTACGGCCAGAAGGTCGACGGCTGGTCCGGCGACAGCCTTGCGGTTACCTCGGAGGAGATCGACCGGGCGTTCGACAGCCTTCCCCCCGAGTTGATCGGGTCGATGGAGGTCGCGGCGGGAAGAATTGGCGCCTTCCACGAGGTCGGGCTCCCCGAGAGTTGGTTCGACGACGCCATGGGCCTCGGTCAGCGTATTTTGCCCTTGCGGACCGTAGGGCTGTATGTTCCTGGGGGCACGGCGTCATACCCATCGGCGGTGCTCCACACCGCCGTGCCCGCAAGGGTTGCCGGCGTAGAGTCCGTGGTGATGACGACGCCGCCCGAGCCGGCGCCGGTAGTCCTCGCCGCGGCCCGCATCGCGGGGGTCGACCAGGTGTTCCGAGTGGGTGGCGCCCAGGCCATCGCGGCGATGGCTTTCGGTACGGCCACAATCCCTCGGGCGGATAAGATCTTCGGTCCGGGCAACCTTTTCGTCACCGTCGCCAAGCGCAAGCTTTATGGGGTGGTCGGCATCGACGGCGTCTACGGCCCAACGGAGACGCTAATCGTCGCCGACGAATCGGCCCGAGCCGACCTGTGCGCCGCAGACTTGCTGGCCCAGGCCGAGCATGACGTCCTGGCCACGCCCATCCTTTTGACAACCTCCGAGGCGCTCGCCGACGAGGTGCCGGCGGAGGTCGAGCGCCAGCTTGCCACCCTGGAACGCCGGGAGATCGCCGGCGAGGCCCTCAACACACGGGGACTGATCGGCGTCGTCGGCTCAGTGGAAGAGGCGATCGAGCTCGCCAACGACTATGCCCCCGAGCACCTCTGCCTGCTGGTCGAGAAGCCACGGTCCTACGTCGACCTGGTCGTCAACGCCGGAGGCCTGTTTCTCGGCGAGTCGTCGCCCGAGGTGCTCGGCGACTACAACGCCGGGCCGAGTCACGTGATGCCGACGGGAGGCACGGCGCGGTACGCTTCGGCCCTCAACCTCGTGGACTTTTTCAAGGTAACGTCCGTCATCGGCTTCGAGCCGGCACTGGGGCAGCGGCTGGGCGGCGCCGCCGCTCGAATCGCCAAGGCGGAAGGGCTCACCGGCCACGCCCGGGCGGCCAAGGCCCGGCTCTTCAGGGACGCGAAGGTGGCGGGATGAGTCTCCGATCGGGGGCCAAGCGCGACCCGGAACTGTTGAAGCGGCTCGTCCGCCGCGACCTCCAGGCGCTCCGGACCTATCAGCCGATCCGGTCGGCGGGCTCGGTCGAAGGCGACGCAGCGGGCAGGGACGGGCGCATCATCAAGCTCGACGGCAACGAGAACGTGTACGGCTGCTCACCGAAGGTCAGGGAAGCCCTGGGATCGTTCGACCGCTACCACATCTATCCTGACGCGCAGCAGCAGCGTCTGCGACAGGCGCTTGCCGAATATGTTGGGGTCGGACCCGACCACATCGTCGCCGGCTCGGGCAGCGACGAGATCGTCGACCTGCTCCTGCGACTGGTGATCGAACCGGGAGACGCAATCGTCATTACCCCGCCGACATTCGGTTTCTATACGTTCAGTGGCCAGGTCGCGGGAGCGACGGTCGTCGAGGTCCCACGAGGCGAGGCCTGCGGGCTCGACACTCCAGCCATCGTCGAGGCCATCGAGGCGGGAGCCAAGGTCGTCTTCATCGACTCGCCGAACAACCCGACGGGGACCGTGACCCCCCTCCAAGACATCGAGGGTTTACTGGACACTGATGCCCTTGTCGTCCTCGACGAGGCGTATTACGAGTTCTGCGGCGCCACCCTTGCGGAGCTCGTCCCCGAGCGCGACAACCTCGTCGTCCTGCGCACGTTCAGCAAGTGGGCGGGATTGGCCGGGCTTCGGCTGGGGTACGGGGTGATGGCCCCGGAGCTGGCGTCGCGGCTCATGGACATCAAGCCGCCGTACAACGTCAACGCGGCCGCCGAGGTCGCGGCCCTGGAGTCGCTCGGGGACATCGAGTACCTTACGGGGACGGTCCGGTTGCTGAAGGCGGAACGGGAACGGCTCTACGGGCGCCTGCGGGAGATCTCCTACCTCGAGCCCATACCCTCTGAAGCCAACTTCATCCTCTGCCATGTGACCGGTCGCGACGCAAAAGCGTTACATCACGATCTCCGCGGCCACGGCATCTATCTGCGGTACTTCGATACGCCGCTGCTCAAGAGTTGTATCCGGATCAGCGTCGGGAGGCCGGAAGACACCGACGCGGTGATCGAGGCGCTCCGTGACTGGGAGTGAAGGCGAGAGGACACAAAAACATGGCGCGTAGCGCGAAGATCGTTCGGGAGACCGGAGAGACGAACCTATCCGTCGAGGTGAACATCGACGGGTCGGGTCAACACCAGATCGAGACGGGTCTCGTGATGTTCGACCACATGCTGTCGCAACTCTCCAGGCACGGGGTTTTCGACCTCACGGTCTCGTCGAAAGCGAAGATGGACCCCGACGGGCACCACACAGTCGAGGATGTCGCCATCGCCCTGGGCCAGGCGTTCAACCAGGCCCTGGGTGACAAGGCCGGCATCTCTCGCATGGCCCACGCCTTCGTGCCCCTGGACGAGGCCCTCGCCATGGTGAGCGTCGACCTCTCCGGGCGCGGCTTCCCGGTGATCGAGGCGGAGTTCGATGGCGAAGTCGTCGGCGACCTGCTCACCGACCTCGTGCGCCACTTCCTCGAGACGTTCGCCCGCGAAGGCCGCTTCAACCTGCACGCCGAGGTGCTGCGCGGAGTGAACGACCACCATCGGGTCGAGTGCCTGTTCAAGGCGCTGGCCCGGTCGCTGGACGCGGCGACGCGGATCGACGAGCGGATATCGGGGAGCGTCCCGAGCACCAAGGGCGTTATCGAGTCGTAGCCGCCTCGTCGACGTCGCTCTCGGTGTCGACGCCCACGACGGGCGGCGTCGGCTTTCCCTTGTTCTCCTGGATGTAACGCATGACGTCGCGGGGGGCCAGCACGCCGCTGGAGACGACCATCTTGATCCCGTCGTTGACGCTAAGGTCGGTGGGGATAACCTCTTGCTCGGGGTAGATGGCCAGGAACCCGGTTTGAGGAGTGGGCGTCGTAGGTATCAGGACACTCACATAGGAGTTCCCATCGGCGTCGGCGACATGGCCCGTCACGAAACCGATGGTATGGACGCCTTCGCGCGGCCACTCCACCAAAACAACGCGGAACTTGGCATGGCCCGCCGCCGATACCGAGTCGACGATCTGCTTCGCTATCTGGTACACAACGCGGATAATCGGGATCCGGACGATCACGAACTCGACCTGGCGGATGAAGGCCCTGCCGATGAAGTTGGTCGCCACCAGACCGGCCACGTACACCGTGGCAGCCGTGATGCCGATGCCGACACCGACGATCTCCCGACCGAACGACCGCTCCACCAGCGGTTGCACGAGCCCGTCGAAGAAATCAAACACGAGCCGCAGGATCAGGACAGTGGCGACGAGCGGGATCAGGATGATGATCCCCGCCACGAGTTTGCTCCGCAGATGGGCTGCGATCCTGCCGGGGATGGTGAGTCGCTCGGGCGGCACGGGAACGTCGGGGCGCTGGGCCATCAGGCGGGACCGCCGGTGAGGTAGTGCAACATTGCCACGAGCTGGTCCCGCGGCTGGACTAGAAGCGTCAGTCCTTCCAAGGCGCCGAGCGCGTCTGCCACGCGTGCCTCCGCCGCGGATTCGGCGTACCGCTTCGCACCGATGCGGTCGAGCGCCCTCAGCGCCTGGCCCAGGGCCTCGTCGGTGAGCACGTCCTCTCGGTGGGAGATGGCTTCGAGCGTCTTGAGGTCGGCGCCTTTCCCGTGGGCATAGGCGTAGAGCACCGGCAGCGTGGCGGCTCCATCGAGCGCCTCGACAAGCTCAGAGCCGTTCGCCGCCGAGCCGCCCCAGAGTGACGCGATCTCGCGTCGAATGCGCCAGGCGGAGCCAAGTCCGCGGCCGAAGCGGCCCAGGGCCTCGACGACCGGCTCCCTTGCGCCGCCGACCAGTGCGCCGATCCGAGAAGCGCAGCCGGCTAGCGCGCCGGCGCTCGCGTCCAAAACGGCGAGGTAGGCGTCCGGGGTGACATCCGGCCCGCTCTCCGACTCCACGTCTCGATAGCGGCCTTCGCTCATGGCGAGCACCGCCGTGTCGAGGACGTCGAGCGCCGAGGCCACGATGTTGGAAGGAACATCCCGATTATGCAGATCCATGAGGCTCTGCCTGGAAAGGGAATAGAGGCCATCGCCAGCGTTGATACCCTGCGAGTTGCCCCACAGCCACCAGAGCGTCGGTCGGTCGCTTCCGCCAGGGTTTCCCCTCCGCACTTCCTCGTGGACCTCCCAGAACCCGTTGGCCAGCTCCAGAGCGGCGGCGGCCGGCATGGCCCGCGAAGCCTCTCCTCCGACGGCCTCCGCAGCCAGGAGGCAGAGCCAGGCATGGGGACGCTCGGCCGGTCCGTGGAGCGTGGGCATGCCCATCTGGTCCGTCCAGCCCAACTGGAAACGGACCATGTCGTACAGGGGCGACTTGGAATCGCCGACCGCCGAACGCAGCTCGGCGTCGAGATCGTGCTCAAAGCGATAGAGGCTGGTTGGAGTCGTCATTAGTCTTTCCGCATAGCCACTCGGCGGGCCGGGTTCAGGATCAGACGAGTGCCTTGAGCGCCGCCTCGATCTCTTCGAGCGGGATGGCGCCTTCACGGACGACGACCGGCCTGCCGCGAGTCAGGTCGAGCACGGTCGACTCCACGCCGCCTGGGCACTCTCCGTCGACAACGAAGTCCACCGCCTCCCCTAGCTCGGGCCGGACGTCCGCGGCGGCGGTCAGGCTCCGCCTGCCGGACCGGTTCGCGCTGGTGCCGACCAGGGGCCCTCCAAGACCGGCCGCCAGCGCCCTGGGTATTGGATGGGCCGGGATGCGCAGCGCCACGTTGGCGCCTCCCGCCGTGACGGCGTCGGGCACGGACGCCGCCTTGGCGACGACGAGCGTCAACGCCCCCGGAAGGAAGCGCTCCGCCAGCAAGAGGGCGAGGTCCGGCAGGTCGGCGGAGCTGCGCCGAAGCATCTCCAGGTCGGCGACGAGGAGCGGCAGCGGAAGGTCGGCGGCGCGGCCCTTTGCCGCGTAGATCTTGCGCACCGCGTCGGCGTTGGAGGCGTCGGCGCCGAGGCCGTAAACCGTGTCGGTGGGATACGCGACGAGCCCTCCATTTCGGAGGGCAAAAAGGGCTTTTTGAATCTGTTGAGTGGCCAATCTCGGTTCCTTGACTGAGTATAGCACAGGTGCTAAGCTTGGACGCACCGCAAGAGGAGGCCTTCGTGGAGAGGACGGTCGACGACCCCGGCCTTCGCGTCTCGGTCAGCGGGGACGTAGAGGTTTCGACCTACCTCGAGATTGCGGAGGAAAAGGTCGGCCTCGAGCCCGTCCTCTCGGACGAGCCCCCCATCGATCGACGAGAGACCATCGTCGTCCTCGACTTCGGCTCCCAGTACAGCATGCTGATCGCGCGCCGCGTCCGCGAGCTGCGGGTGTACTGCGAGCTCCTTCCACACGACACGCCCTGGGAGAAGATCGCAGCCCTCAACCCGAAAGGTTTTATCCTTTCCGGAGGTCCTGCCAGCGTCTATCAGACCGGAGCGCCAAGGGCGCCGGCGCCGCTCTTCGAGAGCAAAGTGCCCGTCCTCGGCGTCTGCTACGGGATGCAGCTCATGGCCCACCAGCTCGGCGGGCGCGTCGAGCCCAGCGAGAAGCGGGAATACGGCCACGCCGTCCTTTACCAGAACGACGAGGAAGCGCCGCTTTTCGACCGCATCCCGGCATCGGTGCCGGTCTGGATGAGCCACGGCGACCGCGTCGCCGATATGCCTCCCGGGTTCCGCAGCCTCGCCTATACCGATAACAGCCCCGTCGCCGTGATGGGGAACGACAACGGCATGATCGGGCTGCAGTTCCACCCCGAGGTCGTGCACACCCAGCAGGGGAAGGAGATCCTGCGCAACTTCCTGTTCAACATCTGCGACTGCGCGGGCGATTGGACGCCTGGGAATTTCGTCGCCGAGCAAGTCGCTCTCATCGCCGACCAGGTGAAGACGGGCAAGGTCATCTGCGCCCTCTCGGGGGGCGTCGACTCGGCCGTTGCCGCGGCCCTGGTGCATCGCGCGGTCGGCGACCAGCTCACCTGCATTTTTGTCGACAACGGCCTCCTCCGGCGCGAGGAGTCGGACCGGATTCTGAGCGTGTTCCAACGCAATCTGAAGATGCATATCATCCACGTCGACGCCGAGGAGCGGTTCCTGAACCGGCTCGCCGGCACCGTCGACCCGGAGGAGAAGCGGAAGGCCATTGGGGCCGAGTTCATCCGGGTGTTCGAGGAGGAGGCCACCAAGTTAGGCGACGCCGATTTCCTTGCCCAAGGCACTCTCTACCCCGACGTGATCGAGAGTGTCACTCCAGGCAACACAGCGTCGGCCAAGATCAAAACCCATCACAACGTGGGTGGCCTGCCGAAGCGCATGCGGCTCTCGCTCATCGAGCCGCTGCGAAACCTGTTCAAGGACGAGGTGCGTGAGGTGGGGCTGGCGTTGGGGTTGCCGGAAGAAATGGTGTTCCGTCAGCCTTTCCCTGGACCCGGCCTCGCCATTCGCATCATCGGCGAGGTGACGCGAGACCGCCTCGAAACGCTCCGAGGCGCCGACTGGATCGTGATGAACGAGATCAAGAAGGCGAAGCTCTATCGAGAGCTGTGGCAGAGCTTCGCGGTGCTCACGGCAAGCTCCAGCGTCGGCGTCATGGGGGACCGTCGCACCTACGGCCAGGTTGTCGCGCTACGCGCCGTGACCAGCGACGACGCGATGACAGCGGACTGGGCCCGGCTCCCCTACGATCTGCTTGCGAGAATCTCGAACCGGATCGTCAACGAGGTCCCGGCCGTCAACCGGGTGGTCTACGACATCACGAGTAAACCTCCCGGGACTATCGAGTGGGAGTAAGCGGCTGGTGAGAGTCCTCGTCGTGGGCTCGGGCGCTCGAGAGCACGCCATCATCTGGAAGCTCGCGCAGAGCGACCGGGTTTCTCACATGTACGCGGCCCCGGGGAACGCCGGCACCGCCACCGCGGCGAGCAACCTTGCTCTCGACGCCGAGGATTTTACTGGTCTGGCCGAGGCCGTCAGAGAACACCGTATCGACCTCATCGTCGTCGGGCCCGAGGTCCCCCTGGCCGGGGGCATCGTCGACTTTTTCGAGGGGAAGGGCGTGCCCATCTTCGGCCCCTCGCGGAAGGCCGCGGCCATCGAGGCGAGCAAGGCATTCGCCAAGGACATCATGCAGCGTTACGCGATCCCCAACGCCGAAAGCGCCACCTTCGACGATTTCAAAGCGGCGAAGACCTACGTCGAGAGCCTGAGCGAGCCCCCGGTGATCAAGGCCGACGGCCTCGCCGCCGGCAAGGGCGTCACGGTGCCCGAGACTCTCCAAGAGGCCGTCGCGGCCCTGGAACAGTCGATGTTGGCAGAAGCCTTCGGCGCGGCCGGAAAGCGCGTTGTCGTCGAAGAGCGATTGCGGGGCGTCGAGGCCAGCGTCTTCGCCTTCACCGACGGCGAGACCGCCGTGACGACCATACCCGCCTGCGACTACAAGCGCGCCCGCGACGCCGACCGAGGCCCCAACACGGGAGGCATGGGCAGCTACTCTCCTCCCGAGTTTCTCGACGACGTGATGGTCCGCCGGATCAACGAGACGATCATGACACCGACGGTTCGCGCGATGGCGCGCGAGGGCAAGCCGTTCAAGGGCGTGCTCTACGCCGGGCTGATGGTGGATGGGGACTCGGCGAAGGTCATCGAGTTCAACTGCCGGCTGGGCGACCCCGAGACCCAAGTGATCCTCCCCCGGCTCGAGACCGACCTGCTGACGATCATCGAAGCGACTATCGAGGGCCGGCTCGATCGGACCACGATCGATTGGAGCCCCGGCGCCTGTGTTGGGGTCGTCATGGCCTCGGGAGGCTATCCCGGCCCCTACGGCGGCGGGCACCCGATCACGGGCCTCGATGAGGTCGACCCCGAAGTCGCCGTATTTCACGCGGGGACGAAGATAGAGAACGGCAGGCCCGTCACCGCCGGGGGACGCGTTCTCACCGTCGCCGCACGGGGCCGAGACGTCGCCGACGCCCGCGACAAGGCTTATGTCAACGTGGAGCGCATCCGGTTCAAGGACGCCCACTATCGCAAGGACGTCGCGCTCAGGGCCATAGAGCCGTCGAAGGTGTAGCAGGTGTAGAGCAACGCCCACAGGGTGGTCCACGCCCCCGCCTCACGGGAAGTCCAGAGGGACGGAGCCCCTTTGGCAACGGGGTTGGGGTGCCCCCACCCCCCCAGCCATCCGGGTGGGCGGGTGGGCACGACGACGTTTGAGGAAAACGACCGATCGACAAGGAGACGATGCGATGCCACTGGTAGGCATAGTAATGGGCAGCAAGTCGGACGAGACCTACGTCAAAGAGACCGTCGAGGTCCTCGACCGGCTGGGGGTCGATCACGAGGTCAACGTGATCTCGGCCCACCGCAATCCCGACAAGACCCGCGAATACGCTCAGAGCGCCCGCGACCGGGGCATCGAGGTGCTGATCGGCGCGGCCGGCGGCGCGGCGGCGCTTCCGGGAACGCTGGCGGCCTGGACCACGCTTCCCGTGATAGGGGTGCCCCTGGCGACGAGCGAACTCAAGGGCATCGACTCCCTGTACGCGATCGCCCAGATGCCCCCCGGAATCCCCGTGGCTACCGTCGCGGTCGGCTCCTGGGGCGCTCGGAATGCAGGCTTCCTGGCGGCCCAGATTCTTGGCATCAAGCACGAGGCGATCCGCCAGGCTTACGACGACTACCGGCGCAGCCTCTAGCGCCCCTCGTCCCTGAGGCAAGCCGTAACGCAGTTGTAACGAATCGGGCTGCCTGGCACGTCGTGAGGGCCTTGGAGATGCGCTACAATAGTCTGCCTTTCTTGAAGAGGATACGAGGATGATCGACCGTTACTCCCGGCCCGAGATGAAGCGGGTCTGGTCCGACGAGAACCGCTACGACACCTGGCTCAAGGTGGAGTTCGCCGTCTGCGAGGCCTGGGCCGAGGTCGGGGCTATCCCGTCCGACGACCTCCCCAAGCTGCGCCAGGCCTCTTACACTTTCGAGGGGATCGACCGCGCGTTCGCCGAGACCCGCCACGACATGAACGCGTTCCTGCGCTCGGTCGCCGAGAGCCTGGGCCCGGAGAGCCGTCACATCCACCTTGGCCTGACCTCCTACGACGTGCAGGACAACGCCCTGAGCTTGCAGCTCATGGAAGCGGCGGACATCCTTGCGTCCGGCATCGACGCGGTCGCGGACGTGCTCACCAAGCGGTCCGTCGAGCACAAGCACACCATCATCATGGGTCGCACCCACGGAGTCCACGCCGAGCCCACGACGTTCGGGCTCAAGCTGCTGGTCTGGGTGGAGGAGATGAAGCGGAACGCACACCGACTGCGCGAGGCTCGAGAGGCCATTGCCGTCGGCAAGGTCTCGGGCGTCGTGGGCAGTCACGCGACCGTCCCCGTGGCGGTCGAGGAGTCTGCCTGCCGGCGCCTCGGGTTGACCGTAGCCAAGGCATCGACACAGACCCTCCAGCGCGACCGGCACGCTCAGTTCGTCCAGACGCTGGCCCTGATCGCTGCCTCCCTCGAAAAGTTCGCCACCGAGGTCCGGGGACTCCAGCGCACCGAGGTCCGTGAGGTAGAGGAGCCCTTCGGTGAAGGGCAGACTGGCTCTTCGGCCATGCCCCACAAGCGCAACCCGGAGCTGAGCGAGCGAATCTGCGGCCTCGCTCGGCTTCTCCGTGGCTTCGCGACCACCGCCCTCGAAAACATGGCCCTCTGGCACGAGCGCGATATCAGTCATTCCTCAGCCGAACGGGTGATCTTGCCCGACTCCTGTCTCGCCCTCGATTACATGCTCGACGTTTGGTCGTTCGTCATGCGAGGGCTCCGCGTCTTCCCCGAGCAGATGCGAACGAACCTCGATGCCACCGGCGGCCTGATCTTCTCGCAGCGAGTGCTGCTGGAGCTGGTGGAGCAGGGCCTGGTCCGGCAGCGGGCGTATGAGCTTGTACAACGCAACGCGATGAAGGCCTGGGACTCGAACGACTCGTTCCGGGCGTTACTCGAGCGCGACCCTGACGTCTCCGGCTTGCTGGACGGCGAGCGGCTCGACCGGGTCTTCGACTACGACTACTACCTCCGCAACGTCGACGAGGTCTTCGACCGCGCCGGCGTTGCCTGAGAGCGGAGGCCTCTATGCCCACCACGCTGACCAAGACCGACCTCCCCAACCTGACGCACCGCGGCAAGGTCCGCGACCTCTACGACCTGGGCGATAAGCTGCTGTTCGTCGCCACCGACCGCATTTCCGCCTTCGACGTGGTCTTGCCCAACGGAATCCCCGAAAAGGGTGTCGTCCTCAACGAGCTCTCCCGTTTCTGGTTCGAGAAGCTCCATGCAGTGGTCCCCAACCACTTCCTGGCGATGGGCTACGACACTGCGAAGGTCGCGCCATACGTCCCCGACCTCCCCCAGGAGATTGCGCGCAGGGCGATGCTCGTGAAGAAGACGCAGCCGGTGCTCGTTGAATGTGTCGTCCGCGGCTACCTGGCCGGCTCGGCGTGGAGCGAGTACCGCAAATCGGGCACGATCTCCGGCGAGGCGGCCCCCGCGGGTCTGCGGGAGAGCGAGCGACTCGATCCGCCACTGTTCACGCCGACAACGAAGGCCGAAGTCGGCCACGACGAGAACATGTCTATGGACGAGATGGAGGGCCTGGTCGGCAAGGATTTGACGGTCCGCCTCGAGCAGATGACGCGGGACGTTTACCAGGCCGGCCACAGTTACGCGCTGACCAGGGGAATTATCATCGCCGACACCAAGTTCGAGTTCGGTCTGCTCGATGGAGAGCTTGTCCTGATCGACGAGGTGCTGACGCCCGACTCGAGCCGGTTCTGGTCCGACGAGGCCTACGAGGTCGGGCGGCCGCAGGAGCCGATGGACAAACAGTTCGTCCGCGATTGGCTAAACGCGAGCGATTGGAACAAAGAGCCACCCGGCCCCGAGCTCCCGTTCGAGATCACTGAACAGACCGCCCAACGCTACCGGGACGTGTACGAACGGCTGACCGGACAGCCTCTGCCCTGATGGGAGACATGGTCCACCGCTTCCTCGCCAGGGTCTACGTGACCCTGAAGCCGACGGTGAACGACCCCCAGGGCCTGACGGTGCGCGGCGGCCTTCACAGCCTGGGCCACACCGGGGTCGCCGACGTGCGAGTCGGGAAGTACATCGAGCTTCTCCTCGACGCCGCAGACGCCGCCGACGCCGGATCGCGGGTCGAGGAGATGTGCCGCACCCTGCTGGCGAACCCCGTGATCGAGCTCTTCCGCTACGAGTTGGAGGAAGTGGCGGCCGGGGCGACGCCGGGAGCCTGATGAACAAGAAGAGTGTGCTGGACGTGGACGTCGCGGAGAAGCTTGTACTCGTCCGCGTCGACTTCAACGTCCCCATGGAGAACGGCGCCGTCATCGACGACAGCCGGATCACGGCCGCCTTGCCGACGATCCACCATCTGCTCGACCAGCGAGCGCGAGTCGTCCTTTGCTCCCATCTGGGCAGGCCCAAGGGGCCCGATCCCGCCCTGAGCCTGGCGCCCGTGGCCTGGCGCCTCGGCGAGATGCTCCACCTGCCGGTCGCGACCGTCGGGGACTGTGTCGGCCCCGAGGTCGACGCCTCCATAGCCGAGTTGGGACCCGGTGGAGTGCTGATGCTGGAGAACCTGCGCTATCACCCCGAGGAGGAAGGGAACGACCCCGCGTTCGCCAGGGCCCTGGCGGGTGCAACCGACCTCTATATCAACGATGCTTTTGGCACCGCCCACCGGGCCCACGCTTCCACGGAAGGCGTGACGCATCACCTCCCCGCGGTGGCCGGCTTCCTGATGGAAAGGGAACTGGAGTTCCTGGGCATGGCGGTCACCGACCCGGAGAGGCCCGTGGCCGCCATCGTCGGCGGCGCCAAGGTCAGCGACAAGGTCAAGATCCTGGAGCACATGGTCGAGGTCGTGGAGTCGGTCCTCATCGGTGGGGGCATGTCGGCTACCTTCTTCCACGCAAAGGGGTACGAGGTGGGCGCGTCGCTACTCGAAGCGGACATGGCCGACGTCGCGTCCACTCTCGAGGAGCGGGCGAAGGCCCGCGGGACGTCGTTGCTGCTGCCGGTCGACGTCGTGATCGCCGAGCGGTTCGAGGCCAACGCCCCATCCCGCACCGTGGCCGCGGCGGCGATCTCTCCCGGGTGGACGATCGTGGACATCGGCCCGCAGACAGTGGCGCTGTTCCGCAGCGAGCTGAAGAAGTGCCGCACGGTCATCTGGAACGGACCGATGGGGGTGTTCGAGATGCCCCGTTTTTCCGCCGGCACCCGTGGTGTGGCCGATACCGTGGCCGGTCTTGACGCCACAACTATCGTTGGTGGGGGCTCCACCGCCCAGGCCGTGTACGAGCTGGGCCTGGCTGACAGAATGTCCCACGTCTCCACCGGCGGCGGGGCATCGCTGGAGCTCATGGAGGGCAAGGTATTGCCCGGCGTCGCGGCGCTGATGGACCGCTGATCGCCAGACCGGTCTCCGGCTGACGGAACAAGAGAGAGTCCAGAGGGACGGAGCCCCGGAGGCTGCCCTGATCGAAGTCGAAGGCCCAGGGGTTGAAGGGGATGTGCCCCTTCTAATAACAAAATGCCCGAAGGGCTACCTTGAACCCCCTCCAGGGGGTTTGGGGGTGTCCCATAGCCCCACTAGAGGAGTCGCATGCCATTCCAATATCTCGACGAGGTGGTCGAGGCCTCGCCATCCAAGATCGTCCTGCTCGTCGCCGACGGCCTCGGCGGGCTGCCCGACCCCGCCACCGGGAAGTCGGAGCTGGAAACGGCCCACACCCCAAACCTGGACGCCCTGGCCGCCGAGAGTGCGCTCGGCCTCACCGATCCCGTCTATCCGGGCATTACCCCGGGGAGCGGTCCGGGGCACCTGGCCCTCTTCGGCTACGATCCGCTCAGCTATCTGATCAAGCGAGGCATCATGGAGGCGCTCGGCATCGGACTGGACGTGCAACCGGGCGAGATCGCCGTTCGCGGCAACTTCTGCACCCTGGGCCCCGATGGCAATGTCGCCGATCGGCGGGCGGGCCGCATCCCCAGCGAGGAGTCGCAGCCCCTGGTGGACATCCTCGACCGCATCACGGTGGACGGGGCGAAGGTGCGGGCCTACCCGGTCAAGGACCATCGCTTCGTGCTCGTCTTCTCCGGCGACGGGCTCGACGAAGAGGTAACGGAGTCAGACCCGCAGAAGGTGGGCTTGCCGCCGCTGGAGATACGTCCGCTGAGCCCGGCGGCGGAGAAGATGGCCCGCATCGCCAACGAGTTCGCCGCCGACGCCCGAGAAGCCCTCGCTGGCCGAGACCGGGCCAACATGGTCCTCCTTCGCGGCTTTTCCCAGCCTCCCAACGTGCCGTCGATGGGCGAGCGCTTTCTCCTCAACCCGGCCGCCATCGCGACCTATCCTATGTACCGGGGGCTGTCCAGGATTGTCGGCATGAAGATCCTTCAGACCGGGACCACCATCGTGGACGAGATGGCGACGCTGGCCGAGCATCGCGACGACCACGACTTCTTCTTCGTCCACTTCAAGCCGGCGGACGCCGCCGGGGAGGACGGCGATTTCGCCAAGAAGGTCGAGGCGCTGGAGGAGTTCGACACCGGCATCCCGGCGCTGCGCGAGGTCGACCCCGACGTGATTATGGTGGCGGGCGATCACTCGACGCCCTCGATCCTGAGCGCCCATAGCTGGCACCCCGTGCCGTACCTCCTCCACTCCCGCTATGCGGGCGCCGACGGCGTGGCCGCGTTCAACGAGCGGACTTGTGCGCGAGGCTCGCTGGGGCGCTTCCCGGCGGAGCAGACCCTGATGCTGGGCATGGCGAATGCCCTGAAACTCAAGAAGTTCGGGGCCTGAGCGGCGCCTCGGACCGAAAAGCCATGCGCACCCCTCTGATCGCGGGCAACTGGAAGATGAACGCCAACGCGGCGGAGGCCCGCGTACTGGCTACAGACCTTCGCGAGCCCCTCGACAGCATCCAGGGCGTCGACAAGGTCGTGTGTCCGCCCTTCGTCTCGCTGCCGACCGTAGCCGACGCTCTCTATGGCTCGTCGGTAAAGGTCGGGGCCCAGAACATGCACCACGAAGCCAAGGGCGCGTTCACCGGCGAGATCTCGCCCGGGATGCTCATCGACTTCTGCGAGTATGTCATCCTCGGGCACTCGGAGCGCCGGCACATCTTTCTCGAGGACGACGCGCTGGTGAATAAGAAGGTTGCGGCGGCGCTGTCCTCGAGCCTCAAACCGATCCTCGCAGTCGGCGAGCGGCTGGAGGAGCGAAGCGGGGGCGACACGGAGCAGGTGATCACCCGCCAGGTCCGCGCCGGCCTCGCCGGCATCCCCGCCGACGCCGCCCTGACCGTCGCCTACGAGCCGGTGTGGGCCATCGGGACGGGAGTCGCCGCCAGCCCCGCTGACGCCGGCGAGACGATCGGGCTTATTCGCCGCCTTGTCGCCGAGCTTTACGGTATCGACTTTGCGCAAGCTCTGCGTATCCTTTATGGGGGTAGCGTGACCCCGGACAACATCGCCGAGCTGATGGCCCAGCCAGAGGTCGATGGAGGACTGGTCGGCGGCGCCAGCCTCAAGGCGGTCGACTTCGTGAGCATCGTGCTCCAGTCAGCCCGGGTGGTTGGGTAGCGAACGCCGCCGCGGCCGACCCAATGGCCTCGCTTCTCCCCGTCGTCGCCATCGTCGGCCCTACCGCTGTCGGTAAGACGGCCCTCGCGCTGTCCCTGGCCTCCGAGTTCCAGGGCGAAATCGTCGGCGCCGACAGCCGCCAGGTCTATCGCCTTCTCGACATCGGCACGGGCAAGCCGACGGCCGCGGAGCAGGCCGCGGCCCCGCACCATCTCATCGACGTGGTGGACCCGGACGCCGAGTTCAACGTCGCCGTTTATCTCCCGGTGGCGTCCGCGGCAATACGCGACGTTCACGAACGGAGCCGCGTGCCGTTCCTGGTCGGCGGGAGCGGCCACTATGTCTGGTCGCTTCTGAACGGCTTCCGGCTCCCCCAGGTGCCGCCAGACCCCGATCTGCGCCGCTCGCTGGAAGAGATGGCGGAGCGGGAGGGCATCGACGCCCTGTTCTCGCAGCTCGAGCGAATCGATCCCGTGGCCGCCTCCCGTATCGACCGGCGCAACGTCCGCCGTGTCGTCCGCGCGATCGAAGTCACACGGGTTTCGGGAATCCCGTTCTCGCAGGCGGGGACCACGGGCCCGCCCCCTTACCGCTCCCTTGTCCTCGGCATAGCGGCGCCCCGGAAGTGGCTGTACCACAGGATCGACGCCCGGGTGGACCGGATGATCGCCATGGGCTGGGTAGAGGAGGTCAGTGGCCTGCTCGAGCGGGGATATTCTCCCGACCTCCCCGCCTTGTCGAGTCTCGGCTACGGGACCATCGTGGCGCATCTTCGGGGCGAGGCCGACCTGCCCACCACCATAGGGCGAATCAAAGCGGACACCCACCGGTTCGCCAGGCATCAACAGGCATGGTTCCATCCCAGCGACCCACGAATCGTCTGGATCGACGCCGGCGCGGGCTTGGAAGATGAGGCGGCGGCGCATACTCGGGCGTTTCTTTCGGCGAGTTAGGCCCTCGCCAGCCCCGTTTTCGCCGATTTCCGGATTAACCCGAGAGATTAGGTAAGTAATGGTTAGGTTCGTTCAGGTTGACCGCCTTCAGACGGGGGGCCTATAGTAGCCAGAGTGAACGAAACAGGTCGGCGCTCCGCTGCTCGACGGCGTGCGCGGGACCACGATGGAGCCCCAGTACTAACGTATGATCATCCGGAAACATGCCCTCGAGACGAACCGCAGGTCGACCTCCGCGACGCCCGCCGGCAGCAGGGCGCGCAAACGTGAAATCCATATGTGGGAGCAGGTGCAGAGGCTCGGGCGCACGTTCTACGTGCCGCTGGACCAGGACCTGCAGCCCCTCGGCGATCTGGCCCTCGAGGACTCCACGGACGAGGCCTACGCCCTCTCGCAGACGTTCAAGATCGCTCCCCATTTCGAGCCACCGGCCGATTGGGACGAATCGGTGGAAGGCCTGGTCGTTCAGTACGTCGAGCGGTTCCTCTCCGACGCCGACGCCACGACCTATCAGGTCTACGAGGCGATCCTGCTGCGCCTACAGGCCTCAGGACTGCTGGAGCAGGGCGCGGCCGTGGACCTGCTGAGGATCCTTGCGCACAATTTCTACCACTACGAGGTGGAGAACGATCGCGGGGCGATGCTCCGGAAGTGGTCGGTGAAGACGCCGCCGGCATCGCAATCCGACGCGCTTCAGACCATGGCGAACGAGTGGGACTCGTACATCATGGAGCACCTGAACTAGCGGGGTCACTCCTCGGGGAGTCCGATCCGCGGGGCTGCAGTTTCCCGCGGAACACCCCCAAACCCCTGAAGGGGTTCAAGCTAGCCCTTCGAGCTAGTTCATCAGAGAAGGCGCACATCCCCTTCAACCCCTGCCAAAGAGGGCTCCTCCCTCTCTGGATTCTCCGGTTCCATCCCGGGCGGCATCGCTACCCCTGCTCAGGCCTCCGCGATCCGTGCCCTGTCGATCCTTGCTCTAACGAGATCGCGAACGGCGTCAACGGTGAACGAGCGTTTGGGAATGAAGCCGATCGCCCCTACGCTGCGGAGAGCCGAGTCCTCGGCCTCTCTCCGCCGGGGCAAGCCGACGCCTAGGCGCCGTTCCCGCCGGACTCTTGCAGGAACATCAGCACGGCCTTCACGCGGGGGTGAATGGGCTCGTCCTGGCGGATACCCAGGTGCTGGTAGATGGCGTTGATGTAGTTCTCGACGGACTTGACGCCAAGCATCAAGCGCTCGGCGACGGCCGAGTTGCTGAATCCCTGGGCCATGAGCTCGATGACCTCTCGCTGCCGGACGGTCAGCGCCTCGAGCCGGGTCTTCGGCTTGGGCCTCAAGCCGATCACGAGGGCGGGGTCCAGCACCATCAGGCCGGCGGCAGCGCCTTCGATGGCGCGAGTGAGTGCGTCGAGATCGGACACGGTCTGCTTCATCAGGTAGGACCAGCCCTCGGCGTGGCTGAGCGGCAGGCTCGCGAGATACTCCTTATCCCCGTGGAGAGAGAGCACGACGATACCGACGCCCGGGTTCTCCTGTTTGATCCGCAGGCCGGCCTCGATGCCGTTGATCTCCCCGGCAAGCTCCATGTCCATGATGATCACATCGGGCTCAAGGTCGCGGGCCATGAGGATGGCCCCTTCGCCGTCGGCGACATCGCCGACGACCTCGATGCCGGTCTGGGATGCCAGCGAGGCGCGGAGCATGTCGCGAAACAGGCCCTCGTCTTCGACGATCATGATCTTCGTCGGCGTCGAGATCCTGGATGCTGACCGAGTTGTGGGCGGCAGCGGGAGCTGAGTCGCTCCGCGTGTCGAATGGCGTGTCATGAGGGTCCTGGCCGAATCGGAATCAATATCATCAATCAGATTGTACCATTGCCGGTTCACCTCCCCCCGCGGGTGCGGCTACCTGTGCACCCAGGGTGTTACCCCCTCAATGCGTTCAGGGGGACCGGCCCCGGGAGTGGGCCAGCCCCTCGTCGTCTCCGGGTGTTGGGGCTGAAAGTTGAGGTGGCTCCCCGGTAGGAGGTTCCTGCCCAGCGCCATAAGCTTGGAGCAACGGCTGGGGAGATCCCCAAAGGAACAAATCCGAGGAGGAGCCACACTTGGAAAGACAGATGCGGACAGGTGCAGGTCTACAAAACGCGCAGCTTCCCGGAGCCCCATCGCAGGGGCTGGATGAAGGGTTGCAGGACGCCAACAATGGCTCCTCTTGGCGACGCCAGCAACCTCCGACTCGAACGGTGGGCCTGTATATAGCGGAGGAGCAGCAGATCCTTCGCCAGGCGTATCAGTCCTTCTTCCAGCCGTACGCGGCGGTCGAGGTCGTGGGTACCACCGGGAATACCGACGGCGACTCCCTGGTATCAGCGGTAGAGGCCCTGCAGGCCGACGTGCTCCTGCTCGGGGTCAAGCTGCTCCAGCCGTCGGTTGTCGAGCGGCTCGAAGTGCTGCGAGAGGTCTGCCCCCAGCTCGCGATCGTGATGCTTGCCGCATCCTACGACGTCAAGGGGATCAGGGCGCTCCGGGAATTCTCCCGCAAGACCACGCGGGGGTGCGCGTTCCTCCTTCTTAAACACACGGTGGACACGGTGAACCAGCTTATTCAGGTAGTCAACGCCGTCGACGAGGGGCGTATCATCCTCGATCCCGCGGTCATGGAGGGCTTGATCTCCAATGCCGAGTCCAAAGCAACGTTCATAAAGCAGCTCTCCCCACGCGAGTTCGAGGTGATGAGCTGGATGGCCAAGGGACATCGCAACAACACCATCGCCCAGGTCCTCTGCCTCGAGCCGAAAACCGTGGAGCGGCATATCAATAACATCTACGGAAAGATGGGAGAGGTCCCGGACAGCAAACACCCGCGCGTGCACGCGGTAACCATGTATATGCGAGCGACGGGGCTGCTGCCGGCGGAGGATTTCAGCGAAGGATAGGGGCCGGCGGGCTATCCGCCCAGGAGCTCTTTCACGTTCCACGCCACCACGGCAATGGGAGCATGATGGCGGGGACCAGCAGCCTCCCCGGGATAAGCCAGCTGATGACGACGGGCGCCGCGCCCTTCACGACTACGAGCGCCCAGGGGTTCCCCATGAGATTCGCCATGATGGGATTGAGCTCGGTGAAACCCAGGCGTAGCGCAACAAAGGTCAACACGACGTCCAGATAGATCAGAGCGATAAAACCGAACTTCAGGCCGGTGTCGTGGCGGTACGTCGCCACGGACCTCTGCAGGGCCGCCAACATGGGCTCTCCTCGCGACCTGACTGGAACCGTCTCTTGGCAGGGCAGATCCAGTCAGGCCGTTATTCTTTCGGCGGGGCCAGTATAACCCCCGTTGTAAGCGCATTGGAAGTACCTAAGTTCCAGGACCAAAAGGGCAGCTTTCGCCGCGCTTTCCAGCGACCTTGACACCGGGTCCTGGCGTGGCTACTGTCGTCAACGCGGGCCGGACTGAAACCATCTCTCGTCCGGCTGCATCGAAACCGTCAAATGCCCGGCGATCCCGCCGGACCGGCAAGGAGCAGACGATGGGCAACATCCGCGGCATCAATCATCTGGCCCTCATTACAGGGGATATGGAGAAGACCACCCGTTACTACCGGGATACCCTGGGCATGCCACTCGTGGCCACCACGGGAAACAAGCCCAACGGCCTTCCGTACCGTCACTACTTCTTCAAGCTCAGCGAGGGCAACACGGTTGCCTTCTTCGAATACCCGAACGTGGTCGAGCGACACAAGGAGGCGGGAGTCCCCGAGGACGGCTGGCTCCAGATCGACCACATCGCGTTCAACGTCGAGGACGAGACGGCTCTGCTGGCGCTGCGAGAGCGGCTGCTCAGCAAGGGCGAGGACGTGACCGTCGTCGTCGACCACAAGATCGTCAAGTCGATCTACTTCACGGACCCGAACGGCATCCAGCTCGAGGCCTCGTTCTGGGTAACGGACCCCACGTTGGTCGAACCCGACTATGGCGACCCGGAGTTCTTCGACGACCCGGACCCGGTGCCGTCTGCCCGGCCTGTGACCGCAGCCAAGGTCTGAAGCCCCCCTCGTGGATGAGTCCCTGACGGAGCAGATAGCGCGGCTCGACGCCGTCGAGCAGATACGCCAGCTAGCCGTTCGTTACGCGCTGGCGGTGGACAGCCGCAACCTTCTAACGCTCGGCGAGCTCTTCGTCGAGGACGTGAATCTCGGACGCCTCGGCAAGGGCCGCGACGCGCTGCGTCAGGACTTCACGCGCCGGCTGCGACGCTTCACCACGAGCATCCACTTCGTCTGCAACCACGTCATCGACATCCAGGACGCCGATCGGGCTACCGGCGTCGTCTACACCCGGGCGGAACACGAGATGCGGGGCGAGTGGATCGTGCTCGCGCTGCAGTATTGGGACACCTACGAGCGCCGGGACGGGCGGTGGTACTTCCAGCGAAGGCGGCCGATGCCCTGGTACGCAGTCGATGTCGCCGGGCGAGCCAACGGACCCATCAAGATGCGCTGGCCCGACATGCCCCACGCCACGGCGCCCCTCCCGGACGCATGGCCAACCTGGGACGAGTTCTGGAAGGACCAGCCGGAAGCCTAGCCGCGACGACCGCAGGGAAGAGGGACGACATGGCGACCACCACGACGACCCGGTCTCGAGGGGTCCGGTCCCAACTGGACCACCCGGTCATCGACGCCGACGGGCACATGGTGGAGTTCCTCGCCCCCTTGGAAGACTACGTACGGGAGATCGGCGGGAGCAAGTTCGTCGCCCAGTTCGGCACCCCGTTCAAGCGCCTCGCCGACTGGTCCGTCGAGGAGCTTCGCGACAGTCGCGACTACTTCCCCGTCTGGTGGCTCGTCCCCACGAAGAACACCCTGGACCGCGCCACGGCCAGCCTGCCGAAGCTCCTCTACGAACGGCTCGACGACTTCGGCATCGACTTCACTGTCTTGTTCACTACCGACACGAACCGGTTTCAGGTGGTCCCCGCCGATGGCTCGGACTCCTCCGACTCGGAGGCGACTCGCGTCTGGGTGCGGGCTTTCAACTCCTATCGGGCCGACATCTGCCGCGAGTACTCGGACCGGATGACGCCGGTGGCCGTGATCCCCATGAACACCCCGCAGCAGGCCATCGAGGAGGCTGAGTTCGCGATCAACGTTCTGGGCCTGAAGGCTATCAAGATCTCGGGCGTACTCAGGCCGATCAAGGCGGTGCAGCGCGCCTACCCTGATTTCTTCAAGAGTCAGCCGGCCCTCTCGCGAGTTGGGCGCTGGCTCGACAACTTCGGCGTCGACAGCGAGTACGATTACGACCCGTTCTGGGCCAAGTGCGTGGAGCTGGGCGTTCCGATGATGTTCCACGAAGGCGGGATGGGGTTCACGAGCCGGGCCTCGCCCACGAACTATATGTACAACCACATGGGGCACTTCGCCTCGGGCGGTGAGGCCGCGTGCAAGTCGGTCTTCATGGGCGGCGTGACTCGCCGCTTCCCAACACTGCGTTTCGCCTTCCTCGAGGGCGGCGTCGCGACGGGGTGCCGTCTGTATAGCGACATCGTCGGGCACTGGGAGAAGCGCAACCGTGAAGCCGTCCAGAACTACAACCCGGCGAACCTTGACCGGGAGCGGTTCCGCGAGCTTCACGAGAGATACGGCTACGAGTCGATGCGGGCGAAGATGGACAGGCTGTTCGGGATCGAAGCGAACGTCACCGACGACGTTGTCGACGACCCCAGCGCGACGGATGACTTCGCAGCATGCGGCATTGAACGGGTGGAGGACATCCGGGACCTCTTCGTCCCCAGCTTCTTCTTCGGCTGCGAGGCCGACGACCCGACCAACGCGGTCGCGTTCAACTCCCAGCTATGGCCCCTCGGCGCCAGGCTCAACGCGCTGTTCAGCTCCGACATCGGACATTGGGACGTGCCCGACATGAGCACGGTCACGGCTGAGGCGTACGAGCTCGTCGAACGCGGGCTGCTGACCGATCACGACTTTCGCGACTTCACCTTCGGCAACCCGGTGAAGCTTTTCACCGGCAGCAACCCCGACTTTTTCAAGGGAACGCGGATCGAAGCGGAGGTCCGGGCCGAAAAGAGCGGATAGGCGACGTGCACATTATGGGAGAGGCGACTGAGCGGCCGGAGGAACCCCCCAAACCCCTGGAGGGGGTTCAAGGTAGCCCTTCGGGCTAGGAGTTGAGAGAAGGGGCACATCCCCTTCTACCCCTGCCAAAGGGGCTCTGCCCCTCTGGACTCTCCGGGAAACGCGTGCGAAGTCTTCAGCCCTGTCGGTTGAAGGGGCACATCCCCTTCAACCCTCGCCAAAGGGGCTCTGCCCCTCTGGACTCCCCGGTGTGGGCTGCTGCTAGATCGCTCCGGCGGAGCGTAGCTCCTCGATCTCGTCCCAATCGTAGCCGTGCTCGAGTAACACTTCTTCGGTGTGCTGGCCGAACTCGGGGGCCGTCGATCGGGGCCGTCCCGGCGTTTCACTGAAGTAGATCGGGGTACCGACCTCCTTGAGCGTACCGACGGCGGGGTGCTCGAGCTCGACTATGTAGTCGTTGGCGATGCACTGGGGGTCCGTGAGCAGGTCGGCGTAGCTCTGCACCGGGCCCATGATCATGCCGATCTCGCGGAGCTTGCCGAGCCAATGCTCCCGGGGCATCCCGGCGAAGGCCTCGTCGAAGATGCGGACGAGCTCGTCCTGGCACTCTGCGCGCGACTCCAAGGTCGCGAAGCGCGGGTCTTCGAGCAGCCCCTCGCGGTCGAGCATCTTGACGATGGGGCCGAACCAGCGGTCGCTCTGCACGGCGGCCATGGACACCCATTCGCCGTCGGCGCATTTGTAGGTATTGGATAGGGGATTCTTGCTCTCGCTGCGGGGGATTCGCCGCGGCTGCTGGTTCCCCATGAACACCTGGTGAATACCGGACTGCATCAGGAACATCATCGCGCCGAGCTGGGAGGTCTCCACGTTCTGGCCGATTCCGTATCGCTCCCGCGCCAGCAGCGCCAGCGTGATAGCGTAGGCGAGGATCATCGCGCCGGACTGATCGGCGAAGCCGATGCTGCCGATGTTGCTCGGGGTGCCGTCCGGGTCCGCCATGACGTGAACGAAGCCGCTGCGGGCCTGGCCGATACCGTCAAGGATGGGCTGGGTTGCCTCGGGGCCGCGGTGGCCGAGTCCGGTGTTCGCCGCTCGAATGATCCGGGGGTTGATCCTTTTGAGGCTCTCGTAGTCGATCCCCAGTCGCTCGGCGACGCCGACGCGGAAGTTCTGGACGACGACGTCCGCGTTCTCGACGAGCTTGCGGAAGACCTCCTGCCCCTTGGGGTGCTTCAGGTTCAGGGTGATGGCCCGCTTGTTACGGTTCATCGTCTCGAAGTAGATCTTGAAGGCGTCGCTGTCCTTACCGGCGACGAGGCGCACGGTGCGGGCCGGATCACCTTCTTCGGCATGCTCGATCTTGATAACGTCGGCCCCCATGTCGGAGAGCATGACCGTCGAGAAGGGGCCGTTTTGAAAGATGCTCAGGTCGAGGATCCGGATGCCGCTCAGCGGCCCTCTGGTCTCGCCATGCCCGTTGGCGCTCGCGCCGTTGGTTGCCATCGCCCACCCCCAGCTACAGAGTCGTGGAGTACCGTGAGTCTAGCACGCGGGGAAGGGCGCTTCAAACGGGCGAGGAGGCGACCCTAGTCCTCCGGAGCGCGCAGGCTGGCCGGCGCCGCCAGGTCAATCGGCGTCTCGACTTCCACCAGGGAGGGCCGGTTCGAAGCGATGGCCGCCGCGATGACGGCGGGGGCGTCCTCGAGACGCTCGGCGCGCATGCCGTTGGCGCCGAAAGCCTCGGCGAACTTCACGAAGTCGGGGTTGTGGAGCTCGGTGCCGATGACACGCCCTTTGAACCGGCCCCGCTGGTCGCGGTTGGACGCGCCGAAGTGGTGGTTGTTGAAGACCACGGCGACCACGTTGATGCCGTACTGCACCGCCGTGGCCAGCTCGCTCGCGCCGTACATGAAGCCGCCGTCGCCACAGAGGGCCACCACCGCGCGGTCCGGGCTCCCGACCTTGACTCCGAGGGCGGTGGGAAAGGCGTAGCCCAACGTGCCCATGTACGAGGCTGTCAGGAAGGACCTCGGCTGATTCGTCTCGAAGGCGAGGCTGCTCCACCCGCCGAGATTGGTGATGTCCGCCACGACGAAGCCGTCGCCGGGAATGGCCTGGCGCATCCCCTCCACGAGCTGCATCTGCACCGGCGCCGAGGCCCGCCGCCATTCGTCGATCCGCCTCTTCCCAGCCGCGATCTCGTCTCGGCTCCACAATGTCGACAGGGAGCGGGAGCGGAGCGCGGTGGTGATGCGCTCGAGCCCGACCCGAGCGTCGGCGGCGACGCCAATCGAGATGGGCTCGAGCTTTCCGAACTCCGTCTCGTCAATGTTGACATTCACGAGTTTCTGGCCTTCCCGCAGTTTCGCCCCGGGCTCCCCGCGGAGGTCGCCACGACGCGAGCCTACGGCTAGCACCACGTCGGCCTGCGCCATGAACACGGAGCCGGGCCCCCAGGCGTAGGCCGAGACGCCAGCCGCCAGGGGGTGCTCTTCGGGCAACGCGCCTTTTCCGTCCTGGGTGGTTATGACCGGTGCGCCAAGAAACTCCGCGAGCTCGGCCAGTGCGGCGTTGGCGCCCGAGAGGTTCACGCCGCCGCCCGCCCAGATGACGGGGCGCTCGGCGGACGCCAGCAGCTCGGCAGCGCTCCGCACGGATGCCGCGTCGGGCTCCTCCGGGGGATAGGCCTCGGGCTCGATCAGATCGATGTCCGCGGCCGTTCCCAGCGTGTCCGGCGGTATCTCGATCTGCACCGGCCGCGGCCGCCCGGTTCGGAGCTGACGCACCGCCTCGTGGACCAGGCTCGGGACCTCCTTCGGGTCGGCCGTCCTGGCGCCCCACTTCACGACCGGCCTCATGAACTCGAGCTGGTCGTGGATGTCGTGGAGCGCGCCGGTGTCTTTGCCGATCACGGAGCTATCGATCTGGCCCGCTATGAGCATCACCTGCGACGACGCGGCGTAGGCCGTCGCCATGGCCGCCGCCGCGTTGTACGCGCCGGGGCCGGGAACCACCAGCGCCACCCCGATCTTCCCAGTGGAGCGGGCATAGCCGTCGGCCATGTACGCCGTCGACTGCTCGTGGCGGCAGGTGATCACCCGAAGCTCGGGGGCGTCGAAGAGGCCGTCGTAGATGTGCATGATTTGGAAACCCGGCAAGCCGAAGACCACTTCGACCCCCTCGGCCCGCAGGGAGCGCACGACCGCCTGACCACCCGTCATGTTTGGCATTCGTTATGTCCTCTCGCCCAGGCTCACCCATCCCGCAGCGCGACGCGGTGCCGGAGCTCGTGGCCGTCCCTCATTTCTTCGATGATCGCCAGGTTGTCGACCCTAAGCGGTTTGAGGAACAGCCCGTCGCCGAAGTGGTCGCCGATCTCGGCGACGTGCTCGATCAACACGGGCTTCTCGCCCAGGGTTACGTGGGGGAGCCAGCTATCGGTCTCGCAGTACATGATGACGCCCGTTCCGGCGTCGGTGGCCTCGTCCCAGAGGGCAGCGTGGACCGCGGACAGAGCGGCGCTCCTGACCAGGTTGATGAAGACCAGGGACTGTGGGTGCACGATGACGCCGAGACCCGCCATCTGCAGGTCGAAGGCGGGCGTCTCGGACGCGACGCGGTCGAGCAGCGCCTTCGCTCGCTCCAGGTCGTAGTCATCGGCGATGTGATAGGAGAAGTGGGGCATGTTGAAGCCGGCGACGGCGTCGGCCCCGTATCGCGAGGCGAGGCCCTCCCACAAGCCTTTGATGCTCTCGCCAAGGGCTCCTTCGACAAGGGTTACGATCCCGTACATATTGGCACTCCTGCGGCGACGTTCGCCCCGCGATTCTAACAGGTGGCCGAACTACCTCCGAACCCCCGGAGGGAAGCGGCTCGGGGTTACCGCTCGAACCGCTCATGGTGAGCCCCTCCCGCTCATGGTTCGGCAGGCTCAGGGCGAGCGGAAGGTGTCGATGTCCAGCGATTATGTCCGCCTAAGTGGTCAGGGAAAATGTCCATCTAGGCCGCTGTCATACCATCGGACTGTGATACGCGGGACCTGCCCCTGGTGCGCATCATGGGCGGGCTCTTGGCTTCGGCGTACTTGCGGACCGTGTTCCTGTGGATGCCCAACTCCCTGGCGATTGCCCGAATGGAGAGGCCCCGAAGCTTAGCCTGCTGCACGGCCTTCCACCGGACCCTCTGTCGCGGCGTGGGTTTCCTGCGTGGCGATGCCGGAGGCTTGCAAACTCTGCCGCCGCCGTTCAATGTGGCGCTGTCGGCCTCGATGGCGTCGAGGGATGCCAAGCTCTCCTTGGAGTGGCTGCCCACGCCGTTGACCCTACGCTCAAGGCCGGGGCCATATCGGAGAGGACCATTGGAGGCACGGAGAACTCCAGGGCGCGGCGGCGCCTCCTGTGTGGGGATCGTGCGTCCCCGGTACTGCACGAGGAGCTGACCGTCCAGGCCCTCATGGACCTCCAGCTGCGCTCCGGCGTAGCTAGGCCGCTCCTTACCAGGCAGCAGCTGCAAGGTACGCCAGTTGTACTTGACGGTGTTGTCCCTGGCCACCTTGCGGCGGTGCTTGAAGCAGAGTATCTGGTCCAGGGACACCGATGACTCCATAGAGCGGTAAGCAACGCTTGAGTGCTCTGCCGGAACCCCGAACTTCTCGTTGAAGCGCGGCAGGAAGCGGTGCAGGACTTCATTGGCCTCGTCGATGGTGGTGACGCCCGCCAAGCGCAGCTCGGTCACCAGCCGGTCCTGGAATGTCCCCGCCGTCCGCTCGACCCGGCCCTTCGCCTGCGGTGACCTGGCGAATATCTGGCGTATCCCCAGCTCCTCCATGGCGCGGGCGAACTGGGTTGGCCCGGCCGGCTTCTGGCGAGGCTCTCCAGTATGCTTGAAGACCGCGTGTCGGTCGCTGTAGACGGCCAGCGGTATCCCGCATTGCCGGATCAACCCCTCCATGAGAAGGAAGTAGCCGCGGGTGTCCTCCTCCTGGCTGAACAGAGCGTCAGGCACAGTGCCGGTGGCGTCGTCCACGGCCAACAGCAGGACGAACCGGGGTCCTTGTTCCCCCAGCCACCGATGGTGGCTCCCATCTATCTGCAGCAGCATCCCTTCTTGGGCCATGCGTTTGCGCCGGACACGGTGTCTGGGCGGCCGGCGGCGGCGGGGGCTGTCCACGCCGGCGCTGACCAGGATGCGGCGCACCGTAGAGCGGCTCAGGTCGATCCCCTCCCGTTCCATCAACAACTCGGTCAGATGCGTATGGTTCGTTCCAGCGTAGCGAGTGCGGGCCAGCTGCACCACGTAAGTCATCTTGGTCTCCGTCGTGGTGTTGGCCGGTCGGCGGCCACGATTCCCGTGGGCGAGTGCGGCGGCGCCCTCCTTCCTCTAGGCCGCCAGAATACGCCTCATGTGGCGTTCGCTCACTCCCAGGACCTCGGCCGCCTGACATACCGGCACCTGATCTGCCAGAACGCTGTTGAGCACCTGAAGTCTCGTCTGCTCCTTCTGCGTCAATGTCACTCCTTCCATGGGATGACATTTTCGCTGACCAGTTAGCTACTGACATAATCGTAGAACAACGACACGGAGGGTGCGGCCGGTCGCGAAAGCCAAAGGTTAGTGGGCCCTCCCTCCAACCCGCTACGCCGGAGAAGTCGCGTATTTGAGGGGATTCCCCCATCGCATTTAGGTGCGGCCCATTCCCAGTCGGCCCTGTCGAGCGGCTACATTGGTAGACAGACACTGAAACCCTCGGGAAGCCAGCCCGTGAAAGACGGGGTGGACACGCAGTCGCACCGGGGCGCGTGTCGGCTCGGGGAGCACGAGCTCGAGGAGCACGGATGAAACGCACGCTGGCTTGGAAGCTATACGGGAGCTACGGGCTGCTCGTCGTCGCCCTGCTGACCGCTGGAATCTTCGCCGTCACGCAACTTGGCGTTGTGGGGGGGAAGGCGAGGCAGCTCCACGATCAGAACCTGGGTACCGAGACCATCATCGGGAAGTTGCAGACCGACATGCTCCGGCTCCGGCAGGAGACCATTACGTACACGGTATCCCGACCCGAGCAGCATGCGCTACATCTGGCGAGAATGCGGGAGATCGAGCCCCGGATCGCGGACGGCCTCGTGGCGCTCCGCGGTCAGGACCTGACCGACCGACAGGCCGGACTCCTGGGTCGGCTGGAGGGGGAGGTCCGGGGCTGGCAGACCGCGCGGTATGCGGGCCCCATCGCGCTCGCCGACGCAGGCCGCTCGGACCAGGCCTATGAGAACGCGCTCACCGGGGCCGACGCCATTGCCTTCGCGGCCGCCGAAGAGGCGGTCGACGACTTCCACCGTGAGTCGCAGGGAGTGGCCGTTGGCGTCAGAGCGACCGCGGAGCGCACGATCAGCCGCGCGTCGTGGCTCACGATCGTCTTGATAGGCGCCGGGGCCTTTGCTTCATCGGTCATGGTCTACCTCCTGGTGCGATCGACGACAAGGGGGGTCAGCCAGGCTCGCCAGGCGGTCACGCATATCGCCCAACAGGTACTCCCAAGCTTCGCCGGCGTGGTGAACGCAGTCGCGGTCGGCGATTTCGGCAAGACCGCCGAGTTCGAGATGCCGAAGGTGTCCATCGAGACGACGGACGAAGTCGGTGACCTGGCCGAGGCGGCGAACTCGATGATCGACCTCCTCGGGAATATCGGGCGTGATATCAATCAGATGTCCAACAGCCTCGGCGCCCTGATCGGGCAAGTCGAGGCAACGTCGCACAGGCTGGCGGGGGCCAGTGAGAACCTCTCGGATGCGGCCGCTCACACCGGCCACGAGGTCGACGACGTTGCAGCCGCGAGCCAGCAGCTGGCCAAAGGGGCGGAGCAGCAGTCCCACGGTGTCGAAGAGACCAACACCGCGATGGCTGATCTCTCTCGCGCCATCGAGCAGATCGCCCAGGGGAGCGAAGGGCAAGCGTACAACGTGGAACGGACGGCCGCGATAGCAAGCCAGGTTTCAAACGCGATCCATGAGGTCGCCGAAGGCGCCCGGGCGGCATCGGAGGGGTCGAGACGGGCTAACCGGTCTGCCCTCGAGGGCATGGCCGCGGTCAGGAAGACGGTGGACGGCATGGGCCACATCAAGATCGCCGTCTATACCGCCACCTCCAAGATCACCGACCTTGGACGGCAGTCCGAAGAGATCGGCAAGATCGTGGCGGTTATCGATGACATCGCCGCGCAAACCAACCTTCTCGCGCTCAACGCCGCCATCGAGGCCGCGCGGGCCGGGGAACAGGGGCGCGGGTTCGCGGTCGTCGCCGACGAGGTGCGCAAGCTGGCGGAGCGGGTGACGGAGGCTACCAAGGAGATCGCCGGCCTGATCAAGATGGTGCAGGACGGTGTGGAGGAGTCGATCTCCGCCACTGAAGAGGGGGCCAAAGAAGTGGCGAGCGGCACCTTGCTGGCCGACGAGTCCGGCGCCGCGCTCAAACTGATCCTGGAGGCGGTAGAGTCGGTGACGCACCAGATCGAGGAGATCAGCGCCGCCGCCCAACAGGTTACCGCCTCCGGCAACGAGATGGTCCAGGCGATCGAGCAGGTGAGCGCCGTGGTGCAGGACAACTCGGCCGCGGCCCGCCAGATGGCTATTGAGAGCGATCAGGTCGGCAAGTCAATCGAGCATATTGCCGGCATCTCGCTACAGAACGGCGCCACCACGCAGCAAGTCTCGGCATCGGCTGAAGGCATCGCCGCGCAGGTCCAGCAGGTTGTCGCCTCGTCGCAGTCTCTGGCCGAGATGGCCGGGGAGCTGCAGCAAGCTGTCGTGGCCGTGCGGGCATCGTCGCCGGCAGGCGAGCACGGAAACAATGAGCGATAGAGACCGGGCCGATATCACGATGGAAGAGCTGCAGCTGGTGGTCTTCGAGCTGGCCAGCGAGGCGCACGGCGTGGACATCAACACCGTGCGCGAGATCATCCGGCTGTCCGAGCTCACTCGCGTCCCCGGGACCCCGGCGTTCGTTCGCGGCGTCATCAGCCTTCGCGGGCAGATCGTCGCCATTGTCGACATGCGCAAACGGTTTGCTCTGCCCGAGATCGAGCCAAGCCCCGAGCAGCGCATCGTCATCGTAGAGTCTTTCGACCAGGCCGTCGGCATCCTGGTCGACGCGGTGACCGGGGTACACACCGTGGCCGGTACCGAAGAGGGCGTTTCTCCGATCGCGTCGAGCGCCGCGCCGGAGTATGTTGTGGGAGTCGCGCGTCTAAACGAACGCATGGTGGTCGTCCTCAACGTGGAGCACGTACTCGGGCCTGTGGCGCAGCGGACCTGGCCCGAACTGGCCGCCTGAGCGGGGGCCCCAATCGATGGACCTGGCCCCCGACATCACCGCCGAAGACCTGGACCTCTTCCTCCAGGAGACGGAGGAGCATCTCCAGATCCTGAATGGCGGCGTGCTGCGGCTTGAACGCGAGGGCGCGGCCTCGGAGACGCTCCAGGAAGTCTTTCGCGCCGTCCACACGCTGAAGGGTTCGTCGGGGATGCTCGGCTTCACCCCGATGGCGCGTCTATCCCATGCCACCGAGAGCCTGCTCGATCAAATGCGGCGCGGCTCCCTCACAGCGAGTCCCCGGGTCATCGGCGCGTTGCTGCAAAGCTTCGACACCCTCCGGCGTCTCACCGATTTCCTGACCGACCCGGACGGGTCGAGCATCGAGGTCGCCGACACCATGGCCTTGCTGCGAGAGGCGTCGGGCGAAGAAGCAGGCCTGTTGCCACGGTCGGTAGCAGGGCCGTCAGGGGAGGGCCCAGCGCGGCGGAGCCTCGCCCTCAGCGACCGACACCTCCGCAGCGCCCACGCCGCGCTCGTCGCCGGCGATCGGGTCTTGCGCCTGGACGTTTCGATGAACCAGGAGATTAGCTGGCCGGCGGTGCGCTGCTACCAGATCATTATCGAGCTCGAGCATCTGGGCAACGTGATCGCCTCGACCCCCTCCGTCGAGGAGCTGGACGCGGGCGAAGATGTCGGGTTCAAGCTCGTCGCCCTGCTCTCCACCTCGCACGACGATGCGTCTATCCGCGAGTCGCTGACGTCCATCCCAGAGGTCGCCGGTATCGATATCGTCCCGTTCCAGGCCCAGCAGGGTACGGCGCCAAACAGGGCTCCGGGCCCGGCTGCCGCTCAGAACGCGGCGAGGTCTCCCGCAACGCCACAGACCATGCGGGTCGATATCGCACGGCTCGACAGCCTGGCGAGCAACATCGGCGAGCTGGTCATCGAGCGGGCGCGTCTGCTTCACGTTGCCAAGATGCTCGAAGCCCATGACCGGGATAGCGAGCTGGCCCAGTCGCTCAACAAGACCGCGTGGCGCATCGACCACACGGTGACGGAGCTCCGCGAGGACGCCAGGAAGCTCCGGATGCTGCCCGTCGACGTTGCGCTCAACAGCTTCCCGCGGATGATGCGAGACCTGGCCCAAAAGATGAATAAGCGCGTGAACTTCGTCATCGACGGCGAGCAGACCGAGATCGATCGAAGCGTGGTCGACCGGCTCCGCGACCCGCTGGTCCATCTGCTCCGAAACGCCATCGATCACGGTGTCGAGGCGCCGGAGGTCCGCAAGGCCGCCGGGAAGCCCGAGGAGGCGACGATCCGGATCTCCGCCCGACAGGAGCAGAGTCACGTCGTCGTCGTCGTCGAGGACGACGGCAAGGGCATCGACCCGGCCGCGCTGCGCCGCGCCGCTGTGGAGAAGGGCCTGCTCGGCGCCGAGGTCGCGGGCCTGCTCAGCGACGCAAAGGCCATCGACCTGATGTTCCTGCCCGGGAACTCGACCGCTCAGACGACCACCGACATCTCCGGTCGCGGCGTCGGAATGGACGTCGTCAAGACCGACGTCGAGGCGATCAACGGCTCGATCTCGGTGAGGACGGAGGTCGGCAAGGGTTCCGCGTTCACCGTCAAGCTGCCCCTGACCCTGGCCACGCTGCAAGTGATGCTCGTGACCGCCGGTGAACAGACCTTCGCCGTCCCATCGGTCCACATCGTCGAGACGGCTTTCCTCAACGACGGCGATGTCTCGGACGATGGGAAGACGCTGTTGCTCCAGGACAGGACGATGCCCCTGATTGGGATCGGCCGCGTGTTTGGGGGGCAAACCTGGCACGACGCCCCAGAGGGACGCCGGCAACTGGTCGTCGTCCACTCCGGAGATGATTACCTTGCACTCGAGGTAGATTCATTCCTGGGTCAGCGAGAGGTCGTAGCCCGGCCGATGGCGGAGTACGTCGGCGAAGTCCCCCACCTTGCCGGGGCGACGATCCTCGATGACGGGCACGTCGCTTTCATAGCCGACGTGCCATCGCTCGTCACCTGGGCGTCCCAGCAGGGCCCCCGCGCCGCCTAGCTGGGGAACGTCCCGAGCTGAGTCGTTATCGGGGCCGCAACCGTCGCTTGTAGCGCTGTGGGATCGGCTGTTTGAGCTCCCGCATCGTGGCGCGCCACGTATCGTCGTGGCCATGGCCCGGACTGAGGATGTGGGCGTATTCGTGCCAGAGCAGGCGGCTGGGCTTCACGACCACCCCATCGGACTCCCCCTGCGCCGGGGCGACGACGCCGATGCGCTTGATCGAACGCACGCAGACCCAGCCGAAGCGGGTGTCGCGCCGGTCGTTGTGGGCGTGGGCGCGGGCGCGAAACGACGAGCCTTCGCCGCGCTCGACGCAGCCTCCCACGAAGACGCCGGCGAGGCTGGGCATGTCGGGGACCTCGAAACGCACCTTGTCTATGCAGCCGTCCGACCGGAGCGCCTCTGGATCACGAACGCCGCTCCCTGGGCAAGCGGCGCATCTTCTCCTTCGTCCGCTCGCGGAGGTCGGCGATGTCCATGTGGGCCTCGCCATAGCGCCCCAGCGCGTTGAGTTCGCTCTGAGTGCGGAAGGTCGCCGACAGTCCCATGATCTCGACGGCGGTGTTGATGGCCTCTTTGGTCAGGGTGGAGGAGTCCCCGGGGACCGCGGCCACGTCCTGGGCCATGAGCTCGACTTCGGCATCGAACTGGTCGGGCGGGACCGATAGGTTGACGAGGCCGATGCGTTCCGCCTCCCTGCCATCGACCAGCCTGCCGGTGAGCAGCAGCTCCTTCGCCTTCCGGGCGCCCAGCACCCAGGTCCACAGCGGCATCCCGGTGGGTCCAGCCGACGCCATCGCCGGGTGACCGAAGACCGCGTCGTCGGAGCAGACGGCGATGTCGCAGAGCATTTGGAGGTAGACTCCGCCGGCGAGACAGTAGCCGCGTATGGCGGCAATGATGGGCTTTCGAGTGTTCCAGATGTTGCCGTAGGTCTTGCGCATGCTACGGGCGATGGAGAGGGCGCCCTGGAGCGGCTGCTCGATCTCGGCGTAGCTGGAGCCCCCCTCCAGGTCGTAGCCGGTCGAGAAGTGCTTGCCGGCCCCCGACAACACGATGACCCGGACGTCGGCGTCGCCGTCGGCCTCTTCGATGGCGGACTGCAGCTCCCCCATGAGCTCGTCGCTGATGGCGTTGAGCTTATCGGGACGGTTCAGGACAATTCGGGCGATCGCCCCCTGTTTCTCGTACAGTACCGTGTTGTAGGCTGACACGCGTCCTCCTTGGCTCTATCCGCGGCTCGCGGGGGGCTCTTTGTTCTCCAAGACGGGGGCATGGCCTTGCTCTGGGTAGACGAGCTTGCGCACGGGGTAGTTGATCTCGATGCCTTCCTCGGCGAAGCGGCCGTGAAGGCCCTTGATGATCTCGTTGGTCACGACGAAGCTGCCCAGCCGGTCCCTCGCCTTGACGAAGATCCAGAACTCGATGTTGGAGTCGCCGAAGCCCTCGTAGCCGAACCACGGCTCATCGTGGGAGGCGTGGGGGCACTCGTCGAGGACCTTCTGAGCGACCTCCATGGCCACGCGCTCGACCTCCGCGAGGTCGCTGGAGTAGCTGACGCCGCAGGTCACCATCACGTTCACCGCCGGGTCGGGCGAGCGGGTGTTCGTGACGATGGTATCGGCGAGCACGGAGTTGGGGATGATCACCAGGTTATTGAGCCAGGTCCGAATCTTGGTGCTCCGCCAGCCCACCTCAACGACGTACCCGGAGGGGCCTCCGTGGAGCTCGATATAGTCGCCGATATTGATGGCCCCGTCGGAGAGCACGTAGGTACCGGCGAAAAAGTTGCTGAGCGTCGGTTGCATCGCCAGCGCCACGGCCAGACCGGTGATGCCGAGACCACCGAGCAGCGGGCTGATGGAGACGCCCAGGGTGTCCAGGACGATCAGGGCGGTGACGGAGTAGACAACGACCAGGACGACCCGCCGCACCGTGGGGAGCATCTTGTCGTCGACGAGGGTCGCGGTTCGAGGCGCAACGACCCGGATATACCAGTTGATCCCGATGGCGCCCATGCTCGCAATCGACCGGCCCACGAGCACGATCATCAGGATGCTGAACGTCGTCTTGACGCTGCCCCGCCACGGCTCCTGCGCGGAGAGCGCCAGCAGAGCGAGGTAGAACCCGAGGACCACAACGAAGAGCACGAGGGGGTGCCGCACGCCCCGGACGAGTTGCGGAGCGAGTCCATCCGGGTAGCGCTCGCCCAACCGCCGCTCGACCGCACTCAGCACGAGGTTGATCGCAAAGGCCAGGATCAGCAGTCCGCCGAGCAAACCGGCGGCCCAGACCAATTGCTGGAAGAGATCGCCCGCTATCGAATCGAAAAGCATTGACTGTTTCGCCTGTGAAGATGTCGTTGCGCCACATTGTAACAGCCGCCGCGACCTCTGTTGCGAGCCGTGGCGATTCTGCTACCATAGGCGCTGCTCGAACGCCGGGCCGGGACCCCGAGATAGCAGGAGGCGCGTATGACAACCACGGCGAAGACGAGGTCAGCGGAGATACGCGCCACGCTCGACCACCCCATCATCGACACCGATGCGCACATGATCGAGATGACGCCGGTGCTGGTCGAATACATCCGAAAGGTGGGCGGCGAAGCCGCGGCCGACGGCTACTACAAGGCCCCGCAGATCGCCGGCTTCAGCCACACCCAAGGGTTGAAATCCCCGGCCGACGTCCGCAAGGACCGCTGGAACACGCGCTCGGGATGGTGGGGCCGCCGCACGCGGAGGCCCGACGGAAGCGACGCCGCTCTCGACCTCGCAACGGTCCAGCTTCCGAAACTCCTCAACGACCGGATGGACAGTTTTGGCGTCGACTACATGATCGTCTACCCCAGCGAGGGCCTGACGTCCGTCACGATCCGCAACCCGGAGATACGGCGGGCCGCGGTGCGCGGCTATAACACCTATGCGGCCGAGCTGTTCGCGCCCTATTCCAACCGGATGACTCCCGTGGCGGTGGTCCCCATGACGACGCCGGAAGAGGCCGTCGAAGAGCTCGAGCATGCCGTCAACGTCCTGGGGCACAAGGCGGTCTGCCTCGAAGGCTTTGTCCGCCGACCGATTCCCGCCGTCGACGCGGAGAACCCGGAGCTCAACCGCTACGCCTACCGCCTCGACTTCTTCGGCCTCGACAGCGACTACGACTACGACCCCGTATGGGCCAAGTGCCAGGAGCTCAAGGTAGCGGCCACGTTCCACTCCACGGCGATGGCCTGGCCGCGGTTCGGCTCCATCTCCAACTACGTCTACAACCACATCGGCAGCCTGGCCCTGTGCAACCAGTACCTCGCCAAGGCCCTGTTCCTGGGTGGCGTAACGCGACGTTTCCCGGGACTCCGCTTCGCCTTTCTCGAAGGCGGCGTGACCTGGGGGGCGACGCTCTTCGCCGACCTCGTGGGCCATTGGGAGAAGCGCAACGTCAAGGCGATGTACGCCTATCTGGACCCGGAGACCCTGGACAGGGAGCTGCTTCACCGGCTGGTTATGGAGCACGGCAGCGACGAGGTCGCGGCCCTCGAAGGCGACCTGAAGGACTATTTCGACGCTACAGGGAACCCGTTCCCACCTGAACCGGACGATTTCAAGGGGCTGCAAGCCGAGAAGGAAGAGGAACTGGGCGACCTGTTCGTGCCGAGATTTTTCTTCGGCTGCGAGGCCGACGACCCGGGCGTGGCGATGGCGTTCAATCGCAAGGCCAACCCGTTCGGCGCCGCCCTCGGCGCGGTGATCGGCTCCGACATAGGCCACTGGGACCTGGGCGACCCGGGCGACATCCTCGAGGAGTCCCACGAGCTCGTCGAGACCGGCGCGATCACCGCGGAGGACTTTCGCGACTTTACGTTCACGAACCCGGTCCGGCTGCACGCGGGCGTCAACCCGGACTTCTTCAAGGGGACCCGCGTGGAAGCGGCCGTCGACACATTGCTTCGACAGGGGATCTAGGCCCTAGCGCTCAAGGAGACCGCCATGACCACAACCAGGATGACAAAATCCGCCGCGACGCGGGCGAGGCTGGACCATCCCGTCATCGACGTAGACGCCCACATCGTCGAGCTGACGCCGGTGCTAGCCGACTTCATCAAGCAAGTCGGTGGGACGAAGGCCGCCGACGCCTACTATAAAGCGCCCTCGATCAAGGGCTTCTACCACGGCCAGGGAATGAAGGCGGCCCGCGACCTCCGCCGCGAACGTTGGAACATCCGAACTGGCTGGGGCGGCCCCCGCACCAGGAAGCCCGACGGCAGCGACAACACCCTCGAGCTGGCGACCGTCCGCTCCCCCAAGCTGCTCCACGACCGGATGGACGATTTTGGGATCGACTATATGGTGCTGTTCCCCAGCGAGGGGATGTTCACAACCCCCATCAAGGACCCGGAGGCGCGCCGTGCCGCGGTCCGCGGCTTCAACGCCTACGCTATGGCGCTGTACGGGCAGTACCCGGACAGGATGACCCCGGTGGGCGTGATCCCAATGCACACGCCGGAGGAGGCGGTCGAGGAGCTCGACTACGCGGTAAACGTCCTGGGCATGAAAGCGCTGGTCCTCGACAGTTTTGTCCGGCGTCCCATCCCCGCCGCGGAGCGCGTAAGACCTGACTTCACCCGATACGCCTATCGCCTCGACTTCCTGGGCATCGACAGCGCCTACGACTACGACCCGGTGTGGCGGAAGTGCGTCGAGCTGAAGATCGCGCCGACCTTCCACGCCGGGTCGCTCAGCTGGCCCACCTTCGGCTCCATCAGCAATTACAACTTCAACCACATCGGCTCCCTCGCAAACTCGCACATGATGTCGGTGAAGGCTATCTTCCTCGGCGGCGTAACACGGCGGTTCCCCGAGCTGCGTTTCGGCTGGGAGGAAGGCGGCGTCGCCTGGGCCTGCACCGTCCTCTCGGACCTGGTGAACCACTGGGAGAAGCGCAACGCCAAGGCCGTTATGGAGCAGCTGAACCCGGCGAACTACAACCTGGACCGGGTGATGGAACTGATTGACGAGTACGGCGGGGACAAGGTCACGCCGCACAGCGCAGCCATCCGCGAGTTTCTCGGCAGGCCCAGCGGCCAACCCGAAGAGCTCGACGACTTCGCCGCCTGCGGCATCGAGCGGGCAGAGGACATCCACGACCTGTTCGTGCCCCGGTTCTTCTTCGGCTGCGAGGCCGACGACCCCATGCTGGCCTACGCCTTCAACCGCAAGGCCAACCCCTTCGGCGCAGCGATCCACGCGGTGCTGGGCTCCGACATCGGCCACTGGGACGTCGTCGATTCGGAGGTGGTGGTCGAAGAGGCCTACGAGCTGGTGGAAGACGGCGCGGTGAGCAAAGAGGACTTCCGCGAGTTCGCCTTCGTCAACCCCGTCCGGCTGTACGCCGCGCAGAACCCCGACTTCTTCAAAGGGACCCGCGTCGAGGCCGAGGTCGAGAAGCTCAAGGCCGAGGGCGTCTAGGGCCGTCTACCTCGGCAACCCGAGCCCGCGCGTCGCGATGACGTTGCGCTGGATCTCCGAGGTCCCGGCCGAGATCGTGCGACTGACTGTGTACAGATAGAGGCTGGCCACTCCCCCCTGCAGCGGAGCGCCGGTTTGGCCCCGCTCCAGCGCGCCGCTCAAGCCCAGGAGCCCCATCAAAGTCCGGGCGATGCGCTGGAAGAGCTCCGAGTTGTAGACCTTGGCGATGGAGGCTTCCATGGAAGGCCTGAGCCCGTTCTGCTGCATCCACGCCACTCGGTAGGAGAGCATGCGGCTCGCCTGGGTCGCAATGCTCAGGTCCGCGACCTTGTAGCGAGCCAGGGCAGTGAGGCTGCCGTCCGCGCGGAGATGGGCCACGGCGTCCTCGAGCAGGCGGCGGAAGTACGCCGAGAAGGTCACGCCCGACCGCTCGAAGTCCAGGGTCGACGTGGCGACGTACCAGCCCTGGTTCTCCTCACCCAGCATGTTCCTCGCTGGGACACGCACGCCTCGGAATGTGACCGCGTTAAAACTGTGCGAGCCCGTCATGTCGATCAGCGGACGCATCTCGATCCCCGGCGACCGCATGTCAAGGAGAAAGTACGAGATACCCTTGTGCTTTGGGGCTTCAGGATCGGTACGGACAAGGACGTGCATCCAGTCGGCGATGTGGGCCCGGGTCGTCCAGACCTTCTCGCCGTCGATCACATAGTCGTCGCCGTCACGCACGGCCCGGGCCTGGAGCGACGCCAGGTCCGACCCGGCCTCGGGCTCGCTAAAGCCCTGGGTCCACATCACCTCGCCGCCGGCGATGCGGGCCAGGTGCTCCCGTTTCTGGTCCTCCGAGCCGTTGACGATGATCGAAGGGCCCACGAGGCCGATGCCCTGCGGATCTCGGCCCGGCGCCCTCCAGTACTCCATCTCCTCGTTGAACACGACCTGACGCAACACGTCGGCGCCGCCGCCGCCGTACTCGCGGGGCCAGGCTAGGGCGAGCCAGCCCTGGGCGGCAAGCTTGCGCCGCATCGCGCGGTCGGTATCGACGGCGTCCTCGTCCATCTGCCCGATGGGCGGGCGCCACTGGGCGTGCCAGTCGGGCGGGAGCTCGCGGTGGAGAAAGTCGCGAACCTCGCGGCGAAATGCCTCATCTTCGGGTCGAAAGTTGAAGTCCATGCGTGTCGTCGCCCGTATTGTGCCACGGCTTCGACCACCAGGGACGCGACGGTGCGCGAACGATCGCTGCCGCTTCTCACATGAAGATAGCGCTAACTACGCCCGCTGAGCGCTCAATCTGAAGAAGGTGTCAGCCTCCTCGTCTCGGGGAAAGACGATCTCAACCCGAAGCTCGTCCAGCGTCACCTCGCGTGCCGTTCCGAACCGGGCGACCATCGACACGGTCTTGATTACCTGGTCTCCGATCCGAAAGTGGGGGCAGATGACCAGATCCGCACCAGTGTCGTTAACGTCAACTGGGACGTCTTTCATATAGGCTTCCGCACGCCCGAGGAGCTCTTGAAGCCGCTCGTCCGGACCCGAACCCGCCACCTCCCTCCGGATACGACGGAGGAGCACTGGCGCCACCGCCGAGAAGTTGTCGATCATCTCGCGCATCGGCCCCGGCCCGAGGATCGTATCAACAAGATTTATCGGGCCGTCACCGGTATCCGGGAAGATTCTACGACCCGCTGCATTCGCTTCGATCAACTCCCACCACCGGTTGATGACGTATGCGGGATAGGGCTCGTGCGATTCGAGCATCTTCCGTATGGCGTTGTGAAACGGCTCGGCAGCCTCATCCGACAGGGGCACCTCTGGGTAGATGTGCGCCAAATCCGCTGTCTCCAGCAAGATGTTGCGGTCTCGAAGTGGGATCTCCAACGCCTCGGCGACTCGCTGGACGACATCCGCTTTGGGCCTGGAACGGCCTGTCTCGATGAAGGAGACGTAGCGCTGGGATAGGTGCGCCCGCACGGCCAGATCCAGTTGGCTCAGTCCAAGCTGTCGTCGCCACCGCTTCATGTGCCGGCCAAAGGCCGTCGCTCGGCCAGGAGTCGCGGTACTCACGTTCCACACCTCCAGTGTCCTCTGGTGGCTATCTTGCGTCAGTGTGTTCCTGATGGCAATTACCGTTCAGGGAATTGAAACTATTACTCATCGTGTTTACCGTGGTGGAAACCGGAGATGACAAGGAGACACAAATGGCCACCCAACAGCCGATATCAGCGGACTTCCCCTTCGAGTCGCGGTACATCGAGGTCCACGGCTCCAAGATCCATTACGTGGAAGAGGGGGCGGGCGATCGCGATGGACAACTTAGGATTCGGCAAATCGGACAAGCCTAACATTGAGTACCGGTTCGTCGACCACGCCAAGTACGTCGAGGGGTTCATCGAGGCCATGAGGCTGAGGAACGTTACCCTGGTTATTCACGACTGGGGGTCGGCGTTGGGACTGCACTATGCCATGCGTAACGAGTCCAACGTGAAGGGCATCGCCTTCATGGAGGCTCTCCTGATGCCCATCCCTACCCTCGACACGATGCCGGAGGACATGAAGCAGCTTCACCGCCTTCCGGACTCCGGAGGTCGGATGGGACATGATCGTGAACCAGAACATGTTCATCGAGCAGCTCGTACCAGGTATGGTCGTGCGCAAGCTCACCGACGCCGAGATGGACGCCATCCGCGAGCCGTTCAAGGACCGATCGACCCGCTTGCCTCTTTGGCGGTGGCCCAACGAGATCCCCATCGGCGGCCAGCCGGCAGACGTCCACGAGATCGTGAGCGCCCACGCCGCCAAGCTTCAGGAATCCGATCTGCCCAAGCTGATGTTCCACGCCGACCCCGGTGTCATCATCACGGCGCCCATGGTGGAGATGTGCAAGCAGGGCTACAAGAATCTCAAAACGGTGGACATCGGTCCCGGCCTGCACTACTTGATGGAGGACAACCCTCACCTGATCGGCGAGGAGATCGCCGCCTGGTACAAGACGCTGTGAGGTTCCTGGGCAGGCCTGCGGCGACTCACACTGTGAATCTCGCTAGCTAACCGTAACGCGATACGCGACCTCCATGGCGTCTCCCCAGGTAAGGGAACGGCCCCCAACCGACCCGGGGCCGTTGTGATTGTTAGTCGGGGCGCCGGGACACTATCGCGTGTGCTCTCAGCGGGGAGTCCAGAGGGGCGCAGCCCCTTTGGCAAGGGGTTGAAGGGGATGTGCCCCTTCTCGTATGTATAGCCCGAAGGGCTACCTTGAACCCCCTTCAGGGGGTTTGGGGGTGTCCCTCGGCGATGCGCCCCCTAGAGCCCTCTCCGCTGGCCCGTGCGATCGGAGCGGGCATAGGGATGGCCCGCCTGCCCAAGCCGCTGCTCGAGCCAGTCTGCGGCCGAGGGAGAATGGGCGCGGAGATCTTCGGCGCACCACCAGGCCGTGGGCCGGTGGATCTCGCCGGCGCGAATTCCGCCCCAGTCGATGTGCGCCCAGAAAGCGATGACAAAGCCCAGGAACACCGGAAGCCACGACAGCCACCAGGGCGCCTGCCAGCTCGCGATCCCGATGGATGCCAGCCCTACCACGATGATCGGGGCCGAGAGCCAGTCGTTGCGGCGCACGATGTAGGTCCACGGCTCGCCCGTAGTCCGAGGCCAGATGACGCGGTTATAGAGGGCGAAGAAGAAGACGATGACGAGGATCGGGGCCAAGGGCAGCAGACCATGAGCGACGGCGGTGGACATCGTTGACCTCCTGGAAGGGGTGGTTCACGCAGAGTGAAACCCCTTTTTAAAACATCGCGATGGGGTTCACCGGGCTCCCGGTGAAGTTGTGCAATCGCAGAGGAGCTATCGTCAAGAGAAATTCCCGTTGCTGGCGCGCCTCGCAGGCGTCGGCGAGGCGCTCGAGGTTGGCCCCGTCCATGAGCCAGAGCCCCATCGCCACCAGGCCCACCTGGTGCACCGGCAGCGCCGGGAAGGCGTAGTCGCTGGGCATGATGTCGTTCGCGGTGTCGGAGCCGAGGAAGGCCACGCCCCGCTCGTGGAGCCAGGGAAGGCAGGCCGCCTGCAGCCCGGGCCGGCCTTGCGCAAGGTCCACCGGCCCGGTCTCGTGGCGGCGGCGGAAGTGCCCGGTGCGCACGAGGAGGATGTCGCCCTCTTCGACGCGAACGCCGCCCCAGCGCTCAGCGGCCTCCAGGTCTTCGGGAAAGATGGGCTCGCGCGGCTCGAGCCACTTCACGCCCTTCGCGCCAGCCACGTCGAGGAGCACACCGCGACCGACGACGCCGTCGCGGAGCAGCTCGATAGAGCCCGCCGTGGCCCCGTCGGCGGAGTTGACCAGGTCGGCGGGCCGTCCGTTGTACATCATGCCGTCCCAGAACATGTGTGCATGGGCGTCCACGTGGGAGGCCGCCGGGCCGTGGACGATCATACCGAGGAAGTCGGCGGCGGCCTGCATCTGACCCGGCTCGCTCTTCCGGCCGGCCCAGCGCTCGCCGCTCAGCTCCATCAGGTGGACGATGGGCTCGCGGACGTCGGAGAAGACGCCCTTTTCGAGCCGCCGCCCGCAGGAGACCGTCACGCCCTCGGTGACCAGCCTCGTGGCGCGCAGGCGCCGCTCCGGAGTAATGAGGTTCAGCGTCCCGAGTTCGTCGTCGGGACCCCAGCGGCCCCAGTTGGACAACTTCTTGAAATAGGTGAGCACCTCGGAGGCGGCGGGCGCCTGGGGCATCTCAGGACATCCCGTAGAACGCACGCGGGTTGTCGTAGAAGATCTTGCGCAGCACTCGCTTGGGCATACGCTCACCGAGCTCGACAAGCTTCCGGACCGGCTCCGAGCCATGGTCGGGGTGCGGGTAGTCGCTGGCGAACAGAAGGCGGTCCTCACCGATGTAGTCCAGTATCTCGGGCAGGTAGGGCTCGTCAGGCTCGCACGAGATGTAGCACTGACGACGGAAATACTCAGAGGGCTTCTCGGGGATGAGGTCGGCGACCTCCACATTGAGCGACCGGTGCTCCATGTCCAGCCGGAACAGCCAGAAAGGTAGCCAGCCGCAGCCCGACTCCAGGAACGCGAACCGCAGGTCAGGATGACGCTGGAACACGCCTCCCTCGAGCAGCGCCAGGAACCCCATCATCTGCTCGAGGGGATGAGACGCGCCGTGGAGCCCGAAACGGGTCTTGAAGCGGCCCGCTCCCGCCGCTGGCAGCAGGCTATAGCCGCCCTCGTGGACCCCGACAGCGACGTTCAGTCGCTCGCACTCGCTCCAGAGCTCCTCATATGCCGGATCGCCGAGCACGCGACCGTGCATCGGATTGGGCCGGACGTGGACCCCCCTTGCGCCCAGCTTGCTGACAACACGGTGCAGCTCCTCGACGGCCAACGCAGGGTCCTGGAGCGTGAGGCTCGCCACCGACTTGAGTCGCTCAGGCTCGTAGGCGACGTACTCGGCCGCCCAGTCGTTGCGAATCCGGACCAGCGCGTTGGCAAGGACGGGGTCCATCTCCTCAATGGCCCATACCGCGCCTCGGGACGGATAGAGGAACGAGACGTCGATGCCGATACGGTCCATCGAGCGTATCGTGGATTCCGGGCTCCAGCCCGAGTCCAGCGCTTCCGGATACAGGCGCTCCTGAGTGGCGCGCTGGTGCGCCCTGACGCGAGCGTCGAGCTCATTCGGGTAGTCGGGGCCCAGGTTCGGGTACTTCATCCCCTGGAAGGTGTAGCCGGTCTTACCCCACTGGGGCGCCTGCTCGCGAAGCTCCGCGGGTAGCCGCTTCTCCCAGAGGTCCAGAGGCTCCATCAAGTGCCCGTCGGCGTCGATGACCTGCGTGCCGTTGAGCATGGCTCAGTGGCCGTTCTTCCGCTCGCCGCTCATCAAGGCCAGCGCGTTGTCGGTGAGGACCTTCGACCGTTGCCGGTCGCTGAGGCCCTCCTGCTCCATGAAGGCGCTCAGCGCGCCGGGAAAGATGGCGTCGGCGTGGGGGTAGTCGGACGCCCAAACGATCTGGTCTTCGCCGACGACGTTCAACGCGTAGGCGAGGTGCGCCTCGTCGGGCTCGCAGCAGTAGTAGATGCGGTCTTCGGTGAGGTATTCGCTGGGCAGCTTCTTCAGTCCCGGGACGTCGTTGGGACGTATGCCGTACTCGTCGTCGAGGCGGCCCAGCCAGTAGGGCACCCAGCCCACAGCGCCTTCAAGGAAGGCGACCCGCAGCTTCTGGAAACGCTCCAGCACGCCGCCGAAGGAAAGGTCCATCATCGTCAGCATCATCGACGCGGGGCTGCCGAAGGCGTGGGAGCGGATGTAGTCGTAACCGTACTTCCTCTGGAGATCGAAGCGCACGCCGTGGGAGATGTGGAAGTCGACCGGAATGCCGAGCCTCTCCGCTTCGGCGTAAATCGGGAGGAACGACGGGTCGTCGCTCCTCTTCTCCTCGACGGACGGCTTCATCAAGACGCCTACACAGCCCAACTCCTTCACCGCCCGGTTCATCTCGGTCAGCGCGGCCTCGACGTCGCCTAGGGGCAGCAGAGCGATCGCCTTGAGCCTGTCCGGGTCGGTGTTGCAATAGTCGTGTAGCCAGTTGTTGTAGCCCTGGCAGATCGCGGGGCTGTAGAACTCCTGGTTCAGGCTGATCTCGTTGCCGAACAGCACCGCGACGTCGATCCCGTCGGTGTCCATGTCGCGAAGTCTGACCTCGGGGTCCCAGCCGCCGTCGCCCTTGAGCCGGGAGCGGAGCCCTTCATAGATCTCAGCGTCCGTCATCCCATCCGTAACCCAAAACCGGAGTGAGGGTGGCCGCAACACCAGCGCTTCGAGAAACTTGGCGTCCGCGGGTGCGAAGTAGCGCGTCCAGTTCGGGACGAGCTCCATCGTGACGTGTCCGTCGACGTCGATGACTGGGTTCGACTTCATCCCTGACTCCTCGCCGGTCTCCGCTTCGGGCGGACGCTAGCATGGAACGCGGGGAGCGTCAACCGGTTGGGGCAGGATTTTCCTATGCTACAATTGGCCATTGTTGCGCCCCCCACTTCGAGGTGCCCCATGGACAAGCTGATGATCGAGGTCGCCCTGAACGAAGCGGTGACCAAGGAGCAGAACCCCCACGTTCCTTATGGTCGGGACGAGGTGGTGCGGGAAACCGTGGCCTGCGCCGAGGCCGGGGCCACCATCATCCACTTCCATTCCCGCGATCCCAAGACCGGCGAAGACCGGGAAGGCGACCTCGAGGCGTACGCGGAGACGATGAACGCGATCCAGCGGGAGTGCGACGTTATCATCAGCCCCTCGTACCCGGTGGACACGATGGAGACCCGCATCGGGTTCCTCGAGGCGCTGGCCGACTATCCCGGGACGCGGGTGGAGATGGCGGGGCACGGGGTGGGCTCGGCGAACCAGGTGGTAATGGACCGGGCCAGCGGGAAAATCCAGGGAGGGACGGTACTTGCGCCCGCCCACGAGGTGCTGGAGTTCGCCAAGGCCATGCAGGCGCGCGGAATCCGCATCCTGCTGGGGCTGCGCGACGTCGGGCACATGCGCCACGTCCAGGGCTTCATTGAGATGGGCGTCATCGAGGCGCCATTGTTTTTGAACTTCTTCCTCTCAGAGCAAGCGTCCTTCGGCCCATCGCCCGACGCCCGCGGACTGCTGATGTATCTCGACATGGCGCCGCCGGGCGTCGAGCACCACTGGCTCGTCAGCGCGTACAAGTCGCCCAACCTCAACAACCGGATCAACATGCTCGCCGTGGCGATGGGCGGCCACATCCGCACCGGTGTCGGCGAGGTGCCGGTGCTCGACGGCAAGCGGCTCACCAACGCGCAGCAGGTGGAGATGATCGTCGACCTGGCCCAGCGGGCCGACCGCGAGGTGGCCTCTTCCGCGGAGACCCGAGGAATGCTGGGCATCCCCCTCCCATGAGCGGGGCCCTCGAGGGGCTGACGGTCCTCGAACACGCCGGCTTCGTCGCCGGCCCTTACTGCGGCAAGCTCCTCGCCGACATGGGCGCCGCGGTCATCAAGCTGGAGCCTCCGTCCGGCGACCCCGCCCGGCGCCACGGCCCATTCCAAAGAGCGGCCCCGACCTCGAAGCCAGCGCGCTGTTCCTCTACCTCAACACGAACAAGAAATCGGTAACGTTGGACACCGCCACGGCATTGGGCGGGGACGTGTTTCGCCAGCTCGCCGCGCAGGCCGACGTCGTCATCGAGGCTGCGCAACCGGGAGCGGTGGAGGCATCCGGTCTCGGCTACGGGGAGCTCGGCCAGCGGAACCCCGGGTTGGTATACCTCGCGATATCGCCCTTCGGTCAGACCGGGCCTCACTCCGCCTTCAACGCGTCCGACATCAACACCTTCGCATCGGGCGGAGAGGCGTATACGATGCCGGGCACCCTGAGTCAATCGTTGTTCCCCGAGCGAGGCCCGGTGCGCGCCGGCGGCTATCTGAACCAGTACGATAGCGGCCTCTCCGGCGCCCTGGCGGTGCTGTCCGCCGTAATGGAGCGCTCCGATTCCGGGGAGGGAATCTTCATCGACCTGGCGCAGCAGGAGGCGGCGATGGCCGTTGCCCGAGAGTTGCCTTTGCAGCGCTGGGCCGGCTACGGCCAGGTGTCGGACCGGTTCCAGCCCAACTTTTTCGCCGGCATGTTTTCGTGCAGCGACGGCTACGTCATCCTCGCGCCCCGGGAAGACGGTCACTGGCAAGCGCTTTGCGACGCCATGGGACGGCCCGAGCTGGGCTCGGACGAGCGATTCCAGGGTTTTGGGGGCCGGCGGGCCAACGCCGAGGCGTTGAACGCCATCCTGCGCGAGTGGACCCGAGAGCTGCCGCAGCAGCAAATCTACGAGGCTGCTGCCAGCCGCGGGTGTCCCGCCGCCGCGTTCTCCAGCGTCGGCGAGCTTCTCGAATCGCCGCAGCTCGAGGCCCGACACTTCTTGGAGCGGCTCGACCACCCTCGCGCTGGGGCCCTCACCTACCCGAAGGCCTCGTACCGGATGTCGGACTCCCCACACGCGTACCGTCGCGCCGCTCCGCTCCTCGGGGAGCACAACGACGAAGTGCTCTGCGGGCGGCTCGGATTTGCTCGCCGAGAGATCACTGCCCTGGCGTGCGCGGGCGTCACCTAGCGATGGTGCGGCAACCCCTCGCGGGCATCCGAGTCCTCGACTTCACCTGGGCCCTGGCCGGGCCGTACGGGACCCTCCAGCTGGCCCTGCTGGGAGCGGAGGTCATCAAGGTCGAGAGCGTCCGCGCGCGTGACGGTACCCGTCGCGGCGCCTACCCGCTCGCGGACGACCCCGAGAGCTCGCCGACCTTCAACAGCGTCAACCTGAACAAGCTGGGGCTCCAGCTGAACCTCAAAGCGCCGGCAGGCGTCGACGCGGCGCTCGAGCTGGCCCGGGTCAGCGACATCGTCGTCGAGAATTTTCGTACTGGCGTCCTGGACCGGATGGGGTTGGACTATCAGACGTTGCGGAGCCGGAACCCCTCGATCATCGTCGCCTCGATGGCCGCGTTCGGCTCCGAGGGGCCCCATCGGAACTACCCGGGCTACGCCAGCGTGTTCAACGCGATTAGCGGACTGGGAAACCTCTCGGGCTACATCGACGGTCCTCCCGTGGAGCTGCGCGACTCCATCGACCTTCGCGTGGGTACCGCGCTGGCCTATGCGTGCCTCGTCGCGCTCTATCACCGGCGCCACACGGGCCGGGGACAATACATCGACCTGTCAGCCATGGAGGCGGTGGCGGACCTGGCCGGGCACCGCTTTCTCTCGTACCAGCTCGCGGGCGTCGAGCCCAGCCGTCAGGGCAATCGCGACGACGCGATGGCGCCCCACGGGATCTATCGCTGCCGCGGCGACGACGCCTGGGTGAGCGTGGCAGTCGGCACGGAGGCGGCGTTCCGATCGTTATGTCACGTAATCGGCCAGCCCGACGTCGCGGCCGACCCTCGGTTCGCCGACGCCTACCGGCGGCTCCGCCACACGGACGATCTCGACCAGGCCATCGAGGCGTGGACGGAGTCCCGGACGCAGGACGAGGCGACGCGGCTGCTGCAAGCAGCGGGCGTTGCCGCTTTCCCGGTGCTCAGCAACCGGGAAGTCTACCTGGACCCCCACGTCAACGAGCGGGGCGCGTGGCTCCAGGTAGAGCACGCAGTGCTGGGCAAGAGAAGCGTCCAGCGACTCGCATGGAAGGCCCACGATAGCGATGCGGCTCCATCCCCGGGACCGTTGATGGGACAACACAACGGTTACATCCTCGGCGACGTGCTGGGAAAGTCGCGCCACGAGATCGAGGACCTGCTGAGAGCCGACCTCGAGTCCTAACTGGCAGGGACTTCGGCGACGGACAAGCTGGCCCGGCGCAGGGGCGCCCCGACGCGATGCAAGTGGGTGAAGAGCGCGACGTAAGCCCCAATGAACGACGTGGTCTCGTAGGGGATGCCCTGCTTCACGCAAAAGTCTTCGACCAGCGGCTGCACGCGCCGCAGGCGGTTGCGCGGCATCGTGGGGAAGAGGTGGTGCTCGATCTGGTGGTTCAGGCCACCGAAGTATGTGTCGACCAGGAAGCCGCCGCGAACGTTCCGGGCGGTGATGATCTGATTCACAATGTGGTCGCCCTTGGCCTCATCGTCGACAATCGCCATGCCCTTGTGGTTCGGCGCGAACACGAATCCGTTGTACAGCCCCATGAACCCCTGGTGGATGGCAACGAAGGCCAGGGCGATTGCCCAATTACCCAGCAAGACCAGGAAGAGGCTATAGAGGGTGGCGTGGACGGCCAGCGCGACGACTTCGGCCTTCCAGTAGGTCGGGTGGTTCTTGATAATGTGACCGACGCCGGACTTGCGCATCAACAAGGGTTGAAAGAGTAGCCAGAACGGAAAGAGAAAGGCCTGGAAGGCCACCAGGGGCTGGAAGAGCTTTTTCCGGGTCGCGATCTGGTCATGGGTCAATGCCAGGACGTCGTAGTTGCCGTCCGGGTCTTTGGTCGGATGATTGGGATAGACGTGATGGCGGTCGTGCTTGTCGATCCAGAACGAGTAGCTGATACCCAGGAGGAGGTTGCCCAGCGCCAGGCCCACGACGTGCGGCCACCGAGGGGTCCGCAGCACCTGGCGGTGGCCCATGTCATGGCCGAGCATCTCGGCCTGCACGCTGGCTCCGCCGAGAAGCAGCGCCATGGCGAGCACGATCGCGACGTGGTCCGCGATCAGCGCAAATGTGATGCCTATGGCAAACAGGCCAGCAACCCACAGGGCTTGGAGCGTATAGAAACGCGGCTGGCGCTCGAAGAGCCCGAGGGCGGCTATCTGGCGCCTTAGCTCAGCGTAGGCGCTTCGTTGATCGTTGCGGCTGGTCAGCGGAGGCGCCGCGGCATCTTGAGTTGTCAAGCGTTCACAGTTCCGCCTCGACGGCGAGGACTTGGTAGCGGACGGCGGCGGGCAAGCAGGGCTTTGCCGGTGGCCCTGGGCCCAAGGCCACCGGCAAAGCTAGACTACTGGGTTGAGGCTTACCAGCGCTCGCGGCGCGGGCCGGACCCGCCAGACTCTCGGGGACGGGCCTCGTTGACCGTGAGGGCTCGTCCTTGCAGCTCTTTACCATTCATGGCTTGGATGGCCGCTTCGGCCTCCGAATTGTTGGACATCTCCACGAAGCCGAAGCCCCGGGAACGGCCCGAATATCGATCACTGACCAGGTTAGCGGAGTCGACGGCGCCGAAGGCCGCAAAGGTGCTCTCCAGCTCCGACTCCGTGGTGTCAAAAGACAGGTTACCGACGTAGATTCTCAAACACGACGCTCCTAAATGAATTGTTCCCGAGAGGATTCTGCGTCGCGTGCGAGTCCGCGGGCCCGAAGGAAAGGGCAAACGAGGCAAAGGCCTAACATAGGATACGTCGATAGTGTAACACACAGGGGCCCGCGAATCGGACTCGGCGTCGGTTGGCGACTGTTTGCGCCCCGGAATGTCGCACGCGGCGGTCGAGAAGATAGGCTGACGCATACCCCCGCCGGCAAGCCCGACGAGCACCGCGATCGGGCCGATCACGAACCATCCGAGGAAAGGCACGGCGGCCGCGATCGCCAGCACCACCGTGCCGACGCTTGTCTGAGCGAAGGGGGAGCTCCGCCGCTCTCTCAGGGCGAGGACTCGCTCCCCGACAACGGTCGCGACGGTGGCGAGGCCAAACAGGGCGGCCAGGCTGGCCACACCAGCGACGATCAGCGCAATGACGACCAGGGGTGGGACGCCGGTGGCGCCCAGTCCGGCGAAAAGGCCGAAGCCAACGCCGGCAACCAATGCGCCAACCAGGAGCGATTTCACGGGTGAGGCGATCAGTGTGCTCTCTACCTCGTGCTGGCGGGCGGTGAAGAGTCCTCTGAGCATCAGGAAGAGCGACGAGAGCGCGATCACGCCCCCGACGAATGCAAACACAACCATCGGACCACCTCCCGGATGGGTTCCTCAAGGCCAGCCTATGGCGCGAGCGGACTCCTGTCAAACCGAGGGCGCCGATGAGCGGACAGGTTGACTGCCCGCCTTCGGCTGCTACAGTATCTCCCGTCGAGCGTGCGGGCCAAGCAACCGGAGGGAGTCGATGAGCGAACAGCGACCTGGCGTCGTCGATGCCTGGGTTAACCTGCACCTACCCAAGCACGGCGAGCTCTTCCGCGTCTCGCCCGAGTACCAGTTCATCGCGAAGCAATTCGGCCGCCTGGACGAGATGCAGCGGGGGTGGACCATCGAGCAGATGATCGAGGAGATGGACAGCGCCGGGGTCGAAAAGGCGGTACTCACCACCTACGGCGCCGAGTTTCCCGAGTATCCCAGCGTGGAGCAGCCGGTCGCCGAGGACGTCATGGATATCGCGGCCCGCTACCCGGACCGCTTCATCTCCGCGGCGGGCTTCAACAGCCTCCGCGCCCTCAAGAGCTCTCGGGGCATCATGGACGCGGTGCGGCGGCTCGAGGGATGGGTGAAGGATGGCAATCTTCGCGTGCTCAAAGTCGTCCCCTTCGCCACCCAGGTGCCATACCACGACAAGCTTCTTTACCCGCTCTACGCGAAGTGCGTCGAGCTGGGGGTGGCGGTCACGATCAACGTTGGGATCTGCGGTCCGCTCTATGGCTCCGCCCCGGTCCAGGACCCCATCCATCTCGAGGAGCTATGCCTCGACTTCCCGGACCTGATCGTCGTGGGGGCCCATATGGGCCATCCCTGGGAGGCCCTGCTGGTCCGCCTGATGGAGAAGTTCGAAAACCTCTACCTCATGACCTCGGCCTACTCCCCCAAGTACATCGCGCCGGAGCTCCTGCAGTACATGAACACTCGGGGCAGTCACAAGGTCATGTTCTCGGCGGACTGGCCCCTCAGCGGCTTCGAGCGATTCATCCAACAGGCCATGGAGCTGCCCTTCCGCAGCGATGAGATACGACGCCGGTATCTTCGCGACAACTCCCTCGCCGTTTTCGACTGGCGCTCGTAGGCTCGCGTCCGAGCCGGCCACGTCTACGTGGCGGCGCTCCCCGCTCGTGTGCTATATATGGGGGACCGTACACGAATCGGCGAAGGCCTTGCCGCCTCGTTGATGACGTCCCGGTCCTCCCACCAGACCCCGCGATCGACCTTTGGCTAGGCGCGCGGGCACAACGTGGCGAGCTTTCCGCAGCACATGCGCGTCGACCTAGGTCGCCGCCGCCCAATCGGGTCTCTCACGAGAGCGTATCCGGGATTTAGCCTGGAAATCGCTGCTCTAACTTTGAGCGTCGAGGTGAATGGATGAAGGGCGTAATTTTGGCCGCCGGCCGCGGCTCGCGTATCTCTGAACACAGCGGCGATCGATCGAAAGTGCTGCTCCACGTCGAGGGCAAACCCCTCATCGACTACGCTTTGAGGGCGTTTCAGGAGGCCGGCGCGACCGAGGTCGCCGTGGTGGTGGGCCACGAGGCCGAAGCGGTCAGGGACTGGATCGGCGATGGGGCCCGCTACGGACTCGATGTCGACTTCGTCTTTAACCCCGATTACCCCTATGGCAACGGTCGCTCGGTCTATGCGGCAAGAGCGTTCGTGGGCCGGGACAGCTTCCTACTCGCGATGGCCGACCACTTGATGGCGCCCGGTCTTCTCAAGGAGCTGGTCACACAGCAGCCCGCCCGCAACTACATCGCGGTAGACCGTCGCGGCGACGGCAAGGACATCGCGGAATGTACGAGGGTTTGGACGGACTCGGCGGGCCTTGTGACGCGGATCGGCAAGCAAGTGACTCCGTGGAACGGGATCGATGCCGGCGCCTTTCGCCTGACCCCCACCATCTTCGAAGCCCTCGAGGAAATCATTGTCGAGGATGGAGCCGATTACGAGCTCAGTCAAGCGATCACCCACATGATGGCCCTCGGCCATCCCCTCGAGGCGTGCGACATCTCGGGTTGGTTCTGGCAGGACATCGATACCTGGGACGACCTGACCCATGCCCGCAACAGCCTCGTAGGAACGGCATCGTGGCCGGACCGCAGGAAGGCTTAATGTCCTCGGGTCAAGCAGCGTCGATCCGGTAGAGTTGCGCCGCGTTCCCGCCAAGCGCCCGAGCGGTGTCCTCGTCGGAGACGTCCTGGAACATGTGCTCGAGCATGGCGCGGCTCCTGGGGAACGTGGACTCGAAGTGCGGATAGTCGGAGCCCCACATGAGCGCGTTGAGGCCGATCGTCCCACGGTCTCGTAGCCCGGCGACGTCCTGCTGAAAGCTGCAGAACCCGTTCCGCCTGAAAAAGTCGCTCGGGATAGTCTCACCCTTGAAGCGCATCCATTCTTTCCTTCGAATGCCCTGCGTGTAGGTGTAGTCCATGCGTTCCAGGAAGGACGGTATCCAGCCGAGCTCGTACTCTACCGTCCCCACCCTCAGCCTTGGATGCCGCTCGAACACCCCGGAGAAGATCATGTCCGCCAGGGAGACGCGGACCGGGTATTCGCGCGTCGATATCGCGCTGGGCTTGGCATCTTTCGCATCGATGAACGAACCGCCCTGCACCCGGCGGTAGGTGCCGGTGTGGAGCCCGAGAGGCATGTCGAGGTCTACGGCGGCGGCCCACAATGGCTCGTACATCGGCGAGTCGTACGGCTTGTCCGCCGGCGGACCAACCGTGATCGTCGCCCCGACAAGACCGATCTTCCGCGCCCGCTGCAGCTCCGCCACCCCTTCCGCGACGTCGTCGATGTTGAGCATAGCGATGCCTTTGAGCCGGTCGGGGTGGGCGCCGCAGAACTCCGCCAGCCAATCGTTGTAAGCCCTGCAGATGTCGGAAAAGACCTGGCTATCGGGCACCGTCTTGTGCATCCCCAGGCCGGCCGTGGGGTAGACCACCTCAGCCCAGACCCCGTCGACGTCGAGGTCTTTGATCCGTGCTTCCGGGTCGTAGCCGCCGGGACGAACGTTTTCGAACTTGTCGCCGAGGGTCAGCTTCTCCGGGTGCTCGAACCGCAGTCCCGTCTGGGCGCCAGCTCCCGCGCCGACGATGAAAGTCCCGTCCCAAGTCCACCAGTCCTCCCCGTCTCGCTGGAGGATCCGCGGGGCTTTGTCACGAAGCGCGGCCTGCATCCGTGAGGTCCAGAGGTCGGCCGGCTCATAGACGTGGCCGTCCGACGAGATGATTTTCTCAGGTAACACCGAACGCCTCCGAAAACGAAAATCTGGCGACCGTCTCGAGATGGTGGGACGGTAGCAGGCGCTCCAGGGTCCGTCAAGCTTCTGGCGTCTCGCGCTCTCGGGCGTATTCGCCGGGTTTTGACACTGTCCCCGTCGCGCAACATAATGGCGTCCAAAAGCGGCCCCTTGTGAGGATCAACTATGGCGAACACCTTCGCGCACCCGTCGAAACCAACGGTCTTTTCCATGATAATCACCCCGATGGACGAGGATGGCGCACTGGATGAGGACGGCCTTCGTAGCCATTTGAGGCGCATGGTCGACGCGGGAGTCGGCGTCTACCTGGGAAGCGGCGGGTCCGGCGAAGGCCACGCCCTCGAGCCCGAAGAGTTGCATCGGGTATACGAGATCGGAGTGGAGGAGTGCAAAGGCAAAGTTCCGGTCTATTGCAACCCACCGGAGGCCCGGTCCGCCAACGAGATGATCAAAAAGGCCCGTCTGGCGATCGACGCCGGGGTCGAGATGGTCCAGTATTACCAGCTTGACGCCGGGCATGGCAGGACGCCGGTACTGATTGAGCAGGAACGCTATTTTCGCGACCTGCTCGACAACATCGATTACCCGGTCGCGCTCTCGATCCATCAGGCGGTGGGCTACCTGGCCCCGGTCACATTGACCCAAAAGCTGTGCAACGACTACCCCCACGTGAAAGCCGTAAACCTCGCCTTTGGGCCTACCCTCAACTACTTCATCCAGCTCCAGGACGGTATCCGAAGCGACGTCAAGCTCTACGTCGGCATGAACAACTTCCTTGGCGCGCTGCCTCTCGGCACGTGGGGCTGCCAGGCCACGGAGCCGAACATCGCTCCCAACCTCTGCCGGTCGATTGTCGACCACTATCTCGCGGGAGACATCGAGAAAGCCGGCGAGGCCTACGCCAACGCGCTTCGCGTCTGGACCGCCATGACGTTGGCTGCACGGGTCTCGGCGGACACTGGGAAGGCGACGCTCAAGGCGTTGGGGCTGCCCGGCGGAGTGCCGCGGCCACCGCGCGTCTTCGCCGACGACGGCACCATCGCGCAGATCCGGAAAGAGCTCGAAGCGATGAACCTCTACGAGCTAGAGGGCCTCAGAAAGCCGTAGCTGCCCTTACCGGGTCAGATGCCGCCGGTGAGAGGGGCCACCCACTCGCCGGTGCTGGCAAACGCGTCCGGCTTGATGCCGGAGTGGTCCTCGCAGGCGCCCTCGCTGGGGTAGATCTGCCGGTACACACTGCGGGCGAGCTCATAGTGCGGCGCCAGCTTTTGCGCCGTGGCGGAGGGGCTACCGCGCATCTCGAGATATCCATCGCTCTGCAACGCCGTCTCGTCCGCGAGCTCGATGATGGTGAGGTACTTGTCTCCGCCTTCGTTGCTCCGGTCCTTGGCGTATCCGGGGAGATCGGTGTCCGGCACCGGCTTCTTTTTAAAACGACGGGCGCTAATGAAACCAGGCAGAGCGAGGATTGCGGGCAAGAACTCGGCATTCAGCCAATCGTCGAGCTGTTGTTCCCACTCGGGCTCGACGTTCATCGCGTAGTGCAGCAACGCCGTTCCTATAGGCTGTTTGGTGAACGTGTCGTTGTCCGTTTGTGAGGCTCCCGTCTTTGTCAAACACCCCGCTTCCGGGTAGAGCTGCCCGTACACGGTCCGCTCGACGCGGTAGCGGTTGAGGATCCGATTGGTCCAAACGGTGCCGCCATGCTTGCGATGATGGAGATAGCCTTCGCTCTCCATCGTGCCCTCGTCTTCCAGCTGGTAATGGGTCATCCATTTGTACTTGCCCTCACGTGCGGCGTCGCCCCAGGAGGTGTCGTTGACCAGCACGAACCGCCTGGCGCTGGGGATGCCGGGAGCATGCAGCAGCTCGATGATGTGCTCGTAGTTGAGCCAGTGGTTCAGCTCTCGTTCCCAGCCGGCGTCGAAGTTCATCAGGTTCTGGAGCAAGCCCCTGCCGATTGTCTGTTCCATCCCGGCCTCCTTCTGGAGACGAATGTCTCGGTCAACCCTAACCGGCGTCACCTGTCGAGGTGATACAGCTTGACGGGGGTTTCCACGAGCACCTGATGACGTTCCTGCGGCGTCCAGTCCTGCATCCCGCGCTGGATGTAGCTTTTCGAGTCGGGGAAGGTGCCCGTGGGATGGGGAAAGTCCGACTCCCAGAGGATGTTGCCCACGCCGATCGTGTCCCGCAACCTGGTGCCCGTCACCTCGAACCAGAAGTTCACGTAGCACTGGCGGTGGAAGTATTCGCTGGGCCTGATGGGCATCCCCTGGTCACCGAGCTTCTGGACCGTCCACTGATGGTCCGCATTTTCGAGGATGAACGGCACCCACCCGAGGCCGCTTTCCGACGACACGATCTTGAGTTGGGGGAAGCGTTCGAGGATACCCGAGAACAGGATCGTGGCCATGACCTGGATGTTCGAGGAAACGCCAACCGTCGCGCTCTCGGCCATCTGAAAGCGCGCACCGCGCTCGCCCCAGAAATTGGCGGCATGGGTCTGGGGCGCCATGCCCATGCTGGCCCCGGAGCCGATATGGAAGTTGACCGAAAGGTCGGTCTCTTGCGCCAGGGCCCACAACGGGTCCCAATAGCGGTCCGAGATGTGCTTATACCCGTATTGCTGGGGGAAAGCGAAGCTGAGCCCCTTGATGCCGCGGTTGACCATTCGAAGCAGCTCCGCGGTCGCCAGGTCCACGTCCCACATCGGCAGCACGGCGAGGGTGATGAACCGCCCAGGGAACGGTGTAGCCCAGTCCTCGATCTGGTGGTCGTTAAACGCCTGGATGCATTCCAGGCGGAACAGCTCGTCAGGGTAGTCGGGACTGCTGAACGTGTTGCCCGCCACTCCGGTGAGATTGCCGAAGAACGTATGGACGTCCACCCCATCCCGCTCCATCGCCTCGATGCGGTCGGCCGCGACATAGGTGGAGCGAGGGACCTCGCTCCAGTGCGCCGGACCGCGGCCGTCGGGAGTCGGCCCCGTCATCGCGCCGGAGACGATGGCCACGCTGACGCCGGGCCGCTTCCGGTCGAAGATGTACCAACTGTCGGTCCCATCCTCATTCTGCCTGACCTGGGGGATCTTCGATCCCCAGTTGGCCTTCGACATACGGGACGTCCAGGTCTCCGGACCCTCCTGGAGGTGGTCGTCGGTGGAGATGACGCGGTACTGCATATGCATCAACTCGCGGCGGCCGCCGCGCAGAACGTCGTTGCGATCCCCATCGAATGACCTCCCCGGAACAACGAGATCGGGCCGGTGCGCCGGACCCCGGGTCTCGCCCTGGTCGCCCGCTGTGACGGGAGAATACCACAGGCAAACAAGCTCGACGGAGAGTTCACTACCGTTGGGCCAAGGGGCCGATGGTAAACGGTCTGCTGGCAACGGCGCCACTGATGCTGACAACACGCCTCCGGGCGCTGCCAGATTGACACGGTCGAGGGCTGGAACTAGACTCAGGCATTCTCGATTAGGTTCTGAATTCACCGAAACTCAACCGGCACCCAACGATTCAGGAGGGTTCTATGCGCGTGTTTCGATTGAAGACACTACTGCTCGGAGCCGTGGTGGTGAGTCTGGTCGCTGCCGCCTGCGGCGGTGGCGCCGACGATACCGCGACCCCCGCGCCTCAACCCACGGGGGCGCCCCCGCCCACGGCGGCGACCCAACCTACAGCGGCGTCCCAGCCTACGGCGGCGCCCCAACCGACGTCCACACCTCGGCCCACGTCGACGCCACAACCTACCGCTACGGCCAGGCCCCAGTCCGAAGGCGAGTTGGTCGCGGCCCTGGGCAGCTTGGGCAACTTCGAGCTCCTTGCTTTCACGGAGTCGTCGTTCTCGAAAGAATACCTGAACGGCGCCTATGACTACCTCATCGGTTCCACTGACGAAGGCATCATGGACCCGGCCTCCGGGCTGGTGACCGAATGGAGCGCCAGCGACGACGGCAGGACGGCGACATTGAAGACCCGTTCCGGCATGCGGTTCCACGACGCGAAATACGGCGAGGCGGGACCCGAAGACATCAAGTTCAACTTCGACTGGGCCAGCGGTGAAGACGGAGTAGGCCTTTCCTCGTCGGGGAACTTCCAGCGAGAGTTGGAATCGTATGAGGTCGTCGACGACAGCACCTTTAGCTACACGACCGTGAATCCGAGTCCGTTCTGGTTCGTGGACTTCGTGAGCAGGCTGGGCCGCGGCGGCACGCCGAACCACGTGCTGTCGGCACAGTACATGAACGAGGTCGGCTTCGACGGCGCCAACAAGCGGGCAATGGGCACCGGGCCCTACGCCTTCGAGAGCGCCCAGGTGAACGACCGCGTGACCTTTACAGCCGTGGACTACGAGCACTTCTTCTACGGCGTGCCGCGGACCAAGACCCTCGTCTTCCGGTCGGTACCCGAGGAGATCACGAGACTCGCGCTGGCAAGGACCGGAGAAGCCGACATTGTTCCCATCGCTCGCGCCAGCATCGAGCCGGCAAAGAGTTCGGGACTCACGGTTTTCGACCGGCCCTTCGGGATGGGGCTCATTCGCATTGAGGCCCAGTTCGATACGGAGTACGAGGGCTCCGGTCCTAACCCCCTTGCCAACGCCTCTGTTCGGCAAGCCATCGCCTACCACGCCATCGATCGCCAGACGATCATCGACGCGTTCCTTCTCGGCTTCGGCAAGCCATCGGTGGACTACCCGTCGACTTCGATGGACCTCGGTTTCAAGCCGATTCCCGTGCCCGACTTCGACCCGGCGCTGGCCCGGCAAATGATCGCCGACGCCGGATGGCCCGACGGTTTCGAGATGGACCTGTTCATCTGGCCGGCATGGTCTGGTCTACCTGAAGGCGGGGAGATCATGGAGGCCGTGGCGGTCATGTGGGAGGACATCGGGCTCAAGATCAACCGGGTCCCGATCAGCTTCACGGAGTGGCGCGCTCGGATGTTCAGTCGGGACGAGTCGGGCGAAACGCCCTGGGACAGGCCGACCGTGACGGGGATGTGGTATCTCGGCAACTCGCCTCTGGCGGGACCCCGCTTCGGAAATGCCCACACCGGGGGCGGCTACAACCTCAACACCGACCCGGCGTTGGGAGCTCTCGCGGCCAAATGGTCAGCGTCGTTGAGCTCCGAGGAGTACGCTCAAAACCGCGACACATACGCCATGGCGCACCACGAGTGCGTTGGCTGCGTCGGCGGCGGGTTCGGCGTCTTCGAAGGCGGGCTCGTCTTCGCCGCCAGCGACAAGGTCCCCAAGGAATGGAACCTCGGCGTCGACGGCTTCGGCTCTCGCATCGAGAAGGCAGCCGCGTTCCGGTACTAGCAGACAGCAACCAGTGACGGTGAAAGCGGACCGCCCGGCCCAAGGGGGCCGGGCGGTTCTTTCTTTATGGTAGTAGGGTCGTACCCACGCTGGCCCACCCGAGGGGACCAGCACAGCCCGGTCTCCGGACGCCCGCCTCAAGTTCCAGACAATCTCCACGTTTCGGTGCCCCTATCGTAGGAATAGGTAGCACATATGCCCTCACTACATGCATAAACTACCTGGTCCCGTACTGGACCCTCTGTCGCAAACGCGGATACCCCCTCACCCTGCCCTGTTGGAAGGCCCAGAACGTCCAACAGGGTGGCCTTGAAGTCTATGTGCTGATACTCCGCGTCCGAAACCTCGGGTTCAAGACCAGGAGCGTGGATGATCATGGGAATACGCATCACAAGATCATTGGCCTCCTCAGGGAGATAATCTCCAGGAACTAGGCGATCTGTCTCAAGGCCATGGTCCGAAGTGACAACAATCACGGCCTCCTCATAAAGGCCTTCAGATTTGAGCTTGGAGATGAACCTGCCAAGTAGGAAGTCGACGAACACAGTCTGCCGAACGTAGTTCTCATATACGAGAGGCCACTTGCCCTTTGGGGCTGTGTCAAAGTCGACATGGGGTGAGTTGTGGCGCCTCCCCTCCTCGTCGTAAATGAAAGCCCTATGGGGTAACAGCGAATGGTAATAGTACAGTTTGGACCGGGCTTCTGATGCATCGATCCGATCCAGAAAAGCCTCGAATCTATCAACTTTGCCTGCACCAGGCCACCCTTCGCCATGGAACAGCTCTTTTACGAAGTCCGGTATAAGGGGTTGTTTGGAAACCGGCACAAATTTCTCGAGCAGAGTAATCCAGACGGTTTCAAGGTATCGGAGCGGCTTGGTCCTGGTCGTATAGGGACGGCTATGGCAGGAGAAGGCCGAGTCATCGCAGTAGTCGAGAGCCTCTCCGTAAACATCCACGAGATAATAGCTAGCCAGCGCACTGAGGACGTTCTGCTGTTGGAACCGTTCCGTCTGCACGAACTGTTGTATCGTTTCGAATTCTGGCGCCTGAGAGGGGTTCCGCGATTGGCCTTGCGAATGCTTCAGCACCAGGCGCTCACCGAGAAGAAAGCTGGGGATCGAAAGCTTGGTGTTCAAGTAGTTAGTCGACGCATTCCTGAACCAGACGCTATCGCCGGCCAGGGTCTTGAAGTTGGGATAACGGCCCCCATCGATCTCATCTTCCTTCAGAAGGGGTCTCAGAGCCAGTTCGTCAAAGATCAGCACAAACACCGGCTTCCCAAGCTGCTTTGAGAGTGGGGGTTGGTGCCCTGCTTCACTGTCACCCCAGGCGTCATAGTGAAGTCCTACATCTTGTACAAAGACCCCGGTCAAGATGGCGGCCGCCACCGACAGGTATACCAAAAAAACGGTCAGAGCTCGGTACGCGAAAAGGCACAGCACCACAACCAAAGTGAGCACTGCAAAAAGCAATAGATATAGAAGCAAGTCGGGTAATGCGTGCGAATCGAAATCGGCGAAAACTTGCATCTGACGCAAGAACAGAAGGAAGGCACCTACAAATAGAACGGTGCGATAAGCCCGCAATCCGCTTGCCCAGGGGGACCAGGCGGCGATGGCTCTATCCAACCCCCAAACCGCGGCGGTGGGGACTATTTGAAACAGCAATACCACCCACATGAGCGGCAACCCATGAGCAGAACTGAGCTCTTCATTTGAGGAGATCAGTTGATAAACCGGCTGGGTAACAGCGAAGGTAACAACGCTGAAACTGATCAGCAAAGCCCGAACCCATTCGATGCCGGACCTAGCTTTCACTTGGCGAAGAAATATAGCATCCGATCAGACTCAGGTAGTTTCACTCTTTTTATTATACGGAAGTGGCGCCCAAGAAAGGTCTCGAAAGATGATTGGGAGTAATCTTCGAATATGTCCTTGCGCAGTCGCAGGAGTCTCTGGACCATGGCGTCAGTCTTGGGCACGAATTCGATCACACCTGCCCGCGCAACGTCAGCAAGCCATGACATGAATTGCCGAATTGGGACATTCCCACCAATCGCCAGATGATGAAACAGGGCTAGACACAGCACGAAATCAGCCGGCCCTCGGCTCGAAAGCCCATACCGCTCAGCTTGCGCCCATCCTTGATCAGGCGACACATTGAGAAGGTCCATGACCGACGGCAGTATCTTGTTGCTCCCTTTCACTTTTCTGTAGAGAGTGTCAACTGTGTCAACGTCGCTGTCCATGGCTACAACGTTGTCGCTATGGCGAGCCGCGAGGATGCTGTATTTACCTGTGTTGCACCCCAAATCCCAGACTATGGAAGGATTCGACTCTCTGAGCGCAAGTTCGACAAACTGCTCCTTGCTCTCCTGAGCCTTCTGGCTGTAGGAGTTGTGATCCTCGTACTCACTCCAATGCGAGCTAGGTCGACGGCTCTTTAGGCCGACAATAGTGCGTTGCAGCCTGTTCAACGTACCGAGGATATCCTTCTTAAGAATGGCGCGTTTTCCGGCAAGCTCACTGACCGCAGATGAACGTGCAAATCTCCGGTTCAGCCACGCCTGCAATACCACGTCTATCAACACACGCTTCCGTACTTTCTGCCGGACGGGTAGGAGACGCGTCAAGTCCGCCGGGTCTATACCTTCAAGGGAGCCCCGCATGATCGCCTGATAGGGTACCCCCGTCAGGCCGTGTAACAACAAGGGGTTCAAATACATCCGGCAAAACTGGGAGTAGCCAACCCATGGGGTGCCTTCCTCCCATTTTCCGAAGGATCCCACGTCTATAAATATCGGCTCAGTGCCCACGAATTGGATGTTGTACGGCGTTGCGTCCTTTAGCGTGTAACCTTCTCCTAGGGTTGAGCGGAGGAGCTCTAGCTGGTGAATCGCCGCCGCCTTCAGCATTTCGAAGGACCACTCGTACACATGGGAGATAAAAGGAAGGCGCGGGTGTTCGCATATCAGCGATGCATCCACAGGCAAACCAAGCCGGCCAGGAAGTTCCCCAAGCGATACCGGCCGCGTGGCTATGACTCTGCGAGACTTGACGAGAGACTCCAGGAGGCCACTTCGCTCAAAAGCTTCGAATTCAACCGCTCCTCGAGCGCTAAACCACCGATAGACTCGGTCGGCCGACAAGAAGACACCGCTGTCAGGGTCGCGGAATGACCCTTCTACCAGACGTATGCGAGCAGTCATCGGCCGGGCGGCCTGGATTGTCCATCTGCCTCCGGTCCTTGATCCCCGCTCCCCTTCCGTCTAAACAGAACGACCCGGGCGGCCCATGCCCACAGGCTCTTCCAGAATAACCTGCCTAAGACCAGAACACCCGTGAGGCCGCCGAGAATGATCTGCAGCAACATCCCGCCAGCGATGGGGTCGATATAGAGAAGAGGTGCCATTCTAGCCTCTGCTGCTATTTTCTTCGCCCTACCAGAACTGGAGGCGAGATGACACTACTCGTTGGCCCAGACTAAAGTCAAGGCTCGTTCTCAGTTGGATGGACGGGCACTCAGCTCGAGGGAATGCGTTTGCAAATTGAGGATCGAGCGCCGACAAGACGGACTTCCAACTGGAGCCACCGGTCGGAATCGAACCGACGACCTGGTGTTTACGAATGGGTGGTACGGTACGTCCCCAGGTTAACGCTCGGTGAGCCTGGTAGCCCCGTGCGCGGACTCCAACAGAAGTGACGGTGACCTGGGTCACCCGGTTGATCCGTCAAGGGCGTCTACGAGCTCGAAGGACTGGCCCGATCTGGCTCGTGTCAGAAGCCAGCCTCGGGAACTTCATGGCCCAGGATCGGCCAGTCGGCCGTCCACCCAAGCGCCGGCGCCAAACGAAGGATCCCGGGTAAGGCCACCTAGCGCCAGGGCGCCGGCCCGCGACTAACGCCCGGTTGTATACTTACGCCGCTTCTACGCGGGAGGGTCACAATACCTAAATCCGCGGAGCGAGAATAGACCAGGAGTAGTGCATGATCCCCATAATAGACCGAATCAAGTCTCGTATCAGATACTGGAGCGATCAGCGCGACAGGTCTAGCGGGCACATCGCTACATCGGTTGGCGGATTCAAGTTCAAAATGTCGTTCGCCGCTCCGGACCATGCCAGAACTAACGGGCAGGTCGTCCATTTCGCAACGAAGATGCGACAGCCGTTCGCAGGAGAGTGGCCCGTTATAGAGCTGATAAAATCAACATTCCAGAGGGGCTGGTCCGCCATCGATGTAGGTGCCTGGATGGGCCCTTACACGCTTCTGTTCTCAAGGCTTGCCGGACCGGATGGGAAAGTGTTTGCTCTGGAGCCAGACGAGGAGGCACACGATCTGCTAGTAGAGAACATCCGAATAAACGAGCTCAAGAATGTGAGCGCTGAGAAGATCGGACTGAGTGACTACACTGGCCCCCAAAAGCTGATAGGCAACCGCGGATACGGCCTGGCCGAGTCCCACCTTGAAGCCCTAGCTACACCTGAGCTTCGAGCGCGAACATTGGACCTCGTGGAAAGCCATATGACTGTCGATTGCACCACCCTTGACCGGTTCGTACTCGGCAAGTCTTTACCTCGAGTCGATGTAATCAAGATGGATATTGAAGGCGCCGAGAAACAAGTGATTGAGTTCGGCAAGAGCGTCATCTTGAGTAACGACGTCATGGTCGTGTTGGAGCTCCACAACGACATCCTGAAACACAACCACGTCAACCCAGAGGGCGTTGTCTCGATGCTGGAGGGCCTCGATATGGACATATTCCATATTTCCCAATCTGGACTAATAGGGATCGATCAAGCGTTCTATGAGCTCGCTAATCCACATCTGTTGGCCTTGAGGGGTCGGAAGCGAGAACTAATCAAGGGGTGACAGTCGATCCACCGGAGGCAACCATGAAGCTTGGAGTAGCCATTTCCTGTTACAACCTGGTTAACGATGTCGCCTTGACCGTCGAGATCATCAGGCGGCTTTGGAGTTCTCACAACGATGCGCATATCGTCGTCGCCTGTAATCATCCTGAGTCGCTAGCCCTGATCAAAAAGTTGGACGTCGACGAAGCGATAGCTGGCTCAGACTTACCCTTCGACACAAAGCCGAGGTTGCGGCGCCGACAAGTTGACTGTTGGCAGCGGGCAAACAGAGCCGCCTCGCAGCATTCAGACTATGTAATACACTTCCACGCCGATGCGCACGCACTCTACGCCGAGCCGATAGTAGAGATCATCGAGGATTTAAGAACACAGGGTCGCTGGGTTGCGGGACGAGGCAAGGGTATGGAATTTCGCAGGAGTGGAAAGACTACATACGGCGATGTGGACGACCACTTTTTCGTGTCCGATTCGGTTGAAGCCAGGCGCTCAGATCTGTGGCACGTAGATCCAGGCAAGATGCTGGAAACGATAAACTCGGAGTCTTTCTTAAGCTATTCAATCCAGACGCGTCTTGGTCGAGATCGTTTTTATCACTACTCTGATATGTCCGAGGATATGGTGGATTTAGAAAAGGCGAAAACGGACCCCTTTTACCCAGACAACATCGACCATAGAACATTTCACCCGTTCGGATACGACTCTGACAGAGGCTTCCTCCACACCAAGGATTGGGCGATCAAGCGCCAGTTTATGCAGGAGACGTACGGAGACAGGTTCTCCATAATCGAGCATTTCTGGAGGCCACCCACCCAATGAGTAACGCACAGCACACGCCGGGTCGTAGCCCCTGGACACTCACGGAAGGCGGTCTGATCCTCGACGCTGACCGTAACCTCGTCGCCACCGTCGCGACTGGCCCACATGGCGAGGAAGAGGCCAACGCGCCGCTACTAACCGCCGCCCCGGAGCTCCTGGCGGCGCTCAACGCCCTGTTGGAGTGCCCGGACGTGAACCACGACGCCCTCGACATGTTCAGCGTTCAGGCTGTCGAGCAGGCCCGTGACGCCATCGCCAAGGCCAGACGCGACACCTTGTCCACCCGCAGCCCCGCCGGGCCACCACGAGGCCCCTAGCGTCGTGCCAGGGGCCTTTCGTGCGCCCCCTGAGCACCACGCCCGCCATCCACACCAGCACCGGCACGATCACCAGCAGCGGGCTCAGGTCGTCGTACATGTCACGCGCCATCATTGTCGTAGCGCCAATGAAATGATCGCACGTACCAACCGCCCATCACCCGATCTTCCCGAACGGGTCCAGGTCCTTCAACCTCCCCCTTGCATCCCCTCTCGAGGTTGAACAGAAATCTTAAAGACAACAACTACTACTACTACATTCCCATAAACTGGGTTTGTCGTGGTTTTTCGGAGTATTTCTGGGTATTGCGTAGTAAAACTTAGAACATCGTAGTTTTTGCGTAGTTTTTCGCAACGGCCCCAAACGGGCCCTCGAAAGTCATGTGGTGACGGGGCGCTCCAGTCGAGGACATACGTTTGCAAAGCGTTTGCAATTTGAGGATCGAGGACCGCCAAGACGGACTCCCAACTGGAGCCACCGGTCGGAATCGAACCGACGACCTGCTGTTTACGAAACAGCTGCTCTGCCCCTGAGCTACGGTGGCTAACGAGTGGGTATCGGGTTGTATTCTATCGCGAGCTGGCTCGATTCTGCCAACGACCGCTAGTCGAACCAGTCCCACTGCCAGGGGACGATCGTCTTCAGGGGGCCGGCGAACAAGGACTTCCGAATCTTGGAGAAGTCGTGGGTTCGGCCTGCCTTCTTCCACTGAGGCACCTTGTCCTTGAGATCGGCGACCATCTCCAGCGGGTCCTCGTCCAGATAGTAGACGTGGACCATGCGGCCGGGCGGGTTGTCTTGCGAGAAGGCGTCGGAGAGGTAGCTGGGCTCGCTGATGAAGGCCCACACGCCCACAACGCCTTTGACGGTCAGCATGTCGGGAAAATGGACCTGGTCGTACCACTCCAGCATCTGTTGGGCCGCCGCCGACTGGGCGCCGGCCGGCTGGCCGATGGTGCCGGTCACGGGCGCAGAGCCGTGCGTCTGGTCGATGATGTCGCCGACGGTAACGAACACACCTCGGGTCGGACGGAACGGAATCGCCTCGGGGGAGATCAGCACCCGCGGCGCGGCGTAGGCTTTGCAGAATAGGAACGTCCCGCCCATGATGCGGTTGGAGTAGGGAATCTCCGGCCTCCGCCCGATGGCGAGCGTCGACCGGCCGAGGTCCTTAAAATCGCGCATCGTCTGCTCCACGGGCTCCAGGAAGTGATACATGTTCATGTAGTGGAAGGGATGGATGAACGGGTCCGAGACGAGGCGGGCGTCGAAGTACGCGGGGGGGCTGACCCAACGCTCGCCGTAGGAGACTCCCGGCAGCGCCAGGTTCTCCGGCCGGTGGTCCAGCTGGTGCCAGATGTTGTAGTCGCGGTGCCGCTTGGGGTCGGTCACCTCGGTGAAGGAGAAGAATGCCATCTTGACCTTGTTCATCGGGTCGCTCCTTGGGGGACACCCCCAAACCCCCTGAAGGGGGTTCAAGGTAGCCCTTCGGGCTAATGTTGTTGGAAGGGGCACATCCCTTCAACCCCTGCCAAAGGGGCTCCGCCCCTCTGGACTCTCCTGCGGACATAACCGCATGGACGCTGCCGCTCATTGTGGCTGGGACTGACAGGTGGCGCCCACTTTATACCTAGCGGGTTGGCACTGTCATTAGCTGAGCGGTCTTCATAACGCACGCTTGTGCGCACTCCCTCCCGCTCCGACGGCCTGATCGTGACCAATACTCACTTCGTCCGGCGGCAAGCATCCTGGCGTCGCCAGAATCCAGCTACCAAGCGCAGCGCTCAACAAAACCTGGTTCAGAACCAGAAAATCACCCGTTCGGGTGATGACAAAGGCATTCTTTAGCGCTAGACTCCCACCCTTATTATTGCTCGCGGCGTCGTGCGAGCCTGGCACACAACAAGAGGAGGCAGCTATGCATACGTCCCATACAAGAAGCCGTTTCTCTCGAGTCGGGATGGCTGCTCTTCTCGCGGCCACCCTTGCCTTGGCCTGGATTGCAACCAGCTCCTCCGTCGTCCGGGCGGCTTCGGACGGGTTTGTCTTTGATCAGACAACCACGATGTCGGGGTTTACGTCGGCCGAGTCCTCGATACTAGGACTGTTTTCCGAGAGCACTCCTGGTCACATTAACGGCGCCTCCGCCGTCATGGAAGCGACAAGCATCACCGAGTTAGAACCGGTCGTTTGTCGTAGGGAGTTTGCCTCCGCCTTATCAGAGGTGGCTCCCCAGGGCAATACCGGGTCTCTGAACGCTGGCGTAATCTTCTTCGTGACTGCCACGGCCGTTACCAGCAGTTGCCAGGCAGGGGCTGGGTCTTCTGCCGTGGCCCTCGTCGATACTGCCGGCACCGGCGAGTTCCACGTCCCGTTCGGAAGCGGCCTGGACCTCACGATCGAAACCGCCACTGCCACCGCTCCGCTCAGCGGCTCACTCCTTGACTTCGAGCTGAGAGACATTGTCGCCGATACGGTGGTATATTCCATAACCGGGTCAACTGGTTCCGGAATCGTCCAATTCTTCACAAAAGCTACCGTCGGCGGGAGAGATCTGAAATGGACCGTCTCCAGTAGCGCCAGCGCGGTGTGTGGCGCTCCGTCGTGCTTCCAGAGTGAGAGCGGCGCGTGGGAGTTCACCTTCGGGGCCACGGCGGCAGTGCTGACTGCCACGCCCCCCTTCGACACTAACCCGGTGGGCGAGAGCCACACCGTCACCGCGACCTTGACCCAGGACGGATCGCCGCTTGTCGGCGAGACCATTGATTTCGATATCACCGCCGGTCCGCATACGGGGACGGTGGGCAGCGACGCCACTAACACGTCTGGTCAGGCTACCTTTACGTATACGGGAACGGCGAGCGGTTTCGACACCATCTCGGTGGACCACGTCCCGTCGGGCAAACACTTCGAAGTGAGCAAGAGCTGGGAAGAGGTCCTCGAGGCCCAGGCCACGTTTGTCCCGCCGCTTCCCCTGTCCCTCCCGCAACTAGGACCTTCCCCCGCAGCTCCCAGCGCGTCCGGAACTGTCGACTTCGGCAACAGCTTCTTTTCAATCAGCAAGGTGTGTCTCATCTCTCACTTCTCCCAGGACGACCTGTTCGACCCGGGGGAAAAGATCCGCTACTTCGATCCGCTAGCTATTCGTCACGCGGGGGCGAACTACCCAATCTCACAAGGCCCAATACCCCGCGATCATCAGCAGACCTGCTTCCTAATCATCGACTACCCATCTCTGATGTTCGACCTGTTCGACGGCGTGGCGGACGTCGGCGTGTACATGCAAGAAGGCTCAGTCCTGTTGACCGCCGTCAAGGTCCAGATCACCGGCGTGCCCGTGCCCGTTGGCTATCGAATCGACGCCGGGTTGAGGCGCACGGTGGATGCCGGGGCTACTCTTTTCCATGACATCGGCGTCCTGGACGCAGGGGACCTGGGATCGCCCCCCACCGTCACCATGTCCGCCACCAGCATGGTGCCGCTCTCTGCCGTGTCGTTCAGCCCTGCCAGCGGCACTCCCGGCTTCACCTCGACCCTGGAGCTGAGCACGTCCGCTTCAACGCCGACCGGCGTTTACTGGGTCGTCGTCACGGCGACGGGCGGCGGCTTCACCCGCAGCCTGAACATGCAGGTCGAGGTGCTCCCGCCATCGACGATACCCGACTTCGATGGGGATGGACTGCCTGACGCAACGGACCCCGAGCCCTTTGGCGATCCGGCCATTCCGATCTTCTCCATCGACTCGGGTACGCCGTCCGGCGCATGCATCTGCACGCCTCCGATGATGAACTTGCAGAGCGGCGACCTGCTGCCCAATAACCCGACAAACGTGCAGAACTGGTACGTGAAGGATGATAGTGTGCCAGGCATGGACGTTACCATGAACCTGACCGTGGTAAACCTTGATGAGGCAGGCTTCCATACCATCAGAATCTTCGACGGAGGCGGCACGGAGGTAGCCTTCGCCATCAAGGTGCAGTACCATTCCAACATCAACATGCCGGCCCTCGACACCGTGTCGGTGCCTCTCGTAGTGCCTCCCGGCGCACCGGATGAGGTGTACCGCATAGAGTTGACCGTTGAGGGCGACCCCGCCAATCCAGCCGTTCCCGGTCCGACTCCTGGCGATCCCTCAACGCCGGGCGTTGAGGTCGTCGCCCGGCACTACGACCTGAAGACCCAGGGCGCCAGCGCCCTCGGCATGCCCAGCCCTTCGCTGCGGCAGATCGAGGCCGCGCCCGCCGCGTGGTACATCAACGTGGCCGCCGGTGAGTCCGTCGCCGTCCGCGTCGCCAGCATCGGGCTCGTCGCCCCGGCCGAGAACGCGCTCATCGAGCTGCGTGACCACACAGGCGCGGTAGTCGCCAGTACGACTATCAGCGGCGCGATTCCCTTCGACACCGCTCTGACAGCCCTGGCAGCGACGGCGGGCCAGTGGAGCGTGGTCGTCAGCGGCCTTGACCACCATTACTGGATGGACAAGCTGAGCGGCGCCGATCGCGGCATCTACGCCACATGGCTCACCTTCGGCGCCGGCAACGTTGTGGTCAACCTGGAGGACGTCACCGGAGGCTCCCCCGTTCCGTTCACCGGCACCGTGGGCGTAACGCTTGAGCGGACAGGGCCAGGACCCTCGGCTGTTCTCTTCACCGGTAACGTCTCGGGCCCTGTGTTCGTCAGCCCGCCGCTGCCGCCCGGCTTCTACAGCGTAACGGTCGACCCACCCTTTGGCTTTACTGTCACCCCCACCGTCGTCCAAGTAACGATCAGATGTAAGAGCACGGCCGATACCCTGTTCCATCTCGAGGGCCCGTCGGCTCCACAGGTGAACGCCAGGACGATCGGGTTCTGGAAGAACCACGACGAGCTGATCGGGCCCCTGCTGCCCATCGGTCTAGGTGACGGGGCGGTGTCAACCGTGGACCAGGCGGTTGAGATCCTCAAAAACTCCAACGCGCGCGATGCTCGGGACGCCCTGCGGGCTCAGCTCCTGGCGACCATCCTCAACCGCAAGAGCGGGAGCGCGTTCGACGCGGCTGCACCGGACATTGCCGACATCCGCCCGACGGTGCAGCTCGCCCGGGCCTTCCTAAACACGCACGGTCTTCCGGTGACCCGGAAACACCAGGACCGGCAGGAGGCCCTGGACCTGAAGGACCTCTTGGATACCTACAACAACAGTGGCGAATAGCCTCCGGCAATAGCTGCGAAGTGAAAGGAGCGGCGTCCCGGGACGCCGCTCCTTTCACTTTGATGGTGTAGCCGTTGGCGCGAACAGGGCTTGAAACTGACCTGTCCGTTCGATACCGGTCCTCTACCCGGTCACGCGCCAACAGTTGTCGGTGTGGTCGTTGACCATGCCGGCCGACTGCATGTAGGCGTAGAGGATCGTCGAGCCGGTGAACCGGAAGCCTCGTTTCTTCATGTCCTTGGACATCGCGTCGGACTTGGGGGATGTGGCCGGAACGTTGTCTCGCGTTACCCCGTCGGGATTGCGCAAGATCTTGTGGCCGGTGAATCCCCAGACGTAGCTGTCGAAGCTGCCAAACTCACGCTGGACCTCCAGAAACCGTTGCGCGTTGCTGACGGTCGCGGCGATCTTGAGACGGTTGCGTACGATACCCGCGTTGGCCATGAGCTCCTGGGTCTTCTTGTCGCCGTAGCGGGCCACGACCTCCGGGTCGAAGCCGTCGAAAGCCTCGGTGAAGGCATCCCATTTGTGCAGAATGGTTCGCCAGGAGAGGCCGGCCTGGAACACGTCGAGGGTGATCATCTGGAAGTGGCCGACGTCGTCGTGCAGCGGCACGCCCCAGACCTCGTCGTGATAGCGGACCATTCGCTGATCACTGGCGTCAGGCCAGTCGCACCTGTTGCGGCCGTCGCCGGGGCTCTGTTCGGGATTGGTCACCGGTCACCTCCAAGTGGATCGCGCCCCATTCTAGCGCATGACCGCGGCGCGGCGATTGGACGCGCTCGACGGAACGGTGCTACGGTAGCCGACTGCAAACCAGACGGTCCCCGATCTTCAATGCCGCGAAGAAAACCCGACATGGTGCGCATCCCCACGGTGCCCTTCCCTGTCCCTTCGTGGCTCTTTTACGGCTGGGTGATTGTCGCCACTTCGTTGATCGTGAACATCGGGGCTGCGGGGACTTCCCCGATCGTCTTCTCGTTCTTCATCTCGCCGATGACAGACGCGCTCGATACCGGGCGCAGCGAGCTTGCCCTGGCATCGACGTTCCGGCTGGTTGCATCGGGACTGGCCGCGCCGGTCATCGGGGCGCTGGTCGACCGGGTGGGAGCCCGTGGCGCGGGTGTCTTCGCCGGGTTCATGGCTGGTGGGTGCGTCTGCGCCCTGGCCTTCGCCGATAGCCTCTGGGCCGTTTACCTCCTCTTTGCGTTGATGGGGACCGTCGTCCTGGGGAGCCCCATCATCACGGGCGTGCCAGTGGCGAAGTGGTTCATCGCGAAGCGGGGCCGCGCTATGGCGATCTCCATCGTCGGGCTCCCGCTGGGAATCGTCATCGCGGTGCCGGTCACCCAGTGGCTCATCGATTCCATCGGCTGGCGGGATGCCTGGCTCGTGCTGGGCATCAGCGTGGTGGTGATCATCGTCCCCTTCAGCGCCATCTTCTACCGCCGCTCGCCGGAGGACCTGGGCCTCGAGCCCGATGGCGTCGCGCAAGCGCCCGGAAAGGCCGGGCTTTCGGCGGCGGGGCCACCCGTCGCGGAGGTCGACTGGACGCTGCGGCGCGCGATCCGGCTGCCCTCGTTCTGGACCCCGGCGCTCGCGCTGGCGCTCGTCGGCTTCGGGCTGAACGGCACGCTCCTCCACCGCGTCGCGTTCTGGGAAGATATCGGGATGTCCCTGCGGCTCGTCGCCTGGGGGACGACGCTGGACCCGCTCATGGTCGCTGTCTCAGCGCTTGGGTTCGGTCTGCTGGCCGAGCGGGTCAGCGTTCGCCACATCAGCGTGTTCATGGGCGTGACCTTCTCCGCGGCGTTGCTGCCGCTCGTACTCACGACGGGGCAGGCCTACACGATCTTTCTTCACGGCTTCCTCTGGGGTACCGCGGCGGGGGCGTTCATGTCGGTGAACAACATGATCTGGCCCAGCTATTTCGGCAGGAGATACCTGGGGGCGATTCGGGGAACGGCGACACTGATGTACGTGGCCGGCGCAGGGGTCGGCGGCCCCGTCTACGGCTTGCTGTTGGACGCCGGGATCGAGTCCGACATCGTCTGGGGGATGTCCATCGGCGTGGTCTCCCTCGCGTCCCTCCTGCTGTTCACGTCCAGGCCGCCGCGAGTGGCGGCCGGCCCGCCGGCATAGTCGAACGTTGACGTCCGAATCACCACTCCGTACCATCCGAACGGAAACGAGACCTCCGGGATAAACACCGTGGACCTGACCTTCACAGAACAAGAAGAGCGCTTCCGCGGCGAGGTCCGGGATTTTATCGCGCGCGAAGTGAAGCCCCACTACGAAGACCCTCCGCTCCGGGGCGCTCACGAGTACGAGGAATGGCACATCGCCCTCATCAAGGCGATCGCAAAAAAGCTCGGGGCCCGCGGCTGGCTCAGCCTCGGCTGGCCGGAAGAGTACGGCGGCACTCCCTCGACCGTCGGCCAGCAGCTCATCTTCAAAGAGGAGATGGGCTACTACGAGAACTGGGGCATCCCACGACAAGGCATCAACATGGTGGCCCCGACGCTGATGCTCCACGGCACCGACGAGCAGAAGGCCCGCTTCCTCCCCGCCATCGCCCGGGGCGAGCAGTGGTGGTGCCAGGGCTACAGCGAGCCCGAGGCCGGCTCCGACCTGGCCAACCTCCAAACGAAGGCCGTCGTCGACGGCGACTTCCTCCGCGTCACCGGCCAGAAGATATGGACGAGCAGGGCCACTTACGCCGACTGGATCTTCATGCTCGTCCGCTCCGACCCGGATGCGCCGAAGCACAGGGGTATCAGCTTCCTGCTCGCGGAGATGGACAGTCCCGGGATCCTCGCTCGTCCCATCACCAACATGACAGGGGCCAGCGACGACTTTTCCGAGGTCTTCTTCGATGACGTCCGCGTGCCAAGGACGAACCTGGTCGGCGAGCTCAACCGCGGCTGGTACGTGGCGATGGGGCAGCTAGGTGGCGAGCGCTCGCAGATCGACTTCATCGCCACCTTGCGACGGTGCCTCGATGACCTGACGACATACGTCCGCGGCGCCTCGCGCAACGGCGCGCCGCTGGCCCGCGATCCGGTCACCCGACACCGCCTAGCCGAGCTCACCATCGAATGGGAAGCCGCGCGGCTGCTGAACTATCGTGTGGTCTGGATGCAGAGCGAGGGCCTCGACATCGGCGGCGCCGCCTCCCAGTGCAAGGCCGCCGTCGGCCCGCTGACCCAGCGAATCGCCAGGACTGCCGCCGAGATCATGAAGCTGGACGTGCAGCTCGGCAGCTACGGAGAGGTGGAGCCGCGGGCCCCGGTGCAGGGCCGGCTGATGCGATTCTACCAGGACGCCGTTTCCCGCACCTTTAACGCCGGGACCCACGAGATCCAGCTGAACATCATCGCAACGCGGGGACTCGGACTCCCCAACTGAGGCGGTCGCGTTACAGCTTCCCGAGCACGCTCTCGGCGGTCCGCTCCAACTCCACCAGCGCCTCGTCGACCGACACCCGGCTCGTCGGCTTGGCGCCGGGGCGCAGAATCACCCGGTGCACCCCGGCGTCCTCGTAGCGGCGTAGCAGCTCGACCGTGGGCGCGAACGGGCTGTCGATGGTCACCTCGAACGGCTCGGCGCCGCGCCCGGCTTCGGCGCGAAGGCCGGTAAGCCGATCAACGATCGCGCGAACAGCGTCGGGGTCGCGCAGGCTCGTGCCGATCCAGCCGTCGGCCAGGGTCGCCGCTCGCCGCAGGGCCGCCGGCGTCTCGCCGCCGAAAACGATCGGCGGATGGGGTTTTTGTGACGGCTTGGGCTCGAACCGGATGGCGTCGAACGAATAGTGACGGCCCCGGTGCTCGATCGTCTCCTCAGTCCACAGTCGCCTCAGGATCTCGACGATCTCGGCGGCGCGGTCGCCCCGGTGGTCGAACTCCTCGCCGGCCGCCGCGAACTCCTCTCGAAGCCAACCTATGCCGGCCCCGAGGATCACCCGACCTCCCGAGAGTCGATCGAGGGTTGTCACAGCCCGCGCGGTCACCAGGGGGTTTCGGAGCGGGAGGATGTAGATGGCGGTGCCCAGCTTGACCTTGCTCGTACTTGCGGCAACGAAGCTCAACGCGACCCAGGGGTCGAAAAGCGGGGTTCCCGGCTCCATCGGCGGCCGCCCATCTATCGTGTAGGGATACGAGTCCGGCAGCCGCGCCGGCATGACCAGGTGCTCCGCCATCCAGACCGACTCATAGCCGAGGGCATCAGCCCGCTGGGCTACCGTCGAGATGGACCGGAGCCCGAATCCGACGAGCGAGACGCCGATCTTCATCCCACCTATCCTCCCTGGGCGGCATTCTACCGAGTGGGCGCCACCCGTCAGGGGACCGGCAACAGCGGCGTCCTATCAGGGCCTAGCTCGGCCTGGAACGTGTCCATGAACTGGCACATCAGGGTCGTGAAGCCGATGGTCAGCGTCAGCTCCACGATGCCTTTCGGGCCAAGGCGCCCCTCGACGAGACGGAACGTCGCATCGTCGACCTGGTTCGCCATGACCTTCCTGGTGTACTCGACGTAGAGTCGCTCATCGTCGCTCAGGCCCGCCGTGGAACGGTTCTTGATCGCCTCGATGACATCATCGCGGAGGCCGGCGTTGCGGGCCTGGGCGTCGTGGGCCGTCCACTCGAGTTGGGAGTTCAAGTCGCGGGCGATAGTCAGGACGCAGACCTCGCGAATAGCGGCATCGATGCTCTCGTTGGTGCGGGTGAACTCGCCGACCCGCGACACCCGCGCCGCCAGGTCCGGGCTATGGAGCATCATCTGGAAGAGACCGGGCACGCCGTCCCTGCCTCGCGCGATGCTCTCGTAGTGCTTTAGATCGTCGGGCGACAGATCGTCCTTGGAAACGTAGCTCACTCTTGGCATCGTTGCACCTCCAGTCGGGCATTGGCCAGGCGCTGGGGAGACCCCCAAACCCCCTCAAGCGGGTTCGAGGTAGCCCTTGGGGCAGAATCTTTAAGAAGGGGCACATCCCCTTCTACCCTTGCCAAAAGGGGCTCCGCCCTCTCTGGACTCCCCGGGTTTCGGACTTGCCTCTACGGCCGGAGTATAGAAACGGGGGCGACAGCCGTCAAACCGAGCCCCGGGGAGTGCCAACGCCGTAGCTCGTCAGGCGGCGGTGAGACCTCGAAGCTTGGAACTCACGCCCTCGGCGAGGAACCGCTTGACCGCATGGACCGGCACGGCCAGCCCGACGTCCGGGCCTGCCATCATCACGTTGATGCCGAGGAGCCTGCCCCTCGTATCGATCAGCGGGCCGCCCGAGTGGCCCGGTCTGAGCGGCATGTCGACGACGAGCAAGTCTCTCCCCCGCATGGTCTCGACCGGGCCGCTGCCGACGATGACGCCGGAGGTCAACGCCCCCGCTATGCCAAAGGGATGCCCCAGGGCGAAGACCACCTGGCCGGGGACGAGGTCATGCGAGTCGCCCAGCTCGATGCTGGGGAGGCCGTCGGCCTCGACGGCCAACGCCGCGAGGTCGAGCTCGGTGTCCCTGGCGATGACACGGGCTTGCAAAACGCGGCCGTCGCGTAGCGTGACGCGAGGGCTCTTGCCGCGCACGACGTGGGCGTTGGTCACGATTAGGCCGTCGGGGTGACAGAGGGTCCCCGAGCCGAAACCGCGACGGCCATCGGCGATCTGGACGAGCCCCTGTCCAGCCGCCGCAGCCACGGACGCCAGGTCGCCGTTGATGCGTTCCAGGAGAGTAGTCATCTAAGACCGCTCGTCGATGGTCACCGGCACGTCGGTCGCCTTGCCGCCGCGGACGACGTTGACGGGCACCTTCCTGCCGATCGTGTCGCCGGTCAGAAAGCCCAGGAGGTCGTCCACGTGGCGCGTCGGCTCGTCGCCCATTCGGACGACGATGTCGCCGAGGAGCAGGCCTCCCTTGTCCGCGGGGCTGCCGGTCTCGAGAGAGCTGACCAACAGTCCTGTTTCCTGTCCCAGCTGCGACGCGAGGCCCTCGGGCAGGCGTACAGGCTGGACGCCGACGCCAAGGAATCCCCGGCTGACCTTGCCGTGGGCCAGCAGCGTTTCCACCACTCGTTCGAGTGTCGGTGTCGGGATAGCGAGGCTACTGCCACGCCAGAGGGCGGACGTGTTGATGCCCAACACGCTCCCCGAGGCGTCGACAAGCGGCCCTCCCGAGAAGCCGGGGTACATCACCAGGTCCGTCTGCAGATAGCGGTCGATGCGGCCTCCGGCGGGCGTTCGCCACGCGTCACCAAGGGCGCTGACGATGCCGAGGGTGGCGCGCACCGATTTTCCCGGGCGTCCCAGGGCAAGGGCGAGGTGGCCGACCTGAAGCGCGTCCGGGGACGACCAGGTCGGAGCAGGCAGGCCCTTAGAGTCGACCTTGAGCACGGCGACGTCGGTGCTGGGGTCGCGTCCCACCAGCGTCGCCGGTATCGCCTTGCCGCCGTCGACACCGACGCTGATCTTCTTGTCGCTCTCCAGCACGTGGTGCGCCGTGGCGATCGCGCCGTCCGCTGACCAAACGACGCCGCTCGCGGCCAGGCGTCGGCGGCCTTCGATTCGCACTACGGACGGGCCCGCCTTGGCGACGGTCCCCGCGATGGCTTCGGAAAAATCGTTCAACACGCCGTTCATGGCAGTCCCTCCAGGGCGGGGCCTCGGTGTCCGCGCACCGGGCATGAATCAACGTTACGGGGGTAACGGCTCGGGCGCCCTAGTCGAAGGTCGAGGAGCGGCCCTCGACCTTTGGAGGGTCCAGAACCGAGGGTGCGGCGCCCCCCGCTCATGGTTCGACAGGCTCACCATAAGCCCCGCGTTGGTAGTACAGGCGGTTTCGAACCCAAACGTTTGTGTGCCCCTCCCACCCACCCCAACGGCTACATTCCACCCCGGCTCGCCGGGGCGCTCCCCAGGATAAGAACATATGTCGACCCACGGAAACGCAACCGGGAGCGCGTGGGCCGGTCTTTGCCGTTTGCCGGCACCAGGGTGTCCAGAGAGGCCGAGCGAGCAGTGAACTCACTGGGCGCGTGATTGGGGGCACGAGGGTTCAGACGAGCCTGTCACTTCGTCAGGTCTTGGCAGGCTCCGGCTAACGGGGAGTCCAGAGGGGCAGAGCCCCTTTGGCAGGGGTCGAAGAGGATGTGCCCTTTCTCTTAATAAAAGGCCCGAAGGGCTACCTTGAACCCCCTTCAGGGGGTTTGGGGGTGTCCCCCGGCAACCCGCTAGATAACGACCAACCCCATACGAGTAGCCCGAATCACAGCGTCGGTGCGGCTTTGAGCGCCTAGCTTGCCCAGGATCGCGTTGACGTGGAATTTGACCGTCGCCTCGGTCACGTTCAGCGTCTCGCCGATCGCCCGGTTGGCGAGCCCTTCCGCCAGCAGCTTCAACACCTCCAGCTCGCGGGGCGTGAGCTCTTCGGCCAGCGGCTGCGACTCCCGGTCGCCCGCCGACACGAGGGCCGAGGCGACATCTGGGTCGAGAACGATCTGTCCCTCAGCTACCGCCGTCAAGGAGGCGACGAGCGCATCCCCACTTACGTTCCTCGCCAATAGGCCGCGGGCGCCAGCGTTCCACGCCGCGGACGAGAGCTGGCTGTCGGGTAGCAGCGCCACGACAGGAGGGGCCTCGTCGAGCTCCGCCAGTCTGTCGAGAGACTGCGGCGCCTCCCATCCCAGATCCCATAGCACCACGTCCGCAACGAAGGACTCCAGGGCCGGGCCGAGTCCGTCGCCGCCATCAGTCTGCCCGACGACGTCGACCCGGGAGTGGTCGGCGAGATGGGCGGCAAGGCCGGTCCGCACCAGGGGGTCGTCGGCGACGATCAGCACGCGTAGGACGTTCAAGGCCTCTTAATTGTAGGCCAGCGCGTGTAAGCCAGGGCGCGCAGGCCAGGCGATGGAAACGGGCGAGGACGAAAACGTCGCGAGCCGTCATCCGCCCGTAACCTGCGTAAGAATCTCGTAAGTTTCGCTCTCTATGCTGACGTGGTGGGGTGCGGCCAAGCGCGCCCCGCATAACGATCATTCATGGAGGACGCAATGCGAGTTCGCGGAGGAACGCTCAAAGTATTTGCTCTCGGCATCGTGGCGGCCCTGGCGGTCGTGGCGTGCGGTGGCGACGACAGCGACGAGCTGACACTCAGCTTCACGGGGCTCGATCCGCTGGCCAACGGCTTTCACTACGAGGGCTGGGCGATTATCGACGGCGCGCCGGCGGCGACCGGCAAGTTCAATGTAGACGCCAACGGACGGCTGGTGAGCCTTAGCGGGTCGGTGATAGAGGACGGAACGTTCGAGACCGATCTCGACCTGGACGAGGCCACCGCCATCGTGCTCACGGTAGAGCCGGCGGGGGACCGCGACGCGATCCCGGCGAGCACCCACATCCTGGCCGGAAGCGTGCGCGACGGTAGCAGCAGCCTTTCCGTAGGCCACGCGGCGGTGCTCGGCGATAGCTTCACCGCCTCCAGCGGCAAGTACATCCTGGCAACCCCGACCAACGGCGACGACACCAACGAGAACGGCGGCATCTGGTTCCTCCAAATCGCCGATGGCCCGCAGCAAGGGCTGCAGCTCCCAACGCTACCCGACGGATGGCACTACGAGGGTTGGACAGTGATCAACGGGATGCCGGTGACTACCGGTCGCTTCACCGAGCTCGCGGCGGTGGACTTCGCCGACCCTTATAGCGGCGATCAGGGCGGGCCTCCCTTCCCCGGCGAAGACTTCCTCCGCAACGCCCCGGCGGGCCTGACGTTCCCGACAGACATCAGCGGAGGCACGGCCGTGATCTCCATCGAGCCCGAGCCGGACGACTCATCCGCGCCCTTCACGTTGAAACCCCTCGTCGGCCAGATCTCCGGCGGAGCCCAGGACCACTTCACCTACGACCTGGGCAACAACGCGGCCGGCTTTCCAACGGGGACTGCAAGTGTAAGCTAACCACCTCGTCAGGTGGGCTCTCCTCCAACGGCGCCCGGGTCTTCGCCGACCCGGGCGCCAGCGGTGGGGGTGCGGGAGCGGACACTATGTATACTGAAACCACAGCCCGGTCAGGAGCAGAGCGCGAGGTGCAGCCGGTGAGCCCCCGAGTCCTGGTGGTCGACGACGAAAAGATGGTCACTGAGGTTGTCGAGCGCTATCTTCAGCGTGAGGGCTACGACGTCGCGGTCGCCGGCGACGGGCTCGAGGCGCTGCGGATCGCCCGCGAGTGGAGTCCGGACCTGATGCTGCTGGACCTGATGCTCCCCGGCCTGGACGGCCTCGAGGTCTGCCGCCAGCTCCGCGCCGAGACCGAGCTTCCCATCATCATGCTCACGGCCCGGGGCGAAGAGACGGACCGCGTTGTCGGCCTCGAACTCGGCGCCGACGACTACATGGTCAAGCCGTTCAGTCCCCGGGAGCTCGTCGCCAGGGTAAAGGCGGTGCTCCGTCGCGCCAAATCCGTGCCGGGTGCGGCGCCCGGAGGGGCGGTGCGCTTCAACTCCCTCTCCGTCAACCCACAGACGCGTGAGGTCTCCGACGAAGGCCGGCAGATCAACCTCACCGCCAAAGAGTTCGACCTCCTCTATTTCCTGGCCTCGCACGCCAATCAGGTGTTCACCCGCGAACAGTTGATGAACGACGTCTGGGACTACACCTACGCCGCCGACTACAGCACGGTAACGGTGCACATCCGCCGGCTTCGTGAAAAGGTCGAGGCGGACCCGGTGAAGCCGCGGTACATCAAGACGGTGTGGGGCGTCGGCTACAAGTTCGAGGGGCAGTCCGCATGAGCACAACATGGAAGGGCCTGGCGGTCGGAGTAACCGCGTTGCTGGCACTCACAGGCTTGGTCGTCGGCCTGACCGTCGCGATGCTGGACCCGAGCGGCAGCGACCTGGGCGAGCTTGCCGGTTATCTGCTGCTTTCGGGAGGGATCACGATCGCCCTCGGGCTCGTCGTCGCGCGTCGAGGGCTACCCGCGTTCGTTCGCTCGACCCGAGGACGCCTCGTGCTGGTGGCCGTGGTGACGGGTGTCCTTGCGCTGGGCAACGTCGGCTTCACCGCCCTCCTTATGTTCTTCTCCACCCATGACCTGGCCATCCTGGCGGGTCTCCTTGCCTTCGCGCTGGGCATGTCGATCTTCATCGCCTACTCGTTCTCGGAGACGACCTCGCGACGCATGGGCCAGCTCGTCGACGCGGTGCGCCGCATCAGCGCGGGCCGGCTCGACGCCCGGGTGCCGCTCGACTCCAACGACGAGATCGGCGAGCTCGCCGGTGCGCTGAACGCCATGGCGCAGCGCCTAGAGGACAGTTTTGGCAGGGAGCGCGAGCTGGAAAACGCCCGCCGCGACCTGGTCAGCAACGTCTCCCACGACCTGCGCACCCCCCTGGCCTCGATCCGGGCCATGATCGAGAGCATCAACGATGGGGTCGTCACCGACGAGCCGACCATCCAGCGCTATTTGAAGACGACGCAGTCCGAGGTCGAGACCTTGAGCCAGCTCATCAACGACCTTTTCGAGCTCTCCCAGATGGACGCGGGCATCCTCAAGCTCCACGCGGAAGCGGCGTCGGTCCAGGACCTGGTCTCGGATACGCTGGAGAGCATGGCGGCGCAAGCGGCCCTACAAAAACTCAGCCTCGAGGGCAAGGTGGAGCGGGACATCGGGCCGGTGGTGATGGACTCGCACCGGGTGCAGCGCGTGCTCTACAACCTGGTCCAGAACTCACTTCGCCACACGCCGCCCGACGGCACGATCTCGATCCGAGCGCGGGACACCGGCGACGCGGTGGAGGTGCAGGTCGCGGACACGGGAGAGGGCATCCCCACCCTGGAGCTCGATCGCCTCTTCGACCCCGGGTTCCGGCGCGACCATGCGCGCTCACGACAGTTGGGGGGCACCGGCCTGGGCCTCAGCATCGCCAAGGGCATCGTCGAAGCCCACGGCGGACGCATCTGGGTCGAGAGCGAGCCCGGTAAGGGGAGCGTGTTCAGCTTCACGCTGCCCAAGACTGCCGCCGCCGCGGGCAAAGGCTAGCGGCTACGGTCAAACGCGTCGCTCAACCGCGACGCGCCACTCCGGCGACATGCGGGCGCACCGGATATGGCCCGAACGCAAAGGTGCGCAGATCCTCGACGACGAGGCCCGCCTCTCCCATCGCGGCGACCGTGTTTCGGTTCGGGTGACACCCAGCGCCAATCACGCCCCACAGGGGCATCGCGGCGTCCTGAAACCAGCCCCAGCCGCGGCTTGCCGACCGGACGTGCTCGGCGAACCGGAACGCGCCGCCAGGAGACAGAACTCGCCGGATCTCGGTGAGCGTCTTCGACTGGTCGCCGACGGTGCAAAGGACGAGGGTGGAGACCACCGTGTCGAAGGCGCCGTCGGCGAAGGGTAGGTCCTCGGCTCCCCGCTCGAAGAACTCGGCCTCCCGCCCCTGCTCCGCCGCCCTGGCCTTCAGCCGTTTGAGCATGTGGGGGTTGGGCTCCATGAGCGTCAACGAGACGCTCTCTGGGTAGTACGCCAGGTTGGCGCCCGTCCCGGCGCCGATCTCCAGCACGCGGTCTTCCGCACCGCCCGCCACGAAGGTGCGGTGGGCCGGGTACACCGACCGCTCGGCGCCTTTCATGATGCGGTCGTAGCCGGCCGCGAAGATCCGGTCGTACATGGCCCGATTATAAGCGTCGGTGAGCCCCGCAAGACAACCCGGCGCCGCCCCTGCTATCATCTCCCTTCCGGCAGCATCGAATTCGACGGAACACCTCATGCACTACCGTGTGATTTCCACCGACGACCACATGCAAGAGGCGCCGCACACCTGGACCGCCCGGATGTCCAAGGCGAAGTGGGGCGACCTCGTGCCCCAGGTCAAGCCCGGCCCGGACGACACCGACCGTTGGCACATCTACGGCGAGCCCAGAGCTGGTGGCTATAGCGGCCCGCTCGGAGTCGTTAGTGGGGCGATGCCCGATAGGGCCAGGTTCGCCCCTACCAGATGGGCCGAAATGCCCGAGATCACCTATGTGCCCGCGGAACGCATCAGAGCGATGGACGAGGATGGCGTCGACGTACACGCCTTCTTCGGCAACATCTCGGGGGTCGCGGGCAACACGTTTCAAGACCCCAAATACCCGGAGGATTTTCGCCTGGAAGCTCTCCAGGCGTACAACGACTACCAGATCGACGAGTGGGCCGAGCCCTACCCGGGCCGCTTCATCACACTAGCCCAGATCCCCATGTGGGATGTTCAGCAGGCCGCCGCCGAGGTCTATCGCGTGAAGAGCCGGGGGATGAAAGGCGTCACCTTTGCCTTCCCACAGCAGTTCGGGTATCCCTGTATCGAAGACCCGTACTGGGACCCGCTCTGGGCGGCGGCGCAGGAAACGGAGCTCTCCATCAACCTCCACATCGGAACCGGCGGAAGCATGGGCCTCAAGGCCTGGCAGCCCTGGGAGGGCCTGAGCGACATGTTCCGCCTGGCCGCCCTCTCGACGCGGAGCATCGCTTCCAACACGGAGGTGATGAGCGTCCTCCTGTTCTCGGGGATGCTCGAGCGCTTCCCCGGCCTGAAGCTCGTCGCGTCCGAGAGCGGCATGGGGTGGGTGCCTTACCTCCTCGAGGTGGCGGACCACCAGTGGGAGCGACAGAAGCTAGCCCGCGAGGGCATGAGCCTGAAACCCAGCGACTATTTCCGCCGGCAGTGTTATGTTAACTTCTGGTTCGAGACCTTCGGCGCCGAGGTCCGCCACGCCATCGGCATCGACAACATCATGTGGGAGTCAGACTTCCCGCACCCCACCTGCACGTGGCCTGATTCAAAAGACTACATCGACCGGGCCATGGCCGACTGGACGCCGGAGGAGCAGCGCAAGGTCCTCGTCGACAACGCCGCGAGGCTCTACCACCTGCCCAGCGAATGAGCACGGAACCCGCCCTCGAACGCAAGCACCGGATGCGCTGGTGGACCCTGGCGGTGCTCACCCTGAGCCTTGTCCTCATCGGGATGGACAACACCATCCTCAACGTCGCCATCCCCACGCTCCAGCGCGAGTTCGACGCGTCGGCTTCGACCCTGCAATGGATGGTCGACGCCTACATCCTCGTCTTTGCCGGGCTGCTACTGACCATGGGCAGCATCGGCGACCGGTATGGCCGGGCCAAGACCCTTCGCGCCGGCCTGGTGATCTTCCTGGTCGCGGCCCTCGCCGCGAGCTATTCGAACAGCGATGTCCAGGTGATCGCGGCCCGGGCCGTGATGGGTGTCGGGGGCGCGCTGATCATGCCCTCGACCCTCTCCATCATCATCGACGTCTTTCAGGGCCAAGAGCGGGCGAAGGCGATCGCCACGTGGGCGGCGGTCGGCGGTATCGGCATCGGTATCGGGCCTCTTGTCGGAGGGGCGCTCCTCGAGCACTACTGGTGGGGCTCGGTCTTCCTGGTCAACGTGCCGATCGCGCTGGTCGCCCTGACCGCCGGCGTGTGGATGGTGCCCGACAGCCGCGACCCGACACCGCGCTCGCTGGACATTCCCGGGGCGGTCCTCTCGACGGGTGCGGTTTCCGTGCTGGTGTTCGCCATCATCGAGGCGCCGTCGCGGGGGTGGACCTCTCCCGTAGCGCTGGGCGGCTTCGGCGCCGCCGTGGCCCTGGCTGCCGGCTTCGCCTACCGCGAGTTGCACGTCCGCCACCCGCTGCTCAACTTCGACTTCTTCCGTCGGCCTCGATTCTCGGCGGGAGCGGGCGCCATTAGCCTGGCCTTTTTCGCGCTCTTGGGGATGATGTTCGGGCTGACGCAGTACCTGCAATTCGTCAAGGGCTACTCCGCGTTCGAGGCGGGGCTGCGCCTGCTCCCCATAGCGGGGGGCATCGCCATCGGGTCCCGGATGAGCGAGCGGATCGTTTCGCGAGTGGGCACGAAGAAGGTGGTCGCCGCAGGGCTCGTCCTGCTGGCCGGAATGCTGGCCGCGATCAACACCTACAACGTCGATACTCCCTTCGCAGTCATCGCAGTCATCGCGTTCTTCACGTCCTTCGCCATGGGCAATATCATCGCCCCGGCGACCACGGCGGTCATGGGGGCGGTGCCGGCAAAGGATGCCGGCGTCGGTTCCGCCATGAACGACGTCTCGCGCCAGGTCGGCGGCGCCTTCGGCGTCGCGATCATGGGCTCTATCGTGAACACCGTCTACGCCAGCAAGATGGCGGATGCGGTGGTGGGGTTGCCGAGCCGCGCCGCGGAGGCGGCCCGAGACTCGGTTGGAGCCGCAACCCTCATCGCCAACACCGTGCCAGGACAAGCTGGGGAGACGCTGGCCGACGCCGCAAAAGGGGCGTTTTCCGACGCCTTCGGCATCGGCGTATTATTCGGTACGGCAATCGCCCTCATCGGCGCCGCCGCTGTGATACGGTTCTTGCCCGACCAGGAGCGGCCGGATATGGTCGTGGTTCCCTCGCGCTCGGCCGAGACGCCCGGCGAAGCAACTCCAGAGCTGGAGGTCAGCGACCCATGAGCTACGACTTCATCAAGTACGAAATGGCGGAAGAGCACGTCGCGGTCATCACCCTCAACCGGCCGGAGCGCCTCAACGCCCTGAGCGGCCCGATGCTCACGGAGGTGCTGGCCGCCGTTCAGGAGGTCGAGGCCGACGATGACGTTCGCGTCTTCATCCTCACGGGCATGCCTCGCGGAAACGGACGGCCTTGTTTCAGCGCAGGCCTCGACCTCAAGGCCCGCGCCGAGGGCGTCGCGATGCCGCCTCACCTGGGCGTGGAGCTCACCAACACGATCGACGACTTGCTGAAGCCCTCCATCGCCGTGATCGACGGCATCTGCACCACAGGGGCGGTGGAGCTGGCGCTGAGCTGCGACCTGCGGCTGCTCGGCCCATCGGCCCAGATCAGCGATTGGCACTTGCGCAACCTCGGCACGGGCCCTGGGGGTTGGGGAGCCAGCACCCGCTGGTCGCGGCTGATCGGCGTAGCCAGAACGAAGGAGATCATCCTCACCGGCAAGATCGTGGACAGCGAGGAGGCCTTCCGCATCGGGTTCGCCAACCGCGTCTACCCGGCCGAAAGCTTGTGGGACGAAGCGATGGCGACCGCCCGGGCCATCGCCGGGATGCGGCCGGAGGGTGTGGCGCTGACCCTCGCCCACCTCGACCGCAACATGGACATGAGCCGCGACCAATCGCTGCGGTGGGCCCAGCTCGCACAGAAATGGCTCAACGTCAAAAGCAACCTCGACACGCAAAGCTCCGAGATACTGGAGCGGAGCAAGCAGCGCAAGGGGTAGGGGGTAGCTGAGCGGCAGGTGCAAGCGGTTTCGAGCCCGAACGCTGGTGTGCCCTCTCGCTCCACGTGACGACAGCGTTCCCGTTAGCCAGGGAGTCCAGAGGGGCGGAGCCCCTTTGGCAAGGGTGAAGGGGATGTGCCCCTTCCAATACAATAGCCCGAAGGGCTACGTTGAACCCCCTTCAGGGGGTTTGGGGGTGTCTGGCAGCATAAGCCTGCGCAGACGAAAGGACAGCGCAATGATCGGCGTACTGACCCATCACTGGGCGAAGCCGGACCGCTTCGACGAGGCCAGGTCCCTGCTCGATCGCAACGGCCTGGCGCAAAGAATGGCTGCCGGGTTCGTGCGCCGGGAGACGCTCGTCTCGATCTCGGACCCGAGCCAGATCACCACCCTGGCGGTGTGGGACGACGAGAAGGTGTACGAGGCGTGGCGCTCGAGCCCCGCGCGGGCGCAGGCCATGGCGGGAGCCGACGAGCTCTGGGCGCGACCGCCCGAGTCGGAGCGGTTCACGGTCGTCGAATAGGGTACGAGACAAGGCGGGGTCTCGCCTGCTATCATCTTTGCGCACCGCAAAATGACGAGACGGGGTGATCCGTTTGGTTAGAAGGAACGGCTCGGCGGAATCGGGGATGCTGCGGGGGCTGGAAAGGCACGGCATCGTCAACCTGAGCGCCGTGCACTGGAACCTTCCCACGTCGGCCCTCTACGAAGAGGCTGTGCGGCGGGGCGAGGGCCACGTGGCGCACAACGGTCCGCTGGTGGTCCACACCGGCCAGTACACCGGCCGCTCACCCAAAGACAAGTTCATCGTCAACGAGCCTTCCAGCGCCCAGCACGTCTGGTGGGGCGACGTCAACCGGCCCATGGACGAGGCGCGGTACGAGGCGTTGAAAAGGCGTCTCCTGGCCTATCTACAGGGTAGGGAGCTGTTCGTCCAGGACACCTTCGCCGGGGCCGACCCCAACTACCGCTACCCGGTTCGGGCCATCACCGAGCGCGCCTGGCATAGCCTGTTCGCGCGTAATCTCTTCATCGTTCCGACGGCCGACGAGCTCAGGCGCCACGAGCCGAAGCTGACCATCATCTGCGCACCGGGCTTCCAGACCTCGCCGGAGATCGACGGCACGAACTCGGGGGCGGTTATCGTCCTCAACCTCGGCAAGGGCGAAGTGCTCATCACCGGGACAAGCTACGCCGGCGAGATGAAGAAGTCCGTGTTCAGCACCCTCAACTATCTGCTCCCCCTCGACGGCGTATTGCCCATGCACTGCTCGGCCAACGTTGGCGCCGACGGTGACGTCGCCATCTTCTTCGGCCTCTCCGGGACGGGGAAGACGACGCTCTCGACCACCTCGGACCGGACGCTGATCGGCGACGACGAGCATGGGTGGAGCGATCGCGGCGTATTCAACTTCGAGGGCGGCTGCTACGCAAAGGTTATCAACCTCTCCGCCGAGGCCGAGCCCGAGATCTACTCCACCACGCAGAGGTTCGGCACCGTGCTCGAGAACGTGGCGTTTGACACGACGACGCGGCGCCTGGACCTCAATGATGAGTCGCTGACCGAGAACACCCGGGGCGCCTACCCCATCAGCTTCATGCCCAACTCCTCAGCGACCGGGGTGGCGGGGCACCCGAACAACGTCATCATGCTCACGGCCGACGCGTTCGGCGTGATGCCGCCCGTCGCCAAGCTCACGCTCGAGCAGGCCGTCTACTACTTCCTCTCGGGCTACACGGCGAAGGTGGCCGGGACGGAGCGAGGCATCGTTGAGCCGGAGGCAACTTTCAGCCCTTGCTTCGGCGCGCCGTTCATGGCGCACCACCCGTCCGTCTACGGCGACATGCTCAGGGACAAGATCAAGCGCCACGGGTCCGACGTCTGGCTGGTGAACACGGGCTGGACCGGAGGGCCCTACGGCGTCGGCCAGCGGATGAAGATCGCACACACCAGGGCGCTCCTGCGTGGCGTCCTCTCCGGCGCCCTCGCGGATTCAGAGATGGAGACCGATCCCATCTTCGACCTGCAGATCCCGACGAGCTGTCCCAACGTGCCGCCGGAAGTGCTCTCGCCGCGCAACACCTGGGCCGACAAAGACGGGTACGACCGTCAGGCCCGAGAGCTCGTGCAGATGTTCGCCGACAACTACCGGAAGTTCGAGCAACGCGCGCCGGCCAGTGTCGACGGGGTCGGCTCGCGCGCGAACTGACCCTCGGCTAGTCGGGTAAGGCCCCCAGCTGGCGCATCAGGCCCAGCGCGTCCTCCAGTTGCCACGTCTCGACGAGTTTCCCCTCGCTGAAGCGGTAGATGTTGATGGCCGTGACGGCAATCGCTCTGCCAGTGGGGGCGATCCCCAGGAAGTCCCCCCGGTGCGTGCCTCGAAGCGTCACACGGGCCGCGACCCGGTCGTCTTCGGCGACCATATCCTCCACCGTTGCCTCGATGTCCGGGAACGCCCCGCGCAGGAGCTCGGCCATGCCCTGTGCCCCTTCGGGACCGGTGACGTCGCGGAAAAGCGTCGTCAGCTCGCGCCGGACGAAGGCCGGGGAGATGATCTCCTCGGCCACGGCAAGGTTGCCCTTGTTCAACACCTCGCTGAAGAGCCGGGCAACTTGCGCCTTGTTCCGCTCAAGCGACATCAGTTGCCCCGGTCTAGGGTCAGGGGCGCTGCCGCTATAATGCCCCGTGGCGGCCCACCGGGAGTCGTATCGAAGGGCCGCACACTGTCCGACGGAGGGCAACGATGGCCGAGGCCAACTTCAAGAAGGTCGCCCGAGTCGGGGATGTCCCCGACGGCAGAGGGAAGCTCGTGATGGGCCCCGACGATAAGCCCATCGCGCTGTTCAACGTGGGCGGCGAGTTCTACGCGGTCAACTACATCTGCCCGCACATGGGCGGCCCCATCGGGGAGGGCGCGGTCCGCAACTACATCGTGACCTGCCCCTGGCACGGTTGGTCCTACGACCTTCGCACGGGCATCGACGAGAATCCGCCCGGGCACGATCTCAGCGTCTATGAGGTCAAGGTCGAAGGCAACGTCGTCCTGGTGGGGCCCATCAGGAAGTTCACCAAAGAGGAGCAGACGGGCGCGGGAAGTTAGGTCGGGCACGCGACGACCACCTAGCCCAGCATGATGTTGCCGGCGTCGACGACGAGCGTCTGACCGGTCATTTTCGAGCTGTCGTCTGAGGCCAGGAAGACCGCCGTTCCCGTCAGGTCTTCGGGCTCGAGGGAGCTGTCGAGGGCGGTCTGCTCACGGAGCGCGTCGATACCGCCTTGCTGCAGCACCCGTTTCGTCGCGTCGGTCATCACAACTCCGGGGGCGATGGCGTTGACGCGGATGTTGTATCGCCCCAGGTTGTTGGCCATCGTCTTGGTCAGATAGACCACGCCGGACTTGGCGAGGCCGTAGCCCGAGATGGGGATCGTGTCGATGTCCTGACCGCCACGGCGACGGACCACGTTATAGGCGGCGATGGAGGCGATATTCACGATGACTCCCGAGCGCTGCTCCTTCATATAGGGAAACACGGCTCGCGAGGGGATGATCGTGCCGAACAGGTTCACGTCGAGCACCTGCTTGACGTACTCGATGCTCTGGTTGCCCATCTCCAGGTCGTAGTAGATGGCGGCGTTGTTCATCAGGACGTCGATGCGGCCGAAGCGATCGGCCACCGCCTTCATGGCCGCGTCCATCTCTGCCTCGTTGGTGACGTCCGCCTTGAGCGCCGCAGCCTGGCCTCCGCGCTCGACGATCTCGGCCTCGACGCCTCGGGCCTGGTCCTCGCGCAGGTCGAGCACGGCCACGGCCGCGCCTTCTTGCGCGAAGCGTAACGAGTAGCTGCGCCCGATGCCCTGAGCGCCCCCGGTCACGACGGCGACTTTGCCTTCGAGTTTCATCGTGGCCTCATGCGGCGCTCGTGACCGAGAGGCTTGCCGGAAGCCGATTGAACCCGCGAATCACCTGGGTCGACTTTCGTTCACCCCGTTCCGGGTAGACGCGCAAGTCCGGGACGCGGTCCAGCAGCTCCTCCATCCCCACCCGGCCCTCGAGCCGCGCCAACGGAGCCCCGATACAGAAGTGGATCCCGAACCCAAAGGCGACGTGGCGATTGGGGTGACGTTCGACCATGAACCGGTCGGCGTCCTTGAACTGACCGGCATCCCGGTTCGCCGACCCGTACAGAAGCCACAGCGGCTGCCCCTCCTTGATGGGCTGTCCGCGAAAGTCGAAGTCGCGCTTGGCGCGGCGGAACAGGCCCGCGACCGGGGCGTCGTACCGCAGCGCCTCCTCGACGAACGAAGGGACTAGAGAACGGTCATCCTTGACCTTGCGATACTCCTCCGGGTTTTGACGGGCGGCCGCCATGCCGTTGTTGAGCAGGTTCGTCGTGGTCTCGTTTCCGGCGTTCCACAGGAGCGAGCAGAGGATGGCGAGGTCGTAGCTCGAAAGCTCCAGGTCTTCCAGCTCGGCGGCGCGGAAGATGTCGGAGATGAGGTCGTTTTGCGGGTCGAGCCGCCGCTCCTCACCGAGCTCTTCGAAGTAGCCTCGCATCTCGTGCCGGATCTTCTCGCGGGCGGTCTGCTTGTCCGAGTCTCCCATGGTCGGCCCCGCGTCCGATAGCGTGACCTGCCACTGGCGCAATCGAGCGCGCATGTCGGCCGGCACGCCCAGAATCTCCGCGATAACCAGCACCGGCAGGGGGCTGGAAAAGCTCTCGACGAAGTCGATCTCCTCGCCGCTGCGGGCCTTGTCCCGCATCTCCTCGATGAGGTCCACGGCGATCTGGCGGATGCGCGACTCCATGGCCGCGATCGTTGCCGGGGTGAAGGCCCGCCCGACGACGGAGCGGATCCTGGTGTGCTCCGGCGGGTCGCTGCTGATCATCGTCTGTCGGCGCTCACCGGTCTCGATGCCACCGGTCGGCGCGATGGTCGACGAGAAGTCGTTGTAGTTCTTGGCCGCCGCCATCACGTCGGCGTACTGGGCGATCGTCCAGAAACCGTGCCGCTCGCTCCACTGGACGGGCGCTTCATCGCGCAAGCGAGCGTAGAACGGGTACGGGTCGTTTCGGAAATCGTCGGCGTAGATGTCGAAGTCGACGGCGCTCATGCTTGGGTCACCTCCGCGCGGTTCCGAGGCAGCCTAGCAGCCGTCCGCCCCGAGCGCAATCTTCGTCCGCGCCGATTTCTGTTCTTGACCCGTTCCTTGACAGGCGCGGGCCCGTCTGGCAGATTTGCCGCGCACCGGAGCGAAGGGGAAAGGCCAACTCATGACGACCCCAACGATCATCGACGCCGACGGACATGTAAACGCGGTGCCCGTCATGGAGCGGTACTGCGAGCTCATCGATGAGCCGCAACGCAGCCGCGTGCGTCCCGCGCCCGACAACCCTCTCAAGATGCTGATCGACGGCCAGGTCTGGCCCCGGGAGCAGCGGCAGACCGCGCCGAGCACCCTGCTGGTCCGAGGGGAGACGCCCATGGCCGGGTATCACGAGCAGGAGATCTGCTCCGGCATGTGGGACCCCCACAAGCGCATCGGCGACATGGACGTCGATGGCATCGCCGTCGCGGCTCTGTTCCCGGGACGGATCGGCATGGGCGCGCCGGGCCATCCCGACATTGCGCTGGGAACAGCGATGACCCGCGCCTACAACACCTGGATGGCCGAATATTGCAGCCCCTATCCGGACCGGCTCAAGGGTGTGGCCGTGGTACCCGCTCAGGACATCGAGGCATCCGTCGCCGAGGTGCGGCGCTGCGTCGAGGAGCTGGGTTTCGTGGGCGCTTCGGTGCAAAACTGGGTCCCGGCGCTGGGGCGCAACCTGGACGACCCCTTCTTCGACCCGCTGTGGGCGGAGGCGGAGCGCCTGGACATCCCCATCTGTGTCCACCACAACCTGGTGAACTACTCGGTGTTGGAAGAGCGGTTCACGACCTATCTTCAAAAGAAGCCGGTCCATGACTCTACCGAGAACATGCTCGCCGTGCAGTCGCTCATCTACGGCGGCGTCATGGACCGCTTTCCGAAGCTGCGGTTCGCGTTCATGGAGGGAGGCATCGGTTGGGTGCCGTTCTGGATGGACCGGATTAGCGAGTACCACGAGGAATTCCTGGCGGGTACCCTGGCGCGAGGGACGCCCGCCGACTACTTTCGCAGCGAGCAGTGCTTCTTCTCATGCGAGGCGGAGGAGCAGACCATCGGCTACGTGGCCCAGGTCATCGGCGCCGACCGGGTCCTCTACGCCTCCGACTACCTGCACCACGACGCCACCTTCCCGGGGTCGACAAGGCCCATCGAAGAGCGGACCGACCTGTCCGATGAGGACAAGGTCAAAATCCTGGGCGGGAACGCGGCGGTGCTCTACCGGCTGGGCTAGCTCGTCACTTGTACCCGCCCACGAGGGCGGTTTGCAGGTCCTTCCAGAAGCAATCGACCTGCGAAAAGCCCGCGTCGCGCAGCCAGGCGAGTTGTTCGTCGACGCTCGCAGGGAAGGGTGGCCACTCCCACGTGCGCGGGTCGGGACCCGGGCCCCAGGGCGCCTCGACCTTTCCCCCCCGACGCCGATCCTCGGCGACCTTCCGCTCGCGCCGGGTGTACATGATCTCCCCGTACCGGACGTGAAGGTCCTGCGAAGGAGCGTTGATGATGTCCAGGTTGAGGAAGCAACCGCCTTCTCGTAGCACGCGATAGATCTCGCCATAGATTTCGTGAAGGCGGGCGGGGTCCTGCAGATTGTGTAGCGCTGAGGCTGAAACGACAGCGTCGAACGGCCCGCCCGCGGCCGCCAGCCAGTCCTTCGAAAACAGGTCCGCCTTGACGAAGTCGACTCGGTCCTCATGGGGAGCGAGAAGCGTCCTGGCGTGGCCGAGCATGGGGTCGGCGTAGTCGTGCAGCATCACATTCGCCTGGGGGAAAGTCTCAAGAACCAGGGCGGAGACCGGCCCATAGCCGCCGCCGACGTCGAGGACCGCGATCGGGTCGTCTTTACCGAAGGGGATCAGCTCGACGAGCAGCTCGAAGCGCTGCCGGCGAGACGCCGCCTCGCGGGTCGCTCGCTCGACGTAGTCGTCGACGTATTGCTGAGAGTGCCAATCGTGCCGGTCGTGCTCTTTGACCATGGGCCTCGTTGCCTCCGAAAAGGAATCCGGCCTATTATTCGCCAGCGGCGGGATCGACGCAAATCCGACCCCGAAGCAGACAAAGGTGGTACAGTAGGCGCCGGAATCATGGGCACAGACGACCTTCGCGACAAAACGGCCATCGTCGGGCTCGGGATCACCAAGGTGGACCGAAGCCCCGACACGAACCCGATGGAGCACCTCTCCCGGGTCATGAAGCTGGCCCTGGACGACGCCGGACTGACGGCGGACGACATAGACGGCCTGGTCGTCTCTCGCGTCCCTCAGGAAGCGTCGATGGACCAGGCGGGCGAGATCTTCGGGTTCAAGAACCTTCAGTACACGTTCCAACACTGGTCGCATGGACGCATGGAGGCGACGAAGATCACCCACGTCGCGCTCGCCGTGAACAGCGGCATGGCGAACTACGTGATGTACCTCTCGGGGAGCATGTGGCTGGGCAACTTCCGGGCCCGCTACTCGGGCGCGAACAGCGGCGCCGACCCCGAAAGCGCGCGGGAGGGCATCGGCCCTCACCTCGAATCGCCACCCTACGGGAACGTCGCGATCCAGGGTGGCGCGGCCATCGCCACGAGCAAGTACCTCGCCAAGTACGGCTACAGCGAGCGCGATCTCGGCGCCATCTCGGTGGCACACCGGACCTGGGGCTCGATGAATCCCAACTCCTACTGGCACGGCCAGCCCATCACCATCGACGACTACATGGCGTCGCGCTACATCGCTCAACCTCTGCGCCTCTTCGACCATTCTCTTCCCGGCAATGCGGCCTTCTGCATGATCGTGACGTCGGCCGAAAGGGCCCGCGACGCCAGGAAACCACCCGTGTACATCAGCGGCTTCCAGGGCACCGCCTCCAGTGCCGAGCGGTTCGTCTTCTCGCGCACGGGACTCGGCATCTCGCAGCAGCCGGAGTACGAGTACAAGGCCCCCGAGATGCTCGTCTACCGAATGGCCGGGGTGGACCGGAAGGACGTCGACGTGTTGGGCATCATGGACGTTTTCTCTTCGACGGTGGCGTTCGGCCTCGAGGAGTTCGGCTTCTGCGGCGACGGCGAGGCGCTGTCCTTCGTGGGCGGGGGCCGGATCGCGCCCGGAGGCGAGCTGCCGATCAACACGGGCGGCGGCGGCCTGGGCCATGTCAACGCGGCCGGGGCCTCGCACATGACGGAGCTGGTCCTCCAGCTGCGGGGCGAGGCAGGGGAGCGCCAGGTACCGAACGCCAGGGTGGCGCAGTTCTGCTCCACCGACCGCTCTTCTATTATCTTCACCCGAAAGTAGCGCTGGAATCGGAGAGGCCATGCCCGGACCCCTGAGCGGACTGCTCGTTTTCGACATGACCCACGCCGCCGTGGGGCCCTGGGCGACGATGCTCCTCGCTGGGATGGGGGCCGACGTCATCAAGATCGAGCCTCCCGCCGGCGACCTGATCCACAACATCCCGCCCAAGCAAAACGGCCACGGCGTGGTCTACGCCCACTGCAACCTGAACAAGCGCAGTATCAAGCTGGACCTGAAAGACGAGGGGGAGCGGGCCAAGGCCTACCGGATCCTGCGGCACGCCGACATCTTTATCGAGAACATGCGGCCCGGTGCGGCCGACCGCCTCGGATTCGGCTACGAGACGGTCGCTGGAATAAAACCGTCGATCATTTATGTCAACTCGTCGGCCTGGGGCAGCACCGGACCCATGGGACGCATGAGCGGCGCCGACGGACCGATCCAGGCATTCTCGGCTTTCACGAGCCTCAACGGGGCCCCGGACGGTCCTGGCGAGTACTTCCGGCATTTCGGCTACGTCGACCTGAATACCAGCCAGAACATCACCCTCGCCGTCCTCGAGGCCCTGGTGCGCCGGGCAAGGACCGGCGAGGGACAGCTAGTAGAGGTGACGATGCTGGGCAGCGCCCTGATCCTCCAGTACACTCGCATCGCGGAATACCTGGGCGCGGGTATGGTCCCGAGGCGCATGGGAAGCGCTTCGCCGACGATCGTTCCCGACCAGGCCTTCGAGTGTTTCGACCACGCCCACATCGCGGTGACCGTCGAGAACAACGAGCAGTGGCAGGGCCTTTGCCGGGCGCTCGGGGCCGATGACCTGGCGTCGGAGCCGCGCTTCGCGACGAACCCCGGAAGGGTGGAGCACCGCGACGAGGTTGTCGACCGGCTCCAGGAGCTCTTCCACACGAAGCCGCGACGCTGGTGGGACTTGAAGCTGACGGAGCAGCGTGTCCCCCACGGCCGGTTCATGGACTTCGAGGCGATCCGCTATCACCCGCAGGTGCGCGAGAACCGGTATGTACGCACGCTTCAGGTGCGGCACCAGGGCGAGATGAATTTCGGCGCGCTGCCGTGGAGTTTTGGCGACGTCGAGCTCCCCTTCGAGCCGCCCCCCGCGTCGGGCCAGCATTCCGACGAGATCCTCGCGGAGTACGCCGACAAGCCGTTGGAGGAGCGCTCGGCGGGAGTCGGCCCCCGGGACGCCATCGCCGGGAGCCTAGAGGGCCTCACAGTGATCGACGCGACCCAGGGGCTTAGCGGACCTTTCGGCTCCATGCTTCTGGGTGAGATGGGCGCCGAGGTAATCAAGGTCGAGCCGCCGGGCGGCGACTACGCCCGGGAGTTCGGCCCGCCCTTCGTCGACGGGAGCGAGGGCGCTTCGTCCTTCTTTATCAACCGCCTCAAGCGGCGTGTCACTGTCGACCTCTCGACGGAAAAGGGGAGGGACCAGCTAAAACGCCTCGTCGGCTCGGCCGACGCCTTCATGGAGGATTTTGGTCCAGGAGTGGCGGAGGGCATCGGGTTGGGTTACGCCGACCTTCGCCAGGCCAACCCTGCGCTCATCTACTGCTCGATGTCGGCGTTCGGCGAGAAGGGGCCCGAGGCCGACAGGCCCGGCTCGGAGCTCGTGATGCAGGCGATGGCGGACTGCTGGCAGGGCCTCGGGTCGCTGGACGAGCCGCCGATCCGCATGGGCGCCGACGCCGCCAGCCTCAACAACGGGATGCACGCGGCCCAGGCGATCCTTGCGGCCCTGTACCAGCGCCGGCACACTTCAAAAGGCCAACGCGTCGCCGTGAGCATGTACGGCAGCGCCCTGCACATGCGGGGCCTGAGCTGGGTGGCGCAGACGAACCCCGACGCCTGGGGCGGCTACCACATCGAGCACCCCACGATGCCGAAGGACCACGGCTACAAGACCAAGGACCTGCCGGTCTTCTTCGGCCTCGACCGGGGCAGCGAAGAGGATTTCCAGACCCTGCTCATCGAGCTTGGCCTCGAGGAGGCCATCCTTGACCCCCGCTTCTCCGAGGGTGGGGGGAGACTCGTCACCGGCACCCGTTTGTATGCCTATCAGGTGAAGCACCTCTGGGAGCGCGGCTTCGCCGACCGTACGGCCAAGGAAGTGGTCGAGTTGGTCGAGCGCCACCACGGAGAGGCCGTGATCGTCAACGACTATCCCACCCTGTTCGCCCACCCCCAGCTCGACGCCATCGAGGCTCTCGCCGAGGTCGAGCACCCGACGGCGGGGCGCTTGCGGGCCGTCCGCTTGCCGTGGCGAATCAATGGACAGCACCACGTAACGTGACCCTCGGCCGGCACGCGACGCTCGTTGCAATTACGCTCACGGTGCTGACATTGGCGTCCTGCGCGGAGGACCAGCAGACACCATCGGCGCCTCCGGCAGGGACTCCGCCACCCACGACTCCGGCCTCGCCGACCACAACCGCCGCCTTCTCCTCTACAACGCCGCCTCCCACTCCCACGGCTCGTCCCTCGCCAACCCCGATGGAAACTCCAACCGCCACACCGACCGCGCTGCCGAACGTCGGTATCGGACGGGTCGCCTGTTCGGAGCGTATCGTCGGGGGCGACCGGTCGCAGATCTTCACCTACGCGGCGGATGGAAGCGATCGCGTGGCCTTGACCACGTCCGGCTACAACATCATGCCGAGCTGGTCGCGCGATGGGAAGCGCATTCTCTACAGCTCGGGGACGAGCGGACGAGGGCGCATGGAGATCTGGGAGATGGACGCCAGCGGCGCCAACAAGCGACAACTAACCTTCGACACCTCCGGCGGCAATTTTACCGCTGTGGAGTCCCCCGACGAGTCACGCATCGCCTTCTCGGCGGCCCGCCAGGACGTCGGCCACCCCGAGGTCTGGGTCATGAACGCGGACGGAAGTGGGCAGCGGCGGCTGACTACCACGCGCGTCTTACCCAACCAGCAGAACGTGTGGAGTCTGCACCCCACCTGGTCGCCCGACGGCGAGCGGATCGCGTATGCCTCGACCGGCAGCGGCGAGACGCAGATATGGGTAATGAACGCCGACGGCACGGACCAGCGCCAGCTTACGAACGGGCTTGGACCCGATTACCCAGACGCCAACGTCCCCGCCTGGTCCTTCGACGGGTCTCGCATCGCGTTCTGGTCCGGATTCGAGCGCCGTTTCGGCGAGGTCTGGACGATGGACCCGGATGGGTCGGAGCCCCACCGAGTAACGGACACGCCCGATCCCCGAAACAGCGACGACCCCCACTGGTCGCCGGACGGCAATAAGCTCATCTACGGCCAGGGCCTCGCGGGCGACCGCGCCATGTGGGTCGTGGACGTGACGGGCGGCGAGCCAGTGCTTTTCGCTCGAGGCGTCCACTGGTGCACCTGGCAACCGCTCATCGCCGCTCGCTAGTGATTCCACGGGTTGAGCCGCCATGTATACTACGGCCCTACCCGCCGGGAAGGGGGTTTGCATGAGCGAACCACAGCTGGTTTCCGCCGACTCTCACGTCACCGAGCCGCCCGATCTGTGGCTCACCCGCGTGCCTGAAAAATTCCGGATGCGCGCTCCAAGGATGATCCGCATGGAGGAGGGCGACGCCTGGATAGTCGAGGGCGCGCTCGACCCCATCAACTTCGGCATGAACCAGTGCGGTGGCCTTGGCCCAGAGGCGAGGAAACTCTGGGTGAACTGGGAGGATGTCCGCCGCGCCGCCTATGACCCGGCCGCCCGTATCGAGGAACTGGACCAGGACCGCGTCGACGTCGAGATTCTCTACCCCACGCCGCGCATCTCCCTGGCGTTGTGGTGGAACGCGATCGACCCCGAGTTCCACATCGCATGCATCCGCGCCTACAACGACTGGCTGTCGGAGTTCTGCGCCCACGACACGAGCCGGCTTCGCGGCATCGCCATGATGCCGAACGTCGGCGCGGACGCGGCGGTCGAGGAGCTGCAGCGTACGGCGCGGCTCCCGGGCATCGTCGGCGCGGGACTGGGACGCTACCCCAACGGCGGGCTGGCCCCCACTCCCGAGGACGACCGCTTCTGGGCCGCAGCGCAAGAGGCCCGAATGCCCGTCAACGCCCACGTCACTTTCGCCACCGAGGCCCCCGGCGAGCACCACCGGCTGCGCGTCAGCGGCGAGTTTCGCTTCCTCGACGCGCCGCAGCGGGCGATCCAGGTCATTCGCGCCGGCGTCTTCGACCGCTATCCCGACCTCGACCTCGTCTTCGCCGAGGTCGACTGCGGCTGGGTCCCCTACGTTATCGAGCGGCTCGACATCATGTTCGATCGCAACCCGGCGCGGAAGACCCATGCGCACACCCCGAAGCATTACTTCGACCGGAACGTGTTCTGGGTCTACATCACCGACCACTTCGGCGTCGCCAGCCGCCATCAAGTTGGCGTCAGCCAGATGATGTGGTCCAGCGACTTCTCGCATGCGGCAACCGACTGGCCGCATTCCTGGGACACGATCAACGCCGACTTCGAGGGCGCCGACGAGGACGAAAAGCACGCCATCCTGGCCGGGAACGCGTCGCGGGTGTATCACCTCAGCAACGGCAACTAACCCCGCGGAACCCTCGAGGAGGATCTCATGCCGGACCTGCCCGGTTTCATCACGATGAGCGTCACGCCGTTCAACGAGGACGGCAGCATCGACGACGGCGCGCTGAGCGAGCACCTGCAGTTTCTCGCGGCAACGGGGACCGCGATCTGCCTGGCCAGCGTCGGCACCGGTGAGCGGACGCAGATTACCGAAGCCGAGACCCGGCACGTTTACGAAGTCGGAGCGAAGGCGATCGGCGGCAAGGTCCCGGTCTGGTCGGCGGGTATCGGCCGGGCCGACGCGGCAACAACCGCTGTGAAGGCGAAAGAAGCGATGGATGCCGGTCTCGACGGCGTCTACATCTACGGGCCCCAGGGTGGCCCCCCATCGAACCGGCCCCCGGCTCGCGAGATCGAGACCCACTTCATCGAGTCGTTGGAGGGCGTCCCCTCACCGGTGCTCCTGGCGAACAACACGGCCGTGACCGGCTACGACATCCCCATCGAGATCTTCGACAGGCTCCTCGACAGGTTCGATCAGGTGCTCTCGGTGAACAGCGCCCATCCCGACATGTACTACAACCTCAGCCTCATCGACACCGTCGGACCACGGCGGCCGGTCTTCGTCTCGATGACCGTGCAGCTGCTGACGGCGCTGGCCGTTGGGGCGGTGGGCGTCATGTCGCCCGAGTCCAACGTGGCGCCACGGCTCTGCATGTCGGTAACGGACTCGTACAAGCGGGGCGACTATGCGATGGCCTTCGAAGCCTTCAGCAAGGTGATGCGTTTGAGTGCGGTACTGGCGAAGTACCAGAACCCGCGTTCGCAGAAAGCGGCCCTCACGCTGCTCGGCAGGCCCGGGGGCGGCACCCTTCGTCGGCCTTACCTGCCCCTCGACGAAGCGGCGCACAAGGACATCGCGCGAGTCCTCGACGAGCTTGATATCCGCAAGATCGAGGGGCTGGCCTAGTCCGAGGGAGGGTGCGAGACCCCCACCCCACTCTCCCGGTGGGAGAGGGCGCGCGTCGAAGGCTGGCGGGTGGAGGCGGCTCATGTCGAGGAGTCCAGAGGGGCGGAGCCCCTTTGGCAAGGGTTGAAGGGGATGTGCCCCATCTCTTAACAAAGGCCCGAAGGGCCACATCTGGCGAGCGGCGAAAGGCACAGGGAGTCCAGAGGGGCGGAGCCCTTTTGGCAGGGGTTGAAGGGGATGTGCCCCTTCTCTTACAGATAGCCCGAAGGGCCACCTTGAACCCCCTCCAGGGGGTTTGGGGGTCTTCTCGGCGCCCCGGAAAGGCAAACATCCAATGGCCACGGCGACCCGAACGAAATCACAACGCATCCGCGAACAACTGGGGCACCCGGTCGTCGATTGCGACGGCCACGTGCTCGAGATCACCCCCATCCTCTGGGACTACGTCGAGCGGCTTGGCGGCCACGAGATGCTGGAACGCTTCAAGAAGCGGGACGGCCTCACCCAGTACTTCCGGATGACGCCCGAGGAGCGTCGCGACACCTGGACGTACACCCCCGGGTTCCGCACGCGGCCCGCAAAGAACACCCGGGACCGGGCGACCGCCTCGTTCCCCAAGCTCCTGCACGAGCGGATGGACGAATTCGGTCTCGATTACACGATCCTTTACCCCAGCCAGGGCCTTCGGCTCCCACACATCCGCGACGCCGAGCTCCGCACCGTCGCCTGCCGCGCCTTCAACATGTACCAGGCCGACATGTACCGCGACTACGCCGAGAGTATGACACCGGTGGCCGTCGTGCCGATGCATACGCCCGACGAGGCCATCGCAGAGCTCGAGTTCGCTGTCCGTGAGCTGGGCCTCAAGGTCGTGATGATCCCCGGCTTCGTACGGCGGCCGATTCCGTGGGTCGAGCGCGAGCATCCCGAGCTGGCCCACGTCGCGGAGCGGCTCGACCCCTTCGCCCTCGACAGCGACTACGACTACGACCCGGTGTGGGCCAAGTTCGTCGAGCTCGGTGTCGCCGCGACGTCCCACCAGGCGACCACCGGCTGGGGGAGCCGCCGCTCTCCCTCGCTCTACATGTATAACCATCCAGGCCACTTCGCCGAGGCCGGCGAGATATTCGCCAAGGCTCTCTTCCTCGGTGGGGTGACGCGCCGCTTCCCCACGTTGAACTTCGCGTTCCTGGAAGGCGGGGTCGCCTGGGGAGCGCAGCTCTACGCGGGCATGGTTGGTCGCTGGTACAAGCGCAACGGCAAGGCGCTCCAGCACCTGGACCCGGCGACGGCGGATATCGACGAGCTGCGCCGACTGACCGAGCGGTACGCCGACGGCGTGACGAAGGGACAGGAAGAACGGGTACTCAAGGCGATCTTCGACTTCCAGGAGAACCGGCCCGAGGAGATCGACGACTGGAGCGCCTGCCGGATCGAGAGGCCGGAGGACCTGCGCGAGCTGATGACGCGCAACTTCTACTTCGGCTGCGAGGCCGACGATCCGCTGAACGCCACGGCGTTCGACACGAAGGCAAACCCCTTCGGCGCAACGCTCAAGCCCGTGCTCGGCTCCGACATGGGGCATTGGGACGTGCCGGACATGAACCGCGTCATCGAAGAGGCCTACGAGCTTGTCGAGCGCGAGCTACTCAGCCTCGAGAACTTCCGCGACTTCGTGTTCACCAACCCGGTCACGCTCCACGCGGGCATGAACCCCGACTTCTTCAAGGGCACCCGCGTCGAGTCAGCGGCCGAGGGGCTTCTGGGGGCCTAGCGCAACCCGGTCACCCTGCGAAAGTTCTTGCTCGCAATCCCTTCCCGCTCGTCTTGTGTCAGCGGCAGCGTTTTGAGGACCTCGATGCACTGCTTCGACCGGGTGAACTGCGGCGGCCCGGCCGTCTCCGGGTCGGGGCTCAGCACCTCGACGAAGGTAAAATTGCTGCCGTAGAGGACCCGCTCGGTCCCGATACGCCGCAGGTGGGCCACCATTTCCTCAGGGGAGACGTGACCGTTCGTCACCTCCGGAAAGCGGAGCGAGACGTCGGTGAACACGTTGTCGAACCGGTTGGCCAGATCGACGACCTCGGCGTCGGCGCCGACGCCGAACTCCGGGTTGTGGCCCATGTGGGCGAAGATGAGTTTTAACCGCGGGAAGGCGTCGAGCGCGGCGGTGAAGTAGGCGGGGCGCGCCGGCGTCCCCGGCCTCCCGGCGGACTGACTGAGCACCGGGATGTCGTTCGACTGGCAGTAGTCGTAGACCGGCCACAGGCGGCGGTCGTCGCCGCGGACCCCGCTGTCCATCGGGACGAGCTTGACGCCCAGGGCTCCACGGCCCGTCTTGTCCTCGACCTCGGCCACCAGCGCGCGTTCGTCCATCACCACCGGGTCCACGCCGGCGAAGAAGCTGAGCGTGGCGTGCTCTTTCACGGCCCCGATCGCCCACTCGTTGTTGTCCCTGATACGGTCGGTGATCCGCTCCTTGAGCGCGGCGTCGGCCACGGCGCGACGAGCAGGGTCGTCCGGCAGGGTGTACTGGCCGTGCTGATAGTAGCGCCCGGCCCAGGTGAACATCAGGAAGTTCGTGTGGACGACGCCCGTCTCGGCCATGAGTTGCAATACTTCAGGGACGGTACCCAGGGTGGGCGGGTCGGCGGGATGCCCGGTTGCGGGCCCTCGACCCAGGAAGTAGCTGTAGGCCTCGCGCCCGTGGGCGTCGGAGCGGAAGACGTGGGTGTGGGCGTCGATGATTTCGAGGTCGGACACTTGTTACCCCTTCCTACTGGTTCGTCGAGGCGCCGAAGAGACCCCCAAACCCCCTCTCGGGGGGGTTCAAGGTAGCCCTTCGGGCAATTCGTTAGAGAAGGGGCACATCCCCTTTAACCCTTGCCAAAGGGGCTCCGCCTCTCTGGACTCCCCCCGTTGCACACGAGGCGTTGAATGCGTCCAATCCGTCATTCCGGTCCGGTGCCGCACCGGACTCTCGGTCCGACCGGAGCGAAGGCCGGAATCCAGTCCTCGTTCGCTTATTGACAGGGCCACGTCCCTGGGTCCCGGCTTCCGCCGGAACCCACGGGCTTCAGTACGACTTCATCGCCGGCAGCGGCGGCCTCGCCACGGTGTGGGTGACTCCCCCGTCGGAGAGCAGGCTGTGGCCCGTGACGTACGAGGAGAGCTTCGAGGCGAAGAAGACGGCCAGTCCCCCCGTCTCCATCGGAACGCCGAAGCGGCCGAGGGGCGGGGCCTTGGACGCGGCCTCCCGCCATGCCCTCATCTTGGGGTTGGGCGAGGGCTTACTGGAGCGCTCGGTGTCGTGGGTGCCGGGGATGATGCAGTTGACACGGATCCCATGCGACGCCAGCTCCATCGATAGCGTCTTGGTCATGTGGATCACGCCCGCCTTCGACGTACCGTAGCCGACGATGTTCGGCGCGCCCACGACTCCGCTGGACGATGCGACGTTGACGATGCGTCCTGGCGTCTTGCTCTCGACCATCGCCTTGGCCTCTGCCTGACAGCACATGAAGGTACTGGTGAGGTTGCGCTGGATGACCGCCTTCCAGAACTCAACGTCTGTATCGAGGAAAGGCCGGGAGCCCAGGGTGCCGCCGACGTTGTTCACCGCCACGTCGAGCTTCCCCAGAGCCGCGATGGCCTGCTCGACCATGGCCTTGACCTGGGCCTCCTCGGTGACGTCCGCCTCGATGGCCGTCGCCCGGCGCCCCAGGGCCTCGATCTCTGCAGCCGTCTTGCGCGCGCCGTCCATGTCGACGTCGACGACAGCGACGTCACAACCGGCGCGAGCGAGCTGCACGGCGCAGCCCTTGCCGATCCCCCAGGCCCCGCCGGTCACCAGGGCGACCTCGTCGATAAGGCCAAGAAGGTCGGGGTCGATGACGAAGCTCATGTTCACCTCCCGGCCTACGGCCAGGTCTTGCCATACTCCATGTTGTGGACCACCTGTCCGGTAAGTCCAGCAGCGGTCTGGCTCGCGAGAAAGGTCACCGGCTCGAAGAACACCTCGGGCGAGCTTGGGTACTCGTCGACGCCTTCTTTCTCAGGGTCAAAGTTCTTGGGAAGGCTGTTCTCGTACCCAGGGGTGCGGATGATTCCCGGGATAAGGGCGTTCACCGCGATGCCGTACTCCCTGACCTCCTCGGCGATGTAGGTCGTCATCCGGTTTACCGCCGCCTTGGACATGGCGTAAGGCATGTTGTTTCGTCCAAGTCGGGCCTTGCTGGGCCTCGAGGTCGCGGCCCCCGCTGTCACATTGACGATGCTTCCAGACCCCCGTTCCATCATGCCGGGCAGGACGTGCTTGCACACCAGGTAATAGCCGAGGACGTTGACCGACATGACGCGCACGAAGACCTCGGGAGTGATCTTGAGGAAGCGGGCGTGGTGAAAGACGGCGGCGTTGTTGACCACGATATCGACCTTGCCGAAACGCTCGACGGCCTTGGCGGCAAGGTTTTCGACATCGCCCTCCCTCGATACGTCACAGGCGACCGCCATCGCTTCACGGCCCATCGCCTCGATCTCGGAAACGGTGCCGTGGATCGTTCCCGGAAGCAGCCCGGCGTCCTGCCTGGCCGCTGGGGTCAGCTCACTCGTGTCGGCGGCGGGCTCTGTCTGAGTCCGCGACGCGACGACGACCGACGCTCCGGCCTGGGCCAGGGCCAGGGAGATCGCCTTGCCGATGCCCCGGCTGGCCCCGGTGACGATCGCCGTCTTGCCTTCGAGTTCCATCTTCACGGTCCTTCCGTCCCGGCCCGAGGCGCCTCGATCGCTTGATCGTCCCGGTCCTTGAATTGAGGGATGACGTGCTGGCCGAAGAGACGGATGGACGACATCACCTTCTCATGGGGTATTCGGCCCGCCTGAAAGATCGGCATCAACTGGTCGATCCCCAGCGCTCGGTAGCGCTCGACCGTGCGGATGCACGCGTCGGGGTCGCCGGCGCAGAAGGTGCCGTTGTCGAGGAGTTCGTTCGGGTCGGCCCCCTCTTTGCGCCCTTCCTCGTACTCGTCCCGTTTCAAGTGGTACTCATAGTCCTTGGGCACCGAGTCAGGGTCGACGCCGGCCCAATCACTGGAGTGGCGCATCTTCGAGTTGCCGAGGTACCACATCCCGGCCTCACCGCCGATCTCCCTGCCGCGCTGGTTGTTCTCGTCACAGTAGGCGATGGTGAAGGCCGCGACCTGGTTGGTGACGAACTTTCCCACCGGGTCCGCGTGTTGGATGGCATCCCGGTACAGTCGAATTCGGTCCTTTAGGACGCCCGGGTTACCGAGGGTGAAGCACAGGGCGCCGAGGCCGCGCTCCCCCGCGAGCTGGAACGTCTCCTGCTGTGTGCAGGCCACCCACATGGGCGGGTGAGGCTTCTGCAGAGGTTTGGGAATGACCTCCCTCGGGGGGATGTCGTAGTAGACGCCGTGATGCGAGAACACGTCCTCCGTCCACATCCGTGGGATGATCGAAAGGGCCTCGTCCCACATAGCCCGCGAGTCTTTCAGGTCGACGCCGAAGGGCGTCAGCTGATACGGCGTCCCGGAGCGCCCGGTGCCGAACTCGACCCGCCCGTTGCTCATGATGTCCAGCGTGGCCACGTCCTCGGCTACCCGGATGGGATGATTGACGGTGAGCAGGACCACGGAGTGGCCCAGGCGGATCCGCGAGGTGCGCTGGCTCACCGCAGCCATGAACACCGCCGGAGAGCAGGAGTGGGCGAACTCGGTCAGGAAATGGTGCTCGACGAGCCAGACGTAGTCGAAGCCAACCTCCTCCGCCAGCACGATCTGCTCCATGGCCTCCCAGAAGATGTCGGGCTCTCCTTTGGAGCCCCACGGCTTCGGGGCCTGGAGTTCGTACATTAATCCGAATTTCATGCCGCCCCCTGTCCGCTTCGCCGTAGCCCTTCGACAAGCACGGCGATGGTACTCACCGCGCTAGTCGAGGTCAACCGCCGGGCCCTCGCCGTTTGACACCGCAACGGGGTCGGACTATCGTGGCGCTCGTCCGCTCGGTAAGGAGCGCTTACGTGTCCGTCATGATCACCGGAGGCACCGGCTTCCTCGGCTCTCACCTGGCCCGTTACCTCCTCGACCAGGCCGGCGAGACCGGGGTGGTCCTCTTCGACGCGGCGCCCAACCCGGAGCTGATCGACGATATCGTGGACCGCGTATCGGTTGTGCAAGGTGACGTCCTCGAGCCGACGGACCTCCTGTCCGCGATGCGGCGGCATGACGTCGACCGGGTCGTGCACCTGGCTTACGTCCTCACGCGCGGCGCCACCGCCAACCCGTACCGCGCGATCAAGATCAACACCATGGGCACCGCCAACGTATTCGAGACCTCGCGGATCCACGGCGTCGAGCGTGTCGCGTACGCCAGCTCAGCGGCGGTCTATGGGACCCGCAAGACCCTCGAAGACGAGGTGCTGGACGAGGAATCGCCGCCCGTACCCGACACGATTTATGGAGCGGCAAAACTGTTCAACGAGCAGATGGCCGATCTCTATGGCAAGGAGCAGGGGCTCGACCTGATCGGCCTACGCCCCGTCTCCGTCTTCGGCGTCGGCCGCGGGGGCAGGATCACCTCGGACGCGCAGCACTTCATGGTCCGGCCCGAGCTTGCCGCCCTGGGGAGGCCCATCGAAATGCCGCCCGACGACCAGGTCTCGGACTGGATGTACGTCGTCGACGCCGCGGCGGCCTGGCACCTGGCCCTGACCGTGAAAAGTCCGCCTCACCGCATATTCAACATCTCCTCGGAGCGCCGGCCGATCGGGGATGCTACACGCCACGTCCGCAACCTCCTCCCCGACGCCGAGATCTCCGTGAGCCCCGAGCCCGTCACGACGCTACGCTCTGTGAGCAACCGGCGGCTGCGGGAGGAGTTAGGATTCACGCCACGCTACACCCTGGAGCAGGGTCTCGATGAGTACCTGGGCGTCGTACGCCGGCAGGCGGAGCTGCCGCCCCTGGCGCCACCACCATAAGGAGAAAAACGATGATTACACGCATGTACACGGGCGCCGACAACCAGTCGCATTTCGAGGAGTTGGAGCTGCCCGCGCCGGGGACGGATAGCACCGAGCTGCAGCAGGTCGCCGGGATCGTCTTCCGGCGGCTGGAGCCGGGGCATTTCATGGACTGGCACAACGCTCCCCGCCGACAGTACGTCATCACGCTACAAGGGGCAGTCGAAATCGGGCTCGGCGACGGCACGGTGCGGCGTTTCGGAGCCGGCGACTGCTTCCTCGCCGAGGACCTGACGGGCCAGGGTCACACGACCCGGATCGTCGGCGACGTCTCGCGCGTCACGGCCACCGTACCGCTCGCGTAGTCCGATCGGGAAAGCCCGGGAGCTGCCGCTCCTGACGCCGCCAACGTTAGGGGAAAAGCAATGATTATTCGGATGTATACCGGTCCCGACAGTCAGACCCATTTCGAGGAGCTGGAGCTGCCCCCGCCGGGGACGGATAGCACCGACATGGCGCAAGCCGCCGGGATATTTTTCCGCAGTCAGGAACCAGGTCACTACATCGATTGGCACGGGGCCCCACGGAGGCAATACGTCATTACGCTGGCGGGGGAGGTCGAGATCGGACTCGGCGATGGCACGGTGCGGCGCTTCGGAGCCGGTGACTGCCTGCTCGCCGAGGACCTGACGGGCCAGGGTCACACGACGCGGGTCGTCGGCGACGTCCCGCGGGTTACGGCCACAGTGCCGCTCGCGTAGCGCCGCCGCGACCATAGGAGGACGAATGATCACCCGCCTGTACACGGGCCCCGACAACCAGTCGCACCTCGAGGACCTGGAGCTGCCGCCGCCGGGAGCGGACACGACTGAGTTGCAGCAAGTCACCGGGATCATGTTCCGGCGCATCGGCCCTGGAACCTCCAGGAGCTGGCACAACGCACCCTTCCGGCACTACCACATCACGCTGGAGGGGGAGTTCGAGATCGGGCTCGGCGACGGCACGCTGCGGCGCTTCGGCCCCGGCGACACCCTCCTCGCTGAGGACCTGACGGGCCAGGGCCACACTACTCGGATCCTCGGCGACGTCCCACGCCTCACGGCCACCGTGCCCCTCGTGTAATGCCGTTGACAACCCCGAGGCCGGGGCCTATCCTCGCCTCGACGCCGACGGGACCCCACCGGGAGCAGGGAGCGAGCCATGCGCATCTTCGACACTGACCAGCACGTCACCCCACCAAAGGACCTCTGGACGAGCCGGATGCCCCGGAAGTACCAGGACGACGCCCCTCGAGTCATCGACCTCGACGACGGCGGCCAGGCCTGGTCCTTCGACGGCGGCGCCATCCAGCACCTGTTCGGGATGGAGAACGTCGGCTCGGCGGACCCGAGGACCCTCGGCTACCGTGCCCGCTATGACGATCTCGACCCGGCCTACTACGAGCCCAGGGCACGGATCGAAGCCATGGACATCGATGGGATCACCGCCACGCTGATCTTCCCCAGCGTCGCCGGCAAAGCAGCGGGTATCGTGGACGACGACCTTTGGGAGACCTGTTTGAGGGTCTACAACGACGGCATTTGGGACTGGGCCCAGGAAGGCGATCCCACCCGGCTTTTCCCAACCGCCCTTATCCCCAACCGAGGCATCGAGACAGCGATGGAAGAGCTCAGCCGTGTGGCCGAGATGGGCTTCCGTCACTTCCAGTTCATCCTCTCGCCCAGCGGCAACCCCTATCCCAGCGCCGAGGATGAGCCGTTCTGGGCCCTCGTCCAGGAGACGGGCCTCGTCATGAGCATGCACGGCGGAGGGCCGCCGGGACGCAAACGAAGACCTCCCGGGGAGCCGTTGCCACCGAGGAAGATGGGCAAGCCGGAACCGCCGGTCGCCCACAAGGAGGCCATCGCCGCGATCCGAGCCGGTGGGCTCGGCGCTCCGCAAGCGCTTGCACTCCTGGTGACGACCGGCGTCCTCGAACGTTACCCCGGGCTCAAGATCGCGCTCATCGAGACCAGCGTGGGCTGGCTCCCCTCCTTCGCCGACCAGCTCGACGCGTCCTACGCCCGTCATGGGTCGATCGTCGACCATCCCCTGTCCAAGCCTCCCAGCGAGTACTTGAAAACCGTCAGGCTCAGCATCGACCGCGAGATCCACGGCGTGAAGCACCGGGACCAGTTCGGCGCCGACCAGCTACTGTTCGGCACCGACTACCCCCACGTCGGGAACTACTGGCCCTACACTCGCTACTACATCGACCTGCTGTTCCAGGACGCCGACGCGGACGAGGTCGACCGCATCCTGTGGCGCAACACGGCCTCGCTCTTCGGAGTCAATTAACGTGGTCATCGACGCCGCCCAGTATCTGATCGAGCCCCCGGACCTCTGGCAGGGCCGCGTGCCCGCCAAGCATCGAGAGAAGGCGCCTCGTGTGGTCCCGATGCCCGACGGCGGCGAGGGCTGGGCCTTCGAAGGTGGCGCCTGGCTCCGTCCGCTGGGGCTCGAGGCGTCCGCCGGACGGAGCCCCTTCGAACTTCGGGACCATGGCCTCTCTTACCCCCAGATCGAGCGTGGGATGCTCGGCGCCGCCGAGCGTCTCGCCGACATGGACCGCGACGGCGTCGATGCCGCGGTGGTCTTTCCGACCTACGGCGTCGACGTGCGCCACATCGAGGACCCCGAGCTGCACGTGGCGTGCGTCCGGGCCTACAACGACGCCGTACAGGAGTGGGCCGCCGGCGGCTCTGAGCGCCTCATCCCAATGGCGATGGTCCCGGCGGTAGGCATCGATGCCGCAACCGCCGAGCTCCGGCGTATCGCCAAAGCCGGTTACAAGGGCATCGTCTTTTCGGGGTGGCCCTCTGGGACCGGGCAGCCGCAGCGTGAGGAGGAGCCGTTCTGGGCCCTCTGCGCCGAGGCGGAGATCGTCGTCAACCTCGTCCGCGGCGGCCCCGTGGGGGCGGACCGCACGCCGAGCGCGCCGCAGCGCTACATCGGCGCCAACGGCGGCCGGGTCCGGGCGGTCGACGTGCCGCCCGAGGTCGCCATGGCCGAGATCGGCGCGATCAAGAACATCAACCTGAGTTGGATGGTCCTCGCGGGAGTGCTGCAGCAGTTCCCCGGACTTCGTCTCGCTTTGATCGATTGCGGCGCCGGCTGGCTGCCCACCTGCGGAGAGCTTTTCGACTGGTATTACCGCTACGAACAGTTCGTGGCCTTCGCCCAGCTGAAGGACAAGCCCGGGGAGTACATCCGCCGCCAGGTGAAGGCGACGGTACAGGGCGAGCCCCACGCCATCGCAACACGGAAAGACATCGGGGTTGAATCGCTGCTCTGGTCGTCCAACTACCCGAACAGCACGTCGTCCTGGCCCGACTCGGCCAAGGCCATCGACGACCTACTCGCCGGCCTGCCTGACAATGAGCGCTCGCTCATCACGGCGGGAAACTGCGCCGCGCTCTATGACATCCCCGTCGACCGGCCGGTGGCCTCCGGGGCCTGATCGAGCGAGGACCGTCGCGTGCCCGTCTTCACAGCCGACTACCTTCAAAACCTGTGTCATCACGTTTTCATGGGGGCGGGGGCCCCCGAAGACGAGGCTCAGGCGGTCGCTGCGGGCCTCGTGGACGTGAACCTCGCGGGACACGACTCCCACGGCGTCATCAACATGTCGCAGTACATCAACCGGATGAAGCTGGGCCAGATCGTGCCCGGCGCCCCGTTCGAGATCGAGCGCGAGACATCGACGACGGCCCGGATACGAGGCCACTGGGGTTTCGGCTTCGTCGTGACCCCCAAGGCCGTGGCGCTTGCCGTCGAGAAGGCCAAGGCCCACGGCCTGGCCGCCGTCACCATCTACGAGCAGAGCCATATCGGGCGGCTCAGCCCGTACCCGCTCATGGCGACTCGGGAGGGGATGGCGGCGATGATGTTCACCGACTCGGGTCGGGGGCCCAAGACCGTCGCCCCCTTCGGCGGGCGTGAACCGCGCCTCGGCACCAATCCGCTTTGCATCGCGGTGCCGTCCAATAAACCGGGCCCCATGTTCATCGACATCGCCACCAGCGCCGTCGCCGGCGGCAAGCTAAACGTCGCCAGGAGCCGACACGAGCAGGTCCCCCTGGGCTGGATCATCGACAAGGACGGCAACCCGACAACGAACCCGGAGGACCGCTATCAGGGAGGAGCGTCGCTGCCCCTCGGGGGCGACCAGGGCCACAAGGGCTACGGCCTGAGCTTCATGGTGGAGGTCTTCTCGGGCATCTTGACGACGCTCGGATGGGGCATCGCGCCGACGGGGATTCTGAACGACGGCGCGTTCTTCATCTGCTGGAAGATCGAGGCGTTCATGGACCTCGAAGAGTTCAAGCAGCAGACGACGGAGTTCGCCGACTTCGTCAAGAGCTCGGCCCCGGCGGCGGGATTCAAGGAAGTGTTGTATCCTGGCGAGCACGAATACCTCACGGAGCAGGAACGCCGCCGCGACGGCATCTACGTTGAGGACGACACCTGGAACGTCATGACCGACCTCGTTCGCGAGTATGGCGTCGAGGAGGCGGTCGGAACGCCCTAGGCCGCAGGCCGGGCACAGAAGCAGGAGGCAACGCTGTGCGAGACTATCGTTTGATTTCCGCCGATTCCCACGTGACGGAGCCCCCAACTGTTTGGACCGACCGGATGCCGGCGAAGTTCAAGGACCGGGCCCCACACATGGCGAACCTCGAAAAGGGCGACGCCTGGATCTTCGAGGACTCCAAGGAGCCGCTCAACTTCGGCCTCAACCAGTGCGGCGGCCTGCCGGCCGAGCGTCGCGTCGCCTGGATTCGGTGGGAGGAGGCCCGGGTCGGCGGCTATGACCCGGTCGTGCGGCTGAAAGAAATGGACCAGGACAGCGTCGACGCGGACATCCTGTATCCCACGCCGAAGATTCAGGGCGCCCTCACCCTGCCGCATACCGACCCCGAGCTCGCGCTTGCCCAGGTGCAGGCCTACAACGACTGGATGTCCGACTACTGCAGCAACGACCTGGAGCGTCTCGGTGGCCTGGCGGTCATGCCCAACGTGGGTATCGAGGCGGCTGTGGAGGAGCTGCACCGCGCAATCCAGCTTCCCGGGATACGGGGCGTGTTGCTGGGGCTTCTCCCCGAGGGCGGCGACGACGTCAGTCCCTCGAGCGACCCGTTCTGGGCCGCCGCCCAGGAGGCGTCGGTCCCCGTCGCCATCCACGTAAAATTTTCGTCCACGACAACCGGGCCCCAGTTCAAGAGGATGCAGGGCGAGTTCCGGTTCATGGACTTCCCCGTCATCGCCAGCGACTTCATCTACTCCGGCGTCTTCGACCGTTTCCCCGACCTGATGCTGGTCCTCGCCGAGGGAGATTGCGCCTGGGTGCCCTACGTCAAGGAGCAGATGGACGACCGGCTCGGCCGGATTCATCCAGACACACGGCCGAAGATGAAGCTGATGCCGAGCGACTACTTCGCCAAGAACATCTTCACGACGTACATCACCGACCATTACGGCGTTCAGCAGCGCCATGGTGTCGGAGTAAGCCAGATGCTTTGGTCCAGCGACTACCCTCACACGGGCACCCATTGGCCCAACTCGTGGAAGGTGATCGAGAAGGACTTCGAGGGCGTCGACAAGAACGAGCAGCACCAGATTCTTGCCGGGAACGCCATGCGCATCTACGGGTTCGGAAAGAACTAGCGGCCAACCCGCCCATGCGATTCGAGACCATCGATTTCGAGGCCGCCGACGGCGTCGCCACCATCACCTTGAACCGTCCCGAGAAGCTCAACGCGCTGAGCTGGGCGATGGAGGACGAGCTGGTCGAAGCGTGGTCAAAGATCAAAAGCGACCCGAGCATCATCGTCGCCATCGTCACCGGGACCGGCGACCGGGCCTTCTCCGCTGGCCTGGATGTCAGCGCCATGCCCGGTGAGGGCGGCCCGACCGAGGACCTCGTCGCCCGTGTCGACCGTGAGCTGAAGTTCACCGCGATCCAGAACCAGTGCTGGAAGCCCGTGATCACCGCCGTCAACGGGATGGCGGTTGGCGGCGCACTCGAGCTGGTGGCCGAAAGCGACATCGTGATCGCCGCCGACAACGCCACGTTCTTCGATACCCACGCCAAGATCGGCCTCGTCTCCACCTACGCCGCCATCGTGCTGGCGCGGCGCATGCCCCTGGAGTCCGTGCTGCGCATGGTGCTGATGGGCGGCCGCGAGCGCATCACGGCACAGCGGGCCTACGAGATAGGCCTGGTCAGCGAGGTCGTCCCCAAGGACCGGCTTATGGAGCGGGCCCGCGAGCTCGCCGGCGTGCTGTTGCAGAACTCCCCGGGCACGATGATGGCCTCGAAGAAGGCGGTGTGGGAAAGCCTACGCTACGGCCTCGGGGACGCCCTGGAACACGGGCGAAGCTTCGTTCGCGCCCACGTCGATCATCCGGACTGGAAGGAAGGGGCCCAGGCGTTCCGCGAGAAGCGGGAGCCGCGTTGGGCGCCCCCCGACTAGAGGGAGCAGCGCCATGAGCTCGACCCACGAACTCTCGTCCGCCGATGTCCGGGCCCGAGTCGGCCACCCCATCATCGACGCCGACGGCCACATGGTGGAGCTGCCGCCGGTGCTCCACGAGTACGTCAAGCAGCTCGGCGGCGGCGACATGGCCGAGCGCTACGCCGAGGCCGCGCCCGTCAAGCGTTTCGCCCGCCAGCAGGTGGCGACGCTCTCCGTCGAGCAGCGGCGCGACTTCTGGGCCACCCTCACAACCTGGTGGATGTGGCCGACCAAGAATGGGGTGGACCGGGCGACCGCCCACTTCCCCCGTCTGATGCACGAGCGGATGGATGAGCTGGGGCTGGACCTTACCATCATCTACCCCAGCGAGGGCCTGACGATCATCGTCATACCCGACGAGGAGCTGCGGCGGGTCTCCTGTCGAGCCCTGAACACGATGATGGCCGAGATGTTCTCCAGCTACCGCGACCGCATCATCCCGGCCGCGATGATCCCGGCGCACACCCCGGAGCAGGCCATCGAAGACCTGGACTACGCCGTGAACGAGCTGGGATTCAAGGTCGCGACCTTCCCCGGCTTCATCCTGCGTCCCGTTCCCCGGGTCGCCCGGGACCGTCCCGAGGTGGCCGGCTACGCCACCCGTCTCGATCTGCTCGCCCTCGACAGCGACTACGACTACGACCCGCTCTGGGCCAGGTGCCGAGAGCTTGGCATCGCTCCGTCGTTCCATTGCACCGGCATGGGGATCGGGACGCACCGCTCCATCTCCAACTTCGTCTACAACCATGTAGGCGGCGCGGCGGCGGGTCTCGACGCCATCTGCAAGGCCCTGGTGCTGGGCGGCGTAACGCGGCGGTTCCCCGACCTGAACTTCTCGTTCCTCGAAGGCGGCGTCGCCTGGGCCTGCGCCACCTTCGCCAACCTGATCGGGCACTGGGAGAAGCGCAACGTGGAGGCGCTGGAGTGGATCGACCCCGCGAACCTCGACGTCGAGCTCATGGACTCGCTCCTGGAGCAATACGGCGAGGGTAGTATCGCCAGGGTGGCGGACGAGGTGCGTGGCGACTTCAGGAAAGAGCGTCCCCGTCCCGCCGACATCGATGACTTCGCCCTCTGCGAGGCCAGACGGGCCGAGGATTTTATCGACCTGTTCGCGCGGCCTTTCTACTTCGGCTGCGAGGCCGACGACCCCTTGAACACTCAGGCTTTCGATACGAGGGTTAACCCGTTCGGTTCACGCCTCAAGGCGATGTTGAGCTCGGACTTCAGCCACTGGGATGTCCAGGATATGAACAAGGTCGTCAGCGAGGCCCATGAGCTGGTCGACCGGGGACTGATGAGCAACGAAGACTTCCGCGACTTCTCTTACCGGAACGTGGTGGAGCTGTACGGCCAAGTTAACCCTAAGTTCTTTGAGGGCACGGTTGTGGAAGAGGCCGCAGCGAAGGCGCTGTCCTAGGTCCCGACCCCGAGGACTTGACAACCCCGAGCAACGGCAAGATAATTAGCCGACTAATAGTTAGCCGGCAAGGTACTCCGCCAATGCCAAAGGCGCCACGGTTACAAGACACCATCGGATACGCCCTCGCCAGGGTCTGCAAACTCCACCGGCAGCGTGCGAGTGAGCTGCTGGGAGGCGTGGGGCTGCATGTGGGCCAGGAAATGATGCTGAGCGTCCTGTGGGACGAGGAGAACGTCACGCAAACCGAGTTGGCGGAGCGAGTTCTCGTCCAGCCGGCAACTGCCACCAACGCCCTCAAGCGGCTTGAACGACAAGGCTTCATCGAACGCGGCGAGGACGCGGAGGACCAGCGCATCTCGCGAGTACGCCTCACGGAGAACGGCCGCGGCGTCGAGGGGGCAGTCCTGGACCGGTGGAGCCAGCTGGAGCGGGAGTCGTTCTCGGTGCTGAGTCGCGAAGAGCGTGCGTCCCTTCGACGGATCCTACAGAAGGTGTATACAAGCCTGATGGGCAAACCGTAGGGTTCGCCCCCTTTTTGGAGCATCACTTAGCCAGCTAAATAGCGGCAAGCCAATAGACGTTCAGAAGGAGGAATACCGATGTTTACAGACAAGGAAGTCGCGTATCTGAAATCCCAGCCGCTCGCGCGACTGGCCACCGTGTCGAGCGAGATGCAGCCCGACGTGGTCCCGCTAGCGTTCGAGATCGAAGGAAACGACATCTACGTGGCGGGGGTGAAACCTGACGCATCGCGCAAATACCGAAACGTCAGGGACGGGAACGATAGAGTTGCCCTCGTTATCGATGACATGGAATCCGTCAGCCCATGGAGGCCCCGAGGGATCCGTATGTACGGCAGGGCGGAGTTCGTTGAACGAGCCGGCCAGTTCGGCTCTCGCGTCTATCTCCGCGTTGTCCCCGAGGTCTCATGGAGCTGGAACGTGGAAGAGCCGTCAATGCGAGATGGACGCTTCGTTCCGAACAGGATTGTCCATGGGGACGACGTGACGACTACTGCTTCAAGTATGGAGGAAGCCGGCACCATCGCCGGGACGCGTTCTTCGATAGGACAAGGAGAACTTGTATGAGCAACAACGTGATTCTGGTCACCGGCGCTACCGGACAGCAGGGCGGCGCAGTGGCACGGCATCTGCTAAAGGAAGGATGGGAGGTTCGCGCGCTGGTGCGAGACCCCAACAAGGACCAGGCCCAGGCGCTGCTGAATCAGGGCGCGGAACTGGTGCAGGGTGATCTCAACGACCGCGCTTCGCTCGACGCTGCCCTCAGAGGAGCGTATGGCGCATTCAGCGTTCAAAACTACTGGCTTCCCGACGTTGGTTATGACGGTGAGATCGCACAGGGGAATCGCTTAGCGGACGCAGCCAAAGATGCAGACGTTCAGCACTTCGTCTACTCGTCCGTATGCGCGGCGCATCGGGGGAAGGGCCAGAAGCACTTCGAGAGCAAGTTGGTCATAGAGCGTCACCTGGAAGAGTTGGGCTTGCCGCACACCATTGTTCGTCCCGTTGCGTTCATGGACAACATCGAGTGGAGCCGCGCTAAAATCTCCAACGGCGTGCTCCCAGGCTGGGGAGTTCACCAGGACAAGAGAACGCAGCTCATTGCCGTCGATGACATCGGCGCGATGGTTGCGATAGTCTTTTCCAATCGACTCGAATACTTGGGTCAAACGCTCGAGATCGCGGGGGACAAGCTGACTGAAGCAGAGCAGGCGAAAATCCTATCCAACGTGATCGGTCGTCCCGTGAGCGTTGCGCAGACCGAGAAGGGTGAGGAAGACGAAGAGCAGATCGCCGCGCTCCGATTCTTCAACAGTGAAGCCTACACATCGGATATTGCCGCTGTCAGAAGAATTCACCCCGGCCTCCGGACCCTGGAGCAACATCTGCGCGAGACCGGTTGGGAGAATCTGCCCGTGTTGGCGATGCCCGGTGGAGGTTCTTCGACCGGTTGAAAGGACGGGCGCTGATGGATGAAAGCGGCGCAAGACTGCGGACTGGCGACGGTCGAAGTGAGGCCCGCAATGCCAGGGCGATTCTATTCATCGTGTGCTTCACCCTGTTCTTTGGGGTGTTCACGGGCTCAGCGGTAGCGGTTGTCCTGCCGGACATTGGCGCCGACCTCTCGGTCGATTCCAGCCAGCTCAGCTGGCTGATGACGGGATTCCTCCTCGCCTACGGCGTGGCGATCCCCTTCTTCGGTCGCTTTGCCGACCGCTACGGCGCTCGGCCGCTCTTCATCCTTGGAATAGCGGTCTTCTCGGTCGGCTCGCTCTTGTCCGCGTTGGCGCCGAACTTCCCGCTGCTGCTGACAGCCAGGATCGTGCAGGCAGTCGGCGGCGCCGCCGTGCCGGGCCTGGGGATGACCCTGGCCAGCCGCGCGTACGGGCCGGAGCGGCGCGGCGCCGTTCTGGGCATCGTCGCTGCAACCATCGGCGCCGGCGGGGCGGTTGGACCGCTTCTCGGAGGAGCCTTGTCCGAGGCCCTGGGGTGGGAGTCCATCTTCTTCGTCGACACGGCCGCTGCGCTATCGATCCCGTTTGCCCTGAGGATTCTCCCCAAGGAGGAGGATCTGACGAGGGAAACGCCGGATATGGTGGGAGGCGTTGCCCTTGCGCTCATGATCGGGGGAGCGCTGCTGGTCCCTTCGGAGGGCGCCCGCTCGGGCTGGACGTCGCCCATGGTCGTTGTCGGCGCAGTGGGCGCGATCGTCGGGCTGGCCGTCTTCGTGACTCGCCAGCGGATGGCGAACTCGCCCTCTGTTCCGCGGGAATTCATACGAAATCCCAGATTCGATGCGCTCGTGGGGATGAGCTTTTCCGTCTCGGCCGCCAGCCTGGCGCCTCTCATCGCGCTCCCGATTCTCCTGACCTTGTTCCACGAGTTGTCCCTGATCGAGGTCGGGCTAGTCATGCTTCCGGGGGCGATAGCAACCTCGGTCTTTGGGGTGCTAGCAGGGAGAGTTACCGACCGAACGGGGGCGCAGCTTCCGATCTGGGTGGGAACTCCCTTGATGCTTGTCGGTGTGCTTGGGCTCTCGACCTATGTCGGGTCTTCGGTCTGGATGATGGCGGTGTTTGCGGGGCTAAGCGGAGCCGGCTTCGGGCTGGTGAACACCCCACTGGCAGCGACGGTATCGCGTATTGTGCGTGTCCAGATGCTCGCGTCCGCGCTGAGCATCAACTCGATGCTCTTCTTCGTGGGGGGCAGTTTCGGGGCCGCCGCCCTGATCGCCATCGTCACGTCGCGAGGAGACCCAGGCACAAGCGCATTCAATCCCCTGCACTCAGGAGCGGCGGCTGGGTTCAGCGATGCTTTCTTACTGCTCGCGATACCGGTGATCGCGGTAATGGCGTTGTCCCGGGCCCTCCCTCGGACCGAAGCGCAGCCCTCTGGGCAACAACTTGACGAAGCCGCAACGCCGGCGGGAGAGCCGAGGAGCAACTGGGTGGCGACCTGCGCCGTGCCGTGGATGCCGGAATGCGCGGAGACCGGCGGCGCGACCCACCGGGCCTCCAAGGCTTCGTAACGCCTGCCGCGTCTTCGATGCACTCACAAGCGGCCTTGCTTCGACGCTTCCCGTTTACAAACGATACGGGGCGGACGGGCGAAAATCCGGAGGCGACTCGTCGGTGAGTACTCGCCGCTCGAACAGCGCCGCGAGCTCCGCGTCGCTCACGCCCAGCCACTCTCCGAAGATGAGGCGGTTGTGCTGCCCGTAAAGGGGAGCGGCGCGGCGCACCCTGCCCGGAGTAACGGAAAGCTTCCACGGCATCCCAGGGTAAGGAAACACCCCCATCTCCGGGTGTCCGACAGGGAGATAAAAGCCTCGCTCGAAGATATGGGGGTTGCTCACCATCTCCCAGTTCGCGAGGACCGGAGCGGCGGGGACTCCCGCCGCCTGGAGCTGTGCCGCGGCCTCGTTGTGGTCGAGCCCCGAGCTCCACTCGGCGATGATGCCGTCCAGCTCGTCGTGATGCGCTCGGCGTCCCGCCTCCGATCCGAAGCGGGGGTCGTCGAGCGTCGGGTCGTCCACGACCTCGCGGAACCGGCGCCAGTCGTCATCGCCGCGGACACAGAGGACCATCCACATATCGTCCCCCATTGAGGGGTAGCAGCCCTGGGGAGCGTGGCTGCGGTGCCGGTTGTCACGACGCGCCGCGTTGCTGCCCGTCATCGCGGGTTCCAGCAAAGATTCGGCCATGAACCCCATCGTTGTCTCTTGCAACGCGATGTCGATGTACTGTCCCTGGCCCGTCCGTTGGCGGTGAAAGAGCGCGGCCAGGATGGCAATCGAGGTGTGGGGCGCCGTCACCGGATCGGCGTAGTAGAGCGTCGTGCCGAAGGGGCGGGGATCGTCGGCATAGCCGGTCGTCGCCATCAGGCCTGAGGACGCCTCGATGTTCGTTCCGTAGGCGAAGTAGTCGCGCGCCGGGCCGTACTGCCCGAACCCCAAGATGGAGACCATCACAAGGTCCGAGTTCACCTTGCTGAGCGCCGCGTAGTCCAGCCCCAGGTTCCGCATGACTCTGGGGCTGGAGTTTTCGAGCACGACATCGACCTCCCGCGCCAGCCTCAGCACCAGGTCCCGGCCTTCGGTGCTCGCGATGTCGACGGTCATCCCGTATTTGCCCCGGTTCAGCTTGTTGAAGTAGCCGGCGCGGTCGTAAAAGCGGCGGAAGGCCTGGCCCCCCGCCAGGTGCGACTGGCGATTCCAGGGCCGGTCCGGGATCTCCCCCTTGATAGACTCGATCCCAAGGTCGGCGAGGTACCGTCCCCCGAGGGGGCCCGCCCAGTTCGACGTGAGCTCCAGGATACGAATCCCGGTGAGCGGCAGCGGAGGGTCGGGCTCGGGCGTGGGCTCGATCGTCGGCCTCTCCCGGAACGGGGTGGGTTTCGGCAAGTCCTCGCGGTCGGGCCACCGCGAAATTTCCTCGCCCAGTACCGGCGCGTGACGCCGAAGCGCCGGAGGCGTCTCGCTGAGCTTGTAGGGATAGCCGGGAAGCGTCACCGGCCCGGCAACGGGGTGGTCGGACTTGAGCCACCAGTCGCGCTCCCGGAGGTGGTCCCAGCACAGCAGGTCGGCCGGATCGTTGACGGGCGTAACCGCGATACGGAGCTGCTGGGCGCGTTGCACGACCTCTTCGACGGGCTGGCCGAGACACCACTCGCGAATGAGATCGAACCCCTCGTGGTCGAACTCCACGGTCCCGACGAGGTCGGCGAACCGTGGGTCGTCGGCGAGCTCCGGGGATTCGATGAGCACGAACAGCGGGTGATACCACTGCAGGCCCGCGAACATGACCCAGCCGTCGCGGCACTGGACTCCGGGCGAGGATGAGCGCTTGCAGACGATACCCTCGTGGGTCCACTTCACCGACGTCCAGTTGTGTGCCGACAGCATGGCCTCGACGGCGGAGACGTCGATCTGCTGACCCTGACCGGTCCGTTGCGCCCACCAGAGCGCCGACAACGAGGCCAGCGCCCCCTGCGCCCCGGCGTGGAATTGGGACTGGTTGTCGTGCACCATCAGGGGCTCGCGGTCTTTGTCCCCACCAAGGTACAGGTAGCCGCCGAGGGCGTAGTCGACGATCTCCTCGCCCTGCCAATCGCGGTAGGGACCGGTCTGGCCAAAGTGAGTGATCGAAGTCAGAACGAGCGCCGGATTGCGCGTCACGAGCGATTGATAATCGAGCCCTAAGTCCGCCAGGTAACCCAGGGGGAAAGTCTCGACGAGCAGGTCGGCGCCCGAGGCGAAGTCGAGGACTCGAGCGCGGCCCTCGGGGGTCTCGAGGTCCGCCTTGAGGCCGTGCTTGTTGGCGCAAAGGTGGAGGAACATGCCGCTCTTCTCGGCGTGGGGCTCTCCGTCGGGAAACGGCCCATGGCCGCGGAGCGGGTGGCCTGTGGGGCGCTCCACCATGACGACGGTCGCCCCCAGGTCGGCGAGGAGCTTCGTGCAGTAGACGCCGCCGATCTCGGTGCTCAGGTCGAGGACTCGGACTCCCGCCAGGGCCTGCTGCGGCATACGGTCTCCTCGTGCCGACTGGTCATCCTGAGGGGCGATGGTAGCAACGGGGCGGGTTCAGAGCAAGACACCGCGCGCCATTGACAGAGCGGCCGGCGGTGGTTACCGTGCGCCGCAGCCAGACACCGACGGCGACCAGGGCTAACCAAAGCAAAAAGGGGGTGCAGCATGCCCGTGTTTTCCGGGGTCAATCACATCAGCATGACGGTGAGGGACATGGACAAGTCGATCGAGTTCTATCGCGACATGGTGGGGCTCAAGCTGCTCACCGACATCTCCGTCGACGAGCGCCCGGACCATCCGAAAGTGCAGTACCGAGGCAACCACGCGAAGCGGCGGTTCGCCACGCTGGACACCGGCGGCGGGCCCATCCTCGCCCTGATCAGCCATCCCGGGGACAACCTCGCTGGCGACCCCATTCTGCTCGACGACGTCGGCATCACGCACTTCGCCTTCACGGTCACCGACCTCAAGCGGTTCAGCGAGGAGATGGTTCAAAAGGGCGCCCAGGCGGCCGGGCCCGGCTTCTTCTTCGACCCCGACGGCATCCTGGTCCAGTTCGAGGAGCCCGGAGAGGCCGAGGCCATCATGGCCAAGTACAAGCAGCGGACCGCGGCGGAGGCCGGCTCCTAGCCCCAGACCGCCAGGACCTGTTGCGAGGTCGCAATGTCGCACTGGGACGACATGGCCGTCAGCGACGCCTCGTGGAGGTCGTCGTCCCATGATGCCGCGCAGTCGGCCACGATAACCGAGTAGTAGTCCTGGTAGATGGCGCTCCGGGCCGTCGATTCCACGGTTGCCTCTGTCGCCACGCCGACGACGACGACGGTCTTCGCGCCCAGGTTTCGCAAGACGCGGTCTAGGGTCGTGCCCACGAAGGCGTTCAGGCGGGTCTTCTCGATCAGGGGTTCGTCGTTCCGGGGCGTGAGGAGACCGCCCGCCGAGAGAGACTTCTTTGCGGCCCCGACGAACGCGGCGCGCCTGGCCTTGTGATAGAGCCACGCGCCGGAATCGGTGAACTCGACGCCCGCCTTCCCGTCCTCGACCCAGACCACGGACGCGCCCGCTTGCCTGGCCCGTTCGAGCAACACCGATAGCCGCGCCGCCATCGACTCGATGGCCGGGGTGCTGCTCCCGTTTTCGCCGCCGGGATGGTCGCCGTGGGCCTTGCCCGACATGCCGACAACGACGAGGACGACGTGGCTCGGCTCCAGGAGCTCGGGAAGGCTGTCGAGGACGTCCTTCCCGTAGATCGTTCTCAAGTGGCGTCCGCTTTCGCCTCGGCGACCCGGCCCGCCTCCGTTGGCCTGTCCAACCCCGCGTCCCAGGCATTCAGCACGGTACGGGCGTCGACCACGTCGAGCAGCGACCCGAGGACCTTCAACTCGGCATCGTGGCGTTCCCGGCTGTACGAGCCGGAGCAGTCGGCCGGGAGGACACAGTAGTAGTCGTACGCCAGAGCGTCGCGGGCGGTGGAGGCGACGCACCCCTCGGTAACGCATCCGGTCACGACAACGGTCTCGATATCGTTGCTCCGCAGCACCAGGTCCAGGTTGGTGTTGACGAAGGCGCTGGCGCGGTGCTTGCGCACGATGACCGATTCCGGGGCAAGGTCTTTCAGCTCGTCGATGACTTCGTGGCCCCAGGTCCCCTCCATTACGTATTCGAGGTCCGGCTCCTCGGGACGCTTCGTGCTCGAGCTGGCAAGTCTGCGCGCCAGGTAAGCGGGAGACTCGCTGACGTGGCCCCACTCGATGGTGTTTTTGATGTAGACCACCAGCATGCCGAGCTCGGCGGCGCGTCGGACCAGGTCGGCCTGAGGGCCGATGCTGGACCGCATCAGCTTGATGTCTTTCCCGGGATTCGCCATCTCCCTCAGGGGAGCGCAGTAGTCGTTCTGCATGTCGACGACGACAACCGCGGTGTGCCGCGGGTCGAGCACCTCGGGCAGGCTTGCGTGGACCGGCCAGGTGGACGTCATTGTCGCTTCGTTCCTAGTTGAACCGGTAGAGCCTGGCGGCGTTCGACGCGAGAATTTTGACCCGCTCGTCGTCAGGGACCCCCTCGAAGACGCGCTCGATCACCTCGCGGCTCCTGGGGAAGGTCCCCTCAACATGGGGATAGTCGGACCCCCACATCAGGTTCTCCACACCGATGAGGTCGCGTTGCCGCATGCCGAGCGCGTCCTCCTGGAAGCTGCACAGGACGTTCTCATGGAAGAAATCGCTCGGGACCCGGTCGCTCTTGAATCGGGGCGGGAGGATCTCCCGCGTCCGCTGCGTGTAGGTGTAGTCCAGGCGCTCGAGGAAATGGGGGACCCAGGCCAACTCGTGCTCGGCCGAGACGATGCGCATCCTCGGGTGACGCTCGAAGACGCCGGCCAGGATTATCGCCCCTAGCGACACGCGCACCCAGAAGTCCGCGTTGGCGAACAAGGCCGCCGCGGGCCCGTCCTGCGGGGCCATGCGGTAGGTGGCCAGGGCCCCTGTGAATGACGCGAGCCTGTTCGAGGAGATGTGGAGGCTGAGGGGTATGTCGAGCTCTTCCGCCTTGGCCCAAAGCGGCTCGTATTCCGGCCTATCGTAGGCCCTGCCCACCGGAGGAAAGACGGTGATCATCGCCCCCGCCAGCCCCTGCCCGTGGACCCGCTCCAGCTCCGCGACCGCGTCGGCAATGTCGTCGGTATTGACGAGAGCGATGCCCTTGAGCTTGCCAGGCGCCACGCTGCAGTACTCGGACAGCCAGTCGTTGTAGGCCGCGCACACCGACGTCAGCAGGTCACTGTCGCCGACCCCGCCGAATAGCCCGAGTCCAAGCGTGGGATAGATCACGTCGCCGGAGAGGCCGTCCAGGTCCATGTCCTCCAGGCGCTTCTCAGGCTTGTAGGCGCCCTCCCGAACGTCGTCGAACCGGGCGGTGAGGCCGAGACGCTCCGGGTGCTCGAAACGCACTCCCGCCTGCGCCCCCGACGCCGGCCCGGCGCGCAGCCTCTTCCCCTCGCAGTACCACCAGTCCCCGTCCCCCTCGGCCACGAGCCGGGGACCCTGCTCCCGCAAAGCAGGGTCGAGCCGGGTCGTCCACAAGTCAGCGGGCTCGATGACGTGGCTGTCCGACGAGATGATCGTGATGTCGTCCATGGCGTTCCCGACGGGTGACCGATCCTGGCCTAATGCTATACTCCTGCCACAACGGTGTGTCAACTGTAAGGGCGCGAGCGCGAGACGTCCCGAGGAGGCGATATGGGCAATCGGCTTGAGGGTAAAGTTGCCATCGTGACGGGCGCGGGGTCCGACGGCGAGGGCATCGGGAACGGCAAGGCCACCGCGGTCCTGTTCGCCCGGGAGGGGGCTCGCGTGGGATTGGTCGACAATGTCCCAGCCCGCGCCGAAGAGACGCTCGGCATGATCCAAAGCGAAGGCGGTCAGGCCTTTGTAATCGGCGCCGACCTCTCCAACGCCAAGGACTGCGAAGGGATGGTGCAGACCATCGTAGAGCGCTACGGCCGCCTCGACATTCTCCACAACAATGTGGGAATCTCGCGGCGCGGGACCGTACTCGAAGTCGACGAGGAGACGTGGGACCTCGTGATGTCTGTGAACCTGAAGAGCGTCATGCTCGCGAGCAGGTTCGCAATCCCGGTGATGAAGGAGAACGGCGGCGGGGTGATCATCAACGTCGCCTCCACGGCGGGCCTAAGAGCGCACAGCGCCAACAGCAGCACGGCGTACACGGCATCCAAAGGCGGGATCATCGCCCTTACCCATTCGATGGCGGCGGACCATGGAAGAGACGGCATCCGGGTGAACTGCATAGCGCCGGGCCTGGTTGAAACGCCGATGTTCGAGGCGGTCGCCTCCGAAGAGGGTCGTGCCATCCGCCGCAGCGCTACGCCCCTGGGCACGCCGGGGACCGGGTGGGACGTCGGATGGGCCGCCGTCTACCTCGCGAGCAACGAGGCAAGGTGGGTGACAGGGGTCGTCCTCCCGGTCGACGGGGGTCTCACCGTGACCACGCCCGCCACCTACATGCGCTGGCGGCCTGGCGAAACGGGCTGACGCTCCGGTGGCCCTCGACGTCGTCGACGCCTACTTCCACTGCTGCGCCCCGTCGCGGCCGGAGTTGTACTACTCCTGGCTCGAGCCCGGCGCCAAGCATGCCTACGCCGGGGAGCACGTCGAGCGCCTGAAGGGCCGCGATCACCCGATCGAGGAGTACATCGACGCCGCAAAGGACTTAACCCTGGTAGCGGCGGTGCATGTGGAGGCGACCACCGGCATTGACGACCCGGTCAAGGAGACCCAATGGCTCGACGAGGTGGCGGAACGCTCGGGCCTGCCCAACGCGATCGTCGGCGCCGCAAACCTCCAGGAGCCCGACGCTCAACGGCAGATCGAGCGCCATCTCGCCTCTCCCCGCATGCGGGGCATCCGGCACCGCTCCGACGACCCCGACTATCTGGTCCACGACAACTTCCACCAGGGCTACGCGCTGCTCGAGCGGTATGGCCTGGCGAGCGAGGTTAGCGCCCGCTGGCCCGAAATGGCGAAGGCGCGAGACCTCGCCGCGAACTACCCGAACGTCCCGATGGCGCTGGTCCGCTGTGGCTTCCCCTGGGACCGTACGCCGGGGTATTTTGCGGCCTGGAAACGCGGGCTCGCGACGCTTGCCGAGGCAGAGAACGTGTCGTGCAAGATCACCGGCCTCGTCTTCGGGGACCACGACTGGACCGTGGAGAGCCTGCGCCCCTACGTTCTGGCGTGCATCGAGGCCTTCGGCCCGCAACGCTGCATGTTCGGCAGCCACTGGCCCTTCGACATGCTGTTCGGGACGTACTCGGCGTTGTTCGGCGCGTACGCCGAGATCGTGGCCGACTTCAGCGTCGAGGAGCAGAGGGACATGTTCTCGCGGAACGCGTTGCGGTTTTATCGCATCGACGCGGGAGGTGAGGGAGGCCCCCAAACCCCCTGAAGGGGGTTCAAGGTAGCCCTTAGGGCATTCTAACAAGAAGGGGCACATCCCCTTCTACCCTTGCCAAAGAGGGCTCCGCCCTCTCTGGACTCTCCGGCGGATCCGATCCGCCGCCCGAGAGAGGATTGGGGCTTCCGCCCGAAAGATTTAGGGCAACAGCACCGGGACAACGGACACCGGACCGTCCCCAGGAACGCGCCCTCGCCCACACGCCTGCCGTGCGCTCCCTCTCCCGCTGGGAGAGGGTTGGGGTGATGTCCCGCCCCTCGACCACCACAGGCGACTGGATTCCGGCTTCCGCCGAGATAGCGTGGACGGCCACGATTCAGACAGACGCCGTGCCTCCACTGCTGAGGCGAGGGGCATCATCGTTCAGCGAAGGTCGGACTCCAGGGCGTGTCCCTCAGCCTTGGTTCCGGCCGACAATATTACCTTGCGTTCGGCCGGGCAAGCTGACCAGTACACGGGCTACTTGATTCCCGCTTCCGCCGGAAGGACAAGAGTGGAAGCGACGCGATTCGTGCGCACATGGGGCTACAAACCCGGGGAGTCCAGAGGGGCGGCGCCCCTTTGGCAGGGGTCGAAGGGGATGTGCCCCTTCCCTAAATAATCTGCCCCGAAGGGGCACCTTGAACCCCCTTCAGGGGGTTTGGGGGTTCCCCCTTACGGACGCTCTACGCATGTCCACCCTCGCGCACCAAACGCAGGTACTCCTCGATCGCGCTCTCGACCGTGTACCGCGGCTTGAAGCCGAGCTTGGTGCGCAGCCGCTCGTTGCTCATCAGCTGCGATATCTCGAGCGGCGTCTTGGAGACGGTGAGCTGTATGTCGGGAACGAGTTTCCGCAAGGTGGCTTCCCACTCCGCCATCGTCACCGCGCCCGAGCTCATGTTGTAGACGCGACCGCCCGGCGTCTTCGCTTGCAGGGCGAGGTAGAACACCTCCGCGGCGTCGATCGCGTAGATCCAGTTACTGGCCTGCTCCGGTGGCGGGATCGTCACCGGCTTGCCCATCGTCGCCATCCCGGGCGCGTCTCCCCAGTTCGGCACGTTCACGTTCTCGCGCGAGTGCTTCCACAGCCCCAGCACCAGCGGCGGCCGGACGCCGACGATGTTCACCCCAAACGAGTTCCAGTAGAACTCGGCCTGGAGCTCGTTGAACAGCTTGGACACACCGTAGAGCGTGTTCGGGTGCGGCATCTCGTCTTCGGTGACGGCTCGAGGGTTCAACGCGTTCGTGGCGGGAAAGATGCCCCCCGAGCTGGCGTAGACGACGCGCTTGATCCCCAGAATCCGGGCGACCTCGAAGACGTTCGTCGTGCCCACACAGTTCACCTTCACGGACCGGGAAGGGTTCGCCGCAGCGTTGTTGCCCAGGATGTAGGCCAGGTGGATGATGCGGTCGACGTTGTGCTTCTGCACCGCCTCGAGCAGCTCGGTCGGCTCCTGGATGTCGCCGCGCACGAGGGTGACCTGGTCGAGCACGTCAGCGATGCGCGGCAGGTTCGGCGCGGACTCGAAGACGACGACGGACTCGCCCTTCTCCTTGATGAGATGGCGGACGACGTGGCTGCCGATGAATCCGGTCCCGCCGGTGACCAGAATGGACATGGTCTCGCTCCTCTTTTGGTCTCGGCTACCAGGTCAGCTTGATGACGGCGCCGAACTCCTCGGCGAGGTCGACGGCCGACGTGTACTCGAAATCGCCGCCCTTTCGCAGCTCGAGCTGCGTCTCCGCCTCGCTGAGGTCGATAATGCTGAACGTCGGCGGGTGCAGCGGGAACACGGCTGGAATCCCCAGGTTGTGCCAGGTCAGCTTGTGGAAGATGACCCCCTTTGTCCCGTCGAGGAGGAAGGCCTTGAACCGGTCCATTTCGGGTTTCGTCCCCCAGGGCGATGCCGGGGCGCACGTCAACACGCAGGGCTTCCCTTCGAGTGGTACGACGCCCTGCGATACTCTTCGGTGCTGCCCCAGCCGCTCGATCACCCATTCGGTCGGCGGCTTCAGGTACTGGTACAGGACGAACCCGACCGTGGGTGTCCCCTCGGCGGCGAAGCTGGAGTTCCAGAGCGAGTTGTTGCCCGGCACGTCGCTGTCCGGACTCCGCTGGATCGGCCCCAGGACCTCACCGAAGGGCTCGAAAGCTTCCTCGGTCAGCGGCTCGATCTTCACCAGCCGCACAGGCACATCCTTAGTCATTTACCGGTCCTCCCGTTGGGAGCGCGGAAAGCGCCCTCGAGTCGCCTCGAGTCGCTCAGCGCTTGGGTTCGGCGCTGAAGCGGAACAGCCTGTCCGCCGTCTTGCCGAAGATCGCCTCTTGCTCGGCCACGCTGCGGCGGGCGAGGTACTCGTGGAGATAGCGCCAGACGTTGAGATAGCCCTCACGGCTACTCGACGTCGGGTCGGTGCCGATCATCAGCCGGTCAGCCCCGAAGGCCTCGATGGCCATGTCGATGTACGGGGGAACCTTGTCGAGATCGAACGGCGGGGTGCGCGCGGGCGAAGGACGGGGCATGATCTCGCCGAGCCCCGTGATCTTCAAGTAGGTGTTGGGGAAGCGGGACAGCGAGAGGGCTTTCTTGAAGGCGGTGTACGGGGGCTGCGGGACCCCCTTTGCACCGTGGGTCAGATTCTCGAGAATCGCCAGGTGCTCGAGGACGATTGGCAGGTCCCGCAGCTCTTCGACGAGGCTTTGGAAGTCGTCGGAGGCGTATTCCCCAGTCGTGCCGGGGCAGCTGACGAGCAGGCCGAGCTCGGCCGTCTTCCGCCATATCGCGAGCGGATCGGGTCCGGGCGACCGCTCGGTCGCCCAGAAGCGTACACCCTCCAGGCCCTCTGCCGCCCAATGTTCGAGGGTCTCCGCGGCATCCGGCTGCGTCACGTCGATGGCGCCGATCGCCGCGAAGCGCCCGGGGAAGCGCCGCGAGCACTCGATGATGTAGCGGTTGTCCCACTCCTCCCTATGCTGGGCCAGCACGGCCTTGTCGACGCCGGCGCGGGCCATGTGGAACAGCAACACCTCGATGGGCTCGAACCAGCTCTCCGAGGCGTGGTAGTGGGTGTCGATAGTCAGCATTCTTGAACACGCCTCCTGGGAACGTCCGCTAGCGAGTACCGTCATACTACCCGGGCCGTTCGCGCTGTCAAGGGAACGCCCCCAAACCCTCTGAAGGGGGTTCAAGGTAGCCGTTCGGACTGGGATCTAGGGAAGGGGCACATCCCCTTCAACCCCTGCCAAAGAGGGCTCTGCCCTCTCTGGATTCTCCCATCGGAAAGGGTAGGCCTTCACCCGGGCCTTCACACAACCCTAGCTAGACAACCCCGGCTTCGCGTAGAGCCTCGATCTCCACGGCGGTGTAGCCGAGGAGTCCGCCGAGGACCGCGTCGGTATGCTGGCCGAGGGTGGGCGAGGGCGAGAACGCATCGGGAGACCCCGTCTTGATCGGGTTGCCGGCCGTCTTGTACCGCCCGGCAACCGGGTGGTCTATCTCCGTCACCATCTCTCGTAATAGCACCTGGGGGTCGTTCAGGGCTTCCGCGATGTTATTGACGGGCCCGCCCGGCACGTCCCACTCCTCGAACAGGACGACCCACTCGTCCCGGGGCTTGGTGCGAAACACTTTGCCGAGCACGTCGTCGAGGGCCTCGCGGTTGGCGATGCGGGCCGTGCGGTCGGCGAACCGAGGGTCCGAGGCGAGCTCTCCCATGCCGTCTACCTGGTCCGCGATGAGGCGGAAGAGGTTCCGGGCGAACTGGTCCGCGGGGCAGTGGACCTGAAGGTAGCTCCCATCTTCGGCCTGGTAGGCACCGACCGGGAGGTTGGTCTGGTGGCTGGAGCCGATTGGCTTGGGCACCTCGCCGGAGACCAGGTAGTTCTGTCCGAGATGGGCCTGGAGGGCGATCTGCACGTCGAGGAGACTGACGTCCACTCGCCTTGCCTCGTCGCCTCGCTGCCTCCCGACGAGGGCCGTCGCGATCCCCAGCGCCGCCACGTAGCCGCCCACCATGTCGCCCACGGGGAAGCCCATGAAAACGGGAGGCCAACCCTCCTTGCCGGTGACGCTCATGCCGCCGCCCATCGCTTGCACGATGCCGTCGAAGCCCGGCCGCTCCCGATAGGGGCCTTCCTGGCCGAAGCCGGAAAGTGAGCAATCGACTATGGAGGGGTTGATACTTTTGAGGGTCTGGAAGTCCAACCCCATCCGCGAAAGGGCGGTGGGGCGGAACGAATCGAACACGACGTCGCTGACACGCACGAGCCGGTAGAGGATCTCATGGCCCTCGGGCTTGCGCAGGTCGACCGTGATCCCGGTCTTGCTGCGGTTGACGTTCATGAAGTAGGCGCTCTCGCCGTTGAGGAAGGGCGGGCCTATTCGCCGCGACATGTCGCCGACCCCGGGCGCCTCGACCTTGATCACTTCGGCGCCGAGATCGGCGAGGGTGCGCATCGCGAACGGCCCGGCGAGGGCCTGGGAGAGATCGATGATGCGGATGCCCTGAAGCGGCATGTTCATGGGAGTACGTCCAGGGCGACGCTGGGAGCGTCGGGCAAGGCGGAAGCGCTACCCAACGGATAGCAACGCAGCCAGGTCTCGAACGTCACTGGACTGCTCGAGCGACTCGACCGCCGCGATGATCTCGCGCTGCCGGCTCTCCGGAATGACCGGCGCCGTCAGCGTGGTGAATTTGGCCTTCATCTCATCCCAGGAGAGCGGGTTCTCGGGGTCGCCTTTGGGGTAAGTGACCTCGCTGCGCAGGGTACGGCCGTCGCGCGTCCGTGCCTCCGCCCAGGCTGGCCAGCGGCGGGGAAACTGGGCATCCAGGGCCGGGTCCCTGACGCAGCGGACTCGCGTCATCGCCTCGCGTACCTCGGGCCGCTCGGCGACCCCAGGCGCATGTTCGTCGAGCGACGCCTGGCCATACAGCAGCGCCACCGCGGCGCCGAAGGGGAGGCTGAATTGCATGTCGACGACCGACTCGGGGCGTCGCTTCTCGTCTTCGGGAGCGGCGACGATATCGTAGCCGGTGCTGAGCACCCCGATCGTCAGCTCGTCGACGTCGTCCGGCGCAAGGCCCTGGCCCTTGACCAGGTCGAGGACGCAGTCGATGGGCCCCTGGTTGTAGCGACAGCAGGCGTGGGGCTTTATGCTCGTGCGCGTGATCTGGTACGGGTCTCCCAGGTCCTCGAGCAGCCTGCTGGAGTCGGGGTCGCCGGAGTAGGCGTGAAGGAAGCCCTTCTCTCCTTCGACGATGGTCGAAGGGCCGGTGAAACCTTCTCGAGCGAGCATCGCGGCCCAGATTCCGCTGTGGGCCGCCCATCCGGGGTGAAATCGCTTGGTCCACGCGCCCTGCGCCAGGAACTCCATACTGCCGGCCGCCTGGCTTCCGGCGATGCCGAGGGCCGAAACAAAAGGATCACCCTCGAGTCCCATCAGTCGCGCCGAAACGGCGGCGGCGCCGAACGCGCCGCACGTGGCCGTGGGGTGGAACCCCCGGCCGTAGTGCTCGGCCGGCTTCAGTGCGCGGCCGAGACGGACGATTATGTCGTAGCCGACCGCCACCGCCGCGATGAACACTTTGCCGTCGACCGGCGCGGCAACGTCGGCCATGGCCATTGCCGTCGGGTAGACGACGACGCCGGGGTGCAGCGACGCCTCGTTGTTGACGTCGTCGAGCTCGATGCTGTGATAGGCGGTGCCGTTGGCGAGAGCGGCGTATTCTGGAAGCGCCCGGTACGGCGTGCCGATAACGGCGGAGGGACCTTCGCGACCGGCGCGTTTCAACACGTCGACGACGGCCTGCGCGGAACGGGTGGTCGAACCGTTCAGCGTAACGCCGGCGAAGTCGAGACACAGGTATTTGGCCCAGTCCACGACCTCGTCGGGAAGATCTTCGTAAGAGACGCCCGAGGAGAACTCGGACAGCGCCTTCGTAGCGGCTGTTTCCTTCACAACCCCAACCATGGCCCCTCCTCCGCTGTACGTCTCAGCGTTGGCTTCATCCTTCGACGGGCTCAGGATGAGCGGAACTTGCATGCGGTCCGCACCGGACGGTCGATCTTCAATTCGGCCTCACCCGTCGGTGAAGCGAGCGTAGCAGTCCGCCTGACGCGGGTCAACAGCGGTGGATGGGGCCCGTGCGACGCGTCTCGTGTTGTAGAATACGGCGGGTCCGCAGCCACATTAACGGGGGGGGTATTACCGTGAAGCGTGAGCCGATCAAATTGGCCGGCGTCGTGACGAGTCCAAACCTGACGCCAGGGATCAAAGTTGGCAACATGGTCTATGTGTCGGGGCAGGTCGCCTTCGACGACGAGGGGAAGGTCGTCGGGGAGGGCGATTTCTCGGCGCAGGCCGAGCAGGTGTTTCGGTCGCTGGAGCGCGTGCTTCAGGCGGCGGGAGCGGGCCTCGCCGACGTCGTCAAGGTCACCAACTTCCTCGTCGACGCGTCGCACTACCCCAAGTTCAACGAGGCGCGCCGTCGCTTCTTCCCCAACGACCCGCCGGCGAGCACGACCGTCATCGTCAAGGAACTCGCCCTGCCGGAGCTACTCGTGGAGATCGAGGCGGTCGCGGTTGTCCCCTCGTAGTCAGGCGACCGACCAGCGGACGCGGGCCCGGCGCTCGCCAGGGCGGCGAGCCGGACAGGCCGTGGCGCATATTGCTGCTCATGGCGTGTACGTGCCGAAGTACCGGCTTGGCAAGGAGACGCAGGGATGGGGTCGGGCCGAGAAGGCCGTCGCCAACTTCGACGAGGACGCAATCACGATGGCGGTGGCCGCAGGCCGCGAATGCCTCGCCGGCGTCAACCCGCAGGAGGTCGACGCCCTCTTCTTCGCTACGACCACGCCTCCGTACCAGGACCAGCAGGGCGCGGCCATCGTCGCCGAGGCCCTGGACATGCGCCACGATATCTTCGCGACCGACGTGTCGCACACGCCGCGGGCTGGAACCATCGCGCTGCGCTCCGCGATCGACGCGGTCGCCGGGGGCTCGGCGCGGCGCGCATTGGTGGTGGCCGCCGACTGCCGCACGCCCACGCCACGGAGCGACGTCGAGCCCAACGTCGGCGACGGCGCCGCCGCGGTGCTGGTCACCTCGGAGGGGGGCCTCGCCGCGTTCCTGGGTAGCGCCGTCACGTCGGAGCACCTGCTGGACACCTGGCGGGCGACGGGGCAGGCGTTCCCGCAATCGTGGGAAGACCGCTTCGTGCTCGACGAGGGCTATTCGCGGCTGGTGCCCGAGGCGGCGAGCAAGCTCCTCGCCGCTCAGCGCCTGAAGCCGGAGAGCTTCGCCCGGGTTTGCCTCTACGCCCCGGACAAACGGCGCTACTCCGACCTGGGCCGGCTCATGGGCTTCAAGCCGGAGCAGCTCCAGGAGCCGCTGTTCGGCAGCGTGGGCAACACGGGCGCCGCCTATACCCTCACGCTGCTCGCTTCCGCCCTGGACGAGGCCAACCCCGGGGACCGCGTGCTCATGCTCGGCTACGGCGCCGGGGCCGACGCATTCGCCTTTCAAGCAACTGCCTCGGCCGGCCCCGCGCGCAACGGCTCTGGCCTCCGCCGGCAGATCGACGCCAGGCGACTGCTCCCGACGTACGAGACCTATGCACGCTGGCGGAATGTGTGGATCACCGCGGCGGCCAGCCGGCCCCCCGCAGCCTCGCCCTCGGTGCCGGCCCTCTGGCGCGAGCGGGACCAGAACCTGCGCCTCTATGGGGCCCAGTGCAACGCCTGCGGCGCTTGCCACTACCCGGCGCGGTTGATCTGTTTGCAATGCGGCGCCAGGGACGATTTCTCAACCGTCCGCATGGTGGATCGCCCGGGAAAGGTCTTCACCTACACGATGGACTATCTGGCGGGGACGGTCGACGTCCCCCTCACCGTCGCGGTGGTGGATTTTATCGATGGCGGACGGATGGTCGGCATGGTGACCGATGTGGACGTCGCCGAGGTGTCGGTCGGCATGCCGGTGTCCCTGTCGTTCCGAAAGGTCGGCACCTCGGGCGGTATCCATAACTACTACTGGAAGTTCACACCGGCGGGCCCCGCTCAAGTGGGCTCGCAAGGAGCAACGTGATGGGCGGAATCCGCGACAGGGTCGCAATCGTGGGCATGGGCTGTACCAGGTTCGGGGAGCGCTGGGACAAGGACATCCCGGGCCTGCTCGCCGAGGCGTGTTATGAAGCCTACGAGGATGCGGGAATCTCGCCGAAAGACATTCAAGCGGCGTGGCTCGGCAACCAGAACGTCACCGGAGTGACCCAGGACCTGGCTAAAGTCCTCGAGGTCGACTACATCCCCATCAGTCGCTCCGAGAACTTCTGCGCTTCCGGCACCGACGCCTTCCGCAACGCCTGCTACGCTGTCGCGGCGGGCGCCTACGACATCGTCCTCGTCGCCGGGGTCGAGAAGCTCAAAGACGCCGGCATCTCGGGGCTAGCCCTCTCGCCGACACCGGGCAGCCAGGTGGAGGCGCCGATCAGCGCCCCCGGCGGCTTCGCTCTGGCGGCAACCCGCTACCTCCACGAGAACAAGATCTCCTACGAGGACGGCAAACGCACGATGGCGAAGATCGCCGTCAAGAACCATCACAACGGGTCGCTGAACCCCAAGGCGCACTTCCAGCGGGAGATCACCGAAGACCAGGCCATCAATGCACCCATGATCTCCTGGCCGCTGGGGCTGTTCGATTGCTGCGGCGTGTCCGACGGAGCGGCGGCGGCCATCATCTGCTCGCCCGACGTCGCGAAGAGCATCCGCGACGACTATATCCTCGTCAAGGGCATGGGGCTCGCGGTCGGCGGGCACCAGGGTTACGCCCAGAGCGGCTACGACTTCACGCATTTCCCGGAGAACCTCGCGGCAGCGGAGCAGGCCTACCAGGAGGCGGGCATCAAGGACCCGCGCAAAGAGCTCAGCCTCGCGATAGTCCACGACTGCTTCACGATCACCGAGCTCATCATCTACGAGGACCTCGGTTTTTCGTCAAAGGGCCGCGCGTCGCAGGACGTCGACGAAGGCACGTTCACACTCGAGGGCGAGCTCCCCATCAACACGGATGGTGGATTGAAGTGCTTCGGGCACCCTGTGGGGGCCAGCGGCATTCGGATGATCTACGAGGTTTACAAGCAGCTGCAAGGGAAGGCGGGGCCTCGGCAGGTCAACAACGCCACGCAGGCCCTCACGCACAACTTCGGGGGAGTACCCGGCTCGGGCATCGGGGCCGTTGCCGTCTTCGGGACGCGGGACTAGTCCAGGTTCACATGGCAAGCGGCAAGATCTGCGAGTCCTTCGATGCGGCGGTCGCCGCGATCCCGAGCGGCTCGAGCATCATGGTGGGTGGCTTCGGGCCCGGCTTCCCCCGCAACGTCATCGCGGCCCTGCAACGGGCCGGGACGAAGGGGCTGACGGTGATCTGCAATAACCCGGGCGACCGTAGCGGCCGCGTCGATATCAACGGGATGATTCGCGCCGGCCAGGTGGCGAAGGTGGTCTGCAGCTTCGTGGTGGCCGGCGATCTCTCCGACGACCTTCAACTCGAAGGATTCGAGGGCGGCAGCGTCCCCGTGGAGCTGGTGCCCCAGGGCACGCTGGCCGAGCGCATTCGGGCGGGCGGCGCCGGCATCCCCGCGTTCTATACGCCCGTCGGCGCGGGCACCGCCGTTGCCAAAGGCAAGGAGTCTCGCGACTTCGGCGCTCGGCCCTACCTCCTGGAGCACGCGCTGACCGCCGACTACGCCCTGGTGAGGGCATGGAGGGCGGACACCGCCGGCAACCTGGTCTACCGGCGCACGCAGCGCAACTTCAACCCGCTCATGGCCCGGGCGGCGAGCAAGACCATCGTCGAGGTCGAGGAGCCAGTCGAAGCAGCGGGCGCCCTCGACCCCGACACGGTGCACACGCCTGGCATCTTCGTCGACACGATGGTTCAGATACCGGCGGCGCCGGATGGGATATGGGAGAAGCCCTGGCCTTTCTGGGAGTGACCGCCGCCTCTCACTCCGTCATCGCGTGCCATACGGGTGGATCGGTGGCGGCGAGGGGCGAGATGTTGACGAGGCCGCGCGCCAGTGTCACGGGCATCATCTTGGTCAACTCGTCCTGGGTCCAGCGTCCTTCGGTGTGGATGACGCTGGCCTGGGTCCGCTGGGCTACAAGGGCGATGTTCCCCGACCAGGCGCGGAAGACCTGCCCGTTGATGTCGTTGGCCTGGTCCCGCGCCAGGTAGACGACTATCGGGGCCACGTCTTCATGCTGCGGCCCCTCGGCGAGCTGGGCGACGAGACGCGCGGGTTCGATAACGTTGTACTTCTCCTTGAACCAGGCATACGCCCGGCCAAGCCGTGATGGGGCCGAGGGACAGAGCGCATTGACCGTGACGCCGAAGACGCCAAGCTCCAGCGCGCCGGTCATGGTCATGCCGATGATGCCGGCCTTCGACGCAGCGTAGCCCATGTGGCCCACGCTGCCGTAAACGCCGGCGTCGGACGAGATGTTGATGATGCGCCCGGACTTCTGCTTGATGAAGTGCGGCGCCACGGCCTTCATGCACGCGAAGGTACCCCGAAGGTGGGTCCCGATCTCGGCATCCCAGTCTTCCTGGGGCATCTCCCAGATCATGTTGCGCCGCATGATCCCGGCGTTGTTGACCAGGACGTCGATGCGGCCGAAGTTTTCCAGCACGGTTTCAATGATCCGCGCGGGTCCTTCAGCGGTGGCGACGCTCTCGTAGCACGGAACCGCCGTTCCCCCCGCCGCGCGTATCTCCTCGACCACACCGTCGGCGGCCGCGTTCGAGTCGCCACGGCCGTCCGGGGCGCAGCCCAGATCGTCGACGACCACGCTGGCGCCCTCGGCCGCCAGGCCCATCGCGAGTGCCCGCCCGATACCGCTCCCCGCCCCGGTTACCACCGCCGCCTTCCCTTTCAACGTATCGCCCATTGGTTCAGTCTCCTGTTCAGACCCGGCGAGCCGGGAGCGAAATGTGCGTCACAGTGTAGCGCATGGGACCAACGGCTCGGCCAGGCGCCTGCATGGTATAGTCGGCCATCAGGAGCGCGAGTGCGTCGCGCGCACCCGAGCAGGAGCCACCGATCGCCGCCTCGCCCAGAATCCGGCTGCCCAACGTCCGGGCAGTGCATCGCGCCTGGTGGACGCTGGCCGTTGCCACGGTCGTGTTGATGGCGTTCAACGGCGTCCGGGTGGCTTTCGGGGTGCTGCTCAAGCCCATTGCCGCGGATACGGGCTGGAGCCGCAGCGAGGTTGCCGGGGCGGCGACCCTCAGCATCTTCACCACCGGGTTCGGGTTCATCGTGGTAGGCATGCTATTCGACCGCTACAGCCCGCGGCGGGTTATCCCCTGGTTTGCGTTGGCGTACCTGCTCGGTCACCTGGTGGTCTTCAAGTCCACGGAGCTGTGGCACATCTACTTTGGGTTCGGGGTCGTGTCGGCGTTCGCCGCCGGGGCGGGGTTCGGACCGTTCATGGCTGTGGTGTCGCGTTGGTTCAATAAGTACCAGGGCCTCATCGCCGGCATCATGATGTCGTCGACGCAGGTGGGGATCATCGCCTACGCCCCGGCAAGCGCGGCCCTGGAGCCGGCCGTTGGATGGCGCTGGACCTTCCTCGCTCTCGGTGTCACGGGGGCCGCGGCGTTGGCGTTGGCCGGCATCGTCACCCATCGCAGCCCCGACGACGTCGGTCTCCGGCCCGTCGGCGCGGAGGCCGCGCCTCCACCACCGCCGGTGACCGCAACTCCGGCGTCACCACCAGCCGAAGCTCTCTCCCTGCGAGCGGCGCTCCGAGACGGGAGGCTGTGGGCGCTTTCGACCATCTTCTTCGGCGCGAACGTCAGCGTCGGCATCGTCATGATCCATCTGGTGGCCTACGGCACCGACAAGGGCCTCTCCGCCGTCGTCGCCTCGGGCGCCGTCTCGGTGATCAGCGCGACGTCTATCGCCGGAAGGCTCAGCCTGGGCTCGCTCTCGGACCGGGTCGACTCCAGCAAGCTGGTCTTCGTCTCGCTCCTCATGGTCACCGTGATGACCGGCGTCGCGTTCGTGCTTCCTGGGGCGCTGGGGCTCTACGGCTTCGCCATCGTCTACGGGTACTTCATGGGAGGATGGGTCGTCCAGCTCCCGCTCATCACGAGAGCGACGTTCGGGCCGACGTCGCTGGGGGCCATCCTTGGCGTGATTCTCTTCATCACCAGCGCCGGCCAGTCGACGGGCATTCTGATCGGCGGCGCGTCCTTCGATCTGGCCGGCTCGTACACGCCGGCTTTCTTGATCTCGTCAGGGTTCGCCGGGCTGGCGGCGGCCGGCACGCTCCGGCTGCTGGGCCGCCGGCCTCGTTGGTCGACGCGCCATGAATATGGCCAGCGCGGCGAGCAAGTGGAAGGCGACGAAGACGGAAAAGACGAGGGTGTATCCGTCGGTCACGTCGTAGGCGGCGGCGGCTCCCAGGGGCCCCAGAGAGCTGAACGTGATCTGCATGGGCAGGAACAGGCCACGAATCGATCCCAGATAGCGGCGCCCGAAATACTCCGGCAGAATGATGAAGTTCATCGTAATCATGCTGCCGAACATGGCGCCGAACAGGACCCCAAATGCCATCGCAAGCCAGAGGTTGTCGACCTGAAGCAAGAGCAGAACGGCGATGGCCAGTCCCACGAAGGAGAAGGAGAAGAGGCGGCGAGCGCCGCTTCGCTCCGCAATCAGTCCGGCCACAACGGAAGAGCCGATTCCCACAAACGACGAGACGGCCATCACAACGACGGCGTTTCCTTCCGACAAGCCCTTGGATACCAGGTACGGAAACAGGTGCACGTTGATCCCGCCCATGGCTGCGCCGCCTACCGCCATCCCCAGGATGACGAGATAGAACGCCGGCGTCCGCAGCGTCTCTTTCAGGGTGAAGCTGAGCTCGTCGGCGTCTTGCTCCGATGCATCGAGAACGACCGGACCGACCGCGGGCCGGGCGCCGTCGGGCCTGAGTCCCATGTCCTCGGGCTGACGCCGGAGGAAGAGCAACGCCGGCACCATCGCCACGCCCCAGACGATAAGGCCCAGGACGAAAAGGCTCACCCGCCAGTCATAGGCGCCGACGATAGCCTGGGCGTAGAGGGGAGTCACGCCAATGCCGATCCGGACGCCCAATCCGGAGAGGCCGACTGCCCGTCCCCTGAGCCGGACGAACCACTTGGAGACGATCACGCTTGAGCTCAGCAGGATCGGGCCCATGATGATCATGCGGGCCACGATCATTGCGATGTAGAACTGCCACAGGGCCTCCACGAATGCCAGGCCGATGAGCCCTCCTCCGAGGAAGAGCAGGGAAATGGGCATGATCAGCCGAGGCCCGAAACGGTCCAGGGCCGGCCCGACCATCATCGCCAGTAGGCCACCGGCGATGGAGCCAGCGCTGGCTGCGCCAACGAAAGCGGAGCGGCTCCATCCAAACTCATCGGTGATCGGCTCGATGAAGAGACCGATGGTAGGGTCGAACCCGGCGGTCTGGACCCACCCCACGAGGGCGATTATCAGGACAATCACCCAGCCGTAATAGAAACGGTCACGGACTCTTTCGGCCATGGGGCTTGTGACGACCTCGGGGACGCACCGCTCTGGGCGACTGCTTGGGGTGGACCCGCTGGAACTGTACCACAGGCGCTCGGCAGCGCCGACTCAGTTGACATGCCCCGAAGCCGTCGCTACGCTACCACGCGTTCCCCGGACAGACGTCCGCCCCAACCCAACCATAGGACGAGTGCCTCATGACGACCCCCAAGCCACCGACGCCGTTGGAAGAAATCATGCCCCGCTTCGCCGAGATCAACCGCGACGTGCTCTTCGGCGAGGTCTGGGAGCGGCCCGGCCTCTCCAAGCGGGACCGGAGCCTGATCACCGTGGCAGCCCTCACCGTCCTCTATCGGTCGTCGCACCTCAAGGGCCACGTGAAACGCGCCCTCGACAACGGCGTGACGAAGGAAGAGCTGCTGGAGGTGTTCATGCACCTCGCTTTCTATGGCGGCTGGCCGGTGGCCGGCAACGCCTTCGGATTGGCCGAAGAGGCCTTCAATGAGCTGGGGCTGAGCTAGATGGCCGCGTTCGGACTCTTCCTGCCGCAGGAGGACATCCCCTGGAACGAGCTCCAGGACAAGGTCACCCTTATCGACCGTCTCGGGTTCGATTCGATGTGGCTCAACGACCACTTCTATCCCCCCGGCTCGCCGAAGGGCACGACCTTCGAGGCGTGGACGGCGGCGGCGGCACTGGCCGCGGTCACCGAACGGGTCCGGCTGGGGCACCTCGTACTCTGCAACTCCTTCCGCCACCCGGCACTCCTCGCCAAGATCGTCGCCAGTCTCGACTTGATCAGCAACGGACGTGTGAACCTGGGCATCGGCAGCGGGTCTGTCCCCGCGGAGCACGACGTCTTCGGCGTGCCGTTTCCGAGCCCACGGAAGCGGTCCAAGCAGCTCGACGAGGCGCTCGAGGTGATGAAACTCCTGTTCACCCAAGACGAGACCAGTTTCGCCGGGGAGTTCTTTCAGCTCGAGGCCGCCCCCGCGATGCCCAAGCCGGTGCAGCGCCCTCACCCACCCATCCTCGTCGGCGGCTCGGGCGAGCAGTTCACGCTGCCAATCGTCGCCCGTAGAGCGGACGCGTGGAACTGTCCGCCACACGCCCTAGGGGAGCTCGAACACAAGATCGGCGCTCTCCGGGCGGAGTGCGGGCGGATCGGCCGGGACCCGGCCACGCTTCGAATCAGCACAGTGAGCGTGATAGCGCTGACGCCCCGGCGTCAGGATGTCGATGCAGCGTTGGCGGAAGCCCATGAAAATTTCGGCAGCCCCGGATGGGGTTTCGAGGCCGGAGGGCTGGCGGGTACCCCGGACGACGTCGTCCGGCAGATCGAGGCGAAGATCGAGGTCGGCGTCGACCTCTTCATTCTGCGCTTCGCCGACGGGGCCAAGCCCGAGACCCTCGAGCTCTTCGCTCGCGAGGTGGCGCCCGCCTTTGGCCAATCTGCCTGACCGACCCGGCGATTCAGCCGACCTCCGTTGACTGGGTCGCAGATCGTACTATGATGTTGCTGCAACGCCCGCTGACCGAATCCGTGGCCCGGCTCGCGTTCTGACGTCGTTGAATCGTGCCAGCAGCGCGGAGGTATCCCAATGGCCGACTATCCCTTCGTTGATGCCGACAGTCATGTCCTCGAGCCGCGAGACCTCTGGACGAAGAGGATCGATAAGCAGTTTCGGGACAAGGCGCCCCACGTCGTCAAGGACCCGCCGGGGATGCAGGGGGAGTGTTGGGTCGCCGAGGGGCGGGAGCCGTTCAGCGCGGTCGGTGGGGGCTTTCTTGGCGCCACGCGCGACGGAGCAGAGTACGACCATTGGGTCGCCACCGCAAGCGTCGAGGACTGTCGAGCGGGGGCCTACGAGCCGGTGGAGCGACTCAAGGACATGGCCCAGGACGGCGTGGCGGCCACGCTGTTCTATCCCACGAACACGGTCCAGTTTTTCACCCTGACCGACGCTCCGTTCCAAACGGCGATCTTCCGCGCCTACAACGACTGGGCCGCTGAGGTCTGCAGCTACGACCGGAACCGGATCGGCGCGGTCGGACTCATCTCGTTGCTTGACCTGGATGGGGCTCCGGACGAGATCCGCCGATGCGCCGCAATGGGGCTCAAGGGGGCCTTCGTTCCGCTGGTGCGTCCCGACCTCAACAAGGGGTACGACGACTCGGCCCTGGAACCGATCTGGGCAGCTTGCGTCGAGACCGGCCTGCCGGTGAACTTCCACACCTATGCCGGGTGGTGGCCGTATAACTCGGAGCCGAACTTTCGGGTCGTGATGGTGAACATCGACTACCCGGTAAGGAAGGCGTTGACGGAGATGGTGTTCTCGGGCGTGTTGGACCGTTTCCCGGAGCTAAAAATCGGTGTGGCGGAGTTCGAGGCCGGATGGCTCCCCCACTTCCTCTGGATCGCCGACCACAAGCAGCGGATCAGGCCCCGGGCCTCAATGCTGCTTGAAAGGCGACCGAGCGAGTACTTCAAGGACAACATGTGGATCACGGTCATCGAGGACCCGCTGATCCCGACCCTGGTGTCATCCTTCGGCTCGGACCATGTCATGTGGTCCAGCGACTATCCGCATGTCGAGAGCACCTGGCCCCGCTCCCACGAGTACATGGACCGGGCGTTGAAGGACGTCTCCGTCGAGACGCGGCGCAAGATTACCCGGGATAACGCGCTCGACCTCTTCGGCTTCAAGATCGACTAGCGGTAGCCGCGGCGAGGCATCAGTCGAGTGCGGTCTTCGCCTCGTCGCTGGTCCTGGCAAACGACTCCCGCCAGTCATCCGGGCCGTCGGCGTAGTAGCGATAGTTGAAGGCGTCCCGCTGCGGCTCGACGAGCTTGCCGTACAGCTCGGGCCGTCGGTCCCGCAGGCGACCCGGGTCGGCCACCGTCGAGTCGGCCCCGGCGAAATCGCTTTCCTGCCAAGCCCGCCCTCGGAGCGCCCGCAGCCGGTCCATGTCGAGGTTGGCGTAGACAATACCCGCGCCCTCCTGTTCGGCCAGGATCCCGTCCGGGGAGGCGATACAGGCGCCCCATCGCGCCTCTTTCTCCCAAATGTTGGTGGCGATCACGACGTACATCGTGTTCTCGATGGCGCGGGCGAGCGCCACCGCCCGGGACCGGTCCAAGTCCGAGTCGATGACGCGTCCGCCGAAGATGTCGCGGCGGGTAACCGGGCCCCGGCCCAGGACTCCGCCGAAGGGCGCGAGGAGGACCTCGGCCCCCATGAGCATCTCGACGCGGGCCAGCTCCGGCACCCTGATCTCGGAGCAGATGATCAGCCCAAAGTTGGCGATCTCGGTCTCGACCGCCATCAACTCGTCGCCGGGAAGAAGGTGGTGGCGGCCGCCGTAGAGGTGGCCGTTGGCCGCCGGTGGGGTCGGCTGACATCTTCGATAGCTGGCAAGGATCTCGCCCTCAGGCGAGATGAGCTTCTGCGTCAGATAGTAGGTGTCGGGAACGACACCCGTCTCCTCCAACCTGCCGCAGCTGACATACACGCCATGGGCGCGCGCGGCCTCTTGCACCGTCTCGAGAGGGCTCGCGCTCAGCCTGCCTCCGCTGTCCATTGGCCCGTTGCAGGGCCCGGGATAGCCCTCGGGGAGGCAGACGAGCCGCGCTCCGTTGCCCGCGGCCTCTTCGACGTACGCCGCGGCCCCTGCCGCGTTGCGATATTCCTCTTCCCCACGAAACGCGGCGGCGGCCACAGCGGCGATTCTCAGTTCACTCATGCAAATGCTCCCTGCAGACCCCGACCGTAAAAGAATGAGGGGGCGCTCGGTCGAGCGCCCCCTCATTATCGTTCCATTTGGCTTCTAGCCTCGAGGGCTACTATTCAATCGTGATGTACTCCAGGTGGTGACCGAAGGGCTCACCGGTTATGAGGTCCCAGTCTTTGACTCTTTCCGTGACCCACCAGGCACCGTTGATGGCGAACATCGGGATGCCCAGCTGCTGGTCGAACACGACCTGGCCAAGCTCGCGAGCCAGCCGGAAGCGCTCCGCCTCATCGAGGATCGCGGGAGCGGTCGCGGCGTACTCATCGAGTGCGGGGTGGTGGATGTATGCCAACGGCCCTTCCTTGCGGAAGAGGAGGGTCACGTTCCGAATGGGCTCGTCCTGGAAGTTGGACTGAAGAAGCCAGGCGTGGCCCTTCGTTGTGCGGTCGGACATCGCGCCACGGACCTCGGGTCGGAACTCCCTGACCTTGCGCTCAACCCGGATGCCGATGTCTTCCCAGTAGCCCGATACGGCCTCTCCGACGTCGGGCTGCTCAGGGAAGCCACCGATCGGGAAGATCCAGAACGCTATTTCGAACCCATCCGCGTAACCGGCCTCCGCCAGGAGCTCCTTGGCGCGGGTTGGGTCGTAGGGCGGAGGAGCCCACTCGGCCTTGTTGAATTGGAAAGGTCCGGGAGGCCAGTTGAACGGCAGGGCCGCGACCTGGGCGTTGCCGCCCATGAGCGTGGCGACGATGGTCTCGCGGTCGATGGCCATCGCCATGGCCTGGCGGACCTTCAAAGCGTTCGGGTCGTCGACGCCCGTTCCAATCCAGGGGTCGCCGATGCCGTACTTGCCGGGTAGGTCGAAGTACATCCCGCCGAGGGTCACGAACGCGAGTCCGGTTGTCGGGACCGGGATGAGCCTCAGTCCGGCGGCCTCCGCCTCGGCCCTGAAGGAGCCGGGAAGCGGCGCTACGTCGGCCTGGCCCGTCTGAAGCATGGCCAGGGCCGTCGCGTTCTCCGGCACGATGAACACGGTCGCCGTCTGAACGTCGGGCGTCTTGCGCCAGTGGTTCGGGACCGCCTCCATCACGACTCGTGAGCCCACGCTGTGGGACACAAAAGTGAAGGAGCCGGAGCCGATGGGATGGGACTGGAATCCGTCGTCGCCGACGCGCTCATGGTAAGCCCTGGGGCCAACCAGGGGGACCACTTGCAAGATCGAAAGGCGATTCGTCAGGGAGACGTTCAGCTCCGCTGAATGGAGCTTGTATGTGAGGTCGTCGACGATCTCGAAGTTGGCGATGTCGCCCTGGATGTCGCCCCCGTGAGGGGCCAGGTTGACCGTGTCGGGCTTCAGCATCTCCATGTACATCCACTGAACGTCAGCGGAAGTTACCATTCCTTCGCCCTCGTTGAAGGGGGTGCCTTCTCGAAGCTTGAAGGTCCAGACGAACTCGTCGCCGACCTGCTCCACTTCCCAACTCGTCGCCAGTCCGGGGATTAGCTCACGGGTGGCGGTGTCGGCCCGAATGAGCGGGTCCATCAGGCTGTAAGAAACGGCGTCATCCGACGCGTTGGTCAGCCTGCGGGGCCATTTCTCTCCGCCAAGTCCACCCACTACGAAGTTGAGCTCACCCTCGGGGGCCTTGGGAGGCACGGCTGTCGGCGGGGGAGGCACCGCCGTTGGCTCCGGGCGGGCCGTCGGCGCGGGTGCGGACGTCGGCGCGGGCGCCGAAGTCGGCGCGGGCGCAGCCGTCGGCGCAGGCGCCGCGGTGGGCGCAGGGCGGGATGATATTACGGTGGGGTCGTCTCCCCCTCCGCATGCTGCCACGACCATGATCACGACCATGGTTGTTGGAAGCAGGAAGCGCCATCTTGAAATCATACGTCTGATACTCATATGCTCTCCTGTTATCTCCTTGTTTGCTCCATCGAACCGGCTTTCCTGGTCTCTGCGAACGATCAACCTATATGCATGAGGACAGGGAAGACTCCCTGGGGACTCTTCACGATTGGTCAAGCTACCAAAACGTCATAGGTGTTGTCAACAAAGTTGCGGATTCCAGCCGAATCGGGGTTCCGCGCGAAGATAATCGACAGGCATCCAGGACTGCTGAAGTCCTCTGCTACAATGCGCGCGGCTCCCAGAGCATGCTCAATCCGGGCGGACTCGGGAGCATCGCGAGCTTGTGGAGGCGGGATGGAACGCCACATGGACCCGGTGAACCTCTTCGAGTTCGAGGAAGTCGCCAGGGCCCGCATGTCGCAGACCGACTACGACGGCGTGGCGGGCGGCGCTACCGACGAGCTGACGCTGCACCGGACCCGGGCTTGCTTCGAATCGATCCTGCTCCGGCCGCGGCGGCTGGTCGACGTCAGCGCGCGCGATCTCGCAACCACCGTGCTGGGGGAGCGGATCGCCTTCCCTGTCATGCTCGCGCCTTCCGGCGGCCACGGCGTCGCCCACCCGGACGGAGAGCTGGCCAGCGCCAGGGCCGCGGGCGCGGCGGGCACGGTGATGGTGCTAAGCCCCGGTTCGACCTATCTGCTCGAGGACGTCGCCGAAGCGGCCACCGGCCCGCTCTGGTTCCAGCAATACCTATTCCGCGACCGCGGCCTGACCCTGTCGATGGCGCAACGGGCCGAGGCGGCGGGCTACCGCGCTCTGTGCATTACGGTCGACTCCTTTGGGCTGCACAAGCGGGAGCGCAACCTTCGAAGCAGCCAGGCGGGCGAGGTCGGTCACGGCGGCGCAGACGTGAACTACGCCGACTACATCCGGAGCCTGGGCCCGGATGCACCCAACGTCACGGACCTGATCGACCCCGGCGCGACCTGGGCCGAGCTGGACTGGTTCATGGCCCAATCGCCGCTCCCGTTGGTGGTCAAGGGCATCCTGACGGGTGAGGATGCCGCGCTGTGCGTCGAGCACGGTGTCCAAGCCCTTATCGTTTCTAACCATGGTGGGCGGAACCTGGACACGACCCTCGCCAGCATCGAGGCGCTGCCGGAGGTAGCCGAGGCCGCGGCGGGCCGCCTCGAGGTCTATATGGATGGCGGCATCCGGCGCGGCACCGACGTCCTCAAGGCGTTGGCCCTGGGCGCGAGGGCGGTGCTCGTGGGCCGCCCAATCTTCTGGGGACTGGCCGGCGGCGGCGAGGATGGGCTCCGCACCGTGCTAGGAATGCTGCGCGACGAACTCGACATCGCCATGGCGCTGTGCGGCTGCCCGACGGTCGCAAGCATCGACGGCGCGGTGCTCGGCACGGCACCGGTGGTCGCTACGAAGGGAGAGCGCAGATGAGGTACCGAACGCTGGGGCGGACCGGGCTCCAGGTCTCCGAAGCGATGATGGGCACCACCACCTTCGGACGCCAGATATGGGAGGACGAGGGGCTGCCGATCATCGAGGCGGCCCTCGACGCCGGGGTCAACTTCTTCGATACCTCGGACGTCTACGGCGAGGGCGAGGCCGAGCGTATCCTCGGCAAGGCACTCAAAGGGCGGAGAGGGTCGGCCGTCATCGCCACCAAGGTGTGGGGCCGAACAGGCCCGCACCCGAACGACGAAGGGCTATCGCGCAAGCACGTCATGGATGCGGTCGAGAGCAGTCTCAGGCGGCTCCAGACGGACTACATCGACCTCTACCAGTTCCACCAGTGGGACGACGGCACGCCCCTCGAGGAGTCGCTGCGGGCCGTCGACGACCTTGTGCGTCAGGGGAAGGTACGCTACGTCGGCTGCTCCAACTTCGCGGCGTGGCAGCTCGCGAAGGGCCTCTGGCTGAGCGAGGTCCACAACCTGGCCAGGATCGATTGCGTCCAGCCCCGCTACAGTCTGGTGAGTCGCGAGATCGAAGCGGAGCTGCTCCCGCTCTGCCGGACGGAGGGGGTCGGCGTGATCGCGTATAACCCGTTGGCCGGCGGCCTGCTGACCGGGAAATACGACCGGACCAAGCCGCCTCCACCCGACACCCGGCTCGGCGTCAGGCCACTGTATAAGGAAATGTTCTGGAGCGACCGCAACTTCGACGCTATCGAGCGACTGCAGGCGCTCGGCGAGAAGCTGGGCAGGAGCATCGTCGGGCTGGCGCTGGGGTGGCTGCTGGCAAGGTCCGGGGTCACCTGCGCGATCCTCGGGGCCACCAAGGCGGATCAGGTGAGAGCGAATCTCGCCGCGATGGAGGTCCCGCTCACCGCCGAAGAGGTTACGCTGGTGGAGCAGGCGGTCTCCGGCTAGGCGGAGGCCTCGATGCGTCTCGTCTGGGCCTTGCTAGGCCCCAGCGTCGGGACGAACGTCGAGTGCAGGGCGCCCGAGCCGCCGACCACGGCGAGCATGAAATTCTCCGGGCGCGACGCCATCGGGATCGACTCGGCCCCGGCGAGCTCGTAGCCGCCGGCGCGGCGTCGTTTTATCACGTAGGGAGACAGCCACTGCACCGGCACCCTCGCCTGCTCGAACAGGTGCTGCTTCACTCGCTCCTTGGTGTAGCCGGCGTCCGACAGCAACTGGGCGTGGGCCGGGCAGAGCAGCAACATGGGCTCCCCTTCCGGGTCCACCATGTTGTTCGTGGAGGGGCTGACCATGCCGTAGGTCAGGGATTTTAGGACATCCTCGCCGTCCGAGCTGCCGTTGACGATGTGGTTCGTGCCGCCCGCGGCGACGATGGTCACCGCGCTGTCGGCGAGCTGGAGGCCACGTTCCACGTGGAGCGGCTCCCAGGGGCTTTCTTCCTCGTTCTCGCCGAAGCAGAACGTGAACTTCCCCGGCATTCCCTGGGTTGCTTTGTCCACCGAGCCGGGAATCGCACCGCCGACGTTGACCATTACCAAACGCAGCGCCCGGCCAATGGTGGCGTTCGCCCGCCATCCCTGCCCCATCGCATTGTTCCCGGAGTTGATGTCGAGCCGATCGCGAACGGGACCGTTCACAATGATCATCGGCGCCGCGGAGTGCGTCGTGACCTGGAGCGCGTCCATGTTGAACTCGGGAGGCGCCATCGCCTCGACAGAGGCAACGAGGACCGGCATGTATTCCGGCCGACAGCCGGCCATGACGGCGTTGACCGCCAGCTTCTCGACGGTCACCTCGCCCCGCCCCGGAGGCATGACGGAAATGACCTCGCCGGGCGAGCGCGGCATACCGGCCAGCATGGCGCGGACGCGCTCCTCCGTCGGGGGGATCACCGGGAGGCCGTCGGTGAGGCCCTGATCGTAGAGGGCCTCGAACGCGGCGACGGCGTCCTCGTCGAGGACGATCCGGCTCGAGCTCAGTGTCGGCTTCTCTGCCATGGGAGAAGCTAGCGGGTCAGCCCGGCCACGACCTGGGACAACCGCTCGCGGGTGAGTCTTCGAATCTCTTCCTCGGGAAGCGGCTCCAACGGGTACGGGAAGACGACATAGGGGAGGTCGGACATCCCTTTCCCCTTGATGAGCACTTTGAAGAGGGACTCGAATATCTGGGTCACGAGGGTAACCGTCGGGATGCCCCTTTGCTCGAGGAGGATGCTGTCGTGGCTACACCACGCGCTGCAGCCCCCTCAGTTCGCCAATCCGGTGATGACGGCATCGACCTGGGCGGCAAGCTCCTCGAAGTCTTCGGCGGGCACCGGGCCGGAGACGGTGGCGTGCTTCTCGACGACGTTGGTGACCTCGAACTCTTCCTCGAGGAGTTTTCGCAACTCGCCGTAGCTGATGCCGATGGACCGCCACCCGTTACTGATGAGCCCGACGGTCTTCCCCTGGAGCCCGGTTAGCCGTGGCGCGAGGGCGGGACCTTCGGCGCCCGACGGCTCGGCGGCGGGCGAAAGAACAGCGATGTTTGGGCTCAAAGCAGGCCTCCTCGCGACATTTCAATAGGCTCGTCCGGGCAGCCTCTGGTAGAGTTTTGACCACCCTCTCCACGGTGTCAAGCTTCGACAACGCCGACACGGGCCCCGATGGTTCTCGAGGCGCGAGACATCAATGCGGACGAGACTCGTCATTCGGATTGACACTGCAATGGCAGTCTGCTAGGTTCCACCGCATCCGCAGGGGTTAGACCCGTTCCCAGGCCGCTCGGTAGCGACTGCCGTGATTCCCCGTGATTCCAATGCGTGACGCCACCACAACCAACCCGCTCTTTGCTCCCATCGACATCGGTCCGATGCGCGTCAAGAACCGCATCGTTATGTCCAGCACCGAGACCCGGACGGGCGAGATGTGTTTCGACAACGGCACCGGCTCGGGGATCCATGATGGCCTCGTTGAGGAGTGCGCCGAGCGGGCCAGGGGCGAGGTCGGGCTGATCATCCTGGAGGACATCGACGTCGACAGCCGGAGGGGCTCGATCGCCGGCTACGAGACGATGTCGGCGGCCCACCCCTGTCTGGACCGCGACCTTTTCATCCCCGCCTTCAAGAACCTGACCGACACCGTGCACGGCTTCGGCACCAAAGTCGTCCCCAATCTGCGCCACCTGGGCAGGATCGCGATTCCGTTGGACAACAAGGCCCCGCTCACGGCGTCCCCGAGCCCGAACCCCCGGGTCCCCAGCCGTTACGGCCACTCGTTCGGTCCTAACGCCAGGGCAGCCACGCTGAAGGAGATCGCCCAACTGCAGCAGACCTTCGCGGAGGCGGCGTTCCGCGCCAAGCGCGCCGGCTTCGACGGCGTGCAAATCGCGGGGCATCACGGCTTCCTCATCTCCCAGTTCCTGTCGCCCGCGACCAACCGAAGGACCGACCGCTACGGCGGCACGCTCGAGAACCGAATGCGGTTCGCCGTGGAATTGGTGGAGCGGGTCCGTGCGCGCATTGGCCCCACAATGGCCATCATCTTCGCCCTCTCAGGCGACGAGCTGTTGCCTGACGGCCTTCAGCCCGGCGAGAGTAAAAAGGTCGCACGCGAGTTGGAGCGAGCGGGCGCCGACGCCATTCATGTTGTCCCCGGCATCATCTTTCCCTTCCCGAACGGCCACCGGTCGATCCCGACGATGGGCGAGCCGCACGGCCTGTTCGTGGATATCGCGCGGGAGATGAAGGCGGAGGTCTCCATCCCGGTCATCGCCAACGGCCGGCTCAAGGACCCGGCACTCACGGCCGACGTGGTGCGGCAGGGCGGGGCCGACATGGTCTCGATGACCAGGGCCCTGATTGCCGATCCGGAGTGGGCCGCCAAGGTGTTGCGGGACGAGACGGAGGATATCCGCCCTTGTATCGGCTGCAACTACTGCGTCGATGCCCTCCAGGCCAAGCTCAACGCCCGTTGTACGGTGAACGCCAGCTGGGGACGCGAGAAGGTGCGAGGCCGAAAGGTCGGGACGAAGCGCGTTCTCGTGGTCGGCGGCGGTCCCGCGGGAATGGAGGCGGCCCGGGTCGCCGCGCTGCGGGGCCACACGGTTCAACTGATCGAGAAGACCGCCCAGCTCGGGGGCCAGTTGCGCATCGCGGACGTGCCGCCGGGCAAGGCGGAGATCCGCCCGTTTCGCGAGTATCTCATCCGCCAGGTTCAAGAACTTCCGATTGCCGTCCAAACGGACACCGAGGCCACCATCGAGATGGTTCGACAGCTCGCGCCCGACGTGGTAATCGTCGCCTCCGGGGCGCAGCCGCTGGCCCCGCCTGAGCAAACGGGGGCGGCAATCCCCGTCGTCGCGGCATGGTCGGTGCTACGGGGTGAGGCGGCGATTGGGCAGCGTGTCGTGATCGCGGGCGGTGGCGCGACTGGCTGCGAGGTCGCGGAGCTGCTCGGCTCCCAGGGCAAGAGCGTCACCGTCCTGGAGATGGAGTCCGAGCTGGCGCGGGACATGAACCCCCTGGGCGAGGGAATGCGCTACTTCATGCTCGAGCGCCTGGACCGTCTCGGGGTGAATATCATGCTGGACACGAAGTTCCTCGGCGTCGAAGACGATCGCGTCCTCGGCGCCGGAAAAGACAGCGCGAGCCTTTCCATCACGGCCGACACGGTGGTCGTTTCGACCGGGGTTCGCCCGGTCGCTGGGCTCGACAGCACGGAGCTGAGCAGGTTTGTCCCGGAGGTGCGGGTCGTGGGAGACTGCGCGAAGCCGAGAACGATCCTGGACGCGGTTTGGGAAGGCTCGCTGGTTGCCGAGGCGATATAGAATACCCAATAGCCGCAGGGGAGAGGTTGGATGAGACGAGGATTTGTCGACGGGCCACGAGGCCAACTGCACTATGCGGAAGAGGGCGCCGGCGAGGTCGTGTTGCTCCTGCACCAGAGTGCGCGGAGCTGGCGCAGCTTCGCCCGGCTGTCCGGCTACCTCGCGGAGCGTTACCGCGCCGTGGCCATGGACTACCCCGGTTTCGGCGAGTCCGAGTCGTTGTCGCATCCCATCGTGATGTCGGACCTCGTGGGCGTCGTCATCGACCTCCTCGACGGCCTCGGCATCGACAAGGTACGGATCTACGGCCACCACACGGGAGCAGCCGTCGGCGCCGAGCTGGGCGTTGCCCACCCGGACCGCGTCGAGGCGCTAGCGCTCTCCGGCTACCCGTACATCATCGACGAAGAGGAGCGGGCGCAGTACATGGACCTGTCGGAGCAGACGATCGGCCAGCCGAGAAGGCTGCCCGTGATGAAGCTCGAGCAGGATGGCTCACACCTGGTGCGCCTCTGGCAGCGGGCTGCCCTTCGCCTCTGGCAGTCCAAGGGGTCGGTGCCTTTCGAGTCCGTGTCCGAAGAGGACATCGAGTTCGTCACCGATTGGGTCATGGACGCGATCAAGGCACGGTTCGATGCGCCAGCGACGTTCCAGGCGGTTTTCGGGTATGATTCCAACGCTCAATTGCCGAAGTTGAAGACGCCAACGCTGTTGGTCGAGTCGTCGGGCCCCTACGAGCGCGACCTTTGCGCCCGCGCCGACCTTGTCCAGAAGCTGATCCCCGGGAGCAAGCTGTACACGGTAGAAAACGGCGACATCTACGCCAGCCACTGGCGGGCGGACGAGATCAGCCGGGTATTGATGGGCTTCTTTTCCGACCCTAGCGGATTCGCCGAGGAGCGGTCCCCAGCCGCGTCCCCGGCCTGACCAAGCAGAGGAGGACGACATGCCAAGACGAACGAACAGGTCGGCGTTGTGGACACACCTGATACGGTGGGAGCCCCTAGCCGTGGAGGGGAGCGAAGGGCGCGCCTGGATCAAGACGCTGGCGAAGGACGAGGAGACCGGCGCCCGGACGGCGCTCATCAAGTACGACTCCGGCTTCCGACAGAAGCGCACGAAGAGCAACTGGCCCGTGGACTCTTATGTGATCGAGGGGTCTATGACCTCTGGTGAGCATGAGTACGCGGCAGACACGTTCCACTTCCGGCCCGCGGGTGTGGAGTATGGCCCGATCGAATCCCAATCCGGCATCACCCGGGTCGTGTTCACCGGCGACACGAAGGACGGCTCTTCCGATGAAGAGGTGTTCATACAGGACATCAAGCAGATGCACTGGGGCCCTTCCTATGCCGATCCGACCGGTGTTCACATCGGCCTGAAGACCCTACGTCAAGACCCGAAGGCCAACTACAGCATCTTGCTTCACGCCTCCTTCACACCCGGCGCCCGCGCCGTCGAGGCCGTGGGCCACGTCCACGACCACACCGAAGAGGCGTATATCCTCGCGGGCGACTTCGAAGACTATCTGGGCGACATCGAGGGACACATCAATTGGATGCCCGGCATCTACGTCTGCAGGCCGCCCGGTGAGAGTTGGCACGGCGACTCGCTGTTCTTGAAGACGCCCGTCCAGACGCTCATCCGCCGCCAATGGACGGGGCAGTCCGACAAGTTCTACGACACGATCAATAAGCACAGCCCCGGCACTCCGATCATGCCGGTCGACTTCGCCGAATAACGAGGCGGAGCCGCAAAGGGGGCAGGAGGACCGCGATGGTCATCGACACGCATATTCACGTCGCCACCGGCGAGCCGGGCAAAGAGTACTTTCCGGCCCGGCAACGCTGGACGGTCTGCATGCAATGGGCCTACGGTGAGCCGCCGTTCAAGGACCCAGACGCGCTATTCCCGAAGCTCGAGGAGCGCATGTCCGATCCGGACGGCTACTGGACCATCAAGGGCATGGACGACGCCGGGGTCGATGGCTGCATCGTATTGCCCATCGACTACGCCTACGGGTTCGGCGAGCAACAGCCGCTCCCGGTCGACGAGATGCACCAGCAGCTCGGAGCCCTGATGAAGAAGCACCCCGGCCGCATCTTCGGCTTCGCCGGCCCCGACCCCCGTCGGCCGGACGCCGTGGAGCTGTTCGAGCGCGGGATCAAAGAGCACGGCCTGATGGGGCTCAAGGTCATCCCGAGTAACGGCTTCTACGTGTGGGACGATCGTCTCTACGAGCTGTACCAGCGCTGCGACGATTGGGGCCTGCCCGTCGCCATCTGCACCCAGTGCCACTGGGGCGGCTACGACCGCGGCCGCTTCGACGACCCGCTGAACCTCGGGGACGTCGCCGCCGACTTCCCCGACATGAAGGTCATCGCCCTTCACGCCGGCTATCCCTTCGTTCACTGGTTCGAGGTCGTGCTGGCCATGGCGACCCGGGCCATGAATTTCCACATCAGCATGGACCAGTGGGTGCACGGCTACGACCGGCCCGGGCAGCGGATGCTCGAGTTCTGGCCCAACGCCCGCACCGACGAGAAGACGATCGTCCGCATGTTCGCCAAGGCGAAGGCGATGGTGGGCGCGCATCGCATGCTGTTCGGCACCGACCACCAGCCGAGTGCCCGGTTCGACGGGGCCCGCTCCGCCGCGGGGATGGGCTGGGTTAACGTCGTCCAGTTCTATCAGAATCTTCCCAAGTTGGGCAAGAAGTACGGCTACAAGTTCAACGAGGACGAGGTCGAGCTGATGCTCGGCAAGAACGCAGCGCGGCTTCTGGGCATCGAGGAAGACCCCGATCACGAGATCAAGCACAAGTACGGCTATCAGCGCCGTCTGCCGGCCCCGTATCCCAAAGACCAGCCGGACTACGATCCGAACGCGCCAGTTATCGGGAGGAGATAGCCACTTCCGCAGCTTCTGGCAAACGCCCCGAGCCGAACTCGATGCTGGACGGAGACCGCGCCCAGCGCCGGCAGGCTGACGACGGCTGAGGCGTACGGCTTGGGCCCATCGGCGTTGCTGTTCCGATGTCGGGGATATGCCCGGTTGACTTGCGGGGTACCATCGGACGGAGTGTTGCCTTGGTGATCCCCATCTTCATGAAGAAACAGGACGGCAATGGGTAAGTTCGTCCTTGCGCGCGTGGCGCAGGCGCTGATCAGCCTCGTCCTGGTCAGCGTTGTGATCTTCCTCGTGGTACGTCTCACCGGGGACCCGCTGCTGACGATCCTTCCCGAAGAGGCCGAGCGCGAGCAGTTCGACCGTATGCGGGAGTTTCTCGGGCTCGACCGCCCAGTAGCCGTCCAGTACTTCTCCTACATGGGCAACGTCTTGACTGGCGATTTCGGGGAGTCGATCCGGACTCGGTCGCCGGTTGGGGACCTCCTGTGGGACCGGCTACCGGCAACGCTGGAGCTCGGCCTGCTGGCCATGGGCATAAGCTTCATTCTGGCGATTCCCCTGGGAGTATACGCGGCCTCGCGCCCGGGGAGTCCGCTGGATATCTTTGCGCGAATGTTCGCCGTGCTCGGGCAGTCGATCCCGGCGTTCTGGCTGGGTATTCTGCTCATCCAGCTCTTCGCCGTGCAGTGGGACTTGCTCCCCGCCGGGGGACGTGGGTCCCCAGAACAGCTGATCCTCCCGGCCCTGACCCTGGGGCTGTTTCTCATGGCGGGTTTCATGCGCCTGACGCGGTCCGCGATGCTCGAGGTGCTGGGCAGTGAATACATTAAGGCCGCCCGCCTGAAGGGCGTCTCGCAGCAAAAGGTGTTGTGGCGGCATGCCTTCCCCAACGCGGCCGTCCCCGTGCTCACGTTCGGCGCCCTGATTACCATTGCGGTGCTCACCGGATCGGTCGTTGTCGAGACCGTGTTTGCCTGGCCCGGGCTGGGGCGGCTGGTCGTCGATGCCATCCGCGCGCGCGACTTCCCGATCGTTCAAGGCGCGGTCCTAATCTTTAGCGTGTTCTACATCGCCGGCAACCTTTTCGTTGACATCGCTTACGCGTACCTGAATCCGAGGATTCGCTACTAACGGTCTGGCGACTGGGATGACTCCCAACGCCGACTTATAAAAGAGGAAAAGCTTGGCGGCAAACACGGCGCGATTGCGGTTCGCACGCCGGATACCAGGAATGGTCCGGACAGGAGGGATTCTCCCCGGAATCCCGATCCTGGTGATCCTTGTGCTCGTCGTCGCTGGTGTCTTCGCCCCGTTGCTGGCGCCGCACGATCCGAATCAGCAACGGCTGATCGAGTCGAACCAACCTCCCGCCTGGACGGACAGAGGATCATCAGAGAACCTGTTGGGCACCGACCGGTTCGGCCGCGACCAGTTGAGCCGCATCATTTTCGGCGCCCGAATCTCGCTCGTGGTCGCCGTCTCCACCATCGCCATCGGTGGTACCGCCGGAACCATCATCGGTCTGGTCTCCGGCTACTTCGGGGGCAAGGTCGACGCTGTGCTCATGCGTCTCGTCGACACGACTCTAGCGTTTCCTATTATCTTGATGGCGATTATTCTGGCGACGCTGTTTGGCGCGAGTTTCTTCAATGTTATCCTTGTCGTGTCTATCTTGTTGTGGCCCAGGTTCGCTCGTCTTGTTCGTGGCGAGGCGCTGGGCATAAAGGAAAATGAGTTCGTCGTTTACGCCCGGACGAGCGGCACCAGGGTTCCGCGGATCTTGTTCAAGCACATCTTCCCGAACGTGGTCCCGAGCCTGCTCGTGCTCGCCACGTGGGAGCTCGGCGCGGTTATCCTTCTGGAGTCTTCACTGTCCTTCCTCGGCGCGGGCATTCCGCCCCCGAATCCCTCGTGGGGCACGATGGTCCTCGACGGTCGCGGGTTGTTGGCATCCGCCTGGTGGATATCCTTGTTCCCGGGCCTGGCCATCCTGATCACAGTGTTGGCCATGAACCTGCTCGGAGATTGGTTGAGAGATTGGCTGGACCCGAAAACACGACAGGTATAGAAGAGGCGGCCCCGGCCACCCGGACCGTTCTCGAGGTGCGCGACCTGCGCGCCTACTTCTACACGCGCACTCGCGGCCTGGTGAAGGCCGTCGACGGAGTGACCTTCAAGCTCGATGCCGGCGAGATACTCGGCATCGTCGGAGAATCGGGCTCGGGTAAGTCTGTCACGAGCCTGGCGATCTGCAATCTCATGCCACAGCCTAACGGGAAGATTGTCGGTGGCGAGGTCATACTCGACGGTGAGGACCTGACGAAGAAGAGCGACCGGCAGATGCGGAAGATCCGCGGCGCCCAGATCGCCATGATCCTTCAAGACCCCATGACCTCTTTGAATCCCTCGATGTCCATCGGCTACCAGGTGGGTGAGGCGCTCTCGATCCACCAGGGCGCAAGGGGCGAGGACCTGCGCAAACGAGTCGTCGACGCCCTGAAGCTGGTACAGATTCCGGCGCCGGAGCTTCGGGTCGGCAACTACCCCCACCAGATGAGCGGCGGCATGCGCCAACGCGTCGGAGGAGCGATAGCCCTCTCCTGCGGGCCACAGGTGCTGATCGCGGACGAGCCGACAACGTCCCTGGACGTGACGGTGCAGGCCCAGTACCTGAGACTCCTCAAAGAGATCCAGCAAGAGCGCGAACTCGGCATTATCCTGATCACCCACGATCTGGGCATCGTCGCGCGGCTCTGCCACCGCGTCGCCGTCATGTACGGCGGGCGAATCGTCGAGATGGGAAAGACACAGGAGATCTTCGACAACCCGACACATCCCTACACCATCAGCCTGCTGCGAAACATCCCAACCCTGGAAGGGGTCGGCCGGCTTGAATCAATCGAGGGCGAGCCGCCGGACCCGGCCAACTTCCCGCCTGGCTGTCGCTTCGCTCCTCGATGCCCCAAGGCGAAGACGGAGTGCCACGAACGATATCCCGACCGCGTGGAGAATAGCCCAGGCCACTGGGCTGATTGCTGGTATCCAGGAAAATGGTAACCAACGGCGCTACGGCCCCTCAGGGCATAGAGGCCCTGGTGGAGGTCCGAGGACTTCAGAAGCACTTCCCCATCACTCGGGGAGTGATCTTCACCAAGACCCTGGGCTCGGTGAAGGCCGTCGACGGGATCGACTTCACGATCCGGGAGGGCGAGACGTTCAGTCTCGTCGGCGAGTCCGGCTGCGGCAAGACCACAACCGCCAAGCTTCTGCTGCTGATCGAGAAACCCACCACCGGACATATCCGCTTTGGCGGGGCCGACGTCAACCAGCTGAGGGGCGAGGCGCTGCGGCAGTACAAGCGGACCGTGCAGGTCGTCTTCCAGGACCCGTTCTCGTCGCTCAATCCTCGGATGCGGGTCCGTGAGATCGTCGAGGAGCCCCTGCTGGCGAACACCACGATGCCGAAAGCGGACCGAGACCTGCGCGTTGATGAGTTGATGGACATTATGGGCCTGGGCCCCAGCGCGGCCAGCCTCTACCCGCACCAGTTCAGCGGTGGCCAGCGTCAGCGAATCGCGATCGCCCGCGCCCTGGCCCCCGAACCCAAGTTCATCGTCCTCGACGAGCCGGTCTCCGCCCTCGACGTGTCGATCCGCGCCCAGATCATGAACCTGCTCAAGGACCTCCAGGAGCAGTTCAACCTCACCTACCTGATGATCTCCCACGACCTGGCAGCCGTGCGCTACATGAGCGACAACATCGGCGTTATGTATCTCGGCAAGCTCGTGGAGATGGGGCCGGCGGAGCTGGTCTACACCAACCCGCTGCATCCCTATACGCAAGCGCTCCTCTCGAACGCCCTGCCCTCGAACCCTCGCGACCTCCGAGAGGAGATCATCCTGTCGGGCGAGGTACCGAGCCCGATCGACATCCCATCTGGGTGCCGATTCCACCCCCGCTGTCCCCGGGTGATGGACGTTTGCTCCGGTGAGCAGCCCGAGCTGCGGGAGCTGGAACCCGGGCACTGGGTCTCCTGCTACCTGTACTAGACCGGACCTTGAACCCCCTCAGGGGGTTTGGGGTGCCCTCCCCCTTCAGAAGCCCAAGCGGCCGCAGGACCCGGGCGTTTGTGTGCCCTCGCGCTCCCCATTGGAAAGCCGGTGTCGCGCCCAGGCCACACTTTCCCAGTGCTCGCTGGTTCCGGGGAGTCCAGAGGGGGCGGAGCCCCCTTTGGCAGGGGTTGAAGGGGATGTGCCCCTTCTCCAATGAATTAGCCCGAAGGGTTACCTTGAACCCCCTTCAGGGGGTTTGGGGGTCCCCGACCCGCCACGGCTCACTAGGCCAACGGCTTCACGGCCACGGCAGCGTCGTTGATGCGAAACGGCGACACCAGGCAACGGATGGCGCCCCCGGGCAGCTCGAGGTCCCGGAGTAGGTCCAGTCCCTGCACCTGCTCGTGCTCGAACAGCCGCGCGTAGTCGTTCATCGCGACCGCCATGCCGTGGTGCTCGAGGATCAGGTCGACGACCTCCCGCGAGGTCATGCCGTCGAACGCCGCCTCCCACAGATGCCGGACCTCGTGGCTGTAGCGGCCCATGCCGACGGCGTGTCTCCCACCCAGGTCGAAGCGCGGGTCCGCGAGCACTTCTTCCATACCGAGGCGAATGATGAGCTGGAAGTATTCGTCTTCCGTGCAGGTGTGGAGGTTGAAGAAGACCGGGAAGTCCGCCGTCTGATATCCGTGGTGCCGCGGCGTCACATAGTCCTCGCAGTAGAACCCCTGCCAGTCGTCGGGGTCGCTCTGCGCCCCCCACTGCACGCCACGGAGGTAGACCGCGGCCCCAAACGCGCTGAGGGCGACACGCTGTCCGGGGCCGGCCCGGGCACGGCGGAACAGGGCGCCCAGAACGCCAATGTAGGCCAGGATTCCCGTGGTGAGGCTGGCGACGTCGGCGCCGATTCGGACTGGCGGCTCTCCGATGGCCCCAATCGAGCGCCACATGTCGCTCGCGGCCTGGACCGTGAATTCGGAGCCGGGCAACCCCGCGAGGGGGCCCTCTTCCCCGTAAGCGCTGAGCGCGCAATAGACGAGCCCCGCGTTGCTCTGCCGCAGCGTTCCGTAATCGATCCCGAGCCGCTTCGTTTCCTCCGGGCCTAACTCCTCGAGAACTATGTCAGCGTGGGCCGCCATCTCCTGAAACGCCTGCCCGTCGTCGCCCGTTTCGAGGTCGAGCGTCATGCCCCGTTTGTTTCGATTCAGCAGCGCGAACGCGGCGCTATCCCCCGTGGCGCATGCCGGGACCCAACCTCGGGCGTGGTCGCCGCCCGGAGGCTCGATCTTGACGACCTCGGCGCCGGCATCGGCCAGGAGCAGCGAGGCATAGGGGCCGGCGATTCCCTCCGTCAGGTCGAGCACCCGCAGCCCTTCGAGCGGGAGCACGATTCCCGCCGCGTCGCTATCCGTGCCGTCCGCGTCGCCGAGGCCTTTCGTCCCGAAACCACCTTTGACGATCTCCTCGGTGTGCTCGCCGGAGATCGGGGCTGGGCTTGGGTGCAGCGGCGTCTCACCGAACCGCCACGGCGCCCCGCCGACGTTGACGGGTCCGCGGTGCGGCATTTCCATCTCGGCGATGTACCTGTTCTGTGTTACCTGCCCGTGGTAAAGCAGCGTATCCAAGTCAAGGAACAGGGAGTGCGGGACACGATGCTTGGTGAGCTGAATGCTCCACCACCGCGCCGGCTTGGCCCTGAACCGTTCCTCGAGGAGCGGGACGAGCTCATCGCGATGGGCGACCCGGTCTCGATTGGTGACAAAGCGCGGCTCCTCCAGAGCTTCGTCGTCGCCGAGCGCACGACGGAGCCCGGCCCACTGCGGCTCGCTGAGCACGCCCACGGCCAGGTATTTCCCGTCCTGCGTGCGGAACGCCTGGTGCGGCACGGTAGCCGCGCAGCCGCTGCCCAGGAGCGGGGCCGTCTCCCCCGTGGCAAAGAACTCGGCAAGGCGGCTGATCTGGACCGAGATGCCTGCCGCCAGGTGTGCAATTTTGACGTGTTGCGGCTTGCCGGTACGGACCCGCCCCACGAGTCCGGTGATCGTCGCTGCGGCGAGATAGGCGCCGGTGATCCAGTCGAGCTGGGGGTGACGGTACATCTCGGGAAGCGCTCCGGGGTCGCCGTTGAGGCTCGCAAAGCCGCTGAACAACTGAACGTGCCCGTCGATCCCCGGCAAGTCAGTCATCGGCCCGGTGAAGCCCCACGCCGGGCAAGAAGCGTAGACAATCCTGGGATTGAGCTCCAGCGCCCTTTCGTAGCCTAGGCCGAGTGCCCCGACTCGACCGGGACGCATGTTTTCGACGAAGACGTCGGCCTCTTTGAGCAGCGATTCGCCCAGGGCCCGGCCTTCGGGAGTCTTGAGGTCGGCGGTGACGCTTCGTTTGTTCAGGTTGACCTGGGTATAAACGGCCGAGATGCCTTGCTGATAGGGCGCCATGATCGAGATGACGTCGCCCGAGGGCGGCTCGATCTTGACGACGTTGGCGCCCAGGGCGCCGAGGATGCTGGTGGAGAAGGGGCCCACGCCCGCGGCGCACATCTCCAGGACATTGACGCCCTCGAGAGGGCCGCTCACGCCGCCTTGCCCTTCTTACCGCCGGCGGCGGCCGGCACGAGCAGGGAGCGACCGACGATCTTGCGGTCCTCGAGCATCTGGTGCACGTGGCCGGCTTCCTCGAGAGCGAACTCGCCCGAGAACACCGGCTTGACCTTGCCTCGCTGCACCAGCGTGATCACCTCGGCCAGCTCCTGGCGCGTCGTGCTCCCCGGCCCATGGATCTCAACGGCCTTGCGGAACACCAGGGCGGGGTTGATGGAGATATCCTCGCGGAACAGCTGTCCCACCAACAGATAGCGGCCCCGCTTGGCGATGCTGCGAAATCCCGAGGGGAAGGTCCGCGAGCCCACGCAGTCCACGACCACGTCGACGCCGAGCCCGTCGGTAAGGTCCTTGACCGCGTCATGGAAGTTCAGGTCGGGGCTGGCGATGACTTCGTCGGCGCCGTACTCCTTGAGTACGTCGACCTTCTCCGGTGAGGAGGTCACGGCGATCACGCGGGCCCCGGCCGCCGCGCAGAGCTGCACGGCGTGGATGCCCACGCCGCCGCTGGGGCCCGTGACCAGCACGTTGTCCCCGATCTGCACCCGGCCAATGGGTTTGATGGCGTGGAGCGCCGTCCCGATAGCGCAGGCGAAGATCGCCGCGGACTTGAGGTCGATGTCTTCCGGCACCTTGACCAGGGCATCTTCGGCGATGGCCACATACTCGGCATAGCCGCCTTCGGTGCCCTTGGCCAGGTCGCAACGGGTCTCGTTCCCGGACCGGCACAGCTTGCACCAGCCGCAAGAGGCGAGCTGTTTCGCGGCCACGCGGTCGCCCGGGGCGACTCTCGTGACCAGCTCTCCAACCTCGACGACAATGCCCGAGACCTCGTGACCCAGGATGAGGCCGCTCTTCTTCTCCTTGCGCTTGCCGCGATGAACGGTAAGGTCGGAGCTATGGACGCCGAGGCGGCGCGTCCCCTGGCGGATGATCACGTCGTGATAGTCGACGCCCGCGCCAACGACTTGAATCAGCGCTTCGTTAGGGCCCGGCCGAGGCGGGTCGACCTCTTCGACGACAAGCGCCTCCGGTCCACCTGGCTCGTAAACGACAACAGCCCGCATCTGCTCTCTCCGCGGTGTTCCGCTCCCCTGTCCTCGAGACGTTATCCTCGTCAAACCACGATAGCACACGCGGATCGACCCGGATGGAAGCTACTCCTTGAAGTCGAGCGGCTTGACGGGGAACTTGTCGGGGGTGTGCTCCGTGATGTTGTCGTAGAACGTATCGGCCTTGCCGACCCAGCCCCGTCGCACGAGCACACGGCTCGGCGTGATCACCGAGGTCGTATCGCCATGATAGCTCTCGAACGGCGCCCGGTAGAAGTACATGCCCTCGACCGAACGCACGTGGGCGTCGACGTCTTCCAGGTAGTCGTGGAACTCGCCCATCAACACGTAGTATTCCTCGATGTGATCGTGCACGTGCATCTCGTTTTCGATCGCTCGCAGCCCAGGCAAGAAGCTCGAGTGGATCAGCATCGTGATCCCGGCGATCGTGTCCTGGCGCAGGTCCTTGAGTTTCCGCTTTGTGCCCGTCGGGTCGGAGTACGACTTCGTCCACTCCTGCAGTTCGGTGTCCTGAGTGAAGACCTCGTCAGGAGACGACTTCTTTCGCTCTTCTGCCGTGAAGATGATGCGCGTGATGCCGGTCGTTGTCTCGATGGCGCCGATCTCGGTACCTGCGGGCCGGTAGTGGTAGGTGCCCTTCTGATAGGTGCGATTGCCGCTCGTCATCCCGCCCTCGAGCACGAACATGTCGATGGGCCATTCGCTCTTGGTCTTGGGCGCCCTGAAACCGGGATCGTACTTGATCATGGCGGTCCGCGCCCCGGTCTCGTCGTCCTTGGAAAGGCCCTTGATCCACGCGTGGCCGGTGCTGCCCTCGACGGGGAACGGCTCCCACCGCATCAGGGGCGTGTAAACATAGGAACGGTTGGTCCTTTTCGGCATCCTGTATCCTCCTGTTTCAGGTACGCCGGCGCTCGGGTCGCGCCAGGCGTCTAGCCCACCTTGTGGGCGGGCCGTAGCTTGTCTTCGTTGAACGCGGCAGGGTCTTGGAAGAACTCGATGACGATGTCGCCCATCTCCTTAGCCCGCCAGAAAATCGTGTAAACGTCCTCGTTCTCGATGTTCACCTTTTTGCAGCCGGGCACCATCGATTTCACCGTATCGCCCCGTTGCGTGATGTCTCGCTCATAGGGGCCGGTGGGCTGCATGTACAGGGTGGGGACCGTCACCAGGGGCAGGCGAGCGTGGGCGTCGTAGCTGAATACCGCCTCGAACGAAGGTGGGACGCTCTTTCGTCCCCGTACCATGTCCATCACCAGGTCGTTAATGAAGTCGAGCTCCTCCTCGGGAATCCCCTCGTGGGGGACCGTGCCCTTGGCCTCCCAGAGGCGCATCGAGGCGCGTTGCCAGGCCTTCACGAGATGCGAGCCGCTGACGTCGGGGACCATCACGGCGAGCCCCTTCTCGGTCCCTAGCGGCGACCGCGCCAATTTGAGGTGGGCCTCTCGCTCTTTCCCCGGGTCGAGGAACGGGTAGCCGGACAGGACCAGGGCCGCCACCCGCTCCGGGTGCTCGATCGCCAGGTCCGCGCCCACCATCGCACCGGTGTGACGCCCGAACACGCGGGCCTTGTCGATGCCCAGACCGTCGAGGGCCTCGTACAGCGATTGCGTTATGTCGCCGAGCTTGAAGGGCTCCGGGAGCGGGTCCGAGTCGCCGAAACCGGGGAGGTCGAGGGCGATGACACGGTAGTGAGGCGCAAGCACCTCGGCCATCGGGACATAGACACGCCAGCTTCGCGGGTTCTGGTGCAGCAGGACCACCGGGTCACCGTCTCCCACCGTGGCGTAGTGCAACTGTCCTTTGGAGGTATCGACGTATCCACGTTTCATTGTCCGTCTCCCACCCCGTATCCGGGCGCAAAACCCCTCACAGGTCGGAGCATCGAGCTTGACGGGGACACCAAAGACTGGCGCGCCCAACTGAAGCCGGGGGGCGGCATCAAGCTAACAAAAGCGGTAAACGTTGTCAACCTGACGTATTCTTGTAGGCACCATGCCGACCCCCTCTACGGACCGCCCGCGAAAGAAGCTCTACTACGGCTGGGTGATCGTCGGCGCGGCGTTCACGGCCAACTTCGCCGTAACGCCGATGACCTCCGTCGTCTTCGCGTTCTTCCTCGTCCCCATCCAGGAGGAGCTAGGCTGGAGCCGCAGCGAGGTCTCGTGGGCTTTTTCCCTCCGTCTCATCGCCGCCGGGTTGGCGGCGCCGATGATCGGGCTCCTCGTCGACCGGTTCGGACCGAGATGGATTGGCGTCGCGGCCGGCCTCCTCGCCGGCGGGGCGATAGCCGGCGTCTCCGCGTCGAACCACCTGTGGCTGTTTTACCTCCTGTTCATCGCCTCGGGCGCCACCGGCGTCGGGGTGGCGCCCGGGACGAGGATCTTGACCGTGGTCCCGGTCGCAAAGTGGTTCGTGGCGCAGCGCGGCCGGGCGATGGCCATCGCCACGACCGGGGTTTCCGGGGGCGCGGTGATGATGATCCCGGTCACCCAGTGGCTCATCGAGGCCTACGGTTGGCGGGAGGCGCTGGTCATTCTCGGCGTGATGCTGGCCGCCCTCTTCGCGCCCGCTTTCGGGCTCTTCATGCGCCGCACGCCGGAAGACATGGGGCTAGAACCGGATGGCGGGGCCCCAAGCGCGCCTTCAGACACTGCAGCGCGAGCGCAGCCGCAGCAACCCGATTGGACGATGGCAGAGGCGCTGCGGACGCCCACCTTCTGGCTCGTCATCACCGCGGTGGCCTTCGGCAGCTTCGCTCTTACCGGGACGGTGGTCCACCGCATCGCTTTCTGGCAAGAGGAGATCGGCATCTCTTCTGGACTGGTCGCCCTGGGAGCTTCGCTTGACCCGCTCACGGTCTCGCTGTCCTCGCTGGCCTTCGGCTTCCTGGGCGAGCGAGTGCCACCGAGGGTCATCGGGTTGATCGGCGGGGCCGGCTACGGCCTCTCGATGCTGCTGATGATCTTCGCCACCGACAGCGCGGCCTCGATCATCGGCCACAACATGGTCTTTGGGACCGCCGGCGGGGCCTGGGTGACGACGAACAATCTAATCTGGCCCGCCTACTTCGGAAGGAGGGCGTTGGGGACGGTGCAGGGGATTACGATACCCGTCCTCATCATCGGCATGAGTCTGAGCGCGCCGGGCTACGGCTTCCTCCTCGACCGCGGCGTGAGTCCGTCGGTGATGTGGACGATCTCGTTGTGCTTGTTCGGAGCCGCCGGCGCCCTGCTGTTCCTAACGAGACGGCCCGAACACCCATCCGCACGGGGCGAGGCGGTTTAGCCCGTGTGTACCTGGAGTAGCCCCACGACCGAGGGATCGGACTTCAAGCGCTGGTCCACGATGCCCCGAAGGCGCCATTCGACGTGCGAACGGTTCGTCCGGATAGTGGGGCACGGGCCTTGCGGCACTTGCAACCGGTAGCGCCACTCCGTCACTCCTCCTGCTAACAGGTTGGGGTTATCATCAAGGACCTGCCGGTCGATCACCCCTGTTCTGCTCTGGTAGCCTGCCATCTCGAAGCGCTCGAGCTCGATGCGGACCTGTCGCGGAGTCAGGCCTTCGCGCACCTGGAGCCTGAGTTTCCCGCTAACGACGTCTCCGGCGCGGACTGGCCCTGATGGGACCGACAGCGACATAGCGCCCTGGTCGAAGGTCGACTCCGCCTCGGCCATCCCGCGAGAACCGACCCCTTCAGCCCGGGCGGGCTCAGGCCAAGAGACAAACAACTCGGCCTCCTGGTGGAGGTCGCGCCGCTTGGCGACGTCCACCGTTGCCCTGAGCCGCCAACTGATATTGACCACGTTGCCCTTCACGGTGGGCGGTACATCCCCAGGCAGAACGAAACGGACCTGCTTTCGAATCGGCAACTGAGCCACAAGCTCCGTCGCTTCGATGAAGGGAGCGCTGTCCTGGTACACCAACTCGGTGAAGCGTTGCAGCTGGATGCGGTAGTATCCCCCGTACCGGCTGTATACGTAGCGCTGCACCCGCTCCCAATAGGTTTGAGTGCAGGTGAGCTCTACGTGGCCGCCACGGACTTCGGCCCTTTGTCGCGGGTGCAGGCTCAACTCCAACTTGAGCTCGCTCCCCGGGATGATCGGACCATCCGCGAATTTCATCTCGAAAGCTACTTTGGGCAGCCGCATGTGAGGGATCACCAAGAGTTGACTCCTTTGTTAAGGCAATTCGCGCAGAGAGCCGCGCAGTTCGATCTGGCACGGAGGCATCATACTCCTTGCAGTTGACGGCCCTTTGCGGCCGGGAACGGTCACGTATAATGGCGGCACTCTGGCGCAGGGGAGGCGGTCGATGGACTTCGAGACCATCCTTTACGAGAAGCGAGACGAGATCGCTTATGTCACGCTGAACCGCCCCAAGGCGCTCAACGCCATCACGTACAAGATGATGGAAGAGATCGACCTGGCGCTAGCCGACGTCCGGAGCGACGAGGAGATCAGGGCGCTGGTCTTTACCGGCTCGGGCCGCGCTTTCAGCGTGGGAACGGATGTTGGGCTACTTGCCGAGGCCTTCGCCAGCACGGCCCAGACGCGGCACTTCCTTGAGACCCTCAACCGGCTCTTCCTCGACATCGAAGCGCTGCCGTTGCCGGTGATCGCGGCGGTCAACGGCCTGGCGCGGGCGGGCGGCTTCGATCTGATCCTTTCCTGCGACCTCGCCATCGCCGCCAACGAGGCCCAGATCGGCGACGCGCACACGCAGTTCGGCGTCATGCCCGGCGGCGGGGCTACCCAGCGCGCGCCGCGCAGGATCGGGCGGCAGCGCGCCCTGGAGTTGATCTTCACCTCGCGGTGGCTGACCGGCGTCGAGGCGGCGGAGTACGGCATCGCCCTGCGCTCGGTGCCCGGCGACCGCCTGAGCGAGGCCGTGGAGGAGATCGTTGCGCAACTGCGCGGCAAGTCGAGGGACTGCCTGGGCTACGTCAAGCGGGCGGTCATCGAGGGCACCGGTCTCCCAATCGAGGACGCGGTGAAGCTGGAGACCCGCTACTTCCTCGAATACGCGGAGGCCTCTCCCGACCTGCGGGAGGGTTTTGCCGCTTACCTGAACAAACGTGAGGCGGCCTCCGACCGGTCCTAGCGCCGGGAACGCCGCGCCAGGGGAGGACTGAGCATGGAACGAAGCCTGGAGGGCCGGGTTGCCATCGTGACCGGCGGCGGCTCGGGGATCGGCCGGGCGACGTCGCTGGCCTTCGCCGCCGAGGGGGCGCAGGTCGTTGTCGCCGACGTGGACGAGGCCGGCGGCCTCGAGACGCAACGGCTGATCGGCGACGCGGGTGGCGAGGCGATCGTGGTGCAGACCGACGTCGCGCAAGCGGCCTCGGTGAAGGCGCTGGTTGACGCGGCGGTGGGAGCCTACGGCAGGCTCGACTGTGCCTTCAACAACGCCGGGATCAACGGCACTTCCGGCGTGACGACTGTCGACTACGAAGAGGAGATGTGGGACCGCGTCATCGGCATAAACTTGAAGGGCGTCTGGCTGTCGATGAAGTACGAAATCCCAAAGATGCTGGAGCAGGGAGCCGGCGCCATCGTCAACACCTCCTCGATCGCCGGGCTGGTCGGCCGGGGCTCGGCGGCCTATACGGCCAGCAAGCACGGCGTCACCGGATTGACGCGGAGGGCCGCCCTGGAGTACGCCAAGTCGGGAATCAGGGTCAACTGTGTGTGCCCGGCCCTCGTTTACACGCCGATGACAGCCCCCGTGGTGGCGGATAAGGCGGCGGAGGCCGCGTCGGTGGCGATGATCCCCATGGGACGTGGCGGCAGCCCGGAAGAGATAGCACGAGTGGTCGTCTGGCTTTGCTCGCCAGCGGCCTCGTTCGTCACCGGCCACGCGATGTCCGTCGATGGCGGCGTCGTCGCGCAATAGCCCCGGACCGAGAGAGAAGGAAACTGCGATGCCGCTTCGCTTCGGACTCCAGACCGGCCAGCAGGAATGCACCTACGACGATCTGGTCCGCGTCTGGCAACTCGCGGAAGACCGGGGCTTCGACGCCGTATTCACCTCGGACCACTTCTATGGAATCCCACCGAAGCAAGGCGAGGATGTCTCCTACGAGACGGTCTCGACACTCACCGCGCTCGCACTGAATACGAAGCGGGTGCGCATCGGCTGCATGGTCTTCTGCTCGGCCTACCGCAGCCCCGGCCTGATCGCGAAGATCGCGAGCACGATCGACCACTGGAGCGGGGGCCGGTTCGAGCTTGGCCTCGGCGCCGGCAGCGTCGAGATCGAGTACCGCGCTTACGGCTACTCGTTCCCGCCGCCCAAGGTCAGACTCGACATGCTGGAAGAGGCGGCGAAGATCGTCCCCGCGATGCTGCACGAGGACGAGGTCACCTTCTCCGGCGAGCATTTCAAAATAGAAGGCGCTCGATGCACACCCGGAGCGTTTCAGCCCAAGGTAAAACTGTGGATCGGGGGCAAGGGCGTCCGCCGGATCATACCCATCGCCGCCAGGCACGCCGACGTCTGGAACGGCAACAACATGACCCCCGAGGAGTACACGGAACGCATCGCCGTCCTCGACGAGTGGTGCGACCGCCTCGGCAGGGACCCGAACTCGATCGAGCGCAGCATCAACGTCGGCTTCCACGTCGGCGCCGACCGCGCCGGGGTGGAGCACCACCGGGACCTGATGCAGGCCACGGGCAGGCGGCCGACCGAGGTGTTGTTCGGCACCCCCGGTGAGGTCGTCGATCAGGTAGGGGCCTACGTCACGGCGGGGGTGCAACAGATCAACCTGAACGTCTACGGGCTGCGCCCGCCCTTCGACTGGGAGGCGCTGCAAGGCTTCGCCGAAGACGTGATGCCGGCCTTCCGCTGAGCCGGCTCTCGCTCACTTCCCCCGTAGGAAGCCGACCATGAGCTCGGCCAGCTGTGGGGCGAAGAAGTCGGCGACGTTGGCGTCGCCTCCCGCCAACTCGGCGCTTGTCGTTTTGGGGATGAGCTCCTCGAGGCGACTCGTCCGACGACAGGTCACCGACTCGAAGTCGCCAGTCCCCTCGATCAGGAGCGTGTCGGCGTCGATCAGCGGCAGCCGCTTCTCCGACTCGTAGCCGAACACCGCGTGGTGCATCGGATTCATGCTGTCGCGCGCTCGGGCTACGTCGAGCATATTGCCGTGCATCCACTTCATCGTGTCGAAGGTCAGCTCCCGGGAGGGCATCGTCTTCGTATTCCACCAGTTGCGGACGACCTGCATGTGCGCCCACGACCACATGCGCATGACGTGGGCGCCGTCGTCGGCGGGGTTGAAGTCGGGCATGCCCCGTCCCGAGGTCCCAGCCTTCACGACGGCCTCCCGCTCCGGCCCCTCGACCATGAGGAACCCGTAGAGGATGAGCTTGTCGACTCGCTCCGGCCATGCCGCGGCGACCTCTCCGGCTACGGTGGCGCCTGTGTGGACGCCGAACACGTGGGCCTTGGGGATTCGCAGGGCATCGAGGACGTGGACGGCGTTGGCCGCCAGGTCGTTGATGCTAACCGTGGATGGGACCGGGTCGGAGAGTCCCGCGCCCAGCGAGTCCATCGCGATGACCCGAAACTCTTCGGCAAGAATCGGCGCCAGTTCCTGGTACATGCCGGACGACCGCGGGGTCTGGTGGAGGAGCAGTATCGGCTCTCCGGTGCCGCCGGTCGTGTAATGGATCTGCCCCTCGGGGGTGTCCAGGTAGCCTTTTTTCATGGCGAGAGCTGCACCTGGTGGCTCCCGGTCAACCATTGGGGCAGTCCACGGTGGCGTTGGGGTGCTCCGGAGTGCGGATGTAATTCATGGGGACGCCTGCCTCCCAGAGGTCCAGGGTGCCCTTGAAGTTGGAGAGCGCTCGCTCCCTGAGGATGGTGGCCCAGGCCGTGATCTTGGGCAAGGCGGCCTCGATCTGCTCCTGGTCGAGCCGGCGGGCCAGGTCGTCGGCTCGGGCTCGCACCAGCATCGAAGGCAGCTTCGAGCGCAGACGCTCGATGGTCCACTGGAACGCGTCGCCGTCGGCGGCGGTGTCGATGGTGGCGTGCTCGTGGTACCAGTCGTCTTTACCCCGAGTCCAGTCCAGGTAATGGTAGTGGGGCCGGTTCTGGAGGCAATCGAACCGGAGGTGCTCATATTTACCGTTCCGGCTGCCGTCGAGCACATGGATGCAAATCCCGTGGTCCATGATGCGATCGGACGCCTTCCCCTCGGCATCGCGCCTGGGAAGGAACCGGTACTCCATGCCAAAGGTGACAGCGCCGGCCTCGATGAACTCGGTCTCTTCCTCGACGATCTTGTAGTCGGGGGTCAGGCGCTTATCGGGAAGCGTTTGTGTAGCCATGGACTCTTCTCCTTTTTCGATATCCCACAGCGGCCTTCAATTCGAGTCGAAATGATACAGGCGCATCGCGTTCGCGCAAACGATTTTGTACCGCTCGTCATCCGGGACGCCGACGAAGATCTCGTCGATGATCTGCCGGGAGCGGGGGAAAGTCGATTCCGAATGGGGGTAGTCGTTGCCCCAGAGCATGTTGTCCACCCCAATCAGGTCTCGCGCACGGACGCCCAGGCCGTCCTCCTGGAAGCTGACGAACACGTTCGAGTGGAAGACGTCGCTGGGGAGTATGCCGTCCTTGAAGCGGTGCTCGACGTGCATCGTCCTTTCTTTATAGATGTAGTCCATACGGACGAGGAAGTGCGGGATCCACGACATCTCGTGCTCCACGATCCCCACCTGGACACCGGGGTGGCGTTCGAACACACCGGAGAAGATCATCGACGTGACGGCGCGTCGCACCCAACTGTCCTGCTGCGCCTCTTTGCAGATCCAGACCATGTGGTCGACGTTGGAGACGTAGTCGTGCGTCCCGTTGGTGTCCCACATGAGGTCGCGGTCGTAGCGTGGCGTACCGACGTGCATGTTGAGCGACATTTGAAGGTCGTCCGCCGCGGCCCACAGGGGCTCATACTTGGGCAGCTGGTAGACGCGGTGGTCGTTGGGATCGGGGTTGGGGTCCGTGCTGATCATCGCACCCACGAGGCCCATCTTCCGGCACCGGTACATCTCCTGGACCGCCTCCTCGACGTCGTCGACGTTGATCAGAGCGATGCCTTTGGTCTGGTGAGGGTAGACGCTACAAAACTCGGCCACCCAGTCGTTGTAGGCCCGGAAGATCGCCGAGAGATACCGGTCGTTCTTGATCCGGAACACGCCGAGGGCGACAGTGGGAAACACGACCTCCGCATCGACTCCGTCGCTCGCCAGGTCCTTGATGTGCTGCGAGGGTTCGTAGGTACCGGCGGGCACGTCTTCCGCCTTGGCCCTCAGGGTGATCGCGCCGGGATCGGTGAACCGCAGTCCGGTCTGGGTCGCCTGGCCGAAGCTAACGCCAACGCCCCCCTCGAACATGCGCCAGATGTCATACTCTTCGCCCTTGATCACGTGGGGCGCCATGTCACGGAACTCGGCGTCGATCCGGGAAGTCCACAAATCGGGAGGCTCAAAAACATGGGAGTCGGCCGAGATTACCTTGAAGTCGTTCATCTCTGTCCTCCTATCCACAAACAGACCCACCTGGTCGCTAGTATAAAAACGCCTCTGCGGGTGTCAAGCGTGTCGAGTTTGAACAATCAAGGGCCGACGGGTATACTCCCGAAGCAGTTGGCAGGCCCGGTCGCGCCCCCTGGAGCGACCGGGTTGGATCGCTCGACAAAACACAGGCCCTCTTGGAATAACCGTGCCAGGCTTGATACTTTTCAGGTTCGATCATGATGAACGCTAGCGCCATCCAGGAAACCCTCTTCAGCCCGATTCGAATCGGGCCCATCGAGCTCAAGAACCGGATCGTGATGTCCGGCACGGCCCGCAGAAGCATGGAGATGTGCTTCGACCCGGGGGTTGCCCCGGGCATCGACGAAGGCTACGTGGCCCGGTTTGCGGCTCGCGCCAAAGGCGGTGTCGGGCTCATCTTCCTCGAGGACAACGATCCCGATACCCGCTCCGGGGCCATCTCCGGATGGGTGACGGCGTCGCCGGGGCAGATTGCCGTGGACCGCGACCTGTTCATCCCGGCGATGAGCGAGCTGACGACGATCGTTCACGCCTTTGGAGCGAAGATAGCCGTCAACCTGCGCCACCTCGGCAACATCGCGATACCGATGGACGACGGCCCATCCCTCAGCGCTTCGGCGGGGCCCAACCCCTTCGGCCCAAGCCGGTTCGGGCACCCCGTGGGCCCGGACTCGATCGAGGCGCCCCTGGAAGAGATCGCGCGCCTCCAGAAGTCCTTCGCCGACGCCGCGCACCGGGCGAGGCGGGCCGGCTTCGATGCCATTCACATCGCCGCGCATCACGGCTTCTTGATCAATCAGTTCCTGTCGCCGCTCACCAACCGGAGAACGGACGCTTATGGCGGATCGCTCGAAAACCGCGCCAGGTTCGCCATCGAGCTCCTCGAGCAGACCAAGGAGCGGGTCGGGCGGGACCTGGCAATCATCGTCGCCATCCAGGGCGACGACCTCCAGCCGGACGGCCTCAAGATCGACGAGAGCAAGTACATCGCCGAGGCGCTGGAGCACGCCGGCGCGGACGCACTCCACGTGGCGCCGGGTGTTTTGTTCCCGTGGCCCAACGGGCACCGCGCGATGCCACCGATGGGGACGCCCGAAGCCCCGTTCGTCGATCTCGCCGAGGAGATCAAGAAGGTCGTCTCGATCCCCGTGATCGCCAACGGCAGGATCAAGCGACCGGAGGTGGCCGCCGAGATCATTCAGCAGGGAAGGGCCGACCTGGTTTCGCTGAGCAGGGCCCTGATCGCGGACCCTGACTGGGCGCTGAAAGTCGCCGCCGGCGAGCCCGAGGACATTCTGCCCTGCATCGGCTGCAACTTTTGCGTCGAGGCCAACCAGGCCAAGCTCACCTCCCACTGCACCGTCAATCCCGGCTGGGGCCGCGAGACGACGCCGGTCACAACCGCCCCGCGCCGAAAGTCGGTGGTCGTCATCGGCGGCGGGCCTGCGGGCCTGGAGGCCGCGATCATCTCCGCGCGCCGCGGCCACGATGTCCAGCTCCTGGAACGGGACAACGAGCTCGGAGGCCAGCTGCGCATCGCCCACGTCCCACCGGGGAAGGCGGAAATAAAACCGTTCCTCGACTATCTAATACGCCAGACGCAGAAGCTCGGCGTCAAGGTCCAGACCGGCGTGACCGCCGACCTGGAGGCAATCCGCCAACGCTCTCCCGACGCGGTCATCGTGGCCACCGGGTCGGTACCACTCGGCCTCACCGGCGGCATCGGCGGGAAGCTCGACATCGCCTCGGCCTGGGACGTGCTCCGCGGCGAAGCGAGCCCCGGAGAGCGGGTGGTGGTGGCCGGAGGCGGCGCCACCGGCTGCGAGGTCGCCGAGCACCTCCGAGCCCAGGACAAGGACGTGACGATCGTCGAGCGCGGCCACGAGTTGGCCCGGGACATGAACCCCCTGGGCGAGGGCGTGCGCCACTTCATGATCGAACGGCTGCAGCGAGACCGCGTGCAGTTCATGCTCGAGGCGGAGTTCCTCGGCGTCGATGGCGCCGGTGTCTCGGTTAAAGACAAGGACGGCGCGACCGTACACCTGGAAGCGGACACGCTGGTGACCAGCTTCGGCGTGAGCCCGAATCGCGAGTTCACCCAGGCGGCCCTGAACGCCTTCGTGCCGGAGGCCTACCTGGTCGGCGACTGCGTGAAGCCGGGCAACCTCTTGTACGCCACCAGAGGAGCCGCTATCGTTGCGCTGCAGCTCTAACAGCGACTCGTAAACCCGAGGGAACGTGGGAGTGATGAAGCGAGGCTACGCCGATACGCGGAACGGCCAGACCCACTACCGGGAGGCGGGAACCGGTCCGGCTGTGATGTTGCTCCACCAGACCCCGGCTTCGGGCCTGGTGTATTCGAGGCTGGCTCCCGTCATCGCCGAGCGGTTCCGGGTCATCGTTCCCGACAACCCCGGCTTCGGCGGCTCGGACAAGCTGCGGCCGGGCACGACGCTCCACGACATCGCCGGCGGCTTCGTCGACCTCATGGACGAACTCGAGGTCGATCGGTTCCGGCTGTTCGGCCTGCACACCGGCGCGACCCTTGTCGCCGAGATCGCCACCGGTTGGCCCGACCGGGTCGCGGCCGCCGTCCTCGGCGGCTTCCCGTTCCTCGAGCTCGAAGAGCAAGCGGAACGCATGCGCATGGCCGAGGTCCCGATGGGGCAACGAGGCGGGCTGCCGGTCGTGATACCGGAGAGCGACGGGGCGCACCTGGTGAAGCTCTGGCAACGGGGCTACCAACGCGTCATCTGGGGCCAGGGCCAACTTCCCGATGAAGTCCTCTCGCCGATCGAACTGAAGTTCATGGACGACTATTTCCAGCAGACCATCACGGCCTGGGAAAGCATCACCGACACGTTCAAGGCCGTGTATTCGTACAACAGCCGCGAGCGGCTGCCCCTGATCAAGTCCCCAACCCTATTGCTGGAGGCCACCGGGCCCTACGAGCGCAGCTACTGCAAGCGCTCCGACATACTGTCCGGCATTATCCCCAACACTCAGACGGTGAAGGTCGAGGGCGCCGACGCCTACTGCGTCTACTGGCGGGCGGAGGACGTGGGCGCCGCCCTGATCGAGTTCTTCGAGAGCGTCGAGGCCTAGATGAAACGGGGTGCCCAGAGGAGCGGAAGCCCTCTGTGCGGCTCCCGGGGAGTCCACAGGGTTGCGAATCCCAAACGTTTGTGTGCCCACCCACCCCAACGGCTGCATTCCACGAGGGGCTCTGCCCCTCGCGCTCACCAGGACCGAGGCCCCAACCAAGGTCTGCCCCCCACCTCCGCAAGGCGAAGAAATCGGGAGTCCAGAGGGGCGGCGTACACTGTGCGCGGCTCCCGGGGAGTCCAGAGGGGCGGAGCCCCTTTGGCAGGGGTTGAAGGGGATGTGCCCCTTCTCCTAATCAATAGCCCGAAGGGCTACCTTGAACCCCCTTCAGGGGGTTTGGGGGCGTCTTCAGCACCCCGCAAGTCCAAACAATGGAGGAAAGCAACCATGAGCAAGAAAGGCGTGCGCGGCGTCGCCTACACCCACCTGATGCGGTGGGAGCAGTTCGACGTCCCCGACAGCGACGGTCGCGCCTGGATCAAGACGCTATCAAAGGATGAGGAGACCGGCGAGTCGACGGCGCTGGTGCGGTTCGACCCGGGGTTTCAGCAGAAGAAGACGACCTCGAAATGGCCCGTCGACATGTACGTGCTCGAGGGATCTATGCAGTCTGGAAGCGCGAGCTACCAGAAAAGCACGTTCGAGTACCGGCCGCCGGGCGTGGAGTTCGGACCAATCGAAAGCCCGGAGGGCGTAACGCGGCTCGTCTTTCGCGGCGACCCGAAGCGGTGCTCGAAGGAGCCGGTGTTCCTGCAAGATATCCGGTCCAACCGGTGGTCACCGGCCTACGACGACCCTAAAGGTGACGGGAAGAGCCGGGGCTTCAGGCCGCTGCGGAAGGACGCCGAGGGCAACTTCAGCGTCTTCATGATGGCGACGTTCCAGGGCGGATGGCGGGCCGTTCCGGACAAGGCCCACATCCACGATCACATCGAGGAGGCCTACGTCATCGAGGGCGAGCAAGAGGACTACCTGGGCGAGGTCAACGGGCACGTGGTCTGGGTGCCCGGCTTCTATGTCTGTCGCGAGCCCTACGAGAGTCCGCACGGCGACGTGGTGGTGCTGCGAACGCCGGTCATCCTGATGGTGCGACGCGAGTGGGTCGGCGACGAGACGAAGATCCGGGACCAGGACTGGAAGAAGTTCGACGTGCCCGTGGTCGAGTTCGCCGAGTAGACCGAACCTACTGGAGTCGTTAACTATGACGGGACCGCTGCAGGATGTGAACGTCCTCGACCTGGGGGTCGTGGGCGTTGGGCCCTGGGGCGCGACGCTGCTCGGCCTGCTGGGGGCCAGCGTCATCAAGGTCGAGCCTCCCGCCGGCGACCGCATCCGGCAACAGCCCCCTTTGCAAAGCGGCCTGGCGACCACGTACTCCGTGGTCAACCTCACCAAGCGCGGCTCCGTCATCGACCTGAAAGACCCGACGAACCGGGCCTCGGTGGAGCGTCTCCTGGAGCAGGCCGACGTGGTGATGGACAATGTGCGGCCCGCCGTGCTCCAGCGCCTCGGCCTGCACTGGGACGCGGTCCGCCAAGCCAACCCGAGCGTCGTCTCCGTCTCTTCGTCCGCGTGGGGAGACCAGGGGCCGCTGCAGGACCTCCCCGGCCTCGATTATCACATGCAGATGATGAGCGGCTGCACCAGCATCAACGGAAGCCCGGGCGACCCGGGCCAGATGCTGCGCTTCCCTCATCTCGACTTCAGCACGTCCAGCTTTCTGGCAGCGAGCGTGCTCCTGGGCCTCCTGGCCCGCGAGCGCACCGGCAAAGGCCAGCGTGTGAGCACGACCCATTTCGGGAGCAGCATCTTCCTCCTGATGACACGCTTCGCCGAGTATTTTGTAACCTCTGTCCCTCCCTCGCCGCAGGGCAGCGCGGCCGCGGCGACGGCGCCGCATCGAGCGTTTCGCTGCGCCGACGGGCGTTTTCTCCTTGTCGGGGTCGAGAGCGACGAGCAGTTCGGGCGTTTCTGTCGCGCCGTCGAGCGCGACGAGCTGGCCAACGACCCACGCTTCGCGACGAACCGATTGCGGGTCCAGCACCGGGAAACCCTTGATGAGATTCTCGAGGCGCTGTTTCAGTCGCGGCCTTCGCGCTGGTGGACGTACCGGCTCGAGGACGAGCGCGTGCCCTGCACCAACGTCAAGGATTTTGAGCAGCTGCGGTTCCACCAGCAGGTACTGGAGAACGAGTTCCTGAAGACGATCGACCCGCCGACGCAGAAGCCGCTGCTCACTGGGAACGTGCCCTGGGATTTTAGCAAGACGAAGACGGCCCTTCGCCCGCCCCCGGCTCCAGATCGGGATACCTCAAAGGTCCTCCGGGATGGGTTCGGGCGACCCGCCGGCGGTGTCGCCGGCGCAGCCGCCGGGGCGGAGGACGAGCCGCCGCTGACCGGGCTTCGCGTCGTCGACGCATCCCAGGGCTACGCCGGGCCCTTCGTCGGCTTGTTGCTCGCCGAGGCCGGCGCCCACGTCGTCAAGGTGGAGCCTCCGGGAGGCGACTACGCCCGCGGCTTCGCACCGGTAACCGATGCGGGGCATGCCGCAGCCTTCGCCGCCCTCAACCGTAACAAAGAGTCCATCGAGCTCGACCTGGAGACGGTCGAGGGGCGCAAGGCGTTCGAGCGCCTGGCCGGCTCGGCCGATATCGTGATCGAGGACTGGGGCCCCGGAGTCGCTGACGGGCGCGGCCTGGGCTACGAGCCTCTGTCGCGAAACCGTCCGGGCCTGGTTTTCTGCTCGATCTCCGCGTTCGGCGACAAGGGGCCCTACCGGGACCAGCCGATGTCGGAGTTGGTTGGGCAGGGTTGGACGGGGTACCCCTTGAACCTGGGCTCGCCGGGCGACCCGCCGGAGCGTTTCGGCCCCGACATCGTGGGTATCGGCACGGGGGTGATGAGCTTCCTGGGAATCCTCGCCGCGCTTTATGACAAGCAGCGCAGGGGCGGGCAGGGGCAGCGAATCGGCATCAGCGCCCTGGGCACGATGATGTTCTTCCGGAGCGCCGTTTGGGCGGCGATGACGAACCCCGACCGCTGGGAGGGCGACGACTACTGCAACTCCGAGATCAAGGGCCGGTGGTTCGGCTACCGCGCCAAGGACCGGCCGATCTATTTCAACTTGAACAACTGCACCGAAGAGCAGTATCTTGATCTCCTGGAGAAGCTTGGGATGCTCGAGGAGGCCCTCGCTGACCACCGCTTCGGCGACGCCGGTCGGGAGGCCGTTGGACTGGGCCAGTATGCTAGGGAGGTGCACGGGATCTGGGAGAAGTACTTCAGTACATGGCCCGCCGCGGAGCTCGCCGACATGATCAACGACCATGCCGGCGCCGCAGTGCCGATGCAGCGACTCAACGAGGTGTTCGAGCACCCCCAGGCCAAGACGCTGGGCCTTCTCGACCGCGACGCGGCGGGACATCAATACGTTAGGGCGCCCTGGCGGGGATCGTGGACGCCTCCGGCAATTACGAAGCCACCCGAATGTGGAGAGCACACCGGAGACGTACTCGCGTCCTCCGGAGCGGCGTAAAAAGGGCCCCGGCTTCAGGCCGGGGCCGTTGAACTGCACAACGAATGGAGTGAATCATGCTGGTTGACGCTCATACCCATACTTTCGTCTTCGAAGAGTTCCCCGACGGGGAACGTTGGGGATTCGCCAACAGGTGGGCCTGGATGCCTCCGCAGTGGTCCAACCCGAAGGCCGAGCCTATGATGCCCCCGATAGATTCGCGCGGCCCGCACCGTGACCCCGCCTGCGTCTTCCCGCGGGTCGGCAAGAAGGTCTCCGACCCGCAAGCGGAAAAACTCATGGCCTACATGGACCGCAACGAGATCGAGAAGTCGGTCACGATGATGGTCGACTGGGGAGTCGCCTGGGGAGAACAGGCGGAGTTCGACATCGCGGACCAGAACGCCCACGCGGGCGACCTGACCAAGAAACACCCGGGCCGATACTACTTCTGTGCCGGGGTCGATCCCCGACGACGCGGGGCGGCTGAGATCGTTGAGACCGCGATCAAGGAGCACGGCGCGGTGGGCGTCAAGCTGATGGCGGCCAACGGCTTCTATCCCGACGACCCGATGTGCTACCCGATCTACGAGGTCGCCCGGGACAACGGGGTCCCCATCGTCATCCACACCGGCCTGGGCGATGTCGCCGCCTTCGCCAAATGCGCCCATCCCTGGAATGTGGAGGCCCCGGCCAAGCAGTTCCCGAAGTTGCAGTTCGTCCTGGCGCACGCCGGCGGTGGGATGGACGGCCTGTGGCGCGAGGTGCTGCTGATGCACGGCTGCGTCCCCAACCTCGCCGTGGACCTGGCCGAGTGGCAGTACCCGGTCCGGCCCTCCGCGCTGGACCCCGGGCGTGAGGAAGAGTTCATCCACGTGCTGAGCACACTCCGCCGACGGATCGGGCCGCAGAACATCATGATGGGGACCGACTACATGCCCGACCACGACGACGCCACCGACACCTTCTTCATCGACCTGCTGCGAGACCTGAAGGACCGCGCCAAGCACTTCGGCTACAACTTCGCCCCCGTCGAGGTAGAGGCGATGGCCGGCACCAACGCCCGACGCATCTTCGGTCTCGGCTAGAGCATCTAACGAAAGAGGCTCAAGGAAAGGGGACGCGGACATGAGCGAGGTGGAGGTCCTGGGGGTAGGTCTGCACAAGTTCGGGCGCTACCCGGACAAGACCGTGGAAGCGCTCTGTCGCGACGCCATTCAGATGGCGTTGGACGATTCCGGGGTGCCGTTCGCCGACGTGAACGCGGCTTATGTCGGCGTGCAAAACAGCTCGCCGGTCCTCTCGCGACGCCTGGTCCAGCACTTCGGGTGGACAGGGATACCGATCACCACCGTATCGCAGGCCTGTGCGAGCAGCTCGGCGGCCGTGCGCGAGGCGTTCATCGCGATAGCCTCAGGCGTCTACGACGTGGTGCTTGTCGTCGGCTACGAGAAGATGGCCAAGGGCATGCTCACCGGCGCGGCCCATGAGGACCCCTCGAAGCAGGCGCTCTACGCCCTGGGCCTCGACGCAATACCGGGCAGGGTCGCCCTCGAGATGCGGGAGCGCATGGAGCGCTATCAGGAACCCCTCGAGTACTACGCTCAGGTGGCCGTCCAGGCCTCCGAGTGCGCGGTCCTCAACCCCAACGCCCACTATCACGAAAAGCACACGCTCGAAGACGTGCTCAACTCCAAGCCGATCGCCGACCCCCTGACGCTGTTCATGTGCTGTCCCACCAGCGACGGGGCATCGGCAGCCGTGATCTGTAGCGAGAAGGCCGCGCGGCGCTACGGGGCCTCCCGAGCGGTCCGCCTCGCCGGCTGGGCCACGGGCTCGCCAACCTGGGAGGACCTCACGTCGGGGCCCGGCGGCGAGATCGGCGGCGATGTGAAGGGCGGGCGGTTGACCAAGCGGCTGTCCGACGAGGTCTTCGCGAAGGCCGCCATCGGTCCCGGCGACATCAACGTGGCGCAGGTCCACGACCCGTACACCGCCGCCGCCATGGTCGAGATCGAAGCGCTGGGCTTCTGCCCCGAAGGCGAGGCCGGGCGCTGGTTCATGGACGGTCGCACGCATATCAACGGCGAGATCCCGATCAATACCGACGGCGGCCTTCTCTGCAAGGGCCATCCCCTGGGCGCCACCGGCATCGGTCAGATCGCCGAGATCGTGAAGCAGCTCCGCGGCGAGGCCGGAGAGCGCCAGGTCCCCAACGGCCCAAGGGCCGGACTGACCCACAACTCGGGGTCGGGACTCATCAACATGTTCGTACTCAAGGTGTGAGCGCTTGCCAGGCCTGAGAAAAGCCCTCGATGAACGGCTCATACGCGTCGACCCCAACGACCCTGACCTCGAAGGCCTCATCGGCAACCATTGCCCCGTCTGCGACCTGACGTTCTTCCCGAAGCGCGAGTTCTGCGCCCGTTGCACACGGTCTCTCGAGGGCGAGGTCCTCATGGGGCGCAAGGGGAAGCTGGTCGCCTTCTCGAAAGTGCACCGTGCGCCGCCCTTCGCGATGGTGGAGGCGCCCTACGTGCTCGGCGAGGTCGACACGGGACAGGGCATCAAAATCGTCTCCGTGATCAAGGCCCCGGCCGAGGAGCTGACGATCGGGATGGACGTCGATCTGGTCCTCGAAAAGTTCAAAGAGGACGACGAGGGAAACGACCTCATCGTCTACTTCGGCAAGCCCGCGGGCGCATAGCCCGCTCGAGCCGGCAACCCCACCGAAACGCAAAGCATCGGCTTCTGGAGGTCCACCTGTGAAAGCAGCAGTCCTGTACGAGTACAACAAGCCTCTCGTCGTCGAGGAGGTGACCCTCGACCCGCCCAAGGCCAACGAGGTGAAGGTGCGGCTGGCCGCTTCGGGCATCTGCGCCAGCGACCTCCATGTTATGGACGGCCTCGCGCCGCGGCAGCTCCCGGTCGTGCTCGGGCACGAGGGCGCCGGCATCGTCGAGGAGGTTGGGGACGGGGTCACCAGCGTCGCGGTCGGAGACCACGTCATCGTCTCGCTCGCGCCCTGCTGCGGCCATTGCTTCTACTGCTCGAACGGGCAGCGCATCCTGTGCGAGAACATGCCGGGCCGCAACGAGGGCAAGCTGTTCGACCGGACCGTCAGGCTCCACGCCAACGGACAGGACCTGAACCACTTTTCCGACTCCTCGTCCTTCGCGGAGGCCGCCGTCGTGCCGGTCCAGGCCTGCATCAAGATACGGGACGACGCTCCACTAGACCGGGTGTGCCTGGTCGCGTGTGGCGTCACCACGGGCATCGGGGCAGTGATCAACAAGGCGAAGGTCGAGCCCGGGAGCAGCGTAGCCGTGTACGGCTCGGGGGGCGTTGGGCTCAACGTCGTCCAGGCTTCGGCCCTGGCCGGGGCCGGGAAGATCATCGCGGTGGACCTGGTGCCGCGAAAGCTGGAATGGGCCCGGGAGTTCGGCGCCACGCACACGATCGACGCATCGCGGGAGGACCCCATCGAGGCCATCAAGCGCATCACCGGACGGGGCGCCGACTACGCCTTCGAGGTCATCGGCATCACCGACGCCATGGAGCAGGCCTGGCGCTCGACGCGGCCCGGCGGGACGTGCACGATCGTGGGCTCGCAACCCGTGGGACGGCCTCTCGCTATCAACTCGTACGAGGTCCTTCTGGAGCGCCGCCTCCAGGGCTGCGCCTACGGCTCGGCCCGTCCCCACATCGATATCCCGATGATCGTGGACCTGTACATGGACGGCAAGATCAAGCTCGACGAGCTCGTGACACGAACATGCACTCTCGATGAGATCAACGAGTCCATCGACGCCGTCAAGCGGGGCGAAGAGGCCCGCGCGGTGATCGTGAACGGGTAGCCCGGCCGGCGGCCAACGGTGTGCTAGACTGGGCGCCAGATCGACCGACGAGCAGGCTGTAGCAGGGGGGCATCGTGGCTGACTACGACATCATTATCCGAGGCGGCACCGTCGTCGACGGTATAAGGACTCCGCGCTATGTCAGCGACGTCGCGATCAAGGACGGGAAGATCGCTCGAGTTGGCGGAGTCCGCAAGGCGACAGCCAATCGAGAGCTCGACGCCTCGGGCCTCATCGTCGCCCCAGGCTTCGTCGACCTCCACACCCACTACGACGCGCAGCTCTTCTGGGACCCGTTTTGCACCTCATCCGGCTGGCATGGCGTCACCTCGGTCGCCATCGGCAACTGCGGATTCGGCTTCGCGCCGTGCACCAAGGACAACCGGAAGCGTTCGATGCTCGCCCTCACCCGCAACGAGGCAATCCCCTATAGCGCCATGGAAGCCGGGATGTCGTGGGACTGGGTGACGTTCCCGCAGTTCATGGACCGCCTCGACCGGATGCCGAAGGGTGTCAACGTCCTCACCTACGTTCCACTGGGCCCGATCTACAGCTGGGTCATGGGGTGGGAAGCGCCGAAGTCGCGGCGGCCCACCGACGAGGAGCTACGGGAGATGTGCCGGCTGCTCGACGAGGGGATGGACGCCGGCGGGATGGGCTGGTCGGCCCAGGTCCTGGGCCCCGAATCGATCCAGCGCGACTACGACGGCACGCCGATGGTCACCGACCTGATCACCGACGCCGAGCTCGAGGCCTTCGCCAGGGTCCTGGCAGAGCGCGACGAGGGCGTGATCGAGCTGACCTACTCAGGCAACGGGACCATCGAGTCCGAGCTGGAAAGCTCCAATACGGATATCTTCGAGCGGCTGGCGGCGATTAGCGGCCGGCCCATCATCTATCAGGCGATCGTCACCAACATGGACAAGCCGGAGCAGCACCGGCAGCCGATCCGTTGGCTTGCCGACTGCGCCCAGCGCAATCTGCGCGTGTTCGGCCAGGCCCAGCTCCGCCCAACCTCGCTCGAATTGACGTTCAAGGACTGGAACCTGTTCGACCAGAGCCCTACCTGGAGGAAAGCGACGCTGGGCAGCCGGGACGAGCGGAAGGTCAAAATGCAGGACCCCGAGCTTCGCGCCGCGATGAGGGCGGAGTGGGACGCGGGAGGCAGGCCCGAGGCGGCCATCCGGGGCTCCATCGCGGGCCTGGTCGTCGAGACGGTCGGGCATCCCGAGTTCGAGCGCTACATGGGACAGAGTGTCGCGGAGATCGCGGATGTCGAGAACAAACACGTGGTCGACGCGCTGCTCGACCTGGTCGTCGCCGACGACCTTCGCACGGAGTTCGAGGCGCCGCAGGGCCGCACCAACGCCGATTTCACCGCCGAGCTCGCGAACTCGCCCCACGTCGTCGCCGGGCTTTCCGACGGCGGCGCCCACGTGAAGTTCACGCCCGGCGGCACGTTCTCGACCGAGGTGCTGTCCTGGCTCGTGCGGGACCAGGGCCTGGTGACGCTCGAAGAGGCCCACTACAAGCTGAGCTATCTGCCCGCCTTCGTCGGCGGGTTCCGGGACCGGGGTTTCCTCCTCGAGGGGGCTCCGGCGGACGTCGTGGTTTACGACTTGGAGAAACTCTCCACGGGGCCTGTCGAGATCGTCCACGATCTGCCCGGCGGTGACTGGCGGCGCATCCAGAAGCCCGAGGGCTACCGCTGGACCATGGTTAACGGCGAGATAACGCTCGAAGACGGGGAGGAGACCGGGGCCCGGTCCGGCAAGCTCCTCCGACACGGCGTCGGCTAGCAGGCGGACGGGCCGACACGCTTCACGCCGCGGCGGGATTCTCTCGACGCGGCTCAGTCCCCACCACTCTATATGGGAGGCGCCTAGGTGCAGTACGAAACGATTCTGCTCGAGAAAAAAGACCACGTCGCCAAGCTCACGCTGAACCGGCCCGACGTTCTGAACGCCATCAACAAACAGATGTTCGCCGACCTGAACGCAGGGCTACAGGACGTCGCCGACGACCACGACTCGTGGGTGCTGGTGCTCACCGGGGCCGGCCGCGCCTTCTGCGCCTCCGCCGACATCAAGGAAGAGCGCCAGGGCGACGGCGACCGCTTCGCTCCGCATCCGACGACATACGGCTCGTTCGAGTTCATTCGCGCCAACCCTCAACAGATCACGCTGAAGATCCACCAGATGAGGAAGCCGACCATCGCCATGGTGAACGGGCTTGCGGTGGGCGACGGCTTCGACTGGGTCCTGGCCTGCGACATCCGCATCGGATCAGAGAAGGCACGCTTCATGAACGCCTTCCTTCAGATGGGGCTTGTGTCGAACACCGGGGGCACCTGGCTCTATCCCCGGTCGATGGGACTGAATAAGGCCTTCGAGCTGCTCTACACCGGCGACTGGCTCAGCGGCGAGGACGCGCACGAGATGGGGATACTGAACCGGCTCGTTTCCGCCGAGAGTCTCGACGATGAGACGATGGCCCTGGCCCGGAAGATCGCCTCCAAGGCGCCCATCGCCAACAAGCTCGTCAAGGAGATGGTCTACCAGGGACTGGGGCAGAACCTGGAAGAGCACTTGCTGTCGGCGGCCTACGCCGAGGCGTTCACGATCACGACGGAAGACCACCGCGAGGCGCTGGCCGCCTTCCTCGAGAAGCGGGACGCCAAGTTCAAGGGAGAGTAGCACGTCGCTGGTGGGCGGCTGGGGAGACCCCCAAACCCCCTGAAGGGGGTTCAAGGTAGCCCTTCGGGCTATTGGTAATGACAAGGGGCACGTCCCCTTGAACCCTTGCCAAAGGGGCTCCGCCCCTCTGGACTCCTGGTCTCAACCGAGCATCGCGAGGGTCGTCTCACGCGCCCGCCGTTGTCAAGATATGGATGCCTCCGCAGGCCAGTTGGCTAGACGCCAGTAACGTGCCCGGGTCAGCAGAGGTCAGCCATACCAGTGGCCTCATTTGTCCTTGAACACGAGTGGAACCACGGGGAGTCCAGAGGGGCGGAGCCCCTTTGGCAAGGGTTCAAGGGGATGTGCCCCTTGTCTCGAATGCCCGAAGGGCTACCTTGAACCCCCTTCAGGGGGTTTGGGGGTTCCCCCCACCTCGCTACGCCAGGGCTATCGCCGAGATCTGGATCAGCAACTCGGGCCGCGATAGCTGGTACATCGAGATACCCGCCGCGGCCGGGAAGTGGCCGCCGAAGAGCTCGCGTCGCACCTGCTGCACCTTCCGGTAATCTCCGATTGCCGATGGCGGCAGGTACTCTACGGTGTACGCAATGTCGGTGATATCCAGGCCCGCGGCCTTGCATGCCTCGGCCAGGTTCTGATAGGCCTTGCGCCCCTGATCGGCGATGTCATAGCCGGCCACCACGCTGGCGCCTGTCGTGTGGTCTATCGACGCCTGGCCCGAGAGGTAGACAAGGCCGCCCTTCTTCGCGGCCGGGACCGAGCCGAGGGGCTCGTAGCTCTTCTCCCAACCGGGGACCTGGGCCTCCTCCCGTCCACCGCCGACGACGGCGGTCGCCTCGACCTCGAGATGGGCCCCGGGCGGCAGTAGCCGGTGCACGATGACTGAGCTAGCGGCCGGTCTCGCCGTTCCGAGGCGTTCGCGGCGCACATCCACGGTTTGCGAATGGGTGAGCGACGCCTGCGGCGCCACGTAGTCCACGGTGCTGATCACGTCGCCGAACGACGCGCCGCCCGCTTCCAGGACCTTGCCGATGCGCTCATATGCGCGCTCCGCCTGCGCCACGGTATCGCCGGCAAAACTCCGCCTTGCCGAGCCGTCGGGCTCATGGCCCGTGATCCCCGAAAGCCAAATTTTGTCGCCTACCTTCACTCCCGGAGCGTAGGTCAGGTCCTTGTAATGGGCGAAGTCGGGGTCGTCGGGAACGAGCGCTTCCTTCTTCCCGGCGACCGCGATCGCGTTGATCTCGATGAATGCGTCGGGGCGTAAGAGCGCGTGTACCAGCACGCCCGTGGATGCGACAGGAGTGTCGCCGAGATACTTCCTGCGGACTTCCGCTGTCTTGGCGTACTTCGGCAGGCCCTGGGGCGTCACGTAGTCCATGGTCCGCACGATGTTCTCGTAGCCCAGTCCCGCGGCTTTGAGGACGACGCCGATCTTCTGATAGGCCACCTCGGCCTGATCGACGATGTCGCCCTTGCAGATGACGTGTTTCTCTTCCGGGTCGAAAGCGCTGGCCGTCTGCCCCGATACGAAGACAAGGCCGTTCTTTTCTACGCCCATGGCGAAGGTATAGCGGTTCAGGTCGAGCCAGGGAAAGTTCTCGGCCTGTACCTGGATAGGATTGGTCGGCATTGAGTCCTCCGGCGCGGGTGTTCGATGGGGTTGCTGCCGGACGGTAGTCTACCCCGCCCCTTTACCGACTGTCTAGAAAGCCGTCGCCGCGCGTTGACATCCCCAACGCGACTCCCATAGAATCCTCTCGCTCCCACACCCGTGACGAAAGGTCCTCGATGGCCGAAGCCCCCGCCAGCGATCTCTTCACCAAGCTCAAGAGCTACGTCGGCAAGGAGTACGTGTTCCACGGACCCGAGGCGATCGGCGCCGGAGCGTTCCGTCAGTACGCGTTGTCGATCGAGGATTTCAACCCCCTTTACAGCGACCAAGCGTTCGCCCAGCAGCACGGCTTGCGCGACGTGATGGCGCCGCCAACGCTGATCTGCGACACCTGGCAGTTCATCGAAGGCGATTTCGACGACCGCGGCGAGCTCCTTGGGCGTGGCGAGCTCCGCGAGCTCACGGGACTGAGGGCCGGGAACGACTACGAATTCTTCCAGCCGCTGCACCCCGACGACGTCATCACGGCCCGTTGGAAGGTCAAGGACGCCTACGAGAAGAGTGGCCGCTCCGGGGTCACGATCTTCCTCGAGTTCGAGATCACCTACTACAACCAGCGCGATGAGATGCTGGCCCGAAACACGGAGCTGATGTTCCACCGGCCATAGGCCGAGAGACCAAGCCATGGCATTTTTCGAGGACATCGAGGCCGGGGACGAGCTGCCTCCCCTTCAAAAAAGCTTTCACCCGGCCCGGATGATGGCCTACGGCGCCGCGACCTGGGATTTTATTAGACTGCACTACGACGTCGACTACGTGAAAGAGCAAGGTTTCGAGGCCCCCTTCGTCGACGGGCAGATGCTCGGCGGCATCCTTGCGCAGCAGGTGCAGGACTGGGCCGGGCCCGACGCGTTCCTGCGCCGCTTGAGCTTCCGCAACCGGTCGATGCTCTTCGCCGGCGACAGCGTCACCTGCCGCGGCACGGTCGCCAGGAAGTTCGAAGAAGACGGCGAGGGCCTGGTCGAGTGCCAGCTGTGGGTGGAGAAGCCGAACGGTGACCGGGTCGTGGAGCCGGCCTCGGCGGTGGTCCGCGTTCCGAGAAAGGGCTAGCGGCTACCCGAAAGCGCCGTCCCGTTCGAGCTGCTCGAACTCCTCGGCAGTGCGGTCCAGCAGCTCCGTCACTACGGAGCGGTTGTGCTCCCCGAGCGCCGGGGCCGGCGCCAGCTCGACGGTCCGCACGCCGTCGATCATCCAGCCGGTGGTCCCCATCAGCCGTGGGCCGGCCTCGGGGTGCTCGACGGAAGTAATGAACCCACGGTCGACGAGGTGCGGGTCGCTCAGGAGCTCGAGGGCGCTGAGTGCCGGGGCGCTGGGCACTCCCACCCGCTGGAGGGCCGCCGCCGACTCGTCCCGGTCCAGGTCCTTCGTCCACGCGCCGATCAACTCATCCAGGTCATCCTGGTTCTCCCAACGGGTCGCCGCCGTGGAAAATCGCGGGTCGGAGGCCCATTCCGAGTGGTCGGCCGCCTCGCACAGCGCCCGCCACTGACGCTCCCCCACAACGGAGATCGCCAGCCACCGCTGGTCGCCCTTGCACCGGTACACGTTGTGGGGCGTTTTACCCTGCTCCCGGTTGCCTACCCGCTCCGGTTCGCGGCCGCTCAGGCTGTACTCCGCAACGGCCTCTGGGATGAGGGTCGTCAGCGCTTCGGTCATCGAGACCTCGACCCGCTGCCCCTGACCCGTGTTCGCGCGGTGATGAAGCGCCTCCAGCAAGGCTAGTACGCAGTAGGAGCCGGCCATGAAGTCCGGGAAGAAGCCTCCGAGAATCCTGGGGTGACCGCCGGGGTATCCCGTGGCCGACGCCAGCCCGCTGAAGAGGTTGACGACGCTGTGGAAGCCGGTGAAATCGCGGAGCGGGCCGGAGCGGCCGAAGGCGGCGACCGAGAGGTAGATAACGTCGGGACGCAATCCCCGCGCCGTCTCGTAACCGACGCCGAGCTTGTCCGCGGCCCCAGCGGCGAAATTCTCGACCACGACGTCGCTGATCGAGAGCAGCTCGCGGGCCAGCGCGAGACCCTCCGGCTTCCGGAGGTCGAGGGTCACGCTGCGCTTGTTCCCGTTGAGCAGATTGAAGCCACCAGCGCGGTTGACGCCGGGGACCCCTTCGGCAAATGGCGGTATTGCCCGGTTCGTCAGATGCCGCGCGTTCTCGACGAGAACAATCTCGGCCCCGAGCCATGCCAGCACCTGCGTCGCGAAGGGAACGGCGATGAGCTGCCCGAAATCGAGGACGCGGACACCGGCGAGTGGACCGGCCGAGGCGTCTGTCCTGGTGGGCCTCGACAGCGTCGCACGCTTGGGCCGCTCGAGGGGCTTGTCGAGGACTTCGCCGTTGTGCTCTCCGAGCGTCGGCGCAGGCCGCGTGACGGCCCAGGGCGTCGCCTGCATACGCACCGGGAAGCCCGGCAGCTCCAGGCCGCCCGGCAACCCCTCGGACCGCAGATAGCCGCGCGCCCGCACGTGATCCGACTCCATCATCTGGCCTACGGAGAGCGCTGGGAAGCACGGCACGCCGTTCTCCTGCGCCAGGGCGGCGATCTCAGCGCCGGTGTGCTGCATGGTCCACTCAGTGAGCAGTGGCTCGAGTGCGTCCCAGTTGCGGGCCCGCTCGAACCCGGTGGCGAAGACCTCCGACTGCGCCCACTCTGGGTCGCCTATCGTCTTCACCAGGCCATGCCAATGGTGCTCGAGGAAGCCCACGATCGCGGCGTAGCCGTCCTTGCAGGGCAGGTAGGCGTTCGGCTGGACGCCCGCGGTGTCCGGCGTCCGGCCCTTGGGCGCGCCGTAGGAGGCATTCGCGATGTCCCACGTCATGAGCATCGCGACGGCCTCTTGCCGGCTCACGTCCACCTCGGTCCCGCGGCCGGACAGGCCCCTCTCGGCCACGGCGACCAGGGTGGCATTCGCAGCCAGCAGGCCGGCCTCGAAATCGCCGACGTTGGCGTTGGCCCGCAGCGGCGGTTCGCGCGCCGGGTCGGCGACCTTGTCGGGCACGCCGGGGGTAGCGAAGGCCAGTCCACCGGCCGCGACGGCGATCAGCTCGTCGCCGAGGTCGCCACGACGGGGTCCGCTCAAGCCGAACGGGGTGATGGCGGTCACGATCAGGCCAGGGTTGAGGGCCTTCAAGCGTTGGCGCCGTAATCCGAGCCGGTCGACCTCCGCCGCGGGAAGACTAACGATGAGGACGTCCGCGTCCTGGAGCAGCATGTGGAGGGAATGCATTCCAGAGTCCTCCTCGATATCGAGCAGGACACCCCGTTTGTTGGCGTTCAGGTAGAGGTGAAGCGCGCCGGCGCCTTCGGCAAGAGGGGCACGACGACGCGACCGGTCTCCGGTGGGCGGCTCGACCTTGATGACGTCGGCGCCCGCATCGCCCAGGAGTCGCGCCGCGAATGGGCCGGCGACGAGATCACCGATCTCGATAACGCGCAGGTCTGAGAGAGCGCCGATAGTTGAGCTCCGCGACTGGGTAGCCGGAAGTGTGACACGGTTGATTCAGGAGCGTCAATCGGCGGCTGGCCCGCGGCGCCTCTCGTCGTGCCCGCCGGGGTCAGGCTGGATTCGTACGAATGCGGGAGCGTTTCCACCGAGGGGGCTGCGACGGGCCCCCTTCGGGAGACTGGGACGGCAATTGATCGACGCCCCAGTACAACGCTCGGTCCCCCGTCCGGGGAGATATGCGTCGAAATGGGCACCGGGCAGCGGGTGCCAAACGGGCAGCCTGCCATCGACCATGTCAAAGGCGATCTAGTGCCTTACCGGGGCCATCCCGGGGCCTGGACAACAGGCGAGCCCTGGCGACCCCGCACGGCGCGTCAAGCCATAGACGCCGCGGGGCCGCTACGGGCAGGGGTCGTTCGTCACGCGCGGCGTCCCCAGGTCGCCTCCGGATAGCGGAGTCGAGGCGAGACACCAACTGGCGGCAGCATCGTTGGCGACGGAGTTCAGTAGGGTCGGGTTCAGGGAAGTAGCCGCTCCAGACGCCACCGGCCAAGCCAGGCCTGAATCGTAGGCAACAGTGTCGACGATCGTTACCGAGGGGTCGACCAGCTCGACCTCGTCAGCGACGTTCGAGAAGACCATGCCCCCGTAGACATAGTCCGCGGTGACGCCGCCGTTGAGCAGCGGGTTGCCGTTTATCGCGAACACGCGGTACTCACCTGGCGGGACGAGCACTGACGTTGCGACGATGAAGGCGTCGACGCCCAAGTCTCTCACGGTCCAGCCGGCCAGGTCGACGATGACATCGAAGCGGGTGTTGTAGACCTCGAACCATTCCCCGGCGGCGGCGGACACGGCGGAGGGGTTCATCATAATTTCGCTAACGATGATGTCGCCGGCGTTCACCGAGCTGACCACGTCGAAGCCGTCGCAGTTCTGATCGATGCCGTCACCCACGATCTCGGTGGCCCCGGGGTTAATCGTGTTCTGGCCATCGTCGCAGTCGGTATTGTCGGCGACGTAGCCGGGCGGCTGCGTGACGGAGACGAGCGTGACCGATGGGTTGCCAAAGTTATCGAAATCAAGGTCCTGGTACCAGGTGGTTGGCCCGGGCGGAGGGCCGCCACCGAGCGGCGTCACGGGCAGCGCCGCGTTGTCGCCACACTGGGTCCCCGGAGTATCGGAATGCGGCTGAGAAGCGCCGGTCAGGACATCGTCGTTGTCCTGGTGGAGGGTGAACTCGATGTCGAAGGTGATGGTGTCGCCCTGGTACTCGTCACCCGCCGACTCATGGAGGTGGAACGTGAGCAGAATGTCCCGGGAGGCCCCACTGCTGATGGCGCCCAGCTCGATGCACAGGCTCTCGATGCCCCCCGCGGGTGCGGGAGGCCCAAGGGGGTCGGCGGTACGATTGCGGGGTTCTGGGCGCAGACTCCCGGCGGGTCGTGCCAGGTGCCTCCAGCCCCGATGCACAGCGCTTCGGTGTTGTTGACGAGGTCGACGTCGTGCACGTCGACTTCGAAGAAGTCCTCGATATTGTTGACGTCGCCGGTAAAGGGCCCGCCTCCCGGGTTTTCGCACTCCGTCCCAGGAGGGTTGAGGCCGTTCCAGACGCCGCCCTGGCTGGTGCACTCGGGCTCGCTGAGCGCGCCACCCACGACAAGGGCGTTCAAGTAGTGGAGGTCCAGGTGGCCGTCGTTCTGGCCGCTGTTCGAGATCGTGACCGGGACCGGCTCCAGGGACGGCTGGGCTTGATGTCGGCCAGCCCCGTATACGACACGAGCTGACCGACGGGGTCATCGAAGCCGTTGACCTGGATGTCCAGAACTCCGGCCTGCGCGATGTTCCCCGTCGAAACTTCGGTATCGCCAAAGAAGGCGAAGGACCCAACTGTAACGAAAGACGCGACGAGACCGACCACCATCGTCGCTATCAGTAGCACCCGTATGCTCATTTCCCGTCACGGCCTCCCGACCCGCTCCAGACCGGCAAAACGCGGCGACACACCCGGCTGGCCAGGTTCGCCACAGTCTACACGGATGCCAGAGCCGGTTAAGCAACGCAGTTCTGTAACTTAGTTCCTTGGCCGGCAATCAAAAGAACCGGCGCGCCCGCTGCTAAGGCCCCTTTCTTTGCAATGCGGCGGCCCTCTCGCTTAGCATAGAGCGGCCATGCACTTTCGGTTCACCCAGGAGCAAGAGCGATTTCGTCAGGAGGTCCGCGACTTCCTTAAAGTGGCGCTTGTCGACGTTGCCAGAGACGCCTCGGACGGTGAGCCCGAGGAGGCGCATGTCTCGGAGGCTTTCTCGCGCAGCCTGGCCGAGAAGCGCTGGATTGGACTGTCATGGCCCCGGGAGTACGGCGGGCAAGCGCTGGGCCACATCGAGCGCTTCATCTACACGGAAGAGATGACGTATCACCAGGCGCCGATGGGCTACCATAACATCGCCGAGCGACAGATGGGCCCGAGCATCATCGTCAGCGGCAACGACTACCAGAAGCAGACCTACCTGCCGGGCATCGCCCAAGCTGAAATGAGCATGTGCATCGGCTACAGCGAGCCCAACGCCGGCTCGGACCTGGCGGGCGTCGAGACCACCGCTGTTCGGGATGGCGACGACTACATCATCAACGGCCAGAAGATGTTCACCAGCGGGGCCCATCGCAACGACTACATTTGGTTGGCAACCCGCACCAACCCGGAGGCGCCCAAGCACAGGGGCGTCAGCGTGTTTCTCGTGCCGTTGAACGCGCCGGGCGTGGACGTCCAGCCGCTGTGGACCATGGCCGGGAGCCGGCTCAACCATGTCTTCTTCGATAACGTCCGGGTCAACGCTCGCGAGCTCGTGGGCGAGGAGGACCGCGGCTGGTACGTGGTCGCCGCGAACCTGGACTTCGAGCGCTCGGGCATCGAGCGCGTGACGGCCAACCAGCTCCTGTTCGAGGAGGTGACGCGCTACGCCAGGACCGCCGGGAGCAATGGCCACAGCATCATCGACGACCCTGTCATCGGCAATCGGATCGCGGAGACGGCCATCGAATACACCGTTGGGCGCATGCTCGCGTTCCGCGTCGCCTGGCTCGCCAGCCGGGGCGAATCTCCAAACTACGAGGCATCGGTATCCAAGGTGTTCGGGTCGGAGCTGAGCCAGCGCACCTCGCAGGTGGCCATGCAGGTGCTCGGACTGTACGGCCAGGTCGCCGAGTCGGCGGCCTGGGCGAAGCTCCAGGGCCGCGTCTTGAAACATTATCACCTGGCGATATCCGACACGATCCGTGCCGGGTCGTCGGAAGTGCAGCGCAACATCATCGCAACGCGCGGGCTCGGACTACCGCGGTGACGAAGGGCCGCGAAGGCCATGGCTAAAGAGCGCGCCGCGTTCAAGCGCCGTCTGTCCAAGGCGATGGCCTCGGAGAACCTGAAGCTGGCGCTTACCCGTACCCTCCCCAACCGGCGCAAGGCTCGCGCCCGGGCTTTCGAAGGCCATGATTTCGCCGCTCTCCGCGATGACTTGCAGTCCCGCAAGCGCGCCGCCATCGACCGGCTGCCCGAGCTGGTGGGCCAGTTCACCGAAGCCGCCGAGCGAGCCGGGGCGACGGTCCACTTCGCCGACACCCCTGCTGACGCCCTCGCCATTTTCGGACGCCTGGTCGAGGAGCATCAGGTGAAGCGCGTGGTCAAGAGCAAGTCAATGGCCACGGAGGAGATCGAGCTCAACGAGTATCTCGAAGGCCGCGGCATCGACGTCGTGGAGACCGACCTTGGCGAATGGATCGTTCAGCTCGCCGGTGAGAAGCCTTCGCACCTGATCACGCCGGCGCTCCACAAGACCCGCGAAGAGGTCGCCGAGCTCTTCTCCAAGGTGGAAGGCAAGCCGGTCCCCGCGGACATCCCCGAGCTCGTCGCCGTGGCGCGCAAGCACCTGCGCCAGAGTTTTATTGACGCGGACATGGGAATCACCGGCGCCAACGTCGGCATCGCCGAGACGGGCTCCCTGGTGATCGTGAGCAACGAGGGCAACGGCCGTCTGGTGTCGACACTGCCGCCGGTCCACGTCGCGGTCATGGGTGTCGAGAAGATTGTCGAGACCATGGAGGACGCCACATCCGTCCTTCGCGTCCTTTCGCGCAGCGGCACCGGCCAGCAGGTAACGACGTACATCTCGTACATCACGGGGCCTAGCCGCACCGCCGACATCGAGCTGTCGCTGACGATCGGCGTCCACGGACCGAAAGAGGTCCATATCATCTTGCTCGACAACGGCCGGATGCTCATGCGCGACCGTCCCGAGTTCCGCGACGCCCTCGATTGCATCCGCTGCGGCGCCTGCCTCAACGCCTGTCCGCCTTTCCAGGCCGTCGGCGGCCACGCTTTCGGGTACAAGTACACGGGCCCCATCGGCCTCATCCTCACCGCCTTCCATCACGGCTACGAGAACGCGGCAGGCCCGCAGACGCTCTGTCTCGGCTGTAACGCCTGCGAGACCGTGTGTCCAGCAGGCATCGACATCCCGCGCATGATCCTCGATCTGCGCCAGGAGATGCACGGCGATGGCTCCTTTGGACTACTCAAGGGCAACGTCCTCGACTTCCTTTCGTATCAACGCGAACCCGGCCGCTGGCTGAACCTCGCAAAGCTAGCCCAAAAACCCTTCCAGAAGGGCGACGGCGTGGTCCGGGTACCGGGCTGGCGCAACCTGCCGAAGCTACCGGACAAAACGTACTTCGATGAGCGCGGGCTCGGGGCGGTCTTCGAGCCGGACCCCGTTATCGACTCGAAGGCGGCCGGCGCGAACGTCCTCTACTTTCCCGGCTGCATCGGGGACAACCTGTTCCCCTCGACCGGCGACGCCGCAGTCGAAGTGCTCACCGGCCTCGGCGCTCGGGTAACGTTGCCCAGCAAGCGGCAATGCTGCGGGTTGGGACACATGAACGCAGGCGACCGGGATACGGCCAAAGTCCTGGCGAAGGAGACCATCGCATTCCTGGAAGCGGAGCCCTCGGAAAGCATCGTCAGCACCTCGGCGAGCTGCACGGTGGCGATGACCCAGGAGTATCCGCACCTGCTGCGAGACGAGCCGGAGTGGGTGCGACGGGCCGAGGCGCTGGCGACGCGGATCATGGACTTCACGAGCTTCGTCGACGGCGTCGCCCAGATCGAGCCTGGCGCCCTCGCCGGCGACGACGACTCGCCGGTGACGTATCACGACTCCTGCCAGTCCTGCAACTGCCTGAAGCTCAGCGACGAGCCTCGGCGTATCGTCACCGGCGCCATGGGACTCGAGGTGCGGGAGATGGAGGAGTCGAGCGCGTGCTGCGGCTTCGGCGGCACCTTTTCGCTGGACTACCCCAGGATCTCGGAACGGGTGCTTCAGAACAAGTTGGACCACATCGCGGAGACCGGCGCTGAGACGGTCGTCTCCGACAACCCCGGCTGCCTGATGCAACTCCGGGGCGGCCTCGACGCGGCGCGCATGCCCGTCCGCGTCCTCCACCTGGCCGAGCTGCTGGCGGAGCGCATGCGGTCCCGACGCAGCCGTTGACCCGGGCCTGGACTCGAGCGGCAGCTAATGCAGCGCTGCATATACGAAAGTGCTCGGTTTGGGTGTCATGAGTACGGGAAGTGTGGCCGGCATCTGGGCAAGTCCATATACGACGTCGAGTAGGGGGCCGTCAGCCCGCGGGCGACTAGCTCGACCGGTCGAGATCAGTGCACAACATTGATCCCGTACGGAATGGATGCTCCCGCATCTTGGGGACTCCGAGCCTACTCGGACTCTGGATAACCAACAATCAGCCTGAAGTAGACTCGGAATAGACTGGAGCCGTGTGGGGTTACCCGCACACCGCGCTTTCGATCGCCGTGTCGGATCCACCCGGTGTCGAAACAGTGGACCATGAACGCGGCGCCAAGCGCGCCACCTAGGTGATACCGTCTCTCAGTCCAGTCGAGACAACGCCTTGCGAAGAGTCTCCGTTGCCGTTGGGCCGCCTCCACGTCCACCCCGAGATCGGAGAAGAACGTCTTGCCTTCCGCGGTCAGATCGAAGTCCTTCCCCTGTGGGCTGAGATACCGATTCGCGGTCATCGCGTCCGTGAGGGACGTTCCAAGCTTCCCGGCTAGGTGGTCGTAACAAGTCCGGACCATCTGAAGGTCTTTGGGGGCACGACTTTTTGGTTGAGCTCGGTCTGGGATGAGCTCGTTGAGCCCTTCCACCACGTCCGTTACATGGGCGCTGGCGGCCTCGAAGAAGCGATGACGGCCTTGCTTCTTGCTGGTCACGAGGCCGGCGCCAACGAGCTTGGAGAGGTGGCTACTGGCAGTCGGCGGCTGCACATCACCGATCACAGCGAGTTCGATGGCTGACAATGGCTCGCCTTCCAGGAGAGTCTCTAGCATCCTTGCCCGAGCCGGAGCAGCCATGAGCGCGGCGAGGTCTGCCAGGGAAACCGGTGCATCCATAGTTCGATGATAGTCGAAGCATGGGGCCCGATCAAGAACTATTCTTGTGTCATCGGACAGAGCACACGCAAGAGAGGAGAACGAATTATGGTAAGTCAGACAGCGGAGAGAGACACACAGTTGAACCTCATGAACACGAGCACACGCGGAACGTCGGCGACCGAGACCCAAAATCACGAAGGAGCCACAAAAGCGAACGCGCTTCCCGATTGGCTGGTGGCATTCTTGGGCCAGGTCAAGCGCTCTGCCACGCTGCTGGCCAAGGGACACGAGCCCAAAGTTGTAGGCGTATTGCCTGCCCGGTGGGAATTGCTCACCAATGTCGCCGCCAAGGCGCATGGAAACGCATGGATGAGACTGATACAGGAATCGCGATGCGACCAGGTGAGATACTAGTCCGAACTTCCTGCCGCATGCTATCCGGTCACCGAAAATTATCGGCTGGTTGACCTCTGTTGGTGAGCCGGGCGGGGTTCGAACCCGCGACACCCTGATTAAAAGTCAGGTGCTCTTCCACTGAGCTACCGGCCCATGAACCTGTGAAGGCATCCATTGTAGCGACGGATCCGACCTCTTTGCTACCCGTTTGCTACCGACAGTCCTCTGCTCTTCTCTCAGAGGGATCCTGGCTCAGCCCAACTCTCCACTGAAAATTCGCCCCAAGTTCTCGTTTAGCCTGTCGCTGTCGGAAGCGAACAGGACGCCAGGCTCAGGCTCATCATCAGGCCATTTCAACGTATCGGGAAGGGATTCTGAAATTTCGTACCAGATGTGACCCGCAAATCTATCAATGACACCGCGGGTCAGAACACGGCAGAATCCAATC
>CBDFJU010000003.1:0-1063982 GCA_965248515.1 Dehalococcoidia bacterium | reverse complement strand
AACCGTGTAGTCCTCTATGGAACGGTAGCCTGGACCATCTGGGTTAAGGTCCTGACCCCACAGAAGGAACTCGATGGCGTGCCATCCCGTTGAGACGTTCTCCTCCCCACCCTCTTCGTTTAGAGATACCAGAAGCTCGGCGTCAATTGCAGGGAATGTTTCTGGATCATTGATGATTCCAGCGTTGGAGTTACCCTCCACGTAGTCAATGTAGGATTCATCCAAAGGCCACGCGTTGATGAGCCCCTCGGGGCCATCCTCTTCGTTGTCAATGGGACCCTCGTAGAAGCGATAGATTTCTGTGACACCGTAATCGTCTCTAGCGCGCAGCCAAGCACGTTTGGCAGCATCCAGCCGTGGTTGTGATGGAGCGGCTAGGAATCTGTCTATAGCAGCGTCCAGTGCCATCGCGGATGTAAGGCTTCGAACGTATGATGAATGAGCTCCATCTGCATAGTTTTCAACGACAGCTTTTTTCAGGTCACCGCTGTCACCGCCATCGCCACATGCAGCGAGTGCTAGAATGGGTACGATCAATAGAACCAGTGTAAACTTAAGCATGTTTTGCCTCTCCATATCCTTGATGATTTTGAGTGATTCTTAAACCGGACTACCAGCGGGATCCCAAATCACACCCTCACCTTCGCCTCCATTGAAGAAGAGTGAAGCCGCACCTCATAGCCGCCGAACTCCGGATGCCCGACTATGAAATCGGCCCTTGGCCCAGAGTGAGCTGCCTTGAATGCCTCACTGCGGGTCCACTGATTATGTGCCTCCTTGGATTCCCAGTGTGTAACGACCAGGTATTCGTCGCAATCGGCGTCGGTCTCTTTCCTCCACAACTTATCGTCTCCTCCGTCATGTTGCTCCATGTGTTGATGTCGAGGCGACCTCCATTTATGGCCAGAGCTCCTTTTCACACATTGCCTCGTAAGATGGATACACCATACGAACACAAATGATATGTATATACTATTAATATTTAGTAGTATATACATTTCTCTTAAAGTGTCAAGACTTACTTCCTGACTGCGTATACAGGTACGGGCCTATGCCCGCGCCTCCGGCTCATAGGCAGTGAACTCCGCACATGTAGGCCAGATCTGTGTGCCCACCGGCTTCTCGGCCTTGTGTCGTGGTCGTGGCCCATACCACAAAACCGGTGTGAAAACAATGGCTTGCAAGGCATTACATACGCCGATTTTTCCCTCCAAAATGGAATGGTGGAGCACTGAGCAAGCTGGAGCATCCGATTGGTAACCACGAATCCACGAGCGCCAAAACTGAACGGCGCGCTACATGCCGGACCGCACCTTGAGAGAGCGGTCCGGGACTACGTGCGCGCCTACGCGTCGCTGCATGGACGGCGGATGGCAGCCAAGGACCTCGGCGTGTCCCGCCACACCCTCTGGCGATTCCTTGAACGGGGCCACATGGGACGCGCCGTGCCCGATGCCGTCCTGAGCTCCGTCGGCGGGAACACAGCGGCGCTTGAGGCGGCCACGCTGGAAATCATCATCGATTTAAGGGGTTGGCGGCCTGACCCCGCTCTGCGTCCCCTGCGCGAGAGTCTCGAGGAAGCGCTCCTATCGCTGTGCGCAGCGCCGTTGACCACCGTGGACGATCTGTCGCGGCTGGGCCGCGTTCCCGCCTCCACCCTGCGGGAGCGTCTGGAGAAGCTCGCCAAGCGGGAGTTGGTGGACTCCGTGCCGCATCATCTGTGCGTGTTGGGGACACGGCCGCAACGCCGATACTTCCCGACGGATAAGGGCGTCATCGCCGGGGGCGTAGCCACCAAGGGCCGGGCGCACATGTTGCGGGCCTACCCAGTATCGAAACAGTGGTTCCGGCTGCTGGCTGAACGGCTGGACGCCATCGCCGTGCTCTACCGCGTCGCCGCCATGGTCGCGGACGCCGACCCGCACAACGATCCTGCGCGCGTGGACCACTACCGCCGTGGTCCCTACGACATGCTGCTCACCCTGTCCGGGGGTCGTTCCGTTGGCCTTCTGCACCAGGGGCCGATGCTCTCTACTGCCAATCTCCGCTACCGTCTTAGAAGTATCGAGCGGCTGGACAGCAGCGAGGCGCCCTTCGTCACCCTCGTACTGACCCACGCAGACCAGGCCACCCGCCGGGCCATCCGCTCATTGGGCGACCCTTCAGAGCACGGCAGGACCTTTGTGGCGACGGAGGGAGAGCTTCTAGCCGGAGACCACAAAGGAGTCGTCTGGCAGCAGTGCGGGAGCGGCCTGGGCGACGACCCCCCTGTGCTGGTCTCCCCGGACGCCAGCCTAACCGGAATCCTGGCATGGGCGGAGCGCCTGCTGGACTCGTCCTACTCCTTCCTCCGCGACAACCCGAAACCGAATCCCGGCAACCTGTATCCCTCCGGCGTGCAGGCCTCCATGCCCGAACCGTCCCAGCAGCTTGCGTCGGCCCTCTCAGTGCAGCTGACTCGCGCCGACAAAGACGCCCTGGACCTGCTGGCCGCCTGGCCCCTGTGCACCCGTGAGCAGCTTGCGGGACTGATGAGGGGCGTCACCCTGCGCCGGGTTAACCAGGTGCTCCGTTCCCTGAGCCAGCATGGTCTCGTGCGGGCGGACTGCCAACTTCACATGCTCACGGACGAGGGGTTGACCTACCTGGCCCGCAGAGACCGCGCCGCCGTCGGGCTCACCCTCGACCAGTGGAGCGCCGAACCCTCGTACTCGGACCCTGATGTTTACGCTGGGACCGCCCCACGCGCCCTCGCCTCCCAGCTTCGGCACCACGCCGGCGTCACCAGCTTCGCCGCCGCCCTGACCGCCGAGGCCGCCCGCTCCCCGGACCACGGCCTGTTCGACCTGCTGCCCACCTCCCGCTCCAGCATCGGCTACCGCTACGACTGGACCACCTACGTGATACACCCCGACGCCTCCTTCACTCTGGAGTACCGGGGCCGGTGGCGTCCCTACCTGCTGGAGTTCGAGCGTCGGGCAACTACACCCAAGCGTATCCTCGACCGCCTGCAGTCCTACCGCCGCTACTTCCTGAGCGGCTGGGCGGAGCGGGACCACGGCGGACTCCTACCTCGGGTGCTCTTCGTCTTCGAGACTCCCGACAATGAGGCCGCCTTTCTTGATGCCGCTGACAGACTGGACGGGCCGCCCCTCATCACCTCCAATGTCGAAACCCTTGCTGAGTGCGGCATCCTGGGGCATTCGTGCCGAGAGTCTCCGCCTGCATCGTCGTCAGACGGGCTGAACCTCACCGACCGCATCCAGTTGAGGTCGTTGTACCCAGTTGCACAATGACCACTTTCGCCGTTCCGACCACTTCCTGTAGGGGCTGTCCCAGCATGGCTGCTGGGACCATTTTGCAGGAGTTCCACACCCTTCATGCCCCTTCCGCCCTCACATGTTCCAATTGTTGCAGAGCTGATACGTCAGGGGAGGCCCCGTCCAACTCAGTTGTTCATTGCACTTCAGCTTTGGCTCGTAGCGACAGCAGCCTCGCCACGGGCCTTCGAGAACCGAGACACAGAGACCACAGGAGCATGTTCCATCCATGTACTAAAGCCGTTTCCAGGGTTTCCTATAGGGGACAAAAGGGCATTCTTTGCACCTACCGTGTCAGCCCCCAACAGGCTGAAACGGGACAATTGTTGCAGCGCTCGGAACCCGCAGATCCCGGCGGCGGCTCCTCCCTGGTGGCGGTTGAAGATCGGTTGCCCGGTGGTGTATAGTAAGACAGCGTACTATACCGACAGACGAAAAGAGCAACCATGCCCCCAAAGTCGAGAAACACCGACACCATCACCTTTTCCCTGCCACCGGAGATGGCCCAACATCTGCGGCAGGTGGTCAAGGAGGAGGACCGCACCGTGAGCGAGCTGCTCCGGGAGGCGGTCCGCCTGTACATGGAGGAGAGGGAGTGGCGAAGACGGGAACGACTGGAAAGACTGCGAACCCGACAGACGGGACATGCCCGAACAGAAGGAGGAAAGGCTGATGAATGACCGACTTGATCTGATACCGGCGGCCCTCTACGCACGAGTTTCCAGTGACCGCCAGGACGTGGACCTGTCGGTGGCGGCCCAGCTCCGCGCGCTCAGGGACTATGCCGAGAGGAACGGCTACCTGGTCGCTCGTGAATACGTGGACGAGGCCGAGAGCGGACGCACCGCCAACCGGCCCCAGTTCCGAAGGATGCTGGATGAGACCGCCAAGCCCGAGGCCCCCTTCAAGGAGATTCTCGTCTGGAAGTTCTCTCGCTTCACCCGCAAGCGCGAGCACGCCGTGGCCTTCAAGGCCATGCTCCGGCGCAAGGGCGTGAGGGTGGTCTCCATCACCGAGCACGCCGACGACTCCCCCACCGGCAAGCTCATGGAGGCCATCATCGAGTCGGTGGACGAGTTCTACAGCGAAAATCTGGCGCAGGAGGTTGTCAGGGGTATGCGTGAGGCCGCTTCTCGCGGATTCTGGGTGGCCAGCCGGGTGCCCTACGGCTACCGCAAGCTCATGGTGCAGGACGGGGCCAAGAAGCGGCCCACCCTCGAACCCGACGAGGCGACCGCGGCTGTCGTGGAGCGCATCTTCGGCATGGCCGAGGTAGGCAGGGGAATCCTGGACATCACCCGCACCCTCAACGACGAGGGGATCGCCAACCCCACGGGGAGGCTCTGGTCCAAGAACGGCGTCCACATCATCCTCCGAAACGAGTCGTACACGGGGACTCTAGTCTGGGGCGCCGACGCCAAGGACAAAGCAGAACCGGTGCGAGTAGAGAAGGCCTTCCCCGCCATCATCTCCAAGGCCCAGTTCCGCCGAGTGAGCCGGAAGCTGCGCTCCCGCGCTCCCAAGCGGAGCCATCCCCGCCGGGTCGGAAGCTCCTACCTGCTCAGCGGCCTAATCAAGTGCAAAGCGTGCAACCGGGCGCTCTCCGGCCAGGACGCCAAGAGCGGCAGGTTCTCCTACTACGTCTGCCAGTCGGTGATGAAGCGGGGCAGTGGGGCCTGCGACGCCCCGCGGCTCAACGCCCGGCGCTTCGAGGAGCTGGTGGTCGGCAAGATTCGGGAGAACGTGCTTACCGAGTGCAACATCCGGGAGTTGGTGAAGCTGGTGGACGAAGAGATGGACGGAGTTGCCAAGGAGCAGCGACAGAGGCTGGAGACCATAGAATCGGAGCTTGGGGACGTGAAGCGCAGGCTGGACCGGCTCTACAACCTGGTGGAGACCACCGACCTGGACATCAACGACTTCAAGCCCCGCATCCGCGAACACCGGGAACGGCAGGAGAAGCTGGAGGCATCTGCGGCGGAGGCCAGGTCTATGCTCTCGGAGAGGCGGGAGGTCCTGGACGATGTGGAAACCATCACGACCTACGCCCAGGACCTGAGTGTGTTCCTGAACGAGAGCGAGTTGACGGAGCGCAGGGAACCGAGGCCGATTCGCTGGTCACCCCATCGTTTGGCATAGGGACGGTGTACGTCAGCGTCGCCTCGTCTCCGACCACCTCGATCCCCTCCACGAAGTTGCGGATGAGCGCCTTCCGCTCGGGAATCGTCCCCTCCTGCAGGAAGTCCCGGAAGTCCGCAACGTATCGGGCGATCTCCTCGGTGTTGGGCAGCTCCACTCTGCGCTGCTCAAGCTGGGTCTCGGCGTCCTCTCGCGCAGCCTCCAACTGCTCCTCGCGGTGCCTCAGAGACATGATGCGAGGCGACAGGACCTCCAGCGTCAGCTCGCTCGCCTCAATGGCCTCGTAGAGTCTCTCAAGCCGTTTCCTCACGTCGCCTAGCTCCGCTTCGATGACCTCCAGCCTGCCGGATAGCTCCTCAGCCATGGCGTCGATCTCCTCGGCCACTAGCTGCACGAGCTCTACTATGGTCGCCTCGGTGAGGATCCGCTCCCTGATCTTCTCCACCACGAACGCCTCCAGCCTCGGGGCGTTCAGGTAGCGGGCACTGCACGTCCCCGCACCTTCTCTGAACAGGGTGCCGCAGATGTAGTAGGCGAACTGGCCGCTCTTGGCTCCTTGGGCGGAGTAGGGCCTGCCGCACACCCCGCACTTGAGCAGCCCGCTCAGCAGGAACCTGCTGCCAACTCTCGCTGGCCTCCGCACCTTCGGAGCACGCTCCCGCATGGCCTGCTGCACCTCGTCGAACAGCTCCCTCGAAATCAGCGCGGGCCACGCTCCCTCCACTCTTACAGGGTCCTGGGTCTTTTCCCCCTTGCTGGTGCGGCCCCAGACGGCGGTGCCGGTATATGCCTCGTTCCTCAGCACGTAGTGGAGCGTTCCCTTGTACCAGCGTTTGCCACGGTTGGTGACGCCCCGGTCGTTCAGCTCCTTGCATATCTCCTTGAGGCCGCTGCCTCGCAGCGACTTCTCGAATATCTCCCTGACCACGGGGGCTGTGGCCGGGTCAACCTCCAGCGTGGGACGCTCCTTCACCCCGTCGTTCACCTTGACTCGCTTGTAGCCGAAGGGGGCGTTGGAGGCGAGGAAGAAGCCCCTCGATGCCGCCTCCCTCATGCCCCGGACGACCTCCTGCGCAAGATTCTCGCTGTAAAACTCGTCCACGCTCTCGATGATTCCCTCAAGCAGTCTGCCAGTGGCGTTGTCCTCGGCCTGCTCGGTGATGGAGACCACCCGGATGCCTTTGCGCCGTAGCATCGACTTGAAGGCTACGGCGTGCTCGCGCTTTCTGGTGAAGCGGCTGAATTTCCATACAAGGATGACCTCGAAGGCAGCGTTGGGCTTACTGCCCTCCTCGATCATCTCCCGGAACTGTGGCCGGTCGGCGACGAGGCCGCTCTCGGCCTCGTCGATGTACTGGCGTGCGACGGAGTAGCCGTTGGCCCTGGCGTAGTCCTTGAGCGCCCTGAGCTGGGCGGACACGGACAGGTCCACGTCCTGCCGTTCGCTGGACACTCGTGCGTAGAGCGCCGCCGGTGTAAGCGGCTGTAGGTGCATCTTCTTCATGCTGTTCTCCTTGAGTGGATTGGTTAATCGTCAAGAGATTCGAAATGTGCCCCAGACAATGGCATACCTGTCCAAGATGCTTGGCCTACTCCCTCCCCGGGGGCAACGGGTCCTGCTCACTGGCCAACGCCTGAGACTCCCGAATAGACAGTCCTCGACTGGTCTTGTCTCCCCAAAGGCTCTTGACGTAGTTGAGCACCTCGACAATCTCTTCGTGGCTGAGCTGGTCCCCAAATGCAGGCATACCGCTCTTGAAGCTCGGATAGCTCGGGTCTTCCAGTAGCTTCCCGCCCTTGCTGACGATTCGATACAGGAGACCGTCTGAATGGTGCCACGTGTGGCCGTCGCCGTTGAGCGGTGGCGCTGGAAGCGTACCGTCAGCCTTTTTGATATGCCAGTCGGGCTGACCTTCGGCAGCGACTCCATGACACACAGCGCAGTTCGCGACGAACAGCTCTCGCCCTGTTGAAGAGGCCAGAGGAGGAGAGTAGACTCTGCTGTCTGTTGGACTGTTGTCTCCGTTTGGTGAGGGAGAGCAGGCGGTCAACAAGACGAAGACCAGCATCAATGTGGCGAAAGCGGCGGCGTAGCTGCCTAACCCCACAACGATGGCGTGCAGGCAACAAACTACCGGCACGGTTCCCCGCTTGTGTATCACCGCACCAAACCTGCTGGGGACACTGTAGCTTCTGGCTGATTGTGGATGTTTCTTCACACTCAACTATCTGTCCACCAGTTCGATGCGGTCGCCGTAACGGTGAAAGTCTGAGACGTTGAACGTCAATAGCCTGCGCTCCCCATGCGCCAGCATGGTTGCGACGATGTTGGCGTCGTGAATCTGCCGTCCCCCCGCGGGAATCTCTCGACACAGCCCCACGAGCGATTCGGTCACCACGGGACCGTCCTCGAGTATCTCAAAGCTGCCTATCAGCCTGCTCACGTCATCCAGGGCATCCTCACGGGTGATGGCCACCGTCCAGGTCTGCGGTCGAGTGACGACGGCCAGGTACTCTCGTATCACCTGACGGCTGATCCTTAGCGGTTCGGGGTCTCGAAAAGCGCGTTCCAAGCTGGCCCTGGCCGCGTCGTGGTCCGGCGCGCTGGGGACACGGGACTTCACCAGCACGTTGGTGTCTATGAACATGGCGGGACTAAACCCTCTCCTCGTAGAGGTCCTCACGTCTGAGGCTCAGACCTTCCGGCCACACCGCGGTGGGGTGGACGGGCCACGCCTCGTCGAGAGAGAGCCTGGGTATGGGCTTCGGGTGCGTTCGCCGGAACAGCAGCATCTCGCCATCCATATCGACCTCCGCCGTCTCCCAGCCGGCGACGCTCCAGGCAAGAGGCGTGGCTGTGGCCATTGCCGCCTCTCTGATTTCCCCACCAGGGCCGGTGCAGCCGTGCGGACGGAGGCAGCTCGAATCCGATGACTGCCTCGACCTCGTTGAAGGAGGTCCTCCACTCCTGCACCTGAAGACTGCTCAGGTACGTGTACAGTCTCTGGTACTTGCCTCGGAGCACCATTTCTCGGTACTTGTCCTTCTGGTCTACGGCCATGTCGTGCCTCCTTCGTCTCAGCTTGCCCTAGCCGGAGGGTAGATGTCCAGATACATTGTAGTGAGTTAGTGACTCCAGCGCAAGCGCCTGGGCAACGGCAACGGACCGGGTAGGGCTCGCGCGCACAGACCCTCCTCAGAAGGCGCGAGATGCCAGGGGTCGCTGGCGGTGTCACACCCGTGTACAGGAGATCGCACGGGGCGGCAAGTTGCAGTTCGGGCGATTCCGTAGCTGAAATCGGGGTGAATGGGGCATCCTGCTAAATCGGAGCGAGCAATTTGATTCCGGTACTCGTGCCACCCCTACTGGACAGTCGCGGCTTTGGAAGTGGACAGGTTGCCGGTGGATGAGTCGGGCGACACTGGACAGTCGCAGCTACGAAAGTGGACAAAATGCCGATGGCGTTCGCGGACGTGATTGGAACATGGGCTTTGGCCTGCGTCATGGGGCATCGGCAGCTACGAATTGGGGAAAGTGGAACACCGACGCGTAAGAGAGGCGGATGGGGTTTGAAGAACCGGGGGTCCGGCTGGCGGGAACGTCGAAGGGCTGGCGGCGCCACCCCTACCTCAGCACAAACCACCATAGGAGAACGCTGCCGACCAGCAGCACGAACAGCACGATTGCGGTCACGCGGACCATGTTGAGCAGATTCTTCGTCTCCTTGTGCGCGGCGGTCTCCTTCCGGTACGCCTCCTCAAGCTCCTTATGCACCTGTCTGCTGGCTAACGCCGCTTCCCTGCCCTCGTCTCGCTCCCGCTCCAACTCCGTGACTGTCCTATCCAACTCCCATACCGTCCGCTGAAGCTTGTCCTCCCGACCAAGGGATCGACGCAGCAGCTCGTCGTCGCCCACGTACTCCGGCCCCTCCAGCCGCACGTGGACCCAGCGTCCCTCCCTGCGAACCTCGATCTCCCCCCTCCTGATCCTCCGGTCGAGAGTGGACATGGATATCTCCATCTCTCGCGCCGCCTCCGCTTTCGTCACCCAGCGCACACGCTCATCCATCACTCTTTTCCTCGCCCTGTGACTGACGCCTCCGTCTCCAGTTGAACAGACGCAGGCCCCGCCCCTCGGCGTCGTGAGCATCCGCCGACTCCCGGCCCCCGGCGTCGTCTTCGGGTTGCCGAGCCGCCTCCAGGGCCTCCACGCGCCGGGTCAGACGCTCCACGAGCCTAGCCAGATCGTCCACGGCTTCAATCGCCAGCCTCATCCTCGCCTCCAACCGGTCCAGTGGCGTCGTTCTCTCCCATCCGGGGTCGTCCAGGTTGGCCATGAGTCGCTGCACGGCCAGGGTCATCCTGCCCGTCAGTCGCTCCCGGCGCAGGGCCAGCGCCACCGTCTTCCGGTTCACTCCCAGAAGGGCCGCCGTCCGGCGCTGACCCCCCCGCTCGACCAGCCACTCCACGACCCATCTGAGGTCGGGCTGATTGTCGTCGGCCCGCGATGCCCGTTCGTCACTCATTTTCGTCCTCTACAGGGGGGTGGCCCGCTTTGACAATCGCATCCCTTTTTCGGTGGAACCAGCCCTGGACAAGAACTGTTCACAGATTTCGGTCAGTACACTCCGAATGTGGCAGGAATCCCTAGCTGGCTGGCCCGGGATGTCCGTTCCTACCCATGCCCCAAAATCATGTCACGCAACCCGACATCGTTTCGCCGCAAAACCGATGGGCCACACTGGGCCGCGGACGCCGCCGACACGCCAAATCCTGCCCGGATCAGCTGTGCCGACCCGCCGAACAGGTTCATACATAGCTGTTTCTTCGCCATCGGATGATGCGTCAGGGGTTGCAAAAGTGCAATCAGGTCATTGTCGGGGAGGCAATGTAGTTTAGTATGGCTTTTCATTCATTTGCATTTTCGGGCGCTGACCGGTCAGAGGATTTGTCGGCCCATTTCGTAGCTAAATTAGGGGCAAATCAGGCGGGTTGTGGCCTCACAAGACCTCGCCTACAGGCCAAGATGCACCATTTGCAGCCCCCAGACAGCATAACGGGCAGATAGGGACGTATCGGCCCTATCTATTCCCCTCTACAGGACGGTGACGCACCCGGTGGTAGAGCGAGTCCCACTGGTAGGCCCTCAGCCCGGACAGGGGAAGTCTCGGAGGCTCCGGCTCCCACAGTGGATGCCAGGACCGCCCCAGGATTCCTGCGGTGGACAGGACAGGGATGCACGACACGAGAATGGGCAGCGACATCCGAGTCATCCGCGCCGATGTGCGCACGTAGGTGGCCTCGACCTCCTCTGTGTCAACTACGAAGAGCGTGACGGGGAACGGAGGCTGGTCGTCGCCGGGCTCGGTGGACCAGTAGTAGCTCATGTAGGGACTCAGGCGGGCCAGGACTCCTTCGGGGTGACGGGCACGTAGCTCGTACTCGAGGTAGAACGGTATCTGAAGGCCCTCTGCGACTATCTTCCCCACGGCGTCCGGGGCGATGGCAGACTGGCCCCAGTTGTATGCCCGGTCAGACCTCGCGGTGGGGACCGACCACAGCAACTCGCTCGAAGAATCTTCCCTGGTCTCAGCTTCCAACTTCGCGAGGAACCAGGTGATGCCGTCTGCGTGCTTCGTCTGCCGCGCCCACGTGTCGATCCGGTGGCCCACGTGCCGTCTCCGGCCCTGCCGGTCGGTAGTGAAGGCCGTGCTCCAGATGCCTTGCGTGGTGGGAAGCTGGGCGCGGTCCCTGTGGGTTACGTAGCGAATGCCCTCGGCGGACAACGTGTAGCGGGTGTGACTGCGTTGTCCTCGACGCTCGACCAGGCCCCAGGTGTTCACGAGGCTGTGCATCATCTGGCTGACACGGCCCTCGGAGACGCCCAGCCAGAGGGCAAGGTGCTCGCGGGGGATCATCGGGTGGTCGGTGATGAGGTCGAGCGTCCGCTTCTCAGCCGGGCTGATGCCGAAGGCCGGCGCAGCCTGAATCATCTGCTCAGGGTTGGGTATCGAGGCCCGCTTCCGCTCCGGCGACTCCGTATGAAGCGCTCCGCCAGGGCCGCCCTGTGAGCTCACGAAATCGAGGGTGTAGTACGAGCCGCTGAACAGGCCTGACGTCTTCTTCCAGACGTGGATGTCCCGTCTTTCCAGTGTGTCCCGAGACTCCACACCGACGTAGGAGTCTTCAAGATTCAGTTCCATGCAGAACCTCGTCGTCAGCCTCTGCTCCCAGACGCTAGGCGTTAGGATCAGGACGGTGCCGGGGCGGCGCGTGTAGTGGTACTCCGCTATGGCCCTCAGCCGGTCGTAGAGCGAGCGCCGACGAAGGGCCAGACCTTGGCGGATCACGCCCAAGCTGGGGCCGTCATGCAGGGTGATCGTGGCGTCGAAGCGGCCCCGGCGGTGAAACTCCACGTGCGACCGGAGAGAACCTGTTCCGGGGGAGAGTGAGGCAGCGAGCCGGTAGACGGCGGCCGCCGCGTCCATCCGGCGGACCAGCAGCGCCAGCCACTCCCTGGACACGGGGTAAGCTCGCACGAAGTCCGAGGGCGTCGTAAAGCCGAGCAACTCCGCGGCCTGTCTGATGCCGTTGGCCGTCAGGTAGTATCTCTGACTAGACGGCAGGTGGGCGGTGCCGTGGCTCACCCTCCCGACGATGACGGTGGTCAGCAGCCTCGTCAGCCCTCGGTGGACGGTCGCGTGTGGCTCCCCCAGGATGCCTGCCAACTCTGCTGAGTCGATGAAAGGCATCCTGCTGAGGGAGTCGAGCAGCTGTCGTTCAGAGAGGGGCATATCCGGGTCCCCATTTCACGCTGTGTCGTATTCGGGCAATTGCTCTAGCTGGCAGTTGTCCAACTATCAATTGTCGCGTGGAAAGGTGTCCTATGTAATGCCCTGCAAGCCATTGTGTCGCAGCCAATCTTGTGGTAGTGGCGAAACGGTTTCTGGTCGGAGCGACTGCAAGTGACGAACGGAAGGGTGGCAATCCGCCTGAGCAAGGCGGTCTTGACACAGAAGCGCCTAGAGGCGTATCCTTGGATAGCATCCAAGGCCACCCCGCAGTCTCGTTTCGGGAGATATGAGAATGGCTTCAAAGAAACGCCTGCTACCGACTGGCGAGTGCTGGTGTGGTTGCGGCGCGGAGACGGCGATCGGCTCGTTCTTCCTGCCCGGCCACGACAAGACCGCTGAGTCCGCGGTTATCTCCGTCGAATACGGCGGCGTCCCCGGCTTCCTGGTCCGTCACGGATACGGACCAGGGGGCAAGAACGCCTTACGCGAGGTGGACAGGTGGCGGGCCGAGAGCAAGCGTAAGAGTGATACCAAATGACAACATCTCGACAGAGACCGCCCAACACCCAATCCAACGCCAACAGCGCCACCACGGGCTACGAGTCCGATCTATGGCGGATGGCGGACGCCCTGCGCGGCAGCATGGACGCCGCCGAGTACAAGCACGTGGTCTTGGGCCTGATCTTCCTCAAGTACATTTCCGACGCCTTCGAGGAGGCCTACGCTGGGCTGGAGGCCGAGGTCGGCCAGGGCGCAGACCCCGAGGACCCCGACGAGTACCGCGCCCAGAACATATTCTGGTCGCCGACCGAGGCTCGCTGGCCGCAGCTCCAGACGCAGGCCCGCCAGTCCACCATCGGCCAGGCCGTCGACAACGCCATGATTGGCATCGAGCGGGACAACCCCGTGCTCAAGGACGTGCTGCCCAAGGACTACGCTCGGCCGTCGCTGGACAAGCAGCGTCTGGGCCAGATCATCGACCTCATCAGCAACATCCAGGTGGGTGACGAGGAGGCCCGCTCCAAGGATGTTTTGGGCCGGGTCTACGAGTATTTCCTCTCCCAGTTCGCCAGCGCCGAGGGCAAGAAGGGCGGCGAGTTCTACACCCCACGCAGTGTCGTTAAGCTCCTGGTGGAGATGCTGGAGCCATACAAGGGCCGGGTCTACGACCCATGCTGCGGCTCCTCCGGCATGTTCGTGCAGTCGGTGGAGTTCATTCGCGCCCACGCCAGCGGGAACGGCAACGGCGGCAGGGCGCGAGGCGACATCTCCATCTACGGCCAGGAGTCCAACTACACCACCTGGCGGCTGGCCAAGATGAACCTGGCGATCCGAGGCATCGAGGGCCAGATTGCCCACGGCGACAGCTTCCACAACGACCGCCACCCAGACCTGAAGGCCGACTTCATTCTGGCCAATCCACCCTTCAATATCTCCGACTGGGGCGGCGAACGCCTTCAGGAGGACAGGCGCTGGCAGTACGGCGCTCCGCCCAAGGGCAACGCCAACTTCGCCTGGGTGCAGCACATGGCGCACCACCTGTCGCCCACCGGCATCGCGGGCTTCGTTTTGGCCAACGGCTCCATGTCGTCGAACCAGTCTGGCGAGGGCGACATACGCAAGAGCCTCATCGAAGCTGACCTGGTGGACTGCATGGTGGCGATGCCGGGCCAGCTCTTCTACTCCACCCAGATACCCGCCTGCCTGTGGTTCCTCTCAAGGGACCGCAAAGGTGGTAGATACCGCGACCGCCAGGGCGAGACGCTCTTCATTGACGCGCGCAAGATGGGGCGCATGACCGATCGCACCCACCGGGAGCTGACCGATGACGACATTGCCCGCATCGCCGACACCTACCACGCCTGGCGGGGCGAGGATGGCGCGGGCGAGTACGCCGACGTTCCCGGCTTCTGCAAGAGCGCATCGCTGGATGAGGTGCGCAAACACGGCCACGTCCTCACCCCCGGCCGCTACGTCGGCGCGGCCCCGCAGGAAGACGATGGCGAGCCCTTTGAGGAGAAGATGGTGCGCCTCACTGCCCAATGGCGCGAGCAGCAGGCGGAGGCCGCCAAGCTGGACGCGGCCATAGAGGCGAACTTGAGGGGGCTTGGCTATGGGGAGTGAATGGCGGCAGACAAGCCTAGGCGAAGTCGTGGAACTCAAGCGTGGGTATGATCTTCCTCAAAGAGACCGTATGCCTGGCGCTGTACCGCTTGTCTCGTCCTCCGGTGTGACGGATTATCATGTCAAAGCCAAGGTGGAAGGTCCAGGAGTCGTGACCGGTCGGTACGGCACGCTAGGGGAGGTCTTCTATGTCCCCAATGACTTCTGGCCTCTGAACACAACTCTGTACGTAAGGGACTTCAAGGGAAACGATCCACGGTTCATCAGCTATTTACTCCGAGGACTAGATTTCTCTGCCTATTCGGACAAAGCGGCAGTGCCGGGCCTGAACCGGAATCACTTACACCAAGCAGGGGTTTGCCTCCCCTCAGACATTCCCGAACAACGCGCCATTGCCCACATCCTAGGGACGCTGGACGACAAGATCGCGCTGAATCGGCGGATGAACGAGACGCTGGAGGAGATGGCGCGGGCGCTGTTCAAGTCGTGGTTTGTGGACTTCGACCCGGTGCGGGCCAAGATGGAGGGTCGATGGCGCCCCGGCGAGTCCCTCCTCGGCCTCCCCGCCGAGCACTACGACCTCTTCCTCGACCGCCTCGTACCCTCGGAGCTGGGGGAGATACCGGAGGGGTGGGAGGTTGGAGTCTTAGATGACATGGTTGAGCTTCTTAGTGGAGGTACGCCTAAGACATCCGTACCAAGCTATTGGGATGGAGATATACCTTGGTACACCGCTAAGGATGCGCCAAACGGAAGCGACGTCTTTGCCGTGGATACCGAGAGGAAAATCACCCAATTGGGTGTTAAGAACAGCGCGACACGGGTACTTGATGCAGCGACAACTGTCATCACAGCCAGGGGCACCGTCGGCAGACTCACTTGTCTCGGAGTGCCTATGGCTATGAATCAAACCTGCTACGGTATACGTGGTGCTCGCAGTTATCCCGATTTCTTCACCTATTGGAACGTCAGGATGGCAGTGGACCAACTGCAAACACGAACGCACGGCACCATCTTCGACACAATCACGCGCCAGACCTTCAAGCTAGTTGATACCGTAATTCCGCCGGCCGAAGTAGCCAAGGCCTTTGAAGGTCTCGTCTCCACTCTAATGCATCGCATCCTTAGAAACCTGCATGAAGGGCAAGTCCTCACAGACATCCGCGACACGCTGCTGCCAAAGCTGGTGTCGGGGGAGTTACGGGTAGGTCGTCCTAAGAGTCACGCAAATGGAGGGCCTGACTGATGCCACAACTAAAGGAGAGTATCACGTTGCAGCCCAGAGTGCTGAGATGGGCGCGGGAGCGGGTCGGCCTCGACCGTGAACAACTCGCGGCCAACCTCAAGCTCCAAACCCAAGACATAGCGGAATGGGAGCGCTCAGGCAGAATCACCTTCAATAAGGTGGATGAACTGGCTAAGCATACATATACCCCCATCGGCTATCTCTATTTGTCCGAACCTCCTGATGACAGTTTGCCCATCGCGGACTTTCGCACTCGCACTGGCGGCTCGCCCCAGCGCCCCAGCCCCAACCTACTGGATACCGTCTACCAGATGCAGCTCCGCCAAGCCTGGATGAGAGAAGAGATGATAAGCCAAGATGATGCACCGCTGGAATTCGTGGCGGCGTTCAGATTGGACTTATCTCCGACGAGAGTCGCAGGTGCAATGGGTGACGCGCTGCAGCTTAGCGGGGGTTGGGCGTCCTGGGAAGGAAGTTGGACCAATGCGTTGCGAACTCTTCGAGACCACATCGAGTCTGCCGGCGTGTTGGTCGTCTTCAACGGAGTCGTTGAGAATAACACTCACCGTAAGTTGGATGCAGAAGAATTCCAAGGATTTGCGTTGGTCGATGAGTATGCGCCCCTTATTTTCGTCAACAACTCGGACTACAAATCCGCCCAAATGTTCACTCTAGCCCATGAACTATCTCACATCTTTGTCGGCGAGTCTGGTTTGTCGAAACTCCAAGACATGAGTCCTACAGACCATACGGTTGAGGAAGTCTGCAACAAGATCGCAGCTGAATTCCTCGTACCTACTGAGGACTTGCACAAGCGATGGGCGGCGGCCAGGGAATCGGGTGATCCTTACCATGCTCTCGCCAAACATTTCAAGGTTAGTACGGTAGTAGCGGCCCGTCGAGCCCTTGATTCCGAACTCATTACACGAGAGGCATTCTTCGAATTCTACTATGAAAACAGGGCGAAGACTTGGGGAGGTGCTCAACAGAGCGACCGGCGCCGGGGTGGTAACTACTGGAATAACCAGTTCTGGCGCGTAGGCACTCGTTTCGGTAGTGCTGTGAGCCGCGCGGTCATCGAAGGCCGGCTGTCCTATACGGATGCTTATCGCCTCACCGGTTTGAAGGGCGACTCCTTCTCAAGGATGCCTGCCAAGTTGGGATTTCCATTGTGACCACTTCCTCGTCCCCACAGCTAAGCCTCTCAACGAGATATTCGCTAGACGCTAATGTCTTCATTGCTGCTTGGCACGATCACTACCCTATAGACCTTTATCCAGGATTCTGGGAATGCCTTCAACGCTATGAGCAAGAGAAGATACTTCTTAGCGTCGATAGGGTGCGCGATGAGATCACCGGCCCAATTGAACTCGTCGCTTGGCTCAAACAACACTGGCGCGACGCCTTCGCTTTAACAACTGAGCCTCAAACCGCGAGCGTTTTCTCCCAGATGCAAGTGTGGGTGCAGACTTGTGATCGGTTCTTGCCTGCGGCAAAACATGAGTTTGCTAGCAGGGCAGACGGCTGGCTAGCTGCGTACGCGAAGGTCCATGGCGCTGTTCTGGTCACAAACGAAGTGTTTGATCCAAACGTAAGGAGGCGAGTACCTCTCCCCAATTTGTGTAAGCATTTTGAAGTTGCTTATTGCAATACGATCGATATGCTACGTGGGCTAGGTGTCACCTTCAACCTGAGGAACCCGTAATGACCACCATCAACGAGTCCGTGGTTGAAGAGGCGGCCCTCGAGTGGCTCGCGAGCCTGGGTTGGCAGACGGCCCACGGGCCAGACATCGCGCCCGACACGGTCAACGCCGAGCGCAACACCTACGACGAGGTGGTGCTAGAGCGTCGTCTGCGGGACGCCCTAGGCCAACTCAACCCTGACCTTCCCGAAACCGCCCTGGAGGACGCCTTCCGCAAGCTGACCCGGCCTGAGGGGCCGACCCTGGAGGCCCGGAACCGTGCCTTCCATCGGATGCTGACTAACGGCGTGACGGTGGAGTACCGCACCACCGACGGCAACATCCGCGGCGCTCAGGCCCGCGTCATCGACTTCGACCATCCAGCCAACAACGATTGGCTGGCCGTCAACCAGTTCACCGTCACCGAGAACAAGAACCACCGCAGGCCCGACGTGATGCTCTTCGTCAACGGCCTGCCCTTCTGCATCATCGAGCTCAAGAACCCGGCGGACGAGGACGCGACCATCTGGACCGCCTGGCACCAGCTCCAGACCTACAAGGCCGAGCTATCGAATCTCTTCGCAATGAACGAGATGCTCATGGTCTCGGACGGTACCCAGGCCCGCATCGGCGCTCTTACAGCGGGCACAGAGTGGTTCAAGCCCTGGCGCACCATCACCGGCGAGACCCTGGCAGCCCCCAACATGACGGAGCTTCAGGTGATGCTGGAGGGCGTCTGCGCACCCCCACGCTTCCTCCAGGTGGTCCGAGACTTCATCGTGTTCGAGGACGACGGCAGCGGCGCGCTCATCAAGAAGATGGCGGGCTATCACCAGTTTCACGCCGTGCAGGTGGCTGTCGACGAGACCCTGCGGGCAGCGGAGCTTCAACAAACGGCGGTTGCCGAGGAACGGGGACGGTACGAGGCTGGCCGTAAACCGGGTGGCGCGCCGGGTGACCATCGTATCGGGGTCGTCTGGCACACCCAGGGGTCGGGCAAGAGCCTGACCATGGCCTTCTACGCAGGAGTCATCATCCGCGAGCCGGCCATGGAGAACCCAACCGTCGTTGTCCTCACCGACCGCAACGACCTGGACGACCAGCTCTTCGGCACTTTCTCCCGTTGCCGGGACCTGCTGCGCCAGCCGCCAGCCCAGGCGGAGAATAGGGCCGACCTTCGCAGCAAGCTCTCGGTGCAGTCCGGAGGCGTGGTGTTCACCACCATCCAGAAGTTCTTCCCCGAGGCGAATGGGGATACCCATCCCTCCCTATCGGAAAGGCGCAACGTTGTGGTCATTGCCGATGAGGCCCATCGGAGCCAGTACGACTTCGTGGATGGGTTTGCCCGTCACATGCGGGACGCTTTGCCCAACGCATCATTCGTCGGCTTCACCGGCACGCCCATCGAGCTTCAGGACGCCAACACAAGGGCAGTGTTCGGGGACTACATCAGCATCTACGACATACAGAAGGCCGTTGAGGACGGGGCTACCGTGCCCATCTACTACGAGAGCCGCTTGGCCAAGCTGGCCCTCGTCGAAGACGAGAAACCTACCATCGATCCTGAGTTCGATGAGGCCACCGAGGGTGAGGAGATAGAGCGCAGGGAGAAGCTCAAGACCAAGTGGGCGCAACTGGAGGCCGTGGTCGGGGCCGAGAAACGTCTCAAGCAGGTGGCCCAGGACATTGTCAACCACTACGAGCAGCGCATGGAGGCCCTGGAAGGCAAGGCGATGGTGGTGTGCATGAGCCGCCGCATCTGCATCGATCTCTACCGGGAGCTGGTGAGGCTTCGACCTGACTGGCACTCGGACGATGACGATCAGGGAGCCGTGAAGGTGGTGATGACCGGTTCGGCCACAGACCCGCTGGACTGGCAGCCCCACATCAGGAACAAGCCTCGAAGGGAGGCCCTGGCCAACCGCTTCCGGCGTCCCCACGACCCCTTCCGCGTCGTATTGGTGCGGGACATGTGGCTGACGGGCTTCGATGCTCCCAGTCTGCACACCATGTACGTGGACAAGCCGATGCGGGGGCACGGTCTGATGCAGGCCATTGCCAGGGTCAATCGCGTGTTCAAGGACAAGCCCGGCGGCCTTGTGGTCGACTACCTCGGCCTTGCCCAGGACCTGAAGCAGGCCCTGGCCACCTATACCGAGAGCGGGGGCACGGGGCAGACGGCCATCGACCAGGAGGAGGCGGTGGCGGTGATGCTGGAGAAGTACGAGGTGTGCTGCGCCCTCTTCCACGGCTTCGACTGGTCCAAGTGGACGACGGGCACTGCTACGGAACGCGTGGGACTGCTGCCTGCCGCTCAGGAGCACATCCTGGCCCAGGAGAACGGCAAGAAGCGCTGCGTGAGCATGGTGAGAGAGCTGTCTCAAGCCTTCGCCTTGGCTGTACCCCATGAGGAAACCATGCGCATCAGGGACGACGTGGGTTTCTTCCAGGCGGTGCAGTCGGTGCTGTCCAAGAGCGCCATCGGAGAGTCGCGGACGGAAGAGGACATGGACCATGCCGTTCGCCAAATCATCTCCCGCGCCGTGGCGTCCGAGGGGGTCATGGACATCTTCGCAGCAGCAGGACTGGACAAGCCGGACATCTCGGTGTTGTCGGACGAGTTCCTGGCCGAGGTGCAGGGTATGCCCCATCGCAACCTGGCTGTGGAGTTACTCCAGAAGCTATTGAAGGGGGAGGTTTCAAACAGGCGACGGAAGAACGTGGTGCAGGCCCGCTCCTTTGCCGAGTTGCTGGAGCAGACACTGCGGAGATACCAGAACAGGGCTATCGAGGCGGCGCAGGTGATCGAGGAGCTGATTGAGCTGGCCAAGGACATGCGGGAGGCCAGCGCTCGCGGTGAGAAGCTGGGCCTGTCCGAGGACGAGCTGGCTTTCTATGATGCCCTGGAGACCAACGACAGCGCCGTCCAGGTCTTGGGCGACGAGACCTTGCGCTTCATAGCCCGTGAGCTGGTCGAGACCGTTCGGAGGAACGTCACCATCGACTGGACCCTGCGGGAGAACGTCCGCGCTCAACTCCGCGTCCTCGTCAGGCGTATCCTTCGCAAGCACGGCTACCCGCCCGACAAACAGGAGAAGGCCACTCAGACCGTTCTGGAGCAGGCAGAGGTGCTGTCACACGGGTGGGCGGCTGCTTGAGGAGTCAGCAGAAACGTTGGTTCTACAGCGCCAACGTGAACCTCAAGGTGAAAGTTCTTGATTTCGTCAAGTCTGGTGGGCGGTACTGGATTCGAACCAGTGACCTCTGCGATGTCAACGCAACGCTCTAACCAACTGAGCTAACCGCCCAGAACGAGGGCCTCGCACGGCCAAGGCAGTGTAACAAAGGGGCGACGAGGCCGTCAAAAGAGGGCTGCGTGTGACACCCCGAGCGGGGCTCGGGTATACTTGCTCCTGTAACACTCCTGGGAGTACGGGTCACGATGAACCTGGCTTGGCACAGTGAAAGCGCGAGGCATCGGCTTGCCGCCGCTCACGATTTGGCCATCGCGGACGGCAGTGCCGAGTTGGAGCCCGCGCACGTGCTTCTGGCCCTGGTCCCGGACAAGGCGTCGGGTCTCCGGGCTGCGCTAAACGCGAGCGGGGTCGACACGGATGTCCTCCGGGAAGCGTTCGGCCGGGGAGCCCAGCCGAAGTCCGAGCGAACCGGTGTGCGCCCTCCGTCGAAAGCTCTCGAGGAGCTGGCCAGGACGGCATGGGGCTTGGCCCAGGCCCGACAGTCGCCGCGGATCGAGGCCCTCGACCTGCTCAAAGCACTCCTTGGCGAGGGCTCCGTAGTGCGGCAGCATCTCCTGGAGTCTGGGGTCAAGGCCGAGGCGCTGGAGCGCGCTGTGACAGCGTTGAGCAGTGCCGCCTCGAACAACCGCGGCGGGGCGAGTGGGGCACGCAACCTGCGCAAGTTCAGCCGCTCCCTCACTGACCTGGCGCTCGATGGGGCGCTGGACCCCGTGATCGGCCGCCACCGGGAGATTCGAAGGGTGATGCAGGTGCTCTCGCGACGGGTGAAGAACAACCCGGTCCTGATCGGAAAGCCTGGCGTCGGCAAGACGTCGATCGTCGAGGGGCTGGCCCAGCGTATCGCAACCGGTGACGTCCCCGATTCTTTGACGACACGGTCGATCTTCGCCCTTGACCTCGCCGCCGTGGGCGCCGGAACGGAGGTGCGCAGCGTCTTCGAAGACCGGCTGCGTACCTGCCTCGCCGAGGCTCGTGAAGCCGGCGGCAGCTTCCTTCTGTTCGTCGACGACATCCAGGCCATTGCCCGCAACGACGGTGGCGGCCTGCTCAAGGCCGCCCTCGCCACCGGAGAGGTCCGGTGCATCGGGGTGGCGACCCAGGAAGAGTATCGCAACCATATCGAGCGCGACGCCGCTCTGGAGCGACGATTCCAGCCTATCGGTGTGGACGAGCCAACTCTCGATGAGTCGGTCAGCGTCCTCCGGGGTCTGCGCCACCGATACGAAGCCCATCACGGTGTCCGCATCAATGATGAAGCGCTGGTGGCTGCGTCGTACCTGGCGCACCGGTTCATCTCCGACCGATCGCTGCCTGATAAGGCGATCGACCTGGTGGACGAAGCCGCTGCGAAAGTGGTCCTCGAACGCGACACGGTACCAGTGGAGGTCGACGCCCTGGAGCGGCAAGCCAGCCAGATCGAGGCAGAGATCGAGGAGCTTGGGCCCGCGTCGCGTGGGTCCGCCGAGACAATCCGTCGCTTACGGCAGTCGGCTCGCGAGCTACGCGAGGGCACGCTCCGCGACCGGGCGCTCTGGAGCGAGCAGAAGGCCTTCGCCGATCTTGTCGTGGCCGATAGAGAGAGCCTCGCCTGGCACCGGCTCATCGCCCGATTGGGAAAGGGCGTCGGGCCGACCGCTCGGGCGATCGCATCCATCGAGCGGCGGCTTGCCGGCGCGGAGGCCCAGCTTGCGAGACTGCAGCGAGAACGGCGGCTGTTCAAGCTGGACCTGGCCGAAGAGGACATCGCCCAGGTAGTCGCCAGCTGGACGGGGATTCCGCTCAGCAAGCTCCTTGAGGACGAACGGGCCAAACTCCTCGACATGGAGAGCGTGCTCCATGATCGGGTCGTCGGACAGGACCAGGCTGTCGCGGCCGTGTCGAACGCGGTGCGGCTGGCCCGCGCGGGCATGAAGGACCCGAACCGGCCCGTGGGAAGCTTCCTGTTTCTGGGGCCCACCGGGGTCGGGAAGACCGAGCTTTCCCGAGCCGTGGCCGAGTTCCTCTTCGACGACGAGTCCGCGATGGTCCGCATCGACATGTCGGAGTATATGGAAAAGCACACGGTCTCGCGCCTGATCGGAGCGCCACCAGGATACATCGGATACGACGACAGCGGCCAGCTCACCGAGGCGGTACGCCGCCGGCCCTACTCAGTTGTTCTCTTCGACGAGATCGAGAAAGCCCACCCTGACGTGTTCAACATTCTGCTGCAAATCATGGACGACGGACGGCTGACCGACGGCCATGGACGCACCGTGGACTTCAAGAACGCGATCCTGATCATGACCAGCAATGTGGGCGGCCATCTGTACCGAGAGACGCTGGGCAAGAAGAAGTCCAGTCTCGAGAGCCTGCTGATGGAGGAACTTCGGTCGCACTTCCGGCCTGAGTTCCTGAACCGCATCGACGCTATCGTACGTTTCGACATGCTGAACCTCGAGCAGATAAGGGGTATCGTCGACATCCAGATCAAGCTTGTGAACCGGCGCCTGGAGAAGGGGCTCATTCGCCTGGAGATGACGGACCGGGTGCGGAGCTACCTCGCCGAGACCGGATTCGACCAACTGCAGGGCGCCCGCCCACTCAAGCGCTTGATTCAGCAGGAGGTCCTCGAGCCGCTGGCGCTGCGCGTGCTACGCGGCGAGTTTACCGAAGGCGACGTCATCGAACTCATCGCGCGGGAGGGCCGGCGCAAGGGCGTACTGTTCAAGAAACAGCCGAAGCGGCGACCCGCTAAAAGGGCTGTCAGGAAGTCGGGGAACGCCGGAGGCGAGCTCCCGTCGCGGGAGCCAGCGCGGTATGCCAGCAACGGCCACGTGAACGCGGAGATCGAGGCCCCATCGCGGCCCGGGGCCACGCCTCGACGGCCCTAGCCTTAGCGCCCGGTGAAGACGGGCGGCCGCTTCTCCATGAAGGCGTTGAGTCCTTCGTCGTAGTCCGTCGAGTCGCGCATGACCTTGATCGCCGCGAACTCCTGTCGGACCTGGGCCGCGAGATGGCCGTCGAGGCCGTTTCGAAGGTTCGCCTTGGCAAGCTTGACCGCCATGGGCGGCATCGACGCGATCGTGCGGGCCATCTCCATCGCGGTGGGCATCAGCTCGTCGTCGGGCACGACCTGGTTCACGAGACCAATCGCGTGGGCTTCCTGGGCGTCGATGATTTTCGCTGTGAAAAGCAGCTCGCAGGCCTTCGCGAAGCCGACGAGCCTGGGAAGATTGAAGGTCGATCCGAGCTCCGGATTGAGCCCGACCTTGAGAAAGACCGCCCCGAGCTTCGCCCTCTCCGACGCGATACGAATGTCGCAGGCGAGGGGCAGCGTGAAGCCGAGTCCAACGGCGGCTCCATTGATGGCGGCGATGATCGGCTTGGCGAGTTGGCTCATGGAGAGGGCAAAGCGCTCCAGCATGTGCTGGTCGATGGGCGGCACCTGGTATCCCTTCCGCCTCGACTCGTCGCGGAAGGCCTTGAATTCGGCTACGTCTCCCCCTGATGAGAAAGCCTTGCCAGCGCCGGTGAGCACGATGGCCCGGACGTCCGGGTCGGCGTCGGCGCCGAGGATCGCGTCGCGGGTTTCCACGACCATTTCATTGTTGAAGGCGTTGAGCTTCTCGGGCCGGTTCAGGGTTATGAGGCTGACTTTATCCTGCCGGTCCTCGAGGACGTATTGGGGGCTCATGCTGGGATCTCGCTTTCTCTTTCCGGGCCGCCTAAGGCTCAGGAGCCCCCGGCCGGCGCATCTACCGACCTGAGGATTCGGACGTCCGTTTTCTCGATGTATCGAAGGGGCAGCTCCCCCACAGCTTTCCGCGCCGCGGACGCCGTGTAGTAGTCCATCTTGGCCGACATCTCGGCTTCGTCCTGAAAACTCCTCATCCAGACGAACTCATCTGCCTCTGTGTTGACCCAGACGCCGTCGAGGCGAAGGCCCTGGTCGCGGTGGATGGGGACAAGCTGTCCGTAGAAGAGCTTGAGCCACTCGTCCATCAACCCCGGCTTGATGGTGTAGATGCGCAGTTGGGAGATCATGACGCCTTCCTTCTCTTGCCCGCATGTTGGGAGCCTCGGAGCGGACTCGGGGAAGGGTACCATGGCCCCGCGTCGCCGGGCCAGAGGTCCGCGGTCTTCGGTGACCCGCTCACCATGAGCGGAGGGGCATCACCATGCGCCGGAGACTGGGGTTTTCGTGAGCGGGGGAGCGGGACCCCAGAGCGACAGGGAACGCCAGGGTCAGCTGGGGGTCCCGGAGGCCGCACTCAGGTAGCCGAGCGTTTCGAGGCTAGCGACGATCTTCTCGAGGCTGGCGTCGACGGTCTCTTTGTCGGACTCCACGAGGACCTCCGGCGTGAGGGGGTCTTCGTAGGGGTCGGAAACGCCGGTGAAGTTCTTGATCTCTCCGGCGATGGCCTTCTTGTATAACCCTTTGACGTCACGCTCGGCGAGGACGTCGATGGGGCATTTCACGAAGACCTCGACGAAATCGCCGACGGTTCCGCGCACCTCGTCCCTGATCTCGCGATAGGGGGAGATGGCCGAGGCGATAGCGACGACGCCGTTGCGGGTCAACAGGTCGCAGACGAACCCGATGCGACGGATGTTTGTGTCGCGGTCCTCTTTGCTGAACCCGAGGCCCTTACTCAGGTTGGTGCGGACCACGTCGCCGTCGAGGAGCTCGACCTTGAGGCCCAGCTCCTGAAGCCGCGGCGCGAGCCGCTCGGCGAGGGTTGTCTTGCCGGCGCCGGAAAGGCCGGTGAACCAAACGGTGAATCCTCGTTCCAATTCCGCCGCTCCTTAGCCCCGCGTTAGGTGTGGAGGCCGCATTCAGTCTTGCCCTGGCCCGACCAACGGCCGGCCCGCTCGTCTTCGTCGGTTGCCACCGGACGCGTGCAGTGAGTGCACCCAATGCTCTTGTATCCCTGGTCCAACAGCTTGTTGTATGGGACATCGTTCTTCAGTATGTAGCCCCAGATGTCTTTCTTCGTCCAGTGGGCCACCGCATTGACCTTCACCAGCCAGAACTTGGAGTTCCACTCCACGATGGGGACGTCTTGTCTTCCCGACTGGTCGCGGCGAATTCCGGTGACCCAGGCCTCCGCTCCCGCAAGCATACGGACGTTGGGCTCGACTTTCCGGAGGTTACAGCATGCGTCGGGGTTGGTGACCCAGAGCTCCGGACCGATCTGCTCGGCCTGCTGCTCCGGGGTGTGGATCGACTTTACGGCGATGGGTTCGATCCCGTAGCGCTGTCTCGTCTCTTCAACCAGCGCGTAGGTCTCGGGGAACAGGAAGTCGGTGTCGAGGTAGAAGACGTTCGCGTAGGGGGCGATCTTGGCAACAAGGTCGACGAGCACGGCGCCGGACGCGCCGCCGAAGCTGCTGCCGACCGCGACGTTACTGACTCCGAAGGTATCGAATGCCCACTCGATAATCTCCTGCGGGTGTTTATCCTCGAACCCGTCGGAGATGGCCTTGAGCTCGTCTTCGGAGAATCGCTGCGACTGTTTCAGGGTCAACGTCTAGCCTTTGTCATCCGAGAGGTGGAAGAGGGCAGCCGTCATGGAGTACCCACCCCACCCGACCGTCCTCGCGCCTGCAACCGAGCATGGGACCGATGAGCGCCTCGCTATCGAAAAATCCAATGGCCCCAATCAGAATTTATTCTAGCATGGCCGTTTCAAGGCCAACAAGACTGCTACTGGGAGACGACGGACCCATGCTGATTCGGGCCCGCCAGCCGCAGGCGAGCTACTTGCCGCCGAGTACCTTGCCGATCTGGTCGGCGCGGGGCCAGAAGATCGAGTCTTCGTCGAAGCTGGCGACCGGGCCCGCCCCGTTGGAGCGGAGAAGTCCTCTCCTCAAAGCCTCGCCGAGTCCCAGGGCGGCGGCCAGACCGATAGCGGCCTTCTTGAGAAAGGCGCGACGCGAAGGGTCGTTGCTCTGTTCCAGCACTTCGTCTCGCATCAGATTGCCTCGATCCTTCTATCCGCCTGCCTGTTACTCCGCAAGGGCCCGAAGATAGTGCACCAACGCCCAGCGGTCGTCGGGAGGCAGCATCAGCCCGAACTGGGGCATGACGAAGATGCCGTTGGTGATCAGGAAGTAGATGTCGCCATCGGTGCGGCCTTGGGTCGTCTGGGCCGTCAAGTTGGGAGGTCGCACATAGCCGTCGGCTACCAGGGCGCGGCCAACGGCGCCATCGCCCTGGGCGGTTGGGCCGTGACACATGCTGCAGTTGACGCGGTAGGCTTCCCGGCCCTGGACGAGGACATCGTCGGTCCGCAGTAGCGGATTCACCAGACCCGAAGCTTCCTGACTACTGTAGCTCACCTCTCGGCCGGTCACGGGGACGGCGCCATCGGGAGGCGATAGTCGCGGTGGCTCCTGGATCCTGGTCGACTGGTGGTAGTGCATCTCGGGAAAGACTTCGACGGCATAGGTACCCCTGCTGCAGGCCGAGACCAGCAGCGAGAGCGCGGCGGCGGCGAGGAGTATCGCCGCAAGCCGCCGGGGAATCGTCCTTTTCTTGCCGAAAGAGATCACTCGCGCGTCCTCTAGTTGTCGTCGTTCTTCACGTCGTCGGCGCCGGCCTGTCGCATGACCAGGTCGGCCGCCTGGAGCCGGTCTTCGGGGCAGGTGAGGGCGATCCCAATAAAGCCCTCGGTGATTCGCGTGTCGTAGAGGCCCATAACCGGCCTCGGGAGCCGGGACTCGAACATGATGCCGATGATCGTCATGATGATTGCGCCCAGCATGGTGCCTTCGTAGGCGATGATCGCCATGGCTGGCACGGCGAGGATCGGCTTACCACCGGTGACCAGCGGGTAGGAGATCTGGGTCCCGGCGGTAATCAGGATCGCGGCGGCGAGCCCCACGGCCGCGCCAAAGAAGGGAAAGGCGAAGAGGCGATGTTTGGGGACTTCCTCACCGAACGCGCCTTCGGGGTAGGGTGTTCCGGTCAACACCTGATAGTCCTCCGCCTTGAATCCGGCCTCCTTGAGCCTATCTGTCGCGAGGGCCGCGTTGTCCGCTGTGCGGAATAGGCCCAACACTTGTCTAGCTTCCATAACTCACCCCTCTACCGATCATTCTTCTCGCATCACAGCGGGGACTTCGACTTTGCCGATCTTGATAGTGTCCTTCAGGATCTGCCCTTCTTTGACGTCGTAGATGGGTATAAGCGGAGCGACTCTGGAGAACAGCAGGATCATCATACTGACGAAGGCAAAGGTGCCGATGACGATGAGTATTTCGATGATGCTCGGATGATACGTGCTCCAGTTGAAGGTCAGGGGCGACTTCCGCGCAAGCCCCGGCACGACGATCAAGAAGCGTTCCAGCCACATACCGATGTTCACCGCCACGGTGGTGATGAACATCCACTTGAAGCTTCTCCGCACGTTACGGAATAGCCACAGCGGTACTGGGAAGAAATAGGCGGCGATGATGAAGGTGATAAAGAGCATCGCATAGGGCCACTGGAATATCTGCAAGGTCCGCAGGCCAATCTCCGGTGTCTCCAGCGTGAAGAGACCGAACAGGACCTCCATGGTGAAGAAATAGAACCAGGCGGTGGCTACAACGATGAGGAGCCGCCCCAGGGAGTCCAGTGTGTCCCTTGTGATGTAGTCCCCCCAATTGAACAGGTAGCGGAGGATGATCAGCACCGTCACGACCGCCGAGACTCCCGAGTGAACGGCCCCGATGACGAAGTAGGGGGCGAAGATAGTAGAGTGCCACCCTTCGACAGACTGGGCCACGGCGAAGTCCCAGGACACGATGCTATGGACCGAGACAAACACCGGGAGGATGAGTGCCGAGAGCAGTATCCCGGCGATCATCTGGAGGCGCCACTGGCGCGGGTAGCCGCGCCACCCGAGGGCCAACACGCTGTAGATCGTGTGGCGGATGCCGGTGGTCCTGTCGCGGGCCACGGCGAAGTCGGGAATGAGGGCGACATAGACGAAGAGGATGCTCGAGGTCAGGTAGGTGTTGATGGCCGTGGGGTCCCAGACGAGGGGCGACCGCACGTTCGGCCAGATACCTCGGGCGAAGTCGTACGGGAACGCCCAGTACAACGTCCGCCATGGACGCCCGGTGTGCAGGATGGGCATCAGCAGCGCAGTCATGAGCGAGAAGACGGTCACGACCTCCGCGGCGCGGGTCGCCGGCCTTCGCCACTCGGCCTGGGCCAGCCTCAGAATCGCCGACAGCATCACACCCGCGTGGCTGATCCCGACCCAGAAGACGAAGTTGGTGATGAAGAAGCCCCACATCACCGGCCGATGGAGCCCGGTAACCCCCAGGCCCTGGTTGATCATGTAGCCCGCAGCGCCCGCGGACATGGCGACCACAAGCGCGAGAAAGCCGACGATGACCCAGAATCGCGGCGGGGTAGTGAGGACGCTCCCGATAAGATCGCGGTTGATCTTCTCGTCGACCTCTTGGGCATTGGCCCCGACTATGAGTTGGTCTTGCATGCTATTCCGGCTTGCCCATGACCATGATGGTCCGCTTCAGGAACGTCTTCTTCTTGCGGTAGAGCATCCCTTCGGTGATCTCCCAGATCGACACGGGGGGGATGATCTTTGTCGCAAGCATGTAGAGAAAGATGGCGCCGGCAATTCCTCCGATGACGATCAGCACATCGGGCCCGCCCGGCATCACGGCGGGCAGCACCTCGGACAGGGGCTCCGGGTGAAGCGTATCCAGCGAGTCCGTCTTATCCGCGGCCGAGAAGGACGCGACATAGAGTCTGATCCTGTCGAAGAGCGTGCCGATCAGGATGGAAACGGCGACGATGGTCGGCCCGAGAATGGACTTCCGCGCGAAGTTCCATAACAGCACCAGGAAGGGCACGAGGAAGTTGAGGAATACGGTGATGATGAAGGGCACGATATAGGCATCGAACATCAGATAGCGGAGGATGGTCTGCTCGGCGGGCTGCCGGCCGTACCAGTAGACGATGAAGCCCGACATCCAGAAGTAGGCCCAGAGGAGCGATAGCGCGAACATGATCTTGCCCGCGGCCCAGAACTGGTCCTTGCTGATGAAGTCCTTGAACCCGCCGAACTTGTAGAGCAGGAACGTGGCCAGGATGGTCGAGGCAAAGGCGCTCTGCAGGCCGCTCAGGGCGTGGTAGGTGGGGAGGATGGCGTCTTTCCAGCCGGGCACCAGCGCCTCGGCGAAGTCGGCGGCGATGATGGTGTGCACGTAGACCAGGAACAGGAAGTACATCGCGCCCATGATCATCAGCGCGCCGCGAAGGACGTTCCACTGGCGGGTTGTCCCGCGCCACTCCATGGCCAGGCGGCTGACCCACCGGGGCGTGGTGCTGTCGTGGTCCCGCCGCGCCGCCAGATCGGGGATCGATGCCACCCACAGGAGCATGAGCCCCAGAACGGCGAGGAAGACGACCGCCAGGAGATCGGTAAAGAGCGGCGTTCCCGGCCACTCGAACCAAATGCTGCGCCGCCCATCCGCGGAGGGGAGCAGCAGTATGAGCGGGATGAACATCAGCGTGCTGAGCACGCCGACGACAGCGAAGGTCTCGGAGGCACGGGCCATCGGTCGCCGCCAGTGGCTCCGCACCATTCTCTGGGTGATGGAGACGATGGGGGCCGAGGACGCCGTGGTCAGAAGAAAAGCGTAGGTCGCCATGAAGTAGCCCCACGGCGTGAAGTCGTCCAAACCGTCCGTGAGGCGGATGATGAAGCCAATGATGCCAAGCAGGAACAACACGCCCATAAACGCGAGGGCGAGCTTGAAATTCTTCCCCCAGCGCTTGGTCTGTTCCAGAATTTGCCGATTGACCTCTTGCGGGGTCTCGGTAATGATCTGGGGCTCGTAGTGGCTACTCATGGCCCCCGTCGTCTGCGGCGGTCTTGTCGACACGCTTGAGATAGAACACGCTGGGCTCGGTCCCCTGCTCCTCGAGAACGCGGTAGTGACGCCGGTCCTTGGAAAGCTTGGAAACCTTGCTCGCCGGGTCCTTGAGGTTGCCGAAGACGAGCGCGTCGGTGGGGCAGGCCTGGGCGCAAGCGGTCTGGAGCTCGCCGTCTGCCAGGACCCTCAACTCGAACTTGGCTGTCTTCTCGGCCCGGCGAATGCGCTGCACGCAGAACGTGCACTTTTCCATGATGCCACGGCTGCGCACCGTCACGTCCGGGTTGAGCTGGTTGCGCAGGCTCGCGGGCCACGAGGGCTCCCAGAAGTTGAAGAAGCGGACGTTATAGGGACAGTTGTTGGCGCAGTATCGAGTCCCAATGCAGCGGTTGTAGACCTGGACGTTGAGCCCCTGGTTGTTGTGGTAGGTAGCGAAGACAGGGCAGACGGGCTCACAGGGAGCGTTGTCGCACTGCTGGCAGAGCATGGGCAGGAACCGGGCCTTGACGTTGGGGTATTCGCCCTCCCAATAGCGCTCGACGCGAATCCATTCGAACGCCCGCTTTTCGCGGAAGAGGTCCGCGTCGTTGATGGGGAGGTTGTTCTCGGCCTGGCAGGCAACGACACAGGCCTGGCAACCGGTACACCGATCGCCGTCTATCGCGAGGCCCCACTTGGGCTGCTCTGCTCGCTGCGTTGTCATGCCGTTCTCCCCGTCTTCTCCAGTTATCCTTCGTTGGTGATCTGGGCTACCGATCGGTCAAAGTCGATGGCCAGGACCGAGTTTTCCATCTTCGGTATGCGAATACGCTGGCCGATGGGCCGCATTCGGACGCGGGTCGCGGCCCAGGCAAGGCCTCCCGACTGCTCATCCGTTCGCGGATCGACGATATCGAGCGGGTTGGAGCCGCGGCCCTCCGCGTAGCGCCCGAAGGCGCGGTGTCCCTGGCCCACCGGGATGCCGAGGACGTCGGGCGGGGCGGCGGGATTGGGATAGACCGCCGCCTGGATGGTCCCAGTCGGCGATTCGATTGCGACGACATCGCCTTCCTTGAGGCCCTGATCGTCGGCCACACGGCTGTTCACTTCGACCCAGGTCTCCCAGGTCGTCGTGGTGATGGGGTCCGGGGTGGCCTGCATCCATGGGAGGTGGGCGCCACGTCCGTCGCCCAGAGAGATCGATTGGAAGGGCACGAGGGTGAAGGGGTAGTCGGCGGGCGAGCCGGCAAACTCCGCGTCAGGCACGATGACCGGGAACTCGGGCAGGGCGATGCGGTCGGAGGAGACCTGGGCCTCGTCCCACCAGCCCCCTTGCCGTAGGAGGTCGTTCCAGAACTCCTCGAACGTGGCGCCGGAGACCGAGCCCCGATTCAGCTGGTGCAGGCGCTGGGCGCCATCGCGAAGCACATCGCGGAAGCTCGTCCAGGGGAGGTCACTCTCGAGGCCCAGGTCCTGGGCCACCGCCAGGATGACGTCGCCGAAGCCGCGGGTGTCGTGGAAGGGCCGCACGACGGGCTGCTGAAGCCCGACGGCCTGAAACCCGGGGCCCGGGTCGGGCGGCAGATCGCCCCAGTCTTCGAGCGGCAGGCTGGTTGGCAGCACCAGGTCGGCCATCAGGGTCGTATCGTCGAGGAAGCTCGAAAAGCTGGCTATGAACCCGACGCGCCCGAGGGCGCCCTCGACGTCGAGACTCGCCGGCGAGCCGAAAACCGGGTCGGCGTTGCGGACGAGGACGGCGCTGACCGCGCCCTCGCGCATCCGCGCCACTTCGCGGTTCCAGCCGCTGAACGGCATGCTCTCGCTGCCCGCGACCGGGAGACCGCCGGACGGCGGGGCCGGATTGAAGATGATACCGCCGGGACTGCCGACGCTCCCCACAAGATGGTTGAGGGCATAGATAGCGGCCAGGTTGAACGAGCCGTTGGTGTAGGCGCCGGCAGATCCGCCGCCGATGGCGAGGGCAGGCTGGTTGTGATCGTCGGCGAAGGCCCGGGCCAGCTCCCGGATGCGGTCGGCGCTGACGCCGGTGGCGTCGGCGACCCGTTCCGGGCTGAATGCCTCGAGGTCCCCCGCGGCTACCCGCAACGAAGCTGCTCGGCCGAGGCCCTCGGTAATGATCACCTGGGCCATGCTTGCCGCCAGCTTGCCCTCGGCCCCGGGCTTCACGGGCACCCAGGTGTCGGCGTTAGCCGCGGTGGTCGAGAAGCGGGTGTCGACCTGGACGAAGGTCCCGCGCTCCCGGTCGCCCTGACGAAACTCCCCGTAGCCTCGAGAGTGCCGGACCTGGGAGAGCCAGCCACCGAGGAAATCGGCGCCGAACGATAGGAGGTAGTTGGTGTTCTGAATGTCGAACTCGGGGATCCGGTCTTGGCCGAAGACTCTGTTCATGGCCATCCGAAGCGCGGCCTGGTCCATGGGTTCGTAGGGCACGTGGCGCGCGCCGTAGCTTTGCGAGAAGGTGGAGACCAGCCCACCGAGATGCCCGGCAACCGGGTCGGTAATGAGCGTGACCGCGCCGCTGCCCCGCAGCCCATCGAGATTTCGCACCAGCTCGTCGAGCGCTTCGTCCCAGCCGATCTCGCGGTAACGACGGGAGCCGCGACCGCCCTCGGGCCGCATCGGACGGCGGATGCGATCGGGATGGTAGACGGCCTGCACCGGGGACTGCCCCCGCGCGCAGAGCTTGCCCCGACTGATTGGGTGGAGGGGGTTGCCTTCGATCTTCTTGGCCCGGCCCTCGATGATCCGCACCACGACGCCGCAGCCAGCGGAGCACTCCCGGCACAGGGTCGCATACCAGTTGTCGACGCCGGTCACCAGGTCTTCGGGGAGCGTATGCGGGCTCTGCTGGATGAACTCGCTAACGGCGGGGCGGCATGCGGCGAGGACCGCCGCCCCGGCAGTCGTACCTCCTACCAGCTTGAGGAATTGTCTGCGTGAGAAGGACATCGTGCCTAGAAGCTCCTAGTAGTGACAGGCCGCGCAGTCCGTGGGTGGAGGCCGCCGCTGTCCAGTCTCGACAGCGAGGCGAATCTCCCGTTCAGCCTCTTCCGTCAAATAGTTAAAGTAGCCGCCGCGGTGGCAGTCGACGCAGTCGCGCATCTTCAGGTTACGGACCTGCTCCGCGATCTTCATGGTGCCAAGATCGCCATGACAGATGGAGCACACTTGCGACGGCGCGACGTCGTTCTGCTCGGCGAAGAACTTGACGTGGGCGTCGTGTACGAACTGGACGTGGTCGGGAAGGCGATGGACCCGCACCCAGTTGATGGGCTCGTCGTTCTCCCAGGCGTGAATGATCTTCTGCACCTCGGGGGAATCGGGCCTGATCACGCGATGACAGAAGTAGCACTGCTGCACGGCCGGGAGGCTCGCAGCCTCACCCTGCGTGACCGTTCGATGACAGAACTGGCAGTCGATCTGCGCGTTCTCGCCGACGTGGAGGTCGTGGGGAAACTCGATGGGCTGTGTCGCGTTGACGGTGACGGGACCGAAGGGAGTGCTCCACCAGGCCTTCAAAACGCCGACGCCCACGACGACAACCACGACCGTGACCAGAAGCCCAACCAGGGGCGCCGCGAGCTTGACGATCAGCGGGACTTTAGGCAACGGGAACCCCGGACTCTGCGCGGAAGGATGTCACGATGGAACTGGTCATCTCGACATGCTAAATCCAGTTTCGAGGAAAGAAGCGACGGATCTCGTGGGCGGCGTCGGTTGCCTCGAACAGGAAGAACGCGATGGCACCGACGATCATCACAGCGGAGATGTAGAGCGGCATGCGGAGCTTGCGGGCCCGTTCCCTGAGCCCGTCGGGCACGTGACCCGAATCGATCAGGGAAGGGATGATCGCCTTGGCCAAGACCATGTGCGTCGAGAATCCAAGAGCAAAGATAAGGATCAACCAGATCCATCGCAGCGCGATGCTGGTGGCACGCCAATCGAGGTGATTGAGGGCTTCAGGGTCTCCCAAGACTCCTCCTGGAAAGCCGCCGGGACGGGTTGCGTCGCTACTACCGTGGAACGGAGGGCTCTACCCTGTGAATCGCGCTTTGAGAATACCTTCACAATCGGCGGGTGTCAAGGGGAAATTCGATGAATGTACAGGGTACGTTGACGCCCAGCAGAACCTCGATTCCTAACCTCGGTATCGTGCATGAATCCTCCCTCAACCCAACGCATCGAATGACGTGTACCCCAGCGACCGGCAAGATGGCATAGCGGATCGTGATACGCCGCATAGAAATCGTTTATAATCTCAGCAGCGGCGAGGAATCGACCGTTTCATGTCCGGGTTCATGTCCGAGGGAGAGAACGCAGGCGACAAATGACCACTGAGCAACGCATACGGCTCACGTCGTTAGCCCACTCAGGCGGCTGAGGCGCTAAATTCGGTCCGGGGGACCTGAGCGACTTGCTGAGTCAACTGCCGAAGACAGTTGACCCTAACTTGCTGGTCGGAATCGAGACCGGAGACGACGCAGCGGTCTACCGCCTCAGTGAAGACGTGGCGTTGGTCCAGACCGTGGACTTCTTCCCACCGGTCGTCGACGACCCATACACGTATGGGCTCATCTCCGCCGCCAACTCGCTGAGCGACATCTATGCCACCGGCGCGCGGCCTCTGACTGCGCTCAACATCGTCGCCTTCCCGGACGACCTGCCGAAGGGGATCCTGAAGGAGATTTTGCGGGGCGGCTCAGACAAGGTTCACGAGGCCGGCGCGGTCATTGTGGGCGGCCACACCATTGTCGACGCCGAGCCGAAGTACGGGCTCGCGGCCACCGGGGTTCTGCGTCCCGGAGAACAGCTCACCAACGCGGGTGCGCGGCCCGGCGACATGCTGGTGCTGACCAAGCCTCTCGGCTCTGGGATCGTTACCACCGCGGGGAAGATCGACGAGGCGCCAGCGGACGTGCTCGACGAAGCCGTGCGCCACATGGCAACGCTCAACCGGGCCGCCTCCGAGGCGAGCGTTCGGGTGGGCGTCAACGCCTGTACCGACGTGACCGGCTTCGGACTTCTCGGTCACCTTCATGGCATGCTCCACGCGAGCAACGCCTCCGCGCGCGTTTTCTTCTCGCAGGCTCCGATAATGGCCGGGGCATGGGAGCTGACCGCGGAGCGAGGCCTGTCGCCCAGCGGGACGAAGCGCAACCGGACGTATTATGACGAAGCAGTAAGCTGGACACCCGGAGTCCATCCCGAGGCCTATCGGGTTTTGTATGACCCGCAAACCTCCGGGGGCCTGCTCGTTTCCGTCGACGCCGGCAAGGCCGAGGCTCTCATCGAGGAGATGAAACGAAGCGGAGTCGAGAGCCCGGTCATCGTGGGAGAGGTCGTTGACGGCACGCCGGTAAAGATCACCGTGCAAGAGTAGCGTTCAGCGCGACCGCCAAGCCACCCATGCGCCCCTTCGACGGGGCGTTTGTATTGCAACACCGTCGACGCCGCCTAGAATGGACCCAATGCGCAAACTGGAGCTCACGAAAACACAGGTCGACGAGATGATCGACCACTCCCGTGCCGAAGCCCCGAACGAATGCTGCGGCATCCTCGCCGGAAGTGAGACCAGGGTGGAGCGGGTCTATCGCGCGAACAACGTCGACCAAAGCCCGGTGAAGTACACGATCGATCCCCAGGACATGAGCCGCATCTTCCGGGAGACGGACGAGGCCGGCATGAGCGTCCTCGGGTTCTACCACTCACACACGTTCAGCGAGGCGTACCCCTCGGTGACGGACATCAAGCTGGCACCGCCCTCGGACTGGTTCGAATTCCTCTATGTAATCGTGTCCCTCGCCAAACCGGCGGACCCTGTGTTGCGGGCCTTTCGAATCGCCGACGAGCAGGTCGAAGACGCGGCGCTCGAGGTCAAGGACTAGCGACTCGAGGCTTCCTGAAGCTTCCGCGCCGCCCAGATGACCCCGCGGACCAGGACGAACAGCCACGGCCAGACGACCATCCCAGCCGCCACGAGGGCTAGAGCTACAGGCGCATTGTCGTCGCCGCGGCCTCCGCCAAAGGCCTGAGCTACCGCCCAGACCAGGGCTACCAGGCCCAGTCCCAGGCCCCCGACCCACGACGCGATGGCCCATGCCCGCCATGGCGGCGGGATGATCTTCCAGAAGAAAATGCCTGCCCCCAGGATAATCAGTGGGAAGATGAACTGTCCGGGTATCGCTCCAAACATCGGGTCGCCTCCTCGAACCTTTCTCTCCAAGCTTACCGGGGGAGAGCAGGGGTTACGAGGGGGCATCTGTACCAACCGGGGTGGTCGGCCCGTACTACGCGTCCGGCTGGCTAATGAGCCAGTACTCGAGACTGTCGGCCAGGGCGAACCAGCTCGCATCGATGACGTTGGTGGAAGCGCCGACCGTGCTCCAGTGACGCTCATGGTCCGAGGAGTCGATGAGGACCCGAACGGCAGCCTCGGTGCCGGCCGTCTCGTCGACGATTCGCACCTTGTAGTCCGTGAGCCTCACGGCTGAGAGGTTCGGATAGAACTGGACGAGGGCCCGGCGCAGCGCCTGGTCCAGGGCGTTGACGGGGCCGTCGCCCTCGGCGGCGGTATGCATCAGGACCCCGTCGACCCGCACCTTGACCATGGCCTCGGCGAGGGACTCGTCGCTGTCGTTGCGGGTCGATGAGCGGCGGCGGCGCTCGGCGACGACCATGAAGTCGACCAGGTCGAAGGGAGCCTTGTACCCGGGCATGGCCCGGCGCAACAGCAGCGCGAACGAGGCTTCGGCGCCTTCGAAGACGTAACCGCGGCTTTCGAGATCCTTTATCTCGTCGACCACGCGCTTCGTCACGTCCTTTTGCGCCGAAAGGTCGATTCCTATCTCCTTGGCCTTGGCAAGGACGTTGCTTCGTCCCGACAGCTCGGAGACGACCACGCTCTTGACGTTCCCCACCTTCGTGGGATCGATGTGCTGATAGCTCTGCTCGTCCTTGGCCATCGCCGAGGCGTGCAGTCCGGCCTTGTGGCTGAACGCATTGTCGCCAACGAAGGGCTGATAGGGGTTAGGGGACTGGTTGGCGCGCTCGCCGACGAAGCTGGCGACGTCCTTCAAGTTGGCGAGTTGCTCGTCACTGACGCAGTCGATCCCCTGTTTGAGCTTGAGGTTGGCGATAACGGACACCAGGTTGGCGTTGCCGCAGCGCTCACCGATCCCGTTGATTGTGCCCTGCACCTGGACAACGCCTCCGGCCACAGCCGCGAGACTATTGGCCACCGCCAGATCACCGTCATTGTGGGCATGGATCCCCAGAGGTGTATCCACCGCTCCGGCAACGGTTTCGACGATGGCGGTCACCTCGGCGGGCAGTGAGCCGCCGTTCGTGTCACAAAGGACGATGCACTCGGCCCCGGCCTTGCTCGCGACTTTGACCGTCTGCAATGCGTATTCCGGGTCGGCCTTATAGCCATCGAAGAAGTGCTCGGCATCGTAGATGACGGACAGGCCCTTCGATTTCAGATACGAGATGGAGTCGGCGATCATGTTCAGGTTTTCCTCGAGGCTGGTCTCGAGGACGTTTTTCACGTGAAGGTCCCAGCTTTTGCCGACGAGGGTGACAACCGGCGCCCCGGAGTCGAGGAGGGCGACGATGTTGGGGTCCGTTTCCACCTGTCCGCCAGCCCTTCGCGTGCTGGAGAAGGCGACGATGGCGGCGTGCTTGAGGTCGAGGTCCTTGGCGCGCTCGAAGAACTCAGCATCTTTCGGGTTGGAGCCGGGCCAGCCGCCTTCGATGTATTTGATGCCGAGGCCATCGAGCTTCTCGGCGATGCGCAGCTTGTCCTCGACGGATAGAGAAATACCGACGGCCTGAGTGCCGTCGCGAAGCGTCGTGTCGTAAAGCTCGGTGGCCGCCATGAGTCCGCGTCCTTTCACGAAACGCCAATAATCCAGTATAGCCTTCAGGAAAGGACTGGAGCAATCGACCTGGACGGGAGAAGACGGGCCGCTGCTCAGGCCGGACGGCGGAGAGCCTCGACGACGAGGGCCCCCATCGCTTCGGTCCCCACGACGGGCTCGCCCTGTTTGGCGATGTCCGGGGTGCGGTGTCCCGCGGCGAGGACGTCCTGCACGGCGCCCTCAACAACGGAAGCCTCGGTATCGAGCCCCAGCGAGAGGCGGAGCATGAGGCCGATGCTAAGGACCGTGGCCAGGGGGTTGGCCTTGTCCTGGCCGGCGATGTCGGGGGCCGAGCCGTGGATCGGCTCGTAGAGACCGAAGCTGCGGCCGCCGTTCTGGTCCCAACCCGTGGCGAGGTTGGCGCCGCCAAGGCTTGCCGAGGGCAGCATGCCCATGGAGCCGGCGAGGACGGCGGCCTCGTCGGTGAGAATATCGCCAAAGGTGTTCTCGGTCACGATCACGTCGAATTCGGCGGGGCTGCGCACGAGGTTCATCGCACAGGTGTCCACCAGCATGTGGTTGAGTTCGACGTCGGGGTTCTCCTTGCCGATCTCGACCGCGATCTCGCGCCACATCCGGGAAGTCTCGAGCACGTTGGCCTTGTCTACCGACGTGAGCTTTCCCTTGCGCTCCCGCGCCAGGCGAAAGCCCAGGCGCAGCACTCGGTCGACCTCCTGCTCGGAGTACGCCATGCTATCCACAGCGCGGCGCCCGCGCGTCGTGCTCCAGCGTTTCTTGGGCTTACCGAAGTAGAGGCCCCCGGTGAGCTCTCGGATGACCAGGAGGTCGAGGCCTTCGAGCACCTCGGGCTTGAACGGGGTCGAATCGACGAGCTGCGGGTAGCTCGTGACGGGGCGAAGGTTGGCGTAGAGACGAAGCTCCTTGCGGATGCGGAGCAGTCCGTCTTCAGGGCGGGTCTTGGCCGCGGGATCGTCCCACTTGGGTCCGCCCACGGCGCCGAGGAGCACGGCGTCGGCGCCACGGCAGATGTCGATCGTCTCGTCCGGAAGCGCGGTGCCGAGGCGGTCGATCGAGATCCCGCCCATCAGGCCCTCGCGATAGTCGAAGCGGTGGCCGAACAGCTCGCCGACGCGGTCCAGCACCCGCGTGCCCTGGGCCGTTACCTCGGGTCCGATACCGTCGCCAGCCAGGACCGCGATGGTGAAGTCCATGGCCTACCCCTCCATTCGATACACGGCCCGGACGTTGTCGTTGACGATCTTCCTCCGCATGTCGTCGCTCAGCCCGGCGAGCGACTTGCCAATGTGCTCTTTGGAGTCGGGCCAAACGCCGTCGGGGTGCGGGTAGTCGGAGCCCCACATAAAATTGTCGGGGCAGAAATCGGCCGCGAGCCTTGGGCCCACCGTGTCGGTCTGGAAGGTCGCGTATATATGATCCCGGAAGAGTTGGCTGGGCTCGGTGTCGATGAGCGACTTCCAGTCGCCGACCTCGTAGTAGTCGTGCCATTCGTGGTCCATGCGCTCGAGGAGGTAGGGGATCCAGCCGACGCCACTCTCGGTGAGCACGACCTTAAGCGCTGGGTTGCGCTCGAGGGTCCCGCTAAAGATGACGGACGTCACCGCTTCGTCGAGCTGCATTGGGAAGACGCAGAGGAAAGCGGCGTAGGAGGCCGGATGGCGCTCGAGGTGCGGCAGCAGGCCCACCGTGGTGGTGCTGCCGAACACGGGCGCGTGGAGGGAGATAACGACCTGGCGCTCGGCGGCGGCGGCCCAGAACGGCTCCCAGTAGGGGTGCCAGATGGGTTTCACGGTGTCGAGGTAGCCCCACTGGGCTCCACGGAGGCCCAACTCGGCGATATGCTCGAGATCGGCGATTGCGGCCTCCACGGTGTTGCCGGGGATGATCCCGAGGCAGCAGAAACGGTCCGGTTGGGCCTGCGAGAACTCGGCCACGTATTCGTTGTAGGCCCGGAAGGCGATCGCCGCGGCGTCGCGGTCTTTCATCAAGTCGGATAGCGAGAAGATGCCGTAGATGACCTCGCCATCGACGCCGTCTTTTTCCTGGTCCTCGATCCGGAGCTCAGGATCGACGGGCCGGCGGTCCTTGGGGTCGAAGCCAACTTGCAACATTCGCTCCATGCGGGCATTGGAGATGGACCGAGTGCCCGCCTGGCCCAACTTGAACTCGCCCCGCTCGCCAGCGACCCACTCGACCCCCTCCGGCCCCTGGACAACGTGGGGGACACGCTCGCGCCACGCCTTGGGGACTCGGGAGGTGAAGGTATCGAACGGCAGGGCCCACAGGTCGATATGGGAGTCGGCTGATACGACGCCGTGTTTTGCCATGGGGTCCTCCATCGACCGTGCTCAACCTCGGTCCGGCCGACCGTCCGCACATCTTGCCACAGTTCGCCCGGACACGCTAAGGGCTGAGTCCGTTAGACTCGCCTCAGCCGCGCGGCTCGGACCGGCTCCCGCATAACCAACTCGCCTCCCGCAGACGCGAGGAGCTCGCGGGCCCTCGACTCGACAGCCGGATCGACGTTCCCCCACTCCTCGTCGACGAGAAACGCCTTGTACTCATCGACACCGGCGAAATGGTAGAGAAAGTCGAACCGTCTTTGCTCTTCGACGACGAAGCGCTCCGCCGATACGGCCGAGGCGAGGACCTTTTCCGCGGCGTCGATATCGGGCAGGAATTCCGACTCGTCGAGGTTTCCGACGTCTTCGACCCGCGAGCCTGAATGCACCTCGATGCGGGAGTGCCTGGCCTCCGGATGGATATCCAGCATTACGCCACCCGGCCGCAGCGCCGCGTGCATCTTGCTCAGGGTCTCACCGAGACCCCCGATGGTGATTCATCACAAGGACCAGGAGACGAGCACGACGTCATAGGCGACAGGTGGCAGGTCGACCTTGATGACGTCGGCGACCTGGAAGGTGACCACGGAGCGAAGCGCTTCAGGGGTTTCGGCCCGAGCCGAGGCGATTTCTTCCTCGTCAGGGTCGATCGCGATCACGGACGCAGCTCGGTTAGCGTATCGCCAGGTCAATCGCCCGTCACCGCAGCCGATCTCGAGGACGTCCTTGTCGTTGAAGTCGACAAGGGCGTGGAGGGCGCTGGTCTCGGCGTGTTCAGGGTCGCGGGCGACGGCCAAGAAGACCTAGTTACCGGAGGCCCGCGCCGGCCAACGACTCCGTTCGTAAGCTGCGATCTTATCCTCGTGGTGCATCGTCAGCCCGATGTCGTCGAGGCCGTTGAGCAGGGAGTAGCGCCGGAACTCATCGACCTCGAACGGCTCGGAGAGCCCCGTGTCGTCGGAAAGCTCAGTAGCCTCGAGGTCGACCGTGAGGCGATAGCCTGTCTTCTCCTGGGCTTTCTTCATGATCCGGTCGACGACGCCCTGGTCGATGACGATGGGGAGCACGCCGTTCTGGAAACAGTTGTTCCGAAAGATGTCGGCCAGGCTCGGCGCGATGATGACGCGGAAGCCGTATTCGAGCAGCCCCCACGGAGCATGCTCTCGCGATGACCCGGAGCCGAAGTTGCGTCCCGCGACGAGGATGCTGGCGCCCTGGTAAGCGGGGTCGTTCAGCTCGAAGTCGGGGTTGGGCGAGCCGTCCGGGAGGCGCCTCCAATCGAAGAAGAGGAACTCGCCGAATCCCGTGCGCTCGATGCGCTTGAGGAACTGCTTGGGCATGATCTGGTCGGTGTCGACGTTGACCCGGTCCATGGGGGCAACGAGTCCGGTGTGTCTGACGAACGGCTCCATGGGTACTCCTGGATGAGGCGAGGTGAGACTACAGTATAGCGGGAATTGGCGCTCGGTTCTCGCTCAATCCTATCGAAGGAAATCGCGCTGGAGTATCATGACTCGCCGGTCTTGGTTCCGGCGAAAGGGGGGAGCAATGGCGGACTTGCCGAAACGAAGGCTCGGCAGAACAGGACTCGAGGTGACGGTCCTCGGCTTCGGTGCGATGGAGCTACGCGGCCCAGGCTCGCCCCGCAGAGCGTCGACCCGTGAGCAGGCGGAGAAGGTATTGAACGCCGTACTGGATGCGGGTATCAACTACATCGACACTTCCATCGACTACGGCGAAAGCGAAGCAAACATCGGCGAGTACATCTCCCACCGCCGAAACGAGTATTTTCTGGCCTCCAAGTGCGGCTGCGTCGTGGACGCGACGTCAGTCCCGGAAAAAGACCGTTTCGTTCACACCTTTGACCGCGAGAACATTGTCGAAGGGGTGAACCAGAGTCTGAAACGGATGAGGACCGACCACCTGGACCTCGTGCAGTTCCATGCCAGCCCATCGCAGGAAGTGTTGCGGCAAGAGGGGGCAATCGAGACGCTCATGGACCTGAAACGGGAGGGCAAGGTCCGCTTTATCGGCTCCTCTTCGATCCTGCCCAATCTGGGCGATCACATATCGATGGGCGTCTTCGACGCCTTCCAGATCCCGTATTCGGGTCTAAAGCGGGAACATGAGGATGTCATCTCTCAGGCCGCACGGGCGGGGGCTGGGACCATCATTCGGGGCGGCGTGGCCCGCGGAATCCCCGGTGAAAGTCAGGGGTCTGAGGATGTCTGGAGACTCTGGGATGAGAGGAAGATGGACGAGTTTCTCGACGGCATGAGCAAGATGGAGTTCATGCTCCGGTTTACGATCACCCATCCAGACCTCGACACGACTATCGTAGGCACATCCAACCCGGCTCATCTGGAGGAGAACCTGGCTGCGGCCGTCAAAGGGCCGCTCCCGCGGGACGTCTACGAAGAAGCGAAGCGACGGCTGTCAGCATGACCGCTCCGGTCTTGTTGGGCTTGTCAGGGTCAGAGCGCCGCGACCCTGTGCTACAGTCCTAGCTGACGTTCAGACGGCTATCGAAGTAGCGGGCGACGCGATCGATGTACTCGCCGGGGTACGCGATGAAAGCGTCGACGTGATCGACGTCCGGGACGAGCCAAAGCTCGCTGCCACGCCTCGCCGCGGCGTGCACACGCTCCCCATGCTCGTGAGGGATGCGGGTGTCCCCGGTCCCATGCACGACGAGGACAGGGTAGTCGATGCGCTGGACGGCCTCCTCGGGGACCATCGCGCCCACGTTGATGCCGTAGATCGTGGCGGCCATGAGCTCGGAGGTGGGCGCAAAGATGGGAACGAGCCACTTGGGGAGCACGGTCTTTCTAGCTGCCTCCTGGCTAATGAAGGACCTGGCGTTCGCGTAAGGACTGTCGAGGACCACGGCGCGAAGGGCGGGCTCTTCGCCGGCGGCAAAGGCGGTCGTCGCGGCGCCCATCGAGAAGCCGAGGACGCCGATCCGCTTGGACGGCACGCCGCGTTCCCTGAGGTAGTCGAAAGCGCCCAGGACATCGAGCCGCTCGAAGAAGCCGCCGGAGACCTTACCGCCTGGAGACTCGCCGTGGCCCCGCAGGTCGAACAAGAGGGCGCTATATCCGCGCTCGGCGAGTCCCGCCGCGATCTCGACAGCCTTATCACCAGACCGCTTGGAGCCGAGCCCATGGACGAAGATGACGTGTGGCTTGGCGAGGTCGCCGGCCACGTACCAGCCCCTGAGCGAAGGGCCACCGCCACGGGTCGGAAACGCCACGTCCTCGAACAGGAGTCCGTGGTTGGAGGGATGATCCTCCTGTGGATTGCGGTCGGCTTTGGTCAAGCCCTGGGCGATGAGGAACGAGATAAGCCCGTAGGCGAGGACAACCAGGACCAGCCCAATCGAGACGCTCCACCGCAACTTCCGCCGCATAGCGTCCTCCCCACGCGGACATCGGGGCTAGTCGCCCGACCGTCCGGCGTTCTCGCAGCCTGGGTCCAGGCTAACCGGTCGTGGCAAGTCAGGGGAGGGGGTATCGGACTAACCAGCGTAGTGCGTTCATCCTCGTAGGAACAGGTGCTACCAGTCCCTTATGTCAACAAAATGGCCGGCGATGGCGGCGGCGGCGGCCATCGCGGGGCTGACGAGGTGGGTGCGACCGCCCTTACCCTGACGCCCCTCGAAGTTGCGATTGGAGGTGGAGGCGCAACGTTCGCCTTCGTCGAGGATGTCCGGGTTCATGCCGAGGCACATCGAGCAGCCCGACTCGCGCCAGTCGAGGCCCGCCTCCATGAACACCTGGTCCAGTCCCTCTTCCTCTGCCTGGCGCTTGATGTTGGCCGAGCCGGGCACCACGAGGGCCTGCACGTTCGCGGCTATCTTTCTGCCTTTCACCACGCCGGCGGCCTCGCGAAGGTCCTCGATTCGTCCGTTGGTGCACGAGCCGATGAACACCCGGTCGATGGCGACATCCGAGATCGGCGTGCCGGCGGTAAGGCCCATGTATTCGAGGGCCCGCTCGGCCGCGCTCTTATCGGATGCCGCTGCGAAGGAGGCGGGGTCGGGCACGCGCTCGGTCACGGGCGCAACCATCCCCGGGTTGGTGCCCCAGGTGACGAAGGGGGCCAACGCGGCGGCATCGATCTCGACCAGACGGTCGAAGACGGCGCCCTGGTCTGTCGCAAGGGCCCGCCAGCGCTCGACGGCGGCGGCGAACTCGCTCCCCTGCGGCGCCTCGCGGCGTCCTTCCAGGTAGGCGAAGGTGGTGTCGTCGGGCGCGACCATGCCGGCTCGAGCCCCAGCCTCGATGGACATGTTGCAGACGGTCATGCGACCTTCCATGGAAAGCTCACGGATTGCCTGACCGGTGTACTCGATCACGTAGCCGGTCGCGCCATCAACGCCGATCTCGCCGATGATGGCGAGGACTAGGTCTTTGGCCGTGACCCCGTTGGGGAGAGAACCGTTAGTGCGGATCTCCATAATCCGCGGCCGGGCCTGAAGCAGGCATTGGGTCGCGAGGACGTGCTCCACTTCCGAGGTGCCGATGCCGAAGGCGATGGCCCCGAAGGCACCGTGGGTCGCGGTATGGCTGTCCCCACAGACGATGGTCTGCCCTGGCTGCGTGTAGCCCTGCTCGGGGCCGATGACGTGGACGATGCCCTGGTTGGGACTGTTGATGTCATAAAGCGTCAAGCCGAACTCGCGGGCGTTATCGCTCAGCGCTTGTAGCTGCTGCGCGGAGATCGGGTCCGCGATTGGAAGCGACCGTGCCGTCGTGGGCACGTTGTGATCGGCTGTCGCGACGGTCAGGTCGGGCCGGCGGACCTTGCGCCCGGTCATGCGAAGGCCATCGAAGGCCTGGGGCGACGTGACCTCGTGGACGAGGTGGAGGTCGATATAGAGGAGGGCCGGCTGGCCGCGCTCTTCGTGGACGACATGGGCGTCCCAGATCTTCTCGAACATCGTCTTGGGCATGGTCTTGGTCCTTTGAGTTTCTGCACCGGCTCGAGCAGGTGTCAGGATAGCCTATCCGTTGCCGACAAGCTCACCGAGGGGACTCTCGAAGAGCGGGGGCGAGCCCCCGCCCTTCGACGTGATCGATCGGTTGGCAGCGCTAGGGCCCGACCTTGGCCGCCTGGGTGGCGGCAGGAGGAAGGCTTTGCTCGGAGATGAGCCGGTTCAGGGCATTCACGTAGGCCTTGGCGGCGGCAACGATGATATCGGTCGAGGCGCCCCGGCCGACGTAGGTCATGCCCTGGCTCTCGATGCGGACCATCACGTCGCCAATGGCGTCGATACCCTCGGTTATGGACTGGACGCTGAACTCTTCGAGGCGGGCGTCGACGCCGATGACCTGGTCGATCGCCTTGTAGGCGGCGTCGACCGGCCCGGTCCCGCTAGCCGTATTGACGAAGTCTTTCTCGTCCGGCCCTTTGATCCGCACCGTGGCGGTCGGAACTTCGTCGGTGCCGCAGGCCACCTGAACGCTCTCGAGGGCGTAGGCATCGGACATGCTCCGACGCTGGTCGGCCACCAGGGCCTCGAGGTCGGCGTCGCTGACCTCTTTTTTCACCTCGGCCACTTCCTTAAAACTCTCGAACGCCGCGGCGAGCTCGTCGCCCTCCAACGGGAAGCCGATCTCTCCCATGCGCTTCTGAAAGGCGTGGCGCCCGCTGAGCTTGCCCAGCACCAGGGTCGAGCCGCTCAGGCCGACGCTCTGCGGCTCCATGATCTCGTACGTCGTCTGGTGCTTCATCATGCCGTCCTGGTGAATGCCGGAGGCGTGACGGAAGGCGTTTTTGCCGACGATGGCCTTGTTCGGCTGGACAGCGAACCCGGTGTGCTGGCTGACGAGCTTGCTCGTGCGGGTGATCTGGATCGTGTCGATGTTGGTATCGAGGTCGTAGGTGTCAGCGCGGGTCTTGAGCGCCATGGCGACTTCTTCGAGCGAAGCGTTGCCGGCCCGCTCGCCGATGCCGTTGATGGTGCATTCGATCTGCCGAGCGCCGGCCCGCACCGCCGCCAGGCTGTTGGCGACCGCCATGCCCAGGTCGTTGTGGCAATGGACGGAGATACGCGCCTTGTCGATATTGCGCACGTTCTCGAAGATGCCCCGGATGAGCTGATAGAACTCCTCTGGGGTCGTGTAGCCGACGGTGTCCGGAATGTTTACGGTGGTGGCGCCGGAGTCGATGGTTGCCTCGAGCAACCGGTGGAGGTACTCCAGGTCGCTGCGGGTTGCATCCATGGGGGAGAACTCGACGTCGTCGCAGTAGCCGCGGGCCCGGGCCACGTTCTCACAGGCCATGGAGAGGATCTCTTCCCGGTCCTTGTGGAGCTGATGGTACATGTGTATCTCGGACGTGGACAGGAAGATGTGAATGCGCTTGCGCTTGGCGCCCTTCACCGCGTCCCAAGCGGCGTCCACGGCTTTGTTGTTGGCGTGGGAGAGTGCGCAGATGATTGGACGCTCGACTTCCCGGGCGATGCGCTGCACCGCGGCAAGCTCGCCGGGGGAGCTGACGGGAAATCCGGCCTCGATGACGTCGACACCCAGCTTGTCGAGTTGATGCGCAATCTCGACCTTCTGATCGACGGTCATCGTGGCACCGGCTGCCTGCTCGCCGTCGCGCAGGGTCGTATCGAAAATAGTTACGTTGTTATCTTCGCTCATGATGGACCTCTTAGCCTGCCTCCTGAGAACCCCAATCCGCCGCCCGCGATATGGCGCTACGCTTCTCCCCCACAGGGGAGCAGGAGGCTGGCCCGAGTCCTCATTGAGAACCGGGCAAGATGGTGAACTCGAGATCGGGATGACATGCAAGCCATGGGAACGCCTCAGCGACGCTACGCCGCTACTTTGACCCCTTGTCTCTGGTCTTGGTCAGTCCTCGCATCATCGCGCGGAGCTCGACGCCGACTTTCTCAACCTGATGCTCTTTGTTCTTTTTCCGTAGCGCGTTGAAGTTCGTCGCGCCTTCGCGCCACTCGGCGATCCACTCCCTGGCGAAAGAGCCGTCCTGGATTTCTCCCAGGATCTTGCGCATCTCTTTGCGCACGCTCTCGTTGACGACTCTGGGACCTCGGGTGTAGTCGCCGTACTCGGCGGTGTCGCTTATGGAGTAGCGCATGTACTCCAGCCCGCCCTCGTACATCAGGTCGACGATCAGCTTGAGCTCATGCAGTGTCTCGAAATAGGCTGACTCGGGTTGGTAGCCCGCCTCGACGAGGGTCTCGAAGGCTGTCTTGACCAGCGACGAAACGCCACCGCAGAGGACAGTCTGCTCGCCGAAGAGGTCGGTCTCGGTTTCTTCGAGGAACGTCGTGGCCAGAACTCCGGCGCGCGTGCAGCCGACGCCCTTGCCATAGGCCAGACCGTTGGCCTGGGCGTTGCCGGTGGGGTCCTGGTGGATGGCGAGCAGCCCGGGGACGCCGAACCCTTCCTTGTAGACCTCGCGCATCCGATGTCCCGGCGCCTTGGGTGCGATCATGCTGACGTCGACGAAGTCGGGTGGCACGACTTGCTTGTAGTGGATATTGAACCCGTGGCCGAACATCAGGGTGTTGCCCGGCTCCAGTCCTTGCCGGATCTCGCCGTCGTAAACGTCGCGCTGGACGGTGTCGGGAAGCAGCACCATGACGATGTCGGCCTCTTTAGAAGCGTCGGCGACGCTCTTGACGGTGAGCCCTTCAGCCTCGGCCTTCTCCTTGCTCTTCGAGCCTTCGTAGAGGCCGACGACAACGTCGCAGCCGGAATCCTTCAGGTTCAGCGAATGGGCGTGGCCCTGGCTGCCGTAGCCGATGACGGCGATTTTCTTCCCGTCGAGCAGGCTCAGATCGGCATCGTCGTCGTAGTAAACCGTTGCCATGGTGTCTCCTTACTCAGACAATCGAGGGGATGGGTTCGCTTCCGTCCTGCGGTGAATCGCCGACGCGGCCAACCAACTGGCACCGGCCACCGCTCCCAATGCAGCAGCCCAGAACGTGCCCCATCCGGGGGCTTCTTTGAGAAGATGTTGAACAGGCTCGTATCGAGGGTCATGTAGGTCCCTGTGGACTCGCCAGTAGCTACCATAGTGACGACCGTGCAGACCATTGGGACCCCGACATTGCTCGTCCGCACTTATGGCGTCACCCATCCAGAAGCGGATTGGCTGGCAATCTCCTGGTCGCACGGTCGTGACATGCTCAGCCCCGACGCTTTTCATCTTCGATCTCCTCTGGGAATCTCGGTCCCCTGCCGCTTGCCTAGCCGCCGCTGGGGCGCTTGCCGTTGGCGCCCCGGGCTTTCAAGGACGTCTTTTTGCCGCGGGCAACGGCTACCCGGCCCGTGCGCATAATCTCCGAGATGCCGAACCCCTTCACCAGCATCAGGAGCGATTGGATCTTGTCTTCGTCACCGGTGACCTCGATGATCACCGAGTCGGCGCCGACATCGACGATCTTGGCGCGGAAGAGCTCGACGATCTGGATGATCTCCGACCTGGCCTCGGAGGACGGCACGCGGACCTTGACCAGCGCCAGCTCTCGGGCCACGACGTCTTCTTCGCTCAGATCGTTGACCTTGACGACTTCGATGATCTTGCGCAGCTGCTTGGTGACCTGATCGACGATGGTATCGTTGTCGGCATCGACGACAAAGGTCATCCGCGACTGGTTGGGAATCTCGCTCTGGCCGACCGACAGGCTCGCGATGTTGAAGCCGCGCCGACGGAACATGCTGGCGATCCTGGTCAGGACGCCCGGATGGTCCATGACCTGGGCGGTTATGGTGTGCTGATGGATGTGGTTGGTACTCATGTGGACGCGTCCTTCGAGTCGACGAGCTTCAGGCCCTCGACTGGGGCTTCGATCATCTCGTTCACCGACGTGCCGGCCGGGATCATGGGGTAGACGTTCTCTTCGGCTTCGACCACGAAGTCGATAACCACGGGCCCCTTGATCTGCATCGCCTCGTCGATTGTGGGCCGAACCGCGGCCCTGTCGGTCACCCGAAGACCCGCAATGTCGTAGGCCTCGGCGAGCTTGACGAAGTCCGGGTTGAAGAACCGTGTCGCGACATAGTCCTTTTCGTAGAAGAACTCCTGCCACTGGCGGACCATGCCGTGGAAGCCATTGTTGAAGATCGCGAACTTGATATCGACGTTGTGCTCCCTGATGGTGGCGAGCTCCTGCAGGGTCATCTGGAACCCGCCGTCGCCGCAGATAGACCATACGGTTTCCTTGGGCTTGCCGACCTTGGCGCCGAGGGCCGCAGGGACCTCGAAGCCCATCGTGCCCAGGCCGCCGGACGTGACGAAGGACGCCGGCTTGTTGTAGAAGAAGTGCTGGGCGGCCCACATCTGGTGCTGGCCCACGCCGGTGACAATGATCGCGTCGCCCTGGGTCGCCTCCCAAATCTGTCGAACGACGAACTGTGGGAGCAACTTGTCGGTCTCGGGCAACAGGTGCGACGGGTGGGCCTTCTTCAGCGCCTCGATCCGTTTGATCCAGTCGACGCGGCTCACCGGTTCGATGATGCGGTTGATCGCCGCCAACACCCGCTTGACGTCGCCCACCAGGGGAAGGGTTGAGCGAACGTTCTTGTCGATTTCCGACGGGTCGATATCGATATGAATGATCCTGGCGTTCGGGGCGAAGTCCGACACGCGCCCAACGACACGGTCGTCGAAGCGCATCCCGATCCCGATCACGAGGTCGGATTCGTTGATCGCGTGGTTGGCATAGGCCATACCATGCATGCCTGGCATGCCGGCCGAAAGGACGTGATTCTCGGGAAAGCCGCTGATGCCGAGGAGGGTGGTGATCACCGGGATCTGGGCCGTCTCGGCCAGCTCGCGCAGCTCGTCGTAAGCACGGGAGATGATGACGCCGTGGCCCGCGAGGATCACGGGTCGCTCGGACTCGGCGATCAGTTTGGCGGCCTTCTTGACCTGGGTCGGGTGGCCGGTCAGGTGCGGTTTGTAGCCCGGCAGGTTGACCGAGTCCGGGTATTTGAAATCGGCCTCCATCTGCAGGACGTCCTTCGGGATATCGATGAGCACGGGCCCCGGCCGGCCGGTGCGGGCCAAGTGGAATGCCTCTTTCACTGTGACGGCGAGCTCGGCCGGGTCCATGACCAGGTAGTTATGCTTGGTGACCGGGAGGGTAACGCCCGTCACGTCGGTCTCCTGGAAGGCGTCTTTCCCGATGGCGGACCTGGGGACCTGGCCGGTGATGGCGACCATGGCGACCGAGTCCATCATGGCGTTGGCGAGACCGGTGACCAGGTTCGTGGCACCGGGGCCCGACGTGGCAACGCAGACGCCGACCTTGCCCGTCACACGAGCATAGCCGTCCGCGGCATGGGCAGCGGACTGCTCGTGACGTACCAGGATATGCTTGAGCTTGGGATATTCGGGGAGCGTCTGGTAGAGGGGGAGAATCGCGCCGCCGAGCAGCCCGAAGACAATGTCCACCCCTTCCTTCAGCAACGACTCACAAACGATCTGTGCACCGGTGCGCTTCATCAACAGCCTCTTTCCGCTGGGTCTTCAACGAGACCACATTCCACCGCTACCAAAAAATCCCGCCCCTGCGTTAAGGGACGGGATTGCATCCCGCGGTACCACCCTTGTTCCCCGCCAGAAGCGGAGCTCTCGTTCGCTGTAACGGGCTTGCCCGCCGGACCTACTCGAGTTTCAGCCCGGTCGCTCGGGGGCGAGTTCAAGGACCTGTGCCGTCGGGTCGCTCCGACCCCCGACTCTCACGGGACCCGGTTTCCTCTACTACTCCCCGTCTCCGCGATTGATACGTACCGTCAAACCGTAACACAAAAAGGTACAGGGGTGCAACAGGGAACAGGAGGTTACCCCAGAAACCCCTCGACGGCTTCGATGAACCGGTCGGGCTGCTCGAGCATGGGGTAGTGGCCGGCCTCCGGGATCTCGACGACCTTCGCGCCGCGCAACCGCCCCTGGAATATCGGACCGTACGCAGGCGGCACGATCTTGTCGGACGCACCCCAGACGAGCAGCGCAGGCGCGCGGACACGGTCGATGCGTTTCTTGAGGCCCTTGTCGGGTATAGGCCAGAGGAATTTGCCCGCCGAGGACAGCGCCTTGGCCCGGTCGAGGAGGGCAGCGCCCTTTTCCTCGTCGGTTGCGGGGACGCGGAACAGGCCGTTGGCCTTCGCCCCGTCGTAGTCGTGCCAGGAGATGCGCACAAGCTCGGGCTCCGTCATGGCAAAGACGTCGGTGACGGGGTGGGCGTCGTCCCAGAGGCCGGTGGGGGCGACGAGCACCAGCTTGTCGACAGCGCTGGGATGGATAGCCGCCACCTCGGCGGCGATGTTGCCACCGAAGGAGTGGCCCATAACCACGGGGCGCTCGAGGCCAGTGGCCTCCATGAAGTCAGCATAGTACAGAACCAGGTCGAGGAAATCGTCGAGGCGCTCGATGCCTGTCGACTCACCGCAACCGGGGTGCTGCGGGGCGACAACTCGAAACCGGGCGCTGAGTCGGTCGAGCCAATCGGGCCAGTCGGCGAGGCCGGTGATTCCGTGCAGATAGAGCAGCGGCGGACCACTCCCCTGAGTCCAGGTGTTGGCCTGGAATGCGCCATCGCGAACGGAGATGAGTTGAGGCTGGGGCATGGGAGGGCTGTTATCTGGCGCTCGACTCGGCCGGGGCGGCGACCGCCGGGCCGCTGTCAAGGCCCTTCGGATACCAGCGGTCCTCCCACTGGGGCCACATGTTTTTCAAGCGGGGCATGACCTCTCGGGCGAAAAGCTCGGTATTCTGCATGGTCTTCTCTCGCGGCATGTCGCCGAAGTGGAGGAGCAGCAGTAGGTGCCCGACGTGCAGCCGTTCGACGACGTCCTTGAGCTGGTCGACAACGGTGGACGGGCTGCCCGCTACGACGAAGCCTTCATCGAGGTACTGCTTCCAACTGTTCCCGCGCGCGTCGGAGATGCCGCTGAACGACTTGGCGAGCCCCGACTGAACGCTTCGGATGCTGCGGTAGCCGGGCGCTTCGACATAGCCGGGGCCGATGTGCAGACACTTGTCATAGAAATAGTCGACATGGGGCGAATAGAGCTTCTCGGCCTCGGCATCGGTCTCGCCGACGGCGCATATCTGCAGGAACCCGGCACGGTAAGGGTTGTCATTGACGCCCATGCGATCGACGGTGTCCCAATAGCCCTTCATGACCTGCTCGCCGCGCTTGTTTCCCGAGAAGCTGAGGTAGCAGTAAAGGTAGTCGTTGGCGATGCTCCACTCCCAGGTCTCGACGCTTCCGGCACCGGGTATCCAGACCGGTGGATGAGGCTGCTGGAGCGGGCGAGGCCAGATGTTCACATAGCGGAGTTGGGTGTACTTGCCGTTGAACACGAAGGGCTCCGGCTCTGTCCAGGCCCGCATGATGAGGTCGTGGGCCTCGTTGTACTTTTCGCGCAGGTTGGCGGGCGTCTGGCCGTAGCAGAAGTTGGTGTCCATCGAGGTTCCGACCGGGAAGCCAGCGACAAGACGGCCCCCGCTGAGCACGTCGAGCATCGCCATCTCCTCGGCCACACGGACGGGCGGGTTGTAGAGCGCGATGCTGTTGCCGAGCACGCAGAGGGCGGTGTTGGTCGTGCTCCGAGCCAGCGCGGACGCGATCAGGTTGGGCGAGGGCATGAGCCCGTAGGCGTTCTGATGGTGCTCGTTGACGCAGATCCCGTCGAACCCGGCCTCGGCGGCGTGCTCGAGCTCGTCGATGTACTCGTTATACATGCGGTGCCCTGCCACAGGGTCGTAGAGGCGGCTCGACGGTGGGTCGACCCAGACGCTGCCGTATTTCGTGGAGAAGTCGGCAGGGAGGTCCTGATAGGGCATCAGGTGGAACCAGTGGAACCGCACCTTCTCACTCCTGGGGCTACGGATACGGGCCAAGTCTAATGTGGGAAGGGCAAAAGTCAAGGCGGCCCAGCGCGGGGCGCTTTTGCCTGCCGCCTCGGGCCACGGCTATAATTCTCCAGGCATGACCGCTCCAGAGATGGGAAACAAGCAGCCGAAGACGATCGCCATCGACGGGCCTGGCGCCTCCGGCAAGACCACCGTCGGCGTTCAGCTGGCCGGGCGTCTCGGCTATCGTTTTCTCGACACCGGAGTCATGTACCGCACCGTGACGGCCTTGGCTTTGCGGCAACGAATTAGCGTCGACGACAAGGCCGCGCTCACCGAGTTGGCGGAGTTGGCGTCGATGGAGATCGCCCCGCTGCCTGGTCCGAATGGAGTGACCAGGGTCACGGCCAACGGGCGCGACGTGACGGGCGAGATCTACACGCCGGAGGTCGACCGGGCAGTGTCCGCGGTCTCGATGGTCGGCGGGGTGCGGGACGCATTGGTGCTCCGGCAGCGCGAGCTCGCCGGGACTGGCGGCATCGTGATGGTCGGCCGGGACATCGGCACGAAGGTGCTGCCAAAGGCCGGGCTCAAGGTGTTCCTCCTGGCGTCGGCCGAGGAGCGGGCCCGGCGACGTTACGAGCAGAACGTCGCTCGCGGGGAGGACCTCGCGTACGAGAAGGTCCTGCAGGACCTGAAGCGTCGCGACAAGCTGGACAGTGAGCGCGAGCTCTCACCCCTTGTCGCCGCCAGCGACGCACGCCACGTCGACACTGATGGCCGAACAGCGAAGCAAGTCACCGAGGCGATATGCGCATTGTTCGAAAACTCCTAGGCCGCCCCTACCTCTGGCTCCACTGGGTCTTCTTCACGGAGCTGGCCAGGTTTCTGCTGATCTTCCTCGCTACCTGGCGCATCGAGGGACGGGAAAACGTCCCACCGCACGGCCCCCTGTTCATCGTCTCGAACCACATGAGCTACGCCGACCCCTCGTTGATCGCGACCGCCGTGCCACGGCGAATCTCCTTCATCGCGAAGGCGGAGCTGTACGACAAACTAATCGTCGGCTGGCTGGTCCGGGGCTACGGATCGATACGCATTGCCCGAGGGAAGGCGCAGCGACAAACGATGGATAACGTGCTGGCGGCGCTGGCCCGAGACCGGGCCGTGAGCACGTTCCCGGAAGGGACCCGATCGAAGGGTTCCATGACCCGGGCGAAACCGGGAGCGGCCCTGATCGCCATGCAGTCGCAAGCGCCGATTCTGCCGGTGGGGATCACCGGTTCGGAGAACTTTCACGGGTGGTCCAGTTTGTTTACACGCCCTAGCCTAACTGTTAGGATTGGGCAGCCTTTCACCCTCCCCCATCTTCAGGGGAACCTCGACCGGGCCCAGATAGCGGCCATGTCCGACATGATGATGGAGCGCGTCGCCGCCTTGCTGCCCTCCGAATACCGCGGCTATTACGCCCTCGAGTCGCCGACGCGGGACGAGGCGGCCGCCAGTCGAGCTACGCAGGCCTGACGGAGGACCAGACCACCAGTGTGCGGCATCGTCGGCTACTGCGGTTCGGACCCCGCCCTTCCGATCATCCTCGCTAGCCTTCAGCGCCTGGAGTACCGCGGCTACGATAGCGCGGGGGTCGCCGTCATCGACCCCGCCGGCGCCATCGCCGTGCGCAAGAGCGCGGGCAAGCTCGCCGACCTCAAGTCCGCCGTCAAAAGCGGCCTGCAGGGCGCCATCGGCATCGGCCACACGCGCTGGGCTACGCACGGCAAGCCCAATGAGCCGAACGCCCATCCCCACACCGACGGCTCGGGCAGGGTCGCCGTGGTCCACAACGGCATCGTCGAGAACTACCGCGAGCTGAAGAAAGAGCTCGCCGGCAAGGGCAAGAAGTTCGTCTCCGAGACGGACTCCGAGGTCATTCCGCATCTGATCGCCCAGTTCATGACCGCCGGCTCCTCCCTGGATGAGGCGATGAGGCAAACGGGTAGACTGCTGGCCGGCGCCCACGCCATCGTCGCGGTCAGCGCCGACGAGCCCGACCGCATCGTCGGGATGCGTATCGGCCACGCGGGGGGGCTGGCGGTGGGCTACGGGAAGGGCGCGATGTTCCTCGCCAGCGACCTTCCCGCCATTGCCGAGGCGGCCGGAGAGGTCGTCTACCTCGAGGCTGGGGAGGTGGCGACGGTCACGGGCTCCGGGGCGCGGATCACCGACATGGACGGTGGAGAGGTCAAGCGACGGCGCCAGCCAGTGGCCCACGACCCGGCGGCGGCGGCGAAGGGGCCGTACAAGCATTTCATGATGAAGGAGATGATGGAGCAGCCGGAGACGGTGATCAGCGCGCTCCGCGACCGCATCGACTTCGAGCGGATGCGCATCGTCCTCGACGGCTTCCCGTTCAGTCAGGAGCAGGTGCGGGCTTTCGACCGGGTGGTGGTCCTGGGCATGGGGACCAGCTTCAACTCGGCGTCGGTGGGCCGGCTGATGATCGAGCGGCTGGCGCGGTTGCCGGCGGAGGTCGACAACTCGGCCGAGTTCCGCTATCGAGACCCCGTGCTCACCTCGTCCACGCTGGTCATCTCGGTGGGCCAGTCTGGGGAGACGGTGGACACCCTCGTTGCGATGAAGGAAGCAAAGGAACGAGGCGCGGCGGCGATCACGATCTGTAACGTGCCGGGCTCCGAGGCAACTCGGATCGCCGACTACAGCCTCCTCATCAACGCAGGGCCCGAGATCGCCGTCGCCAGCACCAAGACCTTCATCGGCTCAATGGCCTGCTTCTACCTGCTGGCCGCTCACCTCGGGGCGCTTCGCGGGGTGCTCAGCGACGAGGACGTGAAGGGCCTGATCGAGGAGGTGGTCCACCTCCCCACTCTTGTCGGCGACGTGCTCAGCGGCCCGACCAACTACACGGCCCTGGCGCGCAAGTTCGCCCACAACGCAGATTTCTTGATCCTGGGCCGGGGCATCAACTACCCCACGGCCATGGAGGGAGCGCTCAAGCTCAAAGAGATCAGCTATATCCACGCCGAGGGCTACCAGGGCGGCGAGATGAAGCACGGCCCGATCGCCCTGATCGACGACCGGATGCCAGTGGCCGCCATCGCCCTCAAGGACCGGCTCTATGACAAGATGATGAATAACGTCGACCAGGTGAAGGCCCGGGACGGACGCCTGGTCGCCATTGCCACCGAGGGCGACGAGTTGATCCGGGAAAAGACTTCCGATGTAATCTATGTCCCGCAGGTCTCCGAGCTGCTGTCCCCCATCGTCGCGGTGGTGCCGCTGCAGCTACTGGCGTACCATATCGCGATGCGGCGCGGCGCCGACGTGGACCAGCCGCGGAACCTGGCCAAGACCGTAACGGTAGAATAGACCGTTTCAAGAGGAGGCGACGCATGGTGCAGGAGAACATCAAGAAGTTCGGTATCTATCTGAACGCGAAGGACAAGACGGTGGTCCGGATCAACTCGCCTTACTGGTTTCCGCCGGAGCCGGACTGGGTGTTTCTGACGCCGGAAGTCAATATGACGCTTCTCAAGATCCGGGAGATTGCCGGCGAGAAGAAGCTGGTGGACAAGCCCGACGAGATGCAGTGGACCTCGATACCGGTGCTGGACTAGTCCGGGCATGGGCTCCCTGACGAAGAGCGCCGCGATCGTCGGCGCGTATGAGTACCCAGGCCGGCAGACTCCCGGCGTGACGCCGAACATGATTCAGGCGGAGTGCGCCCGGCAGGCGCTGGCCGAGGCCGGCCTGAGCGTCAAGGACGTCGACGGCTTCATGTCGCCGGCCAACGCGGGAATGGACGTGGTCTACCTCGCCGATTACCTCGGCCTGAACCCCAGGGTCCTCGACGGGATGAACATTGGAGGGTCCTCGTTCCTGGCGCATGTCTCCCGGGCCGCGGCCGCCATCGCCGCAAAGCAGTGCGAGGTGGTGCTCATCACATACGGAGCGACGCCGATCCAGATCGGGCGGGCCATCGGCACCGGGGGCTCGGGTGGCTCGAGGCTGAACCCATGGCCGGAGAGTTTCGAGGCGCCCTACGGGGGCATCCTCGCCGGGCTCTACGCGACCGTGGCGTCGCGGCACATGCACGAGTTCGGGACGACCAGCGAGCAACTGGCGGAGATCGCGGTCACGACGCGGCGCCATGCCGGCATGAACCCCAACGCCATGTTCCGCGACCCTATCACCGTCGAGGATGTACTCGCCTCACGCCCCATCGCCTGGCCGCTGCACCTGTTCGACTGCTGCGTCATCTCGGACAGCGGGGGGGCGCTGGTGGTAACGAGCCCGGAGCGGGCGAGGGACATCAAGACGAAGCCCGCATGGCTCCTCGGGGTCGGCGAAGGCTACGAGTACCTCCGCGGTGGCCACCGCGACTTCATGGACGTTGCCCCGTACCGGTCGGCGCCAACGGCCTTCGCCATGGCGGGGGTCGAGCACAAGGATATCGATCACCTGATGGTCTACGACTCGTTCACCATCACGGTGCTGACCAGCCTCGAAGGTCTCGGCTTCTGTAAACGCGGTGAGGGCGGCAGCTACGTCGAGGGAGGACGGCTTGCTATCGACGGCGAGCTTCCGATGAACACCGACGGCGGCGGCCTCTCTTCGAATCACCCCGGCATGCGCGGCATCTTCCTGGTTATCGAGGCGGTGAAGCAGCTGCGGGGAGACTACGCGGGAACCGAGCGCCAGGTGAAGGACTGCAAGATCTCACTTTGTCATGGGACCGGGGGCAACATCGGCGGAAGGCATAGCGGCGTGACGATGGTCCTGGGGAGCGACTAACATGGCCGACTACGTCAAGCCGCTGCCGACGGTCAACGCCGACACCAAGCCCTTCTGGGACGCGTGCAAGCTCCACGAGCTGCGCCTCCCGCGCTGCACCGAATGCAACGAGCTGTTTTACCCGCCGCAGGGGGTATGCCCTCGCTGCCTGTCAACGGAGCTCGAGTGGGTGAAGGTCAGCGGCAAGGGCGCGGTCTACAGCCTGTCGGTCGTGCACCAGAACAAGTCGCCGGGCTTCAAAGACGAGGGCCCCTATGTGCTGGCCTACGTGACGTTAGACGAGGGCGTGCTGATGCTGACAAACGTCGTCGGCGCTGCGGACCCCTACGACGTGGAGATCGGCATGCCGGTGGAGGTCGTGTTCGAGGACGCGACGGACGCGATCAGCATCCCGAAGTTCCGGCCCTCCTCCGGCTAGTCCTCGTTACACCGCACCACGCCGGCCGCCTCGAGCTCCGCGATCCGCTGCGGCGGCATCTCGAGCACCTCTTGAAGCACCTGCCGAGTGTGCTCGCCCGTGGCCGGGCCCGGCGAGTCGACACGCGGCGGCGTACGCGAGAGGCGCAGCGGCGAGTTGGGCACGAGCACGGTGCGCTCCTCCGGCCCGGGCACCGGCAGGCGGACGATGGTATCCGTCGCCTGGATGTGTGGGTCGTGGATCATCTCATCGATGGAGTAAACGGGCGCGGCGAGGCAGATCCCTTCCAAAAGCCGCAGCCATTCCTCCGAGCCTTTGGCTCGGAAAGCCTCCATTAGGATGGGCTCGAGCTCGGCGTGGAGTGCGGTGCGTCCCGCGTTGGTCTCGAACCGGGGGTCTTTGGCTAGCTCCTCGCGGCCGATGACGACGCAGAGGGCGGGCCAGTCCCGGGTGCCGGCGACGACGATCCAGCCGTCGGCCGTCTCGAAGGGCTGGAACGGGGTGCTCAGCGGGTGGCGCGGGCCGATTCGCTTGGGCGTGTCGCCGGCGGACTGCCGGATGATGGCGTTCTCCAGGTGGTAGACCATAGCGCCGAGCATGCTGACGTCGAGGCGTTGCCCCTTGCCGCTGCGCTCTCGCTCGTAGAGGGCGGTGATGATGCCCATGGCGAAGTGGGCCCCAGCGATCGTATCGCCGAAGGAGGCGCCGGTGCGCATCGGGCGGCCGTCGGCCTCGCCGGTGATGCTCATGAGTCCGCTCATCGCCTGGATCACGGCATCGAGACCGCCGCGCCGTGCGTAGGGGCCGGTCTGCCCGAAGCCGGAGCACGACGCGTAGACGATGCGCGGGTTCCTTTTCGACACGACTTCGTAGCCCAACCCGAGGCGGTCCATCGCACCAGGGGTGAAATTCTCGGTGAGGACGTCGCTGCGGTCCGCCAGGTCGAGAGCCAGCTCCAGCCCCTCGGGGCGCTTGAGGTCGACCTGGATGCCTTTCTTGCCGCGCTCGATCGAGAAACGGAAGGTGCTGCGTCCGTTGACAAAGGGGCCGTGGCCGCGGGTCTCGTCGCGCTCTTCGACCCGGACCACGTTAATGACCTCGGCGCCGAGGTCGGCCAGGACCATGGTGCCGAAGGGCGCGGCGAGGGCGTGGGTGAAGTCGATGACGCGGATTCCGTCGAGGGGACCGGGCATGGGGGACCTCCTGAGCGGGCTTGGGGAAGGGCGATGGGATTATACCGCTGGTGGAGGGAGGCGGTGGGCGCCTGATCGCTCAACCTGGGCCTGTCGAAGGGTGAGCCGGAGGGTCGTCGGCGAACGTATGCGGTCCAAAGACGTTCGCGTGAGGTTCGGATTGCCGAGGAGACCCCCAAACCCCCTGAAGGGGGTTCAAGGTAGCCCTTCGGGCTATTCATTGAGAGAAGGGGCACATCCCCTTCAACCCCTGCCAAAGGGGCGCCGCCCCTCTGGACTCCCGGCCCGACCGCCGCCTAGCTGATCGGTCGGCTGGTGGCCCAGCCGCCCATGTAGCCCCAGCCCTGGATGCAGGCGCAGAACGCGGCCTGGAGCCCGCCGGCGACGGTGACCAGCAGGTGCTCGGGCTTGCGCAGCACGGAAATCATCGTGGTGTCGTCGAGGTCGTCGGGGCTTGCGGGCCAGACGTCCTCGGGAGCGCCGGCATTCCAGCTCATGCGGCCGCGTTCCAGCATGCCTTTCATCGACACCTGGGCGTGCTCGTGGACGTGCTCGCCGATGGCCTTTTTCGACCAGCCGGCGTCGTATAAGGATTTCGCTATGAGGGGGTTGAGGACGAAGAGGACCTCGCCTCCCCGACGGATCGTGTGCCACGAGACCCCGACCTGGTCGACCATGTCCCGCAGGGCTATCTCCGGGTCCTTGGCAGCGCCGCCGGAGGCGTACTGGACCGGGCTATCGCAGCCGATTACGGTGACGCCGCTTGCGCTGTCGGCGCCGAAGTCCCTATGGAGCGGGCCCCAGGGCGCGTCGGGCGACTCGCCGATGCAGTAGATGTACTTGCCGGGGGAGCCGAGGACGGACTTGTCGCCGGTCTCGGGGTAGCCGCCGCCGAGGACCATCATCACGAGGCGCAGCGCCCTGCCGATGGTGGCGTTGGAGCGAAAGCCGGGACCGAAGGCACTGGTACCGTAGTTGATGTCGAGTTCTTTCACCACGGGACCGCTGATGATCACGAGAGGCCCGGCGGGATGCGTAGTGGCCTGCAGTCCGTTCAGGTTGAAGCGCTCGTCGAGGGCCGCTTCGACGACGGCCAGGACCACTGGGAAATATTCGGGCCGGCAGCCGGCCATCACGGCGTTGGCGGCGACGGTCTCGACGGTGGCCAGGCCCATACGAGGCGGCACGGGACCGAGGAGCTCGTGAGGGTCGCGGCCGGAATGCTCGACCATGCGCTGGACGAGGTCCGGCGTGGGCGGGATTACGGGCAGGCCGTCGGTCCAGCCCTTGCGATAGAACTCCTCGATCGTCTCGACGAAGGAGTCCCAGCTATCGGGCGTGGTGAAGGTGGCCGCGGCGTCGCCGAGCTGCGCCATGGGCTGCTAGAGGCTGACCGGGGCGGCGGCGGGCTGGGCCGCCTTCGGGGACAGCGTCCCCTGGGTCAGCCATTGGATCACGCCCGGATAGGCCTCTTCGGCTTTTGCCCGGTTTACCTCGGGGACGCCGATGTAGCCGGGAAGGATGATGGGCTCAAAGTTCTCACGGCCGAGCTGGCGGCGCTTCATGAAGGCCAGCTCTTTGAAGACATCGAGGACCACAACGGCGGCGGGGATACCATCGGTCTCGAAGCTGATCCCGTCGTGCATACAGCACGACGTGCAGGAGCCTCAGGCCCCCACCCCAACGACCATGAAGTCGACTTGCGACTTCAGGTCCTCGTACATTGCCTTGGGGACCCGGGCGGAGAGGTTCGGCTTGCGCACGAGGATGACCCTGCCAACCCCGTTCCGTTCCTGGAGCAGCTCACCGATACGTTCGAGGACGATATGGCTCGCGGCAACCCCATCGTCGAGCAAGCCGACCGTTTTGCCCTCGAAGGACTCGACCCGTTTCGCCAGGGAGGTCGGTTCGCGCCAGACGTGCCCCGACGGGTCGATTACGACAACCCGACCTTTCAGCGTTTGCACCATGACAGCACCTCCGGACTGGGAGTGGCCCCGTGCTCAACGGCTATTGTACGAGCCGCTGGAACCTCGCTTCGCTGCGATAGGGGCCCACCACCGCCAAGTTTACCTTATCGGCGTTGAAGATGTCGCCGGCGATCCGTTGCAGATCGTCGGCCTGAACCGCGTCGATAATGTCGACGATGTCGTCGACCGTGTTGATCTCGCCGCGCAGAAGCTCCTGAGCGCCTACCCACCCGGCCATGCTGCGGGTGTCTTCGGTCCGCAGAAGGAGCCGGCCCTTGACCATCTCCTTGGCCTTGTGGAGCTCGTGCTCTGGAACGCCGTCGCGGAGTCGATTGACCTCAGATAGAGCGGCGTTGATCGCGGCGTCGATCTTCTTTGGCTCGACACCGGCATAGATCGTCACCGCGCCATCATCAAGAAGATGCGTCACATAGCTGTGCACGTCGTAAGCCAGCCCCTGCCGCTCCCGTATCTCGACGAAGAGGCGGCTACTCATCCCCTCTCCGAGAATGACGTTGAGCAGATCGAGGGAGTAGCGGTCGGGGTGCTTGCTGGAGAGGGCCGGGAAGGCGATGCAGACGTGCGCCTGCTCCGTTTTCTGAGGCTGCAGCCGCACGCGCGGGGACTTCTGTCCGTTGATCGCGGGGAACCACGACCTGGGCTCAGCCGGCGACCATTCCCCCAGGAGTGCGGCCACGCTGTCCACGACGGCCTCATGGGCCAGGTCACCGGCGACAGCCACCACCGCGTTGCTCGGAGCGTATTGACAACCCAGGTATTCCATCATCTGCGGCCGGGTGATGGAGGACACTGACTCTTTCGTGCCGGCGATGTCTCGGCCCAGGGGCTGATCAGGCCAGAGGACCTGGTCGATGAGCAGGTCGGCGCGCTGTTGCGGCGAGTCGTTCACAGAGGCGATCTCTTCGAGGATAACGCCACGCTCGCGCTCCATCTCGTTCGGGTCGTAGACCGAGTTGAGCATCATGTCGGAAAGCAGGTCGAGTGCGGTCCCGAAGTGGTGCTTCGCCACCTTGGCCCAGTAGGTCGTCACCTCACGATCAGTGCTGGCGTTCATATAGCCGCCGACGCCTTCGATCGTCTCCGATATCTCCTGCGCCAACGGCCGACGCCGCGTTCCCTTGAACAGCATGTGCTCGAGGAAGTGAGAGAGGCCGGCCTCTTCGTCGGACTCGTAGCGGGAGCCGGCGCCAAGGAACATCGCGACGGTCACGGAGCGGACGTGGGGCATGGGAACGGTGAGGAGCCGGAGGCCGTTGGGGAGGATAGCCTTCTCGTACATACGCTCGCCGGTCCCGGCTACGCGCTCAGCCAGAGGACGTCGCCATGGAGGTCAGGCTTGTGGTCCCGCTCGGAGAAGCTGCGGAACTGCTCTTTCTCGCGCCCGAGCACGGTACCGGCGCCGTGGCCCGGGTGGACCGCCATGTCGTCGGGCAAGACGAAGACGCGCTCGCGCAACATCTGGACGAGCTCCTGAAAGGCGTCCGGGGACCACGTCTTGCCAGGGCCGCCAGGGAACAGGGTGTCGCCGGTGAAAAGCTGGTCGCCCCAGAGAATCGATGTGCCGCCGGTGGTATGGCCGGGAACGTGAATCGTATCGAGGTTCACGCCTCCGAAGCTGATGGTCCCTCCGTGCTCGAAGAAGTGCTCCGGCGGCAAGGGCAACTTGTCGGCCTCGCTCTCGTGGACCCAAACGGGGGCCTTCGTCGCTTCCTTGATCTCCTGGTGGCCCAGGATATGGTCGAAGTGACAGTGTGTAATGAGAATTGCCTTGACGTCGGTGCCCGCGGCCTCCGCGAGCGCCTTCTCGGGCTCCGCTGGGGTATCGATGATCACGCTCTCGTTGGTCGATGGACTGACGATCACGTAGACGTTGTTGTCATAGGGGCCCGCGCTGATCTTGCGAACCTCGATACCGCCTTGGAAGATTACCGGCATTCAGCAACACTCGAATTGAAAGTGGAGAGCGGCGTCAGCATAGCAAAAGCGGCGAAGGGGAACAAGGAACGGGATACAGGGAACAGGCGCTCGCAGCGTTGTCAGGCCATGCGGATGGTCCGGCCCCCTTCGACGTAGAGGATCTGGCCGGTGATATACGAAGCCTCGTCGGAGGCCAGGAAGGCGATCGCGTTGGCGATGTCCGCGGGGTCGCCCAAGCGGCCCAGAGGCGTGCGCTTGGTCCATGAGTCCTCGAGCCGTGTCCCATCGAGCAGCCCGCGGTTCATGCCGGTGCGGATCACCCCTGGCCCAACAGCGTTCACCGTGATGTCATTGGGCGCCAGCTCCAGTGCAAGGGCCCTCGTGAGCGCCGTGATGGCCCCCTTCGACGCGGTGTAGGCCGCCGAGTCCCGCAGCGCCACCAGCGCGTTGACCGACGAGAGGTTCACGATGCGGCCAGGCCTGCCCTCGGCCACCCAATACCTGCCGGCGAGCTGGGCGAGGAAGAAGGGAGCGCGCAGGTTGATGGACATCAGCCGGTCGTAGTCCTCGGGGGAGAACTCCAGGATGTGCCCCCCGGAGAAGATGCCTGCGTTGTTGACGAGGATGTCGAAGCCACCGAGCTGCTCGACCGCGGTGTCGACGATCCGTTGAAGGGTGTCCGCATCCGCGAGGTCTCCGACCAGGACCTCGCCACGGCGGCCCGTCTCCACGACGCGGGCAGCAGTCTCCTCGACACCAGCGCGGTTGATATCGAACAGCAGCGAGTCCGCCCCTTCCTGGGCAAACTTCACGGCTGTGGCCCGACCGATGCCATCGGCGGCGCCCGTGATGATGGCGGCCTTTCCGGCGAGTCGCATGACGCTCGACCCTGCTTCCTCGAGCTAGCTTTCGGAGGCGAGTTCGCCCGCGTCGGCCCAATTCCCCTTGTCGATGTCGCTGAAGATCACCGTGGTCGCATCCGCCGAGGTCTTGGCGATCCGGACCACGGCGTCGGTTATGGCTTTGGCCAGCTCGGCCTTCTGCTCGCTAGAGCGACCCGAGAACATCTCGACTCGAACGATCGGCATTGGAACGCCTCCTTGGCGTCGCGGCCTACTCGTGGAAGGGCGACGACACGAGATTATACCTTCAACGCACCCCATGAGCCTGCAGTATGATAGGCCACGCCGAAGCGAGGCAAAAGGTGAGGAGGCCCCCATGATCGCGATTATTGTCGGTTTTCGAGTAAAGCCCGAACAGCGGCAAACCTTCATCGACGCGATCGTCGACGATGCCGAGAGCGCGTTGCGGGATGAGTCGGGCTGCATGGGCTTCAACATCTACGCAGACCGGGGAGACCCGAACGTGATCCTGCTCCACGAGGTCTATCGCGACGAGGACGCGCTGGTCGAGCACCGGGCCTCGCCGCACCTTGCCAGGTTCCGCGGCGTCCTCGGCGGCCTCGCTACCGAAGTCGTGGGCCGGTGGGAGGTGTCGAGCATCTTTCCCGCCGACAAGGACTGGGGCTAGCCCTCAGTAGCCTGCTTCCTTGTCGACCACGTTACGAAGCCCTTCCCCAGCGAGGTAGCGACGCATGTTGTCCTCGAACAGCCTGACAACCCTTTGTTGATAGTCGTCGACGAGGCCCGACACGTGGGGCGAGAAGATAACGTTGTCCAGGTCCCAGAGCGGGCTCTCCTTGGGCAAGGGCTCGGGGTCGAAGACGTCCAACGCCGCGCCCGCGATGCGCCCATTCCGGAGAGCATCGATCAGCGCCGGCTGGTCGACGATCGGGCCGCGGCCGACGTTCACCAGATAGGCGCTGGGTTTCATCAGCCCGATCCGCCGCCGGTCGACGCAGTGATGTGTCTCCGCGGTGAGGGGCAGCGCGATGGCGAGGAAGTCGCTCGCCTCGATGACGGCGTCGGTCTCGGACATGGGGTACACGACGTCGGCGTGAGCTTCGTCGCCGCGCCCGCCGCGCTCCGACCTCTTCGTGGCGAGGACACGCATGTCCAGCACGCGGGCGATACGGCCGATCTCGGAGCCGATATTGCCGAAGCCGAGGATGCCGACCGTCTTGCCCTGAACACTGGTCGTCGTCAGCCCCATGCGCGTGTAGTCGTGCTCGCGCTTGCGTTCGGCCCACGTCGGCATGCGCTTGGCGAACGCCAGGATTGCGCCGATAACCCATTCGCCGATGGGGCGCGCTATCATGCCGCGCGCGTTGGTGAGAACGACCTCCTCGCGAAGGCCCTTGTTGTTGAGGATACGGTCCATCCCGGCGCCGATTCCCTGGATCCATTTCAGGTTCGGCGTGCGTGCGGGGAAGTTGTCCGCGGTCAACCCACCGGTGAGAAGGACGTCGACGTCGCGAAGAACGGCGTCGAGCCGGCTCGAGACCTCACCCCGCTCGGCGCCGCCAGGATCGCTGACCAGCAACTCGTTCTCGCGCTGGATGAGCTCGTCGGCCTTGACGACGTGGACATCTGGCGAGAAGGCCTGGAGCCGTTCGATGAGATCGTCGGCTATCGGCCAGCATACGGCGACAGTGGCGTTGGGCATTGGGTCTCGCGGCGTCCACGGAGTGTGCGGATTATAGCAAGGGGATTGGCGATTCGTGTGCCAATGATACTTGACAGGTCTTGTGAGCGCGGTTTCTCAAAACCCCAGTTCCGCTTCGTGCTGGAACGGGAGTTAGCATCTCATCGATCGTGACTAGTTGGACTTTTTATCGTCGGCTTCGGTGCCCCAAAGTGTCTTACAGTAAAAGCAGTCCTCAGCGGGCGCGTCCATGCTCTTTGTCACAATTCCGAGGTCGGCGCGATAAATAGAGTGAGGCCAAGGGCGCCTGAGACCAGTCGCCCAAACCGCGAACTCGGTGACTGCGATGGAGGCGATGACGGCCATTGATCGAGACAACAGAAGGGCCTGTCCCTTCAAGCGCGTCGGTGGGAACACCGTAAATGCTGTCGTCGATCGCCTTCTGTTCGGATGTCATGCTTGACCGGGCCATCAGCTGTTGATCGAGGAGTCCAAGGCACGAAAGGCAGCGCTTCCCGTCAGCAGCGAAGACTACCCGCCCTCCGTACCAAAGAGAGGTCCCGTTCGCTCCCACGTCAGTTGCTGAGTCGAGGAGCGGCTTGCCATGAATTGACGCCAGCTCTGTCAGGTGCAGTCGGACGAGGTCATCGTCAACACAGCCAAAAACAACGTCCGATGCTTGAACGGCGCGTTGTGCACTGACCAATCCTTTGTTCAGCTCCTCGCTGATGATCGTGACTTGAGAATCCCGTTGAACAGCTTCGATTAGGCGGCGACTAACTTCAACTTTCGGAGTCATGAGGTCCGCGTCCGCATCAGTGGCGCCGATGAGCCGATTTAGATTTGACGTGGTGACGGTATCGTGGTCAATAAGCACATATCGCTGTACCCCAAGAAACGATAGTTGCTGAGCGATATGAGATCCGAGACCACCGAGCCCTACGATCATGACTCCTACACGCTCGAGGCGCTCTTGACCCTCGCGCCCGAAGAGAGCGATTTGTCTGCCATAACGGTCACCGCTACTCATAGCGACGCTTCTTCAGCGCTGTGAAAGTGAGCCCCGTGGCATCTAGGACCTTGTCGTCGATCATGATGATCTCGATTGCCTGAGGATTTCCCGATTCATCAACCCAGGCGAGACCATCGTACGAATCCTCGGCTACGACCAGGGCAGCATACGGACGCCCACCGAGCTGCCACCGGGCGTGAGGTACAAATTCTTGGAGGCCATACTGTCGTTGTTCTACGATTATGTCAGTAGCTAACTGGTCAGCGAAAATGTCATCCCATGGAAGGAGTGACATTGACGCAGAAGGAGCAGACGAGACTTCAGGTGCTCAACAGCGTTCTGGCAGATCAGGTGCCGGTATGTCAGGCGGCCGAGGTCCTGGGAGTGAGCGAACGCCACATGAGGCGTATTCTGGCGGCCTAGAGGAAGGAGGGCGCCGCCGCACTCGCCCACGGGAATCGTGGCCGCCGACCGGCCAACACCACGACGGAGACCAAGATGACTTACGTGGTGCAGCTGGCCCGCACTCGCTACGCTGGAACGAACCATACGCATCTGACCGAGTTGTTGATGGAACGGGAGGGGATCGACCTGAGCCGCTCTACGGTGCGCCGCATCCTGGTCAGCGCCGGCGTGGACAGCCCCCGCCGCCGCCGGCCGCCCAGACACCGTGTCCGGCGCAAACGCATGGCCCAAGAAGGGATGCTGCTGCAGATAGATGGGAGCCACCATCGGTGGCTGGGGGAACAAGGACCCCGGTTCGTCCTGCTGTTGGCCGTGGACGACGCCACCGGCACTGTGCCTGACGCTCTGTTCAGCCAGGAGGAGGACACCCGCGGCTACTTCCTTCTCATGGAGGGGTTGATCCGGCAATGCGGGATACCGCTGGCCGTCTACAGCGACCGACACGCGGTCTTCAAGCATACTGGAGAGCCTCGCCAGAAGCCGGCCGGGCCAACCCAGTTCGCCCGCGCCATGGAGGAGCTGGGGATACGCCAGATATTCGCCAGGTCACCGCAGGCGAAGGGCCGGGTCGAGCGGACGGCGGGGACATTCCAGGACCGGCTGGTGACCGAGCTGCGCTTGGCGGGCGTCACCACCATCGACGAGGCCAATGAAGTCCTGCACCGCTTCCTGCCGCGCTTCAACGAGAAGTTCGGGGTTCCGGCAGAGCACTCAAGCGTTGCTTACCGCTCTATGGAGTCATCGGTGTCCCTGGACCAGATACTCTGCTTCAAGCACCGCCGCAAGGTGGCCAGGGACAACACCGTCAAGTACAACTGGCGTACCTTGCAGCTGCTGCCTGGTAAGGAGCGGCCTAGCTACGCCGGAGCGCAGCTGGAGGTCCATGAGGGCCTGGACGGTCAGCTCCTCGTGCAGTACCGGGGACGCACGATCCCCACACAGGAGGCGCCGCCGCGCCCTGGAGTTCTCCGTGCCTCCAATGGTCCTCTCCGATATGGCCCCGGCCTTGAGCGTAGGGTCAACGGCGTGGGCAGCCACTCCAAGGAGAGCTTGGCATCCCTCGACGCCATCGAGGCCGACAGCGCCACATTGAACGGCGGCGGCAGAGTTTGCAAGCCTCCGGCATCGCCACGCAGGAAACCCACGCCGCGACAGAGGGTCCGGTGGAAGGCCGTGCAGCAGGCTAAGCTTCGGGGCCTCGCCATTCGGGCAATCGCCAGGGAGTTGGGCATCCACAGGAACACGGTCCGCAAGTACGCCGAAGCCAAGAGCCCGCCCATGATGCGCACCAGGGGCAGGTCCCGCGTATCACAGTCCGATGGTATGACAGCGGCCTAGATGGACATTTTCCCTGACCACTTAGGCGGACATAATCGCTGGACATCGACAGCCATACATATCGCTATGTGAGAACATGGCTTGCTGCGGCCCCCGATGAGCATGAACTTCAATCAGAGACCCTCCCAGTTGCCACGCCCACTTGATTACAGCGACCCGTGTTTCGTCCGCGAGGCTTAGATGAAAACTCGACTGGAACGTAAAGTCGTCAGGTCCGATTAGATACAAATCGGACACGACAAATATACCCCCCTGATCATTGAGGCGATAATCAGCCATGAGGAATGCCGCCTCCTCCGTGTCGGAGAGGAGTAGGTGATCCCACACACGATCAAACAAGGGCGTCGGGAACCGGACGGCTACCGCCATCTATACCCCCTCACGAAAGCGGTCATAGAACGACCGTGCAAAGTCGAGTATGTTGCTGCCCTCAGATGGCTTGGCTCCAGGCCGCCACGGCTCCAGCTGCCAAGAAAATTTGCCCCAGTCATCCCCAAACGGTGTTGGAACGGGGTACTTGTAGTTATTAGGCGGCGGGCTTCCGGTTCTTAGCCTCATTTCGGGACGCGCATAGAATCCGTAGGGGCCTTGGCCCGGTAAAGCTTCTGGGATCTGGAAGCAGACCTCGACTAGATTGACTGCCCATATCGAGTCAGGGACCGGATAACCCTGGATCCGAACCCAATGTCCGTCCTCTAAGTATTCTAGATGCGTATACCAGCTCTTGAGCAGCCGAAGCTCATCAGCAATTCGAGCACTCATCCACGTTTCCAACCGACTTTTTTGGAAAAGCCCTTGCCCGGTTTCAGTTCGACGATTTCGTCCTCAGCCAGCGTCCGCTCCTCGTTGGTCTGAAGGTCGATCTCGATTACCGGAAGGTCTGCCGGCAAGCTGCCGAGCTCACGAATCTCGGGGACGGTGATCGTACCTTCGGGCCATTCGTATAGGGTGCCTTCGATGTTCAGATGGTACTTTGGTCCTTGATCTGGCATTACTTTACTCCTCAACGGATTGAGAACCATCGCGCATTAGACGCACTGGCCTCATTGAAGATATTGACTCATTTCTCGCTGATAGAGTCAAGGGGGCCTGCCTCTCGGAAATGCTCAGGGGACTGCAGCGTAGAGCTGCTGAGCTCGGCCTTCCAGGGCTCGTTCGCGGCGAACCAGGCCAGCTCGCGCCAACTTTACGAGGCGCTCGTTCGACGCGGTCAGTTTGATATTTAGTTTCCTTGCCACGTCAGCCGCGCTTAGGGACTGGCGAGACTTGCGGAGCGTAGCGAGAGTCTCCTCGTCGCTTGGGGAGAACTTGCCTAGGAGTTCGACCTTCGAGGACTTCCGCTCAAGTGCCATCACCCCTCCCGCTTCCAACGCTGCATGGAGGTTCTCTCTTGTATAAGGAGTGAGACCCGCGATTATCAGATAACGGTCCGGATACTCAATGGGTAGTTTCAAGAGAGTCACACCGAACAATTCGGCCGCAAATGAATAGTCAAACACTTCGACATCAGTGCAATCCAAAACGACGACTGTTCCGGATTCAACGGCCTGAAGCAGGGCTTCAAGTTCACCTCGGATCTCTCTGGCCCTCTCTCGGGTCCACAGTTGCCGACCGTACTCCGCGAGTCGGAACTTCGGTCCGACGGCTACAGGCATATTGCTCCTCCTTGACGCTATTCTGTGGGTAAATTAACCACGACTTGGGTGCCGCTAAGGTGAGGAACCTGATAAGCCCAACCCTGCCCCTTATCCATCCGGATGTGCACTTTCCCACGCCCGGAGCGTATGGTAACCGCACCGTCATGGGAGAACACTTTGTCGACCAACAGCGCGAGGCCATGGCCTCGCGTCCGATCGTCGTGCTCTGACACGTTCAGCTTGATGGCATCTCGAATCGCTTTCGTGTCGGTGGCGAAGCGGGGCAGAGTCGGATTCCTTCTGAGACTGCTTAACACACCGTCCCCATCGTCACCGATCGCCATCTCTAGACGACCGTTCCCCGGCGAGCCGTAGACTTGCATCGCCGCGATTGTCGTGACCGGACCATTAGTGTGGTCGAACGCGTTTTGCCAAATCTCCGAGATCACGATGCCTATGTCAAAAGCGTCAGACTTTCGATAGCTCATGCGTCGACGAAGAACCCATATCACTCTGTCAATTATTTCAGGAAGGTCGCCGGCCTCGGTTTGCACTGTGATCTCGAGTAAGAGCGGGTTCTGGCCCCGGCGAACATCAAAGGGAAGGTCCTCACTCGATGTGTGCGGCGGTTCAATCTGGGCTCTATCGCTTAGGTGCTTAAGAAATCCGGCTCGGGCGAGGTACGACCGCATGTTGGCGTTTGGGACAGTGAGCACGGGAGTGGTGCCGGACGAGCAAGCTTGGCGAATGGCTAAGGCGGGCAGTACCATCCCGCCTGGGGTGACGAACTCGTAGTCCGATAGGTCGAAGCGCCGGTGGCCATTGGTGCCATCGACGTTGGTCACGAAATCGTCAAAAGTGACCGCCGTCAAAGATTTCGGCATCAGACTCACGCAGGGGTTGGCTCAATGTATTCAATGATCCCAATGAGGATACTAAAGGGTATTCCACCAGATTGCAACTGAAGCTGTCAGCAGCATCCTAGGACAAGACTGGTGAAGCAAGGGGCCTTCATCAGCTGCTCGGACACAACTCGCAACGGCCATCGGCGGCCCACTTCTTGACCTTGAATGGCCCCAACAGTTGGCTAAGCCGGTCACGTCCCTTCAACAGATCGAAGTATCTGTCAGCGACCTCATCGCCAGTGTTGTCGGCGATCAGCGCCTCAGCCGCGTCGCCCAGCTTCTTGACGGCTTCCCTGGCCTGTTGGTCTCCATGGGCTCGACCTGCTTGATGCTCGCCAATCCACAACGTGAAAGCTGAAGTTGGCCTTTCCACGGGTTGTGCGCCCTTTAGCCGACCTATCTGGTAGATGATTGTGGCACCGTCCTCGCTGACGGCCCTTGGCCTCTCCCAGAAGTAAGGGAACTCCCCCATCGCGTCGTCTGTGTCGCCACCGTAGCTCTCGGAGTCGAAACAGGCTTGGTCCGCTGCGATACGGAACAGGCCGACCACGGCCCCTTGGCTCAGGCTTTCGATACCGAGTCCGTTTACCTTTTCCTGGACCCCGGCTTCTAGCTCTCCTGCCTCTTCCTGGTAATCCTTCAACCCTCGACAGAACGAATCCCAGGAAGACTCGAACTTAAGGGGCCGGAGATGCTGAACCAACGCCGTGAAGCCATCGGCGTCGCCTTGGACAGTGCTGATCGCCGCCTGGGCCTTCCACCGATGTGTATTCCCCCAGCGGTCAGTGGATAACAGTCTTCCTGGAGTGGGCGGGAATGAGGCCAGCGATTCTGTCACCGACAGAGCTCTTGCTTCGATCCCTTGGCGGTGTTCTTCGAAGGCCGGGCTGGACTCGCTCCTCATCGTCCTCCTGATGTTGTAGACCGACGACAAGCTCAGGCCAGTCTTGCGTGCCACGGCTTTGACGGACCCGGCAAACCGAAGCGACTCCTCAACCTCTAGGCGCTGTTGCGGCGTAATCGACTGACGGCTTCCCATTTTCCCAAGCTCCCTTGACACCGGGTTGTGCAAACGCCTTAGCCCGGATGCGTCGGATTCTAACAGGGGCTGATGGCGACTGCGAGGAAACCGCGCGAGTCTCGACATTCGGAGTCCCAACAGGTTCAGACGTGGGATTTGTACAAACATCGCTTCTGCGAAAATTCGTGTATGGACCACGATTCGAAGCCCCGTCGTGATGGGCAAGACAAGCAGCCGGAGGTCTCGCTGGAGCATATCGAGGTCGAGGACCCTATTGGGCGCCTTCGCAGGGCCGTCAATCTGGCCCTGAAGGCGGCCAGCCGACGGGAGCACGAAGAGGAATCCGACATCCGGCAACGGCAAGCCAAGAGAAGGCGAACCCATCAACCATGACGAGGAGGACCAGCGATGACGACCCCTCCGCCTCGAAGGCAGATCGAGATTACCGGCGAGTTCCTGCGCGACCTCGCTTCCGTTACCTGGCTTACAGTTCAAGAGACCAACGATCCGCCGACGCTCTTCCGACACGGGGAGCTATTGGTCGACCTGACACGCGCCGGTGATGGAGACCACACCAGAATGCGAGAGGTCAAGAAGGTCATCCTGAAGAGCCACCTCGACAAGATTGCCGACTTCATGAAGTGGACCCGACAAGGAGGCCTGGTGCCGGCTCGACCCCCGAACGACGTGCTCGACGACATGCTTGTGAGAAAGGTCAAACCGGTGCCGCGGCTCCGAGGCGTCAGCGGGGCTCCAGTATTCGCTCCCAACGGCGACCTCACGCTCCGGCCCGGCTACGACCCTGGCACGAGTTTTTATCTCGACCCGCTCACCTGGGTGCAGGTCCCCGACGTCCCCGACGAGCCAGACCAAGACGACATCGCTGCGGCGCTCCGGCTCATCATGGATGACCTCTTGGGCGACTTCCCCTTCGCCAGCGACGCTGACCGGGCCCACGCTGTTTCCTTGCTCCTCTTGCCCTTTGTGAGGACGTTGATAGACCTCGTCCCTTTGCACCTCATCGAGTCGGCCACTCCCGGGAGTGGGAAAGGACTACTGGCCGACGTGCTGACGATCCCGGCGACAGGTGGCAATCTCCCCGTCATGACTGAAGCCCGGGATGAGGACGAGACACGAAAGAGGATCACGTCCAAACTGCTGCAGGGTCCTCAGTTCATCCTGATCGACAATGTCCGGCGGGGCCTGGACTCAGGTGCTCTCTCTGCTGCGTTGACCGCCTCCCTCTGGGAGGATCGGCTTCTTGGGGCCAGCCGTACCGTCACGCTACCCAACGGCGCGATATGGATCGCCACGGCCAACAACCCTTCTCTATCGGTAGAGGTTGCCCGGCGCACAATCGCGATTCGCCTAGACCCCTCGATGGAAAAGCCGTGGGAGCGGGAGGACTTCAAGCACCCGGACCTTCGCGCTTGGGCCCTGGATCACCGCGGCGATTTGATCTGGGCGGCGCTTACTCTGATCAGAGCCTGGTTCGCAGCGGGCCAGCCAGCGGGCCGACGGTCCCTGGGAAGCTTCGAGAAGTGGGCCAGGGTCATGGGCGGCATCCTCGAAGTGGTCGGAGTCGGCGGCTTCCTCGGCAACGTGGATCGGGTCTACGAGGCCGCCGAAGCCGAGATCGAGCCGTGGCGCGAGTTCTGCACGGCGTGGTGGGAAGAGTTCGGCGATACCGAGATCCCCGCGAGAGACTTGTTCGGCATCGTCACCCGTCGGGAACTGCTCCTCGAGCTCTGGCAAGGACGTGACGACCTTGCTGCTCGAACTCGTTTCGGTCAGGCGCTGGGCAGGATGAAGGGCCGTGTGATCGACCCCTACCGCATCCATAGGGCTGGAGAGGACGCCCACGCGGGTGTCGCCACGTGGAAGTTGGAGCGCCGGGAACCCCCGCCAGAGACCAAAGGTGTTGGAGATGGATAGCTCGCGGGGGTCGCGGGGGTTATTCCAGCTCCCTCGAAATTCCGAAACTCTGCCAGTACTACATAAGAGGAGAGCGATGAACATTTTCGTCGTCGATGGAGGGGCGGGTTAGACCCCCGCGACCCCCGCGAAACGACGGCGTGGGACGTCTGGGAGGCGTGGAATGCCGGCGACAGAAGCCCTGCGTGCCCAAACCCGCCGCAGGGTTGAGAATGGTCTTTAGTTGGTTCTCACGTCCATACGGCGGCCTTCTTCGGCGCGAGTCGGCTCGCCTTCACGAAGCAAAACCGCACCATGGCCACGCTGATGGCATCCGGACAATGAGTATGCAACTCTCCGAAGAACTCGGCGAAGAAAAGCGTCGCCTCCTTCGAGGACATGACAGGCTTCGAGATCACTACTATGGTGCCCGGAGCATGTGGACCCACTACGCGTTCTCTCTCAGGAACTTCTGGGTTCTGGGACGTATAGATGGCGATTAATCTAGGCGCGGGTGCGGCATCGCTGCCAGATCGGTCCGCAGAAGACATCGTCCGAGAGATGCTCGATAGGTCTTCGGGCCCTCCCGCCAAGAAGAAGAGACAATTGGCGTCTGCATGCCTGCTGAGAAGGTCAGTGGTCGCCTGGGGGTCGGTAGCGGAGAAGGGCCCGGACAGGTCAACTCCCTGACGCCTGATGGCCGAGCTGATGCGTTGCGCTAGATCACTTGCCTGGCCGTCGCCGGCATCAGTGCTGTCGAGGAACAAGATTTTCGGTGGTCCTGGGATTTCAAGTGAAGAGCTCATCACCAAATGCTCACCCGGCGGAAGAAGGTTCAGCGCAGTCGCGGCCATGCTCCTGTTCCCGAGGCGCAATTGTCATCGGCGATTCCGACATTGGCAAGTACTCCAGGGCTGATGAAGATTGCCGCTCCGGTGGTGTCTGCGAGGCGCGTCGAGAGGCGACGCTGAGGCCGTCGGTTCGGCCAGGTCCACGGCGGCTGCCGGCAAGGACGCCACAGCGGCTAAGCGTTCCATGCAGCTCAACCGAACCGGAGGATATGTCTTGTTTCATTCTGATTCCGTCCCAGATACTCCATAGCAGAACAAACGCCCCGAACCCTCCAACTAGTAACAAGAGCCATCCCGAACCACTCACCAGCGCCGCAACAACCCCGATAACTATGATCAATAGCCCAACGAAGATGCCTCCCCCCACGTCGGATGAAAGAAAAGGCGACAAATCTGCTGGTCTTTCCTCGAAAGCATCACCGGCCGCGTGTGTTGGGATGTTCTCGCCCAGACGCCGGTATGCTTCTACCAGGGTACGGTGCGCGCCTACGCTTCCTGGGTATAACTTGATGGCCTCGTTACAAGCGGCGATAGCTCCCTGATAGTCGCCCGCAGCAAGCAGCTGCGCCCCTTCCAACGCCTTATCTGCTGAAGCACGATCGGCTTTTGAGTCGCGGGAGCTAGACATCTAACGAGCAACCTGCATCGGCGAAAAGCACCTTATGTGGCAAGGATAGCCACGGCGTCAACGTATGGAGCGGTCAGGTCCAATGAACGCCGCCGGTCCTTCAACCACTGTAAGTGCTCCCGCGCCTAGGCGGCGAGGCCAAGGGCTCGGTCACGAACACGGCGGAGCTGAGCAAGGACGTCGCAAGGGTCAGCGGCGACTTCGAGGGTGGGGCGAGCCGCGTATCATTACCGCCGAACTGCTACGTCTCCCCGGGCAAGGGGGAAGATACGAACTTATGTGGCCTTCAGCTTTTTAGTGGGGCTCCGCCACCCGGGTTAGCGAAGATAGGCACAGCCCCCTATGTATTAAGTGGAACCGGAGTTTCGAGCAGATGGCGGGCTATCGCCTGGTAGGCATCCCATTGTTGAGGTGAGGGCGCAACTGTCCGACCCTTCCACATCCGAGGCATGTCGAAACCGTCATTCACGTAGCGACTTGATATTACCCAACAGTGATGTTTCGGGTACGCCTCTATTTCTATCCGACGGGATTCCCTGATGGGTTCACGCAGCGACACATCGATGGACAGACGACCAATTACCCCTAGACCAAAGTCATAGCCTGTGAACATCTCGTCAACGTCTTTTCCTGGGTGCGGCACGAAATGTTTCCACTTTCCCCAAGGAAAAACGCTAAAAGTTTTCTGTGATGCAATGCGTACCTCTGGAAAGCTAGGACCAAGCCTGGAATCTGGAACACCATACTCCGTGTACCAGACCATGGGATCAGGGATGTCGTAATCACCACTGTCCTCACGTTGACTCTTGACACCGACCCAGCGGATGGGTCCTGCAGCTACATCGATGACACCGAAGGATTTTCCATGACCCCGCGTGATTTCTTCTTCGGAATGGCCGCGGGGAGCCATCCTCGCCTGGACACCTACAGCTTCGAGAGCTGCACATACTTCATCCCTGGCGTGATTTCGCAACTTCTCTTTGAGCCTGCCAAACAAGACCATATCTCCCTTCGGTCCGCCGACTACTCCTTACCGGGCATGGGCATCGCCAGCAAGGCGTCGGCAATTGCCTGATAGTACTGTCAAAGAGCGCCTGTCCACTTCGTCGTGCCCTTGTCATTTAGGATCGCCCAACATCCACGGGCCGGGTCTGTCTCAGCCCATGAACCGACGGCTTTACTTGACACTTCACGCTGAGTAGCAGCCGTAGCGTCATCGAGTGTGGCTGCGACGCGCTGGCTGAACCCCGTCGGCTCAAGCGCGGCATCGGAACTGGTCCACCTGATTCCTGTCACGCGCCCCAAAAAGCGACGCGACTTCACAGGGCTTGAATTGACCAGAATGAACGGAGAGTCGAGTTTGATTCGCGGATCGGGCACCATCCAGCAAGTCAAGAACTCTTGAGGCTCGTCGTTCACCAATACCCACCGTATCGGGCCTTCGGGTATCTCGATCCACCCATACACCGAATCTTTGTCGTCCGGAGCGGGAGCTCGCTCCAAGACTCGGGCATCCATCCCGAAGCCGGCAAACCTAACGCACAGCCTCCGGGCTTCATCGAGAAGTTTCCCTTTGCGCACCATATGCCAGTCGCGCAGCCGCTGGTCCTCATCAGCTGCTTCCTTTTCATGTTTAACGACCCTAGCGCTCAACAGCCGTCTAGTGTCATCGAGCAGTTCTCTCCGACGTTCGGCCCGTTCCGTTTCGGGGCCTGACGATTCTTCTCGGTTTTCTAGCTCCGCCAGAGTATCTTCAGAACTTCTGAACAAGGCCACCAACTCGTCATGATCCTTGATCGGGAGCATCCAATTGGGTCCCATCAATGCCCGCAAGAGCCTCGGGGCTTCTTCCTTCGACACTTCCTTCAGAAACACTCGTTCGCCACGACTGCCGATCCAGGTGTGAGCGTTCTCCGTGTTCGCACCAGCTTTCATCGTGGTCGTGGTGTGGAACTCGTTGAAGTCGTCGTATTCGATTTCCGCCACCGCTTTGTATTCCAGCGTGAGGGTCCACTCCTCTGTTCTTCGGACTAGCTTCCCCTCGTAAATATGTGCGCGTTTCCCCTTCCTCCGGATACTCGGAACTCCATGGCTTCTCTGGAACTGGAACTCAGCTCCTACTTCGAGGCCGACCTGCTTCCAGGTAGCATTTACTTCGTCGTACCAAGCCATGTGTGCAGGGCCTTCAGTCTCACCTCATGTGGCCAGGATAGCCCTAGGCGTCAACGAGGGCGAAGTCACCAGGTCCAATGGTCGCCAGGGTCCTCCAACGACTGCCAGCCCTCCCACGCCCAGGCGACGAGGCCAGGGGCGAGGGCGGCGCGTCGAAGGCGGCTAGTGGCGGACTGGGGAGCGGCGCGAGGACGTCGAGGCCGATGGCGGCCTTGCCAGGCGGCGCTACCGCGCCAATCGTCCGAGCTCACCCTTTCGGGTGATGCGTCGCCATGGCATCCGTGGTATACCTTGCCCAGATTCGCACTCGCTGACACGGGGATGGAAGCAATTCTGGAGTGGTGGAGGGAATCGTGACAACCGCGATCACAAGGTCGAAGAGGGCAATGGGGATTCTGCTGGCACTGCTGCTGGCAGGGGCTCTCCTCACTCAGAGCTGGAGCACCGGAGTTGTGCACGCAGCGTCTCAGCTCGACCAGGAGTTCGATAGCGGTACTATTGGACCTATCGTTGGGGGAGGAGCAGATGCAGCCCAGACGTTCACAGTCGGACTGGATGGACTTCTGACGGAGGTCCAGGTGAGGGCCGGGAGGATCGGCGGAGCACCATTGCTGGTCGATGTTCGCCGCACAACCGGGGGGGCTCCCATCGAGGACGATTCGGATACGTTGGCGAGCGTCACGGTCCCGGCTGCGGACGTGTCCGTCAACGTCTCTGGCAGCCCGCCGCCGTTCCTCAGTATTGATGTAAGTGGCTTTGGGGTCAGCGTTAGCGCCGGACAAGTGTTGGCAATCGTGCTGCGGCAACCCGTTGCAGGTGGGTTCTACGCATTAGGAGCTGGTATTGGCAACCCCTACGGGGCTGGCGATGGCTACACAAGGTTTGAGTCTCCTAGCTGGTTCAATGGCGGTTATGACCTCGATTTCAGAACTTTTGTGGACCCAGAAGCGGGCAAGGCCGAAATCCTGAAAGATAGTGGCGTTCCTGGCGAAGGCTTAGATAATGCGCCGGGTCTGCAGAAGGCGTACAACGACAAGAGCAAGGCTGCGGATAACGCTGGCAAGAAAAAGTAGTTGCCTAACAGTGCGGCACCAAAAAGGGGGCCTCGTCAACCACCGGCGGGGCTCCTCCTGTGTCTGTCAAAGGTGCAGAGCCTCTACCGCCCAGATCGCCCCCAGGTCTAGTGATCGCCGCCGGTCCTTCAACAGCTGCCAGCGCTCCCGCGCCGAGGCGGCGAGGGCCCAAGGTCTAGGGCGGCGCGGCGAAGGCGAGTACCGGCGGACCTGGGGACCGGCGCGAGGAGGTTGAGCGTGGGTGGGCCCCACCAGATAGCGTCTTCCATGCCGAGGTGAACCTGGTCTCAAAACTCACCCGTTCGGGTGATGTGATCCGATGGCTTTGCTGTTATTCTTCGCGCCTACATGAGGCGTCGGAGATTTTGCTACAGCTGAGGCTCGGAGGGTACATGATGGAGGCGTCACAACGTCAGAAACGGCCATCGCAAGGCGGGGAACCGCCCTACGGCTTAGTGTAGTGGCCGCTGTTTCGGTTACTGTTCTTTGGCTGGTCCTAGCTGCAGGTACAGGCACAGCTCAGTCTGGTTTTCCGGCGGACACCCTTTATGCCTCAGCACAGAGCGGAGGCATATATGAAGTCACTCTGTCAAGGGATGTCGACGGTACGCCGCTAAGTACGGGAGTGTCCCTTTTTGCCCCTACGTTGGGGGGCCTCTCCCCAGGATTGGCATTCTTCGGGGGAGAGCTTTACTACGCATCGGCGCCCGAGGGGAAAATCGTTCGATACCAAGCAGATGCAACGGCGAGCGCTTACGCCACTGGCTTGCCCGTCAATTCCGGGGGTCAGACTGCCCTACTATTCGATTGCGGCGGTGACCTGCTAGCGGCTGAGACGACCTTCACTAGAACGGGTAACGTCTGGCAGATTCCGTCTGGAGGGGGTACCGGCCCGTTCAGCAAGCTATTGAGCAGCGCTTCAGCCGAGGTCGAAACTCCGCTTGGGCTTGCTACCAATCCGCTCACAGGGGACCTGCATGTGGCGGACTGGCTTCCGGGAGAGGTCGTTGTGCGGAACTCCACCGGCGGTGTGAGCACGCTCGCGGCAGAGCTAGACCAACCGGTAGGGATTCAGATAGACCAAGATGGAAACACCTACGTAAGTGAGCACCTCCCTGCCAGTCAGGTAACCAAGATCGACGAATTTGGTACAAAGTCAGTCCTGTTCGCAACAGTCTTCCCCGAAGGTATGACCGCCGACTCCTCTGGCTTCTTCTATGTAGCTTTGAACAACGGAGAGATCCTCTGGTTCAAGCCCCGACGGCTCAAACGGCGTCGTCGCAAATGTTGGACCAGATTTGGATGGCGTCGTGTGGTACGGCGGTGGGGCGGGTCCCTCCGGCGGGATTAATTGCAGCAAGGCCGATGGCCTGAAAAATACCGGCGTCCCTGGCAAGGGCATTGACAGTGCACCAGGTCTGCAGAAGGCGTACAACGACAAGAGCAAGGCCGCGGATAACGCTGGCAAGAAAAAGTAGTTGCCTAACAGTGCGGCACCAAAAGGGGGGCCTCGTCAACCACCGGCGGGGCTCCCCTTTTCGTCTCGGTCAAGCGAAAGGCCCAGCATCTCAACTGCGTTACGGTAGGCGAATCTTGCCTGTACCTCAGGATCGAGACCGGCTGTGAAATCTCTACCAAATTGAGCGATTTCGTGAATTATGTCTGGCTCGTAATGCCACCAATCTCCCGTCCGACGGATGGCGAGCCAGCGGGTCAGCCCCCAATGCCTAAAAGTCCCCGCGAGCACTGCCTCCGGCACTTGGGGGATACCCCCCTCGTCAAGGGCCGGGTGAATCCGTCAATATGGGTCTATGCGACGCGGGTGGGGATTGATCGTCGTTTTCCTCGCAGGCCTGGCGGTCTACGCGTGCAGCGGCGAGTCCGACGGGGGTGCGGTGGCGCCGAGGGCAGCGAGCTCGCCGGTACCTCAGGCAACGGCTGAGCCAACCCCGGGCGTGACTGACACGTCACCCCGGTTGCGATCCCTCCCGGCTACAGCGCAAGCTGAGGCGGTTCCTGCCACGAACGCCCCGTCGACGCTGGCCACGCACTCGCCTCGGCAACCAAGTCCCTCGCCCACGTTCATTACGAGGCCGCCAACAACTGCGATTGCGACTTCGTCGCCCGCACCTACGCCGATCCCTCTCCCTACCGCCGCACCGTCAGCCACGCCCGTACGAGTGCCCACACCCTCAGCCACTCCCACGCCTACGCCTCCGTCAGATCCTGTCTCCACACTAGAGTTCAGTGGCTTCACCCAGATGCCAGTTGATTTCAATGCCGTTCTCGACGGGGCCAATACCTGCAGAGGGCAGAGGCTCACGCCATTTTTCCAATACCTCTACAAGATCGAAGGCCCGAAGAAGTGGTACATCTATGCTTGTCCCGGCGACGTGGTTGAAGTGTACCTACCGGCCAAAGGAATATTGGATACAAGAGCATTAAGACTTGATGCGAGTGGAGAGGGCAGAGAGGGATTCGTCAATGGTGAGAAAGTGATAATAGACGTGGGGGTTAGTTTCGACGTTTCCCCTGATATCTACGTCTTCTATGCCCATCTGGCGCTACGGGATGAAATCAGAGCGGCAGTACAAGACTCTCCAAAGGGCTACGCCGTATTCGACGCGGGGACTCACATTGGCTACATATATTGGCCGCCACCGTCTTCTTATTATTCCTTAGACTTCGGCGTGAGTGATCGAAATATTGATAGAGGATTGAGGTGGACCCCAAAATTCGGACAGGTGGCTAAGAGAGAGTCCCGCTCCTAAAATAGGACGGAAAGAAGGAGCAGGACATGAAGCAAACACGTAAGAAGCACAGCCCAGTCTTCAAGGCCAAAGTGGCTTTGGCCGCGCTCCAGGGGGAGCACACCATTGCAGAGCTGGCCAGCCGGTTTGAAGTCCACCCGAGCCAGATCCATGCCTGGAAGAAGGCCTTGACTCAGGGGGCGCCGCACCTCTTTGAAAATGGTGCTGGACGCCAGGAGAAGGACCAAGAGGTCCTCACTGCCCAGCTCTACCAACAGATTGGGCAGCTCAAGGTGGAACGGGATTTTTTGTCACGGAGCTTCGGGTTGTGAGCCGGTCCCAACGCCGGGCCATGATTGCCCGAGAAGAACCGAAGCTGTCTCTGGTGCGCCAGTGCGCCTTGCTGGGTATCAGCCGCTCCTCGTTGTACTACCTGCCAACCGAGGCCGGCGCCGAGGACTTGGAGTTGATGGCCCTCATAGACCAACAGTACCTGAAGACACCTTTCTACGGCTCCAGAAGGATGACTGCCTGGCTCAGAAATCACGGACACCAGGTCAACCGCAAGCGGGTCCGCCGGCTGATGCAGCTGATAGGCCTGGAGGCCATCTACCGGCGTCCCAACACCAGCAAGCCAAACCCAGGGCATAAGGTCTATCCGTACTTGCTCAGGGGGCTGGAGATCAACCGGGTCAACCAGGTGTGGGCCACCGACATCACCTACATACCCATGGCTCGGGGTTTCCTCTACTTGGTGGCCATCATGGACTGGCACAGCCGCTACGTGCTGGCCTGGCGGCTGCCCAACACCCTGGAGGTAGACTTCTGTGTTGCGGCTCTGGAAGAGGCCTTGAGCAAGGGTCGGCCACAGATCTTCAACACCGACCAGGGCAGCCAGTTCACCAGCGAGGCCTTCACCAGCATGCTGCTGGCGCAAGGCGTTCAAGTGAGTATGGACGGCAGGGGCCGGTGCATGGACAACGTCTTCGTGGAACGGCTGTGGCGCAGCATCAAGTACGAGGAGGTGTACCTGAAGGCATACCAAAATGGGACTGAGGCCAGAAAGGGGATTGGGGCTTATCTGGCCTTCTACAACCAAGAGCGGCCCCATCAAGCCCTGGGCTATCGGTCACCGGGTCAGGTGTTCCATGCAGTGAGCCCACAAAGGTGTTTACTGGAACATCCACAAGCCTTACCATCGGATGAAGGTTTACGAGACACCCCAGCGGTAGACTCTCTTATTTTAGCCTCACCGCTGTCCTGATGATGGGGTCCACCTGAGATTGATTACGTATTCTCTCAGCGCCAATCCCCTCGATTATTTCACTGATGAGCTACGGGAATCTATCTTGGAGGCCTACCAGCCTTATTATGACTCCTTGGTAGAGGAAGGAACCACTCCCTATTCGGACATAGAAGACAGCCGGGGGAGTATCAATCACCAAGATACAATATGGGGCGTCTGGTTTAAGGATGACCTCGGAAACGCTTGGGATTATCGCGACACTTATTGGTGGGCGGTGAATCTAGTGAAGAAGGAGGATCTACACCAGGAGACATACTGGAAGACGCTGCAAGAGTTCCCCACAATGTCAGGTCTGTTTGTTGAAGCGGCCGACAAAGAGGTTGTGGGTAAGCCGCTTTACGAAGGCCAACCTAACGGAAGGAGTAAGTTCTTCATTCTCTCTGGAAGTGACACTGCTGGGGTAGCACGTATTGAGGAAGGGTTGGGTATCCGGAGTACTCCCACAACCGTCTATTTGAAATACCAAGTGCAACCAAACACGGACAGTAGGTTCGACGAAGAGCTCATTATGGAGAGTTTCCCGACCTTCGAAGCCGCTGAGTCCAGCAATTTCTCCGGTAAGGCAGTGGCATTCCGGAGAGAGCCCTGTAAGGACCCCGCCTGCCCATAAAGTCGGACCTGCTCTAGAGTAGACCCTTCGCCGTCGCCTGCCGAACCGAACTCAAACAGGCACTCGCCGGTGCGATTATGGGAGGCAAGCATCACCCCCGCGAAGCCCTGCTCCGTCTCAAACGGGGTAGCACGCACGTTCAGGCTCGGGGCCCCTTCTGTGTCTACCAGAGGCGGCATGCAACCCGTTCTAAATGGGGTACGCTGCATCGCCAACTTGGACAGAGGACGGACGTCGCTCAAAGTGGTAGTTCGAGGCGACTTCCCAACCCGTTCATAAAGGTGCCTTTTGGAACGAGGAGGAGCACTCTGGCCTCTCGGAGTGAGAGACGGGGTGGAGTCCAGAATTCCCCCTTCGAGTGGTCCATGGGCGGCAATCCGGCCCAGGTTGCTGCGGTTCGATGCGTCATCGCAGAACCATGACCGGTGAACTAGTTATTCATCGAGACCATGCCGCGGATTCAATTCGACATGCAGTACTCGTTGAGGTTGAGGTGTATACCGGCTGGCCAAGTACTCTACCTGAAGTCGGCCGCGTTCTCTATGAATACACGCACCTCTTTTTCCAGCGCTTTCCAACTTGAGCGCAGCAACAAGATTGCAATCAGGTTGCCGAAAAGCATGTTGAATATGACATTTGGCATAAGGGGTGAAAAGACAAAGGAGGTGCCATCTTTGTCCTGTTCCAGCTTTACTCCCACCCCCGTCCAGCCGCTTTTCTTCACAACAAAGTCTCTTCCCGGGAACGCTGTTTTGTACACCTCGTACTTCCTACTGAAGTGTCCGTCGAAGACCTGCATTGCGCGCTCTGGCATTAGATCGGGATGGTGCGCTATCTTGATTACTGCCATAACTCCCTCCGAATGAATTGTGGTCCAATGCAGCAAAGGGGTCCTGGTCAAGACGGTGTCCACGTAGTCGCACTGGCTCAACAGCCACATGCCCTACCTGGCACCGCATGACCACCGACGGCTCATCAACGTATATGGCGTCGACCTCGTGTTCACAGCCTAACCGCCTGCCATGCTGCCGCCGTCCACGGGGATGATGGCCCCGGTAACGTACGACGCCTCGTCCGATGCGAGGAAGATGGCCACGTTGGCCACCTCAGCGGGGCTACCAATGCGCCGCAGCGGTCTTGCCTGTCCGAATGTCTGGCGCCAATTAGCATCGCCGTACAAGTTCATGTAGCGCTCCATCCGCTCCGACTCGAAAGCACCGGGGCAGATGGCATTGACCCGAATGCCGTGGGGGCCGTAGTCGACGGCCATAGCCTTCGTCAGGCCGACGACGCCGTGCTTGGAGGCCACGTATGCCGCTACGCCCGGGTTCGCGATCAGCCCCACCGTCGAGACGACATTGATGATGACGCCGCTCTGGGTGGTGGCCATCTGTTGCAGGGCGTACTTGGAGCAATAAAAGCAGCCGCTGAGATTGACGCCGAGGGTCGCCGACCACCACTCTTCGGTCATCTCTGCGACGCGCTCGGATGGCATATCGTCGGGCCGGTTCATGGCGGCATTGTTCACCAGGATGTCGAGCCGCCCAAAGGTAGCGACGGTGAGTTCGATCATGGCCTGAACGCGCTCCGGTTCGGCGATGTTGCAGGGCGCCGCAAGGCCCTGCCCGCCCGCCTCCTCGATCAACCGCACACTCTCGGCCAATCTCTCCTCGTTCTGCCCAACGAGCACGCAGCGGGCCCCTTCGCGGGTGAAGGCGAGGGCTGTCGCCCGGCCCAGCCCGGAGCCTCCTCCGGTGATAACCGCGACCCTGTCTTTGAGTCTCACGTGCAGTCCTCCCGGTTACGGCCTCGAGCTCGTCCCTGTGCGGGCTACGGTATCACAGCTCTCCTGTCCTACTCCGTCTCAGTCGAACCGGCTCGACAGCGATATGCCCTCCATCGCACTGGGTGACCATCGACGGCTCACCGACATAGAAGGACTCGGCCTCGTGTTCACACCCCTCGATGACGCAAGCCTCGGTCCATGGGTGGTGTGTATGCTCCACCGCGCTCGGTTCTGCCCGCTCCTGGCTATGTGCCCGATCCCGGTGCCAAGTTAAGCCACCCTCGCCCCTGAACTCCCTGCCGCACCCTTCACAGGTCTGTCTCATCTAGCACCTCCTCTGTTCGCGCCCTCTCTCTCGCATTCGCCTTATGCCCACCCTCGCCCACGTACTCGCGTAGCCCACGCCCTCAATGCGGCTTGGCAAAGTATGGGGGCCCATGCATTAACGCTTTTTATTCTCGCGCCCCCGCGCCTTGCAATTCGCGCGAGCACGCCGGTTAATCGCGTCCGCCTGCGCAATTGCTTCCCGCCCACGAGAGCGCACTTGCTCATGCCCACACGCGGGCTTTACATCTGCGCATTGTGGGCGCATAATTGCCGTCATAAAAGCCATATTACTTGTAATAAGTTTAGGCCTGATGCAAACCATTGAAAAGTCCTACATGAGTGGCCCAGAAGCCGCGCAGGCGCTCGGCATGCACCCACTCGCGATCCAGCGGCTTATCCGTCGGGGCCAGTTGCCGGGTGAGAAGTTCGCGAACCGCTGGCTCATCCGCAGGAAGGCAGTGGAGAAGTTAGCGGAGACCTACGTGCCGAAGCGGGGTCGGCCGAGGACGAAGAACAAGGACAGCTAGGGGAGGGAGGCTCGTATGGTTCAAGTAGCGACGGTGAGGACGGCGATTTATGCGCGGGTGAGCTCGGACCGGCAGGAACAGGAACAAACGATCCAGAGCCAGTTGGAGGCGCTACGGAGCTACGCCTGGGACAAAGGCTACGAAGTTGTTGGCGAGTACCTGGACGACGGTGTATCGGGGGCAACGCTTGAACGTCCAGGATTGGACCAGGTCAGGGACCAGTTGACCACAGCCGATTTCGAAGTCGTTCTCGACCGGGCGATCCGCGTCTACAAACGGGGCAGGGACCAGACGGCGCCGAGCCCGGACCGGGCCGACGCGCTGGCGCTGGCCCTCGAGGCCCAGACTCGCCGCGACCGGGGCCGCGGGCTTTGGGTGTTCTAGCGAAGGAGATCTATTTTGAGCTTTCTAACGACCCTGGGCAAAGCGGCGTCCCGACTGGTAGCGCCTCGCCGTCGAAGCCTGGCGCGGGCCAACCCGGTGGCGACGCTCCTCTCCGACAGTTACCAGCAGCGTTTCGGCATGGGCGACGACTGGTCGCCTTCTTCGTATGGGGACTATCTTGCGATCTCGCCGACGGTCTACGCCTGCGTTCATCTGCGTGCGCGGAACCTCTCGCGCGTCCGGCTTCGCCTCTACCGCTCGACGGAAGGCGGCGCCACCGTGCCGCTTCCCGACACGCACCCGGCGCAGCTACTCCTAGACTCGGTCAACCCGTTCTGGAGCCGGCAACGGTTCTGGTACATGGTCGAGGCGAGCCTGAGCCTGTGGGGGTCAGCGCCCGTCGTCCTGTTCCGCGATGGCCGGGGCAACGTCCGGGAGCTCTGGTGGCTCAGGCCGAGCCGGTTCAAGGTGATACCCGACGCCTCCGCCTATATCAAGGGTTATCTCTACACGAAAGATGGGGTGGACGTGGCCTTCGGGCCTGAGGACGTGCTGTGGTTCCGCTACCCCAACCCCATCGAGGAGTACGCCGGTCTCTCGCCGATAGCGGCACTCCGCATGTCCATCGACACCAACACCGACGCCATCCGGTTTAACCGAAGGTTCTTTCGCAACGACGCCACGCCCGGGCGGGTCTACCTCAAGAGCGAGCAAGAACTGACGACCGCTCAGGCCGAGGAACTGCGCATGCGCTGGGAGGTGGCGTTCAAGGACCCGAACAGAGCGCACAGCATCGCCATCCTCGACAAGAGCGCCGACCTGAAGTCGCTGGCCGTCTCTCAGCGCGACATGGAGTACGTCGAGGGGCAACGGTTCACCAAGGAGGAGATCTGCGGCGCCTACGGCGTCTCGCCGCTCCTCATTGGCGACCTGCGCTTCTCCAGCTTCGCCAACTTCACGCTCGCCAAGTCCAGCTTCTGGGACGAGACCCTCATCCCGGAGATGCAGCTTATCGAGTCGGAGCTGAGCCGGGGCCTGGTCCCGCTCCTGGGCGACGGCCTCCAGGTCCGGTTCGACGTCGGTGACGTGTCGGCCCTCCGCGAGGACGCCAGGGGCCCGGCGCTATCAGCAGCTGGTGGGGGCCGGCATCCTCACCATCAACGAGGTTCGGGAGCGCGAGGGCCTCGGGCCCGTGGGCTGGGGCGACGAATGGCACGGGGCCCCGGCGCGCGTCGGGGACACCCGGCAAAGTCCAGACGACGAAGCAACCCCCCTCGAGCGCCGAGGGGGAGGGGGAGAGGTGGCCGTATGACAGCCAATCGAGGATGGTTTCCTATCGAGGCGCGAGGGAAGACGGGAGGCCGGCATCGCGTCCGCATCATGACTGGCGAACGGGCCCGCGACGGCGACGTGGTGGAGCCCATGGGGATGCGGGTCGAGAACTATCTAAAGAACCCGGTGGTGATGTGGGTCCACGACTATGTGGGGCGCACGCCCTCCGCCGGGCTTCCCATTGGCCGCACATTGGGCCTTGACCGGCGCGCCGAGGGCATCGACGTCGAGTTCGAGTTCCTACCCGGTGACCCCTTTGCCGGGCGGGTGGAGAACGCCTGGGAGCGGGGCTTCCTGTGCACGGCCTCTATCGGCTGGGAGAGCCTCGAGGCGCGGCCGCTGCCCAACGGGCGAGGCGTGCGCCACTCCAAGTCGGAGCTCCTCGAATGGAGCCTGGTCCCCATCCCCGCGGACCCGGGCGCGAGCCGCGAGCTTTTCGTCGCCGGGATGCGCAGCCTGGGCTTCGCCGATCTCCTCGGCGACGAGACGGAGCGCGGCGCTCCGGCCTGGGCCGGCCTCGAGCACCCGCCGCTGGGCCGGCTGGTGGCCGAGCTCGAGGACGCGTGGGACTACGTCAAGGCTAGAGTCGCGGCCCAGGGCGTCTCCTCGAACCGGCTCCGCGGCAACCTGGCCCAGGTGGCCCGGGGTATCGAAGGCGTGCTGGAACAGGGAACAGGGAAGCAAGGAACAGAACGTGAAAGCGGCGACGACACAGCCGATGCGATAGACCAGGCGGCATTGCTCCTCGCCGCCGAACAGATCCTTCGAACGTTGGAGGAGCTCCAGAGCGGCGTCGGCCCCGACGGGCGGCCGCTGCAACACGAGCAAGGAGAGTTTTATGGCCTATAACACGGCCCAGATTGAAGAGGCCCTCAAGGGCATCATCGAGGCCCGCGACTTCATCAGAGAGCGGGCCTCTTCCTTTGTGACGCGGGAAGAGATGAACCGGCTGGTGGACTCGGTGCGCAAGGACCTGGCCGGCCTCGACGAGGTGCGCCGGCCGCCGATCTTCGGGGGGAGCGACCACGGGTCGGTGCGCGGCGGCCGCTACGACGGCCTGACCCATTTCGACCTCTCGATCGTCAAAGCGTTGCGAGAGGCGGCCGAGTTCGGCAAGGGGCGAGCCGTCTTCACGATGGACGTTCGCTCGGAGCCCGACGGCTCGACCCGGCTGTGGGCGGGCAGTCACCGCCGCGCCAACGGCATCGCCCAAGCCCATTCCGGATGGGAGCCCCTGAAGCGGGCCCTGGACAGCACCACTGCATCGGCGGGCGACGAGATCGTCCCCACGGGCATGGCGACGGAGATCTGGCGCGACGTCCACCTGAACACGGTCGTCTCCGCCTTCCTGCCGCGCATCAACATGCCCACCAACCCGTTCGACATCCCGCTGGAGCTGGGCGACGTGACCTTCTACAAGGCCACCGAGAACACCAGCGTCGCGGAGACGGACCTCACGACGAGCAAGAACACGATGTCGGCGGGCGGCGTCAAGGCCATCAGCGCCTGGTCCTACGAGCTCGACGAGGACTCGATCATGGCCATGCTGCCTTCGGTGCGCGAGGTCTTCGTGCGCAACACCGCCGAGACCATCGACGACCTTCTGCTCCAGGCCGACAGTACGGCGGCCAACTCGATCGTCGCCGACGGCGCGACGCTGGCGGCGAGCAGCCGCTTTCTCTACGGCGGCGGCGACGGCCTATTGCATCTGCCTCTGGTCGATAACACAGCGCAGGGCATCGACCAAAACGCCGCCATCTCGGCCGCGATGTTCAAGAACGTCCTCGTCAAGATGGAGAAGTACGCGCTGAACCCGGCCGGCGGGAACAACGCGACGAGCCCCGACCTGGCTTTCTTCAGCGACACCCGGACCTGGCTCCAGGCCATCGCCCTCAGCGAGGTCATCACCGTCGACAAGCTCGGCCCGGCCGCCGCGATCCGCTCCGGCCAATTGGCCCAGGTCTACGGCGTCCCCTTCCTTGTCAGCGGGGTGATGGGCGTCGCCGATACCGACGGCAAGGTCACCTCAGGGGGCAACGGGACCGATACGGGCCGGGTGCTGGCTGTCAACCGTCAGGGCTGGTTCCACGGCTTCCGCCGGGAGATGCTGATCGAGACGGAGCGGGACATCGAGAAGACCCAGATCAAGATGGTGGTGAGCTTCCGCATGGGGCTGGTCGCCCGGGGCGCCAGGGCCAGTGCCAAGCACGCCGCCCTCGCTTACGACATCACCGGCGTGTAGCCTCCGCAACCCCCAGGAAGCCAAGCAGCTAACGCAAAGCGAAAGGAGAAACCATGACCAATACCCTGGCGAAACCAATTGCCCAGCTCGTCGAGCGCAACTCGATCGTCGTCGAGAAGGGCGCCCTCGCCGCCAGCGACGCCGCCGCGGGCGTGTTTTCCTGGCAGAACGAGACCGGTCTGGACGTTTTCGTGACCCGCGTGGTCATCGAGGTGACCACCGCCACCAGCGGCGCTTGCACCGTCGACGTCGGCCAGGCAGCAACGGCGGTATCGTCGGACAACCTCCTCGACGGCCTCAACGCCAACGCCACCGGCGAGTCGGACAACGCGCAGAATGGCGGCACCAACGGCGACAAGGTCGGGAAGAAGGTCGCCACCGGCGAATTCGTCACCGCCTCGATGAAGACGAGCGCCGCCGCGGGCCTGGTGGGCAGCTACTACGTGTTCTTCGTCCCAATCCCGTAGGCAAACGAGCGCGAACGAGGGGTCCGATGCCGGGCCCCTCGTTCCTTCTCCCCAACGTCATGACACACGACCAACAACGGGAGCTATCGGAGCCGCCGCGCCACCGGGCGATCACGGCCCCGTCCAAGAGTCGATCCCGAAGAAAGGTAGGCAAACCCATGGCCAAACTCGTGACCGGAAGCAAGACCGTCGCGGCCGCCGGGACAAGGGAGCGGCTGATAGCCGTGGCGAATAACGTCTCGGTCAAGGCCGTAACGGTTGTCGCAAAAGAGGGCAACACCGGGCTGGTCTACGTCGGCAAGGACGACGTGGCGAGTACGAACACCCCCGACCTGAACCCTGGCGACACCGTGAGTCTGAGCGGCGACGAGCCGTGCAACCTCTCCGACATCTACATCGACGTGTCCGTCAACGGCGAGGGCGTCGACTACTGGGCGATCCAATGAGCCACGCCAGCATCAGCCTCGAGCGCAACCCGCGCCGCATCCTCGACGACCGGCTCTTGACGCTGGGCGACGACAACGACGTCGCGCTCGTGCTCCGCAGCGCCACCCTGGCCGCCGACACGGCCCTGACCGGCGTGCTCGTCGGAACGCCCGTCACGCCGGCGCTAGCTGCGAACTCTCTAGTCCTGTCGAATGTCACCGCAAGCGGCGACATTGTCGTCGCCCTCAACCGCGGTGGAAACTCCGAGGCGATGCTGTTCGCGGACGGCTCCTCCGGCGCCCTTTACCTCACGCCCATCTCCGGCGGCCTCATGGTCGGCCTCGCCGCGGACGCACCCGTACCCGATAACGCGAAGGTCCACGTCTGGCGTGGCAGCGCCGGAGCCGTCTCTGCCGACGGCAACTCGCTCCTGGTCCTCGAGCACTCCGGTGAAGTCGGCCTCCAGCTCCTGAGCGGGAACACTAGCAAGGGAGCGATCAACTTCGGTGACGACGGTTCAACGACAGCAGGCCGCATCCTCTACAACCACGGCACGGGCCCGCAGTTCGAGACATACATCGAAGGCGCGGCCAAACTGTTCTATGCCGCCGGGAGCTTCCAGTTCCAAGAGCAGACCCGCGTCCGCACCACCACCGGCGACCTCATCCTCGAGCCCGCCGGCGACATCATCCTCAGGCCCAGCGGTGCCACCCAGGACTACGCCCTCACCGATCGTTCCACCAACCTGGCCCTTGTCGCGCAGACCTCCGGTGTCCAGTCCACACTCGAGCTGTTCGCCAAGGACGGCGACGGCACCGACAGCCTCGAATACCAACTGGTCGCCAAGGGCACGCCGGCGGACATGACGAACAACGAAACCGTCCGCCTGATGTACAACGCCGGCGACACGACTTTCCAGCTCAGGACCGGGGCCTCCGGTACCGGCACGGCCCGTAACCTCCTCATCAGCGACAACGGCACCGCCTGGGCCACGCTCTACGCCGGCGGCGGCATCGGCATCGGTGCGGCTGGCGACCCGGGCGACAAGGGAGCCCTGGGCTTCGCGGAGATCACCGCCCCCGGTGTAGCCGCGGCCAACAACGCCCGCCTCTACGCTGTCGAAAACGGCAGTGGCAAGACCCAGCTCGCCGTCATCTTCTCCAGCGGCGCAGCTCAAATCCTCGCCACCGAGCCTTAGAAAGGTAAAGCCATGGCCCTCAGCAAGACAACCAGCTTCCACAAAGCGACCCTCTACCGCGACGTCGCGGGAAACATCTGCCTCGACGTTCACCGTAACGTGACGGTGAACGACAGCGGCCAGCTCGTCGCCACCAGCTCCGTCACCGCCGACGAGTACACCGCCACCCTGACGGCAACACAGCAAACCCAGCTCCAGTCGATCCTCGAGACGCTCGAGGCGTAGACCCTCGCCGTCTGAACGCCCACGGGAGACCCACCATGAGCAATCAACACCAGTCGGTGGTCGACGAGATCACCGGCGCAGCCGAGATCGACGTCGCCGGCGTCGATCTCTCGATTCCTCGAGACCTCGAAGTCCAGATAGCCGCTCGTCAACGCCAGGTGCTCCGCAACAGCGCAGTCCTAGCGCAGCTGAACCTGCGTCTGGCGCGGCGGCGCAGCGCCTCGGACGAGGCCAAGCGCTTCGGCCAACAGCTGGACCAGTACGTCCGTGACCTGGCCGAGATCGACCGCCTCTACCCCGAGGCCAAGGCGAGGATGGAGCAACTCGATGGGGCGTCCCACGACCGCACCCAGGAGGGCCCATGAGCAACGTCTATTGCGATTTGGACACGTTCAAAGACCGGTTGAACATCACCGGCGCGGGAGACGACACGCTGCTGCTCGCGATCCTCGAGCATGCCAGCCGCGCCGCGGACGACTTTTGCAACCGTTCGTTCTTCATCCAGACCCAGACCCGCTACTATGACGGCTCCGCCGGCCCGTTGCTCCTCGACCGCGACCTGGTCGCGGTGGCGAGCCTCAAGACGGACGACGACGAGAGCGGCGACTCCTGGGAGACAACGTGGGCCGCGACCGACTACGAGCTGCTGCCCTACAACGGCTCGCCCAAGCACGCCATCGCTGTGACGCCGTGGGGCGCGAAGTCGGGGTTCAACCCGGGGCTCGTCAAGACCGTCGAGATCGCCGGACGATGGGGCTACGACGAGACCTACGAGGACTCGGGCGCCGACATCAACGAGGGGGCCCAGTACAGCGCTTCGGACACGACCCTCACGGTTACCGACGGGGCCAAGTTCGCGGTGGGACAGACCATCCTGATCGAGAGCGAGCAGCTGTTCATCTCGGCCATCTCCACGAACGACCTCACTGTAGAGCGCGGCGTGAACGGCACGACCGCCGCCACCCACGACGACGCCTCCGACATCAGCGTCTACCGCTACCCGAGGCCCGTCGTCGAGGCCTGCGCGGCCCTCACCGAGAGACTGTGGAAACGGAAGGACGCCGCAGCGCCGGTGGTGTCGGCGGAAGTCGAGGTCGACCACCACCTGTCGCAGCTCCTGGCGGCCTTCCGCCGGATCCCGTTCGCTGCGGTGTAGCCCAGTCCCCCTGCGGCTCCGTCAACGGGGAGTCCAGAGGGGCAGCGCCCCTTTGAGAAGGGTTGAGAGGGATGTGCCCCTTAAACCGAGACGGCTGTAGACTTCGGACGCCTTCCCGGGGAGTCCAGAGGGGCGGAGCCTCTTTGGCAAGGGTTGAAGGGGATGTGCCCCTTAAACCGAGACGGCTGTAGACTTCGGACGCCTTCCCGCGGAGTCCAGAGGGGCGGAGCCCCTTTGGCAAGGGTTGAAGGGGATGTGCCCCTTTTTTCAACAATTAGCCCGAAGGGCTACCTTGAACCCCCTGAAGGGGGTTTGGGGGTGTCCTTCGCCGAATCGACAGGAACACCCATGCCCAACAGATACCGCTACCCCAGCTTCTGGGACGCCGAGAACAAGCCGACCGACCCAATCCGCGAGATCGCGGCGCGCTACGTCGACCCCCATACCGGCGACATGCCACGGCAGATCGTCGCCGTGCCGTCCAGTGCGCAGCTCGTCGTTGCCTCGGTCGGGTCGAAGACGACCAACAGCACAACCGCCGTCAAGGTCAAGGAGATCGCCATCACCTACCCTGGTGTGTACAAGCTCTCCTTCGCCCTGCGCACCAACTACAACAACAACAACACCGCGACGGCTTACGCCCAGGTCTACAAGAACGGCGCGGTCATCGGGACCGTTCAGGACAGCAGCGCCCTGACCTTCGATACGCGCCAGGAGGACATCGGCCCCTGGGACCGCGACGACCTGTGCCAGCTCTACCTGTGGCACTCGACGACCCTGGGGACCGCGGAGATCATGCAGTTCGCCATCTGGGGGCGGCTCGACGCCCGGCCGGGCGACGTTCCCGCCGGCACAATCAACCTGGCCTGACGATGATGTGGATCGATGTCGCGATCCCCATCGCCGCGGGGATCGGCTCCGCCGTAGCTGCCGGGATCTCCGGCTTCCGCATCGCCAAGGGACGCTTCTCTGCCGACGACCGGACCGCCTACGTCCGCCTCAGCGCCGAGGACAGCGACCGCGTCGAGAAGATCAGTGCGCTGCTCGAGCGGCTGATCAGCCTGGAGGAACAGACCCAGGAAGGCGTCGCCCGCCTCGCCGAGCAGGTCACCAAGGCCCGTCTTGACCAGGCCCGCCGTGACGGTTTCCTTAGAGGGCGGATCGACGCGTTAGCGCGGTCGGAAGGGTGAGGCCGGCCATCGGCTGAATCCACAGACGTGCCCTGGCATCGTACTATGTGTCATGGACGCATCGCCAAAGCGCTCCGGGCTCCTCTCGCTCGGCAACCTCGCCTGGCTTGTGATCGTCGGCGGAGGGCTCGCATTCTTCGTCTTCCTGTTCCTGGGCCTCATCGGCGGCCGCCCATCTGAGAGCGTAACTTTCAAAAGCACCGACGCGGCCGTGAACATCGGGGGCCAGGGAGCCCGGGACGTCGAGCTGGTCACGATCCTCGGTAAAGACGCTATCCGCGCCATCGACTTCCCCCAGTTCATCTCCGGGTTCGAGGCCCTCGACCAGATGCGCCCCAACGAGCCCGTGCTCGGCCTGGTGATCGACGGCGACGTCCGCGCCTACCCAACCACCGTGCTCAGCCGTCACGAGATCGTCAACGACGTCGTCGGAGGCAAGCCTCTGGCGATTACCTGGTGACCGCTCTGCTTTACGGGCATCGTGTATGCCCGGGAAAACGAGGGGTCGGTGCATCAGTTCGGCGTCTCCGGCAAGCTCATCATGAACGGCATGGTGATGTTCGACCGGGAGACGGACACGCTCTGGAGCCACATCACCGGTGAGGCGTTCAAGGGCCCGCTCAAGGGCAGCAAGCTGAGCGCCGTGCCCGTGACGCATACCCATTGGCAGGAATGGGTCGATCAGTACCCCGATACCAAGGTGCTGGACAAGGGCGGACGCTACGTCTTCGACAGCTACGACGGCTACTATCAGAGCGGGCGCAAAGGCGTCCTCGGCTCGACCATAAACGACCCCCGCCTCAGCCCAAAGGAGCTCGTCGTCGGGTTGCAAGGTGAGGCCGGCGCCAAGGCCTACCCCTTCTCGTCCCTGGCGGACGAGCCGCTTATCAACGACTCCTTCGAGGGTCGCTCGCTCCTCGTCATCTACGACAAAGAGAGCCGAACGGGACAGGTCTACGACCGGACCGTAGGCGGGCAGACGCTGACCTTCGAATCGCTCGACGACGAGACGGTGCTCCGGGACGCCGAGACGAGCACGGTCTGGGACCCCTTCACCCTCGAGGCTACGGAAGGGGCCCTCGCCGGCGCAGCCCTCCAACTCGTGCCGACCACCTACTCGTTCTGGTTCGGATGGAGCGACTACTACCCGAACACGTTGATCTACAACGAGCTGTCCGGGCAATAGCAGAGGCCCCTCTTGCGAGGGGCCTCTTTTCTTTGTCTTTCGCCCGTGGTGCTAGTTGTACAGAACCAACTCGCGGAGCTTTCGCACCCGGTCTTCGATGGGCGGGTGGCTGGAGAACATGCCGACGAACTTGCCGCCGGTCTCGTTGGCGTGTTGTGACTGGGCTCCCAACGGGTTCACGATGTACATGTGGGCCATCGCCTCGTTGGCCTTGGTCGCGGGCATCGCCTTGATCCGCACCGCGTTGCCCAGCTTCTCCAGGGCGCTGGCCAGCGAGATCGGGTCGTGAATGATCCTGGCCCCGGTCTCGTCGGCGGCGTACTCTCGGGTCCGCGAGATCGCGAACCGGACCATCGACGCCGCCAGCGGCATCAGGATGATCAGCGCCAGCAGCCCGACGATGCCGATTATGGCACCGTAACCGCCACCACCGCCGCCACGGCCCCGTCCACTCATGCCCCCGAAAATCAACGTCCATTGCGCCATCCAGGCGATGAACGCGATGGTCGCGGCCATCACCGCGACGATGGTCATCGTGAGCATGTCACGGTTCTTGACGTGGGCCATCTCGTGGGCGACCACGCCGCGAAGCTCGGACTCACTGAGGATGCGCCGTAGGCCCGTGGTCACCGCCACGACGGCCTTTTGCGGGTTTCGCCCCGTGGCGAAGGCGTTCGGCGAGTCGTTCTCGATCAGGAACACCCGAGGCTTGGGGAGGTCCGCCATCCGTGCGACCTCCGAGACCATGTAGTGAAGGCGCGGCTCGTCGGCCTCGGATACCTCCTTCGCACCGGCCATCTTCAGCGCCGCCTTGTCGCTGAACCAGAACGCGAAGAAGTTCATGACGAAGGCAAACCCAAGGGCCGGAATAAGCCCCATAAGGGGGTTGCCGTTTGCACCACCCGCAAGCCCCCCGGCGATAACCACCAGGACGCTCAATACGATCATCAAACTGAATGTTTTGAGTCCGCTCATATTACCCTCTCACCCCAGGCGGCCTTCCAGTTCAGGCGGGGTCCGCCACTCCAAGTCTGCCTCGTTTATAGGATACGACTACTGTCCAGGGAGGGTTCTCGACGGCCACCGCTTACCCGAGCCACGAGAAATCGAACTCCTCTAATGATTGGATGATGAAATCGGCCTCGGAGATGTCCATGTGGGCGGTGGACTCCGTTCGTATCCCAACGACCCCCAACCCGGCGCCTCTCGCCGACGCGATACCCCTTGGCGTGTCCTCGATTGCGAGACACCGGGCCGGCTCGGCGCCGAGCTTCTCCACAGCCAGCAGGTAGAGGTCCGGTGCGGGCTTGGCCTCCGCAACCATGTCGCAAGCGGCAATCGCCGGAAACCGCTCCGCGATACCCAGCTTCGCCAGCACCACGTCGGCCCAGTTCGCCTGCGACGACGTAGCCAGCCCCAGTTTGGCGCCCCGGCTTTCGAGGCCGTCCAGCAGAGCGTAGAGACCCGGCGCAGGGGTCGACCTCGTTCCAAGCAGATCGACGACCGCGAGGTCGTACGGCGCCTCCCACTGTTCCAAGCCGCCGTCGAGACCGAACCGCTCCATCACCCACGTCCAGGTGTAGTCGATGCTGCTGCCCATGATGTGCTGGTGGTCTTCTTCGGTTAGGAAGAGTCCCAGGTCCGCCAGCACCCGATTCACGGCCTCACCGTACAGCGGCTCGCTGTCCGTGATGACCCCGTCCATGTCGAAGATAACGGCTTGCTTTTTCATGGTGCTTCACAGACCTGGGGCGCGTCGAGAATCCGCACCACCCCAACTATCGTAATTCTAGGGCAAGGCCCCGGAAGCGTCGAGGTTGACACTCGCCGCTACCGGGTGCCATCATAACGCCGCTTCAGACATGAACTTTTCTTACGGCGCAGGCTTCACCTGAGGGTCCATACCTCCACTCCGGGACCGAGTGGCGGGCGTGGCTTAGACCCACCTGCGGCGTCTCATCAGGAACCGACGTTCCTGCCTGTTTTTCGCATCTAGGCGCTTCCCTTCACCGTCAGACCTCGTCGCTTGCCGATCCCGGACCGCACCTCGTCGTGCGGTCTTTTCAATTGACCAGCCCTCGAAAAGGAGATTCGCTTGGCTCGCTTCAGTCGTCGCGCGTTATCGACCATCGCCGTGGCTCTTGCCATGGTCGTGACCGTCGCAGCTTGCCGTGGCAGCAACGACGACGTGCTGTATATCGGGGGCATCCCCGACCAGGACCTGTCGTTGCTCGAGGCGCGGTTCGAGAAGCTCGCCGAGTACCTGAGCACCGAGACGGGCCTCGACGTCCGCTATCTCCCTTCGACGGACTATGCCGCCGTCGTCACCGGCTTTCGGAACAACAGCGTGCAGCTCGCCTGGTACGGCGGCCTTACGGGAGTCCAGGCACGGCTCGCCGTCCCCAACGCCCGGGCGCTGTCGCAGCGGGCCGGCGACGAGCAGTTCCACTCGGTGTTCGTCGCGCCTCCGGACTCGGGTATCGAGTCGATCGTCGACCTGCACGGCAAGAGTTTTAGTTTCGGCAGCGAGAGTTCGACGTCCGGGCACCTCATGCCGAGGTTCTACGTCACCGAGGCCGGCCTCGACCCCGAAGAGGACCTCGCTGCACTGAACTACAGCGGCTCCCACGACAAGACGTGGAAGCTCGTCGAGGCCGGCGCCTGGGAGGCCGGCGCGCTCAACGCCAACGTCTGGGCGACGCGCGTGGAAGCCGGGGACGTCGACCTTTCGAAGGTTGACGTCTTCTGGACCACCCCGCCCTACTTCGACTACCACTGGGTCGCCCGGCCCGATCTGGACGAGGTCTACGGCGAGGGCGTCACCGAGAGGCTCAACAGGGCCCTCCTCAACCTCGACGCAAGCCGGGGAGGCGTCCAGGCTGAAATCATGGACGCGTTTCAAGCAGACCGCTTCATTCCGACAAAGGACGAAAACTACGTTGCGATCGAACAGGTCGCCCGACAGCTCGGCATCATCGAGTAACGGGCCACACCCCGCCATCGCCCTGCAACAGGTAAGCAAGGCCTACGGAGACCTCGCGGCCCTGGCCCCGCTGGACCTGCTCGTCGAGCCCGGCGAGACCGTTGGCGTCATGGGCCCCTCGGGAAGCGGCAAGACCACGCTGCTCTCCCTCATCGCAGGCGAGCTTGCCCCAAGCTTGGGCCATGTCGTCCTCAACGGGCTGCGGTTGGACGGCATGCGGCCGGGACAGCAGCTGGCCCGGCACGTTGGAGTGATCCACCAGCAGTTCGACCTGGTGCCCGGCCTGTCGGCGCTCCAGAACGTCCTCGCCGGCAGGCTCGGCGAGTGGGGTCTCGGCAGGTCGGTGCTGTCGTTATTCCTGCCCCAGGACCGCGACCTGGGCTCGGCGGCGCTGGACCGGGTCGGCGTCGGCAACCGCGCCCACCTGAGGGCCAGCCGCCTGTCGGGCGGCGAGCAGCAGCGAGTGGCCATCGCCCGTCTTCTGGTGCAGGACCCCCGGATCATCCTCGCCGACGAGCCCGTGGCCTCCCTCGACCCGACGAGAGCCGAGGAGGTCGTGTCGCTCCTCGTCGAGGCCACCGGCGAAACGGGCAAGACGCTCGTCGCCAGCCTCCACTCCGTCGACCTCGCCCGAAAGCACATGGGACGCTTGATCGGATTGCGCAACGGCACGCTCCAGTTCGACCTCCCGACCGCCCAAGTTACCGAGGCGATGCTCCATGCGCTCTACGAGGCCGAAGGGCTTCGGGACGATGCGTAGCATCCTCGAAGGCCGCCGGTTCGCGACGCTGCTCCTGGTGGGCGCGGTCCTCTGGAGCATCGCCAGCGTCCCTTGGGGCAACCGGCTCACGCATCCCGGCGGATGGGGCGCCATCGGCGAGATTGTGGGCGCCATGGGTACCCCCGAGGTCTCTTCGACCGTCGTGTCCGATGTCTTCAGCGCGGCGTGGACCACCATCGCCTATGCCGTCGCTGGGCTGACCGTGGCCCTGTTCATCGCCTTGCCGCTGGGCGTCGTCGCCTCCGGTGTGCTCAGCCGGTCGGCCTCCAGGAATCGCGCCACGGCGGCGGTCGTGCGCTTCGTGCTCGCCTTCTTCCGCTCGGTACACGAGCTCGTCTGGGCATGGCTCTTCGTCGTCGCGGTCGGCCTGTCACCCATGGCGGCGGTGCTCGCACTGGGCATCAGCTACGGCGGCATCCTGGGCCGCATCTATTCCGAGTTGCTGCAGGACGTGCCCGAGGGACCGCTGCGAGCGCTCCGCTCCTCCGGCGCGTCGGAGTGGCGTGTCTTCTGGTACGGCCGCCTCCCGATGGCCCTCCCCGACATGCTCAGCTATACCTTCTACCGCCTGGAGTGCGGAATCCGCTCCGCCGCCATCATGAGCTTCATCGGGCTCGGAGGCCTGGGGCACGAGGTGCGTTTGGCGCTCGACGACCTGGACTACGGGCGCATGTGGACCTACCTCTACTTCCTCGCGGGTCTCATCGTCCTCGTCGACGTGTGGAGCACGATGGTCCGGCGTCGGGTGACGGCATGAACCAGGTCCGGGGCGCCGATAGAGCGCTGGCCTTGCCGCGCCCGCGGATCACGTTCCTGCGGGCCACCGTCATCGGCGTCACCGTCCTCGTCGCCGCGTCCTGGGTGTTCATTCTCCAGAACGACCGCACGCAGGCCGACTCGTTCTTCTCCGTCGATACGTTTCAGCGGGCGTGGTCCTTCGTCAAGGAACTCCTTGGGATCGGCACCGGCGTCACCGCGGCGTTCGCGAAGGCCAGCGAATGGCGCGAAGCCGGCTCCCTCGCTTACCAGACACTGGCGATGAGCGTCCTGGGGATCGCCATCTCGGCGGCGGTAGCCCTGCTCACCTTCATGTTCGGCGCCCACAACCTGGCGATGGGCGAGCTCGCTCCCTACGGATCGCGCGTCTGGCGACTCGGATTCTTCGTCACCCGCGCCTTCTTCACCCTGACCAGGGGAATCCCCGAGCTTCTCTGGGCCATGATCCTCGTCTTCCTTTTCTCTCCGGGAATCCTTCCCGGCGCCATCGCCCTCGGCGTCCACAACTCCGGCATCCTCGGGAAACTCTCCTCCGAGGTCGTGGAGGGACTCGACCCCAGGCCCATTCACTCGCTGCGCTCCGCCGGCGCGGGCCGTTTCCAGGTGCTCTTCTACGGCGTGCTGCCCCAGGCGCTGCCCCGGTTCGTTACCTACGCGTTCTATCGATGGGAAGTCATCATCCGCACCACGGTCGTGGTCGGATTCGTGTCCGCGGGAGGCCTGGGAACCGAGTTTCGACTGGCGATGAGCCATTTCCACTACACCACCGTGACCCTGCTGCTGATCTGGTACTTGATCCTGGTGGTCGGCGTCGACCTCGCCGCCGCCTATTTCCGACGCTCGACAGGCGAGTCTCGGCCAGGGCCATGAAGTCGCCGCGATTGTCTTTTCGCGGGCGATGATGAACAATTCTCGCCAGCCCAGAGCCGAGGCGCGACCTTGCCCGAGTTACCTGAAGTAGAAGCGACGAGACGCTACCTGCTCTCCGCGGACCTGGTCGGCAAGGTCGTCACCGGGGCTGACGTCCTCTGGCCCGGAGCGATCCGCGGTGGGCCAGTCGAGGCCTTCGTTCTCGGTATCACGGGCCGGCCCATCCTCGACATCGGCCGGCGGGCCAAGCACCTGTTACTACGGCTGGGCGAGGGGCCAAACCCGTCCCCGGCCACGCTCGCGGTGCACCTCCGCATGACCGGAGGGTTGTTGGTCGCCCACGGGTCCGAGCCGCGCCCCGAGTTCACCCGCAACGTCATTCTTTTCGACGATGGACGAGAGATCCGGTTCCTCGACCCCCGCAAGCTCGGCACCCTGCGGCTGGTCGACGACGAGACCGAGCTCACGGCGGACCTTGGGCCCGAGCCCCTCGACCCGTCCTTCACGCCGGAGGTCCTCGCCAGCCGGCTCAAGGGCCGCTCCGCCCCAATCAAGGCCCTGTTGCTGGACCAGTCCATCGTCGCCGGCGTCGGCAACATCTATGCCGATGAGGCGCTGTTTGCGGCCGGGATCCGGCCCACTCGTGCGGCGAAACGTCTGTCGAGGGCGGATCACAGCGCACTCCACGCCGCGATCGTCGACGCGCTCTCCCGCGCCGTCGAGGAGCTGGCCGGGCTGATGCCGGCGGGCGAGCCGCTGGCGGAGACGTCGCTGGGTCGCAACGTGCTGCGGGTCCCCCGCGCGGCGGGGCAGCCATGCCCCCGTGATGGCGGCGAGATACGACGACAAGTCATTCGAGGACGCAGCGCCTACTTCTGCCCTCGGTGCCAACCGAGGTGAATCAGGCCGCGGGGGTAGGCGTAGGAGCCGGGGTTTCTTCTTCCACAGCCGGAGTCGGCGTGGGTTCCACCTCGCCACCGGGCGTGATCGAGAGCGTATAGGTCCCCAGGCTCTGCAGGTCCGGGTTCTCTACGTCGACGAAGAACATCCCGGTCCGGGGCGCCATCCAGACGATACGCGAGGCCAGGCTTTCGCCGAAGTCGTCGTTAATCTCCGGGAACTCGTCGGCAACCGGGTCGTACATGCCCATCAACGAGTCGGCCAGCGTGCCCAGGGTGACCTCCAGCGTATAGGTATCACCCTCCTCTGCCTCGAACCCAAACCAGTCCGTATCCCGGGCGTCGTCGATGGTCCCTGTCACCGGTACGCCGACCGAGACGGCCGTTGACGAGCAGGGAGCGTTCCCGTGCTCGTCGGTCCGGGAGTCGTCGGCGGCGATATCTACGGTCAGTGAGTAGCTGCCGGTGGAGCGCCCATCGGCGTTGGTGACAAGGAGGTGAAGCTCGTCGTCCGCCCCAACCGTCCACTGGATTGACGAGGCCAAACCGTCGTCCCGGTCGTCGTTCAGGGTGATCAGGCAGTCGCCTCCATCCGAGCTGAGAACGAGGATGGAGTCGCCAAGAGTCCTCAAGTCCACGTCGATGCGGTACGTCGTGTCGGCGAGGGCCTGATACCGGAAATAGTCGTCGTCCTCCGCCTCACCGATGACTCCGGTGGCGGTCTCGCCCACCCCGATCTCCGTCGCTCTGGCCGGATTGTCCGAATGATCGTCAACGGGAGGCCCTTGTCGAGAGAACGTGGTGAAGCTGTCGAACATCGCGTCGAGAATGGGCTGGTGCAAGTCTTCGAGGCTTTCGCGTACCGTCCCCACCGCAAACAACGCGCTGCTCTCATTTACCGTGAAGAGCATCGTCGTCAGGAACGTCACGCCTTCGACAGAGCCCTCGCCCTGCACCAGATAAGAAGACGGTGACTCGATCAGGCTCCGGGACGTCTCACGAAAATTCTCGATCCCGGCGCCCATGGCGCCACGCGTATAGTCGCCCAACGCTCTTTCGACGTGCTCGTCCAGGGTGACGCTTCCTCGCACCTCGCCGGTCACCAGGACGTTCGTCCCGATGGGGTGGGCGATGGTCGTCAGCGGCCCGTCCGCCGAGACCTCCCAGCCCACCGGGTACCCCAGGGAATAGCCAAGACTATCGTTCTCGTAGGACTCGGTAAGGGCGGGAGGAGTGGGCGTTGGCCTCGGCCTGGGCGTCGGTGTCGGCGTTGGGGGAGGGGCAATGGTCGGGAAGGGAGTCGGCGCCCCGGTTGGCCTACCCACCGACGGCGTGATGGTCGGGAACGGAGTCGGAGTCGACGGTTGCAGCGCGGTGGGCGTCGGTCCAGGCCCGGCGGTCGGCGTTCCCGCGGAAGGCGAACTTGTTGCATCGTCCGAGCCGCTGCAGGCAACGAGCGCCAGGGCGGTGAGCACCAGGGCCGCGAGCAAGAGTCGTCGCCTCATCGACTTCCTCTCTCGTCGTATACGAGGGGTACGGAGTTCGAACCGGCCCCGGAATTGTCATTGACCCCGTTTCTGATGTCAACCGAAGCGGCAGCGGCCTGACAAGTCCCGCGTCGGCCCGGCCCTTTTATCAGCGCGCAGGTGTGAGTCCGCCGCCGATGATCCGGTAACAGCTCGTCCCCCTGACCTTGGGGAGGCAAGACCGGGCGGCGTCCCGCGCCGCGGTGGCGGCGGCGGGGTCGTCGAACAGCACACCGATGACAGTGCCGCTGTGCGCCAGATTCACGCCCACGGCGCCCCTCGTCTCGGCGAACTGTAACACGGGCCGCACCCGTGGAATCGGCACCACTCCGCCGTGGGCCAGCGTGGCCCGAGTCGCGCCCTGTCCCACGAGGACCGCGTCCCCACGGCTTACGCCGGCGCGGATCAGGTCGAGGGCGGCGCGCCACTGGGGCTCCAGGGCTGCGAGGCCCTGGGCGCGGTCGACGGCGTTATACGCCAGCGTGTCCACGGACTCCCCGAAGTCGAGCGCCAGCACCCACATCGCGGGCGGTGGGCCCAGCATCTCCACGACGCCGCCGTGCCGGTGATCGAAGCGGGCGATCCCAGGAAACATCAACCCATCGCTGGGCTCCACGCGCACCGCGAGCTGCCCAACCTGCGTGGGGTCCAGCGCGGCTCCCAGGGCTCGCGCTGTGGCGTCGATAGCCGCCGCCACGTCGGCGGTGCTGCTCGCCATCCCCTTGCCTCGCGGGATGGGGCTCGAAACCCGCAGTCTGGCGTCGACGTCGTCGCGGCCGAGGTAGCGCAGCGTTTCTTCCACGGCGCGCCGGGCCTTGCCGTATCGTCCCTCACCCCACGCCTTACCGTTGCCCGGCGCCAGCTCCACCGTGACCGTGGCGTGCAGGTCGATGGGACAGGTCACGTGGAAGTGCCGGCCCTCGAGGAGGCCTTGCGCCAGCTCGCCGCATGTCGCCGGTGCTCGGACCGTGGCGGCGCCCAGGCGACGGGCGTTGAGATGTGGGGTCGTCATTCGATCTCCTTGGCGCCCAACGACTTCAGCTCGAGGGACAGCCCGGCGACGGCGAGGTACACCCGGTCCGCTTTTCGCGCTAACAGCTGGTTTACCCGCCCCAGGAGGTCCCGATACTGCCGGCCCAGCTCCGTGGGCGGAACGACGCCGAGGCCCACCTCGTTGCTCACCACCACCCACGTCGCACGTCCCGCCTCATAGGTCGCCAGCAGCTTCTCCGCCGTGCCCAGGATACGCCGCTCCTGGTCCGGCTCGTCGGGCTTGCTCAGGAGCAGATTGCTCACCCAGAGCGTAAGGCAGTCGATCAGAACGAGGTCGTAGCTGGCGGCCTTTTCGGCCAGCACGTTCACCAGATGCAGCGGCTCTTCGGCAGTGTCCCAGGTCTCGGGCCGGGCCGCTTTGTGGGCCTCGATCCGTGCCTCCATCTCCTCGTCGCCGGCCTCGGCGGTCGCTACGAACAGCACACGGCCCGCAGCCCTCGCCAGCCGCTCGGCCAACGCGCTCTTCCCTGAGCGGGCACCGCCCGTAACCAGGACCAACTCCTTCATCGTCGTGCCCCCATTGCGATACCCATCGACCGGTAGACGAGCCCCAAGTCGAGGTGCTCGCGGACCAGCGACGCCAGCTTGTCGTACTCCCCATCCACCGTCGAGAGGTCCGGGGGTGGCAACTGAGCTCCCTTCCACGAGGCCAGCTCCTCAAGCAGCGCCCTGCGAAATACGTCGTTGTGAAAGAGTCCGTGGACGTACGTTCCCATGGTGAGCCCCGACTCGTCGAGGACCCCATCCCAATCGTTCACAGTGACGCCCGATCGCAGGACGACCCGCAACGGCGCGCCTTCGACCTGACTCGACGTCCGCCCCATGTGGATCTCGTAACCCCTCAGGCGCGCTCCGGCGCACCGAGCGAGCATTCCGCGAGCCTCGGCTACAAGGGCCTCGACCTGTACGGTTGCCTTCGCCGCCTCGAACACGGTCTCGTGGCCAAGCAGCCCAAGCCCCTCGGTTTCGCGGACGCCCGACTCGACGCCGTTCGGGTCTAAGATCCGGCTCCCCAGCATCTGATAGCCGCCGCAGATGCCCATCACCGGCGTCCCCGCCGACCGGAGGGTGACGATCGCCCCGTCCAGACCTCGCTGCTTCATCCACGCCAGGTCGTCCATCGTCGTCTTGGAACCCGGAACGATGATCAAGTCCGGCGCGCCAAAGTCCCGGGCGTCGGCGACATAGCGAAGCCGGACCCCTGCCTCCCGCTTCAACGGGTCCATGTCGTCGAAGTTGGCCAGATGCGGAAGCCGGACCACCGCAACGTCGAGGACCCACTCCTCACCGGCGGCGCCCTCGGAGTCGAGGCCCAGCGAGTCCTCCTGAGGGATGTGTACGTCAGTGAAGTAAGGCAGGACGCCGACCACCGGGGCGCCGGTGCGTTGCACCAGCATGTCGAGTCCGGGGTCCAGAAGCGACGGGTCGCCGCGAAACTTGTTGATGACGAGGCCCTGAACAAGCTCTCGCTCTTCAGGTTCGAGCAGCTCCATGGTCCCCACCAACGACGCGAACACGCCGCCGCGATCGATGTCCGCGACGAGGAGAACGGGGGCCTGGGCGTAGCGGGCGACGCGCATGTTGACGATCTCATGCTCCTTCAGGTTGATCTCGGCCGGGCTTCCCGCCCCTTCGATGACGACCACGTCGAAGGCCTCGCGGAGCCGGTCGAGGGCGCCCGCAACCACGGGCCAAAGGCGCGGCTTCATCGTGTAATACTCCCTCGCGTCCGCGCTCCCTTCAGCCTTCCCCAGCACGACGATCTGCGAGCGCCGCTCCGCCTCGGGCTTGAGCAGCACGGGGTTCATGTCCACCGTGGGGGCGACCCGCGCCGCCTCCGCCTGGACCGCCTGGGCGCGTCCGATTTCCCCACCCTCCAGTGTCACGAAGGAGTTGTTCGACATGTTCTGGGCCTTGAACGGAGCGACCCGAAAGCCGTCCTGGACGAAGATCCGGCACAGGGCCGTCGCCAGTACCGACTTGCCCGCATGGGACGTGGTCCCCTGGACCATGACCACACGGCCTCGCGCGTTATTAGACATCGCTGGCTCCAAGGTGCGCCGTGTCGTTCCAAAGCTCCACAACCGCGTCAGCACCGGACACGGCGACGATGGACAGGCTGCCGGGCAAAGGGCGGAAACGCCAGAACGATTCCAGAGGGAGGTCCAACAGACGCATCAGGAGCCCCCGCACCGAGCCGCTATGGGCCACGATCAGCAGGTCGTCCTCATCCCCATGGGCGCTCGCGATGTGCTTTCGGGCGCGGTCGACCCTCCCGACGAGCTGCTCCACGCTCTCGCCGCCGGGAGCGAAGGGGGAGAGGAAGTGAACACCGGCTTCCATGAAGCGCTGGTAGGCGACAGGGTCCCGTTCGCGCGCCTCGTCGTAGCTGAGCCCGTCCCACGCCCCGTGGGACGCCTCGCGGAGATCGGACAGCGGCTCGAACGTCCCGCCGCTTTGCCGGAGGATCGTCTGGGCCGTCTCCCGGGCCCTGGAAAGGTCGCTGGTATACGCCGCGGCGAACGCGACAGAGCCGAGCCGTCCGGCCAGCGCCTCGGCCTGGCGGTGTCCCTCAGCGTTGAGATGCGTGTCTGTGTGACCCTGCAGCCTTCCGTGGGCGTTGGAATCGGTCTGCCCGTGCCGCACGAGATACCACTTACCCATTGCAGAGCACCCGTCTCGTCGCCTCGACCAGACGTCTGCAGTCCTCCAGTTTGCGAATGCCAACCCGGACATGCTCCGGGAGACCGAAGGACGCGCAGTCGCGCACGGCCACGCCCTCGCGGAGCAACGCCTGCCGTGTGCCCGCGCCGTCGCCCACCTTCACCAGCAAGAAATTCGCCGACGACGGCGCCACCTCGAGTCCGCTGTCACGGAGGGCTTCGACCAGATACGCCTTCGCCTCCCGTACCGCTTCACGTGCGCGGTCAAGATGGGCTCGGTCGCGCAAGGCGGCGAGGCCGGCGGCCTGGGCCGCGACGTTGACGCTCCAGCTCGGCTGAACCCTTCGCAAATTTTCCATGGTGCGCTCCGGACCCAACAGGTAGCCGAGACGCAGGCCGGCCAGCGCGTAGTCCTTCGTCATCGACCGCACCAACACGACGTTGCCTAACTGCAGCAGCGGATTCGACTCCCATGGGTCGTCGACAAACGCGCGGTAGGCCTCGTCAACGATCAACAGCCCGCCGTCTCCGACCGCCTCAGCCAGCTGCCGCACGCCTGCTTCTTGAAGATAGACCCCGGTTGGATTGTTCGGGTTGCACAAGTAAACCAGGTGCGGCTGCTCCGCCTCGACGAGGCGACGGACGTCGCCAACATCCCAGCGGTATCCCTGGGCCTCGAAGGCGACCACTTGCCTCGGCAACACTCCAACCGACTGGCAGGCGGCCTCGAACTCGCCGAACGTCGGCCCGAGGACGGTCGCACGGTCTCCCGGCCGGAGGTAGGCCCTCGCGAGCAGATGGAGCAGCTCACTCGAGCCATTGCCGACAAAGACCCGGGCTCGCGGCATCCCTTCGCTCTCGGCAATCGCCAGCGCGAGGGTGTCCGACCACCGCTCGGGGTAGCGGGAAGGATCGACCGTCGCCATGGCCTCCATCACACCGGGCGGAGGGCCCAGCGGGTTCAGGCTCGCGCTGAAGTCCAACACACCGGCGGGGTCGAGTCCCAGACCACGGATCTCGGCGGCATCAAGTCCGCCATGAACGGGGGGCGTTACGGTTTCCATGGTCTCAGCCCACCACCATGTCCCGGGCAACCACCAGCACGCCGGCCACTGCCAGGGCCAGGGCGGCCATCGTGAAGCTGAGCCGGACCGCGACGCGGATGTCGACCGGCGATGGTTGCGCCATCCCTTCGCCGAGCCGGTAGTGGCCCGGCTTCTCGAGCGTGACGCCGAGGAGCCCAGCCACCGCCGACATCGTCCACCCGGCATTGGGGCTCGCCGTCTTGCCGGCATCGGCCGTCAGGACAGTCCAGCCCCGGCGAAGGGCGAGGCCATGCGTCCAGCCGGCGATCAGGCTGAGCATCGAGGTGACGCGCGCCGGTGCCCAGTTGAGGGCGTCGTCGAGGCGGGCCGAGGCCTTCCCCAGCCACTCGTGGCGCCCGCGGTAGCCGATCATACTATCCAGCGTGTTCACGGCCCGGTAGGCGAAGACACCGGGGAAGCCCAGGAGCGCGAACGTCATCCACGGCGCCGCGTAACCATCGGTAGCGTTCTCCGCCACCGACTCCACCGCAGCCCCCGCGACCTGGGGGGACGTGAGCGCGGCGGCGTCCCTCCCGACCAGGGAGCGCAGCCGAACCCTTGCCTCGTCAAGATCGTCCTCCTCGAGGGGGCGTGCGATGTCCAGCGCGGCCGTCGCCAGGCCTCGGACAGAGAACGCCGCCTTCAGCATCATGCCTCCTCCGAGGAGATAGGCGACCGGGTGCAGCTCTCGCAGGCCCCACGCTGCCGACCCCGCTGCAACCGCGAAGACCGCCGGCACGAGGAGCGCAATCGCGGCCCCCGCGACGAGCTGTCGCAGACGCCCCGATCGCGGAGCCAGGCGTTCCAGCCCCGCCGTCAGCCGGCCCATCCACACCACGGGGTGGATACGCCGGGGCGGCTCGGGCAGTAGCGCGTCCAGGGCGACGGCTATCCCCAGGACGCCCAGGTCCAGCCGCCAGTCGCCGGGCCAAATCCAACCGTCCACGCTAGCCGCCCAGGGGCGAGTCGAACAGGCCGGGCGCCCCTTCCAATATTGCGATCGCCAGTAACAGCACCGATACCTCACCGACCTCGTTGATAGCGCCGTAGGAGTCTCCTGTCAGCCCCCCGAGCAGCCTAGTCGTCCAGGTACCGACGACCCAGGCGACGAGGGTAACGGCCGCTACCAGGATCGCTCCCGCGCTTCCAGCCAGGAGGATGGCGGCCACGAGGGCGGTGGCCAGGCCCACCGCAACCTGCGTCAGGGTGCGGCCCTCTTGAAAGCCGCTGCCGAGGCCATTTTCTCTCACATAGGGAAACGCCTGCATGACGAGGGTCACGCCCCAGCGGGAGAGGCACGGAAACAAGACGAGCACCTCGAGACGAACGGGGCCTGCAATCGCCACAATAGCAGCCCATTTCACCAGGAGGAGCGACACGCCCCCGGCGACCGCGAAGGAGCCAACCCGGGGGTCGCGCAGTATCTCGAGCCGCCGCACCCGGTCGAAGCCCCCGAACAGCGCGTCACAACTGTCGAGGAAGCCGTCGAAGTGAATCGCCCTGGTGAGCACGAGGGAGGCCGCGATGAGCAGCGCCCCCACCACCAGCAGCGGGAACGGCTGGCGCAGGCCGGCGTCGAGCCCGGCGAACGCTCCACCAAGCATCAGTCCCACCAACGGGAAGTAGGCCCGCGCCGGCGTCATGGAACGCGACACCCCTTTCGGCGCCACCGGAAGCACGGTTAAGAAACTCATCGCGGCGCGGAGCGCGGTCATGCCTCTCGGTCCTGCACTTGCGCCTTTTCAAACGTCGCCATCTCGCTGAGACAGACCGCGGCCGCCTCGACGATCCCCATCGCCAGCACGGCCCCGGTCCCCTCGCCGAGCCGCATCCCAAGGTCGAGCAGCGGCCGCAAGCCGAGGTGGCGGAGCACCACCCGATGCCCTCGCTCCGCCGACCGGTGCGAAGCGACCAGGTAGCCCCGAACGTCGGCCGACAGTCCAGCAGCGATCAACGCTGCGGCGCCACTTATGAAACCGTCGAGGACGACGGGGCGTCCTGCCGAGGCCGCCCCCAGGACCACGCCCGCGAGCACCCCGATCTCGAACCCACCCACCTTGGCGAGGACGTCGATGGAGTCGCCGGCGTCGGGGCGGTTCACCGCCAGCGCCTGGGCAACCACGCGCACCTTGTCCGCCAGCTCGTTGGGGGTCCTGCCCGTCCCGGCGCCCGTGGTGTGTTCCGGAGACTCGCCGGTCAGCGCGGCGACAATCGCGCTGGAAGTGGTCGTGTTGCCGATCCCCATGTCCCCGGTACCGATGAGGTCCGCGCCGGCGCGCACCTCTTCCATCGCCAGCGCCGCGCCCTCCAACAGGCAGCGCTCGGCCTGCGCCCGGCTCATCGCGGGGCCCGCGCCGATGTCGCCTGTACCGGCGCCGATGCGAAGGGAGGTCAGGTCAGGGTGAGACGGCATCTCGGCGGCCACCCCGGCATCGACGACCCGGAGGCGTACCCCAGCCTTGCGGGCCATCACGCTCACCGCGGCTCCCCCCGCAAGGAAATTGCCTACCATCTGCGCCGTGACGGCTTGCGGGTAGGCGGTGACCCCCTGGGCGACGACACCATGATCGCCGGCCGCGACGATGACCGTCTTACCGCGTATGGCGGGACGCTCCGTGCCGTAGATACCGGCCAGCCGCACGGACAAGCGCTCGAGGACCCCGAGGCTTCCGGGCGGCTTGGTGAGATGCGCCTGGCGACGTCGCGCCCGACGCTCCACGTCCCGGTCCGGAGGCCGGATCCCGCTCGTTATTTCCTCTAGTGAGCCTGTGGTCACAACAATCGTTGCGGGTCTCCTCGAGCTCAGAACTCGATACCCTTCTGGGCGCGAATGCCCTGCTCCCGGTACGGGTGCTTGATCAGCTTCATCTCCGTCACCAGGTCCGCATAATCGATCAAAGGTTGTGGGGCGTACCGGCCGGTGATGATCACGTGCTTCAGCGGAGGCCGCCGTTTCAGGACATCGATCACCTCCTCGACGTCGACCCACCCGTAATGCATTGCGTACGTAAACTCGTCCAGGATGACGATCTCGTCGTCGCCTTCGAGAAGGGCCTCCTTGCAGACCTGCCACTGGGCCACGGCCAGCGCCTGTGTCTCGTCCATGTCCTTGGAGAGCCAGGTGAACCCGTCGCCCAGGGCCTGGATCGACACGCCGATCGCCTTCGCCGCACGTTGCTCGCCGAACTGGGCGCCGGTGTGTTTGAGGAACTGAAACATCCCCACTTTCATCTTGCGGCCCCAGGCGCGGAACAAGACTCCCAACGCGGCCGTCGTCTTGCCCTTGCCTGTGCCGGTGTTGATGATAACGAGACCCTTCTTCACCCGAGGCCCCTTCACCGGCTGATGTTCCGACTTATCCGTAGGGACTTTGCTAGCTTTGGCCATGGGCTGCTCCTTCCGCCACCAGGCTGCGGACCGCCTCCACTGCCTCGGATGTCGTTTCGCAACGGACAAGAGGCTGGATCGCTTCGAAGAGCGCCGTCGCCTCGCCGCCGGAATAGTCGCGGTCCTGGAACGGCTGCGACTCGATGCTCACCAGACGTTCCGACGCTGCGGCGACTTCGAGGTTCGGCAGGTTGTTGGCCGCGAACGGGCCCGAGCACAGGACCGTCACGTCCGCCGCGGCCTCTAGGGCGCGGTGCTTGGCCTGGGCATCGTCGTCGATACCGGAGAACGACGGCACGGGCACGTACTCGATACCGAGAATGTCGGCGGCCATCCGGTCGGTATCGCCGGCGCCCAGGACGCCGGCCGTCACCGTGAATCCCGACCGCTTCAGCTCGTACATAAGACGGGCGCCGCTGCCCCCGCCGCAGACCACGTGCACCGTGGCTCCGGGCCCGGCCGGCGGCTCATCCCCGTGGGGGTCCAGCAGGCTCACGGTGAGCGAGCCCGTCAGCGGGTCGGTGTAGACCATGGCCCGTACGCCGAATGTCTCGGCTATTGCATCGGGCGTGAGGACGCTCTCGGGCGACCCCTCGGCCACAACCCGCCCTTCGCTGAGCAGCAGCAGGCGGTGGCAGTAGCGCGCCGCCAGGGGGAGATCGTGGATTGCGGCGATGGCGGTAATGCCCTTGGCCGTGAGGCCGGCGACGAGGTTCATCACCTTAAGTTGGTGCTGGACATCCAGGTTCGACGTGGGCTCGTCCAGCAGGAGGACCTGGGGCCGTTGAGCCAGGGCGCGGGCGACGAAGACGCGCTGCCGCTCGCCCCCGGAAAGAGTCGTCATCGGCCTGTCGGCGAAGCGGTCCGTCTCAGTTGCCCGCATCGCCTCGAGGGCCTCGCGGCGCTCGCCGTCGCCCTCGATCTGGAACCGGCCCATGTGCGGATAGCGCCCCATCACCACCAGCTCCAGGCTGGTGAATCCATAGGTGTAGGGCGCGATCTGTGGAACTACCGCTATCATGCGGGCAACCTCCCGGGCCGTCATCGAGCTCAGGTCTCGGCCCTGGAGCGCGACGCTGCCCTCGCATCGCCGAAGCAGCCCCGAAATCGCCCGCAGTAGCGTCGACTTGCCCGCCCCATTGGGGCCGACGAGACCGACGAACTCGCCCTGGCCCGCGGCGAAACTGACCCGGTCCAGGAGGCGCGCCGCCTCGACGTCGTAGACGAGCTCGTTTGCGGCGACCGCGGGCGCCGCTACTCGGGGAAGCTGAATGGCGGGAACTCCGTGTCGGCAAAGTCGTCGGGCCAGAGGAGCCGGGCAAGCTCCTCGGCGCCGCGCTGGTTCCAGAAGGAGAGCGTGGTGAAGAACGCGGGCGATACGGGCAGCACACGGCCGTCCCTGATCGCCGGCACATTGGCCAGCGCGGCGTTGTTGAGCAGATCGCTCTTGTATTCTTCGGCGCTGTCCAGCGGCTGCGTAATGATGATGACGTCGGGGTTCATCGCGATGATGCCCTCGAAGTCGATCACGGGGTTCCGCTCGAGCCCGGCCTCGGCGGCGACGTTCACGCCGCCGGCGGCCTCGATGATCGCCCCTTCCGTTGACCCGCTCCCGGCCGTATAGAGCTTTTCCGAGTAGCGGGCGGTCGACATCACTCGGGGCGAGCCCCCCGGCGGCGTTCTTTCCACGACGGAGCGCAACGCCTCATAGCGTCCTCGCACCTCCGCAGCCAGCTCCACCGCCCGCAGCTCTTCGCCGAAGATGTAGCCCATTAGCAGGATGTCGCCGACCCGGCCCTCAGGGTCGTTGTGCAGACGGGTCTGAACCACGGTGATCCCCACGTTCTGAAGGGACTCGATCAGCTCTTTCTTGGTGAAGGGGCTGGCGATGACGATGTCGGGGGCGTGGGCCACGATCTCCTCGGGGTCGCGCCCGATGGCCGGAACGCGAGAGGCCAGATCGGCAACGTTCGACTGCCCGGCCTGTTGGGTAAACCGGCCCACGGCCACCACCTGGTCGGCGGGCAGCAGGGCGTAGGTCACCTCGTCATGCCCCAGGGACACCGTATGGACACGTTGGGGTTTGGCCTGAATCGTCACCCGGCCATTCAGCACCTCGACCTCTCGGGGCCATCCACGGTTCGCCGGGTCGACGATCCCCTCTACACCTGCTAGGGCGTTGGGCGCCACCGTGGCGGGCGGCTGTGCCGGCGGGGCCACCGGACTGCCGCTCAGGCTGGACGTCCCGCACGCGACGACGATAAACGCGACGACGAGCAACGGGGCCAGCAGACTCCGAGCCGAAAAAAGTTTCATCGATACTCCTTTTCGAATCCGGACGATCAGAACGCCTCCGCTCGCGACTTGTTGCGCAGCAGGACGAAGAGGAAGAACGGGGCTCCGACAAGGGCGGTAACGATACCGACCCGGAACTCGGCGGGTTGGATCACGTTGCGGGCGATCGTGTCCGCCAGCACGACGAACAGGGCGCCGCCGAGGGCGCTGACCGGGACCAGCACGCGGTGGTCGGGCCCGAAGACCAATCGCAGCATGTGGGGCACGACGAGACCAACGAAGGCGATTGTGCCGCTCACCGCCACCCCTACGCCCGTAACCATTGCCGCGATGCCCAGAAACGCCGGTCTGAGCGCGCCGACGCGCACACCCATCGAGCGCGCCTCGTCGTCGCCCAGCATCAGGAGGTTCAGATCGCGGGAGAGCAGCACGATGACGGCGACGCCCCCGAGGATCAGCGGCGCCGCAAGACGCACGTGCTCCCAGGTCCGGCCGTCGAGACCTCCCGCCAGCCAGAACAGGATCTCCCGTAGCGACTCGTTGTCGGGCACCGATACGATCACCGCCGACACGACTGCGCCCAGGAAAGCGCTGACGGCGATCCCCGCGAGCAGCAGCGTCGGCATGGAGAACCGGCCGCCGACCGCGGCCAGGCCGTAGACAAGGAACGCGGCCGCCATCGCGCCAACAAAGGCGAACAATGGCAGCGCCAGGAAGAAGAGCGTGCTGAGGCCCAGGGCGATCGAGAGCACGGCGCCCACCGCGCCGCCCGCGGAGACGCCGATGATGCCCGGGTCCGCCATCGGATTCCGGAATAACCCCTGCATCGTGGCGCCGGCGGTCCCGAGGGCGAGCCCGACGAGGGCGCCCACGAGTATCCTCGGCGCCCGCAGTTGCTCGATTACCAGCTCTTCGGTGCGGGTGAACTCGACGCCGTCGAGGCCGATAGAGGACGCCACGATCGAGACGACGTGACTCACCGGGATGGAGACGGGCCCGGTCGCCAACGACGCCAGCGCCACGCCCAGCCCCGCGACCGTCAGGACGACGACCCCCACCGCCAGGCGCGTGGTCAACCTCGCGGAACGAAACGACCCGGCGGATCGGAGCGCGACACTCCGTAACAAGAAAGACCTCCAGCGTCTCCGCTAGAGGTCTCTACAGGTGTTCGTTTCCGTAGCCAGGGACCCTCTCTTAAGCGGAGAGCAGTCGCCTCCTCGTTCAGGCAGGTCTCCTGGCTTACGGGCACCGCCCTTGCTCCACGGTGGAAGCTGGGACAAGTTCCCGATTACAGTGGCGCTACCGCGGCGGACTTTCACCGCCTTCCCTATTCTCCCCGGTGGGCACCTAAACGAGAGCGATATTCAGTTGTTTTGCGGCAATCGTAGACGGCGTGCCTATGCCTGTCAACGGCTGGAGTTCGGCCGTCACTCAACAGGCTCGCGCCTCCCGCTTCCGTCATTCTGAGAAGGTCCCCTGGTCTGCAGACGGCATGGAAACCGGAGAGTCCAGAGAGGGCGGAGCCCTCGTTGGCAGGGGTTGAAGGGGATGTGCCCCTTCTTTGATCAATTAGCCCGAAGGGCTACCTTGAACCCCCTTCAGGGGGTTTGGGGGTCTCTTCCGCGGAAAAGCCCGCTACGAAATACGCAAGAAAGCGCTCGCAATCGACCCCTGCGAGCCGGTAGCACGGACTGTATAGACGCCGGGCGCCACAGTGTCGGGGACCTGGTTCGACTGGTCTGCAAAGCCCAGCACTTCGAACGCCCCCGAAGCGTTGGCCGCGCCACCGCTCAACGAGATGTCGGCTCCATCTTCCCCGGCCGCTCTGAGGACGGCAACATATACCTCTCCGGGTGCAAAACCCGCGCCGGTGAGGTTGAACGTCTGGCCCGCCTGAACGGAATTGGGGTCCACGTCGATGGTCGCCCCCGCGTCGCGTCCGGACGCTCCTCGCGGCCCTCGCTCCCCGGTCTCACCAGTGGGGCCGGGATCGCCCTGAAGACCGGGCTCGCCACGGGGCCCCGCCTCACCCGTCTGACCGGGTTCGCCTCGGAGTCCCACCGGTCCGAGTGGACCTTGTGGTCCTTCCGGGCCTTGCAGACCCGTCGGACCACGCTCGCCCTGGGGGCCAACGGCGCCGGGCTCGCCCTGGGGACCTCGCTCGCCAACAGGGCCCAGCTCGCCCTGGAGGCCCCGCTCGCCACGGAGTCCGGACACGCCCTGGCTCCCGGAAGGGCCAACCCGCCCTTGGGCGCCCGGCGGACCGGCTGGTCCTACCTCCCCTTGTTCCCCCAGGTTACCCTGGCACGCCGCGAAGACGAGAACGCAGAAAGATGCCAAGATCAGGGCCTGGAAGGCGAATCGGCGAGCAGGCGGTCGGACCATCCTGGCTCCTTGCCATGCGACGAAGAGAGCGGTCGACAGCCGCCGTCCCCTCTGTACCCATGGTAGGACCGGGGCAAGTATTAGTCAAGGTTTTGAACTCAGTTGCTGAGTGGCGTCCCGAGGTGTAAACCGGGAGCGCTTATCCAGCCGAGCCGGAGTCATAGAGCGTGGTGTCGGGATTGTTGGAGAACCAGCCGAACCAGAACGCGTTGAACGCCGGCAAACGCGTGAACGACGTCGACGCATCGGCCCTGGACACCAGCGCCTCTTCGGTCAGCGTCCACGTGCCGCCCTCGGTGTCCCGGATCGTCATCTCATCGCCGTTCAGCTCCGGTGGGCCGACAAGCTGCGTCCCATCGATCTCATAGGCCCGCGACCCGTTGAACTTGGGATGCGTGATCACCACCAGGCGCTGCCCGCCAATCGTGTCATGGAGAGCCGAGGAGGCGATCAGGTCTTCCAAGGCGTAAGCCCTGGCCTCGTCCCCCACTCGGATGCCCACAACGATGGCCTTGGGAGGCAGCGCGTCGCTCTGGAGCCAGACCGGGAAGCTCGTCCGGGGATTGATCCGGTAGTTGTAGTAGGCAGCAGCGGGATGGGACTCAGTCCGGTACCAGGCCGCCGGATAGGAGCCCGTCTCCCGGGCCAGCACGGTGGTGTCCGGGTGGAGGGCCTTCCACTCCTCCCAGGTGGTCACGACCACCGGGAAGACATCCAGCCTCGCGCCGCTGCCCGCGAGCCGCCCCACCGCGGGCTCTCCGGTGAACTGACGCCATAGAGTCAGCGTGCCCCGGTCGTACATGAGCTTGTTGCTCCGGTAAAGGAGACCGGAGGTCCCGAAGGTGACGACTTGGTTGTCAAGCTCAGCGATTTTTCTGGAATACACGATTCCAGAGCCGCACAGCGTTCAGTAGGCGAGCGCAATCGGCTCGCCTCCCAGCGTATCGTTAGCCATCTCGTGCCAGTTCAGGATCCGGTGCGGATAGGCCCGATGCTCGCCGTTGATGGAAACGCCGAAGACCCGATCGTCGGGCTCGAGATAGCCGGCATCGTCGGCTGCGATGTTCGGCGGGTCCAGAAGGTCCGGTATGCCGTCCCTCGGCACGCCGCCCCAGATAATCTCCTCGAGCCGAATGGTCTTTTTGATGTCTCCGACGAAGAACTCCGCCATACGCTCGTCGATGTTTTCGGTCAGCAGATCCGCCTTCCATCGATCGAATCCAGGGGGGCCGTTGACATCGCGGCTGCTGCCGACCCAGCTAATCCAGTCGGCAACTCCACGCTCCCCGGTACCGCCCGAGAGCTCCAGCATCGATCGCTCGAGCCGCTGCGCCTCGAGTGGCAGCCATCCCGGCGTCAGCCGCAGCTCGAGGAGCACGGGGATGAAACGCAAGTCGCCGCTGGCGATCATCGTTTCGACCGGCGTCCAGTCGTCACTTTGTAACGAGAACAACGACCGCAGCATGATCGCCGTCGCAGGGTCCGGTGTCGGCGATGGCGGCACGGGAGTCGCGGTCGGTGGGGCGGGGGTGGCCGTCGGGACCGGGTCTGCCGTTGGCGTGGAGGCCGAGCCGCTACAGGCTACCGCGACCAGCGTCACGACCGCGACGGACGAAAGCAACAGCCAGAAACGTCTCACGATATGAATTGGATGCCTCGACGAGGGAAAAGGATGGAGAGACCTTGCAAAGGGTACGGACGCTATCCGGCGCTCGGATTGAATCCAGGGCCCCGGTGAGCGATCAGAGGCCCGCCAGGCCTCGATGGTAGCCCACGACGTTTTTGAGGGCGTTCCCTGCCCGCTGGAACGACGGAAACGCGGGGATGCCGGCGTCTTGGACCCTAATCTCGATCTCCGCGAGGAGCTCCGCCTCCCGGTGCGGCGCCGCCGAATACGGGATCGCCACGACCGGCTTCTCGGTGCGCTCCCGGAGTTTTATCAACGCGTCGGCCTGCGACGCCATCGTCTTGCGACTGCGGGGGTGGAGCAGCGACCCCATCTGCACCACCACGATATCGATGACCGGGTCCCCGGCCAGGATATCGAGGATCGTATCGATCTCGCGCCGGTTCGAGCCCATGTCGATGGGATTGCGGAAGCTCGCCCCCACCAGACTGAAGAACTCGGCAAGCGTCTTGTACGAGTCCTCGGACAGCGCCGGGACCGCCATGCCCGCCTTGGCGAAGGCGTCGGTTAGCGACACCGACTGGCCGCCGGCGCCCCCGGTGAGGCCGCATCCGTAGCCCGTGACTGGCGGCAGATACAGCAGCGCCTTCACCGTGTCGACCGCCTCCTCCAGCGTCTCGACGAGAATCGCGCCGGTCTGCCGGGCCACCGCCTCCCAGACCGCCATCGACTCGGCAAGCGAGGCCGTGTGCGACGCCGTTGCCCGCTTCCCTTCCTCGGTCTGGCCCCCCTTCCAGATCACGACCGGCTTCCGCGGCGTCGTCTTCTTCAACAGATCGAAGAAACGCCGGCCGTCGTGGAGGCCTTCCACATACATCGCGATGACCTCGGTCTGGGGGTCCTGAGCGAAATATTCGAGGTAGTCAGCGTTTTCCAGCAAGATGCCGTTGCCGAAGCTGACCATCTTGCTGATCTTGATGCCGTTGGCCGGCCCCGCGAGAGAGAAGGCGATGGCATGGGAGCCGCTCTGGCTGGCAAACCCGACGTTTCCGCCCTCGTATTTCTCCTGGCTGACGGAGAAACCGATCCCGAGGGATGGGTTGTGCAGCCCCATGCAGTTGGGACCGATCAACACCATGCCGGCCTCCGTGGCCATCGCCTCGATGCGGTCCTGGGCCTCGCGGCCGTCGTCGGTGCCCGTCTCCGCAAAGCCAGCCGTGAACATGGTCACGGCGCCAACGTCGTACTCGATGCAGTCGGCCAGAATGCGTCCCGCCACGCTCCGCGGCACGGCGACAATCCCGTAATCGATGGGGCCCGGCACGTCGGCGAGGCTCGTGAAGTTCGTAACCCCCATCGCCTCGATCTGCTCCATCTCCGCCGAGTCGACCTGCACCGAGTACAGCTTGCCCGGGAAGTTGCGCAGGCTGTTGAGCCAGAGGAACTCGTTGGCGTTCTTGTCGCCGAAGACGACAATCGTCCTGGGGTTCAGGGCACGGTCGAGACGGGCGAAGTCGACGGCCATGGGGTTTCCTCCGAGAGAGCCAACGCGGGGCATTATACCGACGCCCGATTCGGCCCGGCAAACGGGGAACCTCACCCCGGCCCGCCTCCGGCGTGCCACCCCTCTCCGAGTCGGAGAGGGGCAGGGGAAGAGGTTCCCCGGGTCCGCAATCGTTTGTGGCCCCCATTGACCAGATCTCCGATGCTGGGCGCATCGCGAGTCGGCCCCGCCCTCGCCGGGACCGCGTCGCCGAGACTCGCGATGCGCTAGCGCGCTCCGGCACCTGTCACGCCGTAGCGGGAAGTCCAGAGGGGTGGAGCCCCTTTGGCAAGGGTTGAAGGGGATGTGCCCCTTCTTCTACGAATAGCCCGAAGGGCTACCTTGAACCCCTCCAGGGGGTTTGGGGGTGTCCCCGGCAAGCCGGGAGACCGGAATGACAAGCAAGCCCTCGCCTTGAAGCACCACTACCCCTGTGCTACAGTTGGAAACGCGTCGTTCCCCTGGGCCGGTAGCTCAATTTGGCAGAGCATCTGACTCTTAATCAGACGGTTGGGAGTTCGAGTCTCCCCCGGCTCACCAGACATCCTCCGAAACCAAAGGCACCTCAGGTTAAATGGCTGCGGTGGTTTTCGTCGGTGATCGATTACCCAGATTGTGGGCGATGTTTACCTTCGATAAGCCACCAAGCCCACCAGAATCCGAAGAAATAGGGCACTGCCAGCACAGCTGTTAGGACCGCGACCCAAGCAGGCACCTTGTCGATGGCCGCGAAGTAAGCGATCGCCCCTACCGCCGCCAGGCAAAGGAAGAAGACTGCCACCCACGGAGCCGCAGGATTGGGCCAGTCAACCTTGAATGGACCGCTTGTTGGCACTTATTCGGGTCGATCATTCTTCGCCACCCGCGAGTGAACAAGGGCAACTCCGAGGAGTTCAGCCCCCATGAGACCCATGAGCGCAAGCGCCCACGGCTCCTCAGCAATCGTCGTCACCAGCAAGCTTGCTATGCCGGTGCCTACAGCGGCCGCGAAAAGGGCGATCTCCAAAGGCCTAAACTGCTTCGACGACGGCCTCATTGGCGAGACTCCCGCTCTCCAGACGACGCTGATGCATCGTGTGAGCAGATGTCTGCTTCCGTTCGAAGCTGTTGGGCGTTGGCTGACCCGTTCGGCGTGGTGGGGATGGGCCACTGATATCCGGTGCGGCGTAGGGGTTCGGGAACTCCCGGAGTATACGCCCCCGACATGAAGCGTGCAATACCTTTCATGACGCACCTCGTCCTATCGGGGCACCAAAAGCCCCGGTATTTCATGCCGGGGCGAGGGGAATCGTTGACACGCGCGCTACACGATGGTAGTGTGTGCGCGCTGCCAGGCGGCGCTTGTTCCCTTCGCCCTGGCAAAGATGGCCTCGCTGTGTCAGCGGCGGGGCCATCGTTCGTTCGCATTCTTATTGTAATCGAGCACCCTCAAAGAGGCAATCCAGGTCTGTTAACCAATTCAGAGATTGTTACTGCTTTAGATGCCACCACTCATCTTTGGTTCCAATCCTCCGGCACCCCACGTCGACTCTACACATCAACGACTTGGGGATAGACTAATGGACTACAAAGTCATCTCCACCGACGACCACCTCCAGGAAGCGCCTCACACCTGGACGTCGCGGATGTCCAAGGCGAAGTGGGGCGACGGCATACCCCAGATCGTCGACAATGGCGACGACACCGAGTCGTGGATGGTCTACGGCGAGCCGAAGACCGTGTTCGGAGTCGCCCTTGTCCACGGCGTGCTCCCAGACCGGGCATCGATCCCCACCCGGTGGGAGCAGGTCCCTGAAATCGCCTACGTCCCCTCGGAGCGGATCAAGGCCATGGACCAGGACGGCGTCGACGTCCACACCTTCTTCGGCAACATCGCCGGGGTCGCCGGCCACACCTTCCAGGACCCCAAGTACCCGCGAGACTACGCGCTGGAGGCCATCCGGGCTTTCAACGACTACCAGATCGAAGAATTCGCAACGCCCTATCCCGGCCGGTTCATCACCATCGGCATCGTGCCGTTGTGGGACGTCGACGAAGCCATTGCCGAGCTGCGGCGGACGAAGGCGCTAGGCATCAAGGCCATCACCTTCGCCTTCCCCCAGCAGTGGGGCTACCGCCACATCGGCGACCCTTACTGGGACCCGTTCTGGGCCGAGGCGCAGGCGGCGGGGCTCTCCATCAACCTGCACATCGGCTCCGGCGGCAGCATGGGGATCGCGATGGAGGCGCCGCCCAACCAGCCCCAATTCATCAACCTGGCCCAGCGCTCCACCGGCGCGATCTCGGCCAACGTCCAGGTCATGACCACCGTGCTCTTCTCCGGCGTCCTCGAGCGGTTCCCGGAGCTCAAGATCGTGTCTTCGGAGAGCGGCCTCGGCTGGGTCCCTTACCTCCTCGAGCTCGCCGACCACCAGTGGGAACGGCAGAAGCTGTGGCGCGTCGGGATGGAGATCAAGCCCAGCGACTACTTCCACCGCCAGTGCTACGTCAACTTCTGGTTCGAGAAGACCGGGACGGCGCTGCGCCACATCATCGGCATCGACAACATCATGTGGGAGTCCGACTTCCCCCACCCGACCTGCACCTGGCCCGAGTCGCGGAGATACATCGCGGAGTCGATGGAGGGCTGGACGGAGGAAGAGCGCCGCAAGGTTCTCGTCGACAACGCCGTTCGGGTCTTCAACCTCAACGGCAGCTAGTGGGGCGATGGGGAGTGCAGCCGGAGCACGCCGCGGGTGGGCTACGAAGAACCTGGGCCAGGCGACCAGATTCTTCGCTCCGCTCAGAATGACATTCGCTTAGGGTGGTGCCGGGCTCTCCCCTTGCTCGCCGGCCACGGGGAGTCCAATGGAACGGAGCCCCTTTGAGGTGGCTGGGCTCTCCCCGTGCCTCACCGCTCCCGGGAGTCCAGAGGGGCAGAGCCCCTTTGGCAAGGGTTGAAGGGGATGTGCCCCTTCTCTAATAAATAGCCCGAAGGGCTACCTTGAACCCCCATCAGGGGGTTTGGGGGTGTCCCCCGCACGGGCTGCGGCCACACCCCCGCGAATGCCATAATAGAGTGAGACCCAAACACGAGGTAACCGATGTTCGTACGCATCTATACCGGCCCAGACAACCAATCCCACTTCGAAGACCTGGAAATACCACCGCCGGGAGTCGAGGCCACGGAGCTGCAGGCGGTCAAGGGCATCAGCTTCGCCCGCAGGCCCGCCGGCAACGTCATGGACTGGCACCACGCCCCCCGCAGGCAATACGTCATCGGCCTCGGCGGCGAGTCGGAGATCACGGTGGGCGACGGCTCGACTCGTCGCCTCGGTCCCGGGAGCGTCCTCCTGGCGGAAGACCTGACGGGCCAGGGTCACAAACTCGAGGTCGTCTCCAAGGACGACCGCATCACTCTGGCCATACCCCTGGACTAGCGGTGCGCTTCACCCGGCGTGGCACAATAACCGCTTCCGTGTCATTCTGAACAAGTCTCCGTCGTCTGAACGAAAAGAAATGTTGAAGGGTCGCGTTCACTGGGGAAGTGTCGGAATTGGCAGACGAGCATGATTTAGGATCATGTGCCGCAAGGCGTAGGAGTTCGAGTCTCCTCTTCCCCACCACCGCCGCCCCCACGCCGCCGAGCCGCTAGCCCGCGACGACCGGGTTGCTGAGCACCCCGATGCCCTCGACCTCGACCTCGACGACGTCGCCGGGACGGATGGGGCCTACCCCCTCCGGCGTCCCGGTGAAGATCACATCACCGGGCATCAGCGTCATCGACTTCGAGAGGTGCGCGATCGTCCTCGCAAGGCCGAAGATCAGCAAGTCCGTGTTGCTCTGCTGCCGCACCACTTCGTTGACCCGGCACTCGATCGCCCGGCCCTCCGGGCCGATGTCCGCGACGACGTACGGCCCCACGCAGGCGAAGGTGTCGAACGACTTGCCTCGCGCCCACTGGCCGTCCTTGCGCTGCAGCTCGCGCGCCGTGACGTCGTTGCCGCAGGTGTAGCCGAGCACCACCTCCAGCGCCTTCTCCTCGGGCACGTACCGCGCCCGCTTGCCGATGACGGCCACGAGCTCGCCCTCGTGGTCTATCTGGCCAGCCCAGTCGGGGACGGCGATGGGGTCGCCGGGGCCGTTCAGCGCCGAGTTGGCCTTGATGAAGACGAGCGGCTCCTCGGGCAGGTCCGAGTCGAACTCCGCGGCATGGGCGGCATAGTTCTTCCCCAGCGCAAGGATCTTCGACGGGCGCACCGGTGTCAGCAGCTTCACCTCGTCGAGCGAGGCCACCAGTTTGCCGCGGCGGGGTTTGCCGAAGATGCTCCCGACGGCCTCATAGACCCGGTCGCCCTCGACGAGGCCGTATCCGGACCGACGACCCAGCTTGTAACGCGCGATGATCATTGCGTAAACCGCGGCCAAACATAGGGGTTCCACTCTCGTGTGTCAAGGCGGCCAGCCCTGGCGTGCCCTATACTAGATGACGAGACGCCATGGACCAGTCCCACATCCGTAACTTCTGCATCATCGCCCACATCGACCACGGCAAGTCGACCCTGGCCGACCGTCTTCTCGAAGAGACGAACACCATCGACCGGCGGGACATGGCGGAGCAGTTCCTGGACTCGATGGACCTGGAGCGGGAGCGGGGCATCACCATCAAGGCCCATCCGATCCGGATGAGCTACCGCGCCGAGGACGGCGAGGTCTACGAGCTCAACCTCCTCGACACTCCCGGCCACGTCGAGTTCTCGTACGAAGTGTCGCGGAGCGTCGCCGCCTGCGAGGGCGCGCTGCTCGTCGTCGACGCATCCCAGGGCATCCAGGCCCAGACCCTCGCCAACGTCTACCTGGCGTTGGAAAACAACCTCGAAATCATCCCTGTCATCAACAAGATTGACCTCCCCAGCGCCGAGCCGGAACGGGTGACTCGGGAGCTCGTAGACACCTTCGGGTTCAACGCCATCGAGGTATTGCGCATCTCGGCCAAGGACGGGACTGGCATCCACGACATCCTCGAGACCGTCGTCCATCTGGTGCCACCGCCGACCGGGTCCGTGGATGCGCCGCTCCGGGCCCTGATCTTCGACTCGAAATACGACCCTTACAAAGGCGTAATCGCCTCGACCAGGGTTATCGACGGCTCTATGCACGACGGCATACCGCTCCGAATGATGGCCACGAAACGGTCGATCGAGCCGCTGGAGATCGGAGCGTTCAACCCGGGCTTCGTGCCGCTCGGACACCTCACGACCGGTGAGGTAGGTTACGTGGCCACCGGCCTCAAATCAGTCCACGAAAGCCGAGTCGGCGATACCATCACGCTCGACAACAGGCCGGCCTCCGAGCCTCTGCCCGGCTATCGCGAGCTCAAGCCGATGGTCTTCGCCGGGCTGTTCCCGGCCGAGGGACAGGAGTATCTCCCTCTGAGGGACGCGCTCGAAAAGCTGAAGCTCAACGACGCCGGCCTGGTCTACGAGTTGGAGAACAGCGCGGCCCTGGGCTTCGGGTTCCGCTGCGGCTTCCTGGGCCTGCTTCACATGGAGATCGTCCAGAACCGTCTCGAGCGTGAGTACGGGCTGGACCTGTTGGCGACCGCACCCAGCGTCGCCTACCAGATCGTGAACAACAGTGGCGACGTGATCGAAATCGACAATCCCGACCAACTGCCTTCGGCCGCGCATTACACCGAGATTCGGGAGCCGTGGCTCGAAGTCTCCGTCATCGTGCCCAGTCGGTTCATCGGGGCCGTCATGGACCTGGTCTCCACCCGCCGCGGCTCGTTCAAACAAATGGAGTATCTGGATGCCAGGGCGTCACAGACCCAGAACGGGGCCCACGACCCGTCCCTCGACCCGCGCGTCCTCCTCGCCTATCAAATCCCCCTGGCCGAGGTGCTCATCGACTTCTACGACCAGCTCAAGTCCCGCACCCAGGGCTACGCCTCCATGGACTACTCATTCCTGGAGAACCGCCGTGAGGACCTCGTCAAGCTCCAGATCATGCTCAACGGCAAGCCCGTGGACGCCCTGTCGATCATCACCCACCGCAGAGAGGCCCATCGCCACGGCAAGGCGCTGGTCGAAAAGCTGAAGGAGCTCATCCCGCGCCAGATGTTCGAGGTCCCGGTGCAGGCGACCATCGGCAACAAGGTCGTCGCCCGCGAGACGATTCGCGCCATGCGCAAGAACGTCCTCGCCAAGTGCTACGGCGGCGATGTCACGAGGAAGATGAAGCTGCTCAAGAAGCAGGCCGAGGGAAAGAAGCGGATGAAGACGGTGGGTAGCGTCGAGGTTCCACAGGAAGCTTTCCTGGCGCTGCTCAAGCTGGAGCGGTAACACCAGCGGCCAGAGCCCGGAGGCACGCATGCCGAAAACCACGTTCCGGCTCGTCTCGCACTGCTGCGCGGACCTGGACAAGAGCCGCAAATTCTACGAAGAGCTCCTCGATTTCGAAGTCACCGAGGAGCGACAGGTCACGAGCGACGTGACCGCCCGCTATCTCGGCCTGCAGCCTCCCCTGCGCCTCAATCTCGTCTTTCTGAAGAAGGACGGACTGGTCCTCGAGCTGCAACACTTTGAGTCGCACGGGACCGTGCCGCGGTCCGAGCGGGTGAACAACCAAGCAGGGCTCGGGTTCGTTTCGCTGCAGGTCGACGATCTCGCCGCGCTTCTCGCGATGGTGCCCGACTACGGCGGGGAGATCGTCGAAGAGACCAATATCGGAAGCGGCGTGTTCATCAAAGACCCCGACGGGCAGCTGGTGGGGCTCGTCGGGTCCTGAGCTCGGGTCAGTCTTTCACCAGCGAGGTAACGACGCGCCGCACCAGGGCGCTGGTGAGGGCGACCTTGAAGTGGTTGTCCTTCAGCGGCCTCGCCCCCTCGACCGCGGCCTCGCAGGCCTCCTGAGCGTCGGCGCTCGACAACGGAGCCCCCTCCAGTATCAGCTCGGCTCCTCGCGCTCGCAGCGGCACCGGAGCGACGCCACCGAGCACAATCCTCGCGCGTGAAATCGTGTCCCCCTCCACATCCAGCGCCGCGGCCACGCTGACCAATGCGAAGTCCTGTGCCCGCCGCTCTCGCATCTTTACGAAAGCGGCCCGTCGACCCGGCGGAGGGGCGGGAACGAGCACGTGCGTCAGGACTTCGCCGGGCTCGAGCGCCGTCTCGGCCAGAATGTCGCGCTCGGGGCCGACGAAGAAGTCCTCGAGCGGAATGCGGCGGGCCCCTTCAGGCCCGGCAATGTCGACCGCGGCGCCGTAGGCGATCAACGCGAGGGCGGCGTCGGAAGGATGCACGATGAAACAGTCGCGGGCCTCGAGAATCGCGTGGTACTTGCTGCTGCCGTTGATGGCGAAGCAGATGCCGCCGCCCTTCTTCCGGCAGTCGAACAGCGGGCTTCGGTAATACCAGCACCGTGGCCGCTGGCAAAGGTTCCCGCCTAGTGTGCCCACATTCCGTATCTGCGGCGTGGCGACCGAGCCGACCGCCCCCCTCAGGGCCGGATACGACTTGGCGATTGTCGGGTCCGCTTCGATGTCGGCCAGCGTCGCCAGGGCGCCGATGCGCAGCCCCTCGGAGGTCTCGTCGATTCCGCCGATGCCGGCTATGCCCTGCAGACTGACCAGCGTGTCGGGCCGGACGACGCCTTCCTTGATCTCGCCCATGAGGTCGGTCCCGCCGGCGATGACGCGTGCCGTTCCGGGGGACCCGCGAAGGAGCTCCGCCGCCCGTGCCAGCGAGTCCGGCTCGATGAACTTGAACGCTCTCACAACGACCCCTCGCGGGCCATTTGAAGGGTGTTGAGGAACCTGTCGGGCGTGACGGGCAAGTCGCGAACGCGGACCCCGGTGGCGTTATAGATAGCGTTGACCACGGCCGGCGCGACCCCGGCGCTCGGAGGCTCGCCGAGGCCCTTCGGGGCGAAGGGCCCAAGCGGGTCGACGACGTCGGCGAAGATGACCTGAATTTCGGGGTAGTCCATGATCGTCGGGCTCTTGTGCTCGAGAAAGCTGGGGTTGACGGTCGCGCCGTTCCGCCCGTCGGTGATCATCTCCTCGATCAGCGTGAAGCCCAGCATCTGTGACACGCCGCCCTCGACCTGGTTGATCGCGAGATTGGGGTTGAGGATCCGCCCGGAGTCGTGGGCCGCGACATAGCGCACGACCCGCACCTGGCCGGTCTCGATGTCGACCTCCACCTCCGCGAAATGCGCCGCGAAGGAGTTGACCACCGCCTCCGTGCTGCCGGGGACAATAGCCGCCTCCGCCTGGAGCGGTCGCTCTCGGGTGAGCCGGCCAAGCTCGCGGAGCGTGACGCTGCGACCGGGGTCGCCGCGCAGGACGACGGCATCGTCCCGGATTTCGAGCTCATCGGCGCCCGTCTCGAGAAGACCCGCCGCCGCATCGATCACGGCAGGCCGGAGTTTTCTCGCTGCTTCCTTTACGGCAAGTCCCGTGGAGAAGGTCACCATGGACCCGGCGGTCAACGGCGCGGGCGGCGTCAGGCTCGTATCGGCCATGACCGTCTTGACCCGGTCGATCGGGACCCCAAGCTCCTCCGCTGCGATCTGGGCCAGAACGGTGGTGGCCCCCTCACCGACGTCGATAACGCCCGCGAGCAGGTGGACGGTGCCGTCTTCACCGAGACGGATCGTCGCCGAGGAGCGCGAGCCGGGCCCGCCGCGGTAGATGACCATACTCATGCCGAGGCCTGTTTTCACCGAGCCGCTCGCCGTCGAGACCAGGCGCCGCCGCTCGCGCCAGCCGATGGCCTCGGCGCCCTTGCTCAAGCACTCCTCGAGGCCGTGGCTGGAGAACGGGATGCCACCCTCGACTGGCTGGACGTCGATGATCTGGTCCACGGGTGTGGTGCGGACCCCCGGTTGCCCTTCCGGGGGGACGTGATTCCTGAGCCTGAAGTCGAGCGGGTCGATGCCCAGGTCCTCGGCCACCGAGTCCATCAGCGACTCCAGCGCGAAATGGCCCTGCGGCGCGCCCAGCGCCCGGTAGGAGCCGCCGGAGGGCCGGTTGGTGTAGACGAGGTAGCCGTCGAAGCGGGCGTTCGGAGAGCGATAGAGATACAGGGAGGCCTGGCCTGACCGACGCAGGACGCCCAGCCCCGTCGAGATGTAGGCGCCGGTATCCATGATGGTGGTGGCGTGGACGGCCGTGATCTCGCCGCTGTTCTTTACACCGACCTTTACCGTGGTGACCGTCGCGTGCCGAGTGCGTCCCGCGACGAACTCCTCCTCACGTGTGTACTCGATCTTCACAGGCCGCTGCGCCCGCTGCGCCAAGACCGCGGCGAGGACCGAGAGTCGTGACTCGTCCTTGTTGCCGTAGCCCGCGCCTAGGTACGGGCCGATGACCCGGACGCGCTCCTCGGGAATCTCCAGCGTCGCCGCCAGAGAAGCCCGGTCCATGTGGACGCCGCGGCTGGACTTCCATACCGTGAGCCGGTCTTCCTCCCAGGAGGCGATGGCCGCCCTTGGCTCCAGAGCCGCGCCGGAGTGGGCCGGGGTGGTGAAGGTCTCCTCGAAGACCCGGTCCGCCTCGGCGAACCCGGCCTTGACGTCGCCACGCTCCAGGCTGATCGGGCTGCCCCCCACCAGGTTGCCTTCCTCGTGGACCCTGGGCGAGGTGGAGCGAAGGGCTTCGCGAGGGACCGTCACGTACCGCAGCGAGTCGTACTCGACGTCGATAAGGCCGAGAGCCTCCTCGGCGACGTCCTCGTCGTCGGCCGCCACGGCGGCTACCTCATCGCCGATGAACCGCACCCGTGTATCCAGAATCGGCATGTCGGAGGCCACCCGGCCGGGAGGGACATCGAAGGGCGTGAGGACCGCGCGCAGGCCCGGCAAAGCCACGGCCTTGGTCGTGTCGATCGACAGGACACGGGCGTTGGGGAACGGGCTGCGCAGCACCTTGCCGTGAAGCATCCCCGGCAGCGTGATGTCCGCCGTGTACTTCGCCTGACCGGTGAGCTTTTCGGGAAGGTCGCGTCGAGGAACGCTTTGCCCGATGTATGACGTCCCGATGATGCCCCTTACGACCGCTCCGCGGCGGCGCGGACCGACGCCATGATTCTGCCGTAGGCGTTGCACCGACACAGATTGCCCGCGAGCGCCGCCCGTATCTCGTCCTCGGACGGCGTGGGGTTGGCGTTCAGCAGGGCCTTCGTGCTCAGCAGGAACCCGGGGGTGCAATAACAGCACTGCCCGCCGTCGTGCTCCAGGAACGCCCGCTGAATCGGGTGTAGGCCCGTCTCGTCGGCGAGCCCTTCGATCGTGATCACCGCTCGCTCTCCCACTTGCAGGGCCAGCATCTGGCAGGAGTAGACGGGCCGGCCGTCGAGAAGCACGGTGCACGCGCCGCACTCGCCTCGATCGCATCCCCGCTTTGCGCCCGTCAGGTCTAACCGGTCCCGGAGCACTCGCAGCAGTGTCCACCGGTGGTCCACCTCAATCTGGCGGACGGTCCCGTTCACGTCGAGGGCGATGGAAGATACATGGCCCACGGGCATACCTCTACCCCGGCGGGGGACTCTAGCGTTTATTCACGATCTTCCGTAGGAACTCCCACGTTCGCGGCGACGACTCAGTATCGTCCCGCGCCAGCCCGAACGGCGCCGAGAAGAAATCCGTGGCGCCGGCGCGCTCGAGGGCCCGCAGCTGTTCCTCGGCCTGCTCTTCCGTCCCCACGATTGCGACGTCCCCTGCGCTGTCGACGCCCTCGATGTCGAGGACGCGGCGGTAATTGGAGAGCATGTTGTAACGCGAGAAGAGCTTGTTAGCCGCACCACGACCCGCCTCGAGGTCGTCGGTGATGCACATCGGCAACCCCGCGATAACGCGGGGCGCTGGGCGTCCCGCCTTCTCCGCCGCCTCGCGTATTTTCGGCGCGATATGGGACTCGATGGCGACGGGCCCCGTGACCCAGAGGAAGGTGCCGTCCGTCGTCGACCCGGCGAGCTCCAGCATCCTCGGCCCCAGGGCGGCCAACACCACGCTCGGAGGCGCAACGTCGGGAAAGTTCAGCGTCGCCTCCACCGAAAGCAGGTCGCCCCAGAAAGAGACGGCACGGTCGGCGAGCAGCGGCAGAAGCGCCGAGAGGTACTCCCGCATGAACTGCGCCGGCTTCGAGTACTCCCGGCCCCAGGTACGCGGCACCGTCTCCGGGTGCGCCAACCCGATGCCCAACGTCAGCCGGCCCTTTGCCGCCAGCTGCGCCGATAACGCTTGCTGCGCCATCAAAAAGGGCTGGCGAGAGTAGACCGGGATCACGCCGGTGATCAGCTCGACCCGCTTTGTTCGCTGACCGGCTAACGCCACCCCGATGAGCGAGTCGGGGCCAAACGCATGATTGAACCAGACCCCGTCGAAACCGTACTCCTCCGCGGCCACAGCGGCCTGGACCTGGTTTTCGACGACATCGGTCCCGCCCCCAGCTGGCAATTCCGCCGCAACTCCGATGCGCACAGCTCCCCCTGTGTTGCCTGTGGTTCAACGAACAACCGCCCAATGGTACCACCAGGACCTACGTCGTTCCGGCCCGGAGCGTCTAACGAAGGTAGGTTATCGGGGTGGAGAGTTGGGGCTGCCCCGCGCAGCCGCCTTCTTGCAACTCGACGAGGAGAGTCGTCTCGTCGCGGAGCTCGACAAGCAGCCTTCCGGGGAACTCGGGCGAAGCGCCGCGCTGTCCCTGACTCCCAACGGCCCCTTCATAGCAGTACGTCTTGCCATCGAGCTGCACCTCGTCGAAGGCGCGGTTGAGCGTACCCTCGCTCGCGGGCTCGAAATACCACAGGCTGGGCTGCATCAGAGTCCCACCGATCGAGATAGCCGCAAGCGAAGGGTCAACGTTATCGAGCACCAGCGCCAACTGCTCGTCCCAGTTCGCGAGTCTCGACATCTCATCAAGGAACCAGTTGCCCCGGGCCGTGCTGGGAACGTCCTGCGCCACCCGGCCGCAATCTGAGACTCCCGCCTCGTTTGCCTCGCGCTTCATGCGAGCCAGTTGCTCCGCCCTCGCTCCTTCTTCGAACGCGTCCAGGGCGCACGCGGCATACAGGCTCAGGCTGAGCCTTCCCCGATAACGCTCGCGGTTGGCGAAGGGGAGAGGGGGCGCGGTGAAATCGTGCGCCGCCAAGTCGAGGGCCACGCTTCGCAGTCCTCCGGCGGTACCCAGGACGTCACCCGCCTCGACATCGAGGGATACGCGCGTCTCGCAATATACATTCCGTCGAGTACCCGAAGTGTGATCGTCGCAGACCGAAGAATCGAGGCCCTCGAGGAGTTGGGCCAGCTCGGGACTCAGCGTGGACACGTGTATGAGCTTGAAGAGCCGGTCGCGGCAGTCGCTGAACAGGACGTCGTGGTCCGTGTAGCTTTGCGCTCCGTTCACAAAGGCACTGGTCAGGTTAATACCGACGATCGTCACGTCGCCAGGCGCTCTGACGGGGACCACCGCCGGCGGGTTGGTCTCGGGGTTGACGCCCTCGTCCCGGAACTCACCTTTCAACACGTAGTAAATGTGCTCCGTGGGAATCGTGTGCTGTGGCGGGCTCAGATTCCCCAACGGGAGAATGTGTTGATAGTCGCCGGCCGCCAGGGGAGCTACGGTGAACCGCGGAGGACCGTCGCAGGCCGGCAACGAGCCCCACGACTCCCACCTTTCGTCTCGCAAGACAAGGGTCGGGCCAGGACCCGCAGCGGCTGGAGTCGAAGTAGGGTCTCGCGGCGGAGGTGGCGTCCGTACCGCGGACGGAGTGCCCCGACCGACCGGCGAAGGAAAGGGCGTAGGGTCCTGAGATAGAGTCGCCGGCGGAGTCGAGGTAGCCGCGGAGGGGGAATCCGGTTTGGGAGTCGCTTCCTGCGTGGGCGGAGCGACCGTTGGAACGGGACGAGCCGTCGGTGGCGTGGTTGGCACGCCCTCCGCTGGAATGCCTGCGGGGGTCGACTCGACCTGCGAGCAGGCGACGACAACGAACGCGGCCGCCACCGGGAGCACTGAGCGAAGTAGCCAACGCCGCAACATCGGAAGCGGGAACCCCATGGGGTCACTGTGCGGAATTGGATCGAGTGCGGAAAGGGTGTTGCCCTACAAATGTGGTGGCGCCCGCGTGGTGGGTCAGGCTACGCACGTGATCCGCCCCCGGCTACGCCTTGATAACATCTTCGAGCCAGGAACGGAACTCCGTGGCAATGTCTGGACGCTTGAGGGCCATCTGCACCGACGACTTCAACAGCCCGAGAGCTGTCCCGGCGTCGAGCAACTCCCCCTCGTACTCCAGGGCATAGACCTCCTGGTCCTCGAGCAGGCCGCCGATCCCATCGGTCAGCTGGATCTCGCCGATGGCGCCGGGCTCGACGTTCTCGAGCCGCTCAAAGACTTCGGGCGTCAGCACGTACCTGCCGATGATCGCCAGCCGGGATGGGGCATCTTCGAGCCGCGGCTTCTCCACCATTCGCTTGACCCGGTGCGTCCGGGGTGCGACCTCCTCGGCGTCGATGATGCCGTAGCGGCTGACCTCCTCGGGCTCGACCCGCTTCACCGCCAGGACAGAGCAGCCGTACCGCTCGTGGACGTCCAGCAGCTGCCGCAGCACGGGGACCTCCGCGTCGATCACATCGTCGGGGAGAAAGACGGCGAAGGGCTCATTGCCCACCAGGCTCTTGGCGGTCAGGACGGCGTGGCCCAGGCCCAACTGCTCCTTCTGCCGCACCGCGTAGACGTTCGCCAGGTTATTGACCGACGTGACCTGCTCGAGGCGGACCGTATTGCCCTTCGCGCTCAACACCGCCTCCAGCTCGAAGACCCGGTCGAAGTAGTCCTCGATGGCGCGCTTATTCTGGGAGGTGACCAGGATGACGTCGGAGACGCCCGAGGCAGCCGCCTCTTCGACGGCGAACTGGATCACCGGCTTGTCGATGAGCGGCAGCAACTCTTTCGGCACCACCTTGCTTGCCGGGAGGAGCCTGGTACCCCAGCCCGCGGCGGGGATTACCGCTTTGCGTACTGCCATGCGTCACCGTCCTCCAAATACCGCCGCGATTATAGCAAGCGGGCCGTCTACGTCCGGACGCGCGGTCGGGCGCGAAGGAAGCGCAGGCGGAGCTTGCGCAGGCCCGGGAGGATGCCGAAGCTCCAAATGTCAGCGTGAGAGACGATCCCGTTGTCCGTGAGCCGAGTATAGATCGCGGCGGTGAGCGAGCCGATCAGGACGAGGGCGGCTGAGGTGTAGAGCCAGCCAAGCAGCACAGCCACCGTCGTCAACGAGCCGTAGACCTGGTTCACGTCGGCCCGAGTTTGCGTATAGGCGAAGAACGCGGCCTTGGCGATCTCGAAAGCGATGGCGGCGACTAAGGCGCCGAAGAGGACGTTCTTGAGCCGCACCTCCGTGTTGGGGAGAAAGCGGTATACGAGGGTGAGCACGAAGAAGGTAATGGCCAGGGAGGTCACGGAGAACCAAGCGGGCCCGCTGAAGAGGCCCGCGGGAACCTCGCCATCGGAGCCTTCGGCGAAGGACCTGATGACCGTCGTTGCGAGCAGAAGCAGCAGGAACAGGATGCCGGCTATGGCCGTCGCGGTCAGGTCGATCACCCGCTCCTTGAGCCATGGCCGGGGCATGCGCACGTTCCACGAGGTGTTGATCCCTTTTCGCAGCGTGGCGAAGACCGCCGTCGAAGCCCAGACGAGCACGATGAGCGCCAGCGGCCCCGTCGCCTCCTTGGACGCGGCGGCCCGATCAAGGGTCGTGGCGATGTCGCCTTGCGAGACGGGGATGAAGGTACCGAAGGCCTTGGCCAGGTTCTCCTCCTGGAGCGGCGTCGTCACGGGAACGAAGAAGTCGAAAGCGAGGATAATCAGGAGCGCCAGCGGGAACAGCGAGAAGAACGAGTAGAAGGCCACCGCGGCCGCCATCTGCATGCTGTTGTTGGTCAGGAACTGTTGCACCGACCGAGCGCAGAGGGCGACGAAGGCCCTTCCCCCGGTCCCGAGCCCCTCCGTCAGCGCGGCGGCATCGGAGGCCGGTCCCGGCGGGGCTACGTCGAGAATATTCGGTACCGGGATGGTACGGGATCGGCTCTGCAGCTTTCGGGCCATATACGGCTCCGAGGTCTCTCTCAGGCCGCCTGGAGCGCCTCGATCGCGTCGTCCTGTCTGCGCGTCAGGTCGGAAATCCCTTTTCTCGCGAGATCGATGATGGAGTCTAACGTCTTCTGGGAGAAGGTGCTTCCTTCCGCAGTCCCTTGCAACTCGACGAACTCTCCAGCCCCGGTCAGGACCACGTTGAAGTCCACGTCGGCGTGGAGATCCTCCTCGTAGCACAGGTCGAGCAGCGCCTCGTCCATGACAACGCCGACGCTCACCGCGGCCACCGAGCTCGTGAAGGGGAACGCGGGTAGCCGGCCCGACTCGACGAGCTTCCCAACAGCCTGATGGAGGGCGACGTATGCACCGGTAATGGCCGCCGTGCGGGTGCCTCCGTCGGCCTGGAGGACATCGCAGTCCACGGTGATCGTGCGCTCGCCGAGCACGTCCAGGTTCGTGATGGCGCGGAGCGAGCGCCCGATGAGCCGCTGAATCTCGACAGTACGGCCGTCCCGGCCGCCGGTCTCGCGGGCCCTGCGAGTCAGCGTCGAGCGGGGGAGCATGCCGTATTCGGCCGTAACCCAGCCTCGGCCTTCTCCTCTGAGAAAGCCGGGGACTCGGTCTTCAACCGAAGCCGCGCACAGGACACGCGTCTTGCCGAATTCGATCAGCGCCGAGCCCTCCGCGAACTCCTGGGCCCCCGTGATGATGCTCACGGGCCTCAGTTGGTCGTTCTTCCGTCCATCGACGCGTGCCAAGGGCCCTCCTGTCGGATTCGGTCGCCGTCATTATACAGGACGCGCTTCCGGCGAACCCGTTGGACACCGCCGCTCTGCGCCTCTTGACGCACGTTCCGGGCCCTCCTAGACTTCCGGCGACGGCTGGGCCCTAGACAACTCGGGGCCGACCTCAAAGGAGTCACAACATGGAAGACGCGGTAAAGGTCGCCCCTCACGTGTACAGCGTGGTCGAGGACAACGACCAGGTAAGAATCCTGAAAAGCGTAATGAAGCCCGGCGACAAGACGGCCATGCACGGGCACCCCGCCCTCGTAGCCTGCGCCATCAACGACGGCAGCTACCGGTTTACAACGCCCGACGGCCAGACGATGGAAGTCTCATTGCAGGCCGGCATGGCGATGTACTTCCCCGCCGCGGAGCACGAGACCGAGAACATCGGCTCCGCCGAGGGACACGTGATCCTGGTCGAGCTCAAGTAGCGACGCGCTGCAGGAACTCGACCATCACCCCGTCGGGATCCAGGACGTAGAAGCTCCTCGTCCCGGTGGGATGGTGCGTGAACGGCAGCCTGCGCACCCCGGATCCCTCGAGCTCCGCGTACTTGCCCTCGACGTCGTCCACGGTGATGCAGACGTGGGGGTTGCCGATCTGATTGTGGGCGAGGGCCAGCCGGTCTCCGCCCGCCGACTGATATTCGACCAGTTGCAGCGTGAATCCGCCGAGCCCCAGGTGCGCGACCTGGAACCTGGCTCCCTTGTTCTCGGTCAGCTTGTCGAACCAGTCACCGCCCGCGTCCCGGCTGCGACTCAGTTCCTCCATGCCCACGACGTCGCGGTAGAAGCGGATCGACGCCTCGATGTCCGAAACCGTGATGCCGACATGGCTCAGGCTGGACATGCCGGTACGGTCAGCTTCCCGGGCCGGCTCGATGCGCCGTGTGGGCGAGCACCATGCCCCAGGCCAGCAGCAGGAATGCGACCGGAATGTGCACTATCTCGAGCCACCGGTCATCTACGATGCCGAAGCCGAAGATATGGCCCTGGACGTTCCACAACAGGGCCCATGCAAAGGTCCACCAACCTAGCCTCAGCTCCCGTGGAAACCGCGCAGTGAGGGCCAGGATGAAGGGGATGATGGCGACGAATCCGGCTATGGGGCCGACCCAGCTGTGAGCCTCCAGGGCGCGCTGCTATCGGCGATGGGCTTATAGAGAAAGGCTCCGATAAACCCTGCCTGGACAAAGATCGAAAGTGTCACAAGTCCCGTGAGCCAGACGTAGGCACGGACATGTCCCGGTCTTCCAATCGTTTGCATTTGAACACCACCTTTCCTGGTAGGAATTATGAGTCAGGAATCGAGAGCACGCAACGCGCGCCTCGCCTGACCCCCTGGTTACACATCGAGGTCGATCCCGATCGGACAGTGGTCCGAGCCCATCACGTCGGACAGGATGTACGCACCCTTCACCCGCGGCGCGAGGCCCTCGTTGACGAAAAAGTAATCGATGCGCCAGCCGATGTTCCGGTCCCGGGCCCTGGTTATCTGGTCCCAGAACGTGTAGTTCTCCGGCTCCTCGTTGAACATACGGAAAGTATCCACGTAGCCGCGGGCTACGAACTCGTCCATCCAGGCTCGCTCCGCTGGCAGGAAGCCCGATATCTTCGAGTTTGGCCCAGGCCTGGCAATGTCGATCTCCTTGTGCGCCGTGTTCACGTCCCCACAGACCACGACCCCCTTGCCCTCCCCCTTCACACCCTCGGCAGCATTGAGAAAAGCGTCGTAGAACCGCATCTTGTAGTCGAGACGTTCCGGGGATGACTTGCCGTTCGGAAAGTAGATGTTGAACAACGCGAACTCGTCGTAGTGGGCGATGATGATGCGACCTTCGCGGTCGAACTCCTCGATGCCGAAGCCGGTCTCCACGCGGTGAGGCGCCTGCTTCGTGTACAGAGCAACTCCGCTATAGCCCTTCTTCTCTGCGCTCGAGAAATGGACCTCATATCCTTCGACGATACGCAGTTCGAAAGGAAGCTGGTCCTCGATGCTCTTCGTCTCCTGCAGGCAGAGGATATCGGGCTTGGCTTCGGCAAACCATTCCATGAAGCCTTTGCGGTAGGCCGCCCGCAGGCCGTTCACGTTCCAGGACAGCATGCTGATTGTGCTCATGGCTCCCCTTCTCTCGTCGCCGCCCGGGCGCAAGCAATACTATCGCAAGGCGCCTAGCGCTCGGTGTCGACCCACAGGCGTCGGCCGTCGGTACGGAACCGTACAGCCCCGTCGCGGCTCGTCATGAAAAGCGTCTCGTCCGCCACATGGGCCCTGAGCCGCTGCAACGCCTCATCGTGAGGATGGCCAAATGAACCCTCGGCGTCGACGGAGATCACCGCGACCCTCGGGCGGACGCCCTCGAGAAAGGCGTCGCCGCTGGAGCTCCGGCTACCGTGGTGAGCGACCTTGAGCACGGTGCTTTCGACGGGTCGGTCGCGGTCGATGAGATACTCCTCCGCCAGCTCGAAGACGTCGCCCGTCAACAGGAACGAGACGTCTCCGTAGGTGACGCGGAGCACCACCGAGTTGTTGTTCGAGTCGGCGTCGGTGCCGGCCAGGTGGCGCAGCGGAGGGTGCAATACCTCGACCCCGACATCCCCCAGCCTGATCGACTGCCCCTCCCGGGCGACGACTCGCCGCAGCTCCAGGCGCTCGACGGCCCGGCGCCACGCCGCGTAGCTGCCGGTCGAGACCTCGAAGCCGGAGTCGAGGACAGCGCCGACGTCGTAGCGCTCCAACACCTCGGGGAGACCGCCGACGTGGTCCTCGTCCGGGTGCGTCATCACCACCAGGTCGATACGCCGGTCCCAGAACGGGAGCCGCTCGTCGAGCTGTCGGACCACCGCGCGCGGGTCGCGTCCGCCGTCGATCAGCACGGTGTGGTCCGAAGGCGTGCGGAGGAGGATCGCATCGCCGTGACCCACATCGAGAAAGACGACGTCAAGGTCTCCACCTCCCCGGGAAACCGCGGCGCCCCAGACGAGGAGCGTAGCCGCAACGATGGCGAACACGGCGACGCCGAAGCGCGTGGGAACCCAGCACCAGGGCCACCCGGCCTGCGCTGGCAGCGACGGCAACGACACGGGGTTCGGAATTCGGACCCAGCGGTTGCGCCATGCGAGGACCAGCCCAAATAGCACGCCGAGATACGCGAGGGCTAGGCCCCGGCCAAACCCCCCGATGGCTACGGAGGACAGCGGTATCGAGGCGAACAGCTGGACCGCCCAGACGACATATCCCAGGGACGCCCACGCCACCCAGCCAAAGACCCACGCCGCGTCCGTCGAGACAAGCCCGACAACAGCCGTCGCGGCGGCGGAAGCGAGCGCCACGGACAGCATCGGCAGCGCCACCACGGTGGCAGGCACCGAGACCAGCGACACCCGCTCGAAATAGAAGGCCACTGCAGGCCAGGTGAACACCGTCGCCACGATGCTCATCGCAACCAGCGCGACGGCTCCTCGTACGATGGTTCCCGGCAGGTCGGCCCTGTCCCCCGCGCCAGCGTTCACATAGCCTCTCAGCGCAGGCAGAGCGAGAACGATCCCGGCCATCGCCAGGAAGCTGAGCTGGAACGACACCTGCCACAACGCCCTCGGGTCGAACGCGGTAATGACCAGCCCCGCCAGCAGCAGCGCCTCGATGCCGTGACCCTGCCGTCCGAAGTACATGGCCGCCAGGAAGAAACTGCCCATGATCGCGGCCCGCTCCGCCGAAGGAGGAAGGCCGGCGGCGAGAGCGTAAAGCCACACCGCCGCGGCCGGGAGTAGGAAGACCAGCCATCGCGGCCTCCACAACAGCCGTCGCACCACTCCGAGGACGAGCACCATCACGATACCCACGTGGAGCCCCGAGATCGCGAGGAGATGGCTCGTCCCGGAACGACGAAAATCCCCGGTGAGGTCGTTCGAGAGGTCGGTCCTGATCCCCAGCAGGATCGCCTGGGCAACGGCGTTCTGCGGCTCCGGCAGCACTGACTCGAGGGACTCGGAAAGCCGGCTTCGGACGGTGAACAGCCCCCGCCGCACCGCCGAGCCCTGTCCAGTGTCCTCCAGCGCAAAGCCGGGGAACGACATCACGGACCCCACGCCCTGTCGGTTCAGATACGTGGGGAAGTCGAAGCCGCCGAAGGACTCGGGCGCGTCGAGGCTCCCCCGCAGTAGAAGCACGTCGCCCGGCCGGAAATACGGAGCGTCGCGCAGCCTCACGAGATCGAGCGTCTCACGGGCCGTGACCCGTACCTTGCCCGAGACCTCGCGCCCCTCGCCCCCGACCATGACCTCCCAGGCCGCCAGGTCGAATCGCGTCACCGAGCCGAGCGTCTCGGGATAGGAAGCGACGATGCCTCGGAGCTCTACCGGGCCCATGCCGTTGAGCGCCCTCAGCGTCTCCCCCTGGGCGGCCTCGTCGTGGTACTGAAAGCGGAGCGCGCCCGCGAACAGGCCGATGGCGAACACCGCCGCCAGCAAGAGCCGCCAGTGTCGTCGAGCGATGAACAGCGCGATGCCGGCGGCGGGCAACAGGCGCAGCGCAACCCCAACGGGCCAATCGAGCCGCGAGCCCAGGTACAGGCCGAGAAGCCAGCCGCCGCACAGGATGATGAGGCGCAAGCTGGCCCCTACCCCACCGTCACAAAGGACCGCAACGCGCTCAGGGTACCTGTGCCGATACCGTCCACCAGCAACAGATCCTCGATGCGCTCGAAGCCCCCGTTGGCCTCGCGGTAATCGATGATGGCGCGGGCCCGGACCGGCCCGATGCCATCGAGGCCCTCCAACTGGGCCTGACTCGCGGTGTTGAGGTTGACCAGCGAAGCGTCCGTCTGAGCGCCAGCGAGGCCGGCCGCGTCGCCAACGCGGCGAACAACGACCTGGTCGCCGTCGACCAGCACCTGCGCCAGGTTTGCCGAGCTCTGGTCGGCGTCGGCCGCCAGCCCGCCCGCGGCCTCGATGGCGTCGAGGACCCGGTCGCCCTCCGTGAGCGTGTAGACCCCCTCCCGGGCCACCGCGCCCGCGACGTGGACCACGACGGGGCCAGGCGGCGCTTCGGTGGGGAGAATGATCTCGATCCTATCCGAGGAATCGCCCGCGCTCAGGGCGAGGTACGCCAGGCCCGTCCCGAGCACCGCGAGCAGCAACGTCAGGACGCCCGCTCGAAAGATGGTAGTAGCCCGCGCCCCGCCGTTGGCCCCCGGGGATGCTTCACCCAAGCCTTAGCTCCAAGCGCCTCGGAATAGCGGCATTCTCTGAACAGGAGCGGGGCCTGGCAACCGTAGCAAACCCGTAGAAAACCCTTCCGTGGGCCAGTGCCTTGCGCTATCGTTACGCCTATGAACGCGGCCCTCGAATCCACGCCCGACATCGCTCGACGAGTCCTCGCTTTCATCCGGGAAGGCGTCGACGCGCCTCGGGACGATGCCCGGTTCAACAGCCTCGCCCTCGAGCTTTTTGTCTACCAGTTCGAGCGAAACGAAGCGTATCGCAACTTCTGTCGGCGGCGAAACGCGACCCCGTCCGACCTGGGGCACTGGAGCGCGGTCCCGGCGGTGCCCACGGCTGCCTTCAAGGAGCTGCCGATGACTTGCTTCCCGCCCGAGGAAGCCACGGTCACCTACCGTAGCAGCGGGACCACGGGGAGCCGGCGCAGCGAACACCACCTGCGCTCTCTGGAGCTGTACGACGCCAGCCTAGAGCCCAACTTCGCGGCACACCTGCTCCCGGAAGGCGGCCGCATGCGGATGCTCGTCCTAGGGCCGACGCCCCGGATGCTGCCGCACTCGTCGCTGGGCCACATGCTCGACGCGGTCCTTCGGCTCTGGGGGACGGAGGGCAGCGGCTACTACCTGGACGAAACCGGACTGCATCGCGACCGCCTCGTCGACGACCTTCGCCGCTCGGAGCGGAGCAGCGAGCCCGTCTGCCTCCTTGGGACGGCCTTCGCCTTCGTCCACCTCCTCGACCATTGCGCCGACGTTGGCATCGAGCTTGCGCTCCCGCGAGGCAGCCGCATCATGGACACCGGGGGCTACAAGGGCCGCTCCCGCGAGGTCCCGAAAGCCGAGCTCTACCACCTCTACGAAAGGGTCCTCGGCGTGCCTCAGGGCCACGTTGTCAACGAGTACGGCATGACCGAGATGGGGAGTCAGTTCTACGACACCGCCCTCCGCGACGAGCTGCGGGGCGTCCATCGCCGCCGCAGCAAGGAAGGGCCGCCCTGGGCGCGGACCGTCGTCGTCGACCCCGAGACCATGACGCCCGCCGAGCCGGGGCGTACCGGCCTCCTGCGCCACTACGACCTGTCCAACGTCGATTCAGTGATGGCTCTCCAGACCGACGACCTGGGCTACGCGATCGACGACGGCTTCGAGATCGTGGGGCGCGCGCGCGGCGCCGAGGCGCGAGGCTGCTCCATCACCATCGACGAGCTGCTCAGCTCGTCCGCCGAGGCCTGAGGTGCCCTTCCCCGCCTTCCACCTGCCCGGCGTCGCGCTCGACGACACCACCGACGTCGATTACAAAACGGGCGACGTGAGCGCTCGTTTACAAGTCCCGTCGGTAACGCCGACGCTCATCGAGGAGGCCATCGCCACGGCAACAGCCGCCCGTGACGGCTATCTTGCCGGCCTATCGACGCGCCGCGTTATCGAGGTCATCGACGCGGCGGTCACGCGATGGCTCGACCCGGACTATCCGCTGCGACGGCTGGCCGAGGAGCTGCTTCCGGCCGTCACGGGCTATTCCACAGCGATGCTCGAGCGGGGCATCCCGGACCAGTTGAAGGCGTTCACCGCCGATGGACTCACGGCGCTGGTCGAGGCCGAGCTCGGCAGCCTCGAGGCCCTGGACCGTCGCCATGGTCCGCGCCTCATCGCCCATGTCCTCGCTGGGAACATTCCCGCCGTCGCCGCCGAAAGCATCATCCGCGGCCTGCTGGCCAAGTCGGCGGGCCTTGTCAAAGCCTCGTCCAGGGACCCGCTCTTCCCGGCCCTCTTCGCCCAATCCCTCGGCGAGGTCGACCCGAGGCTTGCCGAGACGCAGGCGGTCCTCCCCTGGAAAGGTGGGAGTGATGAGCTCGATGTGGTCGCCTTGCACAAGGCGGACGCCGTGATCGCCTATGGAGGCCGCCCCGCCGTCGCGGCCGTCCGGCGGCTCGCTCCCAACGACCCGGTGTTCGTGGAGCACGGCCCCAGGATAGGCTTCGCGGCGATCGGCCGCGAGGCCCTCACCGAGCGGCGTCTCGATGCGCTGGCCGAAGCCGCCACTTGGGACGTGTCGCTCTTTGACCAACAGGGGTGCGTGGCGCCCCACGCTCTCTACGTCGAGCGGGGCGGGCAATTAGCCCCTCACCGCTTCGCCCAAGCCCTGGCCGGGGCCATGGAGCGTTTCGAGCAGCGCTATCCCCGGGCGCACCTGGCTCCGGAGGACGCGGCGGAGATCCAGGCCCAGCGCGACCTGTGGGAGCTGCGCGGCTCAGCCGACCACGGGCCAACGCTCTTCCGCAGCGAGGGCTCGACGGCATGGACGGTGGTCTTCAACGAGCGCGATGTGGAGCTCCGCCCATCCTGCCTCAACCGTTTCGTCCACGTGATCCCGCTGGACGATCTGTCCACGCTACCCGCCGCGATCGAGGGCATGCGCCCATATCTTCAAACGGCAGGCGTCGAGGTAGCCGAAGAGCGTATGCCGGACCTGGAGGCGGCCCTCGAGGCTGCCGGAGTCACGAGGGTCTGCGGCATCGGGGAGATGCAGTATCCGCCGGCCTCGTGGCGTCACGACGGTCGGCCCAATCTCCTGCCGTTGCTGCGCCAAATCACAGGGTTCCCAGATTAGGCACGCAAGAGCTTACCAGGATTCTCTATGAGGCTCATAGAGTTTGTTGATAGGCGACCAGGGCTCTGCTATAATTCCCAGCGGAGACTCGCCCCGCGCGGGGCAGGCTTTCAAGGTGAGGCGCCGCATCGATCCACTCCGTGCCGGAGCGCATCTAAACGGCGTAACAAACAATGACAAGGTAGGCGCCGATGACCACGACGACCCGGACCCAGCTCTTCAAACCCGAGCAACTGAAGCGGTACAGCCGCCACATCATCATGCCCCAGGTCGGCGGCAACGGACAGCGGAAGCTGCTCGATTCCAGGGTGCTGCTCCTGGGCGCCGGCGGCCTCGGCTCTCCATCCGCCCTTTACCTGGCGGCCGCCGGTGTCGGCACGCTCGGCATCGTCGACTTCGACGTGGTGGACTTCAGCAACCTGCAGCGTCAGATACTCCACGACACCGCTGACGTCGGCAGGCCGAAGGTCGACTCCGCCCGCGAACGGATCAACTCGATCAACCCCGACGTCAACGTCATCGCACACGACCTGCACTTGACGTCCGAGAACATCATGGAGGTCCTAGAGGACTACGACATTGTCGTCGATGGCAGCGACAACTTCGCAACCCGCTACCTGGTGAACGACGCAACCTACCTGGCCAATAAACCCTGCGTCCACGGCAGCATCTTCCTGTTCGAGGGCCAGGCCACCGTCTTCAAGCCCGGCGAGGGCTGCTATCGTTGCCTCTACCCGGCGCCGCCGCCTCCCGGGATGGTCCCGAGCTGCGCCGAGGCTGGCGTGTTCGGCGTGCTTCCCGGCATCATCGGCTCCATCCAGGCCGTCGAGACGATCAAGCTGATCCTCGGCGTCGGCGAGCCACTGGTCAACCGTCTCCTCCTCTTCGATGCGCTCGGCATGGAGTTCCGCGAGGTCAAGCTTCGCCACAACCCCGCTTGCCCCCTGTGCGGTGACAACCCCACGGTGACCGAACTCATCGACTACGAGGTGTTCTGCGGCATCGGCTAGTCCGGCGGCTACCAACGCGCGCATGCTCTACAAAGACATAATCTCGACCATCGGCAACACGCCGATGGTCGAGCTTTCTCGCCTGAGCCCCAATCCGAACGTTCGGCTCTTCGCCAAGTTGGAGGGACAGAACCCCACCGGCAGCGTCAAGGACCGAATCGCGAAGTACATGCTCGACGCCGCCGAAGCCGAGGGCAAGCTCACGCGGGACCGCACCATCCTCGAGCCGACCAGCGGCAACACCGGCATCGCCATCGCCATGATCGGGCGCCTCCGAGGCTACCGCGTGAAGGTCGTGATGCCCGAGAACGTCAGCAATGAGCGTCGCCAGCTTCTCCATTCCTACGGCGCCGAGATCATCCTGTCCGACGGCCAGCGGGGGACGAACGGCTCCATCGAAGTCGCCAAGGAGCTTGCCACCAACGACGAGACCTACTTCATGCCGTTTCAATACGGCAACCCCGAGAACGTCCTGGCGCACTACGACTCCACGGGGCCCGAGATCCTTCGCGACCTGCCCCAGGTCGACGCCTTCGTCGCGGGTCTCGGCACCGGGGGTACCCTCACCGGCGTCGGACGCCGGCTAAAAGAGCACAATCCGGACACTCAGGTTATCGCCGTAGCCCCGCATCCCGACGAGCTGATCCAGGGCCTCCGCAGCCTCGAAGACGGCTTCATTCCGCCCATCTTCGACGTGTCGGTCCTCAACGGGCGAATCATCGTCCGCAGCAAAGAGGCCTTCGAAATGGCCCGGCAACTCACCGAGCGCGAGGGCATCTTCGCGGGCATCTCCTCGGGAGCGGTCATCGCCTGCGGCCTCCGAGTCGCCTCCCGCATGACCTCAGGAAACGTCGTCTGCTTGCTTGCCGACGGCGGCTGGAAGTACCTCAGCACCGAGCTGTGGACCAAGGACTACTACGAGATCGAGAAGAACATGGAAGGCAAGATCTGGTGGTAGGCCGCGCCAGGACGGGCTAACCCGCCCGCGGCTCCCCGATGGTCATCCCGAGGAAAGCCGGAATCTCGCTTCCCATGAGGACCGTGGAGGCCGTCGCGTGAACGCAGCTTCGGCCGGAGGCGGGTAAACCTGGAAGTTCAGAGGAACTGAGCCCCGGAGTTCCCCTGATGGCCCGCCCTGATTGGATTCCGGCTCTCGCCACGAGAAGCCGATCCCCGGCCTCTGCGCCTGTGGCAACGCCGCCGTCAGCGTGCTCGGCGCGGGATACGCGTCGACGCTGGGGCCGATCATCACATTCGGTTACCTGGTGGGTCGCCACGTGGCGGAAGCGTCTGGCTAACAAGGTCCGCTTCCGGCGTCATTCTTGTCTCTCCCGTCCTTGCTCTCGTATCATAGAGCCCGGATGTCTCGAATACTGGTTGTTGGTGGTGAAAGTCAGGAAGCCCAGGGGGCCCTCGCCGCGCTCGCGCTCCTCGGGGCCCAGCCGCTGCTTGCGCTCGATCTGGCCCAGGCCCATTCGATCCTGAGGGATGACCAGCCCGACATGGTTGCCGTCGACCTGGCCCTGCGCCCACCAGGCGAGGAAGAGATGACCGGCTTCCTGAACGGTTGCCGGGAGGCCACCTCGCAGGTCCCGGTCATCGCCCTGATACCAGGCACCAGGCTTAAAAGCTACACGCCGCTCGACAGCGTCGACGACTTCGCCGTCTCCCCCTACAACACAGCCGAGCTCGCCGCGCGGATAGAGCGCCTCCTCCGTCGGGCCAAGCCCCGCGAGGATTCATCTGTCCTCGCCTTCAGCGATCTCATCATCGACCTGGCACGTTACGAGGTGACCCAGGACGGGCGGCGGATGGAGCTCACGTTCAAGGAGTACGAGCTCCTGAAGTTTCTGGCGACCAATTCCGGGAAGGTCTTCACGCGCGAAACCCTGCTCAATCGAGTCTGGGGCTACGACTACTACGGTGGCACCCGAACCGTCGACGTCCACATCCGTCGACTGCGGAGCAAGATCGAGACCGGCCCCAACGTCTTCATCGACACCGTGCGCAACGTCGGCTACCGGTTCCACGAGCCGAAGTAGCGGCTCGGGCCGGCTCCACCAGCGGTTCTCGAAGAACTTTCGTAACACGCTTGTTAAAATGTCAATCGACCCGGTGGACGCAACAGAGTAAAATTGGTTATACGAGGTTCGTTGCTATAGGAATACTGGGCGGAGTCTTGGCGATGCTCACCGCCTGTGGGGGTACTGTGGAGGTGTCGCCTAACAGCCGCGTTCGCCCCGTTCCACAGCCCACTCCTACATTGGTGGCCGTGGCTCCTCCGTCAGCCACCCCGGTGCTGCCAACTCCCTCAGTCATATCACCGAGCGAATCTCCAACTATGGCACCCTCAGCAACGCCCGTGCCCAGCCGAACCCCGGAGGAACCAACCCCGCCCCCCACCTCCACTACCGTACCAACTGTGGCCGATGTGACACCAGCTGCCACGCGAACACCATCACCACGTCCAACTCCCAGGCCGCCTCCTCCCACAGCAACACCTCAATCGTCCAACCTCCTCTTTGACCCGTTTGGGCCAGACAGGAACCGCGGAGATTTCTTCACCTGGAGGCAGGCCCAGGATTTCTACCGAGCAGCAGGGGGTCCAGGGTCCGACCGACATCGTTTGGACGGGGACCGAGATGGGATTGCGTGTGAGTCGCTCCCAGGGGCTCCATCGCCTTTAGACGGTACCTTTCACGATGTCGAAGGTCTCAACCGGACAACAACACAAATGGTGGGCCGTACTGGACGGAACTAAGAACGTTCGAGATCAGGTTCAACCTGTAACCATCCCTCGACTAGTTGCCATATTACATGCCGAGCTCTCGGCAAGGAAGCACAGCTAGGTAGCGCGCTACGCACACCGGCGTCTAGGGCGTCTGCTCCCGCATGGCCTCAAGCACGACGCTTGGGGACATGGGGAGCTGCCCGATCCGCGCTCCGGCGGCTCGGGCGATGGCATTGGCCACCGCCGCCATGGGCGAGACGATGGACGACTCACCGACGCCTCGAATGCCGAAGGGGTGAGTGGGGTTGGGGACCTCGATCATCACGGCATCGACCATCGGTAGGTCCAGGCTGGTCGGCATCCGGTAGTCGAGAAAGCTGGAGTTGGCCATGGCCCCTTCTTGGTTGTAGAAATACTCCTCGTTGAGGGCCCAACCGATGCCCTGGACCGCGCCGCCCTGCATTTGCCCCTCGACGTAGCTGGAGTGAGCCGCCTTGCCGACATCCTGGAAGATCGTCGCCCGCAGTACGTCGACCTTGCCGGTCTCCTTGTCGACCTCCACGTCGACGAGCATGCCCGAGAACGAGGGTCCGGGCTGCTTGGGGTCCGCGCTGGCAGACGCGGTGATCAGTCCGCCGCTGCCCATCAGCTTCGACGCCAGCTCCCGAAACGTCAATCCGTCTTCGGGGTTCTTCTTCGAGACGAACACGCCGTCCCGATAGTCGACGTCCGTGGGCTGCGTCTCCCACAGCAGTGCCGCGCGCTCGATCATCTGCTGCTTGACGTCCTCGGCCGCGGCAATCGCGGCCAGGCCGGTGGCGAAGGCCGTGCGGCTTCCGCCCGTCACGCCGGTGTAGCCTACGGAGTCGGTGTCCCCCACGGAGGGGTGGACGTCCTCGGCCGTAATCCCCAGGACTTCGGCGGCCTGCATGGCCAGGGCGGCCCGGCTACCGCCGATGTCCACTGAGCCCGAGATCAGGGTAATCGTGCCGTCGGAGGTAACGTTGAGGGTCACCGACGACTGCATGCCCGCGTTGCCCCAGTAGCCCATCGCGACGCCGCGTCCTTGGTTCGCCCCGTTCAGGGGACTCTTGTAGTGGGGATGATTCTTGATGGCCTGCTCCACCTCCACACAGCCGATGCTGGGGAAGGGCACGCCGCTGGCCTGCCGGTCTCCGGTCCGGTTAGCGTTCTTCAAGCGAAGCTCCGTCGGGTCCATGCCGAGCCTCTCGGCCAGCTCGTCGATGGTGCACTCGACGGCGAAGGCGGCCTGGGGCGAGCCTGGGGCCCGGTAGGCGGCGACCTTGGGGCTGTTCACCACCACGTCATAGCCGTCGACCAACAAGTTCTCGACCTTGTAGGGGGCCAGGCACGTCGCCGAGCCGGAAGCCACCGGCGACCCAGGGAAGGCGCCAGCCGCGAAGGCCAGGTGTGTCTGAATCGCCGTTATGCGCCCGTCCCTGGTAACGCCGGCCTTGCATTTCATGTAGGTCCCCGCGGCCGGCCCCGAGCCCTCGAAGACCTCTTTGCGGCTCATCACGACCTTCACGGGATGTCCAGACTTCTTGGCGAGGACCGCTGCTACGGGGTCTATGTAGGTCACCGTCTTGCCACCGAAGCCGCCGCCGATCTCCATCGGGACGACCTTGACCTGCGACGGCGGGATGTTGAGGATCGAGGCCGTCTCATGACGCACGATGAAGTGCCCCTGGGTGCTCGTCCAGATCGTCAGGTTCCCCTCCTCCGACCATGACGCCGTGGAGTTATGCGGCTCTATGTAGCCCTGGTGCACGGGTTTGGTCTCGAACTCGCGTTCGACGATCACGTCCGCTTCCTTGAACCCCTCGTCGACGTCTCCCTGCTTGAGCTGGTTGTGGGCGGCGATGTTGCTCGGCCTCTCCTTGCCCTCTTCGTCGAACTTGATGTTGTCGTGCAGCACCGGAGCGCCGGATTTCATAGCCTCGCGAACATCCAGGACGTGCGGCAAGAGCTCGTAGTCCACTTCGATGAGCGCGAGGGCCTCCTCGGCCACATGTCTGTTGACAGCGGCCACTGCCGCCACCGCGTGACCCTTATACAGGACCTTGCCCCGAGCCATCGCATTCTCGCTCAGGACTTGGGGGATGTGGGCCAGGGTCTCCATGAAGTGGGTGGGAGGCACGGCCTTCTCGGGCAGGTCTCGGCTGGTCATCACCGCCTTGACCCCGGGCAGGGCCTCGGCCTTGCCGGTGTCGATGGAGCGGATCCTGGCGTGGGCGTGAGGACTGCGGACGATGGCCCCTTCCAGCAGCCCTGCCATGTGGACATCTGCACCGTACTTCGCACGGCCTGTCACCTTGTCGTAACCGTCATGGCGAATCGGCCGAGTGCCGATGACGTGATATCCATTCGCCCCAGACGTCTTGTCAGCGGTTGTCGTCATGATCGGTCCTCTTTGCGATCGATTCGCGTGGTCGTCTTCGGCGGACGTGCTCGATCCCGGCCCAGCGGGCCGGCAAGTAACGCGATGCTCATTTTACACGATTCCCATGATCATTCGACGGAACCCGTGACTGGGTCGAGAGGGGATCCGGAAGCGATCCAGGAACCGCTGGCAGAAACCGAACAAAGCGAGTAGGATGACTTAGAGTACGGATCGGTGAAGCCTGATTTCGCCGCTCGGTGGGGAGAGCGCCATCGACTTTCGGTTTTCCGCCGAGCAGGAGGCTTTCCGGCAGGAGTTCCGCGAGTTCCTCGCCGCAGAGATCACGCCTGAAGTGCGGCAGGAGACGGAACCCGGCTGGCATGCCGAAGGCGTCGGACTTGGGCCCGCTGGCAAGGCGTTCATCCGCACCATGGGCGAGCGAGGGTACCTCGGCCTCTCCTGGCCCAAGGAGCACGGCGGGCAGGAGAAATCTCTCCTCTATCAGTTCATCCTGTGGGAAGAGATGGCGAGGGTCAACGCGCCCATCCCAGGACTGACCTGGACCTCGGTGGCTCCCACTCTGATCAGAGTGGGTACGGAGGAGCAGAAGCGGGAGTTCTTGCCCCGCATTCTCAGGGGCGAGATCGAGATCTGCCTCGGCTATACGGAGCCCGGGTCCGGAAGCGACCTGGCCTCCCTCCAGTTTCGTGCGGAGGAGGACGGCGACGACTTCGTCTTGAACGGGCAGAAGATGTACACCAGTAGCGCCCACTGCAGCGATTACGTGTGGCTGCTGGCCCGAACCGACCCCGACGCACACAAACACAAGGGGCTTTCCCTGTTCCTCGTGCCTCTCGACTCGGAGGGCATCACAATTCGTCCCCTGTGGACGATCGGTGACGGAAGGACGAACGAGACCTTCTACGACAATGTCCGCGTCCCCAAGAAGTACCTCATCGGAGAGAAGAACCGCGGATGGTACTACGCAGCGACGGCGCTCGACTTTGAGCGCGTGGGCGGCGTCCCATACAACCACTACCTGGCCATTTGGAAGGCGCTGTTAGAGGTCTGCACGAAGACCTCGATGAACGGCCGGCCGATCGTTGAGGACCCCGTCGCGCGCGAGCAGCTCGCCTGGTTGGGGGTCGAGGTAGAGGTGACCCGCCTGTTCGCTTATCGAACGGCGTGGATGATCGACGAGGGCACCGTGCCCAATTACGAGGCCTCTTCGCAGAAGGTCTTCGCAACCGAGCACCTGCAGCGGATGGCAAACGCCGCGACGCAGATGCTAGGCCTGTTCGGCCAGCTTCGGCCCACCTCCGAGTATTCGCCGGCATTGGGCAGGTTCGAGCGCCTCTACCGCTCGTGCCGCCAGCGGACCGTGAGCGCCGGCGCAAACGAGATACAGCGCAACATCATCGCTCAGCGGGGCCTTGAACTGCCCCACTCCTGAGAAGGTCATCGCCCCTGGCGCTTCTCGTCGGTAATAGAAACAAAATGGACCTGTCTTTCACCGAAGAGCAAAAGATGCTCCGGGACTCAACGCGGGCGTTCCTGGAGAAGAACTGCCCCACGTCGTTCGTGAGGCAGATGGAGGAGGACCACCTGGGGTATTCCCCGGACCTCTGGCGTCAGACGGCCGAGCTGGGGTGGCAAGCTTTGACTATTCCAGAGGCGTACGGGGGCATGGGTAGCGGCTTCCTCGAACTCGGCATCCTGTTTGAGGAGATCGGTCGCGCCATGTACCCAAGTCCGCTCTTCACAACGATGGCGTTCGGCGCCTGGCCCATCCTCGACAGCGGCACCGAGGAGCAGAAAGAGAGCTTCCTGCCCAGGATCGCCAGCGGTGAGCTCGTCATGACGATGGCCCTCACGGAGACAACGGGTTCCTGGGACCCGTCAGGAGTTGAGTTGACGGCCCGGGCCACGCAAGGCGGGTTCATCCTCGATGGCAACAAGCTGTTCGTGGAGAACGCGCAAGCCGCGGACTACATTCCAGTCGTCGCGCGGACGTCAAGAGCCTCCGCCGAGAACGAGGGCATCACGGTATTCATTGTTGATTCGACGAGTCCGGGGATCAGCTTATCCGCCCTTGACACTGTTGCTTCCGACAAACAATATGAGATGTCGTTCAAGGACGTGCACGTAGACAGCCATAGCTTGTTGGGGAAGGTGGACGAAGGCTGGCCCATCGTCGATAGGGCCATCGTTCGGGCAAGCGCCTTACAGGCTGCTGAGATGGCCGGCGGCGCTCGCAAGATCTTTGAGATGGCCGTAGAGTATGCCAAGAACCGCGTACAGTTCGGCAGGCCGATCGGCTCCTTTCAGGTCCTCCAGCACTACCTGGCGAACACCTTAGTCAACGTAGACGCCGCGCAACTCCTGGCCTTCGAGGCCCTGTGGACTCTCGACCAGGCGCAGCCCGCCGAGCGGATCGCTGCCGCTGCTAACGCGTGGTGTAGCGAGGCATACCGCAACGCGACCACGGTGAGCAACCAGATTCATGGAGGCATCGCATACCTGACGGAGTTCGACCACCAGCTCTGGCTGCGACGGGCCAAGGGGCTGGAGTTAAAGCTCGGCCATGCTCGAGTACACCTGGACCGGTTTGCCCGGACTTCGGGATTCTAGCCGGCCGACGAGCAGCACGCACGAAGATCAGACTTCGGAAAGCCACGTACATGACGATCGAGGATCCGATGCCTCAGGAGATCACCTGGGAGGAGTTGCAGGTGGGGCTGAAGCTGGGCCCGCTCGAGGAGGCGATCACCGACGAGCTGGTGCAGCGGTATCTGACATCGGTGGGCAGTATTTCTCCGGTCTACCTGACGCCGCGGGAAGACGGTTCGCGCATCGCCCCGATGGTCGTCGTGGAATGCCTGACCTTTCTGCTGCTGCAGGTGCAGTTCCAAATCCGGACCCGGCACGGAGGGCTGCAATCCCGCATGGAGGCAGTCTACCGGAAGCCGCCCCTGCTCGATACGGTGGTCCGTGTCGAGGGGCGTGTGGTCGAGAAGTACGAAAAACGCGGAAAGTGGTATTACGTGATGGAGGCAGACGCGGGGGACGACCGCGGCCGCGACCTCGCGACGATACGCCACACCATCGCGATGATCCCCTAGCGATACGAGTCAGTCGAAGATGCACGAAAACGAGAAACGTCGGGTGGGGGACGAGCTTCAAACCTACACGCGCGCGCTGACGGCGGCCCAGATAGGGAGCTTCGCGTCCGCTCTTGGACTGGTACGCCACAAGCGAGACCAGCACACGGACCCGGCGATCGCCCTGAGCCTTGGCCGGCCGGGGATCGTCGCCCAGGGCCCGCACAGTTCAGCCCTGGTTCAGGAACTGCTCACCGAGGAGCTGGGAGGAAGCTGGATGCGGGACGGGAGCCTCGAGATCCTCTACCGGAAGATGGTGGTGGCCGAGGACACGATAACCGCCCGGGGGCGGGTGACGGCAGTCGAGCCCCTGGCGGACGGCGACCGCCTGACCCTGGAGGTGTGGTGTGAAAACCAACGCGGCGACACGACGTTGAGCGGGACCGCGACGGTCCTCGTACCCCAACGAACACCATGAAAGACCGATGCGCCATTGTGGGTATAGGCGAGACCCAGTTCTCCAGGGACTCGGGGCGCACTGAGCTCAGTCTGGCCGCGGAGGCGTCGCTCGAGGCGCTCGAGGACTCGGGCCTCACTGTGAACGACATCGATGGCGTGGTCAAGTTCCAGGCGGACAACACCCCGCCCCATGTCCTTGCCTACACCCTGGGTATCCCAGAGCTGCGCTTTTACGCCGAGATCACCGGAGGAGGGGCGGCATCCTGTGGTACCGTGACGGCCGCGGTGGCGGCCATCGCCTCGGGGCAGGCTAACAACGTGCTGTGTTACCGGGGAATGAACGGTCGCTCCGGACATCGCTATGGACAGCAGGGCGGAGGCGGACTCCCCGCCACGACCGTGGGACAGTTCGAGTACCCTTATGGCATCATCGCGCCCAGCCAGCGCCTGGCGTTGAACGCCCAGCGCCATATGTACGAGTACGGGACGACCAGCCGTCAGCTGGGTCGCGTTGCCGTCGCGGCCCGAAACAACGCCCGGCAGAACGTCCGAGCGTTGATGCGCGATCCGATCACTCTGGAAGACCACCAGGCTTCGCGCCTCATCGCCAGCCCGTTTCATCTGTACGACTGCTGCCTGGAGACGGACGGTGGTTGCGCCGTGGTCGTCAGCTCCGCCGAGCGGGCGCGCTCATTGAAGCAGCAGCCTGCGTACATCGCGGGCTGCGCTATGGGTTGGGGACATCAGGCCTACTCCGCCTATGAGAGCGATGCGGACTTCTGTTCCTTTGGGTCGAAGGTCGTGGCCAAGTCGGTGTTCGAGATGGCCGAGGTGACCCCGGCCGACATCAGCGTGGCCGAGATCTACGATGCCTTCACCTACGTCGCCCTCTGCCAGTTGGAGGACTACGGATTCTGCAAGAAGGGGGAGGGCGGGCCCTTTGTCGAGAGTGGCGCGATCGATTTTCCATCGGGCAAGCTACCGCTCAACACCCACGGCGGGCTCTTGTCCGAAGGTTACATCCACGGCATGAACACGGTGATCGAGGGGGTACGACAGACCAGGGGCGCCTCGACGTGTCAGGTGAAGGACGCCGAGCTGGTGTTCGTCAGCGGATTCAGCGAAGAGCGGGGTGGCGCCCTCATCCTGCGGAGGTAGCATGGTGGCGGACTACGAAAAGCCTCTCCCTGAGCCGACGCTCGACACCGAGCCCTACTGGGAAGCGGCGAAACGGCACGAGTTGGTCGTGCAGCAGTGTACTGACTGCGGCTTCCTGAGATTCCCGCCGCGCCCCGTCTGCCCGCGTTGTCGGTCGATGCAGTCCGACTGGGCCCCATTGAGCGGTCGGGGCACGGTGTACAGTTTCTCGGTGGTCGCCCACCCGGTGGGGAAGGGCTTCCGCGATGACGTGCCATACATCAACGCCCTCGTCCAGCCTGTCGAGCAGAAGGGGTGCCGCATTCCGACAAACCTGGTGGAGACGGATCCCGACGAGGTGAAGATCGGGATGGCCGTGGAAGTGGTCTTCGCCGACGTGACGCCTGAGATTACCCTGCCCAAGTTCCGGCCGGCCCCCGAGAAGCAGGCCTGACGATGGCAGCACTTGGACTGGCGGGGGTTCGGGTCCTGGACCTGACCCATTACATCTCCGGGCCGTTCTGCACGCGATTGTTGGCGGACTACGGAGCGGAGGTACTGAAGATAGAGCCTCCGGACGCCGGGGACAGGGCGCGCTTCATCGGCCCCTTCTGGAACGATACCGGCGACCCGGAGCACGGAGCTCCATTCCACTACCTCAACGCCAGCAAGAAGGGAATCACGTTAAATCTAAAAGAGAAGACCGGCCTCCGGCTGCTCAAGGAGTTGGTCCGCGACTCGGACATCCTCGTCGAGAACTTCCGTCCAGGCGTCATGGAGCGGCTCGGCCTGAGTTACGACGTACTCGCTGCACAGAACCCAGGCCTGGTGTTCACGCGCATCAGCAACTTCGGACAGACCGGGCCCTACCGCGACTGGCAGGCCGACCACCTGGTCCACACGTCGTTCGCGGGGTGGACGTTCATGGGCGGCGAGCCGGACCGGGAGCCGCTCCAGGCCGGTGGCTGGTCCAGCCACTATTCCGTCGCCGTCCTGGCGGCGGCGGCGACGCTCTTCGCGCTCTACGAGGCGGAGCGGAGCGGTGCCGGCCAGGAGGTAGACATCTCCTACCTCGAAGCTCTGATCCCGTTGATGAACCACCCGGCTACCGATTACGAGTACCGGGGAGCGATAGGTCGGCGCCCGGGGAATGCCTTTCGGACCGGTTCGATCCTGCCGTGCAAGGACGGCTACGTCGGCGTGAACGCGCTGATGCAGAACCAGTGGGAGCTCCTCTGCGCGTATCTGGACATGACTGAGGCCTTATTGGACCCTCGCTTCGAGAGTGGAATCGAGCGACGGCGGCACGCTACCGAGATCACGGAGCTCGTCACGGAGAAGGTGAAGAACGTAGAGAAGGCGAAGTTCTTCCGCGAAGCCCAGAGCATGAACATTCCCGCTGGCCTCGTGCCATCGATGGAGGAGCTCTTGGAGCTCGATCAGCACGCGGCGCGGGGCTACTTCCAGGAGGTCGCGCACCCGGCGACGGGACCGGAGACACAGCCGGGCGCGGCTTTCCACATGGGCGAGGGCGATTGGAAGCCCCCGGAGCCGGCGCCCCTCCTCGGCCAGCACAACGCCGAGGTCTACCATGAGAGGTTCGGGTTCACCGAAGAGCAGCTGACCCGCCTTCGGGCCGACGGGGTGATCTAGGGTGGAAACGAGTCGTAGTCAGGCCGCGAGGACCGGCCCCGCCCGGGGGAGTCAGGACCGGCCGCCGCCGCCGCTGGCGGGTGTCCGCGTGGTCGACCTCACCATGGGCTGGGCGGGACCGACGGTCACCCAGTTCCTTGGAGACATGGGGGCCGAGGTGCTCAAGGTGGAGTCCATCCAGCGGTACGACTGGTGGCGGATCATGACGATGGAGCTAGAGCCAGGGGCGTGGGAGCGCCGAGGCGCCTGGAACGCGCTGAACCGAAACAAGCTGGGCATAACCTTGGACCTTTCAAGGCCGGACGGCGTGCGCCTGTGCAAGCAACTCGTCGCCGTGGCGGACGTGGTTGTCGAAAACTATCGCGCGGGGGTCGTCGACCGGTTCGGCCTGGGATATGAAGCGTTGCGGGCCGTGAACCCTTCGGTCGTGATGCTCTCGATGCCGGCCTTTGGCATGACGGGGCCGTGGCGTGACTACCTCGGGTTCGGTCTGAACGTGGAGCAAATCTCGGGACTGCCAACCCTCACCGGCTACGAGGACGGCGGGCCGATGATGCACCAGTTTGCCCCGGCGGACCCGGCAGCCGGATTCTTCGGAACGGTCGCGTTGATGATAGCCCTGCGACAGCGCCGGCGCACCGGGCGTGGTCAGGCTATCGACCTCTCCCAGACGGAGGCCTTGACTCGGTTCCTGGGCGAGCACCTCGTGAACTTCAGCATGAACCGGCGGGAGCCACGACGCCGCGGGAACCGCCATTCCTTCGCCGTGCCTCACGGCGTATACCCATGCAAGGGCGAAGATAGCTGGATCAGCATCGCCGTTTATTCCGACGCCCAATGGCAAGCCCTTTGCAAAAGCATGGGCCATCCCGGGCTCACGGACGACTCCCGTTTTACAGATAGCCTGGGGCGGTTCGAACACGAGGACGAGCTGGACCGGATTATTGGCGAGTGGACGTCCGAATGGGAGCACCGCGAGTTGATGACGCTCCTCCAACAGGCGGGAGTGCCGGCGGGAGCAGCATATTCCGGCCCCGAGCTACTAGACGATCCACAACTCCTAGCGCGGGACTTCTGGCAGTCGACAACGCGAGAGTATGTCGGCACCCGCCTGAACCCCGGCATGTACTTCAAACTGTCGCGGACACCGGGGCAGATGCGGTTGCCGGCGCCCACGCTCGGCCAGCATAACGGCCCTGTGCTGGGGGAGTTGTTGGGTGTAGACGAGGCGGGGCTTGACGGTCTCGCACGTGATGGGATCATCGGCACGGAGCCGCTGAACCCGTTCTAGTCGACGCCTATCGGCGGAGGGAGCCTTGGTACGCACCGTGAACACGCTGTATTTTGAGGACGTTGAGGAAGGGGCCGAGCTTCCACCCCTCGTGAAGCGGCCGACGACCCGACAACTCGTGAAGTGGGCTGGCGCGATTGGGGACTACGCGGAGATCCACTACGACCTTCGAGAGGCCCACGCCGCCAAGCTCGACGACGTCGTTGTCCACGGTGCTCTGAAGTCTGCATTCCTAGGTCAGCTCGTAACGGACTGGATCGGTCCGAAGGGGACAATCCTAAATCTGGCCGCCAGCTTTCGCGGCATGGACGCGCCAGGTCACACCTTGACGTGCAAGGGGCGCGTGTCAAGCAAGACGGCGGCAGCGGGTCAGGGTACCGTCCAATGCGAGCTCTGGATTGAGGACGAGGAGGGCAAGGTGACGACTACCGGCAATGCCGTCATCGTCCTCCCATCGGGGCGCCGACCAGGGTCGGCGGGAGGGTAGGAAGGCGATGCCTCAGTCCTCAGTCATCACACCCGAGATGCGGGCTCAAATCGGAACAACGGGCGACCCTGTGACTTTTGAGATAGAAAAAGGTGCCATACGCAGGTATGCGGAGGCTGTTGAGGACCCGAACCCGCTGTGGGTAGACGAGACGTTAGCCAAGCAGGCAGGCTATGAGGGAATCGTCGCGCCGCCGGTCTTCCTGCACGCGGTTGCCATCCTGGCCCGACAAGAGACAGAGCCTTTCACAAGTCCGTTGGCAAACTTACTCAATGGGGGGCAGGAGTTCGAGTACCTCGCCACTGTGAGCCCGGGCGACACGATCACGGCAACCTGCCGGCTCGCGGACCTGGTCGAAAAAGACGGCCGCTTGGGGCAGATGCTCTTCGTTGTCTACGAGATCATCTGCGAGAACCAACGGGGGCAGACCGTAGCCAGGGTGGTACAGACGGCCATCGCCTACTGACGGTCTTGTTCCCTACGCCCCGCGCGAAATCTCCAGAGCGTCGCTCGGTTTGAGGACGACCACCTCGGTCTCCGGCACCTCCCGCGCGGCCGCTTCCATGAAGCCGTCCGCGGTTTGCTCCAGGACCGGGAAGGTCTTGTAGTGCATGGGAACCACCTTCTTGGGCCGCAAAAGCTGGAGGGCCTTCACCGCCTGGTATGAGTCCATGGTGAAACAACCGCCCACCGGGAGCAGGGCCAGGTCAATCGGGTAGAGGTCCCCAATGATGCTCATGCCATCGAAGACCGTCGTATCGCCCGCGTGGTAGATCGTTGTCCCGTCCTCGAGCTTGATCACGAAGCCTGATGCAGTGCCCGTTGCCGAGGAGTGGATGGCCATGGTCATCGTCGCGGCGACGTCTCCCGCGTAGGCGGTACCTCCGACGTTGATTCCCATGCCGTTATATACGTTGGGCCACGTGCCAAAACCCGGCATGGCGTCCTTTCGCAGAATCGGCAGGCCGGCTCCTTCCGTGTCGTACGGGAGGTCGTCCATCTGGAGCCGGCATGCGGTCTCGGGCTGGGCCACGACCTTGCCTCCCGTCTTCTTCGCCATCTGAATCGCCGGCCCAACATGGTCGAAGTGGTCGTGGGTGATGAGGACGAGGTCGGCTGCCGTGACGTCGTCAAGCGACATCTGACTGCCCGGGGCCTCGAGCCACGGATCGACGTAGATCGTCTTGCCACCCGCACTCACGATCTGAAACGCCGAGTGACCGATGAATCTCACCTTGTTCGTCACCGTTAGCCTCCTGATTCCCCAAGACCCAGGCCTTTTTCGACCCTGGGCTTGACCTCTTTGGCCAGCAGCTCCAGCGACCGCCGCCACGGCTCAGGGTTTCCCTTGTAGTCGAAGCACAGAATGATCAGCGCGCCAAAGCCGCCCAGGTCGTTGTACATCCTCGTTAGCTTCTCGGCAACGGTGTCCACCGACCCGACGAGCCAGACGTTGTCGACCAGGTATTCTGGGGTGACGTCCTCATCGGGAACGTCGGGGTCTTGCTTCAAGAAATGCAAGATCTTCCGGTTCCTGAACTGGGGCAGGAGGAACTCCCGATACATCTGCCCCATGTGCCCGTCCAGCGCCCACCGCCGAGCTTCCGCGTCGGTGTCGGCGACGAACGCTTCGCGGACGACCCTCCACTCCCGCCGGGTTGGCTTTCGTCCCGAGCGCGCCGCGCCCTCCTGAATCGCCTGCCAATGAGTAGTGGCGTATGGCGTGCTCAAGTTGAGCGTCATCGGGATGTAGCCCCGCTCACCGGCGATCTTCAACGACTCCGAGTTAGGTGTCACGCCTCCCATCGCGATAGGTGGGTGCGGCTTCTGGAAAGGTCGAAGGTGATGCGCCAGGGCGCCGTTCATCAGCGGCTCGGGGATATTGGTGGTCCAGAATTTCCCTTCGTAGCTCGTTCCAGGTTCGCCCGTCCACAGGTGAATCATGATCTCTATGGATTCCATCATCATCTCGCGATTGACCTGGGTTGTGGCGTCGGTGTTGAACAATTTCAGATCGGTGGGCAGCATGGCGGGACCGACGCCGATCATCAAACGGCCTTGGGCCAGGTGATCGAGGTACGCTAGCCGGCAGGCCAGCTCGACCGGATGATGATGTGGCAACTGATGGACGCCGGGACCTAGCCTGATCTGCTTCGTCCTCATGAGCGCCTGAGCTATCAGCAGGTCAGGGCAAGGAAGAGGCTCCCAGGTGTTGGTGAAATGCTCGCCGATCCACGCCTCCGCGTAGCCGTACTCGTCAGCCCACTCGAGGACCTGCAGGTCCCACTGGGCCCCGTCGTAGAGGCTTCGCTCCGGCGGATGGGCCGGCATCGTGAAAAGTCCTAGGTCCATCGTTTCCTCCACTTGCGCGGTCCTGCTTACAGCCCGGTTTAGCGGCCTTTGTAGATCGGCTTTCGCTTCTCTTGAAAAGCCCTCAGCGCTTCCTTCGTATCTTCCGCACCCTTCGCTGCTTCGAAATAGTCCTTCTCCTGCTGGGTGAGCCAGCGAGGGGCGTGCCCCATGGCGCGTCGGAAGTCACGGAGCAGTTTGAGATTGCGGTGAACGGATATCGGCGGGTTGGCCAACACGGTCTCCGCCAGCTCTATCGATGCCTCCATCACCTGCTCGTCTGGAACAACCCGGTTGAGGAAGCCTACCTCGTAGGCGCGCCGCGCCGTGAGAACGCCACCCACCACCACCTCGGCCAGAACAGCGGGCGGGAAGTTCTCAGCTTGCAGTAGCTCAAATCCGGTGACGCCTCCGAACACCGCCCCCGTTCGGAAGCTGGTGCTCTCCCCGGCCACCCTGAAGTCGGCCTTGCTGGCAAGGTACAGGCCCCCACCGAATGCGAACCCGTTGATGGCGGCGATGGTCGGCTTGTGAAGCTCGTCCATCCAGAAAAGGTCCTGGATCGATGTGACGGGAAGGCCCAGGTCTGGGCTGGCATGCTCCAATCGCTCTTTGACGTCCATACCCACGGAGAACGATCGTCCCACGCCCGTAAGGATAGCCAGGAAGGCATCATCATCTTCGTTGTATCGCATCCAGGCCTCTGCCAGTCCCAGCAAGAGATCGTGGTTCATGGCATTCAGCGCCTCTGGACGGTTCATTCGGATGATGACCAGATGCTCTCGTTTCTCGTATTCAACCGGATTGTGGTTCCGATACTCGATGACAGCCACGTTACGCCTCGTTGGAGCAAGCGAATAGGGGGTCGCCGCTCAGATTACTTCCTTGTCGCCAAGTTCCGTGATCTGGTCCCAGGTATAGCCACAGACACCCTCGAGGATCTCCTCAGTGTGCTGCCCGAGTTGGGGAGCAGGGGATGGCGGAGCCGCTGGAGTCTCGCTGAACTCCACCGGGAAGTTCACAAACTTGATGGGGCCTGCGACCGGATGGTCCCATGGAATGATGTTCCGATTCTCGACGACCTGGGGATCGTCGACCAGGTCCTCAATGGAATTCACTCGTTCGTAGATAAAGTCGCTATGTTCTCGGAACCGCCGGTCCCATTCCTCGTAGGGCTCGCTGGCGAAGATGTCGTCCAACATCGCGATGAGCTCCGGGCTGTTCGCTTCCCGTTTCTCCGGATCAGAGACCCTCGGGTCCTCCTTCATCTCCGGTATGCCGACGGCGTCGCAGAAAGCGGGCCAGTGCCGCTCCCACTGTACTAGGCCCAGCACGATCCAGCGGTTGTCCTTACAACGGTAAAAGTTCGCGATGGGGTTCGCGATCCTGTCCCGTTGGTATCTTGGGAACTCCCCCTCGCGCACGAGTGTCGACATCACGGTATAGCCCTGTAACGTTACCAGGCTGCCGAGGAGGGACACATGGAGCTCCTGAGCGGTCCCCTGTCGCTCTCGTTTGAATAGCGCTCCGAGCACCCCCAACGCCAGGAACAACGAGGTGGTGCGATCGCCGATGCCAGGGGTCAAATAGATGGGCGGCATTCCCTTCTCGCCCGACCCCAGCATGGCGCCGCTGCGGGCGAAACCGACGATCTCGAGGGCCGGCTTCGCCGCATCCGGGCCCTTGCGGCCGTACCCGGATGCGGCGGCGTAGATGAGACGCGGATTGAGCTTGTTCAAGGTGACATAGTCGAGACCGAGCTTCTCCGCCGCGGCCTGGCGAAAGTTGGTGACGAAAACGTCGGACTTCTGCACGAGATCGTAGACGATCTTTCTGCCCTCGGGCTTCTTCAGGTCAACCGCCAGGCTCTTCTTGCCGCGGTTGTGCTCTTCGAAGGGGATGTGGATGCCCTTCGCTTCCATAGGCACTCCAAAGAAATGGGTCATGCCGCGTATGGAGTCACCTACACCGCGCTCTTCCAGGTGGATCACTTCGGCGCCCAGGTCCGCGAGCATGGCGGTCGCGTAGGGCCCGACTTGCCAAAGCGTCCAATCGATCACCCTAATCCCGTCAAGGATTCCTGACATGGTCATTCGACCTCTCGTTCCCCTGCTGCTCTTGGCTCTCCAGCGCGGCCCGGATAGGGTTCTCGCCTGCTATCCGCGAACAGCGTGTGCGCCGCGTTGGCGAGGATCCAGGATGTCTCGTAACGAGTCTCCGAGCATGTTGAAGGCCATCACCACAATACTGATTGCCAGGCCGGGGAAGATAGCGAGCCAAGGGGCGCTCTCCAGGTGCCGGCGTCCTTCCCTCCCCAGCATCAGCCCCCAGGACGGGTCAGGGGGTTGTGTCCCGACGCCCAGGAAGCTCAACGACGCCTCAATGATAATCGCATTCCCAACCCAGATCGACGCCAGCACGATGATGGGCGCCATCACGTTCGGGAGCGCGTGTCGGAGAGCGATTCGCCACCCCGAGCATCCGATCGCGCGGGCTGCTTCAAAGTACTGATTCTGCTTCACGGAGAGCACCGCTCCTCGGACAACCCGCGCATTCGATGGCAGCATGATGATGGCAACGGCCAGAACAGCACTCGTTGTGCCCGGACGGAGACTATCCGGAATAATCCCAGGCAGGATGGAGACCAAGGCCAGTGCCAAGACGAGGCCCGGAAGGGCCAACATGGCGTCGATCACCCGCTGGACGACCAGGTCCACCCACCCCTCCAGATAGCCAGTAACAAGTCCAACTATAGCACCCGCACCCGTCGCTATCGACACGGTTACCAGCCCAACCCACAAAGACACCCTGCTCCCGTGAATAATACGAGACAGGACGTCGCGGCCGAGTTCGTCGTTCCCCAGCGGATGGGCCCAGCTGGGCCCGTCGAGCGACTTGACCGGGATAGGCTCGTACGGGTCGTAAGGGGCGATGAACCCCGCGAACGCGGCCACCAACACCAGTAGCAGAATGACTGCTGCGCTGGCGGCGCCCAATGGTTGCGCGGCGACAAACCTGCCAATTCGCCTGAGGGTCCCGCCGATTACGTTCGCAAAGTGATCCATCCGTATATCATTCGTACCGAATGCGCGGGTCTATCCACCCATACGCCAGATCAACCAGAAGATTGATCGTGATTACCGCCGTGGCAATGACCATGACGTTGAACTGAATCTGGGGGTAGTCCCGGAAACTGACGGCGTTCAAGGTCAGCCGGCCTACACCAGGAAGGCTAAAAATGCTCTCCACGATGATGGTCCCGCTTATGAGCGCCGCCACCAACGTGCCCATCACGGTTATCAGAGGAATAAGGGCGTTGCGCAACGCATGCCGGAACACGACAACTCGCTCCCGAAGCCCCTTGGCCCAAGCGGTCCGCACATAATCCTGCCTCATCACTTCCAGGAGCTCGGAGCGCGTCATCCGCGCGACAATCGCAGCGAAGCTGAACGCCAGCACAGCAGCCGGGAATATGAATTGGGTCAGGTTGTCCCTGGGGTTAGAGAAGAAACTCACGTACGTCAACGGGGGGATCCACTGAAACTGCAGCGACAGGCCAAGGAGGAGCAGCGTTCCAATCCAGAAGTTGGGCATGGCTAGCCCGGCCACCGAGACCAGGCGCGCCGTATAGTCCAGCCAGCTGTTCTGCCGCATCGCCGAGAGGACCCCCAAAGGAATGCCGATGAGGGCGCTCAGGAGCATCGCCATGATCATCAGCTCGATGGTGATGGGCAGCGCGTCGAGGAAGCGCTCACCGACAGGGATCCCGGATTGGAACGACGGCCCTCCCCCTCCCCGAATGAGTTCGTTCACCCAGAGGCCGTACTGCTTGAAGAAGGGACGTTCAAGCCCGAGTTGCTCCCGAAACTGCTGGAGGTCCTCCTCATCGACGCCGCCAACGTCCCCCAGCATGATGATGAGTACATCGCCGGGGAGAAGGCGGACCAGGGAAAAGATTATGAGGGAGACGATAACGAGGGCGGGGATCGCCATCAGGATCCGACGGATTGCGTACTTCTGCACCGTCTAGAGTCCTGGTAGCCCCCGCCCTCGTCTTTGTCTCACGCTAGAGCGCCTGTCTCTCCCTATCTACGCGTCGGACTTCCATGCGAAACGGATGTTGTGCGCTTCGGGGAAGATGTTCAGCGGGACTTGCCGGTAGTTCTGGGTCTCAGCGGAGTGTATTGCATAACGGACTGATCCCGGCAGCATCGGCCGGTACGCCTGGTCGAGCTCCCGATCGTAGATTTCCTGGGCGATCGCCTGTTGCTCGGCCGGGTCCAGGCTGGCTTCCAACCTATCCAAGAGCGCGTCTATCTCCGGGTCTTTGATGTTCGCGTAGTTCTTCCCGCCCTCGGAGTCCAGGTAAGAGGAGAAGTGGGTGAAGTAGTCGTACCCCCCGGGCACGATGAACCCGATCATGAGCTTATCCCCGAACCCGGCGTTGCTCCCATACCACTCGGCTGACCACGTGGCGTAGTCCACCACCTGCAGAGCCAGTTCGAAACCGGCGTCGGCCGCCTGGGACTTTATGAGCTCGGCGTATTGCTGGACGCCCGGGAAGCCGGGCCACGCCAGCGTCTTTTCAATCCCGTCGGCGTAACCTGCGTCAGCGAGCAGCTGCTTCGCAGCCTCCGGGTCGTACCGGGTCCAGGGAATATCGTCTACCGTGGGCGGACGGTCGTGGAATAGGTTCCAAGGAACGGCGGGGCCGAGGAAGTAATTGCCTTCGTGAGCTACGTCCCCGATGATATCGCGGTCGAAACTCATGGAGAAGGCCCGTCGAACGTTCACGTCATTGAACGGCGCCGCAGACGCATCGAAGCCAACTGAGTAAGGAGGCCGGTCCCGCATCAGGACGGTAATCTTTGCGTCTCCGACGCTCTTGGCGATCTCGTCCGCCTCGGTCTCTTTCCCTGCCAGAGGTCGCGGCGAGTCTATCTGACCCGCCCGGAACGCGGCTTTGCGGGTTCCAAGATCCGGGATCACGAGAATCTCAATCTTGTCCAAGTAAGGCAGTGCTTGACCATCCAGACCAATGTCCCAGTGACTGGGATTGCGCTCGAAGGTGGCCAGCTCAGCCCGCTTCCATTCGGTCAAGATGAACGGCCCGGTACCCACTGCCTGCTGCTTGAAGTCCCCGTCCATCTCGAGGATTTCGCGAGGTAGCACGAACACCGGCTCCCTCGAGATCAGGTCGATGAAGCCGCTCAGGGGCTTCCCAAACCGCACCACCGCTGTGAGGTCGTCGGGCGTCTCGACAGACGTAACGGCTGCGAACACCGATTTCAGCGTTCCGTCTGCCTGGTAGTGTTCGAAGGAGAACTTCACGTCTGCGGACGTGAACGCCCTCCCGTTGACCGGGGCCACGTTCTGCCAGGTCACGTTCGGACGCAGCTTGAAGGTCAAGCCCTTCCCGTCCGACGTAAACTCCCACGACTCTGCCAGGGCGGGCCGCAACTCGATCTTGTATGGGTCCGCGTCGAAGGTGCTATGGATGCGCACCAGGGGGTCGTAGATCTGCCAGAGGAACTGCTGTACCGCTGTTCCCTTGTTCTGGGAGATGTCGAGATGCGGGGTTTCGTCGCTGTACCCGAGCCTAAAGGTGCCGCCGCGCTTGATGTCGTTTACGGTCCAGTCCTCATGAGGCGCCGGCGGGTATTTGGTCAGCCATTGGACGGGTTGGTTGAACTTGGGAGGTCTGAGGATCTCTACCTCGACCTCTTTGATGACCTCGACCTCTCTGATGACCTCTTTCTCGACCTCTCTGATGACCTCTTTCTCGACCTCTCTGATGACCTCTTTCTCGACCTCTCTGATGACCTCGACCTCAACCGGCACTTGCTTCACCACTTCCCTCTCCACCACCACGGGAGTTGGTGTGGCTGCCGGCAAGGCTGTCGCCGTGGGGTCAGCCGCCCCACCTCCGCACGCGGCCACAATGAGGCCAACCACGACGACAGATGACAGAAGAATCCATGCTCTCGAAGTTTTCATCGCTGTGCTCCCTCCTCCTCAACCAGACAGATTTACTCGGGCACCGCAATCAGGAAATCGAATGACGAAATTCGTTAGCCGTAGGTTTCGATATGGCGTCGGGATTCTACTGCAGTGGTCAGGGAGAGTCAAATAAGCCGCCCCGTTGATAATAGCGACGGAACAACTACCTCTCTACGCTTTGCACTCCGATGCTTCGCAGCGCATCCACATCGACCTGAACCTCGCTGGTGGCTTGGCCCTGTAGAGCGGCCAGCACTTTCTCCGCCGTGATTGGGAGGTCCTTGATGCGAACCCCTACGGCGTCATGGACCGCGTTGGCGATGGCCGCCGGTGGTCCGAATCCGCTTACCTCGGCCGCCCCCCGGGCGCCGAACGGCCCGTCCGGGCAGGGCACCTCGACCACGATGCTTTCGATGGGAGGCAAATCCGTTGCCAGCGGCAACAGGTAGGTGGCCAGGGAAGGGTTGCGTACCCTCCCGGTACTCGGGTCGAAGAGGATCTCCTCGGTCAGCGCCCGACCGATGCCCTGAACCGCACCGCCCTCCATCTGTCCTTCTACTGCCGATGGATTGATGGCGACGCCAACATCCTGGGCCTGGACGAACCTGGTCACCTTCACCTGGCCCGTTTTCTTGTCTACGAGCACCTCTACCGCCTGCGTACCGCATGAGGGGACGTAGGGCAGCGAGGACAGGGAGGCGACGCCGGTGATGGGCCCAGCGCGGGACATCACGGCCATCCGAGCCAATTGGCCGAGCGTGAGACCCTGGGACGGGTTGTCTTCCACATACACCCGGCCATCACGGCAGGCCAGGGCATCGGGAGACACGCCCAACCGCCCGGCAGCCAGGTCAAACAGCTTCTGCCTCGCGTCTTCGGCGGCCATCTGTACGGCCTTGCCCTGGCTGTAGAGTGTGCGGTTGCCCGCAGAGGGAGCATTGTATGAGGTTAGGTCCGTGTCACGGTCGGGCACCACTACTTGGTCCAAGGATGTCCCCAAGGTTTCGGCGGCGATCTGGGCCAGAGCTGTGTCGCTGCCGGTGAGATCAACCGAGCCGACGAGAAGGCTGAAGGAGCCGTCCTCGCTGAGATTGATTGCAGCGGTGGAGGGCCCACTCGAGTTGCGCCACTGATTCACAGCGATGCCCACACCCCGACCTTCTTCCAGTTTCTTTGGTAAGCCCATGCGCTCCTTGACCGCGAGGATGGTCTGCATCATGCCGTTCTGGGGCATGATGAGCCCACCAACCATGGTATCGCCCTCTTTCACGGCGTTCTTGGTCCGGAAGTCCACTGGGTCGAATCTCAGTTTGCGGGCGATGATGTCCATATGGGACTCCACTGCGAAGTCCATGTCAGCGGCGCCTGACGCTCGATAGGAACCCGCGAAGATCTTGTTGGTATAGACTCCGTAGGAGCGCAGGCGATAGTTAGGTATGTTGTACGCTCCCAGACCTTGGCTGACGCCGGTATCGGGGCCGGGGCCCATGTAGCCGCCCACGTCGAAGACGGTGTATGCCTCCCGTGCGATGGCACGGCCGTCCTTTGTGACGCCGGTCTTGAGGTAGATATTGGTGGCCAAACGGGGGCCGTTGATGGTGAACATTTCCTTGCGGGTGGCAACGAGCTTCACCGGGCGGCCCGTCTTTGAGGCCAGCCTGGATGGGTAGGCTTCCAGGGCCAGCCGATACTTGGCCCCGAAAGAACCTCCCACCTCCATCGGGACGACTTTGATGCGGCCTCTGGGGATACCCAGCACCGTACCAAGCTGGGCCCGCACCAGGTACGGCCCCTGAGTGGAGGTCCAAACCGTCAGTCGGCCATTGGCATCGAAGTTGGCCACGCAGGCCATCGGCTCTATGAACCCCTGGTTGACCGCCTGGGACCGGAACGTGTCCTCGAACACATGATCCGCGTCGCTGAATGCCTGATCCACGTCGCCTCGGTCGGATTCCGCCAGGTTGCAGATGTTCCCGCCCAACGAAAAGACGGAGCCGTCGTAGCTCGGCAGGTCCGGGTGGATCACGGGCGCGTCGACCCTGATGGTCTCGAGCGGGTCAATCACAGCCTCCAGGTCCTCGTATTCCACCTCGATAAGGTCAAGTGCCTCCTGAGCCGTTGTCTCGTCATCGGCCGCCACGGCGGCGATTGGCTCGCCCAAGAAACGGACTTTGTCGCGGACCATAATCTTGCGGTCCCTCAGCCAACCGGGACTCACAGCAAAACGGGCGTCCGGAAAGTCTTCGCCTGTGACGATTCCCCGGACGCCGGGCAGCTCCTCCGCCTTTGCGGTATCCATCTTGACGATGCGAGCATGGCTCCGGGTGCTGGTCAATAGTTTGCACATCAGCATCCCCGTCAGATAGACATCGGAAGCGTACTTGGTGTGGCCGGTGACTTTCTCCCGAGCCTCAATCCGGGGATAGCTCTTGCCCAAGACCGCGAAATCACTCATCAGTGCCGCCTCCACAGGTCCGTGCGGCCCTTGCCGCAGATAGTATCGCCGCCACCACCTTCGAGTAGCCGGCGCAACGGCACAAGTTTCCTCCAATGGCGTACTTGACGTCGTCTTCCGTTAGGTCTGGAGTTGCGTTGAGCAGACCCAGCGCATTCATGACCAGCCCAGGCGTGCAGAAGCCGCACTGTACAGTGCCATGGTCCACAAAGGTTTGCTGCATGGGGTGCAACGCACCACGGACCGCGACACCCTCGATGGTCGTCACCTCGGCTTCATGGACGCTGTGGGCCAGCACAAGGCAAGAGGTGACCGGCTTGCCGTCGAGGAGCACTGTGCAGGCGCCACAATCACCCTCATCGCACCCCTTCTTGGTACCCGTGAGGCGTAGCGTGTCCCGTAGTGTGTCCAGTAAGGAGTGATGAGGCTCCACGAGTATCTCGTGACGGTCGCCGTTGACGTTCAACTCCAGCGGTCTCTTCATCCCAACTCCTGCATCGAGTTCAGCAGTGGCTCCGTGTTAGGCCACCGCTCCGGTCGCCAGACTCCGCAGTAGGTCGAAGGACGTAGGCACTCCCTGGGCCATCTCAATGGCTCGCTCGAGCGCCTGCTGGCTCAGCACGCCCACCATGGCCTTGCGGTAGGCGGCAGAACTGCGAACGTCATCGATCGGAGTGGCCTCTCGTTGCGCCTCCAGTGCTGCCGCTTTGACGAGGTTCCAAGTAAGAGCCCGGCCGCGGAGCATCTCCTCAGCCGCATACACACGGATGGGTGTGGGAGCGACGGCGCCCAAAGCAAGCTTGACATCCCGGCACACCCAGCCATCGTCCTCGAGAGCAACGAATGCAGCGACACCCACCTTCGCGATGTCCATAGCGCCCCTGGGGCTGTGCTTGATGTAGAGCGAGCCCGTGTTGGGCGGAGGTGGCGGCAGCGAAAACTCAACCAGGATTTCCCCAGGCTCAAGGGCGGTGCTGCCCGGCCCTTTGAAGAACCGGTCCAGAGGGACCCAGCGTTTCCCGGCAGAGCTCACGATTCCACACGAGGCGCCGAAGGCCAGTAAAGGGGGCAAGATATCACCGGCCGGAGAGGCGTTGCAGACGTTACCTCCCACCGTCGCCAGGTTCCTCACCTGCAGCCCGGCGAACGCGGTGGCGGCGCCGGACAGCGCCGGATAGTGCTGGCGGATCACAGGATGGGTCTCCAGGGTCTGAACCTTAACCAGCGCCCCCAAGTGCAGGCCATTGCGAGACCCATAGCTGACCCGGCTCAGGCCACGGATGCGCTGAATGTTGACCACGTATCGGGGTGTAAAGGTCCCCTGTCGCCACTGCACGAGAAAATCGGTGCAACCGGCCACAATCCGTGCCTGGTCGCCATGGCGTTGCAACATCGAGACAGCTTGGCGCAGCGTGTTGGCTTCCAGGTATTCGAACCTCGGCATCCACGCCACCTCGCGTCCGGCCCTCTACTCCCCTTCGTCTCTCCGTCAACTTCGGAGCAAGAAATGACGAAATGCATCAAAGGTGCTATTCGAGGGCCGTAACGAATATAGGATAAAAGCTTCCCTCCTGTCAAACCGAGCTTTGGGCATTGCGTTCAGGCGAACGAATGCCCTTCTGTGGGGGGGCAACTATGGGCTGGAATCATGCTATGCTGACCCACCACCAGCAGGTCTGGCTCAGAAGATGGGCTAGGCCGTCGTCGCCTACACGATCGAGGGTTAGAGATGACCGCAACGGCAGGCCGCCAGGCTTTGAGGGCCGACCGGCACATAAGAGTCCTGGACATCTCGGCCTTTCTGGCCGGGTCAGCAGCGTCATCCCTGCTTGCCGAGTTCGGGGCCGAGGTCATCAAGGTCGAACAGCCCGGCGGCGGAGACCCCTTGCGGCACTTGGGCCGGGAATATGAAGGCGTGCCACTGTGGTGGGCCCTGGAACAGCGAAACAAGAAAGGGATAACCCTGAACCTGCAGCACGAGGAGGGTCAGGACCTCTTTCGCCGCCTGGTAAGTCGGTCGGACGTCGTCATCGAGAACTTCCGGCCCGGCACCCTCGACGGCTGGGGACTGAGCTTTCCCTCCCTTCAGGAAGTGCAGCCAGCGCTCATTATGCTGAGCGTGTCGGGCTTCGGCCAGACCGGGCCGTATTCCTGCCGACCGGCTCTCGGCCGGAGCGGAGAGGGCATCGGAGGCATGAGCTATCTCACCGGCGATCCGGAAGGGCCGCCGGGGAGAGCCGGTGTTGCCATAAGCGACTACATGACGGGTCTGTTCGGGGCTCTGGGCGTGCTCCTGGCCCTGTACTACCGAGATGCGCAGGGCACGGGGCTGGGGCAATGGATCGATGCCACCCTGTATGAGAGCATGTTCCGCTTCCTGGAGGATACCGTTCCTACCTATGACAAGCTCGGGGTGGTGCGGCAACGAGTCGGTCTCTCCGTCGGGGCCGGGGCTGCTCCCGCCGACGCCTATCGTGCCGGCGACGGGAAATGGCTGACCCTGGCGGTACCTCACGACGGCCACTTCCGTCGCCTGACACATGCCATGGGAATGGAAGAACTCAACGACGACCCTCGTTTCGGCACGAATGCTGACCGGATCGCCAATCGAGGCGCCCTCGACAGCATCCTTCAACCCTGGCTCGACGGGCTGGACCGGGACGCTGCCGTGAAACGCCTCGAGGCCGAGGGCGTTGTGGTGTCGGCGATCTACTCGATCGCCGACATCTTCGGCGACCCGCACTATGCGGCGCGGGAAGCCATCGCCCGCGTTACCGACGCCCGGCTGGGGGACATTGCCATGCCCGCGGTGACCCCGCGACTGTCACTGACGCCCGGCCGGGTCGACCGAAGCGGTCCGGCGCTCGGCGAGCACAACGAGGAAGTTTATAGCGGACTCTTGGGGCTGCCGCGAAGCGAGATCGATGCACTCAGAGATCGGAGCGTCATCTAGGTCTAGGGCCAAGCAACGGAAAGACGAGGCCCTGAAAGACACCCCGCGTGAATCACCTCGTCAGGAACCATTCTTTTGTGGGTTATACTGACATTCGTCTTCACGGGCGCTTCGGTCGTCACACTTGTGATACTCAGAGTGTAAACGGAGGGCGCGATGGATTACGGGATCGCATTTCCTTGCTATATCGACGCATGGCGTGAGGTACAGGCGGCCGAGGAAGCCGGCTTTACTCACGCCTGGTTCTTCGACTCACAACTCATATATAGCGACGTCTTCGCAACGATGGCGCTCGCCGCGGAGCATACGAGTCGAATTCGGCTGGGCACCCTGGTGGCGGTTCCATCTAATCGGATCGCGCCCGTGACAGCCTCGGCAATTGCAACGATCAACAAGATGGCGCCAGGCCGGGTTATCTTGGCCTTGGGAACGGGGTACACCGGACGCAGCTTGATGGGACTGCCGCCAGTGCCGGTAAGCGTGTTCAAGGAGTACACTCGGCAGGTAAAAGGATTATTAAGTGGCGAGGACGTGTTGTACCGGGAGGGCGATCGAGAGCGTTGGATCAGGTTGGTCCACGCCGACCATGCAGATTTCATCAACATAAAGGATCCAATTCCAGTTTTTCTGGCTGCCAACGGACCCAAGGCTCTCCAGGCCGTTGGAGAGCTTGGAGACGGTTGGGTGACCACGGGAGCTGGACGACATCTGGATCGAGACTACGCCTTGATTCGCGACGCGGCGGAACAGGCCGGGCGCGGAAATGCGAAGCCCTACACGGTCGGGTTGATCCCAGGCTGCATGTTGCACGAGGGAGAGTCCCTGATGTCCGAGCGGGTGATGGCGCAAGTGGTGCCGAACATAGTCACCAGACAACACTCCCAATGGGAAGCGAACTACGGTCCTGGAGCAAATCTGGTCGTGCAGAGCAACCTTGAGGTTGCGGGTGAGTACGACGACTACATCCAGCAGTATGCGAAGTCGAGCGGAACGCCAGCCGACCGACTTTATCTGGACGTGCACCGAGGACACATGGTCTTCCTCAAGCCGGGTGAAGGGCGCTTCGCCACGGAGAGGGCTCTGGCACGCACGTTGACTGGCGCCAGTCAGCAGATTCTTGAACAGCTGGAGGCCATAGAGGCCACAGGCGTCGATAATGTGGCCATCCCGGTTACCGGCGTCCAGGGGGCGAGAGACTTGATTGAAGGATTCGGCCGAGAGGTAATACCGAAGCGACGATAGCCGCCCAAGCCCAACCCCGGTAAAGAGCAGGCGGAGATCATTCGCGTCGAATGCCCCGGCGGCTCCGGGATGAGCCGCATGACCGGCAGTGCGCTCACGCTCTTGCCCGAGCCGCTCTCGCCGACCAGTGCCACCGTCTCCCCTCGTTGACGTCCCACGTAACGTCGTCGAAGGCTTTGACCACGCCTTCCGACGTGTAGAAATGGATGCGAAAGGCCTCTATCGTCAGGAGGGGCTGGTTGCCGTTGGGCCCGCTGGAGCGGGGGGTCTCGGTGGTCATGATGAGATGCGAGATCACGGGCGTCTCCGCGGCATCGGGCTGCCGTCACGTCGATGGCGCCGATCGCCACGAAGCGCCCAGGTAAGCGCCGCACACACTCGATGATGCGACAGTTGTCCCACTCTCCGCGATGTTGGGCCAGCACGGCCTTGTCGACGACGGTGCGGCCCTTGTGGAACAGCAGCAGGTCGATGGGCTCGAACCAGCTCTCGGAATCACGGTAGTGCGTGTCGATGGTCAGCATTCCTATCCTGGCTCTCCTGGAAGGTCCGCTAGATAAGCAACGTCATGCTACGCGCGTCGTCCGCCCTGTCAAGGGAATCGACGGTTGGAGTGAGGCATCCCTAGCTAGACCGCCCCGGCCTCGCGCAGCGTCTCGATCTCCGAGGCCGTGTAGCCGAGAAGCCCGCCGAGGACGGCATCGGTATGCTGGCCCAAGATAGGCGACGGCGAGAAGGAGCCCGGGGAGCCCATCTTGATCGCGTTGCCCACCGTCTTGTAGCGCCCGGCAACGGGGTGATCGATCTCCGTGACCATCTCGCGCAGCCGCACCTGAGGATCGTCCAGGGCTTCCGCGATGGTGTTGACAGGCCCGCCGGGTACGTCCCACTCTTCGAAGAGGGCGATCCATCGATCCCGAGACTTCGTGCGAAAGGCCTCGCCGAGCACCTCGTCGAGGGCCTCGCGGTTGGCGATGCGGGCCTCTCGGTCGGCGAAACGAGGGTCCTCGGCGAGGTATCCCATGCCTTCCACCTCTCGAGAGACGAGGAGCAGCAGATTCGTGGCGAACTTATCGGCGGGGCAGTGTACCTGGAGATAGCTCCCGTCCGCGGCCTGGTACGCGCCGACGGGGAGATTGGTGGGATGACTGGATCCGATGGGCTTGGGCACCTCCCCGGACACAAGGTAGTTCTGGCCGAGGTGTCCCTGGAGCGCGATCTGCACGTCGAGGAGGCTCACGTCCACCCGCCGCGCCTCGTCGCCTCGCAGCCTCCCGACCAGGGCCGTCGCGATCCCAAGCGCCGCCACGTACCCTCCGACGAGGTCGCCGACGGGGAACCCCATGAACACGGGAGGCCACCCTTCCTTGCCCGTGACGCTCATGCCGCCGCCCATGGCCTGTACGATGCCGTCGAAGCCGGGCCGCTGGCGGTAGGGGCCCTCCTGGCCGAACCCTGAAAGGGAGCAGTCGATGATCGCTGGGTTGACCCGTTTCAACGCGTCGAACCCCAGCCCCATCCGCGACAGCGCCGTGGGGCGGAACGAATCGAACACCACGTCGCTGATGAGCACGAGCCGGTAGAGCACCTCCTGGCCCTCGGGTTTGCGGAGGTCGACGGTGATCCCCGTCTTGTTACGGTTAACGTTCATGAAGTAGGCGCTCTCTCCGTTGAGAAAAGGCGGGCCTATTCGCCGCGACATGTCGCCGCCCGTCGGCGCTTCCACCTTGATCACCTCGGCGCCGAGGTCGGCAAGGGTGCGCATGGCAAAGGGCCCGGCGAGGGCCTGAGAAAGCTCGATGATACGAATGCCGCGAAGCGGCATGCTCATGTTCGTGGGACCAACCTCCGGGAGGCCCGGACGATGACCATCGGAAGGGGTGGGGCCTCGCTGCTACGCTACGCTGCCGACAGCACTCTGTCCATCCCACGGGACCGGAGCTTTGTGGATCGGTCATTTCCCCACATCAAACCCGGAGCGACCGTCCGCGGGCATGAGCCCATTCGGATCTCACCCCACCCCAGTCTGGACGGACCATATGGTCCCCTTACCCGTTATCTGAGCCTCATTCATAATTCCTTGAGCGTGATACAAAGCGTTATGTTGACAACCGATGTACTCTCTGCGTAGGGGCGGAGTCACAGTCTCTTCGCCTCTGTCTTCCTTCTTCGGACGGCAGGTCTCAGCGAACGGGGACCTGCCGTTCCTGATGTCCCGGCCTTAATTCCTGAGCAACGCTTCATGTGACATGAACCTGTTGCGCATCTGTTGCACATTTTGATACTCTTGCTCTGTTAAATAGAGCGGGGCCGGGAGTGCTGAAACACCCCCGACCCCTAGCCAAGCAGGAAACGCGACCTTCCCGATGGCCTGTCAAAATAGTAGACTCAGTTCTACGCTCTCTCAAGTCCCTCCCGTCGTTAGCGAGCTTGAGGCAATCTTCAGGGAACTCCCCGATGAAGGACTCCTGACAAAGCTCCGAGGTCCGAGGCGACGTGGCAGGCCGGGATACGACCCTGAAATTCTCTGGCGCTGCTACGTGGCCTTCTTCTACATGGGCCACCTGGCTCAGCACCTCGACCACACGGTGGCCTCCGATGCTGCGATCCACCTCGATGGCCAGACTCTCACGGGTGAAGTTATCGACTAACGTAAAGAGCCGGAGCCGGAGCCCGTCGAAGAGGTCGTCGCTCATGAAGTCCATGGACCAGCTCTCATCCGGCCGCCTCGCGAGCGGCGGGCTTACTCGCTTCCGGCAACTGACGTGGCGGCGCGGCCGCTTCGACCGGAGCAGGAGCCCCTCAAGCTTGTACAGTCGGTAGACGCGTTTATGGTTCACCTGCCATCCCTCCCGCTGGAGCAAGACCTGTAGCCGCCGGTAGCCGTAGCTGACCCGGACCGCCGCGAGATCCCGGAGCCGCATCCTGAGGGCAGCCTGCTCGTCGGCCACGCTTCGATACCGGCAGCTGGAACGGGATGCAGTGAGCAGCTGGCATGCTCGCCGCTCACTGACCCGGTAGCAGACCTGCAGGTACGTCACGTGGAGCCTCACCTGAGCAGGCTTTCGGGGTTTTTTCGCAGCACGTCCTGGAGCATCTGCTTGTCCAGGCTCAGATCGGCGACGAGGAGACGGAGCTTGCGATTCTCCTCCTCGAGGACCCGCAGACGTCGCACTTCGGCGACACCCATGCCAACGAACCGCTTCTTCCAACGGTAGAAGGTCTGCTCGCTGATCCCCATCTTCCGGCAGACCTCGGGAACCGGTGAGCCACCCTCCGCCTGCCGCAGGGCGAAGGCCACCTGTTCGGGGCTGTATCTCGACTTCTTCACGGGCCGATCCTCCTTCCCTCTCGAGCCAGATCATCCCACAAAACTCGCATAACACGTGGACTAGGATCCGGGGAGCAGACCAATGTTGCCACGCATTTCGTCAAGTCCGTCCCAGCTCAAATTGCGACAAAATTCCCCAGGGTAGTCCGCGATTAAACGGGCTAATACTACGATTTAGAAAGGGGCGTCAATAAAAATGGACCTACCCCCCGGCAGGCCCCTCCACACCTGTTATCAGACCCTCAACGTGCCAGTTACATAGCCCATCTAGCTAGCGTTTGTCCCGATCTGGTCGATGGGCATTCACACGCGGGCTTACTCATCACTCTTGGTCGCGAGATGAACCGTATAAAAGGCGAGTCCGTCACGGATGTGATCGAGTGTTCGCTGACAGGTCCAATTGAGATCACCGGCCCCCGTGCCCCAATCAGCCTCGGGAATCTCCAGCAGCGCATCACGGCAACAACGGGCCGCCTCAACTAGGTCTTTCGGTGTGAGGGAAACTGGGTCAGTCAGAAGTGGCTCCGGAAATCTGAACAGGGGGATAAGTGGAATCGCTGCCTGATTGAGGGCATGATAGTGCTCTCGGAGACAGGAGCGAGAGATGAGCAGACGACCCCGCCGTAACCACTCGGCAGAGTTCAAGGCGAAGGTGGCTCTTGCCGCAGTACGCGGCGACCGGACACTTTCGGAGCTGGCAAGCCAGTTCGATGTGCACCCGAACCAGATCACGCAATGGAAGACCCAGTTGCTGGATCGGGCGGCGCAGTTATTTGGCGCCGGGACAGGGCAGGCTGAAAAGCCGGTAGATATGAAGGTCCTTCACGCTAAGATCGGTGAGCTTGCGTTGGAGAACGATTTTTTAGAGGCCGCGCTCACGAAGGCGGGATTGCCGGGCGCAAGGCGATGATCGACCGCGATCACAAGCTGCCTCTCGCCCGCCAGGCAAAGGCAGTGGGCATCAGCCGCGGGAGCATCTACTACCGGCCACGGCCGGTGGGCGAAGCCGGTCTCGGACTGATGCGCCGCATCGATGAGCTGCACCTTGAGTATCCGTTTGCAGGCAGTAGGATGATGCGAGGCCTGCTCCGCCAGGAGGGACTCTCCTCCGGGCGTAGACACATCGCCACACTGATGCGGCGGATGGGCATCGAGGCGCTGTACCGCAAGCCCAACACCAGCCGGCGACGGCCCGGCCATACGGTGTATCCGTACCTGCTGCGCGGGCTTGAGGTGAGCAGGCCCAACCAGGTGTGGGCAATGGATATCACGTACATTCCGATGGCCAGGGGGTTCGTGTACCTAGCCGCAGTGATGGACTGGCATAGCCGCAAGGTGCTGGCCTGGCGGGTATCGGTCACAATGGACACAGACTTCTGTGTGGAGGCGCTCGAAGAATCCCTGGGACGCCACGGCGCGCCGGAGATATTCAACACAGATCAGGGAAGCCAGTTCACAAGTGATGCCTTCACCGGCCTGCTGAAAGCCAGTGAGATCCAGATCAGTATGGACGGGAAGGGGGGCTGGAAGGATAACGTGTTCGTCGAACGACTGTGGAAGAGCGTCAAGTACGAGGAGGTGTACCTGAGAGCCTACGAATCGGTCCCGGAAGCCAGAACTGGACTCGGGCGGTACTTCGAGTTTTACAATGCCGGACGGCCCCATTCGAGCCTTGGGGGAATGACGCCGGACCAGTTCTTTGACAGAGCGCCTGCCGAGTCCGCGGCGGCCTAACGCACGGCAGCGCGATTCCACTTATCAAACCGGGCAGCGCTGTTCAGACAAACGAGACCACCTCTGTCATGGTCTCCTCTTCTTGTAACTGCCTCAGATCATCAATTAAACAGCCCCAGACGGAGAACGGCAAATGATGGGCCGATTGACTCCCGAGGTGGCCACGCTAACATGAAGGTCAGTCTGGGCGTACCCCTCAACAGTCGAGGCACTCGCCCGTCGAACGAGGTTGGGAGCATGATTCGGGACGCCCGAGACGAAGACCTAACCTCAATCGTCGAAATCTACAATTCTTCCATCCCTGGACGTGAGGCAACCGCAGACACTGAGCCCGTTTCTGTGGACTCGCGGCGTGACTGGTCTCACCACCATAGCCCAGACAACCATCCGTTGTGGGTATTCGAGCACGACGGTGTTATCGCAGCGTGGTTTAGTTTCGAGCCCTTCTACGGACGGCCCGCCTACGCAGCCACGTCTGAGGTGAGTGTTTACGTGGCGTCGGAATTCCACCGCCATGGCATCGCTACTGCCCTACTTGACCAAGCCATCCAGTGGGCACCATCGTCGGGTCTTAGAACCCTCCTCGGCTTCATCTTTTTCCACAACATGCCTAGTGTGAACCTCTTCCTCAAGCACGGGTTCCAGCAGTGGGCCCACCTCCCTGAGGTGGCTGACCTCGACGGAGTCAGGCGAGACCTATTGATCCTCGGACGCCACGTCGGATGAGGCGGTCACACACGCGATACGACGCAGTAATCTTCGACCTCTTCGGGACCCTCATCGACACGTTCCCGAGCCCGCGAACACGCAACTGCGCTGGAGGAAATGGCGACGTTTGTTGGCGTCGAGTTTGAACACTTCCGCTCAGGTTGGCGTGAGACCTTCGACAAGCGGATGGACGGCACATTCAAGACCGTACACGCCAATATCGAACACGTTTGTGGTCAACTCGGGACAACACCCTCTCGACAACATGTGCGCCTGGCCGCTGATTGCTATTCGAGCATGAGCGACCGTTACTTCATCCCGAGACCTGATGCCGTCGGGACTCTGAGTGAGTTAAGGGGCCGTGGACTTCGGCTCGGCCTAATCAGTGACTGCGGGCCCGCGACACCAGCGTCGTGGGAAGAGAGTGCACTGTCGATCTTGTGCACGAGGCAATCTTGTCATGCCAAGTAGGACTTACGAAGCCTGACCCCCGCATCTACCACTTGGCCTGTAGCCGTCTCGACGTGGACCCCAAGAGGTGTCTCTACGTGGGAGATGGAGGGAGTAGAGAACTCACTGGGGCCTCGGAGGTGGGCATGGTCCCCCTGCGGATTCGGGTACCGGAGGACCAGGGCGTTCGGTTCGAGAACGACGAGTGGGACGGCCCGGCCATCGGGTCTCTGGGTGAGGTTCTGGGGTTCCTCGACGGCCACCGAGAGACGACTTAGGGGTTACCGCTTCGGGAGTTAGCCTTACACCATGGGATTCTAGTGTCGCTGTATAGGCGTCTCAGCATGATCTAGACCCCTCAGCAGCCCACCCTTTTGACTCTAGTTAGCGCGGTTGTTATGGGTTGAATCGTGAGTCGGCGAGCTGGGCTTTCCACCGAGCCATGCCTCAGCCGAACCGGCGTCAGGTGACCCGGCACGCCACACACTCACGAACCCCGCGTAAGTCGATTCAGCACCTCACCCCAGGATTCCAGGCTAAACCAATGTTTGCCCAATAGGTGCTGGGTCCACCACGTTGATTTGGCTTCAGTGTCAATCCGATGGCCATATATGAGGTACGTGTCGTTTGGAATGCACGAAGCGTGTGCGCAACGCCACATCACCTGCTTGGCTCTGTTAGACGACCGTCGAGCGGCATAGTCTCTGAGACCCGCGATAAAGGCCCCGGTTGTACCGGTTGTTTTTGCCCCGCATACATCACACGGGGGCCACTGTCGCTTCCTCATGATGTCTCTCCCCGATGACTAACTAACAACTGCTGGACTGACAACGCAGCGACCCCCAAAATAGGGAGCGATGCTGGTCAAGAACTGCCCCGCTGATTGAACCCGAGCATATAGACCTTCTTAATCTTCTAGTTCTTATTCCCCCCGTCAACGGACTTTCCAACAGGTTCAGGCGTGCATTTGCTTGGTCAAATCGAGGGCAGAAAGACACGCAGATGGACAAAACCGTGGCGGATCAGGGGCAATCGCTGGGACATCCAAGGGTCCAGTCTCGCTATTCTGCTAGGTAGAAAACGTCCTTCTCGTGATCTATGTCAAAGGCATCAAGAATCGAGTGGGTGCCGACGGTATGACCGTCTAGGACTCCCCTGTTAAACAACTCGACGAGTATTTCCCTTACCTCCTCTTCGCTCTCATTAAGCGTCAGCGCGAGAATGCGAACGCTAAGGATGGGGACTGTGGTCGCTTTGAGGGTAGCGAGCAAACGATCCTCTAGACTTCTTTGCGGATGTTCCAGGCCATTAGATGGTCGCTCAGCCCACGGTTGGGCAGGCTGGTAACGTCCCTTTCCGTCTCTCGACTGCGAAGGTCCAACGTTGTCCTGCCAGCCGGGCGGTGGGTCATAGACGCTAGCCGAGGGCTCCCGAAGGACTTGATGGTCCCACCATTTTGTCAACTGGAGGACAGGCTCCGGCAGGGCTGTTGGGCGATCCCGGTGACGGGCATAGTAGAGAATGATGAGTCCTTGGTCAGCCATCTCTTGGAGTACCCTAGGCATCATCTGGCGGCGGATTCCCCGTCTACTCGGCACAACAGTCGCCTTGACGGTATCTGGGTCTGCGGACATTCGGCCCTGGTCGTCTAGGTGAGGGATCATCAGCACAAAGACCAACGCGGCTTTCACAGAAAGCACGTTGAAGGGCCTGCTCGTGGAGAGATCAGCTGATAGCATTCTCTTACGGGCTTTACGAGGCATCTGGGCGTACCTGCCTGGGACCTCTGTCCACCTCGGGTTGTCTAGCCAATCCAACCTCCTGTTAGTTGCTTGGGCATCAGCTTTCTTAGCGGGCTGTGCTCCATGTGTTCCTTGGTCTTTTCCCGGTCCCCCACGTGGGCATAGATATCCGCTGTGATGGCGGTTGAGGCGTGCCCGAGAATCCTGGAGACCACGTGTAGCTTGGCCCCGTCGTTCAGGGCCTCGGTTGCATAGAAGTGGCGTAGCTGGTGAGGCGCAAATGGCTCGATGCCCAGCTTTTTGCAGGCCCGTTGTAATGACTCGTAGAAGGCTTGTGCGGTCTGATAGCCAGTGTTGCTGAGGCGGGATGGGAACAACCATGGGCTGTCTGTGGGGTTCTGTTCCATGTAGGCCAGTAGGAGGGTGGTGATCTCGGGGGACAGCGGAATGAACCGCTCCTTACTCCCTTTACCGACCACGCGGACCTGCCCGCCGATTACATGGCCCTGCTCGACGGAGGGCTTGACGTCTACCCACCTGATGCTGGCGCACTCCTCCCGCCTCATGCCCGTCTCAGCTAGGAGGAGAAACTTGATGCGGAAGCGGGCACCGTCTGATTTGCGGCGGGTCTGGTACTGGAGGACAGCGGCCACCTGTGCGGGGGTGGCGGGCTCACGGGTCCGCTTGTGGACCTTCAGGTTTTTGACCTTTAGCGTCGGGTCATTAGGCCAATAGCCCTCTTGGTGGAGGAACCGAAACAGCGACTTGAGTGCCTTTGTCGTTCCGCTGATCTTTTCCTCACTGACCCGGCCAATGAACGCCGCTATTTGCGACTCGATGGTTTGGCGCGTGGGTACCGGGTCGCGTTTAAGGTAGGTCTTGGCGTAGGACGTGTAGACTCGAATGGTGCCCGGCGACATCCCCTGGCTGTACATCCAAGCCCGCCAGAGGGGAACGCCCTCACCGGGGGTTTGGAGACCTGCTGAGGGGGTCTGAGATACGGTGTGCCCCTCACGTTCCGCCAGCTCGCGGACCATCATTCCAACCATGATTTGTTCGTAAAAACCCCTCGCCAGCCTGGGGCAAGGTGGGGATAATGTAATAAAAGGTCGTGGGCGCTGTGCCTGGCCGAGGGAGGGGAGGATGTTCCGAATACGAGACCCGCAAGAGAGCCTCTGGCGGTCCCAGTTCCTGGTGACGCCGAAGAAGGCTAAGCGCCTGGAGAGAAGTTGGGCCGAGGTTTTCCGAAACGAGGCGCTCCCCCTGATTGACGAGGAGCGCTTTGCTCCCATGTACTGCGTGGACAACGGCCGTCCCAACCGGGCGGTGCAGACCGTCCTCGGGGTCCACCTCCTCAAAGAGATGTTCAACCTCACCGACGATGAAGCTCTGGAACAACTAGAGTTCAACCTGCTCTGGCACCACGCCCTGCGGCTAGACATCGAGGAGACCCACCTGCCCCAGAAGACCCTCCACAACTTCCGAGTTCGCCTGATGCAGCACGACGGTGGCCGGCTGGCTTTGCAGGGGACCACGGACCGGATCATCCAGGCGCTGGGCATACGCACCGGAAAGCAACGGCTGGACTCCACCCACATCATGAGCAACATCGCCACACTCACCCGGCTGGGCCTGTTCTGTGAGACGATGCGGTTGTTCCTGCGGGCCTTGCGCTGGGAGCACCCAGAGCTTCGCCCTGGGGTTCCGGAGGGCCTCCTAGGGCGCTATTTGAAGGAAGAAGACGAGGCGACCCACTACGAGGACGCCCGCACGGGGGAGGGTCGGCGACGCCTTTCGGTCTGTGCCCGGGACCTCTACCGGCTGGTGGACCGGTTCCATGGCACGACTGCTGCCCAGCTGGAGGAGTACCGGCTGCTGGAGCGGCTGCTGCGGGAGCAGTGCCATGTGGGCAGACACCAGGACGGGCGCCCCAGGGACGATGACGACGATGCTGGGGAATGCAAGGTGCCCGTGGCCTTGAAGGACCCGAAGCAGGTGTCCGCCGACTCGCTGCAATCGCCCCACGACCCGGATGTGACCTACAGCGGCCACAAGGGGAAGGGGTACGAGGTGCAGGTGGCGGAGACCTGCCACGAGGAGAACGCCACCCAGCTCATCACCCACGTGGAGGTGACCCCCTCGAGTGGGAGCGACACCGACGTGAGCGTGCCGGTCGTTGACGGGCTCGCGGAGCGGAAGGTCCGACCGGACGAGCTCTTCGCCGACACGGCGTATGGGTCGGGCCGCAATGCCTTCGAAGCCTCGCGCCGGGGAACGGAACTGGTGAGCCCGGTGGCGGGGTCGGCGCCGGGGAACTCGCACGAAGGAGAGGGTGACGGACCACCGCCGCTCACCGTCGCGGACTTTCAGATCGACGTCACAGGGGAGCAGGCCACGGTGTGCCCCGCCGGCCACCCGTCCATCGAGGAGTACGAGCTGAAGGATGCGCCGGAGCGGGTAGAGGTCCACTTTGCCGGGACAACATGCGAGCCCTGCCCCTTGCGATCCCGTTGCCCAGTGAAGCTGGACCGGCGTGCGGGGGCCTACGTCCTCAAGGCGGACCTGGTGAAGGTGAACATCGAGCGGCGCCGGAGGGCCGAGGCCACCGAGGAGTGGCGCAAGCGGTATGACATAAGGGCTGGTATAGAGGGAACGAACTCCGAGCTGAAGCGCGCCCACGGGCTTGGGCGCTTGCGGGTGCGAGGGGGCCGTCGGGTGCGGCTTGCCGTCTACCTGAAGGCGTTGGCGTGCAACTTCAAGCGGATGGTCCATGCACGCCTGGTGGAGATGGAGAACACGGCTCAGCGGGCGGTCGGGACGGTACCTGCGGTCGCGGCCGCATGAGGGCGCCGCTCCACAACTTCCACCGGGTGCCCTGAGCCACGGAAGGGGTACCGCAACGGGATCACGCTTGTCCTGAGCGCAGCAGATAGGGCGGTGAGGCCAGCAGCCGGCATCCCGTGGCCTCCTCCGCTCCAGACCACCTTCGCACGCCAGGGCTCATCTCAAACAGGCCTTGTTACGAGGGAATCATCCTTGTCCACGGTGGCCGGGGTAAGGACCTCCAAGGTGGAGGCGATGTGGGCTATCTTGGGTTCCATTGACGCCCAAGGCCCAAAGTCATTAGACTCAACAACGGAGAGGCCATCCTGCTGGGTGGTTCCTCCACCTTCACGGTCCCCCGGTCCTGCTTGCACGCTAATCGGGGGGCCGTCTTTTACTAAGACGGTCTTCATCAAGACTCCCTCTTATTGTCGGTTGGGTAGTTACTCTTTCACAAGGGGGGCTAGCCCTACTTTTGGGTGCAGGCACGCGCGTGTCAGCACGCATGTCTCAGATGGTGCACGCATGTCTCGGATGGGTGCATGCACTTAGATTTGGTCCGAAAAGTGACAGGTCAGGCAGAGGCGGTCGTCTCCGTAGGCCACAGACATCTTGGCCCCACAGTGGGGGCAGAACCCAAACGGTTCCACGCCGCCGTCATCGAGCAGGGTAAAACACGCCGCGTATCCGCACCGCCATGGGCATGGACCTGGCGTCGTACCTCATGCGGTCCAGGTTGAGCGGGAGTGGTGGGCTGTAGGCCATGCTGTTTCCTCGTTTCTCCTTTAGTGGGGAGTGTTTACGCCCTACGAAACGAATTATGTAACACGCTTGTTACAAAGACCCTTCATTTCCCGACAGGAACCCGGCATATAATAGGGCCACGCTACCCTGGGCGGGCTACCTGATCCACCCCAGCCCAGGGGCGTTTTCCTGTATGGGAGGAGGCACGACCACATGACTGAACGCACGCCCAAAGAAGTCATCGACCTCTGTAAGGCCAATGGCATCCGGATCATCGACATCAAGTTCACCGACCTGCTCGGCACGATGCAGCATTTCTCGGTGACCATCGACGAGTTCGATGAGAAGACCTTCGAAAAGGGGCTGGGCTTCGATGGCTCGAGCATCCGCGGCTTCCAGCACATTCATGAGAGCGACATGCTCTTGTTCCCGGACCCCAACTCGGCCTTTATCGATCCGGTCTACGAGATCCCCACGCTGAGCATCCTGAATGACGTGCGCGACCCCATCACGGGCGACCGCTACAGCCGCGACCCTCGCTATGTCGCCACCAAGGCCGAGGCCTACCTGAAAGACTCGGGGATGGCCGACACCAGCTTCTGGGGCCCGGAGATGGAGTTCTTCATCTTCGACAGCCTCCGCTTCGACCAGACGGCTCATTCCGGCTACTACTTCATCGAGTCCCAGGAAGGCATCTGGAACTCCGGCGCGGAAGAGGGCGGGAGCAACCTGGCGTACAAACCCAGGCACAAAGAAGGCTACTTCCCCGTACCCCCCACCGACACACAGCAGGACATCCGGTCCGAATGGATCCTCAAGCTCATGGACCTGGGCATCAAGATGGAGGTCCACCACCATGAGGTCGCCACCGCGGGCCAGGGCGAGATAGACCTGAGGTACAACACGCTTCGCGACCAGGCCGACAGCGTCATGATGCTCAAGTACGTCGGGAGGAACATCGCACGGGCCCACAACAAGGTCATGACGTTCATGCCAAAGCCCCTCTTTGGAGACAACGGCACCGGCATGCACGTCCATCAGAGCCTGTGGAAAGCCGGCAAGAACCTGTTCTACGATCCCAAGGGCTACGGGCTGATCAGCGAGACCTGCCGCCACTACATCGGCGGCCTGCTCAAGCACGCGGCCTCGGTCCTCGCCTTCGCCGCGCCCACGACCAACTCGTACAAACGGCTCGTTCCCGGGTTCGAGGCGCCGGTTAACCTCGCCTACTCGGCACGGAACCGCAGCGCCTGCGTCCGCATCCCGGTCTACGCCACGGAAGAGCCGACCAAGCGCATCGAGTTTCGCCCCCCCGACGCCACCGCCAACCCCTACCTGGCCTTCCCGGCGATGCTCATGGCGGGCATCGACGGTATCGTCAACAAGATCGACCCGGGCGAGCCTTTGGACGCCGACATCTACGAGATGTCCCCCGAGGAGCTCGCCAAGATCGCAACCGTTCCCGGCAGCCTCGAGGAGGCGATCGGCGCCCTGGAGGACGACCACGAGTTCATGCTGCGCGGCGACGTCTTCACCAAGGACCTGGTGGAGACCTGGATCAGCTACAAGCGGGAGAACGAGATCGACCCGATGCGTCTCCGCCCTCACCCTTACGAGTTCTTCCTCTACCACAACGCCTAAACATCCCGATGCCGGCCGTCGTGAGCGCTTCATCGCCCGGAGCGCTCGCGGCGGCTGGCGTCTCCCTGAAACGATCGACACCCTCGCCCCGACGAGCGCGCCTTACCGGCATATAATGCGACCATGGACACGGTCGCTATCGGGCTTGGCGTGCTCGCCCTCTCTTATCTGGCGGGGTCCGTCCCATCGGCCTACCTGCTGACGCGATACCTGCGCGGTATCGACATCCGAGACGTCGGGAGCGGCAATCCAGGCGCCGTCAACGCCTTCAAGCATGTCGGGCTGTGGGCCGGGGTCCTCGTCCTCGCCATCGACACCCTGAAGGGGGCAGCGGTGATCCTGGCCGTCAGGGCCTTGGACTTTGGCGACTGGGCCCTGTTCCTGGCCGCCATGGGCGCCGTCATCGGGCACAACTGGCCGGTCTTCCTCGGCTTCCGTGGCGGCAAAGGCGTCGCCGTGATCTTCGGGATCTCGCTCGGGGTGCTGCCCCTGTGGTCACCCCTTACCCTGGCGATCGCACTGGCATCGGGCCTCGCCACGAGGAGCGTCGTCTTCGGTATCGCGACGGGCATCGTCGCGCTCAACGCGATCACCATCGCCACCGGGCAGGGGGCCGTGCAGATAAGCCTCTGCCTCACCCTGACCACTCTGGTCGTCGCCACCCACTACGCCCTGGGCTACCGCGAGGTCGTCGCCGCGGTCCGCCGACGCGGCCTCTGGGGCCTCTTCGAGGTCGAGTAGGACGCCCCCCCCCCGCGATGGACAACCTCGAATCGCTGCGGCTGGCCAACCTGGGCTTCTACGAAGCCTTCCAGACCCTCGAGCCGGAGACCATGGACGCCATCTGGTCCGACGCCGAGGACGTCACCGTCGTGCACCCGGGATGGGCGCTCATCAAGGGGCGCGATGCCGTGATGGAGAGCTGGCGGCGCATCTTCGAGAACACATCGATGATGCAGTTCGCCGTCACCGGCGTGGAGCTCTGGGTCGACGGCGACATCGGCTGGGCCACCTGCACCGAGCACATCACGTCGCTGGTCGACGGGCGGGGCGGCGAGGCTAATGTCCAGGCAACCAACATTTACGTCCGGCGCGACGAGCGATGGTTGATGGTGCACCACCACGGCTCGCCGGTGATGCGAGCGTGACCGTAGGACAGAGACCGACCGCAGTTGGTTGCCCTCACAGACGCTAGAGACGGATCATCCGTCCTTACCCGAGGAGTCCAGAGGGGCGGAGCCCCTTTGGCAAGGGTTGAAGGGGATGTGCCCCTTCTCTAACGGATAGCCCGAAGGGCTACCTTGAACCCCCTTCAGGGGGTTTGGGGGTGTCCCCCACGCCGAGCTAGACCCCTTCGCTCCGTACCCAGACCTCACCCTCGGCCCAGACTTCTTTCTTCCAGACCGGAACGATCTCTTTGATACGCTCCACCGTGTCCAAGCACGTCTCGAATCCGAGACGCCGATGGAGGGACGCAACAGCCACGATCAGGCTCGTTTCGCCCACGTAGAGCCTGCCGATGCGATGCACCACCGAGATGTCCTCGATCTCGTCGCGCGACTTGAGCTCGTCGACGATCTCCTGAAGCTTGGCCTGCGCCATCTCCGGGTAGGCCTCGTAGTCCAGGTACTCCACCGTGCGGTCCTCGGTGTACTTCCGCACCGTCCCCATGAACGTGGTAACCGCGCCGTGGACCTTGCGCTCCAGGCTGTCGATCACCGCCTCCGGACGGAGCTTCTCTTCGGTAACGCGGACCAGCATCACACTCCTCCGCTCACCGGCGGGATGAACGCCGCCTCGTCGCCGTCGCGCAGCACCTCGTCGTGATCGACGTACTCTCGGTTGACCGCGACGACCATCTTCGTGGGATCAGGAGACAGGTCCGGGTAGACGCGCATCACCGACGCCACCAACTCGGCGACCGTCGCCTCGTCCACGAGGTCAAAGTCCACGGTCGATTGGCCGACGCGCTCGCGGTAGAGAGCGAAGAAACGGGCTTGGACTTTCACGAACCCTTCGATCTAGGAGCGCAGACTAGTCGGGAGAAGCACCGGGCGAAATTATAGCCCGGTCAGGTTCGCTCCAACAACTCGGGCGCCGTCAGCTGGACGGACCCTGCTCCCCATCCGCGGGCGGATTGTCACGAAGGAACTGCTCCACGTCCTGGACCGCCGATTCCGGGGTGGGCAGCTCTTCTCCCGGCGTCTCGCGCCCGTCGTACTGCCGTTCCAAACGCTTGACGTAGGCGCTGACCTCGACGCTGGACCGGATTGCCTTCGTCACTTCCTCTTCGAACGTGTTCCCCAACTCCTCGAGCTCCTCGAGGGGCACTTCGAGGCCGAGCATCTCGTTGATCCTGTGGACGATCGCCTTGCTCACCTTGTAGTTCGGTCCTCGCTGCACGTAATGCGGGGCATGGCCCATCAGGCTCACGTAGTTCAACCGGGCCTTGTTGCACGCATCCATGAACGCCGACGTCACGCCGACCGGGCCCTGATACGTACTGCGACGGACGCGCACACCCTCCAGCTTGGCCTTCAGCTCCTCCTTGTTGGCAGAGCCCGTGAGGGTAGCCTCCCGAGTATGGGGAAGCGCGTCGAGCAAGCTCCCGGCCGTGACCATCAGCTGCATGTCGTAGGGCTCAATCACCGAGAGCAGCGTCTGCGTGTAAGTGCGCCACCTGAGGCTCGGCTCCGTGCCGAGGAACAGGACCAGCTCTTGTGCACCGTCCTCGCTCGACCAGTGGAAGAACTCGTTTGAAGGCCACTTGAGGAGCCGCTCGCCCTCATCGTCGTAATAGACCTGCGGGCGCACGGCGGTAAAGTCGTAGAACTCTTCGGGGTCCAGCTCGGCGAACTTGGTGGCCGGCAGGTGTTTGATGAGGTAGCGCACCGCCTGGGACGCGCCTTCCTGGGCATCGGCCCACCCCACAAAGGCCCCAATCCACGTGGGCTTTCGAAGCTCGGGCCGTTCCAGATAGCGGAGGTACTCCAAAGGGACGCTCCTTTCAGGAGTGCCGAGTCTAGCATCCGCGACACGGGCCCACAACCCGGAGAGCCACCATTATAAGACTTGTTGTTGCCGGCCGCGGCTTCTGGGACAATGTCCTGGGTCTCGATGAGAGAACTGAGGAGGGCCCGGATGGGCGAGCTCGACGGAAAAGTCGCTATCGTGACCGGCGCGGGACGTCTGCGCGGCATCGGAAGGGCAACGGCTGTGGCGCTGGCCGAAATGGGTGCCGACGTCGTCGCCACGGGCACCGGCCGGCTCCCCGATACCTACCCTCCGGACGAGCAAGCGGCGGGCTGGCGCGACATCGAGAGCACCGCTGAGCAGGTGCGGGCCCTTGGCCGGCGAGCCCTCCCGCTCGTCTGCGACGTCAGCCGGAGCGACGACGTCGACCGGACCGTCCGGTCAACGCTCGACGAGTTCGGCCGGGTCGACATCCTCGTCAACAACGCCGCCTTCCGCCGGGGCGAGGACCGGGTCACCGTCGACCAGCTTCCCGAAGAGGTATGGCGGAAGGTGATCGACATCAAGGTCACGGGCACGTTCCTGATGTCGAAGGCTGTGGCGAAGGTCCTCATCGAACAAGGGCAGGGAGGCCGGATCGTCAACCTCTCCTCGGTGGCGGGCAAACGGGGCAGCGCCGACGCCCCCGTCTACAGCACCGCCAACTTCGCCGTCCAGGGCTTCACCGAAGTGTTGGCCAAGTGGCTGGCGTCGCACCGGGTCAGCTGCAACGCCGTCTGCCCCGGCGTCACCGACACCGCACGCATGGACGACCTCGGCTATCCCCGGGACGAGCGCTGGGACCGCCTCACCCAGTCCATCCCATTGAAGCGGGTCGCCACCGACGACGAGATCGCCGGGGTCATCGCGTTCCTTTGCACCCCCGCCGCCGAGTACATTACGGGCCAGTCCATCAGCGTCGATGGCGGCATGACAACGGGGTGACCGCCCGTGTGTCAGATCGACAGGTATGGTAAACTAAAAACGTATGAATGAGTCTCGTACATATGTGAATCAAATGGGGCCGGCCCGCGAGTGTGGCGGCCCCATTTTCTTTGAGACGACCCGTCGGAAAGGACCCCCGCAATTCCAGAGCCTCCTACCTCCCGCCCCGATTTAGCAGACACCTCCCCCCAACCCCACTCCCGCCGGCGCCGGCGTCGACGGCCAGGCAACCCTCAGCCGGAACCCCAGCCGCAAAGTAACGGCCACGTCGATACCTCCGCCGTTGTCGGCCCCCAACCTCGGGACCAGCGCTTCGGCGACATCCCTGTTTCGGCGCCCGTGGCCCGAGCGCTTTCCGAAATGGGCTATGCTTCCCCAACGCCGATCCAGAAAGACGTAATTCCCATCATGTACGCCGGCCACGACCTGGTCGGCCAGGCCCAGACGGGCACCGGCAAGACCGCCGGGTTCGGCATCCCCATGGCCGAGCGCGTCGATGGCAGCGTGAACGCTGTCCAGGCCATCGTGCTCGTGCCCACCCGGGAGCTCGCCCAGCAGGTCACCGCCGAGCTCATACGGATCGCCAAGTACCGAGGGGTACACACGGCCTGCCTCTACGGCGGCGAGCCCATCCACAAGCAATTCGTCAGCCTCGAACGCGGCGCTCATATCGTCGTTGGCACTCCAGGGCGGGTCATCGACCACCTGCAACGTGGGACCCTTGACCTCGACCGCGTCCGCATCGCCGTTCTCGACGAGGCCGACCAGATGCTCGACATCGGCTTCTTCCCCGACATCCGCCGCATCCTTCGCGCGACACCCCGATCCCGTCAGACGACCCTCTTCAGCGCCACGGTCCCGACCCAGATCAAGCGCCTCATCTACTCTTTCCTTCATGAGCCGGAATGGGTGCGCGTCGGCGAGGAGTCGGAGCCGGTGAGCGAGGTCCGCCAGGTCTACACCGAGGTCGCCGAGCGCGACAAGTACCGGGCCCTCGAGAAGCTGCTCACCAGCCAGGAATACGACCAGGCGCTCATCTTCCGCCGCACCCAGATCGGCGTCGACAAGCTCGTCGCCAACATGTCGCGACGCGGCTACTCCATCGAAGGGATCCACGGCGCCCTGCCTCAGCGCAAGCGCGATTCCGTGATGCGCGCCTTCCGCGAAGGAAAGCTGAAGCTGCTGGTCGCCACCAACCTGGCATCCCGCGGTATCGACATCGCGGCTATCTCCAACGTCATCAACTTCGACATGCCCGACAACGTCGAGGAGTACGTCCACCGCATCGGGCGTACTGCCCGAATGGGCCGGGCCGGCACCGCCGCCACGTTCCTCGCCGAGTGGGACTTCGAGACCTTCGACGCGATCAAGGCGCACGTCGGCGAAGACCAGCTGGAGCACATCGACCTCGGCGTCTACCGCTAGGTCAGCTATCCAGGAGGACGCCGCATCGCGGGGAGTCCAGAGGGGTTGAGTCCCTTGGCAAAGGTTGAAGGGGATGTGCCCCTTCCCCGCACGAAGCCCGAAGGGCTACCTAGAACTCCCTCCAGGGGGTTTGGGGGTCCCCCCCCCCCGGCAAAAGCCCCCACTAGTCCACCAGCGTCAGCTCCACAGTGAGCCCGTCAGGGTCCCGCAGGTAGAACGAGTCTCCAATGCGCTGCATCGGGACCCCTTGCGACTCGATCGTCTCCCGTATGCTCTCCAGCCTCTCTCGCGGCAGGGACAGGGCAATGTGCATCAGGCCCCCTGCTCCCTCGACGGCCTTCCGCCCCCCGAGGTGGGGGAAGTCGAAGATCGAAAGGCGCGTCCCGCCTCCGAGGTCCACGTTCACATGGGTCGACTCGGGCAGGTCCCGGTTCGCGTCCACGCTCACGAGCGGCATTCCGAGCACCTCGCGGTAGAACCGCACCGAGGCCTCGACGTCCGAGCTGATCACCGCGATATGGTTCACCCCTGCGGTCGAGGTTGCCGAGTCCTTCTCCACGAGCTCCCTGAGCCGCGCTCGCCTGGCCTCTATCTCTTCCGTCATGCCCATCGCTAGCCCCCTTGCCCGCTGGCAGTCCACACCCCAGAATACGCGCAGCGCCGGGCTTTGCCAACGGGAGGGACGCCATGGAATATTCGGGCCGCGAGCAGTTCGAGCGGTATCTAGAAGACTTCCACACCGGCGACACCTTCATCCACTGGCCGGGCCGCACCATCACCGAGGCAGCCAACGCCGCCTTCTGCTACTGGACGCTGAACAAACAGCCGCTGCACCTCGATGCCGAGTACGCCAGGGGCACCACCTTCGGCAAGCCGCTGGTCAACGGGCTGCTCGTCCTCAGCATCGCCGTGGGCGTCAGCATCCACGGCATGAGCGGCGCCATCATCGCCAACCTGGGCTACGAGCAGGTGGCCCACGACGGCCCCGTATTTATCGGCGACACCGTCTACGCCGAGAGCACGGTCCTCGACGTACGGCCCTCGTCCAGCCGCCCCGACCGGGGCGTCGTACACGTCGAGACGCGAGCGCTCAACCAGCACGGGCATCGCGTGTTGACCTTCTCGCGCCGCTTCATGGTCCCCACACGGGAGCGAGCGGAGCGGCCGTCGGGGTAGCCTGTGCTATCATTGAGCCCGCGATAACAGGTTTGCGAGCGGAGCGCCGCGCCGTCGCGGGCGCGTGACTCTCAAAGGGAAGCGTCGATGAAGCTGAAGCTGAACCAACAGGGCCTGATCCCGGCCATCGCCCAGGATGGAGAGACGGGGAAGGTCCTCATGATGGCCTATATGAGCCCCGACTCGCTGAGCCGGACGCTGGAGAGCGGCGAGGCGTGGTTCCACAGCCGTAGCCGGGAGGCCCTGTGGCACAAGGGCGAGACCTCGGGCAACGTCATCAAGGTCAACCGGGTCGAGGTGGACTGCGACAGCGACACGCTGCTGCTCAACAGCACGCCGACGGGTCCCGCCTGCCACACCGGACAGCAGACCTGCTTCTTCGAAGAGCTCGATTCCGACGGCCTCGAGTACGAGCAGCCGGAAGCCCAGGTCCTCGACGAGCTCTTCGAGGTCATCGAGAGCCGGAAAGGCGCGGCCCCGGAAGGGAGCTACGTCGCCCGGCTGCTTCAGGAGGGCCCCGACCGTATCGGCAAGAAGGTCATCGAGGAGGCCGGCGAGACGGTGATCGCGGCGAAGAACGGTATTGCGAAGGAGCTGGTCCACGAGGTCGCGGACCTCTGGTTCCACAGTCTGGTCCTGCTCTCGTCAGCGGGGCTCCAGCCCGAGGACATCTGGGCCGAGTTGCGCTCGCGGCGGAAATAGCATGGCGCGGGACAAGTACCGGCTCGTCGAGGCTTGGCTCGGGACCGCTTCACTGAACCTGCGGACCGCCAACGAGCGAGCGAGTACCGAGAACTGGGCCGAATCGATCCAGGCCGCGTACGACTGCATCGACCTCTCGGCCAAGTCGACCCTCGCCCTGCTCGACGTCGAGTATCCTCAGGACCACCGCTGGACCTACAACGGCATGTCGGGGATCGCCAAACAGGTTCGTCAGCGGGGATTGCTGGCCCGCCTCGACGCCAACCGGATCGACCTCCCCAGGCTCTTGCTCGTGGCCAATTTCTGGGGCCAGTTCTTCCTGCCGGTGAAATATGGCTACGACAGCTATTTCCTGGCTCCGCCTCAGGACCTCTTCGGAGAGGCCGAAGCGAAGCTTGCGCAACAGCACGCCCTCGAAGCCTACGGCACGGCCACCAACCTGGCCGCCCTCTCCGACCGCAACATGGAGTCTATCCTCGCGAAGAACTGAGGCCCCCTTGATCCAACCCAATTCAGTCGACCTTCTGCCTGATGGCATCCATATCGAATGGGACGAAGGCCATCACGGCTATTTTCCCCACCGCAGTCTCCGGGCCGAGTGCCCCTGCGCAAGCTGCGTTCACGAGATGACGGGCCAGCGCATGGTGACCCTGGATAACGTCGGCGAAGATATTGAAGCGTTGGACCACATGACCGTCGGGCGCTACGCTCTCCAGTTCCTCTGGAGCGACGGCCACGACACCGGGATCTACCCCTACGAGATGCTGCGCAAGATCTGCCTCTGCGACGAATGCATCAAAGCCAAGGCGTGAGCGATGAAGTTCGGTGTGCATTCGGGGCAGCAGGACACCACTTACGACGAGCTTCGGAAGCTCTGGCGGCTGGCGGATAGCTCCGGGTTTTCGTGGGTGTCGGTGTGGGACCACTTCTACGACGTGCCCTACGTCGACGGGAGCAGTCCCGTTTTCGAGACCATCTCCATCATGACCGCCCTCGCCGCCGAGACCGAGAACGTCCGCGTCGGCTGCCTCGTCGCCAGCACGGGGTTCCGCACGCCGGCGGTGCTCGCGAAGGCCGCGACAACCGTCGACCACGTGAGCGGCGGAAGGGCGACCCTGGGCCTCGGCGCCGGGTGGCATGCCAAAGAATACGAGGCCTACGGTTACGACTTCCCAGCGCCAAAGCAGCGGCTCGACATGCTCGAAGAGAGCGTCCAGATCATCCAGGGCCTGCTCACCCAGCCCCGGACCACCTTCGAGGGCTCCTACTACAGCGTTCGCGATGCCCAGTTCAACCCCAAGCCGGTCCAGGCGAAGTTGCCGGTATGGATCGGCGGCGTGGGTGAGCGGCGCTCCATCCCGATGGCGGCCCGCTACGCCGACGGCTGGAACGCCGCCTACGTCTCGCCGAGGGCCTTCGCCCGGAAAAACGCCGTGCTCGACGAGGCATGCGAGCGCATCGGCCGCGACCCCGCCGAGCTCGAGCGATCCGTCAACCTGGGCTTCTACATCAGGGCCGACGCGGCGGAAGCGGAACGCGCCAAGGACGACTTCTACACGGCCTGGTCGAACATGGCGCGGGACCGGGATACCGGTATGCTCTTCGGCACGCCGGACGAGGCCGTAGAGCAGATCGCGCGCTACGTCGAAACCGGCGTCGACCTCATCAACATCGCCCTCCGCCCACCCTACGATTGGGACGCGATACAGGCCTTCATCGAAGACGTGCTCCCGGCCTTTCCTGACGCCTAGTCCCACTCGGCCACGCCCTCGGCCGCCTGGCGCAGCGCGGCGCGCAGCTCCTCGGCAAAGGCGGCCGATTCGGGCAGCGTGTTGAACAGCGCCGCCCAGGCCAGCCCGCCGTCCGCGCGCACCAGCAACGAGGCCGAGCCGGGAAGCGCTCCTTCGTGCCACCACCCGAACTGAGGCTCGATAACCCAGCCCATCCCGTAATAGGGGCCCATCGGCAACTCTTCCCAGGGCGTCGGCGACCCCATCGCCGCCGTGATCGCCGGGTCCAGCGCCGCGGCGAACCGGGCCAGGTCGATGGCGGAGCCGGTCCACCCTCCGTGGGCGTCCATGGCGCCGAGGTCGAGGGCGTCGTAAGGGGCAGGTAGCAATGGCGACGCCGGGTAATAGCGGACCTCGCCGTCCCTTCGCCCGTCCAGCGATGAGCCGCCGATCCGCATCCCATCGAGGCCCAGGGGCAGCAGCAGCCGGTCCCTCACGAAGGCCTCGTAGTCCTGCCCCGTGAGGTCTTCGATTACCCGGCCGAGCACGCTGTAGCCGAAGTTGGAGTAGGCGTAACGCGTCCCCGGTGCGAAGTCCAGCAGACGGCCCATCATGTAGCCGACGATCTCCCGAGCCGTCGGCGGGCCTGGAATGCCGAGCCCGGCCGCGACCCGGTCCTGCTCAATCATCGGGTCGAAGGAGAGCCGTCGGTCCCAGCCGCCGCCGTGATGGAGGAGATGCCGCACCGTGACGTCCGCTAGGCGGGGGTCCGGCTTGCGTTCGTCGGAGGGCCGCACCCTCAGTGTCCGGAACGCAGGCGTGTCGAGGTCAACGACGCCGTCCTCCACCAGCGTCAGGATGGCGGCGGCCGTGATCGGCTTGGAAGCGCTCGCCACGCGGAACAGGGCATCCGGCTCGACCGGCTCTCTCGCGTCGACGTCGGCCCACCCATAGCCACGGGCCAGCACGAGCACTCCGTCCCGGACGACGGCGAGGGCGCCGCCCGGCACGTCGTATCGGGCAATGAGCTCGATCATCGCGCGGTCGAAGCCGGCGAGGGCCGGGACTTCGGCGCCAGTGACCGGAGCGTCCGAATTGGGGAGGTCGCCGGACCCGGAGCAGGCCGTGACAACGGACCAGCCCGCCACCGCAAGGCACACGGAACGGAGGAACGCGCTCACCGCGGGATTATAGCGCTCGAGGATCGACGGACGGGGTCAGGCCCGTCAGCGACGCCGGACCCGGCTCCGTAGCGCAAGCAGCGCAAGCGTCATGCTGACCGTGCCCACGATCGCGATACCGGCCAAGCCCTTCAACAGGGCTTCGCCTTCCCATCCCCGGGAGATCAGCGACCGCATGGCATCCAACAGATACGTCACCGGGTTGTACGTGGCGACCGCACTGAGCCAATCCGTCAGAGCCTCCTTCGGCAGGAAGGTTGTCGTGAGGAACATGAACGGAAAGAAGAGCAGGAACGACGAGTTCACCGCGGCGGGGTTACCCGTCTTCAACGCTATGGCATACATGAACCCGGTGAACATGAGTCCCCAAAGGCCTGCGAAGCCAATGAAGACCAGTACGCCGAGTGCCCCCGTCTCGAAGCGCACGCCGAAGATGAACCCAAGCGTCAGCACCGGGATCGAGAGCGCTATCACCAGCGCCAGGTCCGCCGCCATCAGCCCCAACAGCAGGGCCAGCCGGTTCACGGGAGTAATGGAAAGCTTGTCGAAATATCCCGTCGTGATGTCGGTGACCACCGTGATCGCCCGCGAGACCCCGGTGATGGCGAAGGTAATGGCCACGGGAAGCTGGAACGCCCTGAAGTCGACCTCCGGGAGCGTCTCGGCCAGGTCCTGGAGCGCGCCAACATTGATCACGAAGAAGAAGGCGCCGACCACCAGCGGTGGAATCACGCCCTCCGGGTCGCGGGGGATCGAGCGAAGGGCCCGCCTGGCCACGGAGATGACATCGGTCACGAACCCCGCGCGCCGCGCCCGGATCGGCTGCTCCGCCATGGCGCTCATTCCTCGACATCCTCGGAAGCCGACTCCGCTTCCTCAAGACGCGCTCCGGTGAACTGCAGGAAAACGTCGTCCAGCGTGGGGCTCCGTAGCGTCAGCTCCCGGACCTCGACGCCAGAGTCGTTCAACGCCAGCGCCACCCTGCTCACGAATGCCGCGCCGTTTTCTACAGCGATGGTGAGTTCGCCGCCGTGGTCTTCGATGGCGCCGACGTTCCTGATGCGACGGAGGGCGTCGGTTGCCGCAACCGAGTCGCCTTCAATCCGGGCGATGATGACATCCGAGCCTACCGACCGCTTCAACTCCGCCGGCGTCCCTTCGGCCACGAGCCGGCCTCGGTTCATGATTCCGATGCGGTTCGTCAGTGCATCGGCCTCCTCCAGGTACTGGGTCAGGAGGAAGATAGTGACGCCCAGCTCTTTGTTGATCCGTCGCACCTCGTCCCAGACCTTCACCCGGCTGACCGGGTCGAGCCCCGTCGTCGGCTCATCGAGGAACAGGACCTCGGGATTGTGGACAAGGGCGGCGGCGAGGTCGAGGCGCCGCTTCATTCCGCCGGAGTACGTGCCGACGAGACGGTCCATGGCATCGCCGATGTCCACCAGCTCCTCGAGGTCGACCATGCGCCGGTCGATCTCCCTACGGGACAGGCCATAGAGACTGCCCTGAAAACGGAGCAGCTCCCGGCCGGTCTGTCTTCCGTCCAGCGAAGCCTCCTGGAGAGCGGCGCCGATCCGTAGCCGGACCTCATGGGGCTCGTGTATCACGTCATAGCCGGCCACCGTCGCTGTCCCGGCCGTGGGCAGGAGCAGGGTCGTGAACATGCGGACCATGGTCGACTTGCCGGCCCCATTGGGGCCGAGGAAGCCGTAGATCTCGCCGGTCGAGATGGCCAGATCGATGCCGTCAACCGCGTTGGACTCGCCGAAACGACGAACGAGCCCGTCGGAAACGACTGCGTGATCGGTCAACAGAGCGCTCCTCGCGTCTCGGGTCTAGAGCGGCAACGATCTCGTGGCATGCTCGATCAGCTCGATCAACGGGCCGGGATAGACGCCGAACAGGACGACCGCCGCCAGCAGACCCGCCAGCACACCGGTCATCGAGAGGTCAAGACGAAGCCGGCCGGGCTCCGAGGCCTCGCCGAGATACATTTGCTTCACGACCATCAGGTAATAGTACAGGGAGATGACGCTCGCAGCGACGGCGACGATGACGAGCCATAACAAGCCTTCGTCGGCAACGGCGGTGAACAGATAGAACTTGGTGGCGAAACCGGAGAAGATCGGCAGCCCGGCCAAGGAGAACATGGAGACGGACAGGACCAGCGCGACGAACGGCTGCCGCTTCGCCAGGCCCGCGTAGTCGGCGATCTCTTCCTTACCGGTCATGTTCTGGTAGGCGATGACGCAGGCAAAGGCGGCGAAGTTCGTCGCCGAATAGCCGACGAGGTGGAAGATCATGCCGTTCGAAGCAAGCGTCGACAGGGCGACGATTCCCATGAGCAGATAGCCGGCCTGCCCGATGCTCGAGTACGCCAGCATGCGCTTGATGTTGCGTTGGGAGATCGCGACCAGGTTTCCCAAAATCATCGTCGCCGCCGCCATGCCGGCAAGGATGCCCTGCCAGTCCGCGATGGCCGGGCCGAAACCCACCGCGAAGAGTCGTAGCAACAGGGCGAAGCTCACCGCCTTCGAGGCCACCGCGAGGTACGCCGTCACGGGCGTCGGCGCTCCTTCGTAGACGTCGGGAGCCCACATGTGGAACGGCACCGCAGCCACTTTGAACCCGAAGCCGACGATCACCAGCACCATCCCTCCCAGGAAGGCCACCGGCACCTCTTCGCCGGCGCGCAGGGCTTCGGCGATTTCGCTGAAGATCGTCGTGCCCACGGAGCCGTAGACCAGGCTGAGTCCGTAAAGGAGCAACGCCGACGAGAACGCGCCGACGAGGATGTACTTGATCCCGGCCTCGACGGACTTGGGTCGGTGGATGGCGTAGCCCGCCAGGATATAGAGACTGAAGCTGAACAGCTCCAGCGATATATAGGCCGTTATCAGCTCCCCCGAGGCGGTCATGGTCATCATCGCCAGCACCGAGAAGAGCAGAATCCCGTAGAACTCGCCCGGGCTCTTGAGATTTCGCTTCACGTAGTCCACGGACGCCAAGACCATGAAGGCGGCCACCGCGAGTAGGAAGACTTTGAAGAAGATGGCGTAGCTGTCCACCAGGAACAGCCCGCCGTAGAGGGCCTCGTCTTCGCCAAGCAGCGTGAACGACGCGCCCATGGTCCCGAAGATCCCCAGGAGCGACAGGTAGGCGAGCCAGTGCTTCCGGGCGTCGTCGAGGAACAGGTCCACGAGCAGCACGAGGATGGCCATGCCGGCCATGACGAACTCGGGGATAAACAGCCCGAAGTCGACGTTCACAGCGCCTCCCCGATGCGGCTCATCAAGGTGTCGACTCCGCTGTTGATGACGCGCAGCAGCGGCAGTGGGAAGACCCCGAACAGCAGCAGCGTCAGCGCCAGGATGCCGGCGGCGAAGCCCTCACGCCGGCTCATGTCCTCGACATCGCGCCAGCGCTCGTCCAGGGGCCCGAAGAACACCTTCGCGATCAGTCGCAAGATGTAGACCGCGGTGAGCATCGCCGCGACGATGCCAAGCACACCCACCACGGGATAGGTGCGAAACGCCCCGATGAACACCAGCACCTCGGCGACGAAGCCGCTCAGGCCCGGGAGGCCCAGCGAGGTGAGGCCCGCGATCATGAACAGGGCCGTGGTGAGGCCCATTCGCTTCGAAAGTCCCTGGAACATGGTGATGTCCCGGGTGTGTGTGCGGTCGTAGATCACGCCGACGACTGCGAAGAACAGGGCCGTCATAATCCCGTGAGAAAACATCTGCAGGACGGCGCCGCTCATCCCCACCGACTCCAACGTCGCGAGGCCGATGAGCACCAGCCCCATGTGTGCGACGCTTGAATAGCCGATGACGAATTTCAAGTCGCGCTGCGCCATGGCGGCGAAGGCGCCGTAGACCACGTTCACGGTCGCCAGAGAAATTAACGGCACCTGCCAGGCATCGGCGCCCTCGGGCAGCAGCGTGATGCCGACGCGAATAATCCCGTAGGCGCCCAGCTTCATCAGCACCCCGGCATGGAGCATGCTCACGGCCGTCGGCGCCGCCACGTGGCCGTCGGGCGACCACGTGTGGAAGGGCCATAGGCCGGCCAGCACCCCGAAGCCGATCATGAGCAACGGGAAGAAGATCGTCTGGAAGTCACTGGCGAACTCGGCGTCCTGCAGCGCCAGCAGGTTGAAGGTACCGAGGTCCGCCTCGGCGTAGATCGCCACCAGGGCTACCCACACCAGCGCGCTGCCGGCGACGAGATAGAGGACCAGCTTCAGGGCGCCGTACTCCTTCCGAGTGCTTCCCCACACCGCGATCAGGAGGTACATGGGCAGCACCGCCAGCTCGTAGAAGAAGAACAGGAAGAACAAGTCCAGGGCAACGAAGGTGCCGTACACGCCCGTCACAAGCGCCATGAAAAGGACGAAATACTCCTTGACCCGTTCCTTGACGCTCCACGAGATCACCACCCCCGTGAACACCACGATCCCCGTCAACAACACCATCGGGGCCGAAATACCGTCGACCCCGAGATGCAACGACACGCCCAGGCTCTCGATCCACTGCCACTGGCGCTGGAACTGATAGCCGCCCTCGCCATGGTCGTAGGCGACGAAGGTGAGTATCGAGAACGCCAGCGCCACCGTGGCGAAGCCGAGCATCGCGGCCCTGATCGCCCCAGGCTTGGAGCCGGGGAGCAGCAGGGCAACCCCGGTGGCCGTCGCCGGCACCGCGATAAGAATCGTGAGGAGGATGTCGTTCACGATCGGCCTCGACGCCTCATGCCGCCACCGCCACGACGACGACGAGGATGAGCGTTGCGGACGCGGCGATGGCCCAGACGTAGTTGGAGACGAGGCCCGTCTCGTGATAGCGAAGAAGGTGGCCGCTCATGACGGTCAGCTTGCCCGAGCCGTCGACGCCGGCGTTGTTGACCACCTTGCGGTCGAACCAGGCCGTCGCCCCCGAGACCACCATCACGACACGGTCGACGGTCCACTGGTAGGCATGGTCCATGTACAGCTTCTTCTCGAGGAAGTGATAAAGCCAGGGGAGGCGGCTCTGGACGATGGAGGGGGCCAGCCCCCGCGGCCTGAAGTAGAGGAGACGTCCGGCGGCCAGGGCGACATAGGCGAGGGCAAACGCGGGCCAGAATACCCAGCCGCGCAACTCATAGCCATGAGGGCCTTCCGGAGCGAAGAACAGAAACGTACCGAAACCGCCGTAGTCGCCCCAGGAAAGCGCGAGCAGCCCCAGCCCCGCCGCGGGCACCATCAGCGCGAGCATCGGCAACACCATCGCGGGAGGCGATTCGTGGGCGGTCTGGGCCTCATCGCTCCGAGGCTGACCCGAGAACACCATGAACAGCAACCGGCCGATGTAGAGGGCCGTCATCCCGGCCGCGACGAGACCCGCCACGTACCAGACCGCGCCGCGGCCATCCAGGACCGCCACGAGCACCTCATCCTTGCTGAAGAAGCCGCTCGTCGGGAAGATGCCAACAAGGGCGAAGGTGGCCAGGACAAACGCCACATAGGTGAAGGGCATTCGGGTGCGAAGGCCGCCCATCTCTCGAATGTCCTGTTTTTCGTGCATCGCGTGGATCACGCTGCCGGCGCAGAGAAACAGGAGCGCCTTGAAGAAGCCGTGCGCCAGGAGGTGAAATATCCCGGCCGCGAGGCCCAAGGAGCCCAGGGCAAGCATCATGAATCCGAGTTGGCTGATCGTAGAGTACGCGAGCACCTTCTTGATGTCGTTCTGCACCAGCGCCAACGAGGCCCCGATGAACGCCGTTGTCAGGCCGATATAGGAGACGAAGAGCAGCACGCCGGGGGCGGCGTCGAACAGTGGCATCATTCGTGCGACCAGATAGACCCCCGCGGCCACCATTGTCGCGGCGTGGATCAGTGCGCTCACCGGCGTCGGCCCCTCCATCGCATCGGGCAGCCAGACGTGGAAGGGGAACTGGGCCGACTTTCCCGCGGCGCCGATGAAGATAAGGGCCGCCGACAGGTTGAGGCTCGTCGCGCTGATGTCGCCCGCCGCGGCCTGGGCGAAGATCTCGTCCATCTCGAAGGTGCCGGTCACCTTGAACAGCAGGAGGATTCCCGAAAGCAGGGCCACGTCGCCGATCCGCGTCGTGATAAAGGCCTTCTTGGCGGCCTCGGCGGCCGGGCGCCGCTCGTGCCAGAACCCGATCAGCAGATAGGAGCCCAGCCCCACCAGCTCCCACACGAAATAGAACGTGAGCAGATTGTTCGCCAGCACGAGACCCAGCATGGCCGCGGCGAACAGCGAGTGGAGGCCGAAATACCAGCCGAACCGCGGATCGCCCGACATGTAGCGTAACGAGTACACCTGCACGGCCAGCGACACCGCAGTGACGAGGCCCAGCATGATGATGGCCAGCTGGTCCACGTTCATGCCCAGCAGCACACGAGCGTCTCCGGCATCGAACCACACCCTGCTGAACACGGCTGCGCCGCTATCGAGATGGTCGGCGGTGACAAACCAGAAGAGGGCGAAGGCCGTTGCGATGGCGCCAACCGCCAACGCCGCGCTCCCGGCGCCGCCGAGCTGGCGGCCCAAGAGGGCGATGACGCCGAAGGCGCCAATACAGAGGGCAGGCAACAGCCAGGCCCACTCCATTCCCATCGGGTCCCCTACGTTTCCCAGGCCCTCTCCCGAAGGGAAAGGACTAACGTGTCTAAAGGCGAGATCACCATCGCATCAAGTTGACTTCGTCGAGGTTGACCGACCCCTTGGCCCGGAACAGTCGCAGCACGATGGCCAGCGCCAGACCGACCTCGGCCGCCGCCACCGTGATGATGAAGATGGCGAACACCAGCCCCACCATCGCCTCGGGTTGGAGGTAGACGGCGAAGGCGACGAGGTTGATGTTGACGGCGTTGAGCATCAGCTCGATCGCGAGCAGGATCATCACGGCGTTACGCCGGACCAGCACCCCGTACAGACCCAGGCAGAACAACACGGCGCTGAAGATCAGGATATATTCGAGCTCGATCATTCGCGCTCACTCGGGCGAGCGATGACGATGGCCCCAATGAGGGCCACGAGCAACAGCAGCGATGCGATCTCGAAGGGCACGGCCCAACGGCTAAACAGCTCTGATCCCAGGGCCCGGAACCCTACCGGCTCAGGGTCGACGGAGGGCGGCCATTTGTTGATTACGATGGTGGCGACCAGGCTTCCAAGGACCGCAAGCCCGGTAACCAGGGCCAACGGCTTCTGTCGATGGTCCAGACTCCCGGTCGCGCCCTCCTGGCGGGTGAGCATCAGCGCGAAGAGCACGACGACAATGATCGCGCCGCCGTAGATGAGGACCTGAACCACCGCCAGGAATGCGGAGAAGAGGAGAATATAGATCCCGGCCACCGCCATCAGGCTGAGCAGCAGGAACAGGGAGGCGTAGACCACGCTGCGGGAGAAGACGACCCCGGCGCCGCCGGCCACGGCGACCCCCGAGACCACGATGAACATCGCGAGGAGCGGGCTCACGCCTCCTCTTCCTCGTCGCCTTTGTCCGTCCCGCCGACCACGATCCCCATGCGCTTCTGGTAGTCCCGCCCCATCCGGAACAGGTCTTCCTTGGTAGCGATCAGTCCGCCACGGCTGATGTCGGCCTCCTCATGGTAGTCCGACATCTCGATCGCCTCGAAGTTACAGACCTCGACACAGATGCCGCAGAGGATGCAGCGCTCCATACGTATCTGGAAGTCGTCGACGATCTTGCGGCGTTTGCTCTTCTCCTCGGCGTGAAGGGGGTTGTCCTTCATCGAGACGGTAATGCACTCGGTGGGGCAATAGCGGGCGCAGACGAGGCACCCGGTGCAGGCCGGCTCGTCGACCTTGTCGTCCCAGAGAAGCGCGGGAAACCCCAGATAGCGGGGCGACATCGGCAGGTGTTCTTCGGGGTACTGAACGGTCACGGGCTTGCGGATCATCGTCTTCAGGGTCACGCCCAGACCCTTGATGAGGTTGATCATCCGACGACCCTGCCTTGCTCGACCCGGAGCTTGACCGTGACGATCTCCCCAAGGCGGGCCCGCCGGCGACGATAGTAGAGGAAGCCAACACTGACGAGCATCGCCAGCGACATCAGAACTATACTCCAATCGGGCCAACCGTAAAAGAGATAGAAGGCCGTCGCCACCAGGTTGAGAAAGGACAACGGCACGAACACTTTCCATGCCAGGCTCATGAGCTGATCGATACGCAGTCGCGGCACGCTGGTCCTGAGCCAGATGATGAATAGGATCACCGCCGAGGTCTTCGCAAGGAACCAGAACGCCATCATCACGTCCTCGCCCCAGCCAGTCGCGGGACCGGGGCCTCGCCAGCCGCCGAGAAAGAGGAGTGTCGTCAACACACCGATAGCGAACGTGTTCGCGTACTCCGCGAGGTAGAAGATCGACCAGTGCATGCCGCTATATTCGATAAAGGGCCCGCCCATCAACTCCGACTCGGCCACCGGGATGTCGAAGGGCGCCCTCGCGACCTCCGCCAGGCCGGCGAACAGGAACAGCAGGATCCCCACGGGCTGCAGGATCACGAACCAGAGCGTCGTCTGCTCGCCGACGATGACCCGGAGGTCCGTCGACTGGGCGATCATCACCACGCCGAGGACGCCCACGATCAGCGGTAGCTCGTAGCTGATGAGCTGCGCCGCGGCGCGCACCCCACCCAGCATGCCGTATTTGTTCACGGAGCCCCACGCCGCCATCAGCAGGCCGGCCACCGACAGTCCCGAAACCGCGATGATGAAGAAGATACCCAGCTCCAGATTGCGGATGCCGATGTCGCGCGTGAACGGGATGGAGACCCAGATCACGAAAGCGGGCACGAAGACGACCAGGGGCGCAAGCCAGAACGTCGCCCGGTCGGCCAGTGCGGGTACCAGGTCTTCCTTGGTCAGCAGCTTCAGGGCGTCGGCCACGGGTTGGAGCAGGCCCCAGGGACCGGTGCGCATCGGGCCCATTCGTTGCTGGATACGACCGATGAGTTTTCGTTCGACGTAGGTTAGCGCGAGTACGACCAGCGTAATGAACCCGATGAAAAGGGCGACCGCGAGAATCAACCAGGCGACGTCGGACCAGTTCATCGGTCCACTTCGCCGAGCACGATGTCGAGAGACCCGAGGATCGCCACAACGTCCGCGATGAAGGCGCCCTCCACCATCCGCTGAAGCGCCATCAGGTTCGAGAACGAAGGGCCGCGCATCTTCACACGGTAAGGCTTATCCTTGCCCTCACTGACGAGGTAGACCCCGAAATCGCCCCGCGGGTTCTCGGCCCTGGCGTAGGCGTCTCCGGCGGGCGGCTTGACGAAGCCGAACTTGGCCACGGGCGTCTGGATGGAGCCCTCCGGCAGCTGGTCCAGCGCCTGCTCGATGATGGCCACCGATTGCCGCATCTCCTCGATTCGCACCCAGTAACGGTCCCAGCAGTCGCCGTTCTGTCCCAGGGGAATCTCGAAGTTGAAGCGGTCATAGACCAGGTATGGGTCGACGACACGGAGGTCGTGGGGCACGCCACAGGCGCGCAGCATGGGACCGCTGACCCCAAGGTCGATCGCGTCCTCGGCCGAAAGCACGCCGACTCCGCGTGTGCGCTCGAGGAAGATCTCGTTGTAGGTCACCAGACGGTCGCACTCCTCGATGGCCTGCTTCAGGCCGGGCAGGAGGCTCCGCATCCTTGGCATGAAGTCGTCAGGGAGGTCCGCGGCCACGCCGCCGACTCGAATGTAGCTGTGCATCATTCTCGCGCCGCTAACCGACTCGAAGATTTGCTGAATGTTCTCCCGCTCGCGGAAGCCGTACATGAAGGGCGTCGCGAAAACGCCGATGTCGGTCCCGAAGGCGCCGTAGAACATCATGTGGCTGGCGATGCGGTTGAGCTCGCACATGAGCAGGCGGATGAACTGGGCCCGCTCCGGCGCCTCGATACCCATGAGCTTCTCCGCGGCCAGGCAGAACACCAGCTCATTGTTGAAGTTGGCGATGTAGTCCAGCCGGTCGAAGAGCGTGATGATCTGGCGGTAGTTTTCCCGCTCGCAGAGCTTTTCCGAGCCGCGGTGCAGGTAGCCGATGTGGGGCACGGCGCGGACCACCCGCTCGCCGTCGATATCGACGACGATCCGAAACACCCCGTGCGTGCTGGGGTGCTGCGGACCCATGTTCAGCATCATGTCGACGGTGCCGAGCTTCTCGTCAACCGCCATCGCGGCTCTCCATCCCGGCCCGCTGCCAGGGCCGGTCATTCTCAGGGCTCCACTCTTCGAGCTCTTCGAAGGGGTAGTCCTTGCGCATGGGGTACTTCCCTTCGAACTCGTCGAAGAGCAGCAAGTGTCTTGGGTCCGGGTGGCCGGTGAACGTGACGCCGAAGAGCTCGGCCCCCTCCCGCTCGTGCCAATCGGCGCCGGACCACACACCCGTCACCGAGGGGATCGCGGGAGCGTCCTTGGGCGCATTGGTCTTGAGGGCCGCCTTGTGTCCCAACGTCGTGGAGTGCAGCAGATAAACGGCCTGGAAGTACTCGGGGTATTCCACCACCGCGAGGCAGCGCAGGTAGTCGAAGCGGAGACGAGGGTCGTTCTTGGCGACGCGGCAAGCGTCCTCGATGCGCTCCCTGGGGACGGTAACCGTCAGCTCGTCGACGGCGTAGCTGAACTCGGCTTCGTAGGAGGCGTAGACGTCTTTCAGGAGCGCCTCCATGGCAGGATCGGGGATTACTGGCGCCTCCGGCCCCTTCGGCGGCTCGGCCACGCTATCTCTTCCCCTCACGCATGATCTTGTCCTGGAGTTTTATCAATGCGTCCATCAGCGCCTCGGGACGCGGCGGGCAGCCGGGGACGTAGATGTCCACCGGAATGATCTTGTCGACTCCCATCACCACCGAGTAGGACCGCGTGTAGGGGCCGCCGCAGGTGGCGCAGCTCCCCATGGCAATCACCCACTTCGGCGAAGGCATCTGCTCGTAGAGCAGCTTGATGGGGTCGGCCATCTTCTTGACCACTGTTCCGGCCACGATCATGACGTCGGACTGGCGTGGCGAAGGCCAGGTGACGATCCCGAAACGGTCGAGGTCATGGTGCGACATATACGTGCTGATCATTTCGATCGCGCAACAGGCGAGGCCGAACTGCAACGGCCACAGCGAGGACTTGCGGCCCATCGCGATCAGGTCGTCGATCTTCGCGGTAATAGCGCCCGGGGCGCCGCTCTTCTGGAGCAGGCTCTCCCCCGGCCAGAGCCGGTCCGGCTTGACCTCTAGGTCCACTCCAGGATCCCTTTCTTCCAACAGTAAATGAGACCAAAGAACAGGATGCCGACAAAGAGCAGCATTTCGTAGAAGACGACGGATGCCATTTCAGGACTGAGGAAGATAACCGCCCACGGGAAGAGGAAGACGGCCTCGACGTCGAAGATCAGAAATAGAATCGCGAAGAGGTAGTAGCGGAAGTGCATCTGGCCCCAGCCCATACCGGTGGGCTCGATGCCGCACTCGTACGGGATGTCCTTCATCCGCGAACGGGCCTGGGGTGCGAGCAGCCTGGAGACGACGAAGGCCGTCAGCACCATCGCTGTCCCAGCCACGGTGGCGATGAGGACAGCCGTATAGTCCTGAAAGTACTCGCCGATCACGACGCCGACTCCGGGTGTATGGCCCGGCGAAGGCTAGAGAATTGAAAGGATCGGATTGCTGCCATGTTGCCCGAACCGGGACCATATTCTTCTGGTGCGCGGTCCGGCAACCAGTGTATCAGTGGCGAGCGGCGCGGGTCAATTTGATTCCCGGCCCGTCAGCACCTCGCTACGGTAGCGCCACGAGCGTCGTGCTAACTCGTCCGCCATCCCTTCCCCGAGATTCGCCGCCCGGACCACCCACTCGATTTCCTCGCGCAACGTTGTGCCGAATATGCCAGGGTCGTCGGAGCTGACCACGAAAGGGAGGTCCTTTTCAACGAAGCGATGCACCGGGTGGTGGGCGGGGTCGGCGATGCCGCCGATGCGCCGGTTCGACGTGGGGCAGACCTCGACAACGGCGCCGGAGTCGCGGACCCGCTCGATAGCGTAGTCCTGGCGGCGCTCCAGCTCCCTTAGTCGGGCCTCGTTATAACGCACCTCGACAGTCTCATCGGACGCCCGCTGGATCAAGCGTTCGGCCTCGTCACGGAGCGCATTGGCGTCGAGAGCCACGCCATGCGCCTCAAGGCCGTCGGCATGGCGGCGGTCGTAGGCGATCTGGTCGAGCCGCTCGGCCACCGACTCCGTCCGCACATGGTCTCCGTAGTTGCCCGGGTCGACGCCCAGCGCGATGGCGTGGCCCAAACGGTCCGCTCCCAGCTCAGCCGCCTCTTGCACCCAGCGGACGGCCGATTCCAGCGACTTGTCCTCGAAACTTTCGCCCACGTGGTAGAGAATCGCCAACGCCCGGTCAGGGTGTTCCCGGTTGAAAGATTTCACCGATTGGAAGAACTGGGCCTTGTCTTTGGGTGGATGGCCTTCCTCGATGTTACAGAAGTCGACACCGGTAACCAGGCGTCCATAGGGGCCCAGCGCCAGCCGTTTCGTCTCCTCCCAGAGCCACCACGGATCGTCTCGTAGGTGGCTGATCGCCAGGCGCGGGGCAAAGTCGGCAGACTCAAGCTCGGCATACTCCTCCAGGACGACTTCCATTCCGAGACGGCCGCCCGTGAGGCTAAATCGCTTGCCCATCAAGAAACGCTGCTCGGCATAGGCAATTCCCTGGGCCTTCTGGTCGGCGATCATTGCACGCACGAAGAATCGAACCTCGTCGAGCAGCTCTGGATGCGGCTCGCCACTCGAGGGCAGATTCGCCAGCTCGCCGCCGTTGTCCAGCAGAGCAAACCTCGTTTGAAAACGAGCGAAGTTGCCTGCATCGCTATCCAGAAAGGCGAACAGACGATGGAAATCATCGGCGGCTTGAGGGTCACCCGAGCGGTGGCGGTCCAAGGCCTGGCGGAGAGTGGCCGACTTGCCGTAGGCCTTCTCGTACTCCGCCTCATACACGGTCCAGTCGACCTCCCGATTCTCGACATAGGACAGGTAGTGGGACGACCGGATGGTCCCGTAAAGGTGAAGGTGGAGCTCGGCGAGGGGAACGGCCATCGTCGTCAGTTCTACAAATGCCGGATCTCGGCGCCGGACACAACCTCCGCCGCGATCAACTCGGCGGCGATGCTGCGGTGGCAGTGCGTCGCGTCCGCCTCGCTGCAGAGCAGCACCACGTCGCCTTTGAATAGCGAGCGGTCCAGGCCGGCGATGGCATTTCGGCCCTGGAGGGTCGAGAGATAGCGGCTGCGAAAGGTCTCTCGGTCGCCGCTCTTGCGGTAAGCCTTGATATCCTCGTCGTTGGGCGCCAGCGCCTCCAACCACAGGTATTCGATCCCCAGCACGCGCTGGAGAAAGAACGCCAGATCGTCTTTCTTTGTGAAGCCGGCGAGTTGGGACGTGTTGTTGCGGCGCACGTCGAAGAGGCGTTTCGCACCGCTCGCCTCGAGGAGGTCGAAGAACTGGCGCGCCGACTTCTGCGTGAAGCCGATGGTGTTGATGACCATGGCCGCGATGCGACCGCTACGCCCCGTGGGACGCCAGCTCCGGGATGCGGTTGAGCAGGTCCTGCCAGTCCTCCGGCGACATGCCATGAGGAGCCAGAGAGACCACGACCTTGAACGCTTCCGGCTTCATAGCCTTCATTTCGGCCCGGAGCTCGGCCTCCCGCTCGTCCTGATCGAGGATCGACATCATCCCGGGGATCATCTGCTCGAACTCCTCGACGGGGAGGCGGCTGTAGACCTCGCGCAGCATATCCCACTGCTCGTCCAGGCCTATCTTCTCGACCATCAGTGGGACCACCACTTGCTCCTCTTTGTCCATGTGGTGGCTCTGGTTGGCGTTGAGGGCGACCGCCCCACGGTAGATCCGTCGGCCGATCGCTTGCTTGTCGGTTGCGCTGGACGCCTGCGACAACAGGTCCCCGAGGTCGGTCAGCGCCTGCTTGTCACTATCGTGGTCGTGGACGTAGTCGCCCGCGATGTGCCCCGCCACGCGCTCGAGCGGCGGGAAGAAGATCTCGTCCTCGTGCTGCAGGTGCTCGCGAAGCATCCCGTTCACCATGCCGAAATGGCCGTGAAGGCCCCCGACCTGTTCCGCGTTTTCCCAGTCGACTCCGCCGGTCGCCTGCTCGAGGCCGTCGAGCATCGTGCGAATGACCTTGTGGATGTGCTTCAGTCCGTAGAGTGGACTTTCCATCGCTCCTCCTTCTCTATGAGACCGCCGCCTCGCGCTTGCGCCGGGTTTGCACCTTGGAGGCGGAGCGACGTCCGTTCGATGCCGCTGCGGGCCCCGAGGAGTGGAGCTTGGCGGCAAGCCACTGCCCCGTCACCGACGCGGGGTTCGCCGCAACGTCCTGGGGCGTTCCGGTGGCCACCACTTCGCCGCCCTTGTCGCCCGCGCCCGGGCCCAGGTCGATGACCCAGTCGGCGTTCTTGATCAGGTCCAGGTGATGCTCGATCAGGATCACCGTGTTACCGCCGTCCACCAGCGTATGCAGCACCGCGAGGAGCGCGTTAGCATCCTCGAACGAGAGGCCGGTGGTGGGCTCGTCCAGGACGTAGAGCGTCCGCCCTGTGGAGCGCTTCGAGAGCTCGGTGCTCAGCTTCACCCGCTGCGCCTCGCCGCCGCTCAACGTGGTTGCCGGCTGGCCAAGCCGCATGTAGCCCAGTCCCACTTCACGCATCGTCTTCAGCTTGTTGTTGACCTTGGGTATGTTGGCGAAGAACTCCTGGCCCTCGTTCACCGTCATGTCGAGCACCTCGGCGATGTTCTTCCCCTTGAACAGAATCTCCAGCGCCTCCCGGTTGTACCGCTTGCCGATGCAGACCTCGCAGGGCACCGTCACGTCGGGAAGGAACTGCATCTCGATGCGCACGTAACCCTCGCCGGCGCAGGCCTCACAGCGCCCCCCCTTCACATTGAAGGAGAAGCGGCCAGGCATGTAGCCCCGCGCCCGGGCTTCGGGGACGCTGGCGAAGAGCTCGCGAATGGACGTGAACGCACCGGTATACGTCGTCGGATTGCTCCGAGGCGTTCGCCCGATGGGCGACTGGTCGATGTTCACAACCTTGTCGACGTGCTCCAGGCCGGTGATGCTGTCGAACTTGCCGGGGCGCTCCCTGGCGCGGTAAAAGACCTGCGCCAACTTCTTGTACAGCACCTCGTTGATCAACGTGCTCTTCCCACTGCCCGAGACGCCAGTGATACACACAAGCTGCCCCAGCGGAATCGAGACGTTGACCCGTTTCAGATTGTTTGCGCGCGCGCCCTTGATCGTGATCTTCTTCCCGTTGCCTCTGCGGAGACGTTCCGGAATGGGAATTTCTCGCCTGCCGCTCAGGTACATTCCCGTGATCGACTCCGGGGACGCCTCGATGACCCCGACCGGTCCCGCGGCCACCAGGTGTCCGCCGTGCTCCCCGGCGCCCGGCCCCAGGTCGATGATCCAGTCCGCCGACCGCATCACTGCCTCGTCGTGCTCGACGACGATGACCGTGTTGCCCAGGTCGCGGAGGCGCAGCAGCGTCTTGATGAGACGCGCGTCGTCGGCGGCGTGGAGGCCCACCGAGGGCTCGTCGCAGACGTACAGCACGCCCATGAGCCCGCTGCCGATCTGCGTCGCCAGGCGAATGCGTTGGGCCTCGCCTCCGCTCAGGGTCCCGGAAGGTCGGTCCAGCGTGAGATAGTCGAGTCCGATGTCGAACAGGAACCGCAGCCGCGCCTGGATCTCCTTGACGATCTGCGCCGCGATGGTCTGGTCCCGCTGGCTGAGCAGCGCCTTTCGCCCGTCCTGGCCCTCGAGCGCGCCGATCCACTCCATGGCGTGGACGACGTTCATGCCCGTGACCTGCATGATGTTCCGGCGGTCGATGAGCACCGACAGCGACTCGGGCTTGAGCCGCATGCCCTGGCAATCGGTGCACGGGTGCGCCGTCATGTAGCGAACGATTTCGCCGCGCACCCAGTCGGACTCGGTATCGCGGTAGCGACGCGCCAGGCTGTTGATGACGCCCTCGAACTCGGTGGGGAACTCGAAAACCCGCCCGTTCTTGGCGACGTGGCGCACCATCACCTTCTCGCCGGTGCCGTAGAGGATGAGATCGACGTGCTCTTTAGCGAGGCTCTTGACCGGCACGTCCGTCGCGAAGCCGTATTTCCGGGCGACGGCGTCCAGCGTGCTGGCGTACCACGGGCTCATCGTCCCCGCTCGAGCCCAGGGCTGGATGGCCCCTTCCGCGATGCTCAGGTTCGGGTTGGGGAGCACCAACTCCGGGTCGACCTCCAGCCGCGAGCCGATACCGGTGCAGGTCGGGCACGCCCCATGGGGGCTGTTGAAGCTGAACGTGCGCGGCTCGATCTCCGGGAAGCTGATGCCGCAGTGAGCGCAGGCCATGTGCTCGGAGAAGACCAGCTCGTCGCCGTCGACGATGGCGATGAGCACCACGCCCGATCCCAGCCGTAGCGCCGACTCTACCGAGTCCGACACCCGCGTCCGCTGGTCCTCGTCGCCCTCGATGATCGCCAGCCGGTCGATCACCCCCTCGACGTCGTGCCACTTCTTCTTGTCCAGGGTGATCTTCTCGGAAAGGTCGCGAACGTCGCCGTTCACCCGTGCCCGCACGTAACCCTGCTTGCGCAGGTCGTCGAAGATGCCGAGGTGCTCGCCTTTCTTGTGGCGCACCAGCGGGGCGAGGACCATGAACCGCGTATCCACCGGCAGCTCGAGGACGGCGTCGACGATCTGCTGGACGGTCTGGCGCGTGATGGCCCTCCCGCACTGGGGACAGTGGGGCTTGCCGACGCGGGCGAAGAGCAGCCGCAGATAGTCGAAGATCTCGGTGACGGTGCCCACGATGGAGCGGGGGTTGTTACTGGCCCCCTTCTGGTCGATCGAGATCGCGGGGCTCAGCCCCTCGATGTAGTCGACGTCCGGCTTCTCCATGCGCCCCAGGAATTGGCGGGCGTAGGCCGAGAGCGACTCGACATAGCGGCGCTGGCCCTCGGCGTAGATGGTGTCGAAGGCAAGCGAGCTCTTCCCCGAGCCCGAGAGACCGGTGATGACCACCAGCTTGTCCCGGGGGATGGTGACGTCGATGTTCTTGAGGTTGTGCTCGCGGGCGCCTTTGACGTGGATCGTGTCGAGTGGCATAGAAAAGCTGAGCCTTCCGGGCGGGGTAGCATCGATTGTATCAACGCGGCGAAGGGGCGAACAAGGGGTCGGAGACGTTCTTCCGAGAAGACCACTATAGTATTCTTTGTCGGGTCCCAGAGGTTCGGAGGATCGACGCATGCGCCAGATGTTCTACCCCGAGAGAGTCGTCGTGGTCGGCGTCTCGAATCGTCCTGAGAACATGGGGAAGAACATCCTCCGCAACCTCGCCAACTTCGGCTTCCAAGGCGAGGTCTACGCCGTGGGCCGCGAGGCCGGCGAGATCGAGGGCAAGCCGATCTACCCCTCGCCCCTGGACCTGCCGACGGAGGTCGACTTCGCCGAGCGGCACGGGATCCGGTTCCTCGGCCCCAACTGCATCGGCATCACGAACCTCGACAACGGCCTCGTGACGCCGTTCCCCGTCCTGGACCACGAGGCAGCCGTGAACGGGCCCAACAGCATCGTCGCCCAGAGCGGCGGCGTGAAGCTGCGGCTCATGGCCCTGTTCGCCCAGGAAGGACTCGGCTACAACAAGGTCGTTTCCATAGGCAACAAGCTCGATGTGGACGAGGTCGACCTGATCGAGTTCCTGGCCGAGGACCCTTCGACCCGCGCCATCTTCGCCTATCTCGAGGAGGTCCGGCGGGGCCGCGACCTGGTTCAGGCCATCCGCCGCTCTCCCAAACCTGTCGTGGTGATGAAGGCGAACACATCGCCACAGGCCGCCGAGGTGGCCAGCTCGCACACAGCCGCCCTCGCCAGCGACGACGCCGTGGTAGATGGAGCCCTGCGACAGGCGGGTGCGATCCGTGTCCGCGACCTGGAGTCGTTCATCACAGCGGCCAAGGCGTTCGCCTTGCCACCGTGCCGGGGGGACAACATCGTGGTCGCGTCGCCCTCGGGCGGCATGGCGGTGATCTCGGCGGACGTCACCGCGGCCTCAGGCTTCAAGCTCCCCGCGCTGTCGCCCCGCCTCGTCGAGGAGCTGGAACGCATCAGCAGAGCGGGGGTCGTCCGCTTCACCAACCCCATCGACTTCGGCGACATCCACAACCGGGAGATGATCACCCGAGTGATCCTGGCGGTGCTCGAAGAGCCGGGGATCGACGGCATAGCGCTGACGCTGCCGACTGGGGCCGGCGGCGGCGTGGGCATCAAGCTCGACGAGGCCAAGAAGCTCGTAATCCGGGTGAAAGAGGCCAGCGAGGCGGCAGACAAGTCCGTGAACGTCGCCCTCTTCGGCACGCAGTCCGAAGTGCCGCAGCTCATCAAGGCCACCGGCTACCCGGTGTTCGGCACCATCGAGGAGGCAGTCCAGGGCCTCGCCATCCAACGCGACTACTGGCGCAACCGGGAGGCGTTGGGCCTCTAAGCGACCCCCGAGATATGGCGCATCGCACCGACCGCATCTTCACGAGGGACTTCACACTCGTCTCCCTCGGGACGATGCTCTACCTCATCTCGTTCATCGTCTTCTTCCCCACGCTCCCGATCTACATCCAGGAGCACGGCGGCGCCCCGTCCCTGATCGGCCTTATCGTCGGCAGCGCCGCCCTTGCGTCGCTGACGCTCCGTCCGTTCACCGGGCTGCTCGTCGACCGCTTCGGACGCCGCCGGTTCCTGATCCTCGGCGCCGTCCTCGTCCTGTTGGCATCGGCCGGCTACGACTTTGTCACCGACGTCGGCATGATCTGGCCTCTTCGCGTGCTCGCCGGCCTGGGGGTCTCCGCATACACCACGGGCTCGTTGGCCTACGTCACGGATATCGCCCCCAGCCACAAGCGGGGCGAGGCGATGAGTTACTACAGCTCGATAAGCATCCTGGCTCTGGCGCTGGGGCCCTTGCTCGGGACCTGGCTCATCAACAGCGACCGCCTCTGGCCGATTGAGGAGCGGCTCCGAAATTGGCTGCCGGGCGCCGGCAGCGACGTCAGCGGCGAGTTCAACTTCGCGATTTTGTTCGTCGTCGCGATGTTCTTCGCGCTCCTGTCGGTATTACTGTCGCAACAGCTCAAGGAGCACTACACGCCAGCTCCGGTGGAGGGGCAGAGCCTCTCCGAAAGGCTCAAGGGCCTGTTCAACAAGGCCGCCGCTTTCCCGGCGGCCATCAACAGTCTGACAACGTCCAACACGGTCGCGCTCAACGTCTTCATCCCTATCTACGCCCTCGAGATCGACATGAAAAACGTCGGGCTCTTCTACACCGTCTACGCCGTCGGGACGATGATCGTCCGGGCCGTCGCGGGACGCATGCTCGACACCTTCCCCAGGGCCTATGTGGTCGCGCCGGCGATGCTGGTGGTAATGACGGGCACGCTGCTCATCGGAATCATCCAGGAACCGGTCATGGTGCTCATCGGGGGCGCCATCAACGGCGCGGGATACGGGCTGTCGCAGCCCGGTTTGCAGGCGGAGGTAGCCGACAGGGCGAAAGGCGAGAGAGTGGGCTCTGCCATGGCGACCTTTTCGCTGGGACACGACGCGGGACTGGCTGGAGGAGCGGCGCTGATGGGGCTGGTGCTCGAGCTGACCAACTTCACGACCTTCTTCGTCGTCTCGGGCTCACTCGTCGGGCTTGCCGCGGCGCTGTTGCTCGGCGAGAAGGCCCTCATGTCACGGAGGCAACTCGCCGCCGCGTAACGGGCTCTAACCCAAGGGAGCGCCGCGAAACGGCTACAAGGTCCGTCAAGGTCCTTGCAGAGACGAGGAGTCCAGAGGGGCGGAGCCCCTTTGGCAGGGGTCGAAGGGGATGTGCCCCTTCTCGTACCAATAGCCCGAAGGGCTACCTTGAACCCCCTTCAGGGGGTTGGGGGTCTCTCCCGCAGCCGCTCTAGGCCAGCACCAGCAGCGGCTGCCTCATCGCCACACTCTGCCCAACGTTGACCCTTGTGGCCTTGACCTTGCCGGCCCGGGGCGCCCGAATCTCGTTCTGCATCTTCATCGCTTCAACAATGATGAGCACGTCGCCCTTCTCCACCGAGTCTCCAGCCGCGACGGGCACGCCGACGACCACGCCCACCATGGGACAGGCGATTACGAGCTCGGTGGCCTCCCCCGCGTCCGCGCCACCGGCTCGTCCGGTGGACCAGGCGGGCCTTACCCGGACGTCGTATTGCTCCGACTCGCGCTGGACGATGTAGGTGTCGCTCACCTTCTCGATCAGGAACTCGAGGGAGCGCGTGCCGAGAAGCAACGACACCATGTTCGTTTCGCCGAAGCGTTGGAGGTCGGCTACCCAACTCTCTTCGCCGGCGGTCACGACCACCACGTTCCCTTTTCGCTGGACGCCAAGGTCGAGCCACTCTCCATCCACTTGAACGCGATAGCGTTCTACCGCCATGGCCTGTCCCAGCTCGAGCCCTGGAGCGAGCCCTTCCAGCCACGGCCATTGCCCCCCGAAGCCGATTTGGCGCCGTTGCGACGCGTCGATTTGTTCTGATGCTCCAGGAGGGCGGCGACAACGGCGGCGATTTTGGCGCCTGTCTTGGGCTGCTGCTCGAACAGGTCTTCGTTCTCGTCGAGGAACTGGGTCTGCAGCTCCCCGGCCTTGAACTTCTCGTGCTGGATAATCGCCAGCAGGAACGGGATGTTGTGGTGAATGCCGAGGAGCCGGTAGTCGCGCAACGCGCGTCTCATGCGGCGGATCGCCTGGTCCCGGGTGCGGCCCCACGTGATCAGCTTCGCGATCATGGGGTCGTAGAACAGCGGAATCTCGAAGCCCTCCGAGACGCCGCTGTCGACTCGGATTCCAGGGCCCCCGGGTTCGGACAGCACGCCGATCTTTCCCGGACTCGGCATGAAGTTGTTATAGGGGTCTTCGGCCGAGATGCGGCACTCGATAGCCCAGCCGTTGAACTGGATGTCCTCTTGCTTGAGGGAGAGCGGCTGGCCGCTCGCGACCAGAATCTGCTCCTGGACGAGGTCGAGCCCGGTGACCTCCTCGGTCACCGTGTGCTCTACCTGGAGGCGCGTGTTCATCTCAAGGAAGTAAAAGTTGCCCTTGGCGTCGAGGAGGAACTCGATCGTGCCGGCGCCGGAATAGTTGACAGCGTCGACCGCCGCAATCGCCGCTTCCACCATCTGTCCACGGAGCTCGGGCGTGACGGCCATCGAAGGGCATTCTTCGATAATCTTCTGGTGGCGGCGCTGGACCGAGCACTCTCGCTCGCCCATGTGCAGCACGTTCCCGAAATTGTCGCGCAGGACCTGGATTTCGATGTGCCTCACGGGATTGAGATATTTCTCCAGGTACACCGTCGCGTTGCCGAAGGACGAAGCCGCCTCGCTAGCGGCGATCCGCAACACCGACTCCATCTGCCCTTCCGAGTCGACGACGTGCATGCCCTTGCCACCGCCGCCGCCCGCCGGCTTCACGAGCACGGGGAAGCCGATCTCCCTGGCCTGCCCCATCGTCTCGTCGATGCTCGTTGCCTCAGCGGTGGCGCCGGGGACGATGGGCACGCCGGCCGCCTGCATAATGCGGCGGGCCTCCAGCTTGTCGCCCATGCGCCGGATCATCTCGCCCGAGGGACCGATGAACGTGATTCCAGCCTCGACGCACGCCTCGGCGAACTCGGCGTTTTCCGCGATGAATCCGTATCCGGGATGAATGGCGTCGGCGCCCGACTTCCTAGCCGCCTCGATCATCCGACTGATGTCGAGGTAGCTCTCGAGAGGAGGCGGAGGGCCGATGAGGTAGGCCTCGTCGGCGTAGGTCACATGGGGCGACAGGCGGTCGGCCTCGGAGAACACGGCGACCATCCCGAGGCCCATGTCCTCGCAGGTCCGCATAATGCGGAGGGCGACCTCGCCCCTGTTGGCGATCAGTATCTTCTTGAACACGCGTGCGCCGTCGGCGAGAGTCCCTCAGGCGGGGAGTTGCTGCTTCCTCAAGAGGTCCAGGAACTCCGGCGACTTCAGGTCCCGCTCCAGAATGTACCGTATATACTGCCGCATCGTGTTGTCGAGTTCAACGGCGAGATCATCTGTGAGCCGGACTCCGGAAGCGGCCGCAAGGTCCGACGTCGCGAACAGACGCAACACCTTCAACGCATTCACCGAGATCGGGCGCACCACGGTGCTCTTTTCCCGGCAGGACGGGCACAGGACTCCGCCGGCGGCCGGACTGAAGTAATTGGTCTCGGGCGCGAGCTGGGCCCCGCATTCGACACAGTGCCGCAGCTCGGGAAGGAAGCCGACCAGGCGCAGCATCCGGAGCTCGAAATAGCGGAGCACGAGTGCGGTGTCCGGGGCGTCGGCCAGGGCCTCGAGACAGTCGCGCAGCAAGCGGTACAGCGCCACGTTCTCCAGCTCCTCCATCCCAAACCGGTCTACGAGCTCGGCCAGGTACAGCCCGCAGGTCGTCCGCCACAAGTCAGCCCGCAGCGCGACGTTCCCGTTCACCGTCTCGGCCTGGGAGATGTGATCGAGGCTCCTGCCGCGGGTGACGAAGACGCGCGTCCTGGTCAGGGGCTCGATGTGCCCGGCGAGACGGCTCTTCACCCGCCGCGCTCCACGGGCAACGGCGCGAAGCTTGCCGGCGTAGGGTGTGTAGAGCGTCACCACGCGGTCGGCCTCGCCGATGGGGAAGTGCCTCAAGACGATGGCCTCCGTCTTTCGAAAGCGGGGCTTTTCCATGTGGACTAGACCCGCTGACGGCCTTCGATGGCCCTGGAGAGGGTGACCTCGTCGGCGTACTCGAGGTCGGCGCCCGAGGGCAGACCCCGCGCCAGGCGACTCACGATAATGGTGTCCGAGGTGAGCTGGCGTTGGATGTAGGTCGCGGTGGCCTCCCCCTCGAGATTGGGGTTCGTCGCCAGGATGAGCTCCGCGACGCTATCGGCGGCGACCCTATCCAGCAGCTCTTGGACCTTCAAATCGCCCGGCCCGACCCCGTTGATGGGAGAGATGGCGCCATGCAGGACGTGATACAGCCCCCTAAAACTCCGCGTCTTCTCGAGGGCCAAGATGTCCAGGGGCTGCTCGACGACGCACAACATGGAGCGGTCGCGCGCCTCATCGGAGCAGATGGCACAGGGGTCGGCGTCGGTGATGTTCTGGCACTGGGAACAGTAGACCACCTGGTCCTTGACGGCGGCGACGGCGTCGGCCAGGGCGTGGGCCTCTTCCCGGGGAGCGCGGATCAAATGATAGGCGAGCCGCTGGGCCGACTTGGGGCCCACGCCCGGGAGCTTGCCCAACTCTTCGATGAGACGGGAGATCGGTGCGGCTGCGGGTAAGTAGTCCAAGGTGCTGCCAAGCGACGAAGGCGCTAGAGGCCTCCGAGGCCCGGAATGCCCAGCCCTCCGGTCAGCTTCCCGAGGTGGCCCGAGGCCATCTCTCTCGACTTCTCCAGGCCCTCGTTGACCGCTGCCAGGACCAGGTCTTCGAGCAGGTCGACCTCGTCCGGGCTCACGACCTCGGGCGAGACCTTGATAGACTGCAATCTCTGATCGCCAGTGACGACGACGCTGACGGCGCCCCCTCCGGACGTGACCTCGACGGTCATCTCCCCCAGCTCCTGCTGGGCCCTGGCGAGCCTGGCCTGAAGCTGCTGAGCCTGCTTCAACATATTCTTATTCACGTTCGGGCTCTCCCCCCTTCACGATCCGGGCGCCCATGTCTGACGCGGCCTTCAGCAGATGTCCGCCGGCGGCCTGACCTTCCTTGGGCATCATTACGCAGCGCACCTGAAGCCTGGTTCCCAGCACGCCTTCGAGGGCCTCTTCCATTCCCTTGCGCGTCCCGGGGTTGTCCAGCTCATCCATCATTCTATCGATGAACATCTGGTGCGTGAACCCCACGACCACCGTCTCGCCTTCGATACCAACCAGCCGTCCGCTGCGCAACAGGGCGTCTAGCTTGAACTTTTGCCCCTTGCCTCGGGAGGCCTCTATCACCGCCCTCCAGTTCTCCTGGAGCTTGCGGAACAGGTCGCTGTTGGACCCCACCGTCACGAGCGCGGGCGCTGGCTCGGAAGGCTGCTCCGGCTGGGCAGCCTCGCGGACCGGCTCGGGCTCTTCGCGGCCGGATGGCGCTTCGGGGGGCGCCGCTGCGACAGCCTCCGCTGCGACGGGCCGCGGTCGCGGTTTCTCTTCGACCGGCGGCGTTGGCGACGGGCGCGTCATTGTCGCCGGCTCGGGTCGCGCCTGGGACTGCGCTGGGGCCGGGTCGCGTCTCGCCTGCGGCGCCTCCGCCCGGACAGGCTCGGCCTCCCGAGCGCCCTCGGCCGCGTCGACCAGGGCCAGCTCCAGGGGCAGCGACGAATGGCTCGCGGCGCGAAGGTCGGCCTGACCGAACGAGCGCAGGGCCCGCACGATCCGCTCCATCGGCGCCGGGCCCGCCAATCGTTTCATCTCGGTCCGTTCGTCGTCGGCGACGTCGACGGAGTCGGCCGCGCCGGCCTTGGCCAGCATCACGCCGCGGAGGTACTCCATGACCCCGCGGTGGAACTGCGTAAGGTCGAGCCCGGCCACGGCGACATCGTTCAAGGTGGAAAGCCCGGCGGTCACGTCCCCCGTAAGGGCCGCCGCCGCCAGGGCGCGGACCTGCTCGTCGCCACCGAGGCCGAGCATGGCCCGGACCGCATCGTCCTCGAGGCGTTCGTCCCGCCCCACCACGAGCTGTTCGAGCAGGTTCTCGGCGTCCCGAAGGCTGCCGCCGGCGGCGCGCGCTACGGTCGTCAGCACCTCCGTGGAGGCGTCGACGCCCTCCTCGGCGCAGACATGGGCCAGCCGGTCGACCACCCCGGTCAGCGAGATGCGCCGGAAGTCGAACCGCTGGCAACGGGAGATGACGGTGGCGGGCAGGCGGTGGGCCTCGGTGGTGGCCAGGATAAAGACGGCGTGCGGGGGCGGCTCCTCGAGCGTCTTCAGCAGCGCGTTGAAGGCCTCCTTCGTCAGCATGTGGACTTCGTCGATGATATAGACCTTGAATCGGGCCTCGTTGGGGGCGAAATTTACCTTCTCGCGGAGGCTGCGTATCTCATCGATGCCGCGGTTGCTCGCCGCGTCGATCTCGACCAGGTCCAGCGCTCGTCCTTCAGTGACGCCAGTGCAGATGATGCAACGGTTACACGGGTCTCCCGTGCCACCTTCGAGGCAGTTGATAGCCTTGGCGAGGATGCGGCCCGTGCTGGTCTTGCCGGTGCCCCTTGGGCCACAGAAAAGGTATGCGTGGGCCACCCGACCGCTCGAGAGCGCGTTGAGGAGCGTGCGGGTGATGTGCTCCTGACCGACGACGTCGGCGAACCGTTGCGGCCGCCACTTGCGGTAAAACACCTGGGACGTCATCGATTCCCCTTGGGAACGCCGCTTACTCCCGCGTGATGCCCAGCGACTGCAGCACCGCCTCTTGCTCGGCGAACATCCGCGACTCACTGGCCGGGTCCTCGTGGTCGTGGCCAAGGAGATGCAGGAGGCCGTGGACCACCAGGAAGGCTACTTCCCTTTTGACCGAGTGGCCGTACTCCCGGGCCTGCCGCACGGCTTGCGGATATGATACCACCACCTGGCCGAGGCCAAACCCCTCGCCTGGCACGGTGGGGAAGGCCTCCTCCCCGCCCTCCGAGCCGAAGGACAGGACGTCCGTCGTCTCGTCCAGGCCTCGATATTCTTTGTTGAGTCGACGGACGGTCTCGTTCGAGGTCAGCAGGACCGCGACTTCCATGGAAGCCTTCAGGGCCTGACGGGCCAACGCGCCCCGGACGACTCTCCGAACCCATCGCCGGTCGAGGCCCGACTCCAGGGGAACGTCCATGTCGATGTCGATGGTGTGTGGGGACAAGCCGACCTCGAAGGGTGGCCGTCGCCACCCGGAGAACTGGACCGGCCGTGGACCTCGTATGCTGAAACAGGGAAAGGAAGGCCGTCAGCGCCCAAGTCTAGCGGGGCCCTCGACCCCCCGCAACCGACTCCGGCGTCTGGTTTGCTGCTAGAATGACACTCGGTATGAAAGCCGCGGCTGAAAGCGTCCGAGCCCAGGCCGTCGGCTATCTCAAGACGCATTGGCACCTCGTCACGCTGGCGCTGATCGTCGGCCTCGCCCTGTTCTTCCGCCTCTACGGGATCAACTGGGACCAGGGCGGCCTCTTTCATCCCGACGAGCGCGCGATCCTGTTCCACGTGGCCGACCTCGGCTTCCCGACGAACGACCTCGGGTCCCTCTTCTCCGCTGATAGCTCCCTCAACCCCGGGTGGTACCCCTACGGCTCCTTCCCCCTGTACCTCCTCAAGCTGACCGGCTACCTGGCGCCACCATTCTTCGACGACCCCAGCTTCACCAAGCTGGCCATCATGGGGCGGGCCACCTCGGCCGTCTTCGACGTGGTCACGATTGGCCTGGTCTACCTTGTGGGGGCCCGGCTCTTCGGCAAGGTCGCGGGGTTGCTGGGCGCGTCCTTCATCGCGCTGTCCGTCCTCCACATCCAGCAGAGCCACTTCTTCGTCACCGACATCATGCTGGCGACGTTCCTCATGGCGTCCTTCTTCTTCCTCACCAGGGCGATGGACCGGGGAACGATCAAAAGCTTCGCCCTCGCGGCGCTCTTCTTCGGCCTGGCGCTGGCGACCAAGCCAAGCGCCGCCCCATTCGCCCTCGCCTTCGTTGCGGCAGGCCTCCTCTACGCTAATCGAGGCGACGCCAACGAAGCGGAGAAGCCGGCGCGCATCCGGCAGGCTGCCAAGGGCGTCGTCCTGGCCGGGGCCGTCACGGTCGCCGTGTTCTTCATCGCCCAGCCCTACGGCTTCATCGACTGGCGGACGTTCTGGGGCGACGTCGGCGAGCAGAGCGAGATGGTGCGCCGCATCCGCGACTATCCCTACACGCGCCAGTACGTCGACACCACGCCCTATCTGTATCACGTCAAGCAGCTGACGGTCTGGGGTGCGGGCATCCCGGCCGGCATTCTGCTCTGGTCAGGACTGGGCTTCAGCGTCGCGGCCACCGTCTGGAAACGGAGTCGCGCCCATGCTCTGATGCTCTCGTGGGTGATCCCTTACTTCCTCATTACCGGCTCCTTCCAGGTCAAGTTTCTGCGTTACCTCCTGCCGATCACACCCTTCCTCGCGATCATGGCGGGCAGCTTCATGACTTGGTCCGTGGGCTGGCTCAAACAACGACAGTGGCGGTTCGGGCGGCCCCAGCTTCTGTACGGCCTCTTTGGGTTGGTGATGATCGCTTCGCTCCTCTACTCGGTGGCCTACGTGCGCATCTACGACCGGCCGCATCCCGCCACCGCGGCGTCGGAGTGGCTCCGGGCGAACGCCGCCCCGGGCTCGACGATCGTCAAGGAGCATTGGGAAGAGGGCCTGCCTAACCTCGGCGGCTACCGAGTCCACGGCATGGAGCTCGAGCTCTACAACGACGATAACGCGGCCAAGCGGGCCCACATGGTGCAACGGCTCACTGAAGCCGACTATCTCGTCTTCTACAGCAACCGCCTTTACGGGACGATCCCACGGCTCCCCGAGCGCTACCCGATGACCCTTCGCTACTACGAGCAGCTGTTCGCGGGCGAGCTGGGCTTCGAGCTGGCCCATTGGGAGAGCTCCTACCCCAACCTCTTCGGCGTCTCCCTCGTCGAGGACTCCTTTGCCCGGATCGATGTGCCGCCGCCCTCGGCGCTTCTGGACTATGAGCAAACCCGACGAAGCATCAGCCTGGGCTGGGCGGACGAGAGCTTCACCGTCTACGACCACCCGCTGGTGCTGGTCTTCGAAAAGCGCCTGCAGGGCTCCGAAGCGGAGCAGCTGGCCTTTTTTAGCGCCGCGCTACCCCAGGCGCCATCGAGCCGAAACGACCCCACGACCGGCTTCGGGCTCCTGCTCTCGCCGGAAGCGGCAGCGGTACAGCAGGCCGGGGGCACCTGGTCCGACCTGTTCCAGCGAAACAGCTTCGTGAACACCGTACCTGCCTTCTTCTGGTTCCTTGCCGTCCAGGTCGCATTCCTCCTCGCCCTGCCCATCACCATGGTCGTCTTCCGCTGGCTTCCCGACCGAGGCTATCTCCTCGGCAAGATGCTCGGCGTGCTGCTCCTGGCCTATGTGCCGTGGCTCCTAGCCAGCCTGCATTGGGTCGACTATTCGAGGCTGTCCATCATCCTCGGCATGCTGTTGATCGCCGCCGTCTCCGGCGCGATCCTCTGGCGCACGCGCGACGAGATCCTGGCGTTCCTCAAGGACAATCGACGCCTCATCATCACCGGCGAGTTTTTGTTCCTGGTGGCGTTCCTTGGTCTCTATGGGTTGCGTTTATGGAACCCGGACCTGTGGCACCCGTTCCGTGGCGGCGAGAAGCCGATGGACTTCGCCTACTTCAACGCCGTGGTGCGCTCGACCCAGATGCCGCCCTACGATCCGTGGTTCGCCGGCGGCTACTTGAACTACTACTACTTCGGCCAGTTCATGAACGCGACCCTGGCCAAGCTGACCGGCATCATGCCCTCCATCGCGATCAACCTCACCGTGCCGCTGTTCTTTGCCCTGACGGTCGCGGGCGTCTTCTCGGTGGTCTACAACCTGGTCGTGCTCGCAAAGCGGCGACTCGCCACGGCAGCCGGACTCGCGTCCCGCTTTTCGTCGCCGATACTCATCGGCCTCGTCGGCGTGGTGCTCGTCGTAGTGATCGGCAACATGGACGGCGTGACCCAGTTCCTCCAGGGCGCCGAGCGCACGGCGTCCGGGGAGCCGTTCCGCGCCTTCGATTTCTGGCGCAGCAGCCGCATGATGCCCCCCGACCCTCCCGGCTTCGAAGTCACCGAGTTTCCGTTCTTCACGTTCCTGTTTGCCGACCCCCACGCGCACCTGTTCGCGATGCCGTTGACCCTCCTCGCCCTGGGCCTGACCCTCGCCATCGTGATCGGCTCCCGCACCCGCCTCGGCGTGCTGGGAGCGACGGCCGTCCTCCCCATCGTGGTCCTGGGGCTCACCCTCGGGGCCATCCTGGCGACGAATAGCTGGGACGTGGTGACCTATGCGGCGGTGGGGGCTGCGGCAATCGTCATCGCGGAGCTCGGAGTGCGGCGGCGGCTGGACTGGTCCCTCCTTGTCGCCGGCGCCGTCAAGATCGCAGCCCTGGCCGGCCTGATGTTCCTCTTTTTCCTTCCCTACGTCGCGAGCTACGAGCCCCCCATCCACGATCCCGATCCCATCAAGGTATCGAGCGTCCCCCTCCTCGGCAGCGCCACCGACTTCGTCCGGGGCACCTTCTTCCGAAGCGAGACCACCACCGTCCTCTGGCGCTACGCCGGGATCCACGCCCCGTTCCTGATGATCGTCGCGTCCTACGTCGGCTATCGGCTCTGGCGAATGTACCGGCCCGGCATGCGGTCAGTGTTTGCGGAAGCCAGTGGAGGCAACGTCGCTGCACGGGTGTGGTTGCTGGCCGACCGGTTTGGCCTGACTCGCCTCGCCTACGTGACGGTTGGCTTCATCCTGCTCACGAGCCTGGCCGGCACCGGCTACGCGACCGTCGGCTTCCTGACGGTGTTCCTCATGCTGGTCGCACCGTTGGCGCTGCGCGAGGTCCGCGACCGGGAGGAGGGCTTTGCCGTTCGCCTCTTCTTCCTCGGGGTCATCGCGGCGCCCCTGGCCTTGGGCATCTTCGTGGACCTGTTTACCTTCCGAAACGACATTGGCAGACTGAACACCGTGTTCAAGTTCTACCTGCAGGCGTGGACGTTGTTCGGCATCGCCTCGGCCTACGCCCTCTGGCGACTGCGGTTCGGGCAGGTCTTCACCTCGAAGCCGTTTCGACTGGTATGGCAGGGCGCTCTTGTGCTCATCGTGGCGTGCGTGCTCATCTACCCGTTGATGGGGACCCCCGTCCGCGCGCGCGACCGCTTTAACGCATTGCCGCCTTCGAACGACGGCATGACGTACATGGACGTCGCCCAGTACCGCGACCTGGAGGACCGAGAGCCCCTCGAGCTCGTCTGGGACCGGCTCGGCATCGAGTGGATGCAGGACAACGTCGAGGGCTCGCCGGTAATCGTCGAAGGGCTCTCCGAGCTCTACCGCTGGGGTAACCGCGTCTCGATCTACACCGGCCTGCCGGCGGTGATCGGTTGGGACCACCACCAGCGCCAGCAGCGGGCCGAGTACGCGTGGGCCGTGGACCTGCGTCGTCGCGAGGTGGAAAACTTCTACCGATCGAGCTCGATTCAGGCCGCGGAGCGGTTCCTCGACCGCTACGGCGTGCGCTATATTTACGTCGGCCAGATGGAGCGGCAGCGCTATCCAAAGGAAGGCTTGGACAAGTTCAACGCGATGGTGGGGACGACCCTCGACATCGTCTACGCAAACCAGCACGTGCGCGTTTACGAAGTGCTGCCCGCGCTGGAGGACGTGACCGCGATGGCCTCCCCCAATCGAGACAGCGAGGGCTAATGCTCCAGGCTACGTGGACCGACAAGGGCCTTGGCATGGTTGAGGCCAAGCCTCGCGGGTTGCCCCGGGATTGGGTCCGCCTGCGCATGGCCGCCTGCGGCATTTGCGGCTCCGACATCCACGCCTATCGTGGCGAGCGTCAAGTTACCCTGGGCAACGTCCCCGGGCACGAGATCGCCGGGACGCTAGCCGACGGCGGCAAGGGGCTCGCCGACGCCATGTACGCCGTGGAACCCATCGCCTACTGCGGGCACTGCGACTCGTGCCGCTCTGGCTTCCGTCATCTGTGCCGCACGTTGCAGTTCGTCGGCGGCGGCGCCATGGGCGGGCTGGCCGAGTTCGTCGACGTTCCCGAGTACGCGATTCACCCCGTGGACCCGTCGGTCTCCCCGGCACTGGCGGCGACCGCGGAGCCCGTCGCCGTGTCGATGCGCGGCATCAACCTGGCCCGTTTGCAACCCGACAGCCGGGCGCTGGTGCTCGGCGCGGGGACCATCGGCCTGATGACGGGACTCCTCGCCCGTGACCGCTGCGCGGGAGTTGGGATCACGGCCCGCTATCCACACCAACAGGACACAGCCCGGAAGCTCGGGCTGGAGCCGCTGGCCGAGGACGCACTGCGGGACTGGGCCAGGGAACGGCGTCCCGACGTTGTCTTCGAGACAGTTGGAGGACACGCGGACACGCTGAACGAGGCCATCGCCGTCTGTCGTCCTGGGGGCCGCGTGGTTATCCTCGGCGTGTTCAGCGACCCGCCGCCCATCGACGCGTTCCAGCTCGTGGTCAAGGAGGTGGAGCTCGTGGGCTCCATCCTCTACGGCACAGGCCCGGCGCGTACCGAGTTCGCCGCCGCCACCGCGCTCATCCCTCAGTACGCCGGCGAGCTCGCATCCTTACTGACGCACGAGTTCCCGCTGAGCTCCACAAAGGGAGCCTTCGCCTGCGCCAACGACAAGACCCAGGGCGCGATCAAGGTGACGGTGCTGCGGGAGTGACGGGGGCTAGCCGCCGCTCGCTCGTGGAGACCGCCCTCACTCCGCTCACGGTGACGACGTGTACGCAATTGGCCCACTTCGCATCACGTTAGAGCCGTAACTGGTGCATCGTCAACGCGCCTAAGCGAGTGTCTGACCTGCTCCCCGAAAACCCGGTCCACCGATAATTAGAGTCCTCCGGGAAAACAAGAGGAAGGACAGCGTGCGAGGGAGCAGGTCAATTCACTCGCCCTTGGCTTCAAGCGTTAGCAAGATCAACGCCTGGCTGCCGCTGTTCATCTTCGCCATCCTTTTCGGCCTCTCCATGGACTACCACATGTCTGGGCCGCGTAAAGGAGTCTTATGACGAGACGCATGACAACGATCGTTCCGTGCGAATGGGCGTCAGGCTCACGGCTGGACAGATCACCAGCGCGGTAGCCATTATGGTTGGCGTGTTCTCGGCCTTCGCTCTTGGACGCGCCGTTGGCATGCAACAGTTCGGCGTGGGGCTAGGAGTCGCGGTCTTGATAGACGCAACAGTCGTCCGGTCGGTGCTCCTCCCGGCGACCATGAGCTACTTGGCGATTGGAACTGGTACCTGCCCCAATGGCTCGAGTGGCTGCCCAAGGTTACGTCGGCTGAGAGAAGCTTGGCGTTGCCGTCTCCGGAGCCCCGATCCAATGCTCCCTCGCTAGGGCCCGTCCCCGAGCCCGTTCCCGTGCGGGTGCGATACTAGGGGCCCATCCATCCGGGGAGTAGACAGTCAGGGAAGGTGACCAATGAGAAGCCACACCGACACCCAGTTGGTGAGCTCGCCCGCGAGCCCGGCCCTGGAAGTGCGGGATCTGGTCAAGACGTTCGGCGGACGCCGGGTCGTGAACGGCGTCTCCTTCGAGCTGCAACGCGGGGAGATCTTCGGGTTCCTGGGGCCGAACGGCTCGGGCAAGACGACCACCATGCGGATGGCGCTCGACCTGGTCCGGCCCGACTCGGGCTCGGTCGCGCTTCTCGGTGGCATGCCGGTCCGCAGGGCCCTTCGGCACGTCGGGTATCTACCCGAGGAGCGTGGGTTGCTCCAGCGCGTGCGGGTGATAGACGTGCTCCGCTACCTGGGCCGGCTCAAGGGTCTCGAGGCGGTAACTGCCGAGAGACGCGCTGAGGAGATGCTGAGGCGGGTCGACTTGGCAGACAGCGCGTACGCAAAGGTCCAGGGCCTGTCGCGTGGAATGACCCAGCTCATCCAGTTCTCGGGCGCCCTGCTCCACCATCCCGACCTGATTATTCTGGACGAGCCGTTCTCGGGGTTGGATCCGCTGAACGTCGAACTGATCAAGGAGATAATCCGCGAGGAACAGGCCCGCGGCGCCTCCATCATCTTCAGCACGCACATCATGTCCGACGTCGAGGAGCTGTGCCAACGCGTGCTGCTCATCGATGCGGGGACGACGCTGCTCTACGGATCGCTGATGGAGCTAAAACGGTCCCGTGGGACCCGTATCGTCAAGATCGCGGCCGACCGCCGGTCCGACTCGGTGGCCGGGGTGACGGAGCCCGTCGCGGCCAACGGGCACTTCGAGTACAAGCTCGCGGCTGGCGAGGAGCCTCAGGCCATCCTTCGCTCGTTCCTCGACGCTCAGATTCCGGTAGAGCGCTTCGAGGTAGCGCTGCCGACGCTCAACGAGATCTTCATCGGGGAGGTGCGCAGTGCGCGACGCCGCGAGTGAAGCCAGCATCGTCTTCTCGGAGGAACTGCGACGCCACATACGGCGCCGGAGTTGGCTGATCGTCACCGGGCTCGTGCCGGCGATACTCCTGATCCTCCTGGTAGTCGTGCCGATTGTCCGGTCGATTGCAGACGACGATGACGAGCCGGATTTGATCGGCTACGTGGATCTTTCCGGCGAGCTTTCAGCGGCAGACTTCCCGAACCTCACCCGGTTCGACACCCGCGAGGCCGGGATCGATGCCATTGTGACCGGCGACATCGAAGACTTCTTCATCGTGCCGCCAGACTTCCTCCAGTCCGACGACGTCGAGTGGCTGTCGCAACGGTCGGGCATATTCGCCGGAGGCGACAACCGCGACCGGTTCGCCTCGTTCCTGGCCGTGTCCCTGATCGCGGACAGGCTCGATCCGGGCCTGCTGAACCATGTAATAAACGGAGCCGACTACGTCCGTGTCCACGTCGGCGACGACGGCTCCATCTCTCTGGACGATGACGACGCGTTGAACCAGTTCGTGGTCCCGTTCATCTTTGCCGCCTTGCTCCTGATGGCTATCTTGTTAGGCGCCGGTTCACTCCTTCAGAGCGTTTCGGAGGAGAAGGAGAACCGGATGGTGGACGTGCTGCTGACCTCGGTCTCGCCTCTGTCGCTGATGGTCGGAAAGATACTGGCGTTGGGGACGACTTCGCTGCTCCAGGCGGCTGTATGGATCGCCTCGATCGCCATTATCGGGCCCCAGATCATCAGCCAGATCCCGAACGCTGAGGAGCTCGAGTTCGCGCCTCTGACCCTGGTCTACCTCTCCTTGTTCTTCATCGCGGGATATCTCTTGTTCTCGGCGATTCTCGCGGGCATCGGGTCGGCAACGACGTCGGCGAACGAGGCGGGCCCTATCACCACGATAGTCTTGCTTCCGGCCGGGATCCCCGCCTGGCTGTCGAACGCGATCCTGAGCGAGCCGGAAGGCGGAGTCGCCAGGGTCCTCTCCTTTATTCCGGTAACGGCGCCGACGACAATGATGCTGCGAATAGGCTCGGTCGACCTGTCGACGGCCGAGGTGCTGGCGAGCCTGGCGGTAACGGTGCTGGCCGGAGTGGCGATGCTCTTCGTCGCAGCCCGAGTCTTTCGGGCCGGCATGTTGTTGTACGGCCAGCGGATGACCCTCGGCGCCGTGTGGCGAGCTGTAACACAGGCCGGGTAGCCCGGCTGAGCGAGCCGGACCAGGCCCGGCGAACTCGAGCCCGGCGAGAGTTGATCCTCGCGGGTCGACAAAAACAGTGACCCTGTCCAATGCAACGTGTAGCTGGCTCTGGGACGAAAGGTAAGGAGGAAGCGATCATGGACGCATTTCGAGCGGCGGCGCTGCTGGCGGCCACAATGACGGTGGGGATAAGTGCGGGGGTCTACCAACTCTACGTCTTCGCCATCATGCCTGGGCTGCGCAGGACCGACGATCGCACATTCGTCGGCGCTTTCCAACAGATCGACAGGGCGATCGTCGGCCCCTGGTTGTTCGTCTTTTTCTTCGGTGCGCTGGGCTTCACCGCTTTGGCGGCGGCGCTCTACTTTGGCGCGGACGAGCGATCGGCATTGCCTTGGATAGGCGGTGCGTTTGTGTTGCAGGTGGCGATTGTTGTCACAACCATAGGTATTAACGTACCGCTCAACGACAAGATCAAGGCGGCAGGGGATCCAGACCAGATCGCCGATCTCGCCGCTGTGCGCCAACGGTTCTGCGAAGCGAGGTGGGTCAGTTGGAACCTCTTCCGGGCTGTGGCCTCGACGGTCGCGCTCGGCTGCCTTGCATGGGCCCTGGTGTTGCACGGGCGCTCATAGCAGCGAGGATGCGGCAGTCAGCGTGTTGGCACTCTCTGATACCGCCAGGACGCGCAAGCACCCCAATTGCGACTAGAGCGATTCCTGGGAGTCCTGGCACTGGTCCGAGATTGGGTGAGACGGGATCCCATGTTCTGCCGCAAGTTGAGCACTGGTCGTCGAGAGCATCGTCGTAAAAGACAACCGAGTCCGTATAGAGACGATCATCCCCATTGGCGATGCGGGCCAATTGCGCACACGTCGTGGTGAGCCTGTCGAACCATGAGCCCACCCATGTGGTGCAATCAATCCGCGGACCCTGATTCGCTTGCCCACCGGAAGGCGGGCTCACCCTTCGACAAGCTCAGCACAAACACCGGTTTCGGGCTTTCGGCTCGGTGGGATCATGAGCCGCGCTGGCTGGCGGCCTCCACCGGCGATCAGGCGATCAGACGCGCCACGTGTAGCATCGCGATGGAGAAGGCGACGCCGTTGAGGGCGTAGAAGGAGGCCCCCGTGAACTTCGGAATCCGCAGCGAGCTGACCATTAGCGCGGCCAGAGCCATAGCGCTCCCATAGAGGACGACCTGGAACAGTCCCAGAGTGAGCGGACCATCCAACAACATCACGGCGGCGAAAGCGACGATTGCTTGGTCGGTGGGTAGACCAACGTAGTGGGTCGTGCCCTTGTCTAGCCCGTGGACGTTGAAGTAACTGAGCCGCAAGGCCGTGGCGCCGATGAGGGCGAATGCTCCAGGTATGTATGCTGCCCCGAACTCACCATACGCCAGCAGCACGACCGTGAGGGCAACTCCGGTGCTGGCCATGTCCACGAGCGAATCGAGATTGGCCCCAAAGGCTCGATCGTCCGTGGTCCGGCCGGAAAGGCGTTTGGATACCGGGCCGTCGATTCCATCGAAGAAGAACGCTAGGACGAGGCCAATAGCCGCTGCGGCGAAATCGCCCCTCACCGCGAAGACGATCGCAAAGGTGCTGCTGAAGAGCCCCGCAAGTGTCAGCAGGTTCGCTGCATCGAACAGGTGACCAAGGATTGGACGTTTTTCGTATATACTGCGCGAACCCATTAAGCGGTAATCATTAGGGGGCCAGCCCCGGTCGGTGAAATGTGACCGCAAGCATACCATCTTGGGTGAAAGACCATCTCGATGGACGAACGCCTGGATTATGAGGCGGTGCGCCGGTACTGGGACCGCGCTGCCGGCACCGCTTCTGCTGCCTCCTATATGGCGCACGAGCAGGGCCTGCCCCAGAGCTGCGTGGACGATCGATTCGCCCTCGAGCGGGAGGTGATTGAGCGCTGGTTCGCGGACCTGGGCCCAGAGTCTGCAGTTCTGGATATGGGTTGTGGCAGCGGTGCGTGGACGGCCCTTTTCGCTCGACGTTATCGCCGCGTCGTGGGAATCGAACAAAGCGTCAAAATGGTTGCTGGCGCCCGTGAACGGTTGCGAGGGATGACGAACGTTGAGCTCATCGAAGGGGATTGTCTCCAGGTGCCGATCGAGGGTCAGTTCCAGGGTGCTTTCTTTGGTGGACTGCTGATGTACCTCAATCGCAACGATGCTGTGCGGCTGCTCGCGCGCGTTGCGGAGCTTGTCCCCGAGGGCAGGATCATCTTGCGGGAATCCGGTGCGCGAGAGCGCGTCGAGGAGAAGACCGGCGACTACCCTGTCGCGTACCGTTCACCCGACGAGTATGCGGCGATCGCCGCCGAAGCCGGGCTAGGCGTGCGGGCCGTCGAGCACAACCGGGGTTACGCGCGAATGGAGGTTGCCGTCGAACTGGTGAACTTCGTGCGCCGCTTGCCCCCGCTGAGGCGTCGCGACCCAGCCCTGGTCGGCGGCCCTATCTGGCGCGCCCTGAGTCTTACCTCCCTGATCAGCCTCGAGTTGCTCCCCCGCGCGGTCCGGGCCGCAGGCATCGACTGGCCCCATCTGTCGAACAACTTCCTTCTCCTCGAACACCGCTGACGTTCCGGTCCCTGCCTGGATGCGCTATGGCATCGGTAGGCCCAGGTCCTGGCTCCCGTGCTTCCAGGTCCCAAGATGGTCCTGCGAGAGCACGAGCTGCCCCTTTACCAGCTCCCTTTCCAACACAAACCGCAACGGTAAAATTGCGACTCGTTCGTCAGGGCGAGCGGGAGGTGCTGCGGGACTGAGGCGACTAGCTCTGCGCCGCCAATTCCCGCTACGTTGGCAGTGGCATCGACTCGTGGACTTCGATCTCGCAGCCGCTCGTCCACTCCAGGTGGGGATGCCCTTGTAGTAGGGCGACGGCGCCTTGCATATCCTCGGCTTGCAGAATCGAATACCCAACCACGCTCTTGTCGCTGGGAGAGCTTCCCGAATCGCTGAGTTTTTGACCACCACCCAAAGGGGAGCGGATGTCGACCAGGCCGTCGCCGCATCTCTGCGCCCAGGCCATCCATGGCTCCATGCCCTTCTGCATTTCTTCGGGAGTGGCGGAGCTCATCTTTTCAAGCGCTTCCATCGGGGCGTGACAGATCACCATGTACTTCTTCATGTTTCAGGTTCCTCCTTCGATTGGTCAGACGACCGTGGCAGACATGCCTGAGATTCGGTAGGCCCGAATGGCGGTACGTTCCTCGCGGGCGATTCGATCTCCCTCCGCGGCGCCGCCCGCGCGCGACTAGAGCGCTTCGTCGAAGCCGTAGAGCCGGGCCGCGGTCTCGCTCGTGACCTTGCGCTTGATCGCGGGGTCCATCGTCGCGAACTGCTCCTCGATCGCCCGGAGCGAGTGCGGGAACGTACTGTCCGGGTGGGGGTAGTCGGAAGCCCACATCACGTTATCGACGCCCACTTCCGGAATGAGCTTGACCCCGATGCGGTCCTCTTCGTAGGTCGCGTAGACCTGGCGAGAGAAGACCTCGCTGGGCCGCGTCGTGATCTTGTAGTCCTGGGCGGTGGGCGTGTGGTTCACCCATTCCATGTCCATGCGCTCTATCACGTAAGGCACCCAGCCGATGCCCGACTCGCCAAGGACCAGCTTCAACCCCGGGTGCCGCTCCAGCGCGCCGCTGAAGACCATCGACGCCAGGTATTCGTCCATCTGCATCGGCACGACGGCCACGAACGCGGCGAACTCCCAGGTGCGCTGAATGTTCCTCAGGTAGCTCGTGCCTCCACCGAGGTGAAAGCTAATCGGAATGCCCACCTCTTCCGCCGCCGACCACAGCGGCTCCCAGCGCTCGTCGTGGACAGGAATCTGCGTCTCGTAGATGCCGAAGATCGCGCCGCGATGCCCCATCTTGACCGCGCGATTGAGCTCCGCGACGGCCGCCTCGGGGCTCGCCAGGGGCAGGTAGGCGAGGACGCAGAGCCGGTCGGGCGCCGACGCATTGAACTCGACTCCCCAGTCGTTGTAGGCCCGATAGCAGGCGTCCTTCAGCTCCGGGTCCTTGATCTTGAGCCCCGAAGGCGCGCCATAGATCACCTGCGCGTGTACGCCGTCGGTGTCCATGTCGGCCAGCCGAAGCTCGGGCGTCGACGGCCGGAACCCGTTGTCCTCGATACCGGCTCGCCCAATGGCCGAGACCAGCGCACCGAGCGTCTTGCCGCTGTTGCCGATGACCTCGCCGTCGACCTTCCAGACCTTTCCGGCGGGGGTCTCTTCCACCTTCGGGGCCCGGTCGCGAAACCGGGCTTCCAGACGTTCTTCCCACAGCTTCGGCGGGATGTAGGAGAGGTCCATGTGGTCGTCCGCGGAGACGATCTTGTAGTCGCCCATCGAATCCTCCAGGTGACGCTTCGCGCGCCGGGAACTTCTAGCTGAGGCCTCCGCCAGTGATACCGTAGAGCTTGGCGGCCGTGTCGCAAGTGACCTTGCGCCGAATTCCGGGATCGAGTCCCTCGAAAGCCTCCTCGATGGCCTGCATCGAGTTCGGGAACGTACTGTCGGGGTGCGGATAGTCCGACGCCCACATGACGTTGTCGACACCTATCTGGTCGATGAGCTTCATGCCGACCCGGTCCTCCTGGAACGTAGCATAGACCTGGTTGGCGAAGAGCTCGCTGGGCAGGGTTGTAATCCGGTAATCCCTGGCGTGGGGCGTGTGCTTCTTGTATTCCAGGTCCATGCGCTCGAGGAGGTAGGGGATCCACCCAATGCCGGACTCGCCCAGCACGAGCTTCATCTTGGGGTGGCGTTCGAGCGCGCCGCAGAAGATCATCGATGCCAGGGCCTCGTCGAGGTGCATCGGGACGATGGCGACAAACGCCGCCATCTCCCAGGACCCCGATACGGGGCCGAGGTTCGTGCCCCCGCCAAGGTGAAAGCTCAACGGTACGCCGGACTCTTCCACCGTGGCCCACAGCGACTCCCACTCCCCGGCGTGGACGGGCTTCGGCGAGTCGAAGACGTTCAACACGGCGCCCCGATGGCCCAGGCCACCGACCCGCTGCATCTCACGAGTCGCCTCGTCCGGCATCATCGCGGTGAGGTAAGCGAGGACGCAGAGCCGGTCCGGGTCAGCCGTGTTGAACTCGGCGGCCCAATCGTTGTACGCCTGCATGCAGGCGTACTTCAGTCCGCGGTCGTTAATCTTGAGGGGCAGCGGCGGGCCGTAGATCACCTGGGCATACACGCCGTCCATGTCCATGTCGGCCAGACGCAGCTCGGGCGTGGACGGACGAAAGCCGTTGTCCTCGATGCCGGAGCGCGCGATGGCCCCCGTCGGCGGCACGTTCCGGCGCTTGCCGCTCGGGCCGATGTTCACCCCGTCGACGAACCAGAACGTCCCCTCAAGGGTCTCCTGGACGGTCGGGGCCCGGTCGCGCCACTCCGGGCTCAGCCGCTCCCGCCATAGCGACGGCGGCAGCGGGGGCAGGTCCATGTGGTCGTCCGCGGAGACGATCTTGTAGTCGATCACGGGAGGCCTCCCCAAAGAAGTGGGGCCATTATATGCGGCTAGACAGCCGCCCGGTAGCGCGGGTAGGAGCCGAAAAGCTTGAGCGCGCTAGCGAAAGTGCGGATGGACTCCAGGGCATCGCGGACGCCCGGGTCCGTCCGGTGTCCGACAAGGTCGATGAGGAAGATGTAGCGGCCGAGGCTCTCCTTGGACGGGCGCGACTCCACGCGGCTGAGGTTGATGCCCCGGGAGGCAAACTCTCCCATCGCCATGTAGAGCTGCCCCGGCTTGTCCTCCTCCTCGAAGGTGAAGGCAACCGAGGTCTTGTCGTCCCCGGTCGGAGGGTGATCTTCCCGCGCCAGCACCACGAAGCGGGTCGCGTTCCCCGAGTGGTCCTGGACCCCTTCCATGAGGATATCGGCGCCGTAGAGCTCGGCCGTCCGTTTCGGCGCGATGGCGGCGGCCGGCCGGTCTGACCTCTTCATGTCCTCGACGGCGGAGACCGTGCTCAACGAGGCGACGATCTGGGCCCCTCGAAGCCGCTCCTCGATGAATCTCCGGCATTGTCCCAGGGCCTGCGGATGTGAGAACACCACCTCAACCCCATCGAGGGTCGTCCCCTGCTTTGCAAGGAGGCAATGGTTGATCGGGATCACGACTTCGGCACGGATCATCAGCGTGGAGTCGTGGATCAGCAGGTCCAGCACGTCGGTGACAGAGCCTTCGAGACTGTTCTCCAGGGCCACGATCCCCTCGTCGGCGGTCCCGTTCTCGACGGCCGCCGACACCTCGTGGACGTTGCTCTGCGGCATGCCCTTGGCGGACGGGTCGTAGACGATCGCGGCCTGCTCCGTATACGTCCCCGCCGGCCCGAGGTAGGCGATCTTCTTGACCATCGGGCTACTTCGTGAGGGCCTGGACCAGGGCGGCCTCGTCCTCGGGCCTGGTCAGGGCGATCACTTCGTCTTCGGGCTCCAGGAGTACGTCGTTGCTGGGCACCACCGGCGTCCCGTCGGCTCTGACCACCAGAGCGACGCCGGTGCCCGATGGGACCTGGACGTCGAGGACCGGCCTGCCCACCGCGGTAGCATTCGCGGGGATGCGGATTCCGGTGAGGTTCACCTCCGCGTGCCGAAAGGGCACGAGGTGGGTCAACGAGCGTCCCGGGATCTCGTGGAGCACGCCGTTGACCATGGTCTCGGCGGCGTTGACGGTGCCCTTGATCCCGAGTTGCTTGAAAAGCTTCTCGTGTCCCGGATCGTTTACCCGCGCGATGACGTGGGCGATACGGAAGCGGTGTTGCGCGACCTGGCAGGCGACCAGGTTGTCTTCATCGCCGTTGGTCATCGCGATGAAGACGTCGGCGCGGTCGGCCCCGGCGTCGGCCAGTGTGGCTACCTCACAGCCGTCTCCCTGTACCACCACGCTCCCCAGGTCTTCCCGAATGACGTCGCACCGGGCCTGGGAGCGCTCGATGACCAGCACCTCGTGCCCCATCTCGACCAGCTGGCCGGACAAGACGGCGCCGGCACTGCCTCCGCCGACGACGATGATGTACAAGGCGCTACTCCTCGATGGTGTCGTGGATGAGCCGCGTGAGCAACGTTGTGGGACTGAACGTCTGGAGGCCCAGCTCCTTGAAGATCTCCTGGCGGATCGGGTCGTAAATCCGGCAGACCACCTTGGGCACCGAAAAGACGTGCTTGGCGACCTGGGAGGCCATGATGCTGCGGTTGTCCCCCTGGGTCACTGCGACGAAGACGTCCGCCTGCTCGATACCGGCCTCTTTCAGAACAGCTTCAACGGTGGCGTCGCCCACGACGAAATTGCCCCCGTATGAGCCTGACAGCCTGCGGTTGCTATTTGGGTCCTTGTCGATGACGGCGACATCGTGGCCTTCGGCGTCCATGATGGTCGCCAGCCGCGAACCGACCCGTCCACAACCCATGATGACCACACGCATCAGCGGTCCTATCGAAGGGAGCCGCTGTGCTGGGTCCGAGTACTCAGGCCGGCGGGGTCGTCCGCCATGGGCTCACGCGAGATCCATACGCGGCAGGGCGCCTTCATCAAAACGTAGGGGACGGTGTCACCGAGGGTGAACTCGCCATGGTGCTTCTTATAGGACAGCCCCATGATGATCAGGTCGACGTCGCGTTCGATGGCTTCGTCGACCAGGGCCGGGCCCGCCTCCCGGGCTTGCAGCACCTCGGCCTCCGAGGTACAACGCTCGTGGGAGGCGATGTCGTCCATCCGCTCGAGGATGCTCCCGCTCCGTTCCAGGTCGTTGGGCTGAGGAGAGTCCACCGGCAGGTTTCGCCGGACCTCGACGACGTTGAGAATAAACACGCACCCTTTGGACTTCTTGGCCAGGGCGCAGGCGAGTCGTACCGCTTGCTCGTCGGACTCGTCTCCGTTAACCGGAACCAGAATCCGCTTTGGTTCCATCGGTGCGTTCATCTGAAAAAGCCCTCTTACCGCCAGGTTCGGCCCGAGCCGGGGGACATTATAGCCACCGGTCTACCCCCTGGCAACGCGGTCGGCGGAAGGATGGGCCTCGCCTTCCAACCGCTCCAGTTGTTCGTCGCGCCCAGCCACGACCAGGACGTCCCCGTCTTTGATGCGTTCGAACCGGTCGGGGTTCAGCGTCACGTCGTTGCCGCGCTTCAACAGGAGCACCGTGAGCCCGGACTTGCTCCGGGGCCCGAGCTCGGCCTCTTCCAGGGTCTTGCCCAGGTCCCCCTTCGGAGGCGTGACCTTGCTGACCCCGAACCCATCGCTCAACTCCATATAGTCGACCACGTCGTGGTAGGCGAGATTGTGCGCCAACCGCTCGCCGGACTCCTGCTCGGGATAGATAACCCGGTCGGCGCCGATCTTCTCGAGGGTCTCACCGTGAAGCTCGTTCTGGGCGCGGGCGACGACGTAGGGCAGGCCCAGGCGCTGCAGCAGCACAGTCGCGAGCAGGCTCGCCTGAATGTTCGTCCCGATGCTGACCACGGCCATGTCGAAGTTGCCGACCCCCAGCTCCTTGAGCGATGCCTCGGACGTCGCGTCTGCCTGCACGGCTGACGTTACCTGGGAGGCAATCTCCTGGACTCGCGCCCCGCTGCGGTCTATCGCCAGCACATCGTGGCCGCGCTCGTATAACGTCTCCGCAACGCTGGTACCGAACCGGCCGAGGCCGACAACCAGGACCTGTTTCTTCATGGCCACACCCCTCTAACCTATTCTCACACGTTCCTCGGCGTAACGGTAGTCGGCCCGGCTTCCCCGTCGCGCCAGGGCCAGTATCAGCGTGGGCGGCCCAACCTTGCCAACCACCATCGTCACGATAATGACGGTCTGGCCGGCGACGCTCAGGCTCGAGGTCACACCGGTGGAGTTGCCGACGGTCCCAAGCGCCGATACCGTCTCGAAAAGCAGGCCGATGAAACCGAACTCCGCCAGCGCCGTATCTTCCATGGCGGCCAGGACGACGGCGACGATGAAGACGAGCCCCAGGGCCAGCATCATCAGCGTGATCGCCATCGCCACCTGCTCGGTTGGCAGCTGCCGGCTGAAGACCTCCGCCCGGGGCCGGCCGCGCACCGCCGACCAGACGAAGACAAGGATGGCCCCCAGCGTGCTGACCTTGACCCCGCCCGTGGTCGACGCCGACGTCCCGCCGATCAACATCAGGCCGAGGAACAGCATCAGCGTCGATTGCTCCAGGCCGGAGAACGGGATAGCGAAAAAGCCCGCCGTCCTGCCGCTGACCGCGTGGAAAAACGAGTTCAAGAGCTTGCCCGGAACGTCGAGGGGGCCCAGAGAGTTCGCATTGGAGTACTCCAGCACCAGGTAAAGGAGCATGGCGAAGGCCCACAGCACCAGGCTCATGCTGATCACGATCTTGCTGTTCAGCGTGAGCCTGGAGAAGCTTCGCTTCCCCACCACGTCGGCTATCACGAGGACGCTGATCCCCCCCACCATGATCATGGCGGCGGTGATGATGAGGACGAGCGCGTCCGACTGGTAAGCGCCCAGCCCCTGGCCGGAGAGCACGACGAACCCGGCGTTGTTGAAGGCCGAAATGGAATGAAAGAACCCGTGCCAAATCGCGCTGGGCCAGGCGAAGTCTTGAGAGAACCGCAGGGTAAAGGCGATGAAGCCCAGCGTCTCCGCCACGATCACCACCTTGGCGATCTGGCGGACCAGCCGGACGATGCCGCCGACCGTCAGCGCCGACGTGTCGCCCCGCATGGCCAGGCGTTCCCGCAGCCCGATCCGGCGGCCAAGAAAGATGAACAGGAGGCTCGTTGCGGTCATGACGCCGAGGCCGCCGACCTGGATCATGGCGATGATGACGCCCTTGCCGAAGGAGCTCCAGTACGTGGGTGTGTCGACGACCACAAGCCCCGTGACCGTTGTCGCCGAAGACGCGGTAAAGAACGCGTCCATGAAGGGCGTGGACCCCCCCTGCTCGTTGGAGATGGGGAGTACCAGGAGGGCCGTGCCGAGAGCGATCACCGCGGCGTAGACGTAGAAGAGGAAGAGAATCGGCGGTGGCCTGGAAGGGCGGGGCAGCCTCCGGGCGATTGCCTCTAGCTGGATGGGACGGCTGAGCGTCCTTCGGACGATCCGATCGCCAGGTCTGCGGCGCCGGGGGTCTCGCAAGAAGGCTGGCTCCTACTCGGGAGGGAGAGCGGCGGAGAGGCTGGCGGCTCCGCGGAAGGGCGGATGAAGGGTTGCCATGAGGCGTGGGGTGCGGGACCTCGCCCGCGAGTCAACAGGTTTGTGGCCTACTTCACAACTGTACGCCCGGCCCACAGGGGTGTCAAGCACGGCGCTTCTGGCGACGAGCGTGCAAAAGCAGTGTGGGTCCGGCACCGCATCCCACCGTCATTCCGGTCACCGGATTAGGACGACGGTGGTTCGGCGTCACGTTTTTCGTTGCGAACACTTCAGGCCCCCCGTATAATGAAAGCGGCCGCGAGACGGCCCTCGAACGGAAGTGAGGCGAGCGATGGAGACCGGTACCTGGAAGGTAAAAAGCGGCCTGGCCCAGATGCTCAAGGGCGGGGTCATCATGGACGTGGTGAACCCGGAGCACGCCAGGATCGCCGAGGATGCCGGCGCCGTCGCCGTCATGGCCCTCGAGCGAGTCCCCGCCGACATCCGCGCCGCCGGCGGCGTAGCGCGGATGGCGAACCCTTCCGTTATCGAGCGGATCATGGAATCCGTCTCCGTCCCCGTCATGGCCAAGTGCCGCATCGGCCATTTCGTCGAGGCCCAGATACTCCAGGCGATGGGCGTCGACTATATCGATGAGTCGGAAGTCCTGACCCCCGCCGACGAGACGAACCATGTCTGGAAGTACGATTTCAAAGTGCCCTTCGTCTGCGGCTGCCGCGACCTGGGCGAAGCGCTGCGGCGACTCGGCGAGGGCGCCGCGATGATCCGCACCAAGGGCGAGGCCGGCACGGGAAACATCGTTGAGGCCGTGCGACACATGCGCACGGTGAACACCGGAATCCGTCGCCTCAAGACGATGGACGACGGCGAATTGATGGCCGAGGCCAAAGCCATCGGCGCGCCACTGGACGTCTTGCAATCAGTGCGAGAGGCCGGTCGGCTCCCCGTCGTGAACTTCGCCGCCGGGGGCGTGGCGACGCCCGCCGACGCGGCGCTGATGATGCAGCTCGGCGCAGACGGCGTCTTCGTCGGCTCCGGCATCTTCAAGTCCGACGACCCGGAGGGACACGCCAAGGCGATTGTCCGGGCGACCACCCACTATCAGGACCCGCAGATTCTCGCCGAGGTCTCCAAAGGCCTCGGGAAGGCCATGTCAGGTGTCGATCTTCGCGATCTCAACCCCGAGGAACTGCTCGCCACGCGAGGCTGGTAGGGACACGCCGATGACGACCATCGGAGTCCTCGCTCTCCAGGGCGATTTCGCGGAACACCTCGCCGCGCTGCGGGACCTCGGAGTCGAGGCTCGCGAGATACGCTTCCCCGAGGAGCTCGACCACCTCGACGGACTGATTCTCCCCGGGGGCGAGAGCACGACGTTCGTCCGCCTGATGGAGAGCTACGGCTTCATCGAGCCCATAAAATCCTTCGCGCTGGGGCCACGGGCTATCTGGGGGACCTGCGCCGGGCTGATCGCACTGGCGCGAGAGGTCGAGGGACTGGACGCCCCGATCCTCGGCGTCCTCGACATCGCGGTGCAGCGAAACGCCTACGGGCGGCAGCTCGAGAGCTTCGAGGCCGACCTCGATGTCCCCGCTCTAGGGGATGCGCCCGTGCGGGCCGTCTTCATCCGCGCCCCCATTATCGAGTCCACGGGGCCCGACGTCGAAGTCCTCGTTTCGTTGCCCGACGGCAGCCCGGTGGCTGTGCGACAGGGGACGATATTGGCGACCACATTTCACCCGGAGCTCACCGGGGACCGTCGATTCCACCGGTACTTCCTCGACATGGTCCTGTCATCGAGGTCGAGTCATGTTTCGGCCGTTTAACCCGCTGGACTTCCCCAGTCTTCTGTTTCTCCAGGCGCGGGCGCACCCGAACGAGGCCTATAGCCGCGAGGCCTTGGCCACCGCGCCTTCGAGCTTCGTCCCGACCGGCTCGATCGTTGGCGACTGGGTCCTGCAGCGCCAGTCGGGTCGGGCCCGAGTCTGCTCCCATCGAGGCGTCCTCGGCGGTATCGTCTATGCTCGGCGACGCCGGCGAAACGCCAGTTGGGACATCGGTTGGCTTCAAGTCGCTCGGGGGCGCGAAGGTGAGGTCGCCGACCTGCTGGGCTGCATGAGCGCTGCCCTCGCGGAGTCCGGCGCAGACAAGGTTTTTCTAAGGCTCCCGGAGACCAGCTCGGTGCAGCCCTCGGTTCTCGACGCCGGCTTCATCCCCTACGTGAACGAAGACCTGTACCTGCGACCGCGGGGCGCGCATCTGACCGGAGGCTGGGAGCCCGCCGGAGGCGCCCTCTTCGATGCCGGGCCAACCGCGAGCTGGGATATGTACCGCTTCTACCAACGAGTCGTTCCGGCGAAGACGAGAGAGACGGAGGGGCTGACCTTGAAGCAGCGTCATGACGGACTCGACCTGCCCCGGGGCTGGCGGCAACGGAGCGCGCACGTTCTCGAGCGCGACGGCGTGGTGGTGGGCTGGAGCAGCGTGCTCGCCAAGGGCCGCTCGTCGGTCCTCGACATCCTCGTCGACCCCTCCAACTGGGAGCTGGGCCAGACCATGGTCGGGGCCGCCGTCGACTCCGTGGGCGAGACCTCCTCCATCTGCTGCATCGTGCCTGAGTATCAGCAGCCCCTGGGCGGCGCCCTGCACGCTCTCGGTTTCAACAAGATCGGTGAGTTCACCTCCTACGCCCGCCCTCTGGCGGCCCGGGTCAAGGAACCCCAGCTCGTACCCGTGGGGGCATCCTGATGAGCAGCCCGGACCTCAACGGGAAGAACGCCGAGCGGTCGATCACCGACGACCTGGACCTGCTGCTCGCCGCGCTGCCGCCGCGGATCATAAAGCCCCTCCGGGCCCAGGACGGCCTGGACGAGCTGCTCGAAGTGGTCCTCGATTTCGGCCGCGTCCCGCAAGCGCGGTTTCTCGACCGGGAAATCGTCTTGAGTAGCAAAGAAACCACCGACGAAGACCTGGCCTACGTGACCGAGCGCATCAGCGCTTTCGGGCTGGACAATCGCGCCGGGATCGAGCGCACCCTGCACCGCATCTCGGCCATCCGCAACCGCGAGGGGAAGACCATAGGCCTCACCTGCCGGGTTGGCCGGGCGGTGCGAGGCACCATTAAGATCATCGAGGACTTGGTGCAGTCCGACCGGAGCATCCTGCTCATGGGACGGCCCGGCGTGGGCAAGACGACCATGCTTCGCGAAGTCGCCCGCGTCCTTGCCGACGACTTCCACAAGCGCGTTGTTGTCGTCGATACGTCCAACGAGATCGCCGGCGATGGCGACATCCCTCATCACGGCATCGGGAAGGCCCGGCGCATGCAGGTCGCGACCCCGGCCCTTCAGCACGAGGTGATGATCGAGGCCGTCGAGAACCACATGCCACAGGCGATCATCATCGACGAGATCGGCCGCGAGCTCGAGACCCAGGCCGCCCGTACGATCGCCGAGCGCGGCGTCCAGCTCGTCGCGACCGCCCACGGAAACACTCTTGAGAACCTGATCCTCAACCCGACCCTCGCCGACCTCATTGGCGGCATCCAAGCCGTCACCCTGGGCGACGAGGAAGCCCGGCGGCGGGGCACGCAGAAGACCATCCTCGAGCGCAAGGCCCCGCCAACCTTCGACGCCGTAGTCGAGATCCAGAGCTGGAACAAGGTCGCGGTACACATCGACGTGGCCAAGACCGTCGACGCGATGCTCCGAAGACGGCCCGCGGCCGCGGAGTTGCGCTTGGTCGACGGCCGCGGCCATATGACCGCCACCGAAGCCCCGGAGACGGTCGCCCCAGTCACATCGTCGTCCGCCTTTTCCGACGATGTGGCGCCGGTCGAACCGGCCCCCAAATCCCGCGTGCTGCCTTTCGGCGTCAATCGCGGCAGGACTGAGCAGGTGATTCGGACCGCCAACTACCCCATCGAGCTCGTGAGCGACGTCAAGCGGGCCGACGCCGTGGTGACCACCAAGGCGCACTACCGCAACCGGCCTCAAGCGATCCGCGACGCGGAGGCCGCGGCCATACCCGTGTACGTGCTCCGAAAAAACACCGCGGCCCAGATCGAGCAGAGCCTGGTCACCATCATTCAGAAAAGCTCTCCTCAACGCTCAGTCCAATCGGCCCTCGAGGAAGCGGAAACCGCCGCCGGCAAGGTCCGCGCGGGCCAGGAGGAGTCCGTCGACTTGACGCCTCAGACCTCATACGTCCGCCGCTTGCAACACCAGGTCGCCGAACGCAACCGCCTCACCTCGCGGAGCAGCGGCCGCGAGCCCTTCCGCCGGGTCAAGCTCTACCGAACGTAGGCTCTCCCCACGCCGCGGCCCCACGCTACGGCCCTACGTTACAATGGGCGGGCCATGGGCCTGTTCATCAGTTTCGAAGGCGGCGAAGGGGCCGGGAAGAGCACCCAGGCGGCCCTTCTCACCACCCGACTCCAGGAAGCGGGCCACGCCGTGGTCTCGGTCCGAGAGCCCGGCGGCACGCCCCTCGGCGAGAAGATCCGCCCCTGGGTGAAGGGCGTCGAGATGACCTCAAAGACCGAGCTCTTGCTCTTCGCAGCCGCCCGAGCCCAGCTCGTAGCCACGGTCATAGGGCCGAGCTTGCAGGCGGGCAAGGTCGTCATCGCCGACCGCTTCGCCGACTCCACCATCGCCTACCAGGGCCATGGCCGCGGCGTGACCCTGGACCTGGTCCGGGCCGCCAACCAGGTCGCCACCGACGGCGTCATGCCCGACCTGACGTTCCTCCTCGATCAGCCCGCCGAGCAGGGCCTGCAACGAATCGGACAAGCGCAGCTCGGCCTGCCACTTGGAGACGATGAGGCGCAAGGCAGCGGTCAGGGGAGAATGGATGACGCCTCGCAGTCGAAGTTCGAGCAGCAGGGCCTCGCCTTCCACCGCAAGGTGCGCAGCGGCTTCCTCAAGCTCGCCGGGGAAGAGCCCCACCGCATCCTCGTCATGGACGCCACGAAACCCGAGGCGGAGATAGCGGAGGCGGTGTGGCAGCGAGTCGCGGCGCTCCTGCGCCGGAACGCCGGCTAGCGCCCTTTGAACTCGGGGGATCGCTTCTCCCGGAAGGCGGCCATCCCCTCCGCAAAGTCCTCCGAGGCGAAGCAGACCTGCTGCGCGTACGTCTCGTAGTCCAACGCCTCGGCGAGGGTCGAGTCGTGGCCGCGCTGGAGCCCGCGCTTCGTGAACCGGAGCGCCAGTGGCGGCCCCTTGGCCACGGCCCCGGCGAGCTCTCGCGTCGCCCCGGCCAGCTCGTCGGCAGCGACAACTCGACTGAGCAGGCCCAGGGCCAGCGCCTCGTCAGCGTCGATGGGGCGCGCCGTGTACAGAATCTCGGTGGCCTTCGCAATTCCCACGAGGCGTGGCAGGAACCACGTCGAGCCGGTGTCGGGCGGTATGCCTCGGGTGAGCCACGCCGGGACGAACCTCGCGTCCGTCGATCCGATGCGGAGCTCGCAGGCGAGGGCCAGCGACACCCCGGCCCCGACGGCGAGCCCGTTGACCGCCGCCAGCGTCGGCTTGGGGAACGCGTAGAGGTCGGCAATGAACGCCCCGACCGGGTCCGTCGGAGGCTTCAGGGCGTGCGCCGAGCCGCCTTCCGCCTGCCGGTTGAGACGCGAGACGTCGGCCCCCGCACAGAACCCCCGTCCCGAGCCCGTGACCACCAGCACGCGGACGGCGTCGTCCAGCTTGGCGCGGGCGATGGCGTCGCGGATCTCCGGCTGCTGCTCCTCCAGGATCGCGTTCATCTTGTCCGGCCGGTTGAGCGTGAGCGTGCCAACGCCGTCGGCCACATCGTAGCGGATGAAGTCGTAGCCCATGAGCGCCTCCGGCCCAGCCCTTCAGAGCGGCGAGCCGCGAAATCATAGGGTCGCCGGTCGAAGGGTGTCAATTGAGCCGATCGAGTGCCCTCCCGCCCACCCGCTACGCTCAAGCCCCGGCCCGCCGGGGTGCCCCCTGCTAGCTCCCATGCGGTGGGTGAACGATGTCCCGCTCATGTTCGACAGGCTCACCATGAGCCCGCCCTTCGACAAGCTCAGGGTGAGCGGAGGACGCAAGCAGTCGCGAAAGCCGGGGAGTCCAGAGGGGTGGAGCCCCTTTGGCAGGGGATGAAGGGGATGTGCCCCTTCACCTGATTGCCCGAAGGGCTACCTTGAACCCCCTTAAGGGGGTTTGGGGGGGTTCTTCAGTTGCTGGCTGCAGCCACGCCACATCCGCGCGTGGGGTTGCTGCAGCCATACGCGGTTCAGTTCACCCACTCTGTTGCATCTGAAGCGACGAAAGGGTACAATTGAACCGAGTTTGCGAAATATTTCTTAATACTCTGTTGGCGGCTAGCACCTCTTCAGGTTGACACCACTTCGGGCCCAAACCTATAATGAAGCCGGGTTCCGCCTGAGTCGGGAGGTTGGTGGGGTGAAGTGGAATGTGGCCCAGCTCCTACAGTCGGCGACGGGAACGGACCGAAAATACACCGTCGCAGATGATGAGCACCCGTCAAAAGAGATTGCTTCCCCGGTTAGGGGCACGGTGCGGTTGATGAGAACGAATTCGGGAATCATGGCGATGGGGCAGTTCCAGACCGCCGTCTGGTGCTCGTGCAGCCGCTGCCTCGACCGCTCTTCGCAGAACGTCGATTTCGAGCTGGACGAAGAGTTCTTCCCCACCGTCGATGTCGTGACCGGGGTCCGTATTCAGTCAGAAGACGAGACACGCTTCACGCTCACTCCACAACATGTCCTCGATCTCACCGAGCCGGTCCGTCAGTACGCTCTCCTCGAACTATCAATGAAGCCGCTTTGCTCCACCGAATGTCGCGGCCTCTGCGTCAAGTGTGGCGCGAACTTGAACAATGCCGGGTGCGGTTGCGACGTGACTGAGTCCGACCCCAGGTGGGACGGGCTCGAGGCCCTCCGCATCAAGCTGGGCGCCAACTAACCAACGGAAAAAGAACCAATGGCCCCTCTACCGAAAAGACGACGCTCCAAATCCAAGCAGCGCAGCCGCCAGGCCCATCGGGCGATCACCCTGGTGAACCTCAGCGAATGTCCCCAGTGCCATAGTCCGAAGCTATCGCACCGGGTCTGCCACACTTGTGGCACCTACGCAGGCCGGGAAGTCATCCAGGTAGAGGCGGAGTAGCGAATCGCATATGGTCACCGCTCTCCAAACGTCGAACACCGCCTACATCTTCCCAGGGCAGGGCTCTCAGTCCGTGGGTATGGGGGCTGACCTCTATGAGGAGTCCGCCGCCGCCCGGGCTATCTTCGACGAAGCGGATAATGCTCTCGACTTCCATCTCTCCAAGCTCTCCTTCTGGGGCGACGAGAACGAGCTACGCCAGACCGTAAACGCCCAACCGGCTCTCCTGGCGACCAGCGTCGCCGCCATGGCGGCGATCGCCGAGGTCCAGGGCCTGAAGACATTGCCGGCGCCGCGGTTCGTTGCGGGGCACAGCCTTGGCGAATACACCGCGCTGGTGACGGCCGGGTCGCTCAGCTTCCCGGACGCAATGAAGCTGGTCCGCGAGCGCGGACGGCTCATGCAGGAAGCCGGCCAGGTCCGCGACGGCGGCATGGCAGCCATCCTCGGCCTCGACGAGTCCACCGTCGAGCAGCTCTGCCAGCAGACCGGCGCCGAGATCGCCAACAACAACAGCGACGGCCAGATCGTCATCAGCGGCGCCCGCGAGGCCATCATCCGCGCCATCGACCTCTCCCGCATCATGGGCGCGCGCAAGGCCATCCCCCTCGTTGTCAGCGGCGCCTTCCACTCGAGCCTTATGCAGCCCGCCGTGCCAGGCATGCGCGAGGCCCTGGACAGAGCAAACTTCCTCGACGCTTCGGTCCCTGTTATCGGCAACTGCACGGCCGAGCCCATCTCCGACACTGCCGCCATTCACGACGAGCTCGTGCAACAGATCTGCCGCTGCGTCCAGTGGACCCGCTCCGTCGAGTTCATGGCCGATAACGGCGTCGAGAACTTCGTCGAGATCGGACCGGGCAAGGTCCTGACCGGCCTCGTGAAACGTATCGCCCGTGACGCCGACACGTTCAGCGTCGGCACCATGGACTCCATCCGTACCTTCGTCAATTAGACCACAAGGCCTTCGGGTGCCCATCGACCTTTCCGGGAAGGTAGCCCTCGTAACCGGCAGCAGCCGCGGCATCGGTCGCGCCATCGCCGTCAACTTCGCCTCGCATGGCGCTACCGTCGCGGTGAACGCCGCCAAAGACGCATCCGAGACTGCCCAGGACATCGCCTCGATCGGCGGCGCCTGCTCCATCCACATCGCCGACGTCCGAGATGCCGCCGCAGTCCAGGAGATGGTCGACGCCGTGGTCGCGCAACACGGCTCCATCGACATCCTGGTCAACAACGCCGGGGTGAACCGCGACACGTTGATGCTGCGGATGTCGGAGGCCGACTGGCAGGACGTGGTGGCGACCAACCTCACGGGCGCCTTCAACTGCACCAAGGCGGCGCTCAAACATATGGTCAGGAAACGGCAGGGGCGCATTCTCAACATGGGCAGCATCATCGGAGTGCGGGGCAACGCCGGCCAGGCCAACTACGCCGCAGCCAAGGCGGGGCTGGCCGGCCTCACGATGTCCACCGCGCTCGAGGTGGCTTCGAGGGGCGTTACCGCCAATCTTCTCGCGCCGGGTTTCATTGAGACGGAGATGACCGAGCGGTTACCCCAGGACCAGCAGGACACGATCAGAAGCCACATCCCCCTGAAGCGCTTCGGCTCTCCCGAAGAGCTCGCCGAGATCGTCGCCTTCCTCGCCAGCGACAGGGCCAGCTATATCACTGGACAGACCATCGTGGTCGACGGGGGACTCGCCCTCGTTTAGGGGGAGGCCATGGCAGGCAGCCGGCGCAAGGGACGCATCGCGGCCCTCCAGGTCCTGTACGAGGTCGACTCGAGCCAGCACGAGTGGCGCTCGACCCTGGACCGGACCCTCGAGGAGAGCGGCCTTCCCGAGGAGTCGCGGCGTCTCACCCGAGAGCTCGTCGAGGGCGTCTCCGCCAACCTTGAGACCCTCGATGCAGCCATCCAGGAGCACGCCCCCGCCTGGCCGGTAGGCCAGCTCTCAGCTGTCGATCGAAACATCCTTCGTATTGCCATCTTCGAGATTCTGTTGAATAATAAGACGCCCCCGAAGGCGGCCATCAACGAAGCAGTCGAGCTTGCCAAAATCTTCGGCAGCGAGAGCCTGCATCGATTCGTCAACGGCGTTCTGGGCTCAGTCATGGCCGCCACCGCCTGACAAGAATAATACCGGGATTTACCGGAGGTATCTGTGGCAAACGTCTATGACCGAATCAAGAAGGTAGTGGTCGATCAACTCGGCGTCACCGACGTCCAGGTCGTGCCCAACGCCTCCTTCGTCGACGATCTCAACGCCGATTCCCTGGACCTTGTGGAGCTGATCATGGCGCTCGAGGAAGAGTTCACCGACGACGACACCAAGCTCGAAATCTCGGACGAAGACGCCGAGAAGATCGTGACCGTTCAGGACGCCATCGACTTCGTGAAGGACAAGGGCGCCAAAGACTCCTAGGCCTCGGCCCCGGATCGAGGCGTCCCCCCAACTCCGGCCCGTCGGCTGCACCCCCTCGTAGCTCTATGTGACGCATCCCCCCTCGCGCCGCCGCCTCGCGTTTGGCCGCAAGCCAGTCTCCCCCCGGCTGGCTAGGCCGCCCACCCCCTTACGCCAGCAGCTCCTCACGCCGTTCCCGGTTGTCCTGAGCCTGTCGAAGGATGAGCGAGCGTCCCGGTGGGCAAGCCACTTGGCTCAGCGACCGCCTGCACCACAGGCGCGGCCTCATGGTTCGACGGGCTCACGACGAGCGGGATGTGGGCGCGGAGCGGTTCCCGCCGACTCGGCCCCCGACAAGTCGGGCTTCCCTTGTGGATCGAGCGGCTTAAGCAGAGGTTGCCTCCGGTGTCCCCCGTCGGAGAAGCCAGGTCCCGAGGGCTAGGAAGAACAGGACCGCCAGGACCGCGCCGATGGCTGGGACGGTGAAGGCTGCATCGCTGATGTACGCGATCCAGCCAGCCAGCATGAGGATGGAGCTGACCACCGCCCAGTACCCCAACCAGCGAGGCGCGGCCCCGGTGCGGATCATCAGAACGCCCAGGGGCAGCATGCCGGCGCCCAGCATAGTCAATCCAGTGATGAAGGAGATGTTGGAGAGCACGGCGACGGCGCGCGCGGTACTTGCCAGGGCACCCGCGTCCGCCACGCCGTCCACGAAGTCGCGGGCGAGGAAGAACGCGGCGAACTGGAAGAGAGCGGCCACCGTGATGAGCAGGCCTGCGGTCAGAACGCCGACAAGGCCGAAGAGGGCCAGCATCCGGTCATGGGCTTTGAACACCTGGTACAGCGCGGCCGACGCGACGGTCAACAGGAGGCTGCCGGCGAGGAAGAATATGAGGCTCGTTAGAAGAACTCCTGGTCGTCGATGACCTCTTGAAGCGATTCGCGAACGTCGGCTCGGTCGACTTGGACTTCTGCCTCACCAAACAGAATGGCGATGGCGAAGGCTACGAAAAGCACGATGAGGAGAACGCCCGCTGTCCGCTCGATGCCACGCTTAGAAAGCATGGTGCACCTCCTGGGTTTCCGGGTATTACCGCAGCAGGCCGGCTTCTAGGGCAGATACTAGCACCCGCCATTTCATGAAGCAACGTTGATGAGCGTTGCCTCCTTCGAGCCACTACCCCAGACCAGCTTCCGCTCCAGCACGAACCGTAGGGGTAAGATTACGACTCGTTCGTCACCATGAGCGGGCGAGCGGCACGCCCCGAGCCAGTCGAAGGCTCGCGGTCTCCGTTACTCAAAGCTCAGACCCGGGGGAGTCCAGGGGGACGGAGCCCCCCACGTAAACCTCAGACGGCGTTCGAGGACGTCGCGCATCCGGGAGTCCAAGGGGAGAAGCCCCTTTGGCGGGGGTTGAAGGGGGATGTGCCCCTTTCCTATCAAATAGCCCGAAGGGCCACCTTGAACCCCCTTAAGGGGGTTTGGGGGCATTCTTCAACAGCCTGCTCATGCCTCCGCTGCCAGCTCGTAACAGAGCTTCGCCCCTGTTGGTTTTCGTGTACAATGCGCCGGTGCAAAATCCAGGCCCTCACGGCCCCCAGGAGGTAGCAACGATGAAGTACATCGTGCAAATCGAAGTCGACCCGGAAACCGGAGTCGAAGTCGAAGGAAACCCCGCAAAGATTCAAGAGGTCATAGGGAAATGGCAAGCCCTGAACCCCATCGGCATGTACTTTTCTCTGTCGCGCAGGGCGATCACGCTCATCGTCGACGTCGCCAACGAGGACGCCATGTTCGAGGCCCTTCATGCCTCGTGGGTCTTCTTCAAGGACTACCCCGACGTCTCGCCCGTGGCCAGTGTGGAAGAGTTCCCCGCGCTCCTGCAGCGGGTTGGCATCGGGTAGCGGGAGCACGCGCCATGAAAGCCGCTGTCTTCCGCGCACCCAACGAGCCGATGACGATCGAGAACGTCGACATTGCGTCGCCCATCGACCGCGAGGTACTGGTCCGCAACGGCGCCAGCGGCGTCTGCCACAGCGACGTACACTTCGTCGACGGCCTCTGGACCATGGAGACGCCCGCCGTGTTGGGCCACGAGGCCGCCGGTGTTGTCGAGGCCGTCGGGCCGAACGTCACCTACGTCCAGCCTGGAGACCATGTCATCGCCTGCCTCTCTGTCTTCTGCGGGCAGTGTGACAACTGCCTCAGCGGCAGGCCCAACATCTGCGTCAGCAAGCCCACTCGGGGCAGCGGGCAGCCGCCGCGGCTGAGCCAGGGCGGCGAGCCGCTGACCCAGATGGCAAACGTCGCCAGCTACGCGGAGCAGCTGCTGCTCCACGAGAACGGCGTGGTAAAGATCGACGACGACATGCCCCTGGACCGGGCCGCCCTCATCGGCTGCGGCGTGACGACCGGCCTGGGCGCCGTGCTTAACACCGCGAAGATCGAGGCCGGCACCACGGTCGCGGTCTTCGGCGCCGGCGGCGTCGGCCTCGCGGCGATCCAGGGCGCCCTCATCGGCGGCGCCCGCATGATCATCGCGGTCGACATCAGCGAGTCCAAGCTGGCCACCGCCATGGAGCTGGGTGCGACGCATATCGTCGACGCCTCGGACAGCGACCCGGTGAAGGCAATCCGTGAGCTGACCAACGGAGGCGTCGACTATTCGTTCGAAGCGATCGGACTTGCGGACGTCGCCACGCAGGCGTTCAACTGCCTCAAACAGGGCGGGACGGCCACCGTGATCGGAATGATTCCGAAAGGCCAGATGATTCAGATCGATGGCCGGCTCATGCTCACCGAGCGGCGGCTCCAGGGCAGCGCCATGGGCTCCAACCGGTTCCGCATCGACATGCCCCGCTACATCGACTTCTACCGGCAAGGCCGGCTCAAGCTGGATGAGATGATCACCCGGCGCGGCCGCCTGGAAGACGTCAACGAAGCGATGCGTGCAATGAAGGCCGGCGAGGTGGCCCGGTCCGTGTTGATGTTCGACTAGGCCCCGCCCAGCACGACAAAAGAAAAGGCGCCCGCCGAATGGCGGGCGCCTTTTGCGTTATCTCTGGGGTATAGCCTATGGGAAGGAGCCGTTGTAGCCCGTGTACCACTTGGAGTCGGTGTCGCTCAGGTACGTTGGGACGAGCTGGCCGTTGTGCAGGAGCACCCAGGAGTAGGTTCCGCTGGTCAGCGAGTTCGACTGTCCCGCGGCGGCGGACTCGGGTAGCTCGAGGAGATACTCGCCCTTCTCACCGGCCTGGGGGTGGGCGTAGCCGGGATCGTCCTGCTCGGCGCCGGATCCGTCGTTGGCGGACGGCTCGTTAACGAGCAGCCCGACCCACACTTGGGAGGCGGTGATATCGCTTGTCGAGACGTCGGCGCCGGAAGAGGGCCCAGCGACGTATTGGAGAATGCGCCAGTTGTTCCTGTCGGCGAAATCGGCGTCCTTCGTTCCGGTGCTCAGCTCGATGTCACCGACTTTGCCGTCTTCCGTGGGGTAATGCCGCTTCGCGGACTGCTCGCCCCACTTCTTGGCTCCGTCGGGACCCTTGTGCTTGTCAGCTTTGAAAGCGTCCACCGAGGCCTGGATCTTGCTCTGATCGGTGGAAATCGCCTCGGCTCCGCCCCGATCGAGGAACGTGAGCGCCGCGGGAGCGGCAATCGCCGCTAGCACGCCCATGATGGCGATGGCGACGATTAGCTCAATTAGCGTGAAGCCGCGTTGGGTACTCTTTCTCATAGCTGCCGGCTGTGTCCGAAGGCCTCTCTCATATACAGGTCTCACCTACAGGTCTCGGACCGCCTTCCTCCTGGGGCTTCGTGATATTTGATCACCAGGGATCGGTCGGTACTCCATGAAGTCTAGGCTACGGGTGGCCCTCAGACTTGCGTGCTTACCCCAATTGTTGATGGGGCATACCCTGCGATGTCCGTGGTAAGCGCACAAAAGAAAGCGCCCGCGACAGATTCGCGGGCGCTTTCGGCGCGGGCAACGACGTGTGGGCTGCCAGGTCAGGCGATACCCTCGATCTCCTTGATGTTCAATCGGTCGACCCACTCTTTGATCGTCGCCTCCTGCTCCGGAGTGACTGGCAGTCGTGGTCGCCGCGGGTAGCCGCCCGGCAACCCGAGATGTTCCAGAGCCGACTTCACTCCTCGGATGCTTCCACTCTCCGTGTTGTACTTGAACACGCGAAGCAGCGTGGCGAAGCGGTCCATCATCGACGACGTGTCGCCTGCCTTATACGCATCGATTACCGAGACACAGAGCTTCGGCATCAGGTTCCCTTCCGACGTCAGGAACCCCGTCCCACCCTGGGCCAGAATGGTGAGACCCTGCATCGGGCCTCCGACGTGGATCTCGACCTCTTTTCCGACCTCATCGACCAGCTCCGTGATGAACCGCACGTCCGGATTCGTCGCGTTGATGCCGATCATCTGTGGATAGTCCTTCGCGAACTGCTTCAGCAGTGAAATCGGCACGTACCAGCCCACCGACATATGGGTGGACAGCACGCATGGGATCTTGACGGCTTCGAAGACATCGCGAAAGTACCGTTCGATCTCCCTCGGGTTCGGCGCCTCGCCGTGACCCTGGTCCAGGGAGTAAATCTGCAGGGCATCCAGGCCGAACGGCTCCACTTTCTTGGCGAAGTCGATCATGTCCTGCGAGCTGCGCGGCTCCACGCCCATCACCCGCACCGGCGTCTTCCCCTTGAGCTCCTCCTTGGCGATCTGGAGCAGCTGATCGTACTCGTCGGCGTTGATGGTGTAGCCCTCGCCACTGCCTCCACCGCCGACGAAGACGCCGATCCCGGCCTCCGCCATACGGCGAAAATGCCCGCGCTGCGCCTCGGCGTCGAACCGCTCGTTCTCGTCGAAGCAAGTGATGCTGATGACGAACGTGCTGGCGTCCTGGTTGATCATACTGACCTCCTCGGCTGTGAGCGCTCTATGGGAGCCCCTCCAACTGCTTGAGTCCCATGGCGGCGAACTGGTCGCCCATCTTCTTCTGGTCGGCCTCGCTTGGAAGTACATACGGCTCGCGAATCATGCCGTTCCCGCCCGGCAAGTCGAGGACCTTGAGCGCCATCTTGATCCACCGCGCAGTCGACGGCGCCCACTGGTTCACGATGTTGCCGAACCGGATCACGTTGGCCATGGCCTCCCCGGCCGACTGCTGGTCGCCCTTCACCCAGTTGTCCACCACGGCGCGGCATACCTTCGGGATAATGTTGGGTTCGGCGCAAAGGCAGCCGTTCGCCCCCAGCGCCAGGCTATCGAGCAGGTGGATGATCCCCGCGTTGAGTTTCACGTCGGGCCGCACCTGGTCGCGGAGCTCGACGAAGTAGCTCATTGGGGGGCCCATGACGTTGAGCTCCCGGATCAGGGGGTAGTCGTGGGTCAGCCTGGCCACGAGATCGGCCGGCGTGATGTAACCGATAGCGACGTGGATCGAGATCGAGGTGGGGTAGTCGATGGCATCGAGCAGAGTGCGGTAGTAGACCTCCTGCTCTGTGTATGTGGGTCGCATGCCATGCCCCGCGTCCACGGGGTACAACTGGACCACCTCGATGCCCGCGGCGGACGCGATGTTCGCGATCTGCAACATGTCCCCGGCGCTGCGAGCCTCGCGGGGGTTGGCGTACACCTTGATCTTCCCCTTGCCCTCCTCGACACCGATCTCGTAGACCTGTTTGAGCTCATCGGGCGTCAGGACATGGCCCTCGCCGACCCCACCGCTCCCCATGTAGACGTCGCAACCGCCTTCCACCATGCGACGCAGGTGCGCCCGTAGGGCCGGCTCGTCGACCTTGTTGTCGGTCGTGAACGGCGTCGGCGCCATCGCGAATATAGAAGGATTTGGATCGAGTTCGACTTTCCTCATCTTTCAACTCCTTGGCTCTTTTTTTAATCGAAATACGTGCCGCCGCAGACGTTGATGCACTGGCCCGTGACGTAGCTGGCGTCGTCGGAGACGAGGTAACCTACCGCGTTCGCCATGTCCTCCGGTGTTCCTGCCCGCTGCAACGGGACGTCTTTCGAGCGCTCGGCGATGAACCGGCGGCGGTACTCGGCGTAGCTCAGGCCCTCGGCCTCGGCCTTCGCCTTCTCGACGACGTTAACCCGGTTCGTGTCGATCAACCCGGGCACGACAGCGTTCACCCGTATATCGCGAGGTGCGAGCTCGAGGGCCGCCACCTTCGTCATCATGTTGAGTCCGGCCTTCGACGATGAGTAGGCGGCTCCCCAGGGGGAGGCCCGCTTCCCCGCCAGTGACGAGATGTTCACAATGTTGCCGCCGCGTCCCGACTTGATCATCTCCCGTGCGGCCTGCTTGAGACAGGTCATCGCGCCGCGAAGGTTGACCTTCATCACCCAGTCCCAGTGTTCCTCCTCCGTCTCGAGGATGCTTGTGTCGCCGCCACCCATGAACGCCCGCGCCGTGTTCACCAGGATGTCGAGCCGGCCGAAAGCGCTCAACGTCTGCTCGATCATGGACTGTACCTGAGCGGGCTCCGTCACGTCACAGACCACTGGCAGCGCCCGTCGCCCCAGCGCTTCGATCTCCCGGGCGACGCTCTGGATGCCCTCGAATCCCGCCTCGCGCTCGTCGTCACCGATGCGTTCGGTCGGACGGTGGATGTCGGAAACAACCACGTCGGCCCCGTCACGGGCCAGCCGCAATGCCGTCGAGTGCCCCACGTTTCGCATGCCGCCGGCGCCGGTGACGATTGCCACTCTGCCTTCGAGTCCCATCGGTTGCCTCCAGAATGTGGTTGCTTCGAGCTCCGCCAGACTAGTCCATGATCAGGCCGCCGGCGACGTTCAGACACTGCCCCGTTAGATAGTCGCCGTCGTCGGAGGCGAGAAACGATACGACGTTCGCGATGTCCTCGGGCATCGCGACGCGGCGCGCGGGGATCCCCTTGGCCCGCTCCTCCGCCCAACGCTGGCGCCACTCGTCGTGGGTGATGCCTTCGGCCTTGGCCAGCTGCTCCTCGGCGGCACTGTAGCGATTGGTGAGCACGATGCCCGGGCACATGGCGTTGACCCGGATATTTTTCGGCGCCAACTCCAGCGCCATGACCTTGGTCAGCATGTTCAGGCCGGCCTTCGACGAGGAGTAGACGCCCGCCGTCGGCAAGGGCTGCTTGCCCGCCAGCGACGAGATGTTGATGATACTGCCGCCGTGCCCTGCCTTCATCAAGTGTTGGGCCACAAACCGCGCGCAGGACATCGGTCCTCGCAGGTTCACCGCCATGATCCGGTCCCATTCGTCCTCGGGGGTGTCGACGACCGCCCTCGACTCTGAACCGGCCATGAAGGCCCGCGCCGCGCTGACCAGGATGTCGACCCGGCCCATCGTCTCGACCGTCTCCCGCACCAGCGATTCCACCTGGGCCACATCGGTGATGTCGCAGAGTATCGCCTTCGCGCGACGCCCCGTCGCCTCGACTTCCCTGGCGACGTCGAAGACGCCCTTCCAGCCGGCGGCCCGCTCGTCCTCGCCCATGCGGTCTTCGCTCCGCGCGATGTCCGAGACCACCACGTCGGCGCCGTCCCGGGCAAGACGGAGGGCGCAGGCGCGTCCGATCCCTCGCATGCTCCACGCCCCGGTGACGATGGCAACTTTGCCGTCGAGACCCATAGCGACCTCCTAGTCCATCACGATGCCGCCGTCGACGTTGACGATCTGCCCCACCATGTAGCTGCCGTCCTCGGAGGCGAGAAACGAGACGACGTTCGCGACGTCCTCGGGCGTGGCGACCCGCTTCAGCGGCACCAGGTCCCGCGCCCGCTGGTCCAGCCACTGCTGCCGGTACTCGGGCGTGGTGATCCCCCGCTCCTTGGCCTTGGTCACGTCCTCGTTGCTGAACCGGTTCGTCGCCACCACACCGGGCGCGACGGCGTTCACGCGGATGCCCCGGGGCGCCAACTCGAGCGCCGAGAGTCTCGTCATGTGGTTCACCGCCGCCATGGCCGAGGCATAGGCGATGCCGACAAGCATCGTCTTCTTGGCGCCCATGGTGGTCATGTTGATGATGGTGCCGCCGTTCCCCTGCTTGATCATCTGATCGGCGGCGAGCCGGCTCGTGATCATGGGGCCGCGAGTGGTCACGGCGTAGACGTGGTCCCACGTATCCCACGAGAGATCGAGGAGTCCCTGGCGCGGCGTATCCTGGAACGCCCTTGCCCCGTTAACCAGGATGTCCACCCGGCCCATCGAGCTCACCGTCGCGCCGATGAGGTTTTCGATCTGCGCCGGGTCCTTCAGGTCGCAGACGATCGCCTTGGAGCGACGGCCCAGGGCCTCTACCTCCCGAACGAGACTGTGGATACCCTCCCAGCCGGCCTCCTTCTCGCCCGCGCCCAGCCGGTCTGGCGGCCGGATGATGTCCGAGACCACCACGTCGGCGCCGTCTCGGGCCAGCCGGAGCGCGTTGGCCCTGCCGATGGTCTGCATCCCCCAAGCTCCCGTCACGATTGCGACTTTGCCTTCAAGTCCCACGGTGCCTCCTTATCTACCTCGCGCTTTGCCGGGTCCCGACATCACCGGAACGCGACGCGTCCGAAAGCCGCCCGCGCCCAATGCCAGACCGCCCGGTGCATAATAAGCGAGCGCGCAACTTGGCTCAAACTCAGGGGTCGTCCGATTGCCGGAACCGCCACAGCTCCCGCCACGCCAGGCCGCCGGTAACGACAATCCCCATCGCCGCAACGCCGCCGAAGGTCAGCGTGTTGGCCGCCCCGATCACGCCGGCGACAAACCCCGACTCCATGGAGCCGACCGCGTTCCCCAGCTGGGCCGTGACCGCGGTGAAGCTGGCGGCCCGCCCCCGCAGTTCGTCCGGCGCGAGCACCTGGGTCAGGTTATTCCTGATGACAACGCTGATCGAGTCGGTATACCCCAGGGCCCCTACCGCTAGCAGGCCCATCCAATACCACGGCGAGAGGCCGAGTGCGACGAGACTGGCGCCGTAGAGGAACACGGAGACCAGGAAGACAGCGCCGCCACGACGGACCCGGCCGATGAAGAGGACCGTCCCCGAACCGAGGACCGAACCTACCGCGGGAGCGCCGTTGAGCAGCCCCAGGCCCGCGGGGCCCACTTCGTAGACATCCTTGGCGAGTACGGTGAGCAACGGCCGGAAGAAGCCGACCATGACCACCCCAAAATCGAGGGCCAGCGTGGCGAACAGAATCCGCTTCATCCACACGAAGCGGAACCCCTCCGCGATGAGGCGCGGCGATATTTTCCGTCTGACGCCTTGCGGCGCCCCCGAGGTCCGCAGCAGCGTCAGCGCTATGAACGAAGGGATGTAGAGCCCCGCGTTGATGAAATAGGCGGCCTCGATGTTGATCAGCGCGACGAACCCGAGCATCACCGGGCCGATAAAGAACGCCGTCTGGGTCAACGTGGAGTTGAGCGCGATGGCGTTGAGCAGGTGTGACTGAGGAACGACACGCGTCGTGTAGGACATACGGGCCGGAAACTCCAGACTGCCGGCTGCGAAAGTCACGCTCGTGAACAGGAAGATATGCCACACCTCGATCGAGTCGGTTAGCGCGAGGAATCCCAGACCGAGAGCCGGAAGAAAGCTCATGAACTGACCCAGGAACAGTATCTTCCGCCGATCGAAGAGGTCGGCCAGGGCGCCCCCTGCGAGGCCGAGAAACATGAGTGGGATGGCCTGGAACAGGCCCGTCAGGCCCAGCAACACCTCGGAGTCGGAGATCTCGAAGACGAGGTAGAGGTTGACCACCGTGCGCATCTCGCGCGCGGTAGCCGAGAAGAACCCGGCGGCCCAGAGCAAGCGGAAGTCCGGGTACCGCAGCGATGCCCAGGGGCCGATCCGGCCTGTCCCTGGGTCGCCGCCGCCGTCCGGTCCTCTTGGATTTCCGGTCATCCGCTCCTCAACCGGCGGGCGGTTGGAGACGAGAAAAGAGGGGGCCTGGTTCGCCCCCTCCGAGCGCTTACCTTCTGTTGAGTCTGGCTCCTACCGTCTGGCCGCGTTCGCTGCGATGGCGGCGCGTACCACTCCCGGCGACATCGGTAGGCTCGTCATGCGGACTCCGGTGGCCGCGTGGACCGCGTTGGCGATGGCCGCCAGCGGGGGGATTATCGAGACCTCGCCGACGCCACGGACACCGAACGGGTGCCCTGGGTTCGGCACCTCCACCATCAACGTGTCGATCATGGGCAGGTCGAGGGCCGTCGGCATGCGATAGTCGAGGAACGACGAGTTGGTCATGAGTCCGTTCTGGTCGTAGAAGTATTCCTCGTTCAGCGCCCAGCCGATGCCCTGGACGCTGCCGCCCTGCATCTGGCCTTCGACATAGCTCGGATGGGCCGCCGTGCCCACGTCTTCGACGCACGTAAAGCGGAGAACGTCCACCTTCCCGGTGTCGGGGTCGACTTCGACGTCGACGATGGCGCCGCAAAAGCACGGCCCGACGCCCTTGCCATCCGAGGTCGCCGAGACCGTCACCGGGCCTCCTGTCGCCTGATGTCTGGCCGCCAGCTCTTTGAAGAACAAGCGGTCATCGGGGCTCTTGCCGTTGACGAAGTGGCCCTCATCGAAGGACACGTCCTCGGGCTTCACCTCCCACAGAATGGCCGCGCGGCGCTTCATCTCGTCGATGACCTTGTGGGCCGCGTTCACCACGGCGATTCCCGAGGAGAAGGCCGTGCGACTACCCCCGGTCACGAAGTTCCACCCCACGGAGTCGGTGTCGGCGACTGAAGGAATAATGTCCTGGGCCTGGCGGCCCAGGACCTCGGCAAGCTGCATCGAGAGCGCCACCCGGCTGCCACCGATGTCCGGCGAGCCCTCCACGAGGCTCACCCTTCCGTCGCCATTGACGCTGACGGTAACGGACGAGTGGTGGCCGCCGTTCTACCAATAGCCGATAGCAACGTCCCGACCCCGGTTTGGTCCCTCGAGCGGCGCGGTGTAGTGGGGGTGGGCAATCATGGCCTCTTCGACCTCGGCTCCACCGATGCTTGGGAAAGGCACGCCGTTGGGATGCCGGTCGCCCTCTCGCGTTACATTTTTGAGACGAAACTCCATAGGGTCCATTTCGAGCCGCTCGGCCAGCTCGTCGATCACGCTCTCGACGGCAAAGCCGGCCTGGGGAGCGCCCGGCGCTCGGTACGGTGCGACCTTGGCCTTGTTGACGACGACGTCGAAGGCATCGACCTGGAAGTCATCGATCTTGTACGGGGCGAGGGCCGTCCCCGCTCCCGAAGCCGCCGGCGAGCCGGGGAACGCCCCCGCTTCGTAGGCCAGCCATGCCGTCGCGGCGGTAATCCGTCCCGCCTTGTCGGCCCCGATCTTGATACGGCTCACCGTCCCCGACACCGGACCCGCGGCCTCAAACTCGTCCTTCCTGCTCATCACGATCTTTACCGGTCGTCCGGTCTTCTTTGCGAGCACGGCGGTGACCGCGTCGAAGACGGTCATAGCCTTCGCCCCGAACCCACCCCCGATTTCCATGGGCACCACCCTTACTTGCGACTCGGGGATGCACAGGATCTCGGCCGTCTGTTTGCGAATGAGGAAATGGCCCTGGGTGCTGGTCCAGATCGTGACGTTGCCCTCGGGCGACCAGAATGCCGTCGAGTTGTGCGGTTCGATATAGCCCTGGTGCACCATCTTCGTGGTGAACTCTCGCTCAACGACAACGTAGGAGTCTTCGAGGGCCTGGTCAGGGTCACCGCGCCGGAACTGGACATGGCTCGCGATGTTGCTCTGGACGCCCGTGTCGTCGCCGGGGGCCATCCACTCCTGCTTGGTGCGGAGCGTGAGCGTCTCGTGGATGAGCGGCGCGTCCGGTTTCATGGCGTCCAACACGTCGAGTGCCGGCCGCAGCACCTCGTAGTCGACCTCGATGAGCTCCGACGCCTCCCGGGCGAGGTGCAGGCTTTCGGCCGCCACCGCGGCCACTCCCTGGCCCTTGTAGCGCACCTTGCCGTTGGCCAGTCCGATCTCCGCCTGGAGCTGCGGATTGGCCATGACGCTGCCCCAGTCCATGGGCCGGCCGTCCATGATCGGAAGGTCCGTCGCGGTGATCACTCCTCTGACCCCGGGGAGCGCCTCGGCCTTGCTGGCGTCGATCGAAAGGATGCGGGCGTGGGCGTGGGGACTGCGCAGCATTACGCCATAGAGCATGCCCGAGAGCTGAATGTCAGCGCCGTATTTGGCGCGCCCGGTGACCTTGTCGTAGCCGTCGTGGCGAATGGGCCTCGTGCCGACGACGCGGTACTTCGGCTTGTCCTCGGTATTGCGGTCCGTGGCAGTCGTCATCGGCGTCCTCCGGGGGCGTGTCCGACAGGATACGGGCCGCGCCGAAGGCCGTCAACGAGAGCGAGCCGGAGATCGCCCTAGTTTGCCACCCGAGGGGTCGCGGTCTCGTAGCTCATGGTGTACAGATTGCGATAGATGCCGCCCCGCGCCATGAGCTCGTCGTGGGACCCCATCTCGGAGATACGGCCCTGGTCCATCACCACGATCCGGTCTGCGTTCCGGATCGTCGAAAGCCGGTGGGCGATGACCACCGAGGTCCTCCGATGGAGCAGCTTGTGCAGCGCCTGCTGGATGAGCAGCTCGGTCTGCGTGTCGATGTTCGCGGTCGCTTCGTCGAGGATCAGGACAGCGGGGTCCGCGAGGACTGCGCGGGCGAAGCTCACCAGCTGACGTTGCCCCACGCTCAGGTTCCCACCCCTCTCCTGGAGGGGAGTGTCGTAGCCGTGCTCGAGACGCATGATAAAGTCGTGGGCGCCCACGGTCTTTGCGGCCTGCTCCACCTCTTCCCGAGTGGCGTCCAGCCTGCCGTAGCGGATGTTCTCCAGCACGGTGTCCCAGAACAGGAACGGGTCCTGCAGCACCATGGTCACGTGCCGCGCCAGCGACTTTCGGTCGATCTCCCGGACGTCGACCCCATCGATTGAGATGCTTCCCTCGGAGGCGTCGTACAGCCGCGCGATGAGGGCCGTAACGGTGGTCTTGCCCGCCCCGGTCTGACCGACGAGGGCAACGGTCTCCCCAGGGGCCACGCGCAGGTCGATGTCGTGGAGCACCTCGACACCCGGCTCATAGCTATGACTGACGTGCTCGAACCGGATGTCGCCCTCGACCGTGGCAAGTCTCCGGGAATCGGGAGCCTCGACCATGTCGGGCTCCGTATCGAGGAGCTCGAAGATGCGAGAGCCCGAAGCCATCGAGCGCTGCAGCTCGGTGTACTGCATCGTAAGCGTGCGGATCGGATCGAAGAACCGTTGAATATAGAGGGCGAAGGCAACCAGCACGCCGACTTCGAGGCTGCCGCCAAGAACCTGCCTGCCACCGTAGATGACGACCACCGCGACGGACACGGCCATCAGGAGCTCGACGCCGGGCAGGACGATGGCCGAGAGACGGCCCGCGGTCAGGTTGGCTTCGAGATGTCGGCGGTTCATCCGGTCGAACCGGATGCTGTTCTCATCCTCTCGGTTGAGGCTCTGGATCACGCGCACCCCGGAGATGTTCTCCTGTAGTCCGGCGTTCACCGTGGCGATTGCCTGCCGGACTCGAATGAAAGCGCCCCGGGCCCGCCGCTGCCAGAAGACCAGGCCCACCACGAGTACGGGTGTCACCGCCAGCGTCAGGGCAGCCAGCGCCGGGTCCATGAGGAACAGGGCAACGATGATGCCGACGAGGCTGAACAGATCGGCTATCCCGAGAACTCCGTGGGAGAGGAATTCCTGGAGCGTCAGTACGTCGTTCTGGACCCGCGACATGACGCGCCCCACCTCGTTCTTGTCATAGAAACGGAGCGAAAGGCGCTGGAGGTGCCGGAACATCGCCGTGCGCAACCGATACAGCACACCCTGGCTGACCTTGGCAATCAGGATCAGGTGGATGTACTGCGCCACCCAGCCCGCGAAGGCCACCGCCGCGGCGACAATGGCGATAAGGTTAAGGTCGGAGCTGTCCCCGTCTATGATGCGGTCGATACCGACGCGGACCAGCCATGGGATCGCCACCACCGAGCCGGTGTAAAGCAGCATGGTGAGAAGCGCCATCCAGGCCTGCCTCTGCTGCGGGGCCACGTAGCCCAGGAGGCGGGTCACGACCCGGTGGTCGTAAGGCTTGCCGAGGGCCTCCTCGTCGTCCCCGAGCCGGCCCATCATCCCCCGGTGTCCGCCGCCCATCATGCCGCCGCCCATACCACCACCACCGCCGCCGCGGCCGACCATCATAACAGGACCTCCGGCGCGGGGGCCCGGCTTGCTTCGTCCTGCTGAAGGAGCTGCATCTCGTAGACCTCGCGGTACGGGCCGGGAACGGCCACCAGCTCGGCGTGGTCGCCCCGTTGCACGATACCGCCGTCGTCCAGCACCATGATGACGTCGGCGCTCTTGACCGTCGACAGTCGCTGGGCGATCACGAAGGTCGTTCGCCCTTTGATCAGGCTTTGTAGGGCCCGCCGGATCCGGCTCTCCGTCTCGGTGTCGACGCTTGCCGTCGAGTCGTCGAGGACCAGGATACGCGGGTCCATGAGCAGGGTGCGCGCGATAGACACACGCTGCTTCTGGCCGCCGGAGAGGGTCATGCCCCGTTCGCCGACCCAGGTGTCGTAGCCGTCGGGCAGGCTCTCGATGAAATCGTGTATCTCGGCGGTCTTCGCGGCCCACATCACCTGCTCCTCAGTCGCCTGCACCGCGCCGTAGGCGATGTTGTCGCGGATAGTCGCGGAGAACAGGAACACATCCTGCTGCACGATACCGACGTTGCGCCGCAGCGACTCCAGCGTGACGTCGCGAACGTCCGTGCGGTCGATCAGTACCCGGCCTTCGGAAGCGTCGTAGAAGCGCGGCAGCAGGTGCACAACGGTGCTCTTCCCGCTCCCCGTCGCGCCCAGGAGGGCGACCACTTGGCCCGGCTGGACTTCGAACGAGACGTCCCGCAGCACCGGGGACGCGCCACTGTATTGGAACGAGACGTGGTCGAGGGCGACATGACCATTGACGTCCTTGAGCCGGATGGCGCCCGGCCTCTCCTGCACCGGCGAGTCGGCGTCGAGTATCTCGAAGATACGCTGCCCTGAAGAGACGGCCCGCGACGCGAGGTTCACGAAGAAGCCCATCATGCGGACGGGCATCTGGAGCATGGCCAGATAGATGATGAACTGGGTCAGCTCTCCGGTCGTGAACCGTCCGGCGATGATCTCGCGACCTCCAAACCACAGGATCAGCACCGTGATACCCATGAAGAGGAAGTTCATCAGCGGTGTGTTGCTCGCCTGGACCCGCACAGCGGCGAGGTGCTCGGCGGCCAGCTCGCTGGCCTTGTCGGAGAATTTGTGGTTCTCGTAATCGTCCCGGGCGAAGACCTTCACCACCTTCATGCCGGTGAGGTTTTCCTGGAGCACGGCCCCAAGCTCGGCGGTCCGCTCCTGGGCCCGCGTCCAGATAGCCCTCAACTTCCCGGCGATGTAGATCCCCCGGATGATGACGATGGGCAGGAAAAGCAGACAGATCAGCGCAAGTGGCCAGTGGATGGTGAGGAGCAACGCCCCGATGGCGATCGTCAGCAGGATGAGATACGACATCCGGACAATGCCCATGCTCACGAAAAACCGCAGGGCCTCCACGTCGGCCGTCGCCCGTGACATCAGCTGTCCGGTCTGCTGCTCGTCGTGATAGGCGAAGCTCATCCGCTGCAGATGGTTGTACAGCGCGTTACGTATGTCGTAGGTCACATGCTGGGCAAGGGCCTCGCGAAGGTAGTTCTCGTAGTAGGCGAAGACCCCGCGGAACGCCGCGATGAGCACCATGGCCACCCCGGCATAGACCAGAAAGCCAAACTCACCTGACTCCAGAACCCGGTCGATGGATTCGCCGAGCAGCCGGGGCAGCGCCAGCTGCAGCGCCGTCGAAAAGATCAACGCCGCAAACGCCCAGGCAAGCAACCGCTTGTGAGGGCGCACGAAACCAAGAAGACGAAATAGGACTCTCATGGAACAGCCGGGGAACCGCCACCGAGAGGGGTTCGACACCGCCATTATAGCAAGTGGACTGAAGAGAGGGCCACGAGGCCGCTCCTGGCGGCGGTGGCGGTTCGGCACACCGTGCGAACATGACGCCCCGTGGGCGTTGGTGCTAGGATAGTTCTGTCGTACCCCTGTAGCTCAGGTGGACAGAGCAACGGTTTCCTAATCGTCCCCGGTATGCATCGCCTTCTGTTGTGCTCTATCGCTGAGAATCGCCCACTTCTGTTGCGCGTTGCCTCCAGATTTGGGGATTATTGAGGATTATTGAACCCGCGCTGCGGTTCAGGTCCGTGGGCGCCTAGGACGGACGATGCTCATGCCCCCCATCGTGCTCGGTGGCCGCCCCTCTACCCGATAGCGACCCCACCCCGATGATCGTACATGAACAACAGCTGCTGGTCCTTGCGTCGGTGCTTTCTGGGAGATCGTGGCGGAACCCAATCCACAGTCACCCTGGTTCCTGGGGACAAGTCGAACCTAGACGGCAGCCTGGCGGGAAGCCACCACTTGACATTGGGCGTACTCTGGCGGCAACCCTGTTCCAAGCGAGGTAGACCATGCCCAAGCGAGAGGATGAGTGGTATCGGAATGACCCTCGCCGCGGCACGAAGCGCCCAACGCGCCGCCCTCCGCCTCCAAGCAGCGGATGGAAGGGCCCACCCAAGGTGGCGCCTGATCGACCAAGAGCACGGCAGCCAGTGGTCGTGTGGCCTCGGAAGCGCCGCAGCCTTCTGGCGCGGCTCGTATCGCTGCTGTTTGGGGGTGGACGCCGATGACGACGCCTCATCAGGTGGTGGACCAATCACCTGCCTTAAGCAATCTGCACGAGACCGGGGAGATTCTGCGCGCTCTTGAGCCCGAACCCGACCTATCGCCCGACACGGAGCAGCAGCTAGACCGGATTCTCGCCATTGTCGGAGACGTGGAGGCCCGTATCCAGACGGCCGACCCGCGCTTGGTGACCGCTCAGACGCTGGGGCGTCTGGAAAGCCCGACCAATGACTTGCTCCAACGCGTCATCCGGTATAGGGACAGGGACAACCCTGAAGCCGCCTTGACGGAGGCGTTGGCTTCTCTCGAAGAGATCCTTTATTACGGCAGTCTGGTGCCTCCGCAGCCGTGGGGCAAGAACAACCAGGTTGTAAGCAGGGCGGCCGGCTCCTTCCGCAAGGTTCTAGTTGAGTTAGAAGCCCAGGCTGACGCGCAGCGGGCGGCCATCAGCGATGTGGGAGATCGGGCGACAGCTACGCTGGCCGAACATTCGACGCAGGCAACCGAGCAGCTTGAGAGGATCAAATCCAATAGCGAAGCGGCCCTGGCCGAGCACTCGGCGCAGGCCACCGCGCAGCTTGAGAAGATCAAGGTAGATAGCGAAGCGTCACTGGCGACCTTCAAAGAAACTCTAGAGGCTAGCCGGAATGAGTTGGCATCGGCGCTTGACAGCATCAAGGAAAGCGGTAACCAGGCCCTGGCCACGTTGCAGGAGTCAATTCAGGTCAGTCGGAACGACTTCGACGCACAACGGCAGGCTATCGAGGCCCAGATTGCCGCCGAGCGGCAACGGCTGGACCAGGCCATCAGCGAAATCAACAGTCGATACACGGACGACGAAAAGACACGGTTGGGGGAATTCGCGGACCTCAAGACGAGCCTTGAGGCACAAGCGAAGGTAGTGATTGACTCCCTCACCGATACGGAGGCGAGAGCCGAGCACATCTTGGGCGCGACCGCCGCCTCGGTTACCGCCGACGCCTATATGGACGATGCTGACCGACAAGGGCGCCGTGCGGACAGCTGGCGTCTTGGGGCCGTCGGTGCGTTTGCTATCGCCATCGCAGTAGGCTTCTTAGGGCAGTTCTTTCTGGAACCCCCTTCTGGGGCAGATGGCGCCGAGCGGGCTTACTATTACGTTGCCCGCTCCGGGGTAATCGGCGCCGCCTTGACTTTCGCCGGCTTCTTCGTGAGGTGGTCCGGCCAGCACCGGGCGAGAGAGCAGGAGAGTCAGGCCTTAGCGAATCAGCTAAAGACGTTCCGGCCCTTCCTGGCGGAACTGGATGCGGCAGACAGGAATGCGCTCGTTAAAGAAGCGTCGCGACGGTACTTCCCGGGATACCGTGACCATCCAGCGGCCCATTCTGATGCAGCTGAGGGCGTAGTGAACATGCCGACCGGGTCACCGCGACGGCGGCCCGACTCAAGAAAAGGGGGCGGGTCCGTGCCCCCAGAAAGCGCTGGATAGAGAGACGGTTATTTGACCTCGAACGGTCGACCGCAATAGAATCCCCTCATCAAAAAGTGGCCGCCGAGCGTGTCACCGCCCGACGGCCGGAAGGAGCACGGTTGATGAAGACAACCGCACCCCGCGCTCAGACTATCACCGTCGAGCTCACAGACATAGGTTCCTGCGATGAGATTCCGGACAGCCTCACTCTCCACGGGGAAACCAGCCGGATCATCGCTTGGCTGCTGCAGGTCGCTGGGGACCCGCCATGGGCTGGAGCTCCCGGATTCGCCGTCTGGCAAGCCGAAGGCGGCGTCACATACGCCGGTCGCCGTATGTAACAGGATAGTCAGTGATGGCCTAGGCTTGGCGGTCTTCACTCCTACGTCACCGAGGAAGAGTCCCACCGCCTCGAGGCAACCAAGGTGACTGCCGAAGAGTTGGCGGCCATCAATGAGGCAACTGGGCCATCCGCCCGCAAACGGCTCGCGCGCCTCCGCATGAGTCTCGCGGCTATCAAGCGGCATCAGCGCGCGCGGGATCCAATGACCGGGAAATCGGTATTGGCGTCCCACGCGGGGCGTGCCTCTGGAATGAAGCGGGAGGGTGACCGCATATGGAGTCGGACCATGAACCTGCAAAAGGCGTTGAAAGCGGCCAGCGGAAAGAGTCGTGAGGCTCGCCCAGACAGAGCCGCTAGGCCAAACGCGCCACGGTAACACTGGTCACCTACCAAGGCCCCGTCTGGGGCCAGGTTCACGGATACCAATCACCCGAAGTTTGCCGAGGGTTCTCAGCAAGGCTGAGATGTAGCACCTAGCGCTTGCTCAGCCCTATGTGCGGTCCCAACAGGCGAGCGACATAGCGGGAACCCCTGAGGAAATGACGACGTTACAGCCGTGGGATGCGTTCATGGTTTACCGACCCGACAAGGAGGGTTGGCAGGCCGACTCACGGCACCAGCGCGCGATCCGTGCTGGCCTCGCTCCCCCGATCCCAGATATCGCAGCGGACTACCTAACCCACATTCGTTTGGCCCGAACAGATCTGAGGTTATCGTCGGACGTGGTCCTCTTTGGCTCGTCGATCCACCTACTACTTCTACGACGCGTTATCACCACCGGGGTTTCGTACCAGGTAGAAAGCGAGGGAGCGACAGCAGAGAGTAACCACTTCCTTGAACATATGCGGTTCCAAAGCATCGACGAGTGGGAGGAGTTTGTCCGGGAGCAAACAAACTCCAGCTGAAAGTGGCAGTCAGAGGAGGGCTAAACGATGAAGGGTCACGTTCGCGCAGCCGGTAAAGGTAAATTCGTCGCCGTGGTCTCCCTTGGGAAGAACCCAGAGACGGGGCGATACGAGCAAAAGTGGTCTAGCCGACTTGAGACGCGCCGTGAGGCCGACGAGGAGCTCGCCAAGATGCTCGGCGAGTACTACGCCGGCACGTTAGTCAAGTCCCCCGCCAAGACCACACTTCGGCACTTCCTGAGGGACTGGTTGGCCCATGTCGAGAGCCGTGTGCGCGGGCGCACCCTCCTGGGGTACACCGGGATCGTCAACCGCATCTGCGAGCACCTCGGGTATATCCCGCTCGCGGACCTCACCCCGGTCGCGATTCAGCAGTACTACGCCCGCCTACGACGGGCCGACGGAGGGCCTGTCCCGCTGGCGGGCAGGATGAAGATACACCACCACAGGGTATTGTCCGAAGCGCTCTCCTGGGGGGTCCGCTTGGGCGTCTTGTCCCGCAACCCGTGCGCCCGCGTTGACGCGCCCCGTGCCGAGAATAGGGAGATCCAGGCCTTGGATTCGAGCAGCCTTGCACGGCTACTTGGGGCCAGCCGCGATACCGAGTACTACCCACTGTTCGTGACCGCCGCGCACACGGGGATGCGCCGCGGCGAACTCCTGGGGCTCCGCTGGAGCGACATAGACCTCGAGGCCAAGTCACTGTTCGTTCGGCGGGCCATGACGGTCCTCCGAGGCCGGCAGATCGCGTTCGGCCCGCCCAAGAGCGCGGGATCCCGCCGTCGTATCACGCTCACGCAGGAGACCGTGTTGACGCTCCGGGCTCACCGCGAGCGCCAAGAGGCTCACGCTGCCGAATTCGAGTGGGACACGCCGTTTGGCGACGCCTTGGTGTTCTGCCACCCCGACGGCTCGCCGCGTCTCCCCGACAGCGCAACCCATGCCTTTGGACGCATCGCGAGGGCCGCAGGGCTTGGCAACGCGACGTTCCATGTGCTCAGGCATACTCACGCCTCGGTGCTGCTCCAGCACGGCGTGCCGGTGCGGGCGGCCTCCGCCCGTCTCGGGCACTCGTCGGCGACGCTTACGCTGAACACTTATGGCCACTTGATGCCAGGTGCCGAGGAAGCCGCGGCCTCCGCGTTCGAGGCGGCGATAAGCGGCGCGTGACGAGTGCTTCCTTTGCAACGCTGAGTCTGAGGAGTGCCGAGGTAATCGACGAAGGGCAGAACGAGGGCACTAGAATTCCGTGACGGACCGTACCTGACGCACCGGCAGCCTGATCGTGTCTCCTCGCGCAAACTTGCTCGCCTTGCGATCACTGCATTGACTGCAGTCGGCGTCTTTCCTTGGTTCGTCCATCCATACCTCTCGTCGTCGTGGCCTAAACCTCACGAAATCGCCCGTGACGTCGGAGTTGAGTAGCCCCGTCACGTAGAACAAGAAGTGGTTCACTGCCTCGGCGGCGGCAACGGCGTTTAGGGTAATGACGCTCGGCGCTATGACTTCCGGCACATAGCGCTGTGCCGTCCGCTCTTCCTCGGACAAAGCCTCATCTTGCAATCCAGCGGCATCGATGAGCCCGTTGCACCACAGGCAGCCTGAATTTGGCGTCACTGGCCTCGACACGATCGACACGTCGCCCACGTCGCCGGTGGTCTCGTCGACCGGGACTTTGCTGCCGACCTGCACTCCAGGGACCAGGTATTGGTGGACGAGCGCGTTGAAAACTAACCTCGCCTGCATGGAGTCAGCAGCCAGAAATATGTAGTCACAGTCGGTGAAGGCACCCGCGACACTTTGGTCGACGATGTCTCCCTGGATTGCCTCGAAGGTCAAGTTAGGATTGGCGCCGAGGGCGATCCGTTCCGCGATTTCGACTTTTGGGGTCCCGATACGTCCATCCTCGACGGTGCTTCCGACAACACGCGGCACGTTTGACGGCTCCAACGGCTCTCGATCCGCAATAACCAAGTGACCTGTACCTAGACGAGCCAAGGATTGGTTCAAGAGTGATCCGACACCACCAGCTCCGATAACCCCCACCTTGAGGTCGGCGAGCAGCACCTGCCCGCGGTCGCCGAACAGCCTAGCTTGCCGGTCGTAAGCGGGATCTACGGCACGCGATGTGGGGTTCGGCTGCGGATATAGACGCCGCCAAGTGCCGCCAACCACTCGGGTCTCAGTCAGTTCGACGCGAACGCCGTCCGGCAACCAGATGTCTCCAGCGACCGCGTTCCCCTCGCAAACACCAACGCCCCGACCGGTGACCCCCGCGCGATATCCAGGAGCGCCGGGTAGCCTCTTTCATGCGAGGCAAGGTCGGGTTCTGAGAATCCGACTCGATCTGTGCCCCCGTGGTTATGTACAGCAAGGTAAGCTAATCCTTGGTCACGGCAGTAGAGGATCCTGTCTCGCACGAACGAGGCTGTAAGCATCCGATATCCGCGCTCGCCCGCAACGTAATCGACACCGTCCTGCGCCGGGAAGATCTCCCGCACGAGTAAGCGCATCCCTCGCTCCGACTGGGCGATCCCAGCGGCGATTACCGCACCATGTTCGTCCAAGTCACCCGGGAATAAGTGGTCCAACAGGAAATGGAACTGAGACTCAGTGAGCACTAGTCCACAGTCCACGTTCGACTATCGGTCGAGCAACCATCTGATCACCTTCATGAGCTTCAAGCTTGCTGTGTCGATTGCTGGATTTAGACGGTTCGATTTCCGGGAAATCTGGATAGCGGACCTCTCCTCGAACGTCGTCGAAGCCATACCCTGACCAAGAGGCTGGCCATCAATCCTCGACAAGTCACCCCTTATGAAGTGCGGATAAACATCCGCCTCTGGGTATTGGAAGGTAATCTTGAACCCAACCCAGGTGTCGCTCTGCTGATATGGCGGGCCCAACCCCAGCCCTTCTATCACCACGAGCGCTCCACCATCTCCCAGAGCCGTCGCTCCAACCGAAGAGTCTGGGAATTGCTCCTCCAGTTGCAGGATCGCTTCCGAGACCGCAACTGTGCACTCAGGAGCTGTCATCGGGAGCAGTGGCGACGAATCTCGAACCGGGATGGACGGTCACGATGTCCTCATCTCCCACTATCTTGGTCTTATTGCTCGGGAGTTCCTCGGCCAGGACAAAGCTCACCTCGATCGCGACTCCCTGGTTGATGGCGGCATTCTTGATCTCCAGGCCAGTGGTTCTCGGCCCCAGAACAGTTACCGGTTGCTCGTTGACGGTGATTTCTACCTCGTGATTCTGTACCATGGTGTCCTCCTGGCCGTTGCTAGAGCGACGGCGAATTGCTATACTTAAAATATACCGCATTAGACGATGTGTTTTAATAGTCAAACGGAGGAATCGTGAGCCCGACCATTCGGTTTGATTCGGAGGCCCTCTACGCTGGACTTGATGCTGTGAGGCAGAGCCGCAAGCTGACTTGGCGCCAGGTGGCGAAGGAATCAGGCGTGTCCGCGTCCACACTCACGCGCATTGCGCAGGGGAAGCGGCCTGACGTCGACGGCTTTGCCTCCCTGGTGAGGTGGTCAGGGCTCAGTGGAGACCAGTTCCTCCGCCGGGGTGATCCATCGAGCGCCAAGGCACGTAATGCAAACCCCCTGGCTACGATCTCGACCTACCTCAGATCCGATCCCAACTTATCCCGTGAATCCGCGGCAGCCCTCGACCAGGTCATCAAGGTGACCTACCAGCACCTCCGCAAGAAAGACTAGCTCCGATGGCATTCAGGCGCGGATTCAAAACCGAGGCGATCGAGATCGGACGCGAAATCCGCGCTGAGTTGGGGCTCTCAATTCTTGACGCGCTCGACCCCTGGGCTTTGGCCGAGCACTTGGAAATTCCGGTGAGTCCGTTGTCGAAACTGCGCCCTTACGCCCCTGAGGCAGTTCGAATTCTCCGCGATGCCGGCCGCAAGAGCTTCTCAGCGGTGACGGTCATGGACGGCGCCCAACGCGTCATCGTCCACAACGACTCCCACCATCTCACACGGCAGGTTAGCAACATCGCCCATGAGCTGTCACACGGGCTGTTGCTGCACCCGCCGACACCCGCATTAACCGCAGACGGTTACCGGGGGTTTGATTCAAGCATCGAAGGCGAAGCAAGCTGGCTTGGTGGGGTTTTGCTCATCCCAGACGAGGCAGCCATTTCCATAGTGAAGCGAGGCCTGTCACTCGAAGATGCGGCCCGCCTGTACGGAGTCAGTCGTCCCATGATGCGCTGGCGCATCGTTGCTTCGGCCGCTCACACCCGGGTCGCACGGCTGGGGAGGAAGACGGCGGCGTTGATTTAGCTTTGTGTGGTGGCGACTCTCCGTTCGTTAGTAACAGGGATAGAAAGAGAGCCCCGCCAGTAGCCGCTCGCATGTCTGGGCGTCAGACCGCCGCTTCATTTGTTCGGGGAATGCGGTATGCTGATGTCTAACTCGTAATGTTACCTAAACGCCAGAGCCGCCCTGATACGGGCGGCTCATGAGACTCGGCGTTGTCGTCTAGAGCGTGATTGGCCGCTGGTACCGGCCGTTCACGTGGACCCAAGGGGTATACTCTCGACAAAAAGCAGAGTACACCCCGAGGGGCGCTTGGGTCAAGGCCCCGGTGGGGTTAGAAAAGGGGTCGAGATTAGCACACGATTTGACCGCGCCAAGAGCACTGGTCCAGTTCCAAAGCCACCGAAAGTAGAAAAGGATTGGGCAACAAAAGTGGCCGCAGCACGCGAGGCTCGCAAAGCAGGCGCAGAGGCGAGGAAAGGCAAAAGTCCCGTCTTTTCCCCGAAAGGCTTCGCTAAGAAGTCCGCATGACCAGCAATCCAGGCGAAATCGGGGTACCGCGTCAGAGTCCGCTATTTCATGCGATACATGCTGACCGATACGATAGGCAATCACTGATTGCCGACTATGAGGAATCGTTCGCCTGTCGCTTAGTGGTGATGATCGACGCTATCTTTGCCCCCAGCGTCACCCTGTTTGAGGAATTGATTTACGATGCCACCCCCGAGGAAGATCTGCATCTTCTGCTTGCGTCTCCTGGCGGTGATGGGGAAGCCGCTGTGCGTCTCGTGCGGTCAGCACAAGCCCGATGCCGACGGCTAACGGTCATTGTCCCGGATCAAGCCAAGAGTGCAGCAACGCTATTGACCCTGGGTGCCCACCAGGTCCTGATGAGTCCGAGTAGTGACCTCGGGCCGATTGATCCGCAGTTTCAACTTCAGGATGGTGACCTTGTCTCAGCAAAAGACCTTATCGATGCCGTGGATGATGCGGCCAGGAAGGTGCAAGCAGCCCCGGACACTTACCCAATCTACGCGTCCCTCCTCATAGACGTGACTGCTCTCAAAGTACAGCAGGCTAGGTCGGCTTTAGCCCGAACTGCAGACCAGCTGAAGGAGGCGCTGCGCAGCAATCCGGATCGCGGTCCTGAGGAAATTGCTTCCCTCGTCGAGCACCTTACCGGTCCATTAATTGAAGAGCCGCGCACACATTCAGCGTTGTTTGGTTGTCAGGAAGCCCAGAACGCTGGTCTTCCTGTCTCTCTGGCAGACCTCAACGGCACCCAGTGGCAGACGATATGGCGACTCTGGACAAAATATTTCGCTCTAGACCAAGGATTGGACATCTCCCGCCTTCGAGTTTATGAAGGAAAGCGTTCGTCTCAAATAGGCCAATGGGCCTAGGTTATTCTACGAACAGACCGTCGGATCCTATGAATTGCTAAAGCCAGCCCGGCGTGACTAAAACAAGTCAACTCCGCCCTGAGACCATGTTTCTTCCTCTATCCGCTCGGGGCAGGCTTCTTTTCCGATATCGCACCAGCTACATTCCCCGAAGCTTGGGACCTTATGGGCTGGAGCTGTAGAAGCCAGCCGGCTGACTGTATCTGCCAATCTTCTTTCAAACTCTGCATCAATCGCGTTTGACGGAATCGGGACTTCGTGGTCCTGGTAGCAAACCAGCCCGTCAAATACTACTCCGCTGTATCGGGAATCTACGCGGGGTAGTGCCCACATATAGGTCATAACCTGAACATGGTCGGAGGTCCGAGGCTGGCCGGTCTTTGCATCGACTATGAGTTGGGCTGGGCCGATCGCAACCAGATCGGGTTTGCCTCCCAGCTTGGCCGTCTTGCCCGATGCGGTGAACGCGTTCTGGTTCTCAACCCTCACTTCGTAACCCTCGCCGACAAAACGGTTGCGAAGCCCGCCCAACATCTCGGTGTGGTTCATATTCCACTTGACAAAATCGAACGAGCTTTGTGCCTTCCTCCAACTCCAAGACTCATGTTGGGCTTTGAACCATGATGCCCACTCACACGTTGCTTCCCCTGCCAAGATTTTGGACAGCCACGTTACCCAAATGTACGGTCCGCCCCCACGCTGTTCTGCCATTCCCGTCACCGCCAATCTCGAGGCTTAGCGAGTATATCATCACAACTAGAGGATTTGACGTTTTCAGTCAACACACGCCAACGATATGGCAGATTATTGACAGATCGATCCTTGTCTGGGGGACATTCTTTACCGGGGACCCACCGTCGGCCGTGACGCTCTAGCTACGTGATGCTACTATTGGGCTCGAGTAGATCGAAAAGCATGAAGCGCCCGTCATGCATCCAGGTAAATTATTGAGTTTTATTGAGTTTTCCAGCCGGACCAGCCCATCGTGGCAGCCCCGCTACTTCCGTCGTACCCCTGTAGCTCAGGTGGACAGAGCAACGGTTTCCTAAACCGTGTGTCGCGCGTTCGAGTCGCGCCAGGGGTACCATTCTCCAACAGGTTTAACCGCCCCTACGACTTCCGAGTCATGCGCTGGTAATAGAGGCGCTGACAGCAACTGTGACAGCAACCCGGCTTGGTCTAAGGACGCATCCTCAGCCTAGTCTTCAACGATCGCTAGTATGAAGGGTAGCGCCCCGGTCCCGTGGCGAACACTTTCTGACTGCATATTCGGACCAGCATCCAAGGATTGACTGATGCCCCCGTCATCGTCCCGCCCAGCCAGGTACTCAACACCCCCACCGGTTAGCTCGTTCCCCGAGTTTCTACCTCTCGCTGACCCCAATCTTCCCTGGGCCCGCTTTGAAGCGTTTTGTGAAGAATTGATTTCCAGACTCCCCGGTGTCAAAGAAACCCATCGATACGGAAGAGGAGGCAGTCGACGACGCGGGATAGACATATTCGCCGATCTCGAAAATGGCGAAAGGTGGGCTTTCTAATGCAGACAATGGCAACGATTCACAAAAACTGACGCGGACAAAGCGATTCGAGAAACGACCTACAATGCTGACCGCTACATTCTGACTCTGAGTCGCGTGGCCACGAGTGGCGTCAGAGACGCTTGTAAGGGGGGTGCTTCCGCCATACAATGAGGCCCAACAGGTTCTAGCGCCAGGCGTTTGCACGGCTTGAAGGACCTCACCGTCAGGTCGCATATGCCGTGCAAATCGCCCTGAAAAGGGCGATACAGTGAGCTACCTCCCATCATCTCCGGAAGGCCAGGAAACAATGAGCACCTTGCGTGAGCAGGAGACGCCTTTGAGTGGACGGGTTCCGTTCCGCATCGGAGTCGACATAGGGGGCACCTTTACAGATGTTGTAGTCATCACAGATTCGGGACAAGCCTTCGTTCATAAGATAGCTACAACTGCCCAAGACTATAACGAAGCCATCGTCAAGGCGCTAAAGCAAGTCCTGGCTCGGGGAGACCTTGATGGCTCAGCAGCCCGCGATATCGTGCACGGCACCACCGTGGCCACCAACGCTATTCTGGAGCGAAAAGGCGCCAGGACAGCGCTGATCACGACCAAGGGGTTCAGGGACGTTCTGGAAATCGGGCGCCTGAGGCGTCCTGTCCTCTATGATCTGAACTGGGAAAAGCCCAAGCCTTTAGTAGAGCGCGACCTTCGATGGGAAGTCAGTGAGAGGCTGAATGCCCAGGGAGAGGTGCTCGTGCCCCTTGATCCCGAGGAGGTCCGACAACTCCTGTCCCAACTAGAGCGACATGAGATCGAAGCGTTGGCAGTGTGCCTTCTTCATTCGTATGTCAATCCCGTCCACGAAGAGCAGATTTGGGAGATAGCCAAGACAGTGGCCCCCGATCTCTATTTGTCCATTTCGTCCCAGGTCATGCCCCAGATGATGGAAGCCGAGCGCACGAGCACAGCCGTCGTGAACGCCTACGTGGGGCCGGTGATCAAGCGGTACCTCCACTCGATGCAGCGCGAGCTAGCAACGATTGGAATAACGGCACCGGTACTTCTCATGCAGTCCAGCGGAGCAATCATGAGCATCGAAAGTGCCATGGAACGCCCGGTCTTTATGATTGAATCAGGGCCAGCCGCGGGCGTGATGGCTGCGGTTTCCGTGGCCGGGCGTCGTGGGGACATGGATATCATCAGCTTCGACATGGGTGGAACCACAGCCAAGGCTTCCTTGATTGAGGGCGGAGACATCAGTCATGTCTACGAGTACGAGTTGGGCGGTGGGATGTCCTCAGGAAGCCGGCTGCTATCGGGTGGGGGATACACACTGCGCGTGCCATCGGTCGACATCTCTGAGATTGGCGCGGGAGGTGGTAGCATCGTCTGGCTAGACAAGGCTGGCTACCCTCAAGTCGGCCCTCACAGTGCTGGAGCTCATCCCGGTCCTGTCTGCTACGACATGGGCGGCACCGATCCAACGGTCACCGACTGCAACGTAGTCCTGGGCTACATTAACCCGTCTTCTCTCCTGGGGGGCGGGCTACCACTCAACAGGGCCAAGAGTGTGGAGGCCATTGAAGAGACTGTGGCCAAGCCGTCAGGCCTCTCAACCCTCGATGCCGCATATGGTGGCTGCACGTTGGTCGTCTCCAACATGACCCGTGCTGTCAAGGCGGTGACGACGGAGCGAGGCCGAGATCCGCGAAACCTGATCCTGTACGCCTTCGGAGGTGCGGGGCCTCTCCATGCCGTAGAACTGGCGCGTGCCTTGGGAATACCGAGAGTTGTAGTACCGCCCTCCCCGGGCCTTTTCAGCGCCTTTGGTCTCCTCTCCGCCGAGGTAGAGTCACACCACGTCCAAAGCCACATTTGCTACACCTCGGACTTGACGCTCGAAGCTCTGGATGGATTGATGACCAAACTTCGAAACGAGGCGATGGGCTTCCTCGGTCGAGACGGGTATTCCGAGGACCGAGTGCGATTCCGCTACTTCGCCGACACCCGCTACAGGGGTCAGGCACACGAACTGACGATCCCTATATCCGGTGTCTCGCCCAATCAGAGTCTCATACCAGCCTTAGAGAGGGACTTCTCCGCGGAGCATGAGCGCACTTACGGCTTCAAAGTGGATGGGGAATTGGTGCAGGTGGTAAATTTTCGCCTCGCGGCGACAGGCCTTCGATCCGATTCGCCCGAGCCTCAGTCTGGAACGCAGGGTGCTATTGAAGCACGCGGTTCTTCAGCCGACACCCAAACGCCCACAAGCAGAGAGGCTTACTTTGGCTCCCGGTTCGGCCTGCTTAGGACTCCCGTTGTCCAACGCGCCGAGCTCTCGGCGACGGGGCAAAGAGGCCCGGTCATCATCGAGGAGTACGACTCGACCATTGTGGTGCCCCCGAACTGTTCCGTTGCATTGGACGAGTTCGGAAACGTCGAGATTCAGGTGGCAGCCTAGTCCGTGCTTTCGTGATCGAGCCCCAGAGGCCCCGTGGCGGTCGTGGCACGCATGACATTCGACCGCTTTTCCAGAGCGTCGACGTCTTCGTTGGCCCGATAGCACGCAACCAGATGGCCCGGTCGCACCTCCAGGAACGGAGGGAAGGCCTCGAGACAGTTCGAAATCGCGATGGGACACCGGTTGGAGAAGTAACATCCTTGCGGTAGAGCCACCGGACTGGGGATTTCCCCCTCTAGCGTTTCGATCAACCCCCGTTTCGCCGGGTCGGGCGTCGGGACCGACCTGAGCAGTGCGCGAGTGTATGGGTGCGTAGGCGAGGCGAAAATGCCTTGCGTCGGCCCACTCTCCACGATCTTCCCGAGGTACATGACCGCCAACTGAGTACTATGGAATTCCACGGCACGAAGGTCATGTGAAATGAGAAGATAGGTGATCGAACGCTCCCTCTGAAGGCGGGCCAGCAGGTCAAGGATCTCGGATCGCACGGCCATGTCCATGGCCGAGGTGGGCTCGTCCAACACGATGAAACGCGGATTGGTGGCAATCGTGCGAGCGAGTGCCACCCGTTGTTGTTGGCCGCCGCTCAGCTGCCTGGGATAGCGAAAGTAGAGCGTGGACCCCAGTTCAACCTGGGCCATAAGCTCCAGAACACGAAGCCTCCGTTGCTTTCGGTCCAATGTGGTATGCACGATCAGCGGCTCCTCGATCAAGTCTCCAACCATCATCCTTGGCGTCAGTGAGCCCAGAGGGTCCTGAAAGACCATTTGAACGTGTCGGCGAAAGGCCCTCAGTTCCTTTCTTTGGAGGCTTATCACGTCTGTGTCGCCCACATGGACGTTGCCGGCGGTGGGCTCTGTGAGACGGAGCAAGCATCGGCCGACGGTCGATTTCCCGGAGCCGCTTTCTCCCACCAGGCCGAGGGTGCTACCCTCAGCTATGGTAAAGGAGACGTCGTTGACAGCGTTGACGGCCGCTTCAGACCTGCGCGACACGAAACGCTTTTTCAAGTTCTCTACCCTGACAAACTCCCGACTCATCGTGCTACTCGTCATCGTGAAGGCTTCCCGTTCGGGTTCTCCCCAGCTGACTCAGTGCCCCGGGGGGTCACTCACCTGCCCGGCCGTGCAGGGATGCGATGAGTTTCTTGGTGTACCAGTGGCTTGGATGGCGAAAAAGGGTCTCGGTATTCTTGTTCTCCACGACTTCTCCGTCATACATCACGGCGACGCGGTCACAATACTGCGCCACCAGGCCCAGGTCGTGAGATATCAATAGAACTGTCAAGCCAGTTCGATCCACTAAGTCCTTCAACAGGTTCATGATCTGCGCTTGAATTGTCACGTCCAAGTTTGACGTGGGCTCATCGGCGATCAGCAATTTAGGCGAGCTCGCGAGAGCCGTGGCGATGAGGACCCTCTGTGCCATGCCTCCACTGAGCTCGTGTGGATAGGCCGAAGATATGCGCTCCAGGTCACTCAGGCCCATGGAGTCGAACATACTCAGCATGTGGCGTGTCGCCTCTTCGGGATTCGCTTTATGGTGCGCCCTGTAGATATTGGTCGACTGCTGCAGGATGGTCAGAAACGGGGTCAGGGCTGCCACAGGGTTTTGGACGATCATGGCTATCTGGCTCCCCCGGATCATTCGCAGCTCATCTTCGCTTTTGGAGAGCAGGTCATCGCCCTGATAGAGGATTCTCCCTCCCACGATTCGGCCTGGTGCAGGAACGAGGCTGAGGATCGCCCAGGCAGTAGCTGACTTGCCTGAACCGGTGCCACCGACCAGGCCCACTATCTCGCTGGGCGGGACTTCCAAACTCACCCCCTTCACGGCCTCCACGATTCCGCGGCGGGTGAAGAAGGAAACAGACAGGTCCTCGACCCGAAGAAGAGGCCCATCGGAAGGGACGGGATTGCCCGCAGACATACTCACTTCGTGCGATCGTGCTTGGGCGAAAGACGCTCGACAGTCGTAGACTGCTTTCCTGTCGCCCAGCTAGAAGGTTCGCGCGCGCGTCAACTGACTATTGCAACCCAGCCGCGAAAGCCTCTGGCACCGGTTGCGACCGACAAGAAGCTTTCGCCCGAGGACTTATTCACGCCCCATAGACTGCCAATGGATCTGATTACCCGGGTACCAATGCCAGCCAACAAGGTCATCCTTGCCAGCGACGGTAATGCCAGGGTAGGTGATATAGACCCAGGGAACGTCGTCGGCGACGATCTGCTGGACCTCTTTCCAGATGTTGCTCTGCGCTACCGGGTCGATTGTTCGGAGCCCCAGGTCGTGGAGCTCGTTCACCCTCGGGTTGTTGTACTTGGTGTAGTTAACGATTCCCTTGTCCAGGAAAAAGAGGCTTACTGCGAACCCGGTGTTCAAGACAGTCGACGAGCTATTCTCAAGAAAGATTGGCGTCTCCTTTGCCCGAAGCGCCGACTTGAACGGGCTTGGAGCGAGGGTCTCGAGGGTCACGTCTATCCCAATCTTCGCCAAGGCGGAAATAAGGTAGATGCTGATTGGAGGCACTTCCTGATAACCAGAAGTGAGCGTGATTTTGGTCTTGAAACCCTCTGGGTAGCCTGCCGCGGCGAGCAGGGCCTTCGCCTTTTCGATATCCGTTTCAAACTGGTAGGCGGGTATGTAATCAGTGTGGATGCCAGGGGGAACAAAGCTGCGCATCCGCGGAGCTTCGCCTTTGAACACACCTTCGACGACCTCATCGTAGGGGAAGGCATAGGCGATCGCCTGGCGAACCTTTAGGTTGTTGTATGGTTCGATCTCGCTGTGCATTCTCAGCGTCGTGTGGCTGTTGCCATCGAACTTGACCGCCCGGAAACCATCTTCCCGTGCTACCCTAGCCCGCTCGTCGGCACTGATGTCAAAAATCATATCCACGGACCCAGCCAAGAGGGACGTCAGCCTGCTCGAACCGTCAGGCACCTGAACCACGGTCACCGTCTCAAAGAACGGAGCGTCGTTCCACCAACCGGGGTTTATCTCGTAGACGAACCTGCCTTCGGCAACATACTCGCCTTGCTGGTAGGGCCCAAACCCGGCGGTATTCTTCTTCAGCCAATTATCCGCCCAGGGATCCTCGTCGGTCGTGTGTTGCTTCGCCTCCGTGGAGTCGATTATTGCCTGGGTGTGCAGGGGAATGGCTGCGGAGAGCGTCAAGGCATTGGGCTCACTCGTCTTCAGCTGAATAGTGGAATCATCGACCACGACAACTTGCTCGGGATCCGTAATGCCACTGACCCTCAGCACGAAATTGCCAATCCTCTTTGTCCCAAGCAGCCGGTCGAAAGACCATTTCACGTCATTCGCCGTCATCCGGTTGCCGGCCGGGCTGACAGCATTCTGACGGAGGTGGAGCGTGGTCGTGGCAGACCCGTCCGGATTACCCTTGAATTCCCACGACTCGGCCAACATGCCCACCAGCTCTGACGTAGCCAATCTCGTGCCGTCGCCCTGATCTGTGTACACGTGGTTGGCCAGGCGGTCATAGATCGTGCGGCAAACCCAGCTATCGAACCTCTGGCTGGTCTTGTCGCAGTCGAGGTTTGCCGGCACGGCAGTCAATGCCACAGTCAGTGCCCTTGATACAGGTTTAGGCGTTGGCATGGGCGTGGGTGCCGGCCTAGTGGTGGCAGCGGGCGCCGTCGTCGCCGTGGCAGCGGGCGCCGCCGTCGGATCCGAGCCTCCTCCGCAGGCGGCAACCACGAGAACCAAGGCGAGTGACAACGGAGCTAGGCATGCAACCATCTTGCCAGGATTCAACATTTTCCTCCTCCGAATATCTTGGTGAGGGTCACAAGCCTTGATGCCGCCCTTTCGAGCCCTGCCTCTCGCAATAAGAGTACAGTATCGCTATCAAGCCATAATGGTTATACAACTTTGACTTCATCGGGTCAAGTCCAGTTTGGTCCGGTTCATCGTGATAGCCCATATCAGGTCGACCGTTTCCAGCGCGAGCACTAATGTGCGGCACCAACACCCTGAAAGCCAATGTCTTTCAGGGTGTTGCAGAGCGCCCAATCAGGCTTCGGTAGGATCGATGGCCTCCTGCAAGGCTTCTGCCACGAGGTTAAACCCGAGCATGGCGGCCGCCATGAAAAGCCCGGGGAAAAGAGCCACCCACCACTCGCCGGTGATCATGTTCCGTGCGCCAATGTTGATCATGGAGCCCCACTCCGGGGTTGGCGGCTGGATACCGACTCCCAGAAAAGCCAGGCCCCCCGTGAGTAAGATGGCCCACCCAACGTTGATGGAGGCCTGAATCAGGACAGGCGGGAGGCTGCTCGGCAAGATGTGACGCAACATGATCCGCCGGTCGGAGTACCCCAACGATACGGCAGCTTCCACGAAGGTCGCCTCCCGTAGAAAAAGGACTTGGCTTCGAATCAAACGGAGATAGATCGGCGCGTTGATTATTGCAATGACGATGATGATGTTCGTCATTCCTGCTCCGCTAGCAGCAACCAGTGCCAAAGCCAGTATGAACGTGGGAAAAGCCTGGATCACGTCGGCCAGGCGCATAATGACATTGCTCACGAATTCGCCGTAGAAGCCCGCGGAGAGTCCCAATGGTATGCCCAGCGCAATGGCCAGTGCGGTGCCGGATATGGCTATGATCAGGTCCACCCGAGGCGCGTATATCGTCCGAGAGAAGATATCGAATCCGCTCGTGTCTGTCCCGAACCAATGCTCGGAGTTCGGCGGCAGCAGGCGGGTCGTGGCACTTGGGGTTTCTGGGTCAAAGGGGGCCACCCATGGCGCCACGACGCCCAGAGCGACGATGGCAACGAGAATGAACAGGCCGAGCATCGCCGGTGGGCTCTTGCGAAAGACGAAGACTATGTCTCGAAGATATTGTTCCATGCCACGCGTTCTCCGGGTTTGTGGGTCCTGTTTGGGATAGACGGTGCCACGAAGCTACTCAGTGATAGGTGATCCGCGGATCAAGGGAAACATACAGTATGTCGACTATGAGGTAGACCAATACAGTCCAGGCCGCTGCCAGCACAACAAAGCCCTGTACGGGCGCGTAGTCCGTATTGATTATCGAGTCCACGGCGTACTTCGCCACCCCTGGCCAACTGTAGATCACTTCGATTAGCACGGCGCCACCCAGCATGTGACTGTACAAGACCCCCAAGATCGTGATGATGGGAGGCAAAGCGCCCCGGATGGCGTACATGCGTGTTCGCCGGATCGAAAGGCCACTAACGCGGGTGTGGGTGACGTAGTCGGCCGTCATGGCCTCAATGATGGAGGACCGTGCGGTCTTAACTATCGGCGACATGATGATAAACGACATGGTGAAAGCTGGGAGTGCGATGTGCCTCAATGACGACTTGAGTGCGGACCCGTCAAGGGTTAGCAGGCTGTCCAAGACATAGAGGCCGGTGATGTCCCTTGGCGGGTCCACCGCCAAGCCTATTCTTCCCAAGGGGGAGGGAAACCAGCTGAACAAGAAGCTGAACAAGAATATGAAGATGAGGCCCAGCCAGAAGTTCGGCATGGAAATGCCGCTCAAAGAAACCAGTCTAATAAGATGGTCCCAGACCGTATTTCGCCAGAGTGCCGCGATGGCGCCCAAGAGAATGCCTATGAATAGACCGATTAGTGTCCCTAGGGTGATGAGCTCAACGGTTGCGGGCAATCGGCTCCCCAAGTCGTCCACAACGGTGTTGGTGGTTGACCACGAAGATCCGAGGTCGAGTCGCACCAGGTCTCCCAGGTAACGGAAGTACTGGAGATGGAGGGGTTGGTCCAGTCCCAGGCCCTCGGTGACGGCCTGGATCGTCTCCTCATCCCCAAGTGGACCGACGATCAAGACGGCAGGGTCTCCAGGGAGGACCCGCAGCGTAATGAAAACGAGACTCGCGATTCCCACCAGCTGAGGGATGAGGAACAGCAGGCGCTTTCCTATGTAGGACCGCAACCGCAAAGCGGAACCTCTTCAGTGGCTTGCAAATCCCCTCGGACTGAGGAACTTACGCGGTAAAGTCCTCGAACCGCCTCCTCAGCCTAGGGAATGAGCAGCAGCTTGCCCACACTCTGGCGCGACTCAAGTCGCCGATGGGCTTCCGCGGCGTCCTCGAGATGGAACTTGTCGTGGATGAGCACCTTCAGCTTCCCTGATCGGACCCACTCCAGAACGTCTCCCGCCCGCCAGAGGAGCTCTTGGCGGGTGGCCGTGTAGTCTCCCAACCTGGGCCGCGTTAGAAATAGCGATCCCCTGTTAATTACAGCGGTGGCAACTGGCGGAACAGGCCCGCTGGCGTGGCCGTATAAGACCATGTATCCACGCGGTGCCAAGCAGGCCAGGCCCTTATCAAAGGTGTCCGCACCCACGGAATCGTACACCACGTTGATGCCCGCGGGCCCCGCAAGCTTCTTGATTTCCTGCTCAAAGTCTTGCTGTGTATAGATAATGACATGTTCGGCCCCCGCCTCTTTGGCGATCCGCGCCTTCTCTTCAGTTGAAGTGGTCGCAAAAACGCGGGCGCCTAGCTGCTTCACCATCTGAACCAGAAGATGGCCGGTGCCACCCGCGGCTGCGTGGATCAGAACAGCATCCCCTGATTTCACCGGATACGCAGAGTAACATAAGAAGTGGGCAGTCATGCCCTGGACGATAACTGCGGCGGCCGTCTCGGCATCCACCCCCTCTGGCACCTTGACCAAACGCCAGGACGGTACGAGCACCTTCTCCGCGTATGAGCTCCTGAAATCTCGGATACCGCTGAGAGTAGGAGCATCAACGGGGTCAGGAGTATGGTCATAGTAGTAGGTGATCAAATCCCCCACTGCCACCTCAGAGACCCCTTCGCCCACTTGTAATACGGTCCCCGCGCCTTCTACGCCCGGGATGGCCGGGAACTTTTCAGCCTCCTCGCCGATAGCGAGGGCCGTCTGATTCGTGCTGGATCGACTGTAGACGTCCCTATAGTTCACTCCTATGGCTTTAAGGTCGATCAGTGCCTGACCCTTCCCTGGACGGGGGTCCGGAACATCTACATACTCAAGGACTTCTGGTCCTCCCCTGGATGAAAGCTGAATGGCCTTCATGCTTGTTCCTCCCGGGCACGGTGCGCCTGGGTCAATCTTCGCTTACGCGAAGCCCTCAGTCGTTTGGTGGCCTGCTCGTTGACGGTCAGGGATGGCATACCGATCACCACCCCGTAGGCTTCTTTCGCATGCACAACTGTCACCTTCTGGGTCCTCACGTCGTCAAGTACGCGCCAACTCTCCCGCTCAAGGGGATCGCCCCATCCCCCAGCCCCAGCCTGCCTGTGCCAGATAAGCGTGTCCCGCATGATGGTATGCATTGACCTGCTGGGCACGACCTCTTCCCGCCCGTCGGGATATGTGACCTTGAACACGTTAGTGGCTCCGGGGCGGCCACCCTTCAGCCCCCATGGGGCGATCTTGGTTCGGTCGGCCCGCGTCATGAGCCGAGCCTCGTCTCCAATGAAGCGCCAGCTACGAATGAGTGAGAGGCCGCCACGATACTTCCCGGCGCCGCCCGTGTCTGGGGCCAGTGCGTATTCTGTTACCATCACCGGTTGTCGGGACTCAACCACCTCCACGGGTATGTTGGATAGGTTTCCTCCGGGGTTGCTTATCGCATCAACCCCGTCCTTGGTTGGGCGACCACCCCATGCGCCATTGACACTGTCGTAGAAGATGATCGGCCGCCGGTCTTCGTCCCAGCCAGAGATAATGATACCGGTGGGGCCACCCTCGCCAGCAGCGAAGACGCGATCTGGTAATATCTGGGAAAGCGCCCCATACATGGCATCGCAAATACGGATGGCCGTGGCGCCTCGCGCCCCTACAGCGGCAGGGTGAGCGGCGTTGACCACGTTGCCAAGTGGAGCATGAACACTGATGGGGCGATAGAATCCAGAGTTCGTTGGAATGTCCCCCGGCATGACGCCGCGCAGAGCACAGTAGACCATGGCCTTCGTCGAGGACAGGGTGCTGTTCAAGGCGCTTCTTAGTTGAGGGTCGCTACCGGTGAAGTCCACGTCGATGCTGTCTTCTTGTACGGTTATGCTGACACAAATCTTGACCGGTCCAGAGCCCACCCCGTCGGTGTCAAGGTAGTCCACGAAAGAGCAGGTGCCTTTGGGCCAACTGCGGATCTCGGTGCGGGCAAGCTCTTCGCTGTAGTCCAGCAGCTCATCCATATATGCTTTCATGGTTGCCGCGCCATAACTGTTGGTAAGCTGCAGGAGGCCCTGCTCAGCAACGTGGCACGCGCCTACGAGGGCGCGGAGATCTCCCAAGGTGATATCTGGGGTTCGGACGTTTGCCGCGATGATCTTGAAGATAGCATCTATCGGTTTTCCTTCTTCGTACAGCCTCAGTGGAGTTAGCCTCACCCCTTCTTGATAAATCTCGTCGGAGTCGTAGGCTTGGCCACCCGCTGCGCGTCCGCCAATCTCGGTGAAGTGATTCATGGCGACGGCAATGCCAAGAAGCTCTCCATCCGAAAAGATGGGTTTCATCACGTAGCAATCCGGCAGATGCATACCCCCGCTGTAGGGGTCATTCATGACAAAAACATCCCCGGGGCGAATGTCGTTGGCACCAGCCCGAAGCACAGATTGAAGAGCATCAGGGAACGAGCCCATATGGATGGGGGCACATAGGCCTTGCGCGACCACGTTACCCAGGCCATCGGCGAGACCGGTGGAGAAATCCCAATATTGCCGAGTCAGCTCTGAGTAGGATGTGCGCACGACGGCTACGGCCATCTCATCGGCAATAGAGGTTAGTCCATTCCTGATGACTTGGAGAGTGATGGGGTCGAGCCTTTTCTTCACCACAACACCGCACCCTCCATGTCGACCCGGTTCACTCGCGGCATCCACGGTCAACTGTGAACACTTCCGCTGGGGCCTGTCCTGGTCACGCGCCCCGATCCGCCGACAGAAGCCCGTCCTTGGCGCCTCCGGCGAGGGGGCCAAGATGGGTAACAGCACGGAAACCCATCACCAACAAGGCGCAGGAATGATACCACGGGAGGTTGCTCCCCGCCCAACTAATGAGGCCCAGCCCGTCGCTCGGTGGATGACCGCCTTGGCCGAGCTCGGGAGGCTCGTCGAGGAGCAGGACGCCACGATGACTCAGGTTGATCTCGCCGGGCCGGGGCCGTTGCCTCCGCCTCTGGCCCGTCCTAGAATGTCCACGGCGAATCTCGACTGACCTGACGGTGCCGAATCACACCGTGCAGTACAATTCGACCGACTACATTCCCAGTTGATCGCTCGGAGGAAAGCCCATGAGAGTTGGCGTCAGAGAAGTCGTCGTGGAGCGTCTCACGGAGGAGGCCTTCCGGCCCTTCGGCGGGGTCATCGCCCTCCCGGAACGCGAGTGGGGAAAGCCTCGCCTTGACATGGAGCCTGACCGCGTCCGCATCCCCCACGCGGACCTGTGGAGCCTGTTCGACCTGGACTTCAGCGGGCGGCCTCCGTACGTAGGATGGGTGCGGTATTACCGGAGGGAGTTTCGCTTCCACACGTTGGAGTCCCACCTGGACCAGACAGAGGTGCTGATCCCCTACGGGGGCGCGCCGTCGGTTTTCGCCGTCGCGCCCGCCACGCCCCTCGACGATCCGGACACGATCCCGGACCCGGAGTCGGTGCGGGCCTTTCTTCTCGACGGGACCAAGGGTATTGCCTTCCACCGGGGCGTGTGGCACCGACACGTCTATCCCCTGGGCGATTGGACCGACCTGATCGCGATCCTGCCCAGCGACTATGCCAGAAGTGGGGCTGACGAGGCTCATCGGGGCAAGACGGCCACGCGACACCTTGATTTCGAGAAGAGCCATGGCGTGACCCTTGCCCTGGTGATTCGCGGCTGGGACGCCTCCCCCGACATCCTCGGGGAGGTGACCACCTAGCGCTGGCCCCGGGTGACTCATCCTCACACGGCTTCCAGTCCATCCTTCTCAACCGTGCACCGCCATGACGTTCGACGATCGCCAGCAACTCTTTAGGAGAAATAACATGCCGAAACAAGTATTCTTCCCGTACCCCGAACGGAAACCGAAGGGCTTTTCGCCAGTCACTAGGGCTGGAAGCTTGGTGTTCGTGGCAGGACAGGTAGCTCTCGACGGGACCGGGGCGTTGGTGGGCGAAGGAGACTGTGGGTCTCAAAGTGAACAATGTTTCAAGAATATCGAGGCGGCAATCACCGCAGCTGGTGCCAAGATGACGGACATCATGAAAATCACCGCTTTCCTGGTCAATGCCAGTGATTATGCCGCCTACGCGTCAGCGAGAGAGCAAGTCTTTCCGGAGGATCCGCCGGCCAGCAGCAGCGTGATCGTGGCTGAATTGATCCGTCCTGAGTACCTCGTCGAAGTCGAGGCTGTCGCAATCGTCGAATAGCCCCGGCCAGAGTGTTGCTCTCTGGGGAGCTGCGCCTCGAGCTCGTAGGGGCGCTGACGGAAAGCTCCGGGTCGCCTGAGCGGGACGTTGGGAGCAGAGTCTAAGATGGGGGCAAGACCAATCGATACCGATCAGCCTGCAGGTGCCACGCTCGCTGAGGCCCCACCGCTCCTGGATGCGGTGCCCAGCCTCCCGTCGCGCTGCAGGCGTCAGGCATTTTTCGGAGCAGCTCCCGCAGCACGTGAAGTCAACAGGTCCTTGTCACTGTTGGACAAAGTGAGGCGACAGGCCCCATACGTAGAACCTGCCGCCCAGAAAAGGAGGTCAAGAGCGGCGTGATGAGAACCGCTCCATGCCGCAAAGGCTACGCCCAATGTCCAGCAGAGAAAACCTGCATAACGCTCAAGGAAAGACATGACCCTGAAATATGCACGGGGCTCCTCCTCTTGTTTTCCCGGAGGACTCTAATTATCGGTGGAACGGTTTTTGGTCCCGCTGATGGATAGTCCGTCGGACGCGAACCCCCGCTCAAGGGCGATTTGACAGCAACGTTGACAGCAACCTAGGCGACCGGCAATGTACGGCCGTGGACGAGCGTGGCATTTGAGACGTGGGTCAAAGAGTTGAACGGCTTCCTGCGGACAGCGACGGACGCAACGGAGCGAATTCCTAAACCGTGTGTCGCGCGTTCGAGTCGCGCCAGGGGTACCATTCGCCAACAGACCTCATCCCCATCTGCGGCTCCTCAATCCCATGCCGCAGAGCGCTGGGAAGCTAAGCCACCCAAGGAAACAGCAAATGAAAAGATCCCTACTCCTGACGTATGGGTTCGTCCAACCAACGCCCGAAATCATGGACGCCTGGGGCAAGTGGTTCGGATCAATCGCGGACAAGATCGTCGACCAGGGAGGTCTCTGGGGCGGCGCTCGCGAGATCTCTGATGCGGGAACCAAAGACCTCCCTATGGGAATGGAATCGATTACCGGTTATGTCATCATCAACGCCGACAGCCTGGAAGCCGCGGAGGAAATCGCTCGGGGCAATCCATACATTGCTAGTATCCGGGTCTACGCGATCATGAATCACTAGGACCAGCCTCCCAGGGGGCATCATGCGCAACAAGATGGTCTTTCTCCCAATCGAAGAGTTTTACGGCATGCCCATCGAGCTGGTGCGGCAGTGGGCCGCGGCCGTCGCCGAGCAGGTGCCCGAGCTCGAGGTCGCCGTCGTCGAGCCTGAGACGAACCCGGCCGGCGAGCTAGCCGAAGCGGACGCGGTATTCGGCATCCTCACCCCGGAGCTTCTGGGCCACGCGAAGCGCATCCGCTGGCTTCAAGGGCCGGCGGCATCGCCTCTGGTGGGGTTCTATTTCCCCGAGCTCATCGCGCACCCTCTCACGGTCACCAACGTCAAGGGGACGTACCGCAACAACCTCGCCAACCACGTGATGGCCCTGATCCTGGCCTTCGCGCGACGCCTGCCCTGGTTCCTCGACCAGCAGGCCCAGGGCGCCTGGTCCAAGCCACCCCCCGACATGCAGATCATGGACCTCGCCATCACCACCGCCCTGATCGTGGGCGCGGGGAACGTGGGCGTGGCGACCGCCGAGCGTTGCCGGGCGTTCGGGATACGTGCAGTGGGGGTCGATACGCAGCTTGCGGACGTGAAACCGGTGTTCGACGAGCTGCACGCGGCGGAGAAGCTCGACGACCTGCTCCCCGATGCGGACTGGGTGGTTATGACCGTACCGCACACGCCGGAAACGGAAGGGATGATGAACGCGCCCCGATTCTCGCTGATGAAGCCGTCGGCGTACATCATGAACGTTGGGCGCGGAGGGACGATTCGTCTGGACGACCTTGTCGAAGCCCTTCGCAAAAAGGAGTTGGCGGGCGCGGGCCTCGACGTGTTCGAGGTAGAGCCTCTCCCGGCCGACCACGCGCTCTGGCACATGCCGAACGTCATCCTCACGCCGCACTGCTCCGGCCAGGGCGAAGACACCCACCGGGAGCGCGAGAAGTTTATCGTCGAGAACGCGCGACGCTTCGCTCAGGGACTCCCGCTGTTGAGCGTGGTCGACAAGGCGAACTGGTTCTAACGGCCCGGCAGGTAGTCGCGAAACGGGAACGATTCTCGCCAGTCGAGGAGATCACCCAGCGCGGCGCGGGTGTCGAAGCGGGGAGCGAAGCCAACGTCCTCGAAGACGCGGTTGACGTCCATCACGGGGCACAGCGAGCGGGGCTTCCAGCGCATGTACTTCACGTCAGGGTCGTCGCGGATTTCGAGCGACGGACGCAGCTCCCGCAGCGCATCGGCCATTTCCCCGATCGTCGTCCAACGAGGGTTCGAGAGGTTGTAGACGTCGTGACCGAGCGACGGCGCCTCGAGGAGCGCGCAGGTCCCGGCTGCGATGTCCGTCGCGTAGCTGCACTGGAGGCCCAGCGAACGGTCGCCGACCAAAACGGGCTCGCCACGGACCGCCCGGCCTGTCCACTCCTGGGTTACGGAGAGCGCCGACTTGAAGCCAGAGTCGCGCTCCATGACGCCGTACGTGGAGCTGATCCTTGCGCTCACGGCCTCGAAGCCGTTCACCGCGGCATACTCCCGGGCGATCTGCTCCCCGAGCAGGTTCGTGGTCGACACCGCTAGGTCGGGGGTTGCGACCACGTCCTCGGTGACCGTCTCATGCACCTGCGTGCGATAGCCGTAGACGTTGATCGAGCTCATCGAGAGGAACCGCTGGACGGAGATTCGCGCGGCGAAGTCGAGGAGGCTGACCTTCCCCATCACGTTGACCTCGACTCCGGCATGGATGGCCTCGCTGCTCGCCGCTCCGACGGAGTTATCGGTCACGCAGTTCACTACCTGGGTAATCTTCCGGCCCGACGCGGCGCGGTCCAGGTCCTCCTCCCGGAGAACGTCGCCCTGGACGAAGGCGACGCTGTCGGCCCAAGGCACCACGAACTTCCGGCTCAGCTCGTCCCCGGCCCGGATGTCGAAACTCACGACCTCGTGGCCACGCTCGGCCAGCGCCTTGACGACGTTGATGCCGATGAAGCCACATCCGCCCGCGACGAGCACAGCCATGGGCACGCCTCCCTTCAGACCTCTATCACGTCGTTCTCGAGGACGCCGATGCCGTCGATGGCGATGCGCACCACGTCCCCCGGCTTGAGCGTGAACTCGGGAGGCGGAACGATGGCCGTGCCCGTGAACAGCGCCGACACCTCGGGCAGGGTGTTGTGCCTCGTGAGCCACTCCGCCAGATCGTCGTAGCGCCGCGCCAGCAGCGAGGTCGACGTCTCGCCGCTGAAGACCTCGGCACCGTTGCGCAGGATGGCGCAACGTATGGTCAGGCGGTCCGGGTCGACGGTCTCGGCGGTGGCGACGCACGGACCGAGGGCGCAGCACCGGTCGTAGACCTTCGCCTGCGGCAGGTAGAGGGGGTTTTCGCCCTCGATGGCACGGCTCGTCATGTCGTTCCCCACGGTGTAACCGACCACCTTGCTCCGGTGGAGCACGAGGACCAGCTCCGGCTCGGGAACGTTCCACGCCGAGTCGCCTCGAATGCCCACCGCCTCGAACGGCCCCACACAGCGCTCAGCGGTAGCTTTGAAGAAGATCTCGGGGCGCGGCGCCGAGTAGACCCTGGAGTAGACGTCGGGCGCGTTGCTCTCGCGACGGCGCTCCATCTCGCTCGTCTTGTAGGTGATGCCGGCGGCCCAGACCTCGGGCGGGTCGATGGGCCTCGTTAGCCGAAACCCCTCTTCGCCACCTGCCGAGGCGCCAAGCAAGTGGGATAGATCGTGGGTCAGTGCGGCGGCGAGTCCGGGCAAGCTCCTCACAAACGAGTCGGCGTCCATGCCGGCCTCTCCAGCCGCCCTTTGAAGGGCCGGGAAATCGCTCACGTCCGTCGAAGGCACGGAAAACTCGGTGACAACGCCGGGTTCGATCTCGACGGCCAGCCGCTTCTCTCCGCGTGAGTCAACGAGACGGTAGTATCGCATGGGGCCCTGCCAGGTTGGGCCAGCGTACCAGGGCCGGACTCGACGCCGCAACGGGCGCGGGTGTGTCTTGTCACGATGTGGCAAGATGGCACGAGTCTTACCACACGAGGGGGTCCGCATGCCCAAGGGCGTCGGCTGGAAGCGCTTCGATCACTACTCCATCGCGGTTCCCGATGCGCGGAAGGCGGCCGACTTTCACATGAAGCTCTTCGGGATCGAGGAGAACAACACGTCCACATCGGACCCCGACTTCCTGGCTACGACGCTCGACATGCCCAAGAAGCAGGGGCAGGTTGAGTTCCTGGAACCAACATCCGACGACTCGTTTATCAGAAAGTTCCTCGCGCAGCGCGGCCCCGGCGTGCACCACATCACCATCGAGGTCGAGGACATCGAGAAAGCGGCGGCGTTCCTGCGCGAAGAGATGGGCATCGAGCCCTTCCGCGGCGTCTTCTCGGACGGCGAGTGGAAGCAGACCTTCATCCATCCCCGGGACTCCGGCGGGGTGCTGTACCAGCTCTATGAGTGGGAGCAGGGCAAGCGGCCTGCCGGCCTGCCGGAGTAGCTATATGCACCAGATGGATGTCGAAACGACCCTTTGTAACCTCTGCGGCTCCGACGACCACGCCCTAGCCCACGAGGTCCAGGGGTTCCGTGTCGTCCGTTGTCGGGGTTGCCGCCTTGTCTTCCTCAACCCTCGCCCGACCGCGCAGGCTCTCGCCGCCATGTACGGCGACGCGAGCTACCACAACCAGGAAGCTGGCGGCGGTCTCCCCAGTGGTTATCAGGACTACCTGGCGCTCCGAGACCATTTACGGTTCGTGGCCGACGAGCTGCTGCGACCGCTGAAGGGCGTCGCCCCCGGGATGATGCTCGACGTCGGCTGCGCGATGGGCGTCATGCTGGAGCGGTACCGCGAGCACGGCTGGACCGCGTACGGCGTCGACGCCTCGCCGTTCGCCTCGGGCTACGCCCGCGACACGCTGGGGCTCGACGTTTTCACAGGGACCGTCGACGACGTGGACCTGCCCCCGGGGAGCGTCGACCTGGTAACTTCGTCGCTGGTTATCGAGCACCTTCCGGACCCGATGGGCACGCTGTGGAAGCTGAACGCCCTGGTACGTCCAGGAGGAGTAATCGTCACGGCCACGCACGACGTCGAGGGGCTGTGGTCACGGATTATCGGCTCGAGGTGGCGCCACTACGAGATCCCCGAGCACCTGTACTACTTCTCACGCCGAACGCTGACGAAGATGCTGGGCCAGGCCGGGTTCGAGACATTCAAGGTCACAGAGCCGCTGGCGATGGCCGGGGCGGTCAGTGCCGAAGAGGGCGGGTCGCAACTCTACGCGCCGATACGCCTGCTTCGGGCGGCGGGACTGATGAACGCTGCGGCCCCGTTCCTCCGGGCGTATCACGGGTTCAACCGGCTGTTGGGCTGGTCCGACGGGGTCGCGGTCTACGCCCGCAAGGCCTAGAGCAAAAATCCGAAAGGATCAGCTGAAGCTGCGGGCTAGCAGCAGCCCCGCTACGGAAAACAGCAGTATCGAGAACACGATCCGGTGCCAGCTCTCCCGGATGCGCCCGCTGAACCGGCTGCCGGCGACCGTGCCGACGAGCCCTCCCACCAGGAACGGCGCCGCGGCCTCGAAGTCGACGTTGCCGAAGCTGAGGTGTCCGACCAGGCCCGCGCCAGCGTGCATCGAGATGACCAGCAACGACGTGCCCACCGCCAGTCGCATAGGGAGTCCCAGGACGACGACCAGCAACGGCACGATAAGGAACCCGCCGCCAAGCCCAAAGAAGCCCGTGAGCAGTCCCAGCACGCTCCCCGCCGCGGCTCCGAGGACGAGCCGGCTCGAAGCAGGGCTTTCCGCCAGGTGCGCATCGGCCTCGCGTCCGCTGCGTACCGCGCCCTGGACCATTCGCGCCCCGGCCACGATCATCATGAGCGACAGGAGCAAGAGGATGAGGTCCTCGTCGGCCCTCTGGTTGAGCCAGGCGCCGGCCACGGAGCCGCCGATGCCCGACAGCCCCACCGCCACCGCCATGCTGGGCATGGTAGCCCCTCGCCGATAGTGGCTGACGCCTCCAACGACGGCGAGGCTGGTCACCACCAACAGCGCGGTCCCCGTAGCGTCGTGTACCGGGAGGTCGGTGATGAACACCAACGCTGGGACGGTGATGATCGACCCTCCCGCGCCCATCATTGAGAGGGTGAGTCCCACCACGAGACCGAGGGCCAACCCGACCGCGATCTCCGTCATCAGCGTCCCCCGAGCGTCGTTGGACAGAAGAGGTCCGGACCCCTCCGGCTTACCGGAATCGAGGGATTACCTCGCGGGCGAAGCGCTCCATGTAAGGGTACATCTTCTTGGGCGGAAAACCGGAGGGGGTCGTGTTGCCGCCACCCCACACAAGATGCGTGTACGGCGCCTCTTCGAGCTTGGTCTCGATACGCTCGACGATCTGCGACGCGTCGCTCACGACGAAGCTCGATACGTCGTTACGCGGGCGGGCCGCCTTCCCCATCCGTTGCAGCGCCTCCAGGAGCACCGGGTCGTGGCCGCTCTCTGCCGACTCCTCGTACCAGCCCGCCATCGCGCCGGCCTGCCATTCGACGTAGGGGCGAATCTCCTCTCGCGTCCGCTCCGGGTCGTCCGAGATGAAGAAATGGTCGTTGATCATCCCGTGCACGCCGTAGTTCGCCGGGTCCTTGCCCCGCGCCCGGAGGGCGGCGGCGTAGGCGGCGTAGGTCTGGCGGGCGTTCCCACCAACGTCAACCATCAGGAGCGATGCGTCGTGGCGGGCCGCTCTCTCCGCCGCCGGCGTGCTTCTCGCCCCGACCCACAGTGGAAACGGCTGCTGCACCGGCTTCGGGTACACCGAGGCGTTCTTCATCTCGAAGTAGCGCCCCGAAAACGAGAACTGCTCGTTGCCGAGGACCCCACGAACGATCTGAAGGCCCTCCTCCATCCGGCCTGCCCGCTCCCGCCTCTCGATTCCGTAGGCTTCGTACTCCTCTCGTCGGTAGCCGAGGCCCATGCCGAGGACGAACCGCCCACCGGAGATGATGTCGACAATCGCGGCGTCCTCGGCCACGCGGAGCGGGTTGTGCAGCGGCAGAAGCAGCAGCCAGGTACCGATCTTGATTCGCTTGGTCCGCGCCGCGATGGCCGCCGCCACCGGCAGCGACGAGGGGTTGTAGCCGTCGCCCGGTGAGAAGTGGTGTTCGGGGAGCCACACCGTGTCGAAGCCAAGCTCCTCGGCGTACTCGATTTGCTCGAACGCCTCCTCGTAGAACCGGGTCGGCGGAACCTTGAAGGGTTCGGGGTTCCGAAAGTTATACGCGAGGCCAAAGTCCATGGTGAGTGTCCTTGGGCGGGAGCCGATGGAAGGCGTCGCGGGCGGAAATGCGGCGCCGCGCCATCTTGGGCCACCCCGATGGGCGGTGTCAACAAACAAGTGATCGCCGGTGTTCGACGATTGACCGTCGTGCTATCGTCGCTTCGAGCGACGCAACAAGGAGCCTGGCATGGTCAAGCTCGACCTGGTTTCCACCGACTCGCATGTCGTCGAACCGCCCGACCTGTGGTCCAGCCGCCTTCGGACCGAATGGGGAGACCGCGCGCCTCATATCGAGTCCGACGAGCAGGGCGACTGGTGGCACGGCGACGGCGTCCGCCTGTCGTCGGTCATCGCGGGGGTCAATACCGGCATGCGGTTCGAGCACCCCGAGAAGCTCCGCGGCGTCGCGACCTTCCCCGAAGTGCGCCAGGGTGGCTACGTCCCCTCGGCGAAGATCGCAGACATGGATAGCGAAGGCGTGTTTGGCGACCTGGTCTACCCCACAGCGGGGCTGTTTCAGTGGAACATGCGAGATGGTGACCTCTTCACCGCGGCGACACGCTGCTATAACGACTGGTCGGCCGAGTTCTGCAGCGCGTACCCCGACCGGCTCAAGGGGATCGCGATGATCAACCTCGATAGCGTCGAGGACAGTGTCGCCGAGCTGGAGCGCATCGTGGGAATAGGCATGGGCGGCGCCATGGTGAGCGTCTACCCCGGCGCCGACCGCGCCTACGACAAGCCGTTGTACGACCCGTTCTGGGCGGCGGCGCAGGACCTGAGAGTCCCGGTGCACTTGCACGCCGGCACCAACCGAAGGCCGGCGGTGGTCAACCCTTCAGCTCATGCAGAGGAGATCCCACCCCACGACCACGCCTACGTCTCCGCCTTGCCCTATTGGGTGCAGCTCTCCGTGGCCCACCTGATCTTCGGCGGCGTGTTCGAGCGTTTCCCGAAGCTCGACGTCGTTGTGGTCGAGCACGAGCTAGGGTGGATTCCGCACTTCCTGCGCAGCATGGACTACACCTACACCCAACGGCCCCATCGGGCCGCCTGGCACCGCTTCGACGACGCGAGCGCCGTCCCGAGCGATTTCTTCCACCGCAACGTCTGGGTCAGCTTTCAGGAAGACCCCGTCGGAATGCAGCTCCGCTCGCTCATCGGCGTGGACCACATGATGTGGGGGTCCGACTACCCGCATACCGAAAGCACATTCCCCCGAACCCGGCAGATCCTCGACCGGATTATGGAGGGCGTTTCGGATGCCGAGCGGGCCGCTCTCGTCCGTCTCAACGCCGCCAGGCTCTACGGCTTCGACCTGCCGCAATAGCCGGCGGGCGCATTTGCATGGCTACCCCTCTGTGGGCCCCGTCGGGGTCGGACGTAGAATGTGCTGATGAGAGGCTTGCATGTCCTGACGACCGCCCTGGTCATCCTGGCGGTTGGCTGTAGCAGCGTCGAGACGACCCCAACCGCGGCGCCGACCCCCGTGCCGTCGGCGACCGCGACGGCGACCCCGGTCCCGAATTTCTCGGACGCGGGCATCGACGTCTCCGACGTCCCCTTCACCGGCTCCGTGGCCTCCTCGGCGGTCGCGGTCGCGCCCGATGGGTCGGTCGTCGCCGCGGTGAACCCGGACAGCGACTCCGTGACCCTGGTCGATACCGTCAGCCTCGCAGTCCTCGACGAGGTCCCTGTCGGCGACGACCCCCGCACGCTGGCCTTCACCCCCGACTCGCGGTATGTGCTTGTCGCCAACCGGGCCTCCGCCGAGCTCTCCATAGTCGACGTCGCCCTCAGACAACAGCGGGCCATTGTGCCGCTGGGTCCGATGCCTTACGGCGTTGTGACCGACGGCAGGTACGCTTACGTCGCCGAGTCGGCGCTGGCAAAGGTCCGGGCCATCGCCCTGTCAAAGGGAGAGGCGACCGGCGTCGCCTCTCTTTCGGACTTCCCGATGGGCCTCACGCTCCACGTGCCGAGCGATGGGCGGAACCCCTTGCTGCTCGTCACGCATTTCTTCAATGGGAAGGTGACCGCTCTCAATCCTGTGACCCTGGCGACGCTGGGCACGGCCTCCACCGGGCACGACGTCAACCTCACCCAGCACCTCGTCATCGCGCCCGATGGCCGGAGGGCCTATCTGCCGCAGACCCGCTTCAATACCACCAACCCTGCGCTGACGTTCGATACGACGGTCTTCCCCGTGGTGAACGTTCTCAATCTGGATGACTTGTCGTTGTTGCGCGCCGAGCGGGTTACGATCGACACCGCCGACCGCCCGGTGGCAATTCCCTTCGCGGCGGTCGTCTCGCCCGGTGGGGGCCGGCTGTCCGTGGTGAACGCGGGGAGCGACAACCTCACCGTGGTCGACCTCGAGACCAACACTGGAATCGGCTCCATCGACGTTGGAGCAAGCCCCCGGGGCGTCACCGCCAACCGGGATGGGTCGCGCCTCTTCGTCAACAACGTCCTCGACGGGACGCTCACCGTGGTTGACGCAGTGAGCCTGGACATCATCGACACGGTGCCCCTCACGACGATTCCCCTCGAGCCTCAGATCCTGCTCGGCAAGCGAATCTTCAACTCCGCCGAGGCGCCCATGCTGAGCACCGACCGGTGGATCGCCTGCGCCACCTGCCACTTCGACGGGTCGATGGACGCCCGCACCTGGCTTTCGTTCCCCGATGGACCTCGGAATACGCCCGCCCTCTTCGGAGTCGCCGACACCGCTCCCTTCCACTGGTCCGGCGACCTGAACGAGCTCCAGGACGTGGAGAACACGATTCGCGACATCCAGGCGGGGACAGGGCTCGCCCCCGGCGATGCCCGCGACTCCCTGGGCCCCCCGCACACGGGCCTCTCACCCGAGCTCGACGCCCTCGCCGCGTTCATGGCGTCGCTCACCGTGCCGGCGTCGCCCTATACCGACGGCATGGACATGGTCGAGCGCGGCCAGGCCGTGTTCGCCTCGCTGCAATGCGATAGCTGTCACGTCCCGCCCTTCTATGTCAACGCGGCGCTCCACGACGTCGGGACCGGCGATCCCGCCACAGAGAGGAACTCCCATGGCCACGGCACCAGCTTCGATACGCCGTCGCTGCTGGGGATCTGGCACACCGCGCCCTACTTCCACGATGGGACCGCGGAGAACCTGGAAGCGGTCTTCACGATCGGGACGGTACACAACATCGCCGGCGCCACCAGTCCTGGAGACTTGAACGACCTCGTCGCGTTCCTGCTCTCCCTGCCTGTTGAGGAGCGCTGAAGCCGATCGTTGAGGGTTTTCACCGAGGTAAGACCCGCGTGAGGGGCCTATAATCTTCACCATGCGAAGGCTCCGGCGATGGTTCTCTATCTCGGCGGTGGTTGTGCTTATCGTCACCGCGTGCAGCGGCTCCCAGTCGAGTCCGCCGCCGACTGTCGCCCCACGGAGCCCGACCGCCACACCGCAGCCGGGCTTCTCGGTCTCGACGCCCACTGCCGGCCCCGCCGCCCCAGCGACCGCGACGCCGTCCCCGCAGCCGGGGTTCCGCGTCAATCGGACGCCCACTGCCGGCGCACCGACGTCGCAGCCGACCGTCACCCCCGCACCGACCCAGACCTCCGCGGGCCCGCCGCCATCGCTGCCGACTCCCACTGCGACGCCTCCTCCGGTTCCGACCATCGTCGACGTCTCCTGCCCCGACGACGGCCACGCGGCGGCCCCGTCGCCGAGCCAGACAACCGGGCCGGCTGCACCCGCGAACGAGACCCGTCTCAGCATCGATGGCAAGGCAAACGACTGGGCAGGCCGCCCGCTGCTCTTGAGCGACCCGGTGGGCGATGCCGAGGGGGGCTTCCCGGACCTCGCCGAGGGCCGCGCCTTCGTCAACGATCACGCCCTCTATCTGCTGGTCAGCGTCCGGAATCCCGACGAAGAGTTCGACTCTTTCCAGATCGACTTCGACCTGGGCGCCAAGCGGTACCAAGTCTCCTGGGGCCGGGACTGGAACGACGCCTCGATCGCCGACGTTACCGAAGGATGGGAGTGGGTCCGCGACAGCCGCTACTCGTCGTTCGCGATGCAGGGTCACCTCGAGGCGCGAATAGACCTTCGCGACCTCGACTCGCCCTCGAGCGTGCGGCTCTTGAAGATCGAGACCATGGTGGGCGAATGCTGTGGTGAATCCTGGCGCTCCGCGGACCAGTGGGCTCCCACGACCGCGACGGTTCGGTTTGCCGAGGTCGATCCTCCGTGGCGTCTTGCATTGACCGGCAGCGCGCTGGAGACGCGACGCATGCTCTCCGCCCCGGACCGCACCGCGATCTCCGTCGACTTCGATCCCGGCTCCGGCCGCACGCGCATCGTGGGCGGCTCCGGCGCCGTTCCCTCGGACGCCGTCCTCCTCGTCGGCAACCTCGAGCTCAACGATTTCGTGAACCTGCGAGCGGGCCAGGAAGGCCGGTTCGAGACCGACGTCATCGGCTTCCCGGGGACCCATATCATGATCAAGCACGACGTTACCGGCCAGATCCTGCGCCCCGAGCCGGGCCGCTTCGACGAGAATATCATCAGCCCCGGTATCGTCGTCCGCCTCCCGGTTGAGCCCGCCGAGTCCGGCGTGGCCTTCGGGAGCGGCGCCAGGATGTGCTGCGACGAAGACAGCCCGACCTGGACGATTGCAGGCTCTTTTGAGCGCGATGCGCTGGAACCCGAGGACGAGCTTCAAGTTTCGGGCCGGGTTTCCATCCTGGCGGGGCCGTCGGCCAGCCCGCGGAGAATCTGGCTCCAGTTCGACGCGGCCATGCTCGGAGACGCCGGGGGCCGGCAGGTGGGTCGCGCTGGCAAGTGGGTCACGCCATTCCTGACGGCGACGGGCCTCCCCATCGAACGGGAGCTTGGGGGCATCCCTCTTGGGCCGGTGGAGCTGGGCGGCGCCGAGCTTCGATGGCGGTTCGAAGGCGAGCGCTGGGTGGCCGACTTCCGCGAACGCCTGCGTGTCCCAAGCTTCGCCCGCACCGGGACCTACGTCCTCATGACCGGCGGCCTGTGGGGCCTCGAAGACGCGGGCTTCGAAGCGGCGGGTATTCGGCCCTTCATCATGAGCCCACGTGACGGGTACATCCACCGGGCCGTCCTCGGATCGCTGACGATCGGCGATCCGAAGCCGATTCGCCTCTCAACGACCCTCCTCGCCGACGAGCTCAGCGAAGGCTCCCGAGGAGGCGTTCTGGCCCGCGAAGACCGGGGCCTGTTCGACATCACGCCCAGGGCGATGACCCGCCACGACCCCGTTATCCCCCGGCTCGACCCCTACGGCGACAGGTTGTCCTACCGCCTCGAGCCCTACGCCCCCATGCTCGACGTGGTCGACCGGTCGATGCCCGCGCCACCGGCGGTACCGCTGGATTTTTCCGCGAGCTCCCTGAAGGTAACAGTCCTCCGGCCAGATGGACGGACCGATGTCCTCGGCCCCTCCGCGATCACCAGAAACGCCAGCCAATCGCCACGGACGCCGTGGAACGGCACCGTGGGCTCGGGTGGCGGCGAGCTCCGGGAAATAATGCAGCTCCAGGGGGACGGCGACACGTTCGCGTACGAGTTCCCAACCGACGGCGACTATGCCGTCACCCTCAGCGGGAGGCTCCACGACGCAGCGGGAAGGGTCCTCGGCATCTGCGGCACCTACGACGTGACGGTGGCGAACGTGCTCGACATCGAGACGGCGATGCTCCCCGGCACGCCGTTCGAGGTCGGCGACGAGATCGCCCCGACGCTGAGGATCATGCCTGGATTCGCCGCCGACGTGACCTACACCGTCACCCATGTCGGCGCCGATCTCGCCACGACCGCGCAGACGTTCACCGGCCGCGCGAACAGGTACGGCTGGTGGGACGGCGACGGCGCAGTCCTGGCCTTCCAGCGCGACGGCGAATACCGCGTCGACGTGGAGGCGCGCTACACCGACCCCGCCGGCAATCTGTGGGTCGGGCGGCAGCGTTTCGGCAGCGCCGTGGCGACGCCAAACGCCCCGCTGATCGCCCACGGGCGTCGCGGCGCCGACACCATGGACTTCATCCCGCCCCAGTGGGGCTTCGAGCGCAACCTCACCTTCGAACCCGGCGCCACCGCCCCCCACATGCACCTGCCCTACTTTACCGGGGACGTCCTCTGGGGATCGGAGACCGACAAGATGGACGCCATTTCTTCCCGCGACGCGGTCGTTACCCACACCAGCGTTCAGTTCGTCGATGAGGGCCATCCCCTCGTCGAGCGGGCATTGGCCCATGTACGACGCTTCGATGGGACCAGAGGCCGTCGCTTGAGGAGTCGTTGCGCACCGGGCAGGTGTCATTGGTCGTAGTGGCAGACGAGGAGCACGATGGCGCCGGCGCACATCCGGACCAGATCGACCTCTGGTCGTACATGTACAGCACGGCCCAGCGCCCCGGCGTGCGGGTGCGTGAGGCGATCAACGGCGACAATATCGGCGGCTCCTACTGGCGCTTCGGCGACCCCTACCTGATGCAGTCCGGAAACGGTCGCGACGGCGACCTGCCGGGCGACATAAAATTCTTCTACTCCGCCGCGGTGGTCCGCGACGACGACACCGGCGACGGCGTCTACGCCATCTACGGGGCGAGCTGGGTCCTGCTTCCTCCCGACGACCCCGAAGGCGCCCGGTTCATGCCGCCTTTCCAGGGAGCCGCCGGCGGACCGGACGGGGGCCCCTTGCTGACCGTCCACGGACATGAGATCGATGCGCTGTTCGTACCCCTGGGCGTCCGGCCCGGCGCGGTCCTCGAAGCTGGCGACCTCTTCAGGATGGCCGGCCCTGTCATGCCGACACTGCCAAGTCTCGTCGCCTACACCGTCACCGCGCCCGACGGCTCGGAGCGCGTCCTCGGCGGGCGGGCCAACGCCGTCGGGTACTTCTATGACTCCGCGGACGATTTCGTCCTCGACCAGCCCGGTCTCTGGACGGTGACGCTCCAGGTGACCCACGACGGCCAGACCAGCGCCGGGCCGGTGGAGCCGCCGTTCCCCACGGGCGGGCCCCTGACCCCCGACGTCGCCAGCTTCACCTTCGTCGTCGCCGACGCCGCGACACGGCCCCTCCGCATCACGACCGACCTCGCCGAGCTGGGGCCTGACGAGTGGTGGAGCGGGCGGAGGAACGCCACGTTCGAGACCGACCTGCCTTCCACCTGGGACGGTGAAAGCGTGCGGCTCGTCGTCACGATGCCCGGCGTCGTGCTGCTGGACGAGGATATGCCGATCACCGGCAGAAGGGTCCGCTGGGAGCTCGACGCCGAGGCCCTCAACAGGCTCGCGAGCAACTTCGACTACGAAGGCGGCCTGGGCGACACTGTGACCGTCACCTTCTACGCCGAGGGCCGCGTCCTCGGCCAGCCGGCGCAGGCGGCGGGGAGCATCGTTACCCATGGGGCGCGACTCCCTGTGGCGCCCAGTCAGCGGAAAAGCCGCCGTTCCGTTTTCTTGACACGTCCCGAGCCCCTGAAGAGAATAGGCCAACGGCTCGGGCTCGGCCCGGGTTTCCAACTTTGCGGAGGCCGGGACGTGACGCAGCAGCGCCACCAGCAGAAGGGTTTCCTGTTCGACGTTAGGGTCCTCGAGCTCGCCGACCAGCGCGGCGAGTACTGCGGCAAGCTGCTTGCCGGTGCGGGGGCCGACGTCGTCAAGGTCGAACCGCCTCAAGGGAGCGAGACCAGGGGCACCGGGCCGTTCTATCACGACGAGGCCGACCCCGAGCGCAGCCTGCACTTCTGGCATTACAACCTGGGAAAGCGCGGCGTCACCCTCGACGTCGCCCGTCCCGAGGGGCAGGCCCTACTCAAAGACCTCGTGCCCCACTTCGACATCCTTGTCGAGACGTTCCCCCCAGGCTATCTCGAGAGCCTCGGACTGGGGTACGACACCCTCAGGGAGCTCAACCCCAGGCTGATCATGACCTCGATCACCCCCTTCGGTCAGTCCGGGCCCCGACGCGACTGGAAGGGTTCGGACCTGGTACACCTCGCCCTCGGCGGCATCATGAACTGCTGCGGCTACGACCCGTTGCCCAGCGGGGAGTACGACACCCCGCCGATCGCGCCCCAGATGTGGCACGCCAGCCACATCGTCGGCAACCACGCCTACATGGCCATCGTCGCCGCCCTCCTGTTCCGCGAGCAAACGGGCAAGGGACAGTACATCGACGCGCCCATCCATCAAGCGGTGAGCGCGAACACCGAGATGGACATCCCCCTGTACGTCTACAACCGCAAGCACGTCCTGCGACAGACAGCGCGACATGCCCAGCCCGAGATCCGGATTCCCCACGCCTGTATCACCAAGGACGGGCGGTACGCGCACTGTAGCGACATCTTGGGAGGCGACGCCTCCCGCCTGGCGGAGACGCTCGACGCCGATGGCATGGCGGACGACCTCCTCGACCCCAAGTATCGCGACGCTGAGTACGGCAAGACGGAGACCGCCCGACGCCATGTCCACGACGTCATCAAGCGCTGGGTCATGGCCCACAAGTTCGACGCCGACCTCTGGCACAAGGGCCAGGCCATCCGCCTCCACTGGGCGCCAATCCGACGCCCCGAGGAGAACCTCGAAGACCCGCACTGGGACGACCGCGGCAGCTTCGCCCAGGTCCGCCACGACGACATCGACCGCACGCTGACCTACCCCGGCCACCCCTGGCGCAGCGAGGCCGTGCCCTGGAAAAGCGGCCCCCGAGCGCCCCACCTCGGCGAGCACAACGCCGACGTCTTCGGCGAAGAGCTCAAACTGCCGAAGAGCAAGCTCGACGACCTGCGAAAGAAAGGAGTCGTGTAGCGGACCACCTCCCTCTCCTGGGGGAGTCCAGAGGGGCCGGAGCCGCCTTTGGCAAGGGGTTTGGGGGACGCGCCCCCAACTCTCCCCAAGCAACCCGGGCGGGCGGGTGGACACTCAAACGATTGGTCTCCGCAACCCACTTCCCAATACAACACCCACCGCTGCAGCAAACACCATGCCCTTCGCCATAGAAAACGTCCGTATAACCGACCTCACCTGGATGCTCGCCGGCGCCGGAGGCCCCCGCATCCTCGCCAGCCTCGGCGCCGAGGACATCCGCGTCGAGTGGCACGACCGCCTCGACTTCCTCCGCACCGGCTCCGCGGTCATGCCGCTGCGGCCGGAAGACCGCGAGCGGATCCTCTCCGGCGAGAGCATCATACCCAAGGCCGAGGGCATCGAGCAGGGCGGCACGTTCAACGAGAACAACCCCGGCAAGCGCGGCATCGGCCTCAACCTGCGCCACCCCAAGGGCAAGGAGCTGTTCAAGGAGCTCGTCAGCGTCAGTGACGTCGTCGTCGAGAATTTCACCGCCCGCACCATGGAACGTCTGGGTCTGGGGTACGAAGAGCTGCGCAAGGTCAACCCGACGCTGGTCTACGTGCAGCAGCCCGGCTTCGGCCGCAAGGGACGCTACGCCGACTACGTCGCCACCGGCCCGGTTGCGCAGGCGATCAGCGGCCTCACCGAGCAGTCGGGCCTGCCGTCACCCTACGCGCCGGCAGGGTGGGGCTACTCGTACATGGACTGGAGCGGGGCCTACTTCTGCGCCATGGCCATCCTCAGCGCCCTGTACTACCGAGCCCGCACCGGCGAAGGCCAGTACATCGACAGCTCCCAGGCTGAACCCGGCATGTACCTCACCGGCACCGCCATCCTCGACTACGCAGCCAACGGCCGCCCCTCGTCGCGCACTGGCAACCGCTCCCCCTACGTCCCGGCCGCGCCCCACGGCGCTTACCGCTGCGTGGGCGACGACCGCTGGATCGCCATCTCGGTGTACGACGACGCCGAGTGGCGTGCGCTGGTGGGCGTCCTGGGCAACCCTGCCTGGGCCGGCGAGGCGCGCTTCGCGACCCTAGACTCCCGGGTGGCCCATCAAGACGAGCTCGATCCGCTTGTGGAAAGCGCCACTCAGGGCCGAGAGCCCTTCGAGCTCATGGAGCGGCTCCAGGCCGCGGGCGTGGCCGGCGGCGTCTGCCAGACCGCCCCGGACAGGATGGAACGCGACCCCCAGCTCGCGCACCAGGGCTTCCAGAAAGAGCTTCGCCACTCCGCAGTCGGCTCCTGGCCGGTCAAGGAGTTCCCCGTCCACCTCTCCGAGTCGCCGGCCTACGTCGGCGGCATCATCGACCGCGCCGCGCCGGTCTACGCTGAGGACAACGACCACGTCTTCGGCACCCTCCTTGGCCTCACCCAGAGCGACCGCAAGGCGTTACGCGAGGAAGACGTGATCTAGATGGACGGGCTGCCTTGAGCTGAAGCCGGGAGTCCACAGGGGCGGATCCCTCTTTACCAGGGGTTGAAGGAGATGTGCCCCTTCTCTCGCAATTGGCCTGACGGGCTACCTTGAGCTGAAGCCAGGAGTCCAGAGGGGTGGAACCCCTTTGGCAGGGGTTGAAGGGGATGTGCCCCTTCCCTAATGGAATAGCCCGAAGGGCTACCTTGAACCCCCTTCAGGGGGTTTGGGGGTCTCTCTGTACTCTCTGTATCACGAGATCCAGACCACCCCACCAGCCGAGCCCGCCACCCATGCACGAACGCATCCACCTCACCCAGGGTGACATCACGAAGCTCGCGGTCGACGCCATCGTCAACGCCGCCAACACCACGCTCTTGGGCGGGGGCGGCGTCGACGGTGCGATCCACCGCGCCGCGGGGCCGGGGCTGCTCCATGAGTGCCGCACCCTCGGCGGTTGTCCCACGGGCGAGGCCCGGATCACGAAGGGCTACAACCTGCCCGCGCGTTGGGTGGTCCACACCGTGGGCCCGGTCTGGAGCGGCGGCGGGCGTGACGAAGAGACGCTGCTTGCGGGCTGCTACCGGAACGCGCTCGCCATCGCCAGCGAGCACGGCGTGGCGTCCATCGCGTTCCCCTCGATCAGCACCGGGGCTTACGGGTTCCCGATAGAACGAGCGTCCCGCATCGCCGTTGCCGAGACCATCGCGTTCCTCGACGAGCCGGGGCCCATCGAACGGGTGACGTTCGTTGCCTTCGACGACCGCACTCACGCTTGCTATGAGGCCCCCTTCAAGAGGTTGGGTAGGTGCTAGAATAGCCAAAACTGCCCCGAGGTATCGGCCAGTTGCCACCCCTTGAAACCTCGACCCCCGACGCGTCGTCGCTGCTCCAGCACGGCGACATCGTCTCGTATCGCCGGATCCTGGCGAGTTGGAATGCCATCTTCCTCCTCGAGCTCGTCGGCGGCGAATCCGAGCGTTGTCTCGCCGTGTACAAGCCGTGCCGCGGCGAGTACCCACTCTGGGACTTCCCTCAGGACACCTTCTACAAGCGCGAGTATCTTGCTTTTCTGATCAGCCAGGCCCTTGGTTGGGACCTCGTGCCTCCGACCGTCCTTCGCGACGCCGACTACGGAGTGGGCTCTGTCCAGCTGTTCATCGAGGCGCAGGAAGGAAGGCACTACTTCAACCTGCTCGAGGAACATCGCTCCGAGATGCTGCGAATCGCGGTCTACGACATTCTGATCAACAACACGGACCGCAAAGGCGGCCACGTGTTGCGGGACTGCGACGGCCGGCTGTGGTGTATCGACCACGGCCTGTCTCTGCTCTCGGAGCCGAAGCTGCGCACCGTGATGTGGGACCTGGCGGGAGAGACGGTCCCGAAACGCCTCAAGGACGACGTCAAGCGGGTCCGGGAAGACGCCGACCTCCTCGACGCGATCCACTCCATGCTTGGCCCGCCTGAGCTCGACGCGTTCTGCCAGCGGGCCGACGCCCTCATCTCGGCAAAGACGCTCCCTCTGGACGCCTACGCCGACCACTGGCGTCCGTATCCGCTACCCATGATCTAGCCCCTGGTCAGGAGTCACGCCATGCCGCGATGCCAGTACCCGAAATGCGACCGAATCGTACGCGAGCCCAACAAGTTCAGCCTCTGCCACGTTCACGTCGAGCTAGCCGACTTCTTCCTATGGCTCTCCGAGTACCTGCAGAAGGCCGAGCGCACCGGCGGTCGCGGCGGGGCGGTCCGGGCGAGCGGCCTCGTGGTTCCTCCGGGCGCCCGGGGCTGATGCGGGCCTGCTTGACAGGAGTGGAGGCCCGATACTACACTCAAAAGAAGTTAGCACTCGTTCACTCTGGGTGCTAATTCTTTCGTTAAAACGCATGCCGATCTACGAATACAAGTGCGCTAGCGATCATCGCTTTGAGCTCCGCCAGGGGTTCGACGCGGACACCGTGACGGTCTGCCCGACCTGCAAGACCTCCGCGCGCCGGGTGATCCACCCCCCCTCTGTCCACTACAAGGGCAGCGGGTTCTACACAACGGACTACGGCAGGTCCGGCTCGTGGAACGCCGACTCCAAAAAGGAGACGGACGGTGGCAGCGACGCCGCCAAGGACGTTTCGAAAGACGGCGCCAAAGACACCGCCAAGGCGTCCACCGAGCCGAGTGGCTCCAAGAACGAGTCGAAGGCCGAGAAGGCTCCTGCCAAGGACGGCGGGGACTAGCCCGCTCTCGGGCGTCGCCGTGCGCGCCCTCGTCCAACGCGTCACCCACGCCTCCGTCCGTGTCGGCGACGTGGTCGTCGGCCAGATCGGGAGCGGCCTCGTCGCTCTCGTCGGTGTCGCCCACGACGACGATGATGCGGACGCCGCCTACCTCGCCGAGAAGATCGCCAACCTCCGCATCCTGCCCGACGACGACGGCCGCTTCAACGTCTCCGTGCTGGAAGCCCGCGCCGAGCTCCTCTTCGTCAGCCAGTTCACCCTGCACGCCGACACCCGCAAGGGTCGTCGGCCCAGCTTCGTGGATGCGGCTCGGCCTGAACAGGCGCAGGTCCTGTTCAACCGACTCGTCGAGCTGAGCCGCAGCACCGGACTCAAGGTGGAGACGGGACGCTTTCAGGAGCACATGCTCGTCGAAATCCACAACGACGGCCCGGTTACCCTCATGCTCGACAGCGCCGACCGCCACCGTCCCCGCTCCAGCGCCTCAACCGGGGTCAAGGGCGACTGACGGAGCCTCCCCGCTCTCCTCTCATGGTCGGCTCCACTCCCGCTCGAGGGGTGCAATAGGTTCGGTGCACCACGTGGCGCTTGCCCATCGTGACGTTGGCTCACCCTTCGACAGGCTCAGGGTGAACGGCGGGACGCGCGTCGGACTCAACCCGGGGAGTCCAGAGGGGGCTGCGCCCCCTTTGGCAAGGGATGAAGGGGATGGTACCCCTTCATCTAACACTTAGCCCGAAGGGCTACCTTGAACCCCTTCGGGGGGTCTGGGGGTGTCCCTCCACGACCCGCGAGCTATGCCCACTCGGTCGAGGCAACAGCACGCTCACCCATCGTGACGTTGGCTCACCCTTCGACAGGCTCAGGGTGAACGGCGGGACGCGCGTCGGACTCAACCCGGGAAGTCCAGAGGGGGCTACGCCCCCTTTGGCAGGGGTTGAAGGGGATGTGCCCCTTCTCTGACCCTTAGCCCGAAGGGCTACCTTGAACCCCCTTCAGGGGGTTTGGGGGTGTCCCTCAGCCCGCCGCTAGCCCTCGACCTCGAGGCTGATGTCCAGCGCCTTCACCGAATGCGTCAGCGCGCCAATGGAGATGTAGTCGATGCCCGTTTCCGCGACGGCCTTCACCGTCCGCAGTGTTATGCCCCCGGACGCCTCCGTCCTGCACCGGCCTGCCACCGCCGCGACCGCATCTCGCATCTCGTCGGGCCCCATATTGTCCAGGAGCAGCATGTCGGCCCTGGCGTCCACGGCCTCCCGGGCCTCCTCCACCGAGGTGACCTCCACTTCGAGGGACAGAGCCGATGCCGCCCTCGCCCTCTCGATCACCGCTCGGAGCGTTGAGCCCCTCGCCCTCAGGGCCGCGATATGGTTGTCCTTGATGAGGACCGCTTCGCCGAGGTGCATGCGATGATTGCGCCCGCCGCCGGCCGCGACGGCCTGCTTTTCCAGCAGGCGCAGGCCCGGCGTGGTCTTTCGCGTGTCGAGGATCTGGGCACGAGTCCCGGCGACGGCGGCCACGTAGCGCGCCGTCAGCGTCGCGATGCCGCTCAGGCGTTGCAGGAAGTTGAGGGCCACGCGCTCGCCGGCCAGGATAGACGCCATCGACCCCTCAACGCCGGCGACGATTTTCCCTCGGCGTACCGGGGCGCCGTCCTCGGCCATCGACTTGAAGCGCAGGCCGGGGTCCACTTCGTCGAAGACGGCCTCGGCGACAGACAGTCCCGCGAGCACGCCCTTCGCCTTCACGAGGAACGAGCCGCGGCCCCGCCACTCGGGGTCGATCAACGCTTCGGTGGTAACGTCGTGGCCCGCCGAGTCCTCCTCGAGGGCTCTTCTCACAAGGTCACGGACGTCGCCTGTCGCGGTGGTCGTCAAGGGGCCGCGGGGAGAGCGTCGCGGCCGCGGGCGTAGCCTCGAATCGTTTGCGATGGGTTCCGCGTCACCAGGGGACGCAAATACATCGGGTGGTACAGGCTGCGGACCTCGTGCTCCAGCGACAGGAGCAGCTCGCCCGTTTTCGGGTCTACGATGTCCCGGAACCGGTACTGGCTCTGGCTGGTGTTGAACGGGAGGCTGCCGACCTCCTCGGTGACGAGGTCGCGCCGCTTCAACTGGTTGTAGGGGCCCGAGAAGTTTGCGATGTAGATTGCGACATGGTGGCCGTCGTACGAGGGGATCGGCTCGGAGGTCTCGCGGAAGACGAGGCTCTGATTGCGGCCGACCCGGACCTTTGCGACCCCACCGTCGCCGTTTCCGGACGAATATGTCGCCCCCAGGACCTCCTCGTAAAACCGACCGATGCCCTCGGCCGTGCCGGACCGGACGTTGAACTCGACATAGGGGATGCCCATCAGCATGTCGCCAAACTCGGGTCCGGGCGGATGACAGCGGAACCGGTTCCCCCAGGGGCCGGTCACCACCACGAAATCGTCCTCAGCCGACCAGCCGAAGCTGGTCCCGGACATGGCCTCCTCAATCGCCGCCAGCCGGTCCTGAAGGGCCGCCAGGTCCTCGACAACGATCCCGATATAGCCCGGGATCACCTGTGGATCGCGGTTCGGCAGGTGGAACTGCTGCTCGCCGACGTTGATCCACATGTTGTCGAGGCCGATCATCATGTACGGGTCCCGCGTGGCCCCGAGGCCGGCCAGATAGAACAACGTGGCCAGCCGCTGGTCCGGGACCGTGACATTCACGTGCTCCAGAGCGATCACGTTGCCCGCGTCCTGGTCTTTGATCGAGCTTTTCGTCCCCATTGTTCGCCTCCCCGCTAGTGTTTCGACATCGGTGGATGCGCGATTATACGGCCCCTACCTCGTCTTCCGTCAACGCCGCCCGGCGTAGACCAGGTGCTTGAGCCACGCCTCGGACGCGTCGGGGAAGTCGGAACGGTAATGCGCGCCCCGGCTTTCCTCTCGAACGAGGGCGCCTTCAGCGATAAATCGGGCTGTGAGGACTGCGTTCCGCAGATCGTGCGCGGGACGGTCAGCCGGGGTAGTCAAAACCCGCTCCCAGGCGGCGAGCCTGAACGCGGCCCGAGTCAGCCCTTCACCGAAGCGCTCGATGCCGACGTCGCTCCACATGAGCCGCTGCAGGGCGCCGAGGCTCGGGCCGGCGTAGCGGCTCGGGTCGACCTCGCGGACCGACAACTCCAGGCGCTCCTCGGGACGGCCGCCATCATCGTCCGGGGGGCCCTCCTTCGGCGACCTGGTCCGCTGCACCAGCCGCTTGGCGAAGACCATGGTCTCGAGGAGAGAGTTGCTCGCCAGGCGGTTTGCCCCGTGGACGCCGGTGCAGGCCGTCTCTCCAGCGGCGTAGAGGCCGCGGACGTTGGTCTCGCCCCAGCTGTTGGTGCGCACGCCGCCCATCATGTAGTGGGCCGCGGGCGCCACGGGTATCGGCATGCTGGTGAGGTCAAGGTTGTGGCCCAGGCAGAACTGATATATCTGCGGAAACCGGGAGGTAACTTGCTCGGCGGGAAGGTGCCGGACGTCCAGATACACGTGGTCCGAGCCCGTCTCTTTCATCTCGGCCACGATGGCCCGGGCGACGATGTCCCGGGGCGCCAGCTCGGCCTCGGGGGCATAGTCCGCCATGAAGGCCCGTCCCGCCTCGTTTCGGAGAACGGCCCCCTCGCCACGCACGGCCTCGGAGATCAGGAACGGCGGCGCGCCGGGCACATGAAGGGCCGTGGGGTGGAACTGAAAAAATTCCATATCCATCACCTCGGCGCCGGCGCGGTGAGCCAGCGCGACGCCATCGCCCGTTGCGACCTCCGAGTTGGTGGTGAGCTGGAAAAGCCGTCCCGCGCCTCCCGTCGCCAGCACGAGCGACCTGCACTCGGTCTCTTCCAAGGACCCGGTCCGGCTGTCGAAGACCATGGCGCCCCTGACCGCCCCGTCCTCGATGAGGATCTCGGCGAGGAGGCTATGCTCCCGGATCGTCACGCTCGAGTGACGCGCGAGGTCACTCAGGGTGAGCTCGATGTGCTGGCCCGTGGCGTCGCCACCGGCGTGCAGCACTCGAGCGACGCTGTGGGCGCCCTCCTTCGCCAGAGCGATCTCGCCATAGATCGTGTCGAAGGGGACACCGAACCGGATCAGGTCGCCGATTCGGTCGGCGGCCTCGTCGGTCAGGATTCGCATACTGTGGGCGTCGCCCAGTCCGGCGCCGGCATTCTCGGTGTCCCGGTAGTGAAGCGCGGCGCTATCGTCGGGCCCGACGGCGGCGGCGATGCCGCCCTGGGCGTACCGAGTCTTGCACTCTTCGATGCCGCCCTTCGTCAGCACTAGGACCGTGCCGTGCTCCCTGGCGAGCAGGGCCGCATACAGCCCGGCGATACCGGAGCCGACGATGATGTAATCATAGGGTCGCATGTCCGGACGGCTCCGGATTACAACGGCTTAGGCGGTCGCAAGCATCCGCTCGAGGGCGACGCGGGCCCAGCGGGCAACGTCTTCGTGAACGGAGACCTGGTTCACCACCCGGCCTTCGACCATCTCCTCGAGCACCCAGGCCAGATACGCCGGATGGATGCGGTACATGGTCGAACAGGGGCAGATCACGGGGTCCAGGCAGAACACGAGCTTGTCGGGCTCTTCGCGGGCCAGGCGGTTTACCAGGTTGATCTCGGTGCCGATGGCCCACTGCGATCCAGGGGCCCCTTCCTTGACCGTGTTGATGATGTACTCGGTCGAGCCCATGTAGTCGGCGAGCTGCACGACCTCCATCTCGCACTCGGGGTGGACCAGGATGTTGATCTCGGGAAAGCGCTGCCGGGCGTCCTCCACCTGCTGCACGGTGAAACGCTTGTGCACCGAGCAGTGACCCTTCCAGAGGATGAACCTGGCGTTCTGGAGCTCCTCCTCGGTGTTGCCTCCCAAAGGCTGGAACGGATCCCAGACGACAGTGTCTTCGAGAGAGTACCCCATTGCTATCGCCGTGTTCCGGCCAAGGTGCTGGTCCGGGAAGAACAGCACCTTCTCTCGCTGGCCGAGGCCCCACTCGATCACCGCCCGGGCGTTGCTCGAGGTGCAGACGACACCGCCGTTGGCCCCGCAGAAGGCCTTGAGCGACGCGGTGGAGTTCATATAGGTGACCGGGGTCACGGCGCCCGCCAACCCTTCGATGGCCATGAGGTCGTCCCAGCAGTTGAGGACGTCCTCGGTGGGGGCCATGTCGGCCATGGAGCAGCCGGCCGACATATTCGGCAGGACCACCTTCTGCTGAGTGCCGCTGAGGATGTCGGCGCTCTCGGCCATGAAGTGGACGCCGCAGAAGACGATGTATTCCGCCTCGGGCCGGGCCTGCGCGAGCCGGGCCAGCTTGAAGGAATCGCCGCGGTGGTCGACATACTTGATGATCTCGTCGCGCTGGTAGTGATGGCCGAGGACCACCAGCCGATCGCCCAGTTGCTCACGGGCCTTGCGGATGCGCCGGTCCGTCTCCTCGTCGGAGAGCCCCAAGTAGCGCTTCGGGAGGTGGGTGGTTCCTGCCCTGGTCGCGAGCTCGGTGTGGTACAGCAGGTCGGCCAGCGACCGATCGGCGTCGCACTGCTCGCCGGGGACCAGCTTGTCGGTTGCGTCGATGGTATCGAGGGTCATGCTATCACCAGCCCTAGTTCGCCATGGCAAGGACCTTTGGCGCCCCTGCCGCGACTCTTCCCTGCAACGAGAATGCGGACGCCGCGACGATCTCGACGGGGACGGTCTCGCCATATGCTCGCTCGCCGCTAGCTTCGTCCAGGTAGACCAGCTTGTTGGACCGCGTGCGGCCGTGCCAACAGCCGTCTCTCCGCTCCTCCACGAGCACCTCTTCGCGCCGGCCGATGAGCCCCCGGTTGATCTCGCGTGCGATCCCTTCTTGAAGCTCTTCGACGGCCCGGTGCCGCCGCTTTTTCTCCGTCGGCGGCACGTCGTCGGGCTGCTTCCGCCACGCGATCGTGCCGGGCCGGGGCGAGTAGGCCGCGAGGTGCACCTTGTCGAACCGGACCTCGCTGACGAGATCCAGCGTGCGCTCGAACTGGGCCTCGGTCTCGCCCGGAAAGCCGACGATGATGTCCGTTGTCAGCCCGACCCCGGGCATCACGGCCCGGATGCGCCCGACCAGCTCCCGGTATTCCTCTCTGGTATAGCCGCGACGCATTTGTTCCAAGACCAGATTGTCGCCCGCTTGCACCGGCAGGTTAATGTACTCGCAGACCCGCTCCAGGCCAGCGACTGCCTCGATGAGCTTCTGACTCATGTCGTTGGGATGCGACGTGAGGAACCGGATCCGGCGCAACCCCGAAACGTCGTTGAGGACGGTCAGGAGGTCCGCGAGATCGGGCTGCCCTTCGAGGTCGTGCCCATACGAGTCGACGTTCTGGCCCAGGAGCGTCACTTCCTTGACGCCGCGCTGCACCAGCATCTCCACCTCGCGGACCAGCTCCGGCACCGGCCGGCTGCGCTCCCGGCCACGACGGTAGGGGATGATGCAGAACGTGCAGAACTTGTCGCAGCCGTGAATGATGGGGACGAATGCAGCCACCGAAGGGCGGCTGGGTACCAGCGGTATCGAGTTGTCGATGCAGACGCCTTCCCGTGCCTCAACCAGCCGGATCAGGTCGCCGAATTCCTGGGGGCGCATGAAGGAGTCGACGTGAGGGAAGCGCCGCTTGAGGTCGGAAGTGTCGGGCCCGACCATGCAGCCCATGAGGGCGACGATCCTATCCGGCTCCCGTTGCTTCAGGGGCTTGAGCGAGGACAGGCGACCGGCCACCTTGTCCTCGGCGCCCTGTCGCACGACGCAGCTGTTGAGCACGATCACGTCGGCCTCTTCCATGGCGTTGGAGGCGGTGCACCCGAGGCGCTCCAGCGCCGACCCGAGCCGTTCGGAGTCAGCCACGTTCATTTGGCAGCCGACCGTCCAGATGTGATAGGTCGCCATTTGCGCTTTATTTCACAATATCTCGCCAGTTTCAGGGTACAAAAAGCCCTCCTAGGGAGGCTCTTCCCGGAAACAACGATTCTCCAAGCTGGCGGAGGGAATGGGATTTGAACCCATGGTAGGGCTATTAACCCTACAACCGCTTAGCAGGCGGCCGCACTAGACCAGGCTATGCGATCCCTCCATGCCGCAAATATAGCATGGGGGCCTAACAGGTTCAAGTTGCTACGGGAGACAGGAAACGCCGGTCAGGAAACAGGAGGCCCTGGAGCCAGGTCGAGCCCGCACCTGGTCCTAGTAGGTCTCCTGGTCGACGAAGACCCAGACGAGGCCCTTGTAGTCGGCGCCCCAGCGCAAGAAGTCGATGGATGTAGCAGCCGTGTTCTCGAGCTGGACGTAGAAGTCCTGCCCCAGTCTCTTGATCCGGAACACGGGGGAGTTGGCGCCAGGGCCAACGGTGAAAACATCGTCGAAGTGGTCCGGCGTGATCCGGATGTAGTCGCCGACGAAGTACGTCGTCTCTCCGTCGATGTCGTTGCTCGCCGACCAGTCGATACCGGCGATGTTCTCTTGCGTGAAGACCATGGCGGTGGAGAGACTCTTGCCGTCGCCCGTGGTTATCGGCTCCGTGGGCAGCTGGCCGTCCGCCCACGTCGCCACAGTCCCCGGCAGGGACGCGAACGTGGCGTAGTCGGCGCCGGGGCCGGACTTGAAGTGGTCGAAGGACCGCTGGACTCCCGTGATATCAACGGTCTGCGTGGTGGACTTGCCGACGCTAGCCGTTCCGACAACGGCCGGGAAGGCCACGGCCGAGAGCACCGAGAGGATCCCGGTAACGGCCATCATCTCGACAAGGGTGAATCCTCGCTCTCGATTCTTCAGTCTGGTCGCGATCTTCCGCAGCAAGCGCATCCATTCACTCCGCGATTGAATGTCCCATCCACGATATTCGAGGGCCGGACGCCGCAAAACCGGAGGCGCACGCAGATAGCGACGAACGCACCCGCAACCGGCTTGCGTGTGGGTTCAAGGCCTGAGGAGAATCGCGGCCGGCCGTCGAATCACCGCCTGGGGCCAGGACCTGGGCTGCAGATCGAAGCCGTCAGGGACCAGCGCGCAAGGGTTGTCCCACATCGCCAGATGGGTGAACGCCCCCCGGCCGAATGTGTGCCAGGGCCGCGCCTACGGCCACGCGTCACCTCCAGCCGTGCCGTCAGCGGAGCAACCAGCATCTCTGGCCAGGGCTTTCACCGCATTGCTTGTGGGTCAGCATTGGGCAACGCTGCGCACGGGCACCATCGCGGCGCCCGATTTCGCGCGCTACGGTGGAAGGGCGCACCTCACCGTTGTCCCCAGGAGCTCACCTTGACGGCCAAACACAGAGGCGTCACGTCGCCGATAACTGTCCTGCTTGTGGACGACCAGCCCGACTTTCTCCAGTTCGTGGAGTCCGTCCTGACGGCGCACCCTGGCCTCGAGATCGTGGGGACGGCGACCGACGCCAGGGACGCGCTGGCGAAGGTCATCGCGCTCGAGCCACAGCTCGTGATTCTCGACGTCCAGATGCCGGAGATCGACGGCTTCGAGGCGGCCCCGATGCTGCTGGAAGCAAGTGCGGGAACCCGGGTCCTGATGACGAGCGCCTCACCTGACCCGGCCTACCCGACGATGGCTTACCAGGTCGGTGCGGTGGGATTCCTCAACAAGCGCCGCCTGCGACCCGAGGCCGTCCTGGAAGTGCTGGCGGGACTCGACCGCGCAGCGTAACGCAACGGCTCGAGGGCCTTCCTACAGGGGCCAGAGGCGCTGAGCGTCGGCTTCGGCGGCCCACAATCCGGGCCCCGGCACCAGTTTTTCCCGACCTGACCGAGCGTCCGTGTTCTCTTCATCGGCCTCGGCATCTTTGGCACGACTCAGGGGAAGGGTTACGGAAAGCGTGGTCCCAACATCGGTGGCGCTGGTGATATTCCATCTGCCGCCGACCTGGCCGACCCGCGCGGCTATGTTACTCAGACCCAGTCCAAATTGAACGCGATGTGCAGCGAAGCCACGCCCGTCGTCCACGATAACCATCTCGAGACGCTCACCATCCTCGATCCGCAGCGATACGTCCACCGAGGTGGCCTCGGCGTGGCGATACACGTTACCCAGCGCCTCTTCGAGCACCCGGTGGGCGGCGAGCCGGACCCCCTCGGGGATGCGGTTCCCGCCGAGCATGTCCATCTCGACGACCGACTGGTCCATACGCAGGGTTACCTTCACCCGCTCGCCATAGCTTTCGACAAGCCTCTCCATCGCGGTCACCAGACCGATGCTTATTGCCGAGGGGTGGAGCAGATGACTCAGGTCACGAACCTCGCGTTCTCTGATGTGGTCGACCTCGTCTCGGGCCTGCTCCAGCCTTTCTTTCGCCTTCCCGGGGTCGTTCTCGATGAGAGCTAGTGCGTCGCCGAGCCGAAACCAGGTCATCAGCAGCCTGGTCTGGACGGGTCCATGAAGCGTATCGGCGACCCGCCGGCGAAGCCGCTCCTCTCCGGCGGCGATGAGCTGCCGGGACCGCTCCAGCTCCCTGACCTGTTGCCCGAGCCTTTGCCGCTGGCCCCGAATGCGTTCCATGAAGCTGCGGTACTGATTCGCGAGGACTCCCACGCCAAGGACAAAGATCGCGATGAGTCCCACCTGTCCCGCCCGCTGCGCCGCCGTTTGGCCTAACGCCTCGAACCCCACCGCCGAGGCTACTCCGTGCCAGACCAGGCCCGCGGCGGTCCCGGCGAGGGCGTAGGCCCCATAGAACAACGCCAGACCCTTGAGTTTGGGCGTGGTGACGAACCATCGCTCGGGCACAAGGACCTTGACCGTCCCGAGCACGAGCAGGGCGGCGCCGAGAGCGCCGAAGTTCAAGGCCAGGTTCTCGGAAATGCGCGGCCACAGGTCCTCTTTGACAATGGCCGTGCGCAGCCCGGTGGCAACCGCCCACCAGGCCGCCAGGACCGACCCTACCAGGGCACCAAACGTCAACACCGGGGGCCTCGCGCCGAGGCTACCCAACGCCAGGTACAGTTTCCGCACCACTCGCCTCCTCAACCCCTCCCCACCGAAGTCCGGCGGAGCGGTCCTCCAAAGGACCGTCAGCTGGTCGAGTCGAGCCCCCCGGCTCTATGTCGCCCTCGTAAGACCTGCCCTAGCCGGCTTGTCTCTCCGGGCGGCGAGGCGTCTCAGAACAATCCTAGCGGGTGCTGAACCGTTCTAAAACTTTCGTCAATACCAGCATCGCCTCCGCGACGGGCCGGGGCCATCCCTCTAACGGATGATCTCAGTGGTGAGTCGATGGGCTAGCCCTCGTGAACGAAAAGAGCTAAACAACGGGGTCGGTGCGCGGAAACAGAGCGAGCCCGCCGAATGTTCGGCGGGCTCGCTTGACCGTCGTCGTGAAAAGGTGGCGCGTCTCGCTAGACCACCTTGCCCTCGTCGAGCTCCTCGACGTACTCGACGCCAAGTCGGGCGGCATCGTACTCCTTGCCGAGCAAGAGGTGATACGGCACTCCGGAGAAGAGATGGTGGCTCCTGGTCGGAAAGTCAGCCCCCTCCGCCCATTCCTTGCGCTGGAGCTCGATGTACCCTTGCTGCTGCCCCTCGCTCATGGCCTGGAGTAAGACGCTCAAGCCGTGGGAGTTGGCGTGCTGGCCACCCAGGGTGATGAAGATGAACTTGAACCCCAGATCCCCGAGTTGAGCGAAGGTTATTGGGTCCGGGTCGTTGTACCACTTGAACGAAGACGACCAGTTGAAGGCGAAGTTGGCGTTGGGGAACCGCTTGTGGATCTCGGTGGCGAAAGTCTCCACGGGCTCTCGATCGGAAGTCGGAAACTCGCACCAAAGCAGGTCGGGTACCCCGGTGTCGAGGTAATGCAGTCCCCGGTTCACCGCCAGGTCCATGCCACGCAACGACTCCGGCGCATCGACGGCGCTGACGCCATCGGTGCGGGCTATGATCACGAAGTCCTCGTTGCCCATGTCGTCGGCGACGGCCCGGGCCATGCGGAGCTTTCCTTCCATCTCGGTGGCAGCTATCAGGGCCTTCCCGCCGATGTGACCGCAGCGCTTGGGAAGGACCTGGTCCTCGATATGAGCCGCTGCGACCCCGCCCTGGACATACATCTCCGTGATGCGTTGGACGTTGAACATGTTGCCGTAGCCACCGTCCATGTCGGCGACCACGGGGGGAATTTCGATATGCTTCGGGGCTATGTCCTTCTCCGGGTCGCCCACCGCCATCGTAAGCTGGAATTTCCTCAACGCGCTGACCGTTCGACGGGCCCCGTCGGCGATCTCGGTGCTCGAATAGAGGTCCATGTCCGTGCTGCCGACATGGCCCATTGCGAAGGAATAGCCGCTAAAGTAGGCCGCTTTGAAACCGTAATACATCACCAGCTGGGCGCCCAGCGGGTCGTATATCCCGGGGCCGAACAGATACGGCTCCGTCCGCAAGAGCTCACGCATTCGCGTGCTGGGGTGAACCCGACGGGACTTTGGAACCTTGAACCCCTTGGGCAAGAGCGGCGTCTCCGCGAGCTCCATCTTTGTCGACTGTTGGACTGTCATTCCTTTTGCCCCCGCTACTTCTTTATTCCTCAAGCTTGTCGCGTCGTTCCACACGGCCCTGGTCGGGCCTCCTTCAAACCGGGTCGAACTGGCCGGAAAAGACCAGGCCTTCCGCCATCGTCTTGGCTTCTCGAAAGGTGTCGACGGCCGATTGGTCGGTCCCCGCCGGGAGCTCCGTTAGAATCCGGTTCAGCTCCTCGTCGAAAAGCCGCCGAATTGTCGGCCAGTCGTGCTCCACGGGTTTGCCATCGTCGTCGACGATGGGGACTTGCTTCGAATGGCGCAGACGCTGCGCGATCATCAGCCGGTAAATTCGGTCGGTCGCCAGGTCTTCCATGTAGCCGTCGAGGAGACTGGCGCCCCTTCCCTCCAATACGCCGGCCCGGTAGCGGATCACCGTACGAATCGCAGCCCGGGTACCGGCCAGCGTGCGTTTCCCCACGCCTTCAGGGGTGGGCCGAAGGTCCGGGTACCGCTCGGTACTCTCCGGACGGGCCTTGAGCTGGTTCGGCTCGGGGAACTGGTCGACCGCGATCTTGTTCTGGTCGGGATGGCCCGTCCAGGCGCCGTCCATCAGCGACAGGGCCTCGTTCCGCTTGTCTTCCTCGAGCACTTTCAACGCCCGAGCGTTCAGCTCGGGGTCGGTCCGGCTCGGGTACAGCGCCGTCATCCCGCCGATCGCCAGGGCTCCCCGCTTGTGGCAGATCTCCGGTATCAGCTCGCGCAGATTCTGAAAGAACGGGACGTTATGCGGGATCGTGTTGCGGTCGGGGAGGACCCAATTCGGATCGTTCAAGTTGAAGTGAATCAGGCTGGCCATATAGTCCCAGCGACCCAGGTTCAGGCCGATAAGGTGGTCCTGAAGATTGAAGATGAACTCTTCCATCTGGAATGCCATCGAGTGGGCCTCGACCAGGGCCATGCACTTGATGTAGTCATCGGGCAGGCCTTTGAATCGAGAGACGGCCTTGAACACATCGTTCCACCACAGCGCCTCGTCGGCGCTCTCGGACTTCGGGATGTAGAAGCAGAGCGGGTGTTTCAGCCTCGCCACGTCGGCCTGGTAGACGACCATCGCCACGTCGAACAGCGAGGCGGAGGTCGGCTCGGCCACGATGACGCCGGCTTGACCAAGGTGGAGGCCCCGGGCCCGCGTGAACACTACCGTCGGACTGTCGTTGATGCCCACGGTCCGGTCCCGCTTCCGATCAACGTAGCTCAGCTCGCCGTACAGGGCCTTCAAGATGTTCTCGATGCCAAGCAGGAGGTGGTCCCAGGTGTTGGCGATCGAATCTTCCAGGTCCAACATCACGCCGGGAGCTCCCGAGTTGAGCATCTTGACGACTAGCTCCCCGTCGTCCGCCGGGCCCGTCATCTGGTTCCGCTGGTCCTGACACCAATCCGGCAAGGCTATCCGCCAGGGAGCCTCAGTCGCCTCCGACGCCGACAGATGGTCGGGCGGGGCTCCTCGTTGGGAGCGGGCAAGGACCCCGGCCCGTCTGGCGACAAGCTCATCGCGGCGGGACGTGAACTCACGATGCAGCGGAAGATAGAAGTCGAAGAATCCTGCGGGAAGGTCCCGACGAGGGTCGAAATCGACGGGAGTCACGTTCATCGGTATGCGGATCACATCGCTAGCCACGGCGGCCTCGTGCCCTGAGCAGGGGACTATCAACGAATGGTGGCATCGTATCTCAACTGCGCAGCCAATAGGTTACATGCAGGTTACAGGGCAAAGCGTTGAGACGTGCCACCAGCACCGGTCTGCCTTCCTTCCCGCCCGCCCATCACGACACGACGACAGCCATACAGGTGCAGGGGACTTGCGACGGTGAGGGGTAGCGAGGCTGCGCCTCCGATACACCGCTGCACCTGACCGAAGTCGTCGCAACAGGAGCGCGCAATTTTATCGGCATTGCGCCCCCTCTGTCAACCGGAATAGCAACGGCCCGGACGCATGTCCGGGCCGTTGCAACAGTTTCGTTTTCGGTCAGCTACGAGCCGGCAGGGGGTGGCTCCGGCGCCACGATCCCAATGGGGTGACCCTCGGGATCCGTGAAGACAGCCAGGGTCACCATGCCGGGGATGTGGGTTATCGGCATGATCGTCTTCCCGCCGAGGCTCTCCGCCTTGTCGAGAGTCGCTTGCAGATCGGGCACCTCTACGTAAAAAGTCACGCCGTCATGCATGCCCTCTTGCGCCTGGGCGATGCCGCCACCGATGCCCTTCCCCTCGGACTCGGTGTCGACGAGTCCGTACGCCATCGGATTGTCGGCGTTGATCTTCCAGCCGAACAGATTGCCGTAAAACTCCTGCGCGTTCTTGCCGTCTTTGGCAACGACCTCAAAATGCACCACTGGACTTCCCATCGAACCGCTCCTTTCCGCTTTCCGCCTCTTGCCTCCGGTGTATTCCCTTGCGCGGCCCCCGAGCCGCGTTTGCCGCGACTAGCTGTGCCGGGACGGGTCCATCCCCCGGTCGAGCCCAGGGTCGCCTCCGCCCGCGACGACAGCCAGCCGGTCGACGTAGTGGTCCCAACCCTCCTTGTGGAGCTTGCGCTGCTCCTCGTCGGGCAGGTCGTAGTGACGCAGCCGAAGCAGCGTCCCTTCGCCATCGGGCTCGAGCGTCACCTCTACCGTCGTCGATCCCGGCGCGACGCTCCCGTCTTCCCATCCCCACGTGAAGACAACCCGCTTCGGCGGATCGATCACCAGATAGCTGCCGTTGACGATGTTCTCTTCGCTCATCTTCACCCGGTAGCCGCCTCCGACGCGCGGCTCCAACTCAGCCTCGATCCCCTTCCACATCAGCATCTTGTCGGGGTCGACGAAGTACTGGAAGACGGTCTCCGGCCTGGCCGCGATGCGGGCGACCTTCTCTACGGCGTTACGCTGGTTCACTTCCGCCATTGGCAGCACTCCTTTCCTCCGCTTCCGCAGCTTGTTTCAGCAGCGCAAGCCGGTCCTCCCAGAACTGGTCCAGGAACTGCCGAAGCTCTTCAAAACCTTCCGGCCGCCATCGATACATCCTGCGCCTCCCCTCCCGCCGGGCCGCCACAAGGCCCGCCTCTTCCAACACGCGCAGATGCTGAGAGATCGCCGGGCGGGTGACGTCGAAATGGGCCGCGATCTCACCAGCCGACATCTCGTCGTCCAGCACGAGGCGCAGGATGTCACGACGGCGCGGCTCTGCAATGGCCCGAAGCGCCAAGTCAATCATGGGCGGAGTTTACCAGACGCTTACGTAAGTTACAACTTACGTGTCCAGTGGGTGCCGAGCCGAGCAACAGCAGCGACAGCACCAGGGCTACAGCCAGCGCCGCCAAGAGTCCCGTCCACCGACTAGAGCTCGTATCGCGACTTCCCGCACCCTTGACGACGCCTCGTTTGACGCCGCTCCGTCCCTAGACTATACTCCGTCGCGGTCCTGATACGAGGTCTCATTTTGGTCTCCAAAGCACACCATCCGCTGGTCGGGAGCTTCATAACCCGGCTCGAAGAACGTGGGCAAAGGATCACCGGCTCCCGATCCGCCGTGGCCTGGGCGGTTGCCCGGCAGCGTGGCCATTTCACCGTCGAACAGCTCTGTGACGAGTTGCCGAAGGTGGGCCGGGCCACCGTTTACCGCAACATCAAGCTACTGGTCGATATGGGGTTCGTCTGCCGCGTGCTGCTGGAAGACGGGGCGCTTCACTATCAGATCAGTCACAGCGGCCATCATCACCACATGATCTGCACAGAGTGCGGGGTGTCGCAGGATCTCCTCGGCTGCGACATCAGCGGGGTCCTCCGGGAGACGGTGGCGGCGAGCGCCTTCGCGATAGAGGGCCACTGGCTCGAGGTCTACGGCCGCTGTCGCAACTGCGCCGAAGCGGCGTCGAAGAACTGATCTCTTTTTTGACTACTAATGAGACTGAGTATCGGTAGGGCTCTTGAATGATACGCCGTATCAACACCCGTCCACGGGGCCTGCTCGCCGCGTCGTTGTTGGCGTTGATCGCCGCTGCCTGCGGCGGCTCAGGGGCCACGGCCACGCCTGCCGCAAGCCTGATGGTCGTCACCACGATCCCTGTCCTGGCGGACTTCGCGGTTCGTATCGGGGGCGACGGCGTCGAGGTCCACACACTGGTGCCCTCTGCGGGCGACGTCCACTCGTTCCAGTCCACGCCTCGAGATAGCGTGGTCATCGGGGAGGCCCGGCTCATCGTCGTCAACGGCGGGGGAATCGACGACTTTCTGAGGCCCGTCATCGACGCCGCCCGCTCCGACGGGGCTGTCGTCGTCGAGGCGGCGCGAGACATGATTCCATCCGCGACGCGCTCGCCTGACCCCCACTTCTGGCTCGACCCCCTCCAGGCCGTCACCTACGTCGAGCACATCCGCGACGGCCTCGTCAGTGCCGACCCCGGCAAGGCCGAGCGGTACCGGCACAACACCGACGTGTTCACGGCTGAGCTCCGGGCTCTGCACGACGAGCTGACCTCCACCCTGAGCGCAGTCCCCATCGAGCGCCGCGTCCTCGTCAGCTTTCATGATGCTTTCGGTCACTTCGGCGCGCGCTACGGCTTCGAGGTCCTCGCCTTCGTCAACGGCGACGGGGGCGACGTAACACCGGGCGCGCTGGTCAAGGTCATCGAAGCGGTGCGCGCCCGGGGGATCGATGCCGTCTTCGCCGAGCCCCAGCTGCGCCGCGACGTGCTGGAGCGCGTGGCAACAGACGCCGGCATCGCGGTGGGCGAGATCCGCTCCGGGACCTTCGACGCGATTGCGCCCAACTACAAAGAGATGATGCGGGCGAACGCTCGGAGCATCGTCGAGCACCTTGGCGCGGGGAGCTAGCGAGATGGCCCAAGTCGCACTCGAATCACCGGCCCTGGAGGTCCGCGGTCTCACGACCGGCTACAACGGGAAGGCTGTCCTTCGCGACGTATCGTTCCGGGTTTCCCGCGGCGAGTTTGTGGGCGTCATCGGGCCCAACGGGTCGGGCAAGTCCACCCTGTTCAAGACGGTCCTGGGACTGCTCAAGCCCTGGGAAGGCAGCGCATCGTTCTTCGGCCACGAGGGGAAGGCGCGCAGGGGCGAGGTGGGCTACATGCCCCAGGTGGAGATGGTGGACTGGGACTTCCCGGTGACGGTCGGCGACGTCGCGATGATGGGGCGCTACGGTGGCCTTGGGCTCTTTCGCCGCCCGTCCGCTGCCGACCGCGCCGCGGCGGAAAGCGCCCTCAGTCAGGTGGACATGCTGGACCACCGAGGGACGCTCATCGGTGAGCTCTCGGGGGGCCAGCGACGTCGCGTCCTCCTCGCCCGGGCGATGGCGAGCAACGCCCGGCTGCTGTTGCTCGACGAGCCCATGGCCGGACTCGACGCCACCGCGCAGCACCGCATTCTCGATGTCCTGGCGCATCTCCGTACCCAGGGAACGACGATCGTGATGAGCACCCACGACCTGTCCTGCGTCTCCACCGCCTGCGACAGAGCCTGCTGCCTCGCGGGTCGGGTCGTCGCCTTCGGCAAACCGCACGAGGTCCTTACCGAGCGCGTGCTCAGCGAGACCTTCGGCACCCACCTGCTCACCGTCCACGTCGACGGCAAGACCTACGCCTATCAGCACCACCAACATGACGACAGCGATGGCTCGGAGGAATAACCGGCGATGCTGGACGCGCTAACCGACCCCTTCCAGTTCCCGTTCATGCAGCGGGCGTTCGTGGCCGCCGGCTTCGCCGCGGTGGTCTGCGCCGTCGTCGGGACCTACGTCGTCCTCAAGGGCCTCGGCTTCATGGGCGATGCCATCGCGCACTCATCGCTCACCGGCATGGCGGCGGCCTTCGCCCTGGGCGGCAGCGTCCTCTGGGGCGCGCTTGCGTGGGTCTTCCCGGCCTCCCTGGCAATCACCTTCATCAGCCGCAACACCCGCCTGCTGATGGACACGTCCATCGGCGTCGTCTACGCCGCCGGGTTCTCCATCGGCCTCATCATCATCAGTCTCGAGTCCAACTACACCCAGGACCTGTTCAGCTTCCTTTTCGGCAACGTGCTTGGCGTCTCCTGGGGCGAGGTCATCGCCATCGGAGCAGTCGCCGGCGGGGTGCTCGCGGTGGTCCTGCTTCTGTTCAAGGAGCTCACGTTCACAGCCTACGACGACGCGATGGCGTCGGCGTCGGGGGTACCGGTACGGCTGATCCAGTACCTGCTTCCGCTCCTCATCGGCATCACCACGGTAGCGGCCCTCAAGACCGTGGGCATCGTCCTCGTCCTCTCGCTCCTGGTAACGCCCGCGGCGACGGCGCGGCTCCTGGTGTCCCGGCTCACCGAGATTATGCTCGCTGCCATCATCCTCGCGCTGGCGGCCGTCGTGGCCGGGCTCTACCTGTCCTTCCATCTCGACACGCCCTCGGGACCGACGATTGTGCTCGTGTCGACGGGATTCTTCCTTCTGGCTCTGCTCTTCTCGCCATCTCGGGGGCTGATCAAACGCCGTCGGCGAGTCCCTGTCCTATAATCGCCGTGAAGTCCCAGTCAAGGAGGCCGCGACCATGGCCGTGACCCTCGACCAGAACGAGATCGACGACTTCCTCGCCAGCGGCCACACGCTGATATTCACCACGCTCGACCGCGACGGCTACCCTCACTCGACGCCGAACTGGTACGTGTACATGGACGGCCGCCTGTACCTGCGTACGAGGCAGAAAAGCCAGAAGGCCCGCAACGTGGGCCGCGATTCTCGGGTCAGCGCCCTGGTGGAGTCGGGGGAGCTGTGGCGCGAGCTGAAGGCCGTCATGGTCCGCGGCCGGGCCGAACCGGTGACCGACGAGAAAGAGCGGGCAAGGTTCGAGGAGGCTCTCCAGGTGAAGTACGAGGCGTTCCGAGAAAACCGGCAGCGGATGACGCCGCGCATGCAGCAGCACTACGCCCAGTCGAGCATCGACTTCAAGATCGTGCCCGAGAAGAAGCTAGCGACCTGGGACAACCGCAAAGTCCGCCTCTCCGAGTAGGCATCAACCTCATGCCGCACGCCCCACACTTGACCCGCTCCCCCGGGGCGCGGAGAATCGGAACTGTCATGAGCGTGCTCCTCGAAACGACCGGCCTGGTGGCCCGCCCCCGGAGCTTCGACTTCGAGTCGCTGGCCCGGCTCCCCGGCCAGGTCGGCGACGTCGCCACGTTGATTCCAGGCCGGGAGGGAGGCGGCGTGCCGCTGCAGGCCATCCTCGACGAGGTCGGCCCCCTCGGCGACGTCCGTTACATGACGCTCCAGACGGCTGACGCCTCCTATAGCGCCAGCATCCCCCTCTCGGCCGTCGCCGAGCAAGGGCTCATCGTCTACCGAATCGGCGACGGGCCGATCCCCAACGAAAAGGGCGGCCCGGTGCGCTTCTTCATCGTCGACGTCGAGTCCTGCGCCCTTGGGGCTGGCGAGGTGGACCGCTGCGCCAACGTCAAATTCCTTCATCGTATCGACTTCAGCGCGGACCGCGGACCCGATTCGCGACCCGCCACGGAACAGCAACACGAGCGCATCCACGACGAGAGCTGAGCTGCGGCGCGCTTGGACCCGCTCGTGCCTGGCGGCTGCTGGGTCCGTCCTAGCGATCGCGCTCGTCGCGTGCTCCAGCCAAGCCGCGCCGAGCGCCACTTCCGCACCCCCATCCACACCCGTGCCTTCAGCGATCCCCACCGACACGCCGTCACCAGCGCCCGGGCGCTTTCTCGCCCTCGGCGATTCCTACACCATCGGGGAGAGCGTCGCCGCTACCGAGCGATGGCCCGTTCAGCTGATGCGCAGGCTCCAGGCGGAGGGCTATGCCCTCGACGAGCCTCGGATCATCGCCCGCACCGGCTGGACCACCGGCGAGCTCCTGGCTGCCATTGCCCGTGAGGCCCCTCAGGGGCCGTACGACCTGGTCTCGCTCCTCATTGGGGTCAACAACCAGTTCCGAGGGGGCAGCCGCGCCGAGTTCGCGGAACTCGTCGACCAGGCTGTCTCCCTCGCCGGGGGCGACCCGCAGCGCGTGGTCGTCCTGTCGATCCCCGACTACGGCGCGACACCTTTCGGCCGATCGGACAGCGAGCGCATTGGCCGGGAGATCATTGCCTTCAACGCCGTCAACTTCGGAGAGAGCGCCCGCCTTGGGACCGGATATGTCGATGTGACACCCATCTCTCGCCAGGCTGCGGACGACGGCGCACTCATCGCGCGGGACGGCCTCCACCCCTCGGCGAAGATGTACGCGGCATGGGCCGACCTGGCCCTCCCGATCGCGCGGGCCCTCTTCGACCAGCCCGCCGGCTGATCCCGCGTCCGCCGTCACCCCGAGCGTTCACCGAATCGTAAGGTTTGTAAGCGGACTGCAACGCAACCCGCGCTATCATGGAAACATGAACAGACTCGCACTCTGGGCGCTGACCATCGCGACGGTGTCGGCGGTGACGGTGGCCGCGGTGATGGTGACGACGGGTGGCGGTTCACCGAATGATCCCGTCGCCGACGAGGCGCCGTTGACGATCGAGGTGAACCCATCGGTCGGCGGGGGCGACTCCGCGTTGACGGTCGAGGTCGCTCCGTCCGGCGGATCGAGGGACGAAGACTCGGAAGCCCTGCGGCCCCCGGCTCCCGAGTTCGAGGGTATCGTTCAGTGGATCAACAGCGAGCCGCAGACCATGGAGCAGCTCCGCGGCAAAGTCGTGCTGATCGATTTCTGGACCTACTCCTGTATCAACTGCATTCGGACCCTGCCTCACCTCCGCAGCTGGCACGAGAAGTACGCCGGCAAGGGACTGGTGATGGTCGGCGTCCACACCCCCGAGTTCGACTTCGAGAAGTCCGAGGCCAACGTCCGCGAGGCGGTCGTCCGGCAGCGCGTGACCTGGCCTGTGGCCATGGACAACGACTTCAAAACGTGGCGCGCGTATGAAAACCGGTATTGGCCGCACAAATACCTCATCGACGGCAACGGCATCGCCCGCTACGACCACATCGGCGAAGGCGCCTACTTCGAGACCGAACAGAAGATCCGCGAGTTGTTGCGGGATATCGGCGCCGACCTCGACGACATCCCGACTGGCGGCGTGGAGACCGGGAGGACGTCCAGGGCCGACATCACCCGGGAGCTCTACGCCGGATTCAACTGGGCGTTCGGCCTCTATCTCGGCAACTCCAGGCATGAGGCGCTGGGCCAGGCGTGGACGTTCAAAGACCTCGATGAACACGCGGACGGCAAGATCTACCTCAACGGCGATTGGCAGATCAACGAGGAGAGCGTCCAGGCGCTGCCCGGGGGGTCGGACGACAACTACGTCGCTATCGAATACCAGGCCGCCAGCGTGAACTCGGTGATCCGGCCCCAGGGCAAAGAGCCCTTCCTGGTCAGGGTGAGCCTCGATGGCGCGCCCGTCCCCGAGGCACTCAGGGGAGATGACGTCCGCCGGCACGACGACGGCGAAACTTACCTCCGGGTCGACGCGCCCCGACTCTACAACGTCATTCGCGATTCCGCAGTGGCGAGCCACGACCTGCGCCTCCACTCCCAGTCTCCCGACTTCCACCTCTACACCTTCACCTTCGGCCGCTAGCCCCTCCCGACCGCTGGTTCGCCCACCGACGCCGCGGCTCGTGGCTCCCGTACGCTCGGTGAAACCATCCGAGCGTATATCTAGACGTGTGGCCCTCGGAACGCCATAATGCGTACCCGCGCCAGGGTGGTGGGGCTCGGACCCCCAGCCCATTATGCCCCGAACCTAACCATGCAGCCCGACAACAGTTGAACGCGACTCGATGACCGCTATTCTCTCGTCCCTGGTGCTGATCTGGCGCCGCATCCAGTCCAACTGGCGCCTCCTCCTCGTGGTGTTCGCGGGGATCCTCGCCGCCACGACGCTGCTCGCGGCGGCGCCGCTCTACCTGGGGGCGACGAGCGAGCTCGGCCTCCGCCACACCTTCGAATACGAGTCGGCGGGCGTCCCCGACGCGACCGTGCTGCTCCTCTACCAGCCCCTCGATCAGTCGGCCTACGTTCACGCTCAGGAGCAGGTGTCGACGCACTCGGAGGGTATCCGCCACCTGGTCAACGACGAGGTGAGCCACATCACCACACCGACACTGCGCATCGCCTTCCCACCTGGCGGGATTTACGGACCCAACGACGCCCGGGCCAGTATCAACTCCTTCGGGGGATACGAGGAGCACACCGACGTTATCGAAGGAGCCCTTCCCCGGTCGGGCGGCGCCTCCCTGGACGGCGTCATCGAAGTGGCGATCGGACTACGCTCCGCGCAGAGGTTCCGCATCGGCGTGGGCGACGTGGTCGAGGTCCAGCCTGTCGCCGGCGATCGCTCCCGCATCATTCAGAGCCGCATCACCGGCATCGTGGCGCCCAGGCCTGGCTCCGAGGCGTACTGGGGCGTAACCATCAGCCCGTTCCGGCCCGGTGTCGTCTCGAGCGGCGAGGACGCCATCGCGCTCTTGCCGTTGATCATCCCCGTTGAAAGCTTCCTGGGTGACGTCGCCACACTCCAAGGGGGCATGCTCGTCAACTACTGGTGGTTCATGATCGTCGACCCAAGTCTCATCGACGCCCAGGACGCCAGCGAAACCCGTGAGGCCCTCACGGTCCTGGGCGACGACCTCACCCAGGCCCTACCCGGAGCTTCAGTCCTCTCCGGCCTCGATGGCACCCTGGACAACTTCCAGGACAAGCTCTTCTTTGGCCGCATCCCGATCATGATCATGCTGATCCTGGTCATGACGATTCTCCTCTACTTCTTGATCATGGTCGCCAATGTGGTGGTGGACCGCCACCTGGGCGAGATCGCGCTCTTCCGGTCGCGCGGCGCCAATAGCCTGCAGATCATGGCCGTCTATCTGTGGGAGGCGTTGCTGATCTGCGCCGTGGCCGCCGGCGCCGGCCCCTTGATCGCCTTTGGCCTGGTGCCGCTCCTGGGGAAAGCCTCGGCCTTCGCCGATGTCACCGGTGGGGCGACGCTGCCGGTGGACCTCAACGGGGCGGTGTTCCTGTTTGGGCTTCTCGGCGGCGGCCTTTCCTTCCTGGCCCTTGCCGTGCCGGCGCTGCGAGGCGCCCGGTTCAACATACTCAGTGTGCGCGCGCTCTCCGCTCGACCCGTCCGGCTGCTGCTCTTCCACCGTTACTATCTCGATATCTTCCTCTTCGCACTGACGGGCCTCCTGTACTGGGAGCTGACCCAGCGGGGGTCCCTGGTGACACAGCGCCTCTTTGGCTCCAACTCGGTCGACCAGGTCCTGCTCGTAACGCCCGTCCTCTTCATGCTCTCGACATCCCTGCTCCTTCTACGGGCAGCCCCCCTGGTCCTCTCCATTCTCAGCTGGTTCGCTGCCCGGACCTCCCGAGTCTGGCTGGCGATGGGGTTGTGGAACCTGGCGCGGAACCCCGTCCACTACATTCGCCCGGTGTTGCTCCTGATGCTCGTGGCGGCGATGGCGATGTTCGCCGTCAGCTACAACAGCACGCTGCAACAGAGCTTCGAGGACCGGAGCCTCTACCTGTCCGGGGCCGATGCCCGGCTGGTGAGCCTCCCCCAGAACCTGAGTGGGGACAAGGACGCCCTGGCGGCCAGGTTCGCCGCAGAGCGCGGTGTCGAAGACGCGGCTGCCGCTTACCGGTTCGAGCCGCAGTCGTTGAGCCGCAACATTCCCAGCGCCGACGTCCTCACCTTCGACCCGCTCGAGTTCAATAGGATCAGCTTCTTCCGCGAAGACTTCTCCGAGCGCGACGACTTCGCCCTGTTGCGGCATCTGGACCAGGGGCGGTTCATCGTTAACGGCATGGACCTGCCCGTGGGCATCACGAGTATCGGGGTCTGGGCCAGGCCCGCCAGGGAATATACCGCCATGTCCCTCTGGGTCCGCATTCGGGACGGCGCGGGCCAGAGCCGGCGTTTCAGTCTGGGAAGGCTCGACGTCCAAGATTGGCGTTTCCTGAGCACCGACCTCACGACCTTCGACGGTCAGGCACTTCAAGAGCCCCTCATCCTCGAGTCGATTTACGTTTGGGAGTTGGACTTCCCGGATGGGGGCGGCTCACAGGACACGATTCTTCCAGGTTTTACCAGCACCGGCCAGGTCAACCTCGACGACCTTACCGCGTTCATCCAGTTCAGGCCCGCCGGCATCGTGATCGACAGCCTCGAGTCCACCGAAGGCTGGGCGGCGATGGCCACCCACGCGCTGTTCCAGGAGACCTTCGAGGTCACGAACCGGGTAGCACGGAACACGTCCCCCACCATGCAGATCTCCTGGCAGGCGCTCTCCGGGATGGGGATCCGCGGCATCTTCCCGAAGGACTTTCCCGAGGAGCTTCCTGTGGTGGTCAGCGAGCGTTTGCTGGCCTCGACCGGCAGGCGCATCGGCGACGTGATCACAACCCCGATCGCCGGCATCCCCGTGCCGGTCAGGATTGCCGATGCGGTGGCCTTTTACCCAACGATGGACCCGACCAAGCCTTTCATCCTCGGCAACGTCGAGAGTCTGCTCTACTACGCCAACCTGTTCCGGGGCTCGAACAAGGTCGTGCCCAACGAGGTCTGGCTCTCTCTCGCCGAGAACCCGGAGGACCGTCAGGCCTTTATCGACCAGATTGCCGAGGGCCCTTACGCGCCCCATCTCTCCCTGGATCGCGATGAGAACCTGGCGGCGCTGAATCGCGATCCGCTGGTGGGCAACGGCAGCGAAGGGATCGTGTTCGCGGTGATGCTCGTGCTCGTGGTCGTGAGCATCGGCGGCTATCTCGGCTACTTCTACGTAGCCTCATACCGAACGCCGCTGGAATTCGCCGTACTGCGCGCCCTCGGTTTAACACGGGGCCAACTCATCGCTTTCCAGCTCCTCATCCACACCTCGGTCGTGATGGGGTCCGTGCTTCTCGGCGCCTGGATAGGGAGCCGGGCCCACAGCATCGCCATCACCTTCCTCCAGCACACCGAGGAGGGCAGGGCCGTGATCCCCCCCTTCGTGCCGCACACGGACTGGAGCGGGATCGGCATCATCCTCCTCGCCACCGCGACAGCAGTGGTCGCGATCGTCGCCTGGGCCGGTTGGAGCTATGGCAGGACCCCAATCTGGCAGGTGCTGCGCCGAGGTGAAGGTCAGTGATCCCCTCCTTTTTGATGCTCTGGCCCCTTGCGGTGCGCCGGTCTTTGACGCGCTGGCGGCTGCTTCTGCCGCTCCTGATCGGTTCCATCATCGCCGTCGGATTGCTTTCGAGCACCTTCGTCTACGGCGACTCCGTCCGCGAGTTGGGACTGGAGCACGCGTTCGAGAGCGTGGGCACCGAGGAGCTGGACATCAACCTGATCTCCCAGTTCGGCCCCACCGACCCGTCCAAGTACGACGTGATGCGCCGTGAGGTCGACGAGTCCATCAACCGCCGCGTGATCTGGTTCGTCGCGGACCGGGAGCGCGGGATGGAGGGAGAGACCTTTTACGTCAACGAGGTAGCTACGGGCGGTCAGTCTGTGGACCCGTCCCCGGAGAACATCGAGGGCAGTCCGTCCGTGCAGCAAGACCCCCGCCGCCGCGCCTTCTTCTACTTCCAGACCGGCTTCCGGGATCGGACCACCCTGATCGCGGGGTCCGATCCCGAGTTGACTACCGTCGAGACCGACGCCGACGGCGCGCCCATCAGCTCGCCGGAGATTCCCGTGCTCATCATGGAGGAGTCGGCCGTCGCGCACGGCGTCACCGTCGGAGACCAACTCCTGTTCGTCCCGTTCCGTCAAGAAATCCTCACTCACGGTGTCGCCCGCGTCGCCGGGATCGTTCGCCGAAACGACCCCGCGGACACGTTCTGGCAGAGCAACGTGCAGAGCTATGTGAGCTCCAGCCAGACGCAGAACTTCATTCCGCTCTACATCCCCGAGGAGACCTATCTCGACGGTGTCGGGCCGATGTTCCCCAAGATGCTTACCGATTTCACCTGGACCCTGTTCGTCGACCCGGGAAAAATCGATGTCGAGAACGTGGAATTGGCGAAGTTCGCCGTGGAGGACCTCGATCGCCAGCTGCGCACCACGCTGCGCAATTTCAACACCAACACGGGCCTGCCTCGCCTCCTGAACGACTTCCAGACCAAAGAGCTCTTTGGACGCGTCCCGCTCCTGATCATGGTCCTGATGATCATGGGTATCGTGACCTATTACCTGGTGATGGTGGCCAACGTGGTGGTCGATCGCCACCTGGGCGAGGTGGCGTTGCTCCGGTCGCGTGGCGCCGACGCGTCCCAGGTCATGACGCTGTATCTGTGGGAGGCGGCGACCATCGTCGTCATCGCCTTCTTCGTTGGCCCGTTGCTCGCGGTCGGCGCCACATCGTTGCTAGGGCTGACCCCGGCGTTTTCGGACTTGACCGGGGGCCAGCGACTCCCGATGCAGCTAACGGTCGACGCCTATGCCCTGGCGTTGGGCGGATCGGCCATCGCGTTTCTGGCCTTGCTGCTCCCCACGGTGAAGGCAGCCGGCCTCAACCCGCTGCTCCACCGGCTCGGCCTCGCAAGGCCGCCGACAGCCTCCTTCATCAACCGTTACTACATCGACGTGCTCGTCAGCGTCATCGCCGGCCTGCTGTTCTGGGAGCTGACGCAGAAGGGAAGCGTGGTGTCGGCCACCCTGTTCGGCGGCAACGAGGTCGACCGGGCCCTCCTTGCCGCACCCGCCCTCTTTCTGCTGGCCATTTCACTCCTCTTGCTGCGCTTCTTCCCCATGGTCACGCGCCTGCTTGGCCGGATGGCCACCGGCTTCAGTCGCGCGTGGCTCGTCATGGGCCTGTGGCAGATGGGTCGCAACCCCGGCCCTTACACCCGACCCATACTCCTCCTGATGCTGGCCGCCAGCGTCGCCATGTTCGCCGCCAACTTCGGGGCCACCGTCGACCGCAGCTACCTCGACAGGGCCCGCTACGCCTCCGGCGGCGACCTCATTGCCCAGGGCGTCGCGCTCAACCGGCAGGGCGACTCCGTATCCTTCGCGGACCGTTTCAACACGGGTTCCCCGGACATCGTCGAGAGCCCGGCCTACCGGGGCAGAGTATTCGAGAGCGGCCAGCTTCTGAGCACAGCCAGCTTCGATCTGCTGGCCGTCGATCCCAAGACATTCGCGGACACCGCCTGGTACCGAGACGACTTTTCGGACAGCTCGGTCCAGGGCCTGATGAGGACTCTGGACGAGGATACCCCCGAAACGCCTGGCTTCCCGCTACCGGCCGACGCCGAGACGCTGCGGGTCTGGGTCCGCCCGGCCTCCGTCCAAGCTCCGATCGAGCTACGTGTTCGCACGCTAGATGCCAACCACAGGCACACCGACTTCATCCTGGGGCAGGTCGATTCGGAGGGCTGGCAGGCCCTCGAAGTTTCCCTCGAAGAGCGGTCAATCTCCCTGACCTCATCCTTCACACCGGAGCCGCCCCTGCGGCTGCTATCGCTAAGCCTCCGCCAGCTCACCGGGGAGACCCTGCTCCCGGGGGCCATCTACCTCGATCGCATCGACGTGACCGGGGCATCCGGTGAGCTCCAGGCCATTACCCAGTTCGAGACCAGCGAGTCTCTCGACGTTATCCGCGAGTCCTTCAGGTCCACGGGAGATTCCATCGGAACCAGCACCTCTATCGTTCGTGAGGGGAGCACGTCGTCCGGCGTCTTCATCTGGGGCCCGGGCTCCCTCGCGGCCACCCGGGGCGTGTTGTTCGAGCCCCATGCCAACGATCGCGGCCCGCTGCACCTCATCGCCAGCAGGACGGTCCTCGAGAACCACCGGCTGTCGCGAGGCGACGGCATCTCGGTCAGCGTCAACGGCCGCGCCATCCCCGGTACGATCTCCGAGGTGGTCGACTACTTCCCGACCATGGACCCGTTCAACCGGGGCTTCCTGGTCGCAAACCTTCACGCGCTCCTGCAGCGGGTAAACGCAGCCGATACCGTGATCGACTGGCAGCCGACCGAGGTCTGGCTCGCCTCCAACGGCGCCGACCGCGGCGCGCTCGTCGAGGAGCTCCAGGCGTTCCATGCCGGGAGCCTGATCGACCGCGTCGAGCTGCAGGAAGCGTTCCGCGCCGACCCCCTGATCGCGGCCGGCTGGCGCGGCATCCTCAGCCTGGTCTTCATCGCGGTGCTCTTCGTCACCCTGCTGGGGTTCGGCGTCTACTCCTACGTCCAGGCGCAACAGCGGCGACTCGAGTTCGCGCTGTTGCGCAGCATGGGGCTCTCCATCAGAGGTCTGGCGTCCATCGTCCTGTTGGAGCAGGCGGTGGTCGTGATCGTCGGCATCGGGCTCGGGAGCTGGTTCGGCTATCAGCTGACCTCGATCGTGATGCCGTTCCTCGGCCTGAACGAGGAGGGGACACGGGTGCTGCCCGCCTTCGCAGCCCGGGTCAACTGGCCTGTTATAATCGCCACCTACGGCGCGATGTCCGCCGTCTTCGTTGCCGCGACTGTGGGCCTCATCGTCTTCTTCTCCCGAATCGGCATTCAAAAAGTGCTGCGCTTTGGTGAACCTTGATGGTCTGGAACGAGCAACACCGGGCTCTCGGCGAGCCATATATCCTCTGTGAGGACCTGTTCAAGATCCACAAGGTCGCGGACCTGGAGGTGGTCGCCCTCCGAGGCCTCGACCTCCGCGTCTACGCCGGCGAAGTCATGGCCATCGTGGGGCCGAGCGGGAGCGGCAAGAGCACCCTGCTTCATGCCCTGGCGGGCTACGAGCTCCCTTCCGCGGGCACCGTCGCGGTAGGGGGACGAAACCTGCTCAAAATGACCTCCGGGGAGCTCGTCGAGTACCGCCGTCTGGGGATCGGGTTCGTCTGGCAACAAGTGAGCCGCAACCTCGTCCCCTACCTGACTACGCGGCAGAATATCGAGATGCCAATGCTCCTCGCCAGCAAGAACAAGAAAGAGCGTACCGAGTGGGCCTCCGCCCTCGCCGAGTTCGTCGGCCTGGGCCACCGCGTAGACTACACCACCGACCGTCTCTCCGGAGGCGAGCAACAACGCGTCGCGATCGCGACGGCGTTGGCCAACAAACCGCCGCTCCTCCTCGCCGATGAGCCCACCGGAGAGCTCGACAACCGGACCGGGCAAGAGATCATGGACCTCTTCCGTTCGATCAACGAGACCTACGGCACCACGGTCGTCATCGTGACCCACGACCCTCATGTCGCCGAGCAGGTCGACCGCGTGGTGGCCATCGCCGACGGCAAGACCAGCACCGAAACCGTGCGCCGCCGGCCCCATGGACGCGGCAGCGACGGGCTGGAAGAGCTCTCCATCGTCGATGGAAGCGGTCGGCTGCAGATTCCCAAGGAGTATCTCGAAAAGCTGGGCCTGTCGGAACGGGCGCGGGTCACGATCGAGGGCGATCACGTGGTGCTCCGAGGCGAGGACCTGTGAACGAACGCCATCCAGGACCAGTCCTTTCGGCGCGTAACGTTAGCCGGGAGTTCTCGGTCGGCAGCGAGACGGTCCACGCCGTCCGCGACGTCACCGTGGACGTCTACCCCGGTGAGATGGTCGCCCTGCTCGGGCGTTCCGGGTCCGGTAAAACGAGCCTGCTCAACCTCCTTGGCGGACTCGACAACCCCACCGACGGAGTCGTCGATTTCGAAGGTCGCGACCTGGCCAGGATGTCGGCCGGGGAGCTTGCCGCCGTGCGGCGCACCAAGCTCGGTTTCGTGTTCCAGAGCTTCGGACTGTTGCCCCTGCTCTCGGCGCACGAAAACGTCGAGCTTCCCCTGCGTATCGCCGGCCTTGGCCGCAGGGAGCAGGAGCGGATGACCCGCGCCGCCCTGGATACCGTCGGGCTGTTGCACCGCACGCGCCACCGCCCCTACGAGCTCTCCGGCGGCGAGCAGCAACGGGTCGCCATCGCCCGAGCTATCGTGCTCAGGCCACAGCTGATCCTGGCCGACGAGCCGACCGCCGAGCTGGATTCGTCGACCTCGCGGGCGATCTTCACGCTCCTGTCCGACGTGGTCGTCACCGACCAAATGACCGTCGTCGTCGCGACACACGATAGGGTTGTCCTCGACGTCGCCCACCGCGTCCTCGAGCTGGAGGACGGCGAGCTGGTGCGGTTCTACAAGACCGGCGAGGAGGAAGCGCCCCAGCCCAAAGCCGAGGTCATCGAGCTGCAGCCCGAGGCCGCCGAGCCGGACGCCGCCCTGGGGCCCGCGCATTGGGCCCGCCCGGGCGCCGAACCGGCACGGACCGTCGAAGCCGCTCCTCCCGAGGCCGTTGCGGACGAGCCCACGGAAGAGCCCGCCCCGGATCCGGACGAATCGGGGGACGCCGAACCCGAAGGCGACCCGGAGCCTGAGATCTCCCCTTGGGCCCGACCCCTCGACCGCTGACCCTGTTCTGGCGCCGCGCGAGACGGGGGAGTCCAGAGGGGCTCTGCCCCTTTGGCAAGGGTTGAAGGGGATGTGCCCCTTCCCTTATGAATGGCCCGAACGGCTGCTTTGAACCCCCTTCAGGGGGTTTGGGGGTGGCCCCCGGCGGCCCAGGGAGCCCGGTTCACCACCCGTTGACACCACCCATCAGCCCCACTAGTCTTGTGCCTTCCCGGACGGGCCTCAGCGCGCCCCCCCCAGGAGGAGCAACATGACCTCGACCAAGACATCACGAGCCGCCGAAATCCGCGGCAAGCTCGACTACCCCATCGTGGACGGCGACGGCCACGTGCTCGAAGTAACCCCTGTGTTCGTCGACTACATCCGCGAGACCATGGGGGACAAGGCGGCCAACGCCTATACGGAGTCACCCTCGTTCCGCCGCTACTACGAGCCCTGGGCGTTCGGCGACCAGGCCCGCGTCGACTCGTGGATACCGCAGCAACAACCTCTGGGGCGTCCCCACCAAAAACACGCTGGACCGCGCCACGGCGGTGCTGCCCCGCCTTTACGGTGAGCGCATGGACGATCTGGGCATCGACTACAGCATCCTCTACCCGAGCGAGGGTCTGTTCGTCGCCACCATCGCCGACGAGGAGCTGCGCAATCAGGCCTGCAAGGCCTACAACGGCTTCGTCGCTGAACTCTGCGGCCCCCATGCCGACCGCATGACAGCCGTGGCCACCATTCCCATGACCACCCCGGACGAGGCCATCGAACACCTCGAGTACGCCGTCAAGACGAAGGGCCTGAAAGTCGTCTGCATGACGGGCTACGCTCATCGCCCCTTGAAGGAGGCCGAGAGGAAGTTCCCGGAATACGCCAACATGGCGACCCGGCTCGATTACTTCGCCCTCGACAGCGAGTACGACTACGATCCCTTGTGGGCGAAGTGCGTCGAGCTCGGCGTCGCGGCCACCTTCCACTCGCCATCGGGACTCAGGGCCGGACGCTCCATCTCGAACTATACCTTCAACCACATCGGCTCCATCGCCCAGGCCCAGGAAGGCCTCGCCAAAGCCCTTTTCTTTGGGGGTGTAACGAGGCGCTTTCCCACGCTCAACGTCGGTTTCCTCGAATGCGGAGCGGCCTGGGCCACGAACCTGTTCGCCGAGCTCGTGGGTCACTGGCACAAACGTAACCTCCAGGCAATGGAGTACGTCGACCCGGCCAAGCTGGACCGTGAGCGCTTGCTGCAATATGTCACCGATTACGGCGACGAGCGGACCGTGAAGAACATGGAGGACGTTCGCGGGTACTTCAACCGCGACTACGCTCCCCTTCCCGAGAAGGACGACTTCCACCGCTGCGGCATAGAGCGGGAAGAGGACATTCGCGACCTTTTCATCCCCCGCTTCTACGTTGGCTGCGAGGCCGACGACCGAAGCGTTGCCTGGGCGTTCAACACCAGGCTCAACCCCTTCGGTGAGAAGATACGGGTCGTCTTCGGCTCGGACATCGGTCACTGGGACGTGACCGATGTTGGCGAGGTAGTCCAGGAGGCCCACGAGCTGGTGGAGGAAGGACTCATCACCAACGGCGATTTCAAGGAGTTCATGTTCTCCAACCCGGTCGAGTTGCACGCCGGCATGAACCCCAACTTCTTCAAGGGCACGCGGGTGGAGGATGCCGTCGCGAAGTTCCTGAAAGAAGGCCGCGCCGCTTGACCCGTCCTGGTGGCTGCGCTAGCATGCGCCCGCCGGAATAAAGGAGTCACATGGCGCGTTTCGACGGGAAGGTCGGCATCGTCACCGGTGCCGCCTCGGGCATGGGGCGCGCCATCTGCCACCGTCTCGGGTCCGAGGGCGGTCAGGTTGTCGCCGTCGATGTCGACCGGCACGGCGCCGAAGACGTCGCCCGGACGGTCAACGACGCCGGCGGCGAGTGCATGCCGTTCCAGTGCGACGTCTCCGATCCGGTCCAAGTCAGGGAGGCCGTGGCCGCGACCGTACGCCGCTTCGGCAAGGTCCACATCCTGATGAACTGCGCCGGAGTCTATTTCGAAGACGACTACTTCGCCGAGGACACCACCGAGGAGACCTGGGACCGCGTGATGGACGTGAACCTCATGGGCCCCTTCTACTTCTGCCGCTACGCCATCCCCGAGATCGTCACCTGCGGGGGAGGCGCCGTCGTCAACATCTCCTCCACGGCGGCCCTGCGCATCAGCAACAAGCCAGCGTATGCCAGCAGCAAAGGCGCGCTGGTCTCGCTGACCCGGTGCGTCGCCAAGCAGTTCGGCGAATCGAACGTCCGGGTCAATGTGATCTGTCCCGGGTCGACGGAGTCGGGCCTTTCGCAGGGAGCGCGCCTGCACAAACCGCACCCAGCCCTCGTCAGCCAGCGTGCAGCTTCCATTCAGGACCGGTTGGCCGACGCCAGCGAGCTCGCCGCGGTTGCCCTGTTCCTTGCCTCCGACGAGGCCTCCTACATCACGTCAGCGGTCTACCCTGTCGACGGCGGCCTGGGGATCGTCTGATGGAGTCCACGCGCTTCCAGGGCAAGGTCGCGCTCGTCACCGGCGCGGCCTCGGGCATCGGGCGCGCGATCGCCCACCGCGTCGCGGAGGAGGGCGGTCGCGTGGCGGCCATCGATATCGACGCTAAGGGCCTCGAAGCCGCGGCCGAAGCGATTCAAGAGGGCGGCGGCGAGTGCCTCCCCTTCGCGTGTGACATATCAGACCCAGCTCAAGTCGAGGCCGCCGTGGCCGCGGCGATCCAGCGCTTCGGCCGGATCGATGTGCTGATGAACGTGGCGGGGATCTGCCTCGAAGACGATTACCTCGTCGAAGACCTCCCGGAAGCGACCTGGGAAAGGACCATGGGGGTCAACCTCATGGGGCCCGTCTACTTCTGCCGCTATGCAATCCCCGAGATCGTCGCCGCCGGCGGGGGCGCCGTGGTCAACATCTCGTCGGTAGCCGCCCTGCGGCTCTCCGAGCGCCCCGCCTACGCCAGCACCAAGGGCGCTCTGGTATCGCTGACACGCTGCGTCGCCCGTCAGTACGCCGCCGACAACGTCCGCGTCAACGTCATCTGCCCCGGGGCCGTCGAGACCGCCCTGGCCCAGAACGTGCGCCAATACGAGCCCCATCCCGGGCTGCAAGGCAGGAGGCTCCCCGCCATCATGGAATACCGATCGGACCCGAAAGAGATCGCCGCGGTGGCCGCCTTTCTGGCCTCCGACGAGGCTTCGTACATCACCGCGGCCGTCTATCCGGTCGACGGTGGCCAGGCGGTGATGTGATGGACCCGACGCGCTTCGTGGGCAAGGTCGCTCTCATTACCGGCGCCGGCTCGGGCATCGGGCGGGCAACGGCGTTTCGGCTAGCCGCGGAAGGGGCGAAGGTCACCGTCGCCGAGCTTTCCGAAGAACATGGGCAGGAGACGCGGCGGCTGGTCCAGGAAGCCGGCGGCGAGGCCATCTTCGTCCAGACCGACGTCTCGAAGGCAGCCGACACCGAGCGCATGGTCAAAGAGACCGTCGATGCCTTCGGCGGGCTGCACTTCCTCATCAACAACGCGGGGATCTACGACGGCAGGGACAAGAAGATCACCGAGATCGACATTGAGGTATTCAAGCGGACCCTCGACATCAACCTCAAGGGGATGTTTCTTTCGGCAAAGTACGCCATGCCGGCGATCGTCAAGAGCGGCGGGGGCGCTGCGGTCCTCGTTTCGTCCGTGGGCGCGGTGAAAGGCGGCGGCAACACGGCCTACTCGACGAGCAAAGGCGGCGTGATCGCCCTCACACGGGCCCTGGCCGGACAGTACGGCCAGTACGGCGTGCGGGTGAACTCCATCCTGCCCGGGCCGATCGAGACGCCGATCCACGTCGGCGTCCGGGAGGCCGCGGGGCTTCCCCCGGCGACGGGCAGCGGCATGGACCACGTGAGCATGCCCATGCTCCCTCGTTGGGGCCAGCCGGAAGAAGTCGCGTCGCTGATGGCCTTCCTCGTCTCCGACGACGCCTCGTTCATGACCGGCGCGGGCCTGCTCATCGACGCCGGCAGCACCTAGGCGCGATAGGCGGGGAGCCCCTCACCCCAACCCTCTCCCGATGGGAGAGGGAGCATGGCACGCCGAGGGCGAGTTGCCCAAGGGTCCCGGCATTGTCATCCTGAGGAGTCCGCCTGAGACGGACGGCGAAGAATCCAGGCCATGGGTAGATTCTTCGCTTCGCTCAGAATGACAGTTCGAGGGGTGGTTGGGGAGTCGGCGCCAAGGCCCACTACGCTATGCCAGAGAACGCCTTCGCGTTGTTGTTGACGGTTTCCCGGCGCAGTTCCCCGCTGAGTTCGCCCAAGTCATTGGCGATCTGCTCGTGGGAGTACGACTGTTTGCACCTGTCCCGGGGAGTCCAGAGGGGCGGAGCCCCTTTGGCAAGGGTCGAAGGGGATGTGCCCCTTCCCTTATGAATAGCCCGAAGGGCTACCTTGAACCCCCTTCAGGGGGTTTGGGGGTATCCCGTCCCTGGTTACGCAATCCCGTACAGCGCCCGCGCGTTGTCGTTGACGATCTTCCGGCGCAGCTCCTCGCTAAGCTCGCCCAGGTCCTTTTCGATCTGCGCGTACGAGTCGGGCCAGACACCATCGGGGTGCGGATAGTCCGAACCCCACATGAAGCTATCCGGACAGAACCGCTCAGCGAGCAACGGCCCCACCGCGTCCTTCTGGAACGTTGCGTACATCTGGGCGCGGAACAGGTCGCTAGGCCGCGTTTTGATCAACTCCTGCCATATCGGGTCCTCGGAGTGCTCCTCCCACTCGTAGTCCATCCGGTCGAGGAGGTAGGGGATCCAGCCGATGCCGCACTCCGTCATCACAACCCTGAGCTTGGGGTAGCGTTCCAGCACGCCGCTGAAGATCACCGAAGGGATCGCCTCGTCGAGCTGCATGGGCAGCACCGAAAGATGCGCCGCGTCCGAGACCGGGTTCGGCTCGAGGTGGGGCAGCTTGCCGACGGTCGTCGTCGCGAACATCGGCACGTGCATCGAGATGATGATTTCGTACTCGGCAGCGGCAGCCCAGACGGGCTCCCATTGCGGGTGCCAGATCGGCTGCGCTGTCACCAGATAGTCCCACTCGGCGCCGGTGAGCCCCAGCTTCGCCAAGCGCTTTATCTCTTCGACGGCGGCCTCGGGATTGTTGCCCGGAAGCAGGCCCTGCGGGTAAAGCCGGTCGGGGTAGGCCTTCGCCCAATCGGCGACGAACTCGTTGTACGCCCGCACGCTCCATGCCGCGCCATCCCGGTCACCCTTCATCATCTCGGCCATGAACGGGATCCCGTAGATGACCTCGGCGTCGACGCCGTCCTTCTCCTGGTCCTCGATGCGCAGATCCTGGCGGGCCGGACGCCGGTCCTCGGCGCGGAAGCCCACCTCTTCCATCCGAATATTACGCAGGTTGCGGCGCGTGCTCCCGCCCAGGCGGCCCAGCTTGTGCTCGCCCTGCTCGCCGGCCACCCACTGGCGCCCATTGGCATCATCGATGGTGCGTGGGACCCGCTCGCGCCATTCCTTGGGGACCCGGCTCGTGAAGGTGTCGGGTGGCAAATAGCTCAGGTCGAGGTGAGAGTCCGCTGAGACGATGTTGTATTTCCCCATGAGAGTGCTCCTGAAAGTGTCGGTGCTGGCAGCGACTCTAGCACCTCGGAACGCCATGTCAAGGAACAACCCCGAGCTCGAATTGTGACCCCATGCGTTTGCTTGTATCCTCGTGGCGCCGACGAGAACACCGGAACGGGAGGCGCATCATGCCGGGTCGAACGATACCCACGGAGGCCGAGCTCAAGGCCTATCTCAAGGAGCGGAGCAACTGGGGCCGGTGGGGTCCCGACGACGAGCTGGGCACCGTGAACCTCATCACCCCGGAGAAGCGGCTCCAGGCGGCCGGCCTGATCAAGAGCGGCCGGGTCGTCTCGCTAGCGCGACCGCTGCGCACCGATTCGTCGCCCTCGAACCCACGTCCGGTCTTCTACGGCTTGCGGGCCCTGCACCGGGATACCGGTGGTGCGGCCCTCGACCACTTCAGCATCGACTTCCACGGCTACACAACGACACACCTCGATGCGATCTGCCACTTCTGGGGCGTCGACGGCATGTACAACGGGCGCGACCCGAAGAAGGAGCTGACCTTCGAAGGCGCGACGTTCGGCTCAATCCAGCCCTGGAGCCTGGGCATCGTGACGCGGGGCGTGCTACTCGACATTCCCAAGCTACGGGGCGAGCCATATGTGACGGAGGACACACCGATCCACGGATGGGACCTCGAGGACGCCGCTGCGGCCCAGGGCGTGACCGTCGAGCCGGGTGACGCCGTTCTCGTCTACGGTGGACGCGAGGCGTGGCAGTCAGCGAACCCGAGCACGGTCTATAAGGTCCCGGATCAGCCGGCGCCGGGACACCACGCCTCTTGCCTCGAGTTCCTCCGGGAAAAAGACGTCGCGGTGTTGGTCTGGGACTTCCTCGACGCCACCCCCACCGGCTACTGGACCACCTCTGCCGTCCACCTCGGCATCCATGCCTTCGGACTCGCACTGCTCGACAACGCGCTCCTCGAGCCGCTGGCCCAGGCCTGCGCCGACGAAGGACGGTACGAGTTCATGCTCACCGTCGCCCCGCTCAACATCCCGGGAGGCACCGGCTCGCCAGTGAACCCCATAGCGTTGCTGTAAGGAGTGGGCAGAGGGCCGGAGCATCCTGGAGTCCAGAGGGGTGGAGCCCCTTTGGCAAGGGTTGAAGGGGATGTGCCCCTTCTCTTAACAATAGCCCGAAGGGCTACCTTGAACCCCCTTCAGGGGGTTTGGGGGTCGTCGGCGCAAGTGCGCGACACCGCGCGAGGGGAGCGGGGGGTTGGTGGAGATAGGGGGATTCGAACCCCCGGCCTCGGCATTGCGAACGCCGCGCTCTACCAACTGAGCTATATCCCCACGTCAACGGAAGTATAACAGTCGCTTTTCTGAAGGGTCAAAAACGAGCGTGATTCATATTTAAGGCAGGATTGCTTACTCGTCAAGGCTCCACTTGTTTTTCCCGCCCCAGATGCCACCCACACCGGCACCGATGATGGCACCGAAGAAGCCGCCATACCAGAGGCCGGCTGAGGCGCCGTACTCTTCGTTGAGTTCGAAGCCGCCGATGATGCTGACGATGGCGACGATGCCGCCGACGATGACGCCGACGATGAGGCCGACGAGGGCCCCTCCGATGATGCCGAGAATAGCGCCGACGATAATCATCGCACCCTCCTTCGCCTCTATCCCTCTGATGCGGATGTGCGCCAACCGCCAGAGCAGGTCATCGGGCAGGCCCAACAGCCAGCGGAGCAGCAGGTGTGTCGCCAGCGGCAGGCCATCACTCAACCCTGTCTCTGCTTCCTTAGCCTGCTCCCAGAGATCGGCGTCAATCTCCTCGCGGCGGGAGTCGCGGAGGCCCGGCGGCAGCCCGGCGGTGTAAAGCAGCAGCCAGGCGCGCACGAAACCAACAGCGCGGGTCGTGGCCCCGGTATTCTTCATGGGACGCCTCGCTCGGTACGTAGGCTCAGCTTGGTGGGCACCCGCTCGGTGTTGTGCTTCCTGAACGCCGCCTCACCAGCCATGGTCATCCTGTAGAAGCGGCGACGTGGGCGGCTCTCCGATGCTGCGATCAGGGGGTCTTCCCAGCGGCTGACCAGTAGACCGACCCTCTCCATCCGGTCCAGAGCTTTATAAAGAGTCCCGTGGGCAGTAAGCAGACGGGCCCCCCCGCGTTCTTTCATTTCCTTAGCGATCAGAAAGCCGTGATACTCCGGCACGCCGAGCATGCGTAGCTCAATTCCTGTCTCCAGGATGGACAACTCCAACGGTAGTAGTATACCCGGCTTCCGACGCATGGCGAGATAATAGGAAGATATATGCCGTTTGTCAAGAGGGGTGGAGGATAGCGGTCCCGCTGCTGCCACATATTGACCTGGCCACCGCCGGGCATCTGGACCCCCTGGACCTGGTAGGCGAGATCGGGTCAGGCTCCAAGAAAATTGGGGGAGGGGGTACCGATGGTGAACCTTCAGCACCGGTTCACAAAAAGAAAGGGCCTCGCATTTTGTCATACGAGACCCTTTCGACCGTCGCGCCGATCGGCCCAACGACCAGCTCCTTATGGGAAGCGCCTATTATTAGTCTGAGGGGGGCGGACATGGCTGCGCGTCGTTGACGAGGAAGCCGCCGTCCGGAACCCGATGCCCGTTACGAGTGTTCCCTGAGACCGTGGTCTCAACCCACGGATTCGACACAGACCCCGTTGGATGGCAGACCGTTGTTTTTGGGAAAGGGTCTGTGGTGCCACCATGGCCAGCCAACGCCATGCTGGGCAGTGCTGCACCGACCACAAGGGCCACGATGAATCCGATCGCGATCAACTTCCTACGCACGTGTAGTTCTCCTCCTCCGACCGTCGAGTGTCGGGAGTGTAGGTCCTCGCCCCGCAGGTTTCCATCACCCGAACGGGTGATTTTTAATCAAACTAGTCCGATTCCCACCCTGGGAGGAACCAAGATTGAACATAATATTTTCGGGTTAGGCTCAAACACCGAGCCGCCAACTCACCCCTACCCGTACACATCGAACAAAAAGCCGACGATCGCCCCAAACGACACGTGCCGCACCGCGCTGGCGACGGCGAACTCGCCCCCCAGGTTGGTGAGGAGCAGGCTAGGGTGACGCATGAGCCCCTGTCGCGACTCCACGCGGAGCTCGGCGAACGGGTTCATCGCCAGCATCACCGCCATCCAGTGGACGACACCCGAGAGGATGCCGATCCACCAGCTCGGCGAGATGTCGAGGATCAGGTACGCCAGCCCATAAAGGAAGGCGAACACGACACCCATCGCGTAATGCAGTCCGAGGCTGTAGTAGGCCGCCTTGTGCGTGGGTGCGCGAAGCATGCTGGCCAGAACGTAGGAGATGTCGGTCTTCGGAAAGCCAAGGAACGGCAGCAGGGTGAGCACGAGCGTCATCACCGAGGTCCCGGCGACGCCGATCCAAATGGAGTGCTCGAGCTGTAGGTCCACCGCTTCCTCCAGGGGCGTTCGGTTGGCGCCCGGATACGCTAGAACGCCCGGTAGCGGTTCACGATCGGCAGCCTGCGGTCTCGTCCAAATGCCCGGGACGTGATCTTCACGCCGGGCGGAGACTGACGTCGCTTGTACTCGTTGCGATCGACGGCCTGAATCACCTGCTTCACAACCGCCTCGGGCATTCCCGAAGCCAGCATCTCTTGGAACGGAACGTCGTCCTCCACATAGGCTTTCAGCACCGGATCGAGAACAGCGTAGGGCGGCAGCGAGTCTTCGTCCTTCTGGTCCGGCCGTAGCTCCGCGGTGGGCGCCTTGGTCAGAACCCGCTCCGGGATAACGGCCTTCGGCTCGCTGCGGTTCCGCCAATCGCCCAGCTCGTAGACCAGCGTCTTGGGCACGTCCTTGATCACGGCGAAGCCGCCGGCCATGTCGCCGTACAGCGTCGCGTAGCCCATCGCCATCTCGCTCTTGTTTCCGGTGGGGAGCACCAGCCAGCCGAACTTGTTCGAGATCGCCATCAGGATGTTGCCGCGAATCCGGGCCTGCAGATTCTCTTCCGCCACGTTCGGCTCGGTACCCTCGAACATGCCGCCGAGGGTCGAAAGAAGCGTCTCGAAGGCAGGCTCGATAGAGATCACGTGGAACTCGATGCCCAGGTTCGACGCCAGCTCGCGGGCATCTTCGAGGCTCTCGTCGGCGTTATAGCGCGACGGCATGGCAACGCCGACAACCCTGTCCGGGCCAAGGGCGTCCCTCGCGATAGCAGCCACGATACTGGAGTCGATGCCGCCGGAGAGGCCGATGAGGACGCGGGAGAAGCCGTTCTTGTCGACGTAGTCCCGCGCGCCGGTGACCAGGGCGGCATAGACCTCGGCCGCCGGCTCGAGCCACTCGACCGGGCGCTGCTGGAGCAACGGCCGCCTGGAGTCTCGCGGACCGGACACGTGGACCGCCGCTTCTCGCGCGGCCCCTTCCGGCTGCGGGGTCCCGTCCGCAATCTCAATGTCGGCGAAGATGAGGTCCTCCTCGAACTGCGGCCCACGCGCGACGACCCCGCCGCTGGGATCGACGACGATGCTGGCGCCATCGAACACCAGCTCGTCTTGACCGCCGACAAGGTTTACGTAGCAGACGAAGACGCCGTTGTCGCGGGCCCGGCTCGCGACCAGCTCGCGACGGTAGCCCGCCTTCCCCGCCTGGTACGGCGAACCGTTGATGTTGACGATCACGCGGGCCCCCGCCTGCGCCTGGCTATGCGTGGGGCCGCTGGCGTACCAGATGTCCTCGCAGACGTTGACCCCTACCGGGACGCCGCCGATGGTGTACACGGGGCAGCGGTCGCCGGGCTCGAAGTAGCGCTCCTCGTCGAAAACGCCGTAGTTGGGCAGAATGCACTTGTGATACACGTCGACCAGCCTGCCGTCGGAGAGAATCGCGGCCGCGTTGAACCCGGTCCGGGCAACGCTCTCCGGCTCGGCGTAAGGGGCCTGCGCTGGTTCGTCGGCAGCCCGCCGCCGGTCCCGCTTGGGATCGACGAAGCCGATGACGGCGGTGATGCCTTCGGTGTGCGGCGCCAGGCTCTCGAGGACGCCGCGGCTGTCCTCGATGAACTGACGCTTGAACAGCAGGTCCTCGGGCGGGTAGCCGGTGACGGCGAGCTCGGGGAAGGCGATCAGGTCGGCCTGCTCCGCCCGCGCCCGGTCCAGATAGCGGCGGATCGCTTCAGCGTTCCCGTCGAGGTCGCCGACGGTGCTGTTCATCTGCGCGAGGGCAACCCGAAGGATAGTCACGGGTGCGGTACTCTGCTTCTGTTGGGATAGGCGCTGCTTCCGTTGGTGAGTATAGCACAGCAGCCATGCTCATCAGGGTCCGAGGTCAGACCTGCCTATTGTTGATTGACTTGGTAAACTATCCGTCGCTACAATAAGAACGGTTTCCCGTACCCTCCCTAGCCGAACCGGCCTCCCAGGTGAACCATAAGGAGACGTGATGCCATCAAAAGAGCAGGTCCTTGAAGTCCTGAAAGAAGTCTACGACCCCGAGATTCCCTTCAACATCGTCGACCTCGGACTCGTTTACGGTGTCGAAATCGACGAGGGCAACATCGACGTGAAGATGACGCTGACCTTCCCCGGCTGCGGAATGGGCCCATACATGGCCAACAACGCCCGAGAGCGCATTATGGAGCTCGACGACGTCGAAGACGTAAACGTCGAAATGGTGTTCGACCCTCCGTGGTCTCCCGACCTGGTCTCCGACGAGATCAAGGTGGAGATGGGGATCGACTAGCCCTCTTCCCGACAGACGTTCCCTCGAAGGCGACCTCAATGGTCGCCGTTCAGAACAGGAGCAGCCGATATGCCAGAGCATGCGCACGCGCACGTCCAAGGCCCCGGTGGCGGCCCCGACCAGAAGGCCAAGCTGGAGGCGGTGAAGCGAGCGTGGCAAGCCAAGAAGCGTCTCGGCGAGCAGCTAGGGAAAATCAAGAACAAGGTCGCCGTCTACAGCGGCAAGGGCGGCGTCGGCAAGAGCACCGTCGCCGTGAACCTCGCGGTCCTCCTCGCCCAGCGCGGCGAAAAGGTCGGACTGCTCGATGCCGACATCGACTGCCCCAACATCCTCAAGCTCCTCAAGTCGGACGAGCATCCCCACATGGTGGACGGCAAGATCCTCCCCGCGGTGATGCACGACATCCAGGTCGTCTCCATGGCCTCGTTCCAGGAGAAAGAGGACGAGGCGATCATCTTCCGGGGTCCCATGATCCACAACGCCCTGACCCAGTTCATCGAGCTGACGGACTGGGGCGAGATGGACTATCTCTTCATCGACATGCCCCCCGGCACGTCCGACGCGGCCCTGACCGTGATGCAGACGCTGCAGCTCGATGGCTTCATCGTCGTCACAACGCCCCAGGAGCTCGCCCTGTTGGACGCCAAGCGCTCCATCAACATGATGAAGAAGCTCAATGTGCCCATTCTCGGCATCGTCGAGAACATGAGCGGGGAGATCTTCGGGTCCGGCGGTGGCGAGAAACTCGCCCGGGACCTGGATCTTCCCTACTTCGGCTCGATCGCTCTTCGGGGCTCCTTCCGCGAGCCGCCGAAGCCGGTGGTCTTCGTGGACCCGGAAGTCCGCGCCGAATTCGAGGCCGTTCTCGATCAGATCAAGATGCCGGTCGAGGCCTAACCGACCCCTGCTTCAGGCCGCCGGCTTGATGTTCTGGTTCACGCCGGGTTTTGCTTGCCCGGACCCCGTGCCCGTCGTAGTATCGCTTTGAACAACACACCCGGGAGAAAGACATGGGCGTCGAAGAAAACCTTCACATCGTAGACCGGTTCATCGAGGCCGTGAACAACAACGACTGGGAGACGTTCAACGAGCTCTATGACGAGGAGGTGCTCTCCTGGGCCTCCCCCAGCGGGCCGGACGCCAAGAGGAACAAGCACCGCGATCGAATTCACGAGAACTCGGACCGGTTCTACAAGGCCTGGCCCGACCTGCACCTGACAAAGGAGCATAGCTTCGGGCAGGACGACTGGGTCTGCGTCACCGTCCTGATGGAGGCGACCCACAAGGGCACGATCCACCTGGCCAGCGGCCCGTCGTTTCCGGCATCGGGCCGGAAGATTCGCAGTTCGTTGTGCCTCGTGTTCAGGATCGAGAACGGCAAGATCACCGTCAAAGAGGAGTACTACGACTCACTGGGCTGGTGGCGCCAGCTCGGCGTAGACCCGCCCGACGTCGGCGTCGTGATGGACCTCAACAAGCCCGTCGGGGCGGCGTGAGGGCCGAGCCCAGCGCCCCTGCGTTTACTTCGACCTCAGTGACTTCGCCAAGAGGATATCGGGTTTACCAAGACCATTGGCGTCGGGAATAACCCCGGCGAGGACAAACCCTTGCTTCTGGTAGAACTCGTACGGGTGCCTGCGGAGGTTCTCGATGCGTAGCAACTGCTCGAGAACCTCCGGATACAGGTCCCTGCCCGAGAGCGACGTCATATTCGACTCGTCGTCGGAACCCACCCAGATCGTGAGTCCTCCCAGCTCCCGGGCCCGCTCCTCCAGATCGGCAACCAGCGCTTGGCCGATGCCCTGACCTTGCAGGTCCTGTTGGACCACCAATGGGTGGAGCTCCCAGACCTTCCCCGAATACTGCGGAGCCCCGCCAATCCATCCCACGACCTGACCGTCGTCCTCAAGGGCAACCCGGCTGATCCTGTCAGCTTCGAGCGACTCCCGCGCCTCTTCGAGAGCGTCGTCTAATGTCGGGTAGGCTTCCGGCCAGTTCTCCCCGGTCACTTCGTACAGGAGACGCGCGGCCTGCGCAAGGATGTCCTGGTCGCCGGAGGAGAGGTCAGCGATGCGCACGATGGGCTCCCGACGTGGCGTCCGGGGAGCGGAGCCGCCGAAGCGGCCCCGCCTAGCGGGCTTCCCGGGGCGGCGTGCCGCCCTTGGAGCGGCCCGGCTTGCCGTAGAAGCGATCGAGAAGGTCGCGGCCGCTCCGGACCAGCTTCATCTGGACGTTCGTCGCTTCGTTGGCGAGGGTGTTCTGAAAGATAGTGCTGTAGGTACCCATCTTTCGAAACTTCTTGTAGCGGTTGCGCAGCAGCGTCCTGTTGAACGTCATCTGGACGTCGAGGAGGGCTTGGACCAGCAGCCGTCCCAGCTGGCGGGCCGCCTCGTCGAAGTCGGTGTGGGCGCCGCCTTCCGGCTCTGGCACCAGCGCGTCGATAATCCCGAAGGCGCGGCAATCGTGTGCGGTCAGCTTCAGGGAAGCGGCCACCTCGTCCACCCTGTCGGCGTCGCGATACAGGAGCCACGCGGCCGCCTCGGGTGCGATCGGGGTGTAGATCGCGTTCTCGAGCATCAGGATGCGGTCGGCGACGCTGAGCGCCAGCGCACCCTCGCTGCCGCCTTCTCCGATGATGGCGGAGATAATTGGCGTCGGAAGGTCGCTCATGGTGCTGATCGTCGAGCCGATGGCCTCGGCGACGCCCCGCTCCTCGGACTCGAGTCCAGGGTAGGCGCCTGCCGTATCGATCAGCGTGATAACGGGGAGCTTGAACCGGGCGGCCAGGCTCATCGTCCGCTGCGCTTTTCGGAAACCCTCGGGGTACACGCGCTTGCCTGCTCCGCGGCCTCGCTCCTGGGCGACGACGACCACCGCTTCTCCGGCCAGATACCCGATGCCCGAGACGATTGCCGGATCGTCGCCGTAGCGCCGGTCGCCGTGAAGCTCGATGAAGTTGGAAATGATGCGCTCGATGTAGTCCTGAGAGGTGGGCCGCTCCTCGTGCCGGGCCAGCTGCACGTGCTCCCAGGCCGGCGCCTCGGGGCGCTCGACGGCCTGGAGCCGGATCCGCCCGGCTGCCGTCAGCCGGTACTTGAACCCGAGAAGGTCGAGGATCAGTGCCAGGTGCTGCTTGAGCTGTTGCCGGGGCACGATGGCGTCCACCATGCCGTGTTCGAGGTAATACTCGGCGGTCTGGAAGCCCTCCGGTAACGGGCCTCTGGTGGCCTGCTCCGCAACCTTCCTCGGTGCGAAGCCGATGAGGGCTCGGGGCTCTACGAAGATGATGTCGGCGTTGCTGACGGCGCTCGCCAGGAGGTGGTTCGACGTGGGGCTTGCCAGTGTGGCGATGAAAGGAACGCCTTTCTTCCCGAGCCGCTTCAGCGCCGAGACCATCTTCGCCAGCTGCATCAACGAGAGGACGCCCTCCCGGATTCGCGGCGCGCCACCGGTAGCCATCAAGACGAATGGGAGGCGGCGCTGCAACGCCAGCTCGGCGGCCGCGGTGATCTTCTCGCCCACCGCGCTCCCGATGCTGCCCGTCATAAACCCGAAGTCCATGCAGGCGACGACGGCCTGCATTCCGCCGATGTTGGCCGTTCCGGTGACTACCGCCTCGATCAGGCCCGTCAGACGCTGGGCTTCGGCAAGCCGCTCCCGATAGGGAACGTTATCCTCGAACGAAAGGGGGTCGATTGGGACCAGCGCCTGGTTCGTCTCCTCGAACGTCCCGGGGTCCGTGAGCAGGTCGATCCGCTGCATCGCGGGAATGCTGTAGTGGAACCGACAGCGCGGACAGACGCGGTAGCGCTGGTACAGGGGCGAGTTGGCGAGTTCCGCGCCACAATCCAGGCACTGCTCGTGCCCTTCGTCGGGCACGTCCCAGGCTTCTTTACCGGGCGACCGACGCTCTGAAAGGTCTTTGGCCATGGGTACCCGCTCGGCCTTCGTTTCGGCGTTACTTTCCGGGGCAACGGGACCGCTCAGCCTGCCGAAACTTGCGTCACCCCGCATTCCTTCAGTAGCTCACCCAACTGTTCGCTTCTAGTATAACGCACGGTAGGAACCCCGGGATTCCAGCGTGGACACGCGGTTGCTCTCGAAGTCCTTCCACGGCGGAAGGTCACCTGCCGCGCAGCCGGTCATCAGCCGGCTAGGGAGCGACCTCCTGGCCCGTGTCGACAAGTCCCTCTTCTTCGAGCTTCTCGAGCAACAGTTTGGCCTTGCTCTGGCCGATACGGAGCTTCCTCGATAGGAGTGAGGGAGACAGGTTGACGTGCTCCTCGGCCAACTCCCGCGCTTGTTCCATGAGCGGATCGGCGTCCTCGGTGGGCGGGACCCCCTTGGCGAGGGCCGCCTGGCTGACGGGCCGGTCGAGGGTCACCGTGGCTTCGGTCGGCGGCGGGCGCTCCTCCTCCTTCTTGAGCTCGACTCGAGGCGGCTGAGGCAGATTCACCTGACTGTTCCAGGCCTTGATGACTCGCTCGATCTCTCGGTCCGACAGGTAGACGCCCTGGATGCGCTTCGGTTTCGGCGCGTCCTGGGGCAGGTAGAGCATGTCGCCCTTGCCCAGAAGCTTCTCCGCGCCGCCCGTATCGAGGATCGTCCGCGAGTCCACCATCGAGCCCACCGCGAAGCTGATGCGGGTCGGGAAGTTCGCCTTGATCAGCCCCGTCACCACGTCCACCGACGGCCGTTGGGTGGCGACGATCAGGTGGATCCCCGTGGCCCGGCCCAGCTGGGCGAGCCTCGTCAGGCCGTGCTCGACGTCGTAAGGAGCGGCCATCATCAGGTCGGCGAGCTCGTCCACCGCGATTACCAGGAAAGGCAGCGGCTCTACGACCTTGGGGTTCTTGTTGTAGGAGTCGAGGTTTCGTGCCCCAACCGCGGAGAACTTCTTGTAACGCTCTTCCATCTCATGGGTCGCCCACCGGAGGGCGCCGACCACCTGATCGACGTCGGTGATCACCGGCGTTATCAGGTGGGGGACGCTATTGAACGGCATCAGCTCGACCCGTTTGGGGTCGACCAGGAGGAGACGGACCTCACGCGGCGTCGCATGCATCAGAAGACACGTCAGAAACACGTTGATACAAACGCTCTTGCCGGCGCCCGTCGCTCCGGCGATCAGCACGTGGGGCATCTTCGTCAGATCGGCGACTTCGGCGTCTCCGCCGCTGCCCTTGCCGAGGGCAATCGCCAGCTTGCTCTTCGCTAGCGCCTTGGCAAAACTACCTGATTCGAGCACGGTCCGCAGACCGACTATCTCCGACTCGCCATTGGGGACTTCGATGCCGACCATCGACTTCCCCGGCACCGGCGCCTCGATGCGGATGCTGGAGGCGGCAAGGGCGAGGGCAATATCTTTGTCCAGGTTGGTGATGGCGTCGACCTTGACCCGGGTGCGAGAGACCTCCTCTCGCCTCACCACGGGCTTGCCCTCGGCGTCGAGGACCGGCTTCCCCGCTTCGTCACGGACTCGGACCTCCTTGAAGCGCCGTGTCCATCCCGGCTCGATGCCGAACTGCGTTACCGCGGGACCAGGGTTGATCTCGACGACTTTCGCCTCGATACCGTAGCTCATCAAAGCCGCCTCGATAGCGCGCGCCCGCACCTCGTTGTTTTCCGTGCTCGGAGGGCCGACCGGCGTATCGTCCAGAAGCTCCAGCGGAGGAAGCGTCCAACCGTCGGCGGCGACGAGCTCCGCGGCACTGGGCATGGCCGGCTCTTCAGTCCAGTTTTCATCGATTGAGGCTGTCCCGACCGTCGGCTCCGGCTCCTCAACGAGAATGTCGTCGAGTTCGTCGTCATCCTCGTCTTCTTCATACTCATAGATCGGCGCGTCGTCGGAGACAGGCGTCATCTCCGCCGGCTGCCATTCTTCCAGCTCTTCCTCTTCGAGGGCGGACGGCCTGTCGGCCACGGGAGCTGGCGCGACAGCGATCGGCTGCTTGATCCAGGGAGGCGTCGACGCTTCGTTCACAGAGGCGATATGCCCGGGAGCCGGAGCGGGTCTTGGCGCGCGCCTGGGCCTGTTCGCCCAGAGGTCCTTCGCTCCCTCGCGAGCCGCCGTTGCGCCGGCCACGGCGCTCTCCCGCGCCCACCGGCCTGAGGTGGCGAGACCCTTCATCAGAACCATAAGGGACCGCGTGATCGCCACGCCGGCCCCGATAAGAATACCCAGGATGAGTTGCGGCCCCATCAAAAGCACACCGGCGCCGCCCATGCCGGCAACGCGGGCGACCCCGGTCGCATCCGCCGACCCGATGATGTCCTGGCTGACATAGCCTCCGAGACTGGCGCTGCTCAGAGCGCCGCTACCCGCGTCGTAGAAGCCCAGCGAGCCCCAGGCAAGGGCGGCGAAGCTGAGGAGCCCCAGCCAGCGGTACCACTGCCCTCGGAGGAGGCGTGGACGGAACAGGAGCGCCCCCGAGATCAGCACCCCCGTCGGAACAAGGACGGCGAGGCCGTAGCCCATGTTCCTCCAGATGACATCGCTCTGCCACCCGGCTACACCGGCGAGCGCGCCGACAACGAGTACGGTCGCGTTTCGCGCCGGTGCAGAGCGCCCCATCAGCCGCCGGAGTCGTTCGAAGGGATTGTGCGCCGGCGCATCGATCATGATGACACGACGGCCCGCTTGCTTAGCTTTCGCTTTCGGCAAAACGCACCTCCGCTACACTTCCATCGCTACTGGAAAGATCATCGGACGTCGCTTGGTGGCCTTGAAGAAATAGTCGCTCAACGCATCTTTGACGGCAGTATGGACGAATCCCAGGTCGGGCCGGTGGCCGTTGCCGGCCAGAGCCTCGATCACGAGCTCTCGACCCCTGGGGAGGATCTCCTCCTCTTCCTGCTCGTCGAGGAACCCGTAGGAGATAAGTTCGGGAATGCCGACGACGCCGCCGGTACGCTTGTCGACCGCGAGAAAGGCCACCACGATCCCGTCTCGGGACAGGTTCTTTCGGTCGCGGAGCACCGTCGTGGACATGTCCCAACGCGCCAGCCCATCGACGTAGATCGGCCCCGCCTGTACGCCCTCGACCAGCGTTGCCACACCCTCTTCGAACTCGAGCACGTCGCCGTCTTCCATCACGAAGACGTTGTCCCCGTGGACCCCAATCGACTTGGCAATCGCCGCGTGCATCGTCAGGTGCCGATACTCGCCGTGGATGGGCACGAAGTGTTTGGGCCTGGTCAGGTTGATCATCGTCTTCAGCTCTTCCTGGGCGGCGTGACCATGCACGTGCACCAGGTCCAGCTTGTCATAGAGGACGATGGCCCCCTGGCGTATCAGATTATCGATGGTCTTGTGCACCAGGGCCTCATTGCCCGGAATCGGTGTCGCCGAGACCACGACGGTATCGCCGGCCTGGATGGTCACCTCTCGGTGGTTCCGGTTTGCCATGCGCACCAGCGCCGACGTCGGCTCTCCTTGCGACCCGGTGGTGACGATCACCGCCCGCTCCGGGGGCAGCTGCTCCAGCTCGTCGATTCGGGCCATGGTCGTATCCGGCGCTTTCAGATAGCCCAGCTTCGTCGCCATCTGGACGTTGCCGACCATGCTCCGCCCCACGACCCCGACCCGCCTGCCATGCACGACGGCGGCGTCGATAACCTGTTGAATCCTCGAGATCAGCGATGCGAACGTGGCAACGATGACTCTCCCTTTCGCCCTTGCGATCACCCGCATCATCGTTTCCCCGACCACCTGCTCCGATTCCGTGTAGCCGGGTTCTTCCGCATAGGTCGAATCGGACATGAGCAGCAGGACGCCCTCGGCGCCGAAAGAGGCAAGCTTGCCGAAGTCGGACGGACGGCCGTCGACGGGTGTATGGTCGAATTTGAAGTCGCCGGTATGGACCACGACCCCTTCGGGAGTTCGAATCGCCAGCCCCATCGCGTCGGGGATGCTGTGACACACGCGGAAGAACTCCACCGAAAAGTTCCCACAGTCGATCACGTCGCCGGCGTCGACCTCGCTGATCTCGGCGTTACGGACGCCCTTCGCCTGGCGCAGCTTCACGGTGATCAGTCCCCGCGTCAGCCGTGAGGCGTAAACGGGCACGTCAACCTGGCTGAGCACGTAAGGCAAGGCGCCGATGTGGTCCTCATGCCCGTGGGTGATGAAGATTGCACGGAGTTTGTCTCGACGCTCGAGGACGTAGGTCAGGTCGGGGATGACCAGGTCCACACCGAGCATATCTTCCTCGGGGAACATGACCCCGGCATCGACGACGATCATGTCGTCGCCGTATTCCAGGACCAGCATGTTCTTCCCGATTTCCCCGAGGCCGCCCAGGGGGATTACGCGGAGCGCGGAATGGTTCATGACAGTTACTCGATCGCGGGTCGCCTGTGCCCGAGATGCGCGCCAGCGTGACGCGACTCGTGGGGCGGGTTAAAAGAGGCTGAGCTGCTCCGGCTTCGGATCGTCGGCGGGGGCGGGGGCGGCTACGGGCTCGGAGCCCTGAAGCAGCGATGGAATCTTCTTGAAATCCTCTTCGATGGTCTGACGGAGACTCTGCTGGTACAGCGCCGCCGCTGGATGATGGATCGGCATAACGACGTAGTCCCCGACCCGGCGGGCCTGGCCGTGGACCTTGCTGATGGTCTCCCGGGGCAGGAACTTGGCCAGGGAGTAACGCCCCAGAGTCACGATCACTTTGGGTTTGATGTGCCCGATCTGCCCGTCGAGCCATTTCGAGCACGCTTCGATCTCGGCGGGCGCGGGATCCCGGTTTCCAGGAGGCCGGCATTTGACCACGTTGGCGATATAGACGTCGGCCCGGGTGTAGCCGATGGAAGCAATAAGCTCATCGAGGAACTTGCCCGCGGGGCCTATGAAGGGCCGGCCTTGCTGGTCTTCATGGTAGCCCGGACCCTCTCCGATCAGGAGAACGTCCGCGTTCGGATTCCCCTCTCCTGGCACGACGTGGGTCCGGTTCCGGGAGAGCTCGCAATCCGTACAAGAGAGGGCGGCCTGACACAGCTCTTGAAGGGTGGTAAAGGCAGTCAATTCAAAACTCAGTTCCGAACTAGCTCCTCAGGCCATCATAGCACGGGCCTTACATTACGTCAAACGACGAAGGCGCCATAAGGTTGGGAGTGCGGCCCCTCGCGCAACGCGAGGGCTACTAGCGAATCGAAGGCGCTGGAGTTGCCACATCTGCCATCTTGAGCGAAATCCTGTCGTTGGCCGAGAATACCCAGTCGCACTACGAGCAACCACGATTTGAGGCTCGACCAGGATCTCAGACTCGACCGAGTTGGAGATAAAGCAGTGGTCGTCGAGGACCCCGACGATCCCCTCGGCCTTCTCCCGCTCTTCCTCGCTCGCGATCGTAATCTTCGGCCGCACGGTCACCTTGCTGATCACGAGCTTCCCGTACACCTGCTCGAGCAGCCCCTCGGCGTCGCTTTCGTAGCTCGCAAACTCCAGGTGACGCGAGCGCGCCAACGACAGGAACGTGAACAGCAGACAGGTCTCGACCGATGCGATGAAGAGGTTTTCCGGTGTCCACCGTCCGGCTGGACCTCGAAAGTCCGGCGGAGGAGAGACCGTGATGTGGGGCTTTCCTTCCGAGGAAAGCACGCCTTCGAGACCCTCGCGCCAGACCAGGCTCGTGGTGTAGGCGAAGGTCTTCGCCTTCGCGGTCACAGACCCTTGCCGACGACGATGCTGGCCAGGTCCGCCACGCGGTTGCTGTATCCCCACTCGTTGTCGTACCAGCCCACTACCTTCACCATCGTGCCGTCGACGACCAGCGTGGAGGGGGCGTCGAAGATGCAGCTATGCGGGTCGCCCTTGAAGTCGGAGCTCACCAGCTCCTCTTCAGTGTAGTCTAGGATGCCCTTCAAACGGCCTTCGGCCGCCTCGCGGAAGACGCTGTTCACCTCTTCCACCGTCACCTCCCGTCCGACGTCGACGACGAGGTCGATCAGTGACACCGTCGACGTGGGGACTCGGAAAGCCATCCCGTGCAGCTTGCCACTCAGCTCCGGGAGCACGAGGGCCACCGCCTTGGCCGCCCCGGTGGTGGTGGGGATGATGTTCATCGCCGCGGCCCGGGCCCGCCGCGGGTCGGAGTGCACAACGTCGAGGATCTGCTGGTCGTTCGTGTAGGAGTGGACCGTCGACATGAAGCCCCGCTTCACGGTGAAATTGTCGTGCAGCACCTTGGCGAGGGGAGCGACGCAGTTGGTGGTACAGGACGCGTTGGAAATAACGGTGTGCTTGGCGGGATCGTAGGAATCTTCGTTGACGCCGATGACGACGGTAACGTCGTCGCCCTTCGCCGGGGCGGAGATGATGACCTTCTTGGCGCCGCCGGTGAGGTGCCCGGCCGCCTTGTCGCGGTCCGTAAAGAAGCCCGTGGACTCGATCACCACGTCGACACCCAGGTCTCTCCACGGAATCTTGGCCGGGTCGCGCTCCGCCAGCACCTTCACCGGCCGCTCGTTGACCAGCAGGTGCCCGTTCTGGACGTCGACCGTGCCCTGGAATGCCCCGTAGTTGGTATCGTGCTTCAGGAGGTGGGCGCTCATCTTGGCGTCCGCCAGGTCGTTGACCGCGGCCACCTCGAGGGTCCCTGCCTGGTTCTGGTGGATGGCGCGAAAGACCATTCGGCCGATGCGGCCGAACCCGTTGATTCCGATCCTGGTGGCCATTGCGGCGCCTCCTTGGGACAACTCCCGGATGCGCCTCCGAGAGAAGCCGTGTCAAATGTAGCAGAGGCACCTGGGAACGTCAATTTGGCTCGCTCGACAGTGAAGAGTCGCCCCGGTAGAATGGGCCGCAGACCCCGGAGGGCAGCTCTGGACATTAGGAAAGCGGTGGGGCAGATTACTCCCAAGCTCATCGAGCTACGGCGTGACTTCCATCGCCATCCGGAGCTGGGCTTCAAGGAGACCCGGACCGCCGGCATCGTCGCCGACCATCTGCGCGGGCTCGGCCTCGAGGTGAGGACGGGCGTGGCCGAGACGGGCGTCGTGGCCTTGCTCGCCGGGGGAAGGCCCGGCAAGACCGTCGCTATCCGAGCCGACATGGACGCGCTCCCCATCACCGAGGCCCAAGACCGCCCCCATGCTTCGCTGACCCCTGGAGTGATGCACGCCTGCGGCCACGACGGTCATGTCGCGGCGGCGCTCATGGCGGCCGAAGTCCTCGCCGCGGGCAAAGATGAGCTTGAAGGGTCGGTCAAGTTCCTCTTCCAGCCCGCGGAGGAGTTGGCGCAGGGCGCCGAGCGAATGATTCGCGAGGGCGTCATGAAGGACCCCGCCGTGGACGCGGTGATCGGCGTTCACCTCTGGAATACGGGCCCCGTGGGCACGGTTTCGCTACGAGAAGGGCCCCTCTGGGCCTCGGCCGACAAGCTCGAGATCGTCATCAAAGGACGAGGCGGCCACGGGGCCGTGCCCCATCAGACCATCGACCCCATACCCGCCGCGGCCCAGGTGGTCATGGCGCTCCAGCACCTCATCAGCACCGAGAACCCCGCCTTTCAGCCAGCCGTCCTGACCATCGGCTCGTTCCACGCCGGAACGGCGTGGAACGTCATCCCCGATACCGTACACCTGCAGGGGACGCTGCGAGCCTTCGACATGGCCCAGCGCGACTCCCTGGTGGAGCGGGCGGAGGACATCGTTCGCGGCATTTGCGTGGCGATGCGCACCGACTACGAGTTCGAGGCCAGCTTCCTCGCTCCGCCGGTCGTCAATAACGCAGACATGACGGAACTGGTCCGGAAGGTTGCGCTTGGTATCGTGGGCCCGGACAAAGTAGTCGTCGCGGAGCAGAGCGCAATGGGCGACGACCAGGCGTATTTTCAGGCCGAGGTCCCCGGCTGCTACATCCTCGTCGGCTCCGGCAACCCGGAGCGCGGACTCGATCGGCCCCACCATCACCCCGGCTTCGACTTCGACGAGGCGGCGCTGCCCATCGCCGTGGAGATGCTGGCGAGCACTGCGGTCGAATATCTCTCTCGCGGCGCCCCTCTTGTTTGATCCACCGCTGGGTTAGGCCTTGATGACGCCCAGCGTCACCTCCACGTCATCGATCTTTTGCGTGTCGACGAAGGCCCCGTCGGGCGGAGCGCCGTCGACGAGGCGCTCCGAGAGCGTCTCCTGGCTGACATAGGCCCCGTGGACCTCGAAAACCCTGGTGGTTGCCGCGTCGGTCTGGAAATAGGTGACGATACGGTCGGCGATGTCGAAGCCCGCGGACCTTCGCATAGTCTGGATGCGATGGACGAGCTCCCGGGCCAGCCCTTCGAGCGCGAGCTCCGGCGTGACCTCCGTCGTGACCGCCACCGTGAGTCCTCCCTCGTCGGCGGCCGAGTAGCCGGGCCTGTCGATGAGCTCGACCTGCAGGTCGGTGGGGTCAAGGACAAAGCCATCGACCTCTATCGGCTCTCGCGCCTTGATCTGCGCGACCAGGGCCCCGGCGTCTGCCCCGGCGATCGCGGCCATCACCCGCCCCATGGCCTGCCCGTGCTTGGGTCCCAGCTCCGCGGGATTACCCTTGACCCTGTGGTCGACGAGCTCCGAGGCTTCCGTGACGAAGTCGACCGCCTTCACGTTCAGCTCCTCGAGGATGTGCGGGGATAGCCGCTCCAGCGACGAGCGGTTGCCCGTCGAAGCCGTCGCCACCACCAGCCTCTCCAGGGGCTGACGCACCCGCAGCTTCGCCTTGTTGCGCGCCGCGCGTCCCAGGCTGACGGCGCGTATCACCAGGTCCGTGGCGTCAGCCAGCGCCGGATCGATCTTCGCCGGGTCCGGCTTCGGGAACTCTGTAAGATGGACGCTCTCCGGAGCCGTCGCATCCGTGGAGCGCACCAGGTTCCGGTACATCTCCTCCGCGATAAAGGGCGTGAAGGGTGCCAGGAGGCCCGCCAGCGTCACCAGGCATTCGTAGAGGGTGGCGTAGGCGGAGGCCTTGTCGGCATCGCTCTCGCTCTTCCAGAACCGCCTTCGGCTCCGCCGCACATACCAGTTGGAAAGGTCGTCGACGAACGCTTGAATCCGCCGCGAGGCAGTCGTCGGATCGTAACCATCCATCGACGCCGTGACCTCGCCGATGAGGGTGTGGAGCCGGGAGAGGACCCAGCGGTCCAGCTCGTTCTCCAATCGCTGCTCCCGCGTCTCGGACGGGTCGAAGCCGTCGATGTTGGCATAGGTGACGAAGAACGAGTAGGTGTTCCAGAGCGTGAGCAGGAACGACCGCACCGCCTCCTCGACGAGCTGGGTCGAGAAACGCCGGCTGTTCCCGGGAGGCGTGGCCGAGTAGAGATACCAGCGGACGGCGTCGGCGCCGTGGACGTTGATCACCTCCCACGGGTCTACCACGTTCCCCTTGCTCTTGCTCATCTTCTCGCCCTTGGCGTCGAGAATGTGCCCCAGCGAGATGACCGTGCGAAAGCTTGGCGCGCGGATGCTGCCCTCGGTGGCGTACTCGAGCAGGCTCGCCACCGCGTGCAGGCTGTAGAACCAGCCGCGGGTCTGGTCCACGGCCTCGCTGATGAAGTCGGCGGGGTACCAGGCGCCGCTCTCGACCAGCTCGCGGTTCTCGTGAGGATAGTGCCACTGGGCGAAGGGCATCGCCCCCGAGTCGAACCAACCGTCCACGACCTCGGGCACGCGGCGCATCGTGGCGCCGCAGCTCGCGCAATCGAAGGTGATCCGGTCGACGTAGGGCCTGTGCAGGTCCAGGTCCGCGGTCAGGCCCTGTACCCCCGGCTTGTCGCGGAGCTCGGCCACCGAGCCAACCGCTTCATACGCACGACAACCCTCGCAGCGCCAGACCGGCCATGGCGTGCCCCAGTAGCGCTCGCGAGAGATCGCCCAGTCGACGTTGCCGCGGAGCCATTCGCCGAAGCGCCCGTTCTTGTAATGACCCGGATGCCAGTCGATCTCCTCGTTGGCCGAGAGCAGCCGGTCCTTCACCACGGTGGTCTTCAAATACCACGAGCTCTTGGCGTAGTAGAGGAGCGGCGTCTCGCAGCGCCAGCAGAACGGGTAGGTGTGCTTGATCGTCTCGCGTCGGTAGAGGAGCCCGCGCGCCTTCAGGTCGTCCATGATGGCGGGGTCTGCATTCTTCACGAATTTCCCGGCCCACTTGTAGGTCCCGGTGAACTCCCCAGCCAGGTTGACCGGCTGGATGAAGAGCAGCCCGTTGGCGATGCCCGCGTGATAGTCGTCCTCGCCGAAGGGAGGCGAGGTGTGCACGATCCCTGTGCCTTCCTCCATGGAAACGAAGTCGGCCAGGATCACCGGGAAGGTCACGCCGTCACCATCGAGCTCCGCCGGGGCCAGGGTGGGAGACCCGGGCTCGTCGAACTTCAAAATGTCGGCCCCGTGCTCTACCGGGTCGTACAGGGGCTTGTAGCGGGTCCCGGCAAGCTCGGACCCCGAAACCCGGGCCACGACCTCGTAGTCCTCGCCCAGGGAGCGCTCGAGGCACGCCGCGGCCAGGACGAGACGCTCGCCCGACTCGCTCAGCCGCGCCAGAACGTAATCATCGCCCGCCGACACGCTCAACGCGGAGTTGCCGGGAAGCGTCCATGGCGTGGTCGTCCAGGCGAGGAAGTAGGTCCGGTCGTCGACATGCGCTTTCAGGGTTGCGGGCACGGTTTCGGGGACGACGGCGAACTTGACATATACCGACGGGTCCGGCGTGTTCTCCTTGTATCCCAGCGAGACCTCGTGGGAGCTGAGGGTGGTCCCGCAGCGGGGACAGTGCGGCGCGACGCGGCGCCCCTCGTAGACCAGGTCATGGTCCCACAGCGTCTTGACGATCCACCAGCCCGTCTCGATGTAGTCGTTGCGGTAGGTGACATAGGCGTTTTCGAGGTCGATCCAGAAGGCGACGCGCTCGGTCATCGCCTCCCACTCCTTCACGTAGCGGAAGACGCTCTCCCGGCAGCGCCGGTTGAACTCCTCGACGCCAAACGCCTCGATCTCGATTTTCGACTTGAGGCCGAGGTCCTTTTCGACCTCGAGCTCCACGGGCAGGCCGTGGGTGTCCCAGCCTCCCTTTCGCGGGGCCTGAAAGCCCTGCATCGTCTTGTAGCGGGGGAAGATGTCCTTGAACACGCGGGAGAGTACGTGGTGGATGCCCGGGTTGCCGTTGGCGGTCGGCGGGCCCTCGAACATCACAAAGCGGGGGCCTCCTTCCCGCTCATCCACGCTGCGGCGGAATATTTCTCGTTCTTTCCAGAACTGGAGTACGCCCTCTTCGAGTTCGGGGAAACGTACCCTGTTGGAGACAGGCTTGAACCGTGCTACCGGCGTGGACTCCGCCATCACTCCCTCCCGGGCCGTCAATAAAAAATCCCGTCCACAAGGGACGGGATGTGCTCCCGCGGTACCACCCTGTTTCCCCGGCACGCCGCCGGGGCACTCTGGAGGACGTCCCAACGCGCTGGGGGGCCCTCGCCCGGATAACGGTCGGACTTACCGGCTACCCCTACTTGCCGAATCGTTCAGGGAGCGGCTCGGGAGGGATTTTTACCCTTGGGGAACGCACCCGCTCACACCGTACCGGGCTCGCTCAGCGCCCCTTCGAGAGTTACTCGTCTCCGTCATCGCCTTTACAGGAATGAGCGTAGCAAAAAAGGGCGCGTCGGGTCAAGGAGGCCGGGAAGGACGGAGGACACCGAATCTGTGGGGAAAACCCGCACGAAAACAGGGGAACACTCCATCGCCAGCGGCGATCAGATGGATATGCTTAATAGGACAAGTCCGCGCAGCCGGAAAGCGAGCGAGCGAAGTGGTCAGTGCCGTAATATCGTCAAACATGCCCGGGCCGGCCTGCCCGAGCTGTGGCGATAGGACCGCGGGGCCTGTCCCTGTCAGGCTCGAAATTGGGGCGGTTAGCACCGTCAGTTCACAGCGGCTGGAGGCGATGGGGTTCATCTGCCACTTCTGCGGCCACTTTCAACTCTTCGTCAACCTCAACCCACCGCCACAGAACTCTCCACTCCGTCGTCGATAGCCCCAGCCGGGCGGACGCTAGATCTGCTGCGGGCGCCGGCCCCTACTCTCGCGCTTCGGGATGATCGTTATGCGGCGGTCGTCGCCTTCGCCAACGCTTTCCGTGGTCACCTTGCGGCTGCCGGAGAGCGCGAGGTGGATGATTCGACGTTCCCTCGGGTGCATGGCGTCGAGAGTCACGGTCCTGCCGGTCTGGGTTGCCCGGTCGGCCATCCGTTGCGCCACGCCGCGAAGCTGCTCGTTGCGGCGCTCCTTATAACCTTCGATGTCGATGTTGGTCGAGACCTTGTTCTGGACTCGCCGACTGACGATGAAGTTGACCAGGAACTGTAGTGCCGAGAGCGTCTCCCCCCTGCGGCCGATCAGCAGTCCGGCATCGTCGCCCTCGATGTCGAACGGAAGTCCGCCTTCCGCAGCGGCGTCCTGGCTGGTCTCGGGCAGCGCGACGGTTGCGGATACACCCATGTTCCGCAGCATGGTCTCGAGGACTTCCTTGGCGATGTCGAACACGTCACCGGCAAGGAGCTCGACCTGTATCCGGGCCTCCCCGCCTCCGAGGCCGAGGATGCCACGCCCGCCTTTATCGACGACGTTGACCTCGACGTCTTCGCGGTCGACGCCGAGTTGTGCTAGAGCCTTCTCGATCGCCTCTTCCACTGTTCGGCCGGTCACTTCCAGAGGTTCCATGAACGACTCCTTCTGTAGCTGACGCAGCCTCGCTCGCCTCGGGTGGCGGTTGCACCGGGGCATCCTGGGCGACGTCAGGTGGGGTTCCAAGAAAAATGCGCTTGAGAAGGCTCCTCAGCGGACGCTGTTGGGCGGCAGGCACAGGCTGAGCGCCGGGTCCCGCGACCGTCGGCGGCATAGGGACCTGAGCTTGCGGCGGCGGGAGGGAAGCAGCGGTTCCCGGGCCGGCGACGGCCGGAGCGGGAGCTGGCTTCCGGGCCAGTCCACCCCAGCCCATGATTCGATACTGTAGCGCGATGCTTACCAGGTTCGATCCGACCCAGTAAACAGCAAGGCCCGCGGGAAAGCTGAGCGTAAAGAAGCCGAACATCAGCGGCAGCATCCAGTTCATCATCTGGGTCGTCGACTGCTGCTGCGGGTCGGCGCTCTGGGTGGTCATCATCTTCTGTACGACCCACATCGAAGCTCCCACGAGCACCGGCATGATGATCGGACTGGGGTCGGGCCTCCCAAGGTCCATCCACAGGAAGCCGTTATTCAGCGGGATCGCCTCGTTGACCAGGGGCAGCCAGCCGTAGAGCCGCTGTGACAGACTGACCAGGCCCTCCGGCGTGTCCGCAAGGGAGGCCCGAATGGCGTAGAAGAGGCCGATCCAGATCGGGAGCTGGATGATCATTGGCCCCAGGCAACCGAGGGGGTTCACCCCTGACTCCCGGAACAGCTTCATCTGCTCCTGACTCGCCCGCTGCTTGTCGTTCTTGTATTTCTCCTGAATCGCCTTGATCCGCGGCTGCATGACCTGCATGGCCCTCGTTTGCCGCAGCTGTTTGGCGGTCAACGGGTACAGAAGCACGCGAGAAATGACGGTGAAGCCAAGGATCGCGAGGCCGAAGTTGCTACCAAGGATGGCATAGAAGAACACCAGGCCATTGGTCATCGGCCTGACGACTACTTCTGTCCAGAGAAAACCTATTGCGTCCAAAGCAAGTTACCTTCGTTTATGGGGCGATGTTGTATTCGTGAAGCATTTCGTCGAAGTCGCTGACGTAGAGGCGATCGCCGTCGACGGCCAGAGAGGCGAGCACCTTCTCTCCAACCGACACGCTGTCGCGCCGGATCTCCGAGCCGTCGATCAGGTCGAGGGCGAAGACAGCCCCGCTTCGATCGGCGACGAAGATTCGGTCACCGGAGATGACCGCCGAGGCCCGGATCGGGTCTGTCTCCTCTCTCGCACTCTTCGTGGGGTAGTGCCATATCTCCGACAAATCGTCGGCGTTCAGCGCATAGAACGTACCACCCAACGATCCGAAGTAGATGACCCCATCCTGCACAACCGGGTCGTTCCAGATCCAGTGATCGGTCTTGAACGAGAATCGCTCGACGCCCGTTGCGATATCGACCGCGTGAAACTCCCTGTCGAAAGCGCCTATGTAGAGCAGGTCGCCGACGACCAGGGGTTTGGATGCCATGGCTCCACCGGCCTCGAACGGTTGGTTCCAGACCGGGTCTCCCGTTTCGGTGTCTAGGGCGTACAGACGCTTGTCCATGGCCGCTATGTAGACGACTCCGTCGACGGCAGTCGGCGACGACCAGATGCGTTTGTCGGAAAGCTCGGTGCGCCAGTTCTGGCGGCCGGTTTCAAGGTCCACGGCATAGACGACGCCCTCATCGTCCGCGACGAAGACCGCGCCTTCATAGACCTCCGGACTTCCGAAAATGGGGCCGTCGGTGAAGAAGTCCCAGACCAGGTCCTCGGGCTCGGTGCGGTTCTCCAGGGGTTTCTTGGTGAGCACCGTCAACACACCCTGCGCATCTCGCCGGCCCTCTAGGCTGTTCAGGCCAATGATGACCAGGTCTTCCGTCAGCGCAGGGGTGCCGTAGATCGCGACGAAGTCGTTGTCGTCGTTCACCTCGGGATAGCGCCAGACTACGGACAGGCGCTCGTCGTCGAGGTCCAGCGGTCCGCCCCCTCGGGGGAACTCGGCGGTGTCGATGGCGAACACCTGACCGCTTCGAGAACCGATATAGATGATACCGTCATCGATGGCCGGGGCCGACCAGCCCCGCTCGACGGCAAGGCCGGCGGCCCCCGTGCACGCGGTCAGCACTAGGGCGAAGACGCCGGCAAGCGCAAGCAGAGACGCAGTCCGTATCGGACGTCTCGTCCGGCGCGACGGAACCGCCGGCCCCTCGATTCGGGGCCGCTTGCTAAGGAACGATAGCATTCAAAATAACCAGTCGGGCGCTAGGGCACGGGGTCGAGTCCGCTGCCGCCCCAGGGGTTGCAGCGGACGAGCCTTCGGGCCGTCAGCCAGGCCCCTTTCAGGGCCCCGTGCTTCTGAATCGCCTCTTCGCCGTAGTGGGAGCAGGTCGGGTAGTACCGGCACGAAGACATCGTGAAGGGTGAAAGGAACACCCGGTACATCCGAATCCCCAGTACGGCGGCTGTCTTCAACGTTGTTCTCCCGAGCCCATCGGGTCCTTCGAGACCCTTTCCAAGAGCCTGCCTCGCCGTAGGACGTCACGTACCGACGACTGCACGTTCGCGAAGGAGGCCTGGGCGATCTTGGGCCGGGCAATCAGCACCAAGTCCCAACCCTGAGTCACCGCTTCGCACCTCAATATCTCTCGGAGTCGCCGTCTCGCGCGATTGCGGACAACTGCGCCCCCGACCCTTTTGCTCACAAGAAAACCGAACCGGCTGGTAGTCAGGGCATTGGGCAACGCTCGAAGAGTGAGCAGAGGGGTGGACCACCACCGCCCGCGCCCTTGTACCGCGGCGAATTCCGAGCGCCTCCTCAGGCGTACGTGCTGCTGCATACCCTTCCAGACGGGACCTAGACCGTGAGCTTCTCGCGGCCCTTGAACCGGCGCCGACGCAGGACCTCTCGTCCATGTCGGTCTCGCATTCGGGTCCGAAATCCATGGACGCGCTTGCGGCGCCGGACCTTGGGCTGATAGGTTCTTTTGGGCATGCGTGAACGACCTCGTGAACCTGAAGATTATAGGTCAGCCTCTCCTTTAGTGTCAATTAGGGCCTCAGGTTCGGGCGCGGGCGCAACAGGTCATGGCCGCCGTCCGCGCCACTGGAAACGCTCCCAGGTTGGTTCTCCTTATGCTGTGTCTTCACGACTCGAGCCGCCCATATTTTGTAGCTAGCCGTCCGGGAAACTCGGGCCGAATATAGCTTCCCACGCCCTCTCGGCCGATGCTACAATACCGCCGTCTCACGTCCCCGCCAGCCTCCTCTGCTCGGCCTGACGGGACGAAATCCGGCCTCGGAATCAGGTGAACCGGACTTCTATGGGCGAGCCTTTCACCCACCTTCATCTGCATACCGAATATAGTCTCCTCGACGGCCTCTGCCGCGTCGAGCCCCTGGTGGAGCGCGCCAAGGAGCTCGGCATGGACGCCATCGGCCTCACCGATCACGGCGTCCTCCACGCGGCGATCGACTTCTACCGTATCGCCAAGCGGGAAGGCATCAAGCCTATCGTCGGCATGGAAGGCTATCTGACGTCGGGCAGCCGTCACGACCGGGGCTCCGCCGACAAACAGCCGTTCCATATCACCCTGCTCGCAAAGAACGAGGCCGGCTACCACAACCTGTTGCAGCTCGGCACCAAGGCCCAGCTCGAGGGCTTTTACTACAAGCCCCGAATCGACCGCGAGCTGCTCGAAGAACATCGCGACGGCCTCATCATCTTCTCCGGCTGCCTCAATGGCGAGGTGCCCCGGCTGATCCAGCAGGGTCGCCTCCAGGATGCCCGCGAGTCGGCGCGGTGGTTCAGCGAGATCGCGGACTTCTACCTCGAGATCCAACGGCACGACAGCATCCCCGAGCTCGTCGAGGTCAACCGACAGCTCCTGGAGATAAGCAACGAGCTTGGACTCCCGATGGTGGGCACCAACGACGTCCACTACGTCCACGAGCACGAGAGTGCCGTCCAGGACGTTCTGCTCTGCATCCAGACCAACGCCACCATCGACCAGCCCGACCGGTTCAAGATGTCCGGCTCGAGCTACTTCCTACGCAGCACCGAAGAGATGGAGCTGCTGCTGGCGGAATTCCCAGGCGCCGCCGGAAATACCCGGCGTATCGCCGACGACTGCGACCTGACTATCGATTTCTCGCGCGTCCACCTGCCCCGTTTCTCGGTGCCGGACGGCGGCACCGCCGAAGAATACCTGGCGAGCCTCTGCTGGCAGGGGCTCGAAGAGCGCTATCCGGAGATCACCGATGAGCTCCGTCGCCGCCTCGAGTACGAGCTCGATGTGATCCGCCAGACCCAGTTCTCGGACTATTTCCTCGTCATCTGGGACATCAGCCGCTTCTCTCGAAAGCAGGGAATCCTGTTCGGGGTCCGGGGCAGCGCCGCGGCCAGCCTCGTTCTCTATTGCCTGCGCGTCACCGACGTCGAGCCGTTGCAGTACCGGCTGGTCTTCGAGCGTTTCCTGAACATCGAGCGCAAAGAGATGCCTGACATCGACATGGACTTCCAGGACGACCGTCGGGACGAAGTCATCGCGTACGTCGTCGACCGCTACGGCGCCGATCGGGTGGCCCAGATCATCACCTTCGGCACCCTGGGCGCCAAGGCCGCCCTCCGGGACTCGGGCCGTGCCCTCGGCCTCTCCTACGGCGACGTCGACCGCCTTGCCCGCATGGTCCCGACGGGCTACCGAAAAGGGGATAAGGGCGAGATCATGCCGTGGACCCTTGACGGCGCTCTCGAGAGCATCCCGGAGTTCGCCGAAGCCTATCAGACCGACTCGGTGATGCGTAACCTCATCGAGACGGGCCGCAGCCTGGAAGGCGTTGTCCGCAACGCGGGCACCCATGCCGCGGGTGTGGTGATCGCCGACGAGCCTCTGGTCAACGTGGTGCCATTGATGCGCGGCGCCAAGGGAGACGAGAAGGGCATCTCCGTGACGCAGTTCGCCATGGGGGCCATCGCCTCGCTCGGACTGCTCAAGATGGACTTCCTGGGGCTTGTTAACCTGACCGTCCTGCAGAAGACCTGTGAGTTCATCGCCCAGGAAACGGGCAAGATAATCGATCTGGCCGGCGTCCCCCTCGACGACATCGCCACCTTCGATCTCCTCGCTTCCGGAGAGACAACCGGGCTGTTCCAGTTGGAGAGCTCCGGCATGCGCCGCTACATCAAGGAGCTCAAACCGAGCTCCCTGGCAGACCTCTCCGCGGTGATCGCCCTCTATCGACCAGGGCCCATCGAGCAGATCCCGACGTTCATCGAGGCCAAGCACGGCCGCCGCGAGGTCAGCTATCCCCACCCGATCCTCGAAGATGTCCTCAAAGAGACCTACGGCGTCATCGTTTACCAGGACCAGGTACTACTCATCCTCCAGCAGTTCGCCGGCTACACACTGGGCCAGGCCGATATCGTGCGCAAGGCAATGGGAAAGAAGATCGCGGCGCTCATGCAGAAGGAGCAGAGCGGCTTCGTGGCCGGGGCTATAAAACAGGGATACGCGGAACCGCTGGCGCAAGAGGTGTGGAACCTGATCGAGCCCTTCGCCGGCTATGCGTTCAACAAGGCCCACAGCGTCAGCTATGCCCTGATCGCGTACTGGACCGCGTACTTCAAGGCCAACTATCCAATCGAGTTCATGGCCGGCCAGTTGACCGGGTTCCAGGGCGCCACCGAGAAGATCGGGACCACCATCTCCGAGTGTCGGCGGCTCGGTATCTCGGTGCTGCCTCCGGACGTGAATCAGGCCAACGTCGGCTTCTCCATCGACCGCGAACCGGACGGCAAGGCCGCCATCCGGTTCAGCCTCGCCGCCGTCAAAAACGTCGGCGAGTCGGCGGTCCGGCCCATCATTGCGGAGCGGGAGGCGAACGGCCCCTACACCGGCGTCGAAGACCTTTGTCGCCGGGCCCCGTTGAGCGGGCTCAACCGACGCACGCTCGAGAGCCTCGTCAAAGTCGGCGCGCTGGGCTCCATTGGGCCCATGAGCGGCCTGCTCGAGAACCTGGACCGCATCCTGTCCATCGCCCAACAGCAGGCGCTCCTCCGCGAGACAGGCCAGACGACCATGTTCGACCTGTTCGGCGACTCGGTCGCGGTGCCTCTGCCCGAGATCGAGATGGCCGAATCGGTGATTCCCGAGAAGGAGCGACTGCAGTGGCAGTGGGAGCTCCTCGGCACGTTCCTCGACGACCATCCCCTGGCCAAGGCATCGGAGCGCCTCGGACAGGAGATCACGCCCTGCGCGCAGATCGAGTCGGAGATGGAGGGCCAGACCGTGCTGCTCGCCGGGAAGGTCAGCGGAGTCCGCCAGCTGCAGACCCGCAAAGAGGGCAAGACCTTCGCAGCCGTTACCCTCGAGGACCTTCAGGGCAGCGTCGAAGTCACCGTCTGGCCCAACATCTACGACAAAACGTCCCATCTCTTGCGCGTCGAGGAGATGCTGGTCGTGCAGGGCAAGGTGCGGCTCCACCAGGACCGTGTTTCGGTCGCCGTCAACACCGTCGAGCGGTTCGAAGACGTGGTGGCTCAACGAGCGGCGGACACCTCGGAGAACGAGCCTTTGGCCGAGGCCGCGACGTTGGCCCCCGATGACACGACGGGCGAACAGCTTCCAGAGCCGGCGTCAGCCAACGGAACGACGCCCGCCGACGGAGAGCCTTTTCCCCTGGGGCCCGGTGGTGAGACGGTGACCGAGGCAATCGCAACACCCGTCGCCGAGCAACCAGTCGAGGCGGTCGCAACACCCGTCGTCGAGCAACCAACCGAGGCAATCGCAACACCCGTCGCCGAGCAACCAGTCGAGGCGATCGCAACGCCGGTGGCCGATGAGCCGACCGAGGACGTCGCAACACCCGTCGCCGAGCAACCAGTCGAGGCGGTCGCAACACCCGTCGCCGAGCAACCAACCGAGGCGGTCGCAGCTGCCGCGGCAGAGCAACCAACCGAGGACGTCGCTGCTCCCGTGGCCGAGCAACCAACCGAGGACGTCGCAACACCCGTCGCCGAGCAACCAGTCGAGGCGGTCGCAACGCCGGTGGCCGATGAGCCGACCGAGGACGTCGCAGTTCCCGTGGCCGAGCAACCAGTCGAGGCGGTCGCAACGCCAGTGGCCGATGAGCCGACCGAGGACATCGCGGCTCCGGTGGCCGAGCAACCAGTCGAGGCGGTCGCAACGCCCGTGGCCGACGAGCCGACCGAGGACGTCACAGCTCCCGTGGCCGAGCAACCAGTCGAGGCGGTCGCAACGCCCGTGGCCGACGAGCCAACCGAGGACGTCGCAGCTCCGGACGCCGAACAATCAGTCGAGGCGGTCACGACGCCCGTGGCCGATGAGCAGGTCGAGGTTGTTGTAGCCTCCGTGACCGAGGAGCCTACCGAGGCGGTCGTAGAGTCCGTTCCCGTGGAACCGGTTGAGACTGTCCCAGAGGCGCCATCGATGCCTACGAACGGGTCGGCGGTCGGGGGCCGCGACAACGGGCTCGTGCTCCACTCCGGCAATAGCGAGTCGCTTCGCATCACCCTTCGCGAAACGGTGGACCGGGACGCCGACGTGGCCCAGTTCCACCGGCTGATCGCCGTGCTCAAGCAGCACCCTGGTGGCCAGAAGGTGCGGCTCACCCTGCACTCCGGCGAATCGCCCACCGAGGTCGAGCTCCAGGACACCGTGTCCTTCGACGACACGCTGCTCCAGGAGATCGCTCGGCTGCTCGGCAAGGACGCCGTGCAGGTGGCCTAGGCCCCGACGGCCTTCGTCGGCGGACAATATCGATGAAGTGGGTCACGCTTACCACCGCTCCCAACGAGCCCATCGGTCAGAGCTGGGTCGAGTTGCTGGTCAAACACGGCGTTCCGGCCCACGTCGCCGCCAACACCATGCTCAGTCTGGCGGGCGGCGGGGCCATGCCCGTCCGGATCATGATCCCAGAAGATCGGCTGAGCGACGCCGAGGCCAAGTTGGAGGAGCTCGTAGGGCCCTGGGAGTGGATGCCGGCCGACGAAGACGGTACCGACTAGCCCGTTAGGGCGCCGCTGACGGTCTTCAACGCGGCTGACGCGGTCCTGCCCAGCGCCGCCGTGGCCACAAGCACGGAGCAGTAGAGGAACCCCTGCTCGTAGCGCTCGATCGCTTCTTCAGGCGAAGCGGTTTGGATGCCGCAGACGAGGCCATGTTTCTTGGCGGCGTCGAGCACCTGCTGACAGGCTTCGGCGTGCCGCGCGTTCCCCTGATAGTCGCGGGGCGGCAGGCCCATCGACATTGCCAGGTCGGAGGGGCCGATGTAGAAGCCGTCGATGCCCGGCGCCTGAGCAAGCTCCTCGGCCTTGGCCACCGTGTCGAAGCTTTCGATCATCACCAGGCAGACCATCTCGTCGTTCGCTTTCATCTCGTAGTCGGCCCCGCCATAGAAGCGGACTCTGTTGGCGCCGACGCTGCGATAGCCGAGCGGTGCGTACCGCGTCGCCTTCCCCGCCTTCGTCGCCTCCTCCAGGCTGTTCACCAGTGGGACGATCACGCCGTAGGCCCCCGCGTCCAGGGCCCACTGGATGTACGCCGGCTCGTTCCAGCCGACGCGCACCACGGGCACGGCGTCGTGAAGACTCACCGCCTGGAGCCAGCTGGCCGTCTGCTCTTGACCGATGCCCATCCCGTGCTGCGCGTCCAGCACAAGGGAGTCGAAGCCGGCGGCAGCCACGATCTCGGCAATATAGGGGTCGGCGGTTTGAAGCCACGCCATCGTGGTCGGCTTACCTTCGGCCCAGAGGGCTTTTAACAAGTTGGGTCGCGTGACGCCCTCCTCTTCGAGACAGGTCCTCTAACGGCCCGCGCGTTCGTCGTCTGCGACGGGGCGAAACTGAAACACGGGCTCTGTGTCGCCGAAATCGATCTCTCGGAGTCGTTCGACGTTCCTGGCGAGGGTCTCGATCTCGGGCTCAAGCTGGTCTAACCGGTCCTCGGTGAGCTCGAGGCCGACCAGGCGCGCCATCTCTCGCACCGTCTGACGAGCGATCTTCGGTCCTCTGGTCTCGGGCATCGGGGACCTCGACGAGGCTTGCTGAACCTGCGCCGCTATTGTACCAGCCGGAATCTACCGAAGCGCCAACCCGTGCGCACCTTGAATCCCAAAGGGGAGAAAGGTCGTAGAATGCTACAATGCTTCGGCGCCAGGCCCTACCTTCCGTCGCGCCAAGGCATCGACTAGGACCTCCGGGGGTGCCCGTGCAGCGAGCTCGAGTCGTTCTGCTCATCGTCGGCGTCATCATCGTGTTCGCCCTGGCAACGGGATTCCCCGTCTTCCATCGGACCTACTACGTCCTGGGGCTGTTGCTTGGCGTCGGCATCCTGTGGTCGTGGCTCCTCGTCCGCGGCGTCGACGTCGACGTCCGACGACCCTCGCTCCGGACACGAGCCGGCCAGTCCATTCGAGAGACGATAAACGTTCGACCCCGCTCCAGGTTCGTGCGCGGCTTCATCGAGGTCGAGGAGCAGACCGACATGCCGATTCGGGCGCCGGGAGCGGCCGTCGCCCTGGGAGGACACGGGACCGAATCGGTGGAGCTGGAAATCGATTGTCCCCAGCGTGGCTTCTTCGAGCTGGGCCCCGTGCAGTCCGCGGGCTCCGATCCGCTCGGCCTGTTCCGCCTCAAACGCAGCAGCGGCTCGACGGATCGGCTGATCGTCCACCCGGCAACCGTGGACCTTCCCGGCTTTGTGTTGTTGCCGGCGGACCTGCCCGGCGATGGGCCGGTCCATATCCGCAGCCAGCATGTCACCACCAGCGCCTTCAGCATTCGAGAGTACGTGCCCGGCGATAGCCTGAACCGTATCTCTTGGAAGTCGACCGCCCGCCACAACAGGATCATGGTGAAGGAGTTCGAGGTCGAGCCCTCGAACAACATCTGGGTCATCGCCGACCTCGAGCATCACGCAAACTCGGGCCCGGCGGGGAGGGCCATCGAGGAGACCACCATCACGATTGCGGCCTCGATCTCCCGCCGCTACAGCGAAGGCGGCTACCCGGTGGGATTCCTGGCCAGTGGGAACCGCCACTTCACCCTTTCGGCACAGCGTGGCTCGGAACATCTCATGCGCATCATGGACGCACTGGCCGAGCTCCGCGCCTTCGGCGATACGAGCCTGCTCAACCTTATCGGAGAGCTCCACGCCCGGGTCGGCAGATACACGTCGGTGGCCATCGTCACGCCGTCGAGAGACCAGGAATGGCTCGCCGGCCTGCGTCACCTGCTCCAGCGAAAGTCCCGAGTGACGGTTGTTTCCGTCGACGGCGACCCCGACGCCGCTAAGTATCCCGACGTGGCCCACATGGCCGCTACGCTCGACATTCCCACCTACGCGGTCAAAGCGGGGACAGAGGCCGAGGGCGGTCTCGTTCCTCTCGCTCACGGCCCAATGGGGCGTGGCGCCATGGTCGACGGCCGAGCGAGGGCCCACACGCGATGACGATGTCCTCCCACGGTGGCAGGGGTTCGAGCGGGCAGGGCTCCGGCTATCACGGCCCCGAAGACGACCCGAAAGCGAGCCGTCTGCCCGGCTTCCTCGACGTGTCCCGCTCCTTTCTAACACCGAAAGAGGGTTGGCTCACCGTCGCGCTGCTTCTAGCCATGAATCTTGTCGTTGTTGCGGCCATCCAACGCGCCGAGTGGGTCGATCCGATGCCGCGACTCTGGATGGTCGGGCTCCTCGCCTTCGTGGTGGGGCTGACGGTGGCCAAGATCAGGGCTCCGCTCGTAATAACGCTGGTGCTCTTGCTGCTGGCGCTCGCGGTGGGCGCCGCGGTCTCCTTATGGGAGGTCGCGGGCACGGTGTCGACCACCGGCCTCGAGGCCAAGTTCACCGAGACCTTCGATCGACTTCGGGAATGGCTGTCCGCGGCCCGAGCGTCCGACATCAGCAACGATCGCCTGCCCTTCGCCTTCGGCCTGACCGCCTTGGTCTGGCTTGTCGTCTTCTTCTCCACATGGTTCCTATTCCGGTTCCGGGCTGGATGGGCCGCCGTCGTCCTACCCGCTCTCGGGCTCCTCACCAATCAGACGTACCTCCCCAACTCGCACTACCCGGTCCCGCTGTTTTTCTTCCTGCTCTTCGCCATCCTGCTGCTGGGGCGGGTGCACTTCCTGAACCTCCTCGCAACCTGGGGAGCCGATCGTTTCCAGCGACGCCCGGGAGGGTTCACGACGGTCGCCAACATCGTCGTGCTCACGGCCCTCGTTCTGGGCGCCGGATGGGCGGCGCCGACGCAGAAGATCGTCGTCCCGAGGTTCGCGGAGGCTTACGAGACGGCGCGAGGCCCCTGGGCCGACCTGGAGGACGAGTGGGAGCGGGTCTTCGCCGGCGTCTCGTCCAAGCGGGCGTCCCCACTGCACAGCTTTGGCCTCGCTCTGCCGCTTCGGGGCCGTATCAGCCTGGGGACCGGCGACGTCTTTAGCGTCACGACGGACTTCCCATCCTATTGGCGAGGGCAGAGCTACGACGAGTACCAGGGGCGCGGCTGGCTGGCCAGCGAGGAGCAGCGCGAGTCGGTCCGCGGCGAGAAAGTCTATACCGCGGCCTCCGCCACCCCCTATACAAAGCGCGAGCCAATCGCCCAACGCATCGTCCTCAACACGGCCGTCGGGGTGATTTTCACCGCGGGAACTCCGATCGAAGTCAGCATCTCGACCGAAGCCGAGGTCGCCGTACCGAGAGAGTTCGAGATCCGTTGGGACGGAGAAGGCTCCCTGGATGACTTGCCCGCCGATCTCTCCGCGGCGGCCGACTCGATGATCCGGGCGGGGGGCGACACGCCGGAACGATTCCTCCCCCCGGGGACCCGGATCGTCAAGGAGCGGAGCAACCGGGTCGTCGTCGCCAGGGACGACCCGGTGATCCCCGACATCCTCTCCCTGCGCAGCCGCGGCAAGTTGAAGGTCGGTAGCTCCTACGACGTCGTCTCCACGATTTCCATCGCCCGCGAAGCCGAGTTGCGCGCCGACGACACCGAATATCCCAGCTGGGTGACGGACAACTATCTGCAGTTGCCCGAGACGCTCCCGGACCGCGTCCGGGAATTGGGCGCGTCGGTGACACAGTCCGTTGAGAGTCCTTTCGACAAGGCCATCGCTATCGCGGAGTACCTTCGCGCCGGCTACGTCGAGACCTACCAGATCGATCCCCCGCCCGTGAACGTCGACGCCGTAGACTACTTTCTGTTTACGCAACGAGCGGGTTACAGCGACTACTTCGCCTCGGCGATGACGGTGCTCCTCCGCTCCACCGGCGTGCCCGCCCGGCTGGCCTCCGGCTATAAACCGGGCCTGCTCGACGAGCAGACCTCCACGTTCCAGGTGCGGATTGCCGACGCTCACAGCTGGCCCGAGGTCTTCTTCCCAACCTACGGCTGGATCCCCTTCGAGGCGTCGCCGACGGTGGGCCAGATTCCCCGAGGACCCCTCAGCGAGGCCTTCGGAGAGTTCTCGGGCGACATCTTCGAAGACCCTCAGGGCCTTCTCGACTTTGACCCCTTCGATGAGTTCGACGAGGATTTCCTGCTGGACGACTTCGTGTCGCCGACCATTAACGAGCCTGTCAGCACCGTCTTCGGCGACTGGGCTCGGAGGATCGGCATTGCCCTCGGCCTGGCGGCCGGCGGCGTTCTGGGCCTGCTGCTCCTCCTCTACGTCGTGTGGCAGTTCTCTTTCCTCGGACTCCCCTACACGCACGGCATCTACGAACGGATGTCCCGGTTGGGCTCCCTTGTCTGGCGCCCTCCGCAGGGCCCGCAGACGCCCGACGAGTATGCCGCGATGCTTGCCTCCAACGCCTCGCTCAGTGCAGCGTATACAGGGGCAATAGCCGGGGGGTTCGTGAAGAACCGTTACGGCGCGAGACAGATCGACGACGAAGAGCGGGAACTGATCCAGAAGGCATGGGAGTCGATCCGGTGGGACCTGGCGCGAAGGGTGCTGCTGCGAATCAATCCCGCCAGCTGGCGTCGGCGCGGGTAACGAGCTCTAACGGAGCGTCGCCTCTTCGAGGGCGAGCATGCGCTCCTTCAGGTCGAGCCGGCCGCCGAAGCCTCCCAGCCCGCCATCGGATGCGACCACCCGATGACACGGCACGACCACGCAGACCGGGTTCGAGCCCATCGCCCCGCCCACCGCGCGGGCCCCTGTAGGACGGCCCACCTCCGCGGCGATCTGGCCGTAGCTCTTGACCTGGCCTCGCGGGATGGCCCGCACCGTCTCCAATACTTTTCTGCGGAACTGGGTGACCCGGGTGAGGTCCAGGGCTATCTCGTCGAAGTCCACCGGCTCCCCGGCGTAGTAGCTGTCCAGACGCGCGGCGAGCGCCGCGAAGGCATCGTCGTCTCGAGAGAGGTCGTCGAACACGTCGAGACCCAGGGCGGCGAACGCCTCGGCCTCGGTGGCATGGGGAAGCGTCAGACCGCTCAGGCCACGGGAGGTCGCCGCCAGGCCGACGTAGCCCTCGGCGAGCGCCACAATGCCATAGGTAACGCTACGAGGTCCGGACTCGATCACGCGGACGCGCTCCAGGGACTGGGACTTCATTCAAGACCTCCCCGACGATTGAGTCGCCACTCACATCCCGCATCCTCGACGCAGGGTTCACGATGACGCGGTGGGCCAGGACCGGTACCGCCAACGCCTTCACATCGTCCGGCGTCACATAGTCGCGCCCGTCCAGCACCGCTCGCGCCTGTGAGGCCCGGAAGAGGCCCAGGGACCCTCGAGGAGAGGCGCCGAGATACGCCGCCTCGTGCCGCCTCGTGCCGCCCGCGATGGCAACAATATACTCCTTGATCAGGTCGTCGACATAGACCTCTTTGACAGCGTTCTGGATCTGGAGAAGCTCTTCGACGCCGACCACCTGCTCCAGATCGTCCACCGGGTGCACCATCTGCTGCATCTCGATGATCGAGATCTCTTCCGCGGGTTGCGGGTAGCCCAGCGAGATCTTCAGCAGGAAGCGGTCGAGCTGGGACTCCGGCAGCGGAAAGGTCCCTTCATATTCGATGGGGTTCTGGGTCGCCAGGACCAGGAAAGGTACCGGCATCGGGTGGGTTATGCCGTCCACCGTGGCCTGGCGCTCTTCCATGGCCTCGAGCAGGGCCGACTGGGTCTTGGGGGTTGCCCTGTTGATCTCATCGGCCAGCACAATCTGGGCGATGATGGGGCCGGGTCGGAACTCGAAGTCGCTGGACTTCTGGTTGAAGACCGCCACGCCGATGATGTCGGTGGGGAGCAGGTCCGGCGTGAACTGAATCCGCTTGAAGGAGCAGCCGGTGGAGCGGGCCAGGCTCTTGGCGAGCATCGTTTTTCCGACGCCCGGCACGTCTTCGATGAGGGCGTGGCCGCGGCACAGCAGCGCGATCATCGCCAGTCCCACCTCGGCCCGCTTGCCGACGATCACCCGCTCGACATTGTTGATGACCCGGTCGGCAATGGATTTGGGGTTGTCCAAGGGTCCCTCCTTCAGCAACGGAAGGTCAGTATAGCAAGAAGAGCCGAGGCCTACGGCACCTTCAGGACGAGTTTGCCGAACAGGTTACGGTCTTCCATTCGTCGGTGGGCTTCGGCGGCCTGCTCCAGTGGAAATACGCTGTCCACGACGCCGTGGATTTTCCCTCGTTTGACGAGTTCGACCACTTCGAGCATTTCCGCCTTTGTGCCCATGAACGAGCCGAGGAGCTGGGCCTGCTTGGTGAACAGCTGGCCGATGTGAAGCTGGGCCTGGTGCCCCCCGGTGATGCCGCAGTTCACGTAGCGGCCGCCTTTGGCAAGACTGGCCAAGTTTTTCTCGAAAATGCTGGCCCCAATGTGGTCGAACACCACGTCGGCGCCTCTCCCTTCGGTGAGCTCCTTCACCCGCTTCGCGAAGTCAATCTCCTCATAGTTGATCGTCTCGTCGGCGCCGAGCTGGCGGCCCTTTTCCAGCTTGGCCTCGGTGCTGGCGGTCACAATGGCACGCGCTCCCACCAGTTTGGCGATCTGGACGGCCGCGCTGCCGACGCCGGAGCCGACCGCCTGGATCAGCACCGTCTCGCTTGGCCGCAGCTTGGCCAGGCCGATGAGCATATGATAGGCCGTGAGCAGGGTCAGCGGGAACGCCGCGGCCTCCTCCCACTCCAGGCTGTCCGGGATCTGGTGCACGTTCTGCACCGGCGCCTTGACATACTGGGCGTAGCCCCCGTTCACTGCTGCTCCTATCATGGTGTACCTGAGGCACATGTTGTCGCGACCGGAGCTGCAGTAACCACACGTGCCGCAGGTGACGCCAGGGTTCAGCACCACCCGATCGGCCTGCTTCACCGCGGTGACGTCGGCGGCCACCTCGGCGACCTCGCCGGCGATATCGCAGCCCAGGATGAAGGGCTCCGCCAGCTCGCTCTTGGTGCCGCGCTGTCCGGACCGCCGCCAGACGTCGAGGTGATTCAGTGCCGTCGCATGGACGCGGACGAGCACTTCTCCGGGACCAATGGTGGGCTCTGGTACGTCCCCATAGGTCAGTACCTCGGGGCCCCCGAATTCGGTAAAGTACGTCGCTTTCAAGACCTTTCCTTCCACCCGGCGGTCGCCGCGCTGTCTAGGCCCAGCCCGCCAGGTCCACGCTGGGCAAGCTGGTCTCGCCCATGAGAAATGCGTCGATGCCATGGGCCGCCTGGCGTCCTTCGGCAATGGCCCAGACGACCAGCGATTGGCCTCGCGCCATGTCCCCTGCGGAGAAGACCCCCAGCACGCTCGTCATCTTGGCTTTGTCCGTCTTCACGTTGCCCCGGGGGTCGAGCTCCACCCCAAGGTCCGTCAGCATGCCATCGTGCTGCGGGTGCAGAAAACCCAGGGCCAGCAACACCAGCCTCGTCTCGATTTCGAATTCGCTCCCCGGAATCTCCGTCATGGTCGGGCGGCCCGAGCTGTCCGGCGGGCCCCATTCGACACGTACTCCATGGAGCTTCCGTACGCGGCCATCGGACCCGGAGAAGCCCTTGGTGAGGATGCTGTAGTCCCGTATCCCTCCCTCCTCGTGGGCGGCGGAGCTGCGGAGGATGAGAGGCCACAGCGGCCAGGGATTGCCGGAATGGCGAGCTTCAGGCGGCTCCTGGAGAATCTCGAACTGGTACACCACCTCCGCGCCCTGGCGGTGAGCGGTCCCCAGGCAGTCGGCCCCGGTGTCTCCTCCTCCCAGGATCACGACGTTCTCGCCCTCGGCGGAGATGCGCTCGTCGGAGACCACCTGCTGACCCTGGTTGAGCCGGTTCTGCTGCGTCAAATACTCCATTGCCAGGTGGATTCCGCCCAGGTCTTCTCCGGGAACGTTGAGCCTGCGAGCCACGGTCGAGCCTCCGGCCAGACAGATGGCATCGAAGTCGCGTCGCAGCTCGTCAACAGGAATGTCGTCGCCGACGTTACAGCCGGTCCGGAATTCGATGCCCTCCGCCGCCATGAGGTCCACACGGCGCTGCACCACCCCCTTGTCCAGCTTGAAGTTCGGGATCCCGAGGGTGAGCAGACCGCCGACGTATTCGTCTCGCTCGAAAACGGTGACCTGGTGCCCAGCGAGGTTCAATTGAGCCGCCGCGGCCAGGCCGGACGGCCCGGAGCCCACGACCGCCACCCGTTTGCCCGTGCGCATCTGCGGAGGCTGCGGGGTGATCCACCCCTCCTCGAATCCCCGGTCCGCGATGGCTTTTTCGATGTACTCGATGGTCACCGGCTCCTCGTTGATGGAGAGCACACAGGAGGCCTCGCAGGGCGCGGGGCAGATGCGGCCGGTAAATTCCGGGAAGTTGTTCGTGGAATGCAGGGCGGCGAGCGCGTCCTCCCAACGGCCCCTGTACACCAGGTCGTTCCAGTCCGGGATCAGGTTGCCCAGGGGGCAGCCCTTGTGACAGAACGGCAGGGCGCAGTTCATGCAGCGAGCGCCCTGGTGCCGGACCTTCTCCTCGGGCCAGTCGAGATAGAACTCTCCGTAGTCCTTTATGCGTTCGGCGGAAGGGCGGCGCTCCGGAGGTTCGCGCTCGAATTCCACAAAACCGGTGACCTTACCCATCGACCACAGCTTCCATCTCGGCCCGTTTGCGGTCTTGGAGAACGCGCCGGTAGTCTCGCGGGAATACCTTCACGAACTTGGGGAGAAACTCGTCCCAGCCGTTCAGTACCCGCTCGGCGTTGGCGCTGCCGGTGTAGCGGAGGTGGCCCCGGATGAGCTCTCGCAGCTCTTCCCGGTCCTCGGGTTCCTCGACAGGCTCCAGATCGACCATATCGTGGTTGCAACGCAGGTGGAAGTCCCCCGCCTCGTCCAGTACGTAGGCGATGCCACCGCTCATTCCGGCGGCAAAGTTCCGTCCCGTTGGACCCAACACCACGACACGCCCGTTGGTCATATACTCGCACCCGTGGTCGCCAATACCCTCGATTACAGCGTGGGCGCCGCTGTTCCTTACGCAGAACCGCTCGCCTGCTAGGCCCCGAATGAAGACCTCGCCGCCGGTGGCGCCATAGAGCGCGACGTTGCCGATGATGATGTTTCCCTCGGGAACGAAGGTAGCCTTCTTGGACGGGACGACGACCAAGCGTCCTCCCGACACTCCCTTGCCGAAGTAGTCGTTGGAGTCGCCCTCCAGCGTGAAGTTCATGCCCTTGGCGAGGAAAGCAGCGAAGCTCTGGCCCGCGGAGCCCTCGAAATCGATGTGAATGGTGTCCACGGGCAGGCCGTCTTCGCCGTACCGTTTGGCCACTTCCCCGCTCAGCATGGCGCCCACCGTGCGGTTGCCGTTGCGGATGGGAAGCGAGAGGTTCACCGGCTCCCGATGCTCCAGGGCCTTCGCGGACAGGGTGATCAGCCGCTGGTCCAGCGCCCTGTCCAGGCCGTGGTCCTGGCTCTGGCAATGGTACGTGGCGACCGTAGCCGGCGCCTCGGGCTTGGTGAGGAGACCGGTGAGATCAACTCCCCTCGTCTTCCACCAGTGCTCGACGGCCTCCTTCGTCTCCAGCTTGTCCACCCGGCCCACCATCTCGTTGATGGTCCGGAAGCCCAGCCGGGCCATGATTCCTCGCAGCTCCTCGGCCGCGAAGAAGAAATAGTTGATCAGGTGCTCGGGCTTACCGGTGAAGTGTTTCCGCAGCTCCTCGTCCTGGGTGGCGACACCGACGGAGCACGTATTGAGGTGGCACTTGCGCAGCATGATGCAGCCCTGGGTTACCAGGGCTCCCGTGGCAATACCGAACTCTTCGGCCCCGAGCATGCAGGCGATTGCGATATCCCGTCCCGTCTTGATCCCGCCGTCGGTCTGGACCACGATCCGACTGCGGAGGTTGTTCCGCACCAGCACCTGTTGCGTCTCCGCGACCCCCAGCTCCCAGGGCAACCCCGCGTACTTGATCGACGACTCCGGCGACGCGCCCGTGCCGCCTCCATCTCCGCTGATCAGTACGACGTCTCCGTGGGCTTTGGAAACGCCCGCGGCTATGGTCCCAACCCCCACCTCGGCAACCAGCTTCACGTGAACACGGGCCTGAGGATTCACGTTCTTCAAGTCGTGGATGAGCTGCGCCAGGTCCTCGATCGAGTAGATATCGTGGTGCGGCGGCGGCGAGATCAGCTCGACACCGGGCATCGACCTGCGTATCCAGCCGATATACTCGTCCACCTTGTGACCGGGGAGCTGGCCGCCTTCTCCCGGCTTCGAGCCCTGGGCCATCTTGATCTGAAGGTCCGACGCATTGACCAGGTAGTTGGTGGTAACCCCGAACCGTCCCGAGGCCACCTGTTTGATGGCGCTGTGGCGACGGTCCCCGTTGGCGTCGGGTACGTATCGGCGGTAATCCTCGCCTCCCTCGCCGCTGTTGCTACGGGCGCCGATGCGGTTCATCGCGATGGCCAGAGACTCGTGGGCCTCACGGCTAATGGCGCCCAACGAGATTGCCCCGGTGGCAAATCTCTTAACGATCTGCTCGGTGGACTCCACCTCTTCCAGCGGAATCGGCTGCTCCAGGGTCTTGAACTCCAACAGGCCGCGAAGGGTACACATCCGCCGCTCATAATCGTTCGCCAGTGCCGCGAACTCCTCGTATGCCTTGGCGTCGTTCGCGCTGCTGGCGTATTGGAGCTTGGCGATGGTGTCGGGGTTCCACATGTGGTACTCGCCGTCGCGCCTCCAGTAATAGAAGCCTCCGGCCTCCAGATCGGGGTTGGCGGCAGCCTCCGTCGCCGGGTAGGCCCGCTGGTGGCGCCGGAGCGCGTCGTTCTCGATGGACTCGGTGCTGATGCCGCCGATGCGTGACGCGGTCCAGGTGAAGTATTTGTCCACGAGCTCCTGGCTCAGACCGACGGCCTCGAAGATCTGGGCGCCACAGTAGCTATGGATGGTGGAGATCCCCATCTTGGAGATGATCTTCAACAGCCCTTTGTTGGTGGCCTTGATGTAGTTCTTCTGTGCCGCCGATGCGTCTGTGGCCTCGGGCAGGAAGCCCTTGCGGCCCAGGTCCTGAAGGGTCCGGTAGGCAAGGTAGGGATTGATGGCTCCGGCGCCGTAGCCGATCAGCAGGGCGAACTGGGCTACCTCCCGGGGCTCGCCCGACTCCACGACGAGGCCGACCCGCGCTCGGGTACCCTCCCGAATCAGGTGGTGGTGAACTCCGGCTGTGGCCAACAGGCTGGGGATGGGGGCGTGCTCGGCGTCCATGCCCCGGTCGGAGAGGATGATGATGCTGAATCCCTCCTCGATCGCCTTCGAGGCCCCGAGGCACAGCTCATCCATGGCCCGCTCCAGCTCGCCGGGGCCTCTATCGACCCGAAACAGAGCGGGCAGCGTGGTGGCCTTGATGCCCGGCCTGTCCACTTGTCGGATCTTCTCGAGCTCCGCGTCGGTCAGAATGGGGCTGCTCAGCCTGAGTTGTTGGGCGTGCTCCGGAGTCTCCTCGAAAAGGTTCCGCTGGGTTCCGAGGTTCATCCTCACCGACGTGACCAGCTCTTCCCGGATGGCGTCCAGGGGCGGATTGCTCACCTGGGCGAAGAGCTGCTTGAAGTAGCTGAACAGCAGCTGCGGCCGCTCCGAGAGCAGCGCCAGGGGCGAGTCGTTCCCCATGGAGCCCACGGGCTCCGCGCCGTTCGCCCCCATGGGCTCCAGCAGCATGTGGACGTCCTCTTGCGTATACCCAAACGCCCTCTGATGACTGAGCAGGACGTCCTTATCGTTCAGGTGGTGACCGTCCAGGCCTTGCGGCTCGGGGAGGGAGTCCAGGTGGACCATGTTGTCTTCCAGCCACTTCCCATAAGGCTGACGACGCGACAGCTCCGACTTTATGGCTTCATCGTCCACGATGCCGCCTCGATCGGGGTCCAGCAGGAACATACGCCCAGGACGGATCCGCTCCTTGAACAGCACCTTCTCGGGCGGGACGTCCAGCACTCCCACTTCTGAGGCCATCACCAGCTTATCGTCGGTGGTGACCAGGTAGCGGAACGGCCGTAGTCCGTTGCGGTCCAGCACCGCGCCGATTCGGACACCGTCGGTGAAGGCTATCAACGCCGGGCCGTCCCAGGGCTCCATCATGCAGGCGTGGTAGTCGTAGAAGTCCCGTTTCTCCTGGGACATGGTTATCATGTCGCCGGTTGCCTCGGGGATCAGCGCCATCATCGCTTGATGCATTGGCCGCCCAGTACGCAACATGAGCTCGAAGGCGTTGTCGAAACACGCGGTATCGCTCTGCCCCGGTCCGATTATGGGGAAGGCCTTTTCCAAATCATCGCCGAAGAGAGGCGATTCCATACTCCCCTGGCGGGCGAACATCCAGTTGCTGTTGCCGCGCAGGGTGTTGATCTCTCCGTTGTGGACGATATAGCGGTATGGGTGGGCCAGTTTCCAGGAACCCAGGGTGTTGGTGCTGAAGCGGGAGTGGACCAGCGCAAAGGAAGTGACAATCAAAGGATCGCTCAGGTCGGTGTAGAACCCCTTGAGCTGGGTGCCGATGAGGAGTCCTTTGAGCACGAGCAATCTCGACGAGAGGCTGCACAGGTAAAAGTAATCGGCCTCCTCGAAGTCCGCTTCCACGGCCCGGTTTTCCACCACCTTGCGGATCACGAACAGCTTGCGCTCGAAATGCTCCCCGTCGGCAATGTCGGGGCCCTGTCCCACAAAGAACTGCCGGATGCGGGGCTGGCAGTCCCGGGCGTCGCGCCCAATGGACCCGCTATCGACGGGGACGTCGCGCCACCCCAGGAAGCGCTGCCCCTCACCCTCCGTGGCCTGTTCGATGAACGCCTCGCACCGCGAGCACTCGTCTACGTCTTGTGGAAGAAAGACCACCCCCACCGCGTACTGTCCCAATGGCGGCAGATCGATGCCGAGCTTGCCTGCTTCCCGGCGCATGAACTCGTCCGGCATCTGCAGCATCATCCCGGCCCCGTCACCGGTATCCGGGTCGCTGCCGGCGGCGCCACGATGCGCCAGATTCACGAGGACCTCGAGCCCGTTCTCGACGATCTCGTGAGACTTGACGCCCTTGGTGTTCGCCACCACGCCCACGCCGCAAGCGCTGTGCTCGAACTCAGGCCGGTAGAGTCCGGATGGTTGCGCCTTCAAGACTTCCGCCACCGATCACCACTCATGTCGAGTCCCTCACGCCGATCGACAGGCCTACCACCCCGCAGAGTTCGAAGTCGAATCTGGGGGTGGTAGAGCAATCCGCTGAAATCAGGCTTGATGTTACCCATCGGCATACCTTTGCATCGGGAGGCGCTACAGGACCGGGAGATACCGCTCGATCTCGTACTGATGGACCTGTGTGCGGTAGTCTTCCCATTCCATGGTCTTGTTCCGGAGAAAGCTGTCGAAAACATGATCGCCCAGGGCCTTCCGCAGGACCTTGCTCCCCCGGGCCGCCTCGATGGCCTCACTCAGGTTCGTGGGCAGGCTGGCCACGCCAAGCGCGGAGCGGGCCTCCGGGCTCAGCGAGTGCAGGTCCTCGTCGGTCTTGGGTGGGGGGTCCATCTTCTGCTCGACACCCTCGAGGCCCGCCGCGAGCATCGCGCTGAACGCCAGATACGGGTTACAGGCCGCGTCGGGCGCCCGGTACTCGATTCGGGTGCTGTCTTCCCGGCCGGGGCGATATTCCGGTACCCGGACCAGGTCTGAATGGCTGCGCCCGGCCCACGACGCGTAGATCGGAGCTTCGAACCCGGGAATCAGCCGCTTGTAGGAGTTGACCCACTGGTTCGTCACCAGCGTGATCTCCGGCGCGTGCTTCAGCAGCCCGGCGACGAAACTCTTTGCCAGGGGCGACAGGCGGCTCTCATCCTCCCGGTCGAAGAAGGCGTTCCCTTCGCCGCGAAACAGTGATTGGGAGATATGCATGCCGCTGCCGTTAACGCCCGACATCGGCTTGGGCATGAAGCTGGCGTATACCCCGTGCTTGGTGGCGATCTCCTTGACCACAACCCGGTACGTGGCGATGCTGTCGGCCATTGTCAGCGCGTCGCCGTAGCGGAGGTCGATCTCGTGCTGGCTCGGGGCCCCCTCGTGGTGACTGTACTCCACCGGAATCCCCATCTGCTCGAGCGTCAGCACCGTCTCGCGTCGCAAGTCCGACCCCAGGTCGAGGGACGTCTGGTCGAAGTAGCCGCCCTTGTCCAGGATCTCGGTACCATCGCTGCTCTTGAAATAGAAGAACTCGAGTTCAACGCCTGCGTAATAGGTGTAACCCAGATCGGAAGCCCTTTTTAGGTTCCGCTTCAGCACTCGGCGGGGGTCTCCCTCGAAAGGCTCACCTTCCGGGGTGAGGATGTCGCAAAACATCTTGGCGACCGCGTTCTGCCGCGGCCTCCACGGGAGAAGGGTAAAGGTGGTGGGATCGGGCACGGCGACGACGTCGCTCTCGTCGAACCGAGCGAAACCCTCGATGGACGAGCCGTCGAAGGGCTTGCCTCTCTCCAGCGCCTCGCGAAGCTCCTCCACGGTGATGGCGAAGCCCTTCAGGTTCCCGAGGATATCGGTGAACCACAGGCGGATGAATTTGACGTCGTTCTCCTTCACCGTGTGAAGGACGAACTCCTGTGCCTCTCGGTTTTCCGCGCGCATAGTCTTATTTGTCCTCTAGGGGCGCCGCGCACGCCTCGGCCACGGTACAACGGTCGGGGGTTCTCGGCGCCTCCTCCCCACCCTTCCCATAACGACATACCGACCCCTAAGGGGTCGGTCAACAGAGAGGATAATATAGTCAATTGTGATGGATTTGTCAAAGTTTCTACTCCTGTTCGTACGCTGACGAGGGGCGTTGACCGGCCTGGGGACGACGCGTAGAATTGCGGGGCCTCATCATCCGCCGGGGAGGACCGCTGCATGAACTCCAGTATGATTGGGAAGATAGAGAAGGCGCGCCGCTACGCCGAGGAACGACAGCGCTTCCGCTTCAGCGCCTTCACCACGCGTGTCCTCGGCGACCACCGCTCCCACGAGCTCTCGTATCGAGATGGAACGTGGGACTGCACATGCGCATACTTCCCGGCTCACGGAACCTGCAGCCACGCCATGGCCATGGAGCGGATACTCGAGGGAATGCTGCCCCCGGACATCCCGTCCGTCGAGCCCGCCACGCTCTAGCGGAGCGCTACGGCTCGAACGCGCCGAACACGACACAGGCGTTCTGTCCCCCGAAGCCGAAGCTGTTCGACAGTGCGGTCTTCACCCGGACCTTCCGCGCTTCGTTGGGTACATAGTCCAGGTCGCACTCCGGGTCCGGGTTCTCGTAGTTGATGGTCGGGTGCACCACACCATCAAGGATCGTCTTCACGCAGGCCACCGCTTCCATCCCCCCCGCCGCCCCCAACGAGTGCCCGATCATCGATTTCGTGGCGCTGATCGGAATCTTGTAGGCCCCCTCGCCGAACACACGCTTGATGGCCTTCGTCTCCACCGCATCGTTCAGCGGAGTCGACGTCCCATGGGCGTTGATATAGTCGATCTCATCGTGGTCGACCGCGGCGTCCTGCAACGCCCACTGCATCGCCCGGGCGGCGCCGGCGCCATCTTCATCCGGCTGCACGACGTGAAAGGCGTCGGAGGAGGCGCCGTAGCCCAGCACCTCGGCGAGGATGGGGGCGTCGCGCTCCGTCGCGTGGCGATAGCTCTCGAGAATCAAGATGCCGGTCCCCTCACCGGGGACAAACCCGTCGCGGAGCCCGTCGAATGGGCGGCTCGCCCTGGTCGGCTCGTGATTCCAGGAAGTGCTCAGCGCCTTCATCGTGCAGAACCCGCCAAGGCCAAGCTCGCTGATCCCGGCCTCGACACCACCGGCGACAATCACGTCGGCCGCGCCTCGACGGACGACCTCGGCCGCCTCGCCGATAGCCTGGATCCCGGCGGCGCAGGCCGTGACCACCGTGGAGCTATATCCTTGCAGGTTGTAACGGAGGCTCACCTGCGACGCCGCGATGTTGGGCAGCGTCATCGGGAAGAAAAAGGGGCTCATTCGCATGCCCCCTTTTGCGATCAACGTGCGAGCGCCTTCCTCCACGGTGGGATAGCCCCCGTTGCCGTTGCCCAGCAGCACGCCGCAGCGGTCCAGCTGCTCGCGCTCGAGGTCCAGTTGCGCGGCTTCGATGGCCTGGCCCGCGGCCACCACCGCGAACTGGGCGAATCGCGCCATGCGCCGCGCTTCCTTGGGCGCCATGTGGTCCTCGGGCCGGAAGTCCTTGACCTCGCCGCCGATGGTGCAGGAGTAACCCGTCGTGTCGCACAGCGTCATCTGGTCGATGCCGGAGCAGCCCTTGACGAGACCGTTCCAGAAGTCGTCTGCCGTCTTGCCGATGGGAGTCAGCGCCCCAAGGCCCGTGACGACCACCCGGGTTTCCGTGTCGCGTCGCCTCATAGCGCTAGACCGTCAGGATGCCCGCTGTGGAGTACAGCTCGGGAACGACGCCGAGGACCGCTTCCCTTGCCTCGGCCACGACGAACAGCGATCCCGTCACCAGCACCAGATCGTTCTTCCCCGCCATCCGTCGTGCTATCGCGAGCGCGGAGGCCACGTCCTCCGATTGCTCGACCGTGACCCCCCGACTGGCCACCTCCGCGGACAGCTCCAGGACTCCCGCCGAGCGGGGATGTCGGGACTGGGTGACGACCACCGTCGCCGGCAGCCGCGTCAGCTCGTCGATCATGCCTCCCACGTTCTTCGTCCTCGTCGCGCCGAAGACCACAACCGCTCGCTCGAAGTTAAAACTCTCTTTCACGGCGCTCAGAAGACACCGGATCGAATAGGGATTGTGCGCCCCGTCGGCAACCACGACCGGGTCTCGAGATAGGGTCTCCAGCCGGCCCGGCCACGACACTCGGGCGAGGCCGTGGATAACGGCGTCGTGCGGTAGCGCAACCCCTGTGTCACCGAGCGACTCGCAGACCGCCACGGCGATCGCGGCGTTCTCCCGCTGGTGCGCGCCCAGTAAGGGTATCGAAAGATCGTATTCGTTGCCGGCCGTCCTGACCGTGAACCGCTGCCCCAGAGCGTCGCGGCGGCTGTCTCCCCAGGTCACGTCGCGCCCGACCAGCGTGAGGGGGGCACTCCGGGCCGACGCAACGCGCTCGACGACTTCGAGGACCTCAGTCGGCTGCGGCCCCGAGACCACCGGCGCACCCTGCTTGATGATCGCGGCTTTCTCGCCCGCGATCTGGGCCAACGAGTCGCCGAGAACGTCCGTGTGGTCGAGGCTCACGTTGGTTATGGCGCACGCCGCGGGGTCGACGACGCTCGTCGCGTCCAGACGGCCGCCCAGTCCAACCTCGACCACCGAATGGGTGACGCCGGCTTGAGCGAAGGTCAGGAAAGCCAGGGCTGTCAGTACCTCGAATGTGCTGATCCGGCCGTAGCGCGCAAGGGCGTTCACCTCCGCCACCGCTTCCTGAAGTGCATCGGTCCCTTCGGCGAAGGCGTCTTCTCCTATCGCCTCGCCGTCGATGGCGATCCGCTCTCGCATGGTGTGCAGATGGGGCGAGGTGTAGCGACCGACGCGGTGCCCGGCAGCCGAGAGCACGGACGCGACCATGGCCGTGGTGCTGCCCTTGCCCTTCGTGCCCGCCACCTGGACCGTCGTCGGGCCAAGGTGCGGGTCGCCGACGCGACGGAGCAACTCGCGGACTCGTTCCAGGTTGAAGTCGCGGTATCGGATCCGCCCAGGGCTGGCAACCTCGAAATCAGCAAAGCCCAAGACGTAATCAAGGGCCTGACGGTAGTCCACTGGGCACCTTCTGAAGGGATGGCGCCGCCATTATAGCACCGAGGCAGGCTCCAACCGGTCGCCCGCCAGGTCTGAGCGCCTTGCATTTCCTTTGCAAACCCTTCGGGGGGACGGTATTCTATCGACAGCGATTCAAGGAGTAGCCGACTTGTACAAAGCGCCTCGAGGGACTGCCGACATCCTGCCCGAGGAGCAGCCCTACTGGCGTTTCGTCGAGGCCCGCGCCTCGGAGCTGTGCGAGCAGTACGGCTATCAGCGAATCGATACCCCCGTCTTCGAGGAGTCGGAGCTTTTCGCCCGCTCCGTCGGTAACGCCACCGACGTCATCGAAAAGGAGACGTACAGCTTCGCTGACCGCAGCGGCGACTGGATGACGTTGCGGCCCGAAGGCACCGCCGCCGTGTGCCGGGCCTACCTGGAGCACGGGATGCACGTCCTTCCCCAACCGGTCCGGCTCTACTCCGTCCGCGTTCCCATGTTCCGCTACGACCGTCCACAGGCGGGACGTTGGCGCCAGTTCCACCAGATCAACGTCGAGGCCATCGGCAACCAGGACGCCTCGCTCGACGCCGAGATCATCGAGCTCGCGTGGCGCTTCTTCGCCGAGCTCGGGCTCCGCGACCTGGACCTCGTCATCAATAGCATCGGGGATAAGGACACCAGAGTCGCCTACGTCGAGGCCCTGCGCAGCTACTATCACCCCCATCTCGAGGGCCTCTGTGCTGACTGCAAGACCAGGTTCCGGGCCAATCCCCTGCGCCTCCTCGACTGCAAAAAGCAGCCGTGCCAGCCGTACCTCGCCGAGCCGCCGCGCAGCGTCGACTATCTGACGGGCGACTCCAAGCGGCACTGGGAAGAGCTCACCGGCTACCTCACGAAACTCGGGCTCGACTTCATCGTGGACCACCGCCTGGTGCGGGGCCTCGATTATTACAGTCGCACCGTGTTCGAGATCCAGCCGCCGGTGGAGGGCGCCCAGAGTACATTGGGCGGCGGCGGGCGTTACGACGGGCTTATCGAGCAGCTCGGCGGCCGGCCCACTCCCGGCGTCGGTTTCGCCTGCGGCGTCGAGCGCGTGATCCTGAACCTCAAGCGACAAGGCATCGAGCCGCCCCCCAACGGAAACCTGGATGCTGTCGTGGCCTACGTGGGCGACCCCGCCAAAGAAGCGGCCGTGAAGCTGGCCTCGAAGCTGCGCGCCGCGGGTTTGCAGACCGTCCTCGCACCGGCGGGTCGAAGCTTGAAGGCCCAGATGCGCTACGCCGGCTCCCTCGACGCGGCCCACGTCCTGGTCCTCGGAGAAGACGAGCTCGCCGAGGGCACGGTGACCGTCAGGAACATGGCCGGCGGCGAGCAGCGGCAGGTGCCCCTGGACGAGGCCCCGTCGGCAGTGGCCCGCTCGTCCTGACCCCGTCACACCATGAGCCAGAGCGTTGAGCACGTCCTTCGTATCGCCATCGCCGATCGTCGTCGCGTCTCGCTCCGGGGCCGGTCCGACTCAGGCTCCCGCGTCGTCGAGCCGCACGTGGTGTACGAGACCGAGGGCGGTGTTCGCTTCCTCGACTTCTATCAGACCCGCGGCTACAGCGCGAGCGGCCGTCTCCCGGGGTGGCGGAGGCTCCGGGTGGACGAGATCTCCCGAGCGACGCCGCTGAAGCAATCGTTTCTCCCCCGGACAGCAGAGGGCTACAACCCGGGCCATGCGCGGTTCGCGGAGATTCTCTGCAGGGTGTGATCCGGCAGCGAGCGGGCCGGAGGGGCGTGTCCGTTATAATGAAATCAGAAGCAGACGCTCACGCTTCTCCTTACGAGAGTCCCGATGATCGAACGCCTGAAACAAAAACTCGACGGCCTGAGCAAACGCTACGACGATCTCAGCGAGCAGATGGGCCAGCCCGACATCGCCACCGACTACGAGAAGGTACAGGAGCTGGCGAAGGAGCGGGCCGGCCTGGAGCGGGTGGTCGGCCTCTACCGTGAGCACACCAGGGCCCTCGCGGAGATCGAGGACGCCACGAGCATGATCCAGGCCGGAAATGATAGCGAGATCGTGGCGATGGCCCGCGAAGAGCTCGCCTCACTCGAAGAGCGGCGGGACCGGACGCAGCACGAGATCCAGATCGCTCTGCTCCCGGCCGACCCCAAAGACGAGCGGTCGGTGATTGTCGAGATCCGCGCCGGCGCCGGCGGTGAGGAAGCGGGCCTGTTCGCCTCCGAGTTGTACCGCTTGTACTCCCGCTACGCCGCTATTCGCAGCTGGCCGGTCGAGATCATCGACCGCAGCGAGACAGGCATCGGCGGCCTGAGGGAGATCACCTTCGAGGTAAAGGGCAAGGGCGTCTACAGCCGGCTCAAGCATGAGAGCGGCGTACACCGCGTCCAGCGGGTCCCGGTAACCGAGTCCGGTGGGCGCATCCATACCTCCACCGCCACGGTGGCCGTCCTCCCCGAGGTCGATGAAGTCGAGGTCAACATCAAATCCGACGATCTCCGCATCGATATCTTTCACGCGGGCGGCCACGGCGGCCAGAACGTGCAGAAAGTCGCGACAGCCGTGCGCATCGTCCACCTTCCGACTGGCATCACCGCCATCTGCCAGGACGAGCGTTCCCAACTGAAGAACAAGACCAAGGCGATGTCCGTGCTCCGCGCCCGGATCTTCGACATCGAGCAGCGCAAGCAGCAGGAAGAGATCACCGAGCAGCGGCGCGCCCAGGTCGGGACCGCCGACCGCTCCGAGAAGATCCGCACCTACAACTATCCGCAGGACCGTATCACGGACCACCGGCTCGACGTGACCCTCCACAACCTCCCCAAGTTCATGGAGGGCCGCATCGACGAACTCCTCGACGCCCTCAACGCCCGCGAGCAGGCCCTGAAGCTGGAGCAGGTCGCCGCGTGACCGGGCGCGAGGCCCTTGCCCGGGCGCGCCGGGAGCTCGAAGCTGTGGGAATCCCCGACGCGAGGCTTGAAGCCGAGGTCCTCGCCATGCACGCGGCAAGACTCACCAGGGCACAGCTGTTCACCGCGCTGGAAGACCCGTTTGCCAACGACGACGCGCTCCGCCTTGACTCGGCGCTGCAGCGGCGCTTGCGGCGGGAACCCCTCGCCTACGTCACCGGCGCCCGCGAGTTCTTCGGTCTCGATTTTCACGTCGACCGCCGCGTGCTGGTGCCCCGTCAGGAGACGGAAACGCTCGTCGAGGAGGTCCTGGCGCGAGTGCGAGAACAGTTCCCCGATGGGGAATGCAGCATCGTCGACGTCGGCACCGGAAGCGGCGTGATCGCCATCAGCCTCGCGCAGAGCCTTCCCGGGGCCCGAGTTTACGCCACGGACATCTCCCCGGAAGCGCTGCAAGTTGCGGCGCTGAACGCTCGACGCCACCATGTCGACGACCGGGTCACCCTACTTCAGGGCGACCTGCTGAGCCCCGTGCCGTCTCCGGTGGACGTTGTGGTGGCAAACCTCCCCTACGTCCCGGCGTCCGAGTGGGAGAGCCTCCAGCCGGAGATCAGGCTCTTCGAGCCCAGAGGGGCCCTGGTGCCTGGCGAAACGGGACTCGAGCTCGCCGAGCGGTTGCTCGGACAAGTCGCCGAACTCGACCACGCGCCCGCGATGGTGCTTATGGAGGTGGGCGAAGGGCAGGCCGAAGCGATGGCGCCTCTGTCCGAGGGGCTCCTCCCCGGCTGGAGCGTGTCGCGCTACCGCGACCTCGGCGGCCTGGAGCGCGGTCTCATCCTCGACCGTGTACGAAACCGGCGGAACCCCCTGGCCGTATAGCTTTGCGGGGGCGGCGGCTCGCGGCTTGTCACCACCCACTGCTTCAGGCAGAATGGGCCACGGCTATGGTTGTCAACGTCCCGGCCGTAAGCAGGCTCGTCCCGGGCGACTTTGTCCGGGCCTCGATTCGCTTCGCTTTCAACCATCCCGTCCTGACGCTGATCGTCCTCAACCTCGTGGCGACGATGATGGTCTACGTGCCGCTCTACGAGCACCGTCCGGGCGACGGCCTCTACCTGAGCTTCAACGGTCTGTCGATGGAGAACATCTATCGCTACTACGACGGCCCGCTCTACCTGATCGTCGCCAAGGGCTTCTACAGCCTGGGCGGGGCCGAGCTGTTCGTTTACGACCACCTCGAACCCGGCTACTACGCAGCCCATTTTCCCGCCTACCCGGCGACCATCAAGCTGTTCTCCTATGTGTTCGGCTACGCCAACGGCATGATAGCCGCGACCATCGCAGCCACCACGCTCGCCCTCTGGGTCTTCTACCTGCTCCTCAAGGACCTCGGCCTCGGCCGCAACGCGCTGCTGCTCGGCGTCTTCTTCCTGGTCCTCCCACCACGGTGGTTGATCTACCACAGCGTTGGCGCCTCCGAGCCCCTGTTCATCCTCAGTTTCCTGAGCTTCATCCTGTTCTATCGCCGTCAGCAGTACTGGTTGGCGGGCCTCGCAGGCATCCTGGCCGTCTTCACACGCAGTCCCGGGATCGTGCTCCTGGCGGTGTACCTGGCGATCGAGGGGTGGTCTTACCTCCGCTCTCAACAGCGACCCTCGCTTGGAAGCTTCTTTCTGCGAAAGCTCCTGCCCATGGCGCCCTTCGCCGCGGCCCCGCTCGTCCTCTTCGGCCTGTACCACGTCCAGTACGGAGACTTCTGGGCCTATTTCCACTCCGGCGACAACATTCACCTGACCGCCGCTCCCTTTGCCTCAATCTGGCCCTCGATCCTGGGCAACAACTGGTCCGAGGCGGCACTGTGGATCTATCTGCTGAACGCCGTCGGCATCCTCATGCTCTGGCGTAACGGGTTCAAGGACCTGGCACTGTTCGCCGGCGCGCTCTACGTGCCCCTGATCTTCGTCGCCCATCACGATCTGGCCCGTTACATGATGCCGATCTTCCCGCTGAGCCTGATCATCGCCTACCATCGTCTGCTGATCGCGAAAGAGTTCCGCTGGGCCATGCTGTTGATCATCCCAGCGATCTATATCTACACCTGGAGTGGAGTCCAGACAAACCTGGCCCCTGAGGAGCCGACGCGACAGCTCTTCGAGATCCTGGGCCGATAGGCGCTCCCTCCGACTCGGAACAAATCGTGCCCACCCTCTACCTTGTCGGGACGCCGATCGGCAACCTCGAGGACATCAGCCTGCGCGCGGTGCGCGTGTTAAAGGAAGTTGGGCTCGTCGCCGCCGAGGACACGCGCCGGGCTCGGGTGCTGTTCTCCCGCCACGGCATCAACACGCCGCTCACCAGCTATCACGAGCAGGGGAGCCGCTCGAGGACACCCGCCCTGCTCCGGGCCCTGGCCGAGAAGGACGTGGCCCTGATAACCGAGGCCGGCATGCCGACGATCAGCGACCCCGGATTCAGCTTAGTGCGCGCCGCAATCGAGCAGGGAGTCCCGGTGGAGGTCGTGCCCGGCCCCTCGGCGGTCACCTCGGCGCTGGCCATATCGGGCCTGCCTCCGGACCAGTTCGTGTTCCTCGGTTTTCTGCCCAGGAGGGCCCCCGACCGACGCCGGCTTCTCGAGTCCGTTGTCGCGGAGCCGCGGACCCTCGTGGCGTTCGAGGCCCCTCACCGGCTGACCGCATCGCTCCGGGATGTCGAGTCCACCCTGGGGGACCGGCCGATGGCCGTTTGTCGCGAGCTCACCAAGCTTCACGAAGAGGTATTCCGGGGAACGGTTCGCGAGGCACGCGAGTATTTCGCGCAGCCACGCGGCGAGTTCACTCTCGTCATTGGGGGTGGACAGACCGCGTCCAGGCCACCCGACCCGCGGGATGTCAAGGAGCGTCTGAGCGCGTTGCGGCGCGAAGGGCTCAGGGGACGCGAGGCGACGAGCCAAGTCTCGGAGGAGTTCGGGTTACCCCGGCGGGAGGTCTATCGGCTCTGGTTGGAGACGAAGCGGTAAAGGCGCGTTACGAGGCCGCGAGGTCCGCCGTCGGTCCCGGCCGCCGCCCTCGGCCACGATACCGGCCCCGGCGCGCTGCAGGCTTCTTGTTGCTCACCCAGAGGCCCTTGAAATAGTCCTGGTCGAGGTAGTGGCGGTCGTCGGCCAGCTGTGCGAGGTCCCATGAAAGGTTCGCCGCGAAAGCCGCCACTTCCACGTACTTGCCCAGGTTCTTGACCGCTTGGATCGCGTAGGCGAAGTCCGCGTCGCCGCTCACCACGATGCCGACGTCGTAGAGGTCTTTATAAGCGAACTGGAGGAGGTCCGTGGCGAGCATGATGTCCACGCCCTTCTCCACGAGCTGATCGCCTCGCATTTTCGAGGTGCCCAACCGTACTTCGAAGCGCGGGACGGTGTACAGGCTCGCCAGGAATTTCTGTTGGTCCTGGGCCCCCTGCCCCTTCTTCTCGTCTTGAAGGATGTTGTAGTAGTAGGTCCGAAAGAGGAGGCGATTATCGGTTAGCTTGTAGCTGAATCCCTCGAAGTCCAGGTCCGCGCGACCACAGTTCTCGTCGAGACTGTGATAGAGGTTGCTGCCGTCGATGAAGATCGCGACTCGTTGTTGTGGATCCGACACGCTTTACTCCCTGTAAAGGGTTGAGGTGCTAACGTCTTTCATCATAGCACGTTTCTCTTATGGAGCCCCCTGGCAACAGAGAAACGGAGCCGTCGCCGTTTCTTGACCCCTGGGGGGGGCCAACGGTATGATGAAACTGTTGGACTGGTAGTGGTGAGGTCAGGAACGGAGGCAAGCGATGTTCGGCAGAGGATTCGGCCCCTTGGAGATACTGCTGATCCTTGGCATCCTGGCGATCCTTTTCGGAGCCAGCAGGCTGCCCAAGATGGGGAACTCATTGGGGCGCAGCTTCCGCGAGTTCAAAAAGGGCATCACCGGCGAGCCAAGTAACGAGAGCTCGGACACGACCAGGTCGGAGTCCAAGAGCGACGCGGAGTCACCAAGCCGGCACTAGTCGACACACCGCAAGCTGCGAAAGAGGGGCTAGCTCACGGCTGCCCCTTTTTGCATTTCGGCCCAGTCCGGGCTCCCTAGCCGTCCGGCTCTTCCATCACTTCCTGCTGGCGAGGCTTGCGCGCCGCCAGTCGCGACAGCCATATCCCCAGCTCGTAGAGGACGATGAAGGGCGCCGCTACCATCGTCTGGTTGATCGGGTCAAAGGTCGGCGTGATCATCGCGCCCAGAACGAACGAGATGACCACCCACGTGCACCGATGCCGCGCGAAAAAGTCCGGCTTGCCGACGCCGATGAGCGTCACGAAGTACATGACGAAGGGGGTCTCGAACGCGACCCCCATCCAGAACAGCAGGGCGACGACGGTGTTGATATAGCTCTCGAGACTCGGGCGCGGCATGGCTACGTCCGTACCGAAATCCAGGAGAAAGTCGACGATGGGCGGCACGAGGATGAAGTAGGCGAAGGCGACGCCAGCCATAAAGCAGGTCGCCACGGAAGGGATCATCAGGGTCAGGTAGCGCCGCTCTTCGCGGCTGAGCGCCGGGGCGAGAAAGCCCATCAGCTGATGGATGCCGACCGGCAACGCGACGATGAAGCCGCCGAGGAGGGCCACCTTCATCGTGGGACCGATGGCCCCGGTCAAGGTGTAAAAGAACAGGTCCGGGTCGCCGCCGGCGTGGGTCAGCACATCGAAGATCCGGGTCCTGAAAACGAAGGAGAGGACGATGCCGGCGACGAGGGCCAGAGCCGAAATGAGGAGACGGCGCCGCAATTCGGCCAGGTGGCCGGTCAAGGGCATTTGATGATCGGACATCGCCCCGCCGACTACCTAAGACTTGGGCGAGCTGGCGGGACCTTGGTCCGAGGGCCGTGGCCGCTTTTCGGATTCATCAAGCCGCACATCGGCCTGGGGGACGTCGAGGTCAGGGAGGAGGGTCTCGCGAGCCTCGCTGACGGTGCGGCGGGCCTGATTGATGAAGTGCGACGCTTTACGGGCGTATTCCGGGACTCGGTCGGGGCCGACGACCAGCAGCGTCACAAACAGGATTACGAGAAACTCGAGAGCCCCGATCCCGAACAAGTTCAATCTGTTACTCCGCGCAGCCTAAGGCCAGAATAGCACACGCGGAGAAAGCGTCACAAGCCGAGACGCCTCCAGAAGGGACCCCGGGGTTTATCGTTACGGTCCACGGTTGCCACCGGTGATGTGACGGGCGCATTCCCCTCGGCTGTCAACGTGCCACCGTTCGTGTGACTCTTGCCATTGGCGCCGGCCCAGTGGGCATCCCACCCTTCCATCTCTTTGATCACCCCGACCAGATCGCGGCCCTTGGGCGTCAGTGTGTATTCAACGCGCACCGGCACTTCGGCGAAGACCTTGCGCAGTACGATGCCCCGCTCCTCGAGCTCTTTCAGGCGTTGGGAGAGGACCTTGTCATTGATCCTTCCGAGATGCGTCAGCAACTCCCGGAAGCGTCTCGGGCCGTCGATGAGGTCCTGGATGATCAGCGCTGACCACCGCTTTCCCAAGAGGTCAAATGAGGTCTTGTCGACTTTGGTGACCATGTCCCTCCCTTCGCATCGGTCGCTTGACGACCTGGCGTGTTGACGAACACCGCCATGCTACATCACTTTCGCGAGTAAAGCAAGCGTCGTAATTACCAAAGTGCCGCATATTGCGCCAGGCCGACGCTCAATCGATACATATAGTAGTTAAGTCAAATGTGTGGTTAGCGTGACGCCCTCGGAGTCCGTCGCTCGGCACTCGTTCCGCAGACGGGGCAGGGCTGGGTCCGGCAACCCCGGCGGGGCTTCGGCTCGGCCTCCGCGACGGCCCCAACATGCGCCCAGGGCAATACCTCTCCGGGCGTCCTGCCCCGCGTCGCCAGCTTCGGATCGACACCCGCCTGCTCGAATGCCCGGCTCCAAACGTCGAGGTCGAACCTGCCGCTCCAATCGGCGAAGGAGCTGCCGGCTTGCCACGCGTGATACACGACGGGGCCGACGCGGCGGTCGCCTATTGCCAGGGCGGTCTCGACGAGGCTAAGGTCAGGTTCGGTCGTCGTGAGCTGAATGCCGATGCGCCGGACCATCTTACGCAGGGCGACGAGCCTATCTCGAAGCTCTTCGGGAGGGGCCATGGGCTGACGCTCCGACGGTGTCCCGGAGCGGGGGGTGAAGTTCGCAACCTCGAGGCGCAGTCGCGGCCGCCGGCCGGTGGCCCGCTGGCCCAGGGTCTGGACCTGGCCCAGCACGTCGACCACACGCTCGATCGTCCCCGCGCTTTCGCCAGGGCGGCCTATCTCCCAGGCAAATCGAAGCGAGGACCAGCCCATCGTTAGCGCCTGGACAGCGGATTCCACCGTCCGGGCAGCGCCGGCGGCGTCCTCGATCTCGATCGGTATGGCCGGGATCTGCAGGGTCAGCTCCTCGGGCGGGTACTTCGCCTTCACCGCCCGGGCGATCTCCATCAGCACGGACAAGCCATTGGGGTGCAGAAGCGCGACGTCGCGGTATCCGCACCGGGCCACGAGCTCGTCGATGGCTGCGACCACTTCCTCGACTGAGCGCGCTCCGTTCGTCCCGCCGTCCCCCTGGACTTCGATGACGCCGCGGTCTTGAAATACCTCCAGATTGGGCACCACCGGGTTGGTCAACGGCGGCCCGAGGGCCTCGCGCCGGAGCCGAGTCACGGCCGCGGGCACCTGCTTGCAGACAGGTGCGACGGAGGAGACAGTCCCATCGTCCGCGTACACCACGTCGTAGAGCGACGGCACATAGACTCCCTCGATCCGGGCCGCGCGGGCAAGGAACTCGGATTTCGAGGCGTTGTTCGCGGGACGGGCCAGTTTCAACAACGCGAAAAGGGCCTTTTCGGGCGCCCCGACGATGCACAGGTCAAGGAAGGCGCTCAAAGGCTCCCAGTTGCCGTTTGAGGCGCTTAAACCAAGGACCGGAGGGTGTCGATCGTCGCGGTCCGAAGAGAGAAGGGGGATTCCGGCCAGGTCGAGGCTCTCGAGCAGGTTCACATACGTCGTGGGCCGGCCCACGAGAAACGCGACCAGGTCGAAGCCGGCGACCCGGCTGCCGCTCTCCAGCGTGTACAGCGGCTCGCCGGCGCCGCGCAGCTCGCCGGCCATGTCCGCCCATGGTGTAAACGCCCGCTCGGCGAGGTAGGCCCGCGAGTCGTTCACTGCCCGGTAGAGGACCTGGTACTCCAGCCGCGACATCCCGACCTCGTAGGTATCGGGGTAGCAGAGCGCGAGCGCTGCATCCACCGCGTCGCGGTCTTTGTGGACGGCGTTCCATTCGCCATCGACGTAGCGCCCCGGCTTCTGCACGTGTGAAAGGACACGTTCGAGACTCGACGGCAGCATCGGACCTCCAGATTCGCGGCGGGGGCGGCTTATTATACGGGCGACGTTTCATCAGGGCAACGAAACCTTCGCCCACCCATCTCGCTGACATCCGCTTGGGCGCGGCGCCCGTTATACTTGTGGAGCTTCACCGACAGACGACACCACCATGCTTCTCAAACTCCGCCTCGCGATCCCCCTCTCCGTTGCCGTGTCAACTCTGTTGCTAACCGCGTGCGGAGGGTCCGGCTCCGATGCCGTAGTCGAGCCGACGGCTGCAATCGAGCCCGGCCTCGCGGGCGTCAATATTCGCGTCGGGAGCACGGATATTGTCCTCGGTCCGAACCGGCTCGTGCTGGCGATCCTCGACGCCGACGACCGGCCCCTGGGCGAGGCCGACGTAGCCCTGAAGTTCTTCCACCTCGATGGGGACGATCCAGACCAGGTCAAGGCGGAGACCCGGGCCCGATTTCTGGGCCGCGGAGTCCCCGCGTCCCAAGCGCTCTACTCGGCGAGAGTCAACCTCGACGGCACCGGAGCCTGGGGCATGGAGGCGCTCATTCGCCGGGGCGACGAGAGCCCGGTCACCCATCGCACCGGGTTTCGCGCCAAGGCGAGGCCCGACGTTCCCAACATCGGCCAGCCTGCGCCTGCGAGCCGCAACCAGACCCTGAACGACGCCCCAATCGAGCAGTTGACCTCGGAGCGTCCGCCCGGCGACGCGGACTTCTATCGGCTCACGATCGCGGATGCGTTGGACCAAGCGCGGCCGTTCATGGTGGTCTTCTCCACGCCGGCATTCTGTCAGACCAGAACGTGCGGCCCCCAGCTCGAGGCGGCTCAGTCACTCAAGGGGCGCCACGGCGACCGGATGAGCTTCATCCACGTGGAGGTCTTCCAGCGACCCGACCTCCTGCTCCAGGGCGAAGGACAGCCGCAGGCGCGTCCCAGCGTGAACGAATGGAAACTCCAGAAGGAGCCCTGGGTCTTTCTCGTCGACAGCCGGGGCGCCGTCTTCGATCGTTTCGAAGGGTTCGCCCCCGAGGCCGAGCTCGAAGACTCGATCACCCGCCTGCTGGCGGCCGGCTAGGACTCACCGTCGCCGATTTCGGTGGCGACGAGGGCGCCGTCGCCCGTCTCGTAGGTCACCTCGACTGGGCTACCGGAGAGCATGTGCTCGCGAAGGTGCGAAGCACGCCAGAACCGTAGGTCCACCGAGTCACCCCGCCGAAAAACGAACTGCTCCCCGTTCCGGTCCTCGACGACGATCGACTCCCATTCCACTGGGGAAGCGGCGTTGACCTCCGTGATGATCCCGGAAACGGCGTTTGTGGGATCCCCGTTATTGCAGGCAGCGACCATCACGACGAACGCGGCGAGCAGCAAGAAGGGGAGCGCGGCGCGGGTCCGGGCCCTAAACATCCTGCGTTTCTGCGGGGCTCCCGTTGCCAACCTTGACCATGGCTGGGCGAATGACCCGCTCTTTGAACTTGTAGCCCTTCTGGAGGACACCGACGACGTGGCCTTCTTTTCCCGGGGACTGCATCACGGCCTCGTGAATGCTCGGGTCGAAAGGCTCGCCGACGGCGTCGATAGCGCTGAGGCCCTGCGTCTCGAGGGTCGAAAGGAGCTTGCGATAGATGAGCTTCAGGCCCTCCACCCAGGTCAAGCCGGCCAGGTCCGCGTCGAGGGTATCGAAGGCCCGCTCCAGGTCGTCCAGAGTGGAGAGCATGCCGGAGACGAGCATGGCGTTGGCGAAGGTCGCCAGCTCCTGCTTCTCCTGGTCAGCCTTCTTGCGATAGTTCTCGAGATCGGCCTGCGCGCGCTGCCAGTTGGCCAGGTACAGGTCCGCCTTGCCCTGGACCTCTTCGAGCGATGGCGGCGCCACTTCGACCTCGGAGGCGACGTCATCCGCGGTCTGGGACTCTTCGTTCGTGGGTTCGGTTTCGTTCACAGCGACCTACCATGCACTTTCGATACCGGAGAGCACGGACAACACCAACACAGTTCCACGAACGTCCCGAGTTCGAGCCAGCTTCGGCCAAGCCCGCTTTAGGCCATGTCTCCGACCCGGGCGCCCATGACCGACGCCAGCAACCGCACCGCAGCGATGGACCGCCGGTATTCCAGTCGCGTCGGGCCCAGGACCGCGATGAAACCGTTGACCGCGTCCTCCGAGCCGTAGCGCGATGCCACGACGCTACATTCCTGCATTTCACCGGGCTCGTTTTCGTTGCCGATAACGACCCTGAACCGGTCCCGCGACACCAGACCGGAGATCAACTCTTTGACCAATCTCCGGTCCTCGAGGATCTCCATGAGTACCCGGCCCTTCGAAGGCGATGAGAATTCCGGCTGCTCCAGGATGTGGTGAAGCCCCATGACCTCCGGCTCCTCGAAGCGCCCGATCTCCTCGTCCAGCATGATCTCTTTCGTGGCCTCGAGCACCTGGGCCTCAGCGGAGTCCATGTCTTCAGCAGCCGCTGTGATCCCCTTGTAGGTCGAGCCTCCGTAGACCGCGCTGAGCTTGTTCGACAGCGCCGTCAGGTCGTCTTGAGTCATCCCGTCGGAGAGGTGGATGAGCCGCTGCTTCGTCGTCGCTTGCTGAAAGACCAGGATCAGGAGCGCCAGGGCTTCCTGTATCGATACGAGCTCCACCCGTTTGATTCTGGTCTGCCCAGCCCTGGGCACCGAGGCGATGGCCACGTTCCGCACCATGCTGGCCAGCACGTCGGCCGTGAGCCTGGTCCACAAGGAAACGTCTTCGGTAACTTCCTGGAACCGACGGTTGACCTCCGCCTCCTCGTGCTCGGACAGCGCGGCCTCCGACGGCAACATCTCGACGTGGTATCGATAGCCCTTGTCGGAAGGGATGCCGCCGGACGAGACGTGACGCCGGTGAATATAGCCGCCGCTCTCGAGGTCCGCCATCGCGTTGCGGACTGTCGCCGAGCTGACGCCAAGCCCGCGATGATGGGCGATCGTCTGCGAGGGCACGGGGGCCGCGTTCGACACGTACTCGCCGACGATGAAATCGAGGATAGTTTGATGTCGGATTGATAGCATGGCGGAGTTCGCTAAACCAGGGCCGAGAGCGAATAAAAGGCCCGGTTCTTGAAGGAATTTAGCACGCGGCTTCCTGAAGTGTCAAGGGTTGACCCCCTCATAACCCCGGTGTATACTCCGACCCGTTTTTCAAGGAAAGGGAACCCCAATGCAAGCTGTCGCCAAAAGGGCCGAAGCGTGGCGCGCGGCCCCGCCTTTTTCGCTAATCGGCGCCTACAATCGTTCTCTCTTCGAGTCGCTTGTCCCCACCGCGACGCTCCTCCAGAAGCTGCTTGTCATGCTTCTGTTCGTGGGCCTGCTTATCGCCTTTAGTCGAGCCCGATTCTACATGCCCGATAACCCCGTTCCGATCACGCTGCAGACCTTCGGCGTGCTCCTCACCGGAAGCGTTCTGGGCCTGCGCTGGGGACTCTCCGCGGTGCTCTTCTGGTTTTTCCTCGGCATGGCCGGCGTCCCCGTCTTTAAGGATGGCGGCAACGGCTGGGACTACGTCTCCGGGACAGTCACCGCCGGCTATATCATCGGATTCATCGGCTCGGTTGGGCTGGTCGGCTTTCTGTCCCAGCATGGCTGGAACCGCGGCGGTCGCTCGGTGTGGGCCATGCTGCTCGGGGGCCTGTTTCTCTACCTGCCGGCCCTGCTTTGGTTGCAGGTTTATGACTTCGGATGGCCGGCTGACGGCGAGCTGTTCAGCAGCGCGGTATATCCGTTCATCCCCGGAGACCTGGTTAAAATGATGGGGGCCGCGCTTGTGACAGGGGGTCTCTGGTGGTGGGCCGACAAGCGGAGCCGGTGAGGTGGTGGCGTGGACATTTCCTGGCTCGGGGGATCGTGTTTCTTCGTTCAGGCCAGTGGGATCGCCATCCTCACCGACCCCACGCCCGGCTCGCGGCCTCCCGTCACCCAGCCCGATGTCATCACCCTGAGCCAGCCTCTCTCTGATAACAAGTTGGAGCAGCTCCCCGCCGCCCGGAGGGTCGTGCAGAGCCCCGGCGAATTCGAAATCGCCGGGGCCTTCGTGAACGGGACCAGGACCTTCGGTGACGATGTCGAAGCGACCCGCGGCGGGAACATCATCTACCGCTTCCATGTCGACCGCCTTCGGGTCTGCCACTTGGGCCGCCTCAGCCACGTCCCCGCGTCTACCCATATCTCCGCCATTGGCGACGTCGACGTCCTGTTGCTGAGCGTCGGGGACGACTCGGTACAGCCCTCGGTGGCGGCTGAAACCGTTAGCTTGCTCGATCTCAAGCTCGTCATCCCGGTGAGTGATTGGCCACACGAGGGTGCTGCATCGCCGATGGGGAGATTCCTTAAGGACCTGGGCGTCTCGCCACCCTCCCCTGTTCCCAACCTGACGGTGACGCCCGCGTCCCTCCGCGACGCGCACCGCGTCGTCGCCCTCGACCGCGCCGCCTAGTTCTTCCTCTCGGACTGTTTCGACACCTGCGGCGGTCGAACTGAGCTGAGGGACGGGCTCAAGGGCCGCTCACACCCGTCGGATTTCAACCGTCCCTAGACCAGGCTGATGGAAACCGTGTTGCCCACAGGTACCGGTGTGGGCACTCCAGCCGTAACGGTGAAGGGGACGCCACTCACCACTATCGTCGAATCGGCAGTGAGGGTGAGGATGATCACCGAGTTCGGCTGGATCTGGGCGAGCGGGTTACCAGCCAGTCCGGGCACGAAGGCCTGGTACGAGTTGGTGGTGTAGTTGAAGGAGGTGATGATCTCCAGGTTGCCGGAGGCGGTCAGCACCTGCACGGCGCTATCCGTGTTCATCGGCTGGCCGGCACCACCCGCGGCCGGCGTCACGGCGACCGGAGCGGTTTGGGTCGTGGCGCCCAGAGTGACGACGACGGTCTGCACGCCGGGGAGTCCGGGTGCTGGGAAGCTGGTGCTGAACTCGCCCGTGCTACCGGTCGTGGTCGGCGTCTCGCCGAGGACCGGGATGCCGCCAATGGTGAGCGCGGTGACGCCGGTGAACGGCAGGAAGCCCGTTCCGGACACCGTAATGCTCCCGCCAACGCGTACCGAGGCCGGCGAGATCGTGATCGAAGCGGCGTTCATCGTCCATGTGACGGTAGCGGACACATTGCCATTCACCCCGCCATCATTGGCGCCAATGATGACGGAGACCGCAGCGCCCGCGGCGAACAGGCTGGACGGGACAGGGAGCTGGCCGGTGATGCCGCCCGAAGCGTTCGCCTGAACGGCAAGAGCCGTAATGCCCTGACGCGTCAGGATCACCGTGCTGTTCGGGACCCAGCCGGCGCCGTTGACCGTCACCGTGCTGCCAACCGGACCACTGGTCGTAACCGTCGAGATGGTCGGCTGGCTCGCTATGAAGCTCGTCGTACCGGTCAGGGCTCCATCTGTAACGCTGAGAGTGTTCGCGCCGTAGGCCGTGCCCGCGGGAACGGCCTGCGTGTTCGAGTGTCGTTGTTCTACGATTATGTCAGTAGCTAACTGGTCAGCGAAAATGTCATCCCATGGAAGGAGTGACATTGACGCAGAAGGAGCAGACGAGACTTCAGGTGCTCAACAGCGTTCTGGCAGATCAGGTGCCGGTATGTCAGGCGGCCGAGGTCCTGGGAGTGAGCGAACGCCACATGAGGCGTATTCTGGCGGCCTAGAGGAAGGAGGGCGCCGCCGCACTCGCCCACGGGAATCGTGGCCGCCGACCGGCCAACACCACGACGGAGACCAAGATGACTTACGTGGTGCAGCTGGCCCGCACTCGCTACGCTGGAACGAACCATACGCATCTGACCGAGTTGTTGATGGAACGGGAGGGGATCGACCTGAGCCGCTCTACGGTGCGCCGCATCCTGGTCAGCGCCGGCGTGGACAGCCCCCGCCGCCGCCGGCCGCCCAGACACCGTGTCCGGCGCAAACGCATGGCCCAAGAAGGGATGCTGCTGCAGATAGATGGGAGCCACCATCGGTGGCTGGGGGAACAAGGACCCCGGTTCGTCCTGCTGTTGGCCGTGGACGACGCCACCGGCACTGTGCCTGACGCTCTGTTCAGCCAGGAGGAGGACACCCGCGGCTACTTCCTTCTCATGGAGGGGTTGATCCGGCAATGCGGGATACCGCTGGCCGTCTACAGCGACCGACACGCGGTCTTCAAGCATACTGGAGAGCCTCGCCAGAAGCCGGCCGGGCCAACCCAGTTCGCCCGCGCCATGGAGGAGCTGGGGATACGCCAGATATTCGCCAGGTCACCGCAGGCGAAGGGCCGGGTCGAGCGGACGGCGGGGACATTCCAGGACCGGCTGGTGACCGAGCTGCGCTTGGCGGGCGTCACCACCATCGACGAGGCCAATGAAGTCCTGCACCGCTTCCTGCCGCGCTTCAACGAGAAGTTCGGGGTTCCGGCAGAGCACTCAAGCGTTGCTTACCGCTCTATGGAGTCATCGGTGTCCCTGGACCAGATACTCTGCTTCAAGCACCGCCGCAAGGTGGCCAGGGACAACACCGTCAAGTACAACTGGCGTACCTTGCAGCTGCTGCCTGGTAAGGAGCGGCCTAGCTACGCCGGAGCGCAGCTGGAGGTCCATGAGGGCCTGGACGGTCAGCTCCTCGTGCAGTACCGGGGACGCACGATCCCCACACAGGAGGCGCCGCCGCGCCCTGGAGTTCTCCGTGCCTCCAATGGTCCTCTCCGATATGGCCCCGGCCTTGAGCGTAGGGTCAACGGCGTGGGCAGCCACTCCAAGGAGAGCTTGGCATCCCTCGACGCCATCGAGGCCGACAGCGCCACATTGAACGGCGGCGGCAGAGTTTGCAAGCCTCCGGCATCGCCACGCAGGAAACCCACGCCGCGACAGAGGGTCCGGTGGAAGGCCGTGCAGCAGGCTAAGCTTCGGGGCCTCTCCATTCGGGCAATCGCCAGGGAGTTGGGCATCCACAGGAACACGGTCCGCAAGTACGCCGAAGCCAAGAGCCCGCCCATGATGCGCACCAGGGGCAGGTCCCGCGTATCACAGTCCGATGGTATGACAGCGGCCTAGATGGACATTTTCCCTGACCACTTAGGCGGACATAATCGCTGGACATCGACATGTTCGAGGCCAGCGTGCCGCCGGCGTCGATGCCGATGGCAGCCGCGTTGAGCGCGGCGCCGCCGAGGGTCATGGCGCCGATGGCCACCGTAGCCGCGCCGCCGCCGGTGAAGCCGGTCCCGGACACCACGATCGACGTGCCCCTGGGACCAATAGCCGGTGACACCGTTACGATGCTGGCGGCGGTCGCCACGGTGAAGGTCGCGTCCGCCATGTTAGAGAGTCCGTCGACGGGCCCGAGAATCACGACCCGAATGGGCTGCTGCCCGGTAGCCAGGGCGGGGATCGCAATGTTCGAGACGAGCCCGCCCGCTGTATCCGTGAAGAGGCCGGTGGCGATAACAGCTCCCGTACTGACCACCGCTACGGTATTGCCCGCGGCGGAACCGACGCCCGCCGGAAAGTCGAGTCCGGTCAACGTTACCCGGGTGCCGGCCGGGCCACTCGCCGGGGTCACGCTCAATGAAGGCCCCTTTACCATGATTGTCGCGCTGCGCGTCAGCCCACCGCCATCGGATACCGCCACAGTCCGGATGCCCGGAGGCGTGCCGCTGGGGATGCGGACGTTGAACTGAAAGTCGTCGGCGACACCAGCGTCGGTGTTGTCACGGTTCACATGGGCGAGTCCGCCCGTCAGCGCCGCTGCATTGGTGGCCGTAAGCGGTGCGCCGCCGATCGTGATCGAGCCCGCGCCCGGGACCGTGGCGCCTGCTCCACCCTGGGTGAAATTCCGCCCCGTCAAGGTCAGTTGGTCCTGAGCCTTCCCTTCGGTGACCGCCGCAAGGGTGGGCCTCAAGCCGTTCGTCTCGGTCGAGACGAACAGCCGATTACCGTCGCCATCGGTCACCTCAATGGCCGTCGCCGCGGACGTCGCGTTCTTGATCGCGGTGAAGTGAATAGACCCTTATCATCGGTGGTCCCGCCTCCCGCCGCCGTGAGCGCAGGCGGGCCCACCGATGTCAGGTCGATCGCGGTGTTCGCGGTGAAGCCCGACCCCGAAATGATTACCTCGCCACCTTCTTCGACCAGCGCGGCGCTATTAACAAGCGTTGGAGTTACTGTGAACCCGGTCCCAGCTGTTCCGGCCGCCTCCGCTCCCAGGCTCGTCCCGATCGTCACGACATTGCTCGCCAGGGGAGTGCCGGTAACCGAGGCGGTGAACACGTTCGCGGTCGCCTTGTTCGGATTCAGCACGCCTGCGAGCTGGGATACCACGATGCTGTGGAACCCTGACCCAGCTGCGGCCGTCGCCGGAATGATGAAAGTCAGCGTCCTTCCCGATACCGCCGTGTTAACCCCGGCCGTGGATACAGCGGTACCGTCCCAGGTGACCAGAGCTCCCGGCAGTGTTGGCGGGACCGTGACTCCTTCAGGCCAGGAAATGTTAACCGTATCGATTCCAGCAGAGTGGGCGTTTGCCAGGGTGAGGGTGAAAGTCCATTGGGCCGCCAGGCCGGCCATGGTCGGTGTATTCACGTTCGTGACGGCGCCAACCGCCGCGATCTTCCCATCGGGGACGAGCAGCGGCACACTCATCGCGAGTACCGAGAGCCCGACAACAAACCTGCAGAGCCGGTTGAGCATTCCGTCCATCTCACCCACGCACGTGGGATATACGAGACAGAGGGTAACAGACCGCTCAAGGCTCTAGAGCGTTCTGCACCGAGTTCGCCCTGGTCGAACGAAATAAAGAGAAGCGCCCCGGGTTTCCGGGGCGCTTCTTTTACTTGCCTCGTGCTTGAAGCGGTCGAGCTTAGCTGCGCTTTGCCATCATGACGGATCCGCCCGCCACGATGATTGCAATGATCCCAAGGATCAGCGCAACGACACCCAGTCCGCTGGAGCCGTCATCGCCTGCGACGCCGGCCGGGCCGGTCGCGCCTGCGGGGCCCTGACCACCTGCGGGACCCTGTCCGCCAGCAGCGCCGTCGGAGCCTGCCGCACCCTGTGGTCCAGCCGGGCCGCGGGGACCAGCGGGGCCTGCGGCGCCAGCAGCGCCTGCGGCGCCAGCAGCGCCGTCGGAGCCTGCTGCACCAGCGGCGCCCGCGGAACCAGTGGCGCCGGTAGCGCCAGTCGCGCCACGCGCGCCTGCGGGGCCTGCGGGGCCGGGCTCAGGTGTCGCCTGAGGCGGCGCCTGGCCGGTGATGTCAACGGTTACGACTCGGTTCGCGTTGAAGGTGGCCGTAGCCGAGCCTGCAACCGCCCCACCGATAACGGCCTCGACCGTGATCGCCTGACCTTCGAGGGCGGGGGTCGCTTGCACGTCAACCCGGTATTGGTTGGCGGCGAGGCCCCCTGCGCCGGTCGTCGTACTCCCAACGGATGCGCCGCCCTGGGTGACCTGGACCGTGGTCCCGGCCGCCGCAGCGACACCGTCAAGAGTTACTGTACCGGTCACCACCGTGACTCCCTGGGCGGACGCGACCGAGGCAAAGAGCCCTAGAGCCACCGCGGCGGCAACCAGGACGCTTAGAATTCGGACTTTGGTCATGTGCCTGCCTCTCTTTCGCTAGAGTGGCGTAAGCATCCGATTGTCGGGGGCGGGCTCGAGGCCCGCCCCCGGGCTAATCGGATTTTTACGCGTCCTTAACCTAGGGTGATGGAAACCGTGTTGCCTACTGGGATTGGCGTGGGTACACCAGCCGTGACGGTGAATGTCACTCCGCTCACGATGACGGTCGCATCTGCGGTCAGCGTGAGGATGATCACCGAGTTCGGTTGGAGCTGCGTGAGCGGGTTGCCGCTCAGTCCGGGCACGAAGGCCTGGTACAGGTTGCTGGTGTAGTTGAAGGACGTGATGACCTCCAGGTTACCCGCGGTTATCAGCACCTGCACGGCGGAATCCGTGTTCACCGGTTGACCTGCCCCGCCGGCTGCTGCCGTGACGGTCAGCGTCGCCGTCTTCGTCACGCTGCTGTGCGAAGTGGAGACCGTCTGCACGCCGGTCAGGCCGGGCACCGTGAACGTTGCCGACCATCCGCCGGTGCTGTTACTGATGACCGGGTCCCGTGGCAGCACGGAAACACCGCCAACCGTAAGGGTCACAAGTCCGGTCGAGGGCAGGTAGTTGCTGCCCGACACCGTTATGGTGTCGCCGACATTGGCCGTGGCCGGGCTCACCGCGATGGAGGCGGAGTTGATCTTGAAGATCTGTCCCGCCGCCGCGTTGCCGGACCCATCGGTTGCCCCGACGGTCACGTTGACCGAGCCGCCGGTGAACAGGGACGATGGGATTGGCAGTTGGGCCGTGATTTCGCCGAGGGCGTTGGCCGTCGTGGTGAGGACGTTCGTGCCGCTGCGAGTGATCGTAACCAGTCCATTGGGTAGCCAACCGCTTCCGGTCACGGTCATGTTGCTCCCCGTTGGGCCAGACACCGGGTTGATGGCCGTGGTGGGCTGGACCACTGTGAAAGCGGCCGTCCCAACACGCGAGCTGCTATCCGAAGCCCTGACGGTATTGGCGCCATAGGCCACGCCCGAAGGTATCGCCTGGGTGGTCGCCGTCAGGTTTCCGTCGTCGTTGGTCTTGATCACCGCTGAGTTGAGACCGATCCCGCCTATCGTCAGGCCGTTGCTGGCGCTCCCGGATGAGACGAACGCCAGGGTGCCGCCGCCAGTGAAGGTGCTACCGGTTACGGTAACAACCGTGCCTCGCGGTCCCATGATGGGTGCGACGGTCAAGTTGCCGGAGACCGAGGTGAAGGTGTAGGTCTTGCTGGCCGTGTTCTCACCGAGGTCGCCGGAGGTGGATTTCACAACGGCGGTCACCGTCACACTACCGGTGACGATTGCGCTGCCACCAGGGATGGTCGACGGCATCGTGAACGTCGTCGTGAACCCACCGGCGGTGTCGGTGCTGATCGTGGTGCCCGAGATGTCTCCCGAGGTACCCGACTGGGCGACCCTGAACTCGTCGGTGCCGGAAACGCCGGTCACACTGGATGGGAAGCCCGTGCCCACGACGGTGATGGTCCCGGTGCGGCCGCTGGTCGGGCTGATCGTGATCGAGCGGCCTGCAACGTCCACGTCAGCGTTGGCGCTGGCCGTACCGTCGGTCACGGTAACGCGCCTCATCCCCGAGCCGGTGCCGGTGGGTACCCGGAACTGGAGCTTGAAGTCGTCGAGGCTGCCGTCTTGGTCGCGGTCCGACATGGTCAGCGGCAGCGTCGTCACCACGTTGGTGCTCGCGAGGAGCGTGCCGTTGAAGGTGATCCCCGAGAGGGGAATCAGGGTGTTGTTCGTGAAGTTGCGGCCTTCCAGGGTGACCGTCGCGGTCGTCCGAGCCGGCGTGCCTGAGGCCGTAATGCTGGCCTTCAGTGGGATCTCGCCGGTCTCCGCATACATGCCAGCGCCATCGGTGACGGTGGCGATGTCGGCGGCGGTTCCCTTGCGGATGCCGACGATGGTGACGTTACCGTTGGGCTTGACGACGGCCGAGCCGCTAACGGAACCGCTGGCGTTGGCGGTCGTGCCGGCGGTGAAACCGGTACCGGTGAGGGTTATCCTTCCACCCTGGACCGCGCCGCTGCTGGGCGAAAAGGTGACGGACCTCACGATGGTGAACGTCGCCGAGCTATGCCCGATGGCGTCCGTGCTGGATACGACGCGCACCGATTTGTCGCCAACGGTCGTGGGATTGATGATGCCCGCGGCCTTGGAGAACTGGATGATCGGCGTCGGGGTCTCAAGGCCGGCGTTTACGATCGTAACCGCTCGACCTACCACGAGGGGATCGGCCGAAGGCGCCACGCCGTTGATGGAGACCGCCGTGTTATCGATCGTCGCGGGAACGGTGGTTCCACTGAAGAACGTGACCGTTATCGTTCCGTTCGTCGGCACGGGGTCCATCGCGCTGGTGGTGATGGTGTAGGTCGCATTCTTGTTGGCGCTAAGGGTGCTGAGGGCGACTGACGACGAACCGGCCGCACCGACCTTGCCGGCCGGAACAACGGTACCGATAACGCCGACGATCAGCGCCAGCACCATGAAAAGTCTAAGGAACTTGGGTGCTTTTCTCTTCATCTACTTCCTGCTCCTTTCTCGATTGGTGTCAGGTTGGGTATATAAACTATCGGATGCGGTGGCGTCATACATTGAAGATTCCAACATCATCGAGTATTTACCCACCTTTCCATAGTGTTGGCTTCCCGCGGCATAGTGGGGCCATTAGCACCTCCTGGTTCCGGAACTTCGCCCGTGGATATGGGTGATCCCTCAATCTCCCTGTAGGAGTTGACGTGGAGCAAGTAAATTCGTCCCTGTTGACTTCAGGGCCTCGGTAAATATATCACAAGTGTCAACGATGTACAACAAATTCATCAACTAAAAATCGCCAGAAATTTGCGCGCCGTCGTGAGCGGGCTGTCTCAGCTACTTTTCTGACCTCGTTCAAAACTAGTTCAAGATTTATTCTAGGGGAGCGTTCAGTCCTTGTCAACCCCTTCGCTCCAGATTTGTTGAAATCCGCGGTCTTCGCGGGCTTTCTCCTAGACATCGCCCTTGCTCAACGACGCCAGGAACGCGGCGTTGGTCGGCACTTTCGACAGCCGCTCCAGCACCCGCTCCGTCGCCTCGGTGGGGTTGTTGGTATCGGAGCCGATCATCGCGACGATGCGGCGCAGGAGATAGACCTGCCGCAGCATCGTCGCGTCGAAGAGCAGCTCCTCGCGGCGAGTCCCGCTGCGCTGAATGTCGATCGACGGATAGATCCGCTTCTCGGCCAGCTTGCGCTCGAGGTGGAGCTCCATGTTCCCCGTGCCCTTGAACTCCTCGTAGATGACGTCGTCCATCCGGCTGCCCGTATCGACCAGGCAGGTGGCGATGACGGTCAAGCTTCCGCCGTGCTCGATGTTCCGGGCGGCGCCGAAGAACCGCTTCGGCGGATAGAGGGCCACCGGATCGATGCCGCCGGAGAGCGTGCGGCCGCTGGTGGGCACCGCAAGGTTGTAGGCGCGAGTGAGCCGCGTGATGCTGTCGAGGAGGACGACCACGTCCTTGCCGATCTCCGCGAGCCGCTTGGCACGCTCGAGCAGCAGCTCGGCGACCCGGGTGTGGTCCTCGACCGGCTCATCGAACGTTGAGCTGAAGACCTCGCCCTTCACGGACCTTTGCATGTCCGTGACTTCCTCGGGCCGCTCGCCGACCAGGGCCACCATGAGCTCGATGTCCGGCGCGTTGGTGCTGATCCCCTCGGCGATCGACTTCAGCAGCATCGTTTTGCCCGCCTTGGGCGGCGAGACGATCAGCCCGCGTTGTCCGCGGCCGATGGGCGCGAGCAGGTCGATGAGTCGGTTGGAGAGGTTCTTGGCCGTCGTTTCCAGCGTGACCATCTGGTCGGGGAAGACCGGCGTCATCTGCTCGAATACGGGGCGGCGCTTGGCCTCCTCGGGCTCCATGCCGTTGACGGCCTCGACGCGGAGCAGCCCGAAGTATTTCTCGCCGTCTTTGGGCGGGCGGACCTGGCCGACGACGAGGTCCCCAGTCCGCAGCATGAAGCGCCGTATCTGCGAGGGCGAGACGTAGACGTCGCCGGGGCTGGGGCGCACGCCGTTGTGTCGAAGGAAGCCGTAGCCATCGCCGATGATCTCGAGGAGCCCGCTGGCCAGCTTCTGCCCGAACTCCTCGGCCTTGGCGAGCAGCACCCGTTGAATGAGATCGGTCTTGCGGACCCCGAGGGCGTCCTCGAGGCCGGTGCCCTTGGCGAGAGCGACGAGCTTCTCGCGAGGCAGGCTTTCCAGCTCCGCCAGTGCGGCAACAGCGATAGATGGAGTATCAGTCGTCATCGTCATACCGTCCTCTCGCTGGGCCACCGAAGCAGCCGAGGGACCGTTGTCTCTTGTCCGGCCTCTTCTTCTCATCAGACTATCGGAAGCGGGACTTGGCCGCCCTCTCGAATGACATTTTTGGCTACGTTGATGAACGCGTTGAACAGCGGCTGAGGCCGGTTCGGTCGCGAGTGGAATTCGGGGTGGAACTGGGTCCCCAACATGAACGGGTGACCCTGCACCTCCGCGATCTCCACCAGCCGGCCGTCGGGTGACACACCGGAGGCGATAAGCCCCCCTTCCGCCAGCCGTTCGCGGAAATCGTTGTTGAACTCGAAGCGGTGCCGGTGCCGCTCGAAGATACGGTTGGCGGCATAGGCCTCGCCCGCGATCGTGCCGGGCGTCAGGTCGCAGGGGTAGTTGCCCAGACGCATTGTCCCTCCCATGTTCGCGACGTCTTTCTGGTCCGGCATCAGGTCGATGACGGGGTACGGCGTCTCGAGGTCGAATTCGGTGGAGTTGGCCTCGACGTTGCCCAAGAGGCCCCGCACATACTCTATGACCATCACCTGCATGCCGAGGCACAGACCCAGGTACGGCAGATCGCGCTGGCGGGCATAGCTCGCGGCTCTGATCATTCCTTCGATGCCGCGGGGACCAAATCCCCCTGGCACGACAATGCCACTCACCGTCGCCAGCACTGGCTCCCAATCGTCGACTTCCAGGTCCTCGGCCGAGATCCATGACACTTCGACGGCGCGTTCGTGATAGATCCCGGCGTGACGAAGGGCCTCCCGCACAGAAATATATGAGTCGCGGAGCTCGACATATTTGCCGACGATGGCGATGGAGAGAGGCTCCTTGGGCTCATTCATGCGCCCAAGCATCGCCCGCCAGTCGACCAGATCCTGCGATCGGGCTGGAAGCTGTAGCTGGCCGACGATCAGGTCTCCGAGGCCCGCTTCCTCGAGGATGACGGGAACACCGTAGATATTGTCGGTGGTCTCGAGCGCTATAACCGCCGGCTCGGGAACGTCGCAGAACAGCGCCAGCTTGGCCTTCGTCTCGTCCGCCACCTCGTACTCGCTGCGACAGAGGATCACGTCGGGCTGAATGCCGATGCTCCGGAGCTCCTTCACGCTGTGCTGCGTGGGCTTCGTCTTCAGCTCCTGGGTTGCGTATATATAAGGAAGGTACGTCACGTGTATGTAAAGGACGTTGTCCCGGCCGACTTCGTTCCGCATCTGCCGGATAGCCTCGAGGAACGGCTGGCCTTCGATGTCACCGACCGTGCCCCCGACTTCGACGAGAATTACCTGGGCCCGCGTTTCCTCGGCCAGGGCGTGCATGCGCCCCTTGATCTCATTCGTCACGTGGGGGACCACCTGCGTCGTTCCGCCGAGGTAATCGCCCCGGCGCTCTTTCGCGATCACCGAGCTGTAGATATCGCCGGAGGTCACGTTGGAGTTTCTGGTGAGCTCGACGTCGATGAAGCGCTCGTAATGACCCAGGTCGAGGTCGGTCTCGCAGCCGTCAACGGTAACGAACACTTCTCCGTGTTGGTATGGGGACATCGTTCCGGGATCAACGTTGAGGTACGGGTCGAGCTTCTGAATGGAGACGGCGAGTCCTCGGCTCTTGAGTATTCGTCCGATGGAAGCGGCGGCGATGCCCTTGCCCACTGAGCTGACTACACCGCCGGTCACGAAGATATATTTCGCCATTCCGCCCTAACGCTGCTTGCGGATTCGGAACTCCAGGCTACGCCAAAGAGCACTGGGAACATGGCCTGCTCCAGCACTCGGCGTTCGGCCCCGCCAACATCAATACCTGAGCAAAGCGCAGGCGGGGTCAAGGAGTGCCGGAATGGTGGGTCCTACCGGGGATGAGGTGGAATCCCCTGGCAACGGTAATCGGTTCACGCTACGGGGTCTGCCGTCCCGCGCTTCACCTCAACGGGACAGGCTTTTGAACCTAGTCAAATTATAGGGTTATCAAATCCGGTGTGTCAACACCCGGTCGAGATCGGCCGTTCTTCTTGGGGGCTAGCACCCATGCGGGCCTCGCCGGCCGCGGTCGCCGCGCTGCGCTGTGGAGGGGCGTTTGCTATAATCGAGCCGCACGCCAGGTTTGGAGAGCCCCACGATGTCCCTCAGCCGAGACGAGGTCCTGCACATTGCCAGCCTTTGCCGTATCGGCCTCTCCGAGGAAGACCTCCAGCTGATGCAGGACCAGCTATCGGACATCCTCGCCCAGTTCGAGGTCCTCAAACAGGTCAACACGGAAGACGTGGAGCCGACGGCCCATTCGATCGACCTCGAGAGCGTCCTCCGTGAAGACGCGGCCAAGCCCTCGCTCGCCCAGGACGACGTCCTCAGGAACGCCCCCCGGGAAGAAGACCGGCACCTCCGGGTGAAGGCCATCCTGGGGGACTAGGACTCGTGCTTCCGCCAGGCTCCAGCCGCCCGCCGCTACCCATCTCGAGGACCCGAACCGCTCAATGAGCAGCCTTTACGATCTGACCGCCCATGAGGCGCGCGACTTGCTCGACAAAAAGGAGATATCCTCCGTTGAGTTGACCCAGGCATGCCTGGAACGAATCGCTCAGGCCGAGGATAGGGTCAAGGCCTACATGACCGTGACGGCCGAGGTGGCAATGGAGCAGGCAAGGGCCGCGGACCGGCGTCTCGCCGCCGGCAAGGGCGGGCCGCTGACCGGCATCCCGATGCAGATCAAAGACAACATCACCACAGCGGGCATCACCACCACGTGCTCGTCCCGCATGCTCGAGCGGTTCGTTCCGCCGTATAGCGCAGCGGTGACCGAGCGGCTCTACGAAGAAGGCAGCATCCTCCTGGGAAAGGGCAACATGGACGAGTTCGCCATGGGTTCCTCCACAGAGAACTCCGCCTTTCACCCGACGCACAATCCCTGGGACCTGGGGCGGGTCCCGGGCGGGAGCAGCGGAGGCCCCGCCGCGGCCGTCGCCGCCGGCGAAGGTCTCTTCTCCCTCGGCTCCGACACCGGCGGCAGCATCCGCCAGCCGGCGTCGTTCTGCAACGTCGTCGGCCTCAAGCCCACCTACGGACTGGTCAGCCGATACGGTCTGGTGGCCTTCGCCTCCTCCTTGGACCAGATCGGCCCTCTGACCAAAGACGTCACCGATTCCGCGCTGGTCCTGCAGGCCATCGCGGGCCATGACGCCCGCGACTCGACCTCCGTTCCTCGACCCGTGCCGGACTATGCGAGGGCCCTGGGGCACGATATTGAGGGTCTCAAGGTCGGCGTGCCCCGGGAATATCTCGAAGGCGCCGACTCCGACGTCGTCCAGGTGCTGCGACGCGGCATCGACACCCTGGAGGGCCTCGGAGCGAAGATAGACTTGGACGTCTCCCTGCCCAGCACGCCCTTCGCCCTGGCCGTCTATTACATCATCGCGCCATCGGAGGCGTCGGCGAACCTCGCGCGCTACGATGGTGTGAAATACGGCTACTCGGCCCCCGAAGCCGACAACATGTGGGACGCGATGGAGAAGACGCGACAGTATGGGTTCGGGCCCGAGGTCAAGCGGCGCGTCATGCTCGGGACCTACGCCCTTTCGACCGGCTATTACGACGCCTATTACCTGAAGGCCCTCAAGGTGCGGACGCTGATACGACGGGAGTTCGAGGCGGCCTTCGGAGACTACGACGTCCTCGTCACCCCCACCTCGCCCACGTTACCGTTCAAGATGGGCGAACGGCTCGACGACCCGATCCAGATGTACCTCAGCGACGTGGCCACCATCCCCGTCAACATCGCCGGCATCCCCGCGATCTCCATCCCGGGAGGCTTCCTCGAGGGACTGCCCGTCGGCATGCAGATCATCGGCCCCGCGTTCAGCGAGGAGACGCTCTTCCGCGTCGCCCACGCCTACGAGCAGGCCACCGGCTGGCACAAGCTGCGGGCGCCGTTGAGCTAGCAGAGGAGCACACCATGAACGAAGTATTGAAGATCCTCGAACAGGACGCCAGGACCTCCCACGAGACCATCGCAACGATGACCGGCATGAAGCTCGAGGAGGTCGATAGAGTCGTCGCCGAGGCCGAAAAAGACCGCACCATCTTGAAGTACCGCACGATGGTCAACTGGGACAAAGTCGGGGAGCAACAGGTCTGGGCCATCATCGAGGTCAAGATCACCCCCGAGCGGGACGTGGGCTTCGACGCCGTGGCCGAGCGTATCTACCGGTTCCCCGAAGCACGGTCGGTCTGGCTCGTTGCCGGCGACTATGATCTGGCAGTTCTGGTGACCGCGAAGGACATCTACGAGGTCTCCCGCTTCACGTCGGAGCGGCTGGCGACCATCGACGCGGTCCACGGGACGGTCACTCACTTCATCATGAAGCGCTACAAAGAGGACGACGAGGTCCTCGTCGACGTCGAGCAGAGCGCCCGACAGCCCCTCTCTCCCTAGCCTATCGGAGGCCTCATGACCGAACCAATGAGCCTACCCATCTCGGAACGGGTCCAGCGCCTGGCCCCTTCGGGCATCCGCAAGTTTTTCGACCTTATCCAGAGCATGGATGACGTTATCTCGCTGGGCGTAGGCGAGCCCGATTTCCCGACCCCGTGGCGCGTCCGCGAGGCGGCGATCTATTCCCTCGAGCGCGGTCTCACGCACTACACCTCCAACTATGGACACCCGGAGCTGCGCGACGGCATCGCCGAACACCTGGGCGAGCGCTACGGTGTCTCCTACTCTCCCGAGGACGAGATTCTGGTGACCGTCGGCGTCAGCGAGGGCCTCGACTTGGCGATGCGCGCGATCCTCGACCCGGGCGACGAAGTGATCATCCCCGAGCCCGCGTATGTCTCCTACGTGCCTTGCGTCATCCTCGCCGGGGGCGTGCCCGTGCCAGTCGCGACGGTCGCCGAGAACAGCTTCCGGGTCAGCGCCGCGGACATCGAGGCCAAGATCACACCCAGGACCAAGGCCGTGATGCTGAACTTCCCGAACAACCCCACCGGCGCCGTGATGGACCGCGCGGGGCTGGAGGCGGTCGCCGACGTCGCCCGCCGCCGCGAGCTTGTCGTGATCTCCGACGAGGTCTACGACCGTCTGGTCTACGACCACGTGCACACCTGCTTTTCGTCTCTGCCGGGGATGCGCGACCGCACAATTCTTCTGAGCGGGTTCTCCAAGAACTTCGCGATGACGGGATGGCGAGTCGGCTACGCGGCCGCGCCGCGCCCGGTCCTCGAAGCCATGATGAAGGTGCACCAGTACACGATGCTCTGCGCCCCGACCCCGAGCCAGGCCGCGGCCCTCGAAGCCCTCGCCCTCGAGGACGAGGAGGTCGAGGCCATGGTGACCGAGTACGACCACCGCCGCCGGCTGATAGTGAAGGGGCTCAACGACATCGGCCTGACTTGCTTCGAGCCGCGGGGGGCCTTCTACGCCTTCCCCTCGATCGCGTCAACGGGGCTCTCCTCCGACGAGTTCACCGAGCTCTTGCTCAAGCAAGAGCAGGTGGCGGTGGTGCCGGGCTCGGCCTTCGGCGAGGCCGGCGAAGGCCACGTCCGCTGCTGCTATGCGGTGTCGAACATGGAGATCCAAGAGGCGCTGGAGCGAATGGCCCGCTTCGTGAAGGGCTAGACCTTCCTCCTCTACGAATCTTTGCCTGTCCGACGGGCTTGGAGACACCCCCAAACCCCCTGGAGGGGGTTCAAGGTAGCCCTTCGGGCAAGAATCAAGAGAAGGGGCACATCCCCTTCAACCCCTGCCAAAGGGGCTCCGCCCCTCTGGACTCCCGGCTCTCCGTACCGCCCGCGGCCTCCGCTCACCCTAAGCCCGTCGAAGGGCGATCTCGCGGCGCGGTGGCCAAGAGCTAGTAGCCGTCGCTCCGCTCGCGCCACTCCAGCCCTTCGGTGAGCTTCAGGAAGTCGGCGTGCAGCGCCGGCGGCGCCAGGATAATGTTCGGACTATCCAGCGTGATGGGCGCGCCGTTGCGGTTTGTCACCAGCGCCCCCGTCTCGTGGCCAAGGATGATCCCCGCCGCGATGTCCCAGGGCGCCAGGTGGTGGTGGAAATACAGGTCGGTGCGCCCCGCGGCCGCGTAGGCCAGCCCTAGGGCGGCGGAGCCCATGATACGGATCGCTTGCATGCCCGGCCAGAGCGCGTCCAGCAGCTTCAGCGCGAACTTGGCCATGCCGTCGTTGTAGCCCATGTCGGTGCCGAGGACGCACGTTTCAATGCTGCCGCGAGCGGAGGCCCGGAGCCTTACGTCGTTGAGGAAGGCGCCCTTCCCCTTTTCCGCCCGGAACAGCTCTCCGCGGTTGGGGTCGAATGTCACCCCGAGCACCACTTCCCCCTCCAGAGCGAGGGCGAGGGTCGTGCCGAACAGAGGGACGCCGGCGGCATAGTTCCGGGTGCCGTCCACAGGGTCGACGAGCCACTTATAGCTGGACTCGCCTCCACCGGCGCCGGACTCCTCGGCGAGGATCGCGAAGTCCGGAAACTCGTCCTTCAAGCGGGTCAGCATCATCGCCTCGATCTCGTAGTCGACATCGGTGACGATGTTGGCCCAACCCTTCACGGTGATCTGTTTCTCGCCGTGAAACCGGTCCATCATCACACGGCCGCCCTCGTAGGCAAGCTCACGGGCAACGTCGAGCGCGGTCTTTCCAGATCGAGCCATCGGAATCTTGGTCATGCTTACTTCCGTTGCGGATGGCGGCGCGGATGCGCCCAGTATAGCAGCGCGGCCTTGTGCGACCGCCTTCGGCTGGAGCTAGAATAGAGACGCAATGGCCTCCGCTCCCCGTGGAAAACTCCTCGTCCTCCAGTCAGGAGGGCCTACCGCCGTGATCAACCGAAGCCTCGTCGGGATCGTCCGGGAGGCCGCCGGCCGGGACGCGTTCTCCGGCATTCTGGGCGCTGTTCACGGTTTTATCGGCGTGCTCGATGAGCGGTTCGTCGACCTGGGGCGGCAGTCGCCCTCCCGGCTTTCCTCAGTCGCGAGGACCCCGGGCGCGGCCCTGGGCTCGGCGCGACGCAAGCTCGACCCCGCGCAAGCGCGACAGGCCCTCGACGTGCTTCATCGTCACGGCGTGACGACCGTGGTCGGTATTGGTGGGAACGACTCGGCCGAGAACCTGCTGCTCATCGAGACGGCCGCCCGCGACTCGGGGCGTGACCTCAGCGTGGTGGCGGCGCCCAAGACCGTGGACAACGACCTGCCGGAGACCGATCACTGCCCCGGCTATGGGAGCGCGGCCAGGTTCGTGGCCCTGGCAACCATGAGCTCGGCGCGAGACGCCGAGGCACTGGCCTACGACGCTTCCATCACGGTAATCGAGGTCATGGGCCGCAACGCCGGCTGGCTGGCCGCCGCGGCCGGGCTGGCCAGGCGTGAGGAACGGGACGCGCCACACCTGGTCTGCGTGCCCGAGCTGCCCGTGGATGAGGACCGCTTTGTGGAGGCGATCGAGGGCGCCGTTACCCGTTGGGGGTTCGCGGTCGCGGTCGTCGGGGAGAACGTTCGCGGCCCAAAGGGCCCCCTCGGCGGCGGGACACCGGACCGCGTCGACGAGTTCGGCCACCCCTATCACCTCAGCCCCGCCCGTCACCTGGGGAGGCTCACCGAACATCGGCTCGGCGTCCGCGTGCGGGTTGAGGCCCCGGGGACGATGCAGCGGACCATGATCGTCTCACGGGTCGACGCCGACGAGGCCGAAGCCGTAGGCCGCGCTGCCGTCGTCGCGGCCCTCGACGGCAAAAGCGGGAAGATGGTCACCCTCGTCCGGGCGTCCGGGTCGCCCTATCGCTGCTCCACGGGACTCGCCCGACTGGCCTCGGTGGCCGGCAAGGAACGCCGCTTGCCAAAGAGCTTCATGGACGAGTCGGCCAGCCTCCCCACCGACGCGTTTCTCGAGTACGCGCGACCGCTTATTGGAGGGCCGCTGCCCGGCTTCGCCCGCCTCGCCGGGCTGCGTCGGTAGCCGCGATTCGGTTCCACTTCATGCCTCTGTCGGTTCAACGCGGTCCAGGCTCGCGTCGAACCGACAGGCCGGAGTTTCGGATCGGGCAGACTCTGAGGCGCCGGGGGCATACTCCGTCCCGCTGCCAATTTGAGGAATCCGTGAGTCCAGGAACGGAGCCCCTTTGGCAGGGGTCAAGCGGGATGTGCCCCTCCCCGAGGCGCGCCCTGAAGAGCTATGCTGGCCCGGCTTCTGCCCGGGGAGTCCAGAGGGACGGAGCCCCTTTGCCGGGGGTCAAGCGGGATGTGCCCCTCCCCCAAAGCGCGCCCTGAAGAGCTATGTTGGCCCGGCTTCTGCCCGGGGAGTCCAGAGGGGCAGCGCCCCTTTGGCAGGGGTCAAGCGGAATGTGCCCCTCCCCGAGGCGCGCCCTGAAGAGCCATGTTGGCCCGGCTTCTGCCCGGGGAGTCCAGAGGGGCGGAGCCCCTTTGGCAAGGGTTGAAGGGGATGTGCCCCTTCTCTTGATTCCTGCCTGAAAGGCCACCTTGAACCCCCTGAAGGGGGTTTGGGGGTCTCTTCGGCGAGCGGTCGAGGCAGGCTCGCGATCAGAAACTCTCGCGACAACCAGTAGCGCCTCTCGCCTAGATGATCTTGCGCAGGATAGTCCGCACGATCGTCAGGGGTAGAAACACGATCTTGAATACCATTCCCAACAGACATCCCACGGCTGGTCCTCCTGTGTGCGAGCTGCGGCGCCGCCACCTCGGACGGGTCGAGAAAGTATAACGCGAGCGGCAACTCTTGCCCGAGCGGCTCGTCCTCGTTCCCTTACCCGGCGCCCGGAATCACCCGAATGGTTATTCAAAATCACCCGAAAGGGTGATGGCTGCCTAGGTACTTCCATGCCTATTCTGGAAGTAGGGAGGGATGGGCGCGCCTGCCACGGCAGGACAGGCCCATCGTTTTGGATGAGCCGTCTTAAGGCCGATCTGTTCTTACAGTTCGCCGCGGTGAGCCTGCTTGGCATCCTCGGCATTGCCCTTGCCTTCGTGGGTCTGGGCAAGCCGGTGGCCGGAGCGGCGCCCATCGTTGGCGGGTCTCTCGCTCTCTACGCCGGCCTTCTGTACGTCGTCTGGCGTGGATCGCGGACGGTCCATTGGCAGCGTCGTGACCTCCAGGAGCAGAACAGAGAGCTCGCCCGCTCCAGGGCCCGCATCGTCCGCGCGCAGGAGCAGCTGCGGAAAGAGGTGGCCCTACAGCTCCACGGCCGGGTCCAGAACGGCATCCTGGTCGCCACCACCTGGATTCACCTGGCGCGGGAGAAGCTCGAGAGCGACCCTGCCGAGTCCAAGGAGCACCTTCGAAAAGCAACGCAGCTCGTCGAGCACGTCGCGTACCAGGACCTCAGCGAGATCGCCAAGCGCCTGCACCCCCTCGCCGTCCGCTTCGGCCTGATCACCTCGCTCCGCGCCTTGATCGACACCTTCAGCGGAGCAACCTCCGTGAGCCTCCACGTCCCCGAGCAGGGCCCCCTCACCGACAGCTTTTCGCAGAAACGCCTGTCGGAAGGGGCGCGCATCGCAATCTACCGCATCGCTGAAGAGGCGTTGAGCAACGTCCTCAACCACGCCGACGCCGACAACGCACAGGTCACCCTCGACCTCAAGGGCGACCGGCTCGTGGTCCGCATCGAGGACAACGGTCGCGGCTTCAATCCAGTTGCAACGCCCCAGGGGCTCGGCATCACCTCGATGCGGGATTACTGCGGCCCGCATGGTGGAGACCTCGAGATCGTGAGCCGGCCCGGTCGCGGGACTGCGCTCACCGTGACGCTGCCCCTGGCAGCCCCGGCGGAAACGTCACCCAGCCACCCGGCCGCCCTCGCGTCCGCGGCCAACCAGTAGCCGGTCGGCCTCCCTCACGCCCGCCTTCCCTTGCCTGGCCCCGTCACATCTCACACCTGTGACGTGCCTCTCTCCCTATGGTATTATCCGTCTCGCGCATTCCGGTGAGGCCGTTCGAGGAGTCCCATGTCCCCGTCGTTAGATCATCTCTTCACGCCCCTGCAGATAGGTCCCGTCACAGTCAAGAACCGGTTTCTCGTCACGTCCCACAGCCATGACAGGTGCATGAGCTCCACCGCATCGGCGACTGCCTGACCCCGCGGCGCGTGGAGCATGCCCACTTCGAGGGGCACAAAATCGGCCGCGAACTGTAATAGCGTCCAGTAGACCCGGGCAACTTCGCTCAGGCTGACAGACCGACGTCTGCGCTCCTCGAGCGCAAAGAAGGGAGAAGCGCCATGGCCCCCGAGTTCAAGCACCTGTTCACGCCACTCCAGATCGGCTCGACCACCGTCAAGAACCGCTTGATGATGGGGGCCAACAGCAACGACCTGTGGCGGCTGTCTCCCGACGGCTACAACCGTTGGAACCTCTACGGCGAGCGGGCCAACGCCTACTACAGCGAGCGGGCCAAGGGCGGCTTCGGCTTGATCATGATGGGCCAGGCGATGGTCCACAAGAACTGCGGCACCAACCGCCCCGCGGCCTTCCTGCAAGAGGCCGTCGACGCCTACAAGCCGATTACCGCCTCCATCCACAAGGCCGGTGCGAAGACCTTCATGCAGCTCAACCACAACTCTCGAGGGCGCGTCAGCGGCACCGACGACTGGGACCCTGTCCTGGCGACCAAGCCGGGCGCCTCCTTCTACGCCGGCGGCGGCGGCCAGCTCACCAAGGAGATCGAGCTCGAGGAGATCCAGGAGATCATCGACGGGTTCGCCATCTCCGCCCGCAATATGCAGCTCGCCGGCTATGACGGCGTTGAGATCCAGTGCGGGCACAGCTATCTGATCTCAGAGTTGCTCACGCCTGCCTACAACCGACGCAAGGACCAGTACGGCGGTCCGCTGGAGAACCGGGCGCGCATGGCCTTCGAGGTGATCGACGCGGTGCGCAAAGCCGTGGGCGACGAGTTCACTGTCGGCGTCCGGCTCAACGCCTGGTGGGATATCCCCGACGGCTTCCCCAATGAAGAAGCAGTACAGGTCGCAAAGTGGATGGAGGAGTCGGGCAAGGTCAACTTCATCGACGTCACCGCCTGGGACCTCATCCATTCCATGGCGCCGATGGGCACCGGCTTCGGTCTGGCCGTCTCCGGGGCCGCCGCGATCAAGAAGGCCCTCAAAAAGACCCCCGTCTTCGTGGTCGGGCGTATCGTCGATCCCGTCCACGCCGAGCAGATCATCGCCGAGGGCCAGGCCGACGTGGTGAACATGGTGCGCCAGGCGATGGCCGACCCCGAGCTGCCGAACAAGGCCCGAGAAGGGCGGCTCAACGAGATTCGGACCTGCATCGGCGGCAGCCAGGGCTGCAACGCCCGCCACACCAGCCGCTACCCCATAACCTGCACGCAGAACCCCACCGTAGGCCGGGAGGCCGAATGGGGCATCGGCACGCTCAACGAGGCCCCCAGGAAGAAAAAGGTGCTCGTTGCCGGAGCCGGACCGGCCGGCATGGAGGCGGCGATCGTCGCCCGGAAGCGGGGCCACGAGGTCATCCTCTGTGAGCTGGGGTCTCACCTGGGCGGGCAGATCAACCTGATCCTGAAGAACCCACGTCGTGGCGAGTTCGTCAACGTCATCGAATGGCGCAAGGGCGAGATCGACAGGCTGGGCATCGACCTCCGCCTCAACACGACCGTCACCGCCGAGATGGTGAAGCAGATCGGTCCCGACGCCGTCGTTGTCGCCACGGGCTCTGTGCCCTATGCCGACAACATAGATTATCCGGTGCACTGGTCGCCATCCAACGAGACCGGGACGGGCATCCCAGGGGCCGACAAGCCCCACGTCTATACGCCGTGGGATGTGCTTCACGGCGCCATCGACGACAAACAGCACGTCGTCGTCTACGACGGCATCGGCTACTACCAGGCGTCGGACCCTGTCGAGTATCTGCTGCAACGGGACAAGAAGGTGACGGCGCTCAGCGCAGGCCCCATCTTCGCCGTCGACATGGTCTACGTCGATCGACCGGCGTTCGTGCAGTACCTTCGGGGCAAGGACATCACCTTCCAGCCCTACGCCTCCATCCGGGAGATCGGCGACGACTCCATGCGGGTCCTCGACACGCAGACCGGGCGTGAGTCCACCATCGACGGAGTGGATGCGGTTGTCGTGTGTGTCGGGAACGCCCCGGCGAACAAGCTCTATTACGACCTGAAGGGCACGGTGGACGAGCTGTACCGCATCGGCGACTGCGTCGTTCCTCGCAGGGTGGAGCACGCGCACTTCCAGGGCCAACAGGTGGGGCGGGCGATATAGGGGAAGGGACGCTCTTGTGACCACCCAGTTCAAGCACCTGTTCAGCCCATTCACCATCGGCTCGATGACGGTGAAGAACCGCCTCGTCGTCGCCGCGAACAGCCATGACTTCTGGTCTTTCAACCGCGAGGAGCACGACACCCCGCCGCGCTTCGGCAAGCGGGCTGTGCACTACCACGCCGAGCGGGCCAAGGGGGGCTTCGGCCTGATCGTGACAGGCCAGATCTCGGTGCACCCGACCCACGGCACCGTTCGGCCGGCGGGATATCTTGACGAGATCGGGCCCGAGTTTCGAATGATCTCCGATGCCGTCCACGAACACGGCGCCAAGGTCGTCATGCAGCTCAACCACAACGGACGCGGTCGGGCCAGCGGGAGCGACGACTGGACGCCGGTGCTGTCGACGAACACCGGACCGTCATGGCGGCCCGGGCTCGGCGGCGAGTTCACCAGGGAGATCGACGTCGACGACATCGCTGAGATCGTCGCCGGCTTCGCCAAGACCGCCCGCAACATGCAGAAGTCAGGCTTCGATGGCATCGAGGTCCACTCCGGCGCCGGGATGCTTCTGTCCGAATTTCTGCTTCCGGCTTACAACCGCCGCACAGACCAATACGGCGGGTCCCTGGAGAACCGCTCCCGTTTCCTGATGGAGATCATCGAGGCCGTGCGCCGCGAGGTCGGTCGTGAATTCGTCGTCGGCGTGCGCATGAACACCGAGTGGCCCATTCCCGACGGCTGGACGCTGGCAGAGGCCATCGAGCTGGCCCAAAACCTCGAGGCCACAGGACAGATCGACTTCCTCGACGTCGAGAAGTGGGACATCCAGCACTCCATGGGCGGCAGCGGGACGCCTTTCGGGATGGTGATCCCCCTCGCTTCACAGGTGAAGAAGGCCGTTCCCTCCATGGCCGTCTTCGTGGCGGGCCGCATCGTGGAGCCAGTCATGGCGGAGGGAATCATCGCGGACGGCCACGCCGACATGGTGGCGATGGCCCGAGCGAGCATCGCCGACCCGGAGTGGCCCAACAAGGCGCGCGAGGGACGAGTCGACGATATCCGGCGCTGCATCGGAGCCAGCCAGGGCTGCTTCCAGCGGCACACCAACCGCTACAGCATCACGTGCACGCAGAACCCCAGGGTCGGCCGCGAGGAGCTGTGGGGAATCGGGACGCTGAAGCCAGCGGCGGTGAAGAAGCAAGTCCTCATCGCGGGCGCCGGACCGGCCGGGATGGAGGCGGCAATCGTCGCCGCCGAACGCGGCCACGACGTGATCCTCTGCGAGCGCGGGAGCGACGTCGGCGGCCAGGTGAACCTCATCGTGAAGAGCCCGAGGCGCGCGGAGTTTATCGAAGTCATCGAATGGCGCCGGAAGCAGATCCAGAAGCTGCAGATCGATCTCCGGCTCAACACCATCGTCACGCCTGAGCTGGTCGGGCAGATCGGCCCGGACGCGGTTATCGTGGCGACGGGGTCCATCCCAAACGTGGACATCGTGGACCCATCGATACACTGGTCGCCGTCGAAGAAACGGGTTGGGGGCATCGCGGGCGCCGACAGACCCAACGTCTACACGTCGTGGGACGTCCTTCGCGGCGCGCTTGACGATAAAGGGCACGTGGTGCTCCTCGACGGAGTCGGCTATTACCAGAGCTCCGACCCACTGGAGTACCTGGTCGCGCGGGGCATCAAGGTCACGGCTATGGCCGTCGGTGGCGTCTTCGCCAACGACATGATCCTCAACGACCGGCCCATCTTCACCGAGGGCCTCCAGGGTAAAGACGTGACGTTCCACCAGTTCACGACCCTGGTGGAGATACGAGACGGCTCGGTCCGCGCCCGGGAGAGTCAGACCGGCCGCGAGTTCCACGTCGACGGCGTGGACGCAGTGGTCCTGTCTCTCGGCAACGTGGCCGCCAACGCGCTGTACTACGCGCTGAAGGATACGACGACCGAGTTGCACCGAATCGGCGATTGCATGGCGCCGCGGCGGATCGAGCATGCGCATTTTGAAGGACACAAGGTCGGGCGGCAGCTGTAGCAAGCCCGACCAACAGATTTGACATGCAGGGAAGATCGCGTACATAATCCGGCGGGGCAGCGCTGGAGGCTCCTGTCGAAATTCGTCGATGATGGGCAGCAAGATGGCATTCCCAAACCTGTTCAAGCCGCTGGATATCGGCTCCGTCACCGTCAAGAACCGGTTGATGACGGCGGCGCATAGCCACGATTTCTGGAAGTTCGACCCGGAGCGCTACCATCGCTGGAACAAATTCAGCGAGCGGGCGAAGCTCTATCACGTCGATCGAGCCAAGGGCGGTTGGGGCCTCATCACGATGGGCCAGGTATCGGTGCACCCTTCCTGTGGCACGACGCGCCCGACAGCGTTCCTCGACGAGGTGGCCGACGAGTACCGCCCGATTACCGACGCGATCCACGAACATGGGGCCAAGGTCTTCGTTCAGATGAACCACGTCGGCCGCGGCCGCACCAGCGGCACGGACGATTGGCATCCATCGTGGGCCACGACTCCCGGGCTCGCCCTTTTTATTCCGGGCCAGGGGCCAGGCGGAGAGTTCTCGAAAGAGATCGAGGTTTCCGAGATACATGAGGTCGTGGAGGGCTTTGCCCGCTCTGCGCGTAACATGCAGAAGGCCGGCTTCGACGGCATTGAGATCCAGGCCTCGCACAGTTACCTCGTGGCCGAGTTCCTCACTCCGGCCCACAACAAGCGGAACGACCAATACGGCGGCTCTCTCGAGAACCGAATGCGGTTCCTGACGGAGATCATCGATGCGGTTCGGGAGGCTGTGGGCAGCGAGTACACGGTTGGCGTCCGTCACAACTGCGAGTGGCGCATGCCCGAGGGCGGCTTCACCCTGGAGGACTCAATCGAGGTCGCAAGGCGCCTCGAGGCCGGGGGCAAGGTCGACTTCCTCAACCTGACCGGCTGGCCCAACTCCATGTCGATGGCCGGGACCGGAACCCCCCACGGCGTCATCCTCGAGTCCGCCGCCAAGGTCAAAGAGGCCGTACCCAAGCTCCCCACCTTTGTTGTAGGTCGCATCGTCGACCCCGCGATGGCCGAGCAGATCGTCGCCGAAGGCAAGGCCGACATGGTTGCCATGGCCCGGGCCAGCATCGCGGACCCGGAGTTCCCCAACAAGGCCCGCGAGGGCAGGCCCGAGGACATTCGCCAGTGCATCGGCGCCAGCCAGGGCTGTCTCGTGCGACATATGATGAAGCTCCCGATCACGTGCACGCAGAACCCGACGGTCGGGAGAGAGGGCGAATGGGGCCTCGGGACGCTGAAGCCGGCCACCAGGAAGAAGAAGGTCCTGATCGTCGGCGGCGGCCCGGCGGGCCTGGAAGCCGCCGTAACGGCGGCCCAGCGTGGCCATGCGGTCACGCTCTGCGAGCTCGGCTCCGACCTGGGCGGACAGGTAAACCTCATCGTCAGGAACCCGAGGCGGACCGAGTTCATCAATGTCGTCGACTACCGGAGACGCCTCCTCGACAAGCTCGGCATCGAAGTACGCCTCAACACCGCGGTCACTCCCGAGTTCGTAACCGAGTTCGGCGCCGATGCGGTGGTCGTCGCCACGGGCTCGGCGCCGTACGCCGACAACTTTGATCTCGCGATACATTGGTCGCCGTCAAACAAGACCGGCACCGGGATCGCCGGCGGCGACCAGCCTCATGTGTTCACTTCCTGGGACGTGCTCCACGGCGCAACGGACGGCCTGAAGAACGTCGTTCTTTTCGACGGGATCGGGTACTACCAGAGCTCGGACGTGCTGGAGTATCTGGTCGCCAAAGGAAGCAAGGTCACGGCGGTGGCCGCCGGCGGCGTCTTCGGAGAGGACCTGCCGACGAACGATCGGCCGCTGTTCCTGAACGTCATCCGGGGCAAGGACGTGACCTTCCACCAATTCACGACTGTCAAGGAAATCTTGAAGGAGTCGGTGTTGCTGGTTGACAACCAAAGGGGTCGCGAGCTTACCATCGACGGCATTGACGGCGTGGTGCTTTCGATGGGCAACGCCCCGAGAAACGCCCTGTATCATGCGCTGGAAGGGAAAGTCGGCGAGCTACACCGCATAGGCGACTGTGTGACCCCGCGCAGAATCGAGCACGCTCATTTCGAAGGACACAAGCTTGGCCGAGAGCTATAACCTGGTATCCGTTTTTCCGTTAGCTGAACCGACATCGCGAGTATCCAGAAGGGAGAAGGAATGAGACTTCCAAGACTGAAGACATTACTGTTCGGGGCGGTGGGGCTGTCACTGATCGTCGCCGCCTGCGGTGGAGGCGACCCAACGCCCACCTCGCCGCCGCCGCCCACCGCGGCCCCAGCCCCCACCGCGGCCCCAGCGCCGACTGCGGCGCCCGCGCCAACCTCGGCTCCGGCGCCGACGTCCGCACCGGCCCCCACAGCCATGGCCCAGGCTACGGCCACCCCCGTGCCTCCGGAGCCCACGGCCACGCCCGGACCACAGTCGTCCGGCGAAATGAACGTCGCCCTCGGCGACATGGGCACCTTCGACCTGGCCTTCGGGTTCGGCTCCACGCGAAGCTACCTCGACTCGATGTACGACTACGTCATCGGCGCAAGCCGCGATGGCGCTCTCGATTCGTCTTCGGGATGGGGGACCACCTGGACCTCGAACGCAGGGGGCACCGAGTGGACGATCAAGGGCAAAGACTACGTCTTCTTCCACGATGGGCTCCCGGTCACCTCGGCCGACATCAAGTTCGGCGTTGACCGGATGCTGGTCGACCCCGACCCCCGTATCGCCTCGGCGCCCAACATTCAGCGCAAGATAGAGAAGATCGAAACCCCGGACACGAAGACCGTGGTCGCGACGTTGCTCGACCGTGACATCTTCTTCCCGCTGCTCACCTTCAGCAAGGTCGGCGATGCCGGAGCTCCGAGTCACATCTTCTCGAAGAACCTGTTCGATAGCAGAGGAAAAGAGACCGCCAACAAGGAGCCCGTCGGCAGCGGCCCCTACAAGTTCAAGAGCGTGGCCGTGAGCGACCGCGTCGAATACGAAGCGGTCGACCAGCACTGGTTCTGGGGCGTTCCCAGGATCGCTAACCTCACCTTCCTGCTCGTACCGGAAGAGACGACACGGATCGCCCTCCTCAGGACCGGCGACGTCGACATCACCCTGGTCAGCCGGGCCAATGTCTCCGCGGTAACCAACGCCGGTTTCCGGCTCGTACAACGCGACGGCAGCGGAGTCGGCTCCTACCGGTTCGACGAGCAGTGGGTCGAGACCTACGAGGGCTACGGCGCGAACCCGCTCAACGACCCCATGGTCCGCAAGGCGCTGGACTGGCACGCGCTGGACCGGGAAGTGATCGTGGACTCGTTCATGTCGGGTCTCGCTACGCCGACGATGAACTATCCGACCGCACCCAAAGACGCGGCTTACGAAGCCCTTCCCATCCCCAAGTACGATCCAGCGAGGTCTCGACAGATGCTGGCCGATGCTGGCTACCCCGACGGGTTCGAGATGGACTGGTTCATCGTCCCGCGACCCGCGCTCCCTGAAGGCCCGGAGATCGCAGAGGCGATGGCAGTGTGGTGGGAGGACATCGGTATCAAAGTCAACCGCAAAGCGGTGGACTATGCCGTCTACAGGTCTGCCCTGGTCGGTGGCGAAGGCTTCGACAGGCCCACGGGCATGGGCGTGTGGTTCCTCTCCTACGGGTCGGTGGCCTCTTCGGCCTTTGTGACCCTCCACATCGACTTCGCCTTCGCGACGAACAAGGACGAAAACCTCCGCGACCTGGCGACAGCCTGGAAGGGCGCCGAGGACCAGAGTTCCTACGCCGCGGCCGGCAAGGCCTACATGCAGGCCAAGTACGACGCGGCCGACACGATGACGTTGTTCTCCACCGGCGAGATCTTCGCCGCCAGCGACAACGCATCCCAAGCCTGGACCCTGGGAGCATCGCCCTACTCCTTCCAGATCGAGCTGGCGGCCCTCTTCCCCTAGGCGGCCCGCCACGCAGCGTTTCGTTAACAACTCCCGCCCCGGCATGCCGGGGCGGGAGTCTTTTGTGGACAACGAGCCACAAAAAAGGGGGCCGTCCCGGCGGGACGGCCCCTCTGCTTTCGCAGCCTTCAGTGGGCTATTTCTCGGGCGACTGCCCTTCGATAGCCTCGAGCACCACGCCTGGGGACATGGGGAGCTGACCGATTCGCGCCCCCGTGGCCCGGGCAACGGCATTGGCCACCGCCGCCATGGGCGAGATGATGGACGACTCGCCCACTCCGCGAAGGCCGAAGGGGTGGGTCGGGTTGGGGACCTCGATCATCACGGCGTCGACCATGGGGAGGTCGAGGCTGGTCGGCATCCGGTAATCGAGGAAGCTGGAGTTGGCCATGGCGCCTTCTTGGTTGAAGAAGTATTCCTCGTTCAGGGCCCAGCCAATGCCCTGGACCGCGCCGCCCTGCATCTGGCCCTCGACATAGCTGGGGTGGGCGGCTGTGCCGACGTCTTGGAAGATCGTTGCCCGGAGCACATCGACCTTGCCGGTCTCCCCATCCACCTCGACGTCGACGAGCATGCCGGAGAAGGAGGGGCCCGGCTGCTTGGGGTCCGCGCTGGCCGACGCGGTGATCAGTCCGCCGCTCCCCATCAGCTTCGCGGCAAGCTCTCGGAACGTAAGCTTGTCGTCCGGGTTTTTCTTCGAGACGAAGATGCCGTCGCGGTAGTCGACGTCCTTGGGCTGCGTCTCCCACAAGACCGCCGCGCGCTCGACCATCTGCTGTTTCGCATCTTCGGCGGCGGCGATCACGGCCAGGCCGGTGGCAAAGGCCGTGCGGCTTCCGCCCGTCACACCGGTGTAGCCTACGGAGTCGGTATCGCCCACCGAGGGGTGGACGTCCTCGGCGGCAATCCCCAGGACCTCGGCGGCCTGCATGGCCAGAGAGGCCCGGGTGCCGCCGATGTCGACGGACCCGGAGATCAGCGTGATCGTGCCGTCGGAGGTGACGTTGAGGGTCGCCGACGACTGCATCCCCGCGTTGCCCCAGTAGCCTATTGCCACGCCGCGCCCCTGGTTCGCCCCTTTCAGGGGGCTCTTGTAGTGAGGATGGTCTTTGATCGCCTGCTCCACCTCCACACAGCCGATACTCGGGAACGGCACGCCGCTGGCCTGCCGGTCGCCGGTCCGGTTGGCGTTCTTCAAGCGCAACTCGATCGGGTCCATGCCGAGCTTCTCGGCCAGCTCGTCGATAGCGCATTCGACGGCGAAGGCGGCCTGGGGCGAGCCCGGAGCGCGATAGGCGGCGACCTTGGGGCTGTTCACGACCACGTCATAGCCGTCGACCAGCAGATTCTCGACCTTGTAGGGGGCCAGGCTGGTGGCGGAGCCGGAGGCCACCGGCGAGCCGGGGAAGGCGCCGGCCGCGAAAGCCAGCTCGGTCTGAATCGCGGTAATGCGCCCGTCTTTCGTCGCACCGACCTTGCACTTCATGTAAGTCCCCGCGGCCGGTCCCGAGCCCTCGAAGACCTCTTTTCGACTCATCACAACCTTCACGGGGTGCCCGGTCTTCCTGGCGAGGACCGCCGCGACAGGGTCCACGTAGATTGGGATCTTGCCCCCGAAACCGCCGCCGATCTCCATCGGGATGATCTTGACCCGCGACGGCTGGAGGTTGAGGATCGAGGCCACCTGGTGACGGACGATGAAGGGCCCCTGGGTGCTCGTCCATATGGTGAGGTTCCCCTCTTCCGACCATGACGCCGTGGAGTTGTGCGGCTCGATGTAGCCCTGGTGAACGGCCTTCGTCTCGAACTCGCGCTCGACGATCACGTCGGCCTCTTTGAATCCCTCCTCGACGTCTCCCTGCTTGAGTTGGTTGTGGCCGGCGATATTGCTCGGCTTCTCCTTGCCCTCTTCACCGAACTTCATGTCCTCGTGCAGCATGGGAGCGTCGGGCTTCATGGCCTCGCGAACGTCCTGGACGTAAGCGAGGGGCTCGTAGTCGACCTCGATCAGCCCGACGGCCTCTTCGGCCACGTGCTTGTTGATTGCGGCCACCGCAGCCACCGCGTGACCCTTGTACAAGACCTTGCCGCGGGCCATCGCGTTATCGCTCAGGACTTGGGGATTGCCCAGCGTCTCCATGAAGTGGGCGGGACGTATCGCCTTCTCCGGGATGTCCCCAGCGGTCATGACCGCCTTGACCCCCGGCAGGGCCTCGGCCTTGCTGGTGTCGATGGATCGAATCTTGGCATGGGCGTGCGGGCTACGGAGCACCGCTCCTTCCAACAGCCCAGCCATGTGGACGTCCGCGCCGTACTTGGCCCGGCCGGTTACCTTGTCGTATCCGTCATGGCGAACCGGCCGCGTGCCGATAACGCGATATCCGTTCGCCGGGGTCGTCCTGTCAGCAGTTGTTGTCATGGTAGGTCCTCTCTGTCAGCGGTCCACGAACTCGCCTTGAGCGCTCGTGCATGTTTCGGAGTAGTCGGGCCATGATAGCTCATCGGCCGCGGCCTCTATTCTACACCGCAGTCCTCAGGAGACCCAGGCGGCGAATCCACCGGGCCTATCTTGCCTTCCCCTCGAAGCCGGGCTTAGTACCCAATCGCTTTCGGCCTGGGCGGCCTCTTTAGCCAGATCCATTCTGAGCGGCTTCTCGCTCGCGGATTGCATTTTGCACGGATTGCACCAAAGGTTTCACCACCCGGAAGTAGGAGGCTGCTCGCGGCGCTCGCGCCAAGAACTCGTCGATGATGACCAGTGCTCCCTCGGGATTCCTTTTGATCAACTCCTGGATCGCCTGTGCCTCATGGGTCTGCGGGCGGTTGGGAGCCAACTCCTTCATCTGCTCCAGTAGCGGATCGATTCCCTTGATCTTCTCCAGCGAGGCTTCGGTGATAGGAAGCTCGAGACTCACCGTGGACGCCGTCTCTTGCAACAGGATGATAGCGGTGAAGAGCAACAACGTGTTACGGGGCTCGGCCTCGAGCCCTCTCTCCAACTCAGCGTCGACCATCTCGAGGGCCCGTGTTTGTTCCGTTGGGGTCAGGGCGTCCCATTCCGAGGCTGTGGTCTCAAAGAACGATTGCCTCAGGCGGTTTGCCATGCCAGGAAACCTGTCGAAGCTCTCCTGGAAAAGGGTCAGGCGTTCTGTCCAACCGCTGGCGCCACGGAGCCCGTCCTGGAACGTCTCCGCGGACGAATACGCGCGTTGATTCGTCAAGGCGAGCGTGAAACCCAGCAGAACGATAACCGACAGCACTAGGCCCCCCAATCCCCAAGGAGAGCTCAGCAGACTTTTCGTCGATTCTCCCCGTCTTCGCGCCGATCGGCTCAGCCTTGAGGTCCTCACCGTAGGCAGCGGCTCGACCGCTGGCTCCTTGCGGCCGTCCTGAGCGGCCACCCAGGCAAAGAGCACAGCCCACAGGAGAATCGTCGCTGGGGTATCGAACAGCGCGAGGTTCTGCACGAAGTACCCCACCAAGCCCCCCAACACAGCGTAGGCCATAACCTCTTCTCTGGGAGGGCGGCGACGCCGCACCAAGCGCCAGAACACCGCGCCCCACATCGCCAGAAAAAGCAGCCCGCCCACAATCCCTCTGGTCGCCAACTGTTCAACAACGCTGATGTGGACCTGGTCGTGCTCCTTGGTATCGAGCTCGGAGAAACTGGGGTCGACATGTTTGTTAAACGCGGCCGAATAGTTCTCTGGGCCCCAGCCGAGGATAGGCCGGTCTGCGAAGGCCTGAAGCCCGATCTTGCCAGTGGTCAGGCGGAGAGCGAGGGTACCTTCTGTTCGGGAGGTCTGCGCGAAGCGAGCAAAGATGTCGCGATTGGTGGCATCACCGAATCCGGAATTGGTGACTTCGACAATGACAAAGGTGACGATCAAGGATACGACGATCCCGCCGGTCAGCGCGGCTACGGGCAGCAGGGCCTTCCGATTCCCCCAGATTCCCAACGCGGCCGGCATGGCTATCAGCCCTGCAACGAACCCCACGAAGGCTCCGCGCGTGCCGGTGAGAAACAACGCCCAGACGCCCAACACCACCACGGCCGCCCAAAAAAAGCGGAGGAACTGAAGCCCGAATAGTTCCTGCCGCTGCCGACCGTTGCGGCGGCCCTGTTGCTCGCGCCTTGCTGCTCTCCTCGGTGGACTCCCCGACGCCGGGGATTCTACTGCCAGCTCCTCAGGGTCCGGTTGCAACAACGAGCGGGCCAGGAACCCGAGGGCCAGCAGCGTCGTGACAACCAGGAACGCTGCCAGGAAAGAAGGGTTTCCCAACGTCGCCTGGACCTTGGTTGCGTCCAACACGAGGTGCGGGAAAAACGGGAGCCAGAAGTCGTATGCCTGGGCAAGCGCTACGACGGAAAGGATCAGCGAGATCACGAGGACCCAGTTCAAGAGGAATCGCCATTGCGCGGAAGTGCGGAGCACCGAACCGGCGATCAGGACCAGCGCGAACCAGTGCAATAGGTCCCACACGCCCATCATCCGCTGATAATCGGACCAGAAGCTCTTCGTAATGCTCACCCCGAAGACCGTCGACAGGAGCGAGGCGACTACGTAGGCGCCGAATGCCAGGACCACCCATGATCGCCTCGGCCGGTAGGTGGGGTCGATGACGATCAGGATGACCCACGAGGCTGCAAGAAGCTCGATCAGGCTTCGAGCGAATATGGACTTGCCGACCAGCGAGGGGAATAACGTCTCATTCTGCGTGTAGACGAGCGGCATCCACAGCAGGACGATCAGACCGATGCGAATGCTTTTCGCTAGTGCAGTGTTCATCCCGCTAGCTCACAGGGCATGACTGCTGGCAACAGCATGGCGCCGCCACTTTAAACTCGCGGCAGTCGGATGGCTCTCTGGTCCGAGGCGCAACTCTCGACCGGTCGGGATCAGATCGGTCGTCCACAGACGCCTGCTGCGCCTCGTAAGGTAAATGGAGCGGGCGATGGGATTCGAACCCACGACCTTTTGCTTGGGAAGCAAACACTCTACCACTGAGTTACGCCCGCGGGAGCAGGTCGATTCTACGGGCTGCTCGAAAGGGGTGTCAAGGAAGGAGGAGGGGGTGTCGTGGCAGACCTGACCGGCTCGCCGGGGGACACCCCCAAACCCCCTGAACGGGGTTCAAGGTAGCCCTTCGGGCTAAGGTAGCCCTTCGGGCTATTGTTGAGTGAAGGGGCACATCCCCTTCGACCCCTGCCAAAGGGGCGCTGCCCCTCTGGACTCCCTGTTTGGGCTTGGCGGCGTCGTGCCGTGGCATTCTCGGCGTCCACCCGGGCGCCTTTGTCGACAACCCACGCCCACGTTCACCCAAACGAAAGGGGCCACCCCTCTTCAAGGACGGCCCCTTTGCAATCCGTGCAGGATCGGGTCGTGCCTAGTAGTCCATCGGCGGGCCGGGAGGCATCGCCGGCTTGTCTTCCTTGACGTCGGTGATCATCGACTCGGTGGTCAGGATCATCGCGGCGATGCTGGCGGCGTTCTCGATGGCGGCCCGGGTTACCTTGGCCGGGTCGACGATGCCGAGCTCGATCATGTCGCCGAACTCCATCTTCTCGGCGTCGAAGCCATAGTTGGCGTCCTTCGCCTCGAGGATGGCCTGGGTGACCACTGACCCCTCACCGCCGGAGTTGAAGACGATCTGGCGCAGCGGATCTTCAAGGGCCCGGGAGACGATGGCCACGCCGGTGGCCTCGTCGGCGTTGTCGGTCTTGACCTTGGCCAGGGCCTTGCGGGCACGGACCAGGGTCACGCCGCCGCCCGCGACGATGCCCTCTTCGACTGCCGCGCGGGTCGCCGAGAGGGCGTCCTCCACCCGGGCCTTCTTCTCCTTGAGCTCGACCTCGGTGGCCGCGCCGACCTTGATCACCGCGACGCCGCCGGCCATCTTGGCCAGGCGCTCCTGCAGCTTCTCGCGGTCGAACTCCGAGGTGGTGTCCTCGATCTGCGACTTTATTTGCGCCATCCTGGCCGTGATTGCGGCGGCGTCGCCGTGGCCCTCTATGACCGTGGTGTCGTCCTTACTCGAGGTGACTTTTCGGGCCCGCCCCAGGTCGGCCACGGTGGCCGAGTCGAGCTTGCGCCCGATCTCTTCGCTGATAACGGTTCCTCCCGTGAGGATCGCGATATCCTCGAGCATGGCCTTGCGACGGTCGCCGAACCCGGGCGCCTTCACGGCGAGGCCGTTCACAGTCCCGCGGAGCTTGTTGACCACGAGGGTGGCGAGCGCCTCCCCTTCGATGTCCTCGGCGATGAGCACGAAGTTCTTCGATACCTGGAGCAGCTTCTCGAGCAGCGGCAGCATGTCGGAGACCGCCGAGATCTTCTTGTCGGTGATCAGGATGTAGGCGTCTTCGATGGCCGATTCCATGCGCTCGGCGTTGGTGACGAAGTAAGGGCTGACGTATCCCCGGTCGAACTCCATCCCGTCGACGTACTCGATCTCGTACTTGAGTCCTCGGGACTCTTCAACGGTGATGACGCCATCCTTGCCGACCTTCTCCATCACCTCCGCGATCAGCTCTCCGATCTCGTTGTCATGGGCGGAGAGAGACGCCACCTGTGCGATCTGGTCCTTCCCGGAGACGGGGTTGGCGCCCTTTCGGACGTAGCCCACGATGGCTTCGACGGCTTTCTCGATCCCGCGCTTGATGGCCATGGGGTCGGCCCCGGCCGTGATGTTCTTGAACCCCTCGCGGACGATGCTCTGGGCGAGAACGGTGGCCGTGGTCGTGCCGTCGCCGGCCACGTCGTTGGTCTTGGTGGCCGCTTCCTTGGTGAGCTGGGCGCCCATATTCTCGAGCGCGTCTTCGAGCTCGATCTCTTTGGCTATGGTCACGCCGTCGCTACAGACCTGGGGCGGTCCAAACTTCTTGTCGAGGATGACGTTCCGTCCCCTGGGCCCGAGGGTCACCTTGACGGTGTCGGCCAGGGCGTCCACTCCCCTGATCAGGCTGCGCCGAGCATCCTCGGCAAAGGCAATCTGTTTAGCTGGCATTGTTACTCCTTGGCTAAAACTGTGTGTTGGGTCAAGCTGAGGGCCTAGCCCACCTTGGCGAGGATGTCGCTCTCACGGAGGATGAGCAGCTCCTCGTCGCCGTCCTTGATCTCGGTGCCGCCGTACTTCGCGTACAACACCTTGTCCCCCGCCTTCGCGTCGATGGGGATGCGCTTCCCGTCGTCGGTCTGGCGACCGGGTCCGACGGCGACCACTTCACCTTCCTGGGGCTTCTCTCTCACGGTATCGGGCAGGATGATCCCGCCCCTCATGACCTCTTCGACCTCGAGGGGCCTGACCACGACCCGGTCCCCGAGGGGTTTTAGCTTTCTCGCCACTGGCATGCCTCCTAGACGTGTATTCGAAACGAATCCGGGCGTTAGCACTCCCAAGCCGCGAGTGCTAAGCCGTCGACTATCTTACCGAGAGCGCCGGGACCGCGCAAGGCTAGCCGAACGGGTTCCCAATGATGGCGGTGCGCAAGGCTAACCTTCGGGGGAGGCGCAGGCCGAACTCGGGGTTGCTGTCTTACACGGAACCATGTAAGCTGCGGCGATGACAAAGGAAAGCGGAGCGGAGCCGGAGCGATGGGACTCGGCCACGGTGCGAGCCTTGAGAAGGCATCTCAGGGCCAGCCAGCAGGAGATGGCCCGGCGCCTGGGCACGCGTCAGCAGACCATCAGCGAGTGGGAGCGCGGCATCTATGCGCCCCGCGGGATCTCCTCGGCCATGCTCGGCGTCCTGGCGGAGCGGTCTGATTTCGAATACGGCTCCCCGAAGCCGTGAGCGCGCCTCCGGGCCGCCGGTTCCCCGAAGAGGCCGCCCTCCATCGCCTCTGGGGCCAGCAGCGCCTCTACGGCAACACGGTGCGGACCCTCGACGGCGACGTCCTGCGGGTGGTCTTCCCCGGCTGGCCCAACAAGGACCGCGGTCCCGACTTCAAGTCCGCGGTGCTCCGGAACGGCTCCGGCGTGCTCATGAAGGGGGACATCGAGCTTCACCAGCGCCAGGGGGACTGGTACCGCCACGGCCACCACGTCGACCCTGAGTACGCCGACGTTATGCTGCACGTCGTCTGGTCGGGTGACCCGAAGCGGGACACCCGAGGCCGGGACGGAGGCCGAATCCCGGTGGCCGTTATCGAGGCGCTCTACGTGGGACCGCCGAAGCGAGTCGAGGACCTTGACCCCCGCCCCTGCGTCAACCATCGCGGAGAGCTCACCGGAGCGGACGTCGGCCTGGTTCTCGACGCCGAGGGGGACCGGCGCCTCACCGAGAAGGCGGCGGTCCTGGCCGAAGCCATCGAAACCGCCGGGCCCGAAGAGGCCCTGCACCGGGCGTTGTTCCGAGCCCTGGGGTACAGCAAGAACCGCGAGCCCTTCGCCGCCCTGGCCGTCAGAGCGTCTTCGACCATGCTCACCGGCGCGGCCCTCGCCGAGGCGCCGGCCGGCCGTATTGCGACCCTCGAGGCCCTGTTGATGGGGGCCGCCGGGCTCCTGCCCTCCCAACGAGGCCTGCCGCACGCCTCGGACCCGTGGGCCACGGAGCTCGAGGGCAGGTGGGCCGTGGCGCCGCTCCCGAGAGCCGAGCCCCTACGATGGCAACACTTCCGCGTCCGGCCCGGGGGCTCTCCGGCCCGGCGAGTAGCCGCCGCGGCCCGCCTCGTCGCTCGCTTCGCCGGAGAGGGGGCCCGAAAGCAGCTCGAACGCTCCCTGGCCCAGGCAGGTCCCCGCGGGGTCTTCGGAGCATTGCGACGCCTCCTGACCGTAGAAGACAAGGGCTACTGGGGGCGGCATTGGGATTTCGGCAGGCCGGGCCCGGCGGGCGCGACGCTGGTGGGATCGAGCCGCGCCGCGGAGATCACCGTCAACGTCGTGTTGCCCTTCTTCGTCGCCCTGTACCGGCTGGACGGCAACCGGGCCGGGGCCGAGCGGTGCCGCTCGCTCTACGTCGAGCACCCGCCCCTCAGCGCGAACCGGATCACGCTTCAAATGGAGCGCATGCTCCTCCGGGAAGGGGCTTCGAAAGTGGTCACCACGGCGCGGCGGCAGCAGGGACTGATCGGCCTCTACACGGCCCGCTGCTACGGGCTCGTCTGCCAGGGCTGTGGGGTCGCGGACGCGGTCAGCGAGAGCGCGGCGATACGGGAGGCCGCGGCGGCTTACCGGACGCGACCGGGCGCGCGCCCCAGACGATGGGAAAGGCCCCGACGAGCCTGGTGTCGTCCGCCCGGCTCGCGATCCACATGGCGCCGTTCCGCGCCGAGCAATAGTCCTCCATGAGGAGCAGTCCCGGGCTGCGTTGCCGGACGTCTGTGTCGACCGCAACGCCATCGTGGCGGACCGTCACCACAGCGGTTTCCAAGTCCTCGCTCGACAGGGCAACCGTCAACCATCCGGCGCCGGCTCGCTCTCTCGCCTCCACAACGGCGATCTCGACGAAGCGGTAGACGGCAAGACGCAGCTCCGGCTCGAGCCCCAACTGGGCGATGGAGCCCCGGTCCGCGTCGTCACCCGGCGCGGTGAGATCCCAATCGAGCTGTGAGGCGTCGAGGAGCGAGCGCAGGGCAGGCTTGAGACCTATCTGGATGATCGAGGGGTGGAGTCTCCTGGCCGCCTCGCGAAGGGCGCTTTCATTGAGGCGATCGAGATCAGCGGCGATATCGCTGACCTGGCGGGCTGTATCGGCGCGCTCCGGCGCCAGATCCGCTGCCACCTGTTGCAGGCGCTGAGAGGCGACGAGAAGCCCGCTCTGCACGAACCGGTGCAGCGACTCGGCCACGTCCCGGCGCGCCCCTTCGTGGGAACGAAGAACACGCCGCATTGACGCGGGGCCGAGAGCGGGTCGTGCGACGGCGCCAATCCGGGCCCCAGGAGCAGCCTTGGCGGCCAGTGCCGCTTCCCGCTCGACCAGGGCCTCGACCTGGTCGGTCCCCTGGAGTCGCTGTCTCTTGTCGTTCAAGCTACTTTCCCCAGCGTGGTGACGAGCGGACGTGCCGCTCCCATCGCATCGGTTATCGGCCTTCGCGAACCGAGGGGCACGCCGCGGCCGGCTACGGCCTCGCGCACCGCTCTTGCAAGCTCGTCGACTCGGAACGGCTTGGGGAGGATACCGTCGACGCCCATCGCGCTGAGGGCCTCGACGGTCGCCGGCTCGGCGAGGGCGCTCATCACCAGGATGGTGGGGCGTTCCGAACCGGTCTGATCGGCGATGGCCCGAAGGACCTCGAAGCCGGTCATCTCGGGCATGAGCAGGTCGAGGAGCAGGACGTCCGGGGTGGCCTCCGCCAGTAGCCGCAGCGTTTCCGGCCCATCGGCGGCTTCGAGGACGTCCACCGCACGGACATCGTCCAGAGTGTCTCGAATAGCCGATCGTAGCGAGGGGTCGTCTTCGGCGATGAGCAACGTGTGTCGCAGTGGCATGTTCGGTTCCATAAGAGTGTGCTCCTCGCCTAGAACGAGCCGACCGGATGGCGTTTGTCGGCTTGTTGAGCGTTCGCCGTGTCGGTCAACCGCTCAATGGGAGGCGCCGCTGAAGGGAAGGTGAAGTGAAAGCAGCTACCCAGTCCGGGAGTGCTCTCAACCCAGACGTCCCCTCCGTGGAGCTCGGCAATGCTTCTCGAGATGTAGAGACCCAGCCCAGTGCCCGAGACCTTGTCGGTGGAGGCACCGGGAACGCGATAGAACGGAGTGAAAAGGTGTTGCTGTTCTTCTATCGGGACGCCAACCCCGTTATCTCTGACCGCGAAGTCAACCAAACCGTCCAGGTAGCTCTCGGCGGTAATCTTGATCACGCCGGTCTCGGGCGTGTACTTCATAGCGTTGTCAATCAGGTTCTCCACGACTTGCCGGAAGCGATGTTTGTCGGCACGGATCCGGCTCATACGGGCGTTGACCCGCATTTCGATGCGGTGGCCTGTGTTCACCGAGAGGTCGCGGATTACGGAGTCGAAGACCTCGGCGGCATCGAAGTCTTCCACCTTCAGGTCCAGGCGGCCAGCCTCGATCTGAGAGACGTTGAGCATCGTGTTGATGGTCGTGATCATCCGATCGGCCTGCTGGTGGATCTGGCCGATCCAACGGTCTTTCCGGCTGACCGGCACCTTTCGCGAGGTCAACAGCTCGGAGAAGGCGAGGATCGAGGTCATGGGCGTCCGCAGCTGGTGAGACGCCGTCGCGAGGAACTGGGACTTCATGCGCTGGACGGCCTTGGCCTTGGTGACGTCATGCAGGACCACCGTCCGGCCGAGGCCCTCTCCCTGTCCGTTGCGCAGGGGATACGAGGTGATTCCGATCTCCAGCGGAGGCGTGCATTCCAGACGCAGCGGCTCGAGCACGATCCGGTCCTCGCCCGATGTCGCCTCTTCCAGCCGCTCACGGGCGTCCGCGTCGATGAGTCCTCGATTTTCGGTGCACGCCAGGACCTCGCTGAAAGGACGTCCGTCAACCGGCGCGGAGGGCAGGTCGAACAGCCAGCGGAACTGGGGATTGACGAAGTTGACGCGGCCGTCGCTGTCGACGACCACGATGCCGTCCGTGGCGCCGTTCATCACGGCGTCCAGAGTCCGACGCTCCTTTTCCTGGCTCGCCGCGCCGCGGCGCTCTCGTCGAATGAAGATCTCGCCCACCCAGAGGGTGGCTGCGATAGTGGCGAGCAGAGCGCCCCCAAAGCCCCATATCCTCTGCCACAGCGGATCGAAGATCTCCGCTTGCTCGTAGGCGACGGTCGTGATCCAGGGAGTCTGGTCCGGGTAACCAAAGAAGATGATGCGGTCGACCTTATCGAGACCGGGACCGAACCACTCCGCCGTGGGCCGGTTCATGGCCTGGGCCCAGACGGGGGCGGAGCTGACGTCGATCCCCGCGACCATTCCGGGATGGGGGTCTTGATAGCCGGTGCCGGCCAACACACGGCCCGAGCTGTCGAAAATTCCCGACTTGGCGCTGGTGGGGAAGCCCACGCTCATGTCCAACGAGGACGAGATCGTGTCGAGGCTGCTCTCGAGGACGAGGAGGCCCACCGTCTCGCCCGTCGCGTCGCGCAGCGGCTGGCTGAAGAGCGCGGAAGGGCTGGCCTCGGACGGCAGATAGACGTCGGAGACGGTGAAGTCATCGTTAGTCCGCGCCCGGGTCACGAAATCTCCCGCGACCAGGCGCTCACCGGCCTCAAAACCCGCTGACGACGCCAGCAGTGTTCCATCCAGGTCAGTGATTATCGCGTTGGAGAAGCGGGGCTTGTCGGACAAGAACTCGGCAAGATACCGGTTCGGAGCCGCGGATGTCGCGCCCGGCTCCAGGTCGGTGACAAGCTCCGAGTTAAACGTCATCCACGTGGCGGCGTAAACATGCGAAGCTCCCCGCGTGGTGTGGACGAAGTCCTCCAGTTGGGCGTTGACCTCGGCCGACTTGAGGCGGACTTGCGTGACGACCGCTTCGCGTCGCGCCTGATAGTCCTGCCAGATGAAAATCGCGCCGGCGGCCACGAGCGGCACCGTCAACGCGAGAAGAACTGCCCGCCACCGGGCGCCGAAACCCCATCGGAACCTTTTCATACTGAGCCTCCCTAATTCCGCGGTGTCACATGGGAATATGGCACCTACTTACTTTCTGCCCTACAAGCCTTTGGTACATCGCCCGAATGGGTGAACGCGGTGATGATTCCGAGTTCGGCCGGGGGCTAGCCCGTCCGAGGGGGCTGCTATAATCCTTCCGTAACCCCATGGACCTGCTGAACGAACTCAATCCCGCCCAGGTACAGGCAGTCGAGGCTATCGAGGGGCCGGTGCTCGTCATCGCCGGACCCGGCAGCGGCAAGACCCGGGTTATCGTGCAACGCATCGCCTACCTGGTGAACACCTGTGGCGTGCGCCCGTTCCGGATTCTGGCCGTCACCTTCACCAACAAGGCCGCCCGCGAAATGCGCGAGCGGGTCCACGAGTTGATGGGGCACTCCACCGAGGACGTCACCCTGGGGACCTTTCACGCCATCGGCGCGCGCATCCTCCGTATCGAGGCGATGCACGCTGGGATCGACCGCTCGTTTTCGATCTACGACTCGGCGGACCAGACCTCCCTGGTAAAGCGCTCCCTCGAAGAAGTGGGCATCGATCCGAAGAAGTTCGGCCCCGGGGCCGTCAAGCACGCCATCTCGGCCGCCAAGGCCAAGCTCCTCACCCCACCCGAGTTCGCCCTGACCAAGGGCAACTACTTCGACGAGGTGGTCCTTCGGGTCTACGAGCGCTATGAGCAGCTGCTCAGTATGAGCAACGCTCTGGACTTCGACGACCTGATCATGAAGGTGGTCCGGCTCCTCGAGTCCAACGAAGAGGTCCGCGACAAGTACCAGAACCGTTACGTCCACACCTTGATCGACGAGTTCCAGGACACGAACCTGGCCCAGTACCGCATGGCCCGCATCGTCTCCGCCAAGCACCGGAACCTGTGCGTGGTCGGCGACCCCGACCAGTCGATCTACTCCTGGCGCAGCGCCGACGTCGGCAACATTCTCAACTTCGAGACCGATTTCCCCCATGCCAAGGTCATCAAGCTGGAGCAGAACTACCGCTCCACGAAGACGATCCTCAGCGCCGCGGGCGAAGTCATCGCCCAGAACAACAAGCGCACCGCGAAGGACCTGTGGACCGACAACACCGACGGCGTCCCCATCACCGTCGCCGACGCCCTGAACGAACAGGACGAAGCGCAGTACGTGGTCAACGAGGTCGACCGGCTCACCAAGGAAGCTGGACGCCGCTACGGCGACTGCGCCGTGCTGTACCGGACCAACGCCCAGTCGCGGCCCATCGAAGAGGCCTTCGTCCGTTACGGGCTGCCCTACCGCCTGGTCGGCGCGACCCGGTTCTACGAGCGTCGCGAGGTCAAGGACGCCCTGGCTTACCTGCGTTTGTTATTCAACCCCTACGATGACGTCAGCCTGCTCCGCATCGTCAACGTCCCCTCGCGAGGCATCGGCCAGCGGAGCCTCGACGAGCTCGGCCGCTGGGCGAGCGGGCAACAGCTTCCCCTGTACACCGCGCTCCAGCTGCTGGCGTCGGAGGAAGAAAAAGCAGTCGAGCTACCGGACCTGGGGCCTCGAGCCCTCCGCTCCCTCACCGCCTTCCTCAAGCTCATCGACGGCCTCACGGAGGAGAGTCTCAGAGTCCCGCCGGCAACACTCGTCGACATGACCCTCGAGCGCAGCGGCTATCGAGACTCCATTCTGGCCAGCGACGACCGTCCCGAGGAGCGGCTGGAAAACGTCTTGGAGCTGCGCTCGGTGGCCGAGGAGTTCGCCCACCTCGAACCGGCCGAAGCGCTCGCCGCTTTCCTCGAGTCGGTAGCCCTCGTTTCCGACACCGACAACATCGACGGCCGGGCCGACTCGACGACGCTGATCACGCTGCACCAGGCCAAGGGGCTCGAGTTCCCTATTGTGTTCATCGTGGGGATGGAAGAGGGTGTGCTGCCCCACATCCGGTCCTTCGACGACCCGGCCCAGATGGAGGAGGAGCGCCGCCTCTGCTACGTCGGCATGACTCGGGCGGAGCAGCGCCTGTACCTCCTCCGCGCGTTCCGTCGCACCGCGATGGGCATGCGCAACGCCAACCCGCCCTCGCGGTTCCTTCGCGACATCCCGAGCGACCTGCTTTCGACGCCGTACCGTCCCCGACCGGCGGGAATCGGAGCGCGCGTCGTCATGGGCGCTCCGGCGGGCCCGAGCTGGACCGAAGACGCGGGCGAGCGGGCCCCGGCGCCCTCGGCCCCCGCGCCCTTCAGCGTGGGCGACAAGGTCACCCACGCCACCTTCGGCGAGGGGATCGTCGTGAACTGCGTCCCCGACGCCGGCGACAGCCAGGTGACCGTCGCGTTCCGAGGCGGCGTCGGAGTGAAACGCCTGCTCCAGAGCATCGCCCAAATGGAAAAGCTGTGAGGGTCCTCGGGATCGAGACCTCCTGCGACGAGACGTCGGCCGCCGTCGTCGAGGACGGAAGGCGGACCCTCTCCAACGTTATCGCCTCGCAGGTCGAGCTCCACGCGCGATACGGGGGCATCGTCCCCGAGGTCGCATCGAGACAGCACGTCCTCGAGATCGTCCCCATCGTGCAACGAGCCCTCGACGATGCCGGCCTCGGCCTGGACGACATCGACGCCGTGGCGGTGACTTCGGGGCCCGGCCTCGCCGGCGCCCTTCTCGTGGGCGTCAACGCCGCCAAGGCCATCGCAATGGCCCGCGGCCTGCCCCTCGCGGGCGTCAACCATCTCGAAGCCCACGTCTACGCCAACTGGCTCGAGGCGGACGGCCGACAGCAGGAGCCCCCGCAGCTGCCTCTCGTCTGCCTCATTGCCTCGGGCGGGCATACCGACCTGGTGCTGGTGCGGGGCCACGGCGACTACGAGATGCTGGGCCGGACTAGGGACGACGCCGCCGGCGAGGCCTTCGACAAGGCGGCCCGCATCCTCGGGCTCGGCTACCCCGGCGGTCCCCCCATCCAGCGGACAGCCGAAGACGCCACCGAGCCCCTCACCCTGCCCCGGGCCTGGATGAAGGGCAGCCACGATTTCAGCTTCAGCGGTCTGAAGACGGCGACGCTCCACCTAGCCCAGGAACAGGGCGTCTATCCCGCACCGGCGGACGACCTCGAGCGCGCGGCCCAATTGCCGACGGTGCGCAACATCGCGGCGGGCTTTCAAGAAGCGGTGGTCGACGTGCTGGTCGCCAAGACCGTCGCCGCGGCTACCGCGACCGGTGCCCGCGAGGTACTGCTGGCAGGCGGCGTGGCGGCCAACAGGCCGCTCCGGGAGCGCCTGGCCCACCACTCGCCGGTCCCGGTACGCATCCCGCCGCCCATCCTATGCACCGACAACGCCGCGATGATCGCCGCCTGCGGCTACTTCCAGCTCAAGCGGGGCGTCACCAGCGGCCTCGACCTGGACGTCTCGCCGGGCCTCTCGCTCTAGTTGCGTGTACACATGTAGATGCTCAGCATCAGGTTCAGGAATCGCTGCGTGCGGTACATATCGGGGTTTCTTGAGGAGTCGAAACGTTGATCCACGAGTCTTGGGTGTGGAGGGAAGAGTTACGTCGCCTGCAGAGGAATTGGAAACGGCAGCTAAAGCGCACCACCACCTTCGATGACACCGACCCGAAGAGTGAACAGGCGTTAGCTCAACTGGAGAAGTTCGTATTCGGAGCCGCCTTCGCCATTCGGAAGTTATCCGATTGCCTCAAGCTGTCAGATGAGTTCGAGGGCACCCGCCGCGCGGTCACAATATTTCCCTGTACTGACCAGGCAAAACCTCTAGACTGGATGTACTCCCACTGGATTGGTGAGTTCTACGATTTGGAGAGCCCCAGGAAGGGTCAGCGACTTCCAAGGAGCATCTGCAACCAGCTGATTCACTCGTTCGTGTTCATGGCGGATCTCTCGGAGGACCTGAGTGCGGTCGATGCCTTCCTTTTCAACTCCGACAAGACGAAAAGGCGTGAGCTGGTTCGGATGACACTTAACGAGTTTGTTCGGCTTGTTGAGGAGGCTGTGGAAGACGAGATCATATCTTTTGCATTCAACAGGGGGGCGGGAATCGTGATTAAATCTCGGTCCCCCCACACCCCGGGACAAATGGCCCTTCTTGCGAAAGGGAAGTCGAAGAAAAGCTGATCAGCCTGGCTCGTCAACCTAGCGCAACAAGACCACAATTGCCCGACGACCCTCGACCTCGACGTGTCGCCGGGCTTATCTCCCGTCACTACACCATATACCCGCCCCCATTGGCGTGCAGCGTCTGACCCGTCAGCGCGTAGCCCTCGCTGCTAGCGGCGTAGACCATCACCGCGGCCACGTCGTCGGGTGTCATCAGCACCTTGAACGGCTGGGCCCCCACTCCCAGCTGCCGTTCCTGGACTCCCGGCCCTTCGTCGCTGCCCATGGCGTTGCCCAACCTGCCAGGCGCAACCACGATCACCACGATACCGTAGGGGGCCCATTCCCAGGCCATGATCTTGCTTAGCGCGATCACCCCCGCCTTGGCCGCCGAGTAGGCCCCGAGGCCCTTGAGGGGTTGCAGGGCGCCGCCCGAAGAGACGTTGACGATACGGCCGGAGCCCTGGGCCTTCATCGTCGGCAGCACCGCCCTGCAGCTGACGAAGATGCCCTTCAGGTTCACGTTCATCACGCGGTCGAAGGTCTCGTCGTCCATCTCTTCGAGGCGCACCCGGGCCGTGATCCCGGCCACGTTGCACAGCGCATCGATGCGGCCAAACCGCTCGACGGCCTGGCCGACCATGGCGTCGACACTGGCACGATCGGAGATGTCGGTGCGAACGTAGAGGGCGCTTCGGCCTGTCTCGCGCTGGATGTTCTCGACGGCCTCCTCACCCCAGTCGTCCCGGACTTCGGCGACGACGATATCCATCCCTTTTCCGGCCAGCCCCAGCGCCGTGGCACGGCCCAGGCCCCACGGCCTACCGGCCCCGGTGACGATCGCGACCTTCCCCTCGGCCATGGCGCTCCTCCTTCGATGTTCCTCAACCGTGCGGCTCCCGGCGGATGATAGGATTCCTCTCCAGGACGGTCAAGCGCCGACCTCTCGCACAGCCGATATCCGCTGTGATACACTTCACTTTCCTCTGGATGGAGACCCTCGGTCATGGCTGGAATCTACGTCACCTCCCTCGAACCGGGCGCCGGCAAAACCGCCTTCGCGCTGTCGTTGACGTCGCTGCTCGCCGCCTCCGGGAAGAAGGCCGGCTACGCCAAGCCCGCGGTCCAGGATGACGCGAGCAGCCCTGATGCCGACGTCGCTTTCGCGAAGGAAGCGCTCGGGCTAACGGAAAGTGTCGAGGCCCTGTCGCCCCAGCGACTCGCCGCAGGTGGAATTGGCGACGCGAAGCCGGCAATCGTCAAGCAGTGGGACGCGATCTCGAGCGGCAAAGATGTCGTCGTCGCCGACGGGGTCATCGCCGACGGCGACGGGAAGACAACCTCAATAGAGCTGGCCAACCTCCTCGATGCCCGAGTCGTCCTGGTGGTCAGTTATCGCCGGGCCATGGACCTCGCCCCGGTGACGGAAGCGGCGCGGCTCTTCGGCGACCGTTTCGCCGGCGTCCTGCTCAACGCCGTGCCCGAGCAGAGCCTCCGCGAGGCCCGCGAGACGGCGGCCGTTGTCCTGGCGCGCGATGGCGTCAATGTCCTGGGGATCGTGCCCGAGGACCGGATGCTTCTCGGCTTCACCGTCTCCGAGTACAGCGAGCGTCTGGATGGGACCGTCCTCAACAACGACGACCTTGGCGGCGAGATCGTCGAGAGCCTGCTGGTCGGCGCGATGGTCGTCGACTCCAGCGTCCACTACTACGGGCGCAAGGAGCGCATGGCCCTGGTCACCCGGACCGACCGCCCGGACCTGCAGTGGAACGCCCTCGATGCCTCGACCCGCTGCCTCATCCTGACCGGCGGCGGCGAGCCCATCCCCTACGTCGTGGAGAAGGCAAAGGAGCGCGAAGTCCCGCTTGTGGTCGTGCCGGAGAGCACGCTCGACATCATCGACACCATCGATGGGTTCGTGACGGCGCCGACTTTCCGGCATCCCGAAAAGCTGCGACGCTTCGGCCAGCTCCTGCGAGAGCACGCCGATCTTTCGGGCCTTGGCCTCTAGTCGTTGCCGAGAACGCCCCCAAACCCCCTCAAGGGGGTTCAAGGTAGCCCTTCGGGCTTTGAAGATAAAAGGGGGGCACCCCCTTGGACCCCCGGCAAAGGGGCCCTGCCCCTCTGCACTCCCCATGGTGCAGGCCCCTTGCGCGCGAAAAAACTGCCGCTATAATTGTTCCTCGTGTGAGAAACGCTAGTCTGGGGGCGGGTGATTGAATGCATTAGGTACGCACCTCCTACTTGAGCTCAAAGATTGCGAGCCATCTCAGCTCGACGACATTGAGTTCATTCGAGGCACGTTCCTCTTAGCGGCCGAGGAGTTGGGTGTAACCGTCCTCAGCCAATCGTTTCATCAATTCGCCCCGCAGGGCGTCACCGGCATCATCTCGATCGCCGAGTCCCATTTCTCAGTCCACACCTGGCCGGAATACGGCTATGCCGCGGTCGACATCTTCACCTGCGGGACCGAGTTCGAGCCAACCCGCGCCGCCGACTTCATCGTCGAGCGGCTAAAGGCCCGGGACCCTGAGATCATCAAGATCCAGCGCGGCCTGCTCCCGGTCTACGCCGAATAGGCCCCGGGGCCATGCACCCCTCGACCGAAGATGAGTGGTACGTCGAATCGGTCCAGCCCACGCTCTTCCAGCAACTGAAGCTGACCGCCCGCATCTATTCCGGACGCACCGCGTATCAGCAGGTCGAGGTCATCGAGACCGACCCCCTTGGGCGCACGCTGGTCCTCGATGGCAAGACCCAGTCCGCCGAGGGCGACGAGTTCATCTACCACGAAGCGCTGGTGCACCCGGGACTCATCGCGCACCCCGGACCCCGAGACGTCTTCATCGCCGGTGGCGGGGAGGGCGCGACGCTGCGGGAGGTCCTGGCCCATCGCACCGTCGATCGGGTTGTCATGGCCGATCTCGACCGCGAGCTCGTCGAGCTCTGCAAGGAGCTCCTCCCCTCCTGGCACCGGGGGGCCTTCGACGATCCCCGCGCCGAGCTGGTGTTCGGCGATGCCCGCCGGGTCCTCGAAGAGCGAGAGCAGCCCTTCGACGCCATTGTCATCGACGTCACCGACCCCGCCGAAACGGGCCCATCGCTGCCGCTGTTCACCGACTCGTTTTACCGCCTGGCCCTGTCGCGGCTGCGTCCAGGTGGCGTCCTCGTCACTCAGGCCGGACCGGCCGCGCTGGGGATGAGCCGCGTTTTCTCCGCCATTTGCCACACGGTCCACGAGGCGGCGGGCTCGGTCGCGCCCTATCGAGTCGACATGCTTTCCTTCGGCAGCAGCTGGGGTTTCGCGATGACGGGCGCCACGACCGCGCTTACCGCCGAGGAGATCGACGGCCGAATCCGGGAACGCGTCGCCACCGATCTCCGCCTCTACGACGGCGCGGCCCACGCGGGGCTGTTCTCGCTCCCGAGGTGGCTGCGCCACGACCTCGACAACGAGGACCGGGTGATCACCGACGACGCGCCGGTCTTTCTGGACTGACGGCCGACTCAGTCCCGGCAGAGGGGCAAGACCTCCTCGGCGAACCACTGCAGCTTCTCGAGCGATTCTTCAACGTTCCTCGAGCTCGCGGTCGCGGGGCTGGTATGCGTCAACCCCAGATCATGGAGCTCCCCGAAACGTTGTACCAACTCGTCCTTGCCCACCTGCGCTCCGGACGGCGTCTCGCCGGCTGTCGCTCTCTGCATGACGATGTCGAAGGGCCGGGTGCGCTGCTGGTAGCCGGGTTGCTTCCGGAGATAGTCCAGCTTCGAGGCCAGCTCCTCGAGCGGTCTGCTCGCCAGGGGTTGCCAGCCCCCCCATGTCAGCGGCCCGGCGCAGGGCGGCCTCCGAGAGGCCGCCAACCCAGATGGGAGGGTGCGGCTTCTGCACGGGCTTCGGATCGAAGATGACCTCTTTGAACCGTACGAACCGCCCGTCGAAGGAAGGGTCGTCCGACGTCCAGAGCTCCTTGATTGCCCGTATGTATTCGGTACCGATCGCGCCGCGCTCGTGGAAGGGAATGTCGAGGGCGGCGAACTCCTTCTTCACATGCCCGACGCCGACTCCGAGAGTGACTCTGCCGCCGGAGAGATAGTCCAGGGTGGCGATCCCCTTGGCCAGCACCACCGGGTTGTGGTACGGGAGCACGAGGATCCCGGTGACGAAGTGGACCCGGCTGGTGGCGCCGGCGAGAAAGGCCATGGTTGTGACCGGCTCGGTCCACTTCGTCCCCATGGACTTGCTCAGCTCGCGAGGGACGAGGAGGTGCTCCGGGACGCGGATGTAGTCGTAGCCGAGCTCATCGACCCTCTGGGCATAGCGGACAATGTCGGCCGCGGTCATCTCTGCGTGCCAGGGCTCGATGACTTTGGGGGACAGGAACAGACCGGGCACGGTGACGATGAACTTCACCTCGGGCTCCTTTCGCGACCGTCACCTCTGACCTTGTCGAAGGGTTGCTCGTAGTTCGACGGGTCCTACTCGTTCTACCCCTTCATCGCCTTGAAGACGGCGTCCGAAGGATGATCGTTGACACAGTAGGCGTGGAACGCATCCCTGGCGAGCCTGTCCTTGCAGATCTCGACGATCTTCGCGTAGTGAGGTGTCGTCAAATGGGCTTCGTGAGCGGCCTCGTCGTCGAAGACCTCGAGAAGGACGATGTTGTCGGGCGCGGAGGTCTCGTGGTAGACCTCGAAGCGTCGACAGCCGGGCTCGTCGCGGAGCGTCACCTCGGCGTCCTCTCGAAAGGCTTCGAGAAACAGGTCGCGATACTCCGGCTTGGGATAGACGATGGCGAAAGTCACGAACATGACGGTCCTTTCCCGCGATCGAGGGCGGCCCTCTGCGGACTCTCCCCGAGCGGAGGCCGAACTATAGCACGAGGGGCTCGACGCCCGGCGCCGGCTCCACCTCGAAGGCGTTCATGAACGCCGCGAGCAAGCTGTAGTAGCCCGCGGTCGCTGTGATCTCGAAGACGCCGTCCCGCCCCAGCAGGTCCAACGCGGCGCGATAGGTGGGGTCGGCGACCCGCTTGTTGGCGAGGAGCTCGTGAACGAAGCGCCACACGGTAACCTCGTCCTCGGTGAGACCCGCGGGCGCCCTTCGATCGCGGATGGCGGCCATCGCTTCCTCGCGAACACCGGCCTTCAGTGCCAGCGGGACGTGGGCCGTCCACTCGAACTGGGCGTCGTGGTGCCGGGCGACCGCGAGGATCGCTAGCTCTTGCAGCGCCCCGTCGAGCCCGCTCTCGAACCGAACATAGGCGCCGAGCCGGCTGATCCGGCGCGCCAGCTCCGGGCGATGGAGCAGCGCGCGGAACGGGCCGACAACGTGGCCGCGACTCGCGGCGATCTCGTCGAATGCTTCCTGCTGGTCGGGCGTGAGGCCCTCTTTCGAATCAATCAGCGCTACTCTTGCCATTGGCTCCTCCGTTGCGCCGAGGGAGACCCCCAAACCCCCTGAAGGGGGTTCAAGGTAGCCCTTCGGGCTATTCATGAAGGAAGGGGCACATCCCCTTCAACCCTTGCCAAAGAGGGCTTCGCCCTCTCTGGACTCTCCCGGTGGTGAAGGGTGGGGTGAGGGCCTCTCCGGCTTCTCCTCGCACCAACGCGCCGCTAGGGTACGCTCGACCATCCGTCATTTCAACCGCGACGGTTTGACGCGCCCAACCCGACCCCGTATCCTTTGGGCGACTTCGTAACGACGGGAGGAAGCGACATGACCACGAAAGCCGCCCCGAAGGCGCCCGAGAAGCGAACTTACAGAGTAATCGGCACCCGCCCCATTCGGCACGACGGTTACGACAAGGTCACCGGTCGGGCGCAGTACTCCGCCGATGTGCCCCTTTCCGGACTGCTCCACGGGGCGATGCTCCGAAGTCCTCACGCCCACGCCAACATTCGCTCCATTAATACGAAGAAGGCGGCGGCAATGCCGGGAGTCCGCGCCGTGATGCTCGCCCGGGACCTCCCGATCAGCGACGGCTCGAAGATCAATTGGGCCCAGACATTCGCCAATCCCCGCGTTTACTCGGAGCTCAGCCTCGCCAGCAACAAAGTCGTTTATCAAGGGCAGCCTGTCGCCGCCGTTGCCGCGACGAGCCCGCACCTAGCCCGGGAGGCCGCGGACGCCATCGAGGTCGACTACGAGGTACTGCCGCCTGTCCTCGATGTGCTGGAGGCGATGAAGCCCGGCACGCCGCTCGTTCACGATTCACTGACCGCCAGGGAGGTCAAATCGCGGATGGACCCGGGCGAGGACACTGGCGACCACGGCAACATCGCAAGCCACTTGCAGTTCAAGCTCGGCGACATCGAGAAGGGGTTCAAGGACGCCGACGCCATCGTCGAGCGCGAGTTCACCACCAAGATGGTGCACCAGGGCTATATCGAGCCTCGAACCACGACCGCCCACTGGGCCACGGACGGGCACGTCACCATCTGGACCTCCACGCAGGGGCACTTCGGCATCCGCAAGACCATCGCCGAGATCCTGGCCCTTCCCGAGTCCAGCGTCAAAGTCATCCCGATGGAGATCGGCGGCGGCTTTGGCGGCAAGGTCTATCTCAATCTGGACGCCGTGGCAGCCGTCCTGTCGCACAAGACGGGTCACCCGGTGAAAATCGCCATGAGCCGCAAAGAGGAGTTCGAGGGCGGCGGCCCGACCTCTGGCTCTTACCTCTGGGCCAGGATGGGCGCCGACAAGAGCGGGAAGATCACCGCGGCCCATATCTGGATGGCCTACGAGGCCGGCGGCTTTTCGGGCTCCCCCATGGGCTCCGGCGCGATGACAGGGCTTTCCCCCTACGACCTCGAAAACTTCCTGATCGATGGCTACGACGTGGTGGTGAACAAGCCCAAGACGGGGGCCTATCGCGCTCCCGGCGCCCCCCAGGCGGCGCTGATCATCGAGTCCGTCATCGACGAGCTCGCCGAAAAGCTGGGTATCGACTCCATCGACCTCCGGCTCCGCAACGCGTCCAGTGAGGGCACTCGCCAGCCCAATGGCGTGCCCTTCCCTCGGATCGGCTGCGTCGAAGTCGAGGAGGCGATGAAGGCCCATCCCCATTACAGCGCACCCCTCGAGGGCCCCAACCGCGGGCGAGGGACCGCCATCGGTTCGTGGCACAACGGCGGCAACTTTTCGTCGGCCACCATAAGCGTCAACAGCGATGGGCGCGTCAGCCTGGTCACCGGATCGGTGGATATCGGCGGCAGCCGGCCCGCCCTCGCGATGCAGGCGGCCGAGGTCCTGGGCCTGGAAGCCGAAGACATGATCCCCAGCGTCGGCGATACCGACTCCGTGGGATGGACGGGGACCACGGGCGGGAGCCGCACAGCCATGTCCACAGGCATGGCTGTCGTTGCCGCAGCGGAGAAGATCGTCGAAGAGATGAAGCGCCGCGCCGCGATCCTCTGGGAGGTCAAGCCCGAGGACGTCGCTCACGAGGAAGGCGTCTATATCAACACGAAGAGCCCCGACGACCGGTTCAAGTTCAAGGAGCTCGCCGCCAGGATCATGCAGACCGGCGGGCCGGTGACGGCTTCCGGTACCTCGAACCCCCGCCACATGGCCCAGGCCTTCTGCGGCAACATCGTCGACGTCGAAGTCGATCCGGAAACCGGGAAGGTCGAGATCCTCCGTTTCACGATTGTGGAGGACGTCGGCACCGCGGCCCATCCCAGCTACGTCGAGGGCCAGATGCAGGGCGGCACCGCCCAGGGTATCGGCTGGGCCCTCAACGAGGAGTACTACTGGAACGACAAAGGCGTGATGGCCAACTCTTCGTTCCTCGATTACCGCATCCCGACTTCCCTGGACCTGCCGATGCTCGACACCGTACTGGTCGAAGTGCCCAACCCCCACCAGCCCTTCGGCATCCGCGGCGTCGGCGAGGTCTCCATCGTCCCCCCGCTGGCCGCCGTCGCCAACGCCGTCTATCACGCCACCGGCGTCCGCATGAGCGAGCTGCCGATGTCGCCCGGGGCCATCGTGAAGGCCCTCGGGGAAGCCAAAGCCGCCTCCTCGAGCTAGCCGGCAGCCGGCACCGAGGGGGCAACGACCGACGAGCAGCACAATGTGGAAGACGAGAATCGCCGAGCTGCTCGGGGTCGACTACCCGATCCTCCAGGGTGGGATGACCATCGCCGGCAACGGCGAGCTGGCGGGCGCCGTCTCTGAGGCAGGCGGCTTTGGCGTCGTCTCCTCCAACCCGGGCGGCGTCGCTCAGGACGAACGCGTCGAGAACGTCCGCGAGCACATCCGTCGCGCCCGGGCCATCACCGCCAAGCCCATCGGGGTCAACCTGACGATCTTCACCCTGGGCGAGCTCGTGGACCGGCAGATGGACATGGTTATCGAAGAGGGCATCACCGCGACCGTGATCTCCGGCGGCAGCCCCAAGCGCTGCACTCCCAGACTCAAAGAAGCGGGAATCGTTGTCTTTCAGGTCGTCGGGAACGTGCGCCAGGCCCTCGGGGCGCAGGAAGCCGGTGTCGATGCCGTCATCGTCGAGGGCTACGAGGCCGGCGGGATCAACAACCCCGACGAGATGACGACGATGACGCTGACCCCGGCCGTCGTGGACGCGGTGAGCATCCCCGTTGTGGCGGCCGGCGGGATCGCCGACGCCCGCGGCTTCGTAGCTGCCCTCTCCCTGGGCGCCGAGGGCGTTCAGATGGGCACCGCTTTCATTCCAACGCACGAGTGCCATGTGCACCAGGCATTCAAGGACGCCATTGTGGCCGCGAAGGAGACGGACACGGTGGTCGCCCTTCGCGCCTTGGGGCGCGTGTCCCGTACCCTGAAGAACGACCTCTCGCTGCGCCTGGCCGAGCTCGACCGCGCCGGCGCCGTCGAGGAGATCAAGGCCCTTGTGGGCGAGCGGGGCACGAAAAACACCGACGGATCGGCCAGGACACCCGCCGTGGAGTCGGTCTTTCGCGGCCAGATGCAGGGCGATCACGAGCATGGCGAGATGGCGGCGGGGCAGGCCTCGGGCCTGATCCACGGAATCAAGAGTGCGGGCGAGATCGTCCGCGACATGGTCACTGAGGCCGAGGAGCTCCTCGGGCGCCTGGATCGCCTTCGCAGAGGGCCCGCCTCCTTGCAAGCACGGGAGCCCGCGCCAAGGGCTGCCTTCGGCGAGGCGACGTAACTGGTGAGGAGGCGAGGCCGATGAAGCTGAACGGCGGAATACTGGACGCCGACGGGCACGTGATGGAGCGGGACACCGAGCTCCGCGAGTATCTCGACCCGCCGTATCGAGACCATGGCCACGTGATGGCCTTCCCCTTCTTCCCGACCATCGACGGCTACCATCGCGGCGCTATCCACGCGCGGCTCGGACATCACGACAAGGAATACCACATCACCGCGGAGACGTGGCTGGAGTTCCTCGACGGAGTGGACATCGAAGCCACCGTCCTCTATCCCACGGCGGGGCTCAGCGTCGGCAGCATCCAGGACGCGGCATGGGCCACTGCGGTGACGCGGGCCTACAACAGCTGGTTCGCGGACCGCTTTTACGGGCGCAGCCCCAGACTGCGGGGCATGGCCCTGGTGCCGCTGCAAGATGTCGCCCAGGCGGTCAAGGAGCTCCGCCGTGCGGTCACCGAGCTGGGGATGGTCGGCCTCGTGCTCCCTGGCAACAACTCGGACTACGGGGTGCGCCTGCCCCTGGGCGACCAGCAGTTCTGGCCGATCTACGAAGAGGCCGAGCGGCTGAACGTCCCCGTCGCGGTGCACAGCGGGCCCTCACTGGGGCTCGGGATCAACTCGTTCACCCGCTTCGCCCCGGCCCAGAGCCTGGAGCACCCGCTGGCCCAGTTCATCCAGATCACCAGCATGGTCATGGAAGGCGTCTTCGAGCGCTTCCCGCGCCTCCGGGTCGCCTACCTCGAAGCCGGCGCCGGCTGGGTGCCCTACATCCTTGACCGGCTCGACCGCTCCTACGAGGTCTGGGCCGCCGCCGAGTTCAAGGAGTTCTCCGAGTGGCTGCGTCGCCGTCCCGCCGAGTATTTTGAGTCCGGGCGGATGTACTTCGCCTGTGAGGGCGGCGAGTACTCGCTGATCAACACCATCGATCGCATCGGCCATGGGACGCTGCTCTTCGCCTCGGACTTCCCCCACGAGACGAACCTGGAGCGCGCCAAGCACGAGGTCGAGGAGCTACTCGAGCGGGAAGACCTCTCGGACGAGGCGAAGCAGGGCATTCTGCGCGACAACGCGGAGGCGTTCTACGGTCAGCTCGCGCTCGCGACTCCCGCCGGCTGAACGCCGCCTAGTCCCGCAGCTCGGGCCAGACGGTCAGCGCCGTCTCGCTGAACAGCTGGCGCCGGCTGTCCTCGGGCAGGAACGCCGTCCTCTCCCGGGCCAGGTCCACCATCGCCGTGTAGGGGCGGTCCTGCGACGCCGGGTAGTTCGAGCTCCACATCAACCGCTCCGCCCCGAATATTTCAACAAGCCTTCTCAGGGCGTCCTCGGACTCGGCGCCGCCCACCGCCTCGGGGTCCAGGTTGAGCATCGAAAATTTCAGGTAAACGGTCGGATACGGCGCGAGGACCGCCGCCCCATCGTCGCCTTCGACCGGCAGCCCGCCAAGGTGCTCCAGGACCACGGTGAGCTCGGGCACGCGGTCGAGCACCTCGCGCACCTCGTGGACCTGGCCGGGACGGAGCATAAGACAGACGGGCACGCCCAGGGCCGCGGCCTTGCTCCAGATCGGGGCCGTTTCCGGGCCGCTGATCGCTCCGGGCGCGAGACCGCCGATGGGGAGTCGAAAGCCACGCACGCCGCGCTCCGTCACCCAGTAGTCCACTCGGTCGAGGGCGCCGTCTCTCGAGATGTCGATCATGCCGACGCTGGTGAAAGACGCGGGGTCGGCCTTGGCCGAGTCGACTGCGTAGCTCGCGTCCTCACCGTAGGCCGACACCGCCTGGACCAGGACTGCCTTGTTCACACCGGCCTCGGCCATCGCCTCGGAAAGGCCCTCGACGGAGAGCGGCAGTTTTAGGTGCCAGCCCTGCGGGACGCCCCGCGTGCCAGCGATCGTCGCGGGCTTCAGCGGGTAGCGTTCCCGGTCGCCGGCGATCACGTGGACGTGGCTGTCGATGATCACGATGGGGACCTGAATGCGTTCCGCTGCGATCTCAGGCGGAGGCGGGCTTCTATTTCGGCGCGCCAATGAGCGAGTACTGGGCGCTGGAAACCCGTTGGAACAGGGGACCCGGCCTGAAGTTCCCGGCCTGCTTCTTCATCTCCTCGTAGGCCGCGTAGGGGTCCTCCCAGTCGGTGTGATAGACGGCGACGAAACGCGCCTCGCCCTCGCCCGCCTCCTCGTTGGTGTAGCGGACCGCCGAATAGTAGGTCCCCGTCGCCAGGACGTCGGGGATGTGCGCGTTGTCGTACCAGTCGTTGAACTCGTCGTCCCGGGATGGGTCGGCGTTGTTGGACATGACGATCAGGACGCCGGTCGGTTTCTTTTCAGCCATTGCGCCTCCTTGGCGTGCCCCTCATACCTCGAAGCCGTAGAGCTTGGCCGCGGTGAGGCTGGTCATCTTCTCCCGCTCCACAAGAGGTACCTCTTTGAACACTTCATCGAGGATCGCCTGGCTGAGGGGGAAGGTCCCCTCCTGGTGCGGATAGTCCGAGCCCCACATGATGTTGTCCACTCCGATGATGGAGCGGAGCTGGACCCCCAGGTCGTCCTCCTGGAAGCTCAGGAAGACGCTGTTGTGGAAGAAGTCGCTGGGCAGGGCGTCGTTCTTGAAACGCAGGCGACCGGGGATGCGCGCCCGCTGCGTGTAGTTGTAGTCCATGACCCGTATGAAGTGAGGCGCCCAGGCCATCTCGTGCTCGAGGATCACGAACTTCACCCCGGGGTAGCGCTCGAAGACGCCGGCGAAGATGGCGTTGGCGATGGACTGCATCACCCAGTATGTGGACGTCGACTCCTTTGCCGGCGTGCGCTTGGGGAGTCCGCCGTCGGCCGGGGCGATGCCGCCGGCGAGGGCGCCCGTTATCGCCGTTTGTCGGTTCGTACTGATATGCCAGCTCAGCGGGATGCCGACCTCCTGCGCCGCAGCCCAGAACGGATCGTAGATCGGTTGATCGTAGGGGCGGTCCTCGGGAGGGAAGACGGTAACCAGGGCGCCCGCCGCTCCCATACCGGCGGCCCGCTGGAGCTCGCGGACCCCGTCCTGGACGTCGTCCAGGTTGATCATGGCGATCGCCTTGATCCGGTCGGGGTGGCCGCTGCAGAACTCGGTGATCCAGTCGTTGTACACCCGGCAGATGGCGGACAGCAGCGCCCCGTCGGGAATGTTGTAGGCGTGGAGTCCGCAGGTGGGATACACCAGCTCGCCCCAGACCCCATCGGCCTCCATGTCCTTGAGCTTCTCCTCGGGAACATAGGCGCCCGGGCGCACGTCCTCGAAGCTGGCCTCGATCCTCAGCTGCTCGGGGTGCTCGAAACGGACCCCGGCGTCGGCGCCGCCGGCCACGGAGAAGAGGGCCAGGTCGTCCGCGTACCAACGCTGGGCGGTCTCGCCCTGGACCAGGCGCGGGGCCCGGTCGGCGAACTCGGCCTCAATCCGGCTGGTCCAGAGGTCGGGGACCTCTATAATATGCGAGTCGGTGGATACGATCTTGGTCATCGGGGTCGGCTCCAGTACTGGGATTCGAGCCTAGAGCTCCAGGGGCGCCGTGGACGCCACCTTGGACGGGTCCTCGCGCCAGACGGGGTCCGCGTCAACGTAGAGCTCGATCCCGTTGCCGTCAGGGTCGGTGACGTACACGGAGAGCGTACACAGGTGGTCCCGCATCAGGGTGATGGGCACCTGGTTCTCGTCCATCCAGCGCTTCGCCTCGCGGAGCTGTTCGATGTCGTCGCCCACCTTCAGGGCGATGTGGTGAAGGCCCGTGTCCTGGTCGGCCGGGTGGGACATTTCCGGATTGGGCTTCATCACCGCGAGGTGGTGGTGGTCCGTGTCATCCAGGGTGAAGAAGACGCCGACGTCGCCAAGCCGGCCGACCTCCTTGAACCCCATGACGTCTGTGTAGAACCGGACCGAACGCTCCAGGTCGCTGACCTTGAGCACGGCGTGACCCAGCTTCTCAACGTGAAACATCTTTGCCATCACCTCCCAGCGCCGCGAGTTCGGCCATGCTAGTCCTCCCCTCTTCCGGTGTCAATCCGAATGCGGTGCAGCATCCGGGATATCCCGCTCGTCGGATTGACGGGTCTAGCCAACCTGCTACGATGGCGCCGCGGGCCGGGGGCCGGGGTCCGGCCTCAACCCCTTCATGCCCAACATCGTGTTCAGCCGGGCTATCACGGGCGGCGCCAACTACAAGTGGTGGGTCCTCTGGACCCTGTCGGGCGGCACCCTCCTCATCACGCTCGACAACTCGATCACCGTCGCCCTCCCGACCATCGCCGACCACTTCGACGCCACGCTTACGGACATCCAGTGGGTGGTCCTGAGCAACATCCTTACCATCAGCGTGTTGCTGCTCCCCATGGGACGCTTCAGCGACATGATCGGCCGTAAACCGGTCTACATCACGGGATTCCTCATCTTCCTCGTTGGCTCCCTGGTCGCCGCCGCATCTCAGAGCATGGAAATGCTGATCGGCGCCCGCGTGGTGCAAGGGGTAGGGTCGTCGATGGTCCAGGCCAACCTGATGGCGATGAACCTGTCCGCCTTTCCGTCCCACGAGCGGGGCAAGGCGCTGGGGATGGGCGTCGGGATTGTGGGTGTCGGGGCCATCATCGGCCCCGTGGTCAACGGGGCGCTGGTCAGCGCCCTGGGGTGGCGGGCCCCCTTCATGGCAAGCTTCACCATCGCCGCGGTCGGCGTCGCGGCGAGCGCCTTCATTCTCGACCGGCCGCGGTTTGCGCCGCAGCCCCAGACCGGCCCCAGGGCAAGCTTCGATTGGCCGGGTGCGGTCTTCTCCGCTGTCGCCCTGTTCCTGTTCCTCCTGGTGATGAGCAGCGGCGTCCGAATCGGCTGGGGCTCGCCCTGGATTCCGGCGGGTGCGGCCGGGTGCGCCATCGCCTTCGCGCTTTTCGTGAGACGGGAGCTGAGCACGGGCTTCCCGCTCCTGGACCTGCGTCTGTTCCGCCGAAAGGTCGTGGCCGTTGGGCTGTCGGCTGGCTGGCTCGCCTTCCTCGGCACCTCCACCATCTTCTTCCTGATGCCCTTTTATCTGCAGCAAGTCCTGGGCTTCGAACCCCGCCAGGTGGGCCTCATCCTGGTGCCCCTCGCCCTCGGGATGATGGTGTCGGCGCCCATCGCCGGACGCTTGGCCGACCGCTTCGGCCCCCGGAAGTTCTCCGTCATCGGACTCCTGCTTGGGTCCGTCACCCTGTTCACCTTTTCCACCCCCCACCTGGGCCAGCACACCTCCCTCTTCTTCCTGACCATTCTCATGGCCCTCATGTTCGTCGGCCACGGCATGTTCATTTCGGCGAACAACAGCTCGGTCATGGGCGCCATCGAGCGGGAACGGTACGGGGTCGTCTCGGCGCTCATCCAACTGACGCGGAACACCGGCAACGTCACGGGCGTCGCCATATCCACCTTGATCGTGGTATCGGCGATGGCGGCGCGAGGCTTCGAGCCGAGCCTCGACGCGGTGTCAGACGAAGCGGGCCGGGAGGTCGCCGGCGCCTTCGTCGTTGGGCTGCGACGGGTGTACATGGTCATGGGCTCGGTCTACCTCCTCGCTGCGCTCCTCCCGTTCATCCGAAGCAAACGGGTGGTATAGTAGGGCGCCGCCGCTCAAGGCCCCTGGAACACCGCGCCTACCGATGTCTCCAATCACCCTCAGCCGCTCCATCGTCGAAGGACCCAACTACAAATGGTGGGTCGCGGGCACAATAGCCGTCAGCATCATCATGACGGTCATCGACATGGGGGCCGTGGCCATAGCGCTGCCCACCATCGCGGACCACTTCGACGCCGATCTTTCCGCCGTCCAATGGGTGGTCATCGCCCACACGCTGACGATCAGCGTCTTGCTGCTGCCCATGGGCCGGCTGGGAGACATCGTGGGCCGCAAACCTCTGTTCACCACCGGCTTCGTCCTCTTCGGCGTAGGCGCCCTTGTCGCGGGCGTTGCGGAGAACCTGCCGATGCTCCTGTCAGCGCGGGCCTTCCAGGGAGTCGGCGCGGCGATGATCCAGGCCAACATGATGGCGATGATGGTGTCGATGTTCCCGGACTCCGAAAGAGGGAAGGCGCTTGGGCTCAACATGGGCACGGTGGGCACCACCATGATCATGGGCCCGCTGGTGGGCGGGCTGATCGTCAGCGGCCTCGGGTGGCGTTACATCTTCGTCTTGAGCGGCCTGCTAGCGGTCGCCGCCCTGGTGGCTTCGACGATCGTGCTGGACAGGGAACGGGTCTCGGGAGGCAGGCGGGCGGACGGCACTCGCCCCAGCTTCGACTGGGCGGGAGCGGTCCTCTCCGCGCTGGCACTGTTCCTCTTCCTGGTGACGATGACCAACGCGCATGAGACGGGATGGGGCTCGCCGGTCATCGTTGCCGGGTTCTCGGGCGCGGTCCTGGCCCTGGGCGCCTTCATACGCTGGGAGCTCAAGACCGCATCGCCCATGCTCGACCTGCGGCTGTTCAAGAGCAAGGTGGTCGGCCTGGGATCGAGCGCCGCCTTCTTCTCGTTCATGGGCAACACCTCGATTCTCCTCACCATGCCGTTCTACCTTCAAGCGGTGCTGGGCTACAGCCCCCGGGTGGCGGGGCTCTTCATGATGCCGGGCGCGGCGGCGATGGCCATCATGGCCCCGCTGAGCGGACGGCTGTCGGACCGGCTCGGTTGGCGCACCCTCACCGTCGCCGGGATGGGCTGCAAAGCTGCTTCCATGTTCCTGTTCGCCGCTACCATCGAGGTTGACTCCCCGATGACCCTGATCATCCCGGCCATGTTCCTCATGTTCTTCGGGCATGGTCTGTTCAATTCGCCCAACACCAGCTCCATCGTGAGCGGCGTCGAGCGCTCCCAGTACGGCATCGTGACGGCGATGATCCAGCTGCTGCGCAACGCGGGCAACATCACCGGTATCGCCATCGCCACCACCATCATCGTCGCGGCGATGGCCTCGGCGGGCTTCGAGCCCAGCCTGGACCAGGTTCGGGAGGTCGGAGGCGAGGAAGTCGCCAGCGCCTTCGTCACCGGCATGCGGCGGGCCTACCTGGCGATCGGATCCCTGCAAGTCGTGGCGCTGGTGCTGTCTCTGGCGCGAGGCGAGCGAGTCGAGACGCCGGCCCCCACCCAGGCCCACGGGCCTGATTTGTAAACCGAGGGTCTCGACGCTACAATCGCTGTCGCCACATCCCGGAGGACGACCATCGTGCCCCAGCCCAGGGCTTCCCTCGCCCCCTACGAAGAGATCCCGCTCGCCACGACCCTTCAGCGCACGGCCTCCCGTCTCCCGGACAAGGTCGCCATCGTCGACGGCGAGCGCCAGGTGACGTTTCGAGAGCTTGACGAGCAAAGCAACCGCTTCGGCAACGCCCTCGGCTCCATCGACATCGGCAAAGGCGACGTGGTCGGCGTGCTGGCCCCGAACTGCATCGAGTTCGAGGTCGCGTTCTACGGCATCGCGAAAGCGGGCGCCGTGGTCTCCACCATCAACTCGGGATACCGCGAGCGCGAGGTGGCCTATCAGCTGGCCAACAGCGACGCGAAGGCGCTGGTAGTCCACCGCTCTTTCCTCGAGTTGGGCAAGACCGCCATCGAGGGCGCGCCGAACGTGAAGCGCCTGATCGTCATCGATGAAGGCTCGCAGGACCCCGATTCTTTCTGGGGACTCGCGGAGTGTGGGGCGCCAACGCCGCCGAAGGTCGCGATTAACCCAAAAGAAGACTTCGTCGCCCTCCCTTACTCCAGCGGCACCACCGGCCTGAGCAAGGGCGTGATGCTGACCCACTACAACCTGACGTGCACCGGCCGGCATATGTTCGACCGTCCCGGCGAGGGTGCGGCGCCCCGGAGCGACGACATCTTCCTTGCCCATCTGCCCCTGTTCCACATCTTCGGCATCAACGTCATGATGAGCATCCCGGTGACCCTGGGGGCCACCCAGGTGATGATGGGCCGGTTCGACATGGAGCTGTTCCTAGAGCTGCTCTCGAAGCACCGCGTCTCGAACCTGTTCACCGTGCCCCCCATCGCCCTGGGCCTGACCCAGTACCCCAAGGTCGGTGAGTACGACCTCAGCTCTCTACGCTTCGCCTTTACGGGGGGCGCCCCGCTCTCGGGCGATCTGCAGGGCCACCTCTCCGACGCCCTCGGCGCCACCGTCATCCAGGGCTACGGCCTCACGGAGGCGCCCCTCCTCAACGTCGACTACATGGAGCCCGACCGCATGCGTCGCGGCTCGGTGGGGCCCCGGGTCGCCGATACCGAGCTGAAGGTCGTCGATGCCGAGGACGGGACCACAGAGCTGCCGGCTGGAGAGACCGGCGAACTCATCGTCAGAGGGTCCCAGGTGATGAAGGGTTATTACAACAACCCGCAAGCCACCGCCGAGACGATCACCGGGGAAGGTTGGATGCACACCGGCGACATCGTCTCTCTCGACGAGGATGGCTATGTGTGGGTCAAAGATCGCAAGAAAGAGCTCATCAAGTACAAAGGCTTCCAGGTGCCGCCGGCCGAGCTTGAAGGCTTGCTCCAGGAGCACCCGGGGCTTTCCGATGCGGCGGTCATCGCCAAGCAGGATGTCGAGGCCGGCGAAATACCGAAGGCCTTCGTTGTCGCCAGGAAGGGGGCAACGGTCTCCGCGGACGACGTCATGGGTTTCATAGCCGACCGGGTAGCGACGTTCAAGCGGGTCCGCGAAGTCGAGTTCATCGACGAGATCCCGAAGACCCCGTCGGGGAAGATACTGCGCCGGGTCCTCGTCGACCTGGAGCGGTCCCGATCGGAGGCCTAGTCCGGCAAGCCCCATCGAGAGAGGTGCGGCATGTTTCCCCCCCGACCTTCCATCGCGCCCTATGAGGTTGTCCCCGTGCAGACGGGACTCCAGCGCTCGGCGGCGCGCCTGCCCAACAAGGTCGCGATCATCGATGGCGAGCGCCGCGAGACGTTTCGCCAGCTCAACGAGCACAGCGACCGTTTCGCCGCGGCGCTAGCCTCTCTGGGCGTATCCAAGGGCGACCGCGTTGGCATCCTGGCCCCGAACTGCATCGAGTTCGAGGTCGCGTTCTACGGCGTGGCGAAGGTGGGCGCCGTGGTCACCACTATCAACTCGGGCTATCGGGAGCGCGAGATTGCCTACCAGCTCGAGAACAGCGGGGCCGAGGTGCTCGTCGTCGACCGCTCCCTGGTCGACATGGCGAACCTGGCGCGCGATGGGGCCCGGAACGTCAAGCGCCTGATCGTCATCGAGGAGACGTCCGCGGACCCTGAATCGTTCTGGGGCCTGGTCGAGAGAGCCCCCGCATCTCCGCCGAGCGTGGCCATCGACCCAATGGAAGACCTTGCGGCGCTCCCCTACTCCAGTGGGACCACGGGCCTCAACAAGGGTGTGATGCTCACCCACTTCAACGTCCACAGCAACGCCCGCCAGTTCACCGACCGTCCCGGCGAGGGCGCGGCGCCCGTGGAGAGCGACGTGATCCTCATCCATCTACCCCTGTTCCACATCTACGGACTGAACGTCCTCATGAACCCGTTGCTTTCGATAGGCGCCACCCAGGTGCTGATGGGACGGTTCGACGTCGACGAGCTCCTCGACCTGGTCTCGCGGCACCGCGTGAGCGCGCTCTACTCGGTCCCTCCGGTCGGGCTGGCCCTCAGCCAGCACCCGAAGCTGGGGAGCTACGACCTGTCCGCTCTGAAGTTCGCCCTCTTCGGGGCGGCGCCCACCTCTGAAGAGATGCAGCTCCGCTTGGAGGCCACCCTTGGAAAACCCGTACTCCAGGGCTACGGCCTGACCGAGGTCTCGCCCCTCTCCAACATCGACTACGCCGAGCCCGAGCTGCGCCGGCCCGGCTCGGTCGGACCCGCCGTAGCCGACTCGGAGCAGATGGTCGTCGACGTCGAAACCGGCAAGGAGGTCCCCTACGGCGAGCTGGGCGAGCTCCTGATCCGCGGGTCGCTGGTCATGAAGGGGTATTACGACAACCCGGAGGCCACTCGCGAGACGATCAGCGACGACGGCTGGCTCCACACCGGCGACCTGGTCTCGATGGACAAGACCGGCCACGTCCGCGTCAAGGACCGCAAGAAAGAGCTCATCAAATACAAAGGCTTCCAGGTGCCCCCGGCCGAGCTCGAGGGACTTTTACTCGAGCACCCGGCCGTTGCCGACGCCGCGGTTATCGGCAAGGCCGACGTCGAGGCAGGCGAGATCCCGAAGGCCTTCATCGTCGCGAAAACCGGAGCAGAAATCTCGGCCGACGACCTGATGGGGTTTGTTGCCGGCCGGGTCGCGACGTTCAAACGAGTGCGCGAAGTCGAGTTCATCGAGACTATCCCCAAGAACCCCTCGGGCAAGATCCTGCGCCGCGTCCTCGCCGAACAGGAGCGGGCGAAGGCCGGGGGGCCGGTATGAGCGCCGCGACGGACGCTCAGCTCCAGGCGCTCGTCGACCGCGCCGCCATCCACGACCTGCTGATGCGTTATGCCAGCGCCGTGGACCGATACGACTTCGGCCTGGTCGGCTCCTGCTTCACCCCAGACGCCTTCGCCATCTATAACGACCTCGAGTTCAGCGGACGCGACAGCATCGTCGAGTACGTCAGCGGGGTCCGGCACGACAAAGTGAACATGCATTTCATGGGCAACCAGACCATCGACCTTCATGGCGACACCGCCGATGTCGAGACCTACTGTCTGGCCTTTCGCGTCGGCGAGCGCTCCGGCGAAGACTTCGTCATCGTGACCGGCATCCGCTACGAGGATCAGGCTGTGCGCCACGACGGCGAGTGGCTGATTCATCGCCGACACCACCACCCCGACTGGCGAACGGAGCACGACGTGACCTTGCCGGGCCGGTAGCGGCGGTCCCGCCGCCGCCTCGTCCCTTCCGTTGACGCTACGCCGACGGCTATACTATAGTCGTTCGAACCGCGGAGGCCGGGCGGCCTCCGCGGGAGGCTGCCAACGTAGCTCAGTGGAAGAGCGGGCGCTTCATAAGCGCTAGGTCGTAGGTTCGAACCCTGCCGTTGGCACCACGCCTCCGCCGGCAGCCCATCGGGGCGGTTAGCTCAGGGGTTAGAGCACTTGCTTCACACGCAAGGGGTCACTGGTTCGATTCCAGTACCGCCCACCATGTGACCGTCATAGCCGAGGTCTCACCGGGAGCCATGTCTCTGTCGCTGGTTGGACTGGTCCCTAATCACCGGATCGCAATCATGCCGGTTAGACCACTGCGAACCAGTCCCACCTCACTGTCACCCATCGCCCGTCGTCTAACGTGATGCAGAGCCCGAAAAACCAGTTGACATGCCGCAAGGAGAGGGCGTACGGTTGCATCACATGACGACAAGGGCTCTCAGGAGGCCATCATGGTAGTGAAAGACATTGCACAACCAGCCGTCGGCGACGAAAAACCCCGGTTCGACCGGTTGTCTGAGAACGGCTATCCAAACGGTGCGCCGATTCCGCCCGACTTCGATGAGGACGATGACCCATACGTGTCGCTCCCGGCGTTCGTCGATCGGGTTGATGATGCGTGGGACGAAATCAATCGACTGGGCCTGCAGCGTCACGCCCTAGAGCTTCTGGCCCTCGGCTACACCGTCCTCGAGCCGGAGCGGATCGGGCCGCCGGAATTTACCCAGGAAATCCTGCGCGCAACGCTCGATGTGGCCAAGCGGCGGCGCGGCGTGGAGTACAACTTCAAAGACGGCGTTCCCGAATTGGACTTGTATGGCCGCGGTGCGGACGTCGAGGCGAACGAGCGATACATCCTTCTCGAGAGCGATAAGTTCCTCCTCTTCGAGGATCCGATCTATGAGAAGACGGTGATGAACGAGCAGGTCCTGGCGATGGTTACTTTCCTGATAGGAAAAGGGGCGCTGCTGAGCTCCATCTATTCGCTTTACCGCCACGCGAACTCACCGCCGCTCCCGCTCCACACCGACGTCGACATATCACCGTTCCGCTCATACCCAACGCTGGCGTCGGTCAACTGGTGCCTCACCGATTTCAACGGGATCGCAGACGGGGCCACGTGCTACGTGCCGGGAACCCACAGGTTCCGTCGCCGGCCGACCAAGCACGAGAGCTATGTTACCATGGCGCACGCGCGGAGCGTCTACGCGCCAGCCGGCTCGGTCCTAATCAACGATGGAGCGGTGTGGCACGGAGCGCCGACACGTGAGAAAGAAGGACTTCGCGTATCGGTGAACAACTTCTACGTCAAGGGCAACCTGCCACAGCAAGAAGGCTACCGGGGCAGGGAACCAGAAGGCATACTCGAGCGCAACCCCCCAAGGTTCGCGCATCTGCTAGGGCACTCGTTGTCCCGTGGCTACGGCCCGGACGGATATAGCCTCGAGACGCGGGCAAGCAGCATCGCAACCGAATACAGCCTCTAGCCCGTCACTGAAGGAGCCCCGCCAACGGAGTGCGGGGCTCCTTTGTGTCGGCGGCTTGCGAGCTCGTGATCGTGGAAGAGACGCGAATCGTATGCCGGGGACAAGCAAGCGAGGCGGGTGATTAGGACTGCGGGAGCTTGTCCGAAACGAGGCGCGCTAAGCGATCAAGACCGTCCAATCCCGCCAAGGGGGCAAATTCCGCGTGCTGTGCGGTGTGCAGCACCACCACCCATTCCCCTTTGACAGCGACGATCATGCTCCCAACGCCTGCGCCGTTGATCTCAGTCTGGGATGACGCATCGCCGATAGCGACCGGCATCTCTTGCAGGCCGGATTGTTCGCCCACCAAAAGATCGTAGCGCTTGACCGCTTCCTTCTTGGAGTCAAAGTCGATGGTGGTGAGGGTTAGACTCCGTGTATCCGCCTCGTCGCTGAAGGTAAGCGAGGCAAAACTGTCAATGTGTTCGACCTGGGCGGGGTCAACGGCCGCTGCAGCAGCCTTTTGATCCCGTTCGGTTAACGACAGCACCTGTGTGCCAACGACGTTCGCGACCTCGTCTGCAGATAACAGGCCACGTATTCCGCCGTTCGATATCCTGGCGTTGGGTCGGCCGTTGTCCGATATGACGAGAGCGAAAGCAGGCGTTTGTTGCAGTGCAGACACCATGGCGTCGCTTCCCGTGATCTCGTGCGCCATGACAAGCAGCTTCCCGACCTGGATTGCCGTGTCCTTGAGTCGCGGCTCGTAGATGGATAGCACGTACTGGCGAAGCTCTCCGTCGAGGGTGGCAAAGAACGGGAGGTATGCCTTTAACTTGGAGGCGAGGGCGATTACCTTCTCGATCGACCCTCCTCCCCCATCCGGATTGTCGAACGAAGTCAACTCTATGGCGAGTTCGTCCATGAGCGCAAGGTATGCTTGGACCTCCAAGTCAGTCCCTGCATTTGGGCCTTCAGTGGGAGTCGGGGTTGCCGTTGGAGTCGCGGCTCCGCACGCCGCCAGGATCAGGACTGCGGTTGCGGTCAAGGACAACAGCGTGATCAGGGGTCTCATTCCACGCTCCCAATATGTACTAGAGGTAAGACGGATTGAAGGCTCGGAAGGTTCCCAGCGTAGGGAGCGTTCTAGCGAGACGACCCGGGATGGCGCTGGTAAGCAATCGAGGGATGGTGCGTAGGGGTGCGGGGCCGACAGGGACCAACACGTAACGGGCACCTAGGCGAACCAAGTGTGCAGTCCAGAGCTTGACTTCACTGCAAAGGTTTACCGTCCACGAAGAACCGAAAAACCTTAACTTCGGCATTGCCAGTGTCTGCGACGTAGAGCGCCCCGGCGCTATCGAAGCCGAGGCCGTGAGGCATCACAAAGGTGAGCGGCGCGATTTCTTCGATAACCTCCCCGGTGGCGCTGAAGCGCTGCACCCGGGAGTTCCCCACTTCCGACACGTAGAAGTTGCCTTCGGCGTCGAATGCGATGCTTGTCGGAGTCAGGAACTGGCCCGGCCCCGCTCCCCGTTCGTCCCACTGGGCGATAAAGCTCCTCTCAGAGGTGAACTGGACCACTCGGTGGTTCCCTCGGTCGACAACATACAGGTTGCCCTCGAGATCGAAGGTGAGACCCGTGGGATTGGTAAGCCGGTCCTCGGCGGAGGTGACCGCTTGCCACTCCCACAGGAAGGCTCCTTCTCCGTCGAATACCTGCACACGAGAGTTTCCCCAGTCGGTGACGTAAACCCGGTCGTCGGGGCTCACGGCCACAACCATCGCTGAGCGGAACTGGCCCGGACCCGTACCACTAGATCCCCATGATGTGATAAACGCGCCCTCAGAGGTAAACTTCTGTACCCGGTGATTCCCGCTCTCCGAGATGTAGACGTTCCCCTCGGAGTCGACTGCGATCCCCGTGGGGAACTGGAACTGGCCCGGCCCCTCGCCGGTCCGACCCCACTGCGTCAGACGGCTGCCATCGTTGGTGAACTTCTGGACGCGATCCCCGAAAAAATCGGTGACGTACACGTTGTCATTGGAGTCGATGGCGATGCCGTTAGGGCCTTCGAACCTGACTGGGAGGGTAAGGTCGCGTCCCCAGACCGCCACTCGAACCCACCCTTGTTGTGGAGCGGGCGTTGGGACCGGCGACGCCGTGGCCGTCGCCTGAACAGGTGGCGGTGTCGCCTGAAGGTCGTAGGTGTCTGAGCCATAACCCTCGGCGGATCCGGCTGGGGCTGGCGTCGGGGCCGTTGTCGGCGAAGGTGCAGGCGAGGCCGTCGGAGCTGCGGTCGGGGGCGGGGCCGTCGCGGTGGCCACGGGTGCAGGCTCCGACTCGCTGGAGCAGGCTGCGAGTAGCAGCGCGGCCAACGCCACGAGCGCCACCAGCGCCACGGCGAGTGGTGATAGTTTTGCTCTAAGGGCCATCGGTGCGCTCCCTTACCCCTGGTGGAGTTCTCTCAACTGGCGATGATCACGGCCCCAAACGATGACGTTAGCCGCCAGGACGACACCCACGATCATGTCGAAGTGACGGTCCAGGAGCAGGTCTTTGGCCCGTTTCAGCCGCCTCATGCCAGCATGATACACGAAGCCGAGCGTGGTCTAAGAAGGGCTGGGTGGCGGGGGCAAACGAGCGAGGCGGTGGAGTTGGGCGGGAGGCGTGGAGGGCTACTGCACCGGTTCACGGCTAATGATACGGGCCGTTATTGGGGAATCGCTGTCGTCCATTGTTGACGATCCCTAGCCTCCTGCGCACAAACGTCAAGCCCAACGCCCTTCATAAGATATTGTGGACCACCCGCGTCTCTGCCGGGTCCCTCCGCGACCGTAATGCACCTCAGAGGAAACGCTTCCAACGCAATTTGGCCTGAGTCTAGAAGTGCCCAACTCTGGAGGTCAGCCTCGGTACATTGCGTGAGGAGAAGCCCAGCCCCGATCGAGGTGTTCTCAGCCTGAAGGCACAAGTCATAATGGGGCATGCGGATCACGCCGCTCCCAAGACCAGCCAACTCAAACCGTCCGTCCTGGTTCCATATGCCGTGCTTGCAGGTATGGACCTGCAACGGACTATCAATCCGCACGCCGGTGCGGTGGCCTGGGATATCCAGACAATAGCCACGTACTTCGTCAAGCGGCGCGATTACCCGTAAGAACACCCCTCCATCGGTAAAGACGGGGGTCGGCGTGGGATCGGCCGTAAGTGTGGCCTGAATCCCCGCTTGGACTGTCGCCTGGATGTCAGGAATTACTACTGTGATCTGGACATTTGGGGTTGCAGTAGGCGTGGGGGTCGGCAAGGCTTCCTGAACCGCTGCCGGGACGGTTGCCTCGATGTCGCGGTTGGGGGCCTGGGACCCGGAACAGGCAACAACGATAGCGCCGACTCCAACGACCAAGAGTAACCACAGCGGTTTCATCGTCGAGTACCACCCCGGCACCTTGATTGAAACGGGGAATCGGCTGAACCGTAGCACCAGCCTCCAGCACCGTCAATCAGCGTTCGGTGTCGATGGCGAGAAATGTCGGACCCCAGGGTGGCGGGGGCAAGCAAGCGGGATGGGTGAGTGGTGAGCCGGCGAAGGTGTCTTCGTTCTTGACTGACTTCCACAAGACCTAATCACCGATCTCAGACAACACAAATATCCTGCCCTCTGTTTGTGCGGGGTCTAGCCTGTAGCCGTACGATCCCTTCCGGGCTAGAACTTCCTCGTAGAGGACTTCTTCGTGGTCACCGTAGCTGACCACGATTGCGTAGGTGCTATCGACGGCAGAGCCATCCCTCGGCAAATACAACTTTGCATAACCCTGCACATCGGACCGGAAGCTGCCCAGCCCCACAATCCTGACCTGGGCTAGGTGAACAGGTCGACCGTCCTTATCGAGAACCCTCAGCCTCGATACGTTCCCTGGCCGCAAAAGTCCTGTCAAAAATCTGTTCAGTTTTCCCACCAATCCTAGGGCAGGCTCCACCGGAATATTGTCCACCACGTCCTTTGCATAATCGAACCGCTTCGGAATTCGCCAGTTCGGACCGTACTTAATCCGCAGATACTCCTCCGGCGGATTGGGCACCGAGAATTTCTTTCCGATGAAGTCGATCTCTTTCAGCTGGTTGAAAAGCGAAACCGGAAACCACAGCCCAGGCCAGTGGTATATCTGCCCATCGATAACCCGATGGAAGAGTAGGTCAATCCTGATGTTGTTCTTCAGCAATGTCGAAAGGACGACGTTGTCAGAGCGTTCGGCTTTAACGTAGTAACCGCTTTCCCGAAATGCTGCTAGGACTGGTCCTATCGACTGCTCAGTGAAGCCGTTGAGCCCTATGACGACGCCTAAATCCAAGTCATCGTCCCAGGGAATAAAAGCATTGGCTCTTACTGCACCCAGGCAGGTTCCCTGCCGCAGGAAGAACGGCACTCCAAGACGGTCCATGATCTCTTTGGCTTCATGCAGCAGCTTCTCAGCGATTGCCACGTCCATGGGCGGCGTGGTTCTCGTCAAACGGTCTTGGATGGCGTCGTTGACCTCATCGATCGATCTCATTCCGCCCCTTTAGCCATGTCAGCGTTGCACCCCTGGTAGCGGTTGCGTCCGCGTGCAGCTCTCCCCCCGTCGCCTAGCCCTGGCATCATACAGAACATACCAAGCGTCGCAATCCCGGCTCTCTTCTAACAGAAGCCACACGCCCAGCAAGGCGAATCGGATTCGCTATGGCTTCGCAGTTTGTAGCAGCCCGGTTTCAACGTCCCACGGATGTCAGAGGTGACGAGTGACAACGACAAGATCTCGGCCGACGGCCCACAACCCGCGCGGACGCGTCCCAACGAAATAGGGGACGGATGACCTTCGAGGCTGGATCCGGCTAGGATTGGAAGGCAAACGAGCTTGGTTTGAAACCGGCGAGGCCTTGAGATACTCTTGAGATACTATCGAGTCGCGGCGCTTGGTCATTGTTGAACTGAGCAATAGGACAAGGAGCGGGTCAATTCGTAAGACACAATGAAGACGATTCTAAAGCGGGCCCTCGAGCGGATCACGGTGTATCGTGGCACCGTCGGAGACGGGGCTTTCAGGCTCTCGCTCTTCGACATTGTGCGGTCTACGTTGCGGCTCCGGCACGAAGATAGCCCCTTCAGGCTCTACGAGCGTTGGCGGGCGTCTAACCAAGACGGCCTCGGCGCCTCTCCTGCGGGCCGTCGGGTTCGCGAGGAGTATTACGGCAAGGCCGACCGGGTACGCATCCTGCTCTCGGCGCTCCGGGTCGTCCTTAGGGCTGGCGTCGATGGGGCCGTTGCCGAGTTTGGCGTCTTTAACGGGACCACGGCCGTGGCTATAGCCGGGACGCTCGGATCTCGCCGTCCCCTATTGCTCTTCGACTCGTTTCGCGGCCTTCCCGAGCCGACTCCGGTAGACCAGGGGACCACGTATAAGGCCGGGGATCTAGCCGGGGATCTCGAGACCGTGCAAGAGGCACTCCAGCAGACCGACGTCACCTTTGAAATCATAGAGGGTTTCTTCGAGCACACCTTGCGCGGCTCCGACCACCGAGTCCTATCCTTCGCGCACGTTGATTGCGACCTCTTCGACTCGACCGTACTGGCGATCGACTATATCTTGCCCCGCCTTTCACCCGGCGGTGTGATCATCTTCGACGACTACGGGTTCAGTGACTGCCCGGGCGTCGCGCCCGCGATCGCGCGAGCCGGCTTGGCCGTAATCCCGCTACCGACCGGGCAAGCGATCTTCACAAAGCTAGCCGAAAAGTAACCAACAGACGTGTCTGTGGTTGTCGAGAGACGGTTCCAGCATCACCACTCACCCGCCCCGCGTGCTTGTCCCCGCCACCCCAGGGACTCGTCCAAGGTTTCGGAACTGGCGACGATATATTTCGGGTTATCCATGTACCATACCTCACCGTCACCCACCGTCCATCATCTAGCGTCACATTGTCGTTGTTCTACGATTATGTCAGTAGCTAACTGGTCAGCGAAAATGTCATCCCATGGAAGGAGTGACATTGACGCAGAAGGAGCAGACGAGACTTCAGGTGCTCAACAGCGTTCTGGCAGATCAGGTGCCGGTATGTCAGGCGGCCGAGGTCCTGGGAGTGAGCGAACGCCACATGAGGCGTATTCTGGCGGCCTAGAGGAAGGAGGGCGCCGCCGCACTCGCCCACGGGAATCGTGGCCGCCGACCGGCCAACACCACGACGGAGACCAAGATGACTTACGTGGTGCAGCTGGCCCGCACTCGCTACGCTGGAACGAACCATACGCATCTGACCGAGTTGTTGATGGAACGGGAGGGGATCGACCTGAGCCGCTCTACGGTGCGCCGCATCCTGGTCAGCGCCGGCGTGGACAGCCCCCGCCGCCGCCGGCCGCCCAGACACCGTGTCCGGCGCAAACGCATGGCCCAAGAAGGGATGCTGCTGCAGATAGATGGGAGCCACCATCGGTGGCTGGGGGAACAAGGACCCCGGTTCGTCCTGCTGTTGGCCGTGGACGACGCCACCGGCACTGTGCCTGACGCTCTGTTCAGCCAGGAGGAGGACACCCGCGGCTACTTCCTTCTCATGGAGGGGTTGATCCGGCAATGCGGGATACCGCTGGCCGTCTACAGCGACCGACACGCGGTCTTCAAGCATACTGGAGAGCCTCGCCAGAAGCCGGCCGGGCCAACCCAGTTCGCCCGCGCCATGGAGGAGCTGGGGATACGCCAGATATTCGCCAGGTCACCGCAGGCGAAGGGCCGGGTCGAGCGGACGGCGGGGACATTCCAGGACCGGCTGGTGACCGAGCTGCGCTTGGCGGGCGTCACCACCATCGACGAGGCCAATGAAGTCCTGCACCGCTTCCTGCCGCGCTTCAACGAGAAGTTCGGGGTTCCGGCAGAGCACTCAAGCGTTGCTTACCGCTCTATGGAGTCATCGGTGTCCCTGGACCAGATACTCTGCTTCAAGCACCGCCGCAAGGTGGCCAGGGACAACACCGTCAAGTACAACTGGCGTACCTTGCAGCTGCTGCCTGGTAAGGAGCGGCCTAGCTACGCCGGAGCGCAGCTGGAGGTCCATGAGGGCCTGGACGGTCAGCTCCTCGTGCAGTACCGGGGACGCACGATCCCCACACAGGAGGCGCCGCCGCGCCCTGGAGTTCTCCGTGCCTCCAATGGTCCTCTCCGATATGGCCCCGGCCTTGAGCGTAGGGTCAACGGCGTGGGCAGCCACTCCAAGGAGAGCTTGGCATCCCTCGACGCCATCGAGGCCGACAGCGCCACATTGAACGGCGGCGGCAGAGTTTGCAAGCCTCCGGCATCGCCACGCAGGAAACCCACGCCGCGACAGAGGGTCCGGTGGAAGGCCGTGCAGCAGGCTAAGCTTCGGGGCCTCGCCATTCGGGCAATCGCCAGGGAGTTGGGCATCCACAGGAACACGGTCCGCAAGTACGCCGAAGCCAAGAGCCCGCCCATGATGCGCACCAGGGGCAGGTCCCGCGTATCACAGTCCGATGGTATGACAGCGGCCTAGATGGACATTTTCCCTGACCACTTAGGCGGACATAATCGCTGGACATCGACAGTCACATGGCACATATTTCAGCGGGGTTTGGGAGTTCTTCAAGCGGCTCTCGGGCTCTGTTTACGACCTCATAAGAGACTGCTGGTAGTCGTGGGCATGAAAGGCTTTCGAGTCGTCTATCTGGTCCCCGCTGCCGTCGTTTTCGACCCTGAGGAATTCCGGCAGCGCACGTGGCAGGCCGAACAGGCGTTTGTCTGGTTGAGTCAGACCCTCAACAGTGAGCGCCACATGGCTTCCCCAGTGTTCCAACGGACGACCTTTCACAGAGTGGATGGCAACCATCCCCTCCTCGCCTACCAGGAGCCGTTCAATTCCTTGGTCTGGTCAAGCGTGAAGGTGCGCAACGACCTGACAGCGGCGGGACTGGCCGCGGCCCCGGATATCGTGGACGTAGTCTTCATAGCCGCATTGGACAGCTTGACGCCACCTGATCCCGGAACGACGTTCGGCTACGGATGGTCGAATGGCTTGGCCCTCATAGCCGCCGGCCACTGGCTATCGCGGGTCCTCGAGGGTGTGGCACACGAGGCCCTTCACGCGGGGCCGGGGCTGTACGACCTCCACGCCTCACCACTCCAGGCCCATGCCCCATCAGCGTTGATACATGTCTCCCTGATGGCTAGCTCGATTGGACCCCGCCGACTGACCGAACCTGAGTGGGCCAGGTTAGAGGCTTGGGCCGGGGAGTAAGAGGACCCAGTCCGACCGCCTACTTCGTCTCAGAGTCCGCGAGCGTGACTTCGAGATAGCGCACGCCGTTCGGGCCCTTTGCCTCGGGCTGGTACTTCGTCCCCTTGGGGACGAAGACCACCGATCCCGCGGGCGCCGCCTGGCCCTGAAGGTCAACCGCGCCGTCGATCACGCAGAACAGCTTGTCGACGGCGTGAGTTACGGGCGCTCCGGCACGCCCGGGGGCGCGCCAGGTCTCGACGACCTCCGGGTTTGGCGACAAGAGCCGCTTGATGAACACGGTGCCCGACTCCGTCCCTTCATCGGTGACCTCGGTCCATGGCGCCTGGGAGGCGTGGCCCACCAGCGCGCCGACAACGCCCTCTTCGCTCTGCTCCGCGGGAGGGACGGCCGGGTCGGGCGTCCTCGCCTCCGGCGCGCCGTTGGGCAGCAGCGCGCCCTCCCAGACGCGAAGATTATGGACGCCGGCAACCATTGGAGCCGAGGGGCCGCCATCGTACGGGTGTTCGGTGTCCCACATCTCGACACGCCAGAAGTGCGCGCCCTCTTCCATGGTGTACTCCGGGCCGTACATGGTGTTCTTGGGCACGAAGACGAGAGAGCCGGCGTCGAGCTCGTAACCGTTGACCCACAGCTTGCCGTCCAACATGTAGAAGATCTCGTCCATCGGATGCGAATGGCGCAGGCTATTCCAGCCGGGCTCGTACCAGATTTCGAGCACGTGAGGCGTCGGCGTGATAAGGGGCTTCATGAACACTTTGCCCCAGAGCAGCCCGTCTTTCGTGGGCCGGCCCGATTCGAGCCAGGGTTGGTCTTTTGGATGTGCAGTTGCTACAGCGCCCATATTCTTAGCCTACCTCTCGTGAGCTGCTCTAGATGTCGTCGGCCCTGGGCCCCAGCCGCTCCACAATCGGCTCGAGCTTGGCCACGTCGATGTCGTAGAAGTCGACGGCGTTCTCTCCGAGGAGCGGCCGCAGCTCATCCTCCTCGAGTCCAGCGAAACACGCGCGGATCGCTTCCCACGTGAAGGGCCAGGTGCCTTCGGGATGGGGGAAGTCGTGGCCCCACATCATGTTTCGTAGCCCGATCCGGTCGCGAAGGTCCCAGTCTTCCCGCACGTGACGCGTGGAATGCCCTACTGCGCAGTTCTGGGCCCAGTACTCGGAGGGCTTGCGGGTAAGACCCTGGCTGGCCTGCTCGTAGCGGGCGTCCTCCTCGTCGAGCATCGGCGGGATCCAGTCCGCGCCCTGCTCCGTCCACGCCACCTTCAGTGTTGGGTGCCGGTCCAGCGCCCCCGACCACACGAGCTGTCCGAAGACCTTGTGTCCCGCGCCCTGGGCACCGTGGGTGTGCACGGGCATCGCGAGCTCCTCGCACTTCGCCCAGACCGGCTCGTAACGAGGATCGTCATAGGGCGCCAGGCCCTCCTGAACGGGCGTCGCGGACATTAACATGCCCCCGAACCCCTGGCTCTTGGCCCAGGCGATCTCGGCGAGGGCCGCATCGATGTCTCCCATCTGCACGATCGCGACACCGAAGCGTCGCCCCGGCTCGGCCGAGCAGTAGTCGGCCAGCCATCGGTTGTACGCTCGCGAGCCCGCCTGGACGAGTTCGGGCGCGACGCCGGCGACGCCGGTGCGGATACGGAACGGCACAGCGTTCCGGCGGCTGTTGTCGGGGAAGATGATCTCGGCGGCGACGCCGTCCTCTTCGAGGAACCGGGCCCGCTCGTCGAGGTCCAGCACACCGACGTCCCAGCCCATGTCGCTGGTCCGGCCGATCTTGGCCTCGACGCCGCGGTCGTAGCGCTTCTGGAAATCCGACTCGAAGTGCGACTTTCGCCAGGCCCGGGTCTCTTGCTCCGCGGCCTTCTTCCCGGCTACCCATTCGTCGAACCGTTCCAGGAACTCCGAATCGACGTAGGGCCGGTAGTCCTCCCACGAAGCACCCGCATGGCAGTCCGAAGAAATCAGGAGCAGCTTGTTCATCGCTTGCCTCTTTTCCACCCCGGTTGGCTGGATGTGCCGCATCCTACTTCCACCGTCGCCAACGGTCAAGCAAGCGACAGATGCGTTGACCGCCCGGCTACACCTCGCCTATAGTCCCACGCGTCATCCAGAACGGGGAGGCCATGCATGCGACTCGAGGGAAAGGTTGCAATCATCACCGGGGCGGGAGGCGGGATCGGCCGGGGTATCGCGCAACGCTTTGTCGAAGAAGGGGCGCGGATCGTCGTCAACGATATCCTCGCGGAGCGGGCCGATGAGACCGTCGCCCTGATCACGAAGAGCGGTGGAGAAGCCGTGGCCGCCGCCGCCGACATCTCCGAGCGGGCCGGCGTGCAACACCTCCTCGCCGTCGCGGTGGAGCGCTGGGGCGGCTACGACATCCTGGTCAACAACGCCGCGGTGTTGAACCACGCCTCGTTTTTCGACCTGCGGGAGGAGGACTGGGACCGCGTGATGCGCATCAACCTCCGCGGGATGTTTCTTTGCACCCAGGAGGCGGCGCGGTACTGGGTCGCCGAGGGGCGGCGCGGCAGGGTGGTGAACCTGGGTTCCATGAACGCGGAGATGGCGACCGAAGGCCTGGTCCACTACTGCACCTCCAAGGCGGGCGTGAAGATGTTCACTCGGACGGTGGCGCTGGAGCTGGCAAAGCACGGCATCACCGTCAATGCCGTCGCGCCGGGCGCCGTGCCGGGCACGAACATCAGCGGACGTCCTCCTCTGGCCCCGGAGGTCATGCAACGCCTCGGCGCCGAGATACCGATCGGGAGGCCCGCCGCGCCTCGCGACATCGCCAACGCCGCTCTGTTCCTCGCCTCCGAGGAGGCCGATTACGTGACCGGCCACTTCCTCAACGTGGATGGCGGCATCAGCGTCAAGCTGGCCCCGCTCTCGGCCATCGCGACCGTCTGAAGCAGCCGCAAGCGTTGACCAGGAGTCGCTACCCTAATACAATCGCCGACGCACCGATCATGGCGCGGGCCGCATGATTAGGGGGCGCGCGAATGGATAAGACGACGGCAGCGGCACTCGGCGACGTCCTCGCCACACTGGTCAAACTTACCGAGTCGGTCCAGAAGCTCCATGTCGCTAGCGGACATCTGCTGGTAACCGACCCCAAGGCCGCGATGGTCGCGATCAAGGAGTCCCACGAGGCCCTCGAGCAGGCCAACGAGGACCTGAACGTGTTCCAGGGACGCCTCACCGAATGGCTCGAGACGCACCAGAAAGAGACCGAACCGGACTGATGGAAGTCCTCGACGTTCATCACCACATCGGCACGCTCTATCACGTCCTGCTCGGCGGCCAGTCGGACCAGGACCGGATGGGCATAGACGACGAGTACCAAAGGCGCGTCAAGATGATGGGCGAAGCCGGCGTCGACGCCGCGGTGGTGCTCCCCGCAACGGGCTACGACCAGCCCGACGGGATCAAGGACACGATGCGGGTCAACGACGCCATGGCCGCGTATCGAGCCCGTGACCCCGAGCGCTTTCCCGTTGCGTTCGGCATCGTCGAGCCGCTGCACGGCATTCGCGGTCTGGAGGAGATGGAGCGCATCCACCATGAGCTCCACCTCAACGGGGTCGTCTGGCACCACCGGTTCCAGGGCGTTCCCATCGACGCCCAGATCATGCGCCCCATGCTCCAGCGCCTAGGAGACCTGGGGCTCGTCCCCTTCGTGCACCTCATCTCCCACTCGTCGATGGAGAACCCGTGGCGCTTGGAGCACCTGGCCCGCGAGTTCCCGCACATCACGTTCGTCGGCCTCGATGCGTTCTCCGGCGCCGACAGCGGCCGTTCGGTCCTTGATCTCGCGCAGCGCACCGAGAACATCATTTTCGATACCGCAGTCTTCTTCTCGGGCCCGACCTTCCTCAAAAGCGTCGTCGATACCATCGGCTCGCACCGCCTCATGTTCGGCAGCGACGTCTATGCCGAGCCGTCCCAGGTCATCGCCACCGCGCCTGTGTTGCTCGATATGATCCGGCAGGCGGACATCTCCGAGCAGGACAAAGCGAACATCCTTGGCCTCAACGCCAGGCGCCTGTTCGGACTGGCTTAGAGGCCCGGCTGCCCAGGCCGACCGCGGGTCATGAGCAGCCGAACGCAGACAGCTACCAACGGCGCCGCGTCGCCCGACCAGACCCAGAGCCGCTACCGGTTCGTCATGGTGGGTCTCATCCTGCTTCTGGCCTTCTCCCCGGGCCTGAGCACGTTCGCCCTCTCGCCGATCACGCCCCTGATCATCGACGAGTACGGGATCAATCACAGCACCGCCAGCCTCCTGACAGGGCTCGTATTTCTGGTTCACGCCGGGTTCGGCATTCCCTGCGCCATGCTGGTGGGCAGGGTCGGGTTGAAGAAGCTGATCGCTCTCGGTTGGCTCCTGAGCTCCGCGCCGGTGCTCACCTTCCTCGCCGACGATTTCGGTGTACTGCTGGCGCTGCGCGCCGTTCACGGGGTCGGCTTCGCCATCGCCTTTCCCGCCCTGGGGGCGTTGTACATGCAGTGGTTCCGCCCCAAGGAGCTACCGCTTGTCACCGGCGCGTTCATCGGGTGCTTCAGTCTGGCGGTAGCCATTTCGAACTTCGCGATCGTGCCGATGTCGGACGTCATGGGGTTCCGGCCGGCTTTGAGCGTCCTCGGTACGGTGTCACTCTTCGGCGTCGTGTGCTGGCTTGCCTTTGGCAGAGCGCACGACGTTAGCGAGGGCGATTCGCTGCCGATTCGGGAAAGCGTCCTCTCGGTCCTCCGGTCTCGGAATACACTGCTCATCGCTGGGGCGGACGCGGGGCCGTTTGCGCTGTACACGGTATCCCTGGCCTGGCTGCCCACCTTTTTCCACGAAGAGCACGGCATCTCTCTGGCCAGCGCCGGGTCGCTCATGGGAGTCCTCTCGATGGCCGGCGTGGTCTCTCTGCTCTTGGCGGTCCTCCTGACATTCCGTGTGCGCCGGAGGCGGCCGTTTCTCATCTTCCCGGGCATCGTCGGCGGTTTCGCGGGGCTCGGCGTCTTCCTGCTCGCCGGCACGCCGGCAATCTACCTGCCCCTCGTGGCGCTAGGGTTCGCCTCGTGGTTCTATCTGCCCGTACTGATGAGCCTTCCCATGGAACTGCCGGGAGCGAACCCGCACCGGGTCTCCGTCATGCTTGCGACCGTCCTCGCCATCGGTGGGATCGGCACGTTCCTCGGTCCCCTGACGGTCGGGGCCATCAGAGACCTGACGGGAAGCTACGTTCCGGGACTCGCGCTGTTCGCGGTCCTTGCTTGGAGCCTCGCAATCGGCGGTTTCCTCCTGCCGGAAACAGGCACGGCGCGGGCCAAGCCATAATCGTACCGCCTTCACCGGAACGATGTGGTAGAGTGGCCCCTGCTTCACCATAAGGGAGCCCCATGGACGTCTTCGACATCCACCACCACATCGGCGCCATAGCCCAGGTGATGGGCACCGGCCGCGGCATTGCGGACCCTGAAGAGGAGTACGCTGCCCGCATCCGGTCGATGACGGATGACGGGGTCGCCATGGCGGCTGTCCTCCCGGCCACGGGCTACCTGCAGCCCGAGGGCGTCAAGGACACGATGCGTGTCAACGACGCCATGGCCGCCTACCGGGCTCGCGACCCGAAGCGCTTCCCGGTCGCCTTTGGCGTCGTCGAGCCGCTGCACGGCGAACGGAGTCTCGAGGAGATGGACCGCATCCACCACGAGCTTCGGCTCGACGGCGTGGTCTGGCACCACCGATTCCAGGGCGCCCCCATCGACGCCGACATCATGTTCCCTTTGGTGCGACGCGCCGGCGACCTCGGGCTCGTACCCTTCATCCACCTGATCCCCGTCTCGACGTTCGAGGCCCCATGGCGACTCGAGCGGGTCGCCCTCGAGTTTCCCGACGTCACTTTTGTCGCGCTCGATGGTTTCGCGGGAAGCGCCGATTACTGTCACATGGTGATGGACACTGGCAAGCGGCTGCCCAACGTCCTCTTCGACATCTCGCTTTTCTACTCCGGTTCGGTCTTCCTGAAGACGCTCGTCGATTCCCTCGGCTCGGAGCGGGTGCTCTTCGGCAGCGACGTCTACGCCGAGCTTTCAACCCGCATGGCCGCCGCCCCATCCCTGATGCACATCGTCCGCAGCGCCGACATCACCGAGACGGACAAAGCCAACATCCTCGGCGACAACGCCAGGCGCCTGTTCGGGGTCGGATAGGAGTGCCGTGAACGTCGTCGACATCCATCACCACATCGGATCGCTGGCCCACCTCATGGGGTGGAGCCAGGGTTCCGGAGGCGTCGAGGAGGAGCAGGCGTCTCGGGTCGAGGCAATGGACAACGCCGGGGTGGCGCGGGCCGTCGTCCTCCCCGCCGCGGGCTACACCCAGGCCGACGGGATCAAGGACACGATGCGCGTGAACGACGCCATGGCCGCCTACCGGGACCGCGACCCCGATCACTTCCCGGTGGCCTGCGGCACCGTCGAGCCCCTCCACGGCGAGAGTAGTCTCGATGAGCTGACCCGCATGCGCGACGAGCTCGGGCTTCGCGGCGTCGTCTGGCACCACCGCTTCCAGTGTGTGCCGATCGACGCCGGTATCATGCGGCCGCTCTACAAACGGGTCGGGGAGCTTGGCCTGGTGCCGATCATTCACCTCGTCTCGACCTCGCACATGGAGGCTCCATGGCGGATGGAGCGAGTGCTGCAGGAATTCCCCGAGGTCACCTTCGTGGCCCTCGACGGCTTCGGCGGGGGCGACCACGCCCGAGTCGTGCTCGAGATGGCGAAAAGGAACTCCAACGTGGTCTTCGACACGGCCCTGTACAGCATGGGGCCGGGCTTCCTGCATACGGTCGTCGAGGCCATCGGCTCGCACCGGGTGATGCTCGGCAGCGATCTCTACGCCCAGCCCTCGACTATCATGCCGACCGCGGCGACCCTGGTAGAGATGGTCGGCCGCGCGCGAATGTCCAACCAGGACAAAGACAACATCCTGGAACTCAACGCCAGACGAGTCTTCGGCCTGGACTAGCGGGAGGCATCGATGACGAACTTCGCGTTTAGCCTGTGGACGCTACCCAACACCGTGATCGGCTTCTTCGTCGGCCTCTTCCTCGCCTGGTCGATACCCACCTTCGATTTCGAGCGAGGCTATTGGAAATTCTGCAGCGGCCGCGGGCTCAGCGGCTGGGTCCGCCGCAACGGGACCTGGGCGACGACGCTCGGCCAGGCCGTAATCTTCTGGCGGGAGGACAAGTGCGACGACGAGCCGCTCCTCGAGCACGAGCTGGTCCACGTGCGCCAGTACAACACTCTTGGCCCCTTCTTCCTGCTGCTGTACCTGCCCCTCGTGCCGTTCTTCGGCGGCAAGAAGAACCACCCGATGGAGCGGCGGGCGTACGCGCGCCAGGCCGAAGTCCAGGCCCGACTCGACGCCGCATCCCAGTCCTAGCGGCGGGCGAATTGGGGATGAAGCCCAGGAGCGCCCAGGAGGAAAGTCCCTCCACCAGGGAGTCCAGAGGGGCGGAGCCCCTTTGGCAAGGGTTGAAGGGGATGTGCCCCTTCACCAATGGAATGCCCGAAGGGCTACCTTGAACCCCCTTCAGGGGGTTTGGGGGTGATCCCCGCTGCGGCCAGCTACCAGGCCCCGGTCTCCTCACGAAGGTCCTCGGCAAAGCCAACCCAGCCGGTGCGCGTCCCGGGCGTCTACGGTACGAGGACCGGGGAGTCCAGAGGGGCGGAGCCCCTTTGGCAAGGGTTGAAGGGGATGTGCCCCTTCACCAATGGAATGCCCGAAGGGCTACCTTGAACCCCCTTCAGGGGGTTTTGGGGGTGACCCCCGCGGCGGCCAGCTGCCACGCCCCGGTCTCCTCACGAAGGTGCTCGGCTAAGCCAACTCAGCCGGCTCGCGTCTCGGGCGTCTACGGTACGAGGACCGGGGAGTCCAGAGGGGCGGAGCCCCTTTGGCAAGGGTTGAAGGGGATGTGCCCCTTCACCAATGGAATGCCCGAAGGGCTACCTTGAACCCCCTTCAGGGGGTTTGGGGATGATCCCCGCGGCGGCCAGCTGCCACGCCCCGGTCTCCTCACGAAGGTGCTCGGCAAAGCCAACCCAGCCGGTGCGCGTCCCGGGGGTCTGTCGCACGAGGTAGAGGGCGGCCTGCGCCATGTCCTCCGGGCCGCCCCAGGAATCCGGGACGTTGCCCTTGAAAAAGGCGACGGTCCCCTCCGAGGCGACCGCAACCTTCGGCTTGAGGGCGTTGACGGCGATCCCGTGCTCACGCAGCTCCTCGGCGAGCCCGATCGTCAGCTTGTCGATGGCCGCCTTGGAGACCCCGTAGGCCAGGCTGGATCCTCCCTCGTACTTCCGGCCCCACATCTCGCCCGAACGCGACGTCAGGTTGAGGATGGCTCCGTGACCCCGTTCGATCATCGACGGCATCACTGCTTTGACACAGAGGAAGTAGCCCCTCAGGTTCACGTCCATAATGATGTCCCACCGCTTGATGGGCAGGTCGGCCATCGAGGCCGGGTAGCTCGCGGCGGCGTTATTCACGAGGACGTCCACCGGGCCGTAGCTGGCCTCCACCTTATCGACCATCGCGAAGACCTGGTCCTCGTTGCGGACGTCGAGGCGGTGGGCCATCGCCGTTCCGCCCTCGGCGACGATCTCTTCGACGGTGCGATGGATGGTCCCCGGCAGCCGCGGGTCCTCTGTCTCGGAGCGGGCGGCGACCACCACCCTGGCCCCTTCTCGGGCGTACAGGATGGCAATGGCCTTGCCGATGCCCCGGCTGGCGCCGGTGACGATGGCGACCTTGCCCTCGAGCCTCATGAACTCTCGGTGGGGCGGTCGCCCAACGTGATCTCGAACATGAGCGTCTCGTCCCCCCTTACGGTGGTGAGCCGGACCGAGCTTCCGCTTCGGTAACGCACCAGCACGGCCTCGAGGTCGCCCGGGTTCAGCACCTCCCGGTCGTCGACGGCCACGATTATATTCCGTTCGCGGAGGCCGCCGGCCTCCGCGGGGGAGCCTGGCGCTATGGAAACAACGCCTACACCCCTGCTCACCGGCAAGTTGGCGTTCCGGGCCAGGGCTTCGGAAATGGCAACCGCGGAGACCCCCAGGAACCCTCGCTCAACCCGTCCCTTGGCGATCAACTCCTCGATGATCTCCATCACGGGATCGATGGCGATGGCAAAGCCGATTCCCTCGCCCGTTTCGATCTTGGCTGTGTTCACGCCGACGAACTCGCCCCTTGTGTTGACCAGCGGGCCGCCGCTGTTGCCGGGATTGATCGCAGCGTCGGTCTGGATCAAATGATTCATGGTGATGGTCGGGCTGCTGGGTATCGAGCGGTCGAGAGCGCTGACCCAGCCCCCGGTGACCGTCGGCCCTCCGGGGAGGTCCCGGGCGTGGCCGATGGCGATCACGTGGTCGCCCACCTTGAGGTCCGACGAACTTCCTATTGGGATCGGCGTCAGGCCCTCCGTGGGGATTTGGATCACGGCGAGGTCCGTCAACGGGTCCCGCCCGACCAGTTGGGCCTCGACCCCCCGGCCGTCGAACAGCGTGACGATGATCCGCTCGGCGCCCTCGATGACATGATTGTTGGTCAGGATGTGCCCGGCGCGATCAATGATCTCGCCGGTGCCGACCCCTCCCGTCGGTACGGGACGGTTCATCGTGTCCAGCCGGACGGCCTCGGTCTGGACGTGCACGATGGACGGCCTGAGGAGCTCGACGATCTCCGGCGTAGTCGGCGTGGGTTGCACCGCGGGCGTCGGCGGACTGGTGGGAGTCGCATTGCCACCGCCGCAGGCCGCCACGACGACGGCGACAGCCACGCCGAAGGAGGCCATCGTAAGGACTCGTAATCCGGACGTTGCGATAGGCACGCGCTACCCCCTACTCTCCACGTCTTGTGAGATGCATTCCGGGCCGCATCCGGTTGTTCCGCCGGACATCGGCCCCGTCACACATCGTCATACGCCGAGATCGCCAAGATGATGCTCCAGCTCGTGGACGACGTCCGAGATGTATAGCCTCAACGGCTGCGGCTCCCACAGGGCAGCACGGATGCCGACTCGCTCCCAAGCGGCGAGCGGCTCACCGGCGAGCCTCGACGCGAGGTCTCGGATCGCGGCGTCGTATCGGTCAACAGACGCTGCGATATCCCATTCTTCGTATCCGTGTTCGGCGGCCAGCACATCCTGGTCAATGTCTTCGATCACGGGCGACTCCTCGATGAGCATTCGATCGACCCTCGAACGAATGATCGGCGCCCAGTCCGCCAGATGGGAGATGTATTGTCGTCGGGTCCACAGACCGGGACGCCGCGGTTCGTCCACCGTATTCAAGTCCAGGCCTTGAGCCGCCTGCGCATCAGAGCTGGCGCGTCCACCAAGTTACGGAGCAACTCGTCGGGGGCACGGTCGTAGGCGAACCCGCAGTCGCGACACACCCAGACTCCGTCCGGCCGCTTCCGGCACTGTCTAGGGTCCATGCCCGATCACCGCGGGAAGCCTGCGGCCCCGTGCTTCCCGGCCGGCTTCGCTATGAAGCGAAGGGCCCCCGAGTGGTCTGGGCGGAGACGGCCCCTCGCCTCCAGGTCGGGAATCCGATCCAGGATGTTGCGCACCGACTGCTCCAGGTCGTCGATCTGAATCTCATAGATGGCGACGTGATTCGGGCGCTGTCCGTCCGGGACCAGCCGCTCCCACCGGCTCGCGGCGTGGAAGCCGCCCGTTTCCATCATGTCCGGGACATGAACGGTGTCGTACCACTCGTTCCAGTCGTCCAGGTTCTCGGGCACGTTGCACTTCGAGAAGACAATAAATAACCCCTTCGTCTTCTCCGAGGGGACCGGCTTCTCGCTCCATTTGCCGACGCATTTCACGGCCATCATGTCGACGACAAAGTGGTTGGGGTGAACGCGCCCCCGCGCTCGAAAATCGGGCGCCATCGCGATGACCTTGGCGAGGTTCGCCTGGATGTCGGGCCCTTCGATCTCGCCGATGTTGAGGTGAGTGAAGCCGGTCTTGGGATACGCCTCGGGATGTGGATTCAGGACCTCCCAGCGAGTAGCTTTCCAAAAGGCGCCTGTCCCGATGATGTCGGGCAGGTGCACGTCGTCGTACCAGTCGCTCCAAGACTGGGCCTTGGCTGGGTCGTTACAGTGAGCGAAGGTGATATTGAGTCCCTGGGTGCGGGCCATGGCGCTCCTCGACTACGGTGATTGGTGGCGGCCCGAATCTACCGAGGGCTCGTCGCCGTGTCAAGGCCGGGGGTCGATTGCGCCCACAACAGGAGTTGGCTAGAATAGCCCGACGGTGTCGATGCCGAAGTGGCGAAATGGCAGACGCGCTACGTTCAGGGCGTAGTGTCCGCAAGGACGTGTGAGTTCAAATCTCACCTTCGGCACCACATCTCCACCCACGTCCGCCGACGCCGCCATCCTTTGACGACTACGGGAGGCGCACATGACAGTGACGACCAAGGACTTCTCGGTCTTCGACTGCGACGCCCACATCGACGAGTACTGCGAAGACTGGGGCCGCTTCGTCCCCGAAGCCGACCTAGAGCTGGTCAAACGCTCGTTCTGGACCGAGGGCGACGAGGTCCTCCTCAATGGCGTGCCCGCCGGCAAGGGCGTCGTCAAGAAGAACTGGTACCTCTCCGGGGCGAGCAGCGATCGGCCAAGGCCCAGCGTCCGGAACATCATGGGCCCGGGCATGAACAAGAAGCTGATCCGCAAGCTCAACGACATGGACCTTACTCTGGAACAACTGGAGCAGGTCAGCCATCGTGGCTCTCTCGAGGGAGCGCCCCGTCTCAAGGATATGGACTTGATGGGCATCGACCAGGTCCTCATCATCCCAGTCGCGATGAACACGAGCATTCAGTGGGTGCGCGACGCGCGCGGGGCCGCTGCTGCCGCTCGCGCCTACAACGATTGGGTGCGGCAGGACTACTGCGACGTCGACCCCAAACGCCTGTTCCCGGCAGCGGTCTTGGCGCCGGCAAGCCCGGCGCTCGCGGCCGAGGAGATCCGCCGCACCCGGGAGCTCGACTTCCCGGTCGGCCTAGTCCGGCCTATCGACGCCCAGGGACTTTACCCGTTGCAGCCCGCCTTCGACCCGATGTGGAACGCGTTCGAGGAGACCGGCATGGTCTGCGGCATGCACACCTCTTCCTACGGTCAGCCCGACGAGCACCAGTTCTCGCCGGGCCAGTTCGCCGACCGCTCGATCGATCCCGGGCAGATCACCGGCCCTCGACAGATCATGGCCTTCATGCACGAGGGCATGACATGGACGACACTCATGCTCCTCTCGGGCCACCTCGAACGCTACCCATCGCTCAAGCTCGCAGTGTTCGAGGCCAATGCCAGCTGGCTCCCGATGATCCTCGAGTCGTGCGACCGTGTCCTCCACCTCTACGGCAACCTCAACCGCCCGGCGCTGAAAGCGTTACCCAGTGAGACCTTTCGAGAGCGCTGCATCATCTCCTTCGAAGGCGATGAAGAGTGGGTCTTCCGCAGGTCCGGCTACTTCGAGGATGTCGCCGTCTGGTCATCCGACGCCTACCACCACGACGGCGCCGACGCGTGGAGCGCCATTGAGACGATGCGCACGGTCGAGGTCCCCAACGAGGTTCAGGCCAAGTTCATGGGCGGCAACGCGCGGAGGTTCTACGGACTGGAGGACAGGGCGGCCCTGTACACCGACCGAGCCCCGACGGAGATCCCTCGACCCGACTGGTTCCCCGATCCCGAGGACGTCCACAAGGAATACGCTCTCGAGGCCGACGCACGGGCCGGCTCGGCCTAGCGCCGCGTGACGAGACCCATGCCGCAGCCGAAGGACAAGCGCTACCGGGTTTTCGACGGCGATAGCCACCTCATCGAGCCCGCAGCTGTCTGGGAAACGTACCTCGACCCCGCCTACCGTCAGTCGGCCCGTTCCGCGTTCTGGCACGACGAGGGCCCGGTGACCCCCGTCACGGTCCTCAACGGGAGAATGGCCGCCGAGCTCTACCAGCCCCACGCCAGCCCGGTGGTCGCCACGCGACAGGTCTACCCGCCGCACGAGACGGCGCACGTCAACATCCCACGTCACGGTGTGTGGCATCCCGGAATGACGGCCGATGACGTCGCGGCGCTGGACCCGGACCGGCGCCACCCTCTCAACCCTGGCGGTAGCGACCCCGAGGCGCGCCTGCGTGACATGGACGCGATGGGCATCGACCAAGCGCTCCTCTTTCCGACCTACTTCGCAGAGTATTTTCCATTGGTCGAAAACCCGGACGTCGCCCGGGCCCTGGCCCGGGCCTACAACGATTGGGCCCACGAGCTCGGGCAGGCCGATCCGGGGCGGCTCTTTCCCGCCGCCGTGATCCCCATGCAGGACATCAACTTTGCGGTGGCTGAAGCGGAGAGGGCCGCCGGGCTCGGATTCAAGGCCGCGTTCATCAGGCCGCATTACGTCCAGGACCAGCTCCCCCACCACCCGTACTACTACCCGCTGTGGCGAGCGCTCGAAGAGGCGGGCATGTTGTTCTGCAGCCACCCGTCGTGGGGCATCAACGCGCGCGAGATGGACGCCAACGCCCCCTTCGTCGAGCGAATCGCCGCGTACAACGGCATCGGCCACGCCGTCGCCGAAGTGGTGGCGCCCGTGATGGACAATGGTGTGTTCCTGATCGCCCTGATGTTCGAAGGACTGCTCGAAAAATTCCCCAACATCAAGCTCTACCTGGCCCACTCGAAGGCCACCTGGTTACCCCTCTACCTCGAGAAGACTGAAGGCTATCTCTGGCTCTCGCGTCAGCAACAACCGGTCAGCCTCGAACCGGAGCAGGTCTTCCGCTCGCGCTCCACGCTGATAGCCTTCGACGGAGGCGAGTCCTCCATATGGGAGCTTTACGACGCGTTCGAGGACGTTGCCGCCTGGGGCTCCCTCTATCCCAATCACGACACGCGCACAGCCACCGAGACAATCGCCGAGCTCGAGCATCATCGGGTGCCCGAAGCGGCCATCGAGAAGCTGATGGGCGGCAACACAGCGCGGGTCCTCGGCGTTTCGGACGACATTCAGTAGGAGAGCGCCATGCCAACGTTCGACATCGTCTCTCGCACTAACCTCGCAGAGGTCGACAATGCCGTCAACGGCGTGATGCGGGAGATCAGCCAGCGCTTCGACTTCAAAGATAGTAAATGCTCCGTTCGACGGGCCGAAGGGACGCTAACAATCCTCGCCGACGACGATATGAAGCTCCGCCAGGTCCACGAGCTTCTGGCGACTTACCTGACCCGGCGCAAGGTCGACGCCAAGGCCCTCGACTACAAGACACCGGAGCGGGCCACGGGCGATACCCTTCGCCAGACGGTGGAGGTGCGCCAGGGCGTTGACCGAGAACTCTCGGCCAAGATCGTGAAGGCGATCAAAGGGAGCAAGCTCAAGGCCCAGGTCGCCGTCCAGGGCGACGAGGTGCGGGTCACCGGCAAGAAACGCGACGACCTGCAAGAGGTGATCGCCCTCGTAAAAGAAATGGATGTCGACCAACCGCTCCAGTACGTCAACTTCCGCGATTGACCGCAGCCAAACCAAGGAGGCCCTATGACCCAGCCATCTGCCGGACTTCAAGCAGCGCGCAGGATGATGCCCCGGTTCAACGAGATCACGCAAGACCTGCTCTTCGGTGAGATATGGGAGCGGCCGGAGCTGTCGAAACGAGACCGGAGCCTGATCACGGTCGCGGCCCTCACGGCCCTGTACCGCACAGACCAACTCCGCAGCCACATCCGCCGGGCGCTGCAGAATGGCGTAACCAAGGAAGAGCTCGTCGAGGTTTTCCAGCATATGGCGTTCTATGCCGGCTGGCCGTGCGGAGTCAACGGATTCCGGGTCGCCGACGACGTCTTCACGGAAGAGTAACCGGTTGCGGCCTCCGCTCACGCTGCGCCTGTAGCAGGGCTAAGCCGCCACCACGATGAGCAAACCGTTCTACGTCTACATGCTACGCTGCGCCGATGGTTCGTACTACACAGGCCACACGGACGACCTGGACAAAAGATTTGCGCTGCACCGGGCCGGAGCGATCCCGGGTTATACCTCGAAACGGCTCCCCGTCGAGGTCGTATTCGCGGATGAGTTTCAGTCGCGAGACGTAGCCTTCCAGCGGGAACGGCAGATCAAGGGATGGTCGAGACGAAAGAAGACGGCATTGATAAATGGTCACTGGGGCCGCTTGCAACACCTGGCGCGGGCTCATGGTTCGACAGGCTCACCATGAGCGGAGACTACACCCCAAGCGGAGGCGGCACCCTCAGCGGAAGAGGCGCTCCGTCCAAGCCCCCCCCCGCTCATCCTGAGCCTGTCGAAGGATGGGCCAACGCTACGACAAGCAAGCGATTTCGTCACCGGCCAGTAGCGATCGGTCAAGAGGAGTAGCACCATGGATGGCAGGGAACCCGTCGGTTTCGCCTACGTGAACTCGGGATGCTCCATCCCCGAGAAGGAAGACGACTTCGACCGCTGGTACCAGAGCACTCACTTCGTCGACGTCGTCAAGGGAGACTACCTGGCCAACCCGGTGATGTTTCACAACACCCGGCCCACCGGCGTCGAAGGCAAACTCGTCGCGTTGTACGAGATCTACTGGCAGGACATGGCGGCAGGCTCAGCTCACTTCATCAAGGGGTTTACTCCCCACCTCCGGGATGATTTCGACGCGCAGCCCGGCTCCCGACGCGATTACCGGAACACGTACCGTGTCCTGCGGCGTGTCTTCGCTCCCGGTGGCGGCAAGGTGAGCCGGAGCCTTCTCGCGGTGCGCATCGACGCCGCCGACCCCTCTAGGCTCGGCGAGTTCAAGGAGTGGTATGCAGACGTTCGGTTGCCCGACGTGGTCGGCGCCGGGCTCTACCACACCGGCTCGTTTGGCGAGTCCGAAGGGGCGCGAGAGGGAATCGCGGCAGAGTCCGGACGGGCCCGCTTCGTCGGCCTCTACGAGTCCGAGGACCCCGACGCCGAAGGCCTCGCCGGGAGGCTGGAGGAGCTTTTTGCCAACAAGCCCGCTCCAGACTTCGTCAAGGTCGAGGCCACGAGGACCTCCAGCCGCGCCAGCCCCGTCTAGGTCCATGCACGAACTTCGCCGGATGCTCCCCCTCGCCGTCGGCGGCCTCCTTTTCGCAGCCGCGGCCTGTTCGTCACCAGCGCCACTTCAGACCATCGACGCTCCGACCGTCGAGGCCCTGGATGGCAACCGGCTGCGCGACCTCGCCTTCGCCTATTGGGAAGCATTCAATGCGTACGACGAGAAGCGGACTCTCGCGTTCCTGGATGTCGGCTACAGAAGTACGGTCGAAGCTGAGATACGGCGCGACATCGGCCGGATACGCTCCTTCAACGTCAAGCTTGGCGTATCCGAAGAGACGCCGCCCCAGCTTCTGGGCCCCGGTCACGCCCAGATGTACCTCATCATGCGCGAGCCTCTGGGCACACGCCGTATCCAGATGTCCTTCATCGAGATCGACGAGGACTGGAAGATCACCTACGCCGAAGAGGTGGAGTGATGCCAGCATCCCAAGGGAGAAGCAGCTAATGAAGAATCCCGGTCTACTGATCGTCAGGGCCAAGGTCGAGCTCGGCCACGAGGACGCGTTCAACCACTGGTACGACACCGTCCACGTGCCCGAGGCCAGCGAGCTGATGGGGTGCCGTAAGGCGACCCGCTACCAGGTCAGCGGCGTTATCGCCGACGGGACCGACGACCACAACTTCATCGCCGTCTACGAGTTCGACGACGAGGCCGACCTGGCGCGTTGGGTCGAGAGCCCCCACGTCGCCCGGCTGCGCAAGGACTTCGACGACGCGGTGGGCTCCTTCGCGGTCCGCACGGCGACCCACTATCGCCAGGTCTAGACGGTCGCGGCCTCTCCCTCCGCCGCAGGTGGGCCGGAGTGAGGTTCCGCCCTAGGCCTGGTCAGCGGCGGGCTTCGCCCGATAGTGGAAGCCCAGGGCCGTCGCGCCTTCCAAGACCGCGCGGCCGTGCTGGTTCCGGACCACCAGCTTCAGGCGCACCAGGCCCCACTTGCTCTTGGGTTGGAGCTCGAGCACCTCGCACTCGGTGGTGATCGTGTCGCCGATCAGCACCGGGTCCTTGTAGGTGAAGTCATCGCTCAGGTGGGTCGCCGCCTCGTTACCCATGATCGGTACGACGCTCGACATCGCCAGCGACGCGGTGAGCATTCCGTGGCCGATTCGCTTGCCGAAGACACTCTTCGCTGCGACTTCCTCGTTGAAGTGCAGCGGGCCCCAATCGCCCGTGATAGCGCCGAAGTTGACGATATGGGCCTCGGTGACGGTCACCGTCGTGCCCGGAAATTTCTGGCCGATGCTCAACTCCTCGAAGTACATTCGCTAGTTGTCGTACCAGTTCTGGATAAAGCCGATGAGTCCGGCCAGTTGCCGATCGTCGATCTGGTCTGGCCCGAACGCCGGCATGATGCCCGGGCCGGAACGGACCTTTTGCGCGATCGTCTCTCTCGTATTGGAGTAGGCGAACCTGGCGTCGCGCAGGCTGGGGCCAATGCCGCCTTCGCCCCTATCGCCGTGACAGCCCGTGCAGCCCGCGGTCCTGAAGACCTGTGCGCCGAGCTCGATATCCACGGGCAGGTCCATTACGGCGGAGACGTCGATGTCGTCCGCGGTCGCGTTGTCGACAAACCACCAGCCGGCGCTGGAGACGAACAGCAGGCTCACGCTCAGGAGGAGGCCGGAGCCCACCACCGGCAGAGAGCCGAACCGCTTCCAGACGACGAACCCCAGCAAGACCGCCAGCGGGAACAAGGGCAACACGAACGCGGTGCCCCGGTCGGAGCTCGCCCCGGCCCAGATCGCGAGCGCAATCGTCGCGATAAGGGAGAGGCCGATCGCCCATCTTCGGAACTCGTCGCCTTCGGGGAGGCCTTTCCGGACCGCGATGATCTTGATGCCCATCATCCCGAGCACCGTCATGCCCACATAGGAGTGCCATGTCGGCCTGGTCTCGTAGCCCCCGTATCCGATGATGCCGATGCACGTCACGATGGCGATGAACAGCATCACCCCGAAGGCCGTGTAGCCGAACGTTCTGTGTACCAGCGAGAGACGTCGGTACGTTGCGTCCTTGAAGTTGAACGCCTGCACCCAGATCACGCGCATCAGGCCCACGTTGATCAGGGCGAGCCCGAGGGCGCCGAGCGTGGCCCAACTCTTCCACTGGTCTCGGTCCGGCTGCCAGAAGTCGGTTGGAATGAACGCCAGATCGGGGTGGATCATCGGCCCTGCCTGCCTTCGCTATTTTGGGTGCGTCAGCATGAGGTCGAGATCGTGGACGACGACCGTCTCGGTGGGATCGAGGTCGATGGCAGTGTTGAAGCGATGAAGGAGGTTGTAGTAGCCAGCCATGAACAGCATCTCGACGATCTCCGCCTCGCTGAAGTGCTTCTTCAGCTCGTCGAACATCGCGTCGGTGACCGATTCTGGGGTCACGATGTAGAACTCCACCATCTCGAGCACGAGCTGTTCCCGCTCTGTGAATCCAGCAGTCTTGTGATCGAAAATACTCTTGACCTTGTCTTCCGCTACGAGTTGCTGATCCTCAGCAAACCGGACGCGGCTTCAGTGGACGCATTGAGCGAGGTCGGCCGACTTCAGTCGAATCAGCTCCTTCAGCGGTCGGTCGAGCCGGCCGTCGGACCAGAGCGCCCGGCCAAACTCCCGGTAGGCGCCGAATATCGATTCCGGCATCTTGCTTCGTATCTCTAGTACGCTCTTTCCGGACAATCGGGTCATAACGCCTCCTTCTCGCAGCCCCAAGCTTCAGTTTCCGCACCCTAGCACCGGCCCTTTCGGGTGTCAACGCGGCGCCTTCGGCTTTCAGGCTCCCAACGGCCCGCGCCCTGTGGCAGGCTTCAATCGGGTTCTGCTATAGTTGCCTTGACGTCCAGAAGTGGGCGCCCCGCGCGCTTGTAGCTCAATAGGACAGAGCGCAGCCCTGCGAAGGCTGAGGTTGTGGGTTCGATTCCCGCCAAGCGCACTTTCATTTCGACAGCAACAGACGGGCCGCGCTGCCCCGGTCGTCAACCACCCGGGCGCTTAGCTCAGCGGTTAGAGCACTTCCCTTACAAGGAAGGGGTCCTCGGTTCGATCCCGAGAGCGCCCACCACGCTGCAACAGAAGCGAAGAGCCCTCGGGACATGCTCGGCGGGCCTTCATTTTGCACGCCGTGTACCCAAGTTCGTACCAATTCACCCAGCAGCAGCCTGTTCGGCGGGCTCCCGCCAATCTGTTACCAGGCCCTCCTCGAAACGAAGAGCGGCCGCCCCTTGCAGGCCAGGGGTGACATGGCTGTACGTGTCTAGGGTAATTCTAATGCGTGAATGCCCCAGACGTTCCTGGACGATCTTGGGGTGGACGCCCTGGCGAAGCATCAGCGTCGCGTGGGCATGGCGGCCGTCCCGAAGCCAGCCCGGAACGGCGGCCTATTCCATCTTGCCCGTGTAGTTGGCCTTCCGCTTTTCTGCGAAAGCCTTCGGCCCCTCCAGGGAATCAGGGATCTCCTGCATCAAAGCGCTCATCAGCATCCCTGGGAAGGCCATGGCCGAAGCGGGGACGTCTCGGGAATACAGAGCCATCCGCTTTACGGACTGGACATGCAGCGGCGGCATGGCGGCGTAGTCTTCCGCGATGCGATTCGCCGCCGCGAGCAACTCCTCTTTCGGCACCACTTCGTTCACGAACCCTATCCGGAGCGCCTCCTCGGCATACATGAACCGGGCGCGCAGGACCATGTCGAGCGCTATGCGCCACGGAAGCTGACTGAGCAGTTGTTGGGCGAGACCACCACCACCACCGATCGCGTGTTTTATCTCGAGCAGACCGAATCTCACGTCTGTGGACACGACCGCATAGTCGGCCTTCGCCGCCATGAGGAGCATACCGGCGCCGATGCAAGAGCCATGGATGGCGAAGACGAGTGGCTTGTACAGCTCCAACTCGCCAACCCGAAGAAGATAGGGAGACCAAGCGTGGTCTCCGTGGTCATGGCGGAACAGCCGTTGCTTGCCCGCGGGGGCGTATCCCCTGGCGGGATTGGCATCGGATACGGTCCGGTTTCGTATCGCCGATACGGACTTGACATCACCGCCGTAGGTAAAGACCTTCTTGTCCTGAGGGGCGCTGACTACAGCCACCCAGGCATCGGGATCGTCCCGGAACCTCTCCATGGTCTCCTTCAGCGGCTCATACACCATGTCCGGGTTGAACAGGTTGTAGTCGCCGCGGCCGTCGATGACGATCTGCGCGATCCGGTCTTTGACCTCGTAGTGAACAGGCACGCGTGTCTCCTTTTGCCGCTATTGGTTTGCACCGCCGCATTATATCGACAGCGGAACGATCGCAAGATTGACTTTCCGTCACACTCTCATTAGCATCCCGCTCAACCTGGCTGGCCAGATATACTGTAGGGTCGCGCGACCGTTTCTGCTCTCGGCGATCTTGCGCCTCAGGGTAAAGGGACCTCCGTTTTGCCCGGACCATCCGCTCTCCCCGACAACAGCCGCTTGCACCGGAAACTAGCCGAGAAAGACCTGGCGTTGGGTATGTATTTCGTTTCCGGCAACCCGATGTACGCGGAGGTCCTCGCGCAGACCGGTCTCGATTTCGTGATCATCGACACCGAACACGGACCGTTGGGCCCGGTCGCGATCGGGCCCCTGGCCAGGGTGTGTCGCACGTTCCGGAGCTATGGAGTAACCCCCATCGTTCGCATTCCGGCGATCGACGAAGTCTACATCGGAAAGGTGCTCGACGCGGGAGCCCTAGGCATCCTGGCGCCGCGAATGCAAACGGCTGAAGACATGCGTGCCCTCGTTTCGGCGACTCGCTATGCACCGAGAGGGACGAGAGGAGCGGGCGACCTGACCCCATCGAACCAATATGTCGGAGAGCCCGCGGAGCTCTTCAACGTCGACAGCGACCTGGAGCAGGTGCTGGTGGCCCCGCTGATGGAGGAGATCACCGGGGTCAACAACTTCGACGAAATCTCCGACGTGCCGGGGATCAGCTTCGTGCGCGTCGGGAAGTTCGACCTCGCCCGGTCGATCGGACTTGCCGACCGTTATCATCCGGATGTCGAGGCCGCGAGACAGCGAGTGATGGACATCTGCCACCGGAAGGGCATCCCGGTCGGCGAGAGCGCCCATACAACCGAAAAGGTGCACAAAAGCCTCGCGGCGGGACACTGGATCCTGACCGTGCTGGACGAGCCTCACATGTTATTCGAGACGTGCAAGTCGCAGGTGGGGATGGTCAGAGAGATCGCGAAAGGGCTCGGGATACGCTCGTGACGACGGCGATTGAAGGATAGAGCCGCGATGTACCAATGCCGTTTACGTGACCTGATCGCCGAGAAGCGGGTCGCCGTCGGCATGTACATGGTTTCCGGCAGCCCAATGGCAGCGGAAATCATCGGGCAGACCGGTATCGACTACGTCATCATCGAGACAGAGCACGGTCTGCTCAGCCACACAGACCTGGCTCCCCTCGCCGAGATCTGCGGCATCCTCGACTCCTACGGCGTCACGTCCGTCGTACGCGTCCCGTCGGGCGATCCGATCGCCGTCGGACGCTCGCTTGACTCCGGGGCCATGGGAGTCAAGGCAACTCGGGTGAAGACGAAGGAAGACGTCGAACAGATCGTCACCGCAGCGATGTTCCCCCCGGTGGGCGACCGTGGGGTTGGGGACCTGGCGCCGGTAAACCGGTACATTCAGCCTGCACTGGAGTATGCCGCGTTCAGCAACAAGAACGTCGTTGCCAGCGCCCTGATTGAGACCAAAGAGGCAGTGGAGAACATCGACGCCATCACCGATGTGGAGGGTATCAGCTTTCTCAGCATCGGCGCCGTCGACCTGGCGCTGTCGCTAGGTGTAGGCGACCGCTCGCACCCCGCCGTGCGCGCGGCGCGCGAGAAGGTCCTGCAGACCTGTCTGGCAAAGGGCGTTCCGTTCCACATGAGCGGACACACGCGTGAAAACGCGACCGAGGCATTGCAGAAGGGCGCGAGGCTCATCACCATCGCCGACGAGCCACATCTCATGTACCAGGCGACGGTCGACCAAATCGAAGTGGCGCGGGCTGCCAGAGAAGATTTGAGGCAGGCGCAGAGCCGCTAGCCGATTCCTGGCCGCGGCCACGACAGGACGCGGCGTGCATTTGCTCCCAGGATCAACGCCTTGTCACTCTCCGAGAGCTCCGTCGTGTCGCGGACGAAGTTCAGGGAATCGCTATATAGCCCGGGGCGCTCACCGGGAGCCACTCTGCGCAGGCGCGTGAAGTCGCTGGCCCAGAGCAAGCGGGACGGACCGAAGGCGTTGACAATTTGATGCAGGTGCGGCCAGACCGTCTCGAAGGGATACGCCCCCCCCGCCAGGAGCTGCGCCCCGCATAGCTTCACTGCGACCCGAGGGTAACGGGCCAGGTCGAGCAGCGCCGGGAGTTTCTGCCAGGGGTCGGGGTCCATGGTGAGTGCCGGGTATTGCCTCAATCCCAGGTGGTCGACGATAAGTGTCAGCTTCGGATGGGCCTCCGCGATCGGGGCCAGGTCCGCCGGGAACCCTGGCGCATACACGAAGAGCGGTGCTTGATGTCGTTCTGCGGCGGCGATCACGGGCTCGAACTCGCCTGCGCGCAACGCGTCCGCATTGTCGTTCCGGTAGTCCGCCAGCACCTGCCGGACCGCAACCACACCGGGGGCCTGGAGCGCATCGGCGACCAGGGAGTCGATCTTGGGACTCGTGTGGTCGAGGCTAACGACCCGCGCCAGCCTTTCGGGATGCCGAGCCGACGCAACGGCTCCAGCAACGGCGCCAGGGCTGGGGGCGACCACGGCCGCGCTGACTCCAACGGCGTCCATCGCCGCTAGCAGCAACTCGCAGACGAGGGCGACCTTGGATTCGTCTCCATGGTCCCACGGCGCGGCTGGCATCAAGTCGTGGACCTGCGCATCGACGATTTCCATGAGTCCCCTTCAGCCGACGAGGCTCGGGCGAACCGGTACGCTAGCCGAGCTCAGGGTGCGTCGAGATAAACCGTTCGGCCTTCTCCAAGTCGATGTCCATTACCCTGACCTCGACACCGGCATTCTCTTCCTGCAGCAGCCACGGAACACTGCTGTCTCGGTCTCCCCAGCCGCGGTTCAGGGCCCGGATCATGACCTGCTCCGCCAGGTTGGCGAAAGGAAGCGGCACGTCTACCTCCCGGCCGAGCTCCGTCGCAAGCGCCACGTCTTTTCTGGCGAGCTTGAGGGCCAGGTTCGGGGGATCGAACTTCCCCTGCAACGCCGTGCGCGGCAGGGCGATATGAAGCTGGCTCATGCGGCCGACCGCGCCGCGCCGGACACATTCCCACAGTGCCCTCGGCTCGATCCCGGCCTTGACCCCCAATGTCATGCCTTCTGCGAGGACGCGCGACATCGTCATCGAGATCATGTTGTGGACGAGCTTGGCGATGGCGCCGCAGCCGATGTCACCGGCGTAGAAGACCTTGTCTCCGAAGGAGTCGAGGATGGGTTTGATACGCTCGTACACGGCGTGGTCGCCCCCGACCATGATCGCCAGGTTTCGGGTCTCGGCGCCCACCTTGCCCCCGCTCACCGGCCCATCCAGAACGTTGGCCCCCTTCTTCCGGAACAGCGGCTCGATGCGCCGGATAAGAGACGGTGTGATGGTGGACAGATCGACGTAGACGCCGCCCTTCTTGATGCCATCGAGGAGACCCTCTCGGCCGATGGCAACCTCCTCGACCTCCCTGGGGCCAGGAAGGGAGGTGAAGACAACATCACTGAGACTGGCAACCTCGGCTGGAGAGCTCGCGATCCGGGCGCCCCCCTCGAGCAGGGGCGTCAGCACGTCCTCGCGGATGTCGTGGACCACCAGTGGGTAGCCGGCGCGCCGGATGTTCCGTGACATCCCCAAGCCCATGCTGCCGATTCCAATGAAGCCGATGGTCTCCATGCGGTGCCTCCCGCCGCGCCGATGGTGGCGTGCGGGCACTATCTTACCGCGTTCCTTGTCCACAGGAGGCTGTAGGACGACACGGCTACGGGTTACGGGTGGCATCGAACGGACGATTGCCCATCGAGGTCTACGAAGCTCGGGTCCCCGATCTCATCGATGAGATCAAGGCGTGTCCCCCTATTCCCGGTGCCGAGGTGCTGTTGCCGGGGGGGCCGCAGGCGCGAACGAAACGACAGCGATTGGAAGATGGCGTTCCGATCAATCCCGCGGTCTGGGATGAGGTGGCGGAGCTTCGCAACGAGCTCAACGTGGACGCCTGGCTCGAGTGACCTGCCCGCTCCGCCGGCGGATAGAGAGGTCCGGTCCGTCGTTACAGTGGAAGGGCGACGGCCTTCCCGCTCTGAGCGCTTCTCGTCACCGCCTCGGTGAACTCCATATAGTTCACGCCGGTTGCGAAGTCGGTGTGCGTCACAAGCTCGTTGCCGCGGATCGCGTTGATGAACTCCTCCTCGACACGCCAGCCACTCCGTTTGTGGGCCGGCACCTCGATCTCGGTCAGTTCCTTATCACCCGGCTTACCGCCGCGGAGGACCCAGGGCTCCGAGGTGCCGTCGATGAGCAAGGTGCCCCCGGACCCAAAGATCCAGGCCTCCGGCACCCGCGCCAGACCGGTAACCGCGCTCAACGTCAGGTGAGCTTGCGCGCCGCTGGCCAGGCGGCACAACACCTCCACATGGTCGGGCACCGTCACCGCCTGGAGCAAGCCCTCGGCGTTGCGCCGCCGAGCGACGTTGATCGAGGTCATGGCCATGACCGAGACGGCAGGTCCGACCCATCTCATCATGGCCTCGTACCGGATTCCCATGTTGAGGATGTTGTAGCCGCTGAACTCCTGATCGTGACGCCAGTGCATCCGTCGGTCCGTGTCCACGAAGTCGCTTCCAGGTCCTCGCACCTCTACCGCGAGAATATCGCCCAGGTCACCGGCGGCGATCATGTCCGTGATTGTACGGTCGAAGGGCATGCTCAAGGTGGTCGGGACGACCTGGGTCACCAGGTCCGGCCACCGGCGACTGGCCGCGAGCATGGCCCGGGCTTCGCCGGCGTTCATGGCCATCCGCGCTTCGGTGAGAACGTGCTTCCCCCTGGCCAGCGACGCGAGTGTTACAGGGCAATGGAGGTACGGCCACGTCCCGATGCAGATGGCGTCTGAATCGTCCGCCGCAACCAGGTCGGTCCAGTGGTCATAGACCGTGGGGATGCCGTACTCGTCTGCGACGCGTTGGCTCGACTCCCGGCTCCGGTTGCAGACGCTGACCACCTCCACGCCGTCGATGGCCTGGAAACCTGGTATGTGGCGAAGCTTGGTGTTGGCTCCTGCGCCGACGATTCCGATCCGAATGCGATCCTTGGTCATGCGGGGTCTCCCAAAACCGAATGGTCGTCGTTGACGGGCAAGTTTGCCGCCGCGTCATCATAGCCACCCGTGTACGCGAACTCCCCTAATGTCACGTCGAGCCCTGGGACTTCGTAGCGCGGCGCGTAGGCGAGCTTGTAGCCGATGTGACTGATCTTCCACTGCCCGTTCCGCTTAACGTAACGGTTGTGATAGTAGGCTGACTGGCCTCGCCCTTTCTGCGCCGCAGCGTCGAACTTGGTGTACGTGAAGGCCCAGATGGCCCTGGCGGTCACCGCGCTCGTGAGGTCGATCTCCGGATGAACCAGCACGTGCATACCGACTTGACCCGACTGCCGCTGCTCGCTCGTATGAGTCCTCGATAGGAATCCGACAATTGCGTCGATTCCGCTGAACGAGTGAGCACCATCGGTGTACGACGTGGTCGCATCCGTAGTGAAACAGTCTCGTATCTCATCCCAACGGACGTTGTCCAGACAGCGTGCGTATTTGTAGGTGACCTCTTTGATCGCCTCCCGGTCCTCGAGGGCTTGGAGTCTGGCTTCCACGGCTAATTCGGCTCGGTCTTGTGATCTGGACATCGAGCGAACACCCCCACGTCGGATCCACCTTCGACCCGCCTGTGGCAAGGATAGCCACGACGTCAACGCAGCGGGGTGACCTATTGGATACGCCGGAGTATGGGGCTAGCTGCGAAAAGGATCCCGACGAAAGAGAGTGTGCAACCAGTCAGCACTGTTGAGGCCGCTCCCGGGCCGATCGCATCGGTGAGGATCCCGAGGGGTATCGCGGCGGCTGGCACGAGGCCTCCCCCAAGGAAGAAGAGGCTCATCGTTCTGCCTCGGAATTGGGCGGCTGTGTGCTCCAGCAGGAGACTATTGATGAGCACCATCGCAGCGGCACGGTCGCGCCAAGAGCCGTCAGAAAACCCAGTCCAAGCAAGAACCCGGGCGCAAACGACGACATCAAGCTGAACCCGAGCAACAGGGCGCCGGAGAGCAGGCTGAAGAGCATCAGCAAGTGGCCCCGGCGTTGCGCCTTGCCGCTGCGGGCGCTGCCGATAGCACCGACCAGGCTTCCGATTCCGATGGCGCTGGTCATAGCGCCGAGGCCTCCGGATCCGACGTCGAAAACGTCCTTGGCGAATACGGGCAGGATGGCCCTAAGCGGCTGAACGAAAAGGAAGGTGGCGAACGCCACGAACAACAGCAACAGGACCTGTCGTTTTGCCCGGACGTATTTAAGGCCATCAACGAGGTCCTCGAACAGCGTGCGCCGCTCGCCCTGGACGGCTTTGGGCAATCTGGGCAACAGTTGGGTAAGCCCGATCGCTCCAGCGTACATCCCCGCCATGAGGTAGTAGACACCCTCGATGCCGATAACCCCAATGAGGACCCCTCCCAAGCCCGGTCCTACCACCGATACGATAGCGAACCCCATCGAGTTCAAAGCAACGGCGTTCGTCAGCCGCTCGGCTTCCACGATCTGAGGGATGATGGCCTGCCGGGCGGGCATCGAAAACGCCATGGCCACACCCTGGCCTACAGAAGCAATCAGCAAGTAGGCCCAGGTGACCACCCCCGTGGCGACGGAAATGCCTATGGCGAGCGCGATGACCAGTGACAGCAGCTGGGCGGCCTGGATTATTCGCCGCTTATCGAGCCGGTCGACAAGGACGCCAGCGAAGAGCCCGAGGGCGAGCATCGGGACCGTGCCGACGCCTACAACGATTCCAAGAAGTGTTGAAGAGCCGGTCAGTTCGAATACAAGGAACCCTCGGGCCAGGGTTCCCATCTGCAAGGCGCCCAACTGGAAGAGCATGCCGAGCCAGAGGCTCCGATACGCGGGCTGGCCCAACGAGCTGAACGCCTGCTTGAAGCCGGAATTCGAAGACGATCCCGCATCCGGGGCGGGTTCGTTGTCCGCTGTGTCGCTGGTTGGCCTTGCCGGCTCATCCATTTCAGGCTTCGGCGGTCATGCGTGGTCAGTCGACCGCCGCTGACCTGTCGCGGTGCTGAACCAGGCAAACGTAGTAGCTCTCTGACGAGTTAGGCCCGAGAAGAGGAACATCGTAAGGCTAAGGTCCTCAACCACATGGCGGCTTCCGGAACGGATCAGGACAACCCCAGGGAGTCCAAGCCCATTCTGGCGATCTCCTCATCCTCTTCCGCTTTGCGCCCGCTCACGCCAATGCCACCAAGCACGCTGTGATCGTCGGGGTTGGTTACAACAAGGCCACCGGGAAAGGCCACCAATCAAGGACTCCCACGCTGGTCACCGCGTCGAAGGCGTTGTCGTCGAAGTCGAGGCGCTCGCCGAGCACCATCTGGCGCAGCTCCCGATAGCAACCCTTCTGACGCGCCTCTTCCAGCATTCCCTCCGAGAGGTCGATGCCAACGAAGTTGGCGTAGCCCAGCGCACTGAGTACCTCGGCGACTTGGCCGGTTCCAGCACCCGCATCGAGGATGTTGGCGTCCTTCGGGATGTACTTGACAGCGTACTCCGCCGCCATCTTCGGGCCGCTCCAGGCGAACTCGGTCTCCAGCTCGCTGTCGTAGCTCTTCGCCCACTCGTCGTAGCGCTCGGCAAGCTCATTGTTGTCCCGAGAGGCGTAGATCCAGCGCACGCGGTTCCGCTCCTCCATTCGGGCCCTCCATTGGCGCGCTTCGGCACTTGTCTAATGCTCGGCTACAGCGTGCGACCAGCGCGGGCGCCGTCGAGCATGGCGTGCATGATGCGCCGCGGGGCGAGGCTGTCCCCGATCAGGACAAGCTCTTTGACCTTGCCCCGGAGCGCTTTCGCCAGGCGGTCGTCGGCCCTGGTGCCGCAGGCGAGGACAACGGTGTCGACGCCTTCGACCTTCCGTTGCTGACGCGTGAAGGTCTGCAGCAGCGTCGCGCCAGGGTCGTCGAAACTCTGGATTCGGGTCATCATCGCGATCGTCACGCCCTTCGTCAAAAGGCGTTTGAAGAGCACGTAACGGGTCGGGTGCTCGGCCCCGAGGGCCAGGTCCACCTGCTCGGAGATGAGCTCGACCTCCTTGCCCTGGTCGGCGAGGAACTCGGCCGCCGTCGGAGCGCCGATGTGATCGTCCATGCCGCCGACGACGATTGCCTTCTCACCGGCCACGGCAGCCCCTGAAAAAAGGTCGATCGCGGTGATGACGTTCGGGCTCTGGACGCCGGGGAACTCGGGGACGAATGGGCGGCCGCCGGTGGCGACGACAACCGCGTCGGGGGCCATCTCGAGGACGACATCGGCTTCGATCTCGTCGCCCAGGAGCAGCTCGACCTTGGCCTGACGAAGCTCACGCTGAAAAAAGACGATCATGTCGGCCAGATTGCGCCGGTTGGGGTCCTGCGCCAGGATGCGGACTGTGCCGCCCAGCGCTTTTTCACGGTCGCCGAGATAGACCTGATGGCCGCGCAGAGCAGCCGCTCGGGCGGCCTCCATGCCCGCCGGCCCGGCGCCGACGACGAGGACCGTTTTCTTAACCTCCGCGGGCACGATCTCCATCTCGGCTTCCCGGCCCGCCGCCGGGTTCACGGCGCACATCACCGGCTTCCGGGCGTGCCCGATGTAATGGCACTCGTCCATGCCGATGCACATGCGGATGTCGTCGGGGCGCCCTTCCTGTGCTTTCAGCGGCAGCTCGGGGTCGGCTATCAGCGCGCGGACCATGCCGATCATGTCGGCCGAGCCGTCGGCGAGGATGCTGTTGGCCATGGCCGGGTCCGTGATCTTACCGGTGACGAAGACAGGCACGTCGACGAGCTTCTTCAGGGCGGCCGCCGCCTCGACGTTGTGCGCCGGGCGAACGTACCACGGGCTGACATAGGCGATCTCGAGGCCGTCGGCGAGGCCCGTGTAGTTGCCGCCGCTGACGCTGATATAGGCGACGTGGGGCGAGAGCAACTGGCCGATGCCGGCAAGCTCGTCGATGCTGAGGCCGCCGTGCTCGCCATCCCCATCGAGGCCGACCCGAATCCCGATCGGGTAGTCGGGACCGACCAGCTTACGCCCCGCCTCGATGATTTCGAGCACGAATCGGACGCGGTTCTCTCGGCTGCCGCCGTAGCGGTCCTCCCGCAGGTTGAAGCGGGGCGAGAAGAACTCCGTAACTAAGTATCCGTGAGCCCCATGAATCTCGGCCGCGTCCAGGCCCGCCTCCTTGGCCCGCCGGATGCCGTGGGCAAAGGTGGTCACGAGGTCGGCGATCTCCTCTTCGGTGAGCTCGTGGGGCACAGCGGCGTCGAAGGGCTCGGGGACCGTCGATGGGCCGAAGGCGGGCTGCAGGCTATCGCGGTGCATTCCGGCCCCGGCGTTGTATACCTGGCCGAAGACCTTGGCCCCCTCATCGTGGATCACTTCGGCGCGCTTGCGCAGTCCCGGAATGCCTATCTTGTCGAAGAACTCGATACCTTCCGGCGTGGCGGGATTGGGCAGGCGCACGTCGAAGTCACGACCGTGCTCCTCCTTCCAGCGTCCCGGCCCAAGGGGAAAGTTCGTCGTCCCCGCGGAATGAATACCGATGAGCGCCGCCCCGCCCCGAGCCCGGTCCCGCAGGTAGCGCAGATCGCGCGCCTCGGAGTGCGCCGTGCCATGGGTGGTGTTCACGATGCGGTTGCGCACCGTGAAGTTGCCGATCTGGAGTGGTTCGAAGAGACGTGGAAAGTCGGGCATAACCTGTCTTTCAGGCTAGGTTCGCGCTCGGCCGGGCGCCCGCCACGAGTGTTGGACTTTACTAGAGCTTTGCGAAGGCGGCGAGGGCTGCCTCGGCGCACTCCTGGTCCTGGCTGTAGTGGCCGCCGCTGACGCCGATGCCGCCGACGACCTGGCCGTCCTTCTTGATGGGGTAGCCACCGCCGAAGACGACCAGGCGCGGTGTGTGGACGATGCCGTCCAGAAGCGGCGGGTCGTTCTTGATGAACTCATACCACTCGTGCGTCGCCATGCCGAAGGCGATGGCCGTGTAGCCCTTGTCCTGGGCAATCTGCACGCTCAGCAGGGCCGCCCCGTCCTGCCGGCTGAACGCTTTCAAATTGCCGTCGGCGTCCACGATGGCCGTACACATCGGCACGCCGATCTCGGCGGCCTTGGCCTCCGAGGCCGCGATCAGCGCCATGGCGCCCTCGATCGTGATCGTTTGCTTCTGCATCGTCGCGGGCATTGAATTACCTCCTCGGTCTGGTCAGCCTCACCGCTCGACCGCCCATGTTGTTCCAAGACCCGTCGGTATGTCAACATTGCGCAGCGCGTTTCGAGGAGTCAAATCATGACCAACCGCTTCGAGGGCAAAGTCGTCGTCATCACCGGCGCCGGGTCCGGCATGGGGCGCGCCGGTGCGCTCGCCTTCGCCACCGAGGGCGCCCGCGTCGTCGCAGCCGACATCGTCGAGGAGGCGGCCCAGGCGACGGCCCAGCTCATCGCGTCGCAGGGCGGCACGGCGACAGCCCTCGTGGTCGACGTCACGAAGTTGGCCGACGTCCGCCGCATGATCGACGCCGCCATCGAGGCCTACGGCGCGGTGGACGTGCTGTGGAACAACGCCGGGGTACTGCAGAGCCCGCCGACGGCCCCGATCGAGGACCTCGCCGAGGAAGACTGGACCCGGGTCCTGGCCATCAACCTCAACGGCGTCTTCTTCGGCTGCAAGTGCGTCGTTCCCCAGATGCGAAAGCAGGGTGGCGGCGTCATCATCAACACCGGCTCGCTGGCCGGAATTCGCGGACAGGCCGTCGGCATGGCGGCCTACACGGCCAGCAAGGGCGGCGTGGTCAACCTGACGCGGCAGCTCGCCAACGAACTGGGCCCCGACAACATCCGGGTCAACGCCATAGCGCCTGGGTCGGTGAACACCCCGCTCATCGCCGAGATGCGCGATCCCCATTTCGACGACGGCAAGCCCGCCGCCACCCGTTCCGCCGAGCCGGAGGAGATCGCGCGCACCGTGCTGCACCTGGCGGCGGACGACGTCGGGCCGATCACGGGGGCGATCATCAGCATCGATGGCGGGCGTTCGGCGAAGTAGCCCGGGTCGCCTCGGGGACACCCCCAAACCCCTGGAGGGGGTTCAAGGAAGCCCTTCGGGCTAAGAGTTAGAGAAGGGGCACAGCCCCTTCAGGGAGCCCCAGCATTACCACATATGCTGGCCACGGAAGTCCAGAGGGGCAGCGCCCCTTTAGGAAGCCCGGGCTCCCGCGCTTGCTATTCACGGGGAGTCCAGAGGGGCGGAGCCCCTTTGGCAGGGGTTGAAGGGGATGTGCCCCTTCACCTGATGCCCGAAGGGCTACCTTGAACCCCCTTCAGGGGGTCTGGGGGTTCCTCGGCGCATCAAAAGTGCAAGCTACTTCTCGCTCGCCAGCACCTTCGCCGCCTCGGCCTCGACAGGCGTCCCCTCGAAAAAGCGTGGGTTCATGCCGCCGTGCAGCCGCACCGCGTTGGCGAAGCTGAAGTCGCGGAAGTCGTCGTCATCGATGAGTCCCTTCTCGACCTGCTCATAGGCCTCGGCGAGCACGTCGGTCATGTCGGGCACGTCCCAGTGGCCGATGTCGGAGCTGAGGACAGGCCGCAGCCGCGCGCCGAAGGGGTTGACCTTGGCGTTGAAGGCCCACGCGTTCATCGGGTCGTCGGCCTCGCAGCCGAAGTAGAAGCTGGGCTCGAAGAGCGTCTTGATGTCGCTCTCGTCCTCGATCTCACACTTGTGGAAGTCGTCGAGGACCTTCGGCGTCACATGCGGCACGAACGATTTTATTATTTCTTGCGAGGTTCCTTGCACCTTGTCGTCCCTGTAGCGCTCTATTAGCTCCGCCATTGCCTCGAGGTCGAGCGTGTCGGGGTCGATGTTCCTCAAGCGGTCGCGGCTCCGCTTCTCCCACCGAGCCACCAGGTCGGCGTAGAGGTTGCAGGCCCAGCCCACGCCGCACTCCATGAACCCGAAGTGCAGGCCGGGGAAGCGGCGGGTGACGCCACCGAAGAAGAGCGCCTTGCAGAGCGCCTCGGCCGACCAGGCGAAGTGACCGATGTGGTTGTACATGTAGTTGGAGGCGCTGCGCCGGCTCCCGAATCCCATACCGACCGCGTGACTGGTCGGCGCGACCCCCAGCTCGACGCATTTGGCCCACACCCGGTCGTAGTCGTATTCGCTATCGAGGCCGAAGAAGTCGAGGCCGAAGTCGAGGCCGCCGTAGGTTGGCTCTTTCAGGGGTCGCTTCACGTAGCCGGCGATGTTGACGACTTTGTAGCCCAGCTCGTTGACGGCAAACTCGAGCTCCGCGATGGCCTCGTCCGGTGTGTGCATCGGTATCGAGGCCGAGGGGATGATGCGGTCGAGATAGCCCTGGTAGCGGTCCATCTGCCACATGTTGAACGCCCGGCACGCCACGGCGCGCAGTTCGTCGTCCTGCCGATGGGACATGCCAAAGCCCTCGTAGACGATGGAGATGTCGAAGCCCAGCTCGTCCATGCGTTCGTGGAGCAGCTTGGGCAGCGCGGCGGAGGCCCGGTCGATAGCGTTCTTCGTCGGCAGTATCCACCAGGTCGGCTGGTAGGCGCCGGTGTCCCGCCGCTGCTCGGGGGTCATTTCGGCCCAGGGACTGCCGGAGCGGCCGCTCATGTACGTCAACTCGTCGCGCGGGCCGTTCACCATCCGGTCGGCGGCCTTCGCGCCGCCAACTTTCTTGACGTAGTCGAGCATGCTGTCGCCGACGCCGATGAGGGCGGCGTGGCCGTCGGTGTCGATGACGGGGTGTTTCAGTCCTGAACGGACCTCGACCGAGCGGTTCGAGCCTGGAGTCGCAACCATGTCTCACCTCCGTGCGTACACCTCGCGTCGCGGCGATTATACAGGTGCTGGCGTAAAGCCGACCTTTCATCATTCTGGTCCCTCTTTCGTCATTCCGGACCAGTGCCGCCCCGGACCGGGACGACCGATGTGCGCCGGTAGCTCCTCGCGCGTATACTGGGGCGGCCTCGAGCCAGACCGGCCACAGGAGGAAGTATGGAAATTATCGACGGACGCTGCAGGCCTCCCAGCAAACCGGTAATGATCGACCTGGGCCGGCCCCCGGACGCAAAATTCTTCGCGCCACGACTCTGCGCCGTCCCACTTCCGCCCTCGGCCGGGCCGCGGTCCTATGACCTGTTCTGGCAAGAGTTCGCCGACGCCGGCGTCACGGAAGGTGTGTTTTCCTGGCGCGGCGACACTCTGGCGTCGAACCCGCCCACCGAGGTCGACCTCACCGACCACGTCGCCGAGGAGGTGGCGAACTCCTCGGGCCGTCTGGTGGGGACGATCTGCGTCGACCCCCTCGGCGCGCAGCACGACCCCATCGAGGAAATCGACCGCGGCGTCAAGCAGTACGGGTTTACCGCGGTCGGCATGGACGTGATGGCCGGAAAGCCCCGCATGGCGTTCAACGACGAACGCCTCAACCCGATCTACAAGAAGTGCTCGGAGATGGACCTGCCGATCATCACGGCGGTCGGGCCACTCCAGGGCGCCGTTCTCGAGGCCAACCACCCCAGGTACGTCGAAGAGGCGCTGAAGCAGTTCCCCGACCTCAAGCTCGTCATGTCGCACGGACCTTATCCCTTCGTGGCCGAGTTCATCGCCCTCGCCATGCGACAGCCCAACCTCTACTTGATGCCCGACTACCAGTCCTTCCTGCCCGGAGCCTGGCTCTACCTCGAGGCGGGGAACGGCGTCCTCTCCGACCAGGTCCTGTTCGGCAGCGCATACCCCATCATCGCCATGAAGGACGCCGTCGATCTCTATGCCAAGTTCCCGTTCAGCGACGAGAACCGCGAGAAGGTGATGGGCGGAAACATGAAGCGGCTGCTCAAGCTGCATTGACGCCCCGTTCCCTTGACGCCCGCTTTGGCCCGACATAAGCTTGCCCAAGAGGTGCCTCATGGCGACGACCCATCTCTTGACCGCGAAGGAGACAGCCGAGAGTCTGCGCGGCCTGCCGCAGGTCAAGCGCTGGCGCGACGGCGACTACGAGCCCGGCGACTGGTTCAGCACTCCGCCCTCGGATGAGGGCGGCTTCTGGGGAAGCTGGGGCCGTCAGGTGACCCCCACCCGCCGAGGCGTCACCTTCCTCGACCTGAACCGGGCCGACCCCCATGGCGTGCCGGAGAAGGGCCCCGGCTTGACGGTCGACCGGAACGGCGCGGCGGAGCCTTCCTCGCCCCGCTATGAGTACCAGCTCAACAAGAAGTACGAGGTCTGGTCGGCCAACCTGGAGAGCCTCCTCGATGAGGCCATCTCGCGGCAGTGGAGCGCCACGTCGGACATCCCCTGGGACGAGCTCGAGCCCATGTCCGACGACCTGGAGCGCGCCCTGTGCCAGTTCGTGACGTTCCTCAGCATCGTCGAGTTCGGTCCCACCGACAACATCCCCTTCTGGATGAGCCGCATCGATCCCGCCTTCCCCGAGGCCCGGCTTTTCCTCGCGACCCAGTGTGCCGACGAGTCCCGCCATACCGAAGTGTTCACCAAGCGGATGTTCGCCAACGGGGGCGGCCCGGGCGTCGAGCCCTTCGCGCACCGCGTCGTCGACCCCGTCCCACCGGACCGCGCGGGGATGCCTCCCGCGATCGTCAGCCACATCGCGCAGAAGGGGCCCGACATCGAGTTCCTGATGTACAACTACAACACCCAGCTCATCGGCGAGTCGATGGTCCTCGATTTCTTCCGTTTCGGCGAGTTCCTCGGCCGCAACCCCTGCGACAAGGAAATCTTTCGCCGGGTGCTCCAGGACGAGGCGCGGCACGTCGCCTACGGGACGATGCACATCAAGTACTACCTGGAGAACGCACCCAAAGCCGAGCGAGAGCGGGCCCTCGACGTGTTGCACTACCTGGCCTCGGCCACCGAAGCCGGAGGCGCCGGTTTCGAGTTCCTGGTCAACCCCAACATCATGGAGCCCTTCGCGCTCATGGCGGGCGGCGGCATCGGCAACATCGACCAGGGGTGGGAGAAGGCTCGCGAGTTCTGGGCGAAGGTCGTCGAGGAGTACCTGGGCAGATGCGACCGGGCCGGCTTCCCGAGATGGGACCGCTGTCTCATACCTCGCGAGGCCCCGTTCTAGCCTGGCGGCGGACGCAGCCTCTCCAGCTACCACGTTCCAAACGTTTCATCCTTAGCCTTGTGGCACGGGCTACACTGGCTCCGAGCCCAGGATGAGCACGCCGCCTCCTCGACCTACGCCTCAGCCCGTTTCGCCCCGCCCGAAAATCTTCTACGGCTGGTGGATGGCGTGGGCGTACTTCGTCATGAACTTCTACTGGGCCGGGGCCCTGTTCGCGGGCTTCTCGGCGCTGTTCAACCCGATCCGAGAGGCCTTCGGTATCTCCGCCACCCTGGCCACCGCGGCCATTACTCTGCGGAACGCTATCGCTTTCTTCGAGTCGCCCTTCGTCGGCTTTCTCTTCGACCGGGTCGGCCCGAGGCCGCTGATGCTGGCAGCCACGTTCATCACCGCCGGGGGCTTCAGCCTGCTCATCTTCTCCCATTCGACCTGGGCGTTCTTCCTGTCGTTTGCCATCGCCTCGGTTGGCCTGAGCACTTTTGTCGCCGGGACCGGACCGGCTCTGATGACCGTGTGGTTTGTCCGCCACCGAGGCAAGGCCATTGCCATCGTGCTGGCGGGGGCCGGCCTGGGAGCGTTTCTGGTGCCGCCGATCGCCGCGATGATCGATGCCTGGGGCTGGCGGGTCGCGATGGCGGTGCTCGTCGTGGTGCTGCTCATCATCAGCCTCCCGCTGTCGGCCATGTTGCGGCGCCGCCCCGAGGACCACGGTCTGTACCCCGATGGGCGTCCCCCCGACCCGGAAGACGATGTGGCCGGAGGCCGGCCTGGCCGTCCCGAGCGCGCCGATTTCGGTTTCCGCGAGGCGCTGCGGACGCGGTCGTTCTGGCTCCTGGTGCTCGCGCAGTTCGTGGTCTCGATCGGCACGACGGCGGTCCACCTGTTCGTCATCCCGCACCTGGAGGACCAGGGATTCTCCACGACATCGGCGGCCTGGGTGGCGACGGCACTGGGGCTCGTCAGCGTGTTCAGTACCTTCGGCATCGGCTGGCTGTCGGACACCTTCGACCGTCGCCTGATCCTGATCGCGGTCTACCTTTGTCAGGCCGGCGGCCTGTTCCTGTTCGCCAACGCCACGTCCGCCTGGCAACTGGCGATCTTCATTGCGCTGTTCGGCGTCGGCGCCCGCGCGTCGGGGCCGGTGGTGATATCGCTCCTGGCCGAATACTTCGGACGGACCAATTTTGGCAAGATTCAGGGCGTGCTGTACTCGTTCTTTACCGGCGGCGCCGTGGTCGGACCCCTGATAGGGGCCGCCGTCCACGACTCCAGCGGCAGTTTCACCCTCATCTTCGTGATCTTCGGAGCGATGACCGCGGTGTCGGTTATCGCCGGGGCCTTCGCAAAAAGGCCCGTCCCCGCTGCGGCCGGCCGGACCGCCGTCTGAGGCCTGGGGGGATTGGAGGTACCGGAGGCCGCTCCGCCTTGTACCACCGTCTACACTGGCCCCAGGACTCCACATGGTCGACCCCCCCTCTCGGCGCGCCTCGCCTTTCCTATCGCGTAGACCGAAACTGTTCTACGGCTGGTGGATGGCTTGGGCCTATTTCATCCTCAACTTCTATTGGGGTGGGACGCTCCTCGTCGGCTTCTCCGCCCTCTTCAACCCGATCAGGGATGCCTTCGGCCTGTCCGCCACCATGGCCGCAGCCGCGATCTCCCTGAAAAACGCCTTTTCCGTAATCCAGGCGCCGCTCGTGGGCTATGTCTTCGACCGGTACGGGCCCAAGCCGATCATGCTCTTTGCGACGTTCGTCACCGCGGGCGGCTTGAGTCTCCTCGTCTTCGCACACTCCACCTGGCTGTTCTTCCTCGCCTCGGCCATCTCGGGGATAGGGCTGAGCGCTTTCATAGCCGGTATCGGGCCCGCCGCCATGACCGTCTGGTTTATACGAAACCGGGGGAAAGCCATCGCGATCGTGCTGGCGGGAGGCGGATTGGGCGCCTTTCTCGTGCCCCCGATCGTCGCGGCCATCGACGCATGGGGTTGGCGTGTCGCGCTGGCCATAATCATCGTGGCGTTGATCGTCGTCAGCACGCCGTTGACGATGATGCTGCGGCACAGACCGGAGCATCACGGCCTGCGTCCGGACGGACGACCGGCGGAGCCGCCAAGGAGCCCGCTTGCGGCGCGGTCTCTCCCCAGCCCGGAATTGGACTTCCTGTTTGGACAGGCGCTTCGGACCCGCTCTTTCTGGCTCCTGGTCCTCGCTCAGACCGTCGTCGGCGCGGGCACCAGCTCGGTGATGCTGTTCATCATCCCTCACCTTGAAGACGAGGGCTTCTCCACCGGCGCGGCGGCCTGGGCGGCGACGGCGCTCGGCATAGTCGGCGTCTTCAGCACCCTGGGCGGTGGCTGGCTCGCCGACCTGTTCGAGCGCCGTCCGATCCTGGTCGCGGCGTACCTCCTTCAGGCAGGCGGGGTCACGCTCTTCGCCTTCACCTCGTCGGTGTGGCACCTGGCCGCGTTTGTCGCCCTGTTCGGGGTCGGCGCCAGACTATCTTCACCGGTGGCCGTCTCCCTCCTCGGCGACTACTTCGGGAGGGCGCACTTCGGCAAGATCCAGGGCGTCCTGTTTTCGTTCTTCACTCTGGGCGCCGTGGTCGGACCGTTGGCCGGCGCCGTCGTCCATGACATCCGTGACAGCTTCACCCTGATCTTCGTCATCTTCGGCGGCCTGACATTCATCTCGGTGGTCGCCGGCGCGTTCGCAACCCAGCCGGCCTTGCCGAGCTCAACTGCCGCCGCAGTCGACTGAGCGCCTCGCCCCCACCGGGGTCGACAGACATAAGCCGTTTGGCTATCATCGCCACCGCGGTATTCGAGGAGCTTCCCATGGCCCAAACGACGTTTCGCTACCTGTCGCACTGCTGCATCGACAAGACACGCCGCTTCTACGAAGAGCTGCTCGGGTTCGAGTTCGACAACGCCCGGGACTCCAACCACGAGACGACGGCCAAGCTCCTTCGGATGTCCCCACCCTTTGTTGTCAACCTCACCTTCCTCAAGCGGGACGATTTCATGATCGAGCTCCAGGACTTCGCGCTCCACGGCACCGTCGCGCCCCGCGAATGGGTCTCCAACGAGCCCGGTCTCGTGTTCGTCTCCCTCGACGTCAAGGACCTGCCCGGCCTGATCGCTCGGGTCCAGGAATACGGAGGGGAAGTCCTCGAAGACACGCGAGTGGGCCAGGCCGTGTGCGTCAAGGACCCGGACGGCCAAGTCCTCGAGCTGGTCGCCGCCCGTGAGGAGATCCCGGACGCGACCCGGTTCCGCCACATCGCGCACTGCGTCAGCGACCGGGCCCGGGCCCGCAAGTTCTACGAGGAACTCCTTGGCTTCACGTTCAAGAGCGCCCGCGACTCGAGCCGCGAAATGACCGCCAAGCTGCTTCGGATGTCCCTGCCGATGGAGCTCGAGCTCGTCTTTCTCGACAACAACGGCATGGAGCTCGAGTTGATGGAATACCCTCTTCATGGCACGACGCCCGCCAGGGATCGCCCCACCAACCAGCCGGGCATCGGGTTCATGCACCTCGACGTCCAGGACCTCCCCGGACTCTTCGCCCGGCTGTCCGAGTTCGGCGGGACGGTGATCGAGGAGACGATGGTCGGCTCGGCCGCGATGATCAGGGACCCCGACGGCCAGATCGTCGAGATGGTCGCAACCCGATAGCGAGGAGGCAACCGTGACTGCTCAGCCCTTCCGCATCGAAATCCCGGACTCCGTCCTCTCCGATCTCAAACGCCGTCTCCAGGACACCCGCTGGCCCGACGAGATCGCCGACGGCGGCTGGACCTACGGCACCGATATGGCCTACCTGAAGGAGTTGGTGGCGTACTGGACGGACGCGTTCGACTGGCGGGCCCAGGAGCGCCACCTGAACTCCATGCCCCAGTTCAAGGCCCAAGTCGACGGCCTGGGCCTCCATTTCGGCCACATCAAGGGGAAAGGGCCGAGTCCCTTCCCGCTGATCATGATCCACGGATGGCCGGGCTCATTTTTCGAGATGTTCAAGGTGGCGGGACCCTTGACGGACCCCGCGAGCCACGGCGGTGACCCGGCCGACGCCTTCGACCTCGTCGTGCCGTCGCTGCCGGGCTACGGCTTCTCCGACCGCGCCACCGCGCCCGGCATGAACGCCGTGCGTGTCGCCGAGCTGCTCACGTCGCTGATGGTCGACGAGTTGGGCTACGGGCGCTTCGGGGCGCAGGGCGGCGATTGGGGGGCCGTTGTCAGCACGGCCCTCGGCGCGCGGCACGCCGACCGCGTCGCGGGAGTCCACCTCAACATGGTGACGACCCGGGCCGTCGGCGAGAAGGGCGTCGAGGACTCCGAGGCGGAGCGCAGGTGGCAGACCGAGACCAGGGACTGGATGCGCAACGAGGCCGCCTACTCACAGGTCCAGGGCACCAAGCCCCAGACGCTGAGCTACGGTCTCAACGACTCGCCCGCCGGGCTGGCGGGATGGATCGTCGAGAAGTGGCGCACCTGGAGCGACAGCGACGGCGACATCGAGAGCGTCTACACGAAGGACGAGCTCTTGACCAACGTCATGATCTACTGGGCAACCCAGACCATCGGCTCCTCTGTCCGCTTCTACTACGAGAACAGCCACGGGCCGCCGCTGGTGCCCGAGGGCCAGCGCGTCGAAGTGCCCACAGCCGTCGCCATGTTTCCCAAGGAGATCAGGCACCCGCCCCGCAAGCGGGTCGAGCAGATCTACAACATCCAGCGCTGGACCGAGATGCCCCACGGCGGCCATTTCGCGGCCATGGAGCAGCCCGAGTTGCTCGTCGACGACGTCCGCGAGTTCTTCCGGCCGCTCCGGGGTTAGCCGGGGAAGAGAAGGCGAACGATGACCGTCACCCTCGATTGGCTGGGCGTCTCCACCTTCCGCCTTCGGGTCGACGACCTGGTCATCTTCCTCGACGCCTACATGGACCGGGTGTCCGGGGCGCCCAACGTCGGCCTGCGCACCTCCGAGGTCGACCGGGCCGACTACGTCCTGATCGGCCACTCCCACTTCGACCACCTGTGGGGAGCTGACACCATCGCCCACAACACCGGGGCCACCGTGATCGGCTCGCACGAGACGGCGCGGCTGATGGCGAACCAGGAGGTGCCCGAGGCCCAGCTCGCGGCGGTCTCCGGCGGCGAGCGCATCCGGCTGTCGGACAGCGTCGCGGTCCGGGTCTTCCCCAGCCAGCACTCCTGTATCTGGGCCAGGAACGGGACGCCGGACGAGGTCTGCCTGGGGGAGCTGGGCCTGACCATCCAGGAGCGCCACGACAACCTGCTCCGGGGCAGGCGGGCGATGACGGAGACCGACAAGCCGGGACGGGACGAAATGGTGCGGCACCTCCAGGAGGCGAACCTCCATCCCCGGGGCGACGGCTCGGCGCTTGCCTACCTCATCGAGACGCCCGAAGGGAGCATCCTGTGGAAGGACACCGCCGGCCACTGGACGGGCATCATGCGGGACATCCGGCCCGATGTGGCGCTGCTCGCGGCCATGGGCCGGGGCAACATCGACGGCGAGCCGGTGCAGGGCACCCTCGGCCAGTTCACCGCCCGGGAGGCGGACTTGCTTCGGCCCAGAAAGCTCGTGCTCTGCCACCACGACGACTACATGCCGCCGTTCACCAGCCCCACGGACATCGCGCCGGTCCGCGAGGAGTTGGCGAGGCAGACCCCGTACGTGAAGCTCGTGGAGATGGGGTACCTGGAAGACGTCCCGATCCTGGAGCGTGGCTAGCCGGCGCCGGCGACCGCCGGGCGAATCTCCTTCGCGATAACCTCGACGACCCGCAGATAGGACGGCAGGTCCATCTCCGAGTGAGGCGGGGCCAGCGCCACCTCGCGCACCCCGATCCGCCGGTACTCCAGCAATCGTCGCACCACCTGCTCCACCGTCCCGTCCAGCACCGCCCCGCCGCCCTCGCCCGACGGCGTCAGCCCGGACAACCGTATCTGTGCGCGCTTCGAGACGGGTACGGTTTCGGGGTCTCTGTCGATGGCGGCGCACTCCCGTCGCAAGAGCTCGATCCGGCGCTCGACCTCCGCGGGCGTCAGGTTGCTCAAGTGCCAGCCGTCACCCAGCGCGGCGGCCCGACGCATCGCCCGTTTCGTGTTGCCGCCGACCAGTACCGGGACGGTTCCGTTCACCGGCTTCGGCTGCAACCCCATCCCCTCGAATTCATAGAACGCACCGTGGAATTCGGGACGGTCGCTGCTCCACAGCTCGTGAAGAAGCCGTATCTGCTCGTCGAGCAGGGCGCCACGTTGCTCCCAAGAGACGCCCACGGACCGGTACTCTTCCTCGATCCAACCCAGGCCGACGCCCAGGCGGAGCCGTCCGCCGGACAAACGGTCGACGGTCGCCGCCGTCTTCGCCACATGCAGCGGATGGCGAAGCGGCAGGATGAGCACGCTGACGCCCAGGGCTATACGCTGGGTGCGACCGGCGACGGAGGCCAGGACCGTGAGCGCGTCCATGATCGGGGTATCGGGGTTGATTCGCACGTGGCCCCCGCGACTGCCGGAGGGCCCCGCCCCCTGCGGGTCGACGGGGAGGGCCAGGTGATCGCCGGTCCACAGACTGTCCAGTCCCAGGGTCTCGGCCCTGTCGGCGATGGCGAACAGACCTTCCGCGGTACCCAGCGGGCCGGTGTTGGGGAGGATGACGCCTATTTCCATGGCAATGCCGCCGAACCGAGATCGCGGCGAGTGTAGTGCCGCATCAGTCTCCGGTCAAACGCGCAGTCCGGTCTCGTTGACACCCACGAGGCGTGGTGCTAGGTTGCGACGGAGCGACAGAGCGGAGGTGCGGCATGCCGCGAATCCCAGCGGACGAGATGAAAGAGATCAACGCCCAGCTCCCAGGGCTGCTCAAGGCCTATCGGGCGATGGGCGAGGCCCTGTTCACGGAGGGGCATCTGGACGCGCCGCTCCAGGAGATGCTGCGCCTCAAGTCGGCCGAGCTCGCCAAGTGCGAGCACTGAACGTGGACTCGCTATGCTGAGGCTCAGCATGAAGGCCTGACGGAAGAGAAAATCGCCGAGATCTACCACTACGAGCGCTCCGACCTGCCGGACCGAGAGAAGCTGGCGCTTCAATTCGCCGAGCTTCTCATCACCAGCCCCGAGTCGATCACCGACGCGTTCTACCAGGAGCTCGGTTTGCACTTCAGCCAGGTGCAGATCGTGGAGATGCTGTACTACGTGCTGTACTTCCAGATCCCGCACCGGTATGGCGCGGCCCTGCAGATCGCCCCACCCCAGGGCCACAACCTGGCGGTGAAGCCCAACCCGTTCCTCGCCCGCGCGGCCCAGGTCACGGGGCCGGCGCGCTAGCGTCAAGGCGGGCGCGGCTCGTCGTTATCCGGTCGGCACTTTGGCCGCCAGGTCGAACACCTGTTCGTCGTCCAGGCTTTCGCAGATGTCCACCTTGTTCCAAATCAACACGTTGGACTCGGTCAGCGCAGCCTCCACGGCCGAATAGTCCGGCGCATCCAGCACCAGCACCTGTCGGTGGGACGAATGCAGGACATGGGTGCCCAGGTTCTTGATCCCGTGCCTCTTCTCGATGTCGGGAATCTTCGGCTGGGTGTCCATGATCAGCTCGAGCAATTCCCGGTTGCCTGCCGGGCAGTCCCGGGGTGCGTGCTCACAGATGGCGACGAAAATCATGGGTTATGCCTCCGGGGGTCAGAATGCGGTTTTGCGGGTACAGAGTCTCGGGGCGAAAGAGAGCGATGTCAAGGAGTCGTCGGGGTCTGGCCTACCCGGACCCCAGCCCGAGCTGCCCAGCCAGCGCCTTGGGCTCCGTAACCGGCATCTGACATGCGTAGTTCTCGCAGACGTAGGCCGCCGGCTTGCCATCGACCAGCGAGCGGCCCTCGAGGAGCGGCAGGCCTGCGATGGCCGCGTTGCCGTCCGCGGGGTCCCACCCGGCGACGATCTTATTCGGCAGGTACGCCCCCGCGACGACGTCCATCAGCGCCAGGGATGCGGGGTCGTCTCGCGGGCCGATAACGGCTACCTCCAGCGGCCTCGACAGGTAGTAGTCGAGCGCGCCAAGCCAGTGGCCGAAGCCCGTCGGATAGTTGGTGAGCAACTGGGCAACAGACCGCAAAGAACTTGAGGCCTTCCTGGCGTAGTCAGGTTCGCCGACGAAAAGCGCCAGCCTGAGCAAGACATCGGCGGCCACCGAGCTCCCCGAGGGCATGGCGTTGTCGAAGGTGTCCCTGGGGCGCACGATGAGCTCTTCGTGGTCGCTCCCCGTGTCGTAGAACACGTCTTCGCCTTCGACCCAGAACAGCTCGACCATCTCGTCGGCGAGGCTGCGGGCCTCGTCGATCCAACGCCTGTCGAACGTGGTCTCGTAGAGGGCAATCAGCCCATCGATAAGCATCGCGTAGTCCTCGAGGAAGCCGAGGAGCTTGGCCCGCCCCTCCTTCCACGTTCGCAACAGACGCCCCTGCGGCCTGAGCTCGCGCAGCAGGAACTCGGCGTTCGCCACGGCCGCGTCACGATAGTCGTCCCGGCCCAGGGTCGCGGCGGCCTCGGCGAAGCTCCTCAACATCAGCCCGTTCCACGAAGTCAGTACCTTCTCGTCGCGCCCGGGATGTACCCGCTGCTCCCGTACGTCGTAGAGCCGGGGTCGCTCGCGCCGCACGACCTCTCCGAGCGCCTCTTCCGTCACCCCCGCGGCGTTCGCGACCTGAGAGGCGGGTACCGGGACGTTGAGGATGCTCTTCCCCTCGAAATTCCCGCCCGCTGTGACGTCGAAGTAGCGGTTGAACAGTGCGCCGTCCGTTTCCCCCAGCTCGGCGACGATCTCGTTCGGGCTCCAGACGAAAAACTTGCCTTCGACGCCCTCGCTATCGGCATCTTGGGTCGAATAAAAACCGCCGGAGGCGTCGGTCATCTCGCGAAGGACGTAGTCCAGGGTCTCCTCTGTGATGCGCCGGTAGAGGACGTTGCCGGTGAGCTGGAAGGTGTGGAGGTAGAGCCGGCTGAGGAGCGCGTTGTCGTAGAGCATCTTCTCGAAGTGAGGGACCAGCCAGTGGGGGTCCGTGGAGTAGCGGTGGAAGCCGCCGCCGAGCTGGTCGTAGATGCCGCCGTTGGCCATCTGCGTCAAGGAGTGCTCGACCATCTGGAGCACCCTTGGGTCCGGCTCCCTCCGGTAAGCGCGGAGCAGGAACTCGGTCGACATCGGCTGCGGGAACTTGGGGGCGGAGCCGAAGCCCCCGTTGTCCCAATCGTACTGGCCCGCGAGGCGTTGGGCCGCCACCTGCAAGACCGCCGCGGTCAGAATCTCGTCGCTATGGCCCTGCCTTGGGGTTCGCAATTGTTCGGTGAGGTTGCGCGCCGATTCGACGACGTCGCCCTTGCGGGAGCGGTAGGCGTCTGCCACTGCTTTCAGCACCTCCGTGAACGCCGGCATGCCGTGGCGCGGCTCGTTGGGGTAGTACGTCCCGCCATAGTAGGGCCTGCCATCCGGCATCAGGAACATCGTCATCGGCCAGCCGCCATGCCCGGTGAGCATCTGCACGGCCTGCATGTAGATGCCGTCGAGGTCGGGACGTTCCTCCCGGTCGACCTTGATGCTGACGAACAGCGCGTTCATCACCTCGGCGGTGTCGGGGTCCTCGAAGGACTCGTGCTCCATCACGTGGCACCAGTGACACGCCGAGTAGCCGATGCTGAGCAGGATCGGCTTATCTTCGTCTCTGGCTTTTTGAAGGGCCTCGGGGCCCCAGGGGAACCAGTCGACAGGGTTGTCTTTGTGCTGCAGGAGATAGGGGCTGGTCTCGCCGGCGAGGCGGTTGGGCATGGCTATTCTTTCCAGGGGAGGCGGCGCCTCGCCGGGGGTAAAGTCGAGCGTAGCAGTCACTCGACGAAGGGTCAACGAGGCGCGCTTCGCCTTGCCACTCCATCGAGGGGCTGCTACCATGTGCCGTCGGACGGAAGAGCGGTCCCATCAAAACACCCCTTCGGAGGCAGCAGAGTGAGCGCAGCAGAGGAAAAACCGAGCGGCTATAGCGGCCACGCCTACTTCACCATCGATGATATCGCGGCCATGCTCCCAGGCCCGGCCCGTCTCATGCACGAGGTGGGGATACGTTGGTGGAAGGTCTACTACGCGGCCCAGGCCGAGAACTGGCCGCTGGCCGAGTACGAGGTCAAGGAGATCGAGGAGCTGATCGATACCTGTATCATCACCCGGCCCAAGTACACGCAGTGGATGGAGCCCTTTATCAAGGACGACCTGGGGGCCGTGATGGGGACCATCAAGAAGAAGGACTGGGAGGGGTTCCAGACTGCCTTCCACGACGCCACCAAGAACGCCAACGACTACCACAAGGCCGCGGACAAGCCGCTCATCGTGTGGAAGCTGCCCGATTCGTCGCCGCCGGACATGGAGATGGCGCCCCAGGAATAGTCCCGGGCTGCCGTCGCAACCATGGAGCACAGCCGGGTTCCGCCGCCGCGGAGCCCGCTGTTCATTTCAGGGAGCACCGTGGACGACCAGACCAGAGACGCCCTCCTTGCGCTGTACGACGCGCCCGACCCGGAGCATCCGGGCCGCACCATCCCCGGTTACGACCGGGACCACGCCGAGCGGACGACCCGCATCGTCATGAAAATGGCCGACGCCGTCGGCCTGGCGCCGTCCTGGCGCCGTGACTTCGAGGTGACCGCGCTGCTGCACGACCTGGGCCGAGCGGGTATGGACCCCGAGCTGTTCGGGGCCGTGTTCGGTCCCGCCCAGGAGCAGGGCTTGCCGGTCCGGATCGCGGAGCTTCGCGCCCGTTACCCTGAAGTATCGGAACAGCAGGCAACCGGATTTTATCTCGATCTCATCCGGCCGCTCCTCGCCGAGCGCGGCATCGAGGTCAATGACCGTCTCATCGACCACGTCGCGATGCGGATGGATTTCAAAGGGCGTCTCCAGCGCATACTGGCGGACCGACGGGATGACCTCACGTCCCTCGGCGTCAGCGTCAAGCCGTGGATGGAACGAGTGATGCTCTACTACTATTACCCCGGCGACATGGAGGGCGAGCGGGACGAGGTGCACCTCATGGGGATGCTGCTCGTGGCCTGCGAGAATTTCGAGGCCTACAACAATCGCCGGCGAGGCAGCGACTACTACGGGCGCACCGGGGAGCAACTGCGGGCAGTCTTCACCACCCTTGACGGGTTCCTGCAACGAGGGTTGGTCTCCGGCGAGGTGCTCTCGAAGCTGCTCGAGTTGACTGCGGCGGGCGAGCTGGACGTTATCGTCAACGAAGCCCGGGGCCTTCCGGCGGACCAACCGCTACCCGAGGAGGACCGGGCATTTCTCCGAGAGGCGGCGCGGGCCTAGGGCGGGCCGTGGGGGCTTCCGCTGCCCATGCCATCCTCGGCGACTCGGCGACCCAGCCCCACGATCCGGCCAAGCCGTTTGGCGAAGCCCACCGTGAGCGCACCGGCAATGGAACCACCGAGAGGCATCACCGCCGCGATGAGCCAGCGGTCGAACTCCTCCGGGCTCTCGTACGCCATCCAACCGATCACGCCGATCCCCACCGCCAGGCCCACGAAGGCCCCTTTCCGAACAGCACCGCTCACCGCGAAGAACAGCCGGCCCGTGATGGCGCCTTCAATGCCTCCGAAGACGGCCGCCGGCAGGCCCAGGACCACCAGCGAGACGATCACGACCTCCGAGACGGTTGAAGTGGAGAGCGGGTCGCCCTGGTTGAAGGTCGACCCCAGGCTGCGGCTGACCAGTCCACCCACTGCTCCCGCAACCACAATGAAGGCCATGAACAAGACCCAGTGGCCGAGATCGTCGACGTCAATTGCGATCTTCTTCATCATCGTTTTCCGGGTCCCGGGGGCGCGCCCACTAGTATACCGCTCCCAACGGAGTATGGTGTCGATCGGTACTTGAAGGGGCATCGCGAACCGAGCTCGTTTGCCGCCAACCAGCCCCCTGTGGTAAACTCACTTCCGATAATGTCCGTTTTTTCTTCGAGAAAGAACGGGCCGGCAGGTTGAGAGATAAAACGTTCATGACCCAGCAGGTAACCGACCCAACCTCAGACGCCGATGTTGTAAGCATGAAGCTGCTTCTCGAGACCGGAGTCCATTTCGGGCACAAGACCCGCCGATGGAACCCGAAGATGAAGCAGTACATCTTCACGCAGCGCAACGGCATCCATATCATCGATCTTCAGCAGACGCTCGGCCTTCTGGCCAACGCGTACCGCTTCGTCCGCGACCTGGTCGCCGGAGGCGGCGTGATCCTGTTTGTGGGCACCAAGAAACAGGCCCAGGAAGCAATCGAGAGCGAATCGAAGCGCTGCGGCATGTTCCATGTGAACCAGCGCTGGCTCGGCGGCACGCTCACCAATTTCGCCACCATCCGGGCCCGCATCGACCACCTCGAAAGCCTCGAGCGCCGCAAGGATAGCGGCGCCCTCGCGATGCTCGTCAAGAAAGAGGGCCTGCGCCGCGAGGAAGAGATCGAAAAGCTGAACCGTCAAATGGGCGGCATCAAGGAGATGACGAAGCTCCCCGATGCCCTGTACATCGTGGACCCCGGCAAAGAATATATTGCCGTGGCCGAGGCCCGGCGAATCGGAATTCCCATCGTCGCGATTAACGACACCGATTGCGATCCGCGCCTGATCGACCACGCCATCCCCGGCAACGACGACGCGATTCGATCGGTCCGGCTCATCACGGGCAAGATGGCCGACGCCGTCCTCGAGGGCCGGGAGATCCACGCCCTCCGGCTGATGGAGGCCGAGAAGGCGGCAGCGGAAGCCGCGGCCGAGCGGGCGACCAAGGAACAGGCTGCGGCCGAGCGGGCCGCAGCGGAGAAGGCGGAGGCCGAGCAAGCCGTGCCCGCAGAGGCGGAGCTCGCGCCGACCGAAGAAACTTCGGAAGAGCCTTCCGAAGCCCTGACCTCGCCGCAAGAGTAGCGGCAGGCGGGCTTTCGGGCGGACATCTCATTCAGCAAGGTTGGGACTTTCTTTGGCAGTCACCGCGCAACAAGTCAAGACAGTCCGTGAACGCACGGGCGCCGGCATCCTGGAGTGCAAGCGCGCGCTCGAAGAGGCCAACGGCGATATCGATGCCGCCGTGGAAGCGCTGCGCAAACAGGGCGTCGCCAAGGGGATGGACGTTGCGAGTAGGAAGGCCGACGCCGAGTTCAATCACGGTCGCGTCGAGAGCTACATCCACATGGGCGGGCGCATCGGCGTGCTCCTCGAGTTGAACTGCCAGACCGACTTCGTCTCCCGGAACGACGAGTTTCAGAGCCTGGCCCACGACATCGCGATGCAAGTCGCCGCGATGAACCCAAGCTACATCGGCCTCGACGACCTGCCCGAGGACGTCGACGGCAAGCTCGCCGAGGTGAGCTTGCTGCATCAGCCCTTTATCCGTGACCAGTCGAAGACCATCCAGGACCTCGTCGCCGAGGCCATCGGCAAGTTCGGTGAGAACATCCGCGTCAGGAGATTCAGCCGGTTCGAACTCGGTAACTAGGGCCGTCGGAGCGATCGTTCACACAACGGGGACGGCCCGAATAGCCCTCGAGGCGGCCAATGCAAGGTCCCCGATATAAACGAGCGGTGCTGAAACTCAGCGGTGAGGCGCTCAAGGGTGAGGGCGGCTCCGGCATCGACATCCCAACCCTTCGCTATGTCGCCGAGCGCATCAAGAGCGCCCGTGACCTCGGCGTCGAGATGGCCATCGTCGTCGGTGGTGGCAACTACTGGCGCGGGGCCGAGGCGGCCAAGATGGGCATGGACCGCACCACCGCCGACTACGCGGGAATGTTGGCCACCGTCATCAACGCGCTGGCCCTCCAGGACGCCCTCGAACAGATAGACGTGGTGACCCGCACCCAGACCGCCATTCCCATCTACAACGTCGCCGAGCCGTTCATCCAGCGCCGGGCCCTGCGCCACCTCTCTCTGGGCCGGGTAGTCATCTTTGCCGCCGGGACGGGAAACCCCTATATGACCACGGACACGACCGCCGCGCTCCGCACCGTGGAGATCGGCGCCGACGTGCTTTTGATGGCAAAAAACGGTGTCGACGGTGTCTACAGCTCCGATCCCCGCATCGATCCCACGGCTACCAAGTACGACGAGCTGCCCTACCTCGAGGCCATCAACCGCCGCCTCGAGGTTATGGACTCGACGGCGCTGTCCATGTGCATGGACAACAACGTCACGCTCATTGTCTTCAACCTGCACGACCCCCGGGCGCTGGAGAAGGCTCTCCAGGGGGAAGCAATCGGAACCATGGTGCGCTGAAGCCACTCAAGCGAATGTCGGAGCAAGAGGGACACAGATGATCGAGGACATCCTTCGCGAGTCGCAAAGTAAAATGTCGAAGAGCATCGAGGTCCTGGAGCACGACCTCGGCGCGATTCGTACGGGACGGGCTAGCCCAAGCCTGGTCGAGCACCTTTCGGTGGACTATTACGGCACGCCTACTCCCCTGAATCAGTTGGCGTCGATCTCCGTTCAGGAAGCCAAGGTGATCATGATTCAGCCCTGGGACAAGCAGGCCATGAGCGACGTCGAAAGGGCGATCATGAAGTCGGACCTCGGCCTGACACCCAACAACGACGGCGCCTCGATCCGGCTCAACATTCCCCCGCTGACGGAGGAGCGCCGCCGGGACCTGGCCAAGGTGGTGCGCAAGCGGGTTGAGGACGGGAAGGTAGCCATCCGCAACGTTCGTCGCGACGGCGTCGAAGGCCTCCGAGCCCTGGAGAAGAACAAAGAGATCTCCCAGGACGAGCAACGTCGGGCTCAGGACCAGGTCCAGAAGCTCACCGACACGTACTGCGGCAAAGCCGACGAGGTGGGCGCCCGCAAAGAGGCAGAGCTGATGGAGGTGTAGCCTCCACGATGTCTACCCAGTCCCAGACCTCCCCAGTTTCCGAGAAGAGTCTCGCTCCGGGCCCTGCGCACGTGGCCATCATCATGGACGGCAACGGCAGGTGGGCCAAGCAGCGAGGGCTGCCGAGGCTCGAGGGGCATCGCGCCGGCACCCAGAACATTCGCCGCGTGATCCGGTCCTTTGCCACGCAGGGCGTCCAATATCTCACGCTGTACGCCTTTTCGTCGGAGAACTGGTCCCGACCCCCTCAGGAAGTCCGCGGCCTCTGGCGGATCCTGGGCCAGGTCATCGCCAGGGAGACGCGCGAGCTGCACCGGGAGGGCGTCCGCCTGAAGCAGATCGGGAGGAGGGACCGTCTCGCGCCGGTCCTTCAGAAGGCCATAGCCGATGCCGAAGACCTCACCAAGGACAACGATCGTATTACCCTGTGTGTGGCCCTCGACTACGGAGGGAGACCTGAGATCGTGGAAGCGGTTCGGCGCGCGGTGAGCGCGGGCCTGAGCGGGGACGACATCACCGAGGAGTCGCTGGCGACGTACCTCGACACCGCCGGCCTCCCCGATCCGGACCTGGTGATTCGCACCGGCGGCGAGATGCGCTTGAGCAATTTCCTCATTTGGCAAACGGCCTACTCCGAATACTACTCCACGACCGCATGCTGGCCCGATTTCGACGACGCTGAGATAGCCACCGCGCTCGAGGCCTACCGCCAACGGCAGCGCCGGTTCGGGAGCCTCGAATCTCGGGCTCCGTCGTGATCGGCGACGCCATCGCCGCAGCCGGCGAGTCTCGCTTCACGCGGGACATGCTAAAACACCGTCTGGCGTCAGCCGTACTTCTGGCCCCGTTGATCATCCTCTTCGCTTGGCTCGGCGGGGGTTGGACGATAGCCCTCGTCGCCGCGGCGGCCAGCATCGGCCTGATCGAGTTCCATCGACTTTCCTACCGTGAGGGCGCGACACCCCAGCTGTTCATGGGCGTGGTGGCGGTCGTCCTGTTCGCGGTGGAAGCGGGCGTCGAATACGATTTCGCGGCCCCTCTCCTGGTCGGCGCATTCGTCGCGCCGCTCCTCCTTCTCATCGCGCTTCCGCAGAAAGAGCGGCTACTTACCGATTGGGCGTGGACCGTTGCCGGGGTGCTGTTGATCGGTTGGACATTGAGCCACGCCGTGCTCCTCCGCGCCTTGCCGGACGGGCGGGAATGGCTGCTTTCGCTCATCGTCCTCACCTTCGCCATAGACAGCGGGGCGTATGCGGTGGGCCGTCTCGCCGGCCGCAGACCGCTGGCACCCACGATTAGCCCCGGCAAAACATGGGAGGGAGGTCTTGGCGCCCTCGCCGCGGGGATTGGCATCTCGGTCGCCCTGGTGTCGATCTACGACCTGGGGATCGGCGTGTGGCACAGCGTCATCGTCGGCGGGCTCATCGCCATCTTCTCCCAGGCCGGCGACCTCGCGCTGTCCATCGTCAAGCGGGCTGCGGGGGTGAAGAACGCCGGCGGCCTGATACCCGGGCACGGGGGTCTGCTGGACCGGCTCGATAGCCTGATTCTGGCGGTCCTCGTGCTATACTACTTCTTGCAGTACAGGTGAGGACCATATGAAGGGACTAGTCGTTCTCGGGTCGACTGGGTCCATCGGCAAGCAGACCCTCGACATCGTCCGATCCCTCCCCGACCGCTTCAAGGTACTGGGGCTTGCCGCGGGGAACAACCTCGAGCTCCTCGCCAGCCAGGTCGAAGAGTTCAAGCCCGAGATGGTGTACCACCTCGGGGGCGTTCGCGAAGACCTTCTGCCCCCCAACGGCTGGCGTTACACCCCGATGGATGAAATGGTCCTCCACCCCGAGGCCGATGCCATCATGGTCGGCACGGTCGGGCGCGAAGGCCTCTATCCCACGCTTGCCGCTCTGAACGCCAGGAAGAACGTTGCCCTGGCGAACAAAGAAGTGATCGTCATGGCGGGGAATATCGTTATGGCCGAGGCGGCTCGCAACGGTGTGGAGATCCTGCCCGTCGATAGCGAGCCAAGCGCGATGTGGCAGTGCATGCGCGGCGAGGACAAAGAGATCCTGCGCATTCTCCACACCGCCTCCGGAGGCCCCTTCCGCAAACGCCCGTTGGGCGAGTTGGACGGCGTCACGCCGGAAGAGGCCCTGGCTCACCCCACATGGACCATGGGCCGCAAGATCACCGTCGATTCGGCAACCCTCATGAACAAGGGGATGGAGGTCATCGAGGCTAACTGGCTCTTCGGCGTCCCCATCGACAAGATCGAGGTCGTGATCCACCCCCAGAGCATCATCCATTCGATGGTGGAGTTCGCCGATGGCTCCGTCAAAGCGCAGCTGGGGCCCCCCGACATGCGACTCCCCATTCAGTACGCCCTCTCCTATCCCGCCCGATGGGAGAACCCAACGCTGCCTCGATTGAATCCAACTGAGGTGGCCCAACTCACGTTCGAGGAGCTCGACCTCAAGCGGTATCCGTGCTTCGCCCTCGCCGTCGAGGCGGGAAGAAAGGGCGGCACGTATCCCGTGGCTCTGGCGGCCTCGGACGAGGTGGCCGTGTTGCGGTTCCTCGACCGGAAGATCGGCTTCGGCGACATCCCCAAGATCGTCGAGAGCACGCTCTCCGCACACGAGTCCGTTCAATATCCATCGCTTGAAGACATCATCGATGCCGACCAATGGGCCCGGGAGTTCGCCGCGAGGCAGTCTCCCTAGCAGTCCCCCAGGTCTCTGATGCTCATACCGATCCTGTCGTTCATCGCCGTTCTCGGCCCGCTCATCATCATTCACGAGTTGGGTCATTTCATAACGGCCAAGCGCTCGGGCGTGAAAGTCCTCGAGTTCGCCATCGGCTTCCCGCCCCGATTGCTGCGCTTCCAGTGCGGCGAGACCGTCTACACGCTCAACCTCCTCCCGTTGGGCGGCTTCGTCAGAATGCTGGGCGAGGAGGACCCGTCCGATCCTCGCAGTCTCGCCGCGAAGTCGGCCCCGGTCCGGTCGCTGGTGATGAGCGCCGGCGCCCTGATGAACCTCCTGCTGGCCCTCGTCCTCTTCGCCATCGTCGCGATGCTACCGGTGAAGGTCAGCTCGGGCGACGTGCGCATCGCCGAGGTCGCCGACAACTCCCCGGCCGCCATGGCCGGCCTGCTCCCCGACGACGTGATCCAACGAGTGAACGGGCGTCGCGTAGAGAACGTCGGCGACCTGAGGTACCAGATCCAGCTTCGGCTCGGCGCGACGACGACGATGGAAGTGCTCCGCGATGGGGCTGTCCGCGAGATCGACGTCATACCACGGTGGAAAGTGCCCGAGGGCGAAGGCGCCACCGGTATCCGCGTAGAGCTGGTGGACGCGGCGGTCGTCACGCGTTCCCGGCCGTTCTGGGAGGCCATCCCGGGGGCCGGAAAGCAGACCGTCGAAACCCTCGTCCTCATGAAGAACGGCGTCACCAGATGGTTCATCGGCGATGCCAGCCCCCGCGACGACGTCGCTGGACCCATCGGTATCGCCCGGGTGTCGGGGGAGGTTGCCAGGGCCGGCATCGTGCCGCTACTCACGCTCGCCGCGGTCCTCAGCTTGAATCTGGCGATCCTGAACATCCTGCCGCTTCCCGCCCTCGATGGCGGCCGCCTCATGTTCGTCGCGATCGAAGTCCTGCGGCGTGGCAAGCGCATCGCGCCGCAGAAAGAGGCCCTGGTCCACTTGACCGGCTTCGCGGTCCTGATTATCATCACGGTCCTCATCTCCTACCTCGACATCCTCCGCATCACCCGAGGCGAGAGCGTCCTCGGCGGCTGACGTCGCTTTCGTTACCTCCGGTCGGCCCTCAAACCTGTTGATTCCTTGACAACGCATGGCCCCCATGGTAGCTTTTGCGCCGTCCCCGGCACGGCGTTTTTCTGTTCCGTTCGGGGACCGTTCCGGGGGTAAGGCCGCAACCAGGCCAGGGAGGATTGAGATGCTACCGCTGATCTTCGACACCGACCAACACATCACCGAGCCGCCGGATTTCTGGACAAGCCGCATGTCCAAGAAGTGGGGCGATCGTGCGCCCCACGTCGTCGACGACAAAGAGTGGGGTCAGGCATGGAGCTATGACGACGTGCTGATTAGGCCCTTCGGCCTCCAATCGGTGGGCAGCGAAGACCCCCGCAAGATCGGCCCCGTGAAGAGCTACGCCGAGCTCGACCCCGGCTGCTTCGACCCCAAGGCCCGGATGGAAGTCCTCGACCGCGACGGCATCGGCTCCACACTCATCTTCCCCAGCGTCTTCGGCACCTGCAACGTCGTCCGGGACGACGAGTTGTACCTTGACTGCGTTCGGACCTACAACGATGGCCTGTGGGAATGGTGTCAGGAGGGCGACCCGGAGCGTCTCTACGCCGTGGCGCAGATCCCAGCGATCGGGGTCGAGCACGCCATGGAGGAGCTACAACGGGTCGCCACGAAAGGCTTCACCTCGTACGCGTTCAATCAGTGGCCCGGTGGCGGAGCGACCCCAACGCCGGCCGACGAGCCGTTCTGGTCGCTTCTCGAAGAGACCGGCATGGCGATGGCCTTCCACGGACCAGGCGCCGGTCGTCCCAAGGTGGAGCCGCCTCCTGAGATGAAGGACGGCCGTCGCGACCTCAAGCGTTCCTTGGGCCAGGCACAGGAGATGATAGCGGCAGGACGAGGCGCCGGCCTCAGCTCGACGATGCACCTCGCCATGTTCATCCTCACCGGAGTCCTCGAACGGCACTCCAAGCTCAGGATCGGCCTAATCGAGACCAGCGCGGGCTGGCTTCCGGCCTTCGGAGAGCGCATGGACGAAGCCTATCTCCAGCACCGGTTCCTGGGCGAGGACCAACTCAAGAAGCTCCCCAGCGAATACCTCAAGCAGTTCAAACTGAACTTCGACCGGGAGTGGTTGGGGCCGAAGTATCGCGACGTGATCGGACTGGACAATCTTATGTACGGCACCGACTATCCCCACATCGGCGGGTTTTATCCCCATTCCCGGTTCTACATCGACCTCCTTTTCCATGACGCGCCCAAGGAAGATGTCGAGAAGATACTGTGGGGCAACGCTTTCGAAATCTTCGGCAAGAACTAGTCGCGAGCGCACCGCGACAGGTGAGGTAACCATGGCGAGCACACCGTTTGTGATGGACGCGGCCCAGTATGTGATCGAGTCTCCCGACCTCTGGACCTCGCGGGTGCCGGCTAAGCTGAAGGACCAGGCCCCGAAGGTCGTCGACATGCCGGATGGGGGTCAGGGATGGTCGTTCAACGACGGCGCCTGGCTACGCCCGCTCGGACTCGAGGTGGCCGCGGGCCATAGTCCCATCGACATCAAGGACCACGGCTATTCTTATGCCGACATCCGCGAAGGCATGTACGACGGCAAGGCCCGCCTGGAGGACCTCCGCGTCGATGAGATCGACGCCGCCAACATCTTCCCAACCTACGCCCTCGACGTCCGGTCGATCATGGACCCCGAGCTCCACATCGCCTGCGTCCAGGCGTACAACGATGCGTTGAGCGACTGGGCGAAGGCCGGCGACGCAAAGCGACTGCTCCCCCAGGCCATTCTGCCGGCGGTGGGCCTGGACCCCGCCCTGGACGAGCTCAAGCGCGTCGCCAAGATGGGCTTCCGGGGCATCGTCTTCAACGGTTGGCCCGCCGGAGGCGACCGGCCGCAGGACGCCGAGGACGCGGTGTGGGACCTCTGCGCCGATGCCGGAATCGTCATCAACCTGGTCCGCGGCGGGCCCAACACGCCCGACCGCACGGCCGTGGCGCCTTCAAAATACGTGGGGAAGGACGCTAGCGGCGTTCGGGCCGCCGACCCTCCCATCGAGCTCGCCTGGGCCACGGCTGCCAGCATCCGCAACCAGAACATGGCCTGGTTCGTGCTCCTCGGCATCTGTGAGCGCTGGGAGAACATCAAAATCTCTATGGTCGACACCGGCGCCGGCTGGATCACCACGACCGGCGAGCTCATGGACTGGAACTATCGCTACGCACAGTTCTACGGGATGAACTACCGGCTGAAGTACGTCCCCAGCGACTACGTCAAACGCAACTTCCATGCGACCATTAAGGGTGAGCGCTTCGTCGTGGTCGCCCGCGAAGATTTTGGCGAGAACTCACTCATGTGGTCGTCGAACTACCCCAACAGCAGCTCGACCTTCCCCACGTCGCCGCTCGCGATCTCGGAGCAGATGGACGGCGTTCCCAACGACGAGCGCGCCCGGCTCGCGGGGCTCAACTGCGCCGAGTGGTACGGCGTGGCCGCTCCCGTTCCCGCCTAGCGTCCTCTCACAGCGCAACGAAAAAGGGGCGGGACATCGATGTCCCGCCCCTTTTGTTTTGCATTGGAGCCGCGTGGCTACAGGCTACCCAAGAACTCCCGCACCGCCGCCTCGAACTGCACGGGCCTGTCGCCCTGCACGAGGTGGCCCGCGCCCTCGATCTCGACCAGCCGGCTATTGGGGATCAACTCGAGCATCTTTTTCGCCGTCTCAGGCGCGAAGATGTAGCTCTCGGTGCCACGTACGATCAGTGTCGGCGCCTTGACGGCCGCAACGTCGTCCCAGGAGCCCGCTGTGCCCTCGTCCCGTGAGCCCCGCGACGTGCCCAGCCGCCGGTCGTGCTTCCATACCCATTTTCCATCGTCGCGTTGCCTCAGGTTGTTGAGCAGGCTTCCGCGGATCTGGTTCTCGGGCCGCCGGGAGTTGTACTTCTTCACCCGCTCCACCAACCACTCGAAGGAGTCGAACACCTCCGAATCGCGCAAAAAATCCTGGATGTGCTGCCTGCCGTCCGCCTGGACGTCGGGACCGACGTCCACGATCACCAGCGCCCGCACCTTTTCGGGGTGACGGGCGGCGAACGCGTAGGAGTTGCGGCCGCCCATCGACAGCCCGGTAAGGACGAAGTTGTCGTAACCGATCAGGTCGGTGACGGCGTCGGCGTCTTTCACCATCGTCTCGGTGGAATAGTCCTGCTCCTCGGACCAGTCGGTGTCGCCGTGTCCCCGCTGGTCCAGGGCCACCACGTGGTACGAGTCCCGCATGGCCAGGGCGTGGAAATCCCAACTGTGGGCCGTCTGGGCGCCACCGTGCAGCAGCAGCATCTTCGGCTTCTCGGGGTTGCCCCAGTCCAGATAGTGGAAGTTCATCCCTTTTACGTTGAGGAACTTGTCCTCCGGCAGGACGTCCTCAGCGAACTGCACGCCCGCATCCCGGGCCGCCTCCCAGAGAGGCATCCCGCCCAGCTCTTCTCGCGTCGTCATCTCATATTCTCCTGTCTGCTCCACGATCGGAAGGGACCGTTATATCCGGCCCCCCTGTCGCATCAAAATGGCAAGGTTCAGCACTATACCGAGGAGAAAGAACGTGGCCAGCCCCCAGAGGAGGCTCTGCGTTACCGCCATCACGACGATCGCCACAACGACCGAGACGATGTTCGTGATCCAGCGGTTGCGGCGCCCGATAGGGTCGGGTCCGTCGCCGGGTTTGCGTCTCCAGACCATTACTTCCCGTCCATGCCCTCGGGCCGCATGGCCTTGAGGGTATCGATATTCTTACGGTCGGGGCCGCCGCGCTCGTGACCCGGGACCTCCAACAGGAACGGAACGTCGGTGAAGGCGGGATGGGCCGTGATCACCTCGAAGCCCTTCAAACCGATGTAGCCTTCCCCTATGTTCTCGTGTCGGTCGAGGCCTCCCTCGAACTCGCACTTCGAGTCGTTGGCGTGGACCGCCACGAGGCGGTCGAGTCCTATCTCCCGCTCGAACTCGTCCATCGCTTCGTCCAGGCCGCCCTTGTCGCCGACATTGTAGCCGTTGGCGAAGCTGTGCTGCGTATCGACGCAGACCTTCACACGGTCGCTGCCCACCTCGCGGATAATCTTGCCGATCTGGGTGAAGCTTGCCCCGATGGAGTTGCCCATACCGGCGCTGTTCTCGATGATCAGCCAGGGCCCTTCCGGTGAGCTTTCGAGTACCTCGCGGAAGGCCTCAACCACCTGCGGCAGCACGGCGTCGAAGCCGAGGCCCTTGTGGCTCCCGACATGGAAGATCGTGCCCTGGCAGCCGATCCGGGCCGCCGTCGTCTGGTAGGTCACGAGGGAGTCGATGCCTTTGTGCCGCAGCTCGGGGTCGGGAGAGCCCAGGTTGATCAGGTAGACCCCGTGGAAGAACGCGGGCTCGATGCCGCTCTCTTCGACCCTGGCCCGGTATGCCTCGACCTCGGTCTCGGAGTGCTGCTTCACCCGCCAGGAGGTTGGCCCGGACACGAAGACCTGGATAGCCTCGGCGCCCATGGCCTCGGCGCGGTCGATGGCCTTGTCGATGCTGCCGGACGCCGAGACGTGGGCTCCTATCTTCAAACGGACTGCTCCCCCGAGCGCGTCAACTCCTTGGCAGCAAGGGCACGAAACGGCCCCTATGGTATCATGATTCCGCTTCAGATGCCTGCACTATTTTCCGGCAGCAGCTAGCTTCCCAATCCCCTCCACCGGAGCCCGTCATGTCCGAGATCAAGTTTGGATTTTCCCTCTCTCGCAGCGGTGATTTCCTCGACGAGGCCCGGTCCATGGAGGCGCTGGGCTTCGACTCGATCTGGTCCGCCGAGCACGTGGTGTGGAGACACCCGGTCCATGACGCGCTCATGCTCCTGGCCGCTGCGGCTACCGTCACCGAGCGTGTGACACTGGGCACCTCGATCCTCCTCCTCCCCCTGAAGCACCCGGTGCTCGTCGCCAAAGCCGTTACCACCCTCGACCATCTCTCCAAAGGCCGCGCCAACCTGGGCATCGGCATCGGCGGGGAGTATCAGCCCGAGTTCGACGCCATGCAGATTCGCAAAGAGGAGCGCGGCGCGCGGACCAACGACGCCATCAAGCTCATGCAGCGCCTGTGGACCGAGGACGAGGTGACGTTCGACAGCCGGTTCTTCCCAATGAAGGACATTACGGTCCTGCCCAAGCCGGTCCAGAAGCCGCACCCGCCGATCTACGTCGGCGGACGACGGAAAGCCCTGCGCCGCGTGGCGACCCTTGGCGACGGCTGGTTCCCGTATCTCTACACGCCGGAGATGTACCGGGAGGACTGGGGCAAGATTACCGAGCTTGCCGTCGAAGCGGGACGAGACCCGGCCGTGATCGAGCCGGCTATCTACGCCTTCATCGCCATCGACGAGAGCTACGAGGCAGCGGCGAAAGTCGCCGCGGACCGCTTGCAGTTCACCTACGCCCAGCCCTTCGACAAGCTGGTCTACCGCTACCCGATCATCGGGACACCGGCCCAGTGCGCCGAGCGCATCAACGAGTACATCGAGGCCGGGTGCCGTCATGTCGTCTTCACGCCGGCGGCCCCCCACGACCAGGCGAAGGCCTTCCCCCAAATCGTCGCCGAGGAAATTCTCCCTCGTTTCCGGTAGGCGGGGCCGGTTAGGTCGAGAGTCCGCGGACCCGAAGCCGGGGAGCCCAGAGCGGCGGAGCCCCTTTGGCAAGGGTCGAAGGGGATGTGACTCTTCAACCGAGGGGGCCGAAGACGTCGCACGCCTTTCCCGGAGAGTCCAGAGAGGGCGGAGCCCTCTTTGGCAGGGGTTGAAGGGGATGTGCCCCTTCTCCCAAAACGGCCCGAAGCGCCACCTTGAACCCCCTTCAGGGGGTTTGGGGGTATCCCTCCCGGCGCCCGCTAGTTAATCCCGTACCACTCCAGCGCGTTGCCGCCCAGGATCATCTCCTGCTCCTCGTCGGGCACGCCCTTGAGGATGAAGTGGGTCCACTGCCGCGAGTTGGGCCAGTCGCAGGTGGCGTGGGGGAAGTCCGTGGAGAACATGATGCGGTCGGCGCCGATCATATCTTTGTAGGTGATCGCCGCGCCGTCCAGCTGAATGGTGCCCCTCGCCTGAGCGCGGAAGTACTCGCTCGGGCTCTTTCTGAGGTCGCTGCGCCCGATCCAGCGCTGGTGAGTGTACACCCGGTCCATCTGCTCCTCGAAGAACGGGAACCAGCCGCAGCCCGACTCGACCAGCGCGATCCTCAGTCCCGGGTGCCGCGCCATGATGCCCGTGAGCACGAACAACCCCGCCGGCTTTGCCGTCCCCAGGCCGCTGGCCCGGTTGTCGTTCGTCGACTCCTGGGCCCACCGCTTGATGGTCGTGCCCATCTTGACGCCGCGATCGCCGGCGATCGCGCCAGGCGAGCGTTGCACCCGACCGCCGCCCCCGCCGTGAAGAGACACGACCACGCCCGTCTCCTCGCAGAGCGACCAGAACGGCTCGTCGGCTGGTCCCGGATTGGGCGCCCCGCTGGGCCAGGCGTTGAACATATACGTCTTGAAACCCATCTTCGCCACGCGCTCCAACTCCTGCATCGCCGTCTCGACTCCAATAGACGGCATGATGGCGACGGGGATGAGCCGCTCGGGGTCCTCCCGGCTCCATTCCCAGAGGGCGTCGTTGTAGGTCCGGAAGCATTCCAGGTAGAGCTCGTCGTCCTGGATGCTTGACGCGGACATTGCGACACTGGGGTACAGAATCGCCCGCTCGACGCCGTCGACGTCCATGTCCCTGAGCCTGGCTTTGGCGTTGTACGACGAGGGGTTCATGTTCTCGAAGCTGTTGCCCCAGGTGTCGAGGTCGGAGGGCGCACGCCCAGCAGCCGACTCGAGTCCGAAGGGCCGGAGCCAGACGCCGCCTTCGAATGCCCAGGCCTGCCCGCCGCTTGGGTAGTCGACTACCCTGGGTGCGACGTCCTGCCATCGCGCCGCCATGCGGCTCGTCCAGAAGTCGGGCGGCTCTATCAGGTGCTGGTCCGTGTCGATGATTCTGCGTTGCATCTCTCCCCCTCTTCCTCGTTCCCACGCCTTCGAGTCGTACTCGTTTTCACCGGGAAGCTAGCATCCTTCGGGTAGGGTGTCAAGGAACACGCGCGAGGGGCAGGCTCCGGAAGGGCTTCCCTCAATGTTGACGGCCTACCCGATACCCCCTACCATGTGCCCGGCGGCCAGGGAGCGCATCTCCGAGGAGGCATCCTATGTACGGTTCCATCTTCCGCATGAAGGTCAAGACGGGCCACGACAAGGCCGTTGCCGAGCTGTTCAAAGAGTGGGACGCCGAACGCAAGCCCAAGGTCAAGGGAGCGATCGGCGGCTTTCTCCTCAAACCGGACAAGAAGTCGGGGGTCCTGATCGGGGCGGCTATGTTCGAAGACGAGGCATCCTTCCGCGCCAATGGGGCGGACCCGGAGCAGGACAAGTGGTACCAGCGCCTGCGCATGGAGCTCCAGGAAGAGCCAGCCTGGGAAGACGGTGAGTACGTAGCCGCCAGCATAAGCTAGGACCGTTCGACCCAGAGAGGAGCAGCACATGCCGCACCACCCGATTCCTACCGAAGAAGAGATCCTCGACTATTTCGGCGAGGAGTACTTCGAAAAGCATAGCAACTGGGGCCGATGGGGGAAGGACGACGAACGGGGCACCCTCAACTACATAACCCCGGGCAAGCGCACTCAGGCGGCTGCGCTGGTGAAAGACGGCACAACGGTCTCCTGCGCCCGGACGTTGGGTTTCGAGCGAGCCGCCGACGTCTACTCGCAGCCCATCCACTTCATGCAGAGCACCGGTGAGCGCTGGGTTAACGCCCCGCACGTGCACGGCCAGCCGCAGGGCGCCGGGGACTGGGTCGGCTTCGGCATCCACGGACTCACCAGCACGCATCTGGACGCGCTCTCGCACCACTTTCACAACGGGAAGTCGTATAACGGCTTCCCTTCCGACCGAGTGAACAACCGGGAAGGCTGTACCGTCTCCAATATCGAGACGGCGAAAGACTCCACCGTCTCCAAAGGCATCCTCCTCGATCTACCTAGGCACTGGGGCGTTCCGTTCCTGGAACGGGGCGAGCCCATCTATCCCGAGGACCTCGAGGCGTGCGAGAAGGCCCAGGGTGTGCGGGTCGAGTCGGGCGACATCCTGCTCGTCCGCACGGGCGCCACGAGGCGCCGCAAGGAAGAGGGGCCTGGCGACGAGCTTGCGCTCGGGCGAGGCGGCCTCCACCCCAACACAATCCCGTTCCTGCACGAGCGAGAGGTGGCCGTACTGTGCAGCGACGCGGCCAACGACGTCATGGTGCCCGGAGGCCCGATCCGGCTCGCCATCCACCACGTCGGCCTCGTGGCGATGGGTCTGTGGCTGCTCGACAACGGCGACTTCGACGATCTAGCGGAGGCGTGCGCCGAGCGTAACCGGTGGGAGTTCATGTTCTTCATAGGCGCGCTCCGGCTGCAGAACAGCACCGGGTCGCCGGTGAACCCCATCGCCGTCCTCTAGGGTGTCGGCGCCCCGGTTCCGCGCGCCGATGCCGGGCAAGGATCAAGCCCCGCCGGTGCAATCTAGGATCGCCGGTGCATATCATGCTGGCTGAGTGCTCAACGCTTCATGAGGGAGGGTGATGGCATGGGTGATAAAGGTGGGTCGAAAGACAAGGGCAAGAAGGAACAACAGAAACAGGCGAAGCGCTCTCTGAAAGAAAAACGCGTAGCGAAGAATGAAAAGAAGATGCGCTCGTAGCCTGTAGGGCGGAGCTCCGCCCGGACACGGGGAGCGGCGCGGCGACCTGGCGGCCGTGCCGCTCAGCACGCTCCGGAGGCTCTCGCCGACGTGATGGAACCACTTCCACAGCTGCGATCCCGACCGCGCCGGGTTCGTCAGGTCGTTGAGGTCGGCAGGGCGTCCTGGTTCTGAGGCGAAGCTCGACACAGGACGTTCAACCTCATGAAAGGAGCAACCCTGCATCCGACGGTCGACTCCATGAAACCGGACCGACTACCGTCGCAATTAGGCCGGTTCGTGAAGCGTCTCGACGCCGGCGCATGGGACAACTGGCTCCCGTTGTCTGTGATTCTCGCGTTCATCTTCCTGGGGGCGGCCGTGGCCGGCGGAGTCGTTGGCCTGGGGCTGGTTGCGGGCGACGCGGCCCGGTTCGAGACCATCTATACCGACATCGGGATCCAGACGACGGCCGGCATCTACGCGATCATCATCAGCCTCTCCCTGGTGGCCATTCAGTTCGCCGCCCAGGAGTACGGCCACCGCATCATGGAGTACTACCTTCGGAGTGTGATCTTCTGGTCGACCAACGTGGTCTACCTGGGGCTCATCACCGGTGGGATCATCGTCCAAGCCCAGTCCTCGGGAACCGACAGCACGCGGTTGGTCGGCGTCATGGTGATTGGGAGCATCCTGGCTCTCGCCCTGCTGATTCCCCATTTCCTGGTCACGGCCTCCTATCTGAAGCCGGAGTTCATCATCGCGAAACTGCTTCGTCGGGTCGACCGGGACTTTCTTGCCGGCTTGCAGTTCGCTCAGGCGGGTCCCGGCGGACGGGTCATGCCCAGGATCGACCGGCTTCTCCCGGTCATCGAGATCGGGGAGCGCTCGATCGACCGCGGCGACCTGACCACGACTCGAGGCGCTCTACAGCGAATCGAAGATCTGTACAACGTCGAGGCGTCTCCTCTGAAGAGCGCGGCCGTCGACCGGTTCTTCGTCGATCATCTGTTGCGCATCGGTCGAAAGGCGGTCTTCGCGTCCGACGAACCGGAAGCGGGCGTCGAGACCGTTCAGACGCTGGGGCGGATCGGCGCGGCGGGACCGGCCGCCCAGGCCGTCGAGAGCATCGACATCCTGGGGTTCGCGGCCCTACGACGAGATACGGACGTCGTCGTGACGGAGATGATCGAATCGCTGAAGCTCATCTATGCCTCGGCCGACGACCCCGAGGTTGCCAACGCCGTGTTGAACACATACCGCGACCTGGTCGCCCATCTCGCGACCGGGTACCGGGTCCGTCAACTGCGCTTGCTGGTCAACACCCTGGAGGAGATCGGCGCGGCCGAGCGCGACCAGGGAAATGCCGCGAATTTCAACCGCTGTCTGGACCTGCTCGAGGCCTGTGGGCGTGAGGCGGCCGCCGGAGGTCTCACGGATGTCGTACTCCAAGACGTCCTGGCCCTCAAAGACCTCGTTTCGGGCAAGGGCGCAGGGGACCCCGTGACCGCCGAAGAGACGGTGCTCCGCCTGCTACGTATCGAACGTGCACTGGACAAACGTGAGCGGGAAGCCATTGCCGCGGTGGAGTTCGCCCGGCGAGAGATCGTGGGGAAGTTCCCAGCTCAGGCCCCCGCCGGAGCCGAGCCGAAACAGGCGGCCGGTAACGAGGGCGGCCTTGACGTTCTAGACCTGTGGAGCGAACCGGAGGAGTAGTCCTTCCTGCCCGACTTCCTTCGATTCGAACCGCATCGGCCGGTCCCCCAACTCGCTGATAAGGCCCTGCAGCTCGCCGCAGAGAAACGACGTAAGGACCGTGCCCGGAAGGGGTGTCAACGCCTCCGGGGCCTCGAGTACCTTGACCATGACGGCGGCGGCGCGCGCCTCAACGACGGCATCGACGTATCGAAGCCGAAGGTAGAGCTCGCGAATCTTGCTCGGCATGTCACCCTCGAAGTTGCTGGAGACAACGGCAGCCAGATCTCGCCCGATGGCATCCCCGGTCGCGAAGCAAGCCTCTTCGATCATGGAGAGGTTCGACAGGTGGGAGCTGGAGAGCAGGAGTTGGTAGTAGCCCACGTCGACCAGGCCGCCGAGAGCGCGGTCTTCCCGGTTGGCGAGACTCGTCTCAACCCGGCCCCGCATGCTGATACCCAGGCTCGGGTTATCCAACCACCGGCGTTGTTCCTGGCTTATCTCGCGGTCGTCTTGCTTCCCGATGACGAAACGGCACGGACCGGCGGCGCCGCCCCCGCACTGGCTCTCGTACGCATCGAGCTCTCGGTCGAGGATTGCGGCGAGGATTCCAGCGAACAGCCCAGCGTGGAAGAAACAGAGCGGACCGCTGGCGGTGAGTCCGAAGCACTCCGCGCACTCGCCGAAGGAGAACTCGAACCGGCTGTTCTCGACATCGACGGCTTCGATATCCAGGGTCCCCACCTTGTGCTTGCTCATGATCGAAGCGAAGATCCGGCTCGTTACCTTCTTCAACGTCGTGAAGGCGCGGTCCTCGGTCCAGTAGTCGAACTGCCAGAAGAAGTCGGCGGGCATCTCGAGCCGCCGGATCAGAAAGTAGGCGTTCCGCCGAGCCGACGCGTAGCCCGAGCTGTAAAGCATCCCCGCGAACGCAGAGTTTCTTCCTATCAGGGCCGCCGCGGCCGTCTGTGGCACGATCAGATCGAGGTCGTCCCCAAGGAGCCGCCTCGACGGCGGCGGCGCGCTCCCCTTCATGATCTTGTCGAGGGCCTGAGACCAGACATGGTCGACCACTCGTTCCGTTGCGTCGGTATCCTGGGTCATAGCGCCCTTTAGCCAAGGAGCCTATCGACGGCTCGAAAGCTCCATTCCTGATATTTGCGGTGCAGCAGCAACCCGACGGCGATGAACAGATATCCGATCATGTACAGAAAGTCCAGCACGGAGCCTGTCTGGAACTCGGCGCCCGCAATCACGGACAGCGCCTCTTGCTTCGAAAGCTCGTAGACGTACGCCAGGCCGAGGCTCAGGATGATCCCGCCGCCAACGATGGTGAAGGTCGCGCTCTCCTGGTACTTCGTGCGCGGTACTTCGTGCGCGCGTTTTGCACGTAGAGCCATACCACCGGCAGCAGCGACGTTATCACGAGCACGTCGAAGATGCGGATAAGCAGGTACAGCAGCGCGGCCTCCTTGTTGACGTCAAAGAGGTCGCCGAAAGTCGGGAGTGCGTAAACGACAATGCCGGCCCCCAGGCCCAGGCCTCCAAGGACGAGAAGCCAGCCCAACCCACCCATGCGTTTCACGTCGATCACCCGCAGAATGTGGCCGGCGGCGCCGAGAAGAAAGAGGTAGGTGAATATCTGATAGGCGAGCAAGGCGCGGATGAAGTTGCCGTCGAGAGCGTCGGCGGCCTCCTCCACGAGTTCGGCCACGTTTACCAGTCCGTACAGCAAAAGGAAGCCGGCGAGCAGAAGAAACGCCCGACGCATCGTGCCCAGATACATCAGCGCGACCCACACCGAGAGAAGCGACGCCGCGATGAGCAGCCCCGGCTGACCTACCCTGGCGTACCACTCACCGCCTTCGTCCGGGATCAGGACCGCGAGAGCTGCGATCAGCAAGACCGCGGGCAGGCTGTAAGCCAGCATTCTTGAAGTCGACACGTCTCCCTTTCCGCGGTCGGGCGTCCCACTCCGCGCCGGTGGCAGTGTACACCATTTCACTCAGGCCAACGTGGCCCTACCGGTATGCCTACGACGGCATGTGCCGCAACCGGTTCCCTGTGAAGCCGAAGAAGAAGACGAGCTCGGCCGCAGGCCCAGCTCCCAGTCGTTACAGCACGCCCCGGAAGATCTCGTCGACGTGACGGAACAGCTTCCACAGCTGGGGCCCCGACCGCGCCGGGTTGGTCAGGTCGTCGAGGTCGGCGTGGGTGAAGATCGAGAACTTGCTGTGGCGGGCGTAGTCTCCGTCCAACGCCTCGGCAAGCTCGCGGGTGTGCGTGTAGGGGATGAGCCGGTCGCGCGAGTCGTCCATCAGATAGACGCGAGCGCGGATGCCACCCAGGTTGTTGTCAGGCGAGAGCGCGCGGAGGGTCGCCCTGGCCCCGTCGGGGAACTTGCCGATCAACCGCCGCGCCTCGTCCAGGTCTTCGGTCTCGAACAGGCGCTGCACGAGGACACCGGTGGGTGACAATCCGGCCAGCTCCGGCTCGGTCAGCGCCTGGTGGTGGATGATGTTTCGCCTTAGCATCTCCCGTTCCGCCTCGGCATCGACCAGGTCGATAGCCCGCAGGCGCACCACCTCTTTGGTCAGCCGATCGACTTTCCATGGAACGGTCTGGCCGCCGTCCTCGAAGCTTTCCGTCGCTACCGAAGCGATCAGCTCCTCCAGGTTGTAGTAGCCGCCGAAGAAGTTGACGAAATCCACTCGAGTGTTGATCCGGGAGTCCTGTGTCGCGAGCAGGGAGAGCGACGAGCCGACGCAGACGCCGAGAAAGCCGATGCGTTCCCGGTCAACGTCGGGGTGCCGCTCCAGGTGGCGGAAGGCAGCCACCAGGAAGTCTATTCCCCGTGGCGTGACCCGCTTTTCGTTCAGGTTGTCGCTGTACGGAATGAGTGCCACCGCGCCCATCCGGGCGATACCGTCGCCCAACCTTCGAATGCGAGGATCGTCGCGCCCCCCAGGTGTCACGCCGAGCGAGACGATGATCGCCGGGTGTGGCCCCTTCGTCGCCGGGACGTACAAGTCCCCCGTCCAGGTCCCCTCATCGTCGGCGAAGGAAACCTCCATCCGTTCCGGGGTACGCGTGACCCAGTTGATCGGACGAACCGGGGCGCCGGGGATCAGGTTCGGCAGCAGCAGGAGCGACTTCGTCGTCGTCCGCCCTCCCGGCGTCAGCGTCGCCCAGACGATCAGCGCCGCCATGTAGAGCGCTATGGGGCCCCAGAAGTAGCGCGACCTGACGACTCGCCACACCGCCCGCCAGCCTCGTCTCATGTTTCGCGCCCCCGCGGCGTTTAGATCAGCGCCTTGCCGACCGCGCCGCCCAGGAAGTCCACCAGTATGTCGTTGAAGGCATCCGGGTTCTCCATGGGCGCCATGTGGCCCGCGGCGGGGATGAGCTGTTTGCGCACCACCGTGATCTCCCGGGAGAACAGGTCCGCGATCTCGTGAAACCGGGGGGTATCGTCCTCGCCCACGAGCGCCAGGGTAGGCACGCTAACCTGCTTCACCAGATGCTCCTGCGTCTGCCCGCGATCGTCCCGATCCTCGAGCCAATTGAGTCCGGACCAACTGGACAACATGTCGACCACGAGCGCCTTCACCTCCGGTAGCCGGCGCACGCCCGTGTACAGCGAGCTCCCCAGTACCGCCCGTATAAACCGGGCGCTGACGCCTTCCTTGAGCAGCATCCTCCGTCGGTCCTCGACCTTCCATTGGAAGCTCTCCGATTGGACGCCGAATCCCATCAACCCGGCATCGACCAGGATCAGCGTGGTGACCGCGTCGGGGTACGTCGCCATGTACTCCAGAGCGACGCTGCCGCCCATGGAATGTCCCACCAGCGAAGGGCGCTGGATGCCCAGGTGGCCCATGAGGCCGCTCAGCTCCTCCACGTAGTGGGCGCGGGAGTAGCCGGTCTGGGGGGCTTCGGAGCGGCCGTGGCCCCGAAAGTCGAAGCGAACGACCGTGTAACCCCGGGACACCGTCTCAACCTGCCAGTCCCACATGCGGCTGTCCAGACAGCCGCCGTGCATGAAGACGACGGGGTGGCCGCCACCGGTCATCTCGTAGTAGATCCGGGCGCCCGGGAGGTCGGCGAAGGGCATGCGCGCTCCCCTACCGGACTCGCGTTGCGGCCATCGCCACCGATAGTAGGCCCGATAGCGCGTTCCAGATGGTGATCTCGAACTTGCCAATACCCAGCGCGAAAATGCCCCTGTAGTTATCGGCCCAGAAGTGGGCGACGGATTGGGAGAAGGTCACGTCCTCCCACCAGAAGAGCCCGAGGACGTTGCCCAGGAAGTAGGCCACGAGCGCGCTGGCGCCGGCGATGATCACAAGACCCTGGGTGCGTTTTCGGTTCCCCGCCTTGCTCACGTTGTCGCCGATCAAGTGGCCGATCCCGAGTCCCGCCAGGATGGTGAAGAACAGGAACCCGATCGGCATTCCTCTGATGAGGCCCCAGGCGATGCCGCCGGCAACCGCCAGCCCCAGGCCAGCGCCGACCGCCTTCCAGGTCTGCTCGCCGGAAAGAATGAAGAGCGGGTTAGCACGGAGTCTTGCGTCGTCCAGGCATCGATACCCTACCGGGGTCTCGACCATGCAGCGATAACAGATCGCTTTGCCGCACGTGCCGCACGTTAGATAGGTCTCGACGCTAGGATGAGTGGCGCACTGCATACGGGTGACTGCCAGGAGGAGGTTTCTCTACCCATTGTACGCCTCAGCCGCGGCGTCGGTTGTAGCGACCTCCGGCACGGCGTCGCGCGTGGCGCCCTCCCAGGCGACGTCGATTGCGCCACCCTCTGAAGCGGCGTCGCGCCTCGGGCGCTCCCACGTGACGCCGGTTGTGATCCCAAAGCAAACGGCGCGGGCTGTGCGCCGCGGGAGCGGCGTCGGCTGTTGGCCTCGCAAGCGGCGCGTCGCGGTGTATCCATTCGTCGCGGTCCTTCGTGTCCCGGTCGAACAGCAGGCGGTACAGGAGGACGGTTCCCCGTCCAACCTCGGGCAGCCGGCCCTCGTTGCCGATCAGTCGCTTCAGGAACACGATGAAGGCCATGATCCCGTTTCCCCAGATCAGGGGAAGCTCGTGCGACAACGCGAAACTCCAGAACGGCAGCAACAGGAGCGATATTCCCATGACGACGGGAACGTTCCCGGAGAACGCGACGCCGAAGACCGCGATGATGGTGAACAGGAGCAACTCCAGCCTGGCCACTGCGAGAAGGACCCCCAGCACGATGGTGAAGCCTCGACCTCCCTGGAGGTTGAGGTAGACCGACCAGTTGTGGCCGACGACGCCGGCCAAGCCGATGGTTACCTGCTGCGACAGTCCCTCCCCCAGGTACTGGGCCGCCCATACCGGGGCCGCTCCCTTGAGGATATCGAGACAGCCGACGACGACCAGCGCGGGCTTGCCCATGAGCTCGCCGGCGTTGGACCCGGTCACCGCCCCGCTGCCATAGCGCCGGAGATCGACTCCTTTCACGACCCTGGCGAGGAGGTAGGCCAGGGGGATGGAGCCAAACAGATAGGCACTGACTGCCAGGAGGACGGTAAGTGTCATGGGGCGTAAACCAGGGCTGAGCCCCTATCCGGGCGGATCGACCAGCACGAAAGTCAGCTCGCCTTCGGTGACGACGTCGCCGTCGACCAGGGCCCTGGCGGTCCCCTTCCCGATCCCTCGCCGCATCTTGCTGAGTCCAACCTCAAGCCTCAGGGCGTCCCCCGGCCTCACCGGGCGCCGGAACCGCACCGCGTCGATCGCCGCAAAGTAAGGGATCTTGCCCCGGTTCTCGGGGAGCGCGAGGAGGGCGACCGACCCGACCTGGGCCAGCGCCTCCACGATCAGCACGCCCGGCATCACGGGGTTCCCAGGGAAATGTCCGGTGAAGAACCACTCATCGATGCTGACGTTTTTCAGGCCGACCGCGCTCTGCCCCGACTCCAGCTCGAGGATGCGGTCTACGAGCAAGAACGGCGGACGGTGCGGGATGATCTCCTGGATCTGTGTTGAACCGAGGCTCATCAGTTCGAGCGCCCGGCGACCATCTCGTCATGCGCCGCTTTGCGCTCTTCGAGCTGCTGAACGCTGGAAAGAGGAGGGCCCGCCGCGCCGGGCGAGGGCTCGTCCTTGTAACCGACGGCGTGGTAATCGGTCCCACCGCACGGCACGAGGTCATGCTGCGCGGCGAGGGCGGCAAGCTGCTTCACCTGCTCGGGAGGATACTTGGCGTAGTAGACCTCCATGCCGACCAGCCCGGCTTTCTTCAGGCCAGGGAGGGTCTCTTCGAGGTCGTTCACATATCCGGGATGCGCCAGCACGGGCATCGCGCCGTTGTCGAGGGCCATGTCGATCGCCTGCTCCGGCGTCAGCTTCTCTCGCTCCACATAAGCGGGGCCATTACGGCCGATGTACTTATCGAAGGCCTCCTGGTTGTCCGCGACGTAGCCCTTCTCGATGAGCGCTCGCGCCACGTGTGGCCGGCCCACCGACGCGTCGCCCGCGATCTCCAGCACCCGGTCCCAGGACAGCGGCATCCCCATCTCGGTAAGCTTTTCCACCATGCCGCGGCCACGCTCGAGCCTGCCCTGCCGGAAGCGCTGCAACGTCTCCTGCAGCTCCTGGTCCGAGGCGTCGATGAAATAGGCGAGGATGTGGATCTCCCCGCCGGCCACGTCACAACTGATCTCGACCCCAGGGATGAGTCTCAGCGAGGGGTGCAAGGAGGCCGCCTCCAACGCCTCCGCGAGGCCGGCGGTTGTGTCGTGGTCGGTGATGGAGGCGATTTTCAGATCGTTGCGCGCCAGGAGCTCGACGAGCTCCGTCGGGGTCAATCCCCCATCGGAACGCGTCGTGTGCATGTGCAGGTCTACGTCAGCCATCAGTTACTCCACCTCGCGGTCAAGCCGCACGATACTCCGGGCCAGCCCCGTCTCCGCATCGATGTCGACAAGGACTGAGCTGAAGACGACGGGCCCTTTCGGCACGCCAAGCCGCACATGCATCTGTGTCGTGAAGCGCTCGAGTACGTCTTCGACCACGTTACCGATGATCGAGTCTCTGGGGCCGACCATGCCGATGTCGGTGACGAATGCGGTACCTTTGGGCAGCACCTTGGCGTCTACCGTGCCGACGTGCGTGTGCGTGCCCAGCACCGCGCTCACCCGGCCATCGAGATACCACCCCAGGGCGCCCGCCTCGGACGTGGCCTCGGCGTGGCAATCGACGATGATGATTCGCGCCCTGCCCGTCATCTCTTCCAGCACCCGGTCGACCGCTCGAAAAGGGTCGTCTACGGCCGCCATGAAGACGCGGCCCAGCACGTTGATCACAAGGACATCGTTTACGATCACGTATCCGCGACCGGCAACCGAGGGCGGATAGTTTACCGGCCTGATAAGTGGGACGTCTCCGTTGAGGAAGGGCACGATCTCGCGTTTGGCCCAGGCGTGGTTCCCCGTCGTCAGAACGTCGACGCCGGCGTCGAACAGGTCCTGGGCGGTCTCCGGCGTCAGGCCCAAGCCGCCGGCGGCGTTCTCCCCGTTGGCGATTACAAGGTCAAGCTCGAACTCGTCCCTGAGACCGGGGACGAGCTTCTGAACGGCGCGTCGGCCGGGTTTGCCGACGACATCGCCCATCATCAACATGCGCATGGCACTTCCTGCAACGGAAAGCTTGGGCCCCCCAGGGTTTCGTCCCTGGTAGAGAGCGACCCGCAATCAGTCATTATAGGGCCGCTTCTGGGCGCATCACAAGAAGAGAGCGCGGGCATGGTCGCCCGCTCTCTCTGAATCCGCTCTGTTCTTGACGGCTACTTGGCGAACTCGACGTTCCGCGTCTCGCGCACCACCGTGACCTTGATCTGGCCCGGATAGATCAGCGTATCGTGAATCTTCTCGGCGACGTCGTGGGCCAGTTTGGCGGCCTTGAGGTCGTCGATCTTCTCGGGTCTGACCATGATCCGGACCTCGCGGCCTGCCTGAATGGCGTAGGACTTGTCAACGCCCTCGAAGCTGTTGGCACACTGCTCGAGGTCCTGCAGACGCTTGACGTACATTTCGACGGTGTCGCTCCGAGCCCCTGGGCGAGCCCCGCTGATCGCGTCGGAAGCCGCGACGATGAAGGCCTCGACGTTGATCCGGTCGTCGACGTGATGGTCCTCGATGGCCGCGGCGATGTCGTCGTTGATGCCGTACTTTCGGGCGATCTCGCCGCCGATCTCAGCGTGGCCGCCCTCGACCTCGTGGCTGATCGCCTTTCCAAGGTCATGGAGAAGCGCCCCCGCCTTGCAGACCTGGATGCTGGCGCCGATTTCGGCTGCCATCATGCCGGCGAGATGAGCGCACTCCACGCTGTGCTTGAGCACGTTCTGGCCGTAGCTTGTGCGGTACTTCAGCCTGCCCAGCAATGCCGTTACCTCGCGACTGAGGCCAAGCACGCCGGCGTCGATGACCGCCTGATCGCCGGCCTTCCGGGTCTCATTCTCGATCTCCTCTGCGGCCTTCTTTACAACCTCCTCGATACGCGCGGGATGGATGCGGCCGTCGAGCATCAGCTTCTCGATGGCAACTCGGGCCACCTGCCGGCGAATCGGGTCGTACCCGGAAAGCGTGACCGCTTCGGGCGTGTCGTCGATGACCAGGTCGATACCGGTCGCCTGTTCGAGGGCGCGAATGTTGCGCCCTTCGCGGCCGATCAGGCGACCCTTCATGTCATCGCTGGGGATGGGGACGACGGTGACCGTCGTCTCGGAAACCACGTCACTGGTGAGCCGTTGGATGGATAACGCGATCGCCTTGCGGGCCTTCATGTCCGCGTCTTCGGCGATCCTCTGGTCGATCTCGAGGATCTTCTTGGCTGCTTCGTGCTCGAGCTGGTCTTCGACGCTCCGGAAGAGCTGACTGAGTGCATCCTCCTTGGTGAGCTCCGACACCCGCTCGAGTTCGGCTACTTGCTTACCCTTGGCCTCTTCGGCTTCTTGCCGAATAGCCTCGAGCTCTCGCTCTTTGTCCTGAAGCTGACGCTCCCGCCGCTCGATACCCTCGTTCTTGCGATCGAGGTTGTCTTCCTTTTGACCAAGCCTGCGCTCGGTCCGCTGTACCTCGTTCCTTCGCTCGCGATACTCCTGTTCGGCGGAGGTTCGAGTCCTCTTGGCGTCAGCCCGGGCTTCTCGGAGCAACTCTTCCTGACGCTGCTCCGCATCTCTGATAAGCGCCTGTGCCTCTTTCTTTGCAGCCTCAACGCGTTTAGCCAGTCCCCCGGTCGCCAGCGCCACCAACCCTTCAAGGGCGCGGGCAATAGGGTTTGCCACTGTAAGACACCTGCCTTTCTCGTTCGGAGAGCACCCCGGCAAGCCAGGGGTCCCCAAGGCCAAATATACCGGTTTGCGGAGCCGAGTGTCAAGGACGATCGGCCCCTTCAACGGCCCTTTCAACAGAAGTAATCGGTCGCCTCGCCGAAATGCTGGGCGGTTCGGCGTCGGCCCGAGACCGGGGGCCCCACCGCGGCGCGGACTAGCCCTGGATTTCACCCACGAAATCACCCCCTCGGGTGATGCCCCCACACCGGCGCCGCCGCCATACTCTCGTCACCATGGGGATGCCTTCACCTTCCGCCTCCGCTGTTCGCGCCCTGCCCGGGCAAGAAGGGACGGGGGCCCTGCCGGGTACAGTGATCGTCATTGGCTGCTCCACCGGCGGGCCGAAGGCGCTCTACCGAATCCTCGCCGAGTTGCCCGCCGATATCGATGCGGCGCTCGCCATCGTCCAGCACATGCCCGAGGGCGCCACTGGCCGTTTCGCCCGGCACTTGAACGCCGCCTCCGCGATCGACGTGCGCGAAGCGGCCTTCGGCGACCGACTGGAGCGCGGCGGCGCGCTCGTGGCGCCGGCGGGCTCCCACCTGGAATTCAGCCTCAGCGGCCGGGTTATGCTGAACCAGAACCCGCCGAGCGCGCGCTTTCGGCCCGCGGTCAACGTCACCATGCGCTCCGCGGCGCAGTCCTTCGGCCCCGCGACCGTCGCCGTCGTCCTCACCGGTATGGGCTGGGATGGCCTCGAAGGCGCCGCCGCCGTGAAAGAGGCCGGCGGGATCGTGTTGGCGGAGCACGAGTCCTCCTGTGCCGTCTATGGCATGTCGCGCCGGGTTATCGAAGCTGGCCTCGCCGACATGGTCATCCCGCTCTCGTTCGTGCCTCGGGCCCTGCTGCGCCTTGCCGCCTCCCCGCTACGCCAGCGCCCGCTCCGCGTCTAGCGCCATCTACGCCTTGCGGACGAACCCACCGTGACCGCTAGAATGCGCGATGCACAAGAGCCCGCAGCACCTTGCCGCGTTGGTCCGCTACTGCCTTCGCTTCGAAGGCCCTAGGGCCAATCCGGCCATGCTGGTGGCGCTCGAGCCGATCGAGGTCATCGTCCGGGACTGGCCCGACGACCTCTCCGCAATGCTCCTGCTGCAGGGCGGCCGCGCCGTCATCGGCCTCAATCGGCGCCACAGCCCGGAGCGCCGTCACTTCTCCTTTTGGCACGAGGTCGGGCACTATCTCCTCCACCGAGCGTCGGGTAGCCGGACGCTGTGCAGCCTGTCCACGCAGGGGGCGTCATCCCATCATGCGGAGCGCGCAGCCGACCGTTTCGCTGTCGACGTCCTCATGCCCAGGGACTGGGTCACCAGGCTCCATCCAGGGGCGTCCACGGTCCACGACCTGGCGCGGCGCTTCGGCGTCACGACCTGGGCGATGAGCCGTCGCCTGGGCGAGCTGGGCATTCTCGCCGGCCCCTCAACCTTGACGGGACGCGCCGGCGCCGCGAGAATATATTAGGACCTGCGCAGATGTTGCGCCGTCCGAGGGGATATCATGCCGGCGAGCCTTGCCTCCGCTTTCTCTGAGCTGTGCGACGCCAAGGCCGTTCACCCAGAGGCGGTGCTGTCGGCCCGGGAGCGGCTCCTCGATCCAGGCGTCTACGCCCACCTCGCAGAGACCTTCGGCGCCCTCGCCGATCCTAATCGCACCAAGATCGTCTCCAGCCTCATGGGGGGCGAGCTTTGCGTCTGCGACCTGGCGGCGGTTGTCGGAATCTCCGAGTCGGCCGTCTCCCAACACCTTCGAATCCTGCGGAACCTGCGTTGGGTGCGGAACCGGAAACAGGGACGGGTGGTCTACTACTCGCTGGAGGACGACCACATCAAGTCGTTGATGCAGCTGAGCCTGGCCCACGCCGCCGGGCAATAGCCGTGGACGACGCCCACCACCGGCGCCACGACCACACCGCACAGGGAGGCGCGGGCCGCCGGCTCGGGATTGCGCTCGGCATCACCGCCGCGTTCCTGGTCGTAGAGGTGGTCGGTGGTCTGCTCACGGGCAGCCTGGCCCTCATCGCCGACGGCGCCCACATGGGCACCGACGTCGCCACCCTCAGTCTGGCGTTGTTCGCCGCCTGGTTCGCGACCCGCCCCCATAGCTCCCGCCGCACCTACGGCCACCAGCGGGTCGAGATCCTGGCCGCGTTGGCCAATGGCTTCGCCCTGTGGCTCGCGGCCGGTTATATCTTTTTTCAGGCCGCGGGCCGGTTCCAGGACAGCCGCGTCGTCGACGCGGGCCCCATGCTCCTCGTCGCCCTGTTAGGGCTTGCGGCGAACCTCGCCAGCGCCGCGGTGCTCCTGCGAGGAGCGCGGGGCAGCCTCAACGTTCGCGGCGCCCTCCTCCACGTCGGCTCGGATGCCCTGGGGTCCGTAGGCGTGGTGCTCGCGGCAGTCCTCATGCTCTCGTTCTCCTGGTACCTCGCCGACCCCATCATCAGCGTCTTCATCGGCGGGCTGGTGCTCCTCAGCTCCACCCGCCTGATCCTGCCGGCGGTCCACATCCTCCTCGAGAGCGCGCCAAAAGAGATCGACCTCGATAAGCTCCAGGAGTCCATCCACGGCACCGAGGGCGTCCTCGAGGTGCACGACCTGCACGTCTGGGCCCTCACCTCGGGCTACAATGCCATGACCGCCCACGTGGTGGTCGACGACACGGTGACCCCCGCCCAGCACGAAGAGGTCCTGGACCGTTTGCGACACATGGTCCCCGCGCGGTTCCCCGTTGGCCACGTGACGATTCAGTTGGAAGAGTCGTCGCGTTGCTGCGACGAGGCCCATCTGCCCAGCCGGCACGTCCCGGAAGCTCAAAACGGCGCGTCCGGCTCGTGAAAGCGTCTTCTCTCTACCGCCTGCTCGCAGGCCTTTCGACGCTCGTCGCCGCCCTGTCGATGGGTCTCGGCGCCGCGGGGGCCCAGGAGCTGTCGAACCAGCTCTTGCGTGAGGTCGACGGGCCCTACGACATCACCGTCGTCGCCAAGCCAACCACACCGGTGGCGGGGTTCGGCAGCCGCTACTCTGTCCGCGTGCTGGATGGGGTCGCGAAGACCCCGGTTACCGACGTCACCGTAACCCTGCTGGCAACACGCCCCAATGGTGAGGACGCCGGCGACATCGGCCTTCCGCAGCGGCCCGACAGTCCCGAGCTCTACGAGGCCCTGGTGCGCCTGCGCAACTCCGGGCGGTGGCTCTACACCATCGTGGTCGAGGGACCGCAGGGCCTCGGCACCGTCCAGGGGGTCATCGACGTAAGCGAGGCTCGCTCCGCGGGTCTTGGCGGGACCATCGCCTGGGCCGTCGCCATGGCGATCCTGGTCACCGGCGTGCTGCTATTTTGGCGTCGTATCTCCCGTCGGCCCTCGGGAGACACGCGTTGAGACTCCCGTGGAGCCCTCTTGCCCGTCCCGAGGCGCCGTCCGACTCTGTTAACACTCGACCATGTTTCTGAACCGTTCAAAATCCTGGTTTCAAAATATGTGTCAAGAACGGCTTTCAATCGGGCCGTTTTTGTGTTAAAATACGCGTAACAGCCACATGTTGTGGCTCCACTCCCCTCGCGGCCCCTTATCTTGAAGAAAAGTCAGCAAAAGGTGCCTCCATGCAAAAGAAAGAACCCCACGTAGAGCCGCTGAAGCAGAGCTACACCGCGAGCGACATCCAGGTGCTCGAGGGAGCCGAGGCTGTCCGCAAGCGGCCCGGGATGTATATCGGCAGCACCGACGAACGCGGGCTGCATCACCTTGTGTACGAAATCGTCGACAACGCCGTCGACGAAGCGATGGCCGGCTACTGTACCAAGACCACCATCCGCATCGGCAAAGATTCCACGGTTACGGTCACCGACAACGGACGCGGCATCCCCATAGACGTCCATCCGACAACCGGCGTCACCGGCCTCGAGACGGCCATGACGACCCTCCACGCGGGGGCCAAGTTCGGCGGGGGCGGCTACAAGGTCTCCGGCGGCCTCCACGGCGTCGGCGCCCACGTCGTCAACTCCCTCTCCAGCAAGATGCGCGTCGAGGTCCAGCGCGACGGGCGCCAGGTCTTCCAGGAATACTCGAGGGGCAAGCCCGTCGGCCCGGTCACCGACATGCTGCCGATTGGCGGCAATGGCACGACGGTCGTCTTCAAAGCGGACCACCAGATCTTCGCCGACGCCGAGTACGACTTCGGCACCCTTTCCCAGCGCCTCCGCGAGATGGCGTACTTGAACAAGGGCCTCGAGATCCAGATCGTCGATGAGCGGGACGGCCAGGAGGCCACGTTCTACTTCGAGGGTGGAATCGCCAGCTTCGTTCAGCATCTCAACGCCGCGCGCCCCACCGTGAGCGAGAAGCCCTTCTACGTGCAGCAGGTCGTCGAGGACGCGTCGATCGAGATCGCCCTCCAGTACAACGACGGCTTCAGTGAGACCGTCCTCTGCTTCGCGAACTGTATCAACACCCGAGACGGCGGCACCCATCTCACCGGGTTCCGTTCCGCCCTGACCCGCATCCTGAACGATTACGGCCGGCGGCAGAAGCTGTTCAAGGAAGACATGGCTAACCTCAGCGGCGACGATGTCCGCGAGGGCCTGACCGGCGTCATCAGTGTGCGGATCACCGATCCGCAGTTCGAGGGCCAGACCAAGGGCAAGCTGGGCAACCCGGAGGTCAAGGGGTACGTCGAAACGGTCATGGGCGACGCCTTCGGCGCCTGGCTCCGTGAAAACCCCGGCGACGCCCGACGGGTCATCGACAAGTGCATCACTGCCTCGCGAGCCCGGGAGGCGGCGCGGAAGGCCCGCGATCTGGTGCAGCGGAAGTCCGCCATGGAGGGCGGCACCCTCCCAGGCAAGCTCGCCGACTGCTCCGAACGCGACCCCGAGCGGTGCGAGGTCTATCTTGTCGAGGGTGAGTCGGCCGGAGGCTCGGCGAAGATGGGCCGGGACCGGCGTTTTCAGGCGATCCTCCCTCTCAAGGGCAAGATACTGAACGTCGAGAAGGCCCGGCTGGACCGCATGCTCGGCCACGAAGAGATCCGCGCCCTCATCACCGCTCTCGGCACCGGCATCGGCGAGACGTTCGACCTCGAGAAGCTCCGCTATCACCGGGTCATCATCATGACCGACGCCGACGTCGACGGCTCCCACATTCGAACGCTCCTCCTCACCTTCTTCTTCCGCCACATGCACGACCTGATCGAGAACAACAACCTGTACATCGCGCTTCCTCCGCTCTACAAGCTCGCCGTGGGCAAGGACTCCCGCTGGGTGTACTCGGAGCGCGACCTGGACAGGGAGCTACTGGACATCGTCCTGAAGGACGTCACCGCCCAGGGAGAGGGCGCCAAGAAGGCGACGCCTCTCGGCAAAAGTATGGACAGCCTGCACGCGCTTCGAGCCCTCCTCTCCGAGCTCGAGGCGCGAGGGTACTCCAAGGACCTGCTCTACACGCTGATCAAAGAGGTCGACTTCGAATTCCTCGATGGCATCGACTTCTCGAGTCGAGAAGACGTCGTGAAGCTGATCGACCGCCTCAAGCAGCTGGAGCCCGTACACGAGGTCACCCTGGACGCCGAAGACGAGACGTCCTACGCGGTTACGATGCGCAACGGCGACGCCAAGAGCTTTGCGAGGCTCGACACTGCCTTCGTTCAAGGTGGCACGCTGGGCCGTCTCTACGACTCGTATCAGTCTTTCAACGAGTTCGACGCCGGCGCCTTCGCCCTCATGCGTAAGGAGCGGGAGCTTGGTACCGTGAACTCGGTACCGGGACTACTGGAGTTGGTCGACGGACTGGTCCAGGGCGGGGTTCGCGGCCTCAACATGCAGCGCTACAAGGGCCTTGGCGAGATGAACCCGGACCAGCTCTGGGAGAGCACGATGAACCCGGAGACCCGGACGCTGCTCAGGGTCAACATCGACGACGCCATCACCGCCGAAGAGACCTTCGTTACCCTCATGGGTGAGGAAGTCGAGCCCCGCAAGCAGTTCATTCAGGCCTACGCCAAGCAGGTCAAGAATCTCGACATCTAGGCGCTAGAGCTCCGGCCTGCGGGACCGCTCGGCCGCAGGGCCTGTCGTCCTTCCCTGGGCTCTCCACGAACACAACTGTGCTCCCCCCGTGTCCGTTGTCGGGTGCCGCCCAGCGAAGTCGTTTGAGCTTAGCTTGGCAGGTCTGAGTTAAAGATGTCGCTCCCCATTTTCCACGTTCCGTCCGTCTGGCGTTTCCACACAACCAGGTATTTGCCGACGTCTTTAATTGGGTCAGCGCCATCAGGCTCAATGATCAACGTATAAGCGCCGCTCTCTATCGCCGTATCGCCTTGTTCATCTAAATCAGTCGTCCGAAGCGTAGCGCTCTTGGCACCCATGTCCATCAGAGCTTGCCAGAACTGCTGGATCGCCTCCAGACCTGCAACTGTTGGAGACCCAGTAGGCATCAGCTTGCCGTCTTCCGCGTAAACTGAGGCCACCCCAGCCGAGTCGCCCCGGCCTAGCGCGTCGACCAATCGATTGTTGGCATCCGCTATTGCCTGCATCGTCATATCGAGACCTCCTCGGGCTGTTTGCCGTCATTCAAACCGATATTTCCCAGATGGCGTTCGGTTGATCGCTAACCACTAACCACACCTTCGTGGAGTGGTATGGGGCGACTATGCTACCCGAGGACGCTACCCCCTGACTAGCTCCCGCTCCAACATAAAGCGACGCTGCGGTTTTGCGACTCTTTCGTCGAGGATGACAGGGACTTCGGGGGGCGGCGGGCCCGCTTCTCATGCCCTCTGTCGCCGTCTGCCCCTTTGCCGAACGGCGCCGCCTTGGTAGAATGCCGTTCACTTCAAGCGTCCCAAGGAGGCGTATCCCATGGCGTTCATCATTCGACGGGTCTTCTTCGCGAAGGTCGGCAAGGCAGACAACCTCGTCACGCACTTTCAAGAGGGCGAAAAGTGGATGACGGGCTTCGGCTTCAACCTCAAGACCCGCATTCTCACCGACATGGACAGCGGCCGCAGCGACCGCGTCGTCGTCGAATGGGAGGCGGAGGACCGGGCCCACTTTGACAACGCGATGGGCGGCCTGATGTCGTCACCGGAGGCGGCGAAGAGGTTCCAGGCCTGGGAGCCGGGGATGAACGAACTGATCCACTACTCGGAGGCCGAGACCTGGTCGATTCGATAGCTACCGAGTGACGAGGCCCAGTCCCCAAGCACGGGCCCTATTCCCGGGGTCGTCCCCTAGACGATGTTGCCCTGCTCGTCGGCCTCGAACAGCGCAACGGCGTCGTAGCCACTCGCGCGTAGCGCGTCCATGCCGCCCTGTCGGCGGTCGACCAGCACCACAACCTTGGCCACCGTCAGCCCTTCGGCCTCGACGGCTTCTATCGCCTTCTGCACCGAGCCGCCGGTCGTAATGGTGTCCTCGACGATGGCCACACGCGCGCCAGGGGCCTCAGGGGGACATCCCTCGACCACGCGGCCCGTGCCGTGCTGCTTGGCCTCTGAGCGCACGTAGAACGCCCCCAGCGGCCATCCACGCTGTGCCGCCGCCATCTGCGTCGCGGTCACGATCGCATTGGCGGCCGTCGCGGGCCCGCCCACGGCCTCTATGCCCTCTTCCTCGAGAAGTTCGCCGACCAGGGCACCCACCAACAACACGCCTTCGGGGTCGTGAGTGACCCGGCGCCCATCGAAGTAGTACGAGCTCTTCTTGCCGGACGCGAGCGTGAAATCCCCGCGGAGCACGGCCTTTTCCTGGACCAACTGCGCCAGCCGCTTCATTCGCGGATCGCTACGATCCATCCGTTTCCCCTTGCGTCCTTGCGTCAAGCATAGAGCCCTTTCCGCCGAATGTAGTCTTCAACCGCTGTCGGGATTCGATAGCGGACCGGCCGGCCATTCTTTACACGCTCCCGGATCTCCGTCGAGCTCACGTCGATGAGCGCCGCTTGAACCACCTCGATCCGCCCCTTCGATTCCGGTAGCGCTCTCTCCACGGCGCGGGCCACCGTCTCCGTATCGCGATCGACTCGGGCCACGGCGGCGATTCTGCACAGCTTCACGAACTCCTTGGCCTCGCGCCACCTAGGCAGATCGGCGAGGCTGTCCGCTCCCATGATGAAGAAGAACTCGTCGCGTCCGGCGTTCTCGCGGCTCAGGTCTCGAATCGTGTCCCCCGCGTAGGTCGGACCCGGTCGATCGATGTCGACCACCGAAACGGCGAAGTGCTCGTTGCCGGCCGTGGCCAAACGGACCATCTCGAGCCGGTCGTCGATTGGGGCCAACTCCTCGGCGTCCTTCATCCAGGGCCGCGGCGCCGTGACGAAGATCACCTCCGCCAGGTCCAGTCCGAGTCGAACGTCCTCGGCGATCAACAGGTGGCCAACGTGCACCGGGTTAAAAGTCCCTCCCAGGACGCCGCGCCGCATGCCCGCTACCACTCCATCTCGACGTCGCCGAACCGGACAGTGTCGCCCATCTTGATCCCGGCCACCTCGAGGGCCCGACTCACGCCCAACCGGTCGAGCCTGGCCCGGAGCTGCACCCGACCGGCCCACTGGCCCAGGTCGCTTCCGCCAACGAACCGTAGCGCAGCGTCGTCTTCGACCACGTAGACATCGCCGACCTTGTGCACCTTCGCCATGCGCCTCGTGCGCCGCCTTGGCGCCTCCGGCTTCTCAATCGCGGCCGCTGCCGGAAACGGCAGTTCCTTCAACATGGCAGCCACCATCGTCATTAGCTCCGTCACACCGATGTTGCCGGCGCCCGACATGAACCGGACCGGTGGCTCAGTCCAATCGAGGGCGGCTTCAAGCTCCTTGCGGCGGTCCGCCACTTCAGGAATGTCAATCTTGTTGACAACCAGGAGCTGTGGCTTGGATTCCAATCCCGCCCCATACGCCTCGATCTCGTCGTTCACGTCCCGCACGGTTGCGGTGACGTCCTCTTCCGAGCCGTCCACCAGATGTACCAGCAGCCTCGTTCTCGTCGCATGTCTCAGGAACTCCTGCCCCAGCCCCACACCCGCATGCGCTCCCTTTACCAGGCCGGGAATCTCCACGAGAACGAACGTCTGCCAGCCGACGTTCACGACCCCTAGCTCCGGTTCCAGCGTTGTGAACGGATATCCCGCCACCTTGGGCTTCGCCGCCGACGCTGCACTGAGGAGCGTTGACTTACCCGCGTTCGGCTTCCCAACGATTCCCACGTCGGCCATGAGCTTGAGCTCGAGGCGAAGCAGCTTCACCTCGCCGGGGCTACCCTTCTCCGCGATATACGGGACCCTTTGTGTTGAGTTCGCGAACGCAGCGTTACCTCTACCCGCCTTTCCTCCCCGCGCCACCTCCATCCTCGCGCCGTCGTCCAATACCTCGCCGAGGAGCACATGGGCTGTCTCGTCCCACACCTCGGTCCCGACCGGAACCTGAAACTCCAGGTCCAGACCACCTTTCCCGAAGAGGTCCTTACCCCGTCCTGGTGCACCGTTGTTCCCCCGGAACAGCTTCCTTCCTTCATACCATCCAAGCGTCGTTATCCCACTCGACCCCACCAGGAACATGCTTCCACCTGAGCCTCCGTTGCCCCCGTTAGGCCCCCCCTTGGGGATGTTCTTCTCCCTCCGGAAGCTCACGGCTCCGTCACCGCCATCACCTGCGCACACTTGTATGATTGCTGTATCGATCATAGGTAGCTCAAGAATTGAGTCTCAGAGTATCAGTACTAATTATAAGGATGTCCGCAGGTGCGTTGTTTCTGGCCGTGGATGTGGGGTCCGGGTGCTGGCCTGTTGCTGGCCTGTGCGCGCGCTAAGGGGAGTCGTGTGTGGATGTGAATAAGGTAAAGCCGATGGGTGAAGTTACGCACAACAGGATGGCGTTGTGCACAGAAATCGGGGACTTGTGCACAGAAACGGGATCCGACGGGAGCGGGTGTGGGACTACGTAACGCGAGGCGGCATGCGCTCGAGCGTGTCGCGGATTTCGGTGATGTGTCGCCGTAACTCGGTGTTGACGTTGATCTCGTACGCGATCTTGTCGTGGGCCCTGAGGATGGTGCTGTGACCGCGGTCGCCGAGGTAGGTTCCGATGTCGGCGAGCGAACGGCTGGTCTCCTCCCGTAGGAGGTAAGCTGCAACCTGTCGTGCGAGCGCGATGTTGGCACGGCGGGTCTTCGCGGCGAGGTCCTCGCCGGACAGGCCGAAGTACGCTGCGACGGTCTCTACGACATCGACGGGATTGCGTCGCCTGAGGCGGCTCGTGGACGACGGTACGTCGGTGACAGCCTGGGTAGCCAGGTCCATGTCAATGGGGTGGTTGGTCATGCTGGACATGGCCATGATTCGGTTCAGCGCGCCCTCGAGGTCGCGCACGTTGTTGGCGATCTTGCGCGCGAGGAACTCGACGACTTCCTGGCTGACGTAGGTCCCAGCCTGATCGGCCTTTTTGCCGAGGATGGCCATGCGCGTCTCAAGGTCCGGCGGCTTGATGTCGACGCGGAGCCCAGCTTCCAGGCGGGAGCTGAGGCGCTCCTCGAGCAGAGGAATCGACTTGGGCCGGCTGTCGCTGCTGATGACGACCTGCTTGCTCGCGGTGTGGAGATCGTTGAAGGTGTGGAAGAAGCTCTCCCGCGAATGCTCCTTCCCCGCGATGAACTGGATATCGTCGATCAACAACAGGTCGATGTCACGGTATTTGCTGCGAAACTCTTCCAAGGTCGCTTCCCGGAGGGCTGAGACGAAGTCGTTGGTGAATTGCTCGGCGCTGACGTAGAGGCACCGCAGTCCTCGGGCGTTGACCGAATGCCCGATGGCGTGCAGGAGGTGCGTCTTGCCGAGCCCGACGCCGGCGTGGATGACCAGCGGGTTGTAGTCCTGCCCCGGGTTTTCCGCCACGGCGACCGCGGAGGCGGCGGCGAACTGGTTCGACTTGCCGACCACAAACGTCTCGAACGTGTAGCGGGGGTTCAGACGGCTGTCCCCGGTGCGCGATCGGGACTGCACCCGCAGGGGAGCGGCAGAGCCACTGTTATCATGGTGGCCGTTCGCCGCCGGCCTGTGGTCGGCCGTTCCCGGCTGATAGACCTCGTAGGCCACGACAACGTCGCGATCGAGCAGTCCCTTGAGCGTCTTTTCGATCAACGGCGACATGCGTTTCTGCAAGCACTCGGCGACGAAGGCATTGGGCACGCCGATGACAAAACTGCCCTCGTCGGCGTCGAGGCCCAGGGTATTCTTGAGCCACGTATCGTAGTTGTTACGTGTGACTTCGAGCTGGAGGGAGCCCAGGGCCGAGGCCCAGATTTCCCGTGCTGAGGAGGCGATCAAACGATGGATTCCTCTCGGTTTTGATAAGGCGGAAAAAGTAAAGCAGCTTGGGAATACCGCGGTGAAGTTTGCGGCCCGCGCCATGGTGGGTCAAGGCACGAATATACCGAATTTGGGGCAATTTTGGCTGACGAAACTAAACAGCAAACAGGTTCCAAACCTGGTCGTCGACAGGCCGGCGGTGAGGGCCCGGCAGGCCGCCAAACCGCCAAATTGCCCCCATCGCCGGGCCCCAATATAATCCCACGATGGGTCGAATCGTCTTCATGGGCACGCCCGAGTTCGCTCTTCCGTCGCTCGATGCCCTGGTCCGGGGCCCCGACCAGGTCGTCGCCGTCTACACGCAGCCGGACAGGCCAGCGGGGCGTGGCCGCCGCGTCGTCGCGTCGCCAGTAAAGCGATGGGCGGAGGACGCCGGCCTGCCCGTGCTCACCCCGACGTCTTTCCGGAAGCCGGAGGTGATCGAGGAGCTGCGCGGCTGGCGGGCCGACGTTGTCGCGGTGGTGGCCTACGGCAAGCTCTTCCCGCGCGAGGTACTCGACGTCCCTCCAAGGGGTATCGTCAACGTCCACCCCTCGCGGTTGCCGCGGTACCGGGGCGCGTCGCCCGTGGCGTCGGCCATTCTCGATGGAGAAGTGGTCACCGGAGTGACGATCATGCTGCTCGACGAGGGGATGGATAGCGGACCGGTGCTCGCCCAGGTGGAGGAGGCGGTCCTCGACAGCGACACGACCGCGACCCTTGGCGACCGCCTTGCGCGTCGCGGGGCGGAGCTACTCGTGGAGACGCTCCCCGGTTGGCTGGAGAATCGGATCGAAGCCGTCCCTCAGGACGAGTCGCGCGCGACCGTATGCCGACGGATCGTGGCGGAGGACGCCGAGATCGACTGGGCGGAGACAGCGGTGCGGATTGGGCGGCAGGTCCGGGCTTATCAGCCGTGGCCCGGGAGCTTCACGTGGTGGCGCGGCGAGCGGCTGAAGGTCCTGGAGGGAGCGCCGCTCGAGGGGCAGTCAGCCGAGCCTGGCATCGTCGTCTCGGTGAACGACGAAGGAGGCTCCGGTGTCGGGATTGGCACGGGCCACGGTGTGTACCGGTTGGGCCGCCTCCAGCCCGCCGGCAAGAGCGCGATGACAGGCGAGGCGTTCGTGGCGGGGCGACGCGACTTCGTTGGCTCCCGAGTTCCCGATCGGAGAGAGAGCTAGCCCTCGTCGCCCTCGGAAGCGGCATCTTCGGCGGGGGTTTCCGTAGGCGCTGTGCCTTCGGGGGCCTCTTCGCCCTCGACGCCCTCTTCGAGCTCTCCTTCCACGGCCTCCTCCTCCTTGATCACCGTGATTTCGGTGACCCGCGCGACCAGCTGTTCCGGGTCGCTGAGGAGGGTCACCTTATCGCCGATCGTGAGCTGCTGGAGGAGGATCTGGTCGTCGATCTCGAGCAGGTTGGAGGCGTCGACCAAGATATCGGTGGGGAGGTCGGCGGGAAGGGTCTCGACCTCGACCGATTCGAGGTATTGTGTCACCCGTCTGCTGAGCTTCTCCAGGTCGGGATCGACGTTCTGTAGGGTGATGGGAACCTGGGCCCGCATCACGCGAGTGGCCTCGACGTGGTAGAAATCGACGTGCAACAACTCCTCGCTGAGCGGGTCGCGCTGCACGCGCCAGACGAAGGCGGTCCGCGGCGTCGACTCCCCGACGACGTTCAGGTCGACGGGCGTGTTGCGCGAGGTCGTGGTGATCGTCTGGATCAGCGCCCGCGTCTCGACCTGAAGGGGAATGGACTCGATCTCGGCGCCGTAGAGGTTGGCGGGGGTGATGCCGGCGCGGCGAAGGAAACGCGCCTTCTTGCCGAACAAGGCGCGGGGACGGACTTCCAGCTTCACATCTGCCATAACATGTGACTCAAATCACAGACTTCGTACCTAGGATACCGGAACGGATACCGTGGCGCAACAGAGCGCCCGTCCCGTATCGTCGCCTAGTCGCCGCTCTTGGGCGCCCTGGGCAGGGTGAAGTGGAATCGCGAGCCCTGCCCAGGAACGCTCTCGGCCCAGATCCGGCCTCCCTGGGCCTGGACCATGTGCTTGGCGAGGGCGAGGCCCAACCCGGTGCCGCCACTCGACCGGGACCGGTCGGCCTTGTAGAACCGCTCGAAGATGTGGGGTAGGTCTTCGGCCAGGATTCCCGTTCCGGTGTCCGCCACCACGACCTCCAGGCCCTCCTCGACGTCTCGCGCCGTGACGTCGATCCTGCCGTCCGGCTCGGTGAACTTGAGGGCGTTGTCCACCAGGTCCATCACGGTCTCCTGCAGTGCGACACGGTCCCCCATCGCCTCCGGCAGACTCGCCGAGGCGTCCACCGCGAGGGCGACGCCGTTGAGCTTGGCCTGAGGCTCCACGCGCCGCGTCGCCGCCTCGAGCACCTCCCCTACGTTGATCGGCTCGATGTGGAGCTGGGCTTTGCCCGTCTCGAGACGGGAAAGGTCCAGCAGTTGCTGCACAACCTGGGTGAGGTGGTCGACTTCGACGTTGATCCGCTGCAGGAAGTCCGTCGCCGCGGCCTCGTCGTTCAGGGCGCCGCCCTGCAGCGTTTCAACTGCGGCCTTGATCGAAGCCAGGGGGGTGCGGAGCTCGTGAGAGACGTTCGCCACGAACTCTCGGCGCATCCCCTCCAGGCGCTGGACGTCGGTGAGGTCCTGGGCGAGGACGAGAGCGGAGATGCCGCTGCGGCCGTGGATAGGCGTGGCGACCACGTTGAGCAGCCGGAGGTCCCGGCCGAAGTCCACCTGCCCGCTCTGCTGCCGGCGATGGGTTATGGCGCCGTTAATAATGCGGGCCATCTCGTGGTCCCGGAGCACCTCCATGACGCGCTTCCCGTACATTGCCGCGGGGTCGAGATGGAACATGGTCACCGCGGCCGGGTTGGCCAGCGCGATGGTCCCCTCGTCGTCGACGACGAGGAGGGCGTCCGCCATGCTGTCGAGGACGGCTCCGAAGGTGTCCCGCTCCTGGTAGCTGGCGCGGACCTGACGCTCGAGGCCTGCCGCCATCTCGTTGACGGCGTGGTAGAGGGGGGCCGTCTCCGCGACGGCGGCCGTCTCGGCTCGCTCCGACAGCCGGCCGCTGGCGATGCTCTGGGCGACCTCGGCGAGGTGGGCGAGAGCGCGCCGCAGCGGCGCGCTTGTCCAGAGGCCAAGGAGTCCTGCGGCAAGGACCGCAACCCCACCAACGGCGGCGAGCGTCCCCACGACGCGGCGCGACGCTCCCCCGAGCTCGCCGCGCGAAGCCGTAACCCTCACCGCGCCGACAACCGAGCCGTCGCGGACCACCGGTACGGACAGATGCAACTCCTGAACGCCGGTTTCGGGATTGTCCCGGACGGTCTGGCCGGCCTGCCCGGCGAGGGCGGCGACAACCTCCGGTGCTTGACTGGGGCTGGACAAGGCCAGGCCCGAAGCGTAGAGCGTAGAGCCGTCGGCTTCGATCACGAGCACCTGCGTGTCGGGAGACAGGGCCGTTCGCGCGCTAACGGCGACCGAGTCGCGGTCGAAATCCCCGGCGACGGTCGCCGCGGCGATTGCGCGGGCTTCCGCGCTCAGCCGGGCCTCGAGCGAAGAGGCCGCGTCGTGACGGGCGCGGTTCGCCAGGATGATGCCTGAGGCGACGAGCGTCGCCAGCAACAGCCCGAGAAGAGCGATGGACGTGCGCCAACGGAGGCCCTGAGGCACATCAAGCCTCGAGCTTGTAGCCTGCGCCGCGTACCGTCACGAGGTGCTTCGGCTGGCTTGGATCGTCCTCGATCTTCTCGCGAAGCCAATGCACGTGAACATCGACCGTTCGGGTGTCTCCGGCGTAGTCGTAGCCCCACACCTTCTCCAGGAGCCGGTCCCTGGAGAGGACGATGCTCGGGTTCCGCAGAAGATAAGCGAAGAGGTCGAACTCCTTGGGTCGGAGGGCGATAACCTGCCCGTTCCGCTTGACCTGGCGAGTGTCGCCGTCGAGCTCGATGCCATCGATCGTTAGGACCGCGTCCTGCCGATGGCCGGACGGCGATTGGTCCAGGTCCACGCGTCGCAGAAGGGCTTTCACGCGGGCTATCAACTCCCGCATGCTGAAAGGTTTGGTCATGTAGTCGTCGGCTCCGAGCTCGAGCCCGACGATCTTGTCTACTTCCTCCGCCTTGGCGGTGAGGATCAGGATGGGCGTCGCGCTATCCTGCCGAACGGCGCGGCAGACATCGAGGCCGTCCATCGTCGGGAGCATGAGGTCCAGGATGATCAGGTCGGGGCGATGTTCTCGGGCGAGCCGGAGGCCCTCGGCGCCGTCGCCGCTCGTCAACACGCGATACCCGTCTTGTTCCAGAGAGTAGGCCAACGCGCGGGCCAGTGTCTCTTCGTCCTCGACCACGAGTAGGGTCTGTGTCATTCCTGGGTGCGCCTCAAGGCCATTATACAGCCGGAGGAGCCGCCTCGAGGTAGCGGCGAAGGGCTGCCGCGGTCGCTTTCGGAATGGCTTCCCCGGGCCGTCGCTCGGCGTCTTCCTCACTGGCGTGGTCGACGAGGAGCTCCACGTCGCGGATGCCCCAGGACGCGGCGGCCCCGATGCCCGGGCCCGCACGGCCGACGACGGCGATCACCGGGACGCCGGCCTGCATCGCGTGGGCCGCGACCACGGACGGCCCTTTCCCGTTGAACGTTGTGTGGTCCATCATCCCCTCGCCGACGATGACGAGGTCGGCCCCGGGAATCCGGCTCGCCGCGCTTATGGTCCGCAGGACGAGCTCAGCACCAAGCTCGAGCCGGGCGCCCGTGAACGCGTGGAGCCCCGCCGAGAGGCCGCCCGCCGGACCGCCCTTCGGGAGATCGGCGATGCGGACGCCGAGCCGGGCCGAGACGACACCGGCGACGTGCTCTATGGCGCGCTCCAACTCGGCGACCACTGCGGGCGCCGCCCCCTTCTGTGGCGAAAAGACCGACGCGCCCCTGGGGCCGCAGAGCGTCATGTCGACGTCGCAGGCCACGGAAATGCTCGCCTCCCCCAGGCGCGGGTCCATCCCGCTGAGGTCGATGTCAGCGAGCTCGGCCAGCGCGGCGCCGCCTTCGGGCAGATCGTTGCCCTGTCCATCGAGGAAACGGGCGCCGAGGGCCGCGGCGGCCCCGGTGCCGATGTCGACAGTGGCGCTCCCTCCTACCCCGACGAGGATACGTCGGTAGCCGGCGTCGAGGGCCGCGAGGATGAGCTGGCCCGTGCCATAGGTTGTCGTCACTCGAGGATCGCGCTGCTCTGTCGAAAGCAGCCGAATGCCCGACGCGCTGGCCATTTCGATGACGGCGGTGTCGCCGTCGCCCAGGACTCCCCAGGCGGCCCGTACCGGCTCCAGCCTGGGTCCAAGGACCTCTTTTTCGAACAGCCGGCCGCCCGTCGAGGTCATGAGCACGTTGAGCGTGTCGTCGCCCCCGTCGGCAACGGGCATGGCGACGGCCTCGGCGTCGGGGGCTACGGACAGCACACCCTGGACCATGGCGAGGGCGGCGTCACGAGCACTCAGGCTCCCCTTGAACGCCTGGGGCATACAGAGAATTCTCATTGAGGATGGGCTAGAAGGTCGACGCTCGGGCTTCGACCGCGAGGGGCATCGTCATTGAGGAGGCGCCTTGTCCAGGCCTTCGTTGTAGCGGTAAGTGGGCACCATGAGACCCACGGGCTGGAGTCGACGTCCCACGGTCCGCTTGAAGAACCGCCGGAGGCTGTCGACGTCCCACCCCTCCTGCAGAATCACGGGGTGGACCGGCTCCGGGTGCGACACCAGGCTGAGAATGTTCCCCTCCAAACGCAACACCTGGCCCGTGACGTTCCAGGAATGGTCGCTGGCGAGGAAGGCCACCAGCGGGGCGACGTTCTCCGGCGGCCATTGCGAGCCGGTGGGCTGGCCTGCGGCCACCGTCGCGTCCGTCATGCGGGTCCTCGCCACGGGAGAGATGGCGTTGACGCGAATGTTGTATTGGGCCAGGTCGAGCGCGAGCGCGTAGGTGAATCCGGCCACGCCCGCCTTGCTCGCCCCATAGGCCGTGCGACTGAGCAGGCCGGCCTGGGCCCCCGAGGTCACGTTGATGATGCTGCCGCCCCGCTGCGGGACCATGTGGGCCGCAGCGTGACGGGCCATGTTGAACGTGCCTTTCAGGTTGACGGCGATGGTGCGGTCGAACTCCTCCTCGGTGGTCTCGGGAAAGGGGGTCACGTAGTAGACCCCGGCGTTGTTGACGATCGAGTCGATGCCGCCGAACTCGCCGACGCATTGCTCGATGATGCGGCGCGAGGCGGTCCAGTCGGCCACACTGTCGCTGTTGGCGACTGCGGTGCCCCCGAGCGAGGCGATGTAGGAGACGGCGTCCTCGGCTTCCGTGGCGTCGACGTCGTTGACGACGACACGTGCGCCTTCCTGGGCCATAAGGGCGGCATACGCCCGACCCAGGCCTCGTCCGGCCCCCGTTACGATGACGCTTTTGCCGTCCAGTTCACCCATCGGAATTCGGGCGGGAGTATAACAGAGATTGTTTGAAATATCACCGAAGCTAACCTAAGATGAAACAGAAGAGTCAGCCCCTCCTTCTGTTGCGGAGGCTTCTCGTGTCCGTCGCTACCAGGAAACGCAGCCTCGTCGACGCATTGGCCTCCATCGTCGGGCCGGAGAACGTGCTCCACCGCCCCGAGGACATGATTGTCTTCGAGTACGACGCGTCCATCGGCAAGCACATGCCGCAGGCGGCCGTGTTCCCGGCGACTACCGACGAGGTGTCGCGCCTGGTTCGGCTGGCCAACGAGGTTGGGGTCCCGGTGGTCCCCAGGGGCGCCGGGACGGGCCTGAGCGGCGGTGCCGTCGCCCCAAAGGGGGGCGTGGTCATCGGCCTAACGCGCATGACCCACATCCTTGAGATCGACCCCGTCAACCGCATCGCCGTCGTGGAGCCTGGGGTCGTCAACGTGAGGCTGAGCGAGAAGGCCGCCGAGCATGGCCTGCATTATGCCCCGGACCCCTCCAGCCAGAAGGTCTGCACGATCGGGGGAAACGTCGCTGAGAACTCGGGGGGTCCCCACTGCCTGGCTTATGGAGTGACCGTAAACCATGTGCTGGGCATGGAGGTCGTCCTTCCCGACGGCGAGGTGACCTGGCTCGGAGGCAAGGAGCAGGACCGGCCCGGGCTCGACTTGCCTGGCGTGTTCGTGGGCTCCGAGGGGACACTGGGCATCGCGACGAAGATCGTGGTCAAGCTGATGCCCAACGCCGAGGCCGTCCGCACCATTGTCGCGGTGTTCGAGGAGATGGAGCAGGGCAGCAGGGCCGTCTCCGCGGTCATCGCCGGAGGCATCGTGCCCGCGGCCCTGGAGATGATCGATGCCCTCGCCATCGAGGCGGTCACCTATAACATCGACGCCGACTACATGAAGGGCGCCGGCGCCGTGCTGCTCATCGAGGTCGATGGCCTGAAGGAGGCCGTGCTCGAGGAAGAGGCGGCGGTGCTCGAGATCTGTCGCGGGCTCGGGGCGCGAGAGATCCGGGTCGCCGAGGCGCCCGAGGACCGGGAGAAGCTCTGGGCGGCGCGGAAGGGCGCCTTCGGGGCCCTGGGCAGGCTCGCCCCGAACTACTACATTCTGGACGGCGTGGTCCCGCGGACGAAGCTCTCCGAGGTGCTCGTTCGCGTTGGGGACATCTGCGAGCGGTACGGCTTTCGCCTCGCCAACGTGTTCCATGCCGGCGACGGCAACCTGCACCCCTGTGTCGCGTTCGACGAGCGGGTCCCCGGCGAGAGCGAGCGGGTCCTCGAGGCGGGGGCCGAGATCATGGAGGTCTGTGTCGAAGTTGGCGGCAGCATCACCGGCGAGCATGGCGTGGGCCTCGAAAAGAAGAAGTTCATGAGCCTGATCTTCTCCCCCCATGACCTCGCGGCGATGGAGAAGGTCAAAGAAGCCTTCGGCGTTACCGAGGCCTTCAACCCGTGCAAGATCCTCCCCGGCGGCGCGGGTTGCGGCGACGGCTGGCGCTTGCCCAACCTCCCCGATCTGGGCCCCGACACGTCCTGGTGACCTCACGGCGATGGCAACCTCGACGTTAGAGACCGCCCTCGCCGAAGTCGTCGGCGCGGCGAACGTCACGCGCCCCGACTGGCTGCAGCGTTACGCCGTCGACGGTGCGGCCCCCAAAGCCGCTGCTTCGCCCCGGGACATAGAGGAACTGAGAGGTTTGATAAAACTGGCCGGGGGAGAAGGGCTCACCGTTACCCCGCGCGGCGGCGGGACGATGATGGCGGCGGGGAGCGCGCCGGAGCGGCTCGACCTGGTCGTCCTCACCGGGCGCATGGCCGATATTCTCGAATACGAGCCCGCCGAAATGACCGCGACCGTCCAGAGCGGCATCACGCTCAACGCCCTCAACGCAGCGCTGGCGGAGCACGGGCAGATGCTGCCCCTCGAGGCGCCGTCGCCGGACCGCGCCACCATCGGCGGCGTCCTGGCGACGAACGCCAGCGGCCCGCGGCGACTGGCCTACGGCACCGCCCGCGACCGCTTGATCGGCGTGCGGGTCGTGGACGCTGAGGGCGAGGTGATCAAGGGCGGCGGCAAGGTGGTGAAGAACGTCGCCGGCTACGACCTGCCGAAACTGTTCATCGGCTCCATGGGCGTCCTTGGCGTCATCGCGGAGGCCACGTTCAAGCTGGCCCCCGTGCCCCAGGCTGGCGTGACTATGATCGGCGCCTTCCGCACCCTGGAGCAGGCAATCGGCGCCGCGCAGTCGCTGCTCGAAAGCGGGGCCCGCCCCGCCGCCCTCGACCTGCTCAACGGACGCGCCTACCGGGCGGCGGCCAGCCGCGCCGGCCTTCCCGGCATCGCCGACCGCGACTACTTCCTGGCCGTCGACGTGGCGGGGACGCCAAAAGCGGTCGACCGACAGAAGGACGAGGCCCACAAGGCCGTTGTGGACGGCGGAGGAAAGGGATTTCTTGCCGAGGACGGCAAGGGCCGAGCAGCGTTCTGGCCAGCGGTCGTGGACTTGGGCCGCACCATCGAGCAGCCGGCGGCGATGATCACCAAGGCGTCGACAGTCTTCACGCATCTGCCGAAGCTCGTCCACGGCACGGAGGCGATGGGCGAGAGTAGCCGGCTGGAGGTAGGAGTTAACGCCCACCTGCCCGCCGGCGTGTTGCGGTCGTCCTGGTGGGGTGAAGCCGGCGGCCAGGCGGACGAGGCGATGCTGGCGGGTGTGGTGACGACGCTGCGCAAGGCGACGGCGAATGTCGGGGGGAGCTTCGTCGTCGAGAGCTTCCCGACCGCGATGAAGAACACCATCGACGTCTGGGGCGTCGAGAGCGAGGATGTGGCGATCATGCGGCGTATCAAAGAGCAGTTCGACCCGGCGAGACGGCTCAATCCGGGACGGTTCGTGGGTGGTCTGTGACGGCTACTCCGACGCCCATACACTTCTCCGGCCCTGACGCGCCGGCCGAAGACGACCTTTACAAGTGTGTCCATTGCGGGCTCTGCCTGCAGGTGTGCCCGACCTACGTGGAGCTGGGGCTGGAGACGGAATCGCCCCGGGGCCGGCTGGCGCTGATGAAGGCCGTAACCGAGGAGCGGCTCAGTCTGACGCCGCGGCTCATTGAGCACATGGACCTGTGTCTGCAGTGCCGTGCCTGTGAAGCGGCCTGTCCCTCGGGCGTACCGTTCGGTCGAGTCATGGAGCGGACTCGCACGCAGATCGCCACGAAGACACGGCAGTCGGTGAAGGAGAGGCTCGCCCGGTACCTTGGCTTCCGTCTGCTGCTCCCCAACCTGGGGTTGCTGCGAGTGCTGGCCTGGTCTCTCAAGCTCTATCAGCGCTCCGGCTTGCAGTGGACCGTCCGCGAGCTGCGACTCCTCGCGCCCTTCGGCGCCCTGGCGCAGCTGGAGCGACAGCTTCCGAACCTGCCCCGGTTTTTCCGCATACCGCGATCGGGAGTCGTCCCCGCGAGAGGCCAGGCGGTGCGGCGCGTCGGCATGCTCTCCGGCTGCGTGATGCCGCTGACGTATGGCCCCGTGAACGAGGCGACGGTCCGGGTCCTGGCGCGGAACGGCTGCGAGGTCGTGCTCCCGACGGCCCAGGGCTGCTGCGGCGCGCTCAGCGCTCACAGCGGCGAGCGTGAGGCGGCCCGGGAGCTGGCGCGGAAGAACGTCGACGCCTTCCTCGACGCGGGGGTGGAGGCCATCGTGGTCAACTCCGCGGGGTGCGGCTCGGCGATGAAAGAATACGACGAGCTGTTGAAGGACGATCCCGACTACGCCGAGAAAGCTCGCCGGTTCAGCGGCCTGGTGAAGGACGTAAACGAGTTTCTCGCCGAGCTGCCGCTCGAGCCGCCAACGAAAGAGTTGCGAGCGCGGGTGACGTACCAGGACTCATGCCACCTCGCCCACGCCCAGCGCGTCAGGGAAGCGCCCCGTACGGTGATGCGATCGATCCCGGGCTTGAAACTCGTGGAGATGGAGGGCTCCGACGTGTGCTGCGGCGCCGCTGGGGTGTACAGCATCACCCACCGCAAGCTTTCGACCCAGATCCTCGACCATAAGATGGAGCACGTATCGACGACCGAGCCTGCCATCATCGCGACGGCAAACCCGGGCTGCATGTTACAGCTCGAGGTGGGCGCCCGCCGCAAGGGGCTCAAGGCGCGGGTGGCCCATGTGGTCGAACTCCTGGACGAGGCCTACGAGGACTGAGCCTGGCGACTGACGGTGCGGATGGCCTGGTCAAGGGTGAACTGGAGCTGGTCTTCCGCGATGAAGCCCGAACGCCGGTCCAACACGGCGCCGCTGGGATCAAGGATGATGGTTGCCGGCAACGCGTTAATCCCGTAGCGGTTCAGGGGCGCGCGGTTCTTTGCTTGAGCGGTGGGATAGGTGATGTCGAACTCGTCGATGAAGGCCAGTGCATCGTTGCGGGTCCCGAGGCCGAAGAAGCGTCCCGAGTCCACGCCAACGAGGAAGATATCGTCTTTGAGCTGGTCGTAGACCCGCTGGAAGCCGGGCATCTCCTGGCGGCATGGGGGACAGGTGCCGCCCCAGAAGTTCAACACAACCGGCCTCCCCCTGCCGAGCAGGTGGGACAGCCTCGACTCTTCGCCCCCCAGGACGTCGTGGCCCGTGTAGGTAACCATCTCGAAGTCCCCATCGCCGCCGCCTGACGACGCGAGAATTGCGACGACGATTACCAGGATCAGTGCAACGGCGCCTCCGCCGATCCACAGGAGCAGCCGGTTCTGCGACCGCGTCGCGGCGTCGACCCCGCGTCGTGATGTGCGTCGCGCATCTCGCCGCGCGTCATGTCGCTTGCTTTTGTTCTTGGGCACGTTGTCCTCTTGATTCGAATCCTGGCCGGCCTTGACCTCGCGATGAGATGCCGGAAATGTCAGGCAGGATTCTCGACCGCTCGGCTAGCCTCTCAGGACGGCATGCGCCGCGGCCGCCGCAGTCCCGCGAGGCACCTCGAATCCCTGGGCCGGCAGGATTTGCTCGAGGGCGTTCAGGAGAGCGAAGACGTTGCGCGGCTGCGAGTTGTATCCCATGAGCCCAACCCGCCAGATCTTCCCTGCCAGGGGGCCGAGCCCACCGCCGATTTCGATGCTGAACTCGGCAAGCAGGGCGCGGCGTATCGTGAGATCGTCCAGGCCCTCGGGGATCAGGACCGTCGTGAGTGAGTTGGCGCGATGGGCGTCCGGGACCAGCATGTGGAGACCCAGGGCCTCCAGGCCCGTCCGAAGTGCCGAAGCATTGCGATGGTGTCGGGCGAACCGCTGTTCGAGTCCTTCCTCGGCGATGGTCCGTAGCGCCTCGCGCAGCGAGTAGACCATTGAGATCGGCGCGGTGTGGTGATAGGTGCGGACAGAACCCGCGTTCCCGCCCCAGTACTTGTCGAGGAGGGTCAGGTCCAGGTACCAGTTCGCCACCGGGGTTTTCCGCGAGCGGAGGACTTCCACCGCCCTCGGTCCCAGGGTCAGCGGCGAAAGGCCTGGAGGGGCGCCGAGGCACTTCTGGGTGCCGCTGAAACAAACGTCGATGTCCCACTCGTCAACCCGCACGTCAATGCCCCCCAGGGATGTGACGACGTCCACGAGGAACAGCGCACCATGGTCGTGCGCCAGCTTCGCGATCTCGTCGAGGGGCTGGAGCACGCCGGTCGAGGTCTCGGCGTGGACGACGGCGACGATCTTGACGTCCTTCTCGCGCCCGAGGGCGGCCTTGAACTGCTCCGGGTCCAGGGTGTGGCCCCATTCGGCCTCAACCAGCACCGCGCGAGCGCCGTAGCGGCCCGCCATGTCGGTCATGCGGCCGCCGAAGTAGCCGTTGACACCGAGGATGACGGTGTCTCCGGGCTCCAGAAGGTTGCAGAGGGTCGCCTCCATCCCGGCCGAACCGGTCGCCGAGATGGGGATCGTCAGCGGGTTCTCGGTCTGGAACACCTGCCGCAGCTCTGCGACGGTCTCGTCCATGATCTCGACGAAGGCGGGGTCCAGGTGTCCCAATAGCGGCGCGGAGAGCGCCTGGCGCACCCTCGGGGAAACATTGGCCGGTCCCGGCCCCATGAGCAGGCGCTCGGGCGGGTTCAGCTCGCCAATCTTCAACTCGGCCATGGTCCCTCCAGAAGTGCGGTCGGCGCGAAAAAGAAGCGTAACAAGGGTGCTCGGCTTCGGTCAAGGCGCGAGCAGACGGAAGGGCAGCCCCATGGACCCTCAGCCGAGGTCGTCACGCATGGCCCGGGCGCGGTCCAGCAGGCGCGGCAGGGCCTCCCCCGACGGCGCTCTGACGACCACGGCGCAGGCGCCAGAGAGGGCCGTCTCCAGCGGGTTGATCTCGATGAGGAATGCCCCGCGGCGCTGGGCGATGGCCGGCAGCCCGGCGGCGGGGTACACCAGCGCCGACGTCCCGATGAGCAGCATGCAATCGCACAACGACGCCTGCTCCTGGGAGGTCTCGAGGACGTCCGAGGGGATCGGCTCGCCGAACATCACCCCGTCGCCCTTTAGAAGCCCCTGGCAGTGCGGGCAGCGGGGCGGCAGCGTGTCGATCGGCACCTCGTCACGCTCGAACCGGGCCACGCAGTTGATGCAGCGCAGCTTGAACCGGTTGCCGTGGATCTCGGCCAGCCTGGCGTTGCCGGCAACGCGGTGGAGGTTGTCGACGTTCTGGGTCACGACGTACTGGACGAGGCCGGCGGACTCGAGCTCCGCAAGGGCGTGGTGGCCCGCATTGGGCTGGGCGGACTCCAACGCCTCGTTGAAGGCGGCCGTGTCCGGGTCGCTGGGGCGCAGCCGGTTCTCCCACCAGCCCTGCGGGTCCTCGAGGAAGGTCTCGTACATCCGGATGTCGGGCTCGCCCTTCTTCGTCCAGAGCCCGCCGGGGCCGCGGAACGTGGGGACCCCGCTCTCCGCGGACATGCCGGCGCCCACCAGCGCCACGGTGTGTCGCGCCTTCGCCATGAGGGCTGCCGCCCGGTCGTAGGCCTCCGTGATGTCCATGGGCACGTCCATGCCGAATCTGGTCACGGGCCTATGCTAGCGGGCCGGGGTGGAGGCTTCAACCGTCCCATTGGCGACGCGGAAGGTGGCCGCGCCTGTTAGGAAATCCGCGCCAAGGGAGGACAGGTCGGCGGTCGTGATGATCGACTGGGCGTGAGACTCGACGAAGGAGAGCAGATAGCCGCGCCGCGGTGCGTCGAGCTCGGAGAGGATATCGTCGAGCAGAAGCAGGGGCTGAACGTCCGTCCGTTGCAGCATGAACCGCGCCTCGGCAAGCTTGAGGGACAGGGTCGCCAGCCGGTGCTGTCCCCGAGAGCCGAAGGCCGCCAGGTCGAGGCCGTCGAGCACGAACTCGAAGTCGTCGCGGTGCGGGCCGACCAGCGTGGCCCCCTGGTACCACTCCTTATCGCGGGCCGCCTCGAGGGCGGCGCGAAAGGCGTTCGGAATGCCGGCGTCATCCACGTTCTCCAGCGGGACCGACGGCCGATACACGACACGGAGCTCCTCCGCCCCGCCGGTCAGCTCCTGGTGGATCTCATCGGCGATGGCAGCGATATCCGTGATGGCCGTGGCCCGGGCGGAGACGATCGCGGAACCGGCCTCGACCAGTTCCTGGTCCCAGAAGCCCAGTTCGTCGGGAGAGGCCCGCCCCTCGCGGAGGGCCTTTAATAACGGGTTCCGGTGCTGCAGCACGCGTGTGTAGCGTTGCAGCTCCCGCATGAGGGCCCGATCGACCTGGGAGAGCGTCAAGTCGAGGTGACGGCGGCGCAGCGAAGGCGAGCCGTAGACGAGGTCGATGTCTTGCGGCTCGAACAACACGGCCTGGACCTGACCCACGAGGTCGCTGGCCCTGCGCGGGACGCCGTTGATGCGGATACGCTTCTGTAATTGGATGGCGGCCTCGGGCTCGACCCGCTCGATGTCGCGTCCCAGCTGCAGGACGATCTCGACCTTTAGCGGCGTTTCGTCCAGTTCAAACACGCCGGTGAGCCTGGTGTAGGGTATCGCTTCCCCGAGGGTTCGCTGGCTGATCAGCTCGCGGTCGTGGGAGGCGCGGACCGACCGGGCGGCGGCGAAGATGTAGACGGCTTCGAGCAGGTTGGTCTTGCCCTGGGCGTTCTCGCCGTGAAGCACCGTGCGGCCGGGAGGCAGCTCAAGGTCCAGCCGGTCGACGTTACGGAAATGCTCAAGGCTCAGGCGTTGAATGCGCATCGAGCATTCCCGAGAGGGTCGAGTAGCCTAGCGCCGCCCGGAGTCGTCCTGGCCGAGGTCTTGGCCGTCGCGAAGGGACTCCATGCCGCGACGGGTGGTGCCGAGCAACGTATCCAGCTCTTCTTCGAGCCGCCGCAGCACGTCGATGGCGTAAGCGTCCGCGCCCTCGACCCGCGCCCGGGCCTGCTTCTCGGCGTCGATGATGGCCTGCTCGACCTTGCGGCGCGCGTCCTCTTCGAGCTGCTGCGCCGCCTTGCGAGCGTCGTGCATCACCTGAGTATCGGCTATCTTGTGCAGCGCTTCGGCTTCAGCGGCGTTGCGGATGCGCTTGGCGTCGGTCTGCGCCTGCTGCACGAACGACTCGCGGTAGCGGATGATCTGTTGGGCCTCGGTGATCTCGGAGGGGAGCAGCCGCCTCAGGCGCGCGATCAGCTCCTGGACGTCGCCGGGGTTGATGACGGCCCGGCGCGTGAGCGGCAGCTTCGTAGCTGACGACGTGAGGGCCTCAATGCGGTCGAGGACGTCGAAGATCTCCAGCCGGTCCCGGGGGGGCGTCGCTCGCTGGGTCATGGCGTTACTCCTTAACCCCGTCCTTCCAACAGTTTGCTCTTGAGTGCCGCCGCGACATGGGGCGGTACCAGGTTATCGACGCTGCCCCCAAGGGACTGTACCTCTTTGAGAAGACTCGAGCTGAGGAACTGGTACTCCAGGCGGGTAATCATGCAAATGGTCTCGATGTCCGGCGAAACGTTGCGGTTCATAAGCGCCATCTCGAACTCGTATTCGAAATCGGAGCTGGCGCGAAGACCTTTCACCAGCACCTTGGCGCCAATCTCCCGGGCGTAGTGGACGGTGAGCCCCTTGTAAGGATGGACTTCGACGTTTTCCACATCGGCAACGGCCTCCTTGAACAAGCGGACGCGCTCTTCGGTGTTGAACAGGAGCTTCTTCGAGGGTGTGTCATAGACGCCAACGATCACCTTTTCGAACAGGCTTGAAGCCCGGCGCGCGATGTCGACATGTCCTTTGGTAACGGGGTCGAAGCTTCCGGGGTAAAGGGCGATGGTCACGAGAAGGGCTCTCGTTTGTAGAAGGAGAGTGCGGTATCGCCGTAGCGACGGGTATCGGTATGCCGTAGTCCGTCGCGGCCGGCAGGTGCGCCGTCGCGCCAGGCATGCTCCAGCACTATGGTAGCTCCATCGCGGAGCAGACCGTCCCGGCCCAACGCGCCCAGCACCTGGTCCACCCCCGGGTCTCCGTAGGGGGGGTCGACGAACACGAGGTCGTAGGCGCCGGTGAGGTCGCCGAGCGTCCTGATCGCCGGCGCGGAATAGACGCGACCGCGTTCGCCGAGCCCCGCGGCGGCCAGATTATGACGGATCGCCTGGCAGCGGCGAGCGTCCCGCTCGACGAAGTCCACGCGCTCGGCGGCGCGGCTCAGAGCTTCGATTCCCAGGGCTCCCGTTCCGGCATAAAGGTCCAGCACCACGGCGCCTTCGATCAGGTCGTAGCCAAGGATCGAGAACAGTGCGCCCTTGACTCGCGACGAAGTTGGCCGAAGGCCGGAGCTCCGAGGGGCCTTGAGCTTGGCTCCCTTCGCTTGGCCGGTGATGACTCGCATTGGTCCCCACTGCAACCCGGTGAAGCGTTGCAACTGAAGTGACAGGCTACCTTCCATGATAGTGAACCTGTTATCGAAGCGTCAAGGCGACCGCCGGGGAGAGAGAAGTCGGCGGTATAATGGGCGCACCTTCCATCCGGGATGTGCTTATGGACTTGAGAGAGCGGATCCGCGACGTCCCCGACTTCCCCGTGCCGGGCATCGTCTTCAAAGACATCACCCCTTTGCTTCAAGACCCGGCGGCGTTTCGCCAGGCCGTATACGAGCTCTCGGAGCGCTTCGCCGGAGACAAGATCGATGTCGTCGTCGGCATCGAGGCAAGAGGGTTCCTGTTCGGAGCGCCGCTGGCCCTGAGACTCGACGCGCCGTTCGTCCCGATACGGAAGAAGGGAAAGCTGCCGCACAAGACGGTGGGCGTCACCTACTCCCTCGAATACGGCGCCGCCACGGTGGAGATTCACCAGGACGGCGTCCTGCCGGGCAAGCGAGTGCTGATCGTAGACGACGTGCTGGCAACCGGAGGGACCATGGCCGCGGCAAGGGCGCTCGTAGAGCAAGTCGAGGGGCACGTCGTGGCGTTGGCGGTGCTGGTCGAGCTCGAATTCTTGAACGGCCGCGAGAAGCTCCAGGGCGTCGAAACCTTCTCCCTGATGAAGTATTAGGCGCATGGCCCTTACGGCGGTCACCTTCGACCTGTGGCAGACCCTGATCCTCGACTCGCCGGAGCTCGGCGGGCCGCGCAGGCGGCTTCTCCTCGACGGGACCAGCGAGGTGTTGAGAGAAGAAGGGTTCGATTACCCGGAAGAGCGCGTGATGGCGGCCTACAGGCAATGCCAGGCCGAGTGCAACGAGGTGCGAGCGCAGGAGGGGGATGTCTCTTTCGACGAGCAGATCGATACCTTCCTGGGCCACATCGACCACGAGCTGCTTGGTCGGCTCAGCCCCGAGGGTCGGGCCAGGGTCGCGCGTCGCTATGCCGACGCCTATTTGAAACACCCTCCTCAGGTCGACGAGCACGCCGAAACCGTGCTCCGGACGCTGAGCGAGATGGGGCTCAAGCTCGCGATGATTTGCAACACGGGCTCCACGCCGGGAGCGACGCAGCGGGTCTTCCTGGAACGGAAGGGGCTGCTCCACTACTTCGAGACCCTGACCTTCTCTGACGAGGAGCGCCTATCCAAGCCGGCGTCCAGGATCTTCCACGACACGCTGCGGCGACTCGACGCGAAGCCGTCCGAGACCTTCCATGTCGGCGACCACCCCAGAAACGACATCGCCGGAGCCAAGCGGGCAGGTCTGGGCGCGGTGTGGATTCGGCGAAGGGACGAGGAGACAGAGGTCGAGCCCGACGCCGCCATCGACTCACTGGATGAGCTCGTTGACGTCATATCTCGACTGATGGGCTGAGGGCGCGGCTGGGGCCGCCTTGACTGGTAGGATGGCCCTCTGTAGACTTCGGTTCACGCCCGCTCCGGGCGTTTCTCCGGGCGATTAGCTCAGGCGGTCAGAGCACAGTCCTGATAAGACTGGGGTCCCTGGTTCGAGTCCAGGATCGCCCACCACCCTTGTGCGGTAGACAAACCGCCGCGCGGCTCCAATGAGTCGGCGCCCTTGTTCTCCAGTCCGCCGGGCAACCAAGGAGCCGTGTAGCGCAGCACCGCTTCTTGACCTTTGACGGTGATCTTCTTGACGAACGAACGGATGAAGGCGTTGCGCTCGGTCGGGCTGCGTCCTCTAAGACTCGCCATCCACTCATTAGGGGGGACAGAAATATGAAGCTTCGTGTGGTTGTCCTGGGCGCCGGTTTCGGCGGCCTCGAACTTACGACGTTGTTGTCCGAGGAAATTGGGGAGGACCTGGATCTCACCCTGGTCGACAAGAATGACACGTTCTTCTTCGGCTTCTCAAAGCTCGACGTGATGTTCGGTCACAAGACGGCTGATAGCGTACGTCTGGCTTATCGCAACATCGTGAAGCCCGGAGTCCGCTTTCGCCAGGAGACGATCACCGCAATCGACCCCGAAGCGCGCCGGGTCACAACCGACAAAGCCACTTACGAAGCGGACGTGCTGGTGGTGGCGCTGGGCGCAGACTACGACCCCGGCGCAACACCCGGCTTGGTCGAAGGCGGCAACGAATTCTATTCCTTCGCAGGGGCCGAGCGGCTACGGGAGGTGCTGCCCACCTTCACCCAGGGGCACGCGATTGTTGGGGTGACGTCGACGCCCTTCAAATGCCCGCCTGCGCCGAGCGAGGCAGCACTCCTTTTGCACGACTACCTGAGAGCACGAGGCGTGCGCGACAACTGCGAAATCAGCCTCGTCACGCCCCTTGGAGCGCCGATCCCGCCCTCGCCGGCCACCTCCGAGGCGTTGCTCGCGGCCTTCGAGGAGCGGCGCATCAAGTTCATCCCGAACCGGACCATCCTCTCGCTCGACCCGGTGGGGCATGTTGTCGTTCTCGATGACGAAACTGAGATGCCGTACGACCTGTTCCTCGGCGTGCCGAAGCATCGCGTTCCCGACGTAGTTGCTCAGAGCGGCTTGGCGGAAGATGGCTGGATTCCCGTCAACCCGGATAACCTCAAGACGAAGTTTCCCGGCGTGTACGCCGTAGGTGATGTAACCAGCGTTGGGACCCCCAAGGCGGGTGTGTTTGCCGAGGGCGCCGCGCGGGTCGTCGCCGAATCGCTGATAGCCGACCGGTTGGGCATCAAGCCGCCTCCTGAGTATTCAGGTCGCGGCTCGTGCTACATCGAGTTCGGGGCTGAGCGTGTTGCCCGAGTGGAGGTGACGTTCCGCCCTGGGATTCCGCCGACGGGCAGCTTCTTCGAGCCATCGGCTGCGGTAGCCGCAGAGAAGAAGGAGTTCGGAGACAGCCGGCGCGCCCGCTGGTTCGGATTGTAACGCCATGCTTGGAGGGTAGCTGCCTGCCACTGTCCGATGGCCACCTGCCGCTATCAAGGCCCGCGGCGCGGCGCGGGCTGCGACGGTTCTCAGGAATTGAAAGCGATCTTGCGCAAGCTTTGAACGGCGGTTCCCCATAACAGTTGGCGGGGCGCGTTTTTGCGTGTGCAACAGGTTTGTCCTCTCGATTTGACATGCCAGCGGGCCTTGTCTACAATCCCAAAATCCTCAGCGTGACGACCGATTCGATGCGGGTGAGACGCCCGCACACGGGACGAAATCCGGAGTAGAAACCGGACCAAACACGCAAACGCTTATGCTGTTTCCCAAACGCTCGTATATAGACGGAATCATCCCGGCGCCAACCCCTCCTCGCGCCAGGATATAGCCAGGTTCAACCTCGATTTCTTGCCCAGTGGGGGGAGTTTTTTGTCAAAAACCGGAAGTCAGCATTACAAAGCGGCCCTGTTCGAGTGATCCAACAAGGCATCTGACCCGTAAAAAGAGGGAACATGGAATCACCACTGAAACGGATTCCGGTGGCCGGAGCCAATATCAGAACCCCGGACGTGAAGCTCTGGGCTAAAGGCATCGTGTGGGGTGCAGTCGCCATCACGGCGCTTGTCCTGGCGTTCACAGTCGCCCGGGAGTTCCCGGAGAGCTGGGTCATCCGGCAAGACGTTACCGGCCCGATCAACGACAGCACTAACTGGATCGTGACCAACGGTGGCATCTTCTTCGACAACGTGATACGGACGCCGGTGCTCTTCCTGACCAAGGACATTCTCGAGTCGGCCCTCCTCTGGATGCCCTGGTGGTTCGTCGCCGCTCTCGTGGGGGTCATTGCGTGGAGGCTAGCCGGGACCCGGGTCGCGATCTTCTCGATCTCCTCGCTCGTCTTCATGGCCTTCCTCGGGCTCCACGACCTGGGGATGCTGACCCTGTCCATCGTTCTGGGGGCGACGGTGATCGCGGTTGGGTTCGGCCTCCCCGTTGGCATCTTCGCCGCCAAAAACGACCGGTTCGAAGGAGTCGTCCGTCCGGTCCTGGACGCGATGCAAACGATGCCCAGCTTCGTGTATCTCATCCCGGCGTTGATGCTGCTCGGACTGGGCCGTGTGCCCGCCGTGATGGCGACGGTCATCTATGCCATCCCGCCGATGATTCGTCTCACGAACCTGGCGATCCGCCAGGTGGACCCCGAGGTGGTGGAGGCGGCCAAGGCCTTTGGCTCGACGCCCTACCAGGTGTTGACCAAGGTGGAGATCCCCATGGGCCTGCCCACGATCATGGCGGGCGTCAACCAGACGATCATGATGGCCCTGGCCATGGTTGTCGTAGCGTCGATGATCGGCGCCAAGGGGCTTGGCATCGAGGTCTTCAACGGCATTGCGAGGCTCGATATCGGCCGTGGCGTCATCGGAGGTGTGGGCATTGTCCTGCTCGCTGTGATCATCGACCGGATCACACAGGCTGTCGGAAAGCCCCGCCGCGTCAAGGAAGCGAAAGCCTGAAACCAGTAATAAGTCATAAGGTATCTGTGAAAGCAAGGCAGATCTGTACGGAGTAACAGGGGAGGTGGAACCTACCCGTATGCGTCTACAAAGCTCGGAAGATCGAAAAGATAGGTACACAGAAGGGGAGGGTTTGATTTGATTAGGAAAATTGGACGGAAATGGCTTGTCCTGGCCGTCGCCGCGATGGCAACCGTGATGCTGGTTGCCGCCTGTGGAGGAGACGACGACCCCAAGGACACGATCAAGTTCGCCGACAACCAATTCGGCGGCTCGATACATGTCCTCACCGGCACCGCGGGGTTCATAGCGGAGCATGGCTTTGGTCATCCGTGGGAAGTCATCGAGATGACGACGCCCGTCTACGCCGCAACCCTGGCCAGTGGTGAAAGCCACGTCATGATGGAGGGCTGGCAGCAGAACCTGACCGAGTGGTATACCGCTGAGGGTCCTGGCGGGACTGGCAACGTTCTCAACTACGGCGAGATCTTCGAGGGCGGTCCCCAGATGTTCATCATCCCCCTGTGGGTGCACGAACAGCACGGGATCAGCACGGTTCAGGACCTGAAGGACAACTGGGAGTTGTTCAAGGACCCGGAAGACGGCTCCAAGGGCGCCTTCTACAACTGCATCATCGGCTGGCAGTGCGCCGAGATCAATAACGTGAAGCTGCAAGCCTATGGCCTGGACGAGCAGTACAACATCATCTCGCCCGGCTCCGCCGGAGCCCTGAAAGCCGTCCTGGCCGGCGCGCAGATAAAGAACGAGCCGGTCTTCGGCTATTACTGGGCGCCCACGGACCTCATGGGTCTCTTCGACTGGTACATCCTCGAGGAGCCTGCGTACAACGACGCCGATTGGGACAAGATCATGGCGGCGGCCAATGACTCCAGCCTCCGACCGGTTCAGAATGGCGTGGCCTACGAGAACATCCCTCTCGACAAGCTGGTCAACAAGAGCCTTCCGGAGATCGCGCCCGAGTTCTCCGAGTTCCTCAAGAAGATGAACGCCGGACTTGGCCCGCTGCAGAGGACGCTGGGCTGGCTGGAAACCAACGAGGTCGAGGACCATGTCGGGCTCGGCGCGTTCCACTTCATGCGGAACAACATAGACCTGGTGAAGAGCTGGATGGACGAGGATACGTGGGAAGACGTCGAGGAAGCGCTGGCTGCGCAGCCCGCGACCAACTAGACGTTAACGGAAGCACACGGCACGACAAAAGAGGGCGGCCCCACGGGGCCGCCCTCTTCTTTGTTCGTCTTTGGAGGAGTCCGGACTAGGACTCTTCTTCGTGCTTCCCGTTGCTCGTCTTCATGCTCGCCGCCATGCTCGTTAGTACCGCGTCTTTGTGGACCTCGCCGAGCAGTTGCTTGTCCTCGTCGACTACGGCGATAGGGTTGTTGGTACCGGCAACCAGCGGCACCAGGTCCTCGACGACGGTCTCTGGCGAGACCCTGGGGCAGCCCGGGTCCACGCAGTCCTCGAGGGAACCGGCGCCGCCGCGCAGCGCGGTTGCGGCCCTGTCGGCCGTGACTACCCCGAGCAGCTCCTGATTGGAGCCCACGACAAACGCTTGGGTTAGGTCCCGCGACCGCATCGCGGTGAGCGCGGCTTGCGGCTCCTGAGACTCCCTGAGCACAGCCCCCGGCTTTTGCATGATGGTAGAGGCGCCCAGCACTTTGGACTTCGATACGTCCCGGACGAACTCCTCAACGTAGTCGTCGGCGGGACGCGTGACGATCGCCTCCGGAGTCCCGAGTTGAATGATCTCGCCGTCGCGCATGATAGCGATATGGTCGCCCAGCTTCAGGGCTTCGTTCAGGTCGTGGGTAATGAAGACGATGGTCTTCTTGACCTCCTTCTGGAGCCTTATTAGCTCATCCTGCATCTCGCGGCGGATCATCGGGTCCAATCCGCTGAAGGGCTCGTCCATGATCAGGATCGTGGGCTCGAGAGCAAGGGCTCGGGCGATACCGACTCGCTGCTGCATCCCGCCGCTGAGCTCGTCGGGATACGAGTCCTCCCAGCCTTCGAGACCAACCGTATTGAGGACTTCTTTGGCCCTCTCGTACCGGGGCTGCCTGGAGATGCCCTGCACTTCGAGACCGTAGGCCACGTTGTCCAGCACCTTCTTATGCGGTAGGAGGCCGTAGTGCTGGAAAATCATACCCGTCTTGCTGCGGCGCAGTTGGGTAAGCTGCTCTCCATCGTACTGTGTGATGTCCTCCCCATCGATCTCGATAGCGCCCATGGTCGGCTCGACCAGGCGAATCAAGCAACGGGCGAGCGTCGACTTGCCGGAGCCGGAGAGCCCCATGACGACGAAGACTTCCCCCTCTTTGACCTCGAGGGAGACGTCATGGATAGCGATGACGTGGCCACTCTGCTCTTGAACTTCTTTCTTCGAAGCGTCCTTGGTCCATTCCTCGTCCATGATCGAATCGGCGCGGGGGCCGAAGATCTTCCACAAGTGTTTGACGGCAATGCGAACGTCGCCATTCTTGTTGGTCATGTTCGTCTCGTCGGTCCTTTCCTTGAGCCTCTCGACGCTACAGGTGTCCGTTCCCAACCACAAAACGTCCTGTCATCGGGGATTGGCACAGGGGACGTTTTAGACGCGACGCGCTCAACAAACGCGCCCGGGGCTGTCGCAAAGATAGCCAAACGGAGGGGGGCCTGTCAAGGCGAATCGCGGCCATTCCACTTCTGTTGGCATTGGAATAATCAGAAGTGGACGCCCGAACACGCCGCGACCAACAACGTCATCGCGAAACCGGCTATTGGTAACAACACTAATGAACGGGGGAGACATGTTGTGATGGTGTGAGACAATGCCCTCCCTGATAGGTCCTGTTGAACCCACCACTATTCGCCACGAGTCAGCTGGTAGATGGCAGCAAAGAAACCGGTGGAGTCCCGTTATTCCTGCGGCGTGGGTCGTCTCGATGAACCCAAATGGCAAGCAGGCGAATCAAAGCCTGGAGCAGTTATCCAAGGGAGGCGTTTGAATGGCAATCGTGGCAGGTATGGATCTGGACAAGTTAGAGGCGTTCCGTTCGGCGATCAAGGCCAGCCCGGTGACCCTGGGGCTCGAAGCGCGGACGATCTGGGAAGGGCACTCGGGCCGGAGCACGGTTCACATAGGGCCTTATGAATTGAACGGGCAGCGGATCGACCGCGAGACGCGGCACTATACGATCCCCTACGGAGCCTGGAGAGAGGTCGAAGAGGCCATGGGCTTCGACGGACCCACCGACAGGGTGGAGCCTGTTGAAATGGCTTTGGGAGCTGTCGCCGCCTGTCTGACCAACAGCATCTCCCTCAATGCTCCTCGGAATGGGATCAATCTCGAGGGGCTCGAAATCAAGGTCACTGCAGACGTGGACCCGAGCGTCCTGTTCGAGGTCAAGGGGCCGGAGTCGCACACCTCATGCATGCCGAAGATCGTCAGCGAGGTCAAGGTCAAGGGCAACCTGACCGATGATCAGCTGAAGACCATCGAAAGACTGGCCCGCTACTCGCCGGTTCATGGCATGGTTGAGTACGCCAACCACACCGAGACCAGAGTGATCAGGGCGTAATCCCGGTTGATCAAAAGGGGCCATCGCGCCCGGCGGTGCGATGGCCCCTGACTCCCGGAGCGAAGAATTGGTCAACGCTCTCGTGCTGTTTGGTGTGCCCCTTGACAGGGAGGCGTTTGACCACCATTTCGAAGAGCGCCACCACCCCATTCTCGTTGGGCTTCCCAATGTGAAGGAAGTCGTGACCCACAGGATCGCCGGAGCGGCCTCAGGAGATTCGCCTTTCTACCTCATCGTCGACCTGCAGTTTCCCAGCGAAGAGGCGATGCAAGAGGGCCTCAACTCCCAGGAAGGCCAGTCGATGGCCGGTGACCTGGGAAACTTCGCCTCAGGGGGAGTCACGATTCTCTTCTCGAACGCGTCGTCTAGCGAACCCCCACTGCCGGCTGACCCTTAAGTCCCGTTGCCGGGTCGCTGGTGGGCGGAATACTCCAATGCCAACTTTGTCAGCGAGACCACGAACTCCGTCTTGCCCATCGTGTAGCCGACTCGGTCGTTCGGAAACCTGCTAGCTAAATCTTCCTTCAACCGCGCGTACCTCTCGGCTTCTTGAGGAAACTCCTTCAGATACTCGACGAAGTAGAGTCTCTCCCAGAGCTGTGAATCCGCCTCGACCATGTGAATGTGGTGGGTTCTATTCCCGCGGGCGTCGCGCTTGATGAACCAGGCGTAGAACGGTGGCTCGTCGCCCATCGTGGGACGCCAGAAGTAGTCGTATCCCTCCGCCTCGAGCACCGGGACGACGTCCCTTTTGACCTCGTCGAGGCTGCTCACCTCGACCAGCATGTCGATCACCGGCTTGGCCGGCATTCCTGGGACGGCCGTGCTGCCAAAGTGCTCAATACGCTTGACGATGGAGTTGGAGAGGACGGCACGCAGGTGGTCCGCTTCCCGTTCGAAAAGGCGCGGCCACCCGGGGTCGTAGGGAGCGATCGCCACGTCCTCGCGAATCGCCCTGGCGACGCGTTGCTCAAGACTCTCTTCCACGTGCCCCTCCCGTCTCCGAACCGACGCCTACGTGAGCCTGGGTAAAACCTCTTCGCCGAACAGGCGCAGGATCCGCATGGCCGCCTCGTCGTCGAGGTCGAGGGGGTGGTGGCCCATGATGAAGTAGTTGAACCCCAGGGCCTCGTAGCGCTTGATCTCCGCCACGCATTCCTCCGGGCTGCCGAGGATGAACCGGTCCTTCGCCAGCTCGTCGAACACCGCCTGGAACCGGTCGCCTGGCGGTAGCTGCTCGTCCTGTCCTTGACGCGTGTAGACCCGGTAGCGCTCGTGGAGGGCGGGCTCGGCGATGCGGATCGCCTCGTCGCGGGTCGGTGCGACGATGAGCTCACGGCTGACGACGATATCGTTGGGCGTCGCGGTCCCGTATTCGGCCAGGGCGGCCCGGTAAATGTCCATCTGCTCGGCGAGGGTCTTGAACTTGGCGTGGGGGTTGGCGAACCAGACGTCGCCCAGTCGCGCGGCGCGGCGGACGGGCCCGTGCCCGTTGGCCGCGATCCACACGGGAGGGTAAGGTTTTTGCAGAGGCCAGGCCGATGGCCTCGCGTGAAGGGTAAAATGCTTGCCTTCGAAGTTCACCTCGTCCTCCGTCCAGAGCCGCTTCATCAGCTCCAGCGACTCCTCGAAACGCCCGACGCGCTCGCCGACCTCGAGTCCAAACGCGTCGAACTCCTCCTTCTCGTAGCCAAGGCCAACGCCGAAGATGAAACGCCCGTTCGTGAGCGCGTCGAGGGTCGCGACTTGCTCCGCCATGTCGACGGGGTGCTGCAGGGGGAGGAGGACGATGCCTGTCCCTAGGGCCATCTCCCCGGCCTCGGCCGCGAGTCGGCCGAGCAACGGCGTCGGCTGTAATATCTGTACCGGGTGGCTGAGGTAGTGCTGGCCGGCGAGCACGCAATCGAAGCCCAGGTCGCGGGCCGTGCGCACCTGCTCGACCAGGGCTTCGATCCGGGGGACCATCGACTGTCTTGCCGGATATTCGGTGCCGAGAAAGAGTCCGAACTTCAAATCGTCACCTCGCGTTGGTGCGCGGCTGATTATCTTTGCAAACCGATGTAGACTTCAAGCGCGGTGCGGCTGGAGCGGCTGAGCTATCTTCTCGTTGAGGAGGACGCAAGTGCCCAAGGCGGCTGTCAACGGGGTCGAGATCTACTACGAGGAGCACGGTCGCGGCTCGCCGCTGCTCCTGCTCCACGGCTATGCCGGCACCACGGAGATGTGGCAACCCCAGGGCGAAGCATTCTCCACTAGCCATCGTGTCGTTATCTATGACATGAGGGGGCACGGCCGCAGCGACGCCCCGGAGTCGATCAAGGACTACTCGGTCGATATCGTCGTCGAGGACCAGTGTCAGCTCCTGCGCCACCTGGGCATCGAGCGGTGTGTGGTCGGGGGCCTGTCTCTCGGCGGCTACGTGACGCTGCGCTTCCATGCCGCCCACCCCGAGATGGTGTCCGGCCTGGTGCTGGCCGATACCGGACCCGGCTACCGCAGTCCCCGGGGCGGCATGGAGCGGTGGAACCGGACCCGGCTGGAGATGGCCGAGGTGCTTTCGAAACGGGGCGTCGAGGGATATATCGAAAGCGGCTTCACCCAGCAGACTTACTACAGCGGGCCGGAGGTCATGCGGCGGCACCAGGCCCACGGTCTGGCCAACGTCAGCCTTGGGGTGATGATCGGCCCTGTGATGCCGGCGCTCGACGAGATAGCGGCTCCGACGCTCATCGTGTGCGGCGACCGTGACGATGACTTCCTTCCAGCCGCCGACTACATGGAGCGGCACATAGCGGGCGCCGAAAAGGCGATCTTGAAGGGGGCTGGACACGCCGCGAACATGGACCAGCCCGAGGCGTTCAACGCCGCGGTCCTGGGTTTTCTCGAGCGCCACGGCCTCTAACTATCCTTTCCGGGGAAGAGGGCCCCGCCCGCACCGACCGATGGGCGTTCAGACCCGGTCGCAGGCGCATGGTATTCTGGCGCCGGCCCGCGTCGACCCGAGGAGAATCCATCAACTCAGCCCTTGACCGTTTCAGCGACCTCGTGGCCCGGAAGCTGGGGCCGCGTCTCTTCTACGGCTGGGTAATCGTCGGCGTCTTTGTTGTTGGGGGCCTGGTGCAGTCGGGCCAGTTCAATCCCTCCATCGGCGTCTTCGTGAAGCCGATAACCGACGATTTCGGCTGGGACCGCTCGGTCTTCATTGGCGCCCTCAGCCTCGGGACCGTGATCGGTGGCGTCGGAGCGCTGTTCGTCGGCCCGATGCTGGACCGTTTCGGGCCGCGCTGGATCGTCGCTGCCGGCTTCGCCATGGTCGGCGGCGGCTTCATTGGCCTCAGCCGCGTCAACGAGCTCTGGCAGTTGTTCATCAGCCTGGTCGTCCTGCGCATCGCGCTCCAGGGAATCCTGAACCTCAGTCTTTCGGTCACCGTTGGCAAGTGGTTCGTGCGCATGCGGGGACGGGCCATGGCCGTGGCCGCATTGGGCCAGCGTGGCGGTAACGGGACCACCCCGATCTACGCCCAGGCGCTGATCACCCACTTCGGCTGGCGGGTGAGCACGCTGACCTTGGGCGTCCTCGCCCTGGCAAGCACGCTCCTGCCCACCATATTGCTGTTACGGCGCCGGCCGGAAGACATGGCGCTTCGTCCCGACGGAGCCAAGACTCAAGCCAAGCCGCCACCTCTCGGGATGATTGAAGAACCCCCGAGGGACGATGAGGTGAGCTTCACGCTTGGGCAAGCGCTCCGCACGCCGGCTTTCTACGCGGTGATGTTGAGCATCACCATGGGCATGTTCGTTGTCTCGGGTATAAACGTGAACTTCCTGGCCTATTTGAGCGACCAGGGGCTGTCGCCTGGGACCGCGGTGTTCGTGGTTACCGTATGGTCGTTCGTCGGCACCCTTGGTGTCGTCGGCGCCGGCTTCCTCGTCGACCGGTACCCGATGCGGTACGTCCTTTCGTTCACTTACCTGGGTTTCGGGCTCGTGTTCTTCCTGTTGCTCGAGATCGACAACCTGGGTATCGCCATGGTCTACGCCGTGCTGTACGGGTTGGTATTCGGGTGCTTCGTGACTTCGAACATGGTCATCTACGCCAAGTACTTTGGGCGGGAATCCCTTGGCTCGATATCCGGGGTGACCCAACTGGTACACACCTTCGCCAATGCCCTGGGGCCCCTCATCGCCGCGCTGGCATTCGACGCCACCGGCGAATACCGGGTGGCGTTTGCATCCTTCATCGGGGTGGCTTTTACCGTCGCGATTGTCGTCCTCGTGACCAAGCCCCCGCGCCGGCCGGAGGCGAGCCCCATCTTGGCCTAGCGCCGAGTTGAAATTCCTCGAGGAGGGGCTAGACTGTTCCCTCTGGTGGACGAGACCGATGAGCCCATCTAACGAACCCCCCTCCGCGCGTGAGACACGCGTCCCCTACGAAGCGCTCGACGACTTCACCCGCCGGGTGCTCGAGCGCCTCGGCATGCCCGCCGCAGACGCCGAGACCGTGACCGCGGTGCTCAGCGAGACTAACCTCCGAGGCGTCGAGACCCACGGCACCGACATGCTCCCCATCTATGTCGAACGCTTGCGCCACGGGATCATAAACCCCACTCCCAGGATGAAGATAGTGAAGGAGACGGCCGCTACTGCGCTCGTCGATGGCGACCAGGGAGCGGGCCAGGTCACCAGTGTCTTCGCCATGAACAGGGCGATCGAGAAGGCGCGGCAGGCCGGTATCGGCTGGGTCAATGTCCGCAACAGCAATCATCAGGGGGCCCTGGCCCACTACTCGCTCATGGCGGCCCGCGAGGGGATGGTCGGGATCACGTCTTCCACCACGACCTCGGTGATGGTCCCCTGGGGAAGCCGCGAACCCACGGCATCGAACGCCCCCATGGCCTACGCCATCCCCAGCGACCGGTACGAGACGCCGGTGCTCGACATGGCGTCCAGTGTCCACGCCTTCGGAAAGGTCCGCCTCGCCCGGGAGCGCAACATCCCGCTTCCCGAGGGCATGGCCGTCGACGTCGAGGGCAACCTAACCGTGGACCCATTCAAAGCGGTGGCGGCCGTCTCGTTCGGAGACTACAAGGGCTCAGGGCTGATGATGGTCTTCGCCGCGCTTTCCGGCCTCCTCAGCGGCGAGCCCTTTACCGCCCAGCGCCCGGCGCCGGGCCAGGAGAACGGTTTCAAGGCGCAGGTAGCGCACCTGCTGGTAGCCGTCAACATCGAGAGCTTTACCGACCTTGGCGAGTTCAAGGCGCAGCTCGACGAGGTCATCGCGGGTTGGAAGCGCGCCGGCCGGCGGCCCGGCTTCGACGAGGTCTTCTACCCGGGCGAGATCGAATGGCGGCGCGTCCCCGAGAGGAAAAAGAACGGCATACCGCTGAACGAGGCCCTGTTAAGCGAGTTGAAAACCATCGGCGCCGACCTCGGCGTCGCGTTTCCCGGCGCGTCGTAGCCGACCCTACCGCCTCAAGCGTCGCGCAGCACCCGCCCGCCGAGGTCGCCGGTGTCGCTGTCGCCCCGTCTGACCACGACGCCGTTCACCAGCACGGCCTCGACCCCTTCACCGCGGTGTACGAGACGACGGGCGCCACGGGGCAGGTCCCTGGCGAACACGCGCTGGCCGGCCCGTACCCGCTGCGGGTCGAGCAGGACGATGTCCGCCGCCTGGCCGGGGACGAGCCGGCCTCGGTCGGTCACGCCCAACTCGTCGGCGGGACGCGCCGAGAGGATGTGCACAGCCGCTTCCAAACTGAGTGATCCGCGCTCCCGGACCCAATAGCCGAGCAGATGGGACGGGAAGCCGGTGTCGACCTGGGTTACCAGGTGGGCCCCGGCGTCGGACGGCCCGACGAGCATGTGCGGCGCCTTGAGGATTTCGACCAGCACGTCCTCGTCGGGGTACCAGGTGTCGTCATAGTGGAATTGGGTTGTCAGGCTTTCGTCGAGGACGATGTCGAGCAGGGCATCGAGCGAGTCCTTCCCGAGCTCCGCGGCGATCCGGGGGACGCGCCAGCCCTCGAAGCGCTCCCAGCGGCCGCTTGTGGACTCAGCGAGAGTCAGGAGGCCCCATGAGAAGGGCATCACGGGGAGCGTCTCGTCCTCCATCTCCCTGCGGAGCTGCTCACGCAGGGCCTGGTCGCGCAGCCGCTCCTTGCGCACCTCCATCGGCTCGGACATAACCGCCTGCCATGCCGGCCAGCGGTCGAACACGTTGGTGTTGTCCATGGACATCTCGAATTGGCGCCGGTTCACCGGTCCCATTCCGAAGAAGCGCTTGCCCGCCGCGATCTCGGACTGGAGCGTGTCGAGGAGCTGCCGCCAGGAGTCGGGATGCTCCGTGACGACCTGCGTGATCTGCGGGTAGAGATAGGGCCTGCCGGCGATGTCGGCCAACTCCCCTCCCAGCGGCGGCTCGCCGGTCCCCTGGATGAAGCCGCGGCGCATGCCGCGCATAGTGGCGACGAGAGCCCGGTACTCGTCCTCGGTGGCCAGGCGGCTGGGGACGGGAGCGCCGTCACCGTCCCAGTGCGTGGCGCCTCGCGTGCTCGAAAAGCCGAACGCCCCCGCTCCCAACGAGTCGTGGACGATGCCGCGCATCGTTTCGATCTCGTCTGGAGTCGCGGAGCGTTGTGAGGCCTCGTCTCCCAGCACGTAACGGCGGACAGCCGAGTGGCCAACCAGGGGTAATACGTTGACGCCGAGCCGCTTATCGAGGACGTCGAGGTATTCGCCGAAGCTCTCCCACGCCCAGGGCAACGTCGATTCCAGTGCGGCGTACTCCATACCTTCGACACGGGCAAGCATCCGCACGAGGTAGTCCTGGTCCCGGGGCCGGACCGGCGCGATGGTGAAGCCGCAGTTCCCGGTCACGATGGTGGTGACGCCGTGCCAGACCGACGACGAGGCCAGCGGGTCCCACAACAGCTGGGCGTCGTAGTGGGTGTGGACGTCCCAAAACCCGGGCGTCGCGGCGAGGTCCGACGCGTCGATAACTTGTGAAGCGCTCTCCCCGGTGTCGCCGACGGCGGTGATCATGCCCCCATCGATGGCGATATCGCCTCGATAGCCGGCCCCCCCGGTACCGTCGACGATCAGCGCGTGTTTGATCAGGGTGTCGACGGCCATATCAGGATACCGAGGGATAGATGCCGGCCCAGGGGCGGGCCTGCTCGAACGCGGCGGCAGCCCTGAGCACCATCGCGTCTCCGCCGCGCGGGCCGATGAACATCGCGCCCGCGGGCAGCCCTTCGACGAAGCCGCAGGGCACGTTGGCGGCGGGATGCCCAGTGATGTTGAAAACGGGGCAATAGGGATTTGAGCCCCAGAATGGGTGGGCCTCGCGTCCGCCGATGGTCGTCGGCGAGCCCGTCGTCGGGTAGGCGGTGATGGCGGTCGTGGGCAACACCAGGAGGTCGTACTGGTCGAAGAGGTCATCGACCTGCGCCGCGAGGTCGGCGATCGAACGGAGCGAACGCGAGTACTCGGCCCCGGTGACGTGCATGCCGACCTCGAGGGCCGCGGTGAGGTAGTGCGACAGATCGTCTTTGTGCTGTTCGTAGAGCTCGGAGTAGCCAAGCCAGGCGTTGGCGGCGTAGACGGTCCAGAAGCAAGTGACCCAATCGCCGGGGTCGAAGCGCATCGCTTCGGCGCTCGCGCCGAGGCCGACGAGGTCCTGGACCGTGCGCTCGACGGCTGCGGCTACCCCCGGGTCCATCGGCGCGTAGCCGAGGTCGGTGCCCCATCCGACCCTCAGTCCGGCCACGCCCTTGTCCAGGTCCGCGAGGTAGTCAGGGACCTGGGCGCGAAGGGAATCGGTGTCGCGGCCGTCGAAGCCGGCGATTGTCTGTAGCACGATGGCCGCGTCGCGCACGGAGCGGGTGATGGGCCCGGAGGCGCTGAATTGGTTGGCCGCCGCCGGCGGCGCGCCGGACCAGCGCGGCACGAGACCGTTCGTCACCTTGTGACCGTAGAGGCCGCAGAAGCTCGCCGGGATCCGGGTCGAGCCGCCGCCGTCGCTCCCGGTTGCGAGGGCGCAGAGTCCCGCCGCCTGTGCCGCCGCCGCTCCGCCGCTGGAGCCTCCGGGCGTCCTCGACACGTCCCAGGGATTCAGGCAGTCCGGGCCCAGCTTGTTGCTGGTCATCGGCCCGGTGCCGAACTCGGGCGTGTTCGTCTTGCCGAGGATGATGGCCCCGGCGCCGCGCAGGCGCTCGACGACGATGGAGTCGACGTCGGGCACTCGGTCGCGGTAGACGTAGCAGCCGCCGGTGGTACGAATGCCCCGGGTCATTTCCAGGTCTTTGATCGAGATCGGGATGCCGTGCAGCGGCCCCAGATCGTCGCCCCGGCCCACCGCTTGCTCGGTCTCTCTGGCTGTCGCAAGAGCCTGATCGGCGGCCACGGTGAGGTAGGCGTTGAGCTTGGGGTTGATGGCGTCGATGCGGCGGAGGTACAGTTCAGTGAGCTCGACCGGCGACAACGACTTTGAGGCGATGAGCTCGCGGAGCCGCCATGCCGAAGAAAAGGCAAGCTCCTTGTCTATTGCTAGCGCGCTTTCAGTGGCCGGCATAGCTGCCTCCCGTCGACTGATCTGCGCGAGACCATAACACTTCGAAGTGAGACCGACAATATCCCCGGATCGCTTGATTGTCCGTCGTTCCCCGAAGATAATCCACGTGCCCGAGTCCCGGCCCCCCGCGGACATGCCAGGAGACGCGCGTGACGCTCAAACCCGAGCTGCTGCTCGAGGGCATTGGTTTTCCCGAAGGGCCCCGGTGGCGCGATGGAAAACTGTGGTTCGCCGATCTCTACACAGAGCGAGTGGACACCGTCGATCCGGCGGGCCGCACCGAGACCGTCGTCACCCTAGCCGACAAGCCTTCTGGATTGGGCTGGCTGCCCGACGGCAGGCTGCTCATTACCTCGATGCTCGAGCGGCGCCTCCTCAGCCACGATTCCACCGGGCTGAATGTGCTCGCCGACCTGACGCCCCATGTCGACTGGTTCATCAACGATATGGTCGTGGACAGCCGGGGCGGGGCGTACATCGGCGCGCGGAACTCGGCGGAGGGCCCGCTGTCGCCGGGAATCGTGGCCCTGGTGACCCCTGACGGAAAGACCAGCGCGGTGGCAGACGGACTGGAAGTCCCCAACGGCTCGGTGATCACGCCTGACGGTCGGACGCTTATCGTGGCCGAGACCGGCGGCGGCCGGCTGACAGCCTTCGACATCGCTGGCGACGGTTCGTTGGAAAACCGTCGTGTCTACGCCGAAGTCGAGGGCGCCGACCCCGATGGTATCTGCCTCGATGCGGAGGGCGGCGTCTGGCTCGGCTCCCCGAGGACCCACGAGTTCCTTCGCGTGCTCGAGGGCGGGAAGGTCACCCACCGGATCGATTGCGGCGATAAATGGGGCGTGGCGTGCATGCTCGGCGGCGAGGACCGGCGCACGTTATTTCTTCTCACCTGCCGGATCACCTTCGACGATGTGTGGTTGATGATGGCTCCGGGAAAGGAGCCGAACGCGCCCCCAGCGGGGTTCATCGAGACCCTCGAGGTGGAGGTCCCCGGCGTGGGCCTCCCTTGACCCGGGGAGGGGCGACGACGACGGAAAGGACGCAAGTATGGACTTGAAACCGAAGAGGTTGTGCGACGGCCTGCTGTTCCCGGAGGGGCCGCGCTGGCACGACGGCCGGCTCTGGATCTCCGACATGGGCGCCCAGAGTGTCGTCGCCGTCGACCTCGAAGGCCGCTCCGAGGTCATCGTCGAGCTGGAAGACCGGCCCTCAGGGCTCGGCTGGCTCCCCGACGGCTCCCTGATTATCAGCATGATGACACAGCGCAAAGTCCTCCGGCTCGACTCGGGGGGCCTGTCGGTGCACGCCGACCTGATGGAGTACGCGGAGCGCTCGCTCAACGACATGGTCGTCGACGACCAGGGGCGGGCCTACGTGGATGCCTACGACCTGCCGCCCACTCCAGAGCAGCTACCCGGCAAGATCGTCCTTGTCATGCCCGACGGCTCGTCCCGCCTGGCGACCGACGACGTGGTTGGGCCCAACGGCTCGGGAATCACCGCCGACGGCAAGACCTTCGTCGTCGCGGAGACCAGAAACAGCGCGGTACGGGCCTTCGACATCGCCGGCGATGGCGCTCTGGTGAACGGCCGCGACTACGCCAGGCTCGATAACAAGCAGCCCGACGGGATGTGCCTCGACGCCGAGGGGGCGGTCTGGGTAGCCTCTATCTGGACCGGCGAGTTCCTGCGTGTTCTCGAGGGCGGCGAGGTCACGGACCGCATCGCCTACGACGCCAAGACCATCGCCTGCATGCTCGGCGGCGACGACAAGCGCACGCTGTTCCTGCTCAATGGCACCGCGACGCCAGGCGATGTCCGCGCCGCGTTGGACGCCGGCCGAGAGCCCCCCGAATTGAGGGGCTGGGTCGACACCGTGCGGGTCGACGTGCCCGGCGCCGGATGGCCATAAGCGACTGCGAAAAAACAAAGGAGACCGATATGCCGCTGACCCCGAAAGTGATACTCGATGGACTCGCCTTCCCCGAAGGCCCGCGCTGGCGCGACGGGAAGCTGTGGTTCGTGGACATGATGGGCAAGAAGGTGATGACGGTGGACCCCGAGGGCCGCTCCGAGGTCATCCTCGAGATGGACGATATGCCTTCCGGGCTCGGCTGGATGCCCGACGGCGCCTTCTTGATCGTGTCCCGGTTCAAGCGCCAGCTCCTCAAGCTCGAATCCGGCGCGGTGAGCGTCCACGCGGACCTCACCGACTACGCTGAGAGCTCGTTGAACGACATGGTCGTCGACAGCCAGGGCCGGGCCTACGTCGACGCCTATCACAAGCCGCGCACTGACGACCCGGGGACCGCGCCGGGCTCGGTGGTGCTGGTCACCCCGGACGGCGCGGCGCGTACGGTCGCCGAGGACATGGTTTCGCCCAACGGCTCGGCGATCACTCCCGACGGCAAGACCTTCATTGTCGCCCAGACCCGGGGCAGCGAGGTGACGGCGTTCGATATCGAGGCCGACGGCTCGCTGTCGAACCGGCGCCCCTTCGCCAAGCTGGATGAGAAGGTGCCCGACGGCATGTGCCTGGACGCCGAGGGCGCTGTCTGGGTGGGCTCATACCGCACCGGCGAGTTCCTACGAGTGAAGGAAGGCGGCGAGATCACGGACCGCATCTACTACCCGGACAAGCTGGCCGTGGCCTGCATGCTCGGCGGCGAGGACCGGCGCACGCTGTTCCTGCTCACCGGAACGGTGCCGCCCAGCGCCACCGACGCCACCGAGCCCCCGACGGGTTGGATCGAGACAGTGCGCGTGAGCGTCCCCGGCGCGGGGCTCCCCTAGCCGAGGTACTGGAATGGCTTTCCTGCGACCTGGGAAGAAGGTCGGTGTCATCGAGTTCCAGGGCATCGTCAGCCGCGGCATTCGCGTCGACAGCCACCTCCCGCTGCTAGAGCAGGCCCGCAAGAGCGCCCGCTACGGCGCGGTCGTCCTCGCCATCGACTCCCCGGGCGGCTCCGCCGCCGTCGCCGAGGAGCTGCACCTGGCGGTCAAGAAGCTCGCGGCCCAGAAGCCGGTGGTGGCCTACATACGGGGTATCGGCGCTTCGGGCGCGCTCTACCTCAGCGTCGCGGCCCACAAGACGATCTCGCTGCGCAACGCTCTTATCGGCTCCATCGGGGTCGTCACGGTCCGGCCAATCCTCGAAGAGCTCATCAAGAAGCTCGGCATCGACATGTCCGTCCAGAAGTCGGGCGCGAACAAGGACATGTTCCAGCCCTGGCGGCACCCGACGGCCGAGGAGGATGAGAAGATGCAGGCGCTGCTGGACGATGTATACGAGCGCTTCATCGCCGACGTGGCGCGGGAGCGGGGGATCGACCCCGACCGGGTCCGGGAGATGGCGCCCGGCGAAGTCTTCACGGCGAAGAGGGCGCAAGAGCTGGGCCTGATCGACGATTTTGGGGACCTGGACACGGCCCTCGACCTGGCCGCCAAACTGGCCGGGATCAAGCGCCGCGAGACCTACCTGCGTCCCAAGCGGCGCTTCTTCCCCACGGTCCGCGCTGGGTTCGGTCGGGAGGCCGTGGAGGCCGTCCTCGACGAGTTCGAGACCGGGATCATCGGGCGGGTGTGGCTCTAGAACGCAGGAGGCCCGTTTGAAGATCGGCATCAACCTTCCCGCCCAGAATCCCAACGTTACCGGCGACCTGCTCATCGAGTGGGCGAAGCGGGCCGACGCGGGCCCCTTCTCCAGCGTGGGCGTCATCGACCGTATCGCGTACCTGAACTACGAGCCGATGGTGACGCTGGCCGCCGCGGCTGCCGTCACGAAACGGGTCCGCCTGGTGACCAACGTGCTCGTCGCCACCGTCCGAAACCCTGGCGTCCTCGCCAAGGAAGCGGCCAGCATCGATGCTATTTCCAACGGGCGCTTGACCCTTGGCGTGGGGGTTGGGGCGCGAGGGGACGACTTTCGCGCCGCCCCGGCTTCGTTCAAAGACCGCGGGAAGCGGTTCGAGGAGCAGCTCAACCTGATGCAACGCATCTGGAAGGGGGAGCCGGTGGTCGAAGGCGACCGGCTCGTTGGGCCCGCCCCGGTTCGGAAGGGCGGCCCCGAGCTGCTCATCGGCGCGCGAAGCCCCTCGGCCATCGCCCGAGTCGGCAAGTGGGCCGACGGCTACCTCGCGCCGCCGTACCAGCCGGACGTCGTCAAGGGGATGTGGGACCAGGCCCTGGACTCGTGGAAGGCCAACGCGCGGCAGGGCTCGCCACGTCTGGTTGGCGTCTACTACTTCGCGCTCGGCCCGGACGCCGAGGCCCGGGGTCGCGCGTACCTGGAGCACTATTGGGCCTTCAACCTGCCCGCGGTCGAGGACTACATGCGCGACAGCCTGTTCTCGCCCGAGGCCATCCGCGAGATGGCGAAGGCGCTGGAGGCTATCGGGATGGATGAGCTTCTGCTGATGCCCTGCGTCGCGGAGTTCGACCAGCTGGAGCGGGCGGCGGAAGTGGCGACGTCCCTGGCGTAGCGAGGCCGTATCGAAATGGCGCCCAACTTGAAGTTCGCCGGCCCCCTCGAAGCGATCGAGGGCTTCATCGAGAACGGCTGGACCGATGGGCTCCCCATCGTGCCGCCGACCCCCGATCTCGGTGAATTCCCACCTAAGCGCGTGACCGTCACCGCTGAGAACGTCGCAACCAACGCGGTCATGGCGGGCTGCCTCCCGGAGTACATGCCGGTCGTTGTCGCCGCGGTCCGGGCCGCGCTGGACCCCGACGCCAACCTCGAGTCCAACACCCTCTCGCTGGCCGGGTCGGTCCCGGCCCTCATCGTCAACGGCCCAGTTCGCTCGGCCATTGGCGTCAACAGCCGGTGGGGCCTGTTCGGCCCCGGCTTCCGCGCGAACGCCACCATCGGCCGGGCGCTGAGACTGATCGTGTCCAACGTGTGTCAACTCGATACGGCGCTCTACGGCCACGCGCCATTCTCTCAGCCCGGGAGATATACCTGGTGCTTCGGGGAGAACGAAGAGGAGAGTCCGTGGAGTCCGCTCCACGTGGAGCGGGGGCTGACTCCTGAAGTCAGCGCGGTCACGTTCTACCCGTTCAATGCCGCCATTGCGGTGCTGGACGACTCCAGTCGCACGCCGGAGCGACTACTAAAGCACGCGGCGTTCGTCCTCAGGGCGTCGGGCTGGACGCTGTTCGACGGGGCGAAGCGGCCCGGCATCAGCTCGATGCTGGTCCTGGGCCCCGAGCACGTGCGGGTACTGAAGGGGGCCGACTGGACGAAGCCCCAGGTTCAGGAGTACCTTTGGGACAGCTTGACGGCGCCGGCACAGGGTTGGGAGCTACCGGCCAAGCTTGCCGCTCCGGACCGGGTCCTCGTGGTGGTCGCCGGGGGAGAAGGACTGCCGCAGAGCTGGTGGCTGACGCCACATACCTCGTCACCGGTGACGAGGCCTATTGAAAAGGTAATTATCCCTTGACGTCAAGTAGTTTTGGTGGTAGACTAGAGTAAATCAGATAAGGTCTACCGAGATGCAACGCTACACTTTCAACGACTTCAACCGCGATTATCCCACTGACAAATCCTGCCTACAATGGCTGGTAGACAATCGCTGGCCTGATGGTATCACTTGCGAGAAGTGCGACCGAGTCAGGAAGCATCACAAGGTCAATGGGCGTCCTGTATTTGCTTGTGACAGCTGTGGGCATCATGTTTCTCCGATGGCAGGTACCATCCTGGAACATTCCAGCACTCCGCTCCGGTCTTGGTTCTACGCGATGTTCTTGATGGCGTCCACCCGATGCGGAATCTCCGCTAAACAGCTAGAGCGGGAATTGGGCGTCACCTACAAAACGGCCTGGCGTATCTTCAAGCAGATCAGGTCCATGCTTGCCGAAGATGTTGCCCTGGAGGGATCATCAGTAGAGGTCGACGAAATGTACGTCGGCGGCAAGGCGAAGAACATGCACAGGGCCAAGCGGGAGAAGCTTGGCGGACGCGGTACCGCTGGCAAAACGCCAGTCCTAGGGATGGTAGAGCGCAAAGGCAGAGTCGTTACCAAGGTCGTGAGTGACGTATCGCGGGAAACGCTCTTGCCAAACATCCGGGAAAAGATATTGCCGTCCAGCATTATCTACACTGACGAACATTCTTCTTACGACCCACTGCCGAGCATGGGTTACAAGCACAAGCGCGTTCATCATTCGGCAAAGGTATACGTCGATGGGGATGCCTACACGAATACGATTGAGGGTTTCTGGAGTCTAGTAAAGAGGGGAATCAGTGGGGTCAATCACGCCGTTAGCGAAAAGTACCTTCAGAGCTATCTAAACGAGTACTCTTTCAGGTACAATCGGCGCGACCAAGAGCGGCCTATGTTTCAGTCTTTTCTTGGTCAGATCGTTTCTTGGGAATAGTGCGAGTGACGGTGCGGAGGAACGTCTGAAATACCGATCTAGTCAACGGTGGTGATGACACCGCTGACTGCTTGGGTGACTTGCCTTTGGTACGACTCGGTTTCATTGTTAATACCAACAGGGGTGTCTCGCTGAATCTAGCGTACACCCCTAATAGTCGTTGGAGCAAGCGACTATTAGGGGGCGAGAGGAATCATGGTTGAGCGCACGTCCCGTGAACGGGTCACAATTGCTTTGTCCGTCGAAGAAGGCCGGATGCCTTTAACGTTCTTCATACACACGGTAGATGACCTGCGGAAACTACTGCGTGCCATTGAAGAAGCCCAACTTGGCGAAGCATCGCACACTCAGTGGGAAGTGGATACCGACCGCATCCAGATCGCCGCGTCCGTTAACGGCGTCTCTCCCGAAGATTTGGAAAACATAATCAACGACGCATATCAAACTCTAAAAGCTACGGACGCAAGAGACGAACAATCCATTCCATCGTCGGTTAACGAGCAAGGTAGAAGATTGACAAGAAGCATAGTCAATCGCGTCAAACGCACTATCCCTGTCGTGCTTGATGTACCCGGCCAGGACCTCGTAAACATCGAGGCCGAACCCCAGGATGAAGTGGTACACCCTCGAGGGTTGCGTGCCCGTCGGCGGGAAGTCATTACCGCCTGGGGATCCATCGACGGAGAACTGGATATGATCTCTGTCCGCAGGCGAGCGTACTTCGTAATTTACGAGCACGGCAGCAACAATCAGATTCGATGTTCGTTCCCCGACGATTGGATGGAGACAGTCAAAGACATGCTGGGCCGGAGAGTAATTGTCGAAGGGAATCTGCGCTATAGAACCGACGGCACAGTTCGAGCTATGACGGAGCCTACTTCCGTCAATCCTGTTCCTCAACCCCAGCGCACCATTGTAGAGTTTCGAGGGATTCTTCCTGGTATCAGCGGAGACTTATCTTCTGCCGACTACATTAAGCAACTGAGAGCCGGATAAGGTTTTGGACAAAGAATATTGGGACTCTTGTTTGTTCCTAGTCTACCTACAGAACAAACCTGAAGAACAGGACATGGTAGAGGTAATCTCGGCTTTGCTTCGACGAGCAGAAGCGGGTGACACAACAGTTTGAGTTGCCTGAGACCTCTACTTGATGCGAGGGGATAATTACCTATTGAAAAGGGGAGCTGAGGCCCATGAGCAACGCGCCCGATTTTATCGTAGTCGACCCCAGAGGCCGCCCCGCCACGTCGAAGGGCCCGCGCTTGAGCTCCGCTCCCCGACCGAAGTCGCTGGAGGGTGCGACGGTGGCGGTGATCGCCAACGGCAGCCCCCGGGTCGGTGAGATCATGGAAGCGCTCGCTCCCGAGATCGAGAAGTTTTTCCATCTCGGCGGGGTCGTCCGCATCGCCAAGGCCACCACGTCGGAGCACCTTGGCGCGGAGGACATCAAGCGACTGGCCGCGGAGGCCAGCGGGGCGGTGATCGGCGTCGGTGTCTGAACCTCCTGCACGTCGCACAGTCTGCGCGACGCGGCGGAGCTCGAAGCCAACGGCATCCCCACGGCGGTAATCGTGGCCCAGGACCTAATCAGTACAGCGGAAGCCGTCAAGCGGATGCTGGGGAACGTGGACTACCCGTACGCCATCATGGAGCGGCCCTACGGCGGCCTCAGCGAGGCCGAGACCGCGGCCCAGGCCCGCAAGCTGGCGCAGGCAGTCGAAGGACTTCTTACGGCCTAGGCGGCGCGCCAGCGGGCTCAGGAGGCCGCGGGCGCTTCGGCCCCGAGCCGCCCCGTCACCAGGGTAATGGCCGTTTCAATCGCCCGGACCAGGCTGCGATGGTTGGCGATGCCCTTCCCGGCGATGTCGAAGGCGGTGCCGTGGTCGACGGAGGTCCGCACAAAGGGCAGGCCCAGGTTCGCCGTTACGCTGTCCTCGAAGTTGTGGACCTTGATCGCGATGTGGCCCTGGTCGTGGTACAGGGCGAGGACGACGTCGAACTCGCCGGCGATGGCGCGGTAGAAGATCGAGTCGGCGGGGAATGGCCCAAGGGCATCGATGCCCGCTTCTCGGGCGGCCTCGACGGCGGGCGCGATCTCATCGATCTCCTCGCGGCCCAGCATGCCGCCCTCGCCGCCATGGGGGTTGAGCCCGGCGACGGCGATCTTCGCGTGCCCCATGCCCCAGCGGCTGAGGTAGTCCTGGGCGAGGTGGAGTTTCGTGAGGACATTCTCCTTCGTCACGTACCTGGCTGCCTCGATCAGCGGCTTGTGGGTGCTGAGGTGGAGGACGCGCAGGCCCTCGGTCATCAGCATCGTGGCCATCTGCTTCGACCCGGCGACTCGGGCGAGGATCTCCTGGTGGCCGATATCGTCGTGGAAGCCGGCGGCGTGCACCGCCTCCTTGTTGATCGGGCAGGTCACGATGGCGTCGACGGCCCCAGAGATGGCGAGCCGGGCCGCCTCCTCGATGTACTCGACGGCGGCGCGACCGCTGCCCGCCGAGACCTGGCCGACGACCACCTCGTCTCGACGGAGGTTGTCGAACTCGAGCACGTCGATGGTCCCGTACTCTCCGACGGCCTCGTCCACCGAGGCGATAGGCCGCACAGCGAGAGGTGCGCCGGCCAACTTGACGGCGTCCTCGATCACCCAACTCGTGCCGAGGACCACCGGCTTGCAGAGGTCGTAGACGCTCCGCTCGGCCAGGGCCTTCGCCGCCGTCTCGGGCCCGATGCCGGAGGCATCGCCCATGGTGACGCCGATTACCGGCCGCTGTTGCGTCGTGGTTGCCATTGCTAGGTCAAGTATACGCCTACCCGGAGCTCTACAGGTTCTCGATCTCCACAGGCGCCACCGGGTCCGGGAGGTCGAAGCCCAGGACGCGCGAGTAGAAGTAGAGCTCGGCGTCGAGGGCGCGCTGGACGGTTTCTGCCTTGCGGAAGCCGTGCTGCTCGCCCTCGAACAGGACGTAGGCGAAGGGGAGCCCCTTGCGTCGCAGGGCGTCGGCCATCGTCTCGGCCTGGGCCGGCGGCACCACCTCGTCCTCGAGACCCTGGAACAGGATGATGGGACACGACAGCCGGTCGGCGAAGTGCACCGGCGAGCGGGAACGATACAGCTCGCGCGCCTCGGGATAGGGGCCGATCAGCCGGTCGCAGTAACGCGATTCGAACTTGTGCGTCTCGACCGCCAGGGCCTCGGCGTCGCCGATGCCGTAGTAGCTTGCCCCCGCGGCGAACACATCGTGAAACGCCAGGGCGCACAGCGTCGTGTAGCCTCCCGCGCTGCTGCCGCGGATCACCAGCCGGTCGCGATCGACTTCGCCCCGCACGGCCAGGTACAACGCCGCGTCGATGCAGTCCTCGACGTCGGCGACGCCCCACGCGCCATCGAGCCGGCGCCGGTAGGCGACGCCGTAGCCCGTGCTGCCCCGATAGTTGACGTCGACGACGGCAAAGCCACGGCTCGTCCAGTACTGCAGTTCTAGGTCGAGATGAGTGCTCGCCGCTCCGGTCGGCCCGCCATGGCAGATCACGATGAGGGGCGGGCGCTCTTGTTCCGGTCCCCGGTACTCCCTGTTGGCGGGCGCATAGTGCAACGCGTGGGCCGTGGCCCCGTCCCCGATGGGGAAGTCGAAAGCCCGGGGCGACGAGACGTAGCCTGGGTCCGGCGTCTCGTCTGTGCTGCGCTTGAGGACACTCGTCTTCACACCGGCGACGTCGAGCAAGACGACGGCAGGAGGTTGCGACGGCGACCCCGCCACGAACCAGAGCCGGCTTCGCCCGTCGCCCACGAGGTGGGGCCGCTCGTACGACGTGTAGTCCAGGTCGAGGGTGTCGATGTTGCCGCCACCGGCCGGAATCACGCCGAGGTGGCCGAAGCCGTCCCTGGAGAAGATCGCCGCGATGCGCCCGCCGTCGAGGAAGGCGTAGCGCGACATGCCGAAACCCCACTGCGGATGTCCGAACTCGGCCTCCATCTCGACCAGCGGCTCCGCTTGCCCGTCACGATAGAGGTTCCACCAGCCGGTGCGGTCGGAGACGTAGTGCAGCGTGCCGTCGGGACTCCACTCCGGCTGGAAGATGGACTCGTCGGGGCCCCCGGCGACGAGCCTGGTGTCGGCCAATGCGCCGTTGGGCCCAACGTTCGCGATCCAGAGCTCGGAGCCGTCCCACGGCATATTCGGATGGTCCCAGGAGAGCCAGGCCAGGCGCCGGCCGTCGGGACTGAAGCGAGGCGTCGAGAAGAAGTCGTGGCCGGTCGCGATCGGCCTCGGTTCGGACGAGCCGTCGGTTGGGAGGACCACCAGCTCGTTGACCGGCTCGCCGGCGTCCCGGTGCCGTTCCCGCACGCAGACAAGGCTCCGCCCATCGGGCGTGACCCGGCCGTCGGCGTAGCGGAGGGCGCGGGCATGGTCGGGCTCGGGCGTTATGGGCAGCGGCTGTTGTCCCGGCTCCTGCCGGTACAGGCGCTGGTCGGCGTCGTTGGAGAAGTAGACGACGCCCCCGTGGACGACGTAGGAGCCGCCGCCGTACTCGTGGACTCGGCTGCGCACGATGTAACCCCCCGGCGTCACGTCCTCGATGCTGCCGTCCGCGTCGCACCGGACGACGACGCTGCGTCCTCCCTCCGTTGAACGGCCCTCAGCCCAGTAGACGGCGCCGTCGGCGTACGTTAGCTCGTGGAGGGCGACCTGCCCGGACGCGACGAGGGACGAGGATATGGGCGAGCGCCACGAGCCGTACGGGGCAACGATCACGGTCGGATTTCGCTCCGGGGTCGTCGGCTAGTGCCCATGGGGCATGTCCGGGTTCACCCAGTTGGTGGGCGGACGGCCCTGGAAGACGTCGACGACGTTCTGCGCGGCCATCATCGCCATCTTGAGCCGGGTTGCGTGGCTGGCGCTGGCGACGTGGGGCGTGACGATCACGTTATCCATGGCGAGGAGCGGGTCGTCGGGGCTCATCGGCTCGGGGTCGGTCACGTCGAGGGCCGCGCCGGCGATCGAGCCGTCGGTCAAGGCCCGGGTCAACTCCGCCTGATCGACGACCTCGCCCCGGGTGGTATTCACGAGCACCGCGCTGGGACGCATCGCCCGCAGCTCGGATTCGCCGATGAGGCGGGTTGTCTCCCTGAGCAGGGGCACGTGGAGGCTGACAAAATCCGCCTCGCGAAGCAGCCCGTCGAGGGAGTCGCGCCAGTCGACGCCCAGGTCGCCCTCGAGGGCCGGCTTTCGCGTGCGACTGTGATAGAGGATGCGCATACCGAAGCCCGCCGCGCGGCGGGCCATCGCCTCGCCGATGCGACCCAGACCCACGATGCCGAGGGTCGCGCCGTGCAGGTCGGCGCCCAGGAGCGTCATCGGGCCCCAGTGCTTCCATCTGCCGTCGCGGGCGTATCGTTGCGCCTCCGGGATGCGTCGCACCCACGCCGCGAGGAGGGCGAAGGCCAAGTCGGCGGTCGTCTCGGTGAGCACGCCCGGCGTGTTGCCTACGTAGACGCCGCGCTCGGTGGCGGCGGCCACGTCGACGTTGTCGTAGCCGGCGGCCATGTTACTGACGACCCGCAGTCGCGGAGCCGCTTCGAGGAGCGGCGCGTCGATGCGCTCGGTGAGCAGCGAGAACAGGCCGTGAACGTCGCGCAGAGAGTTACGAAGCTCGTTGTAGAGAGGGGGATCGTCGCCCTGCCAGACCTCCACCTCGCCGGCCTCCTCAAGGAGGGCGATGGCCTCGTCGAAGACCTGGCGTGTGACGTAGATCCGGGGCCGGCTCATGAAGGGACGGGCCGAGTCCTAGGTTTTGGGAACCGAGGCCACTGCAGCGTCGCGGATACGCTCCCACCCCTCGGCCAGGGCGTCCGCGTCGACCCGCTCGGCGACCTTGCTGAAGCCCGCCTTGTCGAGCCACTCGGGCAGGTGCTCGCGGACCTGTGTCAACGACCACTCGAGCGCGTCGCCCTCTTTCGAGACGTCGAGGTCGGTCTGGTGGCCGCTGGCCGGCGCGTGGTAGTGGGGCTGGACCCGGAACGAGTCGAAGCGCAGCAGTTCCGTCTCCTCTCCGTCGACGTCGCTGTAGACCCGGATGGTTGGCCCACCGTCGGTCCCGGCTTCCGTGTAGTAGACGGCGAAGCGCAGCCCGCCAAGGTCGATGGACTGCTCGTTGAGCCGGCGGAACATTGTCATTGGTCCCTCCTGTCGTCCCCAGCTAGGGCTGGGGTATAGCCGCGTCGGTGGCCGCCTTCACCCGGTCCCAGCCCTGGGACAGGGCCTCGCCATCGACGGCCCCCGCGAGGTCGGGAAAGCCCGCCGAGACGATGAGTTCCGGTAGATTATCGCGGACCTGTGCCAGGGACCACTCGAAGGGGTCGTCGACGTGGTCCAAGGGGTTCTCCGGGCTGCTCGTCGGGGCGTGATAGTGCGGCCCTTTCCTGAAGGCGTCGAACCGGAGCACCTCGGTCGGCTCCCCACCGACCTCGCCGAACACCATGATGGTGGGGCCGCCGTTGTCGGGAAGCTCGGTGTAGCACACCTTGAATGTCAGGCCGCCCAACTCGACAGTCTGCCAGTTCAGACGGCGGAAGCTCTTCATTCGCGCCCTCCTCGCCCGGGGTGACGGGCCCTCCTCGGCTCGGGCGATGGAATTGTACACCGAGCGTGGAGGGCGGACTATCGGGTGCTAGACGAACCCCCGGAGCACCGTCGCCCGGGCAACCCGCTCGACCGCCACCGCGAACGCCGCCTGGCGTAGCGTGAGCCCTTCCCCGGCGGCCCGATCTCGGACACTCTCGTAGGCGCCGACAATTCTCCGTTTGAGCTCGGAGTTGACCCGGTCCTCGTCCCAATGGAACTGCTGGATGTTCTGGGCCCACTCGAAGTACGAGACGATGACGCCGCCGGCGTTGGCGAGGATGTCGGGTACCGTGACAACACCGCGGTCGGCAAGGATGGCGTCGGCCGATGGCGTCAGGGGGTGATTGGCCGCTTCGAGGACGATACCGGCCTGCACCCTGGCGGCGTTTCCTTGATGGACGACGTTCTCGATGGCCGCCGGGATGAGGACGTCACAGGGCAGCTCCACTAGCTCCTCGTTCGTAACTGATTCGGTCCCCGGGATGCCGGCAACCGTTCCCGCATCTCGACGCTGGGTGAAGACGGCGTTCACATCCAGTCCAGCCGGGTTGTAGCTCCCTCCGCGGCTGTCGCTGACCGCCACGATATCGAACCGGTCTGGATCGAGAAGCCGCAGCGCCCAAGTGGCGACGTTGCCGAACCCCTGGACGACAACCTTGACGCGTCCGTTCATGCTTTTGCGGTCTTCCAGGAACTTGTCGAGGACGAAGACCGCGCCTCGGCCGGTCGCCGCCTCTCTGCCCAAGGAGCCGCCAAGCTCGAGCGGCTTCCCCGTGACAATGGCGGGTGTGTGGCCGTGGATGGCGCCGTATGCGTCCATCATCCACGCCATCGTCTGCGCGTTGGTCCCCATGTCGGGCGCGGGGATGTCGCGGCGCTCGCCGAGCAGGTGGGCGATATTCTGGACGTAGCGCCGCGTGAGGCGGTTCAGCTCGCTGTCGCTGAGCTTGCGCGGGTCGACTTGCACCCCGCCCTTCGCCCCTCCGTAGGGAATGTCGACGAGCGCCGTCTTCCAGGTCATCAAAGCGGCCAGTGCGCGGACCTCGTCCAGATCGGCCCCCGGGTGGTAGCGAGTCCCGCCCTTGTACGGCCCGCGAGCGCCGTTGTATTGGATGCGGTAGCCGGTGTAGGTCTTCACGTTGCCGTCGTCGTGACGGACCGGGACGGCAACGGTGAGCTCCCGCCACGGCATACGCAGGATCTCGCAAAGACCTTCATCGAGGCCCAGGTGGCGCGCCGTCCAATCGAAAAGGCTGGTTACTTGCTCGAAAGCGCCGGAGTCGTCGGCAGGTACGCTCATTGGTCCTCCAGGAGTGGGCGCGCGGCCCGTTTACGGTTAGATGCGTCCTGTCGTCAAATGGGCTGCAGGCCATCCATGAACTCCCGGCAGGCCCTGGCGCCCTCGATGCCCCAGACCATGTCGTGGAGGGTGCATTTCCGGACGACGGCCGGCTCGGCGCCAGCGTAGAGGTCGTACGTGCGGACCGGCTCCGTGGCGTACTGCACCTCGACGCTGGCCTCGGGCCCGGGTCCATAGTGCTGGTCGTCTTCCGACAGGAAAGACCTGAGGACGAGAAACCCTTCGGGGTCGGTCCCGGGTCGCATAATCTCGAACGAGGCGATGCCCGGCTGCCTCGCCATCACGCCGAACAGGGTCCGGGAGTAGGGCCGCCATTGCTCGTACTTTCCGGCCCCAACCCGCCCGGTGATGTGATGGACGTAGCGACCCTCGCCCGGATAGACCCCAGGGCCCTTGGGGCCCCAGACCATGTCCATGAGCTCGAAGTCGCTCCTGACGACCGGTCTTCCGCCATAGAGAGGGTTCTCCTTGGCAAACCGGCCCGCCAGGTCCATTTCGAGCGAGTCCCACGAACGCTGGTGGTCCTCCTTGGTGCGCCACGCCCTCATGTGCAGGAACCGGTGGGGATCGTCGACGAAGCGAAGCGTGCGGAACCAGACGCCGCCGGGCTGACGGGCCGACACGGCGAGATAGTTGCGCACGTGAGCGTCCCACAGCTCGAGCCGCTCGGGCTCGACCTGGACCTCGACTTGCTGGATATACATCGCGCCTCCTGGCCGGGAGTCCGGCTACCTACACTGCTTCCGGTGTCGTCTCGAATGCCGGCATCATATCCGGCGAGGAACGCGTTGAGAAGGGCCGCGCGTATTGTCAAAAAGCGCTCCTCTCCCCTATCATGCTGGCGACCTGTTTCGAGTGGAGCGCGACGTGAGTCCTGCCGCGACCAAGGATCTGTTTCGTCAGGCCTGGGGCAACTTCCCCTCGGGTGTCAGTGTCGTTACCTTCTATCGCGACGACGGCGCCGTGCACGGCCTCACGGCCAACTCCGTCTGCTCGGTATCGATTGACCCGATGCTCCTGCTGGTTTGCGTCGACCACAAGGCGCGGAGCTTTCCCATGCTCGCGAAGAGCGAACGGTTCGTGATGAACTTCCTCGCCGATGGGCAAACGAAGGAGTCCGGCTTCTTCGCCCGTAGCGACACCGACGAGGAGCCGCCTTTTTCGTTCCGCAAAAGCGGTCATGGCTACCCTGTCCTCGAAGGATGCGCGGCGTACATGGACTGCGCGGTCTTCGAGAAGCACACCGCCGGGGACCACACGATCTTCCTTGGCAAAGTCGAGGAGATCGAAATCTACACCAGGGAGCCGCTGGTCTACTGCGCCGGCGAGTACCCTCAGCTCATCCGGCCGTAGCGCGGGCTACGCGGCGGCAGGCACCGGAAGGCCGTAGAGCTCGGCGTAGTTCTCGCTCAGGATCCGACGCTGCTCATCGTCCGGAATGCCACCGAACTCGTCGCCGATCGTCAACCGCGACGTTGGCCAGGACGACGTACTGTTCGGGTAGCTGGACGACCACATAAGGGCCTTCACGCCCACGTCGGCTCGCGACTCGACGGTGTGCCGCTCGTTCCGGATCGTTGCCTTCACTTGCCGGCGAATATACTCGCCCGGCGTGTGCTTGAGCTTCGCGAAAGCAAGGAATTGGGCGTAGCGGTAGTTCCAATCGATGAGCTCGGAGCAGGTCGGCAGCCAGCCGGCGCCGGCGTCGATGAGGGCCAGCTGCAGGGGATGCCTCTCCAGTATCCCGGTGAGCACGAACCAGGCGATGTTGATGTTCTTGGTCGTGGCGGCCTGGGTCCACACGATCTCCAGGGGCGGGTCGGACGCCTGGGCCCGCGAGGCTTTGCCCACGTAGCGCTGGGGGACGATGGGCGTGCGGTCGGCCCCAATCGGTCCGCCACTGAGCAGGTCGATCACGATTCCGGCCTCCGCGCAGAAGCTCCAGAACGCGTCGTCCGCGGCCTGCGGCTTCTCGCCCCCGGCGGGCCAGCCGCTGAACACGATGCCCTTGTAGCCAAGCTTGGCGACTCGCTTCAACTCCGCCATTGCCGGGTCGAGCCCGACCGCTGGAATCAGGGCATGGGGGATGAGCCGGTCCGGGTCTCCAGCCTTCGCCCAGTCCAGCACGCCATCGTTATACGCCTGGACGCATGCGATGTGGAGCTCGGGGTTGTCGATACTGCGCACGTCGAGCCCGTAGGTCGGGAAGATGGATGCGACATCCACATCGTCTACGCGCATGTCGTTCAGGCGCTCTTGAGGGTCGTACATCCCTTTCCGGATGCTGTCGTAGGTGTATCCGTGGTCCTGGATGTCGGTCGGGCTGTGCCCGGCCGATACTTCCAGGCCAAGGGGACGGAACCAGGCGCCATCCTCGTAAGACCAGCCTTCGCCCCCATCGGGCATCGCGACGACCTTCGGCGCGAGCTCCTTGTGCTTGGATGCAACCCTGCTGGACCACAGGTCCGGCGGCTCAATGATGTACTGGGCCGCGTCGACAACGAACGACGCATTATGCTGTATGCTCAATTCCGGCCTCCTCGGTCTGAAACGGTCCCGGTCGGGACTAGTTGACGCCGTACATGGTGGCGGCGTTGCTCCAGAGAATCTTCTCCCGCTCGTCCTCCGGGACCCCGTTGAACAGCAGGTCGATGTAGAACCGGGTATGGGGCCAGAAGCTACCGATGTGCGGGTAGTCGGTCCCGAACGTGATGTTGTCGACGCCCACCTGGTGGCGGTGCTTGATGCCCTGGATCTCTCGGTCGACGCTGATGAGCACCTGCTTGGCGTACTCACTGGGCAGCCGGCTCAGCTTCTGCTCTCCCAACCAGCGGTGCTGCGTGTACACGGCGTCGAGCTGATTGAGAAATTGAGGCAGCCAGCCGGTGCTGGTCTCGATGAGGCTCACCTTCAGCTTCGGAAAGCGCTCGAGCACCCCGGACAGAATCACCAGACCAAGCGCTGTCTGGGCGCCGAGTCCACTGGAGCGCATCGCGGCGATCGTCTCCTGGTCGCGAACGGGCGGGGCCGGCGTCCCTTGAGAGGGCGCCTTGGGCTTGGGCCGGCCCGCGGAGCCGCCGCCATGCATGCTGACGACGAAGCCCGTCTCCTCCACCATCGCCCAGAACGGGTCGTCGCCGGCAACCGGGAGCGGGCTGCCGCTCGGGGAGCCGGTGAACTGGAGGTGGACGAAGCCCTTCTTCGCCACTCGGTCCAGCTCCTGCATGGCCAGCTCGACACCCCGGTTGGGCAGATGGGCGGCGGGAAGCATGCGCTTGGGGTCGCCTTCCTGGGCCCAGTCCCAGATGCCGTCGTTATAGGCCTGAACGTGGGCGAAGTAGATGTCGTCGTCGTAAATTGCGGCGGCCTGCCCCGCGACGGATGGGAAAAGGAGGGCGACGTCGATGCCGTCGCGGTCCATGGTCTCGAGGCGCGCCTGAGGATCGTAATAGGACTTGGGCAGATCGTTGTAGTTCGCCTTCCAGCTCAGCTGGGTAGGCTCTACCCCGCCGACGTTCTCCAGTCCGAACAGGTGCATGATCGATCCGCCATCGAAGGACCAGGCTTGCCCGCCGTCGGGCAGGTCGACCACGCGTGGGGCAATGTCCTGGTACTTCTTCGCCATGCGGCTTGTCCACATGTCGGGGGGTGGAGTGACGTGATGGTCCGTGTCGAAGATTCGGGTTTCCATTGAGCCCTCCTGTCAGATACGTGGATACGTCACACATCTTGCACCGATTGGCATGTTTGTCAAGAGTAGATCGGGGCCGTCCCGCCCGGACAAAAAGGAAGGGGCCCCCTCGGGCCCCTTCCTGCGATCGACTGGTTGGACGAGACTATTTCTTGGTCTTGGCCGCGGCCTTCGGCTTGGCGACAGGCTTGGCGGCGGTCGCCTTGGGTTTCGCCACGGGCTTGGTGGGGGCCGTTCCCTTCGGTTGCGGCACGGGTTTCACCGGCTCCGCGATGAGCCTGGGCTGCGTGGCCTTGGGTTTCGCCACGGGCGTGGCGGGCGCCGCTGCCTTCGGCTTGGCGGTGGGCTTGGCCGCAGTCGCCACGGGCGTTGCCGCCGATTTCGCTGGCGCCGTTGCCTTGGGTTTGGCTAGCGTTTTTGGCTTCGCGCCCTTCGCCTTGCCCTTGCCCTTGGCCCCCTTCTTCTTCCCGCTTGGCTTGCCGCCCCCACCGTTTCCGCCGTTCCCTCCGTCGTCCTCTTCCTCGTCGTCCTTCCTGCTATCGAAGGCCGCGATGGAGGCGACGATATCGTCGCCCTGGAGCTCGATCACCCGCACGCCCTGGGCGGCGCGGCCGGTGACCCGCACCTGGTGCAGGGTCGTGCGGATCATAATGCCGTTGCGGGAGATGATCATCAGCTCCTCGACCGGGTCAACCACTTTGGCGGCCGCGACGGGCCCGGTGCGGTTCGTGATCCGCATCGTGAGAACGCCTCGGGTGCCCCGATGGTGGGCCGGGTAGCTGTCGAGCTTGGTCAGCTTGCCGAGGCCCAGCTCGCCGACGGCCAGGAGATAGGAACCCTCACGGACCCGTTCCATCTCCAGGACCCGGTCACCCTTCGCGAGACGGATGCCGATGACCCCGCCGGCGTTGCGCAGTTGCGGCCGGACGTCGTCGACTGGGAACCGGATGGCCTGGCCCTGCACGGTGATCCCGATCACGTCGTCGCCGGGCTCGACGATGGAGGTCGAGACCAGCTCATCGCAGCGGCGGAGGTTCATCGCGATGATGCCCTTCTTCCGCCCGAGCACGTAGGAGAACTGTTTGATCTGGGTGCGCTTCACTCGCCCGTTCTTGGTGCAGAGGAAGAGGTAGTTATCGTGATCGAAGCCCTTGGTTGAAACCACGGCTGTGACCCGTTCTTCGGGGTCGATGGGGATGAGGTTGATAAGGGGGGTCCCCTTGGCGGCCCGGGTCACTTCCTGCGGAATGCGGTAGCACTTCGTATGGAGCACGCGGCCCCGGTTTGTGAAGAACAGGAGGTGGTCGTGGGTGTCGGCGATCAGGAGGTGCTGCACGACGTCCTGCTCCCGCGTAATCATGCCGATAACGCCCTGGCCGCCCCGCCGCTGGATCCGGTAGGCGTCCATGGGGAGGCGCTTGGCATAGCCGCGGTTGCTGATGGAAACGACGACGTCCAGGTTCGGGATCAGGTCCTCGTTGGTGAACTCCCGTGCCTCTTCGTCGCTGATCTCGGTGGTGCGCTTGTCCCCGAAGGTCTTCTTGAGCTCCGCGGTCTCGTCTTTCACCACGCCGAGAATCTTCGTGGGGTCGCCCAGCAGCTCCACCAGATACTCGATCTTCTGGCGGAGCTCTTGGAACTCGTCGAGGATCTTCTGGCGCTCGAGGGCGGCCAGGCGCCGTAGCTGCATGTCGAGGATTGCCTGGGCCTGCTCGAGGCTCAGGTCATAGCTCTGGATAAGGTTCTGACGCGCCGCCTCGACGTCGTCCGACTGCCGGATCGTGTTGATGACAGCGTCGAGGTTGTCGAGCGCCTTGATCAATCCTTCGAGGATGTGGGCCCGTTCCTGGGCCTTTCGCAGATCGTACTGGGAGCGTCGGGTGACGACCTCTTGTCGGAAAGCGACGTACTGCTGAAGCACCTGGCGCAGGTTGAGCACCCTGGGCTGGCCGTCGACCAGAGCGAGCATATTGACGTGGAACGCCGACTGCAGCGACGTCATCTTGTACAGGTTGTTCAACACCTGCTCGCCGGTGGAGTCGCGCTTCAGCTCGATGACGATCCGCATGCCGTCGCGGTCCGATTCGTCCCGCAGGTCGGCGACCCCCTCCAAGCGCTTGTCCTTGACGAGGTCGGCGATCTTCTCGATGAGCGCCGCCTTGTTGACCTGGAAGGGGATCTGGGTGATGACGACTTGCTCTTTATCGCTCTTGCCGATCTGCTCGATCTCGGCCCGGGCTCGGACGACGATCTTGCCGTGGCCCGTGTGATAGGCCTCCTGGATTCCCTGCCGGCCCATGATGGTCGAGCCGGTCGGGAAGTCGGGCCCCGTGATGATCGCGATAAGGTCGTCGATCTCCGCATCGGGATGGTCAATGAGGTGGGAGATGCCGTCGCAGACCTCGGTCAGGTTGTGCGGCGGGATGTTGGTCGCCATGCCGACCGCGATGCCCGAGGTGCCGTTGACGAGCAGGTTGGGAAGGCGGGCGGGGAGCACCGTCGGCTCCTTGAGGCTGGAGTCGAAATTCTCGGCGAAGTCCACCGTCTCTCGGTCGATGTCGACGAGCATCTCCTCGGCGATCCGAGAGAGGCGGGCCTCCGTGTACCGCATCGCCGCCGGCGGGTCGTTATCGACGCTGCCGAAGTTGCCCTGGCCGTCGACCAGCTGATACCGCATCGAGAAACCCTGGGCCATGCGCACCAGTGCGTCATAAACCGGGCTGTCGCCGTGAGGGTGGTACTTGCCGAGCACCTCGCCGACGATCCGGGCGCTCTTCTTGTAGGCGCTGTTGGGCCGGAGGCTGAGCTCGTCCATGGCGTAGAGGATGCGCCGGTGGACGGGTTTGAGGCCGTCGCGGACGTCGGGCAGCGCCCGAGCCACGATCACGCTCATGGCGTAGTCGAGGTACGAGCTCCGCATCTCTTCTTCGAGCTTGATCGGCCTGATGGTCCCGATGTTTTCAGTTACCATCAGTGTCCCTCCTGGGGAAAGAATTGCCTCCAGCTAACGGGGCGCGGGTGTCGCCCCTCGAGCGGCGACGCCGCCCGGAACAGATCGTCGATGGCGAGGCGCAGGTCATACCGCTACCCGAGTCGACCGCGCCACTGAAACGAGCTTCGCGAAGAGCTTCTGGAAGTAACGTGGAACCTGGTCCTGGAGCTCGGGATGCCACTGGACGCCGATCACCCAGCGCCGCTCGATGGGCGACGCCTCCAGACACTCTATGATTCCATCCTTTAGCGAGTAGGCCGAAACCAGGAGTCCGGGCGCCTTCTCGACGTTGGTGAGCCCCTGGTGATGGAGGCTGTTCACCTTCATGAACCCGCCCAGGCCAAGGAGGGTGGTCAGCCTCGAGCCTGGGGGTACGAAGACCTGGTGGATGAGCGGACCGTCGCCGTCTCTCCAGTGGTTCGGGATGTCCTGGATAAGCTTCCCGCCCAGGGCCACGTTGAGGACCTGCATGCCCCGGCAGATGCCGAGGATGGGGACATCCCGCTCCAGCGCGGCTTCGACTAGGGGAAATTCGTTCTTGTCGCGGGCGGGGTTGAGCCTCAGTTTGACCGATGGATCGACCGTCTCGCCGTAACGCTGAGGACCGATGTCGGCGCCTCCGCTGAGGAGGAGCCCGTCCAGCGAATCGAGCACCCGTTGAGTGTCCAGCGGCTGCTCCATTTCGAGGACCGTCACGTCGCCGCCGGCGGCCTCGATTGCCGCGACGTAGGGGTCGATAGGCTCTTCGCTGCCGTGGGTGATACCTACAACCGGCTGGGACATGGACACCTTTCAGGGCCATGATGTTGTAGCTACAGTGTAGCAAACCTGTTGGCGAGAGTCAACCGCGACGCCCCGTTCGCAGGGCTCGATACGTGGGTCGCTCGGGCGATTGACCGGACTCTCTCGCGGCGACTATGCTGGCGGCCACCGAAGGCCATGCGAATCAGCGAAATCTTCTATTCGTTGCAGGGCGAAGGGGCCTACTCAGGCGTTCCGATGGCCTTCGTCCGCTTCCAGGGCTGCCCCTTCCGCTGCCGCTGGTGCGACTCCGAGTACACCTGGGACTTCGATGGCGGCGACGAGATGTCGCTGGACGACGTGCTGACGAGGGTGGCCGAATGGCCCGCAACGCACGTGTGCATCACAGGGGGCGAGCCGCTGGCCCACGTGCGCGACCTCAAACAGCTCGCCGCGGCGCTGCACGAGCGCGGCTACTGGATCGAGGTCGAGACCGCCGGCGGCCATCTCTTGCCCATGGATACGCCTGTCGACTCCTGGGTAGTGGACATCAAGTGTCCCGGCTCGGAGATGGAGCGCTTCAACAAGTACGGCAACCTGGCGGCCCTTCGCCCGCAAGACCAACTGAAATTCGTCGTCGCCGACCGCGGCGACTTCGATTTCGCCCTCGGTGTTCTGGGGGAGCACCGGCCGGATTGTCACGTGCTCTTCGCCCCCGTATTCGGCGAAATCGAGGCGGCGGAGCTGGCGGAGTGGGTGAAGGCGGAGGCTCCACAGGCCCGGCTCTCGCTCCAGATACATAAATTCCTCTGGGCGCCGGAACGTCGCGGGGTGTAAGCCGCCCCCTGCAGGCCAGCCCCCTGGTTCGGTACAGGCGCGCCCCGTTTTTCTTCAATCTGACCCACTGCTATGCTGGATAGTGCGTATGCTTCAACTGGCGGCCCCAGCAGGTGAGTGAGGGCCGTGCACCACTCGGAGGACAGCATGGCCATGGCGGTTTTGAGTATCGTTGAGGGCATGGATCCCATGGACGCGGCCGGATTCCAGAGGCGCTTCGAGGCCATCTACGACAACATCGTGCAGGTGGTGGTGGCTCCGAAAGAGACCGTCCACCTCGCGCTGCTGGGGCTGTTCGCCGACGGCCACGTGCTCCTCGAGGACACCCCCGGTGTCGGGAAGACCCTCCTCGCCAAGTCGCTGGCCCAGTCCATAGACGGCGGCTTCAGCCGCGTCCAGTTCACCCCCGACCTGCTCCCCTCGGACATCACAGGCAGCAGCATCTTCAACCCCCAGGAAGGCCGGTTCTCGTTCGTCGAGGGGCCGGTGTTCACCAACATCCTGCTCGCCGACGAGCTCAACAGGACGAACCCGCGCACCCAGTCCGCGCTCCTCGAGGCGATGGCCGAGGGGCAGGTGACCGGGGACGGCGTCTCACGACCGCTGCCCAAGCCCTTCATGGTGATCGCGACGCAGAACCCGCTGGATAGCTCCGGCACCTTCCCGCTGCCCGAGACTGAGCTCGACCGCTTCCTGATCCGCATCAGCATCGGGATGCCCTCGGCCGAAGGCGAGATGGAGATCCTCATGCGCTCCGAGCACGCCCTGCCGGACGCCGCGCGGGTGCTCTCCAGCGCCGATGTGCTGGCGATGCAGGAGTTCGTGCGGCGCGTCCAGGTAACCCGCCCGGTGAAGGAATACCTCATCAGACTGGTCACCTTTGCCCGCCAGCACCCCGAAGTGCGCCGCGGAGTAAGCCCGCGTGGCACGGTGCAGTTGCAGCGAGCGACCCAGGGCTGGGCCGCCTTCAACGGGCGGGACTTCGCGACGCCCGACGACGTCAAGGCTGTGGCCTCGTGCGTGCTGGCCCACCGCATCGCGGTGGACGACCGCGAGACGGCCCTCGCCCAGGCGATCGTCCACGAAGGGCTCGAAACCGTGCCAGTGCCCGTGTCGTAGGGGGTCCCATGACCCGTCGCGGCCTCGTCCTTATCCTTGCGGCTCTCGTCCTGTTCGTCCTCGCCGACTTCACGCGAACCGGCTGGGTCCAGCTGTCAGATGCCCTCCTCTGGGGGGCCATCATCCTGTCCCTCGTCCTCGCGCTGACGTCGGTACCGGCCATCTCCATGAGCTACCGCCTCGGCCGTGGGCCGGGCACCGGGTCGGCGCCGACCGAGGGCGAGGATGGCGGCTTCGCGGTCACCGTCCGAAACCGCCTGCCCTGGCCGCGGTTCGGCCTCCTGGTGACGGCGGACCTCCTGGTGAACGGCGCCGCCGGACAGAGCGTTCGGCTCTACATCCCCTACGTCGGGCCCTGGGCGACGGTGACAGTCGATGGGGCTCTGCCGCTCGCCCGTCGCGGCCTCCACGAAGTCCATGGACTCACCGTCGAGTCGGAAGCGCCGTTCGGACTATTCCGTCGCCGGCGCCGGGTGGCCGGCCACGCGTCGCTGCTGGTCTACCCAACCCCGCACACGCTGGACCCACAGAAGAAGGAGCGCCTCACCTCCGGAGAGATCCCGCTACCCCGGTCGGCCAGGTGGGGCGAGGAGGCGTCCGGGTCGCGGCCCTACGCTCCCGGCGACCTCGCGCGTGACGTCCATTGGCGCAACTTCGCCCGCACTGGGCTGCTGATGACCCGCTCCTACGTGGCGACGATTACGCCCAGTCCCGTGCTGGTCTACAGCACGGAGGCCCGTCAAGCTGAAGTGCTCGATGACGTGGTGCGCCTCGTTGCCGGGGCCGCTCGGCTGTGGAGCCAGGGCGACAACGTGATCCTGTTGCAGAACGGCACCACGCAGATCAGTCTTTCCTGGGACGACCTGCTGCGCCACCTGGCGCTGGCTACCCCCGGAGGTACGGCCCCCATAGGAGAGTCTCTCCGTGCTCTGGCGCCGGATGCCACGGTGATCGCCGTGCTGACCGCGAGCGACACGCGCGGCATTGCCAGTATCACGAGCAATGTTACCCGGGTCGCGGGGATGCGCGTGCTGCTGCTCGACGACAGCCCCGAGGGCTCCGCCGGGCTCGCCGCGGCCGTGTCCCTTGGCCAGGCCGGGGCGGTCGTCCACAGTTTCCGGTCCCCGCTGTCGACGGCGGCCCACACTGAGCCGGGGGTGGCCGCATGAGAAAGCGCCTGTCGTCCCTGTTCAAGGAGACCACCGAGCACTCCCTCGGCTTGCGCGTTTTGGCCCTGGCGACGGCGTGGTGGGCCGCGATGGCCCTGGGGATCGTTGGCGCTCCGATCTGGATCTGGGCCGGGATCCTGCTGCTCACCAGCTTCGGCCACGTCTTCAGCTTCTATACCCGAGACCGGCCGCTGAAGCTGTTCCGCTTGATGGTGGTGATCACCGTCCTGGCGATCGCCGGCGTCATGACGCTCCAGCTCCCGACGGCCTTCGACGGCAACTGGCAGCCGGCAGCCCAGTCGCTGGCGCTGGTGCAGGGCATCGCCAGCTTCGACCTGCGGTCACGACCGGGGCTCTATACGAACATTGTCCTCGGCGGGACGATCATGTTCCTGGCAAGCCAACTGGCGTTCGGCTCGACCTTTCTGCTGGTACTGGCTGGCTTCTTCGGCTTTTTCTTCCTGTTCCTCTGGTTCGCATCGACGCGCGACCTGCTTTCCAACGTCCTGGCGCGGGCCGCGTGGCCGCTCCGGGACCGAGTACTCACCTTCGCCGGATGGGGCGGCGCCCTGCTGGGGCTCGGCATCGTCCTGTTCATCCTCCTCCCGTGGGGCACGCTCCGGTCGGGTGCGAGCGCTACGTCGTCGGATGCCGTCCTCCCGATAACCGGACTAACGGAGCCGCAACAACGCCCCGGTGATGACGGCGGCGGCGGAACACCTCAAGGGAGCAGCGCGAGCGGGTCCGGCCAATTGGCCGATGCCACGCAGGTAACCGGCGCCGACGGAACGGCCCAGCAGTCTCCGGTGGCGGAGGGTACGACCCCGCAGAACGGCGCAGTCGAGGTCCAGGTCGGAGGAGATGAGCCCGCCACGCTGAGCGTGGCCGGCGAAGCCGGGGCAGGCGACGCCCCCGCGCCGGCGGAAGGGGCGACGCCCGCGGAGGCCGCTGCATCCGACGTCGAGTCCGGAGGCGGAAGGCGAGGAGGAAGCCGGGGGCACGGATGCTGCGGCAGCGGATGAAATACCGGAGAACAACAGCGCGGTGCTCCGAATCCGCAGCCCGGTCTCGAGCTACTGGCGCGGCCAGGTCTACTCCCGGTTCGTCGAGGGCAACTGGGCTCCCGACAGGGGCGTAACCGTCGATCTGAGAGCCGGCTCTACGGGCTTCGCCGGCCGCTATACGCAGACCCACTACGTTGTAGAGGAGCAGCCCGGTCCTCATCTCGGGTACACCTCCCTGGGCTGGTCGACGCTGAACGGGGCGGACGAAACCGGTGTCCTCGAGGAAGGCACCGTCTATCAGGCGGTCTCCCAGCGTCTCCCGTTCGACCCCACGACCCTGCGGCGTCTCGCGGAGAGCGATCGCGCCAACCGGAGCACGCGGGGGGGTGCCGGCCGAGGTCCGCCAGCTGGCGGACGACATCGTCGCCGGGACCGACAACGCCTTCGACCGCTCGACCCTTATCACTCAGTACCTCCGCGACAATTACACCTACCGCCCATCGCCCGACGCTGACGTTGGGCCGCGTCGCATCGAGACGTTCCTGTTCGAGGGCGATGGCTCGGGCGACAATGGCGACTTCGCGGGGGCCCATGCCCTGCTCGCTCGGGCTGCCGGCCTGCAGTCGCGGCTCGTAACCGGCTATCTCCCCGGGGAGTTCGACCCGCTTTCGGGGGCCCACACCGTGCGCCGCAGCGATGCCCATGCGTGGTCAGAGGTGCGGTTTCCGGGCGTCGGCTGGGTACCGTTCGATGCCAGCCCGCGCCTTGATTTGCCAAGCTACGGCGCCGGACGAAACCTGACCGCCCGCGCCATCAACAGGGTGTTCCAGTGGCAGATCGGCGACACAGTGAAGAACGCATTTGGGGAGTTCTTCGATACCCTCACCAGCACCGCCGCCGGGGCCATAGCCATCGGGTTCGGCATCGTCTCGCTGACGTCGCTGGTCGCGATCTTCTTCTTGCGAAGGCGGCGCAGGCCAGGGCTGAAGGAGTATCGCTACTCGACGCTCACCGGGCCGGAGCGAAAGGCGGTCCTGCGCGCGTATCGCCGCCTGGAGCGAGGGCTGCGCCGGCTCGATATCGCTCCCCGGCAGCCGGCGGAGACCGTGACCGCCTACTTCGAGCGGATCGCCGCGGCTGCGCCGCACCTCGCTGAAGACCTGACCCTCCTGGGCGACACGGTGATCGAGGCGGCCTACCGTCCCGGCGAGCCAACGTCCGAGGACGCCGACCAGGCCCGGCGCATGGCCGGCCGCATCGTGAGCTCGCTTCGCGCCTCGCCCCTCGCGTAGCGCTCCGCGTTTTTGACGTCTCTCGACCCCTCGCCTAGAATGGCGCTACCTTCCGCCCAGGAGTAGCGCTATCGACTTTCGCTTCACGCCCGAGCAGGAGGCGTTCCGGGGCGAGATCCGGGCCTTCTTCCAGGAGACGCTGCCCGACGGCTGGCGCGGAATCTACCCGGACGCCTACTTCGAGGACGAGTACTGGCCGTATATTCGTGAGTTCACCGCCAAGGTGGCGGCCCGGGGCTATCTCACCCAGGCATGGCCCAGCGAATACGGCGGCAAAGACCTGCCGCTGATGCAGCAGGTGCTCTTCCAGGAAGAGCAGGCGATGGCGCGGGCCCCGCACCGGGACCTGACCACGAGCATCAACATCGTCGCCCCGACGGTGATGGTCCACGGCACCGACGAGCAGAAGAGGCGCTTCCTGCCCCCGATCAGCAGGGGCGAGCACGTCTACTGCCAGGGGTTCAGCGAGCCCGAGGTGGGCTCGGACCTCGCATCGCTGCAGTGCTCCGCGGTGCGCGACGGAGACGATTATGTGGTCAACGGCTCGAAGATATGGACGAGCGGCGCGCATCGATCGACGCACTGCATTCTGCTGACCCGCTCCGACCCAAACGTTCCGAAGCACAAGGGAATCAGCATGTTCCTGGTCCCGATGGACACACCCGGCATCACCGTCCGGCCCATCCGCGACCCCAACGACGTCCACTACTTCAACCAGGTCTTCTTCGATAACGTCCGCGTTTCGGCCGGCGACCGGATCGGTGAAGAGAACCAGGGCTGGTATGTGACCACCACGACGCTGGACTTCGAACGCTCGGGGATCTACCGCTTCGCCTTCAACCGGCGGAACCTCGACGAGATTCACGAGCTGGCGTTGGAGACGTCCTGGCGCCACGGCGCCGCGGGCGTCAACCCGTCCGTCCGCCACGCGCTGGCGGACCAGATGATCGGCAACCAGGCCGGACGGCTGCTCGCGTATCGAGTGGCATGGATGCAGAGTCAGGGAATGGTGCCCAACCAGGAGGCCTCGGCGGCCAAGCTGTGGGGCAGCGAGCTCGGCCAGACGATCTCCCAGCTCGCCATGCGTTTGCTCGGCCTCTACGGCCAGATCGACCGCGATTCCAAGTTCGCGGTGTTGGAAGGGCATATTAAGGCCGACTATGTGAACAGTGTCTCCCGTACCCTGCGGGGAGGCGCGTCCGAGATCCAGCGAAACATCATCGCTACCCGAGGCCTCGGGCTGCCGCGCGGCTAGGGAAGGCGTCGACGTGTTTTCACCGGAAAACCTCGCGGGCTTCGAGCGCGTCCAACTCGCTTCGGGATAGGCCCAGGAGCTCGGTTGCCAGCCACTCGTTGTGCTCCCCGAAGTCGGGACCGTGGCGGCTGGGGCGAGCCGGGGTCTCCGAGAGGAGCCACGGCGGCCGCATCGGGTTCGTTGTCCCCAGCTTTGGGTGCTCGACCTCCCAGAACAGCCCGCGGCTCTCGAGGTGCGGGTCGCCCCGGAGGTCGGCGACGCTCATCGACGGGGTGGCTGCGACTCCAGCGTCCTGAAGCAGCGTCGTTAGCTGTGGCGCTTTGTGTTGTCCGGTCCACTCCGCGATGAGGACGTCGAGGGCGTCCTGGTTGCGCCAGCGCGTGTAACGGTCTTTGAAGCGGGCGTCTTCCGCCCAATCCGCGTGCCCCGCCGCCTGACAGAGCGCTTGCCACTCCTCGTCCGTGGCCACCGCGATGCTGATCCACCGGTCGTCGCCGCGGCAGGGGTAGCAGTTATGCGGGGCCATGATGTCGTCCCGGTTGCCTTGTGGGCCGGGACTGCGGCCGTTCATGAAGTAGTCGAAGAGCACATCGCCGATGTTGGAGCTGACGACCTCCCGGGAAGAGAGGTCGATGTGCTGCCCGCGACCCGTCCTGCGTCTGTGGTACAGGGCCATGAGAACGGCCAGGGTGATAGACGTCCCTAGGCGCATGTCGACCGAGTCCCAGACCTCGGTGCTGGGGCCGCCTTCGTGGCCCGTGATGTAGCCCAGCCCGCCATGCGCCCCGAAATTGGTGGCGTAGCCGCCCAGGTCCTTCTCGGGCCCCGTTTGCCCCCCGGACGATGACGAGAGCATGACGATGTCGGGCCTCAGGCGGCGCACGGTCTCGTACCCCAGGCCGAGCCGGCCGATGACGCCGACCCTGAAGTTCTGGATGAGGACGTCGCTCACCGCGATGAGCTGGCCGGCGAGCGACTGCCCGTCGCGGGTCGACAGGTCGAGGCGGAAGCTCAACTTGCTATGGTTCATGTCGTTGAAGTTGGGCGACGCGTCGGGGTCGAACACGGGCGTGTAGTAGCCCCGTCGCGACAGGTCCATACTGCGGCCGGTCTCGATCTTCACGACTTCGGCGCCCAGAGATGCGAGGTACATCGTGCAGAGCGGGCCCGCCGCCGCCCAGGAAAGGTCGACGATGCGGACTCCGGCCAGCGCCTGCTTCCCGCCCGCGTTCGTCGTCATCCCTACATGGCCCCCGTCGCCCGCAGTGTCGTCAGGTCCTCGCCCGCAAACCCCAGGCGACCGGTCAAAACTCTGGCGTTGTGCTGACCAAGGAGGGGCGCGGGACTTCGCGCTGACCACGGCGTTTCCGAGAACTGATACGGGGCCGAGGGATACGGCCAGGCGCCCGCCTGGGGATGGTCTACCTCCACGAAGTAGCCGCGAGCCGCGAGCTGCGGAGCATGGGCGATCTCCTCCGCGCTGGCGAAGGGCGCGACCGGACAACCCCTCTGGAAACAGGCGTCGAAGATTTCAGCCTTGGTCCGCTCCCCGCTCCAGGCGGCGACGATGGCGTCGAGCTCGGCCCCGTTCTGGCCCCGCGCGGTCCGGTCCTTGAACCGCTCGTCGTCCGCCAGGGCAGGCTGGCCCATGGCCTCGGCGAGCGCCTTCCAGTGATTGTTTTCGGTGGGGCGGATCGCGATGTAGCCGTCGCTCGTGGGGTAAAGTCCCCCGTAGGCGTACCTCCGGTTGGCCCTCCGCGGGACCTTGCCCTCCGTGAGATACGTGACGAACGCAACGCGGTTCAGCGCCAGGTTGGCCTCCTGTCGCGAGGCGTCGACGAGCTGTCCGGTGCCCCAGAGCTCCCGGGCCATCACCGCCGCCATGGTCCCGACCGCAGCCGAGCTTCCCCCGTCGTAGTCGCCGGCGTGGCCTCCCAGCTTGATCGGGGGGTTGTTCGGGAACAGCTCGCGGCCCAGGCCCCCGGGCAGCATGTAGCCTTCGGCCCCGACCTGTACGAGGTTCAGGTCGCGCGCCCTGTACTCGGCATAAGGGCCGGTGAGTCCGAAGGGCGTTACTACGGTGACGATCAACTGAGGGTTGATGCCGCGCAGGGTGTCGTAGTCGAGGCCAAGCCCGACGGCCTCCGCAGCGCTGCGGTCGTGGATGAAGACGTCGGCGTCGCGGAGCAGCTCGATCAGGATGTCGTAACCAGCAGCGTTCCGTACGTTGAGCGTGACGCCGACTTTGTTGGTGTTGAGATAGAGAAAGAGGCCGCTCTTCTCGGAATGGGGGAGGTCGCCGGGGAAGGGCCCGTAGCGGCGCGCCTCGTCCCCGGATGGAGGCTCCTCGACCTTGATGACCTCGGCCCCCATATCGGCAAGCAACTTGCCGCAATACGGACCCGCCACAAACGAGGCCAGCTCGACGATCCGGAGGCCGTCCAGGGCGGTAGTCGGCATCCGGTCTCGCTCAGCCCTCGACGGACCTGAAGAATTCCAGGACGTGCTCGTTGAACACGTCGGGCGCCTCGTACTGGACCGCGTGCCCGGCGTTTGGTACGTGGACCAGGCGCGAGCCGGAGACGGCCGCGGCGGTCGCGTCGACGAGCCAGGTGAACTGGAGTGCGTCGTCTTCGCCGACGATGAATAACGATGGCACCGGGAAGTTGGAGAAATCGCCGGGCTCCTGACCCGACATCCGGCGATAGGTGTCGACGCCTCGAACGCCGGTGCGGGGAGGGAACATCGCCCGGAACTCGCTGCGCAGGAAGGCCAGTTTGGCGCGCTCCTTGCGGAAGCGGAGCTGCTGGGGCGTCTTTCGCGAGTCGCCGACCACGTCAACCCCGGCGGCGGCCTGATCGAGCATCCAGGTCGCCCACTTGCTCTGCGTCGCTGTCGGCAGGCCGAAGGTCGTCCCGGCCATGACCAGCCCGAGGACCCGCTCCGGGTGGTGGAGCGCCAGGCCGGAGCAGTTCCAGCCGCCCATGGACATGCCGACCACGTGCGCCCGCTCCACCCCGAGGTGGTCGAGCAGGGCCAACAGGTCGTTCTTGAACGCATCGTTGCCCTGATCCGTACCAGCGTCTTCCGTCCCCGCCTGGCCGCCGCCGCTGAAGCCACAGCCGCGCTGGTCGAAGGTTATGCAGCGATAGCCCTTGTCGGTGAAGAAGACGACCTGCTGCCACCAATCGAGGTGGCTGCCGCCGCCGCCGTGGGCGAAGGCGATGGCCGTCCCCTCGCCGTGGTCCTCGAAGTAGATATCCTCCCCGTTCAGGTTCTCGATGGGCACTATTCCATCTCCCCCCAGGTGCGGCCCTGCTTCAGGTCCACCTTGAGCGGGACCGAGAGGTCCATGGCCTTGGGCATGACCTCCAGCACCAGCTCCTTCAAGGGCTCGATCTCGTCGCGGGGCGTCTCGAAGATGAGCTCGTCGTGGACCTGGAGGATCATGCGGCTCTGGAGGCCCATGGCGTCCATTCGGTCCTGAAGCTGGATCATGCCCACCTTGATGACGTCGGCCGCGGTGCCCTGAATGGGCGCGTTGATTGCCATGCGCTCGCCGGCGGCGCGCATCTGGAAGTTCGCCGCGTGGACCTCGGGCAGGTAGCGCCGCCGTCCCAGCAGCGTCTCCACGTAGCCCTTCTCGCGGACCTCTCGCTTCGTGTCGTCAAGATAGCGCTGGATGCCCGGGTAGTTCTCGAAGTACTCCTTGATGATGGGCGCGGCCTCCTCCCGGCTCCGGTCCGACCGGGTGGCGAGGCCGAACTCGCTCATCCCGTAGAGCAGGCCGAAGTTGACGACCTTCGCGAAGCGGCGCTGGTCCTCGTTAACCTCCTCCAGGGGCACGCTGAACACGGTTGCCGCCGTCGAGGCGTGAATGTCCTCGTCCCTCTGGAAGGCCTGGACGAGCCCGGGGTCCTGGGTGATGTGGGAGAGGATACGGAGCTCGATCTGGGAGTAGTCGGCGGAGAGCAGCAGCCAGTCGCCCTGGGCGATGAAGGCGTCGCGGACCCGCTTGCCGAGCTCGGTGCGGACGGGGATGTTTTGCAGATTTGGGTCGCTGGACGAAAGCCTGCCGGTGGCGGCGACGGTCTGGCTCAAGGTCGTGTGGACCCGGCCCGTGCGCGGGTTCACCAGGTCCGGCAGGGAATCGACGTAGGTCGACTTGATCTTGCTGATCTGCCGGTAGTCCAGGACGTGGTCCACGACAGGATGGACGCCGCGCAGGCCTTCCAGCACCTGGGCGTCGGTGGAGTAGCCGGTCTTTGTGCGCTTGGGCCGCTCGAACCCGGCCATCTTGTGGAGCTGGAGCTCTTCGAAAAGAAGAGAGCCGAGCTGCTGCGGCGAGTTGATCTTGAACTCGTGGCCGACGCTGTTGTAGGCCGCCGCCTCGATGCGCACCAGGTCGTCGGCCATCTCACGCGCCATCTGGCGCAGCAGCTCCACGTCGATGGCGATTCCGTATCGCTCCATGCGCTCGAGCACCGGCAACAGGGCCATCTCGACGTCGCGGAACAGGCTCTCCTGGCCCTGGGTGCGGAGGTCTGTTTCCAGAAGCGTCCAGAGCCGGCCGGTGCAGTCGGCCTGGGCGCAAGCATACGGGGTGACCTGGTCGATCAGGGCTTGGGCCATGGTGATCTGCTTGGCCCCCGAGCCCAGAAGCTCTTTGGGCTCGGGGAGCTCCTCGCGGAGCCGCTCGAAGGCCTGCTTCCGCAGATCGAGGCCCCTCGCGCCCAGGATGTAGGCGGCGATGGTGACGTCGGCGACGAGTCCTTGCAAGTGGATCCCCTGATTCGCCAGGACCGTCGTGTCGAACTTGCCGTTATGGGTGATCTTCGCGACGTTGGGGTCCTCCAGGACCGGCTTCAGCGCAGCCAGCGCCGTGGCGGCCTCGACCTGCGTGCCGAGCGTGTGGCCGAAGGGGACATAGGCCCCGTTCCCCGGCCCCGCGGAGAACGCGAGACCGACGAGATCGCCGCTCATGGCGAGGGGGTTGGTGGTGACGGAGCTCAGCGAGAACTGCCCCGCGGAGGCGAGCCGCTGGACGAGCGCCTGGAGCGCAGACTCCGTCTCCACCGCCGTGTAGTCTTTTTGAACCGTGTCGGTGGAGACGCTTCGGGCCGGCTCCTCGACGGCGCCGGTCGCGGGCAGGCGGTCGGTGAAGGTGTGGAACTCCATGTCCTGGAAAAATGCGACAGCCTTCTGTCGGTCGAACTGGTCCGTCCGTGCCGCCTCGAAATCGAACTCGACCGGGACGTCGGTGACGATCCGTACCAGCGTCCGGTTTGCCCTGGCGCGCTCTTCGTGCTCCTGGAGCAGGCCCCGTATGCGGGGCGGCTCGACCTCCTGGAGGTGCTCGTAGACTCCGTCGATGGACTCGAACTGCTGCAGAAGCTTGGCGGCCGTCTTATCGCCGACCCCGGGCACGCCGATGATGTTGTCGGAGGAGTCGCCCTTGAGCGATTTGAAATCCACCATCTGCTCGGGCTCGATGCCGTAGCGCTCGCGCACCCCGTCGACGTCGTAGAGCCTCGTGTCGGCTTTGCCCGAGGTCAATCGGATCCGGATGTGGGGATCGACGATCTGCAGGATGTCGGTGTCGCCGGTGAGGACCACCGTGTCCATACCCCGCTCTTCGGCCTGTCTGCTGAGCGTGCCGATGAGGTCGTCGGCCTCGTAGCCCGCCATCTCCAGGGTTGGGAGGCCAAGGGCCGCCAGCATCTGATGGATGCGCCCGAACTGGACTGTCAGCTCGCTGGGCGTCTCGGCGCGGCCCGCTTTGTAGTCCTTGTAGAGCTCGTCGCGGAACGTCGGTCCGGCCTTGTCGAAGGCGACTGCCCAGTAGGTCGGCTTCACGTCGGCCCAGGCGCGAAGGAACATGTTGGCGAAGCCGTATACGGCCCCGACGGGCTCGCCGGTGGACCGGAGCGTAAGCGGGAGATTGGGCGCCAGGGCGAAGTATGCGCGAAAGACGGTGGAGTGACCGTCGATCACCATAAAAACGGGGCGCTGACCGTTGCCGGTAGGCATAAGGGGCTCGCGGGGCGGCACTGCCGAGGAATGCGGCGCCATTATACCCGATGCGGGCCGCCGCAGACCCTTCGGGATATTGGTGTGCGCGCACACCTGCCGATGACCGCGTTCCCGTCTATAATCCCTGAGTAGAGAAAGCCAAGCAGTGAACACCGGAGAAACGAGCCATGCCGTCCAACGCAAGGCGTCTCTCAACCATCCTCACCGGCGCTGTCGCGGTCGGTCTGTTCGCTGCCGCGTGCGGCGGTACGAGCGACTCGGACAGGACGGCCACCGCGACGGCCACCGCGCTCCGGTCCCTGGCCGCTGAGAACGAAACGGTCGGCTTCTACATGGGGGTCTTCCAGGGCCTTTCCGACGAGGTCAAGGGCCGGCTGGATGCCGCCGGCATCGGCGAGGCCGGGTTCGCCACGGCCCTGGGCACCTTCGATCTCGAGGTTGAGCCGGACGCCGAGGCCATCGCCGAGGTATTTGAGGCCATCGGCGACCTCGAGGTGACCTTCCTCCCGTCGCGGGCGATGACCGTCCTCACCAACCCTGGCCTGCTGCGAGCCACCATCGCCATCGACGACGCGACCGCTGCTGCGGTCCGCTCCGGCGACGCATTCCTCACCAGCTCGCAACTGGCCCAGCTCTTCTCCGTCTTGGACAGGTTCATTGGGCTCGAAGGGGAGCAGGGCGAAGATGCCACAGACATCGACACCGAAGAGGTGGTCGCGTTCTTCGCATCCCTTCCCGACGACGTCAAGCAGGAGCTCGAGGCTGCCGGATGGACAGAGGAGCGGATCGTGGCCTTCGTCAGCGAGGCGGTCCCAGCCGTCGAGGAGTTGCGTAGCCTGCTGCTGCCGCTCTCCGACGTCCCGGTGCCGCCCTTCCAGGCCCAGGTGCAGGCCCTCCTTGGGCTCCTCGATGCGCTGCCGTCCGTCGTCACCGCGCCGCTCACCCTGCAGCTCGGGCAGGATGCCATCGACGAGTTGAAGGCCGGAGCGAGGCCGCCGACGGGCGGTGAGTTCCTGGCGCTGATCGAATTCGCCCTGCGACTCTCCGGCTAGCCGTCGACGGTGCGCTTCCGTTGCGCGGCCCTGGCGGCTCTGCTAGGGTTGCCCTCTGATGGACCGCCAGGAAAGCGCCCCTTCTTCCACCGAGGGCGAGGCCCCGCCACGAAGGCGTTTCTTCTACGGCTGGTGGATCGTGGTCGCCGGGACCCTCGGCGTTTCGATCAACAGCGGCTTCTACTACCTCGGCATCGGCGCCTTCTTTCTCCCGGTTGCCGAGACCTTCAACGCCAGCAAGACAGCCCTTTCCGGCGCCTTTTCTCTGGCGCGGCTGGAGAGCGGACTGGTCGGTCCCATCCAGGGGTACATGACCGACCGGTTCGGCGCGAGAAGGGTGATGTTCGTTGGAATCGGCCTCATGGGTGGCGGCTTCATGCTGCTCGCCACCGTCCAGTCCCTTGTTTGGTTCTACGCGGTCTTCGTCGCGACGATCGCCCTTGGGGCCAGCTTCAGCTTCACTCAGCCGGTGCAGGCGGTTGTGATCAACTGGTTCATCCGCCGCCGCACGCGAGTCCTGGGTATCGTCCTAACCGGGTCTGCCATCGGTGGGCTTATCGTCCCGGCGGTCGCCTGGGGTATCGAGACCCACGGCTGGCGGGGCACGGCGTTTTTCAGCGGCGTCTCCATCATCACCCTGGGCTGGCCAATCGCGGCAGTGATGCGTTATCGGCCCGAGCCTTACGGCTACCTGCCCGACAATCAGCCGCCCCCAACGAAGAGCCGGAACGGCGGGCCCGCGGACGACGAGGGCTACTTCACTCCCCGGGAGGCCATGCACTCGCCGGTGTTCTGGGTAATGGGCCTGTGCTTTTCGATGCGGATGCTGGGGACGGCCGCGGTGCCGGTCCACCTCGTCGCCTACCTATCGGAGGACGTCGGCTTTTCCACAACGAGGGCCGCCCTCTTCCTTGGCCTGATCGGCCCCGCAAGCGCGGGCGGTAGGCTGGGCATGGGTTTCCTGGGAGATATGTTCCCGAAGAGCCAGGTCGTGTTCCTCGCCTTCGGAATTCAAGCAGTGGGCATCGCGATGCTCGGATTCGTTGACGGGACCGCCATGGCCATCGTGTTTCTGGTGTTGTTTTCCACGGGGCATGGCGGCGCGGCGCCACTGATGTTCGCCACGCGGGCCGAATACTTCGGCAGGCGCCACTATGCGACGGTCTCCGGGATGATGGCGCCGGTCTTGTTGGTGGGAACGGTAACGGGACCCGTCGTCGCCGGGGTGTTTGCCGACAACCTGTCCGACGGCTACAGCGTCGCCTTCATCATGTATGGCGCACTGCTCGGGGCCGCGTCCGTCGTGCTGCTGTTCCTGAAACCGCCCAGGTTCAAGCAGCGGACCCCAGGCCCGGCCTAGGCGACCCGGCCCGGGAGCGCGTGAGACGTCAGGACCCGGTGACTGCGGCGAGGACCTCTTCGCCGTGTCGGTCGGGCTTCACCTTGGGCCAGGCCCGGGCGATGTTGCCCTGCTCGTCGATGAGATAGGTGATGCGGTTCATTCCCATGAACGTGCGGCCGTAGAGCTTCTTTTCGCCCCAGGCGCCGTACGCCGAGGCCATCGCCGCGTCGGCGTCGGAGAGGAGCAGGAACGGAAGCTCGTACTTGTCGATGAACTTGTTATGCGACTGGATGCTGTCCTTGCTGACGCCGAGCACGACGGCCCCCGCCTGCTTCAGCTCGGAGTTATAGTCGCGGAAGCTGCAGGCCTCTTTGGTGCAGCCCGGTGTGTTGTCCTTCGGGTAGAAGTACACGACCACCTTCTTCCCGGCCAGGTCCTTCAACGAGACGGTGCTGCCGTCCGAGGCTGGGAGGGTGAAGTCGGGGGCCTTGTCGCCTTCCTTCAAAACCATCGTGCGCCTCCTGTATTGCGGCGGATTGCAGCGGCAATGATAGCACAGGCTTTCGCTCCCGATCCGGCTGCTAGAATGGGCCCGTGAGCCCTCCACCTCCCGGAATGCTTGTCGGCGTCGACGTCGGCGGGACCTTCACCGAGTTCGTCCTTGCCCAGGGCACGGCCCTCCGTGTCCACAAGCTGCCATCGACGCCCGACGACCCCTCGCGGGCGGTGCTTCGGGGCCTCCGCGAGCTCGGCATCGGCCCTGGCGCGGACATCGTCCACGGCTCGACGGTTGCGACCAACGCGTTGATCGAGCGCAAGGGGGCCAGGACCGCGCTGGTCACCACGGCCGGCTTCGAAGACGTGCTCGAGATCGGGCGGCAGGAGCGAGAGAGCCTCTACGACTTTTTGGTCACACGTCCCGAGCCTCTGGTGCCCGCCGAGCGGCGGTTTGGAGTCCACGAGCGCGTCGGGAGCGAGGGGCAAGTGGTCGAGGCGCTGGCCGCCACGGCGGCCGCTGAGATCGCCGAACGAGTCCGGGACGAGAAGGTCGAGGCGGTTGCAGTGTGTTTGCTGTTCTCGTTCCTACGCCCTGACCACGAGCAGCGTGTCAGGGACGCCCTCGAGCGAGCGGGTGTTGGGCCTTACGTTTACCTCTCCAGCGAGGTCCTCCCCGAGTACCGCGAGTACGAGCGAACGAGCACGACGGTCGTCGACCGCTATCTTCGCAGGCTGCGCGACGAGCTGGGCCCCGGTCTCCGCGTCATGCAGTCGTCCGGGGGCTCGTTGACGCCCGAGGCGGCGGTGGAGCGACCGGTGTTCACCATCTCGGGAGGACCGGCCGGGGGTGTCGTCGGCGCTTTCCGGGCCGCGCGGGAGGCGGGTTACTCGAGGGTCATCTGCTTCGACATGGGGGGCACCTCGACCGACGTCTCGCTGTGCGACGGCGCTGTGTCCGAGACGACCGAGTGGTCGGTGGCCGGACTCCCCGTCAAGACGCCCTCCATCGACGTCCACAGCGTCGGGGCGGGCGGCGGCTCCATCGCCCGCGTCGATGCGGGTGGGGCGCTCCAGGTGGGCCCGGAGTCCGCGGGGGCCGATCCGGGGCCGGCGTGCTACGGCAAGGGGACACTGCCGACGGTGACGGACGCGAACCTGGTACTGGGCCGGCTCGAAGAGGGCGACGCTCAGGGCGGGCTGATCGCCCTCGACCTTGGCCGAGCGGAAGACGCCCTGCTCTCGATCGCCAAGCACGTCGGCCCGGGCGCCGTAGAGGCCGCGGAGGGCGTGATTCGGGTTGCCAACGCAAACATGGAGCGGGCAGTCCGTGTCGTTTCGATCGAGCGTGGGCACGACCCCAGGGACTTCGCTCTCGTGGCCTTTGGCGGCGCCGGGCCGCTCCACGCCTGCGACCTCGCCGAAGCCCTCGGCGTCCCGACGGTGCTCATCCCACTGCACCCCGGCGTGCTCTCCGCCCAGGGGATGGCCTTCGCCGACGTGATGCGGCAGTACTCCGCCACGGTGATGCTCCGGGGCGACGACCTTGACCTCGCTGCCGCCGACCGCGCGCTGGACAACCTGACGGCCCGAGGCCGCACCGACATGGCGGCGATGGGCGTGGATGGAAACCAGGCCATCGAGCATAGGTCCCTGGACATGCGGTACTCCGGCCAGTCGTTCGAAATCAACGTCGCCTACGCCAAGCAGTCACTCGAACAGGTCGTCGCCGCGTTTCACGAGGCGCACGGGGCTCGATACGGCCACGAGAACCTGGACCAGCCCGTCGAGATCGTCAACGTGCGTGTGAAGATGGTCCTCGAAACCCCCGTTGTCACCGAGGCTGTCCCCGCTTTGGGTGCGTCACAAAAGGCGGTGGCGGTAACCCACCGCCGGAGCGTCGTGTTTGGCGGACGCGCGTCCGAGATCCCCGTCTATTCCCGCGACCTCCTTGCGCCCGGGGACCAGATCGCTGGGCCGGCCATCGTGGCCCAGTACGACACGACCAGTGTGATACCGCCCGGGTGGGCGGCACGGGTGGACGATCGATTGAATCTCGTCGTCGAGAATGCTAAAAGCGGGACCTAGCCAATGGACCCCATAACGCTAGAAATATTTAAAAGCCTGTTCGCGTCCGTTGCCGAGGAGATGGGCGCGGTGCTGGGACGCACGGGCTTCTCGCCCAACATCAAGGAGCGTCACGACTTCTCCTGCGCGCTGTTCGATGCCGAGGGGCGTATGGTGGCCCAGGCCGCCCACCTCCCGGTACACCTTGGGTCCATGCCGGCGTCCGTCGCCGCCGCCATCGCCAACGTCGACCTCGGGCCGGAGGACGTTGCGGTCCTGAACGACCCCTACCTGGGCGGGACGCACCTCCCGGACGTAACGATGGTGATGCCCGTTCACGTCGAGATCGACGGGGGGCCGCGCCTGGTGGGATACGTGGCGAACCGGGCCCACCACGCGGACATCGGTGGGGCATCCCCAGGGTCGATGCCCCTGGCCACCGACCTGTTCCAGGAAGGTCTTATCATTCCGCCCGTCAAGCTCGTTGAGGGGGGCGAGACCGATGAGCGGGTGATGGAACTCATCTGTCGCAACGTCCGCACCCCCGTCGAGCGGCGCGGCGACCTGGCGGCCCAGCTCTCCGCCTCCAGCGTGGGAGCCCGTCGGTTGACCGATATCGTCGCCAAGTATGGACATGGGGAGGTCCGGGACCACATGCAGGGCCTTCTCGACTATTCGGAGGCGCTCACCCGCGCCGCCATCCGGCGGATACCGCCCGGAAAGTACAGCTTCGAGGACTCGCTGGACGGCGACGGTCTATCTGACGAGCGTGTAACGATCAGGGTTGAGGTCACCGTCGATGGCGATACGCTGTTGGTGGATTTCAGTGGAAGCGCCCCGGAGCAGCGAGGGCCGGTCAACGCGGTGCAGGCCGTGACCGATTCGGCGGTGCTCTACGTGGTCCGCTGCATTGCCGGGGAGGCCGTGCCCGCGAACCATGGCTGCATGGCCCCCGTGCGGGTCGTGGCCCCGGAGGGCACCGTGGTCAACGCCAGGCCGCCTCGCGCTGTGTCGGCGGGGAATGGCGAGACGTCGCAGCGCATGGTCGACGTGCTTTTGGGCGCCCTGGCGAAGGCCTTGCCCGACGTGATACCGGCGGCGAGCCAGGGAACGATGAACAACCTGGCCTTTGGCGGCTACGACCCTGCCCGACAGCGGAGCTTCGCCTACTACGAGACCATCGCCGGAGGGATGGGAGCGCGGCCTTCGGCGCCGGGCCTCTCGGCGGTCCAGACCCACATGACGAACACGATGAACACCCCGATCGAGGCGCTCGAGTTCGAGATGCCGCTGCGCGTTCGCGAGTACAGCGTGCGCCGAGGCTCCGGTGGCGCGGGCCGTCAACGTGGAGGCGACGGTGTGTGTCGCAGCATCGAGTTTCTCGTCGCGACGGATCTCACCGTCATCTCGGACCGCCGGACGACGCGGCCCTATGGCTTGTCGGGCGGCGAGGCCGGGCAGCCGGGACGCAACACGGTCACTCGGGCGGAGTCGGGTGAGGAGGAGCGGCTGCCGTCGAAGGTGCGGGTCGACTTGCACCCGGGCGACGTTCTGACGATCGAGACGCCGGGTGGCGGCGGCTGGGGCGCCCCCGCCTAGGCGACGTTGTCGGTGAGGTCGAAGGAGAGGTTGCCGAGGCCGACCACGACGAACCCCATCGTGACCTTGTGTGGCCCCTCGGGCAGGGTGCGGCCGGCGAAGCTGATGGTCGCGTCCCGGTTCATCGCCAGCGATGCGGGGTTTTCCTTGGTGACCTCTGGGAACCCGAGGGTCTTGCCATCCACGGAGAAGGACGCGTTGTCCGCGGGCAGCTCTTCGTCGTCGATCTTGAGCGGTAACAGGCCGTAGGCGTACCCCGACCCCAGGCTGTTCCGCAGCTTGAACTCGAAGCCGTCGTCGGTATTGCGCAAGCTCCCTTTCACGTAGAGCCGGCGCAGCAGGAATCCCGGGACCTTGATCATGGCTAGGCGGGCTCCTGGCGGTGCATCATCTTGAAGAGTTCCATCTCGGTGTCGATGACCTCGTCGGGCAGGAGGTTCACCTGTCCTATCGCCCGGGCCATCACGTAGACCTGGGCGGCCCGCTCGACGAGCTCGCAGATTGTGAGCGCCTCGCGCAGATCGGCCCCGATTCCCACAAGGCCGTGGTTCGCCAAGAGCGCCGCGTTTCGGTCGCGAAGCGCGTCAGCGAGGCCGGATGCCAGCTCGTCGGAGCTGGGAAAGCCGTAGTCCGCTACCCTGACCGCGCCCCCGACTAGCACGATCAGTTCGTCGATTAGCGGTGGAAGGTCGAGACGGGCCACGGCGAGGGTGCTGGCGTAGACAGAGTGCGTGTGCACCATACCCCGAACGTCGGGCCGCGCTCGGTACGAGGCGACGTGCATCGGGGACTCGATAGAAGGGACCAGATCGCCCTCCACCGGCTCGCAATCGAAGTCGATTACCTGGATGTCGTCGACGACGAGGTCGTCGTAGTGCTTCTTGCTGGGCGTGATTGCCAGGAGCTCCTCGTCAGGGCCGCCGAGCCGCATGCTGACGTTGCCCGCGGCGCCGACGACGAGGCCCTTTCGGGACATCGCCTGGCTCGTTTCGAGCACCTGCTGCTTTTCCGCTTGCCAACGGCTGGTCATTTTGCTCAGTTAAGAGAAGTAGCGCCCCGACTGGTTCGCAACGGGAACGATTGTAGCATCCAGGGCCGGACGCTTCTACTCGATATGGACTACAGCTGCTCGCGAAGCGCTTGAAGGCCCTCGGCGACAGCCAGCCAGCGCTCGTAGTGGTCCCGGTACTCGAGGGCCGTGAGGGGGTCCGGGGTGACGATACGGCTCTGGGGCGTCATTGCGGCGACGGCTTCTCTCAGCGTGGCGAACAGTCCAGCCCCTGTTCCGGCGCACATGGCGGCGCCGAGGGCCGTGACCTCGGACCCACGGAAGTGATGCACGGGCGTCTCGAGGACATCGGCGAGGATACGCGCCAGCGTCTTGCCGCCAGCCATGCCGCCGCCGAACGCGATTTGCCGCACCGGAACGGCGGCGATCTGCTCCAGTTGCGCGACGTTGGCCCTGATGGCGAAGGCGAGATTTTCGAAGGTCGCGCGGAAGAGTTGGCCCTGTTCGACGGGTCCCGCGGTCAGCGGAACGGGGAAAAGAAGGCCGCCCCACCTGGGCCCGACGTCGTTCATGTCGGAGGCCTGGGGCCCGAGATAGGCGAGCACGCCCTCCGCCCCCGGCTGAACACGCCCCGCGAGGCGATCGATCGCGCCGTGAGGGTCTCTCGTCCCACTCCCTGTCAACAGGTCGGCGATCCAGCGATAGGCGCCCCCGGCTTCGGTCGCGGAACTCTCCAGGACCCAGGTCTCGGGAAGCACGTGGCGTCCACTCCAGGTGCGGCTTTTCTCGTCCAAAGCTAGCCCCTCCAGCACGAGCTGGACGGGGGCGCTCCAACCCGCCACGATCCCGATGTCGCCGTGGCTCGTGGCGCCCATCCCGAGGAGGCCGCATTGGGTGTCCGGGCCGGCGGCGACGACCCGCGTCCCCGGGGCAAGCCCGGTTGCCTCGGCTGCCTCGCGGGTCACCTGGCCGACGACGGCCCCCGCATCCACCAGCTCCGGCAAGACGCGCTTCGGCACTCCGATTTCATGCAATAGATTGGCCGGCCAATCGCCTGAGCCGACATCGAGGAGGCCGATCTCGGCCGCCGCCGCCCGCTCTATCGCCAGGGCGCCGGACAGCCGGTACGCCGCCCAGGCGTCGAGACTAAGCACGGTGTGCACCCGCTCGAATAGCTCGGGCTTGTTGTCCCGAAACCAGCGGAGCTTGGCGGGGGCGAACAGAAATGACGGAGAGTGGCCGGTGACTCGGTAGATGTCGGAGCCGCGCTCGTCGTCGAGGGCCTGGCCTTCGAAAAACGCGCGAACGTCGGAGTTGGGGCCGAGGTAGAGATCGTTGCCTTTGCCGTCGAGCAGCGCGATCCCTTCCCGCTGGCTGGTGACCGCCACCGCAGCCACCCTCAATGCTTTGACCCGAGCGCTTCGGAGGGCGCGCCTGATGAGCCCCGCGATGAGCCGCCAGCTGTGCGTGGGATCGTACTGCTTGCCCCAGGGCGCGATTTCGGCGGGCGTTTCGGCGGCCCAGGCGGCGTCGCTCTGGCCGAGGACGCGGCCCCGTTCGCTACTCACGACGCACTTGACTCGGCTGCTTCCCAGGTCGACCGCCACGAGGCAGCCAGTGGAGGTGGTGCGGGGCATCGTCAGCTCGTCGTCCGCGCCGCCAGTCTCTGGGCTCGCGCGGTCCAAGCCTCCGGGTTCACAAGATGTACCGGCTGTTGCCCCCGCAGGACGAGCAGAATATCGTCGGCGATCATCCTCGATTGGCGGTCGACGGTCTCGGAGGTGGCGCCGCCGATATGGGGCGTGAGGACCACGTTGTCCAGGCTCCGCAGGCGGCTGTTTTCGGGGAGAGGATGGCCCTCGAACACGTCGAGGGCGGCCCCGGCGATACGGCCCTTCTGGAGGGCGTCGGCCAGGGCTTCCTCGTCGACCACGCCGGGCGCCGACGGGTTGATGAGACGCCCGGTGGGCTTCATGAGCGCGAGTGCGTCGCCTTCGATAAGGCCCATCGTGGATTCCGTCGCCGGGGTATGGATGAGGACGAAGTCGGCGCGGGCCAGGAGGTCGTCCAGGGCGACCGACTCGGCGCCGGCTGCCGTAGCGTCCTCGGGCGCGACATATGGGTCGTGAGCGATCACCTGCATGCCCATGGCCACAAGTCGTTGGGCGACCAGCCGTCCGATGGCGCCAAGGCCGACGATTCCGGCCGTCTTGCCGGCGAGCTCCGTGCCCTGGAACTTCGAATAGCCGCCCACGGGATCGGTCCACGCCCCGTCGCTCACGAACCGGTGGGCCTGGGGAATGTGGCGCGCCAGCGCCAGCATCATGCCCAGCGTGTGCTCCGCAACCGCGACGGAGTTCCGTCCCGGCGCGTTGACTACGAGCACGCCCCGCGCCGTTGCCGCGTCGAGGTCGACGTGATTCAGGGCGTTGCGACAGATGCCGACCATCTCCAGGCCCGGCGCGATCTCGAACGTCTCCTCGAAAACGAAGTCGGCCTCGACGACGAGGAAGCCGACATCCTCTTCCCGCAGTCGTACGCCCAACTCCTCGGGGTCGTAAAGCCGCTCTGTTTGCAGCCAGCTCTCGTGAGTGACGGACAGCGATTCCCGGAGCCGGGCAAGCTCTTCGTCGGCGAACGGGGCCAGAATCAGCGCGCCCTTCATGACGCGCCCGCGATTGCGTCGGCGCAGAAGACGCCGCTGCGGACCGCGCTCTCCATGGTCGAAGGCCAGCCGGTATCGGTCCAGGCCCCCGCCAGGAAGAGGTTCGGCACCGGGGTTCTTGCCGGGAGCCGGAAAGCCGCCGAGCCCGGTGTCGGGCTGAAGGTGGCGAAGCGCTCCTTCACCGACACCACCCTCGTGACCTGGGCGTCGCGGGCCTCGGGGAAGGCCCGGCGAAGCTCGGACTCGACGAACCGGTGCAACTCGTCCTTGGGCATGTCGATATAGGCGTGGGCGGCGCTGACGGAGACGCAGAGATGCTGCCCGTTGGCGCTGTCGCCGTGGTCCTTGTTGAACACCCACTGCAGCTCGCTCTCGGGGTACGCGGCGAAGTCGATGTCGGTGACCTTCCGGTCGAACCAGACGTGCAGGTTGACTATGGGCGACATGGACAGCCGGTCGGCCCGCCCGAAGAAGCCGTCGCCCCGCAACGGTACTGGGAGCAGGTCGGCCAGGGCTCGAGGGGTCGTCGCGACGACGTAGGCGTCTGCGGTGAGCACGCCCTGTCCGTGGACCCGGACCCCCGTGATGCCCTCGTCGTCGCCCTCGACGCACTCCACCTTGTGGCCCAACATGACGGAGCCGCCTCGCTGTTCGAGGAATGCGATTGCCTCGTCGAACAGCAGGTTCGACAGCCCCACCGTTGCGTATCCCACGTCGGCCCCGTGGGGGTCTTTGAAGAACCCCTGTTGCAGGACCATGATCGCCTGGGCGGCGCTGACGTCGGAGGCGTCGTCGTTGAGCGTGGGGAGGGTGATCAGGTTCCAGAACCCCGCAATAGCCCTGTCCGACTGGCCATGGCCTTTGAGCCACGAGGAAAAGGTCATGTCGTCGAGGGCTTTCAGGCGTTTCTCGGAGATGCGCATCATCGACAAGGCGCCCCAGAGCACGGCGAGCTTTTCTCGCCACGAGAGGTGCTTGTAGAGCAACAGCGACGGCAGCAGGTGCAGGGTCGAAGGCAGCGGCGCCGAGTAGATGGCGGAGCCTTTCCCGGCTCTGTCGTAGACGTTTACTCGCAGCCTCCGCTGCACCCACGTCTTGTCGAGAACGCCCAGCTTCTTCAACAGGTCGAGGTAGTAGGTGCAGCACTTCATAAACACGTGCTGGCCGTTGTCGACCTCGACGCCCAGTTCCTTGTCGACAAAGGAGTAGGTACGGCCGCCAAGGTAGGGGCGCTTTTCCAGGAGCCTCACGCGGAAGCCGCGTTCTGCCAGGTGACAAGCGGCCGAAATGCCGGCGAGGCCGCCGCCTACGACGACGACTTCGCGCCCGGGATGAGTCGTCTGATTGCCGTTGTCAGCCATATCTTTCCAGCGAGCCAGATTTTCTCCCGGGTCGAGAGGCGGATTCGAGACCCGTACACATTGTAGCCGCGCGTTTCAATGCGCCCCAGCAGCTCGCTGTACAGACCCTGTAGCACGGCTGGACAGGCCCGAGCGCGTGGTGAAAGGAGAGGCAGCAGCAGCCTCCCTTTTTGAAAGTGCTCCCGCGCCCGCTGAGACTGCATCCGCATGAGCTCGTCGAAGGGGCCGTTGACCACGCCCGAGAAGAGGTCTTTCTCCGAGTAACCCGACCGCTCCATGTCCTCTTTCGGCAGGTAGATGCGGTCCCGCTCGGCGTCCTCCCGGACGTCGCGCATGATGTTGACGATCTGCATCGCGATGCCGAGGTCGACCGCATGCGCTTTCGCTTTCGGATCGGTGTAGCCGAAGATCTCGATGCAGACGAGGCCGACCACGGACGCGACGCGATAGCAGTACTTGTAGAGCTCGTCGAAGGTCGCGTAGCGCGACACGGTGAGGTCCATCAACACGCCGTCGATGATCTCGTCGAAGTACTGGAGGGGGATGCCGTAGCGCTCGACGGTGTCGTGCAGCGCCAGAAACGCTGAGTTGGCGGGGCGCCCTTCATAGGCCTCATGTAGCAGGCGGCGATGCTCCTCGAGCGACTCGAGCTTCCGTTGGAGCTCCAGGTCATCGTCTGAGTAGTCGTCGCAGGCCCGGCAAAAGGCGTAGACGGCGCAGATGGCGAGACGCTCCTTGCGCGGCAGCGTGAGGAAGGCGAAGTAGAAGTTCTTGGCCCGCTCTTTGACGACGGTCTCGCAAGAGCGATACGCCTCGTCGAGAGAAGGGAGGGCCGCGGTCACGCTAGCCACGGCGCACCCCTCGGGCAAGGCGGCGAGTGGTGAGCTGCGTCATGGCGCGGAGACTGAGCTGGAGCTTCCGCCCTTTCGATACGACCGGGCGTTGAGACAGCACGTCGTAGCCCTGGCGCTCGATGGCGTCGAGCACGGACAACCCGCCGAGGGTGAAAAGCTTGAGGTCGATACGCAGCTCACCGTCCACGAGGTCGACGAGCCGCTCGCCTTCCTTGAAGAGTGCCCGGGCCCTGTCGACTTCGAAGGCCATCAGGTCCCGCAGGTTCTGGTTGACGACGTTGCTCCGCAGGTCGTCCTCCGAGTAGTCGAACCGCTCCATGTCCTCGAGCGGAATGTAGATGCGGCCCATGGCGTAGTCGCGACGGACGTCCTGCCAGAAATTGGCGAGCTGGAGCGCGGTGCAGGTCGCATCGGAGAGCCGCTGCCGCTCGTCGTCGTTGTATCCGAACAGAGAGAGCACCATGCGGCCCACCGGATTGGCCGAGTGGTCGCAGTAGTGGAGCAGGCCGTCGTAGGTGGGATGGCGCTTGGTGCGCTGGTCCATGCGGTTGGCTTCGATGAGCTTCAGGAAGGGCTCGATCGGCATCGGCCTCCCGCTCATGGTCTGCTGCAGCGCCTTGAGGATCGGGTGCTCGGGGGCCCCGGACTCACAGCGGCGCAGGTCCTCCTCCCACTGGTCCAGGAGCGCGAGCCGGTCTCCCTCCGCCTCGTCGCCCAGGTCGTCGGTGTGGCGGCAGAAGCCATAGACGCTGTACATCGGCGGACGCAGCCGCTTCGGTAGGAACCACGTGACGACGCTGAAGTTCTCGTAGTGAGTCTTCGCCAGCCGTTCGCAGTAAGCGTAGGCTTCTTCGATGGCGGCGGCGGGAGTGACAGTCTGGGTCATGGCCTGGTTCGCTTGTCGGCGGGCCGAAAGGCTCTGGCGGGGTTACGACCCCCACCGCTGTTCGACGTAGTCCTCGACCATGTGAATGAAGTCGTCGGCGATGGTTGGGCCTTCGAGAAACAGCTTGCGCTCGCCGTCGACGAACACCGGTGCTCGGGGCGACTCGCCGGTCCCCGGCAAGGAGATGCCGATGTCGGCGACGCGGGACTCGCCGGGGCCGTTGACGACACAGCCCATCACCGCGACCTTTAGGGATTCGGCGCCGGTGTACCGCGCGCTCCACTCCGGCCTCTTGGCATCGAGATGCACCTGGATGTCCTGGGCCAGCTCGCGGAATAGCGACGACGTGGTGCGGCCGCAGCCGGGGCATGCGGTCACAGCGGGCCGGAACGATCGAATCTGGAGCGCTTGGAGGATCTCCTGGCAGAGACGGACCTCTTTGGTGCGGTCCCCGCCGGGCTCCGGGGTCAGGCTGGAGCGAATGGTGTCGCCGATGCCGTCGTAGAGCAAGGTGGAGAGCGCAGCGGTGGTCGCGACGATTCCCTTGGTCCCCATCCCGGCCTCGGTGAGGCCCAGGTGGAGCGGGTAATCGCAGACCCGGGCCAGCTCGCGATAGGCCTCGACCATCTGGGGGAGCCGTGACACCTTGCACGAGATGATGATCTTGTCCTCGGGCAGTCCCAGCTCGACAGCCGCCTCCGCGCTCGCCGTCGCGCTCTCAACAAGGGCCTCCCGCTCGACGTCGTCGCCCGAGAGGGGGTCAGAGCGCTTGGAGTTGACATCCATCTTCTTCCCGAGGATGTCCGGGTCCAGGCTCCCGGCGTTGACGCCGATCCGAACAGGTTTCCCCAACTCTCTCGCGACTTCGATGAACGCCCTGAAGTTCCCGTCGTGACGGGGACCGCGGCCCACGTTGCCGGGGTTGATGCGGAACTTGTCCAGCGTTTGGGCGCAGTCCGGGTGAGTATGGAGCAGCCGATGGCCAATGAAGTGGAAATCGCCGATAAGCGGGACGGCGCAGCCCAGGTCGTCGAGGCGTTTGCGAATCTCGGGGACGGCCCGCGCCGCGGCGTCGTTGTTGACGGTGACGCGGACGATCTCGCTCCCGGCGTCGGCCAGCAGTTTTACCTGGGCTACCGTCGCGTCGATGTCGGCCGTGTCGGTGTCGGTCATCGACTGGACGACGATCGGGTTCTCGCCGCCCACGGGGACATGGCCGACGTACACGACCTGGCTTGGACGCCGCTTGGTCACGGCTCCAGCCCCCGCTACCCGTCCTGCCGCAGGGCGCGGCGGTACCGGCCCATGGCCATCAGCGGCCAGCAGTTCCGATACACGTGGTAGTTGATCATGAAGTCCATCGGGAAGCCGGTGCCCGTGAAGTAGGGCTCGTCCCAGGAGCCGTCGCGCTGCTGGGTGCGCAGCAGGTATTCTACGCCCCGCCTTGCCGAATCGCTACCGGCCTCGCCCGCCGCGACCAGCCCGAGCAGGGCCCATCCCGTTTGGGACGCGGTGCTGGGTCCAACCCCTCTCAGCGCCGGGTCGACGTACGACTCGATGCACTCGCCCCAGCCGCCGTCGTCGTTCTGGTGCAACTCTAGCCAGGTCACCGCTCGTCGGACATACGGCTGGCGCATGTCCTCGCCGATGGCCTGGAGGGCCGGGAGCACGGCCCCGATGCCGTAGACGTGGTTCACCCCCCAGCGGCCCCACCAGGAGCCGTCTTCCTGCTGGTTCTTCTTCAGATAGGCCAGCCCCCGGGCGATGGAGGGGCGGCTCGCGTCGTAGCCCATCCGGCCGAAGGCTTCGAGAATGTGCGCCGTGACGTCCTCGGTGGGCCAGTCGAGGACCTCGCCGAAGTCGCAGAACGGGATCTCGCCCACGAAGAACTTGGTGTTGTCGACGTCGAACGCGCCCCAGCCGCCGTTTTTGCTCTGCATCCCCTCGAGCCAATCGAACCCCGCCTGCAGCGACTCTTCCATCCGGGGGTCGCCCCGCCATCCCATGTCGTTGAGGGCGATCATCACCATGGAGGCGTCGTCCGTGTCGGGGTAGACCTGGTTGGCGAACTCAAACGCCCAGCCCCCGGAACGCAGGTTGGGGCGTTTGACCTGGAAGTCGCCCCAGTGGTCCAGACTCTGCTGCTTCAGCAGCCATTCGGTCGCTTTCACGAGCGCGGGGTGGTCCGCCGGGAGGTCGGCGTCTTGGAGTCCCATCATCACCAGACAGGTATCCCATCCGGGCGACACACATGGCTCGGTCCAAAAATACTCCTCCGTCTCATGAGAAAAGCCCTCGGGGCCGAAGAAGGCCGACAGGCCCTTCTGCATCACGGGGTGGTCGATCGGGTAGCCCAGGGTCTTGAGCGCCATCAGCGAATAGACCCATGGCGGCTGGATCCCGCCCCAGGTCCCGTCGGCCTCCTGTCGGTTGAGGATCCACTGCTCGGCTTTCTTCAGCGCCAGGCGTCGCAGCGGATTGAACGGTAGCCGCTCGTAGACTCTCAGCACGCCGTCGACGACGCGGAAGGCGGTGTTCCAACTGAACAGCCGGCCCTTTTCGCCGAACTCGTACCTGGTCCGCTCCCTGCCCAACGGATAGAGCTCGTCGATGCGCGCGGAGTCGGGGATAGCGCAGACGGGCTTGAGGCTCATGAGGATCATGCACGCTGCGATAGTACCCCTGGCCCAGCAGGCGAACTCGTAAAGGTTGATCGGGAACCAGTTGGGGAGGAGGACCGTCTCGGCCGGGAGGATCGGCGTGCCACGCCAGTCCCACTGGCCGAAGAGCGCAAGCCACGTCTTGGTGAAGATGCGGGTCTCGGGAACGCCGCCCTTGGCGAGTATGAATTCCCGTGCCTTGACCATGGACGGATCTTCGGGATCGACGCCCGCCAACTTCATCGCGAAATAGCATTCGACGGAGATGCTCAGGTCGCCGGGGCCACCGTACCAGATGGGCCAGCCGCCGTCTTCGATCTGCATGACTTTCAAATAGTTGACCAGCTTCCGCCAGTGGTCCTTGTTGGCCACGTCCAGGGATTGAGTCAACAGCAGGTATTCGGCGTGGATCGCGCAGTTGGCCTCGAGCTCTCCCCACCAGTAGCCCTTCTCGTATTGCTCCCCCAGGAGATAACCCTTCGAGCGGTCGATCCCCTGGTCGAGACGGGGAGAGAAATCATCGCGTGAGCGGGCGGCGAGGACGGGCTCGGCCGCGCGCGTCGCGGCGGGTCGTTTTTGGGTCACGCCCGGGATAGTCTGACGAGGTTCCCTCGTTCGTCGCTGTGTCATGCGTATCCGCGCTTCCGGAACCAGGCAACCGCGTCGGTGAAGGCGTCCTCCACTGGAGTCTGCGGAAGCCCGAGCTCCCGCACAGCTTTAGCGGCGTCAAAATACATCGGCCGCCTGGCCAACCGCACCTCTGTCACCGTCGCCCTCGGTGTCCGCCTCATCATCCTTCCTTCAAACATCTCGTCCAGGTGGGCGAAGCTCAACGCCGCCCAGTATGGGACCCGTAGCCTCGGCGGACGCCGTCCCGCGATGCTCCCGAGCATCTGGAAGATCGCCCGCAGCGACATGTTTCGGTTCCCCAGTATGTATCGCTCTCCTGGCCTTCCCTTCTCCAGCGCGAGAATGTGCCCCCGGGCCACGTCCCGCACGTGCACGACATTCAGGCCCGTGTTCAGGTACCCGAACATCCGACCCTTCAAGAAGTCCACGATCACCCGGCCTGTCGGCGTCGGCTTGGGGTCCCAAGCTCCCACCGGCGCCGACGGGTTGACGATGACCACCGGCAAACCCTCTCGATGGGCCCGTAGCGCCTCCTGTTCCGCCTCGTACTTCGAGCGCTTGTAGCCCGCTTGCAGATGCCGGGGGTCGAGCGTCGCTCGCTCGTCGGCCGGCGCGCCGTTGGCGCCGATGCCCACCGTCGAGACGGAGCTTGTGTGGACCACCCGTCGCACTCCCTGCTCCACGGCAGCTCGAAGGACGTTCACCGTTCCCTCGACATTGACCCTGTGGGCCCTTCGCCGGTCCGGCGGCCAGTAGGCGTACCAGGCAGCGACATGAAACACCGCGTCGCGGCCTTCCGCCGCCGGCCGGAGCGAGTCCGGGTCGGTGACGTCGCCCTCGGCGACCTCAACATCGAGGTCTTCGAGGACCGTACGGTCGCTCCCCGGACGAACCAGGGCCCTGACCTGCGCTCCGTCTCCCAGGAGCTCCCGGACGAGGTTGCCCCCGATGAACCCGGTAGCCCCCGTGACCAGCGCCTTCATCGATGGACAGGGAGTGCTCTATAGACCTTATTAAGGAACAGCTCGCCGAATACGGCGAGATTGCGCGCCCCGACGCGGGCGTTGGCCGCCAGCGCGGGGGCCGCTGTAATGTGCCAGGGGTGGGTGAGGTAGTACCACGCGGCGTGCAGCAGCCTGACCGCCCCCATGTCATCCAGGAATCGCTGGTAATCCGGAAGCGATAGATTGACCTCGTCCGAGACGGCTCGGACAGCGAGAAAACGGACCCCCGCCTCCCGCGCCTGTTCTCCAACCCAATAGCTCTCCATGTCAGCCGCCTTCGCGTCGCACAGGCTTGCGAGCCGGGCCTTCTCCGCCGGTCCCGGCATCACGGAGCGTACGCTCACATGGCCTCCCCGATGCACAGGCAGAAACCCCTCCACCATCGCCCGCAGCGCGGCCTCGCGTAGCGCTGCATCGGTCGGGATTTCTTCTCCGGCGCCGTCATGGTCGTGCGAGGTCACGAAGTCGGGCACCAGGAGCTCGCCGCCTTTGACGTCCGGCGAGATCGCCCCGGAGAAGCCGATCGAGACCACCAGATCGGGCCGGTAGCGGTCCAGGGCTACCCCTATCGCCTCGAGCGAGCGGCGCATCCCGATGCCGGACTGGACAACGACGACGGCCTCGCCCTGGTAGCGGCCTTCGGTGAAGACCGCGGAGCCGATGCGCTCCACGCGATCGACGTCGATGAATGCCGAGAACTTGTCGATCTCCCGCTTCAGCGCGGCGATGAAAATCAACACTCAGGACGCTCCCCGGGACTCGCGTTCGGCTTTTTCCCGCTGCTTGCGGGCCTGCCAGGCCTCCCAGGACTTACCGGCGGCCGTGTCCTTCCCCGTGAACCGAATGTTCGCGGTCTCGGCGTAGGTCATCGTGAAGGGGCCGTCCCCCTTCTCGTCAAGGTACTGGAGAAAAGGCTCCGCAACGTTGCCGTCGCGGTTGAACACGTAGCCGACGCATTCGCTGCCATCGGTCTTCACGAGGGTAACGTTGCCGCGGTAGTCGAAGGCGTGCTCGATGATCTCATCGATCGGGAGCGCTTCGTCCACTTCGGGGGTCCAGCCTTGCAGACTCTTCTCGAGGGACATTGGCGGGTTCCTAGAGCCTCCCCGTGATGGTGGCGATCACGGTCTTTCCAAAGCCGCCGACAGAGCCGAAGGTATCGTTGACGGCGGTGGCCTCGAATCCGCAGTGGACCATGCAGTCCCGGCACTTCTCGTTGCCGCTGGCCTTCCCGTAGTCCTCCCACCGAGTCGTTTCGAGGAGGTCCTTGAACGTCGTGGCGTAGCCCTCTTGAAGAAGGTAGCAGGGACGCTGCCACCCGAAGTAGTTGAAGAGGGGGTTGCCCCACGGGGTGCAGTCGTAATCACGCTTGCCCATGAGGAACTGGAGAAAAAGGGGCGACTGGTTGAACTTCCAGCTTTTGCGCTTGTCGGACAGGATGTCCGTGAACAGCTGGTTGGTTGTGTCTTTGTACAGGAAATGTTCCTGGTCGGGGGCCTTGTTGTAGCTGTAGCCGGGCGACACCATCATGCCCTCGACCCCGATCTCCATCATCTCGTCGAAGAACTCGCGAACACGGAGCGGCTTCGCGCCGTCGAAGAGCGTTGTGTTGGTGGTCACGCGAAAGCCCCTGTCCAAGGCCTCGCGAATTCCTTCGACGGCCGGCTCGTAGGCGTCATCGCGGCAGACCGCCTCGTCGTGCTCCTCCTTGAGGCCGTCCATGTGGATACTGAAAGTCAGGTACTTGGAGGGCTTGAACAGCCCCTCTTCAAGCTTTTCTTTGAGGAGGAGCGCGTTGGTGCAGAGATAGATGTACTTCTTCCGTTGGACGAGCTCCTCGACGAGCTCCGCGATGTACGGGTACATCAGGGGCTCCCCACCGGCGATGCTCACCATGGGCGCGCCGCACTCCTCAGCCGCTCCCACGCACGCTTCCAACGAGAGGTTCTTCTTCAAGATTGCGGCGGGATACTGGATCTTGCCGCAACCGGCGCAGGCCAGGTTGCAACGGAACAGCGGCTCCAGCATCAGGACAAGGGGATACTTCTTCCTGCGGAGAAGCTTCTGCTTCAGAACGTAGCTGGCCACGGTCCAGGCCTGGGATGCGGGTACAGTCACGATGCTTGCTCTTTCCTAGTAGTCACGCTCGAGCAGAAACGCCGTCATCTCCTGGCATTCCGCGCGGGCCTTGGGGCCAAGCTCGATGTGAGCGAGCGCCTCGAGGCCACGCTCGCCATGCTCCTTCGCCAGCGAGCCGCAGAAGCCCGCGGTATCGAGATCGTCCATGATCGAAAGCACGTCGGCGATGTCGGCGTCCGTTAGCGGCCGGTCGGACCGGTAGATAGAGACGAGCCGCTCGCGAGCCCCGCCCTCGGCCGACTCCAGGGCGTGGACGATCGGTAGGGATTTCTTGCGGCGGTGGATGTCGCTCCCCGTCGGCTTCCCCGTCTTGTCCTGGACGCCCCATATCCCGAGCATGTCGTCCCGTACCTGGAACATGAAGCCGAGATCCGTGCCAAAGGCCCGCATGGCCTCGATGATCGGGCCGTCCTCGGTGCCGATCACGGCCCCCATATGGAGCGACGATTCCAGGAGTGCAGCTGTCTTCTTGCCGATCATCGTCAGGTAATCGGACACGCGGATCGTTGAACGCTGCTCGAAGCTCAGGTCGAGGACCTGGCCCTCGATCATCTGCGTGCAGGCCCGGGTGAGGATCAAAGAGACCTGGAGCGCCTTTTCCGCGGGAAGCGAAGACACGCCGTTCGGCGCCAGCGCGCGGTTGGCAAGGACGTTCATCGCGACTCCGGCGTTCAGCCCATGGCTGTGGCCCCACAGATACCAGACCGTCGGCCGGTGATGCCGTTCCTTGTCGCCGTCCTGAATGTCGTCGTGGATAAGGGAGAAGTTGTGGATGAGCTCGATGGCGATGGCGGCCGGGAGCGCGGATTGCCACTCGCCCCCTACTGCCTCGGAGGCGAACAGACAGAGAGTTGGGCGAACTCCCTTGCCGGTGCTCGATTCGACGACGAGGCCGTTCTCGTCCTGCCACCCCATGTGATAGCGGAGCAGGTCGTAGAGCGGATGGTCCTCATTGCCGATCGCAGCCCTCAAGCCGGCGGCCAGCGGCGCCCGGTAGCGGGAGAAGACGTCCGGGAGGGCTGTTGTTGTTGGCGCCACTGTCGCGCTACACCCTGACCGGCTCGCCGCCGGGAGTCTCGATCCTGACGGTGGACTCATTCGAAAAGAACGCTTCCTTCACCTGGCGGGCGATCCCTTCAGCGTCGAGCCCCAACCGCATACGCTGCACCGCAGCCGTGGCGTGCTCCACGAAGCTGTCGGGCATGCCGATTCTCAGCACCGGCACGCCGGTCTCCCCGGCCTCGCTCAGCGTTTCCAGAATGGCCGCGCCGAAGCCCCCGTCGAGGATGTTCTCCTCGACCGTTACGACCCTGCCGGTAGCCCTTGCGGTCTGGAGAACGAGCTCCAGGTCGACCGGCTTCGCGTACCTGGCGTTGACGACCATGCACGAGATCCCTTCGCGCTCCAGTTCCTCGGCGGCCTCCGATGCGGCGTCGACGGTCTTGCCAATGGCCAGAATCGTAACGTCGCTGCCTTCGAGCAGAATCTCCCCTCTGCCCAATGGAAGCTCGCGGAGCTGTTCGTCCATGGGGACGCCAAGGCCCGCACCTCGGGGGATGCGGATGGCGAACGGCCCTCCGTACCGGTAGGCCGTGTAGATCAGGTGCTGGAGCTCGTTTTCATCCTTCGGCGCGCAGACCACCGAGTTCGGGAGGCAGCGCAGATAGGACAGGTCGTAGGCGCCGTGATGGGTCTTGCCGTCCTCGCCGACAATCCCGGCCCGGTCCGCGATGATGGTCACCGGGAGGTTCTGCAAACAGACGTCGTGGACGATCTGGTCGTAGGCCCGCTGGAGGAAGGTCGAATAAATCGAGACGAACGGCCTGAGCCCGCCGCGGGCCATGCCGGCCGCCATGCTCACCGCATGCTGTTCGGCGATACCAACGTCGAAAACGCGGTCGGGGAAGGCCTTCTGCGCCTCGACGAGGCCGGTTCCCTCCAGCATCGCGGCGCTGATACCGACAACGGAAGGGTCGTCGTGCATCAACCGGATGAGCGTCTGGGCGAAGACCTTCGAGTAGGTCGGTGCGCCGTTCCCCGCGCTCAGCGGAGAGCTTGGCTGGTGAAACTTGACGGGGTCTTCCTCGGCCGGCTTATACCCCCTGCCCTTATGGGTGATAATGTGGATCAGGGGCGGCTTGCGAGTCTCTTGCCGTGCCTGCTGTAGCGCTGTTTCGAGCTCTTTGACGTTGTGCCCGTCAACGGGGCCGATGTAGTGGAAGCCCATCTCCGTCCACATCGTGGTCGGGAGCGTGAAGCCTTCGAGGCCGCTCTTGACCCGCTTCGCCAGCCGGTAGGCCAGCTCGCCATGAGGGACTTTGTCAGCAAGCCGCCTCGTTCTGGCGACCATCGCCTGGTACTCGGGGTGGGAGACGATCCGTTGGCGCCAGTGGGTCAGGAACCCGATGTTCTCGGAAATGGACATGCCGTTGTCGTTGATGACGGTGATCAGGTTCCCCGGAGTGAGATGGGCGATGTTATTCAAGGCCTCGAAGCTCGAGCCGGACGTCAGGGCGCCGTCGCCGACGATGGCGACAGTCCAGCTTTCGTGGTCAAGAAGCCTTTCGCTCTCGGCGAGACCCAGGGCGACCGAGAGGCCGGTGCCGGCATGCCCGGCGCACAGGAAATCGTGTGGACTCTCGAACGGCTCGCCGAATCCGGACAGGCCGTCTTCCAGGCGGATCGTGTTGAACTGGTCCTTACGGCCAGTGACGAGCTTATGGGTGTAGCACTGGTTTGTGGTGTCCCACACGAGCTTGTCCACCGGGCTATCGAACACCCGGTGCAAGGCCAGCGTGAGCTCGACGATTCCCAGGTTCGAGGCCAGATGTCCGCCGCGCTCGGTGATCACCTTGATAATCGTGCCGCGGATTTCCTGGGCGAGCTGGCCTACCTCTCTGTAGGTCAGCGCTCGCAGGTCAGAGGGCTGATCGATCCTATCGAGCAATGGGCCCATCAGCCTTCTCCTTCACCGATATCCGCGGCTACTCTGTACGGGCATACCTCGGAATGCGATGCTATCGCAAGCTAGCACACCTGTTCAACCCTGTCAATTCAGTGTAGAGCGCGTCACCAACGGACTTCACTACAGAGAGACAACAATGATAGGAGTGGGCACAGTGCTCGTCAACCAGACTAACGGAGACCAACGAGCGGACGCGACTGATGGCTATGAAGGCGAGGTTGTGCGGGCCGGGAGGATTCTGAGGAACAGATAGCCGCCGACGCCCCCCACTACCGAAGCGGACAGGATCCCGATCTTGGCCCGGTCAACAGTGGCCGGGTCGTCAAGGGCGAGCCCTGCGATGAAGATAGCGACGGTGAACCCGATGGCGCTGAGGATGCTGGTGCCGATGATGTGCGACCATCTGACGCCATTGGGGAGGGCCGCCAGGCCCAGACGGACAGCCAACCAGCACGCGCCCGAGACGCCGAGCACTTTTCCGGCCAGCAACCCCGCGAACACGCCGATGGTCACGGCGTCGGAGGCCGCATCGGAGAGGACGCTCCCCGAAAGGGGGATGCCGGCGTTGGCCAGCGCGAACACGGGCAGCACAAGGAACGCGGTCCATGGATGGAACAGGCGCTCCAGCCGTTCCAGAGGCGCTTCGGTGCCTCCCGTTAGCTCTTCGAGTTCGCCGAGGAGCACGTCGGCCTTTTCATCGTCGTCCTCCTCGAGGGCGCGGCGATACTCCCGCATCAGGGGTCGGGCGGTCTCGGCGAAGGCCGTCTTGCTGTAGTAGGGGCGAGTCGGCGCCATAAGACCGAGCGCTACTCCCGCCACGGTGGCATGGACGCCCGACTTGAGGACGGCGACCCACACGAATATCCCGACCACCGTGTAGAACGTCAGGTTGCGGATGCCTAGCCTGGCAGCCACGCCCATTCCCGCGAGCAGGCCGGCGGCTGCGCCCAGATGGCCCAACGAAAGACTCTCGGTGTAAAAGATGGCGATGACGAGAATGGAGCCCAGATCGTCGACGACGGCGAGACCGAGCAGAAAGATGCGAAGCTCCGATGGGAGGCGGCGTCCCAGAAGGGCGAGGACGCCGAGGGCGAAGGCAATGTCGGTGGCCATCGGGATGCCCCAGCCGTCGGCGCCTTCACCGCTCGAATTCAACGCGGCGTAGATGCTCGCCGGAATCACCATTCCACCCAGGGCGGCGAAGACGGGGAGTGCGGCCTTCTTTCGGGTCGACAGCTCGCCGTGAACAATCTCCCGCTTGATCTCGAGCCCCACGACGAAGAAGAAGATGGCCATCAGGCCGTCGTTCACCCAGTGCTCGAGGTCCTCGGTGACCGCAAAAAGGCCGACATCGATGCTAAGGACCGTCTCCCACAGGTCGTGATAGGACTCGTCCCAGGGGGAGTTCACCCAGACGAGAGCGACCACCGCGGCCAATAGCAGGACAATGCCGCCGACCTGCTCGGTGTGGACGAAGTTCTGGGCCGGGAGCCGGAGCGCCCGCGTGATGTAGGAGCCCTGCGCCTGAAGGCGGATCGCGCCGCGACTACGGGGTGGTACGGACAATGTTCTGCTTTCCTGGGATCGACGTTCGATACCGTCGCCTAGTGTAAACGCTCAGGCGCAACGGCGGGGCGAGGATCCGAGGGCAAAAAAGAACGCCGGGGAGCGAACGCCGGCGTCGTTGCCGAGAATCTCGGCTCGCTTCGGTCAGGAGACCGATGCCCCTTCGGGCTCCTTCTCGCTGGACTCTTCCTCATCCGGGGGTGGCACGGAGGACAGAAGCGTCTGCAGCACCTCGCCGTCGATGGTCTCGTCGGTGAGCAGGCGCCGCGCGATCTGCTTCAGCTTCCCCTGGTTCTCCGTGAGGACCGTCCGGGCACGGGTGTGTGCACCTTGCAGCAACTCGCCGACCTCCGCGTCGATCTGATCGGCGATCTTCTCGCCGTAGTCCCGTTGCTCCGAAATCTCGCGGCCCAGGAACACCAGCTCGTGCTTCTGACCGAACGTCCGGGGTCCCAGCTTCTCGCTCATGCCCCATTCGGTAACCATCTTTCGGGCGATGGCGGTGGAGCGTTGGAGGTCGTCGGATGCGCCGCTGGTGATCTCACCGAAGACGATCTCCTCGGCGGTACGGCCGCCCATGGCGACCGCCATGAAGTCCTTCATCTGGTTCCGACTCGCCATGCGGCGCTCTTCGCCCGGGAGGAACCGGGTATATCCACCCGCGCTCCCACGGGCGACGATGGTGATCTTGTGCACCTTGTCCGCCTCTTTCATGTGGTAGGCGACTACGGCGTGGCCCGCTTCGTGGTAGGCCGTCACTTCCTTCTCGTGCTGATTGACCGCCCTGCTCCGGCGCTCGGGCCCGGCGATCACACGGTCGACAGCCTCCTCGAACTCCGGCATGCCAATGGACTTGAGGTTCCGCCGCGCCGCGAGGAGGGCCGCCTCGTTCACGAGATTGGCGAGATCGGCGCCGCTGAAGCCCGCCGTCTCCTTGGCGACGACCTCGATGTTCACGGTATCATCGAGGGGTTTCCCTTTCATGTGAACATTGAGGATCGACTTCCGCCCGGTGACGTCGGGGGCGTCGAGGACGACGCGACGGTCGAAACGGCCCGGCCGCAGGAGCGCGGGGTCGAGGATATCGGGCCGATTGGTGGCCGCGACGATGATGATGTTGGTGCTCGCGTCGAAGCCGTCCATCTCGACGAGGATCTGGTTGAGGGTCTGCTCACGCTCGTCGTGGCCGCCGCCCAGGCCGGCGCCGCGATGCCGCCCGACCGCGTCGATCTCATCGATGAAGATGATGCATGGCGCATTCCGGCGAGCTTGCTCGAAGAGGTCGCGGACCCGAGAGGCGCCGACTCCGACGAACATTTCGACGAACTCGCTGCCGCTGATGTTGAAGAAGGGTACGCCGGCCTCCCCGGCGACCGCCTTGGCCATCAGCGTCTTGCCGGTTCCCGGTGGGCCGACCAGGAGCACGCCCTTGGGGATCCGAGCGCCGAGGCTGGCGAAGCGTTCGGGGTACATCAGGAACTCGACGACTTCCTGCAGCTCTTGCTTCGCCTCTTCGACGCCGGCGACGTCGGAGAACGTCACCGTGGGCCGGTTGCCAACGAACATTCTGGCCTTGCTCCGCCCAAAGCTCATCGCCTGGTTGTTGCTCCCCTGGGCCTGGCGCATCATGAACAGAATGATCGCGCCGAAGAAGATCAGCGGCAGGAAGTTCAGCAGGAGACCGAAAACGTTGCCGAACGAACCCGATGATTTCACTTCAACGGGGATCGCGTCGATGGGCACGTTCGCCAGCCCGAGCAACTCCTGCATGCTGACGTCGCTTTCCTTCTTGGACTTGAAGGAGCGCCCGTCGATGGTCTTGACGTCGATCCGGTCGCCATCCACGGTGATCTTTTCGATCTGTTGGTCCCTGGCGAGCGTGATCACCTGGGTGATGTCGATTTCGGTCCCGCTGGAAGGAGAGCGAAAGACAGCCCAGAAGATGGCGATGACCGCCACCAAAATAAGCAGATAGACGAGACTATTTCTGACCCAACGCTGACTCAACCGTGCCTCCGGGCCAGGCGAACGCCGAGTGCCGGACGTACCTGGTCTCAGTGTGGCGAGTGAACGCCACAGCACATTATATCAAAAACGCCCGAAGAAGCGGGTTGGATGCCTTCGTTCAACCGGGGCGAACCGTGTTATCATAGCCCGTGAGTCGACCGGGTGAGCAGCTTTCGAATAAGCGCCCGGATACGGTTGGAGGTGGGGTTGTATGGTAGAAGCGGCGTCTTTGACCCTCGGCGACGCGGTCACGCAGTATATGACCGCGAATGCCGCCAAGCACACTACCGAGATCCAGACTGAGCTCCAGAAATTCGTACGGTGGTCCGGACGGGACCGCCTCCTCGAGGACCTCACTCCTAGGGACATCGAGGCCTACTCCGAGTCGCTTGGGGCTCATGCGGGGGGCCGGCTCGGGCCTCTGAAGAGCTTCTTCGCCTATGCCAAGAAGGAAAACCTCGCCAATACCAACCTTGGCGTCCATGCCAGGGCCAAGCGAGGTCCGGCCCGGGCGAAACCGGCCAAGGCATCGTCGGCGCCCGTCGTGCGGATGACGGCGGCAGGACAAGCCCGTGCCCAGACGGAGTTGGACGAGCTTAAGGAGCAACGGGTCCAGATGGCCCAAGATATCGGTCGCGCGATGGCCGACAAGGACTTCCGGGAAAACGCCCCTCTCGACGCCGCCCGGGACAAGCAAGGGCACCTGGAGGCAAGGATCAGGGAGATCGAACACAACCTCCGCAACGCGGAGATCGTCGCGGACGACATGCCCACTGGCGCCGCAGCCGCCAAGACACGCGTTGGCAGCAGCATCGTCGTCCGAGACCTGACCTTCGACGAGGAGTTACGTTACGTCCTGGTGAACAGGACCGAAGCCGACACGCGACAGGGCCGTATCTCGGTTGAGTCGCCGGCTGGGAAGGCGTTCCTGCGTCGATCCAAGGGCGACGTCGTCAAGGTGGACGCCCCCGGCGGCGCCATCGAATACCGCATCGAACAAGTGGAGTCCTGAGCTCGGGCGGCGGTGAAGCCCATCAGACCCAACCCGGCTGACTTTTCCGCGGGGCGTTCCTGTTTCCCAGGCCCGCGGACCTCGTGACCACCTCACCCAGAGCGATTCGTCGCGCGTCAGTCTTCCTTCTTCTGGCCGGGGGACTGGCCGTCCCCGGCGTGGTGCTCCGTCTCACCGGCTTCAGCGACTCTCACGGGGTCGAAGCGGCGCTCTATGGCATCGCGATTCTGGGAGCCGCTTTCCTGCTCGGGGCCGCGGCCGAGCTTGCCGAGCTGGAGATCTCGGCGTCCCTGGCCCTTGCCCTCGTCGCCCTTATCGCCATCCTGCCCGAGTATGCCGTCGACATGGTCTTCGCCTGGAAGGCGGCCGACGACCCTATCTACGCCCAGTATGCCGCCGCCAATATGACCGGTGGCAACCGGCTTTTGATCGGCATCGGCTGGCCCGCCGTCATTCTGCTCTTCTGGTGGAAGCGGAGCAGGAAGCCGCTGAGCCTGGACCCGGGAAATCGCCTGGAGCTTACCTTTCTGTTGCTCGCCACGGGGTGGGCCTTCACGATCTTCTTGCGCAGCCTCTTTCGAGACGGCTCGCTGAACGTCGTGGACTCGATCGTCCTGGTCGGTCTGTTCGTCGTCTACCTGGTCATTAGCTCGAGGGGCACGCCCAAGGAAGGAACACACCTGGTGGGCCCGATGGCGCCTTTCGCGGCGTTGAGCCGCCCCGCTCGAAGGGCCCTCATCGGCGGCTTGTTCATCGTCTCGGCGCTGGTGATCGTCGCTTCGGCCGAGCCCTTCGCCGAGGGCCTCGTGGAGGTCGGCCTGGAGCTGGGCATCGATGAGTTCATCCTCGTGCAATGGGTGGCCCCCCTGGCCTCGGAGGCGCCGGAGATCGGCGTGGCGGTGATGTTCGCCCTCCGGGGCATGGGTGCTATGGCCATGGGCATCCTCATCTCCTCCAAGGTCAACCAGTGGACGCTGCTCGTCGGCACCCTGCCCTTGGTCTACAGCGTTAGCGCGGGGTCTGTCAGCGAGCTTCCCCTCGACACCCGCCAGTCGGACGAGTTCCTGTTGACCGCGGCCCAATCCCTGTTCGCGGTGCTGCTCCTCGCCGCGATGCGCGTCTCCTGGCGTAGCGGGCTGGTGCTTTTGGTGCTGTTCCTGAGCCAGCTCTTCTTCACGGATACCCTTATACGCGTCATCTTCTCGCTGATCTATCTCGGCCTGTCGATCGGCATTCTGACGTGGGACCGGGAGAAGCGCGAGGGAACGAAGACGTTGCTAGCGGGCGCGGTACGGTGGATGAAGCCGGCGAGGTGACGGGCCGACAGATCGAGTCCCGTTCATGGTGAGCCCATCGAACCATGAGCCCGCTTTCGCGGTGCAAGCGGCTCGAGAAATAACGGTGCGCTTGCCGATCGTGACGTCCCCTCATCCTTCGACAGGCTCAGGATGAGCGGGGCTGGGGCGCGGGCCCTGGTCGCCGTTAATCCAGCAGTTTTCGAATCGCCGCGATAGCGTCGCCCGCGGGGACCAGCGCCGAGTCCGTCTGATCGCGGCGTTTGAGCTCGATCTGCCCCTCTTTCATGTTTCGGGGACTCACGGTTACCCGGACCGGCATGCCGAGGAGATCGGCGTCGTTGAACTTCACCCCCGGCGTCTCAACTCGGTCGTCGAAGAGCACTTCGATACCGGCGGAACGGAGCTCTTCGTAAAGCCGCTCCGCTTCCGTGTCGGCGGCGACATCGTCCCGGCCCAGGCGCACCAGGTGCACCGAATAGGGTGCGATGGGGGCAGGCCAGATAATACCCTTCTCGTCGTGGTTCTGCTCGATGGCTGCCGCGAGCAGGCGTCCCACGCCGATGCCGTAGCTGCCCATGACGATGGGGTGCTGGACGCCTTCTTGGTCTAGGTAACGGGCGTCGAGTCGTTCGCTGTAGAAGGTCCCGAGCTTGAAGATGTGCCCAACCTCGATACCGCGGATCGCATCGAGCTTCTCCCCACAAACCGTGCACAGGTGTCCGGCCTCCGCGTTGGCGATGTCCGTCACCAGGTCCGCCGCGAAGTCGCGCGGATGGTTCGCGTTCCGAAAGTGGAGGTCTGGCTTGTTGGCGCCGACCACGAAGTTGGAGCCGAGCTCGATGGAGTCGTCGGCCACGACCTTGATTCCGGCCAGCCCGATCGGCGACGCGGAGCCTGGAATTAACCCCGCCTTCTCCACCTCGGCGTCACCGGCCAACCGTAGCTCCTTGGCGCCGAGGGCGTTCTTGAGCTTGATCTCGTTCACCTCGAGGTCGCCCCGAATCACCACGAAAACGACGTCCCCATCAATCGTGTAGAAGACGGCCTTCAACGTCTGTTGCTTCGGCACCCCGAGGAAATTGGAAAGCTCTTCGATGGTCTTGAGGCCCGGCGTCGCGACCTCGACAAGCGGCAACGGCGGCTCCGCGGGAGCCTCCGGCTTGACGCTAGCGGCCCGCTCCTGGTTCGCGGCATAGCCGCACGAGGCGCAATGGACGATCAGGTCTTCGCCACGCTCGGCGGCCAGGATGAATTCGTGGGAGTCCTTGCCGCCGATGGCGCCGCTGTCGGCCTCCACCACGAGCGATGGCAGCCCGCAGCGGTCGAAGATGTTGCGGTAGGCCTGGAGCATCTTTCGATAGCTCTCGTCCAGCCCCTTCTGGTCGGCGTCGAAGCTGTAAAGGTCCTTCATGTCAAACTCGCGGACCCGAAGCAGACCGGCGCGAGGCCGGGGCTCGTCGCGAAACTTGGTCTGGATCTGATACAGCAAGGCGGGAAGGTCGCGATATGAGTTGACATTCTGGCGGACCAGGGTGGTGATGACCTCTTCGTGGGTCGGCGCAAGGACCAGTGGCCGGCCTCGGCGGTCCTGGAGTTGGAACAGCACGTCGCCCATCGCCTGGCGCCGGCCGCTCTCCTCCCAGATTTCCATGGGCTGGAGCACCGGCATGTGGAGCTCCTGGCCGCCTGCGGCATCCATCTCGGCCCGGATGATCGCCTCGATCTTGTGGACCGCTCGCCAGCCGAGGGGAAGAATGCTGTAGACGCCGGACGTGAGCGGCGTCACGAGGCCGGCGCGCAACGACAGTTGGTGGCTGACCGTCTCGGCGTCGGCGGGGACTTCTCGGAGGGTCTTACCGAAGAGTTGTGAGAGTCGCACCTGGCTTGGAGTCCGTTGGAAAGGTGTTGAGCTGGCTGGAGGAGTCGTCGACCCAGTATACGTCAGCGCGGCACAACGGGGCCACGGGGATCGGCTATTCGGGAGGCGTCGAGGGCCAACGATGGATGCCGAGCGACGACAGTGTCAGGACCACTCCGGCTCCGGTCATGATGCTGAACACAACGCGAACGTCGCCGATGACGGAGCCGCCGACCCCGGAGCCTACGATCGACCCGACCAGGGCGGCGCCCAACATTGCTCCCAGGTGCCGAGACATCTGGAATACCCCCGAGGCGTTGGCGGCGATCCGCGTCGGTGTTGCCTCCACGACCGCCGTTTGCAGCGGTGCGTGCAGGATGCCGAAGCCAAGGCCGAAGATACCGATGGACAGACCGTAAACGGCAACACTCGACTCGAGGCCGAAGGCCACCAGACCCCCCAGGGTCGCGGTACCCATCACGCCGCCCATGATGATCGGCGCACGGCGTCCAAGCCTATCCGCCAACCACCCCCCTCCCAGCGAGACAAAGCCGGATGGGATCAACATGCCGCCGATGAGCAGGCCAACCCCGAGAGACGAAAGGTCTGAGACCTCGGCCAGGTATAGGGGTGTAATCACCAGGGCGGTGTAGATCATCATCTGACTGAGGAGAGCGGCGGACGAGCCGGCAGTGAAGGTCTTGATGCGGAACAACGACAGGAGAATGATCGGGACGGCGAATCGACGTTCCCAGAAGACCAGCGCCATCACCAGCATCAGGGCGGAGACCCCGGTAACGAGTGCCGGGAGCCCATCGGTGATCAGGGTGGTGGTCAGGGCGATCGAAAGGATCGTCCCCGTCAGCAGCGCAACCCCGATGTAGTCGATCTGTCCGGCCAGAGGACGCGGGGGTTTCCAGGTAGGAATGGAGAGCAGTGAGAGGACGCCGAGGATAGCCAGGTTGCCCGCGGTGACGAAGAACAGGCCCCTCCAATCGACCTCGGTGACCGCGCCGCCGACGATGGGGCCGATCCCTGCGAAGGTGATGGAGACGAGCGAGGCCCAGCCGAATGCCCTCCCCCGGCTGGCGTCGGGGTAGGCTTCCCTGAGCATGGCGTAGCCGTTGGGCACGAGGAACGCCCATCCGACTGCCTGGCCGACTCGGAGCAGAATAAGCGAAGGCACGCTCCAGGCGAACGCCGCACCGACCGAAGCGGCCATCGAGATTGCGATCCCCAGGAAGAAGATACGGCCGCGGCCGAAGTTATCGCCGAGCCGGCCGCCGACGGGCTGCAAGACGACGAACGCCACGAGGTAGCCGCTGATGACCCAAGAAGCGAAGGCCAGCCCGACGTCGAACTCACGGCGGATATCGGGCAGGACCACCGCCACCATTCCGGTGTTGAACCCGATAAATGCGCCGGTCAGCGATACCGCAAGGAGCAGGATCGTGCGTCGGGGGTACCGGTAGCCGGCCTCGCCGGTCGCTGCCGGGGACGCGTCATTCACGACTTGCTCATTGCTGACCCTGGACACCTCATGGCGCGTTCACAGCCGGTCGTCTATCCTAACAAAACCGGAGGCGAACGCGAGGAGGAGCTGCGTGGACATGAGCGAGAGGGACCCGCGCCGGGGACACGGACGTGCAACCGTCCTAGACATAAGGGTCAGCAATGGACAGATCGACGTCAACGGGATTCGCGAGTCGGGAAAGCTGCGGACCTCCAACGGCCGCATCGTCCTCGACGGTGTAGCGGGCGAGTTCGACGTCGACACGAGCAACGGAGGGGTCACGATACGCGACGCCACGGGCGAGTTCGAGGCGAACACCAGCAACGGCGCCATCGACTTCAATGGAGAACTGACGCCGGGCGGCAGGAACCGGATGACGACGTCCAACGGTTCTATCGAGGTCGTGTTTCAGGGAGAAGCGAGCGTAATAGTCGACGCTTCGACCAGCCGCGGCAGGGTCCGGAGCGAGCTTCCCGTCACCGCTACCCTCACGGAGGAAGACCGCCTCGTCGGCACCATCGGCGATGGGGAGGCGGACCTGTTTATCGACACGTCCAACGGGTCGATCACCATTCGGTGACCGGGGCGACCGCAGCTAGGAGCGAAGCGCCGCCAGGACGGCCGGCTTCTCCTCGTCGGGGACAGGCTCTAGGTAGGAGACGGCCCCGGCGACCCTCGTTGCCAGGGGAGCGCCGTCGCGATAAGCGACTCTGTTCGTCGCCAACGCCGGCACGCGCTCTCCTGGTGTGATGATGCCGACCAGGTTGAGCGGGTCGGCGCCGCTGACGCCGATGAGCCGATGGTCCTCACCCTTTCGCCGCAACGCTCGAAGCGACTCGACCGCTTCAGGCAGCGCGTATTGCTCGCCGGAGAAGCTCGTGACAAAGCGGCCGCCGCGAATCTCACCCCGGGCTTCCATGCGACGGAACACCCGAAGGACCTCGCGCCAGGGCGGCAGGCCCGTCTCCCGCGTCGTCAGCCGGTGGAAGACGACCCCGTACCGGAGCAGCAGCTGTCGCGCCCAGAGCTCGGCCGAGTCGGAAGGGGCGTCGCGGTCTCCGTTACCGTTGCGAAACAGGGACCAGCGCCCGCTGGCGTCCGGGGACATCATGGGTTGGAACGGCGTCGGTGACCAGCGTGAGCTGCGGCGCCAGCCATTGGTCCGCTTGGCGGGCGAGACGAGGCTGCGGAGCCCGGCGAAGCCATCGCCGGTGATCAGGCCGGCCACGACCAGCTCGCCCAGGGCGTTGCGCACCTCGGACGGGAGGCGCCGAGTCGCGTCGATCAGGTCCTGGGAGAAGCTGGCGCCCTTTTCCTCGAGGTGCGCCATGATCTCCTGGGCGAGCCCCGAAAGCCGCACCTCGCCGTTGACCGCCGGAGCGCTTGTCAGCCAATCGGCAAGCTGCTGGCGAAAGACGAGCGTCAGCGGCGACGCCTTCGTCGGCCCCGCGCGACGGCGCCCCTCACCGTTTACCGGCGGATAAAGGCGGCCCCAGACGACCTGCCCGGAGAGGCAGAGGTCATCGAGCAACGTTGGGCTGTACCGCGCCATACGGGCAGGCAAGACCTGACCCTCCCACACCCCGGCAGGCAGTTGAAAACCTTGCAATCTTCCGAGCACTTCGGCCAGTCCTGATGCGCCCTGCATCCGGCTGTCCGGGTCTACGTGCTGCCAGGAAAGGAGGAAGCGGAGGAAGTGGGCCGGCGACGCAGGCTCGATCTCTCGTCGCAGCCGGTCGAGGGTGTAGCGGTGGATGCGCGCCAGGAGCCGGCGGTCGCACCACTCGACGGCTTCCACTCCGGTGAACTGACCCCGCAGCGCAAAGCCCTCGTTCTCGAGGACGGCGAGCGCGGACTCGATGGCGCCTTTCGCGATAGCCATCGAGTTGGCGATAGCGTCGGTGGTGACGGGACCAAGCCCTTCTAGCCTGCCGCGGACGATCTCGCGGAGCGCTTCCTCACGCTCCCACGCTTGCCCCCGTTCTCGTTGCGGGGCCTCGATGGCCGGCGCGAGCCTGGCGTCTGGGAACACAGCCTGGAACTGGGGGAGTCGCTCCGCCGCGATCCAGAGCGCAGTGTCCGGTGCCGCTTCGATCTGGGTTGCCCGTCGCGCCGACGTGAGCTGTTCTAATAGTGCTGGCCACGGCTTTGCTTCGGCTTCGGTCATGAAGCCCAGGAGCACGAGGGCGTCGTGGAGCTCGTCGACGTCCTCGGCGTCCGGCCACGCCTGCTCCCGCACCCGGTCGATGGCCTCGCTGTCGAGGGCGCCCAGGTCTCGGGCGGACTCCGCGTCCAGGGTGCGGCGGGTCATCACGGCCTGTGTGCGGCGCTCCTCCAGGGGCGCGTCGTCGAGGAAGGCATAGGGCTTGGCGGTCAGGATCTCGTGGGCCAAGGGAGAAGGCTCGACCGTGTCCCGGGCCACGAGGGTGATGATCCCGGCTTCGATGTCGCGCAGGATGGCCAGCAGCCCATCGATATCCATCGCCTCGTGGAGGCAGTCTTCCACGGTCTGCTCCACGAGCGGGTGGTCCGGGATCTCGATCTCGCCGGGGAGGTTCTCTGCGCATGCCATCTGGTCGGGGAATGCCGCGCCCAGCAGATCGTCGGACCGCATGCGCTGCAGCGGGAAGGGGACGCGCTTGCCGCCCTCCTGTCGGAGCACGGCCAGAGACCGGTTCGCGTTCCACCGCCAGCGCGTCTGGAACATCGGCGCCGCGAGCAGGGCCTGGACCAGAATGTCCTTCGTGGAGTCCGACCGGAGATAGGAGAAGACATCCTCCAGGGGGAAGCTGTGCTGCGGCCCCAGGGAGAGGACGATGGCGTCCTCGTTGGCGGCGGCCTGGAGCTCCTGGTTGAACGTCCGGCAGAACTTCTTTCGGAGCGACAGTCCCCAGGCCCGGTTGATCCGGCCTCCGAACGGGGCGTGGAGCACCATTTGCATGCCGCCGCTCTCGTCGAAGAAGCGCTCCAGCACGATCGTCTCCTGGGACGGGATGACGCCGAGGGAGGCCTTGGTCGTGGCGAGATACTCGACGAGCTGCTCGGCGGCGTTCTCAGACGCGCCCGTCTCCTCGGCCAGCCAGCGGAGCGCGTCGCGAGGGTCTTCGAGCCGCTCCTCCACGGCCCTGCGCAGGTCCGAGACCTGAGTCGAGAGCTCGTGGGTGCGCGCCGGGGCCTCGCCCAGCCAGAACGGGATGGTCGGCGGCTGGCCATGAGCGTCTTCTACGCGGACGCGGCCCGACTCCACGCGCAGGATTTTCCACGACGAGATGCCGAGCTGGAAGATGTCGCCCGGCATGCTCTCGATGGCCCAGTCTTCGTTGACGGTGCCGACGACGGCGCCCTGGGGCTCGAGTAGCACTTGATAGTCCGCCGTCTCGGGAATGGCGCCGCCCGAGGTGACGGCCGCGATCCGCGCCCCGCGGCGGGCCCGTAGCCTGCGGCCCACGCCGTCGTAGTGCACGAGCGCCGCCCGGCGTCCTCGGCTCGAGGCGAAGCCGTCGGAGAGCATACGAACGACCTTGTCGAAGGCCGTGCGCTCCAGGTTCCGGTACGGATAGGCGCCGCGCATCAGCTTGAACAGCGCGTCCTCGCCCCACTCTTCGACCGCGGTCGTGGCGACGATCTGCTGCGCCAGGATGTCCAGTGACTTCTGGTAGATATGGAGCCGGTCGAGGCGCCCTTGCCGCGAGGCGGCAAGCAGGGCGAGGCACTCGGCCAGGTCGTCGCGGGTCACGGGAAAGAGTCGGCCCTTGGGCACGGCGCCCAGGGTGTGGCCGGAGCGTCCGACGCGCTGCAGGAAGGTGGCGATGGAGCGGGTGGAGCCCAGTTGGCACACCAGGTCCACGGTGCCGATGTCGATGCCCAGCTCCAGCGACGCGGTCGCGACCAGCGCTTTGAGGTCGCCGGCCTTGAGTCGCTGCTCGGCCTGCAGCCGCTGCTCCCGCGACAGGCTGCCGTGGTGGGACGTGACGACGCCCTCGCCCAGGCGCTTGGCCAGGTTCATCGAGACCCGCTCGGCAAGCCGGCGCGTGTTGGAAAAGACGAGCGTCGTGCGCTCCTCCCTGATGAGCTCGGCGAGGCGGTCGTAGACCTCCTCCCACACCTCGTTGGCCATGACCGCCGTCAGCGGCGAGTCGGTGAGCTCCAGCGCAAGGTCGAGCTTGCGGACGTGGCCCTCGTCGATCACCGTGCAGTCGGGGGTGTCGTCGTCGCCGATGTGGTGCGTGCCGACCAGGAACCGCGCGACCTCCTCGATGGGCCGCTGCGTTGCCGAGAGCCCGATGCGCACGGGGCGCTCGCCGACCAGCGCGTCGAGCCGCTCCAGGCTCAGCGCCAGGTGAGAGCCGCGCTTGTCTCGGGCGACGGCGTGGATCTCGTCGACAATGACGGTCTTGACCGTCTCCAGCATGGCCCGGCCGCCCTTCGAGGTCAGCAGAATGTACAGCGACTCCGGGGTCGTGACCAGGATGTGGGGCGGCTTGCGGACCATCGCCTGCCGCTCGGAAGAGGGCGTGTCCCCGGTGCGCACCATGACCCGTATCTCGGGTGCCGGCAGGCCCATTTCGGTGAGCACGTCGCGGATCCCTGCAAGGGGTTCCGAGAGGTTCTTCTGCACGTCGTTGCTCAGGGCTTTGAGGGGCGAGACGTACAGCACTTGGGTCTGGTCGGTCATCTCTCCGCGCAGGGACTGGTCGACGAGGGAGTCGATGCAGTTGAGGAAGGCGGCGAGGGTCTTGCCGGAGCCGGTGGGCGCGGCGATGAGGGTGTCGTTGCCCGACCGGATAGCCGGCCAGCCCCGCTCCTGGGGCGGCGTGACCTGATCGAAGCGCGACGCAAACCACTGCGCCACCGCGGGGTGGAACAGAGAAAGGACCTCGGGCCGGCTGTTACGTCGCTTGGGCATGGGACGCGCCTTGGGAAAGGCACTTACATTTTACGCCCCAGGGGAATGGCCCGGTGGCAGGGTTGGCTTTCTGGAGGTCGTACAATACCGGCATGCTTTCGCGCTTCTCCGCCGTCATCTTCGACTGGGACGACACGCTCCTCGACTCCTTCGCCGCCCGCGAACATGCCCTGGGCCGGGCCTTCGCGGCAGCCGGCATCGCGTCGCCATCGCCTGGCGATTTCATGCGCGGATTGAAGGGCGGGCAGCTACTCGACGACCTGGCGCGGCTCAAGCGGGAGCTCGGCCTCGACCACGACCTCAACGGCGCGTACCGTCGGGCATACTGGGCGTTGGAGGGAGCAATCGAGCTCTACGACGGTGTACGCCAGGTTATCGAGACGCTACACGCCGACGGCTTGAAGCTCGGCATCGTGACCCAGAAGTCCCGCGCTCTCAAGCTCGACGGCATGTCCGTCGGCATTGCCCGGGAGATGGCCGAGGTCGGTGTCGATTCGTTCTTCTCCGCCGCGGTAGGGTTCGAGGACGTGACGAACCACAAGCCGCACCCCGAAGGCGTCCATCTCGCCCTCGATATGCTTGGGGCAGCCCCTCACGAGACCCTGTTCGTCGGCGACAGCGCCGCCGACATGCTCGCCGCCCAGGCCGCCGGCTGCCTGAGCTGCCACGCCACGTGGGGCCTCGACACCGGGGCTGCCGCCCTGGAAGGCGTCACGCCCGAGGTGGTGACAACACAGCCCGGCGAGGTGCTCGACCTGGTCTTACGCTAGGCCCTGACGCCCTTCATCCCGAACGCAGGTGGTGTCCATGCTGACGGTCTTCGGTTCCATCGCGGTGTCGATCATGCTCGTGTCGTACTGGCTGGAGCCGCGCTCGAACTGGTTCGTGCTGCTCTTTGCCGCGGGCTCGGCGGCCACCGCGGCGTACAGCGGCCTCGCCGAGGTCTACCCCATCACGGTCATCGAAGGTCTCTGGGCGCTGGCGGCGCTACAACGGTTCGTGAAGCGGCGCAGGGAAGAGTCGCAGCCGGCGCTTGCTTAGGGCTCAGGAGTTGAGTGCCACGATGAGCGCGCCGGCCCCGCCCGCGAAGCAGAACGCCCCAAGGGCCCGCCAGCCGACCTGATCGCTCTGGAAGTACGCGACGAGCCCGCCACCGATGGCGCCGAGACCGAGAATGAACAGCCAGACGTTCATGATAAAGTTTCGGGTCTTCCTTCCTTGACACTCCGAGAGCGGAATCGATAGACTGGAACCCGTCCCACCCTTTCGTGGCCCGGTAGTGTAGTGGACTAACACGCCGCCCTGTCAAGGCGGAGATCGCCGGTTCGAATCCGGTCCGGGCCGCCACCACACGTGAACTAAATGGGGAGCGCAGTTGCGCTCTCCTTTTTTTGTGGCACCAACAGCCTGAGTGCCGTGGACCTCGTCCCGTGGCCATCCGAACTCACGAGGACTCTAGATACCCCATTGTCGTTGGGTTATCCTAGCCTCGTTCGGAGCGTGCCTGTCGAAATATCGCGGCGTACAAGCGATCGCGAACCTGGTGGCGAAACCGAAGTGAGGCAGAACCTAACCCCGATGAAACCGATCAGATCGGACTATGGATCTACCGGTCCCGGGAAGACCCCCTGAACTCGATAGTGTCACAATTCACCGTGAAGGTGGGCGGCGCTACGTCGACTGCTTCTGTGGAAAAAGGATCTTACGATCGATCGTTCCGCACTTGAAGAAGGAACATGTTGGCCTCTGGGAGGATTGGAGCGAAGATTTCGTCAAGCTCAGAGGGCTGGGCTATCCGTTGAAGAAGATCATGCGCCTTTTCAAGGCCGCTGACGGAAACCTGTTATTCTCCTGGACCGTAATTGAACGGACTATCTGGCATAACGTCGAGTCAGGGAAGTCGGCCTATCGTCCCCCTTCCAAGAAAAGAGTCAGCAGTTGGCAACCAGATTCTTTCTTATCCGAAACGACCACCGTGTGGGATTTCCCTCACCGCGGGAATTGGGCGGTCCATTCCGGAGACTATCATGGGAATTGGCCGCCACAGATTCCACGTAACCTCATTAACCGCTATACCCAGTTTGGGGACATTGTTGTTGATGCGTTCACCGGTGGTGGCACAACCCTAGTCGAGGCATGGATTCTCGGAAGGCGCAGCTTTGGGCTAGACCTCAGCAGAATGTCGATTCAGACGGTCAAGAGCCGACTGCGAGAAATGGAAGACCTGGCAACGGGAGACGATCGGATCCTCCTCGACCCCCAGTGTAGGCCTGTGCCGTTGGAAGGAAGCGCTTTGCAGCTAGGCTCCACGCTGAGAGGGCATGACGTCAGAGCGGGAGATGTGAAACTAATATGTGCCCACCCTCCCTATCTAGACTCAGTTGCCTACACCATCGACAACCCGGACGACTTGTCCAGGATCAATGATCCTCAACTATTCACTGCGAAAATCGGAACGTTCGCGAAGGGAGCTCTATCCCTGCTATCCCCAGAAGGAGTATTGGCACTATTGATAGGGGACGTCAGGAAAAATGGTGAAACCGTTCCGCTAGGTTTGAAGACTTTGGAGAGCCTCCTATCAGCCGGCTTCGGTTTGCACGAGGTCGTCGTCAAGACCCAACACCAGGATAGGTCCACAGAGTTTTACGTTCACCACCTTGGGGGGCGACTGCAACTAGCTCACGAGTATCTATTCATTCTGGGGAAGTGACCTTACGGGTGAATTCGGGAAGTTGTCACAGGGGGTGTATCTCTCAATGTGACTGTCCGTTTGTGCCTGACCTGGCGCGGAGGAGTCGATGAGAATACCAGAACCGCTAAAGGAAAAATGGCCTGCCGGAGTCGGGTGGCTGGGTTATAACCTGCTGGGAATGATCCCGCTTTGGGGCTTCGCCCTAATCATGTTGTTCTTCCAGCGAAACCCATCGTGGTTTGAACCATTCGATCACGGACAACTCTTCTTGTATAGCACCGGTTTCCTGGCGCCGTCTCTTTATGTTCTCCTGAAGGAACGCAAAATCACCCAGTTCCCATACCGCGGCCAATTCACATTTGTTCTGATCGCTGCCCTATTGGTGTCAGGTTTACTGTTCACGGGCATCACACTTGCTTCGCTTAGTGATGCGCCTGATATTGTTCCACGGACTGCGGTTTTACGCTATGCGGGGTTCGGATTTTTTCGCAGCGATGCTCATAGGCTTCCTCATAGCAGCGTTTGCTGATGTCCGTGACGATCGTGATTTATTGACATTACGGGACCGCGGAGTCCAAAGGTTGGACAGAGACTTCGATCCCACTATCGGAGGTGTCTGATGGCCACCAATGGCCATATCTCTTTCAGGTGTCTGCCGGTGGAGCAACCGATCGGGGTGTTTTACGTTGGAGCCCTCGATTCCGAGGATCTCGTGGCGATTTCCTGGGCAGATGTTCGCCAGATTGCGCCGTCTGAAGTTAAGTTCTTTCCGCCGATTGCAGATGAAACAGAACGGCCTCCATCTCTGGAAGCGGCCTCTTCTCAAGATCGAATAATCGAACCGATTGATGAGGAGATGATTCGATTCGAGGACCAAAGCTTCGAACAATTCCTTGGCATCCAGAGGGATTTAAGCCCGGGCCGCGTCGGGGAAATACAGGACTACGTTAACAACGTGGATGCCACTTTCCCCACCGGGGTACTGTTAGCGGTGTCCTCGAATCAAGCGCACTACGACGACGCCAGTAGCACCATGACCATTGTTCGTCACAGTAAGGCCGCTAAGATTATCGATGGTCAACACCGGATAGCGGGGCTTAAGAACTATCATGGCGAAGGATTTCAAGTGAATGTGGCGGTCTTTGTCGATATGGACATCCAGGACCAAGCGATGGTTTTCGCGACAATTAATCTGAAACAAACGAAGGTGAACAAATCGCTTGCGTATGATCTGTACGAATTTACGACTTCTCGAAGCCCCCAGAGGTCCTGCCACGATATCGTGCGGTTTCTAAACTACAAGAGCGGGAGCCCGTTGCAAGGCAAGGTGAAGATGCTGGGAGTAGGAAGAGAAGCTACAGAATCGATAACTCAAGCGACCTTCGTGGACAGACTACTTCGTTATATTTCTCGTAATCCGATGGCAGATCGTGACTTGATTAAGAGACGGAAGTCCTTGGAGAGGGCCTTCGGCGCTGAACTGGACAGGCGCATCTTCAGAAACATGTTCATCGATGATGAAGACACCAAAGTCACGAGTATCCTGTGGAACTACTTTTTGGCCGTTCAGGAGCGTTGGCCGCAAGCGTGGTCCCAAGTACAGCAAGGCAACATCCTGAATCGATCAACTGGCTTCGGCGCCTTGATGCGATTCTTGAGGGTGGCTTACCTTTCCCTAAGGCAGTCCCATCGCACCATGGTTGTCGATGAGTTCGTTTCGATATTTCGTCAAATTAACCTGGATGACCTAAGCTTCTCCCCCGATACATATCTGCCGGGATCTAGCGGAGAGAAGTTGCTGTTTGACAAGCTGGTGCTCGGGTCTAGACTCAGAATTTAGCCAGCCCCCTACGGTCGCTTGATCTCCTTGCTGAAGGAGAGCGTGCCGCCGTAGTGGTACAGGCTGCGGCCGGCGTCGGCGCCGACGACGAAGATGTCGAAGGAGTCGGGGTTGGCCATGATCGAGACCTCGGTCTCGGGCGCGTCGAGGAGCCACTGGAGCTCGGGGTGGGCCACCATGAAGCTCGGCATCGGCTTGTTGAGCATGATCTCACGGAACGGCATCCGCGCCCGTTTGTACAGGGCATCCTTCACGTCTTGCATCGACCATCCCGCCGCGTGGAAGGCCTGGGCATGGTCGGGGCACATCAGGATCAGGTTTTGCGCCTCGCCGTAGTAGACGCCGTGGCCCGCGCCGGGGCCGCGGGTGTTGATGAGCCAGTTCCCGGTGTGGACCTGGGCCGCGTTGTTGATCGCGGAGCTGAACGTCTCGATGAGCAACTCCGGGTCGTGGTTCTGGAAGTCGAAGAGCTCGCACACCCCGTAGGGCACGTTCACCGTCGCGATCGACGTCTCCGGCGAGTAGCCCTTGGAGACGCGATACGATTCCCAGGGGTTGTCCTCCTCGTTCTCGGCGACGCAGGCGCTGAACTTCATGGCGCTGCCGATCGTGTCCATGTCGCTGACGCCGGGGTAGGAGTGGCCCACGTTCATCATCAACAACCTCAGCGTGCGTCCGATGGCGACGTTGACCGACGAGATGGAGCCGGGGCCCAGGGCGCAGACGCCGCTGTTCATCCCGATCTCCTTCGCGATGGGGCCGCTCACGGTGATGACCGGAGCCTGGGGGCCGGTCGACATCGAGAAGGTGCGCAGCATCATCAGCCGCTCCAGGACGCACTCGGCCACCGCGAGGACGACGGGCATGGCGTTGGGCTTGCAGCCCGCCATCACCGCGTTGGCGGCGATCTTTTCCACGGTGCCGATGCCGAAGCCGGGGGCGTAGATGCCGACGACCTCGTCGGCCGGGCGTCCCGAGGCCTTGACCATGGCGGCGACCTTCTCCGGCGTCGGCGCCACCAGCGGCATGCCGTCGCTCCATCCGGCCTGGATGAACGCCGCGTTCATGTTGTCCCAGCACTCCATGAGGTCGGCGCCCTCGTAGGACAATTCGTGCTCCTCCGAACGGCTGATGTGGTCGAAGGCTGGAGGCAAGGAGAGGACCTCGCGCTCGCTGGTGAGGGCCTGGACCACGGTCTGCATGCCGGCGTCGACCATCTCGTGGATGTGGGCCGGGTCCTGGTTGGTAAAGGGGTGCGGCGCCTCCGCCAGGGCCAGCTCCGGGCAGCCGAAGATGCCGGCGCTCCAGTGAGCGTCCTCCACGAAGCGGGTAGCCGTCCAGGCGACGGTGGGGACGCCCTTCTGCTCGAATCTGCTCATGTCACGCACGAGCCAGGAGGTGCAGCTGCCTCAGTCGGCGGTGGTGCCGATTACGGCATCCACCTCCCGGGAGACCTCTTCGACCTGGGCCGTCGAGGCCTGGCGCATGATGGAGCCGTTGGCGGCGAAGACATCGAGGAACTTGGCCTTGGGGTACAGCCGCAGCAGGTTGTCACGGGTCCGCGCCAGGGCGACCTCGCCCCCGGACTTGGCGTTCCAGAACAGGCCGATGGTCTTGCCGTCGAGACTCGCCGGCCGCGGCGCCGGCTGGAAGCGCTCCCCGGTCGAGGTCTCGGCCTGGGGCTTCGCCACCGGATTGACGATGGTCAGTGTCGCCATGATTTCCTCCCTCCGGTCCGCGTTGGCGGGCCGTCATCCGTCTCCGATAACGGGATTCTACGGCTGGGGCGCAGATGGGTCAACGACGCCAGGTGCGGAGGGGTTGACACTGTTGTAGTATTGGGCCTCGTCGAAGCAACCGGCGTGCGAGAACTGGATTCCGGCTTTCGCCGGAATGACGGGCGAGTCGCCTTGAATCCCCGGTGGGGTCGCGCGCTTCCGTGCACGTTCCCCCGGAGTCCAGAGGGGCGGAGCCCCTTTGGCAGGGGTAGAAGGGGATGTGCCCCTTCTCTAATCAATGGCCCGAGGGGCTACCTTGAACCCCCTTCAGGGGGTTTGGGGGTGTCCTCGGCATACCGACTAAAGATAGAGGTCGCGGCATGGCAACCCCCACGGTAAAACTCGGCTTCAGCCGTTCGGCGACGCGCCTCGACGAATACCTCGAATGGGTGCGGGTCGCCGACGAGGCGGGGGCCGACATCATCGGCTTCGGCGACGGCCAGGACCTGTGGGTCGATCCCTACGTGACGCTGACGCTGACCGCGGCCAACACCAGCCGCGCCATGGTGGGGCCGACGGTCACAAACCCCGTGACCAGGCACCCGGCGGTAACGGCTGGGGCCATCGCCAGCGTGCAGCAGTTTACCGGGGGCCGGGCCTTCCTCGGCATCGGCGTCGGCCTCTCGGCCCTGCGGAACATCGGTGAGAAGGCCGCCACCGTCGCCGAGCTTGAGGAGTACATTCGCACCGTCCAGGGGCTGACCGCCGGGCAGACCGTGGAGTACCGGGGCGAGTCGCTGCGCATGAACTGGGACCCGCCTCGGGTGCCGGTGTTCGTCGGCGGACGAGGGCCGCGGGTGCTCGGCATGGCGGGCCGCGTCGCCGACGGAGTGATCGTGGGCGGCGGCGTCACCAGCGGCGACACGGTGCGAAAGCTGCTCGGGTACATCCGCGCCGGGGCTGACGCTGCCGGCCGCGACATGAGCGAGTTGGACATCTGGTGGCTGACCAGGGTCGTCCTCGCGCCCAGCGAGGCCGAGGGCATCGACATGATGCGCGACTACCTCGCCGGTTACGCGGCCCACGGCTACCAGAACCCCAAAATCCTGGCGGAGGCCCCCGAGGATGTCCAGCAGAAGATCCACGTCATGGAGCGGGGCTATCGCTGGAGCGAGCACCTGGCCCACAAGCCGGGCGACACCGGCATCAGCTTCAATGCTGCGCTCCTCGAAGAGCAGGGCATCAAGGAGTGGCTGGCGCACCGCTTCGTGATCACAGGCCCGCGGGAGCATTGCGTCAAGGGGCTACAGGAGCTCGTTGAAGCCGGCGCTACGAACTTCATCATTCCGCAGGTCCTGCCCAACCCGATGGAGTCGACGAGGGGCCTGGGCGAGCAGGTGTTCCCGGCGTTCCGCTAGGCCCTAACCCCTCGGTAGCCCCAGGCCGCGGTTCGCGATGATGTTGCGCTGTATCTCCGACGTCCCCGCGCCGATCGTGGCGGCGATGGCGTGCCGGTACAGGTGCTGCACGGCCCCGGCCACGGGCGCATGGCGCTCGTTGATCTCGATGTTCCCGTGAAGGCCGATGATCTCCATGAAAGCCTGCGGGGCCCGCTGGTGTAGCTCCGAAGAGTAGAGCTTGCTGAGCGAGGCCTCCTTGATGGGCTGCTGTCCCGTGTGCTGCATCCAGGCGATGCGGTAGGAGAGCATCCGGCTGACCTGGTTCCCGATGGCGATGTCCGCGAGCTTGTGCCGGACCAGCGGGTTGCTCAAGGGCCCGTCGGGACCTAGCGACCTGAGGTAGCCGGTTACCTCTTCGAGCAGGCCGCGCAAGAACGCCGAGAAGCCGATGTTGGACCGCTCCAGGTTCAGCGTGGTGGTGGCGACGTACCAGCCGGTGTTCTCTTCGCCGAGGATGTTCCGCGCCGGCACCCGCACGTCGTTGAAGAAGACCTCGCTGAAGTGCTGTCCGCCAGACATGTCGTGAAGGGGGCGGATGTCGATGCCGGCACTCTTGGCGTCGAGGAGGAAATAGGTGATGCCCTTGTGCTTGGGCACCTCCGGGTCCGTCCGCGCCAGCACGTGCAACCAGTCGGCGATGTGCGCTCGCGACGTCCATACCTTCTGGCCGTTGATGACGAAGTCGTCGCCGTCACGGACGGCCCGCGTCTGGAGCGACGCCAGGTCCGAGCCGGCCTCGGGCTCACTGAAGCCCTGTGCCCAGATCGTCTCGGCGCGGGCGATGGGCCCGAGATGCTCGCGCTTCTGGTCATCGGTGCCGTGGGAGATGATGCAGGGCCCGATCATGCGGACGCCACTATCCAGGGCCGGCGCGCGGAGGTACTCGACCTCCTCGGTGAACACGGTCTGCGTCAGGACGTCGGCCCCGCCGCCGCCATACTCCACGGGCCAGGAGAGGGCGAGCCAGTTCCTGGCGGCGAGCTTCTTTCGGATTTGAAGGGCCAGGTCGTAGTGCTCGGGCTCGGGGTGACCCATCATCCCCGTCCAACGGGCGCCCCAGTCGGCAGGAAGTATCTCGCGCAAGAAGGTCTTGACCTCGCCGCGAAACGCTTCGTCTTCCGGTCTGAATCGAAAGTCCATGGGGCTACTTCTTCTCGTCTCCGTTGTCCCAGAATGCACCCTTCGTCTGCTCGTCGGCCATCTTGCGGCGGTCCCCGCCTAGCGCCGCGAGACGGGCAAAGGTCTCCTGGCCGAGCACGGACCAGTGCAGCATCGCGTCGAAGTCCTTTGTCGTCTGGACCGCCTCGCGAAAGCCGCGGAGCTCCCACTGGCGGTGCAGGCCGAGCTTCTGCATGCGGAGGAATATGGGCTCGGTGGTGGCGATCTCGGCGGCGATGGCTTCGACCTTCTCCTCGAGCTCGGCCAACGGAAAGATGCGGTTGACGAGGCCCAGGTTGAGCAGCTCCTGGGCCGTGAACCGGTAATTGGGACGGTAGGCGAACTCGGAGGCCGCCGTCATGCCGATGAACCAGCTCCACACCTCGGGCAGGAACGCGCCCGTAACCCCGGCAGCGTAGAACGTCTTGAACTCGTCGGAGGCATAGCGCAGGTCGCAGAAGAGCTGGACGAGGCCTCCCCAGCCGATGGCGTAGCCGTGGAGCTGAGCGATCACCGGTTTGGGGCAGTCCCAGATCTTGAATAGCCCCGAGATCCAGTCGCGGCTCGCGAGTGTCTCCTCGGCCGCGTCCCGCCAGCCGACCTTCTCTAGATTCAGGCTGTGGTCGAAGCCCGCGCTGAACGCCCTCCCGGCCCCCTTGAAGATGACCACGCGAACGTCCGTGTCCGCGGCCATCTCGTCGAAGGCCTGGGGCAACTCCCAGGTGATGTCGTGGGGGAGGGCGTTGAGCTTCTCGGGACGGTTGAGGATGACGCGGCCGATCCGGCCGTCGTGCTCGGTTTTGAGGCTAACGTATGCCATGGCGGTCCTTTCGGTTAAAGGGGTGTGGACGCTTTTCGCCAGCAACCGTATTCGGGCAAGGAGAGCGTGTCAAGCACGCTCCCCGAGCCGTTCAACGGGATAGATTCGAGGGAGTATACTGCTGCCACGAAACAGGAGGGAAGGAGGGGCCGACATGGCGACTGCACGCATGACGGAGTCGGCAAAGATCCGCTCCGAGCTGACTCATCCCATCGTGGACGTGGACGGGCACGTGGTGGAGCTGACGCCCGTCGTCCAGGAGTACGTGAAACAGGTTGGCGGCGGCGACATGGTGGAGCGCTACCTCGCCTCCGCGCCGATTCGGGAGGCTTATTTCCAGGGCAATGTGGCCCGGTCGCCGGACGACCGCCGCGACCGCTGGACCAACATGGCCCACTGGTGGAGCCAGCCCACCGACACGCTCGACCTGGCCACCGTCGGCCTGCCTCGTCTGCTCAATCAGCGCCTCGAGGAGTTCGGGGTCGATTTCACCACGCTGTACCCCAGCCAGGGCCTGTTCGCACCGATGATCGACGACCCGGAGCTGCGCCGTGTCGCGTGTCGAGCCCATAACAAATACGCCGCGGAGATTCTGGGCGAATTCCCCGACCGCATGACGGGCGTCGCGGTGGTCCCGATGTTCACCCCCGAGGAGGCTGTCGAGGACCTGGAGTACGCGGTCAACGAGCTGGGCCTCAAGGGCGCGGTCTTCTCGGGAAGCGTGCGGCGCCCGGTGCCCAGGGTGCAACGGGAGAGGCCGGACTCCGCCGACCTCGGCTACCGCATGGAGCTGTTCGCCCTCGACGGCGATTACGACTACGACCCGCTCTGGGCCAAATGCGTCGAGCTGAAGGTGGCGGCGACCTTCCACGGCGGCATCGGCGCCCCCAGTATCCACTCGCCCAGCAACTACGTCTTCAACCACGTCGGCAGCCTCATGAAGGGAAACCACCACCTTTGCAAGGCCCTCTTCATGGGCGGCGTCACGAATCGCTTCCCGACCCTGAACTTCGCGTTCCTCGAAGGCGGCGTCGGATGGGCCGTCCAACTCTTCGCGGACTTGATGGGCCACTGGGAGAAGCGCAACGCTAAAGCGATCCACGGCCTGGACCCGGCCCTCATCGACCGCGACCGTTTCAACGAGCTGGTCCTGGAGTACGGCGACGAGCTCACCAGGACCAAGGCAGAGGACATCCGCGTCGTCCTCGACCGGAATTACCCAAGGCCGGTCGAACTCAACGACTTTGCCGCCTGCGGCATCGAGACCGCGGAGGACCTGCGAGACCGGTTCGTCCCCAACTTCTTCTTCGGCTGCGAGGCCGATGACCCCGTCAACGCCGTCGCCTTCGACACCAGCGTCAACCCGCTCGGCTCGACGCTCCAGGCCGTCTACGGCTCCGACATCGGCCACTGGGACGTGCCGGTCATGATCGACGTGCTCAAGGAGGCGTACGAGCTGGTGGAGGACGGCGCCATCGACCTCGATCAGTTCAAGCAGTTCACGTTCACCAATCCGGTCAAACTCCACGCTGGCATGAACCCCGACTTCTTCAAGGGGACCCGTGTCGAGGCCGACGTAAACAAGCTGCTCGGAGCGGGGGGCTAGGTGGCGACGGCGACGCAGCCCTGCGATCTGACGATCTCCGAGGCCGCCGGCCTTCTCGATCGCGGCGAACTGTCGCCGGTCGAGCTGGTGGAGTCGTGCCTGGCCCGTATCGACGCCCACGACGAGGCGGTCAAGGCGTGGGCGCTGGTCGACCGCGAGGGCGCCCTCCGCGTCGCCCGGGAGCGGGCGTCCGAGCTTTCGGCTGGGGAGCGCAAGGGCCCGCTGCACGGGATACCGGTGGGTATCAAGGACATCATATTCACCGCTGGGCTGCGGACGGAGGCGGGCTCCGTGATATGGAAGGGGTTCGTGCCGGACTACGACGCGACGAGCGTCGCCCGGCTCAAGGCCGCCGGCGCCATTATCCTCGGCAAGACCCACACCACCGAGTTCGCCTTCCAGGACCCGGCGCCCACCAGGAACCCATGGGACCTGGAGCACACGCCAGGGGGATCGAGCAGCGGCTCCGGGGCCGCCGTCGCCGCCGGGATGTGCCTCGCGGCGCTCGGGACACAGACGGGAGGCTCGACGCTGCGCCCCGCCGCCTACAACGGCATCGTCGGGCTCAAGGCGACCCATGGCCGCATCAGCGCCCGCGGCGTCATCCCCATCAGCTGGGCGATGGACCACGTAGGCGTGTTGGCACGGACCGTTGAGGACGCGGCGCTGGTGCTCACGGCGACTGCGGGGCACGACCCGAACGACTCCTATTCCCTCGTGGACTCGCCGCCGGACTACGCCAGCGTTCGTGCATCCAGCGCCCCACCCCGGTTGGGCATCGTTCGCGACTACTTTTTCGAGCGCGTTGACGACGAGATGCGGGCGCATACCGACGGCGTCATCGAGGCGTTCCGGAAGGCCGGCGCGTCGGTCGACGAGCTGCGGTTGCCCCCCGGCCTGGCGACGGCGCCGGACATCTGGCCGAAGCTGGCGTGGACCGACTGCGCCACCTACCACAAGGATGATTTCGCCAGGCGTCCCGACGACTACTCGCCGCATATTCGGGAGATCATCGAGAAAGGTCTCAAAACGACGGGGACGGAGTACACCGAGGCCTATCTCGCTCGGCTCCGGCTTCGGGACGAGATGGCGCCGGCGATCGGCGAGTTCGACGCCGTGCTGACCCCCGGGGCCACCGGCCCGGCCCCACGAGGGCTCTCGAGCACGGGCAACGCGGCCATGAACATGCCGTGGACGCTTATCGGCTTCCCGGCGATCAGCCTCCCCAGCGGCCTCAGCGAGCGCGGGCTCCCTCTGGCCGTGCAGCTCATCGCTGACCCGTTCGCCGAGGAGCGCCTCCTCGGCGTGGCGGCCTGGTGCGAGCAGGCGCTCGGGATCCAACTGCGGCCTCCTCTCGAACCGGCCGCCTAAGGAGGGCACATGGAAGAACTCAAGACGGAAGTCATACTCGACGGCCTCGTCTTCCCCGAGGGGCCTCGCTGGCGCGAAGGGAAGCTCTGGTTCTCGGACCAGCATTCGCACAAGGTCCACACCGTCGACGAGCAGGGCAACTCGGAGGTCCTCGTCGAGCTCGACGACCGGCCCTCCGGCCTGGGGTTCCTACCGGACGGCCGCCTGCTGATCGCCGCGATGGGCAGCCGGAAGCTGCTGCGACTCGATCCGACCGGCCCGACGGAGCTGGCCGATCTGACCGAGCATGCCAGGGAGTTCATCAACGACATGGTCACCGACGCCCAGGGCCGGTCCTACATCGGGGCGCGAGACGTGGCGATGGGCTCGCCCGGCGGCCCCAGCGGTCGGATCGTGCTCGCCACGCCGGAAGGCCGGACGCAAGTCGTGGCCGAGGGCCTTAATTCACCCAATGGGAGCGTCATCACCCCGGACGGCCGGACGCTGATCGTGGCCGAGACCACCGGTCACGTCCTGACCGCCTTCGACATCGACGTGGCCGACGGCTCGTTAAGAAACCGGAGGCCGTACGCGACGCTGGAGAAGGCGAAGCACCCCGACGGAATCTGCCTCGACGCCGAGGGCGGCATCTGGCTCGGCTCGCCGATGACGAACGAGTTCCTTCGAGTGATCGAGGGCGGAGAGGTGACCCACCGGATCCCGTACGACGATGGTAAATGGGGCGTGGCGTGCGCCCTCGGCGGGGCCGACCGCCGTACCCTATTCCTGCTCACGGCTTACAACACGCTGGAGAACCTGCGCCGGCTGCACGAGACGTCCGACGACGCCTCGAGCGAAGCGGTAGGCTTCATCGAGACGGTGCGTGTGGAGGTCCCCGGGGCCGGGATTCCCTAGGCCGCGGTCAACGAGAGGGTAGCCCCATGTCTCGAGAGGCTTATGAGGAAGCGGCCAGGTACTTCGTCTCGGTCGTGGAGCGCATCCCAGAGGAGAAATGGGCCGAGCATGGCCTGGGCGAGTGGAACGTCCGTGACCTGGTGGGGCATGCATCGAGGGCCGTGTCGACCGTTGAGACGTACACGGCCAACCCGTCGAGCAAACCCGTCACGGGCTATAACGTGTCGACGCCGGACGGCGACCGGACCGCCCTCGACAAGGCGGTGGCCGAGCGGGGCCGTGAGGCTGGGAAGGCCCTCGGAGACGAGCCGGCGGCGGCCGTCCGGGAGCTAGCCGACCGTGTGCTGACCAAGCTGCCCACGATGCCCGACGACTTCCGCTTCGAGACTCCGTTCGGGGTGGTTGAGCTCGGCGACTATCTCCCTTCACGGGTGCTGGAGCTGGTGATTCACACCCTCGACATCGCCAACTCCACTGGGCTGGACGTAGCCGTTCCGGAGACGGCGATGAGGGAGGCCATCGGCCGCCTCGGCCGGAGCGCCGTGAGGCGCGGCGACGGCCCCCTCGTCGCCATGGCCCTCACCGGCAGAGCGCAGCTTCCCAGCAACTTCAACCTGGTATAGGAGCGACCTATGATCGACCTGACGTCCGAAGTGCTGCTCGATGGGCTCACGTTTCCCGAGGGGCCTCGGTGGCACCAGGGGAAACTCTGGTTCTCGGACCAGCACGCCCACCGGGTGATGACCGTCGACCTGGTAGGTAACGCCGAGCTGGTCGTCACCACCGAGGAGCGGCCCTCCGGCCTCGGCTTCTTGCCCGATGGCACGCTGCTCATCGTGTCGATGCCCGATCGATTGTTGCTGCGGTTCGACGGCGACGGCGTGAGCACGATGGCCGATCTGAAAGAGTTCGGCGACCACTTCATCAACGACATGGTGACCGACGCTCAGGGCCGCTCATTCGTCGGCATCCGCGACGATAAGCCGCAGCCCAACGGCAAGATTATCCTGGTGGAGCCCGACGGCAAGACCCGCCTCGTCGCCGAGGAGATAGCGTCGCCCAACGGGGCCGTGATCACCCCCGACGGCCGAACCATGATCCTTGCCGAGTCGGCGGGCCACAAACTGACGGCCTTCGACATCTCCGTAGATGGGTCGCTATCCAGCCGGCGCGTCTTTGCCGAGTTGGGGGAGCGTCACGCCGACGGCATCTGCCTGGACGCCGAGGGCGCCGTCTGGTTCGGCAACCCGCAGAGCATGGAGTACATCCGGGTGCTGGAAGGTGGGGAGACCACCCACCGGATCAAATACGGCGATCGCTGGGCAGTCGCGCCGGCCCTGGGCGGTGACGACCGCCGCACGCTTTTCCTGTGCAACTCCCGAACGACCGCTGAGGACATGGGCCGACTGATGAAGGTGAACTTCGCCGAGGACGAAACGAGCATCTCCATCGGCTGGATCGAGACGACAGAGGTCGATGTCCCGGGGGCCGGCTTACCATAAGAAAAGCCCGAGCCATGCTCGGGCTACTGTTCCGCTCCGGCCCCCCAGTATTCCTGGCCATTCTGGTCAGATGTCTCGTTCCCCGGACGAAGCTGGGCGGGTGCGCTCTCGGGACGCTCCCCATTTACGCGGGTTCGGGAAACCGGAGCGGGGGAACTGATCGCCTGTTGGATATTGCTTGGGCTTCCTCCTTCCCTCTGTCCACCCTTATGATACTCCCGGCGAGCGGAAGTCGTTTGTGCATCGTGCCCAAGGTTCCGTCGATGCCTGGACAGTGGTCCTGTCCGAAAGGGGGTTGAGATGGCGCGCAAGGTCCCGTCGGAAGCTGAAGTGCTGAAGTACTTTCAGACGTATAGCAACTGGGGAAGGTGGGGGAAGGACGACCAGATGGGAACCCTGAACCTGATTACGCCGGAGAAGCGCGTGCAGGCAGCGGGGCTTGTCCGAGACGGGGCCACCGTCTCGTGCTCACGGGTTATCTCGACCCAGGTAACCCCCGAGTCGCACCCGCCGCTCCATCCGACGCCGACGCATTTCATCATCAAGAGCGGCGAGCAGTTCGCCGGCGCGGCCAACCCCAAGACCGAGATCCAGGCGGCGCTCGACTACTTCGGGGTCGCCTTCCACAGCGCCACCGTCACCCACCTGGACAGCGTCGGACACGTCTTCTGGGAAGGCAAGATGTACAACGGCTTTTCGTCGGCCATGGTGACCTCCGCCCAGGGTGCGACCGTCCAGTCCGTGGACCTGGCCAAGGACGCGGTCATAACGCGGGGCGTGCTGCTCGACATTCCTCGTTTGCGCGGCGTCGACTGGCCGGAGCCCGGCGACGACATCCACGGCCACGAGCTGGAGGCGGCTGAGAAGGCTCAGGGCGTCACCGTCGCGCCGGGCGATGCGCTTCTGGTGCGGACCGGCTTCATGCGCCGTCGCAACGCGGAAGGGCCCTGGGACACGTTCACGAACCCGCTCCACGCCGGGATGCACGCCAGCTGTATCCCGTTCCTCCATGACCGGGGCGTCGCGGTGCTGGGGCGCGATGGACTCGACTCCCGGGGCAAAGGCTACAAAAAGGTCTTCAGCGCGATCCACCAGGTCGGCATCGTGGCCATGGGCCTCTGGCTGATCGACAACTGTGATTTCGAAGGGCTCGCCGAGGGCTGCGCCGAGCGCAACCGCTGGGAGTTCTTGTTCACGATGGGGCCCCTGCGAATCGAATACGGGACTGGTTCGCCGGTGAACCCGATCGCGGTTTTCTAGCTGCCGCCGGGGGACGCTCCCAAACCCCCTGAAAGGGGCTCAAGGTAGCACTTCGGGCTATTGACTATGAGAAGGGGCACATCCCCTTTGACCCTTGCCAAAGGGGCTCCGCCCCTCTGGACCCCTTGAGGTGGCAGGGGACCGCGCTCTCCATCTCGTGATGAACTCCGTCGAACCACGAACTCCCTCCGACAGACTGAGAGTGAGCGAAGAGTGCGAAACGGTCGCGAAAGCCAGACGCCTGTGTGCCATCCGGCCTAACCTAACGGCTACATTCGACCGACCCCGGCAAGTTGGGCGTTCTCCAGGCTGATACCCGAGACAGTCGGGTGGGGTATGTCGAACCGTGAGCATGCCCCGCGGGCCGTGGAAGCCGGAGAGTCCAGAGAGGGCGGAGCCCTCGTTGGCAGGGGTTGAAGGGGATGTGCCCCTTCTATCATTCTGGCCCGAAGGGGCACCTTGAACCCCCTCCAGGGGGTTTGGGGGTGTCCCTTGGCGCTGCGGCGGCCGCGACGCCAGCGAAGCGCCTGCTCTCGACGCCGCGGCCCCATCCTTCGACGAGGTCAGGACGAGCTGTTCTGCTGCTCCACGCGCTCCTTGAGGGCCTGGTTCATCGCCTCGAAGCCGGGAGGCGTGTTTCGGAACACGCCAATAAGCGCCATCAGAGGCGTGAGCACCCCTGTGAACTGCTCCGACTGGGTAAAACGCGTCCGGTTGTCGCCAACGGACTCGAGTACGAACCGGTGATCGCCATCGAAGAACCCCGGTAGTACGAGGCGTCCAAGCCAACGGAGCTCGCGATTCGGCTCCACGGTGAGGACGGTCGGTTTGAAGGTCATGGCCATGCCCTTCGGCGGCTTGATATTCACCTCGAGCCGGGCGCCCACCTCCATCTTGCCCTCGATTCTCTGCACAAACGGGTTCCAGTCCGGATACGCCGGGAAGTCGGAGAACACCTCCCAGACCTTCTCGGCCGGTGCATCGATCTCGATTGTCGTCGAAAGCTGTCGCATGGGGCCTCCGATCGGGTTTGTCGGCGCCATCCTAGCAGCCCCGGCAAGGGCGTTGACCTGCGAGGCAAGCCTGGGCTAGACTCGCGCCCGCTGACAAGACCCTCGGACCAAGGAGGCCCAGACATGGCAAAGATCACCAGGGGGACGATAGAAACCACCAGGGAGAGGCTTCGGGAAGGCAGGGAGCGGATAGAAGCGATCAAGAATGAGTCGGAGCAGGCCAGACCGGAGCTCGAGGGAGCCACGAAGGACGCCGAGGAGACCGTCGATCTGGCCCTGGAGTTGCTGGACAGCATCGCTCGCGACTGGGAATCATGGCCGGCGGTCAAGAAGTTCTCGAGACGGATACTCAGTCGCGAGTTCATCATCGCCGCGTTCGCCATCGCGGCGATCCTCGGCGGCGCCGGCGGCCAGGAGTCCATCGGTATCGCCGTGGCCGCCAGCGGGCTGGTGCTCGGTCGCAGCGCCGTAAAGGCCAAGGCGGGGATCGACTCCTAGGGCATATACCAGCCGCCGCTGACGTGGATCGTCTGGCCGGTGATGTACGACGAATCGTCCGAGGCCAGGAACACGCAGACGCGGGCGACCTCGTCGGGCAGGCCCATTCGCGGCACGGGAAGGCGGTCCAGGGTGTCCCGGGTGGGGGGCCAATCGGGATAGTGCTCCGGGTCGCGGCTCGTGTCCATGATCCCGGGGACGACCACATTGCTGGTGATGCCCCGGTGGCCGAACTCGACGGCGATGGCCTTCGTGAATCCAGCGAGCCCGCCCTTCGACGCGACGTTGTGGGCGCGAACCGCGCGGCCTTGGAACCCATCGGTGCCCGAAATGTTAATGATGCGTCCCGAGCCCCGCTCCAGCATCGACGGGACGACCGTGCGGGTACAGTAGAAGGCCCCGGACAGATTGGAAGCGATGACTCGGTCCCACTCCTCGGGGGTGATCGATAGGAAGTTTTGCCGGTGTCGCACGGCGGCGTTGTTCACGAGGATGTCGACGGCCCCGAACCTGTCGATGGCCTCGCGACCCATCTCCCCCACGGCGTCGGGTTCGCCGACGTCGGCCTTGATCGCCACCGCTTCGACGCCGAGCTCGCGCGCTTCAGCGGCGACGGACTCGCCCTCGTCGCGATTGCTGCGGTAGTTCACGACCACGTTGGCGCCCGCCCCCGCCATGGCGAGGGCGATGGCGCGGCCGATGTTCCGCCCGGCGCCGGTGACGAGGGCCGTCTTGCCGGGGATGCTCATCGCCCGATCTACACCCTCGCCAGGAGCCAGCCGACGGAAAGCAGCACGACCGCGACCGTCATGGCCCGCAGGGCCGTTTCCGGCGCCGACACAAGGGTACTCACGGAGATGTTCTCGACCTTGCCGTCGCTGAACCGGACTTCGCCGGCGACCGTCTCGGCCCCCCTTCGAATTCGCTTCGCGGGGATGCTCAAGGTCCGTTGGGCGACGCTGAGGGCCAGGCATGCGCCTGCAACCGCGAAAGCCTCGGGGTCGAGCCGCTTGGCGTTGGCCCAGTAGCCGGCCAGCGGCGGGAAGGCGCCCCACGCAACCGCGAACCACAGGCCCGTATGGAACCGGCCGCCGAACCATTCCATGTTGTAGGCCACGACGATGAGGCCGCCGAAGACCACGAACGGCACCACCCAGAGACTCAGGGTGAGCGAAGCATGCACTCCGACGGCGATTGCTCCGGCGATGGCGGCGGCGGCGATACCCAGCAACAAGCGGTCCGAAATCGCGGTGTGGAACGGCCTGCCCCGGTGTTCGTCGAGGGCGTGGGCGCCAATCCCGACGGCGAGGAAGAAGGCCAGGGTGACCCAGCCGACCCGGTCGAGATGTACCACCGGGGCCGCCGCCGATCCCAGGACGACGTACCCCATCAGCCAGGCTGTGTACGGGACGTGGAGCAGCGTGACGTAGTCCCGCCACGCGCCGGAAGGCAGAGCGTAGAACGACGGGCGCAGCTTAGTCTCCACGGTCGCCCCCTTTTCGTCCCCACGTCACCACCGCTCCGCCCAGGGAGAGGCGCTCGCTCCTCACGTCGGAGACGCCGGCGGCCCGCCACATCTCTTCCACCTCGACAAGGGGGTGCTTTCGGTAGAACGACGAGATGCTCGGCCCGAGGAACGAGCCTGCCTCGCGCCAGCCGGGCGAAACGAGCCGGGCGCACACCGGAAGCGCGACGCGTGTGTGCAACAGCCACAAAGGATGGAGCAGGGGGCCCTTCGGGACGGCGAACTCGAGCGACGCCAACCGCCCTCCGGGTCGCACGACTCTCGCCATCTCCCGGATGGCCAGTGACGGGTCGTCGACGTAGCGAAGCAGAAACGTGAAGGCGACCGCGTCGAAGCCTGCATCGGGGAAGGGCATCTCTTCAGCCTTCGCCAGGACGAAGCTCGTGGCGTCACCGTTGGCGCCTGCCCTGGCTCGGTCCAGCATTCCTCGGGAGAGGTCGAGTCCCACGACCTTGCAGCCATAGCGCCGCGCGATCCGCGCCGCCACCAGGCCGGTGCCCGTGCAGACGTCCAATGCTACGTTCTCGGGTGACAGGCCCAGGCGCTCCACGAGCCGGCGGTGCCAACGCCGGTATTGGAACAGCGAGAAGACGTCGGCGACGCCCTCGTAATGCGCCGCGACGCCATCGAACAGGCGCTCAGCGTGCCGATTTTTCTCGCTCATTGTTTCCAGTCGGGTCCCGCGATAGATCGACGGCGCCGACGAGAGCGGGCTCCTAACGAATGGGGTGCCCGCCGTTGACGTCTATCATGGCCCCGGTCGTATAGGTGTTCTCCGGGTTGAGGAGCCACTCGACCGCTACTGCGATCTCGTCGGGCTCACCCCACCGGCCGAACAGGCCGTGCGTCTTCAGCTTCTCCAGGCGGTCGGGTGGCGTCTGGGCGGCCATTTTGGTGTTGACGGCGCCGGGCATCACGCAGTTGACCTGGATTCTCCGTGGGGCCAGGTGCTTCGCCAGGCCCTTGGTGAACCCCACCAACGTACTCTTGGACGCGGCGTAGGCGACCTCGACGCTCCCGGTATGGACGCCGCCCGAGCCGATGGTGACGATCCTTCCCCCATCGACGATCTGCGATGCCAGCCCGTGAAGAATAATGAACGCCGAGCGCGCGTTGACGTTGAACAGCCGGTCCCACTGCTCCAACGGGTACTCCTGGAAAGGGATCGCGGGGTTGTGGACGGCGGCGCAGTACACGATTGCGCGGATCGGCTTCCCCTCGCGCTTCACATCCGCAACAAAGTCCTGCACCTGTTTGCCTTCGTTGAGGTCGACGAAGAAGAACCCGCTATAGAGGTCGGGGTCCTCGGGCTCGGCAATATCGACGCCGATGATTTCGTGCTCGAGTCGGTGCAGGCGCCGCACGGTCGCCGCGCCCATTCCGGTCGCGGAGCCAACCACGATGGTGATCACGAAGTCCTCCTGAACACGGGGCTAGCGCGCCCCGCCGCCGTTGACGTCGATGACGACGCCATTGGTGAAGGTGTTCTCGGGGTTGATCAGCCACTCCACGGCGACCGCGATCTCATCGGGCTCGCCCCATTTTCCGCGGAGGGCGTGGGTCTGCAGATTGCGGATGCCCTGTTCCGGCATCCGCGCCATCATGTTCGTGTTAACGGCACCGGGGGCGACGGAGTTGGACTGGATCTTCTTGTCCGCCAGGTTGCGCGCCAGGCTCTTGGTGAGGCCCACCAGACCGGCCTTCGAGGCGCCGTAGCAGAATTCCATGCTTCCGCCGTGCGCCGCACCCGAGCTTATCGTTACGATTCGGCCGCCTTCTTCGAGGAGGGGCGCCAGCCCGTGCAGGATGATAAAGGCGGATCGGAGGTTGATGTTGATCACCTCGTCCCACAGATCGAGCGTGTAGTCCTCGAAGGCGACCCGGGGGTAGTAGAAGGCGGCGCAATAGGCGATCGCCCACAGCGGCTTGTCCTCTTCGAGCACCCGTTGGACGAACGCCTCGACCTGGTCGCCTTCCTTCAGGTCGACCTTGTGGAATGCCGTGTAGAGGTCCGGGTCCGAAGGATCGGCTCGGTCGAGGCCCACCACCTGATGCTCCAGCCGGTGCAGACGCCGTACCGTCGCCGCGCCCATGCCCGTGGAACAGCCGACGACCAGACTTCTCATGCCATGACCTCCGCTGCCCCTTCGCGAGCCACTACAGCTCTCGCCCAACTTTGTGCCCCTCGAACACGGCCTGCTCGATCGACCGTGGAGCCAGGCTATCGCCGATGTTGTGGAGCTCCTTCACGCGCCCCTTCAGCGCATAGTACAGCTCGTCGTTGGGCGTGCTCCCCACCGACAATACGATGGCGTCGATGCCCTCGAGGCTGCTTTCCTTTCCGCTGAGGCCGTTGACGATGGTGACCGAGTCCTCGCGGATCTCCTTGACGGTGGTGAAGTGATGGAAGGTGACGTCCTTACCTCGAAGGCTCTGGATGAAATAGGGGCGGTCGATGCTGACGAGCTCGGCGGCGAACATGGCGCCCGCGGCGACGCCCTCGACAGTGGCGCCCTTTGCCGCCAGGTGCTCGAGGGGGTCCGAGCTCTGGTAGTAGCCCTGGGCATCGACGACCACGACGTGCTTGCGGTCGTCGATGGCGCCGTCCATCACCTGCCAGGGGTTGAAGACGTGGCCGAGGTCGGAGCCGGGGATGGAAGGCAGGTGCGGCGTTGGGAAGTACCAGTTGTCGGCGCGGGGGGTCGAGCCGGTGGCGAGGACCACCGCGTCGGCGCCCAAGTCGGCGATCTGGTCCGCCGTCAGCTCCGTGTCGAGCTTGACCTCGACGCCGTGCTTCTCCATCTGGGTGACGCGCCAGTCGATGACGTAGTGGAACTCCTTGCGACGCGGCGAATTCAGGAAGCGTCGGACCTGCCCCCCCAACACGCTCGCCCGTTCGTACACAGTGACCTGGTGGCCGCGCTGCGCGGCGACGAGGGCCGCTTCCATGCCGGCAGGGCCGCCCCCGACAATGGCCACTTTCTTTTTGACGGCGGCACGGTCCATCGTGCCGATTCCCCAGAATTTCTCGCGTCCTACCGCCGGGTTCTGCTGACACATCAGAGGCCCGCCCGCCGTCGCGAGGCAGCCCTGGCCCGACCCGGTGCAGCGCCGAATGTCGTCAATCCGGCCCCCGAGGGCCTTGTTGGGCAGCTCGGGATCGGCGATGCTCGCCCGCGTCATCGCCACCATGTCGGCGCTGCCCTCGGCAAGGTACTGCTCTGCCCTGAGCAGGTTGTGGATGCGGCCGATACAGAAGACCTTGGCCTTGGTGACGGCCTTCTTGATGGCGGCGGCGAAGGGGACCAGGTGGCCCTGGGGGAGTCCCGTGGAGGCGATGGCGTGTTGGATCGGCCACGCACTGACGTTGATGAAGTCGATCTGCCCGGTCGCATCAAGGATGCCGGCCACCCGCACCATGTCGTCGCTGGTGAGGCCGTTGGGAGCGGGCCACTCGCCATCCAGGCGGACGCCGACCACGAAGTCCGGCCCCGTGGCGGTGCGCACCGCGTCGACGACCTCTCGGGTAAAGCGGAGCCGGTTCTCCAGCGAGCCGCCATACTCATCGGTGCGTCGGTTGTGGACCGGGGCGAGGAACTGATCGAGGAGGTAGTCGTGGGCCGCATGGATCTCGACACCGTCGAAGCCGGCTGTTTGAAGGTTCTTGGCCGTCCTGGCGAACCCGGCCGTGACCTCGGCGATGTCGTCTTTGTCCATGGCCTTGCAGAGCTGGCCTTTGCCCGCGGCGTCCTGAATCGGCACGGTGCTCGGGCCCCAGACGACCGATCGGTCGGTGGCGTCGTCGGCGCGGTGCCGTCCCAGGTGATTGATCTGCACGAAGACCTTGGCGCCGTGCTCGTGGATCGAGCTTGCGATCTTGGCGTAGCCAGGGATGGACTCTTCCATATAGGCGGAGGGGCGCTGGGTCCCGCAGGAAGGATGGACCACCGTTTGACCGGCGATGATGAGGCCCCATCCCCCCTTGGAGCGCTCCGTCCAGTAGTACATGGCCCGCTCGCCGTACCAGGACCAGAGGTTGTAGCCCTCGGGGTCGTCTTCCACCATCTTGTTCCAGTGCGACGTCGCCATCAGCCGGTTACGGACGGTGACAGCCCCGATCTGCAAAGGGGAGAAGACATGGGAGAGATCGCTGGTCATCGGGACGCCTCCTGCTTTTCGAAAGCGGCCCTTTCCCAGGCGCGCGTTCGGACGGCTGAAAGCATAGCACATGGTTCGACAGGCTCACCATGAGCGGGATTGCGGCGTCACGACGAGCTGAATCGCGGCAGCTCCCGCCGGCACTCCCCGCTCGTCCCGAGCCTATCGAAGGACGCGACAGCGTTGCGATGGGGCAAGCGTATCGCGAGCCAGGGAACCGATCGCATTCCGTGGGCCGGCTCATGAGGGAACGCCTGGCCTTCTCCTTGCCGTGCGTCGGTCTGGCTTTCGTCGCCTTTTGACGGCATCGACGGGGCATGTCCAACAGTGGAGGCCAGGCTGCGGCGGGTCTCGCGCGGACCGCGGTATTAGGGTATAACGTGGGGCAACGTGGCCTTTGCTTCCGTAGACACGGTCGAGCCGATGCGGCATCGGCTCACGGAGCCATCGGCAAAAAACAGGGCGCAAACATGGACCTCGGGATCTGTCTCCGCAACCGTATGCCTGTCCGGACCATCATGGCGCTGGCTCGCCACGCCGAGGACCGGGGCTTTCATAGCGTCTGGATCACCGAAGGACTCGGCTACAAGGACGTGGTGACGCAGATGGCGGCGGTGGCGACGGCGACTCAGAGGATCGGGGTCGCGTCCGGGATCATCCCGATCCGCACGCGGACACCGCTGCTTCTGGGCAACACCTTCATCGGGCTCGACGAGCTCTCCAGCGGACGGGCTATCCTGGGCGTCGGCAGCGGCCACCCCGGAGCGCTCCGCGACTACCACGGCATTCAGATCGAGCGGCCCGTCGCCTACATGCGCGACTACCTCAGTGAGCCTACCGAACAGGTGGACGGGAGGGTTGTGAGACACAGGATCATTTCAGCGGCCTCGCACTTCACGGAACCCGCGGACTTGTGGCTCAACAACATGGAGCCGACATTCAGGGACCGGGCGCCTCATGCAGAGCATCGCGGCTGTTGCTCCTGCCGACGCGACGAACTCCCTCGGGTCATTGACAGTCAACGGCGATCGGCATAGCCTGGGTCTGACGTAGGATCAACCGAGGCCCAAGCCCCATGGAGCCGATTGAAGCTGCCCACACCGCCGTCGTCGTCGTCGACTTTCAGAACGACCTCTGCCACCCGCAGGGTGCGGTCGCGTCCAGCCAAGACTCCGGCCTGATGGAAGGTGTTGTGGCTCCCCAGATCCGCGTCCTGGAAGCAGCCGTTGGAGCCGGACTGCTCGTTGTCTTCATCAGAATGACGATCCTGCCTGGCCACGTGGACGATTCACCGGCCAGATTTCACAGTAAGCTGCGTACGCTGCCCGACTATGGGATCCCAACCCAGGACTATATCATCGAGGGAACGTGGGGCCATGACGTCATGGACGAGTTGAAACAGCTCGCGCCCAACGCCGTACACGTGTTCAAGAGCCGGAACAGCGCCTTTGTGAATACCAACCTGGACCTCATCCTCCGAAGTAACGGAGTCAATACGTTGCTGGTTACGGGCATGGCGACCGACGGGTGTGTCGCCGCGACGAGCCGAGGAGCGGAAGACCACGGCTACCGTTGTGTGGTACTGCGCGACTGCGTAGCCTCGTTCAAGCCGGAGCTTCACGAGCATGCTTTGAAAGTGCTCGCGTCTCGCATGGAGGTCGTCGAGTCCGCCGACGTCCTCTCGCTGTTGACCTCCTCGGAAACAGTCATCAGCCGCAGGCGTGCGGGAGCCGAGACGTCCAGGGGCGCAACCGGTTCCTGAAAAGAATCCGAGCAAGATGCGCACTCTTTACGGGAAGACGGTGCTGGACAAGCTGGGCGAGGTAGTCGACCCCAAGCACACCGCGGTTCTCGTCGTGGACATGCATCGGTCTGGGCACAGCGACATCTCTTGCCACGGCGGCGACATGGACCATCCGATGGTGCGTGATATCGCGCCTCGACTGGCAGTCGCTGTAGAACGAGCCCGCGCGGTTGGGGCGACCGTGGCCTGGATCCGCAATGTGTCCGGACTGGAGGGCCCGGAGGGAGACGACCAGGGAAGAGAATTTCCCGACGAACTGAACCCGTTGCCAGGTGAGCTCGTCGTTCGCAAGACCCGTTCCAGTGCCTTCGTCGGTACGGGTCTGGAGTTGATGCTACGAGAGCGAGGCGTTCTTACGACCATAACAACCGGCATTGCGACCGAGGGCTGCATCGACGCCACGGCCATCAACGCGGACCACCTGGACTTCTATTCGGTGGTGCTCGAAGACTGCATCGCGTCATTCAATTCTGAGCTCCACGAGTCCGCGCTCGCCGTGCTCCGATACCGGTGCGAGGTGGTGCCGTCCACCGACGTCCTGGCCGAGTGGGAGCAGCGTTAAACCAACGCGGATCGCCTGATCCAAGTTACATGCCGTACAGGCGCATGGTGTTGTCCCACAGCGTCTTCTTGATGAGCGACTTGGGTAGATCGGCTCGGTCGGCGAACCTCTTCAGCCCTCCAGGTGCATGGTCGGCATGGGGGAAGTCAGAGGAAATGACCGTACGGTCCTCACCCACGCAGTCGGCGACACGCTTGATGTCGGGCTCCTCCGCCTCTACCGATATCCAGCACTGGCGCCGGAAGTAATCGCTGGGCTTCATCTTGAGCGACGGGGCCTCGAAGGCTTGCTGCTCGTATTGCTCGTCCAACCGCCAGAGCATGTAGGGCAGCCAGCCGCCTCCGGATTCGAGAAAGGCGACCCTTAGTGCGGGGTGCCGCTCCAGCACGCCGCTGCCGATCAGCCCTACCATCGCGGCCATCATCTCCATTGGGTGCGAGACGGTGTGGCTTTGGAACCGGGTCGTGAACCGATATGCCCCGAGGGTCGGAAGAATACATCCGCTGGTGACATGCACGCCAAGGGCAATGCTGAGACGCGCCAGCTCGGCCCACAGCTGCTCGTACTCCGGGTCGTCGAGCGTACGTCCTTGGTGGGGTTCGCTCCTGACCACGATCCCTCGAGTCCCGTAGGCTTCCGCGCACCTTCGCACTTCCTCAACCGCCGCGTGCGGATCGATCAGGGGCACGATGGCGATGTGCACCATCCTGAAGGCGTCGTAGGAGACGAATTCGCCGAGCCAATCGTTATAAGCCCGGGCAATGGCCAGCGCCATGTCCGGCGAGATCTGGTCGTTGGCCAGCGCATTGGCGCTCTGGTAAAGGAACGCGAGGTCAATGCCTCCCTCGTCCATGCCGCGGATCTGAGCGTCCGGCCCCCACCCATGTCGATCAGCTGGCTGTACCACCGCCTCATGTTGGCTTTCTGATAGCGGTTCAGCTCGTGACTGAGCCCGTTCCTGCCGGTGATGTTGACGAGGACCTTGCCGGCCACCATCAGCCGGGGGTAGAAGAACTCGCCGTCGTCGGTCATCGTCACCATCCTCGGAGCGAGGTCTCTGAAAGTCGGATCGATACGCCGTAACCACAGGTCCGCGGGCTCCACCACGTGCAGGTCGACGTCGCTCACCTTGAGCCCGTTCAGCATCGTGGGTTCCTTTCAAACAAGTGCTACCGCCGGGTCTCGGGAGCGCGTACCAGAGGTCATTGCAGACTTGCTTGTCCTCGGCGTCGAGGGTGACATCGGTGGCAGCGAGGGCCTGGACGAATTGCGCGGCGTAGCTGGCCCCGACGATGGCCGACGCGATGCCTGGCTGCGCCAGCACCCAGGCAATGGCGACCTCGACGAGCGACTTGTTGCGGGACTCGACGTAGGCCTTCAGCTTGCTGACGGCGTGCAGTTGCTCCTCGTGCCAGTACCGGGCCCGGAACGTTCGGGCGGGCAGCGTGTTCTCGGGGAGGTCGCCATCCTGCTGCGAGCGGGCGCCTCAGCTCCCCAGGCGTATTTTCCCGTCAGAACGCCGGCTGCCAGGGCGTTGTTTACGAGGATGCCGATTCCCTGGTCCCGGCAAAGGGGGAGCAGGTCCGCTTCCCCCTCGCGAAAGAGGATGTTGTACCTGAGTTGGACGGAATCAAAGCGGCGCCCGATCCGCTGAGCGGCGAGCAGGCTCTTCGCCAGATGCCATGCCTGGTGGTTGGAGGCGCCGATGTAGCGGACCTTTCCTTGTTGGACCAGGTCTTCGAAGGCCCGGATGCTCTCTTCGACCGGGGTGCCCGGGTCCGGCGAGTGGGCCTGGTAAAGGTCGATATAGTCGCTTTTCAGGCGACGGAGGCTCCCCTCGACTGCGTCGAAGATGTGCTTCCGTGACAGTCCTTGGTCGTTCGGGCCAGTCCCGGTAACTCCACGGCATTTGGTTGCGACGACCACCTTGTCCCGCCGTCCCTTGAGCCATCGGCCAACGATCTCTTCACTGCGGCCCATGAGCTCGAGGAAGCCACCGGTCGGGTACACGTCTGCCGTATCGAGGAAGGTAACGCCGCCTTCGAACGCTGCGTCGAGGATGTCCGTACTGGTGCGCTCGTCGCACTGTCGGCCAAACGTCATCGTGCCGACGCCGATCTCCGACACCGAAAGGCCCGTGCGGCCGAGCCGGCGATACTTCATGCTTCGGAGTGTGCCGGGGAATGGGTCACAACAGGTTCTCTCTACTCCTCGTAGAGGAAACAGGCAACACGATGACCCGACCCGACTTCTATGGGGATTGGTTCTGTTTCAGCGCATTTTGGCATCGCGTGGGGGCAACGCGGATGGAACCGGCACCCCGTTGGGATATTCAGGGGGCTCGGGATCTCATCCTCCAGAACGGCCTCCTCTTTCGTCTGCCTTGGGTGCGAAGGGAGCGCGTCGGAGAGGAGCGCCTGTGTATAGGGGTGGCGAGGCTCCGAGTAGACCTGAGTCGCGCTGCCGAGCTCGACGATCCGGCCCAGGTACATCACCCCCACGGTATCGCTGAGGTAGCGGACGCCGGCGAGATCGTGGGAGATGACGAGGAGTGTAAGGCCGAGTTGCTGTTGAAGGTCCTTCAACAGGTTCATGATCTGAGCCCTGATCGAAACGTCGAGGGAAGACACAGGCTCGTCGAGCACGACGAACGACGGTGAAGGGGCTATGGCCCTCGCGATGGCGATACGCTGGCGCTGACCTCCGCTGAATTGATGGGGATAGAGCACGAGGGACGCCTCGCTCAAGCCCATCATGCGTAGCGATTCTCGAACCCGGTCCAGCCTCGCCTTGGCGCCCAGGGTCCCCGTTGCGATCAGTGGTTCCTCGACGATCTCGCTGATCCGCATGCGCGGGTTGAGCGACGCGTACGGGTCTTGAAACACGACTTGCACGGCACTCTTGTATTTCTTGAGCGATTCGCCCCGCAGGGACTGGACATCCGCCCCTTGGAAAAGGATCTGGCCCTCAGTGGGCCTGATCGATCTAAGGATGAGCCTGGCCAGCGTCGTCTTGCCGGAGCCGGATTCCCCCACCAGGCCAAACGCGGACCCTCGTTTGACGGTCAGATCGACGCCATCGACCGCTTTAACCCAGGCTTTCGGCTTGCCCCCGAGGAGGTTCCTGCCGACGGGAAAGAGCTTCCGAACACCGCGGGCTTCGAGGAGTGTCTGAAGCTCTGTGTCTGGCATGGCGTCGTCTAGCCTATCTCGCCGGCGAACCAGCACTGCGCCAGGTGGCCCTCGCCCAGGTCCACCTCTGGCGGGTAACTGTCGATACACTGTTCCTTCACCCAGGGGCAACGAGGCGCGAAGCGACAGCCCGGCGGGAATCTCGCAGGGTCCGGGGGCTCCCCATCAATAGAGTCGAGGCGGTCCACGCCCTCCAGCTTGGGGATGCTACGCAGGAGGCTGATGGTGTACGGATGCGACGGCTTGTCGAAGATCTCCAATGTGGTTCCGGTCTCGACGATGCGACCTCCATACATGATGGCGACACGATGACACAGACGGGCGACGATCCCCATGTCGTGCGTGATCAGGATCATGGCGAGACCGGTTTCCCTTTGAATCTCACGAAGCAGTCGCAGATACTGCGCCTGAACCGTCACATCGAGTGACGTTGTCGGCTCGTCAGCGATCAGGAGCCGAGGCCCTGACGAAAGCCCAATGGCTCCCGCGACACGCTGGCGCATGCCGCCGCTCATCTGGTGAGGGTAGTCCTTTACCCTGCCCTCTGCCGCGGGGATCCGAACCAGTTTGAGCGCATCTATCACTTTCTCCAACAGGCGGCGACCCCTGAGCCCCTGATGCAGCCTCACTGATTCTCCTACCTGGAAGCCTATGCTGAACGAGGGATTCAACGAGGTGTTGGGGTCTTGGAAGACCATCGCGATCTTCGCGCCGCGGACCTTCCGCATCTCCGAGGCCGAGAAGCTAAGCAGGTCGTCGCCGTCGAGGAGGATTTCGCCCGAGACGATGCTGGCCGTGGGCGGCAGGAGCTGCATCAGCGCGAGACTCGTCACCGTCTTGCCCGCCCCCGATTCGCCCACGATCCCGATGGTCTCGCCCTCGCGAACGGCGAAACTTACCCCGTCGACGGCCTTGATCGTCCCCTGGGTTGTCGAGGAGAAGTAGACCCGCAAGTCTCTGATCTGCAGAACCTCGTGGTCGAGCAAGAGAGCCCCCTAGACTCGCCGCATCTTGGGGTCCAACCAATCGCGCAGCCAGTCCCCGAGGAGATTCAGTGACAGCACAGTGAGTAGTATAGCGAGCCCCGGGAAGAAGCTGAGCCACCACGCCGTTGCGAGCAAGCCACGGCCATCCAGCACCATGCCGCCCCAGGAAGGATTCGGCGGTGGGATTCCTGCCCCGAGGAAGCTGAGGGTCGACTCCAACAAAATGACGGAGCCGACCTCCCATGTGGTCAGGACCAGTAGCGTCGCAATGACGTTTGGGAAAAGGTGCTTGGCCAGGACCCGGGGGGTGGAGGTGCCCGTAATCTGGGCATAGTCGACGAAGTCGCTCTCCCGGATAGACAGGACCTCCGCGCGTACCAGGCGGCCGAACCTCGGCCAGAGGAGCAGCGAGACGGCGATGATCACGTTCGTGAAGCTTGCCCCCAGGACCGAAGCGAGCACAATGGCCAGCAGCAGGATAGGGAAGGCGAGCAGGATATCGACGATACGCATCAAAACGACGTCGACTTTCCCTCCAAGGTAACCAGAGATGAGGCCGAGAAGCGTGCCACCTGCGCCCCCTATGCCGATGGCGGTCAGCGATACGATGAGCGACACGCGGGCTCCATGGATGATTCGGCTCAGCTGGTCACGACCGAACAAGTCCGTGCCCAGCAGATGGTCGGTGGTCCCCTCGGCTAACCAGGCGGGCGGGAGATTAGAGGCGCGGAGGTTCTGGTCCGTAGGGTCGTGGGGGGCTATGAGTGAAGCAAAAGCGCCGGCGACGATGATCGTCAGCAGAAGAAGGAGCGGAATCCCAGGTACCAGCCCAAGCCTACGCACCCACGCCACGCTCCGGCCAAAGGAGATCGGCCTGGGCGTGTCCGCGGTGTGGGTAGCCTGGTGGTTCATCAAGCCCATCAATCACTGGAGTACCGGATTCTGGGGTTGAGGAAGGAGTACATGACATCCACGCAGAGGTTGACGACGATGTACAGGCCCGCGATGAAGAGGACTCCGCCCTGAACCACGGGAAAGTCACGCGACCTGATGCCGTCGATGGTCAGCCTTCCCAGCCCAGGCCATGCGAACACCACCTCCACGACGACTGTCATGGTCAGGATTCCGACGAAGAGCAGGGCGGCGAAGGTCAGGATGGGGATCGCCGCGTTTCTCAGGCTATGTACCCATAAGACCCGGAACTCGGAAACGCCTTTCGCCCTGGCCATCCGGACGTAGTCGCTCTGGAGCACCTCCAGCATCGACGATCGGGTCAGCCTCATGAGCCCGGCGGTGATATAGATACCCAGCGTGAGCGCCGGCAACACGATATACTCCGGTCCTTCACGCCCTGCCGCCGGCAGGATACGCAGTTGGACGGCCAGGAGCTGCATCAGGAGAAGCCCAAGCCAGAAGAGGGGGGTGGACTGTCCCAGGATGGCGAACGATCGCGCCGCCCAGTCGAGCCAGCCTCCTGCGTTCTTCGCCGCATACATCCCCAGCGGGATGGCCAGTCCGAATCCGATGCCCACTGACAGTAGTGCGAGTTGCAGGCTCGCAGGTATACGCTCGACGATCATCCGCCGTACCGGCGCTTGACCCTGGATCGCGTTGCCCAAGTCGCCCTGGAGCAAGTTGCCCACGTAGATCACGTACTGCCGCCAGAGCGGCTTGTTTAGGCCGAGCGACTCTTCGACACGCTGTATCTGCTCCGGTGTCGCCTCCAACGGTAAAAGGACGTCCAGCGGATCGCCGGTCAGCCGGACGAGGAGAAATACGAACAGGCTGATCGCCAACAGGCTGATGGCGGCCTGGACGACGCGGACTAGGGTGAATCTAACCATGTGCCCATTAAACGCCACCCCCAGGGGCCTTGCGGTCCCCTGGGGGTGGTTGTCCCCTAAACGGGCTTCCGCCCTCGGAATTTACTCACAAGGGTGCATTCGCGGCTAACGCCGGATCACCATGTGCTCAACGGTCGACAGCCTGTACATGGCTGCCAGGCTTCGCCACTGCACTATCTTGTCGCTCAGGCCGTAGATGGTGTGTTCGGAGAAGAGCGGAAGCCCCATCTTCTGTTCAACCATGAAGTTGCCCAGATCTCTGGACAACTGCATGCGGGTGTCTCTGTCACCCTCCGAGCTCGCCCTCTCCACGAACTCGTCGACCTTGGCGTCGTGGAGGTACGCCAGTCCACTGGTCTCCTGGAATAGACCTCTCATGGAGCCGAGAGGCTCGTCCTTGAAGCTGGTCGCCAGCACCCATGCCCAGCCGGCAGTGTCACGCTCTGCCATCCGGCCCCTCATTAGCGGCCGGAAGTCGCCGAATTCTGTCTCGACCTTAATGCCTATGTCTTTCCAGAACTCGATCACGGCTTGAGCGACGAGTGCCTCCTCCGACCGGTCGTTGAAGACGGCAAACTTGATGGTGAACCCGTCTGGATATCCCGCCTCGGCGAGAAGTTGCTTGGCCCGGGCTGGATCGTAGCCAGGTATCTCCCAGGACTGGTCGTAGAAGTCGAAGGGGCCTGGCATCCACACGAACGGGGCGGCCGATAGTCTCCCCTGCCCGAGGAGCAAGGTATCGAGCATCGCCTCGGCGTCATAGGCCAGCGCCAGCGCCTGCCTCACTTTGAGGGCGTTGCCCCCGATCCCGACCCAGGGACAGTCAGAGCAGTGTTTATCCGGCAGGTCAGGGAACATGCCGCCCAGCGCGACGAAGATCATCGACCGGGAGTCTACCTGATGAATGGCGATCCCCGCCGCCGTCATCTCCGGAATGAAGCGCTTCTCCAGGGGAGCCACGTCTGCCACACCCGTCCGCAGCATGGCCAACCTTGTGGCGGTCTCTGGGGCGATGATGATCTTGAGCACGTCAAAATCCGGGGTTTGTCTCCAGTGGTTGGGAACCGCCCGCAGGGTCGCGCCCGCGCCCGAGCGCTGTGACTCGAAGCTGAACGGCCCGGTCCCTATCGGCTTCCTGTTGAAACCGTCATCGCCGACGGATTCGATATAGGCCTTCGGCACGGTCGGGATGCTGTTGGCGGGCGCCTGGGACAGGTCGAGCGGCGCCGTCACGTTCTGCGACTTGGCGTTGAGCCTAAAGGTTAGCGAGTCGACGACCTCGAAATTGGCGATGTCGCCGTCCAGGAGGCCCGTTGCGACTCCCTTGGCGAAGTTGATCGAATCTTCCTTCAACATGTCCTCGAAGCCGAACCGGATATCTTCGGAGGTTACCTCACCGTTTCCGTCATGGAACGGCACTCCCTCTCGAAGCTTGAACGTCCATGCGAACTTTTCGCCGACCGGCCCCACCGACCACTCGGTGGCAATGCCCGGAATCAACGCCCGAGACTCCGGGACCACATCGACGAGCATCTCAAAGATCTGATGGGTGACCGGGTTCTCATTGCCCGATGTCAGTCGATAGACCCACTGTTCGGTGCCGAGGCTTACGACCGCGGCCGTGACCTCCCCCTCCGGTCCTTGGGGCTCTGGTGTCGCGGTGGGCGCAGGAGTGGCCGTCGGGGCCGGCGCTGCCGTGGGCGCCGGGCGGGGTGTCGCGGTGTCGTCGGCTCCGCCTCCGCAAGCGGCCACGACGAGTATCACGGCCAGTGAGGACGCAGCCAGTACGACCATTCTCTTAGGTAGATGCCGCATGTGTTCTCCTCCTCTTTTAGCCGGGACGGGGCGCCTGGCGTTCAGAGCCACCACCCCGTGACCCTAGCCTGATGGTCCGGTGACTACCGTGTGCGAACGCACACGGCGTTCAGGTAGTTACGCGCAGGTATACACCTGAGGATGTCAGCGTGTCAATGAGTGCGGGCTACACTACGACGAAATCAGGGAAAGAGTCCGAGCAGAGGTACGTTTTTCGTGAATCGAGGAGATTTGGTTACATGCAGGAGTGCCCGTTACTCTGCAAAGTCGAGAGGCGGGATCGGGAGGTTTGGGCTGTGCTCAGCAATGGTGTCGTAGAACTTGTCCGCGGACTGCCCGTTGCCAACCCAGCCGCGGCGCACCAGAGTTGCCTTGGGAGGCTTGAGGACTATGGTGTCGCCGTGCCAGCTTTCCCCTGGGGCTCGGCAGATGTACATCCCCGGCGTCCAATAGATATGCCCGTCAACGTCCCCGAGATAGTCTTCCCACTCCCCTTCCAACACGTACGCCTCTTCTTCGTGTCCGTGAGAATGCATCTGACCCGGAATGTTTCGATGGCCGACCGCCCACCCGGCGTGTAACAGGAAGCTAACCCCCGCTACCGGGTCCTGCCGCAGGTCTTTCAGTCCGCGCGGGTCATCAGGGTCCGCCGACGACTTGCCCCAGGGCAGTTGCTTCACGTCTTGGACGAAGACCTCCTCGGCCGAGGATCTTTCTCGTTGGTTGGACGTAAAGACGATGCGAGTGATACCGGCCTTCGTGTGAGTCGGGCCGTAGCCAACCCCGGAAGGCCGGTAGTGGTAGGTGTCCTTTTCGTACCGGCGGTCCCCACACTGCATCCCGCCCTCGAGCACGAAGACGTCCATTGGCCAGTTGCTGACGGCCGCATCTTGCCGAAAGCCCGGGTCGAACTTGATGAGCGCGGTCCGAGCGCCGGTTTCGATGTCCTTTGCCAGCGTCTTCATCCATGCCCGGCCTTCGCTGTTCGGGACCGGGAGCGGCTCCCAGCGCATCATGCTGGAGTAAAGAACGGATCGGTTCGTGGTTCGCGTCATTCGCGGTCGTCTATTCGACGAAGGTCGAGAGTGGAACCGGCTGGTTCGGACTGTGTCCTTCCAGCGTGTCGTAGAACGTATCGGTCTGCCCGACCCAGCCGCGCCTCACGATCGTCGTTTTCGGGACCTTGAGGGCCAGGCTGTCGCCGTGGCGGCTCTCGCCCGGGGCGCGGCACATGAACATGCCGGGCATCCAGTAGATATGCGACTCCACGTCGTGGAGGTAGTCTTCCCACTCTCCCTCCAGGACGAAGGCCTCTTCGTGGTGATCGTGGACATGCATTTGACCCGCCTGCACGCGCTCGGCATGGGTGAACATGGTGTGGATAAGGATGCTATAGCCCGCCACCTTGTCCTGACGAAGGTCTTTGATGCCGGCGACAAGCCCGGTCGGGTCCACGTAGGATTTCCCGTAGGGCACCTCGGCGGTGTTCTCGATAAAAACCTCTTCGTCTGACGACTCGGTCTTCGAATCGGCGGTCATGATGAGCCGGACACAACCCCTCTTGGATTCAGTTGGGCCGAAGCTCATGCCGCCAGGGCGATAGTGAAACGAGCCGGGTTCGTACGCATACCCGCCCGACTGCATGGCGCCCTCGAGCACATAGATGTCCGCCGGCCACGTGCTGACGGTTGCCTGTTGCTTGAATCCGGCATCGAATTTGACGAGGGCGGTTCGGGCGCCGGTCTCTTCGTCCTTGCCAAGCGTCTTGATCCAGGCCCTCCCCTCGCTGTTCGCAACGGTCAGGGGTTCCCACCGCAAGAGGTGGCTGTACACAGCGGATCGGTTGGTGGTTCGAGGCATCTTCGTCCTCCTGTCACGGATCGCGGAGAGGTCAGCGCTTGTTTCAGTCTGTCGATCGGGCGCTGTCCCGATATCTGGAGCTTATCCCCAATGTCAACGAGGTCCCGGCTGGATGCGCCTGGTCTGGGCTTTGCTTGGCCCAATGGTGGGAATGTAGGTCGAATGGAGGCCCCCATCTCCTCCGACGACGGCCACCATGAAGTTCTCCCAGCGCTCCGTGATGGGGACGCTGCCCCCGTCCGGCGGTATCCCGGCCTGGCGACGCCGTTTCAAGGTGTATTCGGAGATCCATTCGACCGGTACCCTGGCCAGCTCGAAGAGGTGCTGCTTGACCTGGTCTTTGGTGTACCCTGCGGCGGCGATGAGACGAGCATGGGTAGGGTTGAGGAGCAGCATCGGCTCGCCGCTTGGAACCGTCATGTGGTTGTTGGCCGAGCAGATGATCCCGTAGGCGAGGGACTTGAGAACGTCTTCGCCCCTGTCCCCCCCGTTCGCGAGGTGGTGAGTGCCCGCGGCGGATACGACCGTCACGGCGCTCTCTTCAGCCGGGACGCCACGCTCCGCATGAAGCGGTTCCCAAGGCGTTTCCTCCTCGCACTCCCCGAAACAGAAGGTGTAACGCGCGGGCTGGCCCTGCGTCGACTTGTCCACCGTCCCTGGCGTCGCGCCACCCAGGTTCGTCAGCGTGAGCCGGATCGCCCGTCCGATCGTGGCATTCGCGCGTGCGCCCTGCCCCAAAGCATTCGTTCCCGAGTTGATGGAGAGCGCGGCGCGGACAGGTCCATTCACCACCAGCATGGGCGCCGCGGGGTGCGTGGTCACTTGACACACGCCCAGGTTGAATCCGGGTTGGGCCATTGCCTCGATCGCCGCCACGACCACGGGCATGTACTCAGGACGACAGCCCGCCATCACGGCGTTGATGGCAATCTTCTCTACCGTCGCCCGGCCTTGCGCCGGTGGGATGGTCGCAACCAGGTGACTAGCTCGGCGCCCCGACGCCTCGGCCATCGCCTGTACGCGATTCGCGATCGGGGGTATCACGGGCAGGCCGTCCGTAAACCCCTCGGCATCGAGATAGTCGTTGATGACGACGACATCGTCGTCCATCAGGATTCAGTTGGAGCCCCGTTTCGTCCGATCGGCCATTGGTGTCACCTGAAGCCTCAGCGGCCCTAACCCAGCCTCGGTCACCGTAGTAGAATACATCAACCCATACGCGGGCGGACGCGTCGGCGATGGGCTGGGGACCTGGGGGTCGTGGTCGAGATGACGCCGCAAGTCGAGCTCCTGTTACCTACTGCATGGGACGGCCCCACGACGAGAGTCGCGCTAGCACCGAGGCTTGTGGACCTGGAGCGGGCGAGGGTGGGGTTGATCAGCAACCGCTGGCGCTCCGTCGAGATCATGTACGACGTCTTCCGCACTCAGCTGCCCGAGCGGCACGGGATCAGCGCCACGCAGAGCAAGTACTCGACGACGACGGGCCCTGTCTTGGAGCGAGACTATCAGGAACTAGTGGAAAGCGTCGACGCAGTGATTGTCGGCCTGGGGAACTGAGGGGGTTGCACGTCATGGTGTAGCCATGACAGTCTTCGGCTCGAGGCCGCGGGGATCCCCACGGTGACGCTGGTCACAAGAATCTTCGAGGCGTTGTTCATCTCCACGATTCGAGCCAAGGGCAGTCCCGATTTGCCCTATATCGTCGTGCCATACCCCTTCGACCATCTGCCGGAGCCCGTGATTCGAGAAGAAGCCGTGAATCGGCTCGGTGAGGTTGCCCGCGCACTGACCAAGGAATGAACGCATATGGCGACCCAGCGTACGGTCATCTCGTCTGACGGCCATGTGTACGAGCCACCAGACCTCTGGACCGGCAGGCTCGACAAACCGCTGCGAGACCAAGCTCCAACGCTCGTACATGAAGATGACGGTGACTGGTGGTACTGCCAGGGGCAGCGGCTTCGTTCCAGCCCAGCCTCGGCATCTCAGCCCGGCAAGCGGTTCCTGCGCCCCGAAGAGCTCAGTCGCGTCGACCGGTTTGACAATGTGCGACGAGGCGCGTTCATGCCTGGGGAGCGGCTCAGCGACATGGACCTCGACGGGATCTCCGGTGACGTGCTCTACCCCACTGTCGGCCTTGCGCTCTACCTGGGGGTCGAGGACCACCGCCTGCTCGCTGCCCTGTTCTCGACCTACAACGATTGGCTTGCGGCGTACTGCCACGCGAGCCCTTCCAGATTGAAGGGAATCGGTATGATCGGCGTCGACGAAGTAGAGGAGGCGGTGACGGAGCTGAAGCGTATCGCCAAGATCGGACTAGCCGGAGTCCTGATTCCCGTCTTCCCTCCGATCGGGAGGTCCTACGATAGGGTCGAGTACGAGCCGCTTTGGGCCGCCGCGCAGGACCTGGGTCTGCCGATCAGCCTGCATATCGGCACAAACCGCCTCGACCCGCTCGCTGCTCCGTTGATCACCAAAAATGCTGGATTCTTCTCCAACGTAGATTTTTGGGTCCGCAGCTCACTTGCCGCGATGATCTTCGCCGGGGTGTTCGAGCGGTATCCAGGGCTCAGGGTCGGTTCGGTAGAGCACGAGATCGGATGGGCGCCTCACTTTGTCGAGCGCATGGACTACACCTATACCCAAAGGGTTCCCAGCCTCTCTCCCCTGCGGTTCCGGAACGGGAAGCTGCCCAGTGAATTCTTCCGTGAGAACGTTTTCTGCAGCTTCCAGGACGACCCTCTGGGCGTGCGAGATCGACACCTCATTGGGCTCGACGGCCTCACGTGGGGATGGGACTACCCCCATGCCGAGGCGACGTTCCCGAGAAGCCAGCAGGTTCTGGCGACGATCTTTCGAGACGTTCCCGACGACGAAACAGCGCTCATGGTCGCCGGGAACACGGCGAGACTCTACCACTTCGAGTAAGTGACCGGGTTTCGCGGGTGTTCGCGCATCCCCGGCGCCGCCTTATTTCAACGGGGTAAGAGTATCAAAGCACGCAACAGATAGGCAACAGGTCCGTGTCACATGAAGCGTTGCTCAGGAATCAAGGCAGGGACATTAGGAACGGCAGGCCCCTCCGCCAGAGACCCGCCGCCCCAGGAGGTAAACAGGAAGTGGTGAGACTTCAAGACACCGCTCCCCGTGCGGAGTATACACAGTGGGTCAACATAACGTTTTGCATCACGCTCATAAAGAGCAACGGGAACCGCGATGGCCGCAGTGATCAGCCCGTATTCGACAGCCGTGCCGCCGCGTTCGTCGTTGACAAGACGCTTGAGCGTCGTACTGATGCTCATGAAGTCGTCCTGCCGTTGACGTCGGGCGTACGCTTGCGACAGGGAGCGGAGCCTGAAATCACTCCGCTCTCGCCCTCCTCTTTCCTGGGCGGCAGGTTCTTTCATGTACGGGGTCTGCCGCCTCACCTTGTTCAACAGTGATCTGGATCCCAGCCTAAGCGGCACTGGGTGGGGAGCAAGGTGCTGCGTCCCCTTACCGCTCCTGGTCGAGGAACGGGGGTCTTGGGCCAGGTATCGGTGATGGATCACCCGGTCGGACATTGAGGGTTGCCCAGTGCGACGACCCGGCCAGATGATCTAGCTCAAAGGGGGTGACGGGTCACCGACGCGGCGCTGCAGTAATTAGCTCGGGATCATCGGTTCTCGCCTGACGTGAGATCCTGTGTTTCAGGTGGAGTTCGAGTCTACTCCGACTCTCGATAACCAACAATTGTTGCCGTCGAGAATCCAGGTCGTGGGGATCGGCTCCTGGGTCGATCGACTGGCGGCGGCGTGAGGAAGAGTCCCTCGTGGGTTGGACGGGGAGACGGGGGAGAGTCGAACGCTCCCACAATACATAGGAGCAGTGATGCCCCAGCGAACACCGGGCCCTTGCTCGGCGGAAAGCTGATCCACCCGTCAGCCAGTCCCGCTTGCGCGTCGGCTGAGCCAGTGCCGAAGGCTTGATGCCGACTACGTTGAGAGCCTTCGCGCGCCGCTGGGCGAACGGGACTAGTCGCAGCACCGCTTCAGGTTCAACCATGCCTGGGCTCTTCCCCCTACCGAGTGTGACGTGACTGAGAAGCGGAGCCGGCTCCACTACGGCGCCTTCCTGGACACGCCGGCCGGCGGATGCGTGTTCGGGGCCTCGTCTCGCCGCGCTCCTTGCAAAGTGACAGGCGCTAGCCTTCAAGGGCCCCGAGGCAGGCGGCGGCGATGCTCGTGGCGTCGATCCGGTATTCCGAATAAAGGTCGGCGAGAGAGCCGGACTCGCCGAAGGTCGACACGCCGAGGGGGAATGACCTGACGCCAAGGGCGCTGCCGATCCATGCGAGGGTATGGGGATGGCCGTCCATGACGGTGACGATCGGCGCCTGTCGTTCCCCATCGTGGACCACATCGTCGAGGAACCTGAGCCTGCTTGGGTCGGCGGCCATCGAGGCCGAGACACTCTCCTGGAAGCTACGGAACAACGCGTCGGGCGAGGTCACATTGATCACGGTGGCGAACAGCCCCTCCTCCCGCAGCATGCGGCTGGCCTCCACCGCTTCCGGTATCATGACGCCGGAAGCGAACAGCATAACCACGTTCTCGTCCGGGGCGTAGCCCGGCTCACCGGCCAGGTCCACCAGCCGGTAGGCCCCCGAGAGTACTTGCCGGCGAAGGCGCTCCACACCCTCCTCGGCCTCCGGCAAGCGGAGCAGTCCCTGCTCGATGCGCTTGGTCGACAGGCGCAGGTACATGGACGACTCCCGAGTCCTGATCTTCTCCAGGCCATCGAGGACGATCCACTCCAACTCCTGGGCGAAGCAGGGCTCGTAGTAGAGGACGCCGGGAAGGCCGACGCCGATGGACGGGGTGATGACCGACTGATGGGCCCCGCCCTCGCGGCTGAGGCTAATCCCCGAAGGCGTTCCGACCATCATGAACCGCGAATCGGAGTAGAGCGTGTAGAGCAAAACTTCCAGAGCGCGGCACACAAAGGGGTCATACAGCGAACCGATGGGGAACAGCAGCTTGCCGAACAGTTCCTGGGAGAGACCGAGCTGTCCGAGGAGCATGAACAGGTTCGATTCCGAGATGCCCAACTCCATGTGCCGGCCCTGGGGCGTCTCGGTCCATTTAAGCGAGCGGAGCGTGCTGTCTGCCGGTACCTCGGGCGCTTCGTGCGGGCTCCAGACGCCCATCTTGTTGATCCAGCCACCGAGGTTCGTCGTCGACGCTACATCCGGGCTCACGGTCACGATTCGCCCGGCGACGTCGGGAAACTCACGGGCGAGATCGACGAGGATGACCCCGAAGGCTTGCTGTGTCGACATCTTCGCAGGATACGAGTGGCCCAGCATGCGAGGGACCTCGATCTGCGGCACCTCGACCGGTACTGAGGGGGGCCGCAGCCGTTCGGCGGCCTTCGCACAAAACGCGGCCTCGTCGGAGCCCGGCGGGAAGGAGGCCCAAACCTCGTCGACGCCGAGCTCTCGCTGCAGGGCGTCCATCTGCGCTTGGGACAGCAAAACCGAGTGGTTCTGCGGGTCGCCGACGGAGGGAAGCCGCCAGCCCTTCAACGTATAGGCGAAGACCATGCTTGGCCGAGGGGCGGCGTCGGCCTCGGCGAAGGCCTGGCGCAGCGTGATCAGGTCGTGGCCTCCGAGGTTCGTGAAGATCGCCCGAAGCTCGGCGTCGTCCCACTGGCCGGTGAGCCGGGCCAACTCCTGAGGCGCGCTGCTGTAGCGCGGAAGCCACTCCCGCAACGTCTCCGAAGATTCTCGGACGAGGCGCTGATAGACCTCGTTGGGCATCGAGTCGATGGACTCGCGAAGCAGCTCGCCCTTTGGCACTGCGAACGCCTCCTCCATCTTCGAGCCGTACTTCGCGTCGATGACATGCCAGCCGTTCGCCGCAGCCATCTCGCGCCAGACCTGGACCCTGATACCCGGGATGACCCTATCGAGGCTCTGGCGGTTCAGGTCGACGACCCAGAGCACGTTGGGGTTATCTCCCAACTCCGGCTCGACCATGGCTTCCCACACCGTCCCTTCGTCGAGCTCCGCGTCGCCGAACAACGAGATGAAGCGGGGACGGACACCGTTGGCCGAGGGGAAGTGGCCCTGAAGGTAGCGCTCCACCACGGCGGCGAACGCCGGGGCAACGGACCCCAGCCCGACGGACCCCGTCGAGAAGTCCACGAAGTCGGGGTCCTTCGTGCGGCTGGGATAGGCCTGCAGGCCGTGGGAATCGCGGAGCGTCGTCAGGTACCGCTCATCGAGGTTGCCGAGCAGGAACTGAATCGCATGGAAGACCGGCGAGGCGTGCGGTTTGACGGAAAGGCGGTCGCCGGACCGCATGAAGTCGAACATCAACGACGTGAGGATACTGACAACCGACGCGCTCGAGGCCTGATGCCCACCGACCTTGATCCCGTCCGGGTTCTTCCGAACGTTGTTGGCATGGTGGACCATCTGCGCGGCCAGCCACAACACGCGGTCCTGGACGGAGCTGAGCACCGCGTCGCGCTTGGCCGTCTGGCTACGATGACGGGTGGTCAACGGCGCGCTCCTGGACGAGATTGAATGCGAGGAGCACCCCAACCCCGGCTCAACCAGAACTCCCCTTGTCAAGCCGCTTGGATCCAAGCACCGCGCCTTCTTGATGAGACCCGTCGCAGCCCAACTCAGAATAGGCTTACTCTCAGGAGCCGTCAACGTAGAGCGCACCTGGGGCCTTCCGCCGCTATACTTGGCTGGCGCTGTCGCTTACCCCTGAAACTGGAGGAGTCACCCGTGCAATATGAGACGATTCTACTGGATAAGCGGGACCATATCGCCACGCTTACTTTGAACCGGCCGGACGTGCTGAACGCCATCAACGCCCAGATGTTCCGGGAGTTGACGTCCGCCCTGGAGGAGGTGGCGCAGGACTCCGACATTCGGGTCCTCGTTCTGACCGGCGCCGGGCGAGCGTTCACGGCCGCCACCGACATCAAGGAGGAGCGAGGCACGACCGACCGGCTCCTCGGGGACATGACCGACCACGAGATCTGGAACTACATCAGGACCTATCCTCAGCAAGTAACCCTGAGTCTCCAGAACATGCCGAAACCGACGATCGCGATGGTCAACGGCTTTGCGGTTGCCGACGGGTTCGACTGGGCCCTGGCCTGCGACCTGCGGGTCGGTAGCGAGAAGGCTCGTTTCATGAACGCCTTCCTGCAGATGGGACTTGTTTCCAACACCGGCGCCACATGGCTTTACCCGAGGGCTCTGGGCACGGGCAAGGCGCTGGAGCTGCTCTACACGGGAGACTGGCTGGATGCCGACGAGGCGTTCCGATTGGGGGTACTCAACAAGCTGGTGTCTTCCGAGAAGCTCGAAGAGGAGACCATGGGCCTGGCCCGAAAGATCGCCAGCAAACCGCCCATCCCTAATCGGTTGGTCAAGGAGATGGTGTACAAGGGGCTGCGACAGACCTTGGATGAGCACTTGCTTGGTGCCGCCTACGCGGAGACGTTTACGCTGACTACGAAGGACCATAAGGAGGCGCTGGCCGCGTTCTTGAGCCAACGAGAGCCGACGTATACTGGCGAATAGCCATGGCGACGGGTCGCCGACTCATCAGGAGAAGTAACATGCCGAAACAAGTATTCTTCCCGTACCCCGAGCGGAAACCGAAGGGCTTTTCTCCAGTCACCAGGGCTGGGAGCTTCGTGTTCGTGGCAGGACAGGTAGCTCTCGACGGGACCGGGGCGTTGGTGGGCGAAGGGGACTGTGGGTCTCAAAGTGAACAATGTTTCAAGAATATCGAGGCGGCAATCACTGCAGCTGGTGCCAAGATGACGGACATCATGAAAATCACCGCTTTCCTGGTCAATGCCAGTGATTATGCCGCCTACGCGTCAGCGAGAGAGCAAGTCTTTCCGGAGGATCCGCCGGCCAGCAGCAGCGTGATCGTGGCTGAATTGATCCGTCCTGAGTACCTCGTCGAAGTCGAGGCTGTCGCAATCGTCGAATAGCTCCGGCCAGAGCGTTGCTCTCTGGGGAGCTGCGCCTCGAGCTCGTAGGGGCGCTGACGGAAAGCCGCGGGTCGTCTGAGCGGGGCGTTGGGGGCAGGGCCTCGATGTCGGGGTGGCGATGTCCACTACCGCGACGGCCAAGGCGCGTTTCAAGGCCCGGTCGAGCCGGTGGTGTCCTACTCAAATTAGGACACCACCGTCGAGCCCTCTCGGTTGACAGCCGCGGGGGACAGATGTATGTTCAGGCCCTAGTGTCGGCAATGGGAGGCTTCAGATCCGAGGAGGGAAATAAAGTGGGTAATCCTGCGCGACGCACTACTTCACGGTTGCGTTTCCTGTTTCCGGCTGCCATGGTCGTGATCATGGTTGTGGCGGCCTGCGGCGGCGGCGACGACCCGACGGCGACGGCAGGTCCCGCGCCCACCGCAGCCCCGGCGCCCACGGGCATCCCGGGTCCCACAGGCGTCCCGGGTGCTACAGCAGCCCCGGCGCCGACAGCAGCCCCCGCGCCCACGGGCGCCCCGGGTCCCACAGGCGTCCCGGGTGCCACAGCGGCCCCCGCTCCGACAGCGGCCCCCGCGCCCACGACTACAGCTCCAGGGGCTCCTCCCTTGAGTGAAGTCGTTACGTTGGAGTCGGAGATACCGGTCCACATTGACGCCAACATACAGTTCTCACCCCATTCAAATGAAGGTGTCGTGCAGCTGTACGAAAGCCTGGTCGAAGACGTCCTCGCGCCTCGAGGGGACGGTAATCTCGAGGCGAACGGAGAGTTGCAGGCTGCCCTGGCAGACAGGTGGGAGGTGTCGGCCGATGGCAAGACCTGGACCTTTAATCTACGGCAGGGCGTCATTAGCTCCCATGGCCACGAACTTACAGCCTCCATGTACAAAGAGGTCTGGGAGATAAACCAGGCGCGAGGCGGCGTAGTCGGGTTCCTCTTCGGGCTTGTCGGTGTGGCTAGCGTCCCGGACGACGTCCAGGCAGTGGACGACTATACCTTGACCGTCACCACCGGGAATCCTAGTCCCATGTTCCTGAAGGTGCTCAGCCTGGCCTGGATGGGTCCGATGGATATGATCGAGCGGGCCCGGCACGTCACGGAGGAGGACCCTCAGGCTTCTGAATTCCTCAAAAAGAATTCGATTGGATTCGGTCCCTACCGAATCGTCCGCTGGCGTGAAGCCGCTGAGATCGCCTATGACGCGAACCCGACGTACTACGGAGAACGGCCGCAAATTCAAGAGGTGACGGTGCTGCAGGTGCCTGCTCCGGCCAATAGGCTCGCCCTCCTTTTAGCAGGCCGGGCAGACATTACCCGCGACCTGACATCCGAGCAGCTCGTGCGCGTGCAAGAGACCTCTGGCTTGAAAGTCACCTCCTTCGCCGGTTCCGACTACCTGGGGCTCGTGATGAACAACGACTTCGAGCCCTTCGGCAACCTGAAGGTGCGGCAGGCAATCTCATACGCGGTCCCGTACCAGGAGATTGCCGACACCGTGTTCCGGGGCTTTGGGGAGCGGTCAGCCAGTTTCATCGCCCCGTCATTCCCCGACCACGCCCCTCAGTTCTGGCCCTACGATCTCGATCTGGACAAGGCTCGGGCACTACTGGCGGAGGCGGGACACCCCGAGGGATTTAGTGAAATGCTCATCGTTGGCAGTGCGAACCCAAACCATGAGGCGATGGCCGTTATCCTCAAGTCGAGTCTTGCCAAGATCGGCATCGACCTAACCATCGAGTTGCTGCCGCTATCGGCCTACACCGCTCGGCGGAGAGCAAGGGATATGCCGTTTTTCATTCAGCAAGGATTCCCCCTCGTGATGGACACCGGCTATCAAGTCAACCTTGTCCACAAGAGCACCAGTGGATCCAACGCCGGTAACTTCAAGAACGCTGAACTGGACGCATTGCTCGAGGAGTCTTTGGCTACGGTGGACGAGGCTACGCGCCAGCGTCTCTCCTTGGAGATGCAGCAGCTGGTGGTTGAGCAAGCCCCGTGGGCGTGGCTGGGGGTCCCTGGACGACACACCGCTCTCAAAGAGGATCTCAACATCGCCTGGAAGCCCTCTAACTACCTCTTTTACAAAAACGTCACGACCAACTGACCCCGCCAGCATCCGGAAGCGATGCTGGCGGGCCCGATTCTGAGGGACGGACTCGCTCCGCGGGTTAGTATGGCGCCACCCTCGGGGGCCGCGGCCAACGCTTCGTTCCGGGTTACGGCAAGGTCTCAGCCAAAGCGATGGTTGGGCATCCGGCTGATGCGTAACGAGCGCGAGCTTGCGCACATGACAACAGGAGGCAGCGGGATGCCTGTGGCGAAAGGCCAGTTTCGGGTCGGAGTGGACGTAGGGGGCACCTTCACCGACATCGTGGTGTTCCTGGATTCGGACCGGATCTACGCGAAGAAGGTCCCTTCAACCCCCGACGACTACAGCCGCGCCATTCTTGACGGTCTCATCGCGATTCTTCAAGAGTTCAAACTCGACCCGGGCGCAGCGACGGACGTCGTTCACGGAGCTACCGTCGCGACGAACGCCATCCTGCAGCTCAAGGGAGCCAACACCGGATTGATTACGACCGCAGGTTTCCGCGATGTATTGGAGATCGGCCGGCTGCGCAGGCCGGTTCTCTACGACATGTTCTATGAGAAACCGAAACCGTTGGTGGAGCGGTCGCAAAGACTAGAGGTTACCGAGCGCATGGACGCGGCCGGGAACGTGGTCACGCCTTTGGACGAGGCCGAAGTCGAAGACGTCCTGGCCAGGCTGGTGGCTAAAGGAGTCGAATCGGTAGCCGTGGCTTTCATCAATTCCTATGTGAACCCGGCACACGAACGTGCGGTCGGCGAGATTGTTACGCGGTACGACCCCGAGTTGTTCGTATCCCTCTCCGCCGACGTGGTCCCGGAGATAAAGGAGTACGAGCGGACGAGCACGGCAGTGATTAACGCGTACGTCATGCCCCTGGTGGCCCATTATGTCTTGGCCCTCGAGAACGGCCTCCGGGCGAAGGGTTTTGAAGCTCCGGTTCTCATCATGCAGTCCAGTGGCGGCATCATGACGACAGAGATGGCCCGCGACGTTCCCATCCATACCATCGAGTCGGGCCCCGCCGCGGGAGTCGTCGCCGCCCGCGCGATCTGCCGTACCTGCAGCTTTCCCAATGCCATTTCGTTCGATATGGGAGGGACCACCGCAAAGGCGGCTCTTATCGAGGACTACGAGTTCGCACGCAATCCCGAATCCGAAGTCGGCGCGGGAATGTTCGCAACATCCCGGCTGCTGAAAGGAGGAGGGTACGCGCTGAATTCGCCGAGTATCGATATTGCGGAGGTCGGGGCAGGTGGCGGAAGCATCATCACGATAGACCAGGAAGGCATGCTGCGGGTGGGTCCGCAAAGCGCTGGAGCGGTCCCCGGGCCCGTCTGCTACGGGCTCGGCGGCACGGAGCCGACGGTGACCGACGTCAACGTGGTGCTCGGGTACCTGAGCCCAGACCGCCTCGTCGGCGGCGACATGCAGGTCGATTCGTCCGCGGCCACGAAAGCCTTGGAGGAGTTGGCCCAGGCGGCGGGCCTCGGACTGCTGGAGGTGGCCCAGGGAGCCCACGACCTGGCCAACGCGAACATGATGCGCGCCATCCGGGCCGTTTCTTCCCAGCGAGGGCGTGACCCCAGTGACTTTGACTTCATAGCGTTCGGCGGCAGCGGTCCCGCACACGCCGCCGGGATAGCCCGCGCCCTGGAAATCAAACGTGTGATTGTGCCCAGGTTTCCTGGCATATTGAGCGCCTTTGGGCTGCTGGCCGCCGACATTGAGGTCCATGCGTCCCAGAGCCTTCCGAGATCGAAAGTGTTGGATCTCGCACGGTGGAGGGAGATCCTTGGGGATCTGTCGGGTAGAGCGGTTGAGGTCCTGAGATCGGATGGACTTGGCGACGACAGTATCCTGCTGGAACGGTTCGTGGACATGAGGTACGTCGGTCAATCATCCGAGTTGACCATACCCTTGGCGGAGGGAGGACTCACCGACGCCGCGGTAAAGAACTTGGAATCGGCATTCAAGCAAGAGTACGCAAAGACCTATGGCGTAGAGAGCATACAAGAGCCGGTGGAATTCGTGAACCTGCGAGTGACGACCACGGGGCTCCGTGAGCTGTCGAGGCCCTTTGGCAGCTCGGATGCTACGATCTCGGGTTCCCGGGCTGGACCGGGCACCGGCCCAGCCGGTCGGCGCCTCGCCTATTTTGGCGCGGACCACGGTCACGTCGAAACGCCGATCCTTTCGAGGTCGGACCTGGCTGGAGTGGGACCGCGCACGGGCCCAATGATTATCGAGGAGTACGATACGACGGTCGTGGTGCCCCCCGATTGTTCGGCGGCCCTTGACGCTTGGGGAAACATCCTCATTACCGTGGGGCTTCAGCAATAGATGGAGGTGCCCATATGCCCCGACTCGGCATATCGATAGTCTCCAAAACCCCCGAGTCCGCTGGGTCCGCTTACGCCCGCGCTACGCCGGCGTTCTCCCACGCCGAACTCGTGCCCTTGGTCCAGGACGCCGAGCGTCGAGGCCTGGACAGCTTCTGGCTGACGGAGGGGGTGGCCTTCGATGCCCTTGTGCGGCTCGGGGCGCTGGCAGCGCACTGCGAGAGGATCAAATTAGGGACCAGCATCGTCAATATCTACAGCCGGACGCCGGCCGCCCTGGCCGTGGCCGCCGCTACCCTCGATGACATTAGCGGCGGCCGGTTCATCTTGGGCCTCGGCACAGGCCACGGCCCAACCATCGAAGGTGCCCACGGCGTCCCCTTCGAGAGCCAAGTCGAGCGGATGCGCGACTACGTGAAGATCATCCGCGCAGCCTTGACGGGGGAAAGAACGACCTACAGAGGAGCCGCGTACGCGGTTGACAATCTCCAGATCGGCATGGCTCCTCCCAGCGGAAGAGTGCCCATCTACATGGCAGTCCTGGGCCTGGGCATGGCGCGTCTGGCGGGAGAAGTAGCTGACGGCGTTATCCTGCACCTGGTCACGCTGGACCACCTGAGCCGAATCAAGCAAGCCATCGCAGAAGGCGCCGAAGCCGCCGGTCGCGACCCCGCACAGATCGAGATCACCAGCTTGATCATGTGCAATCCCTCCCAGGACCTGGAGGAGGCTCGCGAGGAGATTGCGCGGGGCGTTGCCCGCTACGCGTTCAGGCGCTATTACCGAAATCTGCTGCGCCAGAGCGGCTTTCAGCCGGAAGTTGCCGAGATCCAGGCGGCGTGGGAGCGGAACGACCCGGACGCCGCTCTCGCCGCCGTGTCCGAATCCATGCTTCGCTCTCTGTCCGTCGCCATCGGCGCCGAGGATTTGCAGTACAAGATCGATGTGTTCAGCAAGGCAGGGGTGGACCTTCCCATCCTCTTCCCCACCGTTCAACCGGATACCGATACGCTACCGTTCGTCGAGACGCTCGCGGCAACCCCGATCGACCGGCAGCGGTAGCCCAGGGCGACGACGCCACTGCGCTCAATTCCGTCCCTTGGCGTCTACGGCCATCTGTCTTCGTAGCTCGTCCGTCGCCCTGGTATCGATCTCGAGCGCGTCGGCGTCAATCTCCACCCCATACTCGAGACGCGCGTGTTCAACGGTGACCTTGCCCTCCTTGACGTCGGCGAGCACCGCGTCCACATCCCGTTCGTGCGGGTTCCCCCAACCACCCGCCCCAGGCGACTGGTGGCGGAGTAGCTCTCCACGCCTGAGAGGGCTGGCAAATATCCCCGGCATAGGCTCATCACGTCCATCAGCCCCTGTCAACGTCCATTGTGCAAAGGTCCCCTCCTTGCCTCCGCTCAAGCCAAAAGGTCGGAGACGCCACCGCTGTGATCGAACATGCACTTCGCCCTCGTCGGCAAGGAATCGCCAGCTCCGGGCGACAGCTAACCCTCCTCGGTATTTGCCAGCACCACCCGTGTCTGGAACCAGGGAGTATTCCTCTACCCGCACCGGGCTGTGGGCCTCCCACTGCTCGATCGGGGTGTTGGCGGTATTCGCTATGTGGAGCCCCAACCCATCGATGCCGTCCTTCGTCGGCCGACCACCCCATGCGTTGCTGATGGAGTCGTAAACAAAGAACGGCTTGCCGCTGTCGTCCCGACCCATAATGCTCGCGGCTCCGATACTCCCGTCACAGCCGGCCATTATCTTGCCGGGGAGCACCTTTGCCAGCGCGCCGAAGGTCGTATCCGCGACACGCACGGCGGTGACCACCCGGTTCCCGACCGCAGCCGGGAGTTCGCAGTCGACAATGCTGCCCCTGGGCGTCACGATCTCGATGGGGCGGAAGAAGCCGTGATTGTAGGGAATGTCCGCCTCCATGACGAGGCGCAGCACCGAATGCACGATACCCTTCGTCCAAGAACGCGTGGCGTTGATGCTGCTCCTGAGCTGGGGCTGAGTCCCGGAAAAGTCCACTGTCAGGGAATCACCGCGTACCCGCATGGTGATCTTGATCGGGAGGAGCTCAGAGCCCATCGCATCTCCGTCTACGTAGTCCGTAAACTCGTAGTCTCCATCGGGCCAGCGGGCGATCTCGGCCCGCGTCAGGCGCTCGGCGTAGTCCAGCAGATCGTCGGTGTACGCTTCCAACTCCTTCGCTCCGAAGCGTTCGATCAGGGTCAATAGTCCCCGTTCGCCGGCAATGCAGGCCCCATGCTGGGCTCGCATGTCGCCCAGCACGGCCTTGGGGTCCCGGACGTTGGCCTCGATGATGCGCTGGACGTCGTCGTTGGCGACTCCACGTCGGTATATTTTCAGTGGGGGCAAGCGCAGCCCTTCCTGGTAGATCTCGGTCGAGTCGTGAGCCTGGCCTCCGGCCACTCGTCCACCGACATCGACGTGATGAGAGTAGATCGCGGAGAAGCCCACGAGGTCGTCTTCAAAGAAAATGGGCCGGAACATGAAAAAGTCGGGGAGGTGGGTTCCGCCCTCGAAGGGATCGTTCGTCAAGAACACGTCCCCTGGTTCAATATCGTCTCCGAACATGCGCAGCATGACTTGCATGGTGTCTGGTATGGCGCTCGTGGCGGCTGGCAACCCAGCGCCCTGCGCCAGTACCTGCCCCCGACGGTCGAAGATGCCGCAACTGAAGTCGTATTGGTTTGACGTGCGGTGAGAGACGCCCATCGCCGATACCGTGATGGCGATCTCGTCGACAAGGGCCTCGAGCGCGCTGTGGATCAGTCCCCTGGTTACGGGATTGGCCCTTCCCGGCGATTTCGCGTCGTTGCTCATGTGCGCCCCGCCTTCCGCGGCCCGCTATCTCCGTGGCTGGTCCGCCGCGCTAGTATCAAACCGGAGCGGCTTCGCGTCAATCTCAAGACATGGCGAGGCCATGAGGCGCCCGGCGCCGTTGCCCGACTTTGGAGCGTCTAGTGACGTTGACGGGTGATGGTCGCAACGCTATGCTCAGCGCCGACGCGCATTGGCACAACCGGTTCGCAAAGGACGACGCGTGATGTCCACTCAAGACTTCGTCCGTATTCCGCTTCGGAGCGTAACGCCGCAGTTCGACACCGATGATCCCAAATACCTGCCTGGAGACCCAGGCACGTATTTGCTTCTAGCACTCTGCTACGACTCCCTTGCCGGCCCGTCCACGCGACAGGATGAGGACGGCATCGTGTCACCGAACTTTCTGGCCATGAAGGGCAGGCTTGCAGAGGCCTTTGGTCAAAACGACGATTCCACATGGTGGGTGCGGTTGAGGAAAGGAGTCCTGAGCCACTGGGGCAACGAGCTGACGGCCGAGAGCATCCACTGGGGTCTCCGGAAGGCCTTTGCCCTGGATAACATCGGCGCCTGGCGCTGGGGCCAAGTGGCTGGCCTTCAAAGTGCAAGCGACGTCAGAGTCGTGGACAAGTACACGCTGTCATTCACATTCCGCGCCCCGAACCCCCACTTCCCCTCGTACCTCTTCTTCGCGACGCCCAACATCTATGACGCCGCGGAGGTCACCAAGCACGCAAACGAGGACGACCCATGGGGCATGGAGTGGTTGTCCCAGAACGTCGCCGGCTTTGGCCCGTTCCAGTTGGCGGATCTCGAGCCGGACCGGATGGTTCTGCGAGCGCGCACAGACTACTGGGCCGAAGAGCCGGCAATCCCTCAGGTCGTAATTGAGAAGGTGGGCTCTCGGGAAGAGGCGTTGCGTCTGCTGGACGAACGCGACCCGGTGTTCCTGGCAGGCCTCCGGTGCGATGAGGTACAGGAGCTCAGGACGAAGCCAAATGTGCGGCTCTCTGGCACGTGGGCAGGGCACGCGTCAGTAGAGTTCGACCACAGCTCGCCACCGTTTGACGACATCCGGGTACGCCACGCGCTGAACTTCGCCACGCCGTATCGAGAGATCATGACCAAGGGCTTCTTGGGCCAGGCCCGCCCTTGGAAGAGCCCAATCAAGACCTATAGCGCATGGTACACGGACCAGTTCTGGGACTACGAGACGGATCTGGCGAGGGCGAAAGCCCTCTTGGGGGAGGCCGGACTGGCAGGGGGATTCGAGACACAACTCTACGTCGCCCAGAGGCCCGATGCGCTCCGCGTTGCTGAGATATTGCAGCGCGCCTATGGGCAAATCGGAATTGAGGTGGAGCTGGCAGCGTTGGAATCGGCGCCCGTCGGCTGGATGCCGCCAATGCACGTGAAGCCTGATTGTGGCCACAACCTGTCGGAGCCGCTCTACGACCTTGCCCACGACCATGCGCCTTTTAACCCCATCCTGCCGGCGCCAGGCGGTCCCATTGGTGTCGGAACGTGGCGCCCTCGATATGTCCGAAACCCGGGACTTGAAGACATGTACCGGGACACGCTCCTCGCGAACGACGAGCAGACACGGCGAGAGCGATGCATTGCGCTCCAGAAAGCCATCGTGGAGTTCGCGCCCCGCGTCTTCTTGGCCGAGACCCAGCTCTTCAACGCCACCAATAGCGAAGCCCACGCGTGGTTGTCGGACTACGATAACCGCCTCGCGCAGGTGACGCTGTTTCAGAACAGCAACTCTCGCTATCTGTCGGAATAGTAGTCGCGAGTCATAGCGAGGGGCGCACGGTTGCCTCAGGAATCCGATGGGTCGGGCGTGGTCGAGGACCGCTGAGCCTGCCCCGCCGCTGCCAAGCTATCCTCCACGGCATAGCAGGCGACACTACGCCCATGGTCCAAGTCAGTCATCTCCGGAAATGCGTCTTTACATTTCGGCATTGCGTATGAACACCGGTCATAGAGATAGCACCCTGGTGGCAGGTCAATGGGGCTTGGAATCTCATCGTGCAGGAGCTGCGACGGTGGGCTAGCCATGGGATTCGGAATGGGGATGGAGGCCAGAAGGGCCTCGGTGTACGGATGTTGCGGCGCGCCAAATATCTGTTCCGCCGTTCCCACTTCCACGATCTTGCCGAGATACATCACTGCCACCCGGTGACAGAACTGCTTCACTGTGCCCAAGTCGTGGGAGGCAATCAGATAAGCCACATTCGACTCGTTTTGCAGACTGGTCAGGAGGTCGAGGATTTGACCGCGCACGGACATGTCCAGCGAAGAAGTGGGCTCATCCAGCACTATCAAGGCCGGCGAGACAGCAATGGCACGCGCTATAGCCACCCGCTGTTGCTGCCCTCCGCTCAGGTTGATCGAGACCGTATTGACCACTCCGGCATCGAGCCTCACACGCTCCAGCAAGTCGATGACTTTTGCTTTCCGTTCGTCAGGGCTGAGGCTCGTGTGCAAAAACAGGGGTTCTTCGATTATCTCTCCCACCCGCATCTTCGGGTTGAGAGAACGCGCCGGATTCTGAAAGACAGGCTGAAGGTTGCTCCGCAGCTTCCTGAGGTCTTTCCCTCCGAGGGTGGTGATGTCCCGCCCAGCGAACTTGATCTCTCCCCGGGTCGGTTCAATCAGCCGGAGAACGCACCGTGCCAGGGTGGACTTGCCCGATCCGCTCTCCCCCAAGATGCCCAGCGTCTCACCGTCCTGCAGGTCAAAGCTGACACCGTTCAGGGCATGAACGAGTCCCGTCGAACCCGAAAGGGGAAAATGCTTAACTAGATTGTTGACCTGTAAAAGCGGAGACATCTCCATCCTTCCCCACGCGCCAGCACCGCACAAAATGGCCGGGCAGTATCTCCTCGAGACTCGTCGGTTGTTTGCAGATCTTTTGCGCAAAGGGACAGCGCGGTTGAAAGTGGCACCCGGTCGGCAGTTCAACCGGATCTATCGGCGGCCCTGACAGGTCGACCGTAAAGGGTACCGGCGGCGAATCAGGCGTTGCGCCGAGGAGCCCCGCGGTGTACGGATGCAACGGCTGCCGGAACAGGTCCGCTACCTTTCCATATTCGACTATTTGGCCCGCCACCATGACGCCAGCGGTGTCACAATACTGGGCTACCACACCGAGATCGTGTGTGATGAGGATCATCGAGATGCCGTCTTCTCTGACCAGGCTCGCTATGAGGTCGAGGACTTGCGATTGAACGATCACGTCGAGGCCTGTGGTCGGCTCGTCGGCGATGAGCAGCGTTGGTGAACATGCGAGCGCCATGGCTATGACTATGCGCTGTGCCATACCGCCGCTCAATTCGTGGGGGTAGGCCAATGCCCTCTGGCGGGGGTCCGGAATGCCGACACGCGTGGTCATGTCCAAGGCCCTTTCGTAAGCCTCCTGTTTCGAGCCACCCCGGTGGGCGCGATAGACGTTGGCTATCTGGTCCCTTACACGCAAGAAAGGATTCAAGGCCGCATGTGGGTTCTGAACCACCATAGAGATGTCTCGCCCACGTAACGCGCGAAGTTCCTTCTCTGTCTTCTCGAGCACACTCTCCCCTCGAAAGACGACTTCTCCACCGACTATTCTGCCGGGAGCCGGCACGCGGTCCATGATGGATTTGGCCAAGACGGACTTTCCGCACCCCGTCTCGCCGACCAACCCCAGCACCTCGCCTTGGCGCAGAGCAAACGATACTCCGTTGACCGCTTTGAGTACTCCCCTATGTAAGAGGAAGTGAGTATGCAGGTCGTTGACAGCCAGGACGGTGGATGCGTGTTCGCTAGTCATGCTCGGGCTCCAGAAGGTCCCGCACCCCTTCGGCCAGGAAATTGAACGCCATTACCGTCAGAACAATCGCGAGGCCCGGGAAGAACGAAATCCACCACTGCCCCGTGATCATGAAGTCGGCTCCTACTTTTACCATCGATCCCCATTCCGGCGTAGGTATTCTGATGCCAACCCCGAGAAATGCGAGACCTGACGTAATGAGGATGGCCCAGCCAACGTTGATGCACGCCTGGGTAATCAATGGCCCCACCGAATGAGGCAGCAGGTACCTTAGGAAGATTCGCCAGTCAGGATTGCCGACCGCTTTAGCGGCTTCAACGAAGGGTTCCTCACGCAGGCTAAGCACCTGACTACGCAGCAGCCGAATATACACTGGAGCGCTCACGACCCCGATCACGATGATAACATTCTGCAGTCCTTGACCCATTACCGCCACAAACCCGAGAGCCAAGATGAAGGCCGGAAAAGCCATGATAACGTCAGCGATGCGCATGATGACGTCGCTCACCCGTTCGCGGTAATAGCCCGCAGCGAGACCGAATGGAGTCCCTATGGCCAATCCAAGACCGGCGGCCGCGGTCGCTACGAGCAAGTCGATCCGGGGCGCATAAAGGATTCGCGAGAAGACATCCATCCCTGTGTTATCCGTGCCGAACCAGTGGGTCCCATCAGGTGACTGAAGGACGACGTCAGGGTCGGTCGTCTCCGGATCAAAAGGGGCAATCCACGGCGCCAGCAGACCGATGACGCCGATGGCGATCAGCACCCCTAGGGATACGACTATGGTAGGTTGGCGCTTGAATCGAGCAAGACTCGGCATGGCAACTATTGGTACTTGATGCGAGGATCGATATATACGTAGAGCACGTCCACTAGCAGAGCCAGCACGACGACAAACCCAGCGGTCAGCAGCATGAACGCCTGTACGGGAGCATAGTCCGATGCGAACACGGCAGAGGCGGCGTAGTCACCCATACCGGGCCAGCCGAATACTCGTTCAACAAGGACTGACCCACCGATACTCAAGCTGTACATGACAGCGATCATGGTGACGACGGGCGGTAGGGCGCCGCGCACCGCGTAGGCCCAGGTCTTGATCCTGGAGAGCCCCATGAGACGGCCTAACTCCACGTAATCGGCGCCAAGCATCGACAACGTCGAGGAGCGCGTGGCCTTGAGAATCGGTGCCAGGGGAATCCAGAACAGCGTCAGGACTGGAGGCATTATTTGTTGGAAGCTGGACTTGAAGGCGGTCCAGTTACCGGTAATTACACTGTCAAAGAGGTAGAACCCTGTCACAGTGTCGGGAGGCGGCACCCCCAATCCTATTCGGCCTACTGGGGCCGGAAACCAACTGAGCAGATGGAAGAAGACGAAGATGAGGATGAGCCCCAGCCAGAATACAGGAACTGCCATCCCTATCACGGATAGACCGCTCAGCATCCGATCAGGAAGGGAGCCCTTCCGAATGGCGGAGACCACGCCTGCCGGAACGCCTATCAAGACGGCCAGCAAAATACTGATCGTGCTCAGTTCTAGCGTTGCTGGTAGGCGTTCTTTGAGATCTGATGTTACGGCATTGCGAGTTATGAATGAGCGACCCAGATCACCTTGCAAAAGGTCCCTCATGTAGAAGACGTACTGGACAGGAAGCGGTCTGTCTAAGCCCAGTCGCTCCTCTGTTGCCTTGGCAGTTTCGTCGTTCAAGAACGGGCCGAGTATGACGGCGACCGGATCGCCCGGAATCACTCGCATCATCACGAATACCACAAGGGAGATGCCGAACAACTGCGGCACCAAGATCACGAGCCTGCGCAGTATGTATCGCCGTATTCCCATCGGTCGTAGCCCAGCGCCCCCAAGCTTAGCAGCAGGTTAGATGGCCACCGCCTGCTCTGTCAACGAAGCGAATTGGCGTCCAGAGGGGGACGCGGATCGGGTTAACGCGCCTCGAAAATGAGGTTGCCGGGCGAGGCGGCGATGACGCCGCATGGCTATCGGCGGCGGTGATCTTACCGTTGCGAGGATCTTCTACTACGACGCCGTCGAACAAATCGAACGAAGACGAGAAGGAGCGACAGCACAGATACTTCCGGAGGCTTGGTCGCCTAGACGACACTCACGTGGTCCAAGGCGTCGTGCGGATTGGGGGAGCAGAAACGGGAGCAGAAGGGAGTCGACGTGCAGTTAGCCGTCGATGCCCTGGGAAAGGCGTACTCTGGGAACGCCTCTGCCGTTGCACTCATCCCTGGCGACGAAGAGTTCGCTCCGCTGTCAGGGTCATCAGAGAGGCCGGACCACATGTGCTCGTTGTCGCGTTCAAAGAGTCTCTAGCGCGGGCTTGGCCGAGGCGGCAGACCGCGTGTGCGAGATGCTCGACGACACATCCAATGCGCGCTACCCCAGCAAATGGGTGTTGCCGTAACGAGGGGAGTCTCCCGGCGTTCACCTACGCCCGACAACGGGGCGAGAGATCGCTTCGGGAGAAGCGCCGGGCCTCAGCACCGAAAAGGGAGTCCTTTTGGAGCGCCCGATCCACAGCCTGCTCTAACCTGGACGCGACGAGCTACCCTTTTTGAGCGCCTTCCTCAGCACCGTGCCGTGCGTCTAGGCAGACTATACACTGGGACGTCCCAGAGGTGCATCTGCCGACTGGCAGCGGCGTCTAGGACGCGGGGGGAAACGAGACCTAAGGTTCGAGGGTTAGGAAGTGCGAAGAGGCGAAGCATCCAGGGCGTCGGCCAGGTCCGCCCAGAGCCGCGGCTACATTCCGTATCGCCTCGGCTATTGGGTGGGTTGGGAGTTCGACTCTCCCCCGTCTCCAGAGTAAAGACTCTCCGTCAAGAAGAGACGGCACCTGCTACGGGTGGCCGTCTGGATTGCTGGTCGGGGCACTGGGATTCGAACCCAGGACCTCCACGACCCGAGCGTGGCGCGCTGCCTAACTTCCCAGGGCGCTCCGGGGAAAAGAAACGGCCCCCGAACATGTGGGGGCCGTCGTTTTCACTGGTCGGGGAGCCGGGATTCGAACCCGGGACCTCCTGCACCCAAGGCAGGCGCGCTGCCAAGCTGCGCTACTCCCCGATTGAGCCGACGCGCGGGCGCCGTGCGGTCATGTACACCCCAGCCACCCAAGGCAGGCGCGCTGCCGAGCTGCGCCACTCCCCGATTAAGCCGACGTGCGGGCATTGTGCGGTAATGTAAAGCTCAGCCACCCAAGGCAGGCGCGCCGCCAAGCTGCCCCATACCTCGAATTTGGAATTTTTGTCACCCGTACCGCCACTTGGGCCCGGCGTGGTGAAACTTTTCGTGGCCAATCCGTGGCCAAATCGGTCTCCGCCGCTCGTCCCTCGACGGCGCTGGCGGCCCTTTTACCCTGGTGCCGAGGGTGGGAGTCGAACCCACACGACCTTCCGGTCAACGGATTTTAAGTCCGTCGCGTCTGCCGTTCCGCCACCTCGGCATAGAGGCATTCTAACAGGTTTGGAGGGCATGCCTGATGGATACCTCGGCGGGCATCACGGGCGATTTGACAGCAAATTTGAGAGCAACGCGGTCACGATTCGGCCCAGAGCAGTGCTCCGACGCGCTCTGCGGCGTCTCGCTGCGCGGGGCCTGGGTCTACTTGCTCAGGCCCATTTCAATCCACAATCAGGAGTACCACTCCTGCGATTCCTACCGCCACTACAAACCAAGGGCCAAGAACTAAAAAGCGGGTAGGTTCAGCTGACTTGCTTTGCGTTCTCGCGCTAAAGGCTGAACCCAGACCTGCCCCTATTGCGACGCCCAGGGCAATGCCCAAGCCAACGTTGTCAAGCACGGCTCCTAGAGCGACGCCGACACTTATGCCAATGGCCATCCAGAGTTCTCGAATAGCGCGCTTAGGATTTTTACTCATACCTCACCTTAGCTGATGACACCCGTTCTCGACTGCAGGCGTCCCGCATAGCGTAAGGGACGGTTAACCCCTGTTGCATTGGGGTACTGGTTGCACGCCGGTCGCGACTCACGGGCGAGGGGGGCGAGACCCTGGGGTGGCGGGGGCAAGCAAGCGGGACTGAGGTAGTAGGGATGCGGGCAGGGCCGAGAAATATGCGCGATGCTCTGAAGGGCGCTTCAAGGGCGTTTTGACAGCAACGTGGGCGCACGAGAACGAATAACGGCGGACTATTGTGGCGCTGGTTCCCAAAGTCTCCTCTGTAGACGGACGCTCACGAACGACGCCGGACGGGGCGAGTCAGATTTTAAGTCCGTCGCGTCTGCCGTTCCGCCACCTCGGCCTGAGGGCATTCTAACAGGTTTGGAGGGCACAACTGGTGGAGACATGACGACCAACACACACCATCCAGCAGCAACCCGGTCGCGATCCGGCCCAAAGCAGCGCGCGAGGCGGCCTAATTAGATTTAGTCAGCCTCACAAGAGAACGGCCGATTGACACCTAACGAAAATTTCGGTAGCGTGCTCATCATGAACGATAAGAAGAACCCTGCGGAGCAAGTCATACAGCGCTTCGGCGGTCAGTCCTCGCTTGGAAACATTCTAGGAAGACGCCAGAGCACGGTGCAACACTGGGCAAGGACTGGAAGGATCCCTTCGCAGTGGCACGAGCCGTTGCTGAAGCTCGCCCAAGAGAAGGGAATCGCTCTCGAACCGAAGGACTTCGTCACAATGGAGTCACCGTCAATCGAGCCAGCTGAAGGCAGGCTCGGCGTTCTGCTTGTGGGCCTGGGTGCGGTCGGTTCCACATTCATCGCCGGCGTCGAACATATTCGACGCGGGATGGGGCGGCCTGTCGGGTCGATTACGCAGATGGCGACGATCCGGGTGGGCAAGCGGTCGGAGAAACAGACGCCGCTGATACGGGATTTTGTTCCGCTGGCAGGCCTCGACCAACTTGTTTTCGGCGCATGGGACCCGATTCCGGACAATGCGTATCAAGCCGCCCTGAAGTGCGGAGTCCTGAACCGATATGAGGATATCGAGCCCATCGCGGACTTCCTGAAGACGGTCGAGCCGATGCCAGCGGTATTCGACAGTCGATACGTCAAGCGGATCGAGGGAACGAACACAAAGACCGCGCGAACTCAACTCGAAATCGTCGATGTCATCCGTGACGACATACGCCGCTTCAAAACCGACAACAACTGTGACCGGCTCGTGATGATCTGGTGTGCTTCTACCGAAAAATTCATTGAAGAATCGGATACCCATCAGGAACTAGAAAGTTTCATAGCGGCGCTCGAAGAGAACGACGAACGAATCGCCCCGTCCATGGTCTATGCGTACGCGGCCCTGATGGAAGGCGTTCCGTTCGCGAACGGCGCGCCGAATCTAACCGTGGACATCCCGGCTCTCGAGAAGCTAGCACGCGACGAAGGAGTCCCAATTTGCGGGAAGGACTTCAAGACCGGCCAAACGCTCGTCAAGACGGTAATCGCTCCGATGCTGAAGGCACGGATGCTTGGCGTGGACGGGTGGTTTTCGACGAACATATTGGGCAACCGAGACGGTGAGGTTCTCGATGAGCCTGAGAATTTTAAGACCAAAGAGGAATCAAAGCTCGGAGCACTAGAGCACATCTTGCAGCCTGATCTGTACCCCGATCTTTATGGTGACGCATATCACAAGGTCCGCATCAACTACTACCCGCCCCGGGGAGATAACAAAGAGGGCTGGGACAACATAGATCTATTTGGCTGGCTTGGTCGACGCATGCAGATCAAGATCAACTTCCTGTGCTCAGATTCCATCCTGGCCGCTCCGCTGGTGCTCGATCTAGTCCTGTTCATGGACCTGGCGAAGCGGGCCCATCTGAGTGGGATCCAGGAGTGGCTGTCTTTCTACTTCAAGAGTCCTCAACACGCGCCCACCGTATATCCGGAGCATGACCTGTTCATACAACAGACAAAGCTCAAGAACACGCTCAGATGGTTGATGGGCGCTGGTCAGATTACACATCTCGGCATGGAGTACTACCGTGAGGACTGACCTATACAAGCGGAAGCGTTAGTAACAAAAGCTGCTGTCCAAGCTTTTGTGTGAGGGATTACTGCACGACGACTCTCCCCACCATCCCGGCGGGCACGTGCAGACTGCAGTGGTAAGGCCATTCCCCGGCTTCGTCGAACGTGTAGGTGAAGCTGTCGTCCTGACTGAGCTCGAGCGAGTTGAGGTCCTCGAGGAAGTTGTGAGACGGATGGGGGTCGCTGTTGACGAAATGGACCACCGCCTCGTCGTTCTTCCAGGTGACTTTCGTGCCACTGGACACGACGATTGAGGCGGGACCAAACCGCAGGTCTTTCATCGATACAACCACTTCGTCCTGGCCCGTCATGTCGAGGTACGCGCTACCCTTCTGGCTGTCAACGGTGAAGGCGAACCGGCCCTCGTGGCACGACTGGTCGGGCCAGCAGGCAGTGTAGGTCACGACATAGAGTCCATCCCCCGCATCCCTGGGAAGCTCCGCCTCCAGCGAGAGCTTCCTCAGGCCGATCATCGTCGTCCCGGCGTCGATCGACTCGCCATCGACCTCGACAACGATGCTGGAAATCTCGTGGAGCGTGAAGTCAGTGTTGATCAAGACCTTCTCTGGGACAACTGTGAACGTGTCGCCGTGGGCCGGGGCCGAGTCCACGAAGTGGGCGGCGAAGCGCTGCTCCGGAAGTTCCATCATCGCGTCGCCGTCCTTCTTGTCGGCCATGGCGTCGCCGCTCTTGTCGGCCATGGCCTCACCCTCGGTCGCCGCGGCGGCCGCGACTGGGATGGGCGTTGCCGTGGGTCTCGGGACCGGCGTCGGATCGCTGCCCCCACAGGCGGTCACTATGAACGCAATCAGGCCGGCCGCGATCGGCCCAATCAGCAAGAGTTGCCTCGAATTCTTTGACATCACGTCCTCCCTCCCTGGTTATCGTGTTCAGAGTAGAGGAGACACCTTGCGCAACGATTGCAGAGATTACAGAAAACTTACGCGCCCGCGAAGACGCTCTGGTCAAGGGCCTTGGGCGGGCTTATAGTGCCGGTGACACGCCGAGGAAGAGGCCCATGGACGACGAAACACTCCAGCACCTGGCGGACCGCGCCGAGATCCACGAGCTGCTGATGCGCTATCCGCGAGCCGTCGATCAGGTGAAACCGGGAATGATGCGGACCGTGTTCACCGAAGACGGCTTCGTGGCGGGCAGCCTCGGGTACGAGACCCGCGGTATCGAGGACATCGTCCGCATGATCGCCCGCATCAACCGCTACGACACCACGTTCCATTTCATGGGCAACGTCCACATCGACGTCGAGGGCGACAGCGCAACGACGGAGGTCTACTGCACCGCCTACCACTTCTGGGACGTTGCCGGCGAGCGCCAAGAGTACGTCATGGGCATTCGCTACGTCGACGACCTGGTCCGCATCGCCGATGGCTGGCGGATCAAGGAGCGTTATCTGAACGTCGACTGGGAGAAGGGGGAGCGGCTGCCGTAGCGGGCGCCCCGATGGATGCGGGCGCCGTACAGGTCCTGAGCGATCGGGCCGAAATCCACGACCTGTTGATGCGCTACGCGCGGGTGGTCGACCGGCGCGAGGCCGACAAGATGAGCGCTGTGTTCGCTCGCGATGGCGAATTGATCGGCGCCGACGGGCGGCGTTCCAGGGGCATCGACGAGATCGTTAGGAGCATTGCCCGGGTCGACCGCTATCACACGACCTTCCACTTGGTGGGCAACGTGCACATCGAGACCCAGGGCGACACGGCGACGGCGGAGGTCTATGCGACGGCGTACCACTTCTACAACGTCGATGGCGACGAGAGGGAGCACGTGACGGGCATTCGCTACGTCGATGGCGTGGTGAGGACGGACGCCGGCTGGAGAATCAAACGGCGCAGATTGGTCCAGGACTGGGAAAGGGGCGTCGGGCTGCCGGCAAATGGAGGCGACGAGGGGAATCGAACCCCTGAATAGAGGTTTTGCAGGCTCAACAGAAGAAAAAACTAACATACGTTCTACTTCCTGCTACCCCACGGTGGTACTGGAGACACTCCTCCTTTCGCTGGGTTATTCGTCCTCAGTCCAATAGGGCGACGTTCTGCTCCGTATTAACCGGTAGATCCCTCTAAGTAAGTACAGCCCCCCAACGACCGTCGCGCCGTACAGAATCACGCCGCCCGCGTCGGAAGTCAGTGCGGCGGCTGTGACAGCACCACCAACCCCTCCGATCAACAGGCCTAGAGCCAGGTCTTTGCATGCCCCGTACGTGAGGTCCTTTTTCGCCGCTTCCTTGTATCCCTTAAGGCTCTCGCCGACAACTACCCCTGCGTCCTGTCCGGCGGCTAGCTTGTTCAGTTCGACAAGTTCCCTAGCGATGCCGCGCTGCGACTGCCCCGCCTTGTAGCGGTTCTGGATGAACCGATCCAACGCCCGCTTCGCCTCAATCCCCCGGCTGTAGTTGCTCTCAGGGTGTATCCGCTCTCGATGAACCGACAACAGCGACTCGCCCGGCAAATCCAACGCGCAATCAGGACATTGTACAGTCATGGTTGGTCACCTCTTAGTCCAATTGGAAACTCTTAAAGATGGCCTCACATAGTGCGGATTCCTCGCTGGGATAGTTTTCGACAAAGCATGTGAGGGCCCAAGCCCGACCGCGGTCGACTGCAACGAGAACAAGCCTGTATCCCTCTGGCCCATCGGAGTCTTCGGGAAGGTAGACTACCAAGCGCTCGGCGTCGTGATTGCCAACCTCGAGCAGCTGATGGTCAACGACTCTCGACCCAGGAGAATACTCTCTGTCATACTCAATTTGTTCACCAACAAGTTCGTGAAGTTGTAGAGCTGACGGGACGGGGGTGCTTTGAACGAAAATATTGGGGTAGAATGCCGACCCGACCCTGTTTCCAATGAATAGTTCGAGTTGCCACGTTACTACGGGGTCAAGTGGGTCTTCGTCTTCCGCTATCAGTCGTTGCCCGTACTCGTTATCCTCGCCCCATCCAGTCGGCACGTAGAGACTGAATCTCCCCTCGGAGTCTCTGAACAGGCGGGAGCCAGGAAAGCCTCGAGGGATGGCCGTTGCAGTTGGTGGAATCGGCGTGACCGTAGGCGTAGGGGTCGCCAGCGCCAGGGCCACTGCGGTAGCCACATTTGCTTCGACCGTAGCCTGTACATCTGCGTCGCTAAGCCCGCTACCTCCGCAGCCAACAACGACGAGAGCCGCCAGCCCTATCGCCCCAAGCAGCACCGCACTCTTGGCCCTTGCCCATGTACTCCAGAAGCTCATGATTTGCGCCATCTCGCTCTCGTATGGTGCTTGCTCCTCACGACGAAGACATTGATCAGTTTGGCCTTAACTTCCGCGGAGCAGAGTATGGACGAGGCCTTTGTACGTTACCGCGCCCCGCACTCACAAGGTCCGGAAGTCCTATTTAGCGGTCACAAACACCGCACCGGCCCCTCACGCTGCTCGACGGTCTGGGTCGCCTCATAGACCCGGAAGACGAAACTCGCTGGCCCCCAACTCGGCGTCGGGGTTACGGAGATACTGCCTCGATCATCTCGACGAAGAACTTGCCCACCGCGAGAAAAATCAGTCACTGTGTAGGTCTGCCCATATCTGGGATTGTCGATCTCCACCGTTCTGTCTCTATTAGTCACCCGACGATGAGTTAGCGTGACCTCCCAGACGCCATTCCCACGATAGGCTTCCTGAAGATCGTTCCCACCAACGATCAAAAACGAGGTCCCCAATCGGATCCGAAAGTGCATGTCCCTGCACTCAATATTGTCGTGATCGCCGTCGAGTATCCGAAGAAGGAACGCCTTAGCCTCGCCCTCAGCGAAGGTCGGCGTTGACGTAGCTGCTGGTCCCGACGAGCACGCCGCGACCAGCAGCGCCAGCCCAATAATCCCAAGGAACACTACCCTTTTGGAGTGCTTAGTCGACTCTTCGATCAAAGCGGAACTCGTCTGCTTGCTGATCAAGGAAGTCCTTCTCCCCTCGACCGCTTCCAGGAAACAACTGAAAGAGCAGGTAGATGATCAGAAGAATGGCGGCGAAGATCGTCAGACTTTTAATGCTGCCGTCGTTCCGCCACGTGCGAAGGCTGCGATCTTCTATTGGACTTGAGGAGTCTCCGCTGAACCGCCATGTCGGCGGAGGTACGAACTCAGGCAAAGCATCTTCACCGTAGTCGACCTCAGGGTGGGCAACTTCCCTGTGGAGCCGCAGGAGTTGGATGCTCGGGTAACTTTGGCCGCACTCCTGGCATTCCACCGGGTGAGCAGTCATCTCATGAAATCTTAAGGCCTTGCTCGTGAACTTCTCGCCGCAGTCTGGGCATTCAGCCATCGCGACTCGTTCCCTTTTACCTGATCCGCCTACGGAACACAGTACCTTTGGACGTTGCCGGGGTGTGGTAACGGGCCATAATTCGCGTCACCTCCCACTAGCGTTTAGCAAGCGCTAGCCACTACGATGTCGTGCCTGGATTGCTTAGAACGTGGGGTGAGTCGTGGAGAAACGAATCGTCGTGGTTCTCGAAGATGTGCCGGATGATGTTGCCCTCCCCGATGAGATTAGGCTGACTACGCTGGAAACCCGAGCATTCCTCGCAGCGACCGAAGTAACCACTTCCGACCCTCTTCTGGGAGATGCTGGTAGCCCGTAACCAGCTCTTCTTCCTCGGCACCCAACTCCACGTTCTCAGTGACTACGACGTCCTCTTTGCTCAAGTATCCGGCGAGCAAGAAGAGCTTCCCTCTCGACACCTTCATTGCGTCTGCCAGGCGCCGTACGCTATCTGGCTTCGGCATCGACCCCTTGCGGATGTCTGTGCCAACGGATGGCGACAGCCTGGGCTCCGCGCTCTTCAAAAGGGCGTCCCATGTCGTGTTGTGGACCTTCGTCCAAGTGTCCACAAACGAGTGCAGTTCGCTGTTGTATTCCGTCGTGACCAAAGTTCCCTAGCCTAGCCAAGGCGTAGTGGAAACACGGTAACACAGACTCTTGACAATATGTTCAAAGTCGTTTAGGCTAGTTATCGTTACGCCGTTGCGACTATGCCTAAACTAGTTGTCTCAGCGAGAGGGGCCGAAATGCCGAGTCAGACAGACCTCTTGACCATCCCGGAAGCCGCGAAACAGGTCCTCCATTCAGAGCGAAAGCTTTGGCGAATGATTCAGGATGAAGAACTGCCTGCGATCAAGCGAGGCCGAGATTGGTTCATCAGCCAGGACGAAATCAACAAGCTGCGCATCGACAACGGCAAGGAGTAGGGGCGTGATCGAGCCTTCAGCGCAACTCGGGTCTCCCGCGGCGAGTAGATGGAAGCCAGAGTGGACAGTGCCACTCAAGGGCGGCGGAGAGATCGGCGTCAGACGCGACGATCACTGCTTCGTCGTCATGGTGCCCGATGCGAACGGTGAGTGGCAGCTAACCAAGCATATCCCGCAGCCGGCCGCGACCTTGATCTGCTCGCTGCTGGCGAGCGGCGTCAGTCTCTAACCATTGCAGGGGGTACTCGTGTTGGCGATAAGGTCGGCTTCCTCAACCTCACGGTCACGCTTAATGGAGTTCGTATGAGCGTGAATGTGCCCCGGTTCTCTTGCCAGGGTTTCGGGGACGCCGCAACCCCAGCTTACGCCACGCGCCACGCAGTTGAAGGGATAAGCAAACCAGCAGCGAACTAGCCGGGGTGTGGTGAGAGACCCCCGGCTGAGGAAGGAGGCAGGAGTGGCAACCCAGAGAGAGATCGAGTTCAAGGACAAGGTGTTGGACATCGAGGCGGTCCTGCAGGACTTAGAAGAGTACCTGCATCGAGATCGCCAAGGCCAAGCGCTGGCACGGAAGGCCCGGAAACACTGTCGGGGCGCGATCTCGATGTCTGAGGCGCTTGGAGGTACGTAAGTGATCCTCACCACGGACAAGCTGCGGGAGCTCCTGACGTTCATGGTCGACCAGTACGGGCACAACGACGCGGCCCCAACGGTCCGGGAGGTCATGTCGGCCCTGACCATCTCCTCCTCCAGTGTCGCGCATCTCTGGCTTGAACGCCTTGAGGAGGTCGGGCTGCTGGTCAACCGGCAGCGGCGCGGCTTCATCCCGACGAAGAAGGCCCGGGAGCCCAGGACCGTGGACCGGCTGTTGCCACTAGCGGCCGCAGACCGGGGCCGGCACGAAACCCGAGTGGCGATGAACCTCCACGAATGCGGTGAACCAGTCCAACTAGCGAGCTAACAGCTCTCGGTGGGTCCTGGCAGAAATTGCCCCAATCAATTCAAAAAGGTGGCTGCCACCGAGATAACGGCGACACCACCGAGCACCAGGCCCACCGGGAGCGAGGAGGCCAAGCATGACGACGACGACGAAGCAAACGACGGGCGAGGCGCGGGCCTTGCTCGAACAGCTCCGCCTTAATCGGATCGCCGAGATCGACGAAGAGATAGAGAGCCACAGGATCAGCATCAAGGGTATCTCGCTCTCGATGCAGGACTTACCGGATCCCAAGCCCGGCGACGAGCAGCGATGGTCCGACCGGCTGAATCACTGGGAGTCTGAATCGTTGCGGCACGATGCGGAGATCGAGGACCTAACGCGCCGGCGGGACGCGATCCTTGCGGGGGTCACACCATGATGCACCAACCGGTTTGCGTTCCGTGCGAAGTCGAGTATCGCTGCGTGAAGAACGAGGTTGTCGTGGTCGACCACGCTGACGGCGAGGAGGCCCAAGCCTGGTTTGCCGACAAGTGGGGGTGCCCGACGTGCGGCCATGAGATCGTGATCGGGTTCGCGCAAGGGCCCTTCGCCGTGTCCTTCATCAAAGGCGACAAGCTCGCCTTCCCCGGGCATCTGGTGAGGATCAACAGCTTCCAGAACCAGGAGCAGCGGGCGAAGGCCCAGGCGGTGGCGTCATGACTGAAGAAGAGGCGGCGTGGCGATGACCACCGAAGCGCCATCGAAGCCAAAGCTGATCCTGGCGTACGTCGAGAGCTCTTAGGAAAAGTGAGCCCCCGGCGGCAGGAAAACGCCCGGGGGCTCGGAGGAAAGGAGGTGCCCGAGTGGCACCAATCACAAGGATAGCAGATCGGGAGATGCAGGTCTACCGCCAAACTGGAGGCGTGTACGCGATCCACGAGCGGGGACAGCGCCCCGTGGAGGGCGTCATGGTCTACGAGGACAAGCGCGGTGTGTGGGTCTGCGAGCGGTGCGGGCAATGTCAGCACGTGCAGCTGGCCCAGCGAGCGAAGGCAGGTCTCCTGTGACAACGACGACCCTCAACGAGCTCAAGCAGCGGGGCCGCGCCATGGCGGCCTTGAAGCGTCACAACCTTGGGAGCTTGTGGCACCTCTCCAAGGCGCCACTAGAGGGACGGCGGGACGTCTACCGCGTGCGGTGTCGGCGCCGCAGCTGCTACGCCTCGGTCATCATCCTGGGCTCCCTCCAGGACCAGCTCCCCGACGTTGGCGGAACCGCGACGACGCACGCCTGCCCGCTCCGCAATCCGCTGCCCCCGCAGATGGGCAAACGAAAGGAGACCCTATGACAACCCCCACCGTCATCACGAAGAGCGTTGAGCACGAGGTGCCAGATGGTCAGAGCTTCACCGAGGTCACGACCGAGGCCATCAGCAGCGTTGAGGTCGGTGAGGACGCGAAGGGCACGATCTACGTCAAGTCGTCGAAGGCATACCACGCCGACCCTGCCGAGGCCGCAATAGCTTCTGTCGCAGCATTCGTTAAGGCCGACGAAGCCATACGAGCGATCCAAGCGGAGCGACGGCAGCGAGCCTTGGATGAAGCGCAGCAAGACCTCGCGGAAAAGCTCGAACGATCTACGGAGACGGCCACGCAGGCCCGGGAGCCCGCCCATGCCTAGAGTGGCCCCCATGACCGACGCAGCCCGCGCCGGCGCCACCGCCAAGCGTGAGCGCTGGGATGAGCTCGAGCGCCAGGCCAAGGGGAAGATATGCGCCCGTTGTCGCGGGCGTCTCACCGTAGCGTTTTTTCAGGGCGAGCACCGGCTGCGGTGTCAGTGCTGGCCACAAGAACCGGCGCCAGTCAAATGGACCGCAAAGATGGTTGAAGCCGAAAGGAGAGGTCGAATGGAACAGACCCAAGGAGCAATAGCTCGCCGAGAGGTCGACATCGAAGCGCAGGAGAATGCTGGCGTTGCCCTAGCCGGCGCAATGCCGATGTCCGTGTCCGAGTACAAGGCGAGGCGTGACCTCATCAAGGCCGTCGTCCAGGACATGGTGCCCGATGTTCACTTCGGGATCATTCCAGGGACACGGGACCGGACATTGTGGGAGCCGGGAGCTGAATTTCTCCGCCAAGCCCTCAACGTCCAGTGGGACTACGAGTTCACGGTCAAGGACGAGGATCACGAGACCTTCATGTATCGCTACGCCGTGCGCGCCTATCAGTTGGTCACAGGACCGACTGGCGAGATTGTTCGCGCTGGCGGCTGGGAGGCATCAGGTCACAGCCGGGAACGAAAGTTCTGGTGTTCCAAGGATTGTCCGCGACCATGCGGTGCCGACCACGAGCCGAAGGGCATGGACCCCGGAGACCTGTGGAACAACGTCAAGGACCGGGTGATAAAACGGGCGTTCGTGAACATGATCCGCAACGTCACCGGTACGTCTGGGCTCTTCAAGACTGCGGTTGTCGACGCGGCAGAGAGTGCGAACGGTCAAGCCTCCAAAGGCAACTGCCCGAAACACAATGTTCCCTTCATGCATCGGGTGGGGACGAGCAAGGCCGGCAACCCCTACGACTTCTGGGCATGCCCCAAGAAAGTCGGCAAGGACTTTTGCCCTGAGAAACCTGTCGACAAGGCCCCAGAGAACGAACCCGGTCCAACCGACGATGAGATCGAGGAGGGCTTGGCCGACGCCGCGCTGATCGCTGAGGCCGAGGCTCAGGAGGGCGCGGCCGAGGCGACCGAAGGCGCAGGACAGGCGGCACTGGTCGAATAGCTTCCCCAAGGCAGCGCCGTGGACTCCGTTAACGCCAATGGTACCAATGAGCACGAATACCGGCCTCGTCTAACTAGCGAGGAGATGGACTTGATCGCCTACGCCCTTCGGTCCCAGGCCTCAGGAGGGCGCCGCAGCGAGTTTAGCCGACGAAGGTTACGGGGCCTCGCCGAGCGGTTCGATGAACGTAGTAGGGGAAACCCAGCGTATCGAAAAGGCCTGCCACCTGCTCCTTTGACAGAGCGGATCGCGGAATAAGGGCTGGGGTCATCTCGTCAGGTGGTGACCCCAGCCCGCCACAAGGGAGGACTCATGGAGATCAGTTTCCAAAAGCAGTACGCGCTCTGGGCTGCTGCGGCCGATGATGACGACCCCAGGGTGGTACTTCAACACGTCTGCATTGAGCCCAGCGGGGTGATGGTCGCGGTCAACGGCTTCTGCTGCGCTGTCGTCCCCTGCGAGATCATGCTCAAGGACGGAGAGAAGCCGCGGCGTGTGCTGGTCAGCGCAAAGGCCGTCAAGCTAGCGATCCAAAACGCTCCGAAGAAAGGCCTCCACGCCTCGATCACGGTCGACCAAGACGAGGCGACGGTCAACTGCAAGGGCTACCGGGCGTTGACGACCCTCTGGACCGACTCGGAGTTCCCTGACTGGAAGGGGCTGTTCCCAGAGGCTTCTCAGATCAGCCTCGATCACCAGACGTTGAGCGTGGACCTCATGTCCCGTTTGGCGAAGGCCCTCGGCACTGAGGCCCTCGACTATGTATTCACTGGCGCTGAGGGCCCGGTTCTTGTGCTGCCGCTGGCGAGCGAAGGAATAGGCACGATCATGCCGATGCGCCACGTCGGCGACACCACGCCCCAGGAAACCGCGAACAAGCGCCTCGAACGTTTCGCCCGCTAGCTTCCACAAGGACGACAACCGATGGAGTTCAGCCTCATTGAGTGGGTGCGCGAGCTGGCTGACGTCCAGATAGGGGTACACGCAAAGATGGTGGCGGTAATGCTCGGACGACATGCGAACGAAAAAGGGGAGTGCTTCCCCGGCTTTGAAACGCTTTGTCGCGAGACCGGCTGTGTCGAAGCGTGAGATGACCCGCTCCATCCGCGAGCTCGAGGCCGTCCGGAATCGTCATCGTGCGCGGCGGCCACGGGGTCTCAAGTATTGCTTACGAACTGGTGCCACACAGGCGTCGGTTACAGCAAACCAAAGTTCACGCCACACAGGCGTCAGGTTCACGCCACACAGGCGTGAAAGTTCACGCCACACAGGCGTCAAAAGTAGCCCAGCACCAAAGTTCACGCCACACAGGCGTCAGGTTCACGCCACACAGGCGTGAAAGTTCACGCCACACAGGCGTCCAAAGTAGCCCAGGGAAGTAGCCCAAGAAGTAGGGAGAGAGCAGCAGCTCCTCCGAGGGCGCGTGCGCACGAGAGTTCGCCGTTCTTCGCGAGGTTCTGCGCGCTGTGGGAGTCCGAGTTTGGGCAGACGCTGTCGCCGAACATCGTGGACGAAGCCGACGAGTTTGAGCGGAAGACCGGCGGCAACGTCGAGTGGATCGAGTACGGCTTCAAGGAATGTGTGGACAACAACGTGCGGAAGTTGAGTTATCTGCGTCGGGTCATCGACGGCGTGGTCGCCAACGGAGGGATCAATGGACCAGGACCAGCCCAAGGGGTTCGAGCCGCTGAGCGAGGCGCTCCCAAGCACTCCTTCGCCAGTATCCGAGCGAAGCAGGACGCCGCAGACGCCCGACCTGACCAGGAGGGAGCGGGTGGCAGCGTATCTTCGTGACCCCGAGGCCCACCACTCCGCGGAACTGGCCCGCTTCGATGCCGAGGCCAACCGTCACGGCGTCATGGTTCCGAGCCTCGTGAAGGAGACGTACACCGAGGCCGAATGCCCCGACTGCCGGGACCTGGGGTACGTCAGGATCAAAGGCGTCCAAGAGCCGTGCCATTGCAACGGCACCTATCTCGCTGATGCGTTCGCCCACAGCGTCGGGGGGCGCAGGGGAGTAACGCAGACCTTCGAGGCCTTCGACGTCAAGCGGAACCCACGTATGACCCCCGCCCTCGAGGCTACCAAGGCCTTCGCCGCAATGGACGGCCCACCCTGGCTTGTTATCGCCGGCGGGAGGGGTATCGGGAAGACCCACCTTGCGATCGCTTCGACCCGTGCCTTCGCAGCCCGTGGGAAGAGGATCATCTATCGCCTCGTCCCGACCCTCTTCGACCAGATGCGGGCCGCGATGGACGACCCGAACGATTCCCCCGCCGCCATCACCCGCCAACTTCAGGAGATAGACCTGCTCGTGCTGGACGACTACGGGATGGAGAAGGAGACGCCGTGGACTCAAGAACGCCTCGATACGGTCCTTGTTCACCGGGCCACCTTCGAGCTTCCGACTGTTATCACCACGAACATCGGCGGCATCAACAGCGACCGCATCGAGAGCCGGATGAGCGACCGAAGCCTCTGCCGCATCGAGGAGTGCCCCCAGGCCGAGGACATGCGGCCGTCGCTAAGGGCGGTGTCGTGATGCCCTGGACCTGCCGTTGTGGCGCCCGCAACACCGACCCGAAGGCCCTGGAGTGCGCGGCGTCCGAGTGCCGTGAGCCCGCGCCCGTCGACGTGGTGATGCGCGCCAGCGGGGCGCAGGAGCTCCCGTTCGCGGAGGATGAGGAGGACGCGGCGTGAGGAAGGGTCCCGAGTACGACTTCCAGGTGCAGCTCTGCGCCGATGCGCGGAAGCTGGGCTGGTTCCCCGTCTACCACTTCGAGCCGCGGGGCTCGGTGCCTGGCTGGCCCGACCTGACGCTGATTCGGCCAGGACGCATCATCTTCGCCGAGCTCAAGGTGAAGGGCGGCAAGCTGAGCCCTCACCAGCAGGACATGCTTCAGCGCCTACGGGACACCGGGTCCGAGGTGTTTGTTTGGGGGCCTGACGACATGGACGAGATCGCCGAGGTGCTCCGGTGATCCCGAACGAAGTACAACCCGGGCAGAACCCGGACACGGAGGGAAGGCGCTGTGAGGCTCCTGGACCTGTACCCAGTGCTCCCGTGTGTCCGACAAAGCCGCCATGGCGATGAAGACTTTCCACTTTACCTGTCTCACGCCCGCCACCGTCGCTCTAGAGCCCGCCAAGTACACGCAGCGCATGTGGAGTGCCGATCAAGCCGTGGTGTGGCTCTGGAAGGCTTTAGAAGCCCGCTGTGGCTCCTCCAAGTACGCTAAACGTAGTTGGGCGCCAACCCGGTCGTGGTGTGGCTGTGGCAGGCCCTAGAGGCCCACGGGGAGCCTTTGGCGGCGCTCGACAGACCCACATTCAACGAGATGGTCTGCCTTGGAGGTAAGCGATGGACGCGGCAGTCGAGGCCAAGATGGAGTACAACCGAGGACGCCCTTATAGGCATGGAGGGAAGGCGCTGTGATTAAAGTCCGATACAGTGCGGAACCTTCGGAGGACGAGATTTACGAGGTTGTCGCCACCAATGCATGTGTCCATTTGAGGGTCTTGAGCGACGGGGAGGAATGAGTGATGGCAGTCTGGACGTTTGACCAACCCGTAAGGCCAAGAGGCGAGAAGAAGGCGAAGAGCCGGTGTATTTTAATCCTTATTCCCGACAAGGGATATGGGCAGATACATCTAGCCTGCTTTGGCAATAAGGGCCATTACTACCAGAATGGGAGTTGCGTCCACATAGAAGGGGTCGTCGAGAAAATGATCTCCGACTGGTACAGACAGCGCTCTTGGGTCCTGCCCTTCGGTGATAGCAGCAAGGAACAGATTAGGTCCTATGACCTCCGAGATTGAACGCGCCGTCCGCACCTCCGGCCCCGACGCCGTGCTCGCCATCGTGCCAGTAACCCTGTCGGCGGCGCGGATTTGGGTCGACCGGGTGCATCGTCACCATCGGGCACCGCAAGGCGGCCTGTGGCAGCATGAGCCGCTATGGTATGCAGTCCGAAACAAAACAACGGCTCATTGGATTGGTGGAAGAAGTGAAACCACCATCTGGGACATCAATTACGACGCTGTAGTGCTTGGGAACCATGCAGCCCAAAAGCCCGTCGAGTGCATGGAGCGGCCTATCCGCAACCACGAAGGCGACGTCTATGATCCCTTCGTCGGCTCCGGCACCACCATCCTCGCCGCCGAGCGCCAGAACCGCACCTGCTACGCCATGGAGATAGACCCTGGCTACGTGGACGCCGCCGTGAAGCGCTGGGAGGCATACACGGGGGAGAAGGGGGTGAGAGATGGCAGCTAAGCCCTACAAGTTTACCGCTCCAAGAAAAGCCCTCCTTCTTAAGGCGATCTCCGAGGGCAAGACCCGCTCTGCCGCTATGGAGTCTCTTGGCCTAGTCCGTCAGACGCTCACCATGGCTATGAAGCGGGACCCTGAGTTCGCCGTTCTGGTCGAGGCCGCCGAGATGCCTGTCCACGAGGCTGTGGAGTCCGCCCTGCTCAAGTCTGCCCTCAGCGGCAACGTCACGGCGCAAATCTTCTACCTCTGTAACCGGGCCAAGGAGCGCTGGACCCACGTGAACCAGGTGCGGGTGGATACCAAGGTTGACGTCCATGTGGGAGCAGAGCAAGCGCTACAGGCGAAGATCATGAGCATGGCGCAGCTAGAGGAGCCAGAGGACGTTAGGTAAAGGATGATTCTTGAAGACCTGCGTCCATCCGACACACCGGCCTATATGAACGACGCTTGGCTTGGGTGTCTGGTGTGGGCGATTGGTGAGCCGGAGATCGTGGCTCAGTTCCGAGAGGAGACAGGCAACAGGTGGTCGCCTGGGGGCACCGTAATCGAGCGCATGGTGGACGATGCTACGGGGGCTCCGCACGACTTTATCGTCGAGTTTGTGAAGTGGGCGAATATCTATATCTGGGGGCCGATGAAGGAGAACAGCCATGAACCTAGCTGACCTACAGCGCGAGGCCCACTCCATCGCCCTGAGCAAGGGCTGGTGGGACGAGGAGCGCACCTTCGGTGACCTGATAGCGGATGTGCACCTGGGACTGAGCAAGGGGCTGGAAGCGTATCGGAGCGGCAATATAGACGGTCATGCCTTTGGCGTCGCGTCCGAGCTCGCCGACGTGGTGATCCGGGTGGCGGATATGGCGGAGCACTACGGGGTGGACTTGGCGGCACGGATAGCTAGCCTCTCCTTGCTCTCCCGGCCCGGCGAAGGACTAGACACCTTTGGTGATTGGATTACCGCTTGTCACGCATGGCTATCAGATACTTTCCGGTCTTACGGGAACGAAACACGGGGCATTGACCTTCCCGGCACTTGGCTCATTGGTATGGGGATGCTGATTAAGTGCATTCAAGCGATGGCCGCCCACTACGGCATCGACCTGGACGCCGCGATCGAGGCGAAGCTGGAGTACAACCGGACGCGCCCGTACCGGCACGGAGGGAAGGCGCTGTGATCCCAGCCGGAAAATGCTTGCACTGTGACCGGCTTCATTCCAAGACTCTGTGCCCATCGTCGCCCTGTTGTAGTCGTTGTGGATTCAGGAAGCTAAACGGAGGGAAGGCGCTGTGAGCACTATCCTTCGATTCTTCAGGCGTCCGAAAGCGTACGTCCACTACTGGGGGTGGCTTGTTTGCTGGCACCTGGAATGGCACTGGGTCGGGGGAGACTGGAAGTGGTGGTGGTGGGACACGATGGACTATCCCGAAGGCTTGCCAGGAGTACCACGGCATCCGAGGGCCTTCGCAACTGTTCGGTGGATTCGGAAGTGGGCGGGCCGAATACGTGGCCCGTACTCGCACCGGTCAGATTTCACTGGTAGAGAGATGGGCCTTTTGCATGGGGGTAAGGGATGGAGTGAGAAGGCTTTCGACGAGTTCTTGGAGCGAATAGAAGGCAGGTAGGAAAGGTTCTTTGAAGGTGGCGGGATCAGCTCATGGCTACGAAGGATAAGAGATACGTCGGGCGGTCAGCCCAGGCCGGCGCCCTCGTCGTTTGCTTGATCCCGTCGCGGACCGACACCGCCTGGTGGCATGACTACGTGATGAAGGCCGATCAGATCAGGTTCATTCGTGGCCGGCTGAAGTTTGGAGGGGCCAAGTACAACGCCCCATTCCCCAACGCAGTTGTCGTGTTCAACGGAGCTTCAAATGCAGGCAAAAAGTAAAGTCCGAATAGGACGCTGGCCTGACGGGAACCACCCAAGCCGAGGCGGCGACCAGAGGGTACTAGAGTCTGTCGGGAAACTCTTTCTGTGCCCGGCCTGCACAAAGGCCACGCCAACCGTTGTGATCAACAACCAGAAGGGAGACCCTTATCTCCGAACTCGGCAGTGCAAGGTCTGCGGACATCGCTACAAGACCGAGGAGCGGGGGTCTGATTGCCCTGTCGCTCTACGCCTTCGGTGGTCTGACGAAGCTGGTTGGCGTTGAGATCGTTTGGTCTCTGAAAAAGAAGGGGCTCTGACCAGTGAACAGAATTGAGACCGGGCGAGTTCACCAGTGGGCCGTCAGTGATGACACGGGGGCCTCGAGCAAGACCATCTGGTGCGCCCTGCTCGGAGTCCCGGTTACCGTCCCAAGCGTTCCTCGCAGTGACATTCGAGAGTTCATGAACGAACATGCAGCGCCAGTTGTCGTCGGAGCCATCTGGCCCCAGGCCGCTGCTACTTCCGCCAGCATACTGGTACATCAAGGTCTGCTCACGGCCATCTTTAGTCCCAAGAGTGTGGGGCGTCATTTGGCGAACGAAACCATGATAGGTGGCTTCGATGTTCTGTTTGTTGAGGATGGCGGCTCGAGCAACGCCAAGGGGGTCTTCCGAATCCTGGACCACCTGATGGAACTCAAGAAGGTCCCTAAGCGGAGACGTTACAGCAAGCCGGCGGTGAACGATGAGTGAACCGGACCTTGCGGAAGCATCGGCGGGAATTACCTTTATCCCTACTGGGAAACTCAGGTGCGTTATCACGGACAGACTCCGCAACGATACACCTGAAGAGAATGTCCGGCAGCGCGTGGCCCGCAGTCTCATTGATGAATATGGATATGGCCGCGAGGATATTGCGGTGGAGTTCACCGTAAATCTTGGCAGTAGCAAGAAGCGTGTGGATATAGCCCTATTCTCTCCCGGAACCGAGCACAAACAACAGAATGCTAACGTGGTCATTGAGTGCAAACGGGAAGAGATCAGACCTACAGACAGAGGCAACGGGGTAGGTCAACTCCAGTCCTCTATGTCGGCCTGTTTGAACTGCCGGTTTGGGATGTGGGTAGGCTCGGAAATTCAGGTCTGGGAAAAGGTAGATGCCGGACAAGGCCGACATGAGTTCCTGGAAGCCTCCAGCATCCCCCGGTTCGGTTCTGATGCGCCCCAACCACCCCGGTTCGCTGACCTTGTTCCAGCCGAGACCGAGTTGCAGTGGGTCTTTCGCCGTTGCCATAACTACATCTACGGCAACCAGGGATTGCAAAGAGAAGCCGCGTTCAACGAGTTTCTAAAACTCATCTTCTGCAAGGTGCAGGATGAACGGGACATCTCGAATCCTCTGAAATTCTTTATCGGGAACGAAGACCGGCGGTCTTCTTTAGGCCAAAAGAAATTGCGAGAGGCCATTGAAGAGTTGTTGGCCGCTGTTAGAGTCCGCTACCCCTACATCTTTGGCCCCGACACCACATTGCGACTCAACAATCAAGTCTTGGCCTACATCGTGGGCGAACTCCAACGCTATTCACTAATGCAGACCCAGGCCGACGTGAAAGGGGTCGCCTATGAGCAACTTGTTGGCTCCAATCTCCGGGGAGACCGTGGCGAGTTCTTCACGCCCCGGAACGTATGTAAGATGGCTGCTGAAATGGTCTTGGCTACCTTTCCGCAAGACCAGTGGTTGAGTATCAATGTCCTCGACCCCGCTGCTGGCACGGGCGGCTTTCTGGTTGCCTTGATGAATATCTGGAGTGAACACATTGGCGGATTAGCGCGGGAGAGGTGGGGCGAAAACGACCAGCAAGTGGAGGCCGAGGTAAAAAGCCAACTGATGGACATCGCCTCGTCTCATCTGTTCGGAATGGACTTCAACCCTGTGCTGGTCCAGGCAGCGCAAATGAATCTCGTCATGCACGGGGATGGTTCCACCAATGTCTTTCACACTAATTCCTTGTTGCCCGCCGGAGAGTGGCCCCGCGACGAGAAGAACAGCGTCTCAAGGAGTATCCGCCTGAATCACTTTGACGCCATTCTTACGAACCCTCCCTTCGGCGCTTACATTCCCATTGACGACCCGCATATTCTGGAGCAGTTTGAGATAGCGCGGCTAGACATTACAGGCCAACGGGGACGTGGAGGCAGGCCCCCTGAGCAGCTATTCATCGAGCGATCCTTGCAATTGTTGCGCCCAGGCGGGCGGCTGGCCATCGTTCTGCCCGACAGCATCCTCTCCAACCCTGGGCTGACAAACCTGCGCCGTTGGCTTCTGAGCAGGACCCGCGTGATCGCAAGCATCGACCTGCCACAGGAGACCTTTGAACCGTATACCGGGACTCAGATCAGCGTACTTCTCTTGCAGAAAAAGACGGCTGAGGAACTGGCCATTGAGCAGGAAGCGGGCCGCCATCGGGAATACGATGTGTTTATGGCGATGCCTCGCGCTGTCGGCCACGACCGGCGGGGCAATCCGCTGTATCTCCGCACTCCAGAAGGCCATGTGATAGAACAGGAAGAATCTGCCGCTACCTTCTGGCAGTCGCCGGATGGCAAGACCATTGTCGAAAGACCTACAAGACGTCGTCCCGTCATCCACGACGAGTTACCTGCGGTGGTCGAGAGTTTCCGTGCATGGATGAGCCAGCCGGACCGTATGGAGTGGGTCAATGGTTGAGGCGACGTATCGCGCTCCGGCGCAGGAACGCCTATGGCAACCCACCATGCCGGCCACACAAGTCCGCTCAACGTGGCTTTATCAGGGCGATATGCGGCTGGACGTTGGCTATCACTCTGATGACGCTGTACGGGCCAAGCGCCTCCTGGAGGAATGCGGTGCGCCCATCCAGCCCTTAGAGAGATTAACGTCATCTGTAACTTATCCAACCCGTTTCAAGCGCGTCTATTCCTCAAACAGTGAGTATGGCACTCCGTTTCTAACGGCGTCCATGATGATGCGCTTCCGGCCCTCCAGCGAGACCTATTTGGTTAATCAACCGGAGCAGGCTGGAAAGTGCAGAGTCGAAGAAGACTGGGTTCTTATCACGCGCTCCGGGTCAGTGGGACGGTGCGTGTTCGTCGGCGAGCGGCTGGCCCGCTTCGCCGTTTCTGACGACGCGATCCGGGTTCAAACGGGCACCGTGCCGCCGGGCTATCTGTATGCTTTTCTCACGTCCTGGGTTGGACAAGCCTTGCTGACCAAAGACCATTATGGGTCGGCCATCAAACACTTGGAACCCCATCATGTCGCCGGGATTCCGGTGCCGGTCCTGCCTGACTCCGAGATGCGAGACATTGCAGACCGCATTGTTCAAGCCTACAACCTGCGGGAAAGGGCCAACCAATTGCTGGACGAGGCAACGGACACATTGTGCCGGGAACTGGAATTGCCGGAGTTCAAGGAAGACCTCATCAACTATCTACCCTCCCCTGAACTCTCGGGCGCACAAGTGAATACGGCAACCCTACGGGCGTTTGCCGTTAATACGAGGGCTATGAACAATCGGTTAGATGCCTCCCATTATGTGCCTCTGGGCGCAGCGATAGGGCAGGGACGGTATCCGCCTGTCGAATTGGGCCGCCTGTGTGAGCGGATATTCTATCCGGGAAGATTCAAGCGAATTTATGTGGGCAAAGAACACGGAGTACCGTTTATCCAAGGGTCTCATATACCTCTGATGAAACCGTATGACCAGAAGTACCTTGCCCGCAGCGACAAGCGCAACTTGGATATGTGCATAATCAGCAGAGATTGGGTTTTGGTCACACGCTCTGGGACAATAGGCCGAGTTGGGATGGTTTCAAGTGCGATGGACGGAACGGCAGCGTCAGAGCATCTTATCCGCATCGTCGCCAAGAGGCCAGCCAACAATCCCGGATACATCGCTACATTCCTAACGACTCCTTACGCCCAATTACAAGTCAAGTTACAGATTTATGGGGCCGTGATTGACGAGATAACACCGGAGGATTTAGCCCAAGTCCTTATCCCTGACGCCCCAAAATCTGTACAGGACGCGATTGGAAATACAGTCCTGGAAGCATTTGAGGACAAGGACAGAGCTAACGTCCTGGAAGATTCCACAGTCCGGGACCTTGAGACTCGGCTGGGTGCTGGGTCGTGACTTTTTGTGCAGAATCCCGACTTTTTGTGCAAGCAGGACTTTCTATGCAAAGCCCCGCTTGATGGTATAATTCCCAGTGCTCGGTCGGGCCAGCCTAATGCTGGAGCAACCGGCCCTGCTTGGATGGTCCGTAAGGACCAGCGGGAACAGGTTCACTTAACGGTGGGCCTTTTCTTTTGGGAATTACAGCTTTATTTTAGCCAACTGCGGCCCGTTTGTCAAGGGGTTTTGGCTAAAATAGTATGTAATTCCCTTTTTTATGCTACTGCCAGGACCGAAGCCCGCGACGTCACGCCTGCGGATATCGACGCCACGGCCCAGCGGCCAACGCTCATCGTGCGGAGAGGCAAGGGCGGGACGCCACGCCTGGTTCCGCTCCACCCGGAGCTCGCTGAGGCAATCGCCGGTGGGGGAGGCCATTGCGTTTTCATGAGGATATTATCCGCAGATTATTACTACGGGGCTCTCAGGAGCATCCAGACCGTCCCTACGTCGACACCTACCGTCAGATCGTGAACCGATGGGTGCAGATCGCGGTGAGGGAGGCGAAGGAGGCTGGGGGGCTACCCACGACCAAGGCTGTGCGCCCCCACACGTTCAGGCACAGCGCTGCGCGTCACTGGCTGATGCAGGGGGCCCCTCAAGGCGGTTTCCCGTCTTGGCTTCAGTTCCAGATCGTGGTCCGGGTCATGGATGAAACCCACAAACTGTTGGGACGCGCACGAGGCGCGTTGCACATGCGGACCGGTGTTCGTGGTAAAAGAACCCCTGAAGTTATTTGGGCCGAACATGGCTACGATAGACCTCAGAGCATCACAATTGCTCAAGCGAGGCGGCGCTCGTAATTATGAATCACGCTCACTTGAGCACCCAGGAGCAGTACGAGCAGTGAGGGCAGGGCGGGTTGGTGCAGGTCATCGCGCCACCAGCAGCCAGCACGCGGTGTTGAGGCCGGCGAAGAACGCCACGAGGAACGTGCGGGAGCCCAGGAACGTCAGGGTCGCCATGAGGAGCACCGGGAGCACCGCTGCCCCGATGACGGCCCACATCGCTACCAGTAGGTCAAGCGTTAGTCGCCCTCCAAGGCCTTGACCCGCTTGCTGATCTTGGTCAGGTTCCGGCCCATCGTTCCCTGAGCTTTCTTGATGACGACCTGTTCGGCCTTAATGTCATCGATGCCCGCGAGGATCTGGTCGTGTGCAGGAGCCTGGGCTTGCGCCAGGAGGTTCACGGTCGTCTCGACAAGCTCCACGAGGTCCTTGTTGACGCTGGTGCCGTTCCCACCGTTCTTGCGCTTCCCGAAGGCAGAGGCGATGGTCCCGAGGAAGTTGAGGACGACCGTCCACATTCTCTACTTACTCAGCTTCTCGATGCGCTCTTCGGTCTTGGTCTTCAGGTAGCCCGGTATGGCGTCGACCGCCTCCAGGATGACCAGGGCGATGTTGAGTCCGAGCAGTTGCAGCAGCTTCATCGTTGCACCTCCACCGGATTTATTCCCCAACCTCCCGGATCGAGAGGATTGCCTCGCCCGGGAGCTCGGGCTGTGTGTTGACCGTGACACCGGCTGCTCTGGGGCCCCCGAACCGTGTGAGCCCCTCCACGATGACCTTGCGGTCCTTTGGGCCGACCCGGATCGTCGTGAGGGCCCCTACCGCCAGCGTCTCGATGTCCGTCACGGTCTGGCCGAGGTCCTTGTTGTCCTTGAACGACTTGCTACTCAAGAGGATCGGGACACCGAACGCGAGTGCCGGCGTCCCATCCGGCTTCTCGGGCGGCACGTCGTAGATATAGACCCAGCTCTTGATCGTGGGGCCCGGTGTCGCCCCCGCGGTCCCGTCGATGTTCACCCGTACCTGTTGGCGCTTCGCCTTGGTGCCCACGGCTGTTGAGGAGCCATCCGTGTAGGCCCTCGCCGGGTCGGTGTTGCTGTTGATCGTCTGCTCAGTGTTGTAGGCGCCGCCGTCGTGAGCGTGCTCGAACCCGACCGTTTCGTTGCTGGCGCTCAAGTCGTCGGCGTCGAGTTGGGTTGTAAAGAATCGTTTCTTGATGAGTCCACCGAACCCAAGGTCACGCTCGGAGTCAGTGATGACGCCGCCGGCTGCGTACTTCCAGCCCGAGTCCTCGAGGGGGTTGGTGAACAGGTCATCGAAGAACTGCGGATCCTGGTCGCCCGCCGCCGCCTGTTCTTCAACGAAGTGGACGCGGCCCTCGTCGTCGTCAGCCGCGGACTCGTGGATCGCGTTGATCGCTCGTTGCGATGTGCTGTTCTTGTATGGGATGAACCATTGTTCCATATCCTGGTTGTACAGCATGATCGTCCCGCTCTTGCCGGACACCACGCCGCTATAGCCGACGATGAGCCACCCAGGAGTCCTCCCCGCCGCCAGGGACACCACGTTGCCCTGCTTCCCTGAGACGAGGCCGGACCATGGACGATCAGCCCGGTCCTGGGGGCCGATGTAAACTGGCGTACCTTGGCCGGAGACGCTGCCTGACCATTTGAAGCATCCGACGTTCGGCCCATCGGCGTAGTAGATGTTCTGCCCTAACACCGCGAGGATGCCCGTGGTTGCAACGGATGGATGAGCGTACTTCACCTTACGCTCAGGGGTGGACAGAAACGCAGCTCCGGGGTAGTCCTGGTAATAGAGACCTATATTGGTGCTAAACATCATGTCGTCGTCCCCGTCTGGGCCTGGGAAGTTCTCGGCCCCGCGAGGAAGTCCAGTCGAAGGGAGTTCGTGTGAATGTGACCAAGCCTCAGTTGTGGCGCCTGCCTTACGGTGGATATAGACTTGGTTCGTTGCGGCCACGTAGCCGAGTGTGAAGAAATAAGCCGGGCTCCTGATGAGAAACTTCACCCGGTCGACAATCGGGAAGCTCTCTGCCGCAGAGACCGAGAACGACCAGACACCGACAGAACTACACTCGTAGAGGATTTTATTGTTCCCTCCACTGTCGACGAGTTGACTACCGATGGCGAACGTCTTGTTTCCATCGGCGTCGACCATCCCTACGATGTCCTTGACGTCGCCAGCCAGATCGCCGTTGAGGGTGTCGTCCGTCCAGGTGGCCGTGCTGCCGACGAACTGATGCACCGGCTCGTCGTCGGCTGATGCTCCGCTCCCGAATAGGTAGAGCTTCCCGAGGTTAGAGGACTCGTAGAACCCAGACCCGACCGGCACCTTGAACGTCGTCGGCCCACCCCAGGTCGGCGTCTGCTTCTGGGGACCTCGGGTGATCTGCCCTGGCCACCATGTGACCACGTTCTCCTGGTCGTGCCCGCGGGTTGGGTCCTTGCCTTGGCGTTGGCCGATCCCAAATGGGCCGGTGATGCTGAGCCGGAGATTCAGCCCGTAGTTGTCAGCGCCGCGCTGTGCTTGTTGGGCCACGGCGGCCGGGAAGACGTCGAGCAGCCGGTACTCGATCTGCCGTGGCGCCTTCGTCCGCGGATCAAGGGGGATCGGGTAGTCAACGCCCCCTATACGAACAACAGCGGTGGAGCGTTTGGCGCGAGCCGGCATCGGCTACCTCGACTCTACGAGCTTGACGTTCTGGAGTTCCTTGCCGTCCGAGGCGAGGACCTGCGCCACCGCGGCGGCAACATCGCCGCGTTTGATCGGGTCACGACTGTCACCGTCGATATACTCACCACCCATGTCGCGGCGGGCGATGGCCTCGGCGACGTCGAGGATCGTGTAGTCCTGCTCGGGCCACGTTGTCGTGACCGCCGTGAGGGCCGTGTGGTTCTTGTAGCCCTCGTAGCGGAGAAGCCGGCCGTTTACGCCAGCGTCGACCTCGAACTTCATCTTGCGCGTCGAGTCGTACACGATGTCCCACCGACCAGGCCAGATCGGCTCGTCAAAGTCGTCGCCATGATCCTGGGATTCGCTGATGGGTCCACTGACCTTGAGGTGACCCTCGATCGCCACGAGATTGCGGTCCGCGTCGATCTCCTGGAGGTGCCGCGTGCGCGGAGCGTCCTCCATGAAGAAGTACGCGATGTAGAACGTGACGGCGCCGCCGGCGCTTATCTCGATGCTACCCTGGATCTTCGTCATGTTTGCGGCGAACGAAAGCGAGTCCAGGTCGAACCATTCCCAACCGGTGCCACCATGGGTCTTCGTCTTGGTCGTTACCCCGTCAGTGAGCTCGACCGTGAGACGGGCGTCGGTGACGCAATATATCTTGGCCTTGACCGGGCGGGACTGCTTATGGAAACGCCCCTCGCCCTTTATGAGCTGTCGCACGTAACCGGGGTTCGAGCCGTCCGTAACGCCCTTGTAGGCTGATGGTCCAGCCCCCACGATGGTCGTCTCCTCGGTGAAGGTCGTGTTGCCATCAACCGTCCAGGAGTCGGCTACGTTCGCGGTGCTATAAAGTCCAAACGCCCCGTTGATGAAGGCGTTGCCCATCACGACTTCGCGGCCGACGACCTCTTCCATCAGGCCACTCATGCGGCCCTTGTTGAAGTTGAGGCGCTGATGGGCCTCACGAAGCCAGAACTGGAGCATGTGGGGGTCGCCGATCTCTGAGGAGACAACGCCCCACTCAGTCGTCGTGTCCGGTGCCGTGCTGGCCGGCGCCCACGTAAACTGATCGCTGCCTGGGGTAACGGTCGTGATGCGGTCGTACTCCCCTGCACCTGTCCCTTTGAACTTGCCGAGCCACTGGTCCACTGCCCGAGCGTCGCTTGCGTCCACCATCCGGCTATCTACGAGAGTCGTGGTGGTGCCCGAGTCGGCAAGGTCAGTGGGGAAGCCGCCCATCACCATGAGACCAAGCCGACGCACGAGGGCTCGTTCGAGCTCCCCGCGCTGGAGGGCCGTGAAGATCGGGGCCAATGGCTAGGCTCCCTTCTTCTTGGGCTTCGCTCGAGCCTTGGCCTTCGCTGCGTCCTCATCCTGGACCCACAGGACCTTCTTTACCTGGGCCGTGAGCATGGTGTTGAGTCGGAAACCCTCGGCGTTCACGTCGTCGCGTTCTTCGTCCGTGAGTAGATAGCGTTCGACGCTCATAGCGCGAGGGCCTTTCGCCCAAGGTCGTAGAGTTGTTTCACCTGATCGGCGGTGAGTTCTACTTGGGTGAAGAATGGCGCAAGCGGTCCGCCCGCCATGTCGCCGACATACTGGTTCTCGATAGCTGCTGTCCCAGGCCGTTGAGGAATTTTTGCGGTTGACTCGTCCTCTTCGATTACCCCGTCGTTTTTAGCCACGCCACACCCCCTCGGTTGCAATCAAGCCATGAGGGGAGGGGGCAGAGAATACCCCCTCCCCCCCGGAAAGGCTAGTTGTAGCCGGCGTAGGTCTTCATCGACTGGACCTGAGCCTCGACCCACCGCAGGTCGGCGAAGCCCCCGACCGTCGCGATCGTGCCGCCCCAGTAGACCAGGACCGTCGCAGGCCCCACGATCCACTCCGGAAGAGCGGGCTGGTACACGACCTTGAGCTGGTGGCCGCTGATGCCGGTGGCGTCACCGAAGTTGAACGTCAGGGAGTCCCTGGCCAACTCGATGTCCATCACCGGGTCGGCGGCGGACCCGCCGTTCGGCGTGGTCGTCATGTCGGCGGTGAAGGCGGAGCCGACCTTGCACATGGACCCCGCGTCAAACGAGGTGTTCATGTTGGACGGAGTCTCGTCGGTCTTGGTGCCGTCACCGGTCCACAGTCCGAGCGAGTCCACGCCGATAACGACTTCCGCTTCGTCGTCGTCAGCGGTCGTGATGCCGGACTGGACCGAGACCTCGAAGTAGATCGGCCGCAACACGACTCCCGCGGGAACCGCGATAGCGAGCTCGGGCTGGTCGAGGTCCAGCACGGTCCCGGCGCCACCGCCGACGATACCGGTGCTGAACGCGCCAACCGTCACGGCCTTACCGAAGCCCTCCGCGATCATTCTGTCTAAGTATCCAAGCATTGTCGTGATCCTCTTTTCTTTTGTTTTAGTGCTGACCGCCTTGACAGCGGCTGCAGCGTGCTTGCGGCGTTCCCCCGCACCCGGCCTCGAAGCACGAGAACATCGTCTTGCACCCGGGGCAGAAGTGCCGATGGGCCGCCATTGGCTTATTTGTCGGAAATGGTTACGGAGTCTGCCGGAACCTGGAGCCGAATCGTGCAGGGAAGTTTCTTCTTCCCGTCAGGGCCACCCAGGAACGTCTCCGTGGGATCCTCGAGCGTGAGGGTGCGGAAGCCGACGCGGCTCTGGGTCTGGTCGAGCAGCTCGAAGGTCGACCCTTTGCCGATCTCCACGCGCTCTCCGCCCGGTCGCTCACACCGCACACCTTTGGCGGCCTGCTTGAACGTAACTTTGGGCATGGTTATCCTCTCTAACCGTTGCGTTCCCAACCGAAGGCGATCGCGTCGATGTCGATCGTCTTGGTTGAGGTGTTGCGCGTCCTGAAGAGCGCGTAGGGCCTCACTAGGACGCCAGAGTCGGGTCCGTTCGTCACCGTGTAACGGCGATTGCCCACCAGCGCGTCGCCATCCCAGCAAGCGACGAACCCAGCATTGGGCCTGAGCCCGATCATGATGGTCTGGTAGGTGGCCGCGGTGGGCGTGTACGTCGAGATGTCGGTCTTGGTCGCCGACCCCGTCGTCCCGTCACCAACCAGGGCCGCTGTCGTCAGCGTCTGGTCGGTATCGAGGTGGACGCAAAGGATGTCGGTCACACCGTTCCCAACAGTCGGGGTATCCACGTCCGTGACGCCTGGTAGTGCCTCGTCAGTCTTGGGATCGGAGAACCCGATCTCGAAGCTGAACCCGGTTACAGCGTTCGCTTTCCACCTGACAATCAAGAAGGGGTTGTCTGCGGGGTCAAGGAACGTCTGAGCGCGGTGGATGGCTGTGGCGTCGTTGTCAGTCGTGCCGGTGGCTCCCTGAGCTACACCGCCACGCACAGCAGCATACGCGAAGGCCGTGGGGCCTCCGCCCGACGTTACGACTGCGGTCCATTCGGCCGACTGGATCGTCTTGTCGAACTCGGTTACAAGCCAACCGTAGTCGACAGGCAAATTGGGGATCAGAAGCGCGATTTTCTTGGGGTCGGTCCCCCCGAACATCGACCTCGCGTGTTGCAGCGAGAACGGCTTCTGCTCCAGATACATCGGATTCGGATTGGTCATCGGTCACTCCTCTTTCTGTGGCGGGAATCCCGCCTGGATTTGGTCTTGGCCTGGACGAGGTAGGGTTTGTTGCTAAACGTCGCGCTGCGCTGACTCCCGATCCTGCCACGACACCGGTTGCGACTCCTGCTCTTGGTCCTCCGGAGCCACCGGCCCGCCTCGCTGCGCAGCCTCCAGGTCCTCGATGCGCTTCAAGAGAGCGGTCACGTCCGGGCTTTGAGCGGGGCTCTGCTGCAGCGCGATCGCTTCTGCCAAGCTGCGCCCAGAGCGGACGCTGGTCAACTCGTCCTTGTGCGCGACCGTCTGGTGCTGGAGCCGTGCGGCCGAGGTCGGCAGGATCCGTTCGCAGAATTCACACGCGAAAGGCACGAGCCTCCCGGGGTCAACGTCCTCGAGCTGCGGGAACACCGCCGGCTGCGCGCCTTGCCAGCAGGCTTTGGTGTGCCCTCGGTGGAACTGTGTAATATGCTCCCCACACCTGGGGACCTGGGGAGGGTTCAGGTGGAACCCCATCGCGATGATCTGATCGACCGGCATCTCCTTGGCGCCGCCGAACATGAAGAGGGAGTCGTAAGGATGGTTCACCACGGAGACGGAGAGGTCGAAGTTTCCGTAGTCTCGCAGACACTTCCAGCCCCGCTCCTCGTATTTGATCAACTCGAGACGCGTGGTGGGCGAGATCGTGATCCACCCGTTCGGCTGTCGGTAGTAGCCGAAGGTCGGCTTGATACGCCGGTTTGCGGCCAAGCCTGCGGCGGCGACGTCGTCAATTGCGGCGTTTACCATGGTTATCGCACCTTCTCCTCGTGTAGTTCGGGCCGCTCAATGTGGATTTCGTCTCTGATGAACACTCCGCTGATCTCGAATTCCCACCACTCGCTCTCATGGAGCGCCGGCACCTCCTGCACCCCGTCTACACCAGGATCTAGGAACCGGGCGCCCTGCATGACTTCCGGCAGCATCTCCTGGGCCGACGGGATCCTCTTGAAGTGGAGATCCATCGGCGTGACCGCTGGGAATGGACCGGCCATCTTGAAGCCATGGCCCGGAAGGTTCTCCCAGCCCTGTTTGTGCATGTCGACAACCCACTGCTCTGTTACCCGGACCTTTTCGACATCGAGCCTTGAGCGGGACGGGTACGGCTCTGTCTTTATGCGGCACTTCAGGCGGTACGGCGTCTTGTCCCTCGGGGGGCGAAGTATTAGCTCCGGTGGCATCAGTTCCCTCCCGGCTTCCCGTGGAAGGTCATGGAGGGGACCTCAAGCCTGGGCGCGGTCGCTTTGGGCTGCACCATCACCACTTGCCGGGGGATCTCTGGACTGGCCGCTTTGATGACCTTGCAGTCTTTCATCGGAACCCATTTGAGAGTCTGGTCCTGGGTCGCAATGAGCAACTTCTCAGTCACAGAGTCAACGGCTAAAACCCAGTAGCCCTTGTCCTCGCCCTCTATCCGTACCGCGAATTCAGTCATGCCGCTCCTTACCTACTTGAGGGTCTGCAGCCGGACTCCGTGAAGCTTGGCGCTAGTCGTGACGGACTCAGCCTCGTCGGCCTCTTCCTTCTCGAACACGCCGTAGATCTGGTCCGTCGCGACGATCCAGGCCTTCGCCAGGGGCGAGAACCAGGTGTCCTGCTTCGGGGCCTTCTTGATGATCTTGAAGAAGTGGTCCCCGGCCCAGATGTGCCCGGAGGCGTTCGGGGCGGTCCCGACCAGGAGGTTCGTGGCGAACATCGTGGCCTGGTAGACCCTCCCGATCTGCGCGTCGTGCAGCGCCCGTCCCTGCGTGTCCCCGTTGAAGAGCTGCTGGGTGAACTTCTCGATCTTGAGCATCCCGCCCCACGCGGCCGGCGATACCAGGCCCTTGTACGGCGCCATGCCGGACGAGTCCTGAAGGTACTGCCAAGCGCGAATGAAGTTGTCGTCCGTGAGCTCGGCGGTGAGGAACCCGACGGACTGGCCGGTGTTGTCGTCGAGCAACGCCGCGCACGCTACGTCCATGGAGCGCCCGAGCGAATAGGAGGCCGCGAGGGTGTACTCGGCGCGGATGTCGTACTTCGACATCACTTCCGCGAAGTCCTCGATCTCTTGGGCCACAATCTGGTGGGTCGCGACCGTGAAGGTCTGCTCCGTCTCCGTGATGGCCTCAGGGGTCGCGTCGACCCCGGCAGACTTGGAGTTGGTAGCCAGGTTGTGCCGGTTGACGAGGTGATAGATGTCTCCGGAGCCCTTCATCCGCGACGTCCAGTCGCTGAAGAGGGCGGCGATGATGAGCGCGAACGTGATGGCGCGGTTGAGTTCCGCGCTCCACACCTCGTCGATAAATTTGTCTGCGGTTGTTCCCGTGACAGGAGCCAATGGATTCTCCGTTTCTGCTGCGTTGCTCTATTACTGTTGGGCGAAGTGGGCTGTCATCGCATCCACTTCTTTTGCGGTTGGCATTGGGCCATCGCCCTCGAGGCGTTCTGCGTAAGTCTTCCCGGGCCCGACGGGGCCTTGTCCCATCCCATTAACACGGGCTGGCTGGTCTTCCGGCGCCGTGATGCCCCGCAGCTTGAGGAAGGCGTCCATCCTGGCCGTCTCGGCTTCAGTGAACGGCTTCCCATCCTCTGCCTTGCTCGGTTCCGGCGTCTTGAGGGCCAGGACCTGTTTGCCCAAGTAGTCGATCTGGGCTGGGGTCCTGGCTTCGGCGAACGTGTTTTCCTCGACTCCCTGCGCGACGTATTCGGCGATCTTGGCGTCCCGGTCGTTCCATGCTCCGAGGAAAGCCTTGCGCTCGTCCTCGTCCATCGCGGTCCATCCCTCGCTGGCTTTGTGCTGCCGGATGGTCTGCTGATGGGTGGCCTTTATGCGCTTGACGTCGTCGTCGTAGACATCGTGCGATGCCTTCAGGAACTCCGCTCGCTGCTCGGGTGTCGCGTTCGCCAGGATCCCGTCCAGCCACGCCTTTGGCGTTTGCGGGGCGTTCGGGTCCGGTGCGGCTCCTGGTGCCGGTGGCTCGGCAGGAGCTGCGCCTGCTGCTGGCGCTGGGGGTGGGGACGGTGGCTGGGTCGGGTCTGCTGTCAGTGGCTCGGTCGTCATCGTTCATTGCTCCTCGTCCGTTGTCACGGGTGGAGTGGTGTGGGAGAAATAAAAAAAGCCCCGACTCGCCACCCAGGATGGGTGCAAAGTCGGGGCCTCCACTTACGGGTCTCCCGTTTTGTCTACCTTAGCACATTATCGCAAGCCGCCGTTCTCTTCCAGCCTCCATCCAACGAGACGCCCATCCTTCACGTGCAGCGTAATGCTCCCGGACCGGGACTTACTCACAAGCTCCGATAGGCGTTCCAATACCTCGCGTGGGATACGCACAGGCTGCTGAGTCAAAGGGGCCATCGTCATGGTTAAACGTGTCGCCCTCGCCGCTTGGGACGTTCTCTCACCGTGCCCTCCATAAACTTTTTCACTGTCGCGTGTGGTCCGATTTTAGCTACCGAACGCTGAACCGCCGCCGAATGCTTTTCCGCATGGGGCCTTAATTTACGGGCCATGATGGCTCCTTTCAGTTTTAGCCTGGGTCGTCATGCCGCCTCGCGTCCTTCTCGATCCTCGCGCTCCCGTGTCGCCTGGGCGACGAGCCCAAGGCCCGTCACTGGCTTCGTGGCGATCCCTGTCCGTATCAGCATGGCGTCAATCGCCGGGCTCCGGCGCCGGAGTTCCAACCGCTTCTCACGGACGAACCGCTCGCGCATCGCCTTGGTGCCGACGAAGTTCCCGCCGACGTCGTAGTAGGGTCTCAAGACGCGCTCACGCTCAAACGTCTCCAACGACTGCTCCGGTACGTCGAACTGGTCCATCAACTCGGCGACGAGGTTCACCGCCTCCTGAGAGTGCAGGCTCGCCCTGTTTCGCCACCCCCAGAAGAACATCGCGGCGTCGACGGCAGGGTTGTCCTCGAGGAACTGGTCGCGGTCCTCGGTCGGGATCTCCTCCTCGAACTTCAGCCAGAGCTTCTCGTCGGCGAGGAACCGCTGGCCCAGCTCGGGAGTCTCCTTCGAGATACGGCGCTTGCCGACCTGCTCTCTGATCTCACGGAGCTTCTTCGCGTAGTCCTGCGGTGCGGCTATCGCTTCGTTTCCTTCGTCATCCATCACCATCTCGCCAATGAGCGTCTGCACCTGGTCAAGCGGCCCACTGACCGGTTTCCGGCCCTCCAACACTTCCGCTATTGGGCCAAGCCATTCGGCAAGGTGGCCCTCTTTGTCGCGGAGGTCCTGAATGAACTCGCGGCCTTCCTCGGTGGTGTAGACGCCCTTGATCATCGCCGTCATCCACTCATCGGGCGCGACCTCAAAGAGTGCGTCCCCTTTCCGGTCCCTCACCTCGCCACGACTCACGGCCAACAGCCCATCGGTCATCCGGTTGACCTGGATGCCGCCTGGTACGTGATAGCGGATGGTCCAGCGCCGCAGCCGCTCCCATTCTCCCGTCTGCCAAACATCACGCATGGCCCGCGTGAACTCTGAGGCGTACTGACCGGGCAGCGTGGCAAGCCCGCCCTGGTCCAGCGGCGACATCGCCCCGGTGAGCATGGCGTAGAACGGAACGAACGAACTCAGCTCCCACGGCTTGCGGTTGACGAAGGCGTCCCCAGCCATATTCACCGCGTACATCCCGGCGATGAAGGTCATGCTCTGTTTGATCCGGTTGCGGAGCAGCCCCTTGCCGGTCGCTGAGTTCGCCGCGATCGTCTCGGAGATGCCGGTGGCGCCTTTCCGGGTGAGCACGCCCATCTCACGCACGTTGCTGAGCATATCGAAAACAAAGGTCTGGAACGGAGCGATGGACTGGACGGCTTGAGAGCGCAGCGCCCCGGGCTTGTCCACGATGTTGTACATGCTCTGTGTCTTTGACCCGCCCTCGGACGCAAACTCGGTCAGAGCCCTACCGTTGAGGCCGAGCCGGCGCCGCCCGTCGTGGAACGCCGCCCGCGTCGAGATTCCCGTCAGAGCGTCCTCGATGCTGTTCGTGAGGAAGTTGGCGACATCAAGCACGGTCTCCATCATGTTGTTCTCGAGCCGCAAGGTGCGCTCGCCAACGCCGCTGAGGTCCTGCGCCGCAACCTTCCCTCCCCGGCGGGCCTTGATGATGGCTGCGTAGGCGTTGTCTCTTGTCCACTGGCGAGCCGCTGGATTCAGAAGATAGTCGAGTCCACGGATCGTGTTGCGCACGCCGTACTTGGAGAAGGTTGGGACAATGGACGACGTTTGCACTGCGAGGTTCCACGTCCAGTTGATCGGAAACACGGCCCGTGTCAGGTTACGCCGGATGCCGTAGACCGCCCGGGCCCCCTGGGGCGTTACTACCCGCTCGAAGGCTTTGTCGGCAACGGGTTTTGTGCCGGCGAACGCCTCGGACAGCCAGTTATCGATCACATCGGCCGTCGTGTTGAAACCGCCGCTCGGGTCACGCAGGCGAAGGCTCCGGGTATGGGCTCGACCGTTCCGAATGATCTCTGTGTGAAAGATGTCGCGACGGGCGCTCTCGGTGTACTCGACCATCAACTTGCGAAGGTCCGTCTCCAGGTCACCCGGGCGGATATCGCCAGCCTCACGACGCAGCTCCCGTGCGTTGAACGCCTTCTGCGGATGGATGAAGTCCGGGGTGTCGGCAAGGTCAACGCCGCTGTCCTTTGCGAACCCGAAGCGGTTCCAGGTATTTTGCTCCTGGACCCATTGGACGTAGTTCTCACGGTAGGGGATCTGTCGTTGGCCTCGAGCCGACCGGACTGCGTTGAGGTCCGTCCACATCTGGTCATACCAGCGTCGAGCATCGCGAGCAACCTCGAGAATGCGTATCTGTTCGTCAGGAGTGAAGCCTTTGAGGGCAGCTTCGACTCCACTATCTTTGAGGAGCTGCGATGCCGGCCTGATATTCGCCGCCTCGCTGTTGACCATCTCCGCAACTCGCGTCGTGACGCGGCGCATCCTGGTCGCCTCTCTCCCACTCGCCATGCCGGACCGCTCGAACAGATCCTTGACGTCGAGAACGTGGGAGTCGCCCCATTTGAGACTCGCGAGGTACATTCGGTGCGTCGGATGAAGGATATATTTCTGAAACGCTCCATTGAAGACACCCTCGTCTACCTTCTGCAGCAGCCGTGTCGGGTCCGTGATCGTCGCGTCGAACCATCCGAGCTTGCGTACCGGGGCCTCATCGAACGCTTTGGCGACCGGGTACGACTTGCGTGCTGGCGCGCCAAGGCCAGGAATAACGGGTTGCTTCGCCCCTGCCGGGATCGCCTTCATGTCGTCCACGAACTGCTCAAAGCTCTGGTCGCGGAGCATCCTCGAAGCCGCGACATCCATAGGGCTGTCCACAACGGCGCCAAACGCCTCTGCGTCGAGCGCGGCCGACGCGGTCCGGGTGTCGGGGATATGGCTGGAAGGTACGAGCCGTCCTGTGGGTGCATCGTTCACGCGGGGGAAGCGAACTTGCCTACTCGTTGTCCGGAGACCCGTGATGCGCTCGGCGACGTTCGAGACGGCTTCTCCTCGGGTCTGGAACAGGAGCGCCTTTTGCTGCATGCCTGGGCCGACACGAAGCGACGCAATAGCTTCGTTGACGGCGTTCTCGGTGACGGTCGACGGGAGCTTTTCGACCCCTGGCGAAATAGGCGTAGCAGGGGTTGCAGCCCGAGTCGGAGTCGTTGGCACTGGAGTACCGGCCAACTCCTGCTGGCCTCGCCCGATGGCCACACGCCGTTCCTGTTGCGCCGCAAGCCGCCCAGTGTCCACGAGATCGTCGACTTGGCCAGAGACCGGCCTCTCCCCGAACAACGTGCCCTGTGGCGGCGTCTCGCCAATCCCGAACCCCGCCTGAGTCTGACCGATCTGGTCAGGAGCGTACCGTTCCGGGCCAGGAGGCGGCAGTTGGTCCGTGGCCTTGAAGCCCCGGGTCGCCTGCTCCTCAAGCTCCGCGACGATGCTACGAAGATGGCGGGCGTCAGCCCTCGCCTTTACTCGTGCCGCAGTGAGACTCGTACGGACGGTGAGTCGTAACGATGCGGCCACGAGCACCTCGTCTCCGGCTTGGGTCCCGAATCGCGCTTGGCGTCCTCGGGCCTCAACAGCGCCCTCAAGGAGCGCCTCAGCATCGTCAAGCTGCTGGCGGGCTTCCAGAAGTGCCGAGTAACGGCGCTCTCCGAGCCCTTCCTCCACCAACCCCTCACGGATCTTGTAGAGGTGTTCGAGCGTGTCGTCAAAGGCGTCGGTCACAACGCCCAACTGGTCGCCGTGCCTGATGGCTTCGCGGGTCTTTCGGATCGCTTGGTCGATGCTCTGGATGCTTTCGAGATCGAAAGCGGCGCCGCGCACACGAGGCGGCGGTGGACTACCGGGAGCCCTGGGCCTGCGCAAGAAGGAGGTGGCGGATTGCTCAACAGCGTCAAAGAGAGCTTGCGGGGCGCGCAGACCTGCCGCGACCGCCTGCTTAGACGCTTTACTCGCCAGGGCCGAGAGTCGCAAGATGGCACCACCGTAGCCAATGCCAGGGAGTAGGATCGTCGGGTCCGCGAGGGACTCGGCGAGCCCCTTGACGCCCCACGGTAGGTCCGACGCGAGATACGCCATGCGGCGCGACTCGATGAAGCCGTAGCCCTGATCGCGGAGTGCTTCGGTGCGCTTCTCGATCTCGCCCGGTGAGCCAAACTGGAGCTTCTGGAAGCCCTCAACGAGGACCGCTGCTCCGGGTTCTGTGAACCGTTCCTGGAGCGACCTCAGTAGGTTCGGAGGCTCCTTCTGAGCCTCAAGATATCGTGCCTTGCGCTCCAAGATGTCGATGCGGGTCTCGGCGAGCGTCTGGTCGAAGTCGTAATACTTGGTAGGATCACGGGCTGTCGTGATACGCAGGTCTCGGAGTTGGTTCGCGTCATTGCGATAGGCGTCGGCTCGTGCCTTCATTCCTTGAGGGGACGCTTGCCAGAGCCGCTCCCTGAGTGTCCGGTCAGCCCTACTCCCAGGCCTCGGGCGAGCCGCCACAGGGAGCGAGTCGATCATGTCCTGGACGGTCGGGTTCCGGAGCCGTTCTGCGAGGTCCTCGAAGGCCAGGTCGATCTGGGTAGGACGGCGTCGCTGGGAGCGCGGATCGTTCGGGCCCCCTGGTCCACCTGGGAAAGAGCGGAAGCCTTGCGTGGTCACGGGAGTCTACTCCCGCCCTTGTTGGCTTCTTCTTCCTCTGCCAAAGTTCGCGCTCGCTGCCGCGTCGTCCGAAGGCGCGTGGGGTCCTTGGTCCTCGTAAACTCCTCTTGGTCGGCTGTGAATAGGTCGCTGAAGATCCGCTCCTCTGTACCGGCAAACTGCGCCGCCCTCGCGTCTGACTCTCTCTGGACAAGCGACTTACCGGGAGGTGGCGGCGTGAAGATGGTCGACGCCTGACTTGCCCCCTGAGCGGCTGTCGCGAAGGCCCCCGTGATTTCGTTGGGCTGTCCTGGGTTCAGCGGTGTGGGGGCTCCTGGGATTTGGCGACCAGTTCTGGTTTGCGTTTGAGTTTGGAGCGATTCGGCGTAGAACACTTGAGACTCCGCGAAGGAAAGGCGCTCATGTGCCGCGGCTATCATCCGTCCATCGCCAGCCTTCTCAGCAACCTGGAGTTGTTGCTGCGCCCGATTGAGCTCCTCCTGGGTTTGGCTGACGAAGTTGGCCCGGCCAGTGAGTTCCGTATTGATACCTTCATCAAGGGGGTCCTGAGCCGCTAGGGCCTCGTCCTGGGTGCGCTGAACGATGCCCGAGAGGACGTTGGCGACCCCGAGAGACGCGGCGGTCTCAGGGTCGCTGGGAAGCCCGGCGATATTCTCCGCGATGACACCTTCCTGGGCCGCCTCCCGGATGTTCTGGGCCGCCTGTCGGAGGCGACGGGCCTTAGCTATACCCTCTGGCGTGGAGATGTCGATGGCATCGGCCAGCTTTTCAAGCTCGGTGGCGGTCCGTTCTACCACGACCCCACCGCGACGACCCGGTTCCAGCCGCTTTCCCTCTGAGGCGCCAAACTTCTCCTGTTCGTCTCGAACAATAGCCGAGATCGGGATGTCGGGATGCATGTCGGCTTGGGCCAACGCAGCTTCAAGATCAAAGGTCGGGTTGAACTCGTGGAGTGCGGTGATGGCGTCACGCCGTCCTTCACTTTCCGTAGCTGCCTTGGAGGCCTCCGCCTCCGCCTCGGCCTCCAATCTCAGGGCCTCCTCGGTTGGAAGCTCGAAGCCGGCAAGGGCGCCGAGTGTCCCGATGATGTCCCCGGGGACCACGATGGAAGCCGCTCCCGTCTCTCCAAGGATGCCCTCGAGGTCGGGCCCGAGGAACTGGTTGAGATAGGCGATGGGGTCCGTCGTGTTGCCGACTCTGGCGAAGGCCGCGTATCCAGTCTCCAGTTCTGTGTCAGCGTCTTCAACAACCTGAAGGAGCTTCGCATTGATCTCGCGCCGCTCCTCGCTCAAGTTCTCGTTCAGGGTGGCGTTGGCGAGACGTGACCCTAACGCGTTCAGCCGGCGCCGCAGCTTGTCGATCGCGTCCTTGGCTTGTGTCTCTATCTGCCGAGCAGGGACAATCGTGCGCTCGATGCCGCTCTTGACGTCCGCAAACTCCGCGTCTTCGATGTCGATATCCTCGCCAGCGAACGCCTCCTCGAACAGCGTGTCGAGGTCGCGCATCAGGAAGTCGACCGGCGCCACGGTTCGCCTCCACGCGTCCGAGTCGAAGGTCCCACCGGGGAAGTCGGCGGTGATTCCAAGGTCTGCATCAACTCGTGCGTCTCTTGCTTGCTGATTTAGGCTGCCCTTGAAGCGTTCAAAAGAGCGTCGACGGAATGCCGGATCGTTGGCCGTCCTCAACATATCCTCTGCGGCAATTGCGGCCTCGTCATCGACCTGGATGCGGCCGTCCGACATGGCTTCGAGGGTTCCGAGGAACCGCTCGTCGTAGAGACGGTTGAAGTTGTCCTCGACGGCACGCTCCTGGATCTGGACCCGGCGAATGATCCGGTTGAGCCGCTCCTGGCCCACTTCGGCTTGCGCGACCACGACGCGCGTGTCGGCGACGTCGACTCCAAACGCGGTCGGGTCCACTTTTCCCGTGGCGGTGTCATCGGATTCCACCTGGGTGAAGCCCAGTCCCAGGGCGCGCCGCGCATCGGCCGTATCGAGCCAGGAGTTTGCTTCATCCCACTCGAACTCGTCGATGTCGCCGTTGAGGTACTGGAGTTTGAGATGGGCCCGTGCACCGGCCTTTGCCTCGTCAATAAAGTCCTTCTCTGAGTTGTCGCTGTCATCCGCGGGGGTCTCGTGCAGCTCTGTCTCGAACCCCACGTCTTTCTGGGCGAACTCGATGAGAGCGATGAACTCTTCGTCATCGTTGGCAGCAAGCACGGCAGCCGCAGCCTCGCGGTCAAATACCTCACCCGCGTTCCTAGAATCGACCTCGAGAAAATCGAGATACTCTTGCTCGAGTTCAGCTCGGTTTTCAGGGAATGACATCAGGCGCTCCTTGCCCCGTCGCTCGACGGTCTGGGTCGGCCCTGTTGCCCCGCGCCCGCGAGACTCGGCAGGCGGTCCTCGACTTCCGTTTCGCTGACGCCCGCGGCCGGCGAGAAGCCGCCGATCTCTCGGGTCTGCTGTAACCCAGCCTCGCCCCTGAGCATCTGCTCTAGGTCAGCCCGCCGCTTCTTGAGCCTGCGGACCTTTGCCCTGGCTCGTCGGGTAGACCCCTCGTTCCTCTTGCGCTTGGCAGCGGCGTCAGCCTCCTCGATCCGCTGGTCGAGCACCTCGAGGGCATCCTCGTTCACCATGGGCTGAATCGACTCTGCCTGGGAGGTCCGGACCTTCTCCCCGATCGCCACGGGGTCGTCGGTGAGGTGCCCGCCGAACGCGGCACGGCCGGTGAGCGGGTCCAGCATCGGGAAGCGGCCCTGGTTGACGGCCTGGCTGTACATCTCAAGGGCTCGCTTGTCGTCCTGCGGTAACTGCGGCGACAATCGGACGTCCATCGAGAAAGACGGGGGAATCTTACTGGCATCGAAGTCCATCTCGTAATACTTGCCCATCAGCTCACCCTTGGAGCCGCGGGCCGAGAGCCGAATCTTGACCGGCCTCACCGCATGGTGCTTACCGATCTGGTGGACCGTCTCCTGGAGCAGCGCCTTGATGAAAACGGAGAGCCCGTCAGCGAACGCGAGTGTGGCGATCTGGGCGATATCCTCTTGCTTGAACAGGTGGAGCGCCGCCTGGCCTGCGAAGGCTGCCTCGCCTGTGAGGAGGTGTGGGGGGTATTCCGAGAGCGCGTCTTCACGAAGTTGCTGAATCACTCCGAAGTCTCGGGTGTTGATCCGCTGGGACTCCAGGTACTTGAGCGCCTGCTCGGGCGTCACGGGGATCTGGACGTTCGGCCCGATCAACTCGTCCTGCAGAAAGATATTGCCCTGGCGCGACTCGATGATGACCGGCGGCTCCACGGCCTTCCAGAACGCCATCAACTCTAGGGAGTTCGCGAGGTTCAGTTTGTGGATCGCGTCGACGATCTCGGTGAACCATGGGCGCGCATGGTGCTCCACATACTCAGACCTGACGGCGCCAGGGTTGTCGCTGAGGGTAGAGCGGTCCATCGTGTTGCTCTGCGCAAGTGACGGCATCCCGTTGAGCGCGACGGCGAAGACCGGGAGATGGTCCCACATCGGGCCCTGCATGACCTTGGGCGCGTAGACCATGATGTTGTCCATGAGCCACGCGTTCCAGACGCGAGTCCTGGTCTCCAACTTCTCCTCGAGGTAGTAGTCGGTGAACGCGATCGCGCCGGCCTCTTTTAGCTTGTCCTTGATGACCTGGGGCATCGGGATGTTTCGACTCGCCAGGAGCCCGCGGGCTTCATCGGCGTCGATCATGAAGTCGTGGATGACGCGATGATTATTCGGCTTCCCGAAGTCGTGGAAGACGGTCGTGGGATCCCAGAGCTCCCACTCGATGTCGACGCTCTCGCCGCGTCGCTTGGTCCGCACGAGGCCCGTGAGTTTAGCGGGAAACGCGGCGAACCCCGCGGCGAGCCGGAGCCAGGACTGGCCCAACACCCCACTCCTCACGTTCTCATCCTGCTGATGGATGAGCCCTCGCGCCATGTTCTCCAGTTCAGACGACAACGCCTCCTGGGTCGCGCCGCCCTTGATCGCCACGTCGATCTTGATGCCGGAGCGGGCGAGACGAGAGATCATATTCTTCGTCGCACGGCTGATGAAGGGCGACTTGACCGCGCTGAGCGCCTGGAGCCGCTTGCTATCCCGACTCTGTTTCTTTGTAGCCAGGGTGTCCCAGGCCATCGGGCCGGTGCCCTTCGTGTTGAGCATCGGGCGCCATGTGTCACGGACCAGATCCACCCAGGGCTTGTGCATCGTGCGTAGCTTCGTCCGGTGGTCGATGAGAAGCTGCTGGGTCTCGTTTTGGTCGAGATCGTCCCAAGCTGGCATCTAATATCCCCCCCTCGTCGGGATGTACTGCGGCTCGAGCCTTGCCCGACCCACTGACGCTGCCCCGGACTGGGCCACCATGGCCTTGAACTGTTCGGCAAAGTACCCGGGCCCGTCCGTGATCATCTCGGTGATGAAATAGCCCATGAGGAGGTCTGATGTGTGCTTCGGGCTCCTCGGGTCGAAGTTCGCCATGTCACGGAGCAGCTCCAGGCTGAAGATTTCGTTATTGCCCGCGTTGAAGTTGGCGATTCCGGTCTGCTTCATATCCTCTTTGTTGCCTTGGGTCCGCCAGCCCTGCTTGTCGGGCATTTGGCGATAGCGGTCCGAGCTGACCCCGGGCTTCTTCGGGATGGTCCAGAGGTTCTGATACCCCATGTCCTTCGCGACGTTGATCACCGCGAAACCGAGCCCGCCATCGACCTCCGGGGCGAACAGCGGCTCGAACCGTCCCTCGCCGTAGAGCCAGAGCTCGTGGATGAACGCCCGGGCGACCTTGATGAGTCCTGCCTGCCCACTCGTGACCAGATCGGCGCAGTACACCCCGGCAGCGTTCTTGATGTACGCCGCGACGGCATCCCCGAGCGGCACATCTTCCGCACAGTCCATGCCGGACGCACAGACCATCCCGGCCCGCGGCGGCACCCAGATACGGAGCATGGCGCCTGGTGCGATCTCCTTAAACCGTGGCGTCCGTTCATTGGCCTGCTCCGCGTGGTAGGTCAGTTGGACGGAGTCGAATGGCGATACCGTCCCCAAACTCCAGGGGCGAATATCGTCACTGCAATGCCAAGCTTCCAGCTCGTTTTGCACTCGGCGCTCATCGAAGACCCCCTTGGCCTGGAGCTTGCGCCGGATCTCGCTGCGCTTCCACTCCCACCAGCGGAAGAACCCCAGGACTTCTTCGTGCGTGTGGAACGCCGTTCGCTCCTCCCACTGTGGAGATTTCACGATCCGAAGGTGCTCCGGGAGTAGGTCGAAATCCTCTGCGAAGGCGGTCTCGCCGCGCCCTCGAGGGAGGCTGTTGCGGCTGTTCTGGAAGCAGAAGACAGCGCCAGCGTGCTCGCTCGAGGTCCCGTTCTTGGCCGCGAAGTAGTCCGTATGGAGCTGCCGCTGGCCCCGCGGGGTCGACATCTTGAACGATCGGCAGTTCTTCCCCTTCGCGGCGTTGATGCGGCTGTAGAGGTCGAGGTTGTCGTACAGGTCGTACTCGTCCCAGAAGATGTGGGTGAAGTTGGGGCCGGCGCCGAACTCCCGCTCCCCGGCCGAGATGATCAGATAGCTGCTGCGCCCCTTCAGGACACCGTCCTGGTAATGCAGGACCTCGAAGTCCCGCTTCGTGTCGGTATCCACCACCACCTGGTGGCCGTCGTGGTCCATCAAGACCTTCGGCCACGTCTGGGCAAACAAGCCAAGACGCTTCCGCAACTGGACCCCGGTGTCCTTGTCTTGAAACACGTGGCAGACATGCGTCCCCGGGATGTTCATCACCCCGACGAACCCCACGCCCTCCATAAGAGACGTGAACGTGGCCTGCCGGTCCTTCAGCCACACCTCTTCGTAGACGTCGAGCCACGACGTCAGGGGCTCGAACACCACCTGGTGGACGTATTCCTGGTTCTCGTTGAGGGTGAACGGGACGAGCTGCGAGGTGTCCTTATCCTCGATCGGCAGGAACGCCTCGATCATCGGCCCGGGCTGCCCCCGAAGGAGCGCGTCGGAAGCAACGACGTACTTCCGCGCTACTTCGGCAAGCTCAGCCTGGTCGATCTGCTGCGTCGTCAAGAGCCACCGCCAAGGAACTTCAACAACTCTGGGTTGTCCGTGAACACCTGCTGGAGGTCAGCGGCAAGGATTGTGACCTGTGACTCACTCAACTCGATGTCCCCTCTGTAGTTGTCCATCGCCAGCGCGGAGCCCACACTGGAAACAGAAGCGGTCCAGGCCCCAATGGTCAACAGACTGAGTTACGTCGCCCCCGCACTTCACGCACGCCTTGAACGCGATACCGGGGCCGGCCGAAAGTTCGGAAAATAGCGGCGGTGCGTTTCGGGTCATCCCCACCCCATCAACGCCGGGTCGCTTGCCTACCCCCGGCACCCCGGGGTCACTCCGTTGGGTTGTGATCATGGTTCGCCTAATCGTGATTATGTTGAGTCTCGACACTGTTGGCATCGGCGACGACTCAACATAAACCTAGGCTTCGTCATCCTGCTCGATAGCCACAGCCTCGACAGCGGTGACTCGTGGCGACTCGTTGCTTTGCCGCTCAGCCTCGATCCTCTGTATTACCGACACGCCCAGATTCACCGTGACAGCTCCTTTGCCATCAGCCCGAGAGCCGATCACACGGCTCGCCTCCAGGACCACCTTCCCGGCCCCTATGCGATCCCGTGGCAACACCTTGTCTCGATACCCGACCTCCTTCCCGTCCTTGTCGAAGATCGGCGTTTGCATCTGCTCGCCGGTCTTCGGGTCCTCGTTGTTGAACAAGGCGACGTTGCCGGCAATGATGCCCGGTGAAGCTTCCCGCGCCATACTCATCGCGTCTTCGGCCCCCAAGGCTAGTGCCCGGTCGATCGCCTGGAGCCTGAGCTGTGCAAACGCTGGGCTGCGGTCCATCTCGCGCCGCATGATGGCGATCGAGATGCGGGACCGGCGTACGGCCTCTTCGTCCGTCTCGCTGGCTTCACGAGCGACCAGGTAGCGACGCACCCATTGCGGGAGGCCGGCGAGCTCTTGCCGCCAGTCATCTCCTTCGCGGGCGCGATACACGAGGTCTGTGGACAACGGAGGGTGTTCACTTCCGTCGTCGCTTCCTGACGTTACCCCTGGCTGTTGCCAGTCGCTACCCTCGGAGCTCTCGTCGGCTGGCGGCTCCTCGTTGTGGGGAACGTGGTCGCCGTTGCCGTCCTCGGGTAGCTGGTGCTCGGCGAGCTGGCTGTCGTTGTCGTGGCTGTTCAAAGGCAAAGAAACCCCTTCTTGTTGTATAACGCCCCCTCAGCCCTTGCAGCCGGTCGTTGTGCGCGGCATCGGGCCTACCAGTGGGCGAGGGTCGCATCCTTGGAGAATTGGTCCACTCCAAGGTTCGCGCCGTACGCAGCGGCGCTGTCGCCTGGGTTAGAGGCTGCTAGGACCCTCTGGGGCTACCATCCCATCCTCGCGGCTACACTACCGCGGTCGATCCTTGTGTTGTTCCGCGTGTTCCGTCCGTCGCGGCCCCGTGGCTTTGCGAACTTCGGTTGTGTTACTTTCGGCTTGGCGAATCCGTACGTCGTCTTCCCGTGCGGGTTGAAGCCACCACGACCCGCCTTGAGGACGTTCAGCATCTGCGGGACGCGCATCAACTTCGGGGACGCGCCGCCCTGTATCTCTCCGACCCACTGGACAAGGAGCCCCATCAATCGGTTGCCGTCTCGAAGGTCGTCCCAGGTGATCCCGAACAGATGGACGCCCTCCGCTCGGCACTTGTGCGCTTTCTGGAGGTCTCGGACCCGCTGGATCTCCGCGGCCTGCTTGGTAACGGATTGAAGACCCCCAACGTAGTGCTGCCACCCCTGATACTCCAGGGCCATCCGCAGCTGGGGAAACCAGATATCGAGCTCGAGGCGCCGGCCCTTGCGCGACAAGAGCCACTCGGGGCGAAGGTTGTACTCCACGTCCCACTCCGGCAGGGCCTTCGCCACATACTCCCGAAGCAATTGCTCGCCCCTCGAGAGAACCGCCGTCATAGCCTTCGTCCGCATTGAACGCAATAGACGTCCAGGCCCCATTGGTCGTGTCTCGAGGTCACGTCACCGCGACACCTGGGGCACGCCTTGAACATGATCCCGGGTCGCGGGACGAGCTGAAGCGTTCGCCTGGGCCGTCGAGCGGTCGCGGTCCCCATATCTCCATCGTTTCATACGTTGTCAAAAACGTTTGTTCTGTTTTGTGCGTCCATAGGGGTTGGCGTAGATTTGAAAACTCGTGGTGTTGGGGGGGTTGACAAACTATTCGTGTTAGCGTATACTTCAGTCATGTTGACGGAGGGGTGGCAGAGGCCCCAGGCGTCGTCAGTCATCGACAGTCTTACACCCCGAACTCGGCGCGCCTCTTTTTCTCGATCTCTTCAACCTTGTTCTTGAGCCGATCCAACTCCTGCTGGATCTCCGGCGTCCAGCCTAGCTCCGGGTCTTTGTCAGGCGAGCCAAATATCTGATCCACCTTAAGCGTTGTATTCGTCCCTTGCCTCCTGATGTTGGACGACCAAAGGCTTTTCTCGCTTCTCTTCTGTCATCGTTCGATCCTTTCTGTTCCCATTCACCCGATCTTACCGAACGGGTCCAGGTCCCGCAGGTTGTCCGGCCCATCCTTCCGCATCCCAGCTGCGTAGTGGTCCAGCATTTTGCGGCCCGTCCACCCCGCCACTGCCATGATGTGCCTATCATCACGGTGCTGCGACAGGGCAAGCGCTGCGAACGTTCTCCTGAAGATGTGGCAGCGGTCCCGGACCTCGACCCCGGCGTACTGCATCACCCGCTTCACGTCCTGGGCCAGCATGTGGCTCTCCATCGGCCGCCTCGACCAACTCAGGATCAGCTCGGGCCGCTCGACCTCTCTCCGGTGCGCCATGTAGCGGTTGAATGCCAACAGTGCCTCCCGGTGAAGCGGGACGGAGCGCGGCCGCAGGTTCTTGTCCTTGCGGATCTGCACCAGGCGCCGGTCAACGTCGATGTCCTCAACCTGGAGCTGATTCAGCTCCCCGATTCGCATTCCGGTGGTCCGGAGGAGCCAGAGGGTCAGGCGACGGCGAGCTCCAACGAACGTCCTGGGGTGGCATTGGTTCAGCAAGGCCTGGAACTGCTCGGGCGGTAGGAACTCTTTGTACTCTACCGGGACCCGCGGCGGCTTGATGCGCGACACGGGATCCCGCGGGATGTACTCCCAGAGCTCAGCCCACCGGAAGAATGCCCGGAGGGTCGCGTGTCGACTCTTGATCGTCTGGGGCCGGACCTGGCGCTCGTCTTTGAGCCACGCCATATAGCCCAGAACGTGGTGCGACTCGATCTGCTCGGGCTCGAGGCTATCGAGATCCCGGGACGCCAGGAACTTCTCGAACGACTGGATGTGCTTCCGGGCGCACCAGATCGTCGTGGGGGAGTGACCTTCGACCGCGTGCCACTCCATGTAGCGGTCTACCAGAAATTGGAGACCTCTATTCACGCTACTTCTGTTCAGGACCGCCTTTTTCGATACAAACCTCTCATCAAGCATGTCGAACGTGCCACCGAAGACCACCGAGCCCTGCTGCCCCAACAGGTTTGTGGAGGCGACGAGGGGAATCGAACCCCTGAATAGAGGTTTTGCAGACCTCCGCCTTGCCACTTGGCTACGTCGCCTTCAGGGCTAGAATAGCAACGGCGGCTCCCTGTTGGCAAATCGCGACCGGTTCGAGTCCAATTCCCACTAATCCGTTCACGCAAGCTCCCTTGACGCTTCGGCAAGGGTGTTCCTATACTTACCGATAGAGGGGTAACTGAACATGACTACTGCCGAAAAATCAGCACCTACCGTAATGATCACCGAAAAGGCGGCGGACCAGGTTCGCAAGCTGGCCCAGGCCGAGAAGCTCGAGTTCGACGGCCTGCGCGTCTCGGTGCAGGGCGGCGGCTGCTCGGGTCTGGTCTACAAGCTCGGCATGGAAAACGAGGAGCGCGCCGACGACAAGGTCTACGAGCAGCACGGCGTGAAGCTGTTCGTCGATAAGAAGAGCGTGATCTACCTCATCGGCACGGAGCTCGATTTCTCCGATGGCCTCAACGGCAAGGGCTTCGTGTTCGCCAACCCCAACGCCAAGAAGGCCTGCGGCTGCGGCAACTCGTTCTCCACCTAGGCCGCCCGCCGAATCACAGCGCGAAACCCTGGGGGTGATGGCTCGATCCGTCGCCCCCAACATGTTTACGGGGATAGCCACGACAACAGCCACCGAGATCGAGCGCGGATACCGGGCCGCCCGCGAAAGGGCCGGGCTCGTCGACTTGGGGAGCGTCGGCCGCGTTCGGATGCGCGGTGAGGACGCCCTCGACCTGCTCCACCGCTTGAGCACCCAGGACCTGCACGCCCTCCAGCCCGGCGAATCCGCCGGCACCGTGCTCACCAGCGAAAAGGGACGCATTATCGATCTGCTCAGCGTCCTTCGCTTCGACGATCATCTCCTGCTGCTGACCTCGGCCGACCGCCAGGGCCAGGTTATCGAATGGCTGGACCGCTACACCATCATCGAAGACTCGGAGCTCGAAGATGTGACCGGCAGCACAGACCTGTTCGGTGTGCTTGGGCCCGACGCAGTGGATGTCGCAACGGCGGCCGTCGGGCTGCCCGCGACCCCTGAGCCCAGCCGTCACGTAGCCGCCCTCATCGCGGGGCGGCAAGTGTCGCTGGCGCGGCCCGGCCCCCTGGGGGCCGATGGACTCACTGTTCTGGTGCACGATAACGCAGACGCCGAGGCTGTCCGGGGCGCGATGCTCGATGCGGGGGCGGAGACCGTTTCTCCCGAGGCGTTCGAGGCGATCCGTGTCGAGGCGGGTAAGCCGGCCTACGGCAAGGAGATCGACGAGCGATTCAACCCGCTCGAGGCGGGACTACAGGCGTTCATTAGCTTTGACAAGGGCTGCTACATCGGCCAGGAGGTCGTGGCCCGACTCGACACCTACGACAAGGTGCAGCGGGGCCTCGTGGGGCTTATCCCCAGGGGCGATGCGCCGGAGCCGGGCGCGAGACTCGAGGTGGACGGCAAGGAGGCCGGGTTGGTAACCTCGGTCGCGTATTCGCCGGGCCTGGGCCGCCGGATCGCCCTGGGATACGTCCGCAAGCGCCATGCCGCTCCCGGAACGACGCTCGGCGTTTCGGACGGAAAGCAGCACACTATCGAGGTTGCCGCGCTACCCTTCGTTTGACCCCGTTTCGTTTGACCCATTGAGGGGTCATCGCTAGAATCGTCCCAGGAGAATTTGCCATGCCACTTTACGAGTATTACTGCAAGACGTGCGAAAACCGGTTCGAGCTACTCCGACCCCTCGATCGCGGTGACGCTCGCGACGAGACGTGCCCCGAGGGGCATGCAGGCGCCAAGAAGGTGCTCTCAGTCTTCGCGACCGTGACCAGCGGCGGAGACAGCGGCATGGACATGTCCGACGCCGGTTGCGGCCACTGCGGCTCCGCCACGCCCGGTGCCTGCGCCTTTTAGCCGGCCCTGTACGGTCAGCTCCCCCGTCTGTTGTGAGCCTTCTCCTGCCCGCGTTTCTCGTTCTTTGCGTTGTCCCGTGAAGCGAGCCCTGGGCTAGCACTTCGCAAACCGAGCGCATCGGGAGCCCGTCGAGGGTGTGCGCCAATCGAGCCAGAGCCTGCGAAAAGGCGCCGTCAGGCCTCCCAGAAGCTATAGCCTTGTCCACCGTTTCATAAAGTCCGACCGACATCGCTTCGTTGGTCTCCGGCATTCTGAGAAGAAAGGCAGCCTGTATCCCCGACTCACCACCGATCAACGGGACTACGGTTTCCTGGTACAGACGGGCCAGTTCATCCCAACTCTCAGGCTTAACGGATCCGGTAATTACGCTTGCGTGCATTGTGTCTCCTTCCCGTCTGGGGGCTCTAATCGCCCCTGCGCGGCAGCCGCACTTTCGCCTCGGCGGTCACCGTCGTGTCCCCGTTCTGGTTCACGCCCCAGCAGTCGAGGAAGACCAGGGGTTCACCCTCCACGATCTGCTTGTCCTTGATGCGAGCGTGGCACCATGTCGCGTCGCCCAGCACGTTGAATTTCACAAACCTGGCGTTGATGCCGCGCACCATCCCGTCGTCGCCGCACCAGTTCGTCAGGCCGTGGACCATCCAGGCGACTCGCTGGCCGCCGAAGTCATAGGCCGAGGGGGCGCCGACCTCCCGGGCCCACTCGCGGTCCCAGTGGGCGCGCATGGGGAAATCGGGCGCCTTGTTGTGGAGATCGGGCGTGTTGGCCCTGGGGTGCTCCTGGATGAACCTCTGCGCGATCTCCGAGGCCATCAGGAAAAGGCCGCCCCATCCCGCGTGGAAGGCCACGATCTCGCACTGCGATAGCGGGCCCTTGACGACCCAGGGAATCTCGTCGCCGACGACTACGTCCTCCCAATACCTGGGCTCGTCGCCGCGGCGCTCTTCCTTCTCGATGTCGCTCCACAGGCCTTCCAGTTCCTCGGTGGTCCAGACGTGCTCCTTGAACCCCTGGTGCTTGCCCTGCTCCTTCGCGGTTCCCCGCTCGGTGTTGAAGAACCGGAGCTCGTGGGTGCCGAGGATCTCATTGTCCTGGTTGTAGAACTTCTGGAACGCGACGTCCTCGAAGGCCCGCCCGCCGAAGCGGCTCTTGTGCTCGATGATCTCCGAGAGGTAGCTCTCGCCCCAGACTTCGGTTCCCCGAGCGATGGGCCGAAAAAACTCCCAGCCGTCGCTGGACCAGAAGCGGTGGACGCCGGTGAAGCCGCGAAACCCGCCCGAGCCGCGCCCGCGCCAGATGGGGCCCTGGTTGGTGGTGAGGAGGAATGTGGGGGGCGCCAGGAGGGTCCCATGGCGCGTCTTCGCCGCGTAGTCGGCGTCGATCCAGAGCGGGTTGTCGTCCCCGATGCCTTCGGCGAAGTGGCGAATCGTGTCTCTGGTGGCCTCCGTGTTGTACCCGGCGTCGAGCCGGGTCACCTCGCCGAGGCGGGCCCGCACCTTGGCGAGTTGCTCGTCGGTGATCTTGCCGTCGGTGTTGTGGTCTGTGGTGGTCATGAGCTGCTTTCCATTCGTTTCTTCGTCATATCGAGGCGCGGAGGGCACCCCTAAACCCCCTGGAGGGGGTTCAAGGTAGCCCTTCGGGCTATACATACAAGAAGGGGCACATCCCCTTCAACCCTCGCCAAAGGGGCTCCGCCCCTCTGGACTCCTCGGGAAGAGCGCTTCGAGAGATCCATCTCGTTGAGCCCGCTCGAGGCGGCCCTCTCGTCATTCCGGCGAAAGCCGGAATCCAGTCCCCCTACCGCTTTGCTAGGGAAGCGCCTGCGCCATTCGACTGCGCTCACTGCAACCTCTTCATCCCGAGGCAAATCCTGATGTCGGGAAAGACGACCCCGGAGACTCTCCTCAATCGAATCGGCTAGTGCGGCCAGAACCTGGAGCGGGCAGCCTTTTCCAGGTCCGCCCTAAAATCCGGGTGGGCGATGGCGATCAACGCCTGGGCCCGTTCCCGGAGTGTCTTCCATCTGAGGTGGGCGATGCCGTATTCGGTCACGACGATGTCGGCCATGTATCGGGGTATCGTTACCGCGGTGCCCTCGAGATGCACCGGGACGATCCGGGAGTGCTTGCCGTCGGAGGAGGTGCTCGGGAGGCAGATGATGGAACGGCCGTTATCCGCCATCAAGGCCCCCAGGGCCATCACCGGCTGACCACCGGGTCCGGACCACTGCAGGTAACCCAGGGACTCGGCCGTGCCCTGCCCCGTGAGGTCCATCGAAAGGCCCGAGTTGATGGCCACGAAGTTGTTGTTCCTGGCCGCGGTCATCGGGTTGATGACGTACTCGACGTTATAGAGCTCGAAGAGGGGGTTATTGTCGATGAAGGCGACGTCGTCGCGACCGCCGCCGGCGGCGGTCGCGATGCACTTGCCCCGGTGGAGCGTCTTGTGCTTGTTGGTGATGACGCCGCCTTCGATGAGGGCCGTGGTCCCTCGAGGCGTGATCTCGGTGTAGAGTCCCAGGTCGACGTGGTTGTCGAAGGCCCCGGCGCGGGGCAGCCATTCCGTGATCTGGCCCAGGCCCAGCTGGATCGTATCGCCGTTTTTGACCAGGGAGCCGATGATCTCGGCGAACCGCTTCGCCAGCTCCGGGATGTCCTCCGTGCGCGTGCGGGAGATGGTCCAGCCGGTGGGCGCCTCGTTCTCGACGAAGCGGTCGATCTCGCTGACGTGGACGAAATTCTCGCCATAGGTCCGGATCAGCCTGGGGTTGACCTCGGCCAGAACAGTCTTCGCGGTCTTGATCGCCATCGGCTTGTCCCAAACGGAGGCGCCGAAGCTGCAGAAGCCGTGCTCGTCCGGCGGGCTCACCTCCACCATGTACACATCGGCGCCGTAGCTGGGATTCACGCCAAGGCCGGGAACGCTCTCGGCCATGTCCAGGTTGACGCGGTACGGGACGTAGCCATCGTTGACGGCGGGGCGGGCAAGGTTGGTGACGATGCTGACCTCGACCTGGAACGACTCTCCCCAGCTCGCGTCGTCGTACCAGCCGTTGTCCCTGCCCGGTTGGGGGACGGTGACCCGGACGTCGTGGAGGTCGCCCCGTCGCGCCGCGAGGGCCAGCCCGAGGGCCTCCGGCTCTCGCCCGCGGCACATCGCGACGTGGTCGCCCGATTTCACCGACTGGACGGCCTCCTCCGGTGTGGTCAGGTGAGACGCATAGTATTCCTTGGCGTCGACCGTGTGGTCGGCCTTGCGACGGATGGGGACGTCTCGTAGGCGGTTGATCATGCCGGCTGCTCCTGCCCCTTATCGGGGAACGTCGCGAGTATAGCCAGCGCCGTCGATTTGGGTCAACCGGACCGAGATTGCCAGCCTTCAGTGTCCCAGCCGGCGCCCCTTACGTGGAGTTAAGCCGGCGTCGGCGAATCGCCCAGATGATCCCCCCCGTGAGGAGCGCCTGGCCGATGGTCAGGCCGGCCACGATCAGGGTCGCGCTGAGGAAGAACCCCTCGGGAAAGATGCGAATGAGGTAGTCGCGACGGGGGTCGAGACGCCACAGGTCGTTGGAGAAGCTGAGGAAGTGGAAGCGCTCAAAAAGCGTCTCGAACCCTACCAGCGAGCCGACGCCCAGCACGATGAGGAGCCCTAGCGTCAACACGCTGCCTCGGAACAGCCCTCGACTGAAAAGCTGCAACGTCCGGCCTCGGCCCGCGACCGCCAGCCCCACGACCGCGAGCCCTACCATCGTGTAGAAACTCGTTCGCTGCCAGAACGAGACGCCGCGTATCAGCCCCTTGACGTCGATCATGTGCAGCACTTCGCGCTCGTTGAACAGGTCGCGGTCTACGCCGAAGACTTCGGCTCGAACGCTCAGCCGCTCGTCCGACGAGTTGAAGTAGTGTTTTATCTCCCTGGCCACGCGCATGAGCTCCGGCTTCTCGATGCCGGTGCTCTCCTTGATGTCGTAGCGCTCGAACCCGAAGTTGTACAGCCAACCGCTATTGATCACGATGTTCAGGTTCGTGGTGATGAGAAACAGGGGCACGGCCATGACCAGAACGACCACGGCGAGCCGGGGCGTAAATCTGTTGACGAGTGCGGTCATGGAGGCATGATCAGTCGGGGCTCGATTCCTTGTCAAGGTAAACGGGGAATCAGTAGAATGGGTTTCCCAACCCCGCGAGGGCCAGGGCCATTCCCGGCCCGATGAGAGACACCGTGACTGAATTTCAAGACCTCGAGAGTTTCGACACCTTCGTGGCGATCGTCGCCAGGCTACGGGCGCCCGACGGATGTCCCTGGGACCTGAAGCAGACCCACGCCTCGTTGAAACGCTACCTCCTCGAAGAGTGCGCCGAGGCCCTCGACGCCATCGACGGCGGCGACCCGAACGCGCTGGCCGAGGAGCTTGGCGACGTGCTGCTTCAGGTTGGGCTCCACGCCCAGATCGGCGCCGACGACGGGACCTTTACCCTGGCTGACGTGTTGCGACACGTTAACGGAAAGCTGTTGCGCCGGCACCCCCACGTTTTCGGTGACGTCGAGGTGTCGGGGGCCGACGAGGTCGCCGCCAACTGGCGCGAGCTGAAGAAGGCCGAGCATGGCGAGAGGGAGTCGGTGTTGGACGGGGTGCCGAGGGCCCTCCCGGCGCTGGCCTACGGTCAGGAGATCCACACCCGGGCCGCCCGCACGGGCTTCGACTGGCCGGACATGGCCGGGGTCATGGACAAGTTGCGGGAGGAGCTCGGCGAGCTGAACGCCGCGCAAACCCCCGACGAGCTGGAGCACGAGCTGGGCGATGTCGTCGCCACCCTGGTCAACGTGGCGCGCAAGCTCGAGATCGATATCGAGGGCGCGGTGCGGAAGGCGAACCGACGGTTTGAAGGGCGGTTCCGGCACATGGAGCAGGCGGCACGCGATAAGGGCGCGCCCCTTGAACAACTACCGTTGGACCGTCTTGAGGAGTTGTGGCAGGAGGCCAAGAAGGCCGAGCGCGAGGCCCGGGGCTAGATCGAGTAGGACCAGGTCGACTGTCTCGGCTGGAGCGAGCGCTGGAGGATGGTGAGTTCCTTCAAGAGCAGCTTCCAGTCCGTTCGGGTGATCTTCCGCGCCTCGCCGCCTTTGACCTGAAAGCGGCTGAGCGTCTTCAGCATGCGCTTGGCGCCGAACAGCGCAGCCCCTTCGGCAATGTCGCTGAGCTCGAGCTGTATCCCGGTCTTCGGCGGCCTCTCTAGCTGGGCGTGAAGGCTCTCCATGCGCAGGTGGACGATCTTGGCGAGGGCCGTTGCCGCCTTCTGGTAGCCGGACTCGTCCAGGCCAAGCCTCGCCATCGTCTTGCTCTGGTGGTCGATCGGTGAGATCCCCGAGGCCATGGCCTGGTCGATCTTTCGCAGCAGCTCTTCTTCCGTCGGCGGCTTCAAGATGTAGTGCTTGCAGCCCAGAGACGCGATCGTCTTCACCGTCTCGATGTCACCGAGGGCCGAGCAGACAACGATAGGGATGCCTTCCCACTCGGGGTTGTCTTTGATCTTCCGGATCAGTTGGAACCCGTCCATCCCGGGCATCATCAAGTCCACCATCACGAGCTGGACCTGCGGATTCTCTGCGAGGTGATACAACGCCTCTTCCCCGTCGTTGACCGCCACCGCATCGAAGTTGTTCTCGCGCAAGGTGTCCTCGAGGACCGTCGCCGTAATCAGGTTGTCGTCGACGATGAGGACGTTCACGACGGGTTCTCCGGTAGGACCGGGTGCGGTCCCAGATGGAGATCATCGATAGCCGCGCTGAGCGCCTTGCCCTCCAGCGGTTTCGAGAGATAGTCGTCCATGCCGACGGCAAGGCAGCGGTCGCGGTCGCCCGTCATCGCGAAGGCGGTCAGCGCTAGGATCGGCAGGTGACGATCCGTTTCCTGCTCGGCGGCCCGGACTCGCCTTGTCACTTCCAGGCCGTCCATGTCCGGCATCTCGAGGTCCATGAGCACAAGGGAGAAGTCCCCGGTCTGGATCGCTGCCAGGGCTTGGGCGCCATCGCCGACAACGCGGACAGAGTGGCCACACGTTTCCAGCAAATGCGCGGTTACCGTCTGACTCACCGGATTGTCCTCGGCGACGAGAATCCGTAGCGGCCGCGTTGTCAGTGAAAGGTCTGCGTCGTTCTCGACCTGTTGCGGGTCCAGCGCACCTTGCGTTCCTTCAGGCGGCGCAAGTGGCCGACTGGGACGGCCAGCGATCGTGAAATGGAAGGTGCTTCCAACGCCAACAACGCTCTCGATCCAGACCCGGCCCCCCATCAACTCGACGAGTTGGGAGGCGATGGCCAGGCCCAGGCCGGTGCCTTCGTAGCGGCGCGTCATCGAGCCGTCCACCTGAGTGAAGGCCGTGAAGATCATCTTCTGCTTCTCTTCCGGAATGCCGATTCCCGTGTCTCTTATCTGGAAATGGAGCAGCGTTTGTTCCTCATCTTGGGAAACGAGCTCGACGCTGACCTCGATGCTCCCTTGCTTGGTGAACTTGACGGCGTTTCCTACGAGGTTGTGGATGATCTGGCCCAGACGATCCGGGTCGCCCACGATCGCTTCTGGAACCTCCTCGGTGACGTTCGACACCAGGGAGAGCCCCTTCTCCTCAGCGCGAACGATCAAGGGCTGTAGCGTGTCTTCCAGGGCCTTGGACGGACTGAATGCGGTCGCATTCAGCTCCATCTTTCGGGCCTCGATCTTCGAGAAGTCGAGGATGCCGTTGATGATCGACATCAGAGACTCGGCGGAGGTCTGCACGGCTTTGAGATACTTGCTCTGCTTTGGGGTGAGCTCGGTCTTCAGCGCCAGCTCGGTCATCCCCGTGATGCCGTACATGGGGCTCCGGATTTCATGACTCATGTCGTCGAGGACCTCGACCGGCTCGCCGAGCATCGCGGTCGTCACGGCCCGAGCGGTGGACTCGCTGAACTCGTAGAGCGCGCCGCCCTCGACGGAGCCCTGCACGATGATCGCCGCGGGCACGTCCTCCGTGGGGAGCATATCGCTTGCAGGCTCGGCGCGCTCCAGCTCGAGGGTCTGTCCAAGCTCCTGGCTCCACACCAGGATCGCCGGGGCCAGGAACGAGTTGACGAATGCTTCCTTCATCGGCCGACTCTCCTCTCCCGTAGTCGCTTAGTTCAGTACCATCACCTTCGATGTCACTGCGGGAATGGTCTTCTGGAAGACGACGGGAGCGCCCGTTGCCGGCTTGATCTCGATGGTGAAGGTGTCGTAGGCGACCAGAGTGTCGGTCTGCAGCCCCGTCAGGTCGACGACGATGTGGAACTTCTCGCCGGCCTCCAGGATGGCGTCGCCGTCGTCCTTTCCGAGACCGCTCTTGGTCCAGGCTATGTCGGCGACCGTGGTGTCGCGGTCGAAGTAGGAGATGATGGCGGTATGGATCTTGACGGCCTCATCCGAGAGGAGGCCGTCTGAGTCGGTGTCGGTGCTCGTGGCCAGGTCGATGGACGTCTCCTGTCCCAGGACGCTAGCAAGATTGAACTCCACCTTGTCCACGTCGCCGTCCGTGTCGTTGTCCTTGGCCACCACCGCCCCGTTCAGTTCCATGGCTCCCACGGCCGTCAGCACGCCCGATGCGATCGCCTCTTTACTCTTCTCAGACGAGAACAGGCCGGACGATACGAGCGTGTAGGCGAAGACGGAGCCCACCACCGTGAATGCGATCAGGATGATCGCGGTTTCCAGGCCGCTGATGCCGCGCTGACCCCGGGTCCAGCTCTGGAACATTTGTTTGCGCATTGCTTGTCTTTCCTCCTGTGACGGGTTCGAATTCATGGAGCGGGGAATGCTCGCCTCGCGTGGTGGCTGAATGTGGGGCTTGTGGTTCATTTGTTTCACCTCGTTACGTGCGATGAGTGTTGGATTAATTGCCGCCCGGCGCCGTCATTCCTCGGCACCCTTAGCTCTGGTCCTCGGGGGCGCCGGGCGGCATACCGCAGCCGTTAATTGAGGCTCATCACGTTATCGATCACCGCCGGCAATGTGCGCTCGAAGATCAGGGTCGACCCCGTATCGGGGGTGACCTGGATCGTGAAGGACTCGTAGGCGTCGAGCGACGAGGTGAGGGCGGTGGCGATGTCCACGGTGATCATGAACTTCTCACCGGGCTCGAGCAGGTGATCTCCGTCGCCCTTGCCGAGCTGGGTCCTGGTCCACTTGATGTCGTCCACGCGCTGGACCTTGTCGAGATAGTTGATCACCGTCTGGTGGACCTTGGTGGCCTCGTCCGAGAGGATCCCGTCGTTGTCGGTATCGGTGGTGACGTTCATGTCGATCCCCTCGCCCGCCAGGGCGTTGGAGATCACGAAGACGACCTGGTCGACGGTATCGTTGGCGTCGTTATCCTTGGCTACCACGCCGCCGACCATTTCCATGGAGCTTCGGGCCGTGTCCAGGCCCTCGTGGATCGCTTCCTTGCCCTTTTCAGACGAAAAGACGCCGGCCGAAAGGACCGTGTACGCGAAGACGGAAGCCACCACCACGAACGCGATGAGAATGATGGCTGTCTCCAGGCCGGTGATCCCTCGCTGCCCGCTTTCGACTTTCTGTGATCGATTGATATTCATTCCTCACCCTCCTTGTCGCCGCTGCGACGGCCCCAGACTGGGGACCAACGCTCGGGCCGAATTCCGCGGTCCGAACGGCGCTTGTCATCACAGTAGAGGGCGTCGCGGTGGGCGAATAACGGCGGGGACATCAACCGGCGGGCACGGCGGCATGGGAAACGCCTGCGGGATAACCCAGGTTCTGTTGGATAGGGGTGTACCCCGGTCCCGGGCCTGGGTGGGAACGGAGGCGGGAAGCCACCGAACACTCAATCGTTCCGGCGGTCTCCCCGGTGAGGTGAGGGGAAAGCTGGGGCTGCCCTGGGGGCTCGCGCATGCGGCCCCGCACCTACCGGTGTGGGCACCGTGTCAGCGGTTGGCGAAAAGCGAGCGTTTGGGGTTGACACGCCAAGGTCGCCTGCGCATGATGGCGCGTGCCAGGAGGTGAGGCATGTCGCAATATCGCGTCGTCGACGCGGACGGCCACGTTCAGGAACCGGAAGAGATTTGGCCTCGGTATCTCGAGCCCCAGTACCATGGGATCGCGCCGCGGTCGGTAGCGGACTCCCAGGGCCGCATCAGACGCCACCTCGGCGGGCGCATGCAGCCGTACATACCCTCCAGCGGAGCGCCCGTCCAGCACCGTGCGGGTGGTTACGATCCGAAGGCCCGCCTCGTGGACATGGACGAAGAAGGCATGGATGTCTCCGTGATGTATCCCAGCACCGGTCTCCACTTCGCGTCGATGGACCAGCTCGATGTATTCGTTGCCCACTGCAAGGCCTACAACAACTGGATGTACGATTTCACCCGCTCTGATCCGAAGCGACTGATCGGTATCGCTATGGTCCCTCAGAGCGACCTCCACGAGACGATGGCCGAGATCACCCGGGCCGTGAGCACGCTGGACTCGAGGGGTATCTTCTGGCGCCCGAACCCCATCGGTGGACGGACCCTCGACGACCCGTACTACGAGCCCCTCTGGTCCCTTCTCGAGGATCTGGACGTACCGCTGACCCTGCACGAGGGGACGACCCAGAACGTACCGCAGGCTGGCCTGGACCGCTACGAGAACTTCCTCTTCCGGCACGTCGTCAGCCATCCCCACGAACAGCAGATGGCGTGCTTGGAAATCATCTGCGGCGGCGTCCTCGAGCGGCACCCCAAGCTCCGCGTGGCCTTTCTCGAGTCCGGCGCGGGCTGGATCGCGCACTGGATCGAGCGGCTCGACCACCACATGAAGTACTGGGGCCATGCCAGCTCGCCGCTACCTGCGACCCCTTCGGAATACTACGCGCGACAGTGCTTCATCTCGGCCGACCCCGACGAGGGCGTGCTTCCGGGCATTGTCCAGGCTATGGGCGACGACAACATCATCTTCGCCTCGGACTACCCGCACCCCGACGGCATCTACCCAGGCGTAGTCGCCGAGCTGGCCGACCGGTCCGACCTCTCCGAGGCGTCGAAGGCCAAGATCCTGGGCGAGAACGCGGTGCGCCTCTACGGCCTGAATTAGCCGGCGGCGTCGCTGAAGTTGACCCGCCTACGGTGTGCAGCTACAATCGCGGCGGTGAGGCGGCGTTCTCAGCCAGAGAGCGCCCTAGCCTGACTCGAAGCCCCCTCGGCCTGCGGGCTGGTTCGTCGCTCGCCAGGGCCTGTGGACAGTATTCTGGAAGGGAGATTGCTTTCATGGCACAAGTAACAGGCGCCTACGTCACGGCCAAGGCGCTCCAGCATCTCGGGGTCGACACGATCTTCTACATCATCGGCGGTCCGGTCTCGCCTATTCTCGAAGACGCCAACGCCTTGGGCATCAAGATGATCGACGTCCGGCACGAAGAAACGGCGGCGATGGCGGCCCACGCCTACTCCCGCCTTCGCAACAAGCCGGGGATTTGCATCACGCCGTCGGGACCGGCGACGATCAACGCGTTGCCGGGCGTGATGAACGCCATGTCCGACGTTGCTCCGGTGGTCGCCATCGGCGGCTCGACGGCCCTCAACCAGCGGGGCACCGGCGCGTTCCAGGAGATGGACCAGGTGCCCCTGTTCGCTCCCGCCACCAAGATGGCGGTCCAGGCGACGCTCTCGGAGCGTATTCCCGAGCAGCTGAGCATCCTGTTCCGTCGCTCGATGTCCGGTGTCAAGGGCCCGGTCTACCTCGACCTCCCCGCCGATATCATCAGCAACATGGTCGAGGAAGACAGTGTCGTGTACCCCAACGAGAGTTACCACGAGCCAAGGTCGCCGGGGAATCCCGACGATGTGAAGAAGGCCATCGCGCTGCTCAAGACCGCGAAGAGGCCTCTGGTCGTCACCGGCAGCGGCGTCATCTGGTCGGAGGCGAGCAAGGAGCTCCGCGAGTTCGTCGACGCCACCGGCATCCCTTTCCAGACCACACCGCAAGGGCGAGGCGTCATTCCCGAGGACCACGAGTTGAGCTTCCCCGCCGCCAAGTCGATGGCGTTCCGAGAGGCCGACGTGGTCCTTGTCGTTGGCACGCGCTCCAACTTCATCCTGGGGCACTTCCGGGCCCCGCGCTGGAACCCGGACGCCAAATTCATCACCGTCAACCTCGACGCCGACGAAGTCCATCACAACCGAAACTCCGCCGTGGGGGTCGTCGGCGACGCGAAAATGATTCTCCAGCAGCTCACCGAAGAGGCCAAAGGGGCGAAGCTCAACTTCCCGACGGGCGGCGAATGGACCCAGTCGCTGGCCGCCAAACATGCGACCAACGAGGAGCGCAACGACGTCTTCTGGAGCTCGGATGCCACGCCCATCCATCCGATGCGGCTGATGAAAGAGGTTCGGGAGATCCTGGACCGGGACGGCGTCCTGGTGGTTGACGGTCACGATACGTTGAACTTCGGGCGACAGTCGCTGCCGACCCATGAGCCGGGGCATCGGCTGAACGCCGGGACCCACGGGACCATGGGCATCAGCATCCCCTTCGGTATGGGCGCGAAGGCGGCCAAGCCGGACAAGCAGGTGGTGGTGGTCTGCGGCGATGGCTCGTTCGGTTGGCTCGGCATGAGCTTCGACTCGTACTGCCGGAACGACCTGCCGATCCTCGTGGTCATCAACAACAACGGCGGTATGACCGCCGCGCCAGTGGACTCGACGCGCATCAAGGGCCATGCCCTCGGCTGGTCCGACTATCAGATGGTGGCCCAGGCCTTCGGCGGCTACGGCGAGCGTGTCGAGGAGCCCGAGGACCTGGCCCCGGCGTTGAAGCGGGGTCTCGCCGCCGTGGCAAACGGACAGCCCGCGCTGATCAACGTGATCACGGACAAGCACGCCCGGTCGTCCACCTATCGGGGCTTCTTCGGAGAGGCCGGCGAGTACAGCGGCTAGGCGCTTGGCATAGCAGTCTTTTGGGCCCGTCGGGCTATCCCGGCGGGCCCTTTCTGTTAACGCAGGAGGCTTCGCCTGATCAGCGGTCCCATCGCGCGCTGGAGGGGGATGTTCGCCGGCTGGCGCATGCTCGCCTACTCGGTGATCATGTTTCTCCTGGGCGGAGGGCTGTACTACACGGCCCTCTCAGCCTATCTGCTGCCCCTCAGCAAGGAGTTCGAGACCTCCCGCGCCAAGATCTCCTTGATCTTCTCCCTCCGCACGCTTGAAGGAGGCATCGAGGGCCCCTTCGGTGGCTATCTGACGGACCGTTTCGGCGGGCGCTTCATGATGGTCGGGGGCGTGCTGATGTCGGGGGGCGGGTTCATCGTCCTATCCCTCACCCACTCTTTCGGGGTCTTTCTCGCGGTGTTTCTGGGCCTGGTGACCGTTGGCTTCTCGCTTCAGGTCCACGGGGGAATGGTGACCGTCACCCAGTGGTTCCGGCGTCGGCTGGGCACCGCGATTTCCTTCATCACCGCGGGTGTCTCCATCGGCGGCTTTCTCCTCACCCCGGCGATCGCCTACATCATCATCGAGCATGGCTGGCGGTGGGCCTCCGCAACGTCGGGAATCCTGATGTTGGCGATTGGTATCCCCCTGGCTTTCCAGTTCCGCAGGCCCTCCCGTGAGGAGTCGCGGGTCGACGATCCGCCGCCGAGGCCGACCCCACCTGGGGCCGCGGCGCCAGCCGCCGCCCGCACTCCAGACGATGACGATTTCACGGTCCGTGAGGCGCTCAGAACGAGGACCTATTGGCTTCTGGCCTTTATCATCGGCTGCCGCCTGATGGCCAAGAGCGCCCTGTTGGCTCATTTCGTGCCGCTGTTGGGAGAGAAGGAGGTCAGCGAAGGAGTCGCGGTGACCCTCCTTGCCATCTCGTCCATCGTGCGCGTGCCATTCGTGTTCTTCGCTGGATTCATGGGGGACCGCTGGTCGCTGACCAAGATATCGTCCCTCGCGATGTTCACGGGCGTACTGTCCGTGGCGATCCTGCTGTGGGGGCCCAATGGTTTTGCCGTCGGAGCGCTATTCGCAATCATTTTCGGGATCTCCGAGGCCGCGAACGGCATCTCCTGGGCGCTGGTCGCAATCTTCTTCGGGAGGGCCCATTTCGGGGTGCTCCGCGGGCTCGTGGCGATGATCACCAGCTTCTTTTCCGCGGCAGGCCCGTTGATCGCCGGCCGTATCTTCGACGTGCGCGGCGAATACACCCTCGCCTTGTGGGGGGCGCTGATCCTCCTCGGGCTCGGGGGGACGCTCTATTGGATCATGACCCCGCCGGTGCCCGTAAAGCGCGTCGGCCCTGCTCCCGGGCCGGCTTGACCGCCGTCTGAGCCGCGGTGTTGCATCGTCTATACTGAGGCCCGACCGTACTCTAACGGTGAACGGTCGGGAGGTCCGCTCCGATTCCCAGCCTGCCCGCTCGCATGAAGCGCCTCCCCGACCACGTCAGGGGAGTGTACCCGGGGTGGCACATGGTTGCCGCTTCGAGTGTGATCAGCGTGCTGACCGGGGGGCTCTACCACACGGGCCTCTCCGTCTTTTTCCTCCCCCTCCGCGAGTTCTTCGAGATCAGCAACGCGAGACTCTCGTTCATCTTCTCGCTGCGAAGCCTCGAGGGCGGCATCGACGGACCCCTCGCCGGTTATCTGGCGGACCGGTTCGGACCGAGGCTCGTGGTGTTCCTGGGCGTGCTGCTCAGCGGCGTCGGCTTCATCCTCCTCGGGCTCACCGGTTCCTTCCTGATGTTCAGCATCGTCTTCCTGGGCATCGTGACCATCGGCTTCGCCTTTCCCCATCACGGGACGATGGTGACCATCAATCAATGGTTCCGCCGCCGCCTCGGCACCGCCATCTCCTTCTCCACGGCCGGGTCGGCCGTCGGCGGCTTCGCGCTCACGCCCCTCGTGGCCTATGTCGTGCTGGAGTACGGCTGGCAGGCAGGCGCCATCATGTCCGGGGTGCTCGTCCTGGTCATCGGCCTCCCGGCGGTCATGGTCTTCCGCAGCCCCCTTCCGGGCGAGGCCGACGTCGACGATCGGCCCAGACCTCCGCAGCCAGCGCTCGGTGGCGGGTCCATCAAGGGCGTCGAGCCACCGGCCACCGCCATCGCGCCGATCGACCACGACTTCACAGTTGGGGAAGCCGTAGGGACGAAGACCTACTGGCTCGTCGCGCTGGGGATCGGTATTCGGCTCATCATGAAGTCGGCAGTCACCGTCCACTTCATCCCAATCCTGGTCTCCAAGGACGTCGGCGAGGGGACGGCCGTTTCGCTGATCGCCCTGATGTCGGTCCTGCGGCTGCCGTCGGTCTTCAGCGCCGGAATCATCGGCGACAGGTGGTCGCTCTCGAAGATGGCGTCGGTCTCGATGGTCTTCGGGGTGCTTGCGATGTCAGTGGTCCTCTTCGGACCGAATGGCATCTTCACCGGAGTCCTCTTCGCCGTCTTCATCGCCTTCTCCCAGGGCAGCGACGCCATTACCTGGGGGCTGCTTGGCGCGTTCTTCGGTCGCGCTCACTTCGGGAAGCTCCGGGGCATACTCTCGCTCACCCAGGCGGGCTTCTCGGCTTCGGGTCCGGTGATGGTCGGGATCATCGTCGACCGTACCGACTCCTATACCCTGGCGTTGTGGGTAATGCTCATCTCGGCCGCCATCGCCGGGGTCATCTACTGGTCGCTCAAAGCCCCGGCTGTTCCGGTGCGACGACGGGGCGGCTCGACGAGGTAGACCTCTGCCCTGCCGACAACCGGGGCGGGCACGAGCGAGACCGATACAGTGTGCTGTGCGTACCGGAACCCCCTGCGTTGCCGTGGACAGCTCGGAGACACCCCCAAACCCCCTAGGGGGTTCAAGGTAGCCCTTCGGGCGTTCATAAGAGAAAGGGCACATCCCCGTCAACCCCTGCCAAAGAGGGCTCCGCCCCCTCTGGACTCCCTCAGGTTGCGGGTGATGGTTGTCTCGGCAGCGATCGCTGGGGTCATCTACTGGTCGCTCAAAGCCCCGGTTGTTCCGGTGCGGCGACGGTGACCTCTCCCCCTGCCCCTCTCGACACGGGGAGGGACGGTGTCGACTCAGGCGGACCGGGGGTGAGGCTCTGCTCTGACGGTCGCGAACCCGGAGCGCTTATGTGCCCTCCCACCCACCCCAACTGCCACATTCCACGAGAGGCTTCGCCCCTCGCGCTCCCAGACTCGGGGAGTCCAGAGGGGCCGAGCCCCTTTGGCAAGGGTTGAAGGGGATGTGCCCCTTCACCTGATTGCCCGAAGGGCTACCTTGAACCCCCTTCAGGGGGTTTAGGGGTGTCCCTCCCCAAACCGTCTTGAAATAGGTCAGCCCCTGAGAGGTCGCCGCGCAGGTGAGGGGCGGGCGTTCTCAGGGGCTTGCGGAGAGGGGCGATGCTCCAAGGACCAGGTTAGCCGCGCGGGCGGAGCATGGACAAGGGACGCGTGTCACTGCGGCGGTTTGACGGAACTCTGGGGCGTCCCCTATAGTCCCCTCCGTTGCACTCAGACCCAAGGAGGCCGCCGATGCGTCTCGAGAACAAGATTGCCGTCATTACCGGAGCCGGGAGTGGCATAGGTCGCGCCATTTCCCAACGATTCGTCGAGGAAGGGGCCCGGATCGTCGTCAACGACTTGCTGCCCGAGCGGGCCGACGAGACGGTCGAGCTGATCGCCAAGCAGGACGGCGAGGCGGTTGCGACCGCCGGCGACGTGGCCGACCGCGCCTACGTGGAGCAGATGTTCGCCCTGGCCCGGGAGCGATTCGGCGGCTACGACATCCTGGTGAACAACGCCGGCATCACCGGGCGGGCTACGCTCCTCGAGATGACGGACGAGAACTGGGATCGGGTTTTGCGCGTCAACCTTCGCAGCACGTTCATCTGCACGCAGGAGGCGGCGCGGTACTGGGTGAAAGAGGGGCGACGCGGCAAGATCGTGAACCTGGGCTCCGTGGCGTCGATCAGGGGCATCGTCGGCCTGGCCCACTACGTTGCGTCGAAAGGGGCCGTGAAGCAGTTCACCGAGGCCTCGGCGATGGAGCTGGCGCCTCACAAGATCAACGTCAACGCCGTGGGGCCGGGCTCCATCCCCACCAACATCGGGCAGAGCAGCGGCGCCGCGCCCGTCGACCCGGCAGCCCAGCGCGAGCGCCTCGCGTCGATCATCCCCATCGGTCGCTCAGGCGAGGCGCGGGACATAGCCAACGGGGCCCTGTTCCTGGCCTCCGAGGAGGCCGACTACGTGACCGGTCAGCTGCTGGTGATGGACGGCGGCAGGTCTGTCGCGATCTCATCTGTCGCGCCGTAGGGTCTTCGCTTCGCTCAGAACGACGATGAGGCGCGTGCTATGATGCCCACGACCGCGATTCAGGAGACGCATGGACTTCACCTTCACCCCGGAGCAGGAAGCCTTTCGCGCGCAAGTTATTGACTTCGCGAAGCGCGAGTGGGTGCCCCTGGGGATCCGAGCCACGGCGGTCGGTGTCCTGACCGGTGAGGAATGGCCCCGCTCAAAGGAGTTCCTTCGAAAACTCGGCGAGAAGCGCTGGATCGGCGTCGCGTGGGACGAGCAGTACGGTGGGCTGGGCAAGAGCAGCATGTATCAGGCCATCTTTCACGACGAGATGGTCTATTACGGCGCTCCTATCGATTACAACGACTACGTGGCGGGCGCCGCGCTGATCGGGTTCGGCTCGGAAGAGCTGAAGAAGCGGCTCCTCGACCTCACCATCCGGCAAGAGATAGTCTGGTGCCAGGGCTACAGCGAGCCCGATGCGGGGTCCGACCTGGCCGCGGTGCAGACCACGGCGGTCGAAGACGGCGACGATTACGTGATCAACGGGTCGAAGATCTGGACCTCCCAGGCCCATTTCGCCGACTACATTCACTTGCTGGCGCGCAGCGACCCCAGCGTGCCGAACCACCGGGGCCTTTCCTACTTCGTCTTCGATATGAACAGTCCTGGCATCAGCATGACTCCCCTTATCGACGCTGGGAACGAGCACCACTTCAACCAGATCTTCTTCGACAAGGTCCGTGTTCCCAAGTCGCAGCTCGTCGGCGAGAAGAACCAGGGGTGGGTTGTGGCCATGACCGCCCTCCAGAACGAGCGCGGCACCAACATGCTCTATATCTCGATCGCGCGGCGCTTGCTGGACCACATGCTCGAGTTCGTGACGACGGCCAACAACGTGCCGGTTCGCCTCGACCCGACGCTCCGGCACAAGCTGGCCGAGTGCGCCATCGAGGTGGAGACAGGGCGGCGGCTGGCCTACCGGGTAGTCGGGCTCGCCGAACGGGGCCTGCCGTTCAACGCGGAGGCTTCCATCGCCAAGGTCTTCGCCACCGAGCTGCAGAAGAAGGTATCCCGGACGAACATGGAGATACTGGGACTCTACGGCCAGTTGTGGCAGGACCCCCAGGCCCCACTGGCCGGGGAGGTTAGCGACTCCCTCTTCGGCACAATCCCCAACACCATCGCGGGCGGCACCTCGGAGGTGCAACGCGATATCATCGCCGCTCGCGGGCTCGGGCTACCCCGCCGCTGACGCTTCCCGGGCGACTAGTGCCGGTCCTTGGGGACATGCCGCTCGGGGTGTCCGACATAACGACTGCCCAGCTCGTCGGGAATGATGCGCAACGGCACCCCGTCCTTGATCTCCTCGATGACGTGGGCGATGATGCCGGGCAAGATCGCGGTCAGAGCGACGCCGGCCATCTCCATAGGGTCGAAGTCCATCTCCGTCAGCACGCAGGCAATCATGCCATCGATGTTGATGGGCAGGTTGCGTCCGGTGCGGCGGATGAACTCATCGTGGATCGCCTCGTACAGGCGGGCCTTGTCGCCCCAGATGCCCTCCTCTTTCGCGACCTTCTCCAGGGCGACGCCGCGAGGGTCAAACTGCTTGTGCGTGGGATGGCCGAAGCCGGGGATGTAGGTCTTGTTCTCGACGTGGTGGGTGACGACGCGCTGGGCCGTCTCCTCCATCGTCAGACCTTCGGTCTGCATCATGTCCCAGGCGTCGGCGATCTCGTCGGCGGCCTCCTGGGGCGAGATGGTGTGCATGCCGACGCAGAGGAGGCCCGCGGCGATGCCTGGGATGGGCGACTCGGAGTGGGCCGAGGCGACGAACCGCGCTGCCGGGGCATGAGACGAGACGAACTGGTGATCGGGCAACGAGTTCAGCACCGCGCCGAAGGCCCGCGCCTGCGCCTTGGTGGGCAGCTCGCTCTTGAGGGCCAGCCAGAGGACCTCGACGTAGCTGAGGTGCTCGACGATCTCCTGGATGGGGTAGCCGCGAAAGCGCAGGACGCCCTCATAGGTCTCGCTGACCGCCGTCTTCCAGTAGTCGGACCAGTCGCCCGACCGGTAGTAGTCGCCCAGGCGCCGGGCTGGGACCTTGATTTCTCTAGCCATGTTCGGCCTCCTTCGGTTCTTCCTGGGTCGAGCTCCGGCCAGGTGGGGACGGAGCGTCGGATTACGCGGCGGAGCCTTGGGCAGGCTCAGGTCGATACGGTGCGACCGATCGTCAGGCGTTCCTCTGGTACATCTGGACCCATTCGCCCTCGCTGGAGACCTCGTCTCCGCGACTGGCGTTCAGGACCTGGCAAAGGAAGGTGATCACGCCTCGATCGAGCTTGCGGCTCTCGTGCTTGTCCTTGACCTCAACGCGCACGCGGATCGTGTCGCCGAGGAACACGGGCGCCTTGAAATTCCAGTCGCGGATGCCGAGGAAGGCCATGCTGTGCTCGGAGCCGATGCCCATGCGGGCCATGAGCCCGCTGGCGATGGCGAAGGTCAGCGTTCCGTGAGCGATGCGCTGGCCGAACTGGCTCTTGGATGCCGCCAGCGCGTCGGTGTGAACGTGGTGCCAATCGCCGGTGAGCCCCGCGAAATTGACCACGTCGGTCTCTGTGACCGTCCGGCCGGCTGAGTAGAAGTCTTCGCCGAGCTCGTAGCCGTCGAAATTCTTGTCGCCAGGGTTTCCGCTCATAGGGGTCATCCGTTTCCAGGGAGAGTTGCGCTTCGGTCGGCGCGCCCGGTCGAAGATACGGCAACGGGGTAGGGCTGTCAAGGAAACGATATGCGGTTGATCAGATTGACCTGCCACAACCGGCGGGCTATTCTGCTCAAGACCACCTCCCAAGGAAGACCCCATGTCCCCACTCCTCGACGGCATCCGCATCCTCGATTTCTCTCGCTACATCGCCGCGCCGATAGCCTGCGCCATGCTCGCCGACATGGGGGCCGAGGTCATCCGGGTCGAGGGGCCCCAGGGCGAGGAGGACCGGACCCTCGGGCCGTTCAGCCCCGAGGGTCGCAAGATGTGGTTCAGTTGCACCGGGCATCACAAGAAGGGCATCACCCTCGACACGCGCAAGCCCGAGGGCCGGGAGCTGGCGGACCGCCTGATCGAGAAGGCCGACGTCGTCGTGCACAACTTCGCGCCCGGATCACGCCCCGCCGAGTTTTTAGCCTACGATCGCCTGCGTTTGATAAAGAGCGATATCATCGTCGCCGCGGTCACGGCCTACGGCCAAACCGGGCCGTGGGCCCAGTACACGGGCTTCGATGGGCTGCTGCAGGCCCTCTCGGGCATGATGAGCGTTACGGGCTTTCCCGGGAGCCCACCGGTCCGCTCCGGGGTAACGGTCGTCGACATCTCGGCGGGCTACAACACGGCCCTGGGCATCATGTTCGCCCTCTACCATCGCCAGTTGACGGGTGAGGGTCAGAACGTCGACGTGGGCCTGCTGGACTGCTCGATCTTCCCAATCGCGGCCCAGGGCATGGTCTCCGAATACAAACTGAACGGGGTCGCTCGGGGCCCGATCGGCAATCAGAGCTGGTACACGATGGTGAACGCCTATGAGACGAAGGATGCGTGGATCGTCCTCAGCCCGGCCCTCGACAGCCAGTGGCAGAAGCTAGTGGAGCTGATCGGGCGGCCCGAGATGATCGACGATCCCAGGTTCGACACGAACCTGAACCGCTACTACAACCGGGAGCCCATCAACGAGTTGCTCGGCGCCTGGATGGCCGCGCAGACTGCCGAAGAGGCCCTTCAAAAGCTGCGCGAGGCGCGTATCCCGGCGGAGAAGGTCCACAACATTGGCGAGATGGTTCAAAACCCGCAGGTCGCGGCGCGCGAGATGCTGGTGGACCTGGGCCGTCCCGGTGAGGAGGCGCACACCGTCCCCGGGTTCCCGATCAAGATGTCGGCGACTCCCGCGACCGTCGAGGGCCCGGCCCCTCTCCTGGGCGAGCACAGCGACGAAATCTACGAAACGCTGCTCGACCTCACGCCGCCGCAGATCGCGGCCTACCGCGAGCAGGGCGTGATCTAGCCGAGCACCTTCGCCGCTTCGATCTCGATGGCCGTGCCCTTGAAGAAATCGGGGTTGACCTGGCCGTGGAGCCGCACGGAGTTGGCGAAGGCGAAGTCGCGGAAGTCCTCCTCGGTAAGCAGGCCGTGCTCCACCTGCTCCCAGGCCTCGATCAGCACCTCGTTCATGTTGGGAACGTCCCAGTGACTGATGTCGGAGCCCAGGACGGCGTTGAGGGCTGTGCCGAACGGGTTCGCCTTGCGGTTGAACGCCTGGGTGTTCATGGGGTCGTCGGCCTCGCAGCCGAAGTACATTCGGGGCGCGAACAGGTCGGGGATGTCCTCGGCCCGCTCGATGCCGGCGGCGGAGAAGTCGTCGAGCTCGCTGGGCCTGGGCTGCTTGCGGGTGAACATCTCGCGGAGGTCGTCCTCCCGGGCGCGAATCGGCTCGTCGCCGTACTCGGCGATGAGACTCATCATCAGCTCGACGTCCAGGTTCTCGGGGTCCAGGTCGTCGATGGCCTTGCCGCCCCGTTTCTCCCAGTGGCTGATCAGGTCGGCGAACAGGCTGCACGCCCAGCCCACGCCACCTTCCAGGTAGGCGAAGTTCAATTCTGGGAAGCGTTTCGCCACGCCACCCATGAGGAGTGCTTTGCACAACGCCTCACCGGACGACGCCAGGACGCCGATGTGGCTGTAGACGTAGTTCGGCATCGCGCCTCGGGGCTCCCACATGCCGGAGGAGTGGAAGGTCGGCGCTATCTTTAGCTCGCGACACTTGGCCCACACGGGGTCGTAGTCGTAGTCGCTGTACATACCGAACAGGTCGATGCGGCCCGGAGGCCGGAGCGTGGCGGGGTTCTCGTCTTGCCGCCGCACGTAGCCGCGCAGGACGGCCACCTTCATGCCCAGGGTGTTATGGGCGTACTCGAGCTCTTCGATCGCCTCGTCGGGGTTGTGCATCGGGATAACCGCGGCCGGGGTCATCCGGTCCTGGTAGCCGCCGTAGAGCTCTGCCGCAAAGATGTTGTAAGCGCGGCAGGCGACCCGGCGCATCTCCTCGTCGTCGAGCATCCCGGGGAAGAACCCCTCGCTGGGGTAGAGGAGCACATAGTCGAAGCCGAACTCGTCGAGCCGCTCGCGGAGAAGCCGGGGCAGCGACGCCGTGGCCCGGTCCAGCGTGTTCTTCGACGGCCACACCCACATCGTCGGGGTGTTGGTGGGCCTGCTGTTGAACTCGTCGCGGAGCGTGAACTGGCGCTTCACCGGCGCCGCGGCATAACGCTCCGCGACCTCGCGGCCCCCGACCCTCGCGATGTAGTCGAGCAGCACGGGCGTGAACTCGATCAGGTGGCCGTCACCGTCGATAACGGGGTGGCTCAGGCGCGCTCGGATGTCGGCGCTCGTCCTCGTCTGCTCCTTCACCATGGGTCCCTCCAGGCTTGCGGGGGTCAGTCGCGTAGTATAGCAGTCCCCGGAGTGGTGGGGCGCCTTACCCGCCGCCGCGGGGCGTTGGCGTCGTCGAGCGGGGAACGTTGATCGGCGCGAGAAGAACGGCGGCGAGGAGCGTCACAGCCCCGGCGAAGATGAACGCCGATTCCCTGCCGTAGGACGAGACGATGACACCCGCGATGATGGGGCCCGGCAGCGAGAAGAACTGGCCGAAGATGCCGGTCACGCCCATCGTCGACGACTGCACGTTGGCGCTGGCCGCGTCCATGATCGTGGCCTGGATGATGTTGGCAAGAGCGTAGAAGAACAGTCCCAGCGCGATGATGACGAGGGTGAGCTGTACCCCCGGGTCCGCCGCCGCCATCGCGATGTAAAGCAGACCGAAGACTATCAGGCTCGGCATCAGGACGGCTTTTCGTCCGAAGCGGTCCGACAGGTACCCCATTATCGGTTGGGATACGCCGCCCATGGCGTGGAGGAGGCCGAGGTAGACGCCGAAGATGAACGGGGAGTAGCCGAGGTCCTCTTTCAGGTAAATGGGCAGGAAAGTGATAACGCTCAGTCGGGCCATCGAGGTGAAGCCGGTCACGCCGAGGATGGCGAGGACCACCGGACGGCGCATCATCGTCGCGATTTCGCCGAGGTAGGCTTTCACCGAGATCGTCGGTTGCTCCCCCTTCTCGAGTATCGCGCCGAAGCTCCGCCAGACGACGAAGGCGAGGACCACCGCCGGGATCAGGTGCAGCTTGAGCAGGTCCTGCCAGGCCAGCACGGCGAGGAGGCCGCCAATGGCCATCGGCGCCGCCGTGTCGGCGATGCTGGCACCCACGCCGTGGAGCCCCAGGGCGGCTCCCCTGCGGTCGGGGAAGCGTCGCGACAGCGTACCCAGGGCCGCCGGGTGCCACAGGACAGTACCGAGTCCGATGAGCCCGATGGCGGGCAAGATCCAGATGAAGCTCGTCGCCAGCGAGACGAGAAAGTAGGAGACGCCCATGAAGATGAAGGAGGCAGCCAGGATCAGGGCTGTCCTGTGCCGCTTGAAGTCGGCCAGGATGCCGCCGGGCAGCAGAAGCGGGCCTGTGCCGAACTGTCGCACCGCGCTCATGACCCCGACTTGCACGTCGCTCAGGCCCAGGCTGTCCTTGATCGCGGGCAGGACCATGGGGTAGATCTGCTGGTACCAGTGGATAGCCCCGTGGCCGAGCGACATCGACGCGAGGAGAGAGCGGTCAGTCGTACCCTCTGCCCCGTCGGCGGGAACTTCGCCGCCATCTGCCCGCTCGTCCTCGCTCTTCAAGGCTCGCGGCTCACGTTACGGCCAGGTGTCGCCGAACTCGTCGGTGATGACGATCCTGCCGCTGAACGTCTGGGCCGACTGCTTCGCCAGGTAGAGGAGTGCCGGCCCCAGGACGTCGGGCGTAGCCGGCAGCCAGTTGACCTTATCGTGATCGAAGTCGTAGTCGTCGTCCATGGCGTCGCGCAGGCCGTCGGTCACGATCATCCCCGGGACCAGGGCGTTGATCGCGATGTTGTGCGGAGCAACCTCGCCGGCCAGGTAGGTGGTGAGACGGTTCACCCCTGCCTTCGTCACCGCGTAGACCAGCAACTCCAGGGCTGGCGTCCAGCCCTCGAACGGCATAATCATCGACGTCCGCGACGTGAGGTTGATCACCGAGCCGCTCTTCTGCGCGATCATGATGGGCAGCACGTGCTTGCAGCAGAGATACGGGCCCAGGGTGTTGACCCGGAAGCTCCAGTCGAACTCCTCCGGGTCTATCTCGAGGGAGCCGTACCGCGGGTAGGTGCCGGCGTTGTTGACGAGGACGTCGATCCGCCCGAAGCGCTCCATCACCGTCGCGACCAGCGCCTTGATGTCGTCTTCCTTCGAGACGTCGCAGCGGACGGCGAGAGCGTCGCGGCCCAGGGCCTCGATCTCGGCTACGGTCTCCTGAATCGTGCCCGGGAGGAGGCCGCGGACGTGCGCTTCGCCCTTGGAAAGGCCCGCGGGCGCCGCCTCTCGCGCCGTGTCGGACCTGGCTGCGACGACGACCGAGGCGCCGGCCATCGCCAGCGAGAGCGCATAGGCTTTGCCGATGCCCCGGCTGCCCCCGGTTACGATCGCGACTTTTCCTTCTAGGCCCTCGAACGCCACCCGCTACCTCCGATAGGGTTGCTGCGTGGGCCATGGTGGCCGCACTCCTACGGGTTGTCAAGGGAACCCATCGCGTTGACCGCCGTGCGGCCCGGAGATAGACTGGCGGCGTTTTCGACCGATAGAGGAGGGACCGACCACGCAGCTCAAGGCAAGTGTCGAGCGACCCGAGGACGGGGCCGAGCTCTTCTACGCGGCCACGCTCCTCCCGCTCAAGAGTCACCGCTACATCCCATCGTTCATGCTGCTTTCCATGCGGGTCGCCTGGCAACTCAAACGCACCAAAGGCGTGGCCCGGTTCATGCTCAAGACCGACATGCCCCGCAAGACCTTCCGGACGTTCACGGCATGGAAGAGCCCGGAGGCGATGTGCGACTTCGTTCGCACCGAGCCCCACAAGACGGCCGTGGCCCGGTTCTGGGACTGGCGAGCCGAAGGTGGCGGCGCCACCTCGGAGTGGACGGGCCCCGACGTGAAGGTCACCTGGGCCGACGTCGACGAGCGGCTGAAGGAGCCGACGTTTCGGTACACGCGGCGGGACTAGACGCGTCCGCCTCGCCTACCTCGCCGCCAGCCGGTCGGCGAGCTCGCGCTCGATGTCGTCGACCCGCGGGTACCAGTCGGGGCGGTCGTAGCTCTCGGGCTCCGACGTGGTGAACAGCTTGGGCTCGATGCCGTACATGCGCCGGGCGTTCTCGCCGAGCAGCTTCGCCTGGACCTCGCCAGGGACGCCCTCCTCCCGCATTGTGCGGATCGCGGTCCAGGCGTCGGAGCCGTCGTGGTGGTACACGTCTGAGGCCCAGACGCCGATCTCCTCGAACACCGAGTGCTGTCTGAACACGGGGCGCTCGTCGGCCTCGAAGGAGATGAAGCAACGCTCGGGGAAGATTTCGCTGGGGAGGCGGGTCGCGCCGCCCTGGCGCTCGTTGCGGTAGAGGTGAAACGAGCGGTCGGCTGCGGCTAGCGCCATAGGTAGCCAGGACGCATTGGACTCGAGGATGGCAACGGCGAGGTGGGGATACCGCTCCAGGAACCCGGACAGCAACATGTTCAGCATCCACGTCGCGCTCTCGTGCATGAAGCCAAGGGTGGCCGAGCGGTTGCCCTGGTGGCCGCCCTGGCCGCGGCTCAACGCTCGCTCCACCATCAGGCCGGGGCTGAACGAGCCCAACGGCTCGGTGAGATCGACCTCCTTGACGGTGAGCGCGTGCATGCCGGTCACGATGCCCGTCTCCTCGAAGGACCGCCACAAGGGCTCGAACGCAGGGATGTTGGGGTAGCGCCCCCGGATGTCGACGGGCCGGATCATGGCGACGCGAAAGCCCCTGGCGGCAAGCCGGTGCAGCTCAGCGACCGATAGCTCGGCGTCTTGCAGAGGGAGCGCCGCGGCGGGAAAGAGCCGGTCAGGGGCGGCCGAACACCAGTCGTACACCCAATCGTTGTAGGCTCGGGCCATGAGCGCCGCGGCGCGGGTGTCCTCGATCCACGGGAAGACGTTGAGCATCATGATGGGCACGACGACTACCTGGTCGATGCCCTGAAGGTCCATGTCGATGAGGCGCGCTCGCGGCTCGCGCGCGCCTTTGAAGTTGACGTGCTCGCGCTGCTCGTCGGACAGGTCCATCTCCCGTAGCTTGCGGACGATCTTCTTGTTGACCCCGGGGCCGAGGCATTCGATCGCGCTGACCGCTCGCTGGCTAGTGGCCCAGGCCCCGCGTCGCACCATCCAGTCGTTGACGATCACGTCGTCGCCCTCGACGCGGTACCAGGGCGCGGTGTATTCCTTTTCGGCCGACGAGAGGTAGTCCCAGATCGCGGACAACTCGGTGAGGTGGCCGTCGCAGTCGAAGACAGGGTAGCTCTTGGTTATGCCGGTCATGGAGACCTCCGGTGGCCATAATACCTCAGGACGTTAACGCCCATTACCCAGTTCAGGCGTGGTCTAGCAGGTCGATCCCGAGAGCAAGCAGCCACGCCACGAGGGCGAGGCCGAGAACGCCCGCGACCGAGAGCCGCAGGCTCATCTTCACCGACATCGCTGGCAGTAGCGCGGTGGGTATCATCAGCGCCAGCGAGACCGTCATTGCCCACCCAACCGGCTCGTCCGGCACTGCGTTGCGAAGCGAGACCACGGCCATGGACGCCATCCATGCCAGCACGGGGAGAATGCCCAGGCCGCCCGTCGTGAATGACGCCTGAAGGCTTATAGCCCGGACGACGAGAAGTGTCTGGCCCACGTCGGCGACGACCATGCCGGCGACCGCTGCCCAGGTAACGGTGTCGAACCACACGCCGACCTGTTGATTCGCGAGGTCATTGACAGCGATCGCCGGGAGGATCAGCAGGAAGACGGCAAGAGCGAAGAAGACGTCGTTGAGGGGGCCGTAGTGGTCCCCCTTCCTGAGGGAAAAGAGCGCTCCGAAGTAACCGGAAAGCGCAAGGGCCGGGATCGCGAGAAACGCCGAGATCCCAGCAGACAGGAACATAGGGGCCCTACGCCGGCACCGCCGGCTTGAGCCCGAGCACCCGAGCGATGTTGCCGCCCATGAGCTTCTCGATGGTGGCCTCGGGCACGCTGCCGGAGCGGAGGTCCTCGATGGCCTCCCAGGCGTCGGCCGCGTCGTGGTTGGGGTAGCGCGAGCCCCACGCGCCGATGTCCTCGAATATGTCGGGCATGCGGCGGACGCTGGAGTCGCTGGCGTTGAAGTGGATCAGGTTCTGGCGGTTGTAGAACACGCCCTCGGGGTCGAGGCTGACGGGGTCTTCCTGGTGCGAGAGCCAGAGGTAGGTCTCCGTTTTCTCCAGGGCGACGGTGAGCCATGCGGCCCCGGAGTGGACGAGATGCAGCTTCAGCTTCGGGAACTTCTCCATCAGGCCGTCGGCCATCAGCGCGACGACGAAGGTCGCGTTGTCCATGGCCGGGGCGGTGATCTCAGCCACCGGGTGGCCCAGGTTCAGGTTGGCGGTGACCCGCTCGATGAAGGGTGCGTTGGCGTCCATCTCGGCTGCGGCGGGCCCGGCCGTGGGGTGGGCGCACATCATGATTTCTTGCGCCTCGAGCTCCCTCCACAGCGGCCAGTAGTAACGATCGTGGGGATAGCGGTCGTTGAAGAAGATGGGACGGACCATGGCGGCCCGGAAGCCAAGGCCGGCGACGCGCCTGGCCTCCCGTACCGCGAAGTTGACGTCCTGCATGGGCAGCACCGCGACGGGGACCAGCCGGTCCGGGTTGGCTTTGCAGAAGTCGAGGATCCAGTCGTTGTATGCCCGGGCCAGGGCGTAGGCCACGTCCGGGTTCTCGATGACGGGGTAGTACTCGGCGAACATCGTGGGGAACAGCAGGGCCTGGTCCACGCCCATCGCGTCCATGTCCGCGAGGCGGGCCTTGGCGTCGTTGGCGCCGGGGTTGACGGGGTGCGGCGTGTTCGGGTCGAGCTCGCCGATGTCCTGGGGGGTCATGCCCGGCCGCCAGAGCGCATACCGTGGCAGGTTGGGAGTCGCCAGCTCCGGCGCCGGCTTGCCGTTGAGGATCGTGTGCGGGCCGACCTCGTCGTGCTCGTGCCAGAACCAGGACCGGGCGACGACCCGGTACTCGGGGTCCAGGTATTCGTCCCATATCGCCACCGGTTCGAGGACGTGGCTATCGGCGTCGATTACCGGGAAAGACTTGCTGCGCTCTGCCATGCTCTGCCTCCGTTTACCTGTCGACGTTCGGTGCCTCACCAGCCGCGTCTCTTCTTGGGGACTCTTCGGCGTCAAGCGGTCAAGCACCTGGGACGCCCCCAAACCCCCAGGGGGGTTCAAGGTAGCCCTTCGGGCAATTCTTAAGGAAGGGGCACATCCCCTTCGACCCTTGCCAAAGGGGCTCCGCCCCTCTGGACTCCCAGTTCGAACGCCGCCTCGCTGAGGGCTCCTCCCCGGACTCCCCTTGGAACCTCGCCTCCTCTCCGACTCGGAGAGGGGACGGGGGGAGAGGTCCTACACCGCCACCATGCGGTCGGCGAACGTCCGCTCGATGTCCTTGGCCGTCGGGTACCAGTCGGGGCGCGGGTAGTCCTCGGGTTCGGTGGTGGTGAACTGCTCGGGCTCGATGCCGTACATGCGCCGGGCGTTGGCTCCCATCAGCTTGGCTTGGACCGCCTCCGGCACGCCCGCCTTCTCCATGTAGCGGATCGCCGTCCAGGCGTCGGCGCCGTCGTGGTGATAGACGTCGGACGACCAGATGCCGATGTCCTCGTACAGCGAGTGCTGTTTGTAGACGGGCTTCTCGTCCCCTTCGAAGGCGATGAAGCAGCGCTCGGAGAAGATCTCGCTTGGCAGCCTGCTCACCCTGGGGCCGCGCTCGTTCTTGTAGAGATGAAAGGCATCGTCGCAGGCCTCGAGCACCATCGGTAGCCACGCGGCGTTGGACTCCATGATCGCCATCTTCAGCGTGGGGTAGCGTTCGAGGAAGCCCGAGAGGAGCACGTTGGGGATCCACGCCATCGCCTCATGGACGAAGCTGATGGCCTGTGAGGGGCCGCGCATCTGCTTCTGGCTCACCGCATTCTCGATAAGCATGCCGGGGCTCCACTGCCGGCCTGTCCGGCTCAGGTGCCAGACGTTGGTCGCGGCGGCCAGCGAGTGCATGCCGGTGACCAGGCCGGTCTCCTCGAAAGCCTTCCATACCGGCTCGAACGTAGCCAGGTTGGGGTAGCGGTCCTGGTGCGCCACGGGCCGCACCATCGCCACCCTGAAGTTGCGCTCGGCGCAGCGCTCCATCTCCTTCGCGGCCATGTGAGGGCTCTGCAGCGGCAGACATGCCGCCGGGAACAGGCGCTGCGGGTTCACCGAGCACCAGTCGAACACCCAGTCGTTGTAGGCCCGGGCGATGAGCTCGGCGGCGTACACGTTTTCCACCCAGGGGAACTGGTTGAACATCATGATCGGGATCACGGCCACCTGGTCGATGCCCTGAACGTCCATGTCGGCGAGCCGTGCGTTGGGCTCCCGAGCGCCCTTGTAGTTCACGTACGCATACTGCTCCTCGGTGAGGTCCATCTCTCGCAGCATGCGGATCATCTGCTTGGTGACCCCGGGACCGCCCGACTCGACGACGCTCACCGCGCCGATGCTGCCGGCCCACTGGCCGTTGACCACCTTGCTGCCGTTGATGATGACCTGGTCGCCATCGACCCAGTACCAGGGCCGGACGACCTCCTTCTCCGCCTTGGAGAGGTACTCCCAGATTCCCGGCTGCTCGGTGATGTGAGCATCGCAATCGAAGGTTGGATAGGACTTGGTGATGGGCTTCATGGAACGCTCCGTATCAGCGCCGGGCCGTGAGGCCGGCGAATTCTCGTTCGATCTCCTCGGGCTTGGGGTACCAGTCGGGCCGATCGTAGGACGCGGGCTCTGTCGTTGTCACCATCCTGGGCTCGATACCGTACATGCGGCGGGCATTGCTCCCCATGAGTTTGGCCTGGGCCTCGACGGGGACGCCGGCGCGCTCCATGTCCCGAATCGCGGACCAGGCGTCGGCCCCGTCGTGGTGGTAGACGTCCGACGACCAGATGCCGACCTCCTGGAAGTAGGAGTACTGCTTGTAGACCGGCGTCTCGTCGCCTTCGAAGGCAATGAAGCAGCGCTCGAAGAAAAGCTCGCCGGGCAGTTGGCTCGCCCGCGAGTTGCGGACCCCCTTGTAGAGCCGAAAAGCGCGGTCGCACTCCTCCAGCAGCAGGGGCAGCCAGGACGCATTGGACTCCATGATCGCCATGCGGGTGAGGCCGGGATGGCGTTCGAAGAAGCCGGAGAGGAGCGCGCTCGTCATCCAGGTCATCGCCATGTGGGCGAAGCCGAGTGTCTGGCCGCCGCCCTGGATCTGCCCCGACCCGATCGCCCGGTCGAGGATGGAGGGGGGCTTCCAGGTGGTACCGGACGACTGGACGCGGTCCGGGTCCTGCTGCGGCAGCGAGTGCATTCCGGCTACGACACCGGTCTCCTCGAGGGCCTGCCACAAGGGCTCGAATATTGGCTGGTTGGGATAGCGGCCATGAATGAGCGCGGCGCGAAGCCCGGCCACTTTGAAGCCGCGCTTGGCGACGCGCCGGAGCTCGTCCGCGGCAAGCACCGGGTTCTGCGAGGGGAGCGCGGCGCAGGGGTACAGGCGCTCGACGTCGACCGAGCACCAGTCATGGATCCAGTCGTTGTAGGCGCGCGCCACGAGTGAAGCGGCGAAGGCGTTCTCTACGTACAGGAATGCCTGGATCATCATCAGCGGGATGACCATGACCTGGTCGATGCCTTGCAGGTCCATCTCCGCCAGCCGCGCCCGAGGGTCTCTGGCCCCCTTGTGGTCAGTGTACTCGCACTGCTCCTCGGTGAGCCGCATTTCCCGGAGCATGCGGATAACCCTCTTGTTCACGCCGGGGCCCGTCGACTCGACGGCGCTGGGGCCGCGCTTCAGCGTCGTGTCCCCGCCGAAGAGATAGCCGACGCGGCCGTAGTCCCAGTAGCCGTGGGTCAGCGTGTCGCCGTTGAGGATCACCCATGGGCCCGTGGGCCAGAACCAGGGCCGGACGACTTCCTTCTCCTTCTCGGAGAGGTAGTCCCAGATCTCCGGCAACTCAGTAACGTGACTGTCACAGTCGAACGTCGGGTAGCTTTTTTCAAGCTGAGTCATATGCAAGCTCTCCAATCAGCCCTCGCTGGTCGCTTTCCTGAGCCTACCTGCTTGCTTGGCGCTACTCTAGCCAGCGGGTCTTGCCGTGTCAACGAACGCGCGCCTGGGAGGTCGAGTATTGAACAGTATGATCGCGCTGATGCCCGAAACAACCGCGAGGCTATAGAACGCGACGCTGTAGCTGCCCGTGCTGTCGAAAGTGAAGCCGGCCATGGAGGTGGCGGCCATGGCGCATGCGCCGCTGATAACGTGGCCGAATCCGGCGATAGTGGCGAACGACGTGCGGCCGAAGTAATGCGCCTGCATGGCGAAGGAGAGGCTGGAGCTACCGCCCATGCCAGCCGAGAACAACACCAGGAACAGCACGACGTGCCAGAGTTCGTTGACGTGCACCAGCGTCAACATTCCCAGCGAGGCCATGCTGACGCTGACCACGGCCACGTACCTGTGCGGCAGCTTGTCCGCGAGGAAGCCGCCGATCAGGCGTCCCGGAACGGTCATGACGCCAAACATCGAGAGCAACACCGCGCCGGTGGACTGGGAGAAGTCCTTCTCGACCAGCAGGGGGACGAAGTGGATCACGAAGGCGGACATCAGCATGTTCCGCATGGCGAAGCCGATGGCGAACTGCCACCAGACGCGGCTGCGGAGCGCTTCACGACCGGTGAAGTCTGACCGCGCGGGCGCGGCGGCAAGAGGCCGGCCGGTTGCGGGCGCGGGCGGCCGGGATGCCCCGTCGGGCAGCCACCCGTGGTCCTCGGGCCGGTGGCGCATGAGAGAGGCCAGGGGATAGCCCACCGCCATAAAGGTGATCCCGATGACGACGGCGGCCCCGCGCCAGTCGAAGGTCTCGATCAGGAGGTTGACGACGATGGCCAGCGCAGCGCCGCTGCCGAACCCGGAGCTGGCGATGCCGAGAGCCATGCCGCGGCGTTTGACGAACCAGTTGCCGATCGCCGTGATTGGCGGGGTGACGAAGCCGATGCCGACCCCGACGGCCATCATCAGATAGAAGATCACGAAGACGCCCATGCTCTGGGCCGTGCTCGCCAGCAGAAAGCCCGACCCGAGCAAGGTGATGCCGGCGAACATCAAGCGTCGCGGGCCGAAGCGGTCGACGAGGTAGCCGGCGAAGGGGCCTAGAATTGCGCCCTCCAGGGGCGCGAGGCCCAGGGCGAGGGAGATAAGGCCCCGGTTTCCCGCACTGAACTCCTCCTCGAGCGTCAGGAAGAAGACTCCAATGCCGAACAGAAAGAACCCGCCGGACATGAACAGGAGGAAGAAGGCCGCAATGACGATCCACCAGCCATAGAAGAGCTTCGTCCCGAACAGGGTCAGGGGCTGGGTCGGCTGTGGTGGAGGGTCGCTCAAAGGGCACTCGGGGACACGGACCCGTGGGTCCGTTCAGGGGCCGAGTGTAGCAGCCGCTCGAGAAGCGGGTCAATCGGCGGACCGTCGTTCCCCCAGTTGCTTTTCTCTGGACAGCCTCGTATCGTGCGCTGGAGCTTGCGGCACAGGAGTTGGCAATGGCAGCCTACGAGCACTTGTTCGAGCCCCTCGATTTGGGTCCGCTGCGGTTGCGGAATCGGGTGATGATGTCGACGCACGGCCCCAGGCTCGCGGGGCGCCGCTACGAGCAGTACCTCGAGGCCCGGGCCAGCGGTGGCGTCGCGCTCCTCGGCGTCAACTGCGGGTCCGGCGTCGGCCACCACCCACAGGGGCCCGGCCGCTTCATGCGCGACTACGCCCGCGAGTGGGACGCGATCCTTCCCAGCCCGGTGACGAAGGAAGGCATCGCGTTCTTCGACGAGACGCTCATCCCGGCGATGCGCGGCCAGGCCGACGCCGCACACCGCGGTGGCGCTTTCTGCGTGGGCCAACTGCACCACTCCGGCGCCGGCCGCCATTCCGATAACATGCAGGCGACCGTCAGCTCCTCAGAGATCCCCGACGAATACGACCGGCAGGTCCCCAGGCCGCTGGAGGTCGAAGAGATCGCCGAGCTCCTCGAGGCCTACGGCCATGGAGCGCGACGCGTCAAAGAGGCCGGGATGGACGCCGTCGAGGTCCACGCCGCCCACGGCTATCTCATCCAGCAGTTTCTCTCCCCCTTCAACAACAAGCGGACCGACCGCTACGGCGGCAGCTTCGACAACCGGGTCCGGCTGCTGGAAGAGATCATCGAAGCTATCCGAACGGCGGTCCCCGACTTCCCCATCGGCATGACGATCACCATGGACGAAATGGTCGAGGGAGGCCTGGGTGTCGAAGAAATGCAGCAGGTTGGGAAACGCGTCCAGGACAGGCTCGTCTACTTCAACGTTCGCGGGGGCACCTATACCGGGTTGCGCGGTGGACTCAAAATCCCCTACGTGGCACCGTGGTACATCCCGGCCGGCCCATCCGTCCTCGGCGCGGCGGCGCTGAAACAGGTCGTCGATACGCCCGTTTCCGTCGTGCAGCGTATCACCGACCCCGCCTTCGCCGACCGGCTGATCAGCGAGGGACTGGTCGACTTCGTCGGCATGACCAGGGCGTTGATCGCCGACCCCGAATGGGCGAACAAGGCGCGGGAAGGCCGGTCCGACGACATCAAGGTCTGCATCGTCACCAACGACTGTCACTACCCGCTCCGGGCTATCTCGTGCACGGTCAACCCCGACGCGGGACGCGAGGACGAGATGGCGATCGTCCCCGCCGAGACGCCGCGCCGCGTGGCGGTGGTCGGCGGCGGACCGGCCGGGATGGAGGCGGCTCGGGTTGCCGCCGTGCGAGGCCACCCGGTAGTCCTTTACGAGAAAGCAGCCGAACTCGGAGGCCAGATCGGCATCATCGGCCGACGAAACCCGCACCGTCCGGAGTTCGCCGCTCACGTCGAGTACCAGGAGGGACAGCTGCGCAAGGCCGGGGTGGAGATTCGACTGGGTGTCGAAGTCTCACTGGACGTGCTGGCGGAGGAGAGCCCGGACGTCGTGATCGTCGCCACGGGCTCCTATGATTACGTGCCGCAGGCGCCGGGCCTGGACAGCGAGCGCGTCGTCACGGCCATGGAAGTCCTCCAGGGCGCGGAGATCGGTCAGAACGTGGTGGTCGTCGGTGGGATCGAGGACCACGCGCCGCCGGGGATGATCGCCGAGTATCTGGCGGAACAGGGCAAGAACGTCGAGATCGTCACCGAGCTGATGACCCTTGGCTCCGGTCTCGAGCCCTCCACGCAGAACATCCAGACCAAACGGCTCCTCGAACGCGACGTCGTCATCTCGACCCTGGTGGCCGTCAAAAAGCTCGAGGACAACATCCTGACGCTGGCGAACACCTTCACCGGTCAGGAGCTCCGGATCGAGGAGATCGATACCGTTGTGCTGGCCTGCGGTAGCCGGGCCGAGACTGCCCTCGAAACGGCGGTCAAAGGCCGCTTCGCCGAGACCTACGCCATCGGCGACTGTCGGGCCCCACGGCGCATGGTCCACGCAGTGCTCGAGGCGGCGCGGGTTAGCCGGATGGTGTGACGCCCGAGCGTCCTCCCGCTACGTGGGGGGCGGCGTCGCGTCTGCGATGGGGGTGTCGCTAACCCCTATCGATTCCTCAATGCTGGCGATGACGGCAGGTAATGACGATGGACCGTCGCCGACCTGGACCTCCTCCTCTACGTGAACCGGCAGGGGCGCAAACATTTGGATGTTCGGCGCATCGCTGGCGGTCACGCTTTCGACAGAGTTACCCTGGACAGCCGGCAAGGCTCCTGGGCCGGAGTCGGCCGCTCCGATATTCTCCTCCACCCGAACGTCCAACGGCGGAGGTATCACGACTTCAACGATGGGACGCCCTCCCCAGTTCGGTGAGATGTTGGAAGAGCGGCTCTTGGCGATCGTGCCCTGCGGCCTCCCCCTGAGGTCGACGACCCGGACCTCGTTTCGGGTACGGCGTTTGATCTGGTAGGCGATGGCCGCGCCGTCGGGTGACCAGGTCGGGTGGAATTCGTGAGACCGGCTCCTCGTCAGCCGCCGTAGCCCGCTGCCATCGGCGTTCATCACGTAGATATCGAAGTTGCCATTTCGGTCGGAGGCGAAGGCGATCCGGGATCCGTCGGGTGACCAGGAGGCCTGCATGTCGTCGGCCTTATGATCTGTCAGGTTCTTGTGGGTCCTCACGTCGAGATACCGGCGGTTCCCCAGGTCGGCGATAAAGATATCGTCGTTGCCCGCGCGGTCGGAGGTGTAGGCGATCTCGTCGCTGACCGGGGACCAGGCCGGGTGCCGGCTCTTGGAGCGGTCCCGGGTGACGGGGCTGGGCCTGGGTCTCCTGGCCCGAGTGGAGCTGATGGTCATGATGCGGGGAGTGGCGCGGCTTGTAGAAGTGTAGGCCAGTCGAGACCCGTCCGGCGACCAGGTGGGGTCGGTGTCCGCCGCCGTGCTCCTGGTGATGCGGGTTATCCGGGGCCTTCTCGAGGCCACGTCGGTCATCACGTAGATGTCCGCGTTGCCGTTCCGCTTGGATGAGTACGCAAGGCGCTCGCCGTCGTGCGACCAGGCCGGGTCCGCGTCCGGCGTGCTCGACGTCGTGACGCGCTCAAGGCCCGAGTTGTCGCCGCCGATCGAAAAGATATCCGGGTTGCCTTTCCTGCTCGACACGAACGCGATCTGGCCGCTGTCCCGCTGGGCCGACGGGGCTTGGGGCAAAGAGGCGACAACCATCGAAGGTACAATCCCGGCGAAGGTGAGGACTACGACGCATCCCGCTAGGAGCGCTCTCTTTCGAAGCGGCATCACAGTCTACGGTTCTCTATTCGGCGCTCAAGTAGGCCCAGCGCTAGGAGAAGCTGATAGCCACTTCCGCCTGAATGAGATGTCCCTCAACGACGCTCATGGGTGTGATATCTGTCAACGTGAAAGGGCCCGTGATTATCCCCCCGGTTGTGACGCCACATTCCGCAGTTGTCACTGTCGACGGATTACATCCGAACAAGCCTGTCCGGACCCTGGCAACGACCCCGTCGGCCATGGCTGTCGCGGTCCCTCGGAGAACCACCCGTTCCGTGTTTGTTCCCTCGATTGCCTCTACTGTTGCGATCAGCGTCCGATAGTTCGGGGGGTCCCCTTCGTTCGCGAACCCGAGATTTTGGTCTACATAACTTATGGTGCATGGCGAGGGGCCAATGACCGGATGGACACACGGTTGATTGGTGATCAGGGAGCCGTCCAGGACAATGCTCAGCCCACCCAGCGAGTGTTGCTGTACCAGGGCACGGGACAGGAACTTTGTACCCGTATCAGTCAAAGCGTTGCGGAACCGACGCTCCTCTACCAGCTTGCCGCCGGGCTCCAGCACACGGATCTTCCAGTCGCCGTGGACTGTGATGCCCTGGCTGGCGCCATTCGCCGAGTCGTCGGCGACCAGCGCGGCTGTTTCCGCCCCGGAGTCAGTGCTGCCGTCAGGTGAGAAGAAGACGGACCCCAGGACCAATCCGGGGGCCATCGTAAGCCCCAGGGCTCCGACCGCGAAGAACAGTTTCCTGATACGCATTTCCGGCCTCCACGCGCAGGTTTAGGGGTGAGTATATCAACAACAGCGCATCAGAGTCAGAGATGCGTGATCTTGCCCCATGGCAGAAGCAAGCCCGTGTTTGGCACTCGCGACTGCTACGCTATCAGGGGGGCCAGGCCCGCACAGAGTGGGGGACGCTGACGCCTACACCACCTCTTCGAGCACGTACTCGAGGTACTGCTCTTCCGAGAGGCCGAGCTGTTCCCGCAGCACCTGCTCGGTGTGCTGGCCGAGCACAGGTCCCGCGGCGCGCACGGGCGGCCGCTTCCCGTCGAACAGCACCGGCGGCTGGACGATGGGGACGTCGCCGATCTCCGGATGTTGGTAGGTGTTCATCATGCCCCGGGCCTTGAGCTGCTCGTCGCGCTCGAGCAGGTCCGGGCCGTGGGACACGACTCCCGCGGGCACGCCCGCCTTCTGTAGCGAGTGGAAGGCGTCCCAGGCGTCCTGCCGACTCATCCAGTCACGCAAGGCGTCCTCGACGGCCGCCGCGGTCGTCCCCTTCTTCGCTCCGACGACGCGGGCCAGGGCCTCCAACTCGCTGTCGCCGGGTGCGGTGACCACGACCCAGCGGTCGTCTCCAGCCACACGGTAGCAACCCTGGAGGGCCGCGCCCAGGGCGCCGGCTTGATTTCCCTCGGGCTGGGCGACGACGCCGTTGAGAACGTAGTCCAGCGCCTGGGGTCCCTCGAGGATCACTCCGGACTCGAGCTGTGAAACGTCGACGTGGGAGCCCTTGCCGGTGTCCTCGCGGCGCAGCAAGGCGTCCAGGGTGCCGATCGCCCCGAAGATCCCGGCCATGTAGTCCATGTGCGAATGGCCGAAGCCAATGGGGGGACCGCCGGGATAGGCGAAGAGGGCGAACAGCCCGCTGAGGGCGGCACTGGTGGGGTGGTAGCTGGGCCAGGTACGGCGCGATCCGGTCTGGCCGTACCCGCACAGGCTCCCCAGGATAAGTCTGGGGTTCTCGGTCGAAAGGAGATCGTACCCCAGGCGCATCCGCTCCATGGTGCCCGCGGTGAAGTTCTCGAAGACAATGTCGGCCCACTTGGCCATTTCGAGGAACAGGCCCTGGGCCTGTGGCTTGCGGGTGTCCAGCGTCATGCCGAGCTTGTCCCGGTTCAGGTCCTGGTAGGTGTAGCTGCCGTTCACCGAAGTTTCCCGGTTCGGGTGCGGCGGGATCATACGCACCGGGTCCCCGATCTCGCGGGGCTCGATTTTGACCACCGCCGCGCCGAAGTCGCCGAGTATGCGGCCCATCATCGGCCCGGCCATGTTCCAGCACATGTCGACGACGTTCAGGCCCTCCAGCGGCGTCTCTCCGGGGGCGTCGTCCGCGGGCGCCGGCATAGGGCTGGGAGTCGCCCAGTCTTTTGCGACCTCCGCCGAGTGGGCGCCGGCTCGTGGTGGCGCCTTCACGGCCGTGAACTCGGGCTCGGCCTGGGTCCGGTACGGGAGGCCCGGCGACAGGTACGACTCTCCGGCATGGTCTTCCCGAGGGTCTGGCAACGAGACGAAGTAGTCGCGCTCGCGTAACTGCTCGTCTTCATACACCTGGTTGATGAGTTGCAGCGGGGCGTTCGGTATCACCCGCTCCGCTCCCCCAATGAACAGGTCTTGTTTCTTTAGCTTGGATGCCCAGTTGCTGATCGCGCTGTTCACCTCAGCGCGGTGGGCGAGGCGCACGGGAATTGTGGCGAAGTCCTCCCCGGCCACCTCGTCGGGAAGCATCCCGTCGGACCGCATCCAGTCGGCCAGGCTCGTCCACTGCTGCCGCGTCGAAAGGCCGACAAAGGCATAGCCGTCGGCGGCTTTGTAGGCCATGAACGGACAGGCCAGCGGGTGCTGCCCGCTGTTGCGCTTCACGACGTCGCCGTTGGCCAGATAGAAGGTGTGGGCGGCCTCCGACATGTCGTAGATCGCCTCCTGGACCGAGATGTCGATGCGAGACCCCAGTCCCGTGCGACGCCGCTTGTAGACCGCGGCCTGGATGGCCATCGTGGCCCACAGCGCCGTCGTTTGATAGGCCTGCATCGCCGGCGCGGTCAGTGGCTCGCGGTCGGGATCGCCGGTCAACCCCATCAGGCCTCCGACCGCCCAGCCCACGATGTCCGAGGTGACGTAGTCGCGGTACGGACCGGTCTGGCCGAACCCGGTGACGGAGGTCAGGATAAGGTTGGGGTTGCGACCCAGGATCGTCTCGTCGTCCAGGCCCAGCGCGGCAAGCTTGCCCGGCGCGAAGGACTCGAGGACAACGTCTGCCCTGGACGCCAGGTCGAGGAAGCGCTCCCGGTCGGCCGGCTCTTTCAGGTCGAGGGTGATGGAGCGTTTGTTGGCGTTGAAGAACCAGAAGAAGAGGCTCTCTGTGCTGTCCCCGGCGAACGGCGGGATCTTGCGGCTCTCGTGGCCCTCGGGGGGTTCGACGAGGACGACATCGGCGCCCATGTCGGCGAGGAGCCTGCCGCACAGCGCCGATTTCGGGTCGGGGAACTCCAGCACCCTCAGCCCAGCGAGGCCCATCCGTGGTGTTGTTTCACTCATGGCTCGCTCCTCAGCACAAGGGGTGGACGGCGACCCGGCCGGGCGAAATGCCAAGGCCACGACAAGAGAGGCGACGACGGCAGCTACGCAGTGTAGCGGAAACCCCGGTACTAGTACAGGTGACAGGCGACCCGGTGGTTCGGCGCCACCTCTTTCAGAGGCGGCACGACCTCCGAGCAAACATCCATCACGTACGGGCACCGTGTCCTGAACCGACAGCCCGATGGTGGGTTGATCGGAGATGGGACCTCGCCTTGCAGCACGATGCGCTCGTACTTATGCTCCAGGTCCACAGGAAGGGCGGCGGAGATGAGCGCCTGACTGTACGGGTGCATCGGGTTCGCGAAGAAGGACTCGCTCTCGGCGATCTCCGCGAACTTGCCGAGATACATGATGGCGACGACGTCGCTGATGAAGCGGGCGGTCGCCAGGTTATGAGAGATCATGAAGTAGGCGAGGCTGTATTCTTCCTGGAGCTCCTTGAGCAGGTTCATGATCTGAGCCCGGATCGAAACGTCGAGCGCCGACACGGGCTCGTCGAGGATGACCAGTCGGGGGTTCAGGGCTATGGCTCGGGCCACCGCGATACGTTGGCGCTGTCCGCCGCTGAACTCGTGAGGAAACCTGTCCATGTGGGCCGGCATCAGGGTGACCTGCTCAAGCAGCTGGCCTACCCGTTCTACTCTCTCCTGGAAACCCATGCGCTCGTTGATGACCAGGGGCTCGGCGATGATGTCGCGAACGCGCATCCGTGAGTCGAGGGAGCTCCAGGGGTCCTGGAACACCGCTTGGACCGAGCGGCGGTACTCGCGTGTGTCATCCCTCGAAAGCTTGGTGGCGTCTTTCCCCTCCCAGAGGAGTTGTCCTTCGGTGATGGTTTCGAGACGGAGGATGAGATTGCCCAGGGTGGTCTTGCCGCAGCCCGACTCGCCGGCCAAACTGAGTGTCTGTCCCGGGTAGAGCTTGAAGTCGACGCCATCGACCGCCCGAACGGAGCCCGCCGAACCGCCGAACAGGCCGGCTCTCCCTACCGGGAAGTGCTTTGTGAGATTGCGGGCCTCGATGATCGGCTGGTTGCCGTTCGTCGGGATCCCGAAGATGTCGCCCTCAGCCACGGGGGTGGCAGCCTGTCCCGGGCTCGCAATTTCTTCGACAGCCGTAACTTCTCCAGCTGCCGTGGATTCGCTTTCTGTAGTCACTTCTCGTGCCTCCAACAGTCCGCGGAGTGAGCCTCGCCTATCTGGAAAACCGTCGGATAAGACTCCCAGCATTTGTCGAAGGCGTAGGGGCAGCGGGGCGCGAACCGGCAGCCTTCAGGGAGGTCCGTTGGCGGCGGGGGCTGGCCTAAGATCGCCTGCAGACGGTCCGGCTTTTCGTCGAGGCTCGGCAGGGACTTGAGCAGGGCCTCGGTGTACGGATGCGATGGGTTGGAGAACACGTCTTTGACCGAACCGTACTCCACGATCCGCCCAGCGTACATCACTGCGACCTTGTCGCAAATGTTCGCCACGATCCCGAAGTCGTGGGTGATGAAGATAATCGTAAGGTTGTATTCCTGCTGCAGGTCCTTGAGCAGGTCCAGGTACTGGGCCTGGATTGTCGGGTCGAGAGCCGAGGTCGGTTCGTCCGCGATCAGGAGCTCGGGTGAGCAGGCAACCGCGATGGCGCCGAGGACGCGCTGACGCATGCCGCCGCTCATCTGATGGGGGTAGTAGCGATAGGCGGTCTCCGGGGTGGGGATTCGCACCTGGCGCATCAACTCGACGGAGCGACCGTGCGGGTCTTGTTCTTCTCTCTGGTGGCGTTTGATGGTCTCCGAAACCTGGTCGCCGGTCCGGAACACCGGGTTCAGGGAAGTCAACGGGTCTTGAAGCACCATCGAGATTCGCGCGCCCCGGATGCGCTCCATCTCCTTGCGAGACTTTTGCGTCAAGTCCTCACCGTTGAAGTAAATCGAACCTGCGACGATCTCTCCGCGCCTGGGCAGCAACTGCATGATCGAGAGCGCCGTCATGCTCTTGCCCGAGCCCGACTCTCCCACGATACCCAGGGTCTCTCCACGCTCGAGGCTGAAGCTCACGCCGTCAACGGCCCGGACAACCCCTCGCTTGGTATCCAGGTGGGCGCTCAGGTCTTTAACGTCGAGGATGGTTTCTGCCACTGGACTCCTCTACTGGAACCTGGGATCGAGACGGTCCCGGAGCCAGTCGCCCACCAGGTTGAAACAGAGCACAACCAGGAGAATGGCGACACCGGGATAGACTGAGATCCACCAGGCTGATTCAATGTATGAGCGACCGGCCGCCGCCATCTGTCCCCAGGCTGGAGTCGGCGGCGGAATGCCCGCGCCGAGGAAGCTCAAGGACGACTCGGCCAGGATCGCCGATCCCACTTGCAGGCTCAGGAGCACAACCCATGTGCTCGTGACATGGGGGAAGATGTGAAAGACCATGATGCGCAGCCCGCCGGCGCCGGCGATGCGCGACAGTTTGACGAAATCGCGCTGGGCGAGAGACAGTGATTCCCCACGAATCATACGGGCGTAGAGCGCCCACAGGTTGATGCCCAACGCGATGGCCACCAGTTTCAACGACGGTGAATAAAGGGCGGCAAGCAATAAGGCGGCAAAAATCACGGGTATTGCGAGCACTATGTCGGTCATACGCATCAAGAGGTTGTCGATCTTGCCGCCAAAGTAGCCGGCCACGATACCGACAACGAGCCCTACCGATCCACCGATGGCGAGGGCGATAATTGCGACGTAGAAGGAGAAGCGGGCGCCTTTGATCACGCGGACGAAGACGTCCCGCCCCTGCTGGTCCGTCCCCATGACGTGCCCGTCCCAGAATTTGGCCTCGTAGGTCGGGGCCATGTTTCGGTCCTGGGGGCGGCCTCGCTCGGCGTCCCACGGCGAAATAGTCTCGATGATGAAGGATGAGGCGAAGAGCATGATCATCACGAGGACCAGGCCCTCGGGAACGATTCGGGGGCGAAGCTTCCGGACCTGCCGCGCGGCCATCTTGAACGTGTCGGTCCAGTTCGGCGGCTCGAACGTAAAGGTGCGTTCCGGCGTTGCCATCAGCTCACTCGAATCCGCGGGTCGATGACTCCGTAGAGAATGTCGACTGAGGTGTTGAAGGCCACGATGATCAGCGCCGCGACCATGATGGTGCCCTGGACGAGCACATAGTCCTGGGAGTTCAGCGCGTCGATCAATAGCCGGCCAAGGCCTGGCCAGGCGAATACGATCTCGATTGTGATGGCCCCGGTCATGAGGAGCGCGAAGTACAGTCCAGCGAACGTAACGATCGGGATCAAGGCGTTGCGGAGCGCGTGTTTCCACACAACCGTCCGATAGGGTAACCCCTTGGCGCGCGCCAGCTTCACATACTCGCTGTCAAGAATCTCCAACATGCTTGCCCGCGTCAGCCGCGTGAGGCCCGCCAATGCAACCATCGCGAGGACGCCCGCGGGCAGGACATAGTGCTTGATGTCCCCTACCCCCGCGGCAGGCAGCCACTGCAGCTTCACGGCGAACAGAATGATCGCGATGATCCCCAGCCACCACGGCGGGGTCACGAGTCCCATGACGGCGATCACTCGGGCCATGTAATCGATAGGCGAGCCGCGATTCAGGGCGGCGGTAATGCCGAGCGTTACGCCGACTATCATGGCGGCGATCCAGGCGACGCCTGCCAGCTTCGCCGAGTTGATCAGAGGTGTTGGGATCAGCTCCGAAACGTCGTAGCCGACGCGGCGAATCGATTCGCCGAGATCGCCGGTCAAAAGGGCTCCCATGTATTTGCCGTACTGGACCCAGAACGGGCGGTCCAGCCCCAGCTCCTTCTTGAGTCGAATGTAGTCCTCTTCGAGGGCGTCCTCGGGGAGGAGGGTTACGGCCGGGTCGGCCAGGAACCTGCTCAGGACGAAGATGATCGTCGTGACGGCCAGCAGGACGACGACCATTTGCATGATGCGATTGAGGATGAACCACTTCATCTATCGAGCACCCCTGCGTTCCGATTCCTTAAAGCAAACCATTCTGAAATGCGCACGTTTTGAGAGGTTGCCGATGGAAAAGATCTCGAACCGGGGAGCCGGCCTCTTGTGCCCATACGCTGGTCTACGCCCCGTGGCTTGTTTCAGTTCTAATTCCGAGAAGCCTCGGGTTATTCGTAAAAGGCCGCCCGCGTCCTTCGATCACGCCCTGCGCAGAGTAAAAAAACAGCACTCCAGAAGAGCGACAGCCGGGATACTATAGCACGCCAGTTAACTTGTCAAGGAGTTGAAAATGGCCCAATTTTCAGGTTTGACGGGGCCATCCGCGCGCTCGCGCCGACCGGACTTTCGTACGCTCCAACGACGATGAATTCCGTCTCCTGCTCTTGTGTTAGAATCGCTGGCGACCCGACAGTGAGCCCATCGGAAGGGGAGGCGACATGAGCGATGTGCTGACGCGGTATGCCGCCGAGGACTTCGTCTTCGGCGACCTCATCGAGAAGAAGGCCAAGTCGAACAAGGGCAAGACCTTCCTTCACTTCGATGGCCTCGATCTCACCTATGACCAGTTCAACGAGATGGCCAACCGCGCCGCGAACGGCTTCGTCGCCCAGGGGGTCAAGCGGGGCGACAAGGTCGGCCTCATGCTCCCCAACTCGCCCGAGTTCCTCTATGCCATGTTCGGACTGGCGAAGATCGGCGCCATCGTCGTTCCGATCAACACCGCCTACAAAGGCGATTTGCTGGAGCACATTCTGAAGTCGTCCGACTCCTCAATGTTGGTGGTGGAGGAGGAATGGATGGAGCGCGTCGCCTTTGTCGAGGGAAAGCTCCCCGGTCTGGCGAAGGTCTTCGTCAGGACACCGAACGGCGGCTCGGCGGCGCCCACCGGGCTCGAGAAGCCCACCGAGAACTTCCGCTCATTGCTGGATAACCCGGCAAAGAAGCCGGACGTGAACGTCCACTACAGCGAGATTCAGGCGCTGATGTACACCTCGGGGACCACCGGCCCGTCGAAAGGCGTGAAGGTCAGCCAGTTCCACGGACCCAACACGGCGATGGGCTTCATCCGGTACATCGAGCTCACGGGCGACGACATGATCTTCAGCCCGATGCCGCTGTTCCATGGGATCGGGCTCTGGCAGGGCGTCTTAGGCCCCTTGCTCGTCGACGGCACGGTGGCGATCACCGACCGGTTTAGCGCGTCGGCCTGGTGGGACAACATCAAGAAGCACAAGGCGACCATCGGTATGGGCATCTTCTCGGTGGTGCCGATCCTGTTGAACCAGCCGCCGTCACCCGAGGACAAGAGCCACACGATGCGCGCCTTCTATCTCGGGCCGTCGAGAATGGACGAGGCCCTGAACGAGCGCTTCGGCGTGCGGTCAGTCGAAATCTACGGCAGCACCGAGGTTGGCATCTGCACCGGTGCGCCTTACGGTCAGATTCCCCCGGGCTCGTGCGGCCTGCCCAGGGAAGACACCCACGAGGTCAAGATCTTCGACGAACTGGATCGCGAAGTGCCCCCCGGAGAGCCCGGGGAGATCTGCGTGCGACCGTCGGTCCCCTTCGCTTTATTCACCGGTTACTACAACTTCGACGAGGCGACGGTAAACGCCTGGCGCAACCTCTGGTTCCACACCGGGGACCAGGCCTACCGGGACAAGGACGGTTACATCTACTTCATCGACCGCGTAAAGGACTCGATGCGGAGGCGGGGCGAGAACATCTCGTCGTTCGAGGTCGAGCGTGGGATCAACAGCCATCCCGCGGTGCTCGAGTCGGCGGCGATCGCGGTGCCATCGGAGATGGGCGAAGACGAGGTCAAGATCGTGGTTGTTCTCCAGGAAGGGGCCCATCTCGAGCCCGAGGAGCTCCTCGACCACGCCCAGGAACGGATGGCCTACTTCATGGTCCCGCGGTTCGTCGAGTTCATTTCGGCGCTGCCCAAGACGCCGACCGAGAAGGTGGAGAAGTACAAGCTGCGCATGGAAGGCAATCAGGGCCTCACGTCGGACACCTGGGACCGCGACGAGGCGGGCTACAAGGTCAAGCGGTAGTCTTCAAAGACGGCACAAGCGACGGTCGAAACGGCCACCTGCAAAGGTGGCCGTTTCTGTTTTCGGAGTTTCCGGGACTGAGATACGGGGGAGCGCGCCGGTGACTTTGGCCCCGATTTCGGTTACTCCCGTGACCGCTCCGGTGACTCTATTTGGCTAGCCTGGGACTTGAGGCCGTTAAACACATTCAGTGTATTGAGGAGGCTCAAGGTGAGGAGCCAAGCCAAAACGCGACCCGGGTCGATGGCTGGGGATAGAGAGCGGCGGCGGCACAGGCCGTTGGCGGTGAAGTTCTTTGGCGACTTCGCTTGTTTTACGAGACCGGAGACAAAAGCAGAACGGGTCACCTACCCCGTAATGACTCCTTCGGCCGCGCGTGGCCGGTTGGCCCATCCCTATTTCGCGTCGCCTAGCCGGAAGAGGTAACGGTCTTGAACGCCGGCATGACGTTCGACGCGAACCATTCCATGCCGCGCATCAGGTCGAGGGGCGTGTCCCAGCCTAGCCGGACGAAGATATGGTTGAACCCGGCTTCACGCATTTGAACGATCCCGTCGATCACGGCCTCGGCCTCCCACGGATAGTTGCGCGAAGTCGAGCGCGCGGTGCGATGGGCCAGGTGCTCGGAGGCGGAGGCGTGAGGTGTGTAGGAGTCCGGCTCGCCAACCGCCAGGCTGGAAGAGAAGTTGAACGCGGTGGGGTCGCGGCCGGCCTCGGCCAGCATCCCCTTGATGGCGTCGACCTCTCGCTCGAGGTCGTCGAGGGCCCCGGACATCGGCATCCAGCCGTCCCCGAGCGCGACCGACCTGCGCCGGGCCGCGGGGCCCGTGCCGCCGATCCATAGGGGAACGTGGGGCGTCTGTACGCATTTCGGGTTGAACGACATGTTGGCGAAGTTGACGCGCTTGCCGTCGTACGAGACGTTGCTTTGAGTCCAGAGTGCCACCATTGCTTCGAGATACTCGTCGGTGATGGCGCCCCGCTCCTCGTGCGGCACGCCGAGGGCCTCGAGCTCGCCCCCGAGCCAACCGACCCCGGTGCCGCAGATCATGCGCCCCTCGCTCACCTGGTCCAGGGTCGCGAGCTGCTTGGCGGCGACGATGGGCTCGTGGTACGGAATGATCATCACGTAGAGCAAGAACCGGATGCGTGTCGTGACCGCCGCGAGGTGGGAGGCGAGGACGAAGTTGTCGTACCAGACGTCTGCGAGGAGCGGCCCGCTCGGGTCCTGGGGCAGAATGATGTGCTCCGGCATGTTAATGGAGTAGAAGCCCAGATCCTCGGCCAGCTTGGTGGCCTCGACGATCGGGCCGATGTCGCCCCATCGTCCATGAGGCGACAGCTTGAACGGGCTGAACACCAGCGGCTTGGTCGTGGCGCTCATCGCGCCTCCTTTTCTCGGGGAGCGGACTCACCGGGCCCCATCCGGCGGCGGGGCCGCAAGGTGGCCGGATTATAGATTTGCGTGCGCGGGGGGTCAAACCCCTTGACACTGAAATTTGGGGCGGCTACCGTCGATTCATTCGTCCCTTGGACCGGCTTCGCAGCGGCGCCGTGGAGGAGTCACCGTCTTGGATTCTCGCCGGCATGGATGAGCGCTAATGGCTGAGGTCCGCCCTTTCCGGGGGCTCCGCTATAACCCGGAGCGTGTCAGCGATCTCGGCGACGTGCTCTGTCCCCCCTACGACGTCATCTCCGAGGAGGAGCAGGCCCGGCTGTACGACGCGAGTCCGTGGAACGCGGTGCGCGTCGAGCTGACCCGGGACCAGGACATCGTCACCGGCGAGGACCGCTACGCGGCCGCCGCCCGCTGGCTGGCTCGATGGCGGGAGGACGGCGTCTTGACGCGGGACGAGCGCCCCACGTTCTATCTGGCTGCCCACGATTTCGAACGGGCCGGTGCGCGGCTTACCCGGACTGAGCTCGTCGCGGCGGTGCGTCTCGAGCCCCTCGACTCGGGGAGCATTCGGCCCCACGAGGACACTCGCTCCGGGCCCAAGGAGGACCGCCTCCGGCTGATACAGGCTACCGAGACCAATATTAGCCCGGTGATGCTGCTCTACGGAGACGAGGGCGGAGTGGCTCAGGTCCTGGCCGAGGCCGCCGCCGGCGCTGAGCCGAATGTGGCCGACTTCGGGAAGGGGGAGCGCTTTCGCTTCTGGCCCATCGCCGGGCCGTCGATGGTGAAACGCCTGCAAGACGCGCTGACGGGGCAGCCGTTGTATGTCGCCGACGGGCACCACCGCTTCGAGACGTCGGTCCACTACCGCGACCTCCGGGCTGCCGACGAGCCAACATGGGGCGAGGACCGCGCGGCAAACTACGTCATGGCGGCCCTCATCTCGCTGTCCGACCCCGGCCTGCTGTGCCTCCCCTATCCCCGCCTGCTCAAAGGCCTGGACGCGGACGCGTTGGCCGCGGTCCGTGGCCGTCTCGACGCTGATTTCATTGAGGTTCGGCACAACGCGGCCTGGGCGCCGGCCATTCAGGTGGCCGAGGAGGCGCTGGCCGGCTTGCAAGCGCCCGACGTCGTCTTCGAGGTCTGGGGCCTGGAGCCGGCGATGCGCTCCTCATTTCGCCTGCGCGGCTCTCGGCCCCTCGAGTCCCTGACCGGCGCCGGGCACTCCGCGGCCTGGGCCTGTCTCGGCCCCGCCGTGTTTCGAGAGCTCGTGCTCAAGCCCGCGCTGGGTATCGAAGAAGAGGAGGCCGAGACGCGGGGCCTGCTTGCCTTCTCCAAGCACGCGACAGAGGCCGTTCACCGCGTTAACACTGGGGAGTGCCAACTCGCGATCCTGCCACGACCGGTGCCGATGACTGCGTTCAAGGAGGTCTCGGACCGCGGTGAGTGCCTGCCGCCCAAGTCGACCTACTTCTCCCCCAAGCTTGCGACCGGGCTGGTCTTTAATCCGCTGGAAGGGAAGCTGTAACATACAGGCAACCCCGCGCGGGAGATGAGCCATGGCTGACGAACCGTCCCCACAAGAAGCAGACCTGGGCCTGACCGAGCTGAAGCGCCTCGACGAGCGAATCGCCAAGCTCAGCCGCGGCAAGCCGCTGCGCTGGGAGGGACGCATCGGCCACGCCCGCCAGGTCCTCTCGGGCCTGCGCGCTGTCCTCGAGGACCTGGGCTTCACCCCCGTCTCGTCGCTCGACGACAGCCAGGGCCCGATTCGCGACGTCAGCTATTTCGAAGGGATGATCGTCGGGAAAAAGGAGGCCAGCCGCCTCGACTTCCTCACTATCTTGTTCGGACTCATCACCCTCCCGCTGATTCTTGGGTTTTGGGTCTTGGGAAGGGCGTCGATGAAACAGCGGGCGCTGGTTATTCTCCGCATCGAAGGCGAGTCCTACTGGACGGGGGCCCGCGGCGAAGACGCCCGCGATGGGGGTCAGGTCTACGCCGAGCGCACGGGCGTCCTCGGCGACGTGCGCCTGGCCTTGCGCAGCATCCACGGCCCCCCGGACAAGCTCAACGACTTCGACGTGCGCCGCGCCGGAGGCAACGACTGGACCCGTCTGGACCGTGCCGTCGAGGAGATCGTGAAGGAAATCGAGCGACGCTGGCCGGCCCTCGCTGCGCCCGACGCGGCGCCGGAGGCCGCTCCCCAGGCGTTCGACGACACCCCGTCCTCCGAGACGGCCATCGTGCGTCAAGACGACACGACCGACCTGCGAGCACCGTAGAGGGAGACGAAAACCGGGGAGTCAAGCAGAGGCGCGGGAACCGTCACCCCAACCCTCTTCCAGTGGGAGAGGGTGCGCCGAAGGTGGGCCGAAGGAGCCCATCTTGGAGCCTGTGGAACAAAATGCCCTCGCTGCTCCCGCTCGGGGAGTCCAGAGGGGTGGAGCCCCTTTGGCAAGGGTTGATGGGGATGTGCCCCTTCTTGTATCAATAGCCCGAAGGGCTACCTTGAACCCCCTTCAGGGGGTTTGGGGGTGCTCTCCAGCGCCAGGAGATGAAACATGCCCGAGTTCGAGGACAAAGAAATCAACGTCGGCGCCATGCGCCTCCACTACCTGGACTGGGGCACGAGAGGGAAGCAGAGCATGCTGCTCCTCCACGGCGGCTCCCAGTCGGCCCACAGCTGGGACGAGTTCTCCAGGGCGATGCTGGGCGACCATCACGTCATCGCGCTGAACCAGCGCGGTCATGGCGATAGCTCATGGTCGAAGACCGGCATCTACACCGTGAACGCCCACATGCGCGACATCGGGGGCTTCGTCGACGCCCTGGGGCTGCGCGACATGGTGCTGGTCGGCCTTTCGATGGGCGGCCGCAACGCAGCGACCTACGCCGCGCTGCACCCGGATAAGATCGGGCGCCTGGTGATCGTCGACATCGGCCCCGAGACGATGACGCGGGGCTCCGACAACATACGCCACTTCACCAACCGGGCCGACATCCTCCCCAGCCTCGAAGCGTTCGTGGAGCGGGCCCACGAGTTCAACCCGCGACGCCCCCTGGAGCAGTTGCGCGAGCGGCTGCAGTGGAACCTGCGCCAGCTTCCCGATGGGCGCTGGACGTGGAAGTACGACCGCCGCTTCCGGAAACGGGAGCGCAAGCACGACCCCGGGGCTCTGTGGCCCTACGTTCCCCGCATCACAGCCCCCACGTTGCTGGTGCGAGGGACCGAGAGCGACATCCTCGCCCATGACGCCGCGGTGCGGTTCGCAGAAGCCCTGCCCAACGGCCGCCTCGTCGAGGTCGAAGGGGCCGGCCATACCGTTGCTGGCGACGACCCGCCGGCCTTCGCCCGGGTGGTGCGGGAGTTCCTGGCGAGCGCCTAGCTCAGGACCACGTCGCTAACCGCGCTGCTGCTTCGCGACGTCGGTGACGATGATGCGCTCCTTGAACCGCCACCGCCCGTCTTGCCGGACGAAGTGATCGAAGGTGCGCCCGAACCTGCCGAGGCTCGGCCCGCTGGGGGCGTCGTCGAGGCCCGCTGAGTACTGCTCGACCTTTGCCTCATCCCCCTCCACGACGATCAGCGGCGACGAGTAAAAGTGTTTATCGAAGGCGGCTGGGGGCGCGGCGGTCTTGGAGTGCGCGGTGACGAACGCGCGCAGCGCGTCCTTGCCCGAGTGCCGGTGCGGTTTGTTCGTGCCGCCGGCGACGCGACGCCGCACGTCGAGCACGGCGTCTTCCGTGAATAGGTCCAGCCAGTCCTCGTCGCGCCCCGCGTCGAGGTAATGAGCGTAGAGGTAGAGGGTGCGGAGGATGGCACGCTCGTCCTCGAGCAGACGCAGTCTATCGAGCACCTCATTCAGTACGGCGTTGTCAGGGGCCATGGCGTTCCTTTCCATGTTGGTGGCCGTCCGATTAGTCCGGCGACCATGCCTCGAGCATCGCGCTGAAGGTCTCCAGCGCCGGCTCCGTCACGCCGTAGGGGCACTCGAAGTGAAGTCCCAGCGGAAAGCCGAGCCCCGCGGCGCCGTCGATCACGCTCTTGTAGGTGTCGACGAGCCTCGCCTTCTTCTGCGCGAACGGTAGTCCGGCGACCTCCGCCACGCATTCCATCTCGCGCTTGGCGAGGTCGGTTGCGTCCCGGATCAGCCAGGTGATGAGCCCTGTCTTGAGCTCCACCCTCGGGACATAGCCAAAGGAGAGGATCACCTCCGGCTTCTGCTCGCTTTGCCGAATACTGTTAAGGAACCCGGCGATCTGGTCGGTAAACAGGAGTTGGGTGAGGGCGAAGTTGGCGCCGTGGTCCAGCTTCTGCAGAAACCGCTGGTCCTCGTCGGGCCTCGTTGGGATCAGGATCACACCTTGCGAAGGCATGAGGTCGCGGAACAGGTCCAGCGCGTCGCTGGGAAACGGGCCGACGACGTCGCCCTCGTCGAAGACTCGAGGCACGCCGACGTAGACCACCCGCTCGATGCCCGACTCCTTCAAGGTGCGCAACCGGGTCAGAAGCCGGTCGTAGGGCGTGAACACCGTGACCTGGGTGAGGATGAAGGAGGTCGACAGCTCCTGGCGCAGCACCCGGCTGCAATCGAGGGGGTCCAGCTTCTCTCGAAGCGGGACCGGGCGGTCCCCCTCCTCGGGGATGATCTGGGGGACGATCAGGGTGTTGATGCGGCCGGTGAGGCCGGACCTCTCGAGAAGTCCCTTGACCTTTCGAGTCTCCGCTTGCGCCCCCTCGAGTCCGGCCTCGGTCGAGGTCGGAACGATCTCCAGGGCGATGGTGGCCACGGTGCGGCGGTCCCGGCTAGACCGCGACGCGCCTGGTCACGGACTTGCTGAGGTTGCCGCTGCCCCAGGTGGGCACCAGGGCCGAGAAGCCGCCTGCGTCGCCACCGGCCACGAGCATGATGATGCCGTCGACGCTCTTCATCACGGGCCGCAGCTCGGGTGTCGCGCCGGGCGGGAGCGGCTCGTGGGTGGGGCGCCCCGTGGAGCTGATCGCTTTGCTGAACAGATACTCCATCGCCTGCCGCTTGCTCCAGCCGGCGTTCCGAAAGATCAGGGCATGCTCCGGCACGATGACGACCACGAACTCGGCATAGCCCGGAGGGTGCACCGAGATCTGGTGCGCGATGTTGTCCAACAAGCCTTCGGGCGTGTTGCTGATGTGGTCGGAGATCTGGTGCGGGGCCTCGACCGCGACCACCGTCACTGCGCTTTCATCAGGAGAGAAGCCGCGCTGCACGTGAAGGGGCTCCCAGGGGCTGGCCTCCATGTTCTCGGCGAAGCAGAAGCTGTACTTCCCGCCATGGCCGAGTGTCGACCGGTCGAGGAGGCCCGGCGTTCCGGTGGTGACGTTGATGATGATCAGCCGGATGGCGCGACCTATGGTCGCGTTGGCCCGGAAGCCCGGCCCGAAGGCGTTGACCCCGCCGTGTACTCCGATCGCGTCGGCCACGGGGCCGCTGACCACGATGAGCTGCGCCGAGCCGCCGGTGCTCGCCAGGCTTCCGTGATAGTTGAACTCCGGCTCTGTCATCGCCTCGACGATGGCCACGACCACCGGCATGTACTCCGGCTTGCAGCCCGCCATGACCGCGTTGATCGCGACCTTTTCCGCGGTGATGGCGCGTCCTCGTGTGGGAACGACGCCGATCACGTCGCTGGGCCTCTTCCCGGAGGCGGCCAGGAACTCGCGTACGCGCTCTTCGGTGGCCGGGACGACCGGGAGCCCGTCCGTCCAACCCTGCTCGAAGTAATGCTCGATGGCGTCGCCGATGGCGATGTCGAAGGTCGTCGACGCAAGCGCCTCCTGTTGCATGGGCACGCCTCCCTGGAACGCGAATCCGGTGGAGCATATGGCTTGCGCGTCTGTCGTGTCAACGCCGGGACGGGGGTCAGCCTATGGTAGAATCGCCAGCGCGCAAACAGGGGCCGAACGCCTTTCCCGAGGAGTTCAGAGGGGCGGAGCCCCTTTGGCAAGGGTTGAAGGGGATGTGCCCCTTCACTAAACTCTTTGCTCGAAGGGCTACCATGAACCCCCTTCAGGGGGTTTGGGGGGTGTCCCCGGCAACCCGTCCCGCGCCCCCAGGAGGGCCGCATGACAACCGTCGTCGACGCCTTTGCCAACAAGGGCGACAGGACGCTGCTGGCCGTCGACTTCTCCCCGCCTCGGAGCGGCGGGCTCGCGTTCGTGGAAGACGCCGGCGGCCTCGACGCCGACTTCATCTGCGTCGCCTACGCGCCCGGCAAGTCGGTGCGCATGGACTCGATCACGGCCGCCGCCTCGGTGCGGTGGCACACGCGCAAAGACGTCATCTTCAACCTCTCGCCTCGCGACATGAACCGGCTGGCTATCCAGTCGTCGCTCCTCGGCGCTCAGGCGCTGGACGTCGAGAACCTGCTCGTTCTCAAGGGCGACCCCTTCTCAGAGAAGGACCTCTCCCGACTCAAGGACGTGAGCGACTTCAAGCCCACCGAGCTAATTGCTTCAATCGCGGCAATGAACGAAGGCAAGGATTTTAAGGGTTTCTCACTCAGGGCCTCCACCCGTTTCTGTATCGGCGCGGCGGTGGACCCGAACCGGGACCCGGCCTCAGAGGCCGCCCTGACGCGCAAGAAGATCGAAGCCGGCGCCCATTTCTTGATAACGCAGGCCGTTTACGACCCGACACGGGTCGCCGAGCTACGGTCCCGCTACGAGGCCATGGCCGGCGGCCCAATCCCGGTCCCGGTACTTTACGGTGTCCAGGTGCTCGTGAAGGACGGCCTCGCCTTCGGCGACATACCGCAGCGGGTCCTCGATGACCTGGACCACGGACGCTCCGGGGCCGACATCGCGCTGGACTTCCTCGCGCAGATGCGGGAGGTCGGCTGCGATGCGTTCTATCTCATCCCGCCCATCCTCAAAGGCGGGGTCCGCGACTACGAGACCGCCCAGGCGGTCATCGCCTCGCTGCGAGGCTAGCGAAAGGCCGCGTAGACCTGCTCGGCCAGTTCGCGGGTCTTGCCCATCGGGTCGGGGAGCAGGAGTGGCACGTAGAAGTTGGTCGCCCCGGCATCGATCAGTTCGCGGAGTCGCTCGATGCAGAGCTCGGGCGGCCCGGTGATCAGGAACTGGTCGGCGAGCCACTGAACGAGCCCGTATTTTTTCAGCAGCTTGACGTTATGGTCGAGCTCGGGGCGGTGCGAAAGGTCGCCGCGATATTCGCTGCGGAAGCCCCGGATGCGCTCGGCCGTGTCCTCGTCGACGTCGACGCCCTTTTCGAACATGTTGTAGCGAAAGCGCACGTTGGCGTAGCTGGCCAGGTAGAAGGCGAGGGAATCTATGCCGTCCTCGACCGTCCGCGCCGGGGCCACCCGCGCCATGTACCACATCTCGATTTGCGACGGGTCGCGTCCCGCCTCCTCGGCGCCCACGCGGACGTGATGCTGTGCCCACTCGACGAGGGGAACCGTCGCCGCATTGCCGGCGATGACGCCATCGGCGATCCGACCCGCCATCTCGAGATTGCGGGGCCCGTCACCGGCCAGCCAAACGGGGACGGGCGCGGGAAGCTGGGGCCACGAGAGTTTTAGCTCTTTGCCCTGGTACTGCACGACCTCGCCGGCGCACAGGCCCTTGACGGACAGGGCGTACTCCGCGACGTCCGGCATCTTGGCGCCGGTCTCGCCGATGTCGTAGATGGTGACGTCGCCGGGACCGAGGGCGAAGAAGGCTCGCCCCTCGGACAGCTCCTGGATCGTGGCGATGGACGAGGCCGCGATGATGGGGTGCCGCACGATGGGCATGGTGACCCAGGGCCCCAGCTTCGCCCGCTTCGTGTGCTGGGCGGCCAGGGCCAGCTCGACGTAGATGTCGTGCTTCTGGATGGGTGTGTCGCCGACGCCGATGAGGCCGAGGTCGATCTCGTCCGCGAGGCGCAGCCATTCCGAGAACTCCCCGACCCGCCGGCCGGGGAGGTTCATGCCGAACTGGATTTGTGGTGTGGTCATGAGAGTCTCCTCGGGTGGGCTGTGGCTGGGGCTTTCCTGGTGGGGCGCCTTGGGGAATCCCCAAACCCCCTGAAGGGGGTTCAAGGTAGCCCTACGGGCGAAGAGTTTAGTGAAGGGGCACATCCCCTTCAATCCTTGCCAAAGGGGCTCCGCCCCTCTGGACTCCCGGATTCTGGTTCGAGAGGCTCTTGAGGCCCTTCCCTTGGTAAGGCGAGGAGGGGCAGCTGCCGCGGAACTGTCATTCTCAGCGAAGCGAAGAATCTACGGAGGGCCTGGATTCTTCGTCGCCCCCGGCCCACCGGGAACTTCCTCAGAATGAAAGGGACCGGATGCTTTTCACCTGCGTTGTTAAAGTCCCACGGCGGAGCCGGCCCCGGCCTTGGGGTCCGTCTTGATGTTGACGACGGCGGGGCCCTCGGCCTTGAGCGCCCGCTCGATGGCGGGGCGGATCTCACTCGGCTCCTCGACCCATTCGCCGTGGCAGCCGATGGCCTCCATCATCTTGTCGTAGCGTACCCAGCCCAGCTCTCGTCCGACGCGGGCGTAGGTGCCCTCCGCGGTGAACCCGGCGTTGTTGCTGATGATGACCTTGATGGGGAGTTGGAAGCGCACAGCCGTATCCATGTCCATGCCGTTCCATCCGAATGAGCCGTCGCCGGAAAGGACGATGACCTGTTTGTCGGGGTGGGCGACCTGGGCGCCGATGCCGAAGGGGACGCCGATACCCATGACGCCGTGAGGACCGGCGTTAATCCGGTGACGAGGGTTGAAACTCGGAATCGAGTGACGGGCGAAGCCGAGGATCTCGTTCCCGTCGACCACGAGGATGGCGTCCCGGTCCATGGCCTCGCGCAGCTCCTTGCAGAGCCGCAGGGGGTGAATCGGCGTCTGGTCCGAGTTGAGCTGGGTCTGCGAGCGCTCTTCCCGGGCCGCGTCCTGCGCGCGAAGCTCATCGATCCATGCCGCCCAGCTCTTGCTGTCGACGCGGCCCTTTGCCTCCTCGGCGAGCTGTTTGAGCACCATGTCGGCGTCGCCGACGATGCCCACATCGACGGGGCGGTTTCGCCCAAGCTCGGTTCCGTCGATGTTCACCTCGACGAACTTGGCCGCTTCGTTGAAGCGCGGCGGGCGGAAGTTGAATAGCATCGAATTGGCGCGCGCCCCGATGACGACGACCGCGTCGGTCTCGCGGAAGGCCTTGCTGCGAGCCCCCGGGAAGAAGAGGTCGTGGTCCTCCGGGATGGCGCCCCGACCCTGGGGCGTCGTGTAGAAGGGCACCCCGGTAGCATCGACGAAAGCCCGCAACGACTCGCTGGCCTCCGACCAGAGGACGCCGCTGCCGGTGACGACCAGTGGCTTCTTGGCTCGGGACAGCACGTCGATCGCCCGTTTCACCTCATCGGGGTTGCCCATGGGCCTGGAGTGCACGCGGTACTGGGTTGGGAACAGCACTTCGTCTTCCTCGACCGTCCCGTCGAGAACGTCGCCCGGGAGGTCGATGTAGACGGCGCCCTTGCATCCGTCCTGGGCGTGGCGAAACGCGACGCTCAGATATTCGGGAATGCGGTCGGTCAGTTTGGCCTGATAGGCCATCTTGGTCATGGAGGCGAACATGGGCGTTTGTTCCATCTCCTGGAAACCGCCCAGGTGCACGTCCCGGAGATCGCCCGAGCCTCCGAGGCAGACGAGCGGCGCCGCGTCGGCGTGGGCGTTGGCGACCCCGGTCAGTGCGTTGAGGGTGCCTGGTCCCGCCGTGGCGACGCAGACCCCGGTGTTGCCGGTGGCGCGGGCGTAGGCGTGTGCCGCCATCGCGGCCGTCTGTTCGTGGCGCACGTAGACGCACTTGATCCCGAGATTCTCCGACTCCTCTACCAGCGGAGAAATGGGCCCGCCCATGAGGTAGAAAAGGACCTCCACGCCCTCGTTCTTGAGCCCTTTCGCAACGAGCGCGCTTCCAGTGACTTGACCCATGACTCTCCTTTGGATGGCTGCTTTTTCGGTCCGGACGCCGCGGCGGATTATAGCATAGCGAATCAGGGGAAACGGGTCGTCGGCGTTTACGCGACAGGCGCCTCCGGGCCATACTGTGTCCACCCCTCCGTCGGAAGCCCAGGGCAAGATTGCGCCATGATCGACATTCGACAGCTTCTCTATGTCGGCCAGGAGGTCGTGGACCGACCGTCGGCCGCGGAGCTTTATCGACGCGCCTTTGGGGCGCCCGTGTTCCACGGGAGGAAGCTGGGCCAGGACGGCCCCGATGTGTCGCTGCTGCTCATCGGCGATCTGTGCCTGTCGCTTACCAATGCCGCTCGAGACCACGACCCGTACGTAGCCCGGTACGGCGGTCGCTTGCGATCCATTGGGTTTCGTGTCGCCGACCTGGCCGCGGCCGTCGCACACCTCGAGGGGTATGGCCTGCGGCTGACGCGTCGTTCGCCGACCTTGGTGGCGACCAACCCGCAAGAGACGGGCGGGATCGCTTTCGAATTCATCGACCACGAGCTACCTGGCGATCCGCGATTGAAAGACGAGACGTTGGTCGAGCGGCCGAGCGATCCCCTCGGCATCCAGGCGCTCTGGCACATCTCAACCCTCGCCTACGACATCGACGCCTGGAGGGGATTCTGGTACAGGGCGCTCGGGACGCGGGAGCTGGGGGTCCTTCAGGGGGGCGGTGAATACTCGAAGGCCAATTATCTTCACGGCGTTGGGCCCGAGCCATACCGGGCCCTGGTGAGCCTGGTGGAGCCGGCGGAGGACTCCGAGCTGTTGGATGTCATGGAGCGCCAGGGCGAGGGGATTCACGCCGTGATGTTCGACGTCGCGGAACTGCCCGCTGCGGGGCGGCACCTCCGCTCCCAGGGCATCGGGTTGTTCGGCAGCCCCGAGACCCGATACTGGGTGCATCCGGCGTCGGTCGCCGGCGCTCGCTATATCCTGATGGGGAAGACCCATGCTCAGAACCTCCGTGACCGCTGGAACGAATGGAGCCTCGGCCTGAAGTAGCCGACCAGGGCCGCTGTCCCACGTTCGCTGCTCGCCGGGTTATGCTTGTAGCGGCATGATCCAATCCGAGAAGCTGCGCTACATCGTCCATGCGGTCGAGGACCGGGCCGCCGCCGAAGCGCTGTACCACGCGGCCTTCGGAGCCCGCACATTCTTTACGGGCCGGCTCGAAGAGCATGGCCGTGACACGACACTCCTTGTGGTTAAAGAGACCTGCATTGCGCTGGTCGACGTTCCAGAAGGGGCGACCGGCGATCCCTACCTTAGGCGGCACCGAGGCCGCTTCCTCGCCATCGGGGTGAAGGTGGCGGACCTGGATACGGCGGCCAAGGAGCTGGCTACCGGAGGTGTCAGGGTCAGCCGACCGGGCGGCTCCCTCCTTGCGGCGAGCGTCGAGGACACCGCTGGTCTTCCCATCGAGTTCACGGACCGCGAGCTCCCCAACGATCCGCGGCTCGGGCCGGACTGGTCGCCCGACTACTGGCGTCTGGAGCACCCGCTACGGCTGGAGGAGTGGTGGTCGATCTCGACCCTGGTATCCGACGTCGACCTGGGCCGCCGGGTGCTGAAAACCGTCATCGGCGCCCGGGAGACGGGCATGAGGACCGACGGTGAGCTGACCGCATCGAGTTATCTGTTCGAAGTCGGCGGGACGAACATCACCATCCTCGAGCCCAAACCTGACATGAACGAGCTGGCCTATGTGGTGGAGCGCCAGGGCTATGGCATTCACGCCGTGATGTTCGACGTCGCCGACCTCGGCGCCGCGGGCCGCTACATGCGTTCCGAGGGAATCGCGCTCGTCGGAACGACCGGGACTCGCCTGGTCGTCCACCCCATGTCGTTTATGGGAGCCCGCTTTCTGATAATCGAGCGCCCCGACGAAGACGACCCGCGCTACCACTGGCGGCAATGGGGTTATCAGCGGGAGCAGCACGTATGCCAGCCACCATCAGGCTAGCGACGACCGCGGACGCGGAACAGGTGCAGGCGATCTACGGCCCGGTCGTCCGCGACACCGCGACCTCGTTCGAAGTGGAGCCACCGACGGTGGACGAGATGGCCCAGCGTATCGCGACAACGCTGAAACGCTTTCCCTGGCTGGTCTGCGAATCGGATGGGCAGGTCCAAGGGTATGCTTACGCCAGTCCCCACCGCCCGCGCGCCGCGTACCAATGGTCCGTCGAGCTGGCGGTGTACGTGCACGCCGATCACCGCCGCTTGGGAGTGGGCAGAGCGGTGTACCGCTCCCTGTTCAGGCTCTTGACGCTGCAAGGGTTCTACAACGCCTACGCCGGAATCACGTTGCCGAACCAGCCCAGCGTCGCCCTCCACGAGTCCGTGGGATTTCTGCCGGTCGCGGTCTATCGGGAGGTGGGCTACAAGCTCGGGGCCTGGCATGACGTCGGCTGGTGGGAGCTTGCGCTCCGGCAGAAGACGACGCCTTCGATCCCGCTGACGTTGCGAGAAGCACAAGCGTTGCCGGACTGGGAGGGCGCCCTGGCGACGGGCCTGTCGTTTTTGACCCCCGGCGCGTCTTAGCGCTCGCAACCGGGAGTCCAGAGGGGCAGAGCCCCTTTGGCAAGGGTTGAAGGGGGGATGTGCCCCTTCTCCGAATCAATAGCCCAAAGGGCTACCTTGAACCCCCTTCAGGGGGTTTGGGGGCGCCTCCCCGGACCGGTGGTCCGAGCGCCTGCAGAAACCCCCCCGGACCGCCTACGTCCCGAACGCCTTGCGAAGCTCCTTCGACGCCTCGGTGATGGCCAGCCGGGACTTGTCGAGGACCGCCGCCATGCCGAAGAACCCGTGGATCATGCCGTCGTACCGCTCACCGCATGTGGGCACCCCCGCCTCCACGAGCCGCCGGACGTAGGACTCACCCTCGTCGCGCAGGGGATCGAACTCGGCGGTGATGACGTGGGCCGCCGCTAGGCCGATCAGGTCCTTGGCCTTGATTGGCGAGACGTAGGGGTCCTCGGCGTCTGCGTCTTCCCGGAGATAGTGACCCCAGAACCATTCCATCATCCCCATCGAAAGGAGATAGCCCTCCTTGTTCGCCTGGTAGGAGGGTGTTTCGAAGTTGCGCTCGATCACCGGGTAGACGAGCAGCTGATGGGCCAGCGAAGGGCCGCCCCGGTCGCGGCACATCAGGGCGACGACTGCCGCCAGGTTTCCACCGGCCGAGTCTCCGCCGACGGCGATCCGCGACGCATCGGCGTTGATGCGGTTGCTGTTCTCCGCAACCCACCTGGTTGCGGCATAGCAGTCCTCGGGTCCGGCGGGGAACTTGGCCTCGGGCGCGAGCCGGTACTCGACCGAGACCACGACGCAGCCCGCCTCGTTGGTCTAGCGGCGGCAGGTCGGATCGGACATCTCGATGTCGCCGATCACCCAGCCGCCGCCGTGGAACCATACCAGCACCGGGAAAGGGCCGGGGCCTTCCGGGCTGAAGACCCGAACGGGGATATCGCCTTCTGGGCCCGGCACGGTGAAGTCTTCCACCGCGGCCACGTCTGGTCCCGGTGGACGGGGCCGGCTCGCGCGAAGGGCCCGGCCTTCAGCCGGCTCCTGTGTCTCCAGGGGTGGGTCTCCCATCGCTTCTAACTGGTCGAGGACGAACCTGGCCTGTGGGTCCAGGGGCATGGCGCACCTCCGTACGGGGTCTGCGGCACTATAGCACGCCGGTTTTTTCGAAAGGAAGGCTTCCCTCGCGTTCGTGTCCTAGGCTATAGTGCAGGCTCTCAGAACCTGGGACAGGCCTGGCGGCGGAGGTGTATCGTGCCCATGCTCGACGGCAAGATCGCGCTCGTGACGGGTGGCGCATCCGGCATCGGTCGCGCGACGAGCAAGCTGTTCGCTCGCGAGGGGGCGAAGGTCGTCGTCGCCGACGTCCAGCCCGAAGGCGGCGAGGAAACCGTGGCCATGATCAAGGACATGGGCGGACAGGCGGTATTCGTTCGCTGCGACGTCACCCAGGCCGCGGATGTCGAGGCGCTGGTTACTCGAGCGGTCGATGACTACGGCCGGCTCGATTGCGCCTTCAACAACGCGGGCGTCGGCGGCCCCCTCGCTCCGATGGCTGACTTTCCGGAAGACGGCTTCGATCAAGTGATCGCGGTCAATGTTAAGGGCGTCTGGCTGTGCTTGAAGTATGAGCTCCGACAGATGGCCAAGCAGGGCGGTGGGGTCATCGTGAATACCGCGTCGATCGCGTCGTTCAAAGGAGGCCGGGACACTTCGGCCTACTCCGCGTCCAAGGGCGCCGTGGCCAACCTCACGCGGTCGGCGGCGCAGCAGTACCCGGAGAAGGGCATTCGGGTCAACGCGGTCTGTCCCGGCGCCATCGACACCCCGTTGCCATTCCGCCGCGACGTCGAGCCGGAGCAGCTGCGCCGCGATCTGGGAGCGATGCACCTCCTGGGCCGTATGGGGCAGCCTGAGGAGATCGGTGAGGCCGTCGTGTGGCTGTGCTCCGACGCCGCGTCCTTCGTCACCGGACACCTGATGCTGGTCGACGGCGGCCTCATGAACAGGTAGCCGAGACACTTCCATGCGCAAACTCTCCTACAACCTCCTCAGCGTCACGGACCGCAGTGTCGAAGAGGAGATCGAGGCTATCGCCGGGGCGGGGTATCCCGCCGTGGGCATCCACCGCTCGAAGCTGGAGCCCCTCGGCGTCGAGGCGGTCGGAGCGATGGTGCGAGACGCCGGGCTCGAAGTTTCTTGCTATAACACCGGAGGTTACTTTCTCGATGACGGCATGTGGGAGCAGCGCATAGAGGAGACCAAGAAGCGCATCGAGACCACGGCTCGGCTCGGCGCCGATTGCCTGGTCATCCTTACCGGCCCAAGAGGCCGCCAAACGCTGGCGGAAGCCGAGCACCGCTTCCTCGAGGCTCTCGACGCGGTCCTCCCCGTGGCCCAGGACCATGGCGTTCGCCTTGGTCTGGAGCCGGTGACCCACGTCGCCCAGCACATCTCGATCGTGCACCTGCTCTCGGACGCCCTGGACCTGATCGAGCGCGTCGGCTCGCCACACCTGGGCCTCGTGGTCGACATCTGGTATCACTGGTGGCAGCGCGACTTCGCCGACAGCCTTCGACGGGCCGGCGACAAGCTACTCATCGTCCAACTGGCCGACCAGCCCGCCCACGGGTTCTCGATGATGGAACGGGTCCCTCTGGGCGAAGGCGTCATCCCGCTCGGCGAGACGCTCCACGCGGCCGACGCCGCAGGCTTCGACGGCTATTACGACGTCGAGATCTTCTCCACGAAACTGACGGACGAGGAAAAGGACAACCTGGTTTCCGGCTCGAAGGCGGCCTTCGACCGGGTCTGGGACTAGCGACAGCCGGAGGTCCCCATGAGAATCGGTATCAGCGCGCCCCTGCCTCCGCAGCCGCCGGCCTATGCGCCCGACCCCGCGGTGATGGCCCGGGAGGCCGAGCGCCTCGGGTTCGAGTCCTACTGGCAACCGGAGCACGTTGTCTCTCCGATGGTGAAGGTCCATCGGGCGAACTTCTTCCCGGCGGGCAACGTCGCCGGCTATGTCGCCCCCCTCATCGCCCTGGCCCGAGCCTCGGCGGCCACCAGCGACATCAAGCTGGGCACCGCGGTGCTGCTGGCGCCCGAGCACAACGCGATTCACCTGGCCAAGGAGACAGCGACGCTGGACCGCTATAGCGGGGGCCGCATGCTGGTGGGGCTCGGCGCAGGGTGGTTCCGGGAAGAGATGGAGATCATGGGCGGCGACTACGACCACCGTTGGCGGCACACCATCGAAACGGTGCAAGTCCTCAAAGAGCTTTGGACAAGCGATGCAGCGGAGTACCATGGCCGCTATTACGACTTCCCGCCCCTTGTCTGCTCGCCCAGGCCGTTACAGGCCCCGCATCCTCCCCTCCTCCTCGGCGGCAGGTCGACGCCACGGCTATTCGAGCGGGTTGCCCGCTGGGCCGATGGCTGGATACCACACACGATCACGCCGGAACAGATCCGGGAGGGCCGGGAAACGATGAGCCGTCTGGCCACCGAAGCGGGCCGCGATCCCGACTCGATCGAGATCAGCGCCTTCCGTCACGATCTCGATCGGGACCTCGTGAAGCAGTTCGAGCAGGCTGGAGCGTCGCGGTGCGTTGCCATGGTGCTGGGCGTCGAGACGGAAGCTGAGGGCTTGGCCCGCTATCGACAGCTCGCCGAGGATCTGCTCTAGCGCGGGCGCGACGCCCACTCTGGGTGAAAACGCCATGCTGTTCACGCTTACATACGACCTGCGCAACCCTCCCCAGTGGCGTCTGCTCTTCGACGAGTTTTACGGCCGGTTTCTGGACCAGGTCGCGTGGGTCGACGCCCATGGCTTCGATAGCGTCGGGCTGTCAGAACACCATTTCGAAGACGACGGCTACTTGCCCAGCCCGCTGGTGCTGGGAGCGGCGATCGCCGCCCGGACCACGAAGATTCGCATCGCGCCGATGGTCACGCTGCTCTCGTTACGGCACCCGGTGCAGTTCGCCGAGGAGGCGGCCCTGGTCGACATCATCAGCGCCGGGCGGCTCGACCTCACGGTCGGCGCGGGTCATCACGACGCCGAGTTCGAGGGCTACGGCATCTCCAAGCGAGAGCGTGCAGGACGGATGGATGAGGCGCTGCAGATCGTCAAGATGTGCTGGGAGGAGGAGGAGTTCAGTTTCGAAGGCCGCTACTGGCAGCTCCGCAACGTCCGCATGACGCCCAAGCCGGTGCAGCGCCCTCGGCCCCGCATTGTTCTTGGCGGCAACTCGGAGGGGGCGGCCCGACGCGCCGCCCGGCATGCAGACGGCTTTGCTCCATCGGGCCAGCAGTGGATGGAGCCCTATTACGATGAGCTCGTCCGGCTTGGGAAGAAGCCAGGCTCGCCGCCCCCGAGCGTGCCGAGACTGCCCTTCTTCCTCCATGTCGCCCGTGACCCCGATGCCGCGTGGCGACGCATCGCGCCTCATGCGCTGTACGAGTGGAACGAATATTCCCGTCACCGCGTGAACGACCCGAACTCGTTCTTCAAGCTCACCGACGACGCCGATTGGCTGCGGTCCAACGGCATCTACGTCGTGCTCACCCCGGAAGAGGCGGTGGCGCTGGGCGAGGAGCGACGGAGCGCCAATGGGGCCAAGGCGGTGTTGGGCTTTCGCCCCATCTCGGGCGGGCTCCCCTTCGACCTGGCGCAGGAGAGCCTCGAGCTCATCGCGGGCGAAGTCATGCCCCGGCTCCGCGACTGAACGTCGCGTTGTCTACATCGCGGGCTTGACGCCCCGAGAAGTACACCACTCCTCGTAGGCTGGGACATCCTCGCCGACGACGTAGAGGAAGTGGTACGCGCCCATGTCGCCGAGGAACTTGAACTGCTTGCGCAGGTCCTTCACCGTGGCCTCGAAGTCGGTATGGGAATGGAGGTAGTTGGCAAAAGAGCCATGCTCGGCCTCCAGAGCCAGCATCTGGCGTGCATTCCCGGCGATGGCCTCCAGCTTCTTGCGATTGCGGATCACCCGGGTGTCGCCCGCTAGGGTGTCGATATCCCTATCGCCAAAGCCGGCGACGGTCGCGGCGTCGAAGCCCTTGAACGCGTCCTGGATTCCCGGCCATTTATTCTCGACAACCTTCCACGAAATGCCGGTCTGGAAGACCGATTTGCTCATGACCTCTAGGTAGTCCCCGAGTCGGCTCGGCGTGATCTTCGTGGGTCCTTCTGTGTGTGGCACGGTGCGCCTCCTTGCGTGGCAGCTCTCCGGTCCCTTCGATGCGTATACCGCCCGGTTGGATCGGCGATGCCAGTGTGCCAGAAAGACATCCGTGGCGTCCAGACAGGGTGTCTCGAAGGCGTCCGCGCCTCGTGACGATTCGCCGCGACGTCGCCTCGGCCGCCGTTGACGCACCCTCGGGACACCCCCTAAGCTTCCTAGTGCAACACGACAGCAAGGGGGCCTGCCCGTGACCACCTGGATAACCCGCAAACGGATGTTTTTAGGATCGGGAGCCATCTTCTTCCTCGCGGTGGGCCTCCTGTTGGGACCGCTCGTCACCGGGCTCGTCAGCGCTCAAAGCGCCGATGGCGAGCGAGTCCACGCCTGTGTCAGCAAGCGCACCGGCAAGGTCCGCCTCAAGGCGCTGGACGAACGCTGCTCTTCTCGCGAGAACTCGGTCTTCTGGAACACGACCGGTCCTCAAGGCCTGGCCGGTGAGCCTGGGGCGCAGGGAAGTCAGGGCTTGCAGGGGCCACCGGGGCTTCAGGGTGTTGCGGGGCGGCAGGGTCCAGCCGGGCAGCGGGGTCCGGAAGGCCCCGCGGGAACGTCAGCGCCCGGCGGCGGAGGCGGGTGGGACCTGGGTGGCAACGCCGGGACGAGTCCCCGCACCAACTTCCTGGGCACCACCGACGACCAGCCGTTGGACGTACGGGTCAACGACAACCGCGCTTTGAGGATCGCCGACGCGCCGCTTGCCCCCAATATTGTCGGTGGCCACGGAGACAACGAAGTTCCGTCGGCCGTGAGCGGCGCGGTGATCGGCGGAGGCGGACCCGTCAATCGGGTGTCCGACGACTACGGTGTGGTCGGCGGGGGGTTGGATAACCGGGCCGGCAGTTCCGACCTCACGGTGGACAATGCGAGCTATGCCACCGTGACCGGGGGAAGAAACAACGCCTCGCTCGGAGAGAGCGCCAGCGTCGGCGGCGGGCGAAACAACATCGCGGGCGACGTGTTCTCGACCGTCAGCGGCGGCCGCGACAATACCGCGAGCAACGATTCGGCTACGGTTTCCGGCGGCCGGGACAATCAGGCCAATAACGGCTTTTCCACCGTAAGCGGCGGTCGTGACAATGCCGCTAGCGGACTGCGTTCGGTGGTCGGCGGGGGTAGGAACAACTCGGCTCTTGGCGATAGCTCGGTCGTGAGCGGCGGCAACTTCAACACGGCGTCCGAGTTCTCGTCGACAGTAGCCGGAGGGCGAGACAACGTCGCCGCGGGCGAGGCGGCGACCGTGGCGGGAGGCCGTGACAATCTGGCGACCAACGACTCGGCTACCGTGAGCGGCGGCCGCGAGAACCTCGCCAGTGGGTGGCGTTCCACCATTCCCGGCGGTCACGCAAACGCGACCGCCGGCGACTACAGCTTTGCCGCCGGCCGGCAGGCGAAGGCCCTGCATCCCGGCGCATTTGTGTGGGGCGACTCCCTCGACAGCGACATCGAATCGGAAACCGAGAACGAGTTCGTCGCAAGGGCCACGGGCGGCGTCCGCTTCATCACGGGCGCCGAGGGCAATGGCGCCGTCCTCAGCGCCGGAAGCGGCGCCTGGAGCGCGCAGAGCGATCGGAACGCCAAGTCCCGCTTCTCCTCCGTGGACGGCAAGGAGTTGCTGAAAGGAATCGACCGGCTCCCGATCACCACCTGGGGCTACAAGGGCCAGCAGCCGGATGTCCGGCACATCGGCCCCACGGCTCAGGACTTCCAGGCCGCGTTCGGGCTCGGCGAGGACTCGCGGTATATCAGCTCGGTGGATGCCGACGGCGTCTCCCTGGCTGGGGTGCAGGCGCTTTATCGAATGGCGCAAGCCCAGGCCGAGCGGATCGATGCGTTGGAGGCGCGCCTCGGGTCGACCGAAGGCGGCCGGAACGGCGGCTTTGGCTTCGGGACGGCCTCTCTTTTCCTGGGAAGCATTCTCCTTACCGGTCTTGTCGTCGGACAGGGAACGCGCGTGTGGCGCCGTAAAGGCTAGTCTCGAGGAAGGGACGCTAATGCAAGTTGATTTCGCTTTCATCTGCGATTACGCCGAGGCCGGTGGCAAGGTCAACGCCATGGGCATCGGCTTCGACACGATCTTCGCCAAGCAGGTCCCGGTGACGCATTCCCAGTTCTTCATCGTGGCCCAGTTCCGCGGCAGCATCGCCGAAGCTGGAGAAAAGGCCCTCACCGTGCGGCTCATCGACGCCGACGGGGCCGATGTCATTCCGGAGCTGAACGTGCCCATCCGGCTCAGGCAACCGCCCCAGGGTTCCACGGAGAGTACGGCCCGACTGGCGCTGCGGCTCAACAGCGTGGTGTTCAACAAGTTCTCGGAATATTCCGTTCACTTGCTGTTGAGCGGGAACGAGATAGTGCGTATCCCCATCCGGGTGGCTGAGGCGCCCCCCGATGCGGGGCAGCAGGCCTAATCAAGGAGGCTCTCCATGGCGCGAGTTCCATTCCTGACCCGCGAAGACCTCGACCCCGCCGAGCTGCAAGCCTTCGATCGTATTCTCGAGGGCCGGGGCGCGGTCCATTCCATCTATGCCCAGCTGCTCAATAGCCCCGAGCTCGCCGCTCGAATCTCCGAGACGGGAGACTACCTCCTGGGCCGGGGCGGCTCAGCCTCCGCGACCGGGGACGTGGTGACCCGAGAGATCGTGGTGCTGACCGTCGCGAGGGAGACGGACTGCCAGTACGAATGGACGATTCATGAGGACAAAGCGCGCGAGTCGGGGGTGCGGGACGTCGTTGTCGATGGCATCAAGGTCCGCAACACCAGGGGCATGATCCCCCAGGAAAGCGTTCTGGTCGACTTCACGAAGCAGACGATGCACGGCAGGGTCAACGATCCCACGTTCGACGCCATCGAACATCTCTATGGTCGTCGCGGCGCCGTCGAAATCACCGTCCTCATCGGCTTCACGGCGCTGATCTGCTATTGCATGAACGCCTTTGCCCCGGAGCTCCCCGAGGGCATGGTGCCGCTGCTACCCGATGCGTGACGGGACATCGCGCGAGACGGAGACGTATTGATGGCCAGGCTGCCGTATCTCACGAAAGAAGAGCTCGATCCGACGGACCGTGGCGCCTGGGAGCGCATCCTCGAAGGGAGAGGGACGGTCCACACCAACTACCGCGCAATGCTTCACAGTCCCGAGTTGGCTGCCCGCGTGTGTGCCGTCGGCGACTACGTGATCAACGACTCGGAGCTGGAAATCGCCAGGAGAGAGCTTGTTATCCTGACCATCGCCAGAGAGTTGAACTGTCAGTTCGAATGGACTGTCCACGAGGACATGTCCCGGAACCGAGGTGTGCGCGAGGAGGCGATTCAGACCGTGAAATATGGGGGCAGCGACGGTCTGCTACCCGAAGAGAACGCCCTGGTGCAATTCACCCGGGGGACGTTGCGCAACAAGGTCGGCCAGCCGACCTACGATGCGGTCGAAGGACTGCTTGGGAAGAAGGTCACGACCGAGCTGATCGTCCAGATCGGCTTCGTAGCGTTGATCTGCTACTTCATGGATGCGATCGCCATGGAGCTGCCGGACGGCATGAAACCTTTGCTTCCAGACTTGTAGGGAGCGAAGCGAGGCCCCGTTCAGAAGTGAATCCCTGGCCCGGGCGCCGGGCCGCGATTATGCAAGGAGAAAACAATGATTTCCGACAGTGTGCGGACCTTCCTGAAAGAGAACCAACGGGGCGTCCTGACGACGTTCCGCAAGGACGGTGGCCTGCAGATGAGCATCGTTAGTTGCGCCCAGTACCGGGACGGCGCGGCCTTCACGACCCCGGAGGGTCGGGCCAAGCTGAACAACCTGAAGCGCGATCCGCGCTGCGCGCTGCTCGTATCCAAGCCGAACTGGTTCGGGTACGTGGTGCTCGAAGGGAAGGCGCAGCTGCTATCGCCTGAGAACACTGACCCGGAAGAGTTGCGGATGGCCCTTCGGGATGTCTTTCGGGGTGCGTCGGGAGGCACCGAGCACTCCGACTGGGCCGAATACGACGAAGCTATGGTCAACGAGCGCCGCTCGGTGGTGCTGATCGAGCCGCAACGGGTGTTCGCCCCCGGGCTGTAACGGCCTCTGGACTGGGGCGGGGCCGGCGGTGGACCTCAGGCGGCCCGACGTACCTCGTGGATGCCGTTGACAGGCTCCCAGGATGGGACCGGAAACACGTCCGATGTGAGATTCCCTTTGGCGAACTCACTCAGGTCCCATGCCTCGGCCGCGTGTCGCTCAAGCCTCTCCAGGATAGACCGGTACATCTCGAAGAGCGATGAGCGCTCCGTGAGGTGGTCCTGGAACAGTCGGTTCAGGGAAGTGATCTCCATGAGCCGCTGCTCAAGCTGCCCATTGGTGCGTTGGAGCTCCTCGCGTACTCCCCTTTGTTCGCGCACATGTAGCTGAAGCTCGGTGGCATAGACCTCGAGCTGGCTACGGCTAATCTCTATCTGGGAGTCTTGGTTCGGCTTATTCTCTTGAGCCTTGGTCATGGCGCTGTTTCCGGATTGGAAGAGTTGGGGGTCCGGACTCCTTATTTGATCTCCAGGATTTCCTCAATCTTGTTCAGCAGTCGGGTTGGACTGAACGGCTTGGTGAAATAGTCATCAGCTCCGGCGTCCCAAGCGCGTTGCTTGTCGGCGTCCTGGGCCTGAGCCGTGAGCATGACAACAGTGGTGTGGGCCGTTTCCGGGTTCTGCTTGAGACTCTGACAGACTTCGTAACCGGTCTTCTTGGGCATCATGATGTCAAGAAATACCAGGTCAGGCTTTTCACGCATGGCCATTTCCAGGGCCTCTTCCCCGTTTTCCCCCAGGAAGACCTCGATACGGTCATCCCCTTCGAGAGTCGCGGAGATCAGCGCCAAGACCCCTTCTTCGTCATCGGCGATGAGTACTTTCTTAGTCATGAGACGCTCCTTTACCCGAGGGTCGAGGCTCCGGCCGCTTCCGATAGACCGGTAATGAAAGGTAAAATGTCGAGCCGGCTTTGGGCTCGCTCTCGACCCAGACATCGCCACCCATCAATTCGATCAGATTCTTGACGACATATAGCCCGAGACCGGTCCCGCCAATGCTCTCAATCTCGGGACGCTCAAGCCGTTCGAAGCTGCTGAAAAGGCGCGGCAGGTCATCTGAGTCAATGCCCACACCCTGATCGGCAACCGTGAGGACAACGCGATTGCCGGCGCGGTCGTGCTTGCCCGTGATCACGATGTCGCCACCGTCCGGACTGTACTTGACCGCATTGTCGAGCATGTTGGTGAACACCTGGATCAACTTATCGTGGTCTGCATGGACCATCGGCAGATTCGTCGGCAGCTCGGCCTTGAACTCGTGCTTCGTCGTGGTGGTCCGGAGCCCGGCTACCACTTCCTCGAGGAGCGGACGCAAGGTTACTGGGTCAACCTGTATCGTAAGCTTGCCGGACCGGATGCGGGACACGTTGAGCAGGTCGTCGATGATTCCGGTGAGCCGCCGGCTGTCAGTGTTGATTCGAGTGACCCACTTACGGCGGCTCTCGTCGGAAGGATTGCGGTTGAGCAGGAGCTCGGAGAAGCCCACGATGGTGGTCATCGGAGTCCTCAGCTCGTGGGATGCCGCCGAGATGAAGGCGTCGCGACGGTGCTCGAGCTCGAGGCGCTCGGTGATGTCCCGGAAGGTCACCACGGCGCCGACGATCTCTTTGCCCTCGCGTACTGGTGTGCTCGTGTACTCGGCGCGGAAGCTCGTCCCATCCTTCCTCCAGAAGACCTCGTCGGTCGAGTGATGGACGAGACCATCGCGGAACGCGGCATGAATCGGACTCTCCGAGCCGGGGTTCGGGCTGCCGTCGGGCTTCGTGTGATGGAAGACCTTGTGCTGCTGCTTTCCGATCAGCTCTTCCGGATCCCAGCCGATCATCGCCCCCGCCGCGGCGTTGACGAAGGTCGTCTTGCCCCGTAGGTCCACCCCATAGATTCCCTCGCTGGTGGAGTTGAGGATGAGCCCGTTCCGGCGGTAGGCCTTGTCCAGCTTCGACTCCGCTTTCTTGCGCTCTGCAAGCTGCCGTCGAAGCTCTTCGTTCGCGGCGTCGACGTCGGCCGTCCGTTGGAAGACCCGCCGTTCGAGGTTTTCCTTGGCCCTGGTAATAGACTCCTCGGCCAGTTTGCGGTCGGTGATATCACGGATGATGCCTTCGGCGGTTTCCGAGTTCCCACCCTCGTCCTTTGTTACCGTTATCTTCGATTCCGTCCAGATGACCCGGCCGTCCTTTCGGATCCAACGCACGTCGAAGGTCCGCGCGACGGCCTCGGGGCTTGACCGGAGCGAAGGGAGGATCGTTTCCCTATAGATAATCCCGTCTTCGGGATGGAGCATCTTGGAAAAGAGGTCGGGGTTTTCGTACCACTCTTCCGGAGTGTAGCCAGACATGGCGTACGCGGCAGGACTTACGTACTCGAATCCTTCGTTAGCGCCCAGCCGAACGCGGAAGATCATGTCGCGGGCGTTTTCAGCCAGTAGCCGGAACTGCTCTTCGTTACGTCTGAGCGTCTCCTGTGCCGCGATCTGGTCCGTCACATCGCGAATCACGGCGAGGACCGCGGACTTGCCTTTGAAGGAGATTACCGACGCCGACGTCTCGACCGTTCTGGTCTCACCATCGGCCCGCTGAATTCGATACTGGTAGGAGGCGGGCGCCGCCTCGCCGCGCTGACGAGCGAGCGTTCTCTGGGTGACCATGTCGCGGTCCTCGGGGACAACCAACCGGTCGATCGGCTGGCCCACCACCTCGGCCGCGTCCTCGAGACCGTGGAGCGTCAGGAAGGCTGAGTTGACGAACGCCCGCTTGGTCCCGACGTTGACCGCGATCGCATCGGTAACGTTTTCGACAACGGCGAGGTAGCGCTCCTCGTTTTCTCGCGCCTTGCGTTCCATCGCCTTGTGATCAGTCACGTCCATGTAGTAGCCCAGGGCCGCACGCCTGCCCTGATACTGGAACGCCGAGATCGATCCCAGGATCCATCGAATCCGGCCGTTTTTGTGCACCATCCTGAACTGAAATGGCGACGAGCGCTGCCCCTTCAGCATCATGACCGCGTTACGCCTCGCCGGGTCACGGTCGTCTATCAGGACCAGGTCGAGCGAGTCCTCGCCGAGCAACTCGTCGTTGCTAAACCCTGTGTCGTTCTCGAACTGGGGGTTGACGAACTTGAAGAGGCCTTCCTGGATCACGCAGATCCCAATCGGAGAGCTCATGAAGAGGGCTTCGAAGAGGTTCTCCGGCGCGGCTGCGCCGTTCGCCGGCACGGAAAGGGTGTCGTCGATACTGACGGAGCCGGGCCAAATAGGCCCAGTCTTTTCAGTGTCCTGTAGGCTCAAACCGGGTGCCTCCGACGCCATACTACGTCGCGATCGTCGGGATGCACCCCATAGATGCACCCAAATCCCCTGCGGGCGTCCCCGGAAAAAGAGACGGCGGGAAGATCGCGGAAGGGATGAGACAGGGCGCTGGGCAGCAAGGCTAGGGGACTTAGTAGCCCGCGGCGCGGTCGACCAGATTGTTCAGTGGATCTCCCGCGAGGTAGCGGCGAAGGTTGCCACAGAACATGTCAGTGACCCCGTCGTCGAACCCTTCGAACAGGCCGGCGATGTGTGAGCTCAGCATCACGTTTGGGAGGTCCCAGAGCGGGCTGTCTTCCTCGAGCGGCTCGTTCCGGAAGACGTCGAGGCCGGCGCCGGCGAGACGGTCGCTGCGAAGCGCGTCGATCAGCGCGTCCTGATCGACCACGTCGCCGCGGGCGACGTTGATGAGATAGGAAGAAGGCCGCATCACGGCGAGCTCCGCTCGACTGATCATCCCGATCGTTTCGTCGGTCGCGGGGACAGCCAGCAGGACATAGTCGCTGGCCGCAAGCAGCTCGTGGAGCCCCTCGGGCGGGAGGACCCGCAAGGCCGTGTCGTCGCTCCGCGCGGGGTTACGGCGAATGGCGATGACGTTTACCCCGAAGGCCTGAGCCAGCCGGGCCACCTCCCTGCCGATGGAGCCCAGCCCGACGATGCCCAGCGTCTTGCCGCGGAGTTGGCCTGGGATGAACCGGTCCCACCGAGAAGCAGCCTTGCTGGCGAACATCCGCTGAGCGTCCTTGGTGAACCCCAGGATCGTCATCATGACCCATTCGGCAATGGACGCCGAGCTGAGGCCGGCGGCATTGGTAACGGCGAGATCCGGGGTTGTCCAGATGTCTGTGGTCTTGAACCACTCGATACCCGCCATGGGAAGTTGGACCCAACGTATCCGGGGCGCCCGCGCGGCCAGGTCGACGGGGATGCGCCGGGCCGCCAGCACCACCTCGGCCTCCGCCAGCAGCTCGTTGAGGGGCTGGGCGGGCGGGCGGATCGGCGCCGGGGCCTGACCGGGACGCAGCGCAGACGGCAGCTCCTTCAAGAGTTGCCCGGCCGCGTCTGCGACCTGAACACGTGAGTCGACGGCCGCGATTCGCCCGAGCTGCTCCTCGGAGAGACTGGTGCAGACCACAACGTTGACGCTCACGCCGAATGCCGCCGCGTGACTTTGGGGCTATTCGGGAGAGACACGTCGCTTGGCCATCGCGATCAAGATATCCATCTGATGGCCGTCGAACCCCATTTCCTTAGCTTTCTGGGCGTCGGCGGTCGCTCGGTCCCCGAGACCGAGCTGCGTGGAGGCCAGAGCCCGAAGGGCATAGGCCGAGGCGCGCCGCGAGTCTTTGGCCAGGGTCACGTCGGCGTCCGCGATGGCCTTCTCCATCTGCCCCTGCTCGTAGTAGGAGGCGGCCCGATTGTTGTAGGCGTCCAGATGGTCCGGGTCGAGGCGTATCGTCTCGGTGTAGTCGTGGATGGCCGGGGCGTAGTCCTTGAGGTGCACGTAGGCCATGCCCCGGTTGTAATAGGCCTCGGCGTTGGTCGGCTCGAGCTGGATCACGGCGTCGAAGTCTTCGATGGCGCGATGGGGCTCGACGAGCTGGCCCAGCAGGACGCCACGACGGAAGTACGCCTCGGCGTCGTCAGGTGCGTGCTGGAGATGGCCGGCGATCTCCGCGACCTCTTGCTGGAGGCGCTCGACGGCGTCGTTGACGTCGTTTTCGGCGTGTTGACCGTGGTCGTGATCGTTCATCGCACGTCGATTATATGCGATGCGGCGGGCAGCCGGCGCGGGCCTTTTTGACCCCCTCGGCGCAGCTTGCTACACTCGCCTCCATTCAACGCCGAGCGGCCCGGCGGCAAGTTTCGAGGCCCGCGAGGAGGGCGTATGGCCAAAGCTCTGGACGGAGTGCGCATCATCGACCTGACCCAGTTCGAGGCCGGGACGTCGTGCACGCAGATGCTGGCCTGGCTTGGGGCGGACGTGATCAAGGTGGAGTCGCCCGGGAAGGGGGAGCCCGGACGGGCGAGCGGCGACTACCCGCCGGGAACCGACGGGTTCTACTTCCTGACGTTCAACGCCAACAAGCGGGGCATCACGCTCAACCTCAAGGACCAGCGCGGCAAAAAGCTCTTCCTCGACCTGGTGAAGCAGGCCGACGTGGTTGCCGAGAACATGGCGCCGGGGACGCTGGAGCGGCTGGGCCTCGACTACGACACGCTCAAGGAAGTGAACTCGCGGATCATCCTTCTCCGCATCAAGGGTTACGGCACCTGGGGTCCCTATAAGGACTACAAGAGCTTCGACATGATGGCCCAGGCCATGGGCGGCTCGATGTGCGCCACGGGGTGGCCCGACAAGCCGCCGGTGAAACCGGCGACGACGGTCGGCGACTCCGGCACCGGGATGCAGGCGGCGCTTGGGGTCGTTGCCGCGCTGTACCAGCGGCAGACGACGGGAGTCGGCCAGGTTGTCGAGCTGTCGATGCAGGACGCCGTGGCGAACCTGTGCCGGGAGATGTCCCGGGAGTACAACGATACGGGGAAGCCCCGCCCACGTCGCGGCAACTCGGTGGGCGGCACGCCCTTCAAGGGGACCTATCGGTGTGCCCCGGGAGGCCCGGACGACTACGTCTATGTCGCCTTCAGCCGAGGGATGCCGGGGCTCCTCGCGATGATCGAAAGGGACGACATGGCCGGGGACGAGCGCTGGGCCGATGCCCAGTTTCGGGCCGAGCACTACGAGCAGCTCGACGACGCCATCGAGGCGTGGACCTCAAAGCGCTCCAAATACGAAGCTTTCCACGCGCTCGCCGGGGCAGGCGTCCCCGCGGGCGCGACGCTGAACACGGAGGACCTGTATAGCGACCCGCACCTGCGGGCACGAGGGATGGTCGTCGAGTACGAGCACCCGAAGCAGGGACGGGTGACGATGCTCGGCTGCCCGGTGAAGATGACGGAGTCGCCGGTGGAGATCACGCCCGCGCCGCTGCTTGGGCAGCACACCGAGGAGGTCCTCGGCGAGCTCCTCGGGTTCGGCGCGCAGCAGGTCGCGGAGCTCAGGGCGCAGGGCGTGGCGTAGCCGCTACAACTCCCGCCCTGTCCGGTGCCCCTCGAACACGGCGTGCTCGATCCGTCGCGGCGTCACGCAGTCGCCGATGCGGTACAGCTCGCCGACCTTACTCTGCAGCGTTCGATAGAGTCCGTCGTTCGGGTCGTTGCCGAGAGACAGGACCACGGCGTCTACCCCGGAGAGGGTCGACTCTTCACCGCTGACCTGGTCTTCGACGGCCACCGCGGTGGGGCGAATCTCGTGGACAACCGTGAACGGCAGGACCGTCCCGCCGTGCTCGCGGACCGTTTGCATGAACGCCTCCCGCTCGTGGTGATACATGTCGCCGGTTACCTGAGCGTTCGCCGTGACGGCCGTCACCTGGCAGCCCGAGGCCAGCAGGTACTCGAGAGCGTCGGAGCTCTGGTAATAACCGAGCCCGTCGACCAGGACGACGCGCTTGCCGGGTGCGATCGCGCCTTCAAGGGCGTCGGCATAGGTGAAGACGTGGTCCTGGTCGGAACCCGGGATCGAGGGCAGGTGGGGCAACGGCGGGTACCAGCCGCGGGGACGAGCGGTCGAGCCCGTGGCGACGACGACGGCGTCGGGGCGCACGCTGTGCACGAGGTCGAGGGTGACCTCGGCGCCGAGCCGCACCGTCACGCCTAGACTGGCGAGTTGCCGCTCACGCCATTGGACGACCCAGGCGAACTCGTCGCGCCGGGGCGATCTCGTGATGAGGTTAACCTGGCCGCCGAGGACGTCGCGGGCCTCGCACAGCGTGACCTCATGGCCTCGGCGCGCGGCGACGATGGCGGCCTCCATTCCGGCCGGGCCGCCTCCTGCCACCAGCACGCGCTTTGGCTTTGCGGCGGGTTGGAGCGTCCCGATGCCCCACTCCTCCTCCCGGCCCACCGTGGGGTTCTGGGTGCAGGTGATGGGCCGGCCCAGGGAGTTGCGGCCCAGGCAGCCCTGCCCGGCGCCGATGCAGCGGCGGATGTCGTCGAGCCGTCCCTCGAGGGCCTTGTTGGGAAGCTCCGGGTCGGCGATGCTGGCCCTGGTCATGCCCACCATGTCGGCCTGGCCCGATGCGACGATGCGCTCGGCATGCCCCGGATCGACGATGCGTCCGATCGAGAACACGGCGATGCCCTCGGTCGCTTTCTTGATCGCTTCGGCGAAGGGGACCAGCTGGCCCCTCGGGGCGCCAGTGGGCGCGATTCCCAACGGTCCCGGCCACCCGGTAACGTTGATGAAGTCGACCTTCCCGGTGGCCTCCAGACACCGGGAGACCTCGATCGACTCTTCGAGGGTCTGGCCTCCGGGCATGCGCCACTCGCCGTTGATCCGGACGCCGACCACGAGCCCGCGGCCACACGCCTTGCGCACCTCGTCGACGATTTCGATGACCAGGCGTAGCCGGTTTTCCAGCGAGCCCCCGTAGCGGTCGGTGCGCCGGTTGTAGGCGGGCGTGAGCCATTCGCCAAGGAGGTGGGGGTGGCCGGCGTGGAGCTCGACCCCGTCGAGCCCGGCCTCCTGGGCGTTGCGGGACGACTTGACGAATCCCTCGATCAGGGAGCGGATGTCATCCTCATCCATCTCCTTGTTCATCTCGCCGTAGGTCCCGCTCAACGCCGGCGGCCCGGAGCTGGGGCCCCATATCGGCTCCCAGCTATCGGTGCCGCTCTGGCCCTTCTCCCGGCCCGTCTGCGCCAGCTGCACGATGACCTTCGCCCCGTGCTCGTGGACGGCCTCGGCGATGCGCGAGTAGATGGGGACCGCCTCGTCCCAGAACGACCCCGGCCCCGCCGGCCGCGCGATGCCCGACTGCGGGTGCACCTCCGTCTGGCCGATCATGACGAGTCCGAAGCCGCCCTTGGCCCGTTCCGCGAAGTAGTGCTTCGCCCGGTCGCTGAAGATGGACCAGCGGTTGTAGCCGCTGGGGTCGTTCACGACGAAGTTGGTGCTGTGGGCGGAGACGAAGAGGCGGTTCTTGACCTCCATCGAGCCAATGCGCAAAGGCGAGAAGACGTTCGGGTATTGGTTGCTCATCTCAAGCCGGCTCCCGTTCCTGCACCACTTGTCCGCCCAGCGTGACGACGCGGTCGACCAGCACCAGGACACCGTAGCCCTGGCGCTCGGGGTCGCGGTCTAGCTCCGCCTGGACCGTCCGCGCCATGATCTGCTCTCGCATAGGCCCATCCTTGTGGACCTCCGCCGTGCCGTAGAAGCGCCAGTACGTGCGGCTCGGCGGGTCGGCGTAGTAGACGACGACGCGCGGGTTCTCCTCCACGTTGCGGAGCGTCTCCCGGCGCATGCGCTCCCAGTACGCCAGGTGATCGGCGTCGAACACCATCATGCTGCCCTTGGGGCCGACGTCGGGCTGCCCGTCGCGCGATGCGGTGGCGATGACGCACGCCCTGCGGTTCGCCAGGGCGCTATCGAGGTGTTCACGGAAGTCGCCAGCCGTGAGGTCGATCATGGGGCCTAACCCCTCTGTGCAAACCAGCCCGCCAAGTCGGCGCGATTGCGGTCGAGCCAGACGACGTTGAGCCGGATGCGCTCCAGGGACTGCCGGATCGTCCGGGCCGCGGCCGGGGTCGGATGGGCTTCGAAGAACGCCTCGACGTCCTTGTAGCGCTTGTCGGTGGTGAAGGCCATGGTGACGGCGACGAGGTGGGTGATGGCGAACCCCCCGCCGCTATAGCGACGGTCCAGCTCGTCCCAGTTCTCCTTCATGAACTCCCACGTGAGGTCCCGGCCCTCGAGGCTGCGGCTGACCGCGATGATCGCGAGGGGAGTGTCCTGGATGCGGACCTCCTCGCCCAGGGAGCGCTTCAGCGTCTCGCGGGCCAAGTCCGGCTGGGAGAACCGGGCGAGCCCGCCGAGGAGGCGCATCTTCTCCTCCTGGAGGACGGCGTCGTTATACAGGCGCCAGAACGTGTCGTAGGTGGACCGGTCGCCGTCGCGAGCGACGATTCCGAGGACCACGCCCCGCAAGTCGGGGTGCAGAGACGCGGGGTCTTCGACATATTGCTCGAAACGGGCCCGAGCGGCGGCGGTGAGACCGACGTCGCCGAAGCCGCCCTTGCCGCCGAGGACGGTGCTGCGCAGCAGCGAGTCGAGGTGGCCTTCGCCTGGCTTTGCATCCCAGCCGACCTTGGCCACGATAGGCTCGTACAGGGAGCCGGCGAAGGTCCGATAGGCGTCGATGAAAGGTTCGTTGCCGAGGAGGTTCTCGAGGCCGCGGAGGTTGGCGCTCAGGTCCGACCACACGGACGCGTCGTCCTCGCCGCGATAGGCCTCGGCCATGTGCAGGAAGAGCAACGCCGGGGCGTAGCCGGCGCGCATCAGCGCGAAGGCGTCGTTCTGGAGGCCGAGGCGATCGGTTGGCGGCAACGTTCCCGATTCGATTGCCGAGCGCAGATTGTCCCATTCCTCTCGCCGATAGTTCACGCGGAAGAATCCCGTCTGAGAAGGATTGACCTTGAACCAATCGCGGACCTCGCCGAGTGATACGTCGACCTGCCGCTCGCTCGCCAGGAGGGACTGCTTGTTGTCCGGGCCGTCGCTGACGACGCTCACCGGCACTTGCCACAACGTCGGGTCGGGATCGCCGGCGGCGAGCAGATTGTCGTAGAGGAACCGGCTCTGTGTGAGCTTGAGGTCCGTCTTCGAGCCGCTGCGCGTCGTCTCTACGTCGAGCACGGGGAAGCCCGTCTGCTTGATCCAGGTGTTCATGATGGCGGTCACGGGCTGGCCCGAGGCCTCTTCCAACGCGTCCCACAGGTGCTCCGTCCTCGCGTTGCCGTACTTGTGCTTGTCGATGTAGCGGCGCAGCCCTTCCTTGAAGGTGTCGGGGCCGAGAAAGTCCTCCAGCATCCGCAGCGTGGCGCCGCCCTTGCTGTAGCTGATGGCATCGAACAGCTCGCGGATCTCGGCGGGGTCGTTCACCTCGACCTCGATCGGGTGGGAGTTTTTGAGCCCGTCGAGACTGAGGCCGGTGTTAGTGTCCTGGAAGACGAACTGTGTCCACATGTTCCATTCGGGGTAGAGCTGGTCGACGGCCTTGTCGCCCATCCAGGAGGCGAAGCTTTCGTTGAGCCAGAGGTCGTCCCACCACTCCATGGTCACGAGGTCGCCGAACCACATGTGGGCCATCTCGTGGGACACGATCTCGAGGATGCGTTGCCGGGTCCCGGCGGCCGAGTTCTCGGGGTCGAACAGCAGCGCGACCTCGCGGTAGGTGATGGCCCCCCAGTTCTCCATCGCGCCGGCGGCGAAGTCGGGAATTGCGATGTGGTCCATCTTCGGCAACGGATAGGGGATGCCGAAGTAGTCGTTGAAATATTCGAGGAGCTTGACGGAGTGCTCCAGGGCGAACCGGCCCTGCTGCTCCTTGCCTCGTGTCGCCCACACCCGCACCGTCGTCCCGTTGGGCCCCTCGGCCTCGACGGACGCGAGGTCGCCGATCACGAAGGCGAGAAGGTAGGTCGACATCCGCGGGCTCTCGGCGAAGCGCAGGGCCTTGCGACCGCCGTCGGCCGACGCCTCGCTCTCCAGCGGCTGGTTGGAGACCGCGACCAGGTCCGAGGGGATGACGAGGGTGACGCGGAAGGTCGCCTTCACGGCGGGCTCGTCCCAGCATGGGAAGGCGCGGCGGGCGTCGGTGGCCTCGAACTGGGTGGTCGCCAGGTGTCGCGTCTCCCCGTCGGGGCCCACGTACCGGCTCCGATAGAAGCCGCGAAGCTGGTCGTTCAGCGTGCCGGTGAAGCGTACATGCAGCGTCGCTTTGCCGGGGGTGACGGTCTGCCCGACGCGGAAGGTGGCCCGCTCCGTCTCCTCGCCCATGACGACGGTGGCCGGAAGCTCGGTGCCGTCGGCCAAGGTGAGCTCGGCCCCGGCGATCTCCAGCTCCGCAGCGTTGAGGGTGACGCTGTCGGTGGCCTCGACGACATCGAGCTCGATGGACTCGTCGCCCGTGAAAGTGAACCCCTCGAGGTTGGGGGTGAGGGTCAGGTCGTAGCGGACGGGCCGGACGTTCGCGGGCAGGCGGAACTGGGTCGATGTTGCCACGGTGTCTCCTTCCAACATTCCGAAGAGGGCCGAGCGTCGCGGACAGCCTGGGGCCTCCTATGGACTGCGCCGCCTACGATACCACTCCCGCCGCTCGTGGACGATACCCGGGAGCCGTCCACGGGTGCAAACTCTTCACAGGGCTGTCACGGGCGCCTAGCTCAAATCACGTGCGTCCCCATGGACGACAAGCAACGTCGGGAGATGCTCGGCATGTGCCGCGAGATGCTGGACCAGATGGAGGCCAAGTACCTGGCAACGGCCGCCTAGCGCATCGGCGTTCCCGGCCCAGGAGGTGACGCCTGTTTCATGAACGGCGACTCAAGCGGTATCCACCGCCGTCGCTGGCGCATCTAATTAAATAGCCAGCGAGGAGGCGCCCCGCATGAAAGAACGGATCGGTGGGACCGAGCGGGTTGCTACGCGGCCGAGGGGCTGGGGGGTGTCGGTCTTCTTCGCCCTCATCGGCGTTGGGATCGGCGTAACTCTAAGCGCCACGATCAATCCGCTGCTGGACCGGCGGGTGCACTGGGATTGGACGGCGCCCCTCGCCGTGGCCCTCCTGGTGCTGCTAACGGCGGCGGTGCGAAAGCGCTGGGTCTAACGAGGGTCTCGAGGTGAGCCATGGACGGCCTCGTGGAGCTGAGCTGGAGAGTTTACCCGTCCGCTTCGCTCATGGCCGCGGGCGCGGGCCTCATGCTCTGGGGCGTGAGGGCGCAGCTTTCCGGAATGCGCCGGAGCCGGGACGAGCGGCCGACGAAGCTCATCACGGTAGTCGGCGGCCTCCGCCTGGTCTTCATCGGCTTCGCCATCGCGGGGTCCGCGGCCGCGTGGAACTGGCACTTGCTGTGGCTGCTGGTCCTGGCGCTAGCGATCGGCGGCGAGGAGACCCTAGAGTCGTCCATGGTCTTGTACGGACTGCGAATGGGTGAGCGTTTGAAAACCCGGACGGCTCGGTCAGCGGGTCTCCGAGGTATCCAGGCGTAGCGTCGGCAGCCACTCGAGACACGACGGCAAGTACCAGTTGGCTTTGCCGAGCAGATGCAGGCTCGCCGGTCCATGATCGAGCGGATGATGGTGGCGTCGATGAGCACCGCCCCCCAGGCCAAATCCCATCTGCTCGAACATCACCAGGTCGCCGGAGGCGAAGCCGCCGAACACTGAGACCATGATGAGCACGGTTACCTCCCGGCGTGTTGCCGGGCTGGTGGTGAGCCGCCTAGCTCGAGCTGAACCGAGCGAGGAGGTTTCTGGTTATCACCAGGCGCTGGATCTCGTTGCTGCCTTCCCCGAGGACGGTCAGCATCGCGTCGCGGTAGAACCGCTCCACCATGTGCTCCTTGAAGTAGCCGTAGCCGCCGAAGACCCGCATCGCGTCGAGGGTCACCTCGGCGCACATCTCGCTGGCGTAGAGCTTGGCCATGCCCGCCTCGAGGTCGACGCGCCTGCCCTCGGTCTTGCCCTCGGCGGCCTCGCGAACGAGCAGCCGGGCGGCATGGATCTTGGTGTACATGTCGGCCAGTTTGAGCTGGATAGCCTGATGCTCGGCGATTGGGACGCCCATCGTGTGACGCTGCTGGGCGTAGGCGATGGCTTTCTCGAACGCCGCGGTCGCGATGCCCACCGCGGCGGAGGCGACATAGATGCGGCCGCCTTCCAGGCCGCCCATCACCTGGCGGAAGCCCCGGCCCTCTTCCATGCCCACCAGGCTGGTGATCGGCGTGTGATAGTCGTCGAAGATAAGCTCGGTTGTGTCGATGCCCCGGAATCCCAGCTTGTCGAGATGGCGGCCGGCCGTGAAACCGGGTCCCTTCTCGGCGATGAAGCAGCTTATTCCCTTGTGCTTCGGGACGACCTCCCGGTCTGTCTTCGTCATGAGCAGGAACGTGTTCCCGTGCTCGCCGTTGGTGATCATCATCTTCGTGCCGTTGACAACGAAGTCGTCGCCGTCGCGGACGGCGTGGGTCTGGATGGCCTGCAGGTCGCTGCCGCAGTCGGGCTCGGTGAGCGCGACCCCGCCGAACTTCTCCCCGGTTGCCATGTGGGGCAGGTAGGCCTGCTTTTGCTCCTCAGTCCCGTTGATTTGCAGGATGGATGCCATGCTGAGGTGCGAGCAGAGGGCGATGGGGATGCTCATCCAACCCTTCGCCAGCTCCTCCATGATCATCGCCGTGGTCGACGGGCTCAGGCCCATGCCGCCGTAGCGCTCCTCGATGACGCTGCCGTACAGCCCCAGGCCCTTGAGCTGCTCCATGATGTGCGCAGGATAAGTGTCGTCGCGGTCCAGCTCCTGCGCCGCGGGCTCGATCTCCCGCTTCACGAAGTCGCGGATCATCGTGACGATCTGTCGCTGCGCGTCCGTCATCGATTCAGGGCTCACGGATACACCGTCCTTCGCTTCGAGTGAGTGGCGTCCGGCGCGTTGGAGACGGCCGTCGACTCAGGCCTGCGTTTCTGGGCTTGCCTCACCGGCGGGCGGGGCCGATTGACCCGGCAGGAACCTTTCGCCGGCCGGGGTGACCTCGTAGGTACTCTGGCCCTAGCCCTGCGTTCTTGTAAGGTAGGCAAGGCGGCTCAGTGTCGTCAAGTCGCGACGGAACGCCTTTATTTCGGCTCCGCCCACGGTCTGATGCACGTACTGTGTGGTCGCGGGAGCGAGAGCGTCTCGGACGGTCTCCAGGATATCCCGCTGGAAGTCGGTCGGGGTCTGGACCGCCGGCTCCGAGCCCTGTGCCGTAGCCTCGACCCGGGTCAGGGAAAGCGTTCCGGCGAGGAGAGCGCCGCCGCCGAGCAGCAGCAGCACGTATTGGCTCGCGGTGTCCGCCAGTGTCGTCGAGAAGTTCCCAAGGAGGTCTGTCTCCGTTGTCACGGTCACGAAGTCCTGAAGCATGGGGAACACGGCGACGTCGACAAGCAGGCCGGCGAGGAAGAGCCCCGCCGCGATGGAGAACGTCCTGGTGGAGCCGCGGTTTCGCTGGCTTTGCCAGACCACAGTCGCCGCCACGACGGCCAGAGCGGCCAGCGTCCCTAGCAAGATTGGGTCAAGTGATTCGTCCAGTTTGAGCAACGCCGCCGTGACAGACATGTCGGCTCCTTTGCCACTCGGGTGGTCTTCGACCCGCTCGGGCCTCTGAACCCGTCTATCCTAGTCTCTCGTGCTGGTGGCCGTCCAGCGAATCCGGCCCGATACGATCACAGCGATATGGTCGCGATGCCGGCCACGATCAGGAACGTCGCCCCGACCTTGAGGGCGACGGCCTGTCGGGTCGTCTCTTCGCCGAGGAAGCCGGGAAAACGCCAGGCAAGGGTGGTGCTGTAGAGGACGACAAAGAAAGAGCGGGTGCTGGTCAGCGTGGTGACCAGGGAGACGGGCCCTTGAGAGATGGCCCACAGGGTGAGCAGGAGGCTGATGTTGGCTACGACGAACTCGTTCAGCGCAACGAAGCCGAGACCTCGGCTCCTGGTGCGCACCATCTCGCGGACCTCGCGGAAGACATGAGGACGGAGACCAAGGGGCAGGAATACCGCGCCAAGCCCCATCGCACGCAGCCCATGCGTGTTGATAACAGGAAGGTCGTCGAGGGCGATCTTGCTTGTGATATGGGCGCAGGCGGTGATGAAGGCGCCCACGATGAGGGCAAAGAACGTGGTGTCGAGCGTGAAGCGGCCGGCCCCGGCGGTCTGGCGGAGGGAGATGAGCACCGCGCCCCCGACGACGACGAGAATGGCGCCCCAGTGATAGAGCTCCAGGTGCTCGTCGAGAAAGAGGACCGCCATTACCGCGGTGAAGATCGGGAAGGTCTGCCATACGGGAATCACCCGCGACACCTCGCGGTAGAACAGCACGTAGATGCCTATGGTGGCGCCGAGGCCAAAGAGCAACCCTGAGAGGATGCCCCAGCCGAAGTCGGCGGCCGTGGCGCTCTCGGGCCAGGGCGCCACGAGGGTGATGATCACGCCCACGCCTCCGTGGATCACGCCGATGAGCAGCGGCAACGTCCAGGGAGACCGGATGTAGCCGTGCATGGCGGTCTTGTCCAGGATATTGGTCGTCGCTCCCACGGCGGAGCTGCCCAACGCCAAAGCGATCCACGACAAAGCTCTTCTCTCCTTCGGGAAACAGGATGACAGGCAAAGAGACGCCCTTTAGCCTATCATTGCCATGGCCGTTTCGGGCCAACACCCCACCCAACACGATGGAGGCCGCCTGTGATTCGGACCTTGAATGGAACCACGCCCCGTGTCGACCCATCCGCCTATGTGAATGAACTGGCCTACGTGGTCGGGGACGTCGAGATCGGCGCCGGTTCCTCTGTGTGGCCGTGCAGTGTGCTTCGGGGCGACGAAGGCTCGATCAAGGTGGGACGCAACACCCACATCCAGGACGGGAGCGTCGTCCACGCGGGACGCCCCATGGAGATAGGGAGCAACATCAACGTTGGGCACTCGGTGGTCATCCACGCCTCGAAAGTCGGCGATCGATGCCTCATCGGCAACAACGCCACGTTGCTCGAGTACGTCGAGATCGGTGACGAATGCCTGGTGGCCGCCAACTCCCTGGTCCGCGTCGGTACCAAGGTCCCCTCCGGCTCCTTCGTCGTCGGCGTTCCCGCGGAGATACGCCCCTTGACCGAGACCCAACGATCCAGGCTGGGCCGCGTTTCGCGGTTGGCGGACCAGGCGCGGTGGTTCAGGGAAAGCGGGCTGTAACGCGGAGCTAGGTGGACTGCAGCTCGGTACAGAGGGCGTCAATCCACGCCGCGGACACACCGGCCCTATAAGGCGAGAAGAACGGCGTTAGCACAACCCGGGTAGCGTCCCGCCACCCAAGCTTGGCCCGAAGAGGCTCCGAAAGCTTGAACTGGACGTTTTCGAAGAGTTACTCGTAGGCCGGCCAGTTGGTCTTCCCATAGCAGAAGACCGTCTCCGGGGTGTGAGCCTCGATGAGGTTGCCTAGTATCTCGACGCGCTGCGGCAACACGGCGGCTCGGTAGGCGGCCCTCGTGGGGTATATCGCGTCGTATGGCCAGCTTGCCGTGTCGCGGGCAGGCAATGGCAGCAGTTCCGTCAAAAACGTCTCGCCTTCCCGGCGACCCAGCCTTTGCATCTGATACGACGTAGCGTCCTCGCGCGCATTCCAAGACACTGACCCAGAAAGGCGAAGAGCGATTCGGCTCATGGTTGCCCATACAGGAACGTGCAAGGACATGTCGGAGTCGGGAAACACTTTCCGATGGGCGGCGTACAGGTCTTCGACCTCATCGAACTGGTCCGCCCTGATTTGAAGCTCCCGGAGGGAGCCATCGCCGTGCTCTTCCATGCCCAGGAACCACAGTTTTCCTTTGGGGTTCCCGTAGCCTTTGAAGGCGAGCAGACGCTCGATCTGGCGCGGGGTCGGCGCATGTCCCACGGCTCCCTCCTCGCGGCGCCGCTAGAAAAGCAAATTGCCGCCGTCGACGGCGAGGACGTGGCCGGTGACGTAGCTTGCCATGTCCGAGGCGAGGTAGAGTGCGGCCTTGGCGATGTCGTCGGGGAAGCCAACCCGGTTCATCGCGACCCGTTGCATCATCAGCGCCGAGGTCTCTTCCGTGAGCCCGTCCCAGAAGTGATGTGAGCCCTCGGTGACGGTGATCCCTGGGGCAATGGCGTTGACCAGGATGCCGTACTGGGCGAGGTCCAGGGCCATGCCCTTCGTCAGCATTACCACGCCGCCCTTTGCCGCGCAATGATGGGCCAGGCCGACCGTTGCCGGTCGGAAGGCGGCAACCGACGCCAGGTTGATGATGCGTCCGCCCCGGCCCTGCTCGACCATGATCCGTGCCGCCTCGCGACCGCATAGGAGCTGGCCCTTCAGGGTCGTGTCGTGATAGTTGGTCCAGGTCGACTCTTCCATATCGAGGACCGGGTTCACCGGCGATGCGCCGCTGACGTAGCGGGCGTTGCTCACGGAGATGTCGAGGGTCCCGTAGGCCTCGGCCGCGGCGGCGACCATGGCTTTGACCTGAGGCTCGGAGGAGACGTCGCAGTGCGCGAACCTGGCGCTCAACCCCTCGGCCGCGATGCGATCAGCTGCTTCGATGCCCTTGGTCTCGTTGAGGTCGGCTATGGTGACGGAGGCTCCGGCCTCCGCGAGCCGCGAGGCAATAGCGAACCCGATGCCCTGGGCCGCTCCGGTAACGATGGCGGCCTTGCCCGAGAGATCGAGGAGCCGCTCGGTGGATTCTTGTTCCGGCGCTTGGGTACTCGGTTGCATTCCTGGGCTCCCTAATACAGCAGGTTTCCGCCGTCGACGACCAGCACGTGGCCGGTCACGTAGGCCCCCATCTCGGAGGCGAAGAACAGGGCTGCTTTGCCGATGTCGTCGGGAAAGCCAAGCCGGTCGAGGGCGACGCGTTGCATGAGCCTTTTCGCCGTGTCGTTGGGGTTCGCCCACCCCGGTGCCGAGCGCTCGGTGACGATGATGCCCGGGGCGATGGCGTTGACGAGGATGTCGTGCTTGGCGAGGTCCAAGGCGAGCGCCTTCGTCAGCATGATGACCCCGCCTTTCGACGCGGAGTAGCTGGTCATGCCGACGTTGGCGGGCCGAAACCCGGCGACGGATGCGACGTTGATGATCCGCCCGCCGCGTCCCTGGTCGGCCATCACGCGTCCAGCCTCCCGGGCGCAGAGGAACTGGCCCTTGAGGTTGACGTCGTGCATGCTCGTCCACAGCGCTTCGTCGATGTCGAGGACCGACGTTACCACCGACTCGCGCCGGACGAATCGGGCGTTGTTCACAAGGATATCGAGGCCGCCGTGGGCCTCGACCGCTTCGGCGACGAGCGACTTCACCTGCGTCTCGTCGGCGATGTCGCACCGGGCGAACCGGGCCTCGCCGCCGTTGTCGCGGAGCGCCTTCGCGGCCGCTTCGCCTGTTTCGGCATTGAGATCGGCGACCGTTATCGACGCCCCCGCGCGGGCCAATCGCTGGGCGATGCCGAAGCCGATGCCGGCCGCGGCCCCGGTGACGATCGCGGCCTTCCCGGAAAGGTCGAGCAGCCGGTCGTTGGGAACGCGTTCAGGTCGTTGCAGCATTCGCGTGGTCACCAAAGCGTCCGCCTTCGTGGAGAGGATTGGTGCGCACTTTACCCTAAAGAGGCGGGGATATCCTTTCAGTGACGGTCTCGGGCATCGGGGTAGAAGGACTCCGCGCGCAGGAGTCTTCCCATGGCGTAGTCGAGGCGGGCCAGGGTGAGGCAGAAGGCGACGCGAAGCTTTCTCAAAATGCCGTTGATCATGGCGGGCCCAGTATACGGGAATACGCTGGGGCTTCAAAGCCAGATTCGCGGTCAGAGCTCGAAGGCGATCCTGCCGGGCAGCGCAGAGGCGATGGACCGGAGATCGTCGGCGCTGTATCGCCGCGCTCCCTTGATGGTGAGCCGCCCTTCGACGAAGGCGTAGGCGATGGCCTTCAGCTCATCGGCGCCGAACGTCGCGTCCTCGGGCAGGACCACGCTCGCCCCGGCGGAAGCAAGCTGCTTGATTTCTTCGGCATTGAGCTCGCGCATCGTCAGCCCCCTTCGAGTACCGTGGCCTAGACCATACCAGAACCCGGCGGTACAATTCCGTCGGTCCGCGGACTGGTGGGTCCGTCGGCAAGCGGCCGGCCCACGGGGCCCGGAGCCAGGGGTGGAGATGATTCTGGACCGTATGCGGCTCGTCGGCAAGACGGCGATTGTGGCCGGCGCGGGCGGTGGTGGAATCGGCACGGCCACGTCTGTCGCGCTGGCTGAGGCGGGGGCCGACGTCGTCGCGGTCGACATCGAGCCCGAGCGGGTCCGGGACACGGGGGGCCGCGTGACGGCGTTGGGCCGTCGGTGCGTCGAGATCGTTGCCGACCTGCGTCGGACAGACGAAGCGGAGCGCGTCGCCGCCGAGGCCTTCGCTCAGTTGGGCATCGTGGATCTGCTGGTCAACGTCGCGGGGGGCGCCCAGCAAGGCCAGTTTGCGCCGGTCGTCGACGTTGCCGAGGAGACCTGGGACCAGGTGTTCGAGCTAAACCTGAAATACGTCTTCACCCTATCCAGAGCGGTCGCGCTGCAGATGATGGCGCGGGACACATCGGGCAGCATCGTCAACGTCGCCACCATTGGCGGGCTGGGTTCGGCGCCGGGCCAGGCGGCCTACGGCGCGGCCAAGGCCGGGCTGATCTCCCTCACGCGGACCACGGCCCTGGAGTGGGCGTCGAAGGGAATCCGTGTCAACGCGGTCGCTCCCGGGGTGGTTCGCACGCCTCGTGTGCAGGCCGGCGACCGCTGGGACGACGAGCGATGGCGGAAGGTGCTGCCCCTGGGCCGGCCCTGCGAGCCCGAGGAGGTCGCCGGGGCGATCGTCTACCTCTTGTCAGACCTGGCGGCCATGGTGACCGGGCAGACGCTGGTTATCGATGGCGGGGCGACGATCAAGTTCCCGCTGTGGGACCCGTAGGCGGTTCGTGGTTCCGGCGAAAGCCGGAATCCAGTCCCCGGTCGCTTGGGGGGAACCCCGAAACCCTGAAGGGGGTTCAAGGTAGCCCTTCGGGCTAGTTCATTGAGAGAAGGGGCACATCCCCTTCAACCCTTGCCAAAGGGGCTCCGCCCCTCTGGACTCCCCGGTCTGGGGCACCGCCCCATGCCGACCTTTTCCTCGTCGCGGTTGTCCGCTGAGGACGAGGCTTCGTACCTGCGCTGCGCAAGGGGGTGCGTCTGATAGCCCTTGGCCCCGCTAACCCCTGAGCGCCGGGATGACCTCCCGGCCGATGAGCTCGATCGAGCGCATGACGTCTTTGTGGGACAGGAAGCCGCCGTTGGCCTCGAACAGCACCGAGCCGATGCCGAGGCGGTCTTCGAGGTAGTGCAGCTTTCGCGTGACCGTCTCGGGACTGCCGACGATGATGTGGTAGGCGTCCTGGCACTCCTCGTAGCTCATGGAGTCGAGGGGCTTGGCCGGGCCGTGTGTCGCCGAGCGTTGGGCGCCGGGGGCGAAGGTGCGGCCGTCGCCCCGCACCGGGACAAGGCCCGGTGGCGCCATGAACTCCTTGGGCCCTTTGAACGACATGCGCATCATGAACTCTTTGCCCAACTCTTGGGCCTTCTCGTCGGTGTCGGCGACGAGACAACAGGTCATGTAGCCCAGGTTCTCGGGGCGGGCCTCGTAGCCCTCGTCCGCGGCGTACTTGCGGTAGCTGGCGAACATCTCCTCGGCGACCTCGACCGTCGCCAGGAAGGCGACGTAGGTGTAGCGGTGTTCGGCGGCCCACTGGATCGTGTCCTGGCTGCCGGTGCCCGGCACCCAGACCGGCGGATGGGGCTTCTGGATGGGTAGCACCCATGGGTTGACCACCCGGAAGTGGTAGTGCTTTCCCTCCCAGCGGAACGGCCCCGGCTCGGTCCAGGCCTTGATGAGGAGGTCGTGACATTCATAGAAGCGCTCCCGGTTGTACACCGGGTTGGAGTTGGCGGCCCAGTTCTCGGGCCCGATGCCGCGGACGACTCCCGAGATGATGCGGCCGCCCGAGATGAGGTCGAGGAGGGCGATCTCCTCGGCCAGGCGGACGGGGTTTTCCGTCATCGGAAGGAGGTTGCCGAGCATCAGAATCTTGGCCCGCGACGTGGTCCGGGCCAGGATGCCGGCTACGATGTTGGTCTGGATGTTCATGCACGTCGGCGTGCCGTGGTGCTCGTTGGTCATGACACCGTCGAAGCCCATCTCGTCGGCGTACTGGTACTGGTCCAGGTATTCCTTGAGGCGGTCGCTGGCCTTGGCCGGATCGAAGAGACTGTTGGGCAGTTTCAGGCGCCGTGACTGGTACTTGTCGGCCTCTTCCTGGTCGAAGTCGACGTATGGCAGCTCGCTGAAGAAGTAGACATCCATACCGCTCTCCTATCGCCTCAGCGGTCGCGGCTCACGCGAAGAACTCGAGGGCCTGCTTCACGAACGCGTCGGGCTTTTCGATGTGCGGCGTATGGCCGCAGTTGTCGATGATGACGAGCTCGGAGCCGGGAATCGCTCGCTGATAGAGCTCGCCACAGTTCAGCGGGACCAGCGCGTCCTGGCGGCCCCAGACGATGCGCGTTGGGACGCGTACTCCAGCCAGCAGATGGGGGAGGGTCGGGTCGAACATGTAGGGCTTCCAACAAAACCGCGCGGCTACGCTACGGTTGTGTTCGATGTCCTTGGCCTGCTCACGGGTGACCCCATCGCCGAAGAAGGCTTCGTATTCTGGCGCCTGAGTCGGGTCGTGGAAGTTGGCGGCGACCAGCTCTCGCTGTGAATGAACGAAGATGTCCAGTATCTCGCCCTTTTCCGGCTTGATGCCGACCGCGTCGACCAGCATCAGCTTGCTGAAGGCGCCGTGTGACATCACGGCCATCTCCGCCGCGATCCATCCACCCAGGGAGATGCCGATGGCGCGGACGCCCTCGAGCCGCAGGTCGCGCATGAGCCAGGCGTAGAACGCGGCCACGTCGCGAATGCTCTCCATCCACTGGAACGGATCGGAGTCGCCAAAGCCGGGGTGCGTTGGGGCGTAGACGGTATAGCGGTCGGATAGCGCCTGGACGTAGCGCATCCACCCCCGGTTGCCGTCGACCCCGTGGAGCAGCAGCAAGGGCTCGCCCGCGCCACCCTTGAGCAGATGAACGCGCTCCCCGCCGATCGCGACGAACTCTTCCGTGAACTCGGTGGTCATGGCCCCGTCCGCACGCCTCTGCGTGGCGCGTGCGGGGCCGAGTATAGCAACGGGCCTTCCGCAGGGTCAACGAGACGCAGCAGCTCGGCTCCAGTCGACGAAGCTCCGAATCACTCGTCCAGGCGGAAGGGCGGGTACTCGTCGGTCATCAGGGCCGCGTAGGCGTAGACCCGGAGACTCCAGCGGTTCAGCCCTCGCACCAGGTTATGCAACTCGGCGGGGTACTTCCCGGTGAACAGGTTGATGATGGCGGCTATCAGCACAAGGATGAAGACCAGCCCGCCCCCGTAGCGGTAGCCGTCGCCTCCCTGAAAGATCGAAACGATGATGAGGTGGGGGATCGCCATGATTCATTTGATCCAGACCAGCCCCCGGTGGAGCCGCTCCGGGTATTCGACCGTTATCGTCGCCGGATAGTCGACCGCATCCAGGGTAAAGGGCGGGTACTTGTCGGTGGCGAGAGCCCAATAGCCGTAGTAGTGAACTCGCCAGCCCCAGCGCAGCACCCCAACATTGAAGTCGAATAGCCCTCGTGGATATCTCCCGGTGAAGGTGATGGCGAACAGCGCGATGACAACCGAAAACAGCATGCCCACGGCGAGGAAGATCAGGACGATGTAGTGCGGGATGAGGAGCAGCCATTTGACCAGGAAGAGCCAGCGTGAGAGCGGTTGCTCCAGAATCCCAACCACCGAGACGGGGTAGCGCTTGTCATTCGACATGTCTTCCCTCCTCGCGATTCCTGAGTTGAGCGTATGGTATCACAGCCGAGCGCACGTCCCTGGGGCGGTGCTATCATGGCGCCGAACTGGAACTTCGGGCAGCGGGGTGCAGCACATGAGCGAACAAGAGGTACTGAGCTGGAGCGGATACGACCATATCCGCGCCACGATGGATGGACGCGTCCCACATCCCCCGATGCTCGATCTCATGGGTGTCAAGATCGTGCAAGTGGAACGCGGACGGATCGTCGTCCGCAGCAAGCCCGAAAAGCAGCACGGGAATAGGATCGGGACCACACACGGTGGGTTCACAGCCACCGTGTTGGACACGGCGATGGCCCTGGCAGTGAACAGCATGGCCGAGCCTGGGGAGGCGTCCGCCACCGTCGATCTTAACATCCATTTTCTGAAGGCGATGTCGCCCAAGACGGGCGTCGTTGAGTGCGAGGGGAAAGTCATGGTGTCCCGGAGGACCCTGGTAACCGCGGAAGCCTGGCTGCGGGACCCGGATGGCGAGGTCTGCGCCCACGCCACCTCTGTGTTCATGAAGATTCGGCAGTAAAACCGGCCGCGAGAGAATCCACAGGAGGCGAGCATGACGAAGGCATTGGAAGGCATCAGAGTCGTCGATCTAACGCAGTTCGAGGCTGGGACCTCGTGCACGCAGATCCTTGGCTGGCTGGGCGCCGACGTGATAAAGGTCGAGAACCCGGGAGTGGGCGACCCCGGACGGACCCTGTCCTCGCACCCAGACGAGTTCGACAGCTTCTATTTCCTCGTGCTCAACTCCAACAAGCGGAGCGTCACGCTGGACCTGAAGTCGGACCAGGGGAAGGAGCTCTTCTTCGAGCTGGTGCGGAAGAGCGATGTCGTGACCGAGAACCTGGCGCCGGGTACCCTGGAGCGACTGGGCCTGGACTACGAGGCGTTGAGGAAGGTGAACCCCGGGATCGTCCTGGCGCGGATCAAGGGCTTCGGTACCTACGGGCCCTATGCCGAGTTCAAGGCGTTCGACCCCGTCGCCCAGGCCGCGGGCGGCGCCTTCTGCGCAACCGGGTTCCCGGACAGTCCCCCGACGCGGCCCGGGATCACGATCGGCGACAGCGGGACCGGCCTGCACCTCGCGATCGGCATTCTTTCGGCCCTGATGCAGCGACATGCCACCGGCGAAGGGCAGGAGGTGGAGGTCTCGATGCAGGACGCCGTGATGAACCTGTCGCGGGTGTGGATGCGGGCCTACTACGAGACCGGAGCCAGCCCGGCCCGTACCGGCAACGGGGCGCCCGGAATGCCCGGCTCGTCCATCTTCCCCTGCAAGCCCGGCGGGCCCGACGACTACGTCATGGTCCATTCACGCGGTCCCGACCTGCGCACGTGGGACCTGTTGCTCGAGATCATCGGCAGGAACGAACTGGTCGGCGATCCGCGGATGGCGGATGAAGACTTTCGTCGCGAGCACGCCTCCGAGATCAACGGCGCGATCGAGGCATGGACCTGGCAGCGCACGAAGGCCGAGGCGATGCGCGAGCTGGGCGCCGCCGGCGTTATCGTCGGAGCGTGCATGAACGCCGAGGACCTGCATCACGACCCGCACATCGAGGCCAGACAGATGGTGATGCCATTCGAGCACCCGAAACGCGGCCAGATCCAGACCCCAGGCTGTCCCATCAAGCTCTCGGCGTCGCCGGTGGAGGAGCGTTGCCCGCCGCTTCTTGGGCAGCACACGCGGGAGGTGCTCGAGGAGGTGCTGGGGCTGTCCGACGGCGACGTCGACCGGCTGGTTGAGGAGCGGGTTATCTAGCGGGTGGGGGAGGAACCCCCAAACCCCCTGGAGGGGGTTCAAGATGGCCCTTCGGGCATAAGAGAAGGGGCACATCCCCTTCGACCCCTGCCAACGGGGCTCTGCCCGTCTGCACTCCCCGTTGGCTGGTCAGTACTGAGACCAACACTCAGTCATTCGACGCCTTTTGTTCTAGGCTCGCTGAATCAAGCGTCGCAACTAACTGCTGTTGCAGGTTTTTCGGGAGCGGACAGTCGATAAACTCGATCCTTATGACGCCCAGGCGTTTGGCTCGACGAGCCACTAGCTCACGGAATCCGGGATCGGTGAACACCATGAATCGAGCGACGGGTTCTGGCACAGCGTTGAGCCATGCTATCTCCGTCAAGGCCTTTCGTACGCCGCCAGTATTTTCGTTGCCGGATCTCGTTTTGGGTCGGTTGCTCAGTATAGCGGCGACGATCGACCCATCCTCTGACACGGCATCGAACGCATAGTTCATGCCGGATGCCAGCTTCACGAGCTGCTCTGCGAACTGGTGACCTTCGAACCTGTCGGAGAGCCAATCGCGGACGTGAGGCTCAATCGTCTGCTTGATGAACGTGGTGTTGGCCATCACCCAACCGGCCCTACCCGGCGCGCTTGGCGGCGACGGCCTTGCGGATGTAGTCGATCACGTCCTGGGTAGACGTGCCGGGGCCGAACAGGCCCTCGACGCCCATCTCGTTCATGCGGGCGTGGTCTTCCGCCGGGATGATTCCGCCGGCTACGACAATCGCGTCGTCCTTACCATGAGCTTTGAGTCCCTCGACGATGATCGGGAACAGCTCGAGGTGGGCTCCGGACAGGATGCTGAGGCCGACGACGTCGACGTCCTCCTGGATGGCCGCCTCGACGATCATCTCGGGGGTCTGCCGGATACCGGTGTAGATGACTTCCATGCCCGCGTCGCGCAAGGCCCGGGCGATGATCTTCGCTCCCCGGTCGTGGCCGTCCAGGCCCGGTTTGGCGACGAGGACTCGGATGGTGTCTTGTTGGGTGGTCACGCTGGTCTTGCCTCCCCGCTGACGGGGCCATTCTAACAGAGGCCGCGCCTGGCAGGTTGTTGAGGGAGACCCCCAAACCCCCTGAAGGGGGTTCAAGGTAGCCCGTCGGGCTATTGTAGAAAGAAGGGGCACATCCCCTTCAACCCCTGCCAAAGAGGGCTCAGCCCTCTCTGGACGCTCCCCTTACGAGCCCTCCGCGCCCTCTTTGAGCGGCGTGCACAGCTCGGTCAGCACGCCCTTTGTCGAGCGGGGGTGGATGAAGCCGACCATCCCGGCGAGGCCGGGCCGCGACTGTTTGTCGATGAGGCTCAGGCCCTGCTCCTCGAGGCCCTTGAGCTCGGCGTCGACCTCCGGCACCTGGAAGCAGATGTGGTGCAGCCCCTCGCCACGGCGCTCGAGGAACTTGGCCACGCCGCCCTCGGGGTCGGTCGGCTCGATGAGCTCGATCTCGCAATCGCCCACCGGAAGCAGCGTGGCCTTCACCTGTTGCGACTCGAGGTAGACGACCTCGGAGCGCGGCAGGCCCAGCACGTCGGCGTAGTCGCCGAGCGCGGCCTCGATGTCGGTGACGGCGACCGCGATGTGGTGGAGCTTTTCGACGTTCATGGCTGTCCTTTCGTCGCGACGGTGATATGGGCCTCGACCGAGAGGACTGGCTCGGCTTCGCCGAAGCGCTCGGAGAGCAAGAGTCCCATCTCGTCGAGGATCCGTCCTTGTTGCTCGTCGCTGAAGCCGGCGAACATCGCCTGCACCGCCGGCGCGATCTTCAGCAGATTCTCTTTCATCCAGTCGATCGAAGGGAAGCTCCATGAGCCCCCGACCGTTTCAACGTACACATCGACGAACCCCGCCCGCTCGAAAGACCGCCGGAGCACGTCTGGGTCCTGGAAACGGAGCCATACCGGAGCTGCCTGGCGTCCCAAGTCGGGGAAGGCCCGCCGAATGGCGCCCCCGATCACCTGCGCTGGCTCGAAGCGCTCCGCCCAGGACCAGGCCGTCACGACGGCCTGGCCGCCTGGCTTGAGCACACGGTGCATCTCTTGAAAGCCGAGATCGGGGTCGGGGAAGAATATGACGCCGAAGTTGGAGCATACGCTGTCGAACGAGCCGTCCGGTAGGTCCAGAGCCTGACCGTCCATGACACGCGTGCTCACCCTCGTCAGCCCCAGTTCCGACGCCCGCTGCCCGAGGCGCTCCACCATCTTGGGCGCGAAGTCGGTCGCGAGGACCTCGGCGCCCAGGTGAGCCGCCGCGAGGGCCGCGGCGCCCGTCCCGGCGGCGACGTCCAGCACGCGCTGGCCGGGTCCGACGCCGGCCATCCTGAGCGCCTGCTCCACGAACTGACTGGTCAGCCTCTCGCCGGTCCGCTCGAAGTCCGCGACGACCGCGTCCCAGCCTTCCGGGGTCTGGTCCAAGCTCAGCTGGGTGGTGTCTTCCGTGCCGCTCACGACACCGCCTCGGCCAGCAACTGGCGTGCAATGACCAGGCGCTGGATCTGCGAGGTGCCTTCGTAGATCTCGGTGACCTTGGCGTCGCGGAAGTAGCGTTCCACCGGGCTTTCCTTGAAATAACCGTAGCCGCCGTGGAGCTGGAGGGCTGTGTCGGCGACCCGCATGGCGGTCTCGCTGGCGAACAGCTTGGCCATGGACGACTCCTTGGCGGAGGGAATGCCCTGGTCGCGCAAGCTCGCGGCGCGATAGACGAGCAGGCGAGCCGCATCGACTTGAGTCGCCATGTCGGCCAGCATCCATTGCACGCCCTGAAAGTCGGCGATGGCCTGGCCGAACTGGTGGCGCTGCTTGGCGTGCCGCAGCGCCAGGTCGAGGCAGCCCTGGGCGATGCCGAGGGCCTGGGCGCCGATGATGGGACGGCTACCCTCGAGGGTTTGCATGGCGGTCTTGAAGCCGTCGCCCTCCTCGCCAAGGCGGTTCTCCACCGGCACGGCGCAGTCCTCGAAGAAGATTTCGGCTGTGCTCGATCCGCGCATCCCCAGCTTGTCGTGCTGCTTCCGGGCGGTGAGGCCGGGCGTGTCGCGCTCCACGATGAGGGCGACCATACCCCGCGTCCGCTGGCTCGGGTCCTGCGAGGCGAACACCAGGTGGGTGTCGGCGACGTCGCCGTTGGAGATGAAAATTTTGCTGCCGTTGAGGACGTAGTCGTCGCCGCGCCGCACGGCGGTGGTGGCGATGGCCCCGGCGTCGGAGCCCGCATTAGGCTCGGACTGGGCGTAGGCGCCGATGGCCTCGCCACGGGCCAGGGGTGGGACGTAGCGCTTGCGGTGGGCGTCGGTCCCGAAGCGCTCAATGGGCGCGGCGCAGAGCGAGAGGCTGACCATCACCGAGAGGGCCATGCTGGGGTCGGAGCGGGACAGCTCCTCGGTGGCGATGGCCGTCTCGACCAGGCCGCCGCCGCTGCCGCCGCGCTCGGGCGGGATGCCGAGGCCGAGGATGCCCAAACCGGCGATACGTTTGTAAAGTTCGTGGTCGAACCGCTCGTTCGCGTCGCGCTCCTGGGCGCCGGGCTCGAGCTCGCGGACGCCGAACTCGTGGACGGTGCGCCGGAGGAGCTGCTGTTCTTCGGTGAGGGTGAAGTCCATGGTGTTACGCTCCGGGATGCCCCCAAACCCCCTGGAGGGGGTTCAAGACGCCCCTTCGGGGCAGATTATTAGAGACTGGGGGCACATCCCCCAGACCCCCTGCCAGAGAGGGCTCCGCCCCCTCTGGACTCCCCGGTGCGGTCGCCGCTCGGGCGGGTTGAAGTCATCTTCATCTCAGTGGCGTCTAGTTGTTCTCCCGTAGTGCTTTCAAGATACGGTCTGGCAACTCGGCTAGCGAGATCCGATATTCCGCCACATATCTTCAGACGTGAAACTAGAATCGAGAACGAAAAAGCTGCGATCTTTCTTTTGCGGCTGGAGTTCCTTTTCGAATTCTACTGAAGGGATCAGCCATAACGTGTCGTGAAGCCGGTTCTCAGTAGCAGCATAGGCCACGAACATCATGTAGTAGCCCTTTCTTGATGTAAAGCTGGCTTTCTGGACTTGGGCGGTGAACCTCTTCTTCGCCTCTGTTTCTGAATTGTAGATGCTCTTGACTTGGGCGAGAACCACCTTCGCTTTTCCGCCTTTCTCGAAGAAGAGTAGGTCGACACCTTGGTCATCGACAAAAGGGGTAGCGAAGTTGATACGTCCGTCAGATTCCTGAGAGCAATAAATTCCGAGCATTGTAGCCGCGATTGCACCCTTCAGAGCGCTGGAAATCGGTGTCATGCCGGAACCCCTCAATACAGCTGGAAACCCCTTAAAAAACGATCGCTTCGCGGTAGGTCCCCCACTCGTCGCGGAGGGTGTCGCAGATTTCGCCCAGCGTCACGTAGCTCTCGACGGCCTCGATGAGCACGGGCATGGCGTTCTCGTCGCTGCGGGCGACGTCGCGGACGCGGGCCAGACTCCGCTCGACGGCCTTGGGGTCGCGCTTCTTCCGGACGTCGGCCAGGCGTTCCAGTTGGCGACTCGCCGCCGCTTCGTCGACGCGGAGGATGCTACGCGCCTCGGCCTCTTCGCTGGCGAACCGGTTGATGCCCACAATCACCGCGTCGCCGCTCTCAACGCGCCGCTGGTACTGGAAGGCGCTCTCCTGAATTTCGCGCTGGAGGTAGCCGCGATCGATAGCGGCCAGCGCGCCGCCCATGTCCTCGATGGTCTTCAGATAGGCATTCGCCTTCTCTTCCAGCGTGTTGGTCAGGCTCTCGACGTAGTAGGAGCCGGCCAGCGGGTCGACCGTGTCGGCGACGCCGCTCTCGTGGGCCAGGATCTGCTGCGTGCGCAACGCGATCGTCACCGCCTTGTCGGTGGGCAGGGACAGGGCCTCGTCCATGGAGTTGGTGTGGAGCGATTGGGTCCCGCCGAGGACCGCCGCAAGGGCCTGCACCGTGGTGCGCACGACATTGTTCTCGACCTGCTGCGCGGTGAGGCTGACGCCCGCCGTCTGGGTGTGGAAGCGCAGCGCCCACGACTTGGGGTTCTTGGCGCCGAACTGCTCGCGCATGATCCGAGCCCACATACGCCGGGCGGCGCGGAACTTGGCCGCTTCCTCGAAGAAATTGTTTTGCGATACGAAGAAGAACGACAGCCGGGGCGCAAAGTCGTCGATCTCGAGACCCGCCTCCAGCGCCGCGTTGACGTAGGCGATCGCGTCGGCCAGCGTGAAGGCCAGCTCCTGGGCCGCGGTGGCCCCCGCCTCGCTCATGTGGTAGCCACTGATGCTGATCGTGTTCCACTGCGGCACCGTCTCGGAGCAAAAGCGGAAGACATCAGTGATGAGCCGCAGCGACGGCTTCGCCGGGAAGATATAGGTCCCCCGGGCGATGTACTCCTTCAGGATGTCGTTCTGGACGGTACCGCCGAGCTTTTCAAGGGGCACGCCCTGGCGCTTGCCCATCGCGATGTAGAGCGCGAGGAGGATGGGCGCCGTGGAGTTGATGGTCATCGACGTGGTGACCTTGTCCAGCGGGATCTCCGCGAACAGCGTCTCCATGTCGGCCAGGCTGCAGATCGGTACGCCGACCTTGCCAACCTCGCCCCGCGCCATCTCGTGGTCGGAGTCATAGCCCGTCTGCGTGGGCAGGTCGAAGGCGACGCTCAGCCCCGTCTGTCCCTGCTCCAGCAGGTAGCGGTAGCGCCGGTTCGACTCCTCGGCCGAAGCGAAGCCCGCGTACTGGCGCATCGTCCACAGCCGGCCACGATACATGTTGGGCTGCACGCCGCGGGTGAAGGGGTACTCGCCGGGGTAGCCGACGTCGCGCTCGTAGTCGGCGTCCTCAACGCTCTCGGAGGTATAGAGCGGCTCGATTCCGTAGTCGGAGGTGCTGCGGAACTCGGGCCTGCGCTCGGCGAACCGCTTCACGGCGGGGTCGTAGATCGCTTCCCGCCAGCGGCGTTTTCGATCCGGGGTATCGGGCATTTGGTCCTCAGGCCCGCCATTTCTGGCGACGCCTACCGCGTAACGAGTACGGGGCGTCGGCAGGGGAGAGTGTAACTGAACCCAAAACGGAGTGTCAACGGAAGCAGAGGCGGCCTCAGGCCGATGCGCTCCAGTCGCTTGCAAGGAGTCCGTACACCAGCGTGTCCCACCAGCGCTCCTTGAAATACTCGTTCTCGCGCAGCCGTCCTTCGAGTTGCAGTCCCGCCTTCTCGAGCACCCTGGCCGACGCCGTGTTGTCGGCGATGCACCAGGACGACACCCGGTGAACTCCGAGATCATCGAACGCGAATTGGACCATGGCGCGGGCGGCTTCGGTGGCGTAGCCCTTACCCCAGTGCTCGGGCGCCAGCTCGTAGCCGATGTCCGCTTCCCAGTCGTTCTCGGGCTTGCGGCGGACCCCACAGCTGCCGATGAGCCGCCCGTCGTCGGGGAGGGTGATCGCCAGCTGGAACTTGCGGCGCTGCTGCTCGGCATGCTGGTCCAGGAACATTTGCACGAAGTCGCGGGCGTCGGCCTCGGTGCGGTCCGTCCACGGGTAGTAACGGAGGTAGCGCGCGTCGCGTTGATAGGCGAGCACCTCGGTCCAGTCGGCGACGACGAACTCGCGAAGAACGAGACGGGCGGTGGCGATGCGCATGACGTCGGGACCCCAGTGGCTCTTGAGTCTACAAGACGGCAAAGAGGCCCGCGACCTTTTGTGCGCCTTCGCCGGCGGCTGCTACAATCTTTCCGGTCGCCGACGGGAGGACCCTTTGCAGTTCCATACCTTTCACCTGTTCCACTGGCCCCATGATTGGAGCCACGAGCAGGTCTACGCTTACGAACTCGAGCTGATCCAGTACGCCGAGGAGCTGGGCTTCGACGGGGTCTGGATCGCCGAACACCACTTTCGCGACTACGGTATCGTGCCTTCGATCATGCCCTTTGCGGCCTTCGTCGCCGCGAGGACCGCGAACGTCAAGATCGGCTCCGGCGTTGTCGTGCTGCCGTTCCAGCACCCCCTGCGCATCGCGGAAGAGGCCGCGGAGGTCGACATCCTCAGCGGCGGGCGGCTGATGTTCGGCTTCGGCCGCGGCTACCAGGGTATCGAGTTTGCCGGCTTCGGGGTGCCGCTGGCGGACTCCCGCGCCCGTACCGACGAGGCCCTCGAAATCCTCAAGCTGGCCTGGACGCAGGACCGGGTCACCTACGACGGCAAGTTCCACAAGGTCGACAACGTGCAGGTGCTGCCCAAGCCCCTGCAAAAGCCGCACCCGCCGGTGTGGACGGCCGCGATCAGCCCCGAGACCATCGGCCACTACGCCGCCAAGGGAGTCCCGTTCATCGCCGATCCGATTGCGACCTTCGGACGGCTGGGACGCGCCGCGGATGAGTGGAGGGCGGTGGCCGCGGAGCACGGCCACGACATTACCGAGCCGCCCTTTGGCGCGCTGCGTGGACTCATCATCGGCGAGACGGAGGCCGAGGCCCGCGCGATCGCGCGAGAGGCGACGGCCCACGTTCAGGACCCCAGCACCAAAGCGGGGAGCCTGGACGGTGCCCCGGTGGAGAAGACCGGCGAGTTCGCCGCCGGCTACTACTACTGGAAGGACCGCTACCTGGGCAAGAACCTGGACCTGGACGCCGACTTCTTCTGGGACAAGACGTGGATCGCCGGCGACCCCGACCGGGTCCGCGCCCAGATCGAGGTCATGGAAGAGATGGGCTACCGTCACATCCTCTTTTCGCTGGGCCGAGCCCCCGAGGTCAGCCTCGAAGCCAACAAGCGCCGCTTGAGGCTGTTTGCCGAGGCGGTCATGCCCCACTTCAGGGCGGCATCTCCCGCCGTCACCCCGACCGCCTAGCGTCCGGACGCCTGGACCGCGGGTCTGTTACGTTTCGCTGGCGGAGGGTCACCGAACCTGTCGAGACCGAAGAGGAGGAGGTCCCGCCTCCGGCGGCGCTGGAGGCCTATCTCACCGAGGACCGGCTGCTGCTCCCCGAAGACCCCGCGGGCGGAGTCACGGGGCTGCTCGTCCTTCCCCAAGGGCCTTTGCTCGTCTCGTCGTGGAACATTCTGTCCAGCGAGGGTGAGGGCCCCAGCCGGGGCACGCTCATCTTCGCGCGCTGGTTCGACTCCGGTGAGGTGGAGAGGTTGTCGCGGACGACTCTCCTCTCCCTCATGTCGTTCGAGATCGATGACGCCGGCCTCCCCGACGACGTCCGCAAAGCGCTCCGCTCGATCGACGAAGGCTCTGACGTCGATGTTAGACCCTTGAGCTCCGACACGGTTGCAGGCTATACCCTGGTCGACAACATCTTCGGTGAGCCGGCCCTGGTGCTCCGGGCCGAGATGCCCCGCGGCGTCGTGGAGCAGGGTCGCACCACGCTTCTTGTTCTCACAATCGCCCTGGTCGCGTCGGGGATCGTTTTCCTTGGACTGCTACTCATCGTGCTCGAGCGTGCGGTGCTCTCACGTCTCCGGAGGCTCAGCTTTAGCGTCAAGGAGGTGGGGGCGAGTGGCGAGCTGGCGTTGCGTGTGCCGGCACTTGGCCGGGACGAGCTTGCGGACCTGGGCGCCGATATCAACCAGACCCTCGAGACCCTCGAGGAAGCGCAGCGTCAGCGAGACCAGACCCGGGAGGCCCTGGAGCGGAATGAGGAGCAGCTCCGTGCTCTGTCAGGCCGGTTGGTGGAAGTCCAGGAATCGGAGCGACAGCGCCTGGCGCTCGAGCTGCATGACGAGATCGGCCAGGCGCTGACGGGCGTGAAGCTCATGCTCGAGCAGCTGCAGCGTGCGCCCGACGGTGGCCAGCAGCAGGCCCTTACCGAAGCGCAGCGCATGGTGAACGAGCTGATCCCGAGGGTCCGCAACCTGGCCCAGGGCCTCCGCCCCGCCATGCTCGACGATCTGGGCCTCCGCGCCGCTGTGCAGGCCTATGTTCGGCGCCATTCCGTCCAGGGTGGACTCCAGGTCGAGTTCGACCATTCGGGGTTGGAAGGTCGCTTTCCCCGAAATATCGAGACGGCCGCCTACCGAATCATTCAGGAATCGCTCACGAACGTGGCACGACATGCTGGTGTCGGCATGGCCAGGGTTATCGTCGAAGGGAGCGATTCGTCGCTCAGGGTGCGGATACAAGACGCGGGGAAAGGCTTCGACCTGGAACAGGTCATGCATACCGCTGGGGCACAGGGGCTGTACGGGATGCGGGAACGGGCGCGGTTGCTGGACGGCACCCTCGTGATAGAATCTGAGGCTGGAAAAGGGACTCGCATACAGGCCGAGTTCCCGCTTTCCGCTAGCGAATAATGACGATATGGCGATTTCCGTGCTGCTGGCCGACGATCACGACGTGGTGCGGTTCGGGCTGCGCTCGATCCTCGCGACCGCCCCGGACGTTCGGGTGGTGGCCGATGTTGCCGATGGCAGGGAGGCAGTGGAGCAGGCCACGAAGCTTCACCCGGACGTCGCGGTACTGGATATCGGCATGCCGCTCATGAACGGACTGGACGCCGCCAAGGCGATCAGGTTGCGCTCTCCGTTGACCCGCATCATCTTCCTGTCTATCCACGACGACGAAGAGTACGTACACCAGGCCATGGCGAACGGCGCGTTCGGCTACGTGCTGAAGGACGCTCCGGCCGACGATCTGGTCGATGCGATCCGTGCCGCTACCCGAGGCGAGCGTCACCTCAGCCGGCCGTTGACGCAGCGGGCATTCGACGCCTACATCAAGAAGGGTCCGAAAACACACCAGGACCCGGACGGGTATCTCACCCTGACCAAGCGGGAGCGGGATATCTTCCTGCTGGTCGCGCGCGGCCTTACCAGCAGGCAGATCGCCACGAGATACCGCTGCAGCCAGCGCACGGTAGAGACGCACCGCAGCCGGATCATGGCCAAGATGGGTTTCAGGAGCCGAGACGACTTGATTCGCTACGCCGGCGAACGGAAGTTCGTTCCCTGACAAAGCTGCCCCTGGCCTATGCTATCATTTTGACGGTCAGGGTTGGCGCATCCCACCGAGTCCCCCAACACGCCGGAGGTCCATGTCTCCTGTCGCCCAGATGACCGGATCGGAACGGATGCTCGCGGCCTGTCGTCTGGAGTCCGTCGACGCGACCCCGGTCTGGTTCATGCGCCAGGCGGGGAGGTGCTTCCCCGAGTATCGGAAGCTCCGCGAGACCCACGAAATCCTCACGATCGCGAAGACCCCAGAGCTCTGCACGGAAGTCACGTTGCTTCCCGTGACGCGTCTCGGTGTGGATGCCGCCGTCATGTTCGCCGACATCATGTTGCCGCTGGAGGGCATGGGAGTCCCTTTCCACATCGAGCCCGAGACGGGGCCCATCATTCACCACCCCATCCGTACCGATGACGATGTCGAGCGGATCGCGATCATCGAGGCCGAGGAGGCGACGCCGTATCTCTTCGACGCCATTCGAATGATCACAGGAGAGTTGGGAGAACGCGCGGCCCTGGTGGGCTTTTCCGGGTCGCCTTTCACGCTGGCCTGCTACATGATCGAGGGGCGGCCCTCCAGGACCTACGACACGGCCAAAGCGTTAATGCTGGCCCGTCCCGACCTGTGGCACACGCTCATGGGCAAGATCACCGAGGTCGTGGTCAAGTATCTCTCGGCCCAGATCGATGCCGGCATACAGGTCGCTCAACTCTTCGATAGCTGGGTGGGCATCCTCAGTCCTGCACAGTACCAACGCTATGCGTTTCCCTATTCCCAGCGCATCTTCTCGGAAGTGAAGGCCCGTGGCGTTCGGACAATCCACTTCGGAACGGGGAACGCGTCCCTGCTCGAACTGATGGCCGGGGTGGGTTGCGACCTGGTGAGCGTCGATTGGCGTGTGCCGCTGGACCGCGCATGGGAGCGCATTGGCCCCGACATGGGGATCCAGGGCAACCTGGACCCGGTGACGCTTCTGGCGCCGTTCGACGTCGTCCGCGACGAGGCGCGTGAGATCCTGCGAATGGCCGACGGGCGCCCCGGTCATGTTTTCAACCTGGGCCATGGGGTCCTTCCCGCCACCGACCCGGACGACCTGGCGCGGCTCGTCGAGTTCGTTCACGAGGAGAGCGCGAGAGGCTCTTGAGCGGCCGCAATGTGAATCCTCCCCTCGGTGTGATGTTGATGAGCTTCGGCTCGGTCACCACACCGGAAGAGGTCCCCGACTACCTCGCGCGCGTCCGTGGAGGCAAACCGACTCCAGAGGCCGTCGTCATCGAGATGCAGCGCCGCTACCGGGCCATCGGCGGCTCGCCACTGCTGCGAATAACCCGAGACCAGGCGTCGGCCCTCGAGGCGCTGCTCAACAGCGACGCCGGCGAGGGGCAGGCCTACCGGGTGGCGGTCGGCATGCGCTACGCCCCGCCCTACGTGGGCGATGCGCTGTCGGAGCTGACGGCAGCCGGGATCCGGCGGGTGGTCGGCATCATCATGGCTCCGCAGCACTCACCCATCATCATGGGTGGATATCACCAGGCCGTCGAGGACGCCCTTGCTGGGCTGCCCCAGGGGCCGGACGTTCGGGTCGCCGGCGCCTGGCATTCGGTGCCGTCGTTTCTCGACGCCCTGGCCGATAGTGTTGGTGAGGCGCTGGATGGCTATCCCTCGACCGACCGCAAGCGGGTCCAGGTGCTGATGACGGCGCACAGCCTGCCTCGGCGGGTAGTCGACCGCGAGCCGGAATATCTCGACATGCTCCGAGGCACGGCCAGCGAGGTGGCGCGGCGAGCCGGGCTCGCGGACGACCGGTGGCGTTTCGCCTACCAGAGCGCGGGCCATTCGCCCGAGGAGTGGCTCAAGCCCGACATCGCCGAACTCTTCCCTGTCCTGGCCCGCTCCGGGTCGAAGGATGTCTTGGTCGTACCGATCCAGTTTCTCGCGGACCATCTCGAGCTGCTCTACGACATCGATGTCGCGGCCCGAGATCAGGCGGAGCAGGCGGGACTGAGACTGCGACGTGTCGAAGCGTTCAACGCGATGCCCGCATTCATCCGGGTGTTGGCCGCCGTCGTGGGGCGGGAGCTGGACCTGGCGGGGTGGCCGAGCGGCGGCTAGGGAGCGAGCAGGGCCGGCTCGCGCAGAAACGCCGACCCCTCGTTGCCAGGATCGAGGCCGGGCTGCAGACGCGTCTTGGTGAGGACAGCGATCAGATCGGCGTTCTCCCCAAGCGCTGAAAGACGGGCATCGACGTAGCTCTCAGCAGCGGCCGGGTCCATCTCGACGAAGAACTCGAAGAGCTCCGCCGAGCGATTTTCCCCAAGCTGTCCGGCCGCGACGATCTCGCCGCGGAGGTCCGCCAGCGCCGGGTCGTCCAGCACCGCCAGCCATTGAAGCAGAAAGCCGAGGCTGTGCTCTTCTTGTGCGCTCTCCGCCTGCCACCGATTGAGCCGCTCGTCGAGGAGCCGTTCGAACCCCGCGTAATCGGGATAGGCGAGCACCGAAAGCCCGGTATAGCGCTCGATGGTCAACCAGAAGGTCCGTTGGAACTGCTGCGCCTGTGCCTCATAGAGGCCGGCCAGCGAGAACGCACCCTGAAACTCCGTCTGCGCCGGGTTCACCAGGTCCTGGCGCATGTGGCCGACCTCGTGTACGAGGACGTCGAGGACGTTGGGCGCGACGTGTTCCGCGTCGACCACGACGGCGATCTTCCCGAATCGACGTGTCTTGAACCCAAGTACGTTTGATTTTAGCTCTTCGCGCCGAGCAAGGATCGCCCCATGCTCGCTCGCCGGGCTGACGGCGAACTGCCCTCGGTAGTCGTCGTCGATCCAAGCCTCATAGTCAGTGCGGGAAAGGAGGTATATGTCGACGCGCTCGTCGAATAGACTCGTACCTGTCATAAGGTAGTAGCCGGCGTCGACGACGTTGATAATCTGTTGGTCGAGTCCAGCGGTGCCTCCGTTGTGTACGAGGTCCTGGTTCCTGAGGAGCGTGGGAAGGGGGGCGAGTTTATCTTGGATCTCGGCGTCGCTGTAAGCGATGGGCGGAGGAGGCGACGGCTGTCCAGCGCTCCAAACGAACACCTTTTCAAACTCGTTGTCCGTTTCGTTGGCCTCCTCCACGGCATTCGTCGAGTCTACGACCATTCGGAGGGTGTGCGCCCCGGGGGTTATTGACACTCGATCCGCCAGGTCATCCCAATCAAGGAAGGGATTGGAGAATGACGGGTCCAGCCCACGCGGGACCTCGAAGGTCCAGACCCGATTGTCGTCGAAGAACAGATCGACGAAGAAGGGCGGCGCTGTGACGATGCTCTCGTTCCAGACCCTGAGGTCGACGTAGAAGGGGCCGTCGCCGCCCAGCGGATCGTCGAACTCGGTATCGTGGCGATTGGAGACGACGATGGGGCCGTCGGTGCCGAAGCGCCAGTTTGGCCGAAGGTTGGGAAGTGTCAGGGCCGGTGGCGTCGTTGCGCTGGACTGCGTAGACGATACCGGCTTGCCCGGTACGGCGCCGGTGCCCCAGGTGAACTCCTTCTCGAAGCTATTGTTCGCTTCGTCCGACTCCGTCAAAAGGCCGTTGGGGTCGATCACGACTCGAAGCGTGTGAGTCCCCGGCGTCACGCGGGTAACCTCGAAAACCTCGGTCCAGTCCCGCACCGACGACGTCTGCTCTGCGAGGAGCCCCGCCACCTGGGTCCGCCGCACGAGAAAGTCGTCGAGGTAGAGGTAGACCCACATGTCGTCGGGGGTGCTGGCGAGTCCTGTGTTGCGGATCGCGTAATGGATGTGGGTGGGTACGTCGACGGACAGAGGGCCATCGACGACATCGCCTGCATACGATGTTGCCACGATCGGCGCCGTCCATCCATCCGGAGCGAAGGGGATGAAGTCTGGCGACTGCGCCGAGGGGGGGCGTTGGCGTAGGGGTCCCGCTCGGGGGGGGGGCGTACCAGATGAAGACCCTCTCGAAAACGTTGTCGAACTCGTTGGTCTCGTCGATGAGGTTTGTCGGATCGAGCACGACCTTGATGGTGTGGGGACCCGCGGTGAGGTCCACCAGGGGGTTGAGCCCGGGCCACGCGGTGACGACCTGTCGGAAACCGTAGGGGACGCCGTCGCTTCGCCAGCGCTCGGCGACGACGCCGTCGAACAGAACGTCGACGAAGAAAGGTCGGAGGAGACCGTCGCCGACATTGTTTCTCAACGCCCAAGAGAGATACGTGGTCTGGTCTGTCACCAGGGTCGAGTCGACGAGCATCTGAGGGTCGTTGGCTACCAGCACGGGGTACTGCCAGCCGGACGGTGTGACAAACTGGAGGTCTGCAGCCTGGACCAGTCCTGGGGTTGGCGAGATGGTGGGAATCGGGGTCGGTGTCGGCCCCGGGGTGGCGGTTGGGGCTGGAGGAGCGGTGGCGGTTGGGAGCGGCGCTGGCGTCGGTGTCGGCGGGCTGGCTGGCGTCGGAAAGGGGGTCGGGGTCGCGGTCGGCTCGGGCTGCGGCGGCACGGGTGTGCTCGTCGGCGGAGTGGGGCCGTCGGGCTGGGCATAGAGGAAGGCGCTGGCGGAACGGTCGGCGGTGTGGAGGTAGGAAGGGGGGTAGGCCTCGAGGTTGCCGGAGACGTCGGCGGTGGCGTTTCCGTGGCTATGGCCGTGGGCGGTGCAACCACCGGGACGGTTGGCGCCGGAGGAGTGGGGGTGACGACCGGCGTTTCCGTCGGCGAGAGGGCGCCTTCGCACGCGTTGAGAATCAAGAGGGCCGCTGGAGCCATCGCCAGCACGATAAGGCGTTGGGCGGTGCGGGACATCAGACCTCCTGGCGCTCGGTGCAAGTCGCCAGTCGTTGATTATTGTAACGGCTTCACGTCCCCTGCGGTGAGGAGCCAACTCGTCTGCTATAATCGGCGGCAATTCCTCTAAGCCATCGTAATCAGGGCCTCGCTGAGCCCAGGCCCGGTGGAACAACCCAGGAGTCGAGACCATGCCCGAGTTTGTCAAAGTCGCCAAGGCGAGCGACGTCCCTTCCGGCGAGATCATCGGCGTCGAGGTCGGCGACCGACGCATAGCCATCGCCAATGTCGATGGGCAGTACTACGGGATTGACGCCGAATGTACTCACCAAGGCGGCCCCCTCGACGAGGGCTTTCTCGAAGGAAAGCTCCTGACGTGCCCCTGGCATGCCGGGGATTGGGACGTTGAGACCGGCGAGGCGCAAGGGCTGCCGGTAGCGGGCAGCCTCCCGACCTACCAGGTCCGGGTCGCCGGGGACGATCTCGAGATCGAGGCTCCGTCGTAGCAGTCACACTGCCTAAGTGAACCGGTGGCGACGTGGAGATCGCCCAGATCACCAGCACCTACCTCTCGGTGCCGCCTCGCAGCCATGGGGGCACCGAGCTGATGGTCTATCACCTCGTCCAGGGGCTCGTAAGGCGGGGCCATGCGGTCGAACTCTTCGCCGCGGGCGACTCCGTCGTCGACGCCAAGCTCACGTCTGTTGTCGACGTTGCCACCAGCTACGATGCAGCGTCCACCGCCTATCTCGACAAAGAGATCGAGACCCGGAACACATACAATCTCTATGGCGACGCCGACAGGTTCGACGTGGTCCACGCCCATTGGCCCACCTTGGCCCCCTACTTCTCGCCGACGACTGCGACGCCGACAGTACTCACGTACGCCTATATCGAGCGGCCCCTGCACGACTACTATCAGGCGCACTTCCCGAACGTCCACCCGGTATGCATCAGCCAGAGCCAGGCGCGTGGGCTGGGCGACCCGGACCTGCCGGTGGTTTTCAACGGCATCGATCTTTCCCAGACCCCGTTCGGAAACGAGCCTGAAGACTTCATCGTCACGGTCGGTCGTATCGCGCCCAACAAGGGCACGGCGGAAGCAATCCAGATCGCGCGAGCAGCGGGAGAACGGCTGGTGATAGTGGGGCATGCGCCGCCACAGCTCCCCTGGAGCCAGGCATACTACGAGGAGCGCGTCCGACCTCACGTCGATGGAGACCGCGTGGTCCACTACGAGCACCTGCCCAACGCCGAGGTCGTCTCCCTGGTTGCGCGGGCCAAGGCGTTCCTGTTCCCGTTGCAGTGGGAGGAGCCCTTTGGGCTCGCGGTGGCGGAGGCGCTGGCGGTGGGTACCCCGGTCGTCACCTACCCCAAGGGGGCGATGCCCGAGATCGTTCGCCACGGAGAAACAGGTTTCCTGGTGGATACGGAAGATGGCGCTGCACGCGCCCTGGGTAAGGTTGGGTCCATCGACCGCGCCGCATGCCGGCGCTCGATCGAGGAACGCTTCGGTATCGAGCGTATGATCTCGGGCTACGAGGACCTGTATCGGTCCCTTGCGGGGGTGACGTCCTGACCTCGCCTGACGACAATCTGTCCCTGGAGCGACTGCTCGAGCCCGGGTCCTACTGGAAGCACCGGATCGTGATGACGGCGGTGAAGCTGGGGATCTTCACCCGGCTCGCCCGGGCCCCGGTATCGGCCGAAACCCTTGCGAACGAGCACGGCGGTGATGCCCGCGCGTTCGGCGTGTTTCTCAATGCGCTGAGTGGACTCGGCCTCGTCGAGAAGCGGGACGGGCAGTTCGTGAACGCGCCCTTCGCGGCGCGGCATCTCGCGCAGGGTGGAGAGGACTATCGCGGTCATCAGCTCGTCGTGGACCAGCTGTGGTGGGACCTCTGGGGTCGTCTCGAAGAGACCCTCATAAGCGGAACCAGTGTGGTTGCCGAGCCTGTCTTTGCGTCGAGCTCGGAAGCGGTCGAGCATCTGCTCCTGGGGCTACATCGCGACGCGTTGCGCATCGCCCTGGCGCTGGCCGAGCGGCTACCCCTCCACGGCCGCGAGGAACTCCTCGACGTCGGCGGAGGGGCTGGGACCTACTCCCTCGCGTTCTGCCGGCGCTTCCCGAAGCTGCGCGCCACGGTCTACGACCTGCCCACGGCCGCGCGCCTCGCTCGGTCGACGGTCAAAGAAGCCGGGATGTCGGACCGAATACAGGTTATCGAAGGGAACTTCCTCAAAGACGCGTTGCCCCGGTCCTACGATGTCGCCTTCATGTCGAATGTCATCCATGGCAACGGACCGGAGGAGAACCGAGACCTCGTACGCAGGATGGCCGACTGCTTGACCCCTGGCGGCATCGTCGTTGTACGCGACATCCTGATGAACGACGAGCTCACACGGCCCGCTTTTGGAAGCGTGTTCGCGGTCAACATGCTCCTGCATACACCTCAAGGGCGTTGCTACGCTCAGAGCGAAATCATCGAATGGCTCCGAGATGCCGGCTTCGTAGAGGTCGAGATCGTCGAACCGGAGTCGGTCCTCACGGCTGTCAAGCCGCAGGACCAGTAGGCTGACCGAAGGGAGAGGCTATGCGGCTGCGAGATAAAGTGGCGATTGTCACCGGCGGGGCGTCCGGCATCGGGCGCGTGACCGCGTCGCTGTTCGCCAACGAGGGCGCGAGGGTCGCGGTCGTTGACCTCGACGCCGAAGGTGGACAGGCGACGGTCGAGCAGATCGAAAGCGCCGGCGGAGAGGCGTTGTTCATCGCTGCCGACGTCTCGAGCGAAGCCGATGTCCGCGATGCCGTGGCCGCGACTGTCGCCCGCTTCGGGGGGCTCAACCTGCTGTTCAACAACGCCGGCATCAACGAAGGCGGCAGCTTGGGCGGGTCGGTCGAGGAACAGACCGAGGAGCGGTGGGACCGGGTGCTTGCCGTGAACCTCAAAGGGACGATACTCTGCTCCAAGCATGCGGTGGCCGAGCTCAAACGAAGCGGCGGCGGGGCAATCGTGAATACGGCTTCGATCTCGGGGCTGGTGGCGGTCAGCACACATGCCTACAGTGCCTCGAAGGCGGCGGTCATTCAGTTGACACGGACCATGGCGCGAGAGCTGGGCCCCCAGGGAATCAGGGTGAATTCCGTTGCCCCAGGAGCGGTCGAGACTCCAATGACGGTGGGTCCGAGGGGAGACGTCTCACGGGAGGAGCGGGTCCAGATGATGGTCCGGTTGACCGAGAGGACGCCCCTGGGACGCATAGGCCAGCCCGATGACATCGCTCACGCCGCGCTGTACCTGGCCTCGGACGAGGCCTCCTTCGTCACCGGCCAGGTCCTGGCCGTCGACGGTGGCTACACGGCGCTGTAGAAGGAGGAGAGATGCGACTGAATGACAGGGTTGCCATCATCACCGGAGGCGGCTCCGGCATTGGCAAGGCGACGGCGCTCCTCTTCGCGGCGGAGGGGGCGAAGGTGGTCGTGGTGGACATGGACGCCGCGGCGGGGCAGCAAGTCGTCTCGGAGATCGGCGAGAACGGCGGCGACGCGTTTTTCGTCCAGGCCGACCTCACCCGAGAGGCGGAGGTCAAGCGAACCGTCGAAGAGGCCGTTCAACACTTTGGTGCGCTCCACATTCTGTTCAACAACGCCGGGACATCAGGTCGTGGCCGCGACCGAGAGATCGAAAATCTGGCCCAGGAGGACTGGGACCACGTGATGGCCATCAACCTCACCGGCGTTTACCTGTGCTCGAAGCACGCGGTACCCGAGATCAAACGCAGCGGCGGGGGCGCCATCGTCAGCACGGCCTCGATGGCTGGGCTCATCGCCCTGCCAACACACGCCTACGTGGCTTCGAAGGCGGGGGTGATCCAGCTCACCCGCTCAATGGCCCAGGAGTTCGGCAAAGATGGGATCCGGGTTAACGCCGTGGCGCCGGGGTACATCGACACGCCAATGCTGCGCCACACCCGTGAGGGGGTCCCGGCGGCGGAGTCCGACGCCCGGCTGGCCGGGTTCGGCGAGCAGGCTCCGATGGGACGCGTCGGTCGGCCGGAAGAGATCGCCAGCGCCGTCCTGTTCCTCGCCTCGGAAGAGGCCTCCTTCGTCACCGGCCATACCCTGGTCGTCGACGGCGGATACACGATTCAATAGACACAAGGGAAACAGAATGCGCTTGCAAGACAAGGTTGCCATCGTCACCGGGGCCGCGGCCGGCATCGGCCGGGCCTCGGCCGTCCTGTTCGCCCGCGAAGGGGCCAGGGTCGCGGTTGTGACCGACCGCAACGTCGAGGGAGCCGAGGAGACTGTCGCCAGGATCACCGCTGAGGGTGGCGAGGCGATCTTCGTCCAGGCCAGCGTGGCGGTGGAGAGCGACGTCCAGCGCGTCTTTGACGAGACGGTGGAGCGCTTCGGGGCCCTGCACGTCGTGTTCAACAACGCGGCGATAGCCCTGGGCACCGACGATCACATCGAGACGCTTGTGGAAGAGGACTGGAACCGCATCCTGGGTGTCAACGTGAAGGGCATCTATTTGATGGTCAAGCACGCGGCGCCGAGGATCCGCGAAAGTGGCGGCGGGGCGATTGTCAACACCGGCTCCCTGAATGGGATTATCGCTATGGGCGCCCATGCCTACGCGGCATCGAAGGCGGCGCTGGTGAGCCTCACCCGTTCGATGGCCCAGGAGCTCGGTCCTCAGGGTATTCGTGTGAACACGCTGGTCCCCGGGTACGTCGACACCGAGATGACCCAGCGCCTGCGCCGCATGCAGCCCAACATGACCGAGGAGCAGCAGGACGAGCGGATGCACCGGTTCGCCGGCCGCACCCCGCTGCGCCGCGTCGCGCAGCCGGAGGAGCTTGCACGTCCCGCCCTCTTCCTCGCCTCCGACGAGTCGTCGTTCATCACAGGTCAGGTCCTCGTCGCCGACGGCGGCTACAGCATTCAGTAGGGAACGCTTGCCCGGCGCGTCTTCCCCTTTTGACACCCACACCCGGCAATGCTAGCATTCGCCTGAGTTGACCACCCTCGCCCGGGGGCAGGCTGAAGCGGTTAGGGTGGGCAGCGTGTTTTGGATACACAAGTAACGGTCATCCTTCTGGCGGTCTTTCTGGGACTGTCGGCTTTCTTCTCCAGCGCCGAGACAGCTTTCTTCGCCTTGCAGCGGGTCCGCTTGCATCACCTTGAGGAGTCAGGCGACCCCCGGGCACGACGAGTCTCTCGGCTGAAAGCGGACCCGGAGAAGTTCCTCGCCACCATCCTGCTCGGCAACAACGTCGTGAACGTGGCCCTCTCGGCCCTGGCCACGAGCCTGGCCATCTCCCTGATCGGCGACGATCGTCAGGGGATCAGCGTTGCGGTCGCCATCGGCATCGTCACGGTCGGGGTCGTCGTTCTCGGCGAAGCCGCTCCGAAGACTATCGCCGCGCGTCACCCCGAGAGCGTGATGTTCCTCTATCTGCGGCCCCTGGAGATCGTCGAACGTCTTCTGTTCCCGGTGGCGACGCTCCTCCGCGGGGTCAGCGGCTTCATCACCCGTCCATTCGGCACGCGGGGCCACGCCCCGCTGGTTAGCGAGGAGGAGCTCCAGACGATGGTCCGCGTTGGAGCCACGGAGGGCGTGGTCGAGGAGACGCAGGCGGAGATCATCCACAAGGCGTTTCAATTCGGCGATATCCGCAGCCAGGAGATCATGACCCCACGGACCGAGATCGTCTGGGTCCCCAAGGGCGCCACTCTGGCCGAGTTCCTCAAGATCTATGCCGATGAGACGCACACTCGCTTCCCCATCTACGACGAGGAGCTGGACAACGTCCTCGGGATCCTCTTCGTCAAAGATGTGTTGAAGGCCTTCGCCGAGGGGCGGCTCAGCGACGCCGACCCGATCGGTCCGCTGATGCGTCCGGCTTTCTTCTACCCCGAGAGCAAGCCGGTCGACGATCTCTTTTCCGAGATGCGCACCGAGGCCACCCAGCTGGTTTTGCTGATCGACGAGTTCGGCGGCATCGCGGGCCTGCTCACGCTGAAGCAGGTTGTCGGCGAAATCGTCGGGTCGATCACGGAAGAGGAGGAGGGCGAGGAGCGGGCGGTCGAGACGATCGATGAACGCACGCTGCAAGTTGACGCGAGCATGCGCGTCGACGAGGCCAACGAGCGCCTTTCGCTGGCGATCCCGGACGGCGACTACGAGACGCTGGCCGGCTTCGTGCTGGCGAGTCTGGGCCATATCCCGGCCGAAGGGGAGCAGGTCCGACACAACGGGCTTCGCCTGGTTGTCGCCGAGATGAAGGGAATCAAGATCGAGCGCATCCTGGTGAGAAAGGTCTGACGTGGCCATCCAGAGACTGCGGATCAAATACGGTCGCACCGGCGACCTCCGCTTCATCGCTCACCTGGACGTCATGCGGCTGTGGCATCGGTCGATGCGGAGGGCCGGCATTGCCATGGCCTACTCGGAGGGGAGCACGCCTCGCCCGCGGCTCTCGATCGCGGCGGCCCTCCCCGTCGGCGTCACCAGCGAGGGAGAGCTTCTGGACGTCTATCTCAAACGGCGCATCTCCCCCTTCTATTTTCTGCAACGCATCCAGGGCGCCATTCCAGAGACGCTGCTCGTTTTCGAGGCGACTGACGTTTCCATCGACGCACCGTCGCTTCAGTCCCAGGTCCGGTTGGCCGAATACCGCGTCGGGGTAACGGCGGATGGAGACGCCCAATCCGTCAAGGAGTCCGTGGAGGCCCTGCTGGAAAAGGAATCGATCCCTTGGGAGCACCGCAGGGATAAGGAAGTCCGGCGCTACGATCTGCGGCCGTTGGTCCGCGAGCTCTGGGTCGAGGAGCGCACCAACGGGACCGCCACCCTGGGCATGCTGCTCAGGACCGACCCCAAGGCCAGTGGGAGGCCCGAGCAGATCGTGGCCGCGCTGGGCTTGGAGGTCCCCGACTGGGTGCATAGGACCAGGCTGTTGCTCGCGGGGGACCTCGAGCGCAACGAACGTGGCAAATAGGCGAGCGGTTCAAAGGAATTCGGTGGAGCTGATTCTCGTGCGCCACGGCCAGACCGACTTCAACCGCGATGGGCGTGTCCAGGGCAGGGGCGACCGGCCCCTGGACGACACCGGCGCAGCCCAGGCTCGCGCCGCCGGGGAAGCGCTCCGCACCCCTCAATTCGACGGGGTCTACTCCAGCCCGCTGCGTCGCGCGATCGACACCGCCGAGTCCATCGCCGTCCACCACGGCGTCAGTGTTCAGGTCCGCGGCGATCTCACCGAGATGGACGTGGGCGAGCTCGACGGGATCACCTACCGGGAGATGCGCGCAGGCTACCCCAAGCTCCTCGAAACGTGGGCGAGGGACGCGGGCTCTGTACGCCTTCCCAGGGGGGAGACCGTGGCCGAGGTCCAGGAGCGGGTCTGGCCTGTCGTCGAGGAGCTCTGCTCCCGGCACGAAGAGGGCCGAGTCGCTCTGGTAGGCCACGCTTTCATGCTGCAAGGGCTCCTCTGCACCGCTCTGGGTCTCTCGCTAAAACACTTTCGTTCGTTCCGTTTGCTGCCCGGCAGCATCAGCGTGCTCCGGTTTGGGCCGGGCGACACCGTCCTTGAAGGGCTGAATCACAGCGCCCATCTTGATGGCGTCGCCCTGAACGGCTAGGGCCCCGATGGCGGGACATTCGCACGGCCCGGGACCCATCGCGAGAGCCGTCGACCGCCGCGTCGCCGGCTTCCTCGATGGCTGGTCCGCGAAGCTCGCAGGGGGTCCGCTGCTCGTGGGTGTCTCCGGTGGGGCCGACTCCGTTTGTCTGCTGGTCGCCCTGGCCGGCTTGCGACGGAACTCGAAGCTCGCAATCCACGCCGCCCATCTCAATCACCGCCTCCGGGGCGCCGAGTCCGATGCGGACGCCGCCTACGTCGAGGAGCTGTGCGCCAGCCTGGCCGTCCCGACCATCCTCGAGTCGGCGGATGTCGAGGGGTATCGGCAGCGTCGGCGCTTGTCTCTCGAGGAGGCGGCCCGCAACGTGCGGTACGGCTTTTTCGCGGCGGCGGCGCGGAGGGTCGGAGCCAGCGCCGTGGCCCTGGGCCACACCGCCGACGACCAGGTCGAGACGGTGCTGATGCACATCCTCCGGGGGAGCGGCGTGGCCGGTCTCCGCGGCATGGAGCCGGTCAGCACTTGGAAGGCCCGAGGGGGCGCGCCGCTGGTCCTCCTGAGACCGCTGCTGGGGACCAGGCGCTCGGAAACGGAGGAGTACTGCGAAGGGTTTCAGCTTGACCCACGTAAGGATTCGACCAACGAGTCGCCGGAGTTCTTGCGGAGCCGGCTGCGGCAGGAGCTCGTCCCACTGCTACGCGGCTATAACCCCAGGGTCGACGAGGGCATTTTGCGGCTGGCTGCCGCCGCCGGTGACGCGGACGACTATCTCCGCAAAGAGGCGGCACGGGCGTGGCGCAGGATTGGGCGTGTGGAGGGGGACGAGGCGTTCATCGACTCGGCCGGCCTCGGGAGGCTGCCCACCGCCCTGCAAGCGGAGGTCTTCCGCACTGCGCTGTTCGCGCTTCGAGGCGACCTGAGAGGAATCGAGGCGACCCACCTCCAGAAGATAGAGGAGCTGGCGGCCGGGGCCGCGGGCCGGTCGATGGACCTGCCGGGTACCCTATCGTTCCTCGCCGGGTACGAGCGCCACCGTATCGGTCCACGACTGGTGGAGAAGGCGCCTGTGTTGAAGCGCAAGCGCCGGCTCAACGTTCCTGGCGTCACCGAGCTTCCGGGCTGGCGTGCGGACGTAAGCCAGGTCCCCGCAAACGAGGCCGACCTGAGGGCCTCAGGGAACGTGGTCCACATGGCCACGAGCGTTGCGTCGGGAGGTCTCTGGGTGGCGACTCGCCGCGAGGGGGACCGGGTCCGGCCCCTGGGCATGGGCGGCGCCAAGAAGCTCCAGGACTACATGGTGGACTCGAAGGTGCCCAGGGCCCTGCGCGATGGAGTCCCGTTGGTCTGGAACGCCACGGAGATCCTCTGGGTCGTTGGCCATCGCATCGCCGAGAAGGCGCGGGTGCCGGAGGGCGCCGCAGAGGCGCTGCGCATCGAGTTCATCCCCGAGGACTCACCCACTAGCCCGTGATTCGGTATACACCGCCATCGAAGGCCGTGACGTAGAGCTCGCCGTCCTCGTCCTCTCCGAAGGACGAGACGTTGAGGCCCGAATCGAGGAGCAGCGCCTGTTGAGTCACTTCGTTGCCATCGTATCGCAAGCCCCAGATGAAACCGGAGCAGAAGTCACCGTACACGTATGCCCCCTGTAGCCAGGGGATTGCCTGTCCTCGGTAGACATAGCCGCCCGTCACGGAGCATCCCAGGCTGTGGTCGTACTCCCAGACGGGTAGCTCGAGCCCGTCGCGGCGGCAATTCCTCGCCGGCTCGAAGCACTCGGAGCCCTCCATGACGGTCCAACCGTAGTTGCCTCCTCGGCGCACGAGGTCGATTTCCTCCCTGTCGCCCCGCCCCACGTCGGCGAGCCAGAGATCGCCGGTCTCCCGGTCGAACGAAAAGCGCCACGGGTTGCGAAGGCCGTAGGCCCAGATCTCGGCGCGGGCGCCCGCGCCGAGAAAGGGATTTCTTTCAGGGATGGCGTAGCCCAGACCTTCCGCCTGCGTGTCGACGTCGATGCGCAGCAGCGAGCCGAGGAGGGTTGCGACGTTCTGGCCGTTTCCCCGCGGGTCGCCGCCCAGGCCGCCGTCGCCCAGGGCGACGTAAAGGAGCCCTTCGGGACCGAAGGCGATCATGCCCCCGTTGTGGTTGGAGAAGGGCTGCTCGACCTCGAGCAGGACGCGCTCGCTCTCGGAATCGGCCCGGTTCGGGTCGCCGCTCACCTCGAACCGGCTCAACACCGACCGGCGGGGCGACGACGCCGAGTAGTAGACGAAGAACCGCCCGTTCGCCGCGTAGTCGGGATGGAAGGCGAGGCCGAGGAGCCCTTCCTCGTTGCCCTGCCGGCGCACCTGGTCCGAGATGTCGAGGAACGTGATCGCCTCGGTACTCTGGCGGCCATCGGGCAGCATGAAGACAGTGCCGTCCTGCTCGACCACGGCCATACGTCCCGAGCTATCGGGAACGGAGGTGACGAACACCGGGCGAGAGCCCAGGTCGCCGCGATCGAGCAAGGGGAAGGCACTCTGAAGCTCGATGTCGCGAAGAGGCCCGGCGTCGCTCGTGGGTCTTGGCGGGTCGGTGGGTGGAGATGTTGGCGTCGCCGTTAGGGTGGGTGTGTCGGATGGTGTGGCCGTGTCCGTCGGTTGGGTTGGAGCAGGCGTGGGAGTGGTGGTTGGAAAGCGGGTCGCCTCGGCTGGAGGGGTGAGACGCCCGCCCACCGTTGGCTGGGGCGGCGCGGTCGGCGATGGACGCGGTGTCGCGGCAAGGGAGGGCGACGGCATCGACGTTGGCGAAGGGCCTTCGGCATCGCCGCAGGCCGACAGGGCCATCGCCGTCGCGGCCACTAAGATCAGGAGGAGCGATCGGCCTGGAAACCTGGGGCTCGCTGCTGGAACTCGGCGCCGGTCGAACAGGGCCTACTCCGGTTTGGGGCGGGTTGCCCGCAAGACAAACAGGGTGATGACCATGACGACGAGAGCGACGATGACCGCCTGGTCGGGGAACAGCTCGCGCCCGAGCAGGATCGTCGCGATGTACACTGCGATAGCCGCTGCCGCTTCGAGAATGATGCGTCCCCAGGGGGGCCGGTAACGGTGAGGCCGCACTAGGTCGAAGCCGCCATTGGCATATTCTCGAAGACCTCTCCTGGACGCCCGAACTTGATCAGTTGTTGAGGAATTGCTTGAACCTGGCGAGGTTCCGGGACCAGGCATCGTCCGACGATGCCTGGTGGTAGCTCGGGCGCTCGTCGCAGTTGAAGCCATGGCCCGCGCCCTTGTAGATCTGGAAGTCGTGGGGCTTGCCCATCCTGGTCAGTTGCGCGTCGACCTCGTTCACGTCGGCGGGCGGCGGGCTCTGGTCGTCTTCGCCGAAGAGGCCCAGCACGGGCGCGGTCAAAAGCTCGGCGTAGGAGTGGGGCGAGACAGGCCGGCGCACGGAGGTCTCGCGGGCGATGAAGCCACCCGGATAGTAGATGGCGGCGGCCTTGATGTCGCGGTTCAAGCAAGCCGTCATCCATGAAATCGTCCCGCCCATGCAATAGCCGGTGCAGCCGATGCGGTCGGCGCGGACGTTGTCCAGGCCCTTGGCGAAGTTGATCGCTGTCCGAGCGTCGGCGTGGGTCTGGGCGTCGTACATTCCTTGAAGGATGGGAATAGCCTTCTGGACGTCGCTGTATTCGATGACGATGTTCGGCTCGACTCGGTAGTACATGTCGGGCGCGATCGCCACGTACCCCTCTGAAGCGAACCGGTTGGCAACGTTCTTGATGTGGCCGTTCACGCCGAAGGCCTCCATGAAGACGATCACGATCGGGTACGGGCCCCCGTTGGTCGGCTCGGCCACGTAGGTGGGCATGACGCCGCCATCGGCTGCCACGTCTTCGGTTCTGTTCTTGATGTCCAAAGGCTCCCCCTTTGCCGATTCGGGCGTCGCTCTTCCTGAAGCTGGCCCATGGTACACTATTACCCGCTTCTGGTGAAGGCGTTCGTTGACACCGGAGCCGCAGGTAGCTAGCATTTCGCGACGCACACAAGGACTGGAAAGGCAGCGACTCAAAGCTTGAGCGTTGACCGCCCTACGTTACGGCTCGTCCATACCTCGGACGTTCACATCGGCGACGATCACAACCCCGCGCACCGGCTGAAGGGCCTGACGGCGGTTGTCGACGCGTCCGTTGAGCATGCCGCCGACGCGTTGCTCATCGTCGGTGACCTGTTCGACAGCGCCCGAGTCAACGGGCCCGACGTCGACGACGCCCTGGCCCAGTTGGCCCGGATCGACATCCCCATCCTCGTGACCACGGGCAACCACGACGTTCTCGGCGATGGGTCTATCTATCACCGTGTTGCGCTGAGCGATGCCGGGGGACACGTCTATTTTCTCGACGACCCTTCGGGGGCCCATCTGGTCCTCGAAGAGCTGGGCCTGTCCGTGTGGGCCCGGGCCATGGTGGACCATCATCCAGGACACAAGCCCCTGGAGAAGTACGAGCCGGCACAGAAGGGCTACTGGCAGGTGGTCATGGCCCACGGGCATTACGTCCCCGGAGGCCAGGAGACGTACCGTTCGTCGCCGATTCTCGAGGACGAGATCGCCGGGCTCGCCTGCCACTACCTGGCGCTGGGCCATTGGCACCGCTACATCGATGTCTCAGTGAACGGCGTGCCCGCCTTTTATCCGGGCTCTCCTTCCGAACCCGGCGACACCTTTGCCAGCGTGAACCTGGTCGTCCTCGACCCCTCGTCGGGCGCCAGCGTGGAGCGCGTGCCGCTCTCGCTGGACTAGCACCTGTTTGACTTGCTTTTTGCGATTGAGTACGATGGCACCGTTAGGAAGCGGGAGCTTGGGCTGCCAGGCTGAGAGGGTGAGTTTCTCACCGACCGCCAGAACCTGATCTGGGTAATGCCAGCGCAGGGAACGGGACCGATGACAGCCCATAGAGCACCGCGAGCTAGCGGTGCTTTTGTTATTTGTGAGCGGAGGCGACCATGGGAGACCAGCTGACCATTGCCGGGAAGACCTTCAACTCGCGTCTGATCGTCGGCACAGGGAAATACCGAACGATGGACGAGATGGTGCGCGCCATCGAGGCCTCGGGCGCCGAGATGGTGACGGTGGCGCTCAAGCGCATCGATTTCGAGGGCGGTGAGAAGACGATCCTCGACCACATCGACTGGTCGCGCTACGACATCCTGCCCAATACGGCGGGATGCCGGACCGTCGACGAGGCCCTGTATACCGCCCGCCTGGCGAGGAGCATGGGCCTGTCGGACTGGATCAAGCTCGAGGTGATCCCGGATGCGAAATACCTCCTGCCCGATCCCATCGGCACCCTCGAGGCGGCGCGCATCCTGGTCGACGAGGGCTTCGTCGTCTTGCCGTATATCAACGACGACCCGGTGCTCGCGGGCAGGCTGGCGGAGACCGGCACCGCCACGGTGATGCCGCTGGCCTCGCCTATTGGCTCTGGTCAGGGCCTGGTGAACTTCGAGCAGATCAAGATCATCATTGAGCAATCGAGCGTCCCGGTGGTCGTCGACGCCGGCATCGGCGCTCCCTCGGACGCCGCCCTGGCGATGGAGATCGGCGCGGACGCGGTGCTCGTGAACTCGGCTATCGCTCTTGCCGAGGACGCCCCGGCCATGGCGGCGGCCATCCGCAAGGGAGTCGAGGCGGGCCGCGAGGCGCTTCACGCGGGACGGATCGCCAAGAAGCCCTACGCCGCCGCGTCCAGCCCCCAGGAGGAAATCCCGGCATGGTCGCTTCGAAGCTAGCGCTGCAAAGGCCCTGCCTTTGTCTCGTGACGGACCGCATGCTGGTCGGCGATCGGCTGCTGTCCGACGTGGTGCGAAAGGCCGTCGCCGGGGGCGTGGGCATGGTTCAGGTTCGCGAGCGGGACCTGCCCGGCGGCGAGCTGCTCGCGCTTGCGGTTGCTATCAGAGACGCGATTGGCCCCGACGCCCTGCTGATCGTCAACGAGCGGGCCGACGTCGCGCTGGCCTGCGGCGCCGATGGCGCACACCTGGGCGAGGCCGCGATGCCGGTGCGCGAGGTCCGCGCGTTGGTGGGTGACGGAATGCTCATCGGGCGCTCCGTCCATGCCGTCGAGGCGGCCGTTCGGGCCGAGGCGGAAGGCGCCGACTATCTGATCGTGGGCACCGTGTTCGAGACGGCGTCGAAGGCCGGCCGGCGGCCCGCCGGCGTCGAGTTGCTGCGGGAGGTCGCCAGGGCGGTCTCATTGCCGTTCCTTGGCATCGGGGGCGTCTCGGTTGGGAACGTCGGCGAGGTCATGGCTTCCGGAGCGTCGGGAGCGGCGGTCGTCTCCGCGGTCCTGGGCTCGCCGGACTCGACAGAAGCCGCCCGCGCCATCGTCGCGGCGATGACGGGGAGCGAAGTGCGCGCTCCGGTGGCGAAATCATGATCACGCTTACGGTGAACGGCAAGAAGCGAGAGCTCGACTCGCCGACTCTCCTCCCGGAGTTTCTCGAGGCACAGGGCATGACCGAACGGAGGATCGCCGTCGGCTACAACGGTGAAGTCGTCCACAAGGACCATTGGGGCGAGATCGTGCTCGGCGACCGCGACGTGCTGGACGTGGTCCAGATGGTCGGTGGAGGGTAACGCGATGGCCGCGGGACGTGACATCGTAGTCGTCGGCGGTGGAGTGATCGGCTGCGCCATCGCCTACCGCCTGGCCAGGGAGGGCGCCGACGTTCTCCTGCTCGAACGCGACCAGGTCGGATCGGGCGCCTCGCAGGCGGCGGCCGGAATGCTGGCCCCTCTCTCCGACAGCCTGGGACATGCCGCCGTCGTCGACCTCGGTGTCGAGAGCTTCGGCCTCTACCCGTCGTTCATCGACGAGATCGAGGCCGATGGAGGCCTGTCCGTCGAGTGCATGCAGTCGGGCATCCTGCGGGTGGCCCTGACCGACGAGGACGAGGACGGTCTCAAAGCCCTTGGCGCTGTCGCTGAAGAACGGGGCCTGGAAGTCAGCTGGCTCGGTCCCAGGCAGGCCCGGAGCCTCGAGCCGCAGCTCTCATCGAATATCCGTGGCGCTTCCTATTCCCAGGCGGAGCCGCAGCTGAACCCGTCGCGACTCGTTGAGACCATTCGTCGGGCCGCCGCAGCCCGGGGCGTGACCGTACGTGAGCAGACCCCGGTAACAGGCCTCGTTTACGAGGGGTCGAAGGTCGCCGGTGTCCGCACACCCGACGGAACGGTCCCGGCCGGGAACGTGGTCCTGGCCGCGGGCTCCTGGAGCTCGCAGGCCGGTGAGTGGATGGGAGCCCCGGTGCCCGTCACGCCCGTCCGGGGGCAGATCGCCTATTTGAACAAGCTGGACCGTCCGTTACGGCACACGGTGATGCGCGGAAACACCTACGCGGTCCCCAAGGGGGACGGCACGACCCTCGTCGGAACGACGCTGGAAGACGCCGGCTTCGACCCCAGGGCCACGGTAGGCGGCGTGGCCTCGTTCCTGACCAGCATTCAGGACCTGGTGCCGGCCATCGCTGAGACGACGATCAACCACACCCGGGCCGGGCTTCGGCCTTGGGCGTACGACGAAGCGCCCCTCATGGGGCCGGCTCCCGGGGTTGAGGGCCTGATTCTCGCCACGGGCCACTACCGCAGTGGCATCCTCCTGGCGCCGGTTACCGCCCGTATCATCAGCGACCTGATCTTGAAGGGCTCCGGCTCCGTCGACCTTGGCCCGTTCGACGCGGCGCGCCTGGAGAAGGCACCGGCATGAAAGCCGGCGCCGCCCTCGAGCTGGGGCTCTACGTGGTCACCGACGCGGGACTGTCTCGGGGCCGGTCCCACGAACAGATCGCGGTCCGAGCGCTCGACGGCGGCGCCAACGTTATCCAGCTCCGCGACAAGAGCAAGTCCACCCTTGAGCTCTACAACACGGCGCTTCGGCTCCAGGAGATGGCGTCCCGCGCCGGGGCCCTCTTCATCGTGAACGACCGCATCGAGGTCGCGCTGGCCGTCGAGGCCCATGGTCTGCATATCGGTCAGGACGACCTTCCGGCAGACGTCGCCCGGAAACTGCTGGGCCCCAAGCCCGTGCTCGGGGTGTCGGTGGAGAACGGGGAGCAGGCCGAGCAGGCGGAGCGTGACGGCGCCGACTACGTCGCAATCGGCCCCATATACGAGGCCCGAGGCACCAAAGACGATGCCGGTCCGCCGGTCGGGGTGCGAGCCATCACGAAGCTCCGTCAGTACACCGACCTTCCAATCGTCGCCATCGGGGGCATAAAACCCGAGGCCGTGGGCGACGTTATCGGGGCGGGGGCCGATGGCGTCGCGGTCGTCTCGGCCGTCGTCTCCGCGGAGAACGTGGCCGAAGCCGCCGCCGAGCTGCGGGGGCTAATCCTGGTAGCCAGGGCGAGCCGTGGCTAGGCCACCGAGCCTCGTGCCGAGGACCGTCGCCGAGCTTGGTGAGTTTGGCCTCATCGACAGAATCCGGTCGCGGCTGCCTGTCGAGACCGACGGCCGCATCGTGGTGCCCATCGGCGACGACGCCGCTGCTTTCAAGCCGACCGCTGGAAAGGTCCAGCTCGTCACCTGCGACATCCAGGTGGAGGGCCGCCACTTCGACCGACGGCATATCTCGGCCAACGAGCTCGGGCGACGCTCGGCGGCAATCAACCTTAGCGACATCGCGGCGATGGGCGGCCGGCCCACCTTCGCGCTCGTCTCCCTCGCCCTTCCGCAAACGACCTCGGTCGACTGGGTCGACTATCTCTATTCCGGGATCAACGAGGAGATGGGGCGTTTCGGCGCGACGGTCGTCGGCGGAAACGTCTCCGGCTCGCCGCACGGGATCGTCATCGACGTGACGCTGATTGGCGAGGTCGAGGAAGAACGTATCCTGACCCGGGGTGGCGCGAGGCCCGGCGATGCGCTGCTCGTGACCGGCTCGCTGGGTGCGTCGCTCCTCGGCCGCCTGGCCCTCGAACGAGACCTGGACCGCTACGACGAGCCGATCGGGCCTGTCGTGCAGCGGCATCTAACGCCGACCCCCCGTGTCCTCGAAGGTCAAGCGATTGCCGAGGCGCGACTGGCGACGGCGATGATCGACGTCAGCGATGGTCTCGCCGGCGACCTCGGCCACGTCTGTGAGCAGAGCGGCGTCGGCGTCGAGGTGGTGGCTGAGCAGGTGCCCGTGGACGACGCGGCGCGAAAGGTCGCTTCCCTTCTCGGGGAGGACGCGCTCGAGGCCGCTCTCCACGGCGGCGAGGACTATGAGCTGCTCGTCACCTGTCCCCAGGCCGCCGCGGCGTCCCTCGCCCAGTTGGTCCTCGAGCGCACGGGCGTCGCCGTGACGGAGATAGGCCAGGTGGTCGCCGAGCCGGGTATGATCCTCATCCTGGCTGACGGCGACCGACAACCCCTGGCGCCACGAGGCTGGGACCATTTCCGCGCACAGGGCGGGGCGTGAGCATGGACGTTCCGAGGGTGCTGACCATCGCCGGCTCCGACAGCGGTGGTGGGGCCGGGATTCAGGCGGACCTCAAATCCTTCACTGCTTTTCGCGTGTATGGAATGAGCGTGGTCACCGCGGTTACAGCCCAGAACACGCTCGGGGTGCAGCGCGCCGAGGAGCTGCCGCTGGAGCTCATCGAGGCCCAGCTGCGCAGCGTCGTCTCCGACATCGGCGTCGACGCCGTGAAGACAGGCATGCTCTCGAGCCGGCGTGTGGTCGAGACGGTCGCCGGGCTGGCCCGAGAGCTGGCCCTGCCCAACCTCGTGGTCGACCCGGTGATGGTCGCCAAGGGCGGCCACCCGTTGCTCGCCGAGGAGGCCCGGGCCAGCGTCCGCGACCGGCTGCTGCCTCTGGCAACGGTGGCGACGCCCAACGTGCCCGAGGCTGAGGCGCTCACGGGACGGCGAATCGAATCGTTGGACGATATGAAGCGCGCGGCGATGGATCTGCACAAGGCGGGACCCCGCTGGGTGGTCGTGAAGGGCGGACATCTGACCGGCGAAGGGCGGGCCGTGGATGTGGTGTTCGATGGCGCGGAGCTCTCTGAGCTCGATGCGCCACGAGTCCCGACCAAGAACACCCACGGCACGGGCTGCACCTTCTCGGCGGCTATCGCCGCCGGACTGGCCCGCGGGCTGGACCCCGGCGAGGCCATCGGGCGAGCGAAGGAGTATGTGACACGGGCCATCGAAGAGTCGTTGGCCCTCGGCTCGGGCCACGGCCCGACGAACCACCTCGTTGGACTGGAGAGCATCTGGTGAACGCCGGAGCCGGTTTCAGCGTCCTCGTCAACGGTGTGAGCAAGAGTTTCGGCCCCGCTCACGAACAGGTCCCTGTGCTGCGGAACGTCAACCTGACGGCGCGCCCCGGTGAGTTCGTCTCCATCATCGGTCCCAGCGGCTGCGGCAAGAGCACGCTGTTCAACGTCATCTCGGGCGTCGTCCAGCCCGATGAAGGGCGCGTCCATGTCAACGGGGAGCTCGCCAACGGCCGCGTCGGCATCGTCGGCTACATGCCACAGAAGGACCTGCTGATGCCCTGGAGGACCGTGGCCGACAACGTCGTCCTTGGCATGGAGGTTGCGGGCTTCCGGCGAGACGAGGCCCGACGAGAAGCGTTGCCCCTGATCGAGGCGTTCGGCCTCGGGGGATTCGAGTCCGCTTACCCGCACGCGCTCTCGGGAGGGATGCGGCAGCGCGCCGCGTTCCTGCGAACGGTGCTGTTCAAGAAAGACATCCTGCTGCTGGACGAGCCCTTCGGCGCTCTGGACGCCCTGACGCGGCAGGCGATGCACGAATGGCTGCTGGGCGTTTGGGAGAAGCTGGGGACGACCATCGTTTTCGTGACCCACGACGTCGAGGAAGCTACCTTCCTTTCCGACCGCGTATACGTGATGACGTCGCGCCCCGGGCAGATCAAGGCCGAGCTGCCGATCGACCTGCCTCGTCCGCGGACCTACGACGCGGTGGTAAGCGAACCGTTTCTGCGGCTCAAGGCCCAGCTTCTGGCCGAGCTGCGGGCCGAGGGGCTCGCGGCCGGTGTGAGGGCGACGACGTGAGCGTCGAGAAGAAGACGTTCGCGCTGGGCCGCTCCTGGATGCCGTCGCGGCAGCGGCGGTTGCCGCGGTTCATGGAGCAGGCCAACCGGTTCGTTTTCGCCGCCGGTCTTGCCGTCCTCGCCCTGGTCGTCTGGCAGCTTGTGGCCTACTTCGGCTCCATCCCTGAATGGAAGCTCCCGTCGCCGTGGCAGGTACTTCAAACACTCGGCTCCGACGCGGGGCTGATCGCCCGCCATGCGCGCGTCACCGCCTACGAGGCGGTCCTTGGGTTTGCCATCGCGGTCATCGTCGGCCTCGTCCTGGCCGTCGCGATTCACCAGTCTCGAATCGTGGAGCGGGCCCTGTTTCCCTATGTCATCGCCTCCCAGGCCATCCCCATCATCGCCATCGCGCCGATTCTGATCATATGGCTCGGGTTCGGGATTCTGCCGAAGGTCATCGTCATCGTCCTGATCACCTTCTTTCCCATCACCGTCAACACCGTCGACGGGCTACGCAAGGCGGACCCGGACATGCTGACCTTGATGCGAACGATGGGCGCATCGAGGTGGCAGATCTTCAAGATGGTGGAGGTGCCCTCGGCGCTGCCCCTCTTCTTCTCGGGCGCCAAGATCGCGGCCGCCGTCAGCGTTATCGGCGCGTTCATCGGCGAGTACGTCGGGGCCTCGGAAGGGCTCAGCTGGCTCATCCGGCGCTCCTCGGCCCAGTTCCTTACGGCGCGGGTCTATGCTTCCGTGTTCGCGCTTTCGGTCATGGGCATCGCACTGTTCTATGCCGTCTCGTACATCGAACGGCTTGCAACCCCGTGGGCCCGCCGGCCCGAAGCGCCCGCTCCCACAGAAGAATCGAGGTCATAATGTCATTTCGAGGTATCGCGGCAAGGCGGCTGACCCTGATCGCGGCCCTGCCGTTGGCGCTCGTTCTCGCCGTCGCGGCCTGCGGCGGAGGCGACGACGACGATCTCGATCGGGTGGTGCTCGCCCTCGACTGGTTCCCCAACGCCGACCACGCGGGCATCTACGCGGCGCAGGCCCAAGGCTTCTTCGAGGACGAGGGGCTCGACGTGGTGCTCCAGGTCCCCGTCAACCCCGAAGACCCGCCAAAGTTCGTCGCCACGGGCCGGGCCGACTTCGCCATCAGCTATGAGCCCGACGTGATCCAGGCCAAGGCCCAGGACCTGCCCATCGTGGCGGTCGGCGTCATCGTCCCGGTCCCGCTGAACTCCATACAGGTGCTAAAGTCTTCCGGCCTGTCGGGGCCCGGGGACCTGGCTGGGAAGCGCATCGCCTACCCGGGCATCCCGAGCAACGAGGCCTACCTCGCGACCGTGCTGCGGCACGCCGGAGTCGACCCCGATAGCGTGGAGCTGGTCAACGTGGGGTTCGACCTGGGGCCGGCGTTACGAGGCGGCCAGGTCGACGCCACCATCGGCAGCTACTGGAACGTCGAGGCGGTCGAGGCCGAGATCAAGGGTTTCCCGGTGGACGTCATCCACCTGCAGGACTGGGGCGTCCCCACCTACGACGAGCTGGTCTTCGTCGTCAGCGAGGATGCGGTGGAGGAGAACAAGGACACGATTCGCCGGTTCCTTCGCGCCGTGGCCCGCGGTCACCGGTTCGCCGCGGCCAACCCCGAAGCAGCCATCGACGCCGTCGCCGAGGCGAATCCCGAGATGGAGCGGGAGCTGATCAGTCGGGGCGTCCGTCTGCTGGCCCCATTCTGGGCCGAGATGCAGCCCTTCGGGCGGCTGGATGAATCCAAATGGCAGAGCTTCGTCGATTTCTTGTATGACAACGAGTTGATTGAGAAGCGGGTCGCCCTGGACACGCTGCTGACGAATGAATTCATCCCCGAATAATCCCCCACGGCGTCAGACTTCTCAACAACGAAGGCCGGCTCCCATCGAGCGGCGATGGCGACGAGGCCTGCTGCTTTCGATCGGCGCTCTTGTCGCCCTCGGGGTCTCCGCCTGCAGCGGAGGCGCCACGACGCCAACCACGGCGCCGCTGACTCCGGCTCCGCCCCCGCCCACCGCCACCGTCACCCCGGCGCCACCGGCGACCCCAACCCCGGTACGACCGACGGCCCCTCCGACCTCGACAACGGCTCCAACAGCGGCTCCGACCCCTTCTCCGATGGCAACGCCGACTCCAGAGCCCACGGGGCCCTTGGCGATCATCGCCGGCGTGCCCTTCACCCTGGAGCTGGCCATCAGCCCCGCCGAGCAGTCCCAGGGACTCTCGGACAGAGCGAGCTTACCGGTGGGGACTGGCATGCTCTTTCCCCAGAGGCGCGAGCAAGTCCCCACGTTCTGGATGCGGAGGATGCAGTTCCCGCTGGACTTCGTGTGGATCAGCGCCAACTGCACCGTTGGCGACATCACGGAAGACGTGCCGCCGCCGGCATCGGGCACCCCGGACAACAATCTGCCCATCTACAGCCCGTCGGTCGAGGTGCTCTTCGTCCTGGAGCTCAACGCGGGCGAGGTGAGCGAGAACAGTCTTGGAGTCGGCGATCAGGTCACGTTCCGGAATATCGACTTCGACGCGGGTGAATGCGGTCCCGACGGCCCCACGCCGACAGCGAGAAGAGCCACCCAGGTGAGCCGCCCGGCCTAGTTTCGCGACTCGCCGGGTAGCCATATGAAGCAAGGTTCCCTTACGATGACTCGTAGTAAGCGCCTCGGAGGGAATTCATCATGACAAGAACCGTACACTTCAACTTTCGTGCCAACTTCCCGCCGGAGCGACAATGGACGGTCCAGATGTTGGTGCCCAGGCGTGAGATGCCTGAGCTTTGCCAGGCCCTTGAGGAAGTGGTGTTGACGAAACTTGGCGGCTTCTATTACTACCCGAGGCTCAAACCGGATACCACAAGGTGCCGCTACGAATGGTTCATACGACTCCGGCACGACCCCTATGGCTTGAGGATGACCTTGCAGTTCGACCTGCGAAATGAAGCCCTGACAACGGTGGATGCTTGGCTTTCGCTAGGACCTGACCAGGTAGGCAAAACCGAATTGATAACTCGACATGTGGAACGGCGTGCGGAACGAGCGATAGAAGAGGTTCTTTATTACGCTGGACGCATCGTTGAAGGGGCTGGGCTTGAGACGTACTATCCCATTTACCATTTTCAGCTACCGACTGGCAGCGTCGTCGATCACGACGTGGGAGATGACCGCGTCAACGCGTCTAGGTCAGCGCTCGAACGCCGGTCAGGGAAGGATCTGTTCTGCGTGAGCGTCAGATGTGATGGGTATTCTTATCGCGCTGCGGAGGCCAGAGGCTCAGCAGACGCGGGAAGACTAGCTACGTTGATGACTGTGCTGGTCGGCGAAGAAGTAAAGAAGACGACACCGAAATTGCCAAAGCGCATGCAGCGGCGAGAATGGAAGGCCGTTCCGTCAGGGTCTGACATTCATCAGGCACCGAGGTTTGTGCATCGCGACTCGTCAGTGTTGACAATGGCCAGAGATGTGAGCTCCAGAGTCGCCACGGCAGTTCGTCTATGCCAGAACACTGCATTGGTAGCCGATGAAGCGCTCTGGCGGGCTGCATGTGCTGTCGCGACGGGTATTATCTTGGAAAAGGATCACCCCACGGTGGCCAGTGTTGCCTATGTCGCTGCGCTTGCGACCCTAGCCAGCGAAAGCCCCACTTGCGACGGCGAAGTCACGTGTTCCAAGTGCGGGCCTCGTCAGCCGCATGGATCAATGGGGGAAGTGCAACTGATCTCCGAGGCCTTGGCAGAAGGTCTAAGGCTCAGCGACGAAAAAGTTAAGGACGCTCAGCGACTCGTGTCTAGAGTATACGGCCAGCACCGCTCCGCGTACGTTCACGATGCTAAACTGAGGCACTCCGAAGGCGAAAACCCGTCGCTGAACCTGGGACGGCCTGGGGAGGATTCGTTGCTGCGGCGCGAGTTGATATTCAAGGAAGACTCACGAAGCATCGCAGACCTCGCTCGCCGCCTACTTCTGGTGCGTTTGGGGGAGTTGGACTCCGAGGTGCTGAATCTCGAACCAGACCTTTTCTCGGACCGCCTGCAATTCGCCATTCCTGTAACAGTTGGCATTAATGTAGGCAAACGTCCCGTTGGGCTAGGTATTGGCCCGTAAGCAAGCTGACCATTCATCCTGACGGGTACCCGTCAGTCGGGGTTGCCGGCCTAGTGGTTGAAGTGGCGCGTGCCGGTGAAGACCATCGCCAGGCCGGCCTTGTCGGCGGAGGCGACGATTTCCTCGTCGCGGATTGAGCCGCCGGGCTGGACAATCGCCGTGACGCCTCCCTGAGCCGCCAGCTCGACGCCGTCGGTGAAGGGGAAGAACGCGTCCGAGGCCAGGACAGACCCCGGGGCCCGCTCCCCAGCCGCTCGCAGCGCCAGGTGCACGCTCGTGACGCGGTTGGGCTGGCCCGCTCCCATCCCCAGGAGCGCCCCGTCGCGGGCCAGTACGATAGCGTTCGATTTGACGTGCTTCGCGGCCTTCCAGGCGAAGGTCAGGTCGGCCAACTCCTGGGGCGTGGGGGTACGCTTCGTTGCGGTCTTCCACGTGGCCGGATCCTCTTCGATGACGTCGGCGGTCTGCACCAGCATGCCGCCGGACACCCGCCGGTACGAGAGCGGCGTGCCCGCCGCTTGCCCACCCGGCGGCACCCGCAGTATGCGAAGGTCCTTCTTCTTCTGAAGCAATGCCAGTGCGTCCGGCTGAAAACTCGGCGCGATCACGATCTCGTAGAAGATCTTTCGAATCTCCTCTGCCGTTTCCAGGGTGAGCTCTCGGTTGCAGACGACAATGCCGCCGAAGGCGGACACCGTATCGCCCTGATAGGCCCGCCGGTACGCCTCGGCCAGGTCGTCGTTCGTCGCCAGGCCGCAGGGGTTGGTGTGCTTGATGACGGCGACGGCGGGACCCGGGAAGTCGCGCACCGCATCCCACGCCGCGTTGGCGTCGACGATGTTGTTGTACGACAACTCTTTACCGTGCAGCTGCTCCGCGGACGCTAGGGTCCCCTCGCCGCCGAGGATCTCGCGATAGAAGGAGGCCTGCTGGTGCGGATTCTCGCCGTAGCGCAGCGACTGCAGTCGAGTGAGCCCGACGGTCAGCTCCTGGGTGAAGGGGTCATCCTCGCCGCGCAGATAGGCGGCGATGGCCGTGTCGTAGAGCGCCACGTGCTGGAACGCCTTGCGGGCCAGGCCGCGCCGCTCGTCCAGCGAGAGGCCGCCTTCGCGGAGCCGCTCGCCCACCCATTCGTAATCGTCCGGATCGACCACCGTGAGAACTGAAGGGAAATTCTTCGCCGAAGCGCGGATAAGCGTCGGTCCGCCGATGTCGATGTTCTCCAGCGCGTCCTCGAGCGATACGCCGTCGCGCGCTACTGTCTGCACGAAGGGGTAGAGGTTGACGACGACGAGGTCGATGGGCGCGATACCGTGCTCGTCGATCTCGGCCATGTGAGCGGTGTTGGTCCGGACCGCGAGGAGGCCGCCGTGCACGTTCGGGTGGAGGGTCTTGACGCGGCCGTCGAGGATCTCCGGGAAGCCGGTAAGGTCGCTGATGCCGTCCACCTCGAGGCCGGCGTCCTGGAGCGTCTTCTTCGTACTCCCGGTGCTGTAGACCTCGATGCCCTTCTGGCCGAGCCCCTTCACGAACTCGGCGAGGCCACGCTTGTCGGAGACACTCACGATCGCTTTCATTCGAGCAGGACCCTCGTTTCCGCCTTTTGCTCCACGACCTCGCCGATGATCACGGCTTCCGGGGCCAACGAGGTGATCTTTTCGACGTCCGTCCCAGCCGCGATGGCGACCAGCCCGATGCCCATGTTGAAGACGCGGAACATCTCGTCATCCAGCACGTTGCCCGTCTCCTGGATGAGCTCAAATATCGGCGGGACTTGCCATGCGGTACGGTCGATCCGGACGGCCAGGCCCTCGGGCAGGACCCGCGGTACGTTGCCCGGCATGCCCCCGCCGGTGATGTGGGCCATGCCTCGAATATAGGGCCGGGCATTCTTGAGCACGGGGTAATAGGTCCGATGCGGCTCGAGGAGGGCGTCGCCGAGAGTTCGGGCTAGCGCGGCGTAGATAACGTGCAACTTGTCGGGATTGGCGTCGGTGTCGAAAATCTTGCGGACCAGGGAATAGCCGTTTGTGTGGAGGCCGCTCGACGGGAGGCCGAGCACAACATCGCCCTTCCGAATGGCGGAGCCATCGATGATCTCGCTGCGCTCGACGCCTCCGACGATGAAGCCGGCGAGGTCGAATTCGCCGGGACGGTACAGGCCGGGCAGTTCCGCGGTCTCACCGCCGATGAGGGCGCATCCGTTGGCCTTGCAGGCCTTGGCGACCCCGGCAACCAGCTCACCGGTCTCCTCGGGCACGAGCTTGCCCAGACCGAGATAGTCGAGGAAGAACAGCGGCTCGGCCCCGGCGACGAAGATGTCGTTGACGCAGTGGTTGACGAGATCGACGCCAAGGCTGTCGAGGCGGCGCATTCCCAGCGCGACGTGGACCTTGCTGCCGACCGAGTCGGTGCTCGAGACCAATACCGGCTCGCGGTATCCCTGGAGCTGAAACAGCCCGCCGAAGGGGCCGACGTCGCTGAGCACTTCCGGCCGCCGGGTGGAGCGGGCGAGGTCCTTGATGAGGGTGGTGGCGCGGTCCGCGGCGTCGATATCGACGCCGGCTTGTTGGTACGTCTGGTGTGGAGACTCGGCCTCGGGGGTCACTGGCTGCTCACACCATCTCCAGCGTGAATTTGTCCAGTTCGAGCTGTATCGGGATGGGATACTCGCCGGTGAAGCAAGCCATGCAGAACTTCGGCCCGCTGCCGTTGACCGTCTTGGTGAGTCCTTCGACGCTGAGGTATCCGAGCGAGTCCGCCCCGATGGTCTGGCGGATTTCTTCGACCGTCTTCCGGGCCGCGATGAGCTCGCCCTTCGTCGCCATGTCGACCCCGAAGTGGCAGGACCACTGGATGGGTGGCGCGCAGATCCTCACGTGGACTTCGGTGGCTCCAGCCTTCTTGAGGAGGCTGACAACGTGGGGCGTTGTCGTGCCGCGGACGATGCTGTCGTCCACGAGAACGATCCGCTTACCCTCGATGATTTCGCGCAGGGGGTTGAACTTTAGCCGCACGCCGATGTCGCGAAGGCGCTGATCGGGCTGGATGAACGTCCGGCCAACGTAACGGTTCTTGAGGAGCACCTCGCTGTAGGGGATGCCGGAGCGCTGGGCGAAGCCCAGGCCGGCGGCGGTGGCCGAATCGGGGACGCCGGTAACCAGGTCGGCCTCGACCGGATGCTCGATGGCCAGCTGCTCGCCCATTCTCAGGCGCGACTTGTAGATCAGCGAGCCGTCCGCGCGGCTGTCGGGGCGGGAGAAGTAGATCTGCTCGAACACACAAGACGCCTGACGTTTGCCGGCGGTCCCTTTGAAGGACTTCATGCCCTCGTCGTTTACGATGACAACCTCGCTGGGCGCCATCTCGCGCTCGAAGGTCGCGCCGATGTGGTCCAGGGCGCAGGTCTCGGAGGCGACGACCCACCCCCCATCGAGGGCGCCCAGGCACAGGGGCCGCACGGCCAACGGATCATGGATGGCGATCAGCGTATCTTCGGTGAGCACGGTGAGGCTGTAGGCCCCTTCGAGCCTGCCCATCGCGTAGCGGATGCGCTGCTCCAAGTCCTTTCCGGGAGCCGTCGCGAGGAGCTGGGCGATGACCTCGGAGTCGGTGGTCGTCTTGAACTCGACACCGTAGCCCTGGAGCTCTTTTCGGAGGGGCAGCGCGTTGACGATGTTGCCGTTGTGTGCCAGTGCAAGCCGGCCCCAGGGGCCGTCGACGATGATCGGCTGCGCGTTGTCGATACGGCTGGTACCCGTCGTCGAGTAACGGGTGTGGCCGATGGCTATGTGACCGGTGAGGCGCTCGAGGTCGGGCTCGTCGAAGGCCTGGTTCACGAGCCCCATGCTCGTGTGGATGCGCACTCCGGAGCCGTCGGCGGTGGCGATTCCCGCGCTCTCCTGGCCGCGATGTTGCAGCGAGAAGAGACCAAAAAAGGTAATTCGAGCTACATCCTCGCCGGGGGCGAAAACGCCGAATACGCCGCAGCTCTCGTGGAGGCTCTCGAGCAACCCGGGTCCTTGGGCAAAGGATAGGGGCCGAACCGCACGAACAGTATAGTTGCTGGCCCCGCGAAGGGCAACGAAGTTGGCACCCAACCTGGCCCGTTCCAGGTCGAGCCCGGTGCTGTTCTCGAAGGGGCTAGGTCTGTTCCAGCAGCACGAAGAACTCGCGGTTGCCCTTGTCGCCTTCGATGGGGGATGCGGTAATCCCGCGAACCCGAAGCCCGCCGCGCACGGCCCACACCACGAACTCGGCGAGCACCTGGCCGTGCACCATCGGGTCTCGCACGACACCGCCACGTCCTACCTGGTCGCGGCCGCCCTCGAACTGGGGCTTGACCAGGCAGAGGAGGCGCTCGCCCTCTTCCAGGTGTCGTAAGACGTTGGGTATGACCTTGATCGCCGAGATGAAGGAGACGTCGATCACCGCCAGGTCGACCTTCCCCGGGAGCTCGAACGGCGCGTGGGCGTTGACCCGCTCCATCACCGTGACCCGGTCGTCGTGCCGCAGCCGCTCGTGCATCTGGCCGCGTCCGACGTCCAGCGCGTAGACGTGGACTGCGCCGCGTTGCAGCACGCAGTCCGTGAAGCCGCCGGTGGAAGCGCCGACGTCGAGGACACGGACGCCGCGAACGTCCATGCCGAAGTGGTCCAGCGCATGTTGGAGCTTCAGGCCGCCGCGGCTGACGTAGGCTGGGCCGGTGTCGACGACGATTTCGGCATCGGGCGCCGTCGCGGTCCCCGCCTTGTCGACGACCTGCCCCCCAACCCGGACCCGGCCCGCCATGATCAGTCCCTGGGCCTGGTGTCTGCTTTCCGCCAGACCCCGTTCCAGCAGCACCTGGTCCAGGCGACTCTTTTTGCTCTTCGAAGGCTTGGCTCGCATGGTTCGCCGGTTGACGCTCGGACGGGATTGAGGAAAGATAGCGATACCATCCTACCTGAAAAGCCTCCGCTCGAAGTCATTTGAACCACCTCCGCCAGCAGCTCTGGCATCTCGTTTTGGCCATGCGCCCGCGGCAATGGGCGAAGAACCTCCTCGTCTACCTGGCCTTCTTCTTCACGCTCGGCGACCACGACGCGAGCGGCGTTTCCGACGAACTCGCGCTCTTCGGCGAGGCCACGCTCGGCTTCCTGCTCCTTTGTCTGATCAGCGGGGCAGCATACGTCGTCAACGACCTGTTCGATATCGATGAGGACCAGCTCCACCCGACCAAGAAGCATCGGCCGCTGGCTTCGGGCCGGTTGGCGCGATCGCCGTCGGTGCTGGGGGCCGCGAGCATGGCGATGCTCGGCGTTGGGCTGTCCTACGTCCTTGACCTGCATTTCGGCATCGTGGCGACCGTGTACCTGGCGGTCACACTCCTCTACAACTTCTACCTGAAGGAGATGGTGATCCTCGATGCGCTGGCCATCGCCGCGGGCTTTCTGCTTCGAGCTGCGGCGGGCGCCGTGGTCATCGACGTGCCGGTATCGCCCTGGCTCTACGTAATGACGACCCTTGGCGCGCTCCTCATCTCGTTCGGCAAGCGGCGCAGCGAGCTGGACAGCCTCGGTGACCAGAGTGCCAGTCACCGGCGGGCCCTCGACGACTACTCGACACCGCTTCTGGACCAGCTTATCGCCGTCGTCGCCCCGTCCACTGTGGTCGCCTATACCATCTACACTTTCACCGCCGAGAACCTGCCGGACAACGACACGATGATGCTGACGATCCCCTTCGTGCTCTACGGGGTCTTTCGTTACTTGTTCCTCGTGCACAACCGCAGCATCGCGGGAGCGCCCGAGGAAATCTTCCTCACGGACCGGCCGATGCTGCTCACTATCGTGTTGTGGCTGGTCACCGCCTCGGCGATCCTCCTGGCGGCCCGCTGAGAGCCGGTCTCGAGCGATGCCCACGCTCTCGATAAGTCAGATCACGACCCGCGACTGGCCCTTCGAACGCGACGTCGAGTACTTTTCGCGGCTAGGCGTCGCCGCGATGGGTGTGCTCAAGGGCAAGCTCGAGGAGTACGGCGTCGGGCGCGGCGTCCGGCTGATGCGGGACTCGGGACTGAAGGCTTCTTGCTACCAGCCGGGCGACCGCTTCGCCGTCGACGACCCGAAGCTCTGGCCGAATCGGTTCGACACACTCAAGCGCAGCGTCGAGACGGCAGGGCTCCTGGGCGCGGGATGCCTGGTGCTGTTGACGGGGCCGGCGGGGCAGCTCAGTTACGAGGAGGCCTCAAAACGCTTCCTGGAGCAGTTGGACGACCTGTTGCCCTTTGCGCGGGACGTGGCAGTGCCCATCGCGCTCGAGTCCCACGTGAGCCTGCGGATCGACGTGAGCTTCGCCCACCGCCTCGACGACGTGCTCGACCTGGTCGAAGCCGTGGGCTCGCCCCACTTCGGCGCCTGTTGCGAGGTGACGCACGTCTTTCCCGAGCGAGGCTTCTACCGGAACCTCGTGGATCGCGCCGGTCGTCTTCTCCACGTCCAGACCGGGGATTTCAAGCCGGGCACCCTTGCGACATCGCAGCGCGTCCCCCTCGGCGACGGGGCTATCGACTTGCCCCGCGTATTCCAGGCGCTCGACCAAGGGGGATACGACCGCTACCTGGAGCTCGAGCTGCTCGGCTCGGAGATCGAAGCGCTGGGGTACGAGGAGTCGATCCGTCGAAGCCTGGCGTACCTGGAGCGCGTTGGGGCGGGTCGCTGGGGGCTTTAGCCGACGGGTATCCAGAACGTGGGCCAGCCCGGCTCAAGGCGCGTAGAGCGGGGAGTCTAGAGGGGCGCAGCCCCTTTGGCAAGGGTTCAAGGGGATGTGCCCCTTGTCTCGAATGCCCGAAGGGCTACCCCAAACCCCCTTCAGGGGGTTTGGGGGGCCCCGTTGCGACAGGCCCAGGGCGACCCTTCGACAAGCTCATGGTGAGCGGGGGCCAGAACCAACACTCACGGCCCGGCGTTCTCTAGCCGGCGGCGTACATTTTGAGGAGGTTGCGGGCGATGACCAGCTTCTGAATCTCGCTCGTGCCCTCGCCGATGATCATGAGGGGGGCGTCGCGGTAGTAGCGCTCGACGACGTTCTCGGTGAAGTAGCCGTAGCCGCCGAAGACGCGCATCGCATCGGTCGTGACGTCCTTGCACATCTCGCTGGCGAAGAGCTTGGCCATGCCCGCGTCGAGGTCGACGCGCTCGCCGGCGTCCTTCTTGGCGGCGGCCCGCTGGACCAGTCCCCGGGCTGCCTCGATCTTGGTGTACATGTCCGCGAGCATGAGCTGGATCGCCTGGTGTTCGGCGATTGGCACGCCCATCGTGTGCCGTTGCTGGGCATAGGCGATAGCCTTCTCAAAGGCGGCCGTGGCCACGCCGACGGCCCGAGAGGCAACGTTGATCCGGCCTCCTTCGAGCCCGCTCATCATTTGTCGGAAGCCCTGGTTCTCTTCACCGCCGACCAGGCTGAAGGCTGGCGTGTGGTGGTCCCGGAAGATGAGCTCCCCGGTGTCGACCCCCCGATAACCCAGCTTGTCGAGATGCCGGCCGGCCTCGAACCCTTCGCCCTTCTCCAGGATGAAGCAGCTGATGCCCCGGTGTTTGGGACGGACCTCACGGTCGGTCTTGACCACGACGGCGAAGGTGTTGCCGTGCTCGCCGTTGGTGATCATCAGCTTGGTGCCGTTGACCACGTAGTCGTCGCCGTCGCGTACGGCGTGGGTCTCGATGGCCGCCACGTCGCTACCGCAGTTTGGCTCGGTGATGCCGACGCCGCCGCGCATTTCGCCGGTAGCCATCTTTGGCAAATAGTGGCGCTTCTGCTCCTCGGTCCCGAAGTTCTGCACGATATAGGCCATGATCAGATGGGAGCCCAGGACGCCGCCGATGCTCATCCAGCCCTTGGAGATCTCCTCCATGACCATCGCGTAGGTGGCGGTGTTGAGGCCCATCCCCCCGTACTCGGGGGAGATGATGGTGCCGAACAGCCCCAGCCCCTTCATCTTTTCGACTATCTCTTCAGGGTAGGTGTCCGACTTCTCCAGTTCCACGGCTACGGGATCGATGTCCCGCTTCACGAAATCGCGGATCATCGTGACGATCTGTTTCTGTTCGTCGGTCATGGTGTCGAGAGTCATCGGGGCCTCCAGGCCATCGCAAAAAGCGGGTTACGGCGAATTAGGACGCCCTATCGTAGCAACAGGGGGTGGCAAAGGCAACGAATCAGTGCATGCGCATGCCGCCGTCGACGTTGATCGCCTGGGCGTTGATGTTCCGGGCCCGGTCGGATGCGAGGAACGACGCCAGGTCGCCGATGTCTTCAGGGGTCTGGCCTCGCCGCAGCGGGATCCCTTGCTCCATCTGTCGATGGGTCTCTTCGTTGGGCACGTCGGCCCGGGACGCGTCGCGCCGTTTACCCTGTTCGTAGATGCCCCGGATCATGTCGGTGAAGAGGACGCCGGGAAGGATGGCGTTGACGTTGATGTTGTAAGGGCCTAGCTGGAGGGCCATCGACTGGGTGTAGTTGATGTCGGCGGCTTTGCTGGCGCAGTAATGGGCGATGTACTGGCTCCCCTGAAGCCCTCCGATGGAGGCGATGTTGATGATCTTTCCGAAGCCGCGCTCCTTCATGTGGGGAGCGACCGCCTCGGTGCAGTAGACCCGTGACATCAAGTTGACCCGGAGCACGCGCTCCCAGTCGGCATCGGAGGGGGCGGTCCGCTCCTGCCATCCGGCCGATCCAACGACGCCAGCGTTATTGACCAGGACGTCGATCTTTCCGAAAGCCTCTCGACTCGAGTCGACGAGCAACTGTGCCCCGTCTCTGGTCCCGACGTCGCATTCGATGGCGACGGACCTCCGTCCGATGCTCTGAATTTCACGGGCGACGGCTTCGGCGTTGTCGCGGTCGACGTCGCCGATTGCCACGTCGGCTCCGTCGCGGGCCAGGCAGAGGGCGATCCCTCGCCCTATACCGCGACCGGCCCCTGTGACGATGGCGGACCGGCCGATGAGTGGGTCTTCCATGATGCCTCCCTTCGCAGCATACTGAGCCAGCGGCCTATCTTATATGAATGCTGATTCGCCTTCACGTATCGCTTTGCCTTCCCGGCGAGGTGCGGCTAGACTCCCGTCCATGGTCTCGAACGCCGGCGAGTCGGGCGCGAGGGAAGGTGTCTCGACCTTCCGTTCCCTTCGTTACAGGGACTTTCGGTTCTTCTGGACAGGCATCCTCGCCATCGGCGCCGGCCAGTGGATGGAGCAGATCGTCATCGGCTGGCAGGTGCTCGAGCTGACGGACTCGCCGTTCTGGGTGGCGGCGGTCAACGGAGTCCGAGGCGTCCCTTTCTTGCTCGGAGCGCCCGTTGCGGGGCTGCTTGCCGACCGTTTCCCGCGAAAAACGGTGTTGCTGACCGGCCTGTCGGCAGTGACGGTCATTGCGGCCATCGCCACGGGCCTGAACTTCAGCGGAGTGGTCGAGTTGTGGCACGTCTTCCTCCTTTCGTTCGCGCTCGGGCTTGCCTGGTCGGTGCAGAACCCGTCTCGTCACGCTCTGATCCCGAGCCTCGTGCCACGGCGAGACCTGCTCAACGCCATCTCGCTGACCAACATCGGGTTCCAGGTGTCGCGCACGACTGGGCCTTTCGTGGCAGGGGCGTTGCTCGCGGTGCTTGGGTTTGGCGAGATATTCGCCATCATCACCGCTGCTTACGTGACGGTCCTCGTCTCGATCTTTATGATCAGGGTCTCGGAGACCAGGACTCAGCAAGTCGCATCGATGCGGCGGAATCTGGCCGACGGCGTAGCGTACATTCGACGCACCCGACCGTTGTTCGCTCTCCTCATCTTCGCCTTCATACCCGTGGCTATCGGGATGCCCTACTTCGCGGTCGTGCCGGTCTTCGCGGAGGACGTCCTTGATGTTGGGGAGTTCGGCTACGGGCTGCTCCTGGCGTCGGCGGGCCTTGGGGCGCTGCTCAGCTCGTTCCTACTAGCCTCAGTTGGGCGGATCAGACGTCCCGTACTGGTTCAGACCGCATGTGTTCTGACTTTTGCCGCGACGCTGGTGGCCTTCGGCCTCTCCCGCGACTTCATCCTCTCGCTCGTGGTCCTGCTCCTCGCCGGCGGCGCGCAGACCGTGTTCATGACACTCAACAACACCCAGATCCAGATGATCGCCGACGACGCGATGCGCGGTCGGGTCTTGAGCGTGGTCATGATGCAGTGGGGAATGACCCCGCTGAGCTTCTTCGCCGTCGGTATTGCCGCCGAGACCCTATCTCCCAGCATCGCCGTCATCGGCATGGGGAGCATCATCGTGGTGGCAACCGGCGTGTTCTTCTGGGTCTTCCCCTGGGCCCGCAATCTCGACAGCGCCAGGACTGGGGAAGCGAACCTTACTGCTGAGACGAGCCGGTGAAGCTCCACCCGTCGATCTTCAACGCAGGGACGCGATTCGTAGAGAAGAAGTCTCGAACGAGCCGAGTCTCTTTCCCGATGAGGCCGACGCGCCCGAGGGCTTGAACGTAGCTCTCGGTGAAGCGAAGGTTCCGCACCGGCGCGACGATCTCGCCGTTCTCGATGAGGAACGTGCCGTCCCGAGTCATGCCCGTCATGTGGACCGTCAGTGGATGAACGACCCGCGTGTACCAGAAGCGGGTAACCAGCAAGCCGCGCTTCACGGACTGCACGAGCTCTTCTTTGGACGCCTGTCCCGGCTCGAGGAACATGTTCCTCGGCAGCGGGCCCAGGGTCACTTCGGAGGGAAGGGCGTGTCCGGTCGAAGTCGCTTCCCCGGATGCTGCGGTCCGGCGGTCGTACACCGCCGATCTGGCGACACCATCGACTACGAGGTCGACTCGGCGAGCTGGGACGCCCTCGGCATCGAAGGAGCGAGGGACCCCGGAAGGGTCGAGTGCGTCGTCTCGGATCGAGATGTTCGGGCCCATCACGGCGCTGCCCAGCTTGCCCGACATGAAGCTGCGGCCTTCCTGAATAGAGAGGGCGCCGAAGCCGGTGAACCCGAGAAAGTCGAGCATATCGCTTACCGCGTGCTCCTCTAGCACCACCTCGTACACTCGAGGCTCGAGGCTCCGCGGATTTCGGCTGCGGAGGGCCTTGTCGATGGCTTCGTCAGCCACCGCCTCAGCGTCGATCTCCTCGGCATCGAGCGACAGCCGGGCGGCATGGCCCGAGCTGTCATCCGACATCACCACAGTCATCAACTCGGCTGTCGCCGTGACGTGATGCGCAAGGAGGCCCAGGGAGTTGGCGATGGTGTGGCTCGCGATGTCGATCTCGAAGGCCCCGGCGGCGATCAGGTCACGCTCGTGTGCCTTCTGACAGATGGTCCTCACGGCGACCGCCCGCTGCAGCGGACCGTACTCCGCCGTGCTCACGGCGTGAGCCGGAACGTCGGAGACCCGCTGAGGCTCGGGCAGCGGAAGGAAGTCGTCTAGGTCGGGGAGCGCCTCCGCGACCTCCAACGCCTGGTCCGAGACTCGCTGCAGGCCCGTGTCACTGAGGTCGTTGGTGGAGGCGAGGCCGTAACGACGGCCTGACTGAACGCGCACCGACACGGTCCTGTCGCGCTCTGCGACGTTCTGGTGCACCCCGTTGTTGGCAAAACGGGTCAGCGACGAGTCCGTGGCCCGTACCGTGACCTCCGTTTGCTCGGCGCGAGACAGGCGCAGCACGGTGTCGAGCAACGACTTGGTCTGAGTATCCGGGTGCAAGGCCCGAGTGCCTAAGCTTGCTTTCCGCTCGTTACTAGCATAGTAGAAGCCAAGTATAGGGCCTATATCTGTTGGGAGTCCGAGTGCCGGGCTCAACATGAGCGGACCGCAGCCGCGACATCGCAGGGGACGAAACGCAGTCGCATACGGGTGTTATCGACAAAATCCCTGTGCCGCCTGGCGGCACAGGGATTTTTATCCTCTCGATGAGAGCGACGCTTAACGCGCACGACGCTTAGGAGTCGACCGCTTGCGCCGCAGGGGCCATAACGACCACCGGCCAGAGACTGATGAACGATTAACGAAAGACGATGAAAACTGACCGACGCCGTTCTCTGTCTGTCTTTGTTAGCCCTTCTTCAGCAGCGGAAGGCCGGTCCGCTCGTTCTCGACAACTTTGTAGCCGCCGGGAAGCGCGTCGATTGCGTTGGCTCCGGCTGCCCCCGCGAAATAATAGATCCTTTGCTTCTGTCCACCCTTGAGTGTGACATCTTTGGAATGGAGATAATAAGTCTTGCCGGACTTTTTGCTTACGGTGCTGTATGCCATGTAGGCCCCCCCTCGCAATATTGATTGGAGTCCTAAACAGACTCAGAGTGGTCCTATCCTAGCACACCTGTCTACCCCTGTAAATAGAAATTAAGCCCATTTTGCAGGTAAATTTCCGAATCGCCGTTCAGGTTTACAATAGCAGGCTTATTGGATTCTCCAGATTCGTCCGGAGATCGGCGATGAAATTGGCCCCCTGAGCCCCGTCGGCGACCCGGTGATCGATGGATAGCGTGAGGCGCATCATGTCCGCGGGAACCACCTGGTTTTCTCTGACGACGGCCTCTCGAGTAACGGATCCGACGGCCAGCGCAGCCGCCTGGGGCGGCGTGATGACCGCGCTGAAGCTCTCGATACCGTACATTCCCAGGTTCGTGATGTTGAACGTGGCCGCGGACATCTCGTCGGCCGTCAGGCCTCCCGAGCGGGCGCGTTCGGCAAGGCTCTTGCTCTCCCTGGCGACGTCGGGGATGCGCTTCTTGTCGGCGTCGAAGATGCAGGGAGCGATCAGTCCGTTCTCGAGAGCGATGGCGATGCCGATGTTAACGCGTTTGTGTACCTGGATGGAGGCATCGGAGAAGCTTGCGTTGAACATCGGGTGCTTCAGGAGTGCGGTGGCGGTGGCCTTGATGACCAGGTCGTTGATGCTGACTCGGACTTCGTCTCCCAGGGCCTCGTTTATCTGCTTGCGTACCTTCAACGCCTCCGTCATGTCGATGGCGGCGGTGAGATAGAAGTGGGGGATCTCTCGTTTGCTTCGGGCCATGCTCCTGGCAATCGCCAGGCGCATTCTGGTCAGTGGGACCGTGCCCCCGCTGGGTATCGCCGCGGGCGGGGAAGGCTCGGCAGCCGGCTCGATGGGCTTGGCCCCCTCTGTTGGCGTCGCCTCAGCAGGTTCATCCGCGCCGGTCGTGGCCGGCGGCGCCTGCTCCGCCGTCTTGAGCACATCGTTTCGGGTGACGCGGCCGCCCGGTCCGCTCCCTGTTACCGAAGCCAGGTCGACGCCTCGCGCCGCTGCTTCCTTCCGGGCCAGCGGCGATGCCTTGATGCGCCCCGAGTCTTCCGTCGCCGATGCTGCCGGAGCCGCCGGCCCTTCATCGAGCGGAGCTGGCTCCCCATCCGCTGCAGCGACCTCGGGTTCGGGCGCGGCCGGTTCGGCCGCAGCGACAACCGGCCCGCTGGGCGGTTCCTGGGGCACGTCTTCGTCGGCGCCGGCGATAACGCCGATCACGTGGCCCACGGGGACGGTGGTCCCTTCCCCGACGTAGGTCTTTTTGAGGAGCCCCGAGGCGTACGCCTCGATCTCCACCACGGCTTTGTCGGTCTCGACTTCGGCGATGGCGTCGCCCCGGTCGACGGAGTCGCCCTCCGCCTTGATCCACCGCACGAGGGTTCCTTCGGTCATGTCGAACCCCATCTGGGGCATGATCACTTCGGTGGCCAAGGCAAGGCTCCTTTCCCGGCAGGCATAAGCGTTAAAAGAGAGATTTGACGGCGTCGACTACGTTGCCGGGCCCCGGAATCGCTGCCCGCTCGAGGTCTCGGTTATAGGGCATGGGTACCTCCTCGCCGGCAACCCGGGCAACCGGAGCGTCGAGGTCGTCGAAGGCCCCTTCCACGATAGAGCTCGCGATCTCCGCACCGAACCCCCCCGTCTTCCAACCCTCTTCGACAACGACGGCCCGGTGCGTCTTCTTCACCGAACCCAGGATGGTGTCTCGGTCGAGTGGACGCAAACTGCGCAGATCGATGACTTCGGCATCGATGCCTTCCTTGGCCAGCTCCGCCGCCGCCTGCAGCGCTATCGGGACCATTTGCAGGTAGGTGACGATGCTGACGTCGGCACCGCTTTTCTTGATGTCGGCGCTGCCGAAGGGTATCGAATACGGCTCGTCTGGCACCTCGCCTTTCGAGCCATAGAGGAGCGAATGCTCGACGAAGATCACGGGGTTGAGGTCCTCGAAAGCGGTCCGGAGCAGGCCACGGGCATCATAGGGGGTTGCGGGTGCCACAACCTTGAGTCCCGGCACCTGGGCGTACCAGCCTTCGAGACTCTGGGAGTGAGTGGCGGCGAGCTGGCTGCCGCCTCCGGTTACGGTTCGTACGATCAGGGGGACGGAGACCTGTCCTCCCGACATGTAGGAAAGCTTCGCGGCGACGTTCACGATCTGGTCCGCAGCCAGGAGACTGAAGTTGATCGTCATGAGCTCGACGACCGGACGGAGGCCTCCCATGGCGGAGCCGATACCGGCGCCCACGAGCACCAGCTCGGCGATGGGCGAGTCCTTGACCCGGTCCTCGCCGAACTCCTCCATGAGCCCGCGGGTAACGCCGTAGGCGCCCCCGTAGGCGCCAATGTCTTCGCCCATCACGAACACCCGGTCGTCGTTCAACAGGGCCTCGCGCAAGGTCTCTCGAATGGCGTCTCGATAAGTCAGCTCTGGCATCGGTTCAGTCCACACCTATTCCTGATAGATATCCTCGTACATGCCTTCGAGGGTGAGGCCGCTGCTCTTTTCCGCATAGTCGACGGCCTCGGCGATCTCCTCCTCCACGCTTTTGTCCACAGCGGCGAACTCTTCCTCCGTCACCAGGCCGCTCTCGATCCGTTCGTGGCGGAAGACGAGGATGGGTCCGCGCCGTCTCCACTCCTCCTCCTCGTCCTTCCCACGGTAGTGGACCGGGTCGGCCATGGAGTGGCCGCGGAAGCGGTAGGTTATCGCCTCCAGGAAGAACGGGCCCTTCCCCGAACGCGCGTGGTTGATAGCCTCCCGCGCCGCCTGCCGCACCGAGAGCACATTCATGCCGTCGACCTGGTCGGCTCGTATAAGGAAGGCGTCAGCCAGGTGATGCATCGCGAGGCCCGCGTGGGCCCGCTCGACACGGGTCCCCATCCCGAACCCGTTATTCTCGAGCAGGAAGACCACCGGGAGCTTCCACAGCGAAGCCAGGTTGAACGATTCGTGGAGCGCGCCCTGGTTGACCGCGCCGTCGCCGAAGATACAGAGGCAAACGCGGCCCTCGTCCCGGTACTTGCTGGCCAGCGCGAGGCCTGTCGCGACGGGCATCATCCCGCCGACGATGGCATAGCCCCCCAGGAAGCCTTTCGATGCGTCGAACAGGTGCATCGAGCCGCCCTTACCCCGGCTGGTCCCCGTGGCCTTGCCGAACAGCTCGGCCATGATGCGCTTGGTCTCGAGGCCGCGGGCAAGCGCATGGCCGTGCTCGCGGTAATGCGTGACGATATAGTCCCGGTCCTCGAGCAACGGAATCGTTCCGACGGCGACGGCCTCTTCGCCGTTGTAGAGATGAAGGAACCCGCCGATCTTCGCCCGGCCGTACATTTCGGCGCAGGTCTCTTCGAAACGGCGAATCAAGACCATCTTCCGATAAAGATCGAGAACGAGGGTCTTTTCTTCGGTTGTTTCGTGGGGCGCTATTGCCAAAGTCCGCCTCCGCATCCAGCTTCGCGACCTTAGATATTGATGGACTCGCCGAAGACTCCGAGACCCGCTTCCATCAGGGCCTCCGACATCGACGGGTGGGCGTGGACTGTCCTTCCGATGTCCGCCGCGGTTCCCTCGAGCATCCGGGTGAGGGAGACCTCGGCGAGGAGCTCCGTTGCGTCGTGTCCCAGAAGGTGCGCTCCCAGGACCTCGCCATAGGCGCCGTCGGCCACGATCTTGACCAGGCCTTCCTCGGCGCCCAGCGCAACGGCTTTGCCGCTCGCCTTGAAAGGGAAGCGACCGACTTTGACGTCGAAGCCACGCTCCCTGGCCTGGGCCTCGGTAAGTCCCATGCTCGCAACCTGGGGCTGACTGTAGATGGCTCTGGGCAAGTCCTCGTAGACCAGGGGTGCCGGGTCTCGGCCCGCGATCGCCTCGGCGGCGACGATTCCTTGGGCTGACGCGACATGGGCCAGGAGCAGCTTTCCGGTAATGTCGCCGATTGCATAGACGCCTGGGACGTTGGTCGACATCCGGTCGTCGATGGCAACGAACCCGTTGCCGCTGGTCTCGATTCCCAGCTCCTCAAGCCCGATCCCGGAGCTATTGGGCGAGACACCGACCCCGAGCAGCACCTTGTCGGCCTCGACCGGGCCTTCTTCGCCGGCCGCGGCGAGGGTCAGGGCAAGCTTGCCGTCCCTCTGCTCAACCGACTCGACGGCTGCGCCCGTTTTGAACTTGATGCCCTGGCGCGACAGCGAGCGCTCGAGTTGTTGGCTAATCTCTTCGTCCTCGCTCGGCGCGAGATGGGGCAGCATCTCGACAATGGTCACGTCGCTCCCGTAGGCGCGCCAGAAGTAGGCGAACTCGATACCGACGGCGCCCCCGCCCACGACGACCACCGACCCCGGCGGTTCCCGCAGCTCGAGGGCCTCGCGGCTCGTGATCACCGACTCGCCATCGGCCTTGAGCATGGGCAAGTCCCGCGACCGTGCACCGGTGGCGACGATGGTGCTCCCGGCCGCGATGGTCTCGCCGCTCGAGTCCATGGCGATGCGCCCCGGCTCTGTCAGCCTGGCCGTGCCCTGCAACAAGTCGATCTTGTTCTTCTTGAGGAGGAATTTAACCCCGTTGACCATTCGGTCAACCACCTTGCGGCTGCGATCGATAGCCTTGCCCATGTCGTACTGGAGGTTTTCGTACGAGATGCCGTAGCGTTCGGCGTTGTGAAAGAGGTTGAGGACTTCGGCGTTGCGGAGCAGGGCTTTGCTCGGGATGCAGCCCCAGTTAAGGCAGACCCCGCCGACCTCGTCGCGTTCGACGACGGCGGTCTTCAACCCAAGCTGCGCGGCGCGGATGGCCGCCGTGTATCCCCCTGGCCCGCCGCCGATAACCACCACGTCGTATTCAGCTGCCACGGGACCCCGCGCCCTCAGCGCGCTCCCTCGACGTGTTCGTGGGCGTGATAGGAGCTCCGGACCAGCGGGCCCGACTCGACGTGGCGAAACCCCATCGCCCTGCCCAGGATCTGGAGTTCCTGAAACTCCTCGGGGCTCCAGAACCGGTCGATGGCGATGTGTTTCTGCGACGGCCTCAAATACTGGCCGAGGGTGACGATGTCGACCCCTGCCTCGCGGAGGTCCGCCATGACCTCCTCCACTTCCGTCCTCGTCTCACCCATGCCGAGGATGATGCCCGACTTGGTCGGGACCGACGGGTTGATTTGTTTCACCTTGTCCAGAAGCTCAATGGACCTCGGATACGAGCCCTTTGGCCGGACCCGAGGGAACAGTCGGGGCACGCTTTCGATGTTGTGGTTCAACACCTCAGGTGCTTCGTCGACTACGACCCGTAGCGCATCCCAGGAACCCATGAAGTCGGGAATGAGGACCTCGATGCTGCAACCCGGCGCCCGGCGACGGATTTCCCGGATGGTGGCGGCAAATATCGCGGCCCCGCCATCGGCCAGGTCGTCGCGGTTGACGGAGGTTATGACGGCGTGCTTGAGTCCGAGCTTCTCTACCGCCGAGGCGACCCGGAAGGGCTCGGCGACGTCCAGGCCTTTCGGCTTACCGCTGGTAACGTCGCAGTAGGCGCAGGCGCGGGTGCAGACGTCGCCGAGGATCAGGAACGTCGCTGTGCCGTACTCCCAGCATTCGCCGATGTTGGGGCAGCGGGCCTCTTCGCAGATTGTGTGGAGACCGTGCTCCCCCATCAGCGTCTTGAGCCTGATGTAGTTCTCGCCGCCAGGGAAGCGGACCTTGAACCAGGGGGGAAGCTTGCGTGCGGCCGTGGGCATGGGGCTCCTTGGTGCGGCCTAGAACCATTTCAGTATAGCACGTGCGACAGGAGCCAACAGAAGTGGGGAGAACCCCCAAACGGGCCGCAATGGGGCGCCCTTACCGCCACTCGGCGTCGGACGGATAAACGTTGCTGCACTCCCATCGCGCGGCGATCTCGACGGGAAAGTCCTTGACGTCGGCCTGCATCCGCAGGTAATGGGACGCGTTCTTGTGACCTTCGAAGAAGTCGGATCGCTGCTTATACATCTCGACGACGTGGATGATGTTCTCGTCGTTCTCGTCCTGCAAGACGTAGAAGTTGGTGACCCCGGGCTCGTCTTTCAGCGAGTGGAGGGCGTCGTCCTCGAGTACTTCCTTCCAACGGTCACGATGCTCCGGTTTCACCTTCAACGCCGCCATGCGAATGTACATTTGCTGTCGCTCCTTTTGCCAATGCCCCTGTTGGGCTAGCCCTGATCGCATCGTGCCCCATTCGGTACCGGGAACTCCCAAACCCCCTGAAGGGGGTTCAAGGTAGCCCTTCGGGCTATTCGTTTGGAAGGGGCACATCCCCTTCAACCCTTGCCAAAGGGGTGCCGCCCCTCTGGACTCCCTCACGTCTGCTCCTCTGTCATTCCGGCGTTCGCCGGAATCCAGTCCCAGCGCGGCCGTTGTTATCGAACGGCTACATCTCGATCTCTCGGGCTGCGCCCGGTCCAGCCACTAGTCGCGCAGCTGGATGAACTTGATCAACAGAGGATGGACGCGACGCAGTTCATCGAGGCACTTGAGGGCGATCTCTCGGATGGTGAAATGGGCCTGTTCGGCGCTGCGAAGTTTTAGCAAGTGATAGCACTCGCGCAGGTTCATCTTGGCGAGGAGCCGCCGTTTGTGGGCGTGGGTCACGACGTACTCCGCGACGGCCGGAAACTCTTCCGCGAGCCGCAAGTAGGCGCGGTCGGCCTTCGCCATCGCTTCGTGGAACAGGCCCGCTGCCCCCGCTTCCTCGACCACGAATGGCGTCACGTATCCTCGCGAGATCTCGAGGCGCTGCGGAATGGTCGTCTGCATCCGGTGGCGGCGGTATTCCCGATATGCGCCGTAGTCCATCTCCATCTCGAAGACGTAGTCGATCATCTCCGTCTCACGAAGAGGCGCGTCGAAGGGGCCGAGGCCGGAGAGCGCCGATTCGATAACCTGCTCGCGTTCTGGCGGCGTCAACCCGGCGACACGCCTCGCGATTTCGTCGTGGGAGCCGCCTGAGACCCGGTAGAGCATGGCTGTTGCTAGCCGTTCCTCGGCTGCTTGGTCGTAGGAGACGAGGTGCGCTGAAACCTGTCCCGAACCTGTGCCCTCGCCGGCCTCGGGCCCGCGGTACCACGGCGACACGCGCTCCGCCACACGGGCGCCGGCCAGGTAGTCGCTGACATCCGCGTACTTGACCAGGGTAGGCGCGATGGCGCGGCCTTCCTCCTTCAGGCGTTCGCCGATCTCCCGCGACTCGGAGAGCTCGGAGGAGAGGAGTTTGGTAATGGCGTGCTCGAGGCCTCGGGCGTTGATCGTGACGCCCACGTTGGTCAAGGTCGAAGCGGGCAGGACGAAACGGCAGTGGTCGGTGGCGATACGCCGTATTCGCAGCCGGAACGCGCCGTCCCGCTCGCCCTCGCGCTGCGGATCGCGGCGCCGCAGATAGTCCTGGGTCTGGTCCAGCAGTTGGTGGTAGACGTCAAAGAGGTAGTCGCAGGTCTCGACGTAGAGGCTTTCGAGGGCGTGGCCTCGAAGCTCCTGGGGAACGTGGTAGCTGCCCCGGTCGAGGACCTGGTAGCGTGAGGACTTCTCGGTATAGGAGGCCAGGCGGTTGTCCTCCAGCTCGTCACAGGCCAAGCGTGAGATATTCTCCACGGCCAGGTGAAGGACGGCATGCTCGGCGACGGAGGCGTGCCCATAGCCGACAACCCACTTCTCGTTGAAGTCGGCGGCCTTCGCCTCGGACACGACCTGGCTGATCTCATCGAAAGGCGCGGGGCTGCGCGAGGTCATGGCGAAGGTCACGGCGATCTGCTCTTGGGTGAGCTTCTGCGGGTCCAGGGGATAGACCCGCATCTGGGGGGTGACCTGCTGCTCGGTGGCCATGCTGCCGCATACGTTAGTGCGGCCAAAATGCGCAGTCAAGGGACTAGTGGAGCGCTTTTCTATCCCCGGAGCAAATCGATGAACTCTTGAAGACTTACATCAGCCGCCCGCTAAACTGCTCTCAGCGTGCCTCGTGGAATCTCACGCTTGCGCGGCACAGTGACCGACGGTCGACCGGCGGCTCTGAAACGGACCTGGTTGCCAGTTTGCCTGGCGATGGTGTAGCCAAGGAGGCGGAGCGCCGATGTCAGTTCGTCGAAGGAAACGAGAGGGGTTGGCGGCACTAAGCGGCCACCACCACTTCCACCTCTTCGATGCTGTGTTCAACCGGTAGCTCCCAGCCCTCTTCCTCGCGAGATTCAAGACAAAGCCTTATGGCGTCCTGAACGTTCTCCAAGGCTTCTGTCCGAGTGCCTCCCGCCGAGATGCAACCAGGGATGATCGGCACTTCAGCTGTGTACTTCCCGTCCTCGTCGACCGTGAGTACGACCGGAAATTTCATCCTAGGCTCCTGACTGAGATGTCTTCAGAATACCATTCCTCAGCGTCGAATCAGTACCCGCGGCGCCCGCGGCTTCTCCGGCGCGGAACGCGGCCGTCGTAGGGTGCGGCGGGACCGGCTGTCGTCGCCACGGCGCGCTCGCCCTTCTCGGCGACGTGGGCGTCGGCGTCCAGGGCCATGGCCTTGCGCAGGTCCATGACCTGGTCGCGGAGGTTGGCCGCCTTCTCGAACTCCAGGTCCTGGGCCGCTTGCTTCATGCGGCGCTCCAGGTCCTTGATCAGGCGCACGATCTCGTCCTTGGGCATCTCGCCGGTGGTGAGGTAGGCCGACTGCTCCTCGGCGACGGCCCGGACGCGGTCCGTGATGTCCTTGATCGACTTCTTGATGCCCTGGGGCACGATGCCGTGCTTCTTGTTGTGGGCCTCCTGGATCTCGCGACGGCGGTTCGTCTCGTCGATGGCGTGGCGCATCGAGTCGGTGATCGTGTCGGCGTACATGATGACCTCGCCGGACTCATGGCGGGCGGCCCGGCCGATGGTCTGGATGAGGGAGCCGCCCGAGCGCAAGAAGCCTTCCTTGTCGGCGTCCAGGATCGCCACCAGGCTCACCTCCGGGAGGTCGAGGCCCTCGCGGAGCAGGTTGATGCCGACGACGACGTCGTAGACGCCGAGACGCAGGTCGCGCAGGATCTCGCTGCGCTCCAGGGTATCGATCTCCGAGTGGAGGTAGTGGGTCTTGATCCCCATCTCCTTCAGGTAGTCGGCCAGCTCCTCGGACATCCGCTTGGTCAGTGTCGTTACCAGCACACGCTCGCTGCGGTCGATACGGATGCGGATCTGGTGCAGCAGGTCGTCGATCTGGCCGTGCGTCGGCTTGATCTCGATGGTCGGGTCGACGAGGCCGGTGGGCCGGATGACCTGCTCCACAACTTGCTGACTGACACGTAGCTCGTAGGGCCCGGGGGTTGCCGAGACGAAGACGACCTGGCTGAGGTGGGCATCGAATTCGTCGTAGTGCCACGGCCGGTTGTCCAGGGCCGAAGGGAGCCGGAACCCGAACTCGACCAGCGTTTCCTTGCGGGAGCGGTCGCCGTGGTACATGCCGCCGATCTGAGGCACCGTCATGTGCGACTCGTCGATGAACAAGAGAAAGTCGTCGGGGAAGTAATCGAGGAGGGTGGACGGGCGGCTGCCGGGACTGCGGCGGGCCAGGTGGCGCGAATAGTTCTCGATGCCGGCGCAGTAACCAGACTCGGCGAGGACTTCCATGTCGAAGCGCGTCCGCTGCTCGAGGCGTGCCGCCTCGAGGATCCTCCCCTGAGCGCGCATCGCCTCCAACTGCTCGTCGAGCTCACTCTCGATGTCGGCCAGGGCTGCGTGCAGCTTCTCTTGAGGGGTGACAAAGTGCTTCGCCGGGTAGATCTCGACCGAATCGCGGTCGGTCAAGAGCTCGCCGGTCAGCGGGTCCAGCTCGACGATGCGCTCGACCTCGTCGCCCCAGAATTGCACCCGGACGATCAGGTCTTCGTAGGCCGGCTGCACCTCGAGGGTGTCGCCGCGCACCCGGAACCGGCCCCGGGTGGGATTGACGTCGTTGCGCTCGTACTGCATGTCGATGAGCTGTCGCAGGATCTTCTCGCGCTTGGCGCTCTTTCCCTTTTCGAGCCGCACGCGGAAGTTCTGGTACTCCTCCGGCGAGCCGAGGCCGTAGATGCACGAAACGGAGGCGACGATGAGCACGTCGCGGCGAGTCAGCAGTGCGCGGGTCGCGGCGTGGCGCAGCTTGTCGATCTCCTCGTTGATGTCCGCGTCCTTCTCGATGTAGGTGTCGCTGCGCGGGATGTAGGCCTCGGGCTGGTAGTAGTCGTAGTAGGAGACGAAGTACTCGACGGCGTTCTCGGGCAAGAACTCGCGGAACTCGGTGGCGAGCTGGGCTGCGAGGGTCTTGTTATGGGCGATGACCAGGGTCGGGCGTTGCAGCCGTGCGGCGATGTTTGCCATGGTGAAGGTCTTGCCCGAGCCGGTGACGCCGAGCAGCGTCTGGTAGCGAAGACCGTCGTTCAGCCCTGCCGTCAGCTTGTCGACGGCCTCTGGCTGGTCACCGGTCATTCGGAAGTCGGAAACGATCTTGAACGGGGGCATGTCGTGCGGCCTACTTGCGGCTGCGGGCCCGCGGCCGAGGCCTGTCCTGATGCTCGACCGTCCGCTCGAGGTGGCTGGTGATGCTACGGAAATGGGGCGAGTTCTCGCCGAACTGCAGGACCGGAAAGTCGTGGGAGAAGGGGTAGATCACCAGGTCGTCGTCCCCGGTGGCGCCGCCCGCCGGGAAGCCGTTGTGATATTGCTGGACCAGCGCCGTCTGCTGGTTTTTCAGGACCCAGCAGGGTGGTTGGGAACGGAGGAGATGGACCTTCACCCGGGCGCCGTACGCGTTCTTCCATTCGTCCAGCGTCGCCATCGACTGCAGGTGGTCGATATAGAGCTGGCTCTTCATCTTGTCGTTGGTGCGGGGCTCGGTCATCTGACGCCGCTCCTCGAAGTCGGCTGAATCGCCGTCGAGCAACAGCACGTTGACATGCCCGCCACGGCGAACGTAGTCGCGCATCTCCTGGTAGAAGACCTTCCCGGTGCCGAAGAAGTCGGCGGTCGTGATGCCCTGGATCCAGATCTCGACCGACTCCTTGATCCGCTCCTTTACCTCTTTCACGAACTCGTCGTTGGCCCGCGAGGAATAGAGCGCGACGACGCCTTCGCGCTCGGCGGTGCGGGCGACCCGCAGGTCGTGGGAGAGCACCTCGGCCTGCTGGCTCACGTCGCGGAGAAGCGACATCACGTCGCCGACGTTGCCCCGGACCTTGCCCAGGTCGGTGGAGGTCGCGAACTGGAAGCCGGCGCCGACGAAGGCGCCGGAGAACAGGGCGATGCCGACGGACCGGGTGACGTCGTTGCCGGCGATGAGCCCGATGATGAGCAGCAACAGGCCGATGACGCCCAGCGTGTAGGCGAAGTAGATGTACGGGATCTTCTGTATGAGGGTCCGCATCCTGGCTACTCCGGTGGTTTACAGGGCGTCCGGCTTGAGCACCATGACGGACGTTGCCTTGATCAGGGCGACCGCCGTATCGCCCACCTTCAGGTCCATCTCTCGCGCCGCCTCCGCGCTGATGATCGCCACGACGTGATTGTCACCGACCTGAAGCCCGATCTGGGCCATCAGGCCTTCGATCCTTACCTCCGACACCGTCCCGGGAAGACGGTTACGCCCGCTCGTCTTCATCGTCCTGCTCCTCAACCGCGAGATGCTCCAGCGTGGCCGGGTCGGTGACCGCGAAGGCCACCAGAAAGAGCAGGCGGGTGGCACGGTCGTGCGGGTCGAACCCTGCCAGCTCTTCGATTCGTTGCAACCGGTACAAGACGCTGTTCCGATGAAGGAACAACTTTTCGGCGGTCGTCGCCAGCGTCCCGCCGCATTCTACATACACGCGAAGGGTATGCGCCAGGTCTGATTTGGAGCGGGCGTCGTAGGCCAGGACCGGCGCCAACGCCTGCTCCAATCGGGCGCGGACATCTCCTTTGCCCCCAAGCCTGGCCAGCGCCTCGGACAGGCCAAGCAGAGCCTCGTTCATCCGCCTATCCTATCACTCACGCGCTGGATCGGGCTCCATTCTTTGTGCAGAGTGCATGAACGCCGATCGCTCGAGGCTCTTTACACTGCTCCGGATGCTTTCCATTTACCGGCTCGCCGGGTTGCTCACGGCGGCGTCGACATTGCTCTTAGCCGCGTGTGGCGGGTCGGGAGACCGTGACGAGCGGTTGACGATCTTCGCCGCATCGTCGCTGACCGACGTCTTTCGCGAAGCCGTTCGCGAGTTCGAAGAGGTCAGCGAAGGGACCAGGGTGACGCTTAACCTCGCGGCGACGTCCGCCCTCCGTCTGCAGCTCGAACAGGGCGCCAGCGCGGACCTGTTCGCCTCGGCGGACGAGCGAAACATGGAGCTGGCGGAGCAGGCGGGACTCGTCGACGGCGAGCCGGTGGTCTTCGCCACCAATCGCCTGGCTATCGTCGTGCCGGTCGAGGGCGCGGTGAAGACCATCGAAGACCTGGCGGAGCCTGGCATACACATTGTCGTCGGAGCGCGGCAGACGCCGATCGGGACGTACACTGCCGCGGCCATCGACCGTATGGGGCGCGATCCCGCGCTGGGCCCCGAGTTCGCCGCGCGTTTGCAGGACAACGTCGTTTCCGAGGCCCTCAACGTGCGGGCGGCCGTGGCGACAGTGCAGCTCGGCGAGGCGGACGCGGCCATCGGTTACGTGACCGACGCCGTCGGACCGAATCAAGAGAACGTCCGGGCCATACCGCTTGACGACGCCCACGCCGGCGTCGCCATCTATCCCATTGCGTTGGTAGCGTCGTCGGACGCCCCCGACGCGGCCCGCGAGTTCATCGCGTTCCTGCGGTCCGACGCCGGTCTTCGCATCCTGCGGAGCTTCGGGTTCGGGGGGCCCTGATCCGAGGGATGCAGGCCACAATCTCGAGGAGGCCGAACGCGGGTTGGCTTGCCGTGGGCGCAGGGCCGACGCTGCTCTTCCTGCTGTTCATAGGCGTGCCCCTGGTGGCCCTGGTGATCCGAGGGTTCGGTCATGACGGGTTCTGGGAGAGCCTTGGCGAGGACACGGTGCTCCAGGCCCTTCGACTCTCATTCATCACGAGCTCCATCGCGATCGGAATCATCGTGCTCGTCGGCACGCCGCTGGCCTACTTCCTGGCCCGGGCGAGGTTTCCCGGCCGGGGCCTCGTCGATGCGTTGATCGAGCTGCCCATCGTGCTGCCGCCGGTGGTCGTCGGTCTCGCGATGCTCATGGCCTTCGGCCGCTCGAGCTTCATCGGGGAGGGCCTGGACTCGATCGGCGTTTCGTTGCCGTTCACCATGACAGCGGTGATCATGGCCCAGCTCTTCATCGCGGCGCCCTTCTACATCCGCTCCGCCAAGATCGGGTTCGAGGCCGTGGACCCCGCCCTCGAAGAGATCGCGCAGACCCTGGGAGCGTCGCCATTGCGGACCTTCTTCCGAGTCTCGATGCCCCTCTCGTTTCGAGCGCTGATGGGGGGTCTCGTCCTCGCCTGGGCGCGGGCGATCTCCGAGTTCGGCGCGACGATCATGTTCGCTGGAAACCTCGCCGGCAAGACCCAGACGATGCCGCTCGCGATCCTGTCGGCGCTGGAATCGGACCTCGGCGCGGCGCTGGCGCTGTCGGTCGTCCTGCTGGTCCTGGCCCTGGCGTTTCTGCTGATCATTCGAGCGCTCATCAGCCGGGGATGGGGGTACCGGACATGAGCGAAGGATGGGTCCGCCACCGGCTGGAGAGCTTCGCCCTCGACGTAGAGTGGTCCGCATCTCCAGGGGAAGTGCTGACGCTCTTCGGCCCTTCCGGCGCGGGGAAAAGCACGACGTTGCGGGCCATCGCAGGACTGCTGCGTCCCAACGAGGGGCACATCGCGGTGGGCGGGCAGGTCGTTTTCGATGGCGAAGAGCGTACCTGGGTGCCGCCGCACCTGCGGAGGATCGGCTACCTGCCCCAGGTGTACGGCCTCTTCCCTCACCTCACGGTCCGGGAGAACGTGGGATTCGGGCTGCGTGGCTGGGAGCCCCGAGAGGCGGAGCAGCGTACCGAGGAGCTCTTGGGAATGCTCGACATCGGCGAGCTCGCGGCGCGCCACCCCGACCAGGTCTCGGCGGGCCAACAACAGCGAGTCGCCTTGGCCCGGGCCATGGCGCCCCGGCCCGAGACGCTGCTGCTGGACGAGCCGTTCTCGGCCCTCGATCTCGAGCTTCGACGGGAGTTGCGCCGCGAGATCAGATCGCTGCGCGACAGCGCCGGCATCCCCATCATCCTCGTCACCCACGACCTGGCGGACGCTCTCGCCCTCAGCGATCAGGTGCTGGCCCTCGATCATGGACGAGTCGTCGCCGCAGGGCCGCCCCTCGAGGTCCTCGAGCGGCCCACGGTCGAACGCATGTCCCGGCTCGCCGAGGTGGAGAACGTTTTCGAAGGCCGGGTTACCTCGGCGGACGTCAACCGGGGGAGCATGGCTGTCGACATCGGTGGTGTCACCATCGAGGCGCCCTACGGCCGGGTGGAGACGGACGCCCAGGTGCGCGTCGGCATCCGCGCCGGCGACATCCTGCTCGCTGTCGAGCGCCCGCATGGCCTATCGGCGCGGAACGTGCTTCAGGGCACCGTAGTCGGCCTCGAACCGCATGGCTTCGAAGTCGACGTGTCCGTCGATTGCGGGCGGGTGTTCCAAGCCGAGGTGACGCCCAGCGCCGTGGAGTGGCTGGGCATCACTCCCGGCAAGGAGATATGGGTGGTTTTCAAGACCAACTCATGTTTCCTGATCGAGTGAGCCCGGGTCGGCCCCTACGAAGACCTGTAGCTGCGCCGACCCAGGATGATGATGCCCGCCACGACGGCTCCCACCGCCGCAATGGAACCGATGACGATGAGGGTAATCGCCCACGGCGACAGAGCAAAGTCCTCCTCTTCAATGCGAAGCTCGACTCGTGCGTCCGGGTGTATCGGGCGAGAATCGGTGGCTGAGGACACGCTTTCGGAAACGCTCTTTCGCTTGACCTCGCCCAACTCCTCTACCTCCTCGATGAAGCGTCCGAAATCGTTTCGGAACACGCTGACGGTCAGAAAGGCTTCGTCGTCGCCATCGGTGCTGGAGATCGAGGACCGTTGCAGGATTCCGTCCAGTTCCGCGACAAGGGCCTTGACCTCGTCCGCGGCACCCGCCACGTTGTCGACTTCGACGGTGTACGAGGCGTCCGGCGGATCGCCTGTCGCGGTGGTCGGCTGCGACAGGAAGACGCGGACCGTGGCGAGGCTGACCCGGCGTTCGAGCAAGTTCAGTTGGCCCTGAAAGCGCTCGACGTCGGAACGCACCCGGTTCAACTCGCGCTCGATCGTCAGTATCTCGGTAACGTTCTGGGTCTGTTGCAGCAGCCGGAGCAGACTCTCCTCTTCGCGCTGAGCGCTCTTGAGCCTTGCTTCCAGGTCGATAAACTGCTCGGAGACATCCTCCCGCCCAACCTCGCGGCTGATGACGTCGCCGAGCCCCTCGATCCGTTCGATGGCTGGTAAGAACTGCTCTGGAGGAACGCGAAGGGTCACCGTGCCTCGCCGGTCCTCCTGTGACCCCGAGCTGTTCAAATGCTCGACGAATCCCCCCAGGCCGCTCGCGATAGCCTGAATGTGGCCAAGGCCTGCTTCGACATCGTCGACGACGAGTGACAGAGACGCGGTCGAGATGATCTTGCGGCCTGTCTCCTCCAGCTCTTTGGGAAAGGCCAGAGACCCGTCAGCGGCGGGCGCTGCGGTCGCAGCGGGCGCCGTCGTCGCCGCCGGAGCTCCAGGGGCGCCCTGGGGGCCTGAGCGTTCGGTCGCCGTATCGTCTCCACCGCCACAGGCGACCACAACAAGTGCCGCAACCATCGCGAGTGCAAACAGCCGTGTCTTCATCAAAGCACCTCGTTTCGTCCCGTTGGTGAGGGATAGACGCGCCGCGGGCTCGATTGGTTCCATCGAACGTGGAGAGGCGGTCGAAGACTCGGTGCGGCTACTGGATTCGGACGACTTGCGGGGCGGTGGCCCAGGCCGATTCCAGGTCGTAGTAGGCCCGCTGGTCGGGGCTGAAGATGTGGACGATCACGTCGCCGAAGTCCAGCAACACCCAGCCGCTGTTGTCTTTGCCTTCGCGGTGATGGGCGCGAACGCTCTGTTCGCGGAGGGCCCGTTCGAGGTCGTTCGCGATCGACGATATTTGGCGCGAGGAGTCGGCGCTGCAGATGACGAAGTAGTCGGCGAAGCTGGAAATGCCGCGAAGGTCGAGCATGAGCACGTCGGAGGCTTGCTTCTCCGACGAGACTTCGACTGCCAATCTGGCGACTTCAATAGGGTCCAGGCCATACCCCCGACGGCGGATGTTTCGGCTTCATTGTAGGAACGGGGGCCGTGGAGGGTCAAGGCGGATTCGTTGTGCCGCTGGAAAGCCGTGTGCTATTCTGCTTCGAGGAGCAGCAGATGGGCCGTGGCAAGATCGTGGTCGCCATGAGCGGCGGGGTCGACTCGTCGGTGGCGGCTTTTCTTCTGAAGGACGCCGGCTACGACGTGAGCGGTGTCACCATGCGTCTGTGGACGCCCGAAGACGGCGGCGACCAGCCGTACAACAAGCGCTGCTGCTCGGTCGAGGACGTGGCTGACGCCCAGGCCGCGGCCGCGGTGATCGGCATACCGCACTACACGATTAACTTCGAGCGCGAGTTCCGCACCGGCGTCATCGACTATTTCCTCGACGAGTATCGCCGCGGCAGGACTCCCCACCCGTGCATCGCGTGCAACCAGCGCGTGAAGTTTGATCCGCTGTTGGAGCGGGCAAAGGCTGTCGGGGCAGACCTGCTGGCCACGGGGCACTACGCCAGGGTTGACCAGGTGGATGGGCGTTACCGTCTGCGACGGGCGGTCGACCCCGAAAAGGACCAGTCGTACGTGCTCTACGGTCTCGGGCAGGCCGAGCTCGGGCGGCTGTGCTTCCCCGTGGGCGACTACGCCAAGCCGCAGATTCGACAGATCGCCGCCGACGCCGGCCTGGCACTGGCGGACAAGCCCGATAGCCAGGACATCTGCTTCGTTCCCAAAGGGAGCTACCGGGACTTCGTCGCCAAGCACGTCGAGCCTTCGCCCGGGATCATCGTCGACCTGAGCGGCGAGACGGTCGGGGAGCATGAGGGCGTGGAGTTCTTCACGGTAGGCCAGCGGCGCAACCTCGGCCTCGCCGGTCCGGAGCCGAGTTACGTGGTGGCCATCGACGCCGACACCCGCACCGTGGTCGTCGGAGGCCGCGACGACGTTTACGGCGACACCCTGTGGGCTGACGAGGTCCGCTACGTAGACGGCGAAGGGCCCCCTGCCCCGCGGGAGGTCATGGTGAAGTACCGCTACAAGTCGGCCATGGCGCCCGCCGTGCTGCACCCTGAGGGCTCCACGGCGCGGGTCGAGTTCGCCGAGCCGCAGCGGGCGCTGACCCCGGGCCAGGCCGTCGTCTTCTACGACGGCGACGAGGTCGTCGGCGGCGGCGTGATCCAGGGCGCCGCGATACCGGCGCTCGCGGCCGGGAGTTGACCAACCCCGTGGCGCTCAAGGACTTCATTCGCCAGGCGCTCGACCTCAACCGCAAGGACTTGTTGCGCCAGCTCGATGGCCTCTCGCCCGACGACCTCGGCTGGCAGCCTGCGCCCCACTCCAACTCCATAGGTTTCATCGCCTGGCACATGGCCCGTGTCGAGGACGGCTGGGTCCAGCGTGTCTTCCAGCGTCAGCCTCACCTCTGGATCTCCGATGGCTGGGCCAAGCGCTTCGGCATGGCGGAGGAGATGCGTGACCTCGGCTGGGGCTATTCCAAGGACCAGCTCGCAGCGTTCAACACGCCGAGCCTTGACCTGATTCTTGGCTACTCCGAGGCCGTGCGTCGTTCGACGCTGGACTTTCTCGAGCGCTGGGACCCCGAAGGAGAGCCGGTGGAAGCCCGCGCTCCCTGGGGCTCGCCGATAAGCGCGCAGGACTTCTTCGCCCAGCTCGTCTGGGAGCTGAACCAGCATGGCGGCCAGATCGCCTACGTGCGCGGCCTGAGGCGCGCCGAGATCGACGCTGAGTACACGGGCCCGCTGGCCCCTTCACCGGGAGCGTAGCGATGGAAGTCCGAGACGTTGTCGTCCGCAACCTGGACCAGATGTGGGGTGTGGTCGAGCGCGTGCTCGAGGGTATGACCCCGGACGAGCTGGCCAGACAGCCCGGGCCCGAGAGCAACTCCGTGGGCTGGATCGTCTGGCACATGGGCAGGGTCGAGGACCGGTGGATGCAGAAGATCGTCGGCGATACGCAGCTCTGGGAGCAGGGTTGGGCGGAGAAGATGGATATGCCCGCGGACCCGATGTATGCGGGAGCCGGCATGACGCCCGAGGAGCTGGCGGATTTTAGAACACCCTCGGTGGAGCAGCTTAAGGCCTACGTCGGGGCGGTGCGCGAGAAGACCGCCGGGCTGATGGCGTCGCTTCGACCGGAGAAGCTCGAAGACGAGATCGATGCCTTCGGCGGCCGCAAGATGAGTATCGGGCAGGTCTTCAGCCACATGATGAGCGAGTTGAATCAGCATGCCGGCCAGGCGGCCTATGTGAAGGGCCTCTTGAAGGGCTATCAGGGCCGCATCGTCTAGCCCCCGTTATCTATGCTAAACGCGTTCGAAGGCCCGTCGACGGACCTCGATGCGGCCCCTGTAAGACGGTCGCGGCGACCCGTCGCCCCATCCACCAGGACCCGTCCCAGCTTCCAGGAAGAAAACGCCCTGAAGCAACAGGGCTATGTCCTGGTTGCAGGGGTCGACGAGGTGGGTCGCGGCCCCTTGGCCGGACCCGTGGTGGCCGCCGCGGTGATACTCCCCGAGGACTGGTCCGCCTCCCCGCGGACAACGCGACGGCGCAAGGGGGTCAAAAGGCGACGCCGCAAGCCGGCCCTTTCGGCGCTGCTCAACGACAGCAAGCTCGTGACCCGGCTGCGACGCGAAGCCCTCGCTCAGCTCATCATCGCCAGGGCGGTCTCGCACGGGATCGCCTTCTGCAGCCGCGAAGAGATCGACGACCTGGGCATCGTCGGCGCGACGAGGCGGGCCATGCGGCAGGCCATCGCCGCGCTCGAGCCCGGAGCCAACGCAATCCTGGTCGATGCGGTCGACCTTTCCGAGATCGGCCTGCCATGCCGGTCGGTGATTCACGGTGACGGCCTGTGCGTCTCCATCGCCGCCGCCTCCATCGTTGCGAAAGTGGCCCGAGACCAGCACATGGACGAGATGGACAGCCGGTACCCCGGCTACGGCTTCGCCCGGCACAAAGGCTACGGTACCCCGGAGCATGTCCGGCGGCTGGGCGAGCTTGGCCCCTGCGTCATCCACCGCAGGAGCTTCGCCCCGGTGCGGGACCTACTCATGCGGCCACGGCTGCTGTGACCGCCTCCCGAAAGTCGCTCGGGGATTTTGGCGAGAAGTACGCCAGGGCGCACCTAGTCAAGTCGGGTTACGCTGTCCTGGCGACCAACGTCCGCCTGCCCTCCGGAGAGATCGACATCGTAGCCCGGGACGGCGACGGCCTGGTGTTCGTAGAGGTGCGCACGCGGCGCGGCGACCGCTTTGGCAGCCCGGAGGAGTCGGTTATGCCGGCGAAGCTCGAGCGACTGGCGAACCTGGGGCACGAGTACGTCGAGGCCCACGAGTCGAATGCCGACTGGCGTATCGACGTCGTGGCCCTGGACGTCGACCGGGCGGGCCGCGTGAGCCGCATCGAGCTGCTGAAAAACGTGGGCGGCTAGCCCCGTGGCAGGCCCAGTCCCCGGTTTGCGATGACGTTGCGTTGGATCTCCGAGCTGCCGCCGACGATGGTGACGGAGACCATCGCCAGAAAGTAGTCCTGGAGCTTTCCCAGGTCCGGCGAGTGCCGCTCGTCCAGGGAGAGTTGGCTGTGGAGGCCCAGGACTTCCATGCCCGTTGCCGCGACCCGCTGGCGTAGCTCTTCGGTGAACATCTTGCCGATCGACGCCTCGTAGTTCGGGATCTTCCCGGCGTTGAGCAGCCACGCGATCCGGTAGTTGTGGAGGATGGCTGTCCTGGCCTCGATCTTCCGATCGGCCAGCTTGTGGCGCACGATGGGGTTGCGCAGGAGCCCGCGCTCCCGGGCGTAGTCCCAGAGGTCGTCGATGAAGCGGTGGGCTTCCGCAGCGTGCATGATCCGGTTCCGCTCGAAGTCCATCGTCGACATCATCTGGTAGAAGCCCTTGTTCTCTTCGCCCACCAGGTGCCCGGCGGGAATGCGCACGTCGTCCATGATGATCCGCGTCTGAGCGCCGTGTGTCGGCAGCGTCGGCATCGGCTCCGTCGTGACGCCGGGGCTATGCATGTCCATCAAGATCGTGCTGACGCCCTTGTGCCTCGGGGCGTCCGGGTCGGTGCGAACAGCGAGGATGCACCAGTCGGCGCGTCCCCCCTGGCCGACGAAATGCTTGACGCCGTTGACCACGAAGTCGTCTCCATCCCGGACGGCCCTGGTCTGAAGGCTCGCCAGATCGGAGCCGGCGTCGGGCTCCGAGAAGCCCTGGCACCATATCGCCTCGCCTCGAGAAATGGGCGGCAGGAACTGCTGCTTCATCTCGTCGCTGCCGTAGTGATAGATCGTGGGGCCGACGAACACAGGCCCATGACCCCAACCGCCGCCGTTGGGGGCGTGGTGATAGCCCATCTCTTCCTGGAAGACGAGCTGCTCGATGGCAGAGCGCTCCTGGCCGCCGTACTGCTTGGGCCAGGCCAAGGTCAACCAGCCCTTCGCGGCAAGCTTCCGATCGAACTCGCGCGCCTGGAGCCATTCCTCGTGGGTGATCCACGTGAAATGGCGCCCCGGCCAATCGCTCGGGACCTCCGCCGCGAGGAACTCGCGAATCTCCCTGCGAAAGGCCTCCTGCTCGGGGGTAAAGCCGAAGTCCATGGATGCTCCAGCTAGGCGGGCATCGTCGCAAATATGTCGGGGTGGGCTTCAGTACGACGCATGACGAAGGTCATGATGCCTCTTTTCGTATTCGCAGGCGGGCCCTCGTGAGGTCGTAACGCGTTTGGATGTTCATCCAGAACTGAGCGGAGAGTCCAAGAGCGCCCTCCAGCTGCCAAGCCGTCTCAGCGGTAATGGCTTTCTTGGCATTGACGATAGCGTTGATGGTCTGGACCGGCCTACCCATACGGTGGGAGAGTTCCTTCTGCGTCATGCCGCGGGCCTCCAACTCCTCGGCGAGGAATTCTCCTGGAGGTATGGCTGTGTCTGGGTAAGACTCCGCCGGGCGGCTAGTCATGATAGTCGATTACCTCCTCGATCATCAGCTCGTTGGGCTCGATCTGGCTCACAATGAGGCGCCATCTGCCTGTGAGCCTCAGGGCATATTGGCCCTGGCGCTGACCTGATAACTGGTGAAATCGAAACGAATGGGCCTCATAGATCTCGTCGAATGACGTCATTGAGCGAAGCAATTCGATCCGTTGCACATATCTCCGCCCCACATCGGGACCCCATCGTCGAACGGCCTCTGCCATACTTTGGGACGCCCGGAACAGATATCGGCGGGCGAATCGTAGCTGCACTGAACCACCCCAGGCATGAATTTATCAGACTACGCGCATGTGGTGCAAACCGCACCCGTAGCGTCTCCTTCTCACCGCCCGTATAATTATTGCCCATCGTTGCGCCGAACCTCCGGTGGAGCCGTCCCATGCCCGACCAGCCTCTCCAAGGGCTCACTGTCCTCGACCTGACCGAGAACATCGCCGGGGCCTACTGCACCAAGCAGCTAGCCGATTTCGGGGCCGACGTCATCAAGGTCGAGCGTCCGGGTAGTGGCGATCCGACGCGACGCATGGCGCCCTTCTTCCACGACGAGCCTCATCCGGAAAGAAGCGGCCCGTTCCTGCACCTCAACACCAACAAGCGCGGGATAACCCTCGATCTCGGAGTCGGAGCGGGACGCCGAGTCCTCCTGGAGCTGGCTCGAACCGCGGACATCTTGGTGGAAAGCTCCGCGAGCGGGGTCCTGCCGTCGCTCGGCCTGGGGTACGAGGCGCTCCATTCGATCAACCCCCGTCTGGTGATGACCTCGATCTCGGGCTTCGGACAGCAAGGGCCCTACCGCGACTACAAGTCGGCGGAGATCGTCACGTATGCCCTCGGCGGCCCGATGTACGCCACCGGGTTGCCCGATCGAGCGCCTCTCAAGCTCGGCGGCAACGTCATCCAGTACCAGGTGGGTGCGGTGGCCGCCACGGCGACCGCCATCGCGCTTTGGGAGGCGGAGGCGACACGGCGGGGCGAGCGCCTCGACGTATCGATGATGCGCGCACAGGCGGCCAGCCAGGACCGGCGGACGACGATGCTCGTGGGCTATCAGTACACAGGAGAGATCAACGAGCGCCGGACTCCCGGCTCGGCTCCCGGCGGGGGCGTGCGGCCCTGCGCCGACGGCTACGTCAACATCAACGGCTCCTCGGCCAGGTTCCCCTTGACCGTTGAGATGATCGGGCGACCCGAGCTGCTCGCTGACCCCCTCTTCAAGGACGAGGTGGCGCGCTCCCGTCCTGGGGTTTCCGAGGAGTTCGATGCGCACTACATCCCGTTCCTGATGGAGCACAGCAAGCGGGAGTGCTTCGAGCTCAGTCAGGCGCTCCATATCCCGTCCGGGCCCATCTACGACATGGCCGACGTGCTCGGCGACCCGCACTTCCGCGAGCGGGACTTCTGGCTGCAAGCGGAGTATCCGGGGCTCGGGGAGATCACTCAGCCAGGCCGTCCCTTCATCATGAACCGGTCGCCGTGGGCGTTTCGGCGTCCGGCGCCCCGGCTCGGTCAGCATAACGAGGCGGTGTTGTGCGGCATCCTGGGCTACAGCCGCGCGGAGCTTGCGAGGCTGCGCCGGCTCGGGGTGATTTGAAGAATGCCATCGTGAAACTCCCGCTGAGCGGAATCCGCGTCCTCGATCTTACGGCCGTCTGGGCCGGCCCGCACGCCACCATGCTCCTCGCCGACTGGGGCGCGGAGGTGATCCGCGTCGAGTCGATTCAGTTCGTGCAGCCGAACACGCGCGGCCATATGGTGCACGTGCCGAAGGAGATGCCTAGGCTGCGGAGAAACTGGCAGGTCGCCTACCCGGACTGGGACCCGGGAGAGCGGCCCTGGAACCGCTACCCGATCTTTCAGAGTCACGCTCGGAACAAGCTGAGCATGACCGTCGACCTCCGGACCCCAGAGGGTCTCGAAGTCTTCCACCGGCTTGTCTCCGTCGCCGACGTGTTCGTGGAGAACAACGTTCCCGAGACCATCGAAAAGCTCCACATCACCTACGAGGAGTTGGCGCGCGTCAGGCCCGACCTGATCATGCTGCGCATGCCGGCCTACGGCCTCAGCGGAAAGTACAAGAACTACCGCTCGTTCGGGATGCAGCTCGAAGGCACGGCGGGTCACACGGCGCTTCGGGGCTATCCAGACACCGACGCGACGTCGGCGGACGAAGTCTACATGGGCGACGCCGCGGGGGGTGTGAACGGCGCCCTGGCGGTCATGATGGCCCTGCGTCACCGGCGGCGGACCGGGGAAGGGCAGATCATCGAGCTTCCCCAGGTGGAAAACTTCATGCCGTACCTCGGCGAGGCCATCATGGACTACACCATGAACGATCGTGTTCAGGGCCCCCTGGGCAACCGTCACCCATCGATGGCGCCGCACGGCGTTTACCGTTGCCGCGGCGAGGACCGCTGGGTTACCATAGCCGTCGCCAACGACGAGGAGTGGCGAGGCTTCTGTCGGGCCATAGGTAACCCCGCCTGGTCCCAGCGGGCAAGTTTTCGGAACGGGCTGGCCCGCTGGAAGCACCAGGACGAACTCGACCGGCTCATCGAGTCATGGACGAAGGAAAAGAGTCCAGTGGAGGTGATGGCGGCTCTGCAGGCCAACGGCGTTCCCTCCGGGGCGGTGCAGGACGACAGCGATCTCTACGAAGATGCCCATCTGGACCACCAAGGCTTTTTCAAGGAGTTCGTCCACGCCGATGCGGGCACTCACCGCTATCCCGGACTGATGTGGACCGCCGAGGATACTCCGAACGAGCTCAGGACCCCGCCCGTGCGGCTTGGAGAGTACAATGAGTATGTCTATCGCGAGTTGATGGCGATGTCGCGGGAGGAATACGCTCGGCTCGAGGAGACAGGGCATGTCGGGACCGTATACGCGAGTCATCTTCCCTGATGGACGCGCGTTGTCGAAACTGATGCAAACCCGGAGGCGGATCGGGTCGTTTACCCATCGAGCGTTGCTGAGAGTTGACTAGGGGGGCTTCGACGCCCAGGTTTTCGTCGACGTTGAGGAGGAGGCATGTCCGACAAGTTCGAACGTGAGATCGAAGAGATCATGGACCAGGCTGGGGACCTCCAGCCGCGCATGCCCCTGCGGCAGCATTTCAATGACGCGCAGCAGCGGTTCAAGGAGCAGTTCGCCGGCGAGATCTCTCGGGTGTTGCAGTGGATCACGCCGAGCAAGGTCGGCCTCTTGGGCGCGATGGTGCTTGTCGGCGGCCTGATCGCCCGGATGCCGTACCTCGCGGTGCTCGGAGTGGGAGCGCTGCTCGTCGCCTACCTGATATCGATCTTCCGCGGGACGACGACGTTTCAGCAGATGACCGGGTACGATCGCAGCTGGCGTGGCCGTCCTATGGACGTTCAGGAAGACCGCGAGGGCCTGCGGGAGCGGTTCCGGCGGTGGTTCGGCAAGCGGAAGAACCGCTAGCTATTCGATGATCTGCTCGATGCGGTCGATTGCCGCGTCGATGCAGGCCTGGCCGAACTCGTCGTCGACCTTTGGCCTGGTGGCTTTCAGCCGGGTCACGATCTCCACGCAGAAGGTCTTCCAGTCCTCGTAGGTCCCACCCACGGGCACGGTCATACCCGTCTTGAGGACCTTGGCCTGGCTCTTCCTCGCCTCATCCCTGCGAGGGTCGGCGAGTTCTAGCATGTCCGCCAGGTGGATCAGGCCCTCTTCAAAATGTTCCGGATCGTCGAATACGAAATCGCTGTCTTGCGTCATTGCGAGCCCTGCGTTCCGGGTGTGCCTAAGCCCAGTTTACCACGCGATAAAACCACCGCGATTGGTGGCGATCCCCAGACCCGCCGAAGGGGTTTTCCTTCAGTCGAGACCCTGCGCGGGACGGAGCAGATCGAAGGGCCGGCGCCCTCGAATCGCGGCAAGCCGCTCCTGGACAACCTCGATCGCGGCAGCGCCTGAGTCGCAGCCTATCCAGCGCCGGCCGAGCCTCTCCGCCGCGACGAGCGTGGTCCCCGAGCCGCAGAAGAAATCCGCTACCAGATCGCCGTCGCTGGTCGAGGCTTCGACGAGGCGGGTGAGCAGGGCCACCGGCTTCTGGGTGGGGAACCCCGTGCGCTCGGCGGCGGGCGCGTGCATCATGTCGGGGATGTCGTTCCACACGTCTCCCATCGGCTGCCGCTCCACCACGTGGCCGCTCTCTTCGTCGAGGAAATACTTGACCCGGACCTTGCCTGTGCTCGTGTGGTGGATGCGCCCCTCGGCTGCGAGCCGGGCGATGCTTTCATCGGTGTAGTCCCCTCGCGGCGCGGTCTTGAACCAGCGGCCCTCCGCGTCGCGACGAAAACCCTTTCTTGAGGCCTGATCCACAGTAACGCGATCGATGGAGTAGGGGCGGAAGAAGGGCGCAGCCGGGGTCTTGGCGTAGTAGAGGATCAGATCGTAGTTGCGGGGAAACTGACCCGCGACGGCCTTTGCTCCCCGGCCGCCGTAGTGCCAGGCGATCATATTCCGAAAGGCGCCGCTGCCGAAGATTTCGTCCAGCAGGAGGCGCGCATAATGACCGGCCCGCCAGTCGATGTGGAGGTAGAGGCTTCCGCGATCGGAAAGCAGGCGGTGCATCGGCAACAGGCGCTCGTAGAGCATCTGGAGGTATGAATCGATGCCGCCTGGCCAGCTGTCCTCGTAGGCAAGGTCGCCCGTCTTCCGGCCCTGGCGGCCGTTGTAGCGAAAGTCGCCCCCGGTGGCAAAGGGCGGGTCGGCGTAGATGAGATCGATAGAGCCTCCAAGGGAACGCTCCAGGGCGGCCATCGCGTCGGCGTTATCGCCGTGGATGAGCTTGTTGCGCCACGGGTCGTCGGAGCCCGGCGGCGGCCCGGCGGGATCGACTGCCTCTAGCCGACGCGATGGCGCCCGTCCAGGGCGTCGTTTCCCCCTCCACACCAGCTCGACGCCGGAGCCGTCGGTCGCGGGGCCAGGAGGTCTCGAGGGCATGGGACGGCGGCTACTCCAGAATCCAGCGATCGATGTCGCGGGTGTAGCCAAGGAGCTCGTCGGGCTGGAAGAAGAGGTCGATTTCCCTGGCCGCCGACTCCGGGGCATCCGAGCCGTGGATCAGGTTCCTGCCGATGGTGAGGCCGAAATCGCCTCGGATGCTGCCAGTCGGTGAGTCGGTGGGGTCCGTCTCGCCCATGGCCTTGCGCACCACCGCGACCGCCCGGGGCCCCTCGAGGACCATGGCGACGAGGGGGGCGGAGCTGATGAAGCCCACCAGGCCTTCGAAGAACGGCTTGTCGGCGAGGTCGGCGTAGTGGCGTCGGGCCAGGGCGTCGTCCATCTGCAGCAGTTTCATTCCGGCGATCCGAAGGCCGATGCCTTCCAGGCGCCCAATGATCGGGCCCACGAGGCCACGCTGCACGGCGTCCGGTTTGAGGAGTACCAGGGTCCTTTGCGATTCAGCCAATTCTTAGCCTCCGGTTGATATTATCTGCGGGCCGCGCGCGCTGGCCGCGGCTTGGTGATCGAGGGCGCCCTCAGGTACACGGGCTGAAGGGTCGCCAGGTCATCGCTGTCGCCCGCCGCAAGCCTGTGCCACCCGAGCTCGACCAGGTGCCCGGAGCGGCGGAGCAGAGCCGACGTCGGCGGAATCCTGGCCAATTCGCCGAGCCGCGTTTTGAGCTCCTCGGCTACCTCGGGCAGGTGCTCGCCACAAAAGACGGTCGTTTCGTGCGTGGACGCGCAGAGCCCGTCGAGGTCGGTGATGGTCGGGGGCTCCCGTTCCACGATGCGTTCGTCCTCGGTCCGAAAGTGGCCGACCGCCAACTCGCCCCGACCGGCGTCGAGGATGGGGCGGACGGGAAGCCCAGTCATCGCAAAGGGGTAGACCTCGACGGTCAACGTGCCCACGGCCACGATGGGGATACCCAGGGCCATAGCGAACCCTTTGGCGGCGCTCACGCCCACGCGGAGCCCGCTGAACGTGCCCGGCCCGATGGCGACGACGATGGCTTCGATCGAGTCCATCGAGGTCCCGTTCAACGCCATCACGTGTTCGACGGTGGGATGCAACTCGACGGTGTGGTTGTAGCCGGCCCGCCAGGTGATCTCGGTGAGCACCTTGCCGCGATGGCCGAGCGCGACCCCTGCGGTGGCGGTCGACGTGTCGATGGCCAGCTCCAAGCGCTAGGCCAGCCCGCCGGATTGGAGAGCGGACGCTGTCGCGGGGAGTAACGACTCGTGATGGGGCCCGGCGGCGTGAAACGCGAGCTTTCGAGAGTCGCCGCCCATGTCGGTGATCTCCACGAGGAGGTGAGCGTTGCCGAAGGCGCCCGGCGCCCTATCCGCCCACTCGACGACGCAGACCGTGTCGTCGGCCAGCAGCTCCTCGACCCCCAGCTCTAGCGCTTCGTCGACGGAATCGACCCGGTAGAGGTCGACGTGATACATGGTCCGCCTGCCTTCATACCGCCCCACCATCACGAAGGTGGGGCTGTGGACGTAGTCGTCGACCCCGAGCCCTTGGGCCAGGCCCTGGGTGAAGCAGGTCTTGCCCGCGCCCAGCTCGCCCACGAGCAGGACCACTTCGCCGCCGATGCAGCGCTCGCCGATCTCGCGGGCTACTCGCTGGGTCTCTTCGGGGGAGCTGGTGATGTGTTCCCAGTAGGCGGGCATAGCGCCTCGATTATAGCTTCAGGGTCCGCCGCCGAACAAGGTTCGAAAGCCCCATGCTACACTGGCGGCATGCGGGTCGCCGTCCTGTCGGATATCCACAGCAACCTGGCCGCGCTCGAGGCTGTTTTGGCGGATGCCGACGCCGCGGGCGCCGAGGATTTCTGGTGCCTCGGCGATACCGTGGGCTACGGGCCCCAGCCTCGAGAGTGCCTCGCCCTTGTCCGCGAGCGGTGCAGCCTGACGCTTGCCGGGAACCACGACCTCGGCTCTACGGGCGCCGTGAGCATCGTGGACTTCAATGCCTACGCAGCCGCCGCCAACCGGTGGACGGGCAAGATGCTCACGGCGGACGAGCGCGATTTCATCGACAGTCTCCCCTCGCAGCTCACGTGGAAAGAAGTCACCCTGGCCCACGGCAGCCCTCGGGAGCCCGTCTGGGAATACGTGGTGTCCGCCCCGGTCGCCGAGGCCAACTTCGAGCGCTTTGCGACCCCCTTTTGTTTTGTGGGCCACTCCCATTTGCCGTTCCACTGCCGGGAGCCCGAGGGCGGTCAGCAGGCGCGGCTCTATCGGTTCGGCGAGGAGCAGGAGGTCGATCTAACCGAGGGGCGGTTCATTGTCAACCCGGGAAGCGTCGGGCAGCCCCGTGACGGCGATTCACGGGCCTCATACGCCCTGTTCGACACAGACCGGGGGAGCGTCGTCGCGCGTCGGGTGCCGTACGACATCGAAGAGACGCAGCAGCGGATTCGCTATGCAGGTCTGCCCGAGTACCTCGCGGCCCGGCTCGCCGTCGGGCACTAGGCCTTTCGGCCGTGAAAAATCACCCTTTCGAGCGATTGCGGTGGGCGTCGTGTGGGTGTCAGATGTTCATCTGGCGCCCGGGAAACGGGCGTAACACAGGCGTAACGAAAAACGGTTCAATATTGACTCCGATCACAAATTCGCTGCAGTGCAGGGGGCATAATGTTCGGTAAACGGCGTTTGGTAACCATCGGCCTGCTGGCCATCTCTCTCGTGTTGAGCCTGGCGGCGCCCGCGGCGGCCTCCGGTAGTCACGGAACGGGTGGGAGCCACGAGCCTCCCGGCTTCGCGGCGGCCCTTGCGGCCAAAGAGCGCAACGAGGCCCGCCTGCTTGCGCATCCCAACATCGACGGCGCCGGCGTCACGACTTCCAACGGCCAGGCCGCGGTCGTCGTCTGGTCCACCGCGGCGGGCGCCGCCCCCGCAACCCTCAACGGAGTGCCCGTGGTCGAGGTCGTCGGCAGCATGATCGTCGCCCGCGCTACTGATCCCCAGAGCAGGCTCCGGCCGCCGACCCTCTGCGCGTCCATCGGTCATCCGTCGATCACCGCGGGCACCTATGGAGCGTTGGTCGAGGACGGCCAGGGCAACCAGTTCATGATGAGTAACAACCACGTCCTCGCCGACGTCAACAGCGCCTCCATCGGCGACAGCGCTCTCCAGCCTGGTCCGGCGGATGGCGGCGCCGATCCCGCCGATAGGGTCGCCTCGCTGTTCGATTTCCAGCCCATCGATTTCAATTGGCCTGCCCCGAATGCTATTGATGCCGCGATCGCGAGCCCCGAGGTCCCAGTCTCCGCTTCGACGCCCGCCGACCTTGGCTACGGGACCCCCACGAGCACGCCGGTTGCCGCGTCGAACGGCCAGAGCGTGCAAAAGTGCGGCCGGACGACGGGTCATACGACCGGCAGCGTTACCGCTACCAACGTGACCGTCGACATCTGCTACCAATCCCAGGGTCCTTTCCGTTGCAAGAAAAACAAGCTGGCGAGGTTCGACGACCAGATTGCCATTGGGTCCGGGGCCTTCAGCGCCGGAGGCGACTACGGATCACTGATCGTCGATACCTTCAATAATCCTGTGGGACTGCTGTTCGCCGGGAACTCCACGACCACCTTTGCCAACAAGATTCAGAACGTGCTGGCCCACTTCAACGTCACGATTGCCACGTCGGCCGGCGACACGCCGCCATCGGTGACTGTGACCAGTCCGCTCGACGGCGCCACCGTGAGCGGGACCGTTGTCGTCACCGCCGACGCCAGCGATGACAACGGCGTCACGGAGGTCGAGTTCTTCGTGGACGGCGGAAGCATAGGCGTCGACACGAACGGCGTCGACGGCTGGTCGGCCTCCTGGGTCACGACCACGGCCTCCGAAGGCGGCCACGCCGTCAGCGCGGAGGCTACCGATACGGTTGGCAAGACCGGTAGCGACAGCATCTCCGTGACCGTGGACAACGTGGACGATCCGCCAACTGTGTCGATCACCAACCCGTCCGATGACTCCACCGTGGGCGGGACCGTTGTCGTCACCGCCGATGCCAGTGACGACAACGGCGTCACCCAGGTCGAGTTCTTCGTGGACGGCGGCAGCATCGGCACCGATACGAACGGCGGCGACGGTTGGTCCGCTTCCTGGGATACGACTGGCGAGACCGATGATGCCCACACGGTGAGCGCGACAGCGACCGACACGAACAGCCAGACGGCGAACGACTCGGTGAACGTCACCGTGGATAACACGGTGTCGCCGAGCAACCACGTGGGTGACCTGGATGGGAGCAGCACCAAGCTGAGCCAGGGGAACTGGAGCTCGCAGGTCGTCATCACCGTAGACAATGGCAGCCACGCTGGCGTGGCTGGGATCATCGTCACCGGCGACTTCATGCAGAACGGGACGGTCGAGACTACGGATAGCTGCACCACGGATGGCACGGGGGCCTGCACGGTGGACTCCGGCCAGTGGGCGAGCAAGGGCGGCAGCGGCAAGTCCTTCGTGGTGACCGGCGTTTCGGGCGACTACGACGCCTTGGCGAACCATGACCCGGACGGCGACAGCGACGGCACGACCATCGCGCTCAGCAAGTAACACCCATTAAGAAGTGAAGATATCGAGGGGGCCTGGCGAGCCGGGCCCCCTCGATTCGTTTTACCGTATACTCGATCCATGCCCCGCCGCGTCGTCCTTCTGGCCCTCGGGCTGACCCTGGTGGCGGCCTCGTGCGGCGGCTCTCTCCGATCCGGTCGCGACGGCCAGCCGCCCCTGGCGCCGCGGGATGACTGGGCCCGGGAGCGGGTCGAAGCGGTCCTTTCTCTTTACAATCTCACGCCCCAGGGCGAGGCCGTGGTGCGAGCGATGCGGGTCCATCACGTCCTGGGCCGCCCGGGATGGTTCGGAAGCCGTGGCTTCGAGCATTGGATCGGCGTCGGGCAGGCGCGGCCCGCATCGATCGTCCACGAGATCTCCCATTCGATCTGGGGTCCCTTCCCCGTGATCGGAAGACCCGAGCTTTCGTGGGCGGTGCCGTCGGGGGAGCGACTGTCGCCGGCGCTCCTGGCCCTGCGGCGAGACCTCGACACGTTCATGCAGCAGCCGCCCGATGGCTTCGAACCTCTGCGGGAGCGGCTGCGGCGCATCCCGAACCTTTCGGTTGGCGACTATCCAGGGCTGTACCACCTGGGCGAGGCCGACATCGTCTCCCTCACCGGAGGGAACCTCAACCTCGTCCCACCGATATTGCGGAAGTACTACAGCCCGTTCCTCGCCTCGGGCGATCTCGCGTCGTGGGACGAGGCGGTCCGTTGGTACCGCTCGCTGCCCGACGACCAGCGCCGGGTAGCCTCGTCCGTCTACGGCATCGGGAGCGTGCCCATGGACGGGTACGAGGTCGACCTCGACCCATCGGCTCGGCTGCCCGAGGCCGTGGCTCGCGTCGCGGCCAGGGAGCAGCGACAGCGGGTCCGCGACTTCGCCGAGCAGTTCGACCTGTTCTTCAAGGAGATCGATGGCGAGCCCGTAGCCAACCAGTTCCACTTCTGGCGCGACTACCTCCGCGACACTGCGTTCGTCTTCGGCGCGTATCCCAACGCTCTCGAGGACGGGCGCATCCCACAGGCTTTCGAGTTTGTGCTCGAGCTGCGGGACCTGCCTCAGGACGAACGGGTCAACGCCGCCAGGGAACGGCTGGCGCGGGAGGAGTCACTGCTCGATTTCGTGTCCACACTCGAACATCCGACTCTTGCGGGACTCATCGCCGAGGGACAGACGGCCGAGGAGCGACGGGTGGCGAGGCGGGTGCGCGAAGCCCTCCACCCCTTCCACGTCGAGCTCCTCGACCTGGCCGCCGCAATGCAACGCGAACCGGCGAGCGCACTAACCTCCTTCGAGGCATTCATTCAAGGGCTGAACAGGCGCGGCTTCCGCGACCTCAATTTCGTTCTCGACGTGGTTGGCAGCATCGACCGGGAGTTGGCCAGCGACCTGCTGCTCGGGCTATCACAGGAGAACTTGCGGTTCGTCGTGACGAGGGATGCCTCGACGGTGCGCGCACTCCTCGACCCGGAGGAGGTCATCCCGCGCCTGGGGTTCGGGGACGGCCGGGACCCGGACGGGCTCGCCCGGATCGTGCCGCTGGTCCTGAAAGGCCTGCCCGCCCGGCCGCTCCGCCAAAATGCGTATCTCGATGCGGTCTACGAGCGGGTCGTCGCCATCGGGGCGAGATCGTCTGTCGACGCCATGCGGGTATTCGTCGACACCGGGCTCCACCTCGAGCCGTTTCTGGTGCAGCACGCCGGCGAAGCGGCCCGCCTCTTCGGCTCCAACCTGGCTGCGGCGGTGGACGCGCTCCGCGAGGCGAGCCCAATCCGAGTGCCGCCGGCCCGCGCCATCTACCGGCTGGTGAACGTCGACCCCGATGTTGCGGCGCGCCTGACCCTCGCCTTCGATGACCGGGGCCACGAGGAGACCGTCGAGGACGCGCTCGCGTTCTTAGCCTTCGATGCGCCCAGACTACGGGCGCAGCCCGGGCTCCCGATCTCGCTGGAGAATGACGCACGTTTCCTCCTCGTCCTTGCCGACCTCCGCGGCGAAGCATGGCTCGCGTCGGCTCTCACTCGTGCCACCGAGCGCTACCGGGGAATCGTGAACGCGGGGGAGATCGACCCCGCGTTTGTCGAAACCTACCGCGAGACGCTGGCCGCCGTCGTCGCGACCGTCACGGAGACGGAGTCGCGGCAGCGGCTGGCGGCGGCGGTGCGGGTGGCCGGTTGACGTCTAGTCCTCGTCCCAGACCTGCGCCACCATGCGCTCCAGGGCCTCCTTCGCGTCTCGCTTGACGGTGACGACGCTCACGCGGAGTCGTAGCGCGACCTGGGCCTGGGTCGGCCGCTTGGGACCCAGCCACAGCTCCAGAACGCGTCGCTGGCGGGGAGTGCAGAGCCCCAGGGCGCAGAGGGCCTCCCCGACGTCGACGGCCTCATCGGAGTAGGCGCGTCCGACCTCGGTCTCCTCCTTGGAGCTGACGCGATAGACGTGGTCCGGGTTCCGCAGCAGGAACCGGAGCTTCTCCTTGAGCAGGCGGACCTTCTCGTCCTGGTTGAGGCCTCGCTGGGTGCCGATGACCTCCACGGCTAGGCGGGGTCTTTTTGATCGTCGAATTCATCGATGGCGAGGTCCGGGGGGTCCGACATCGCCTCGCCTCGATACATCCGTCGCGCCCGGACCAGGATGTCTGGGATGGGGTCGCGCAGGTCCCATTCGAAGCAGCACTGATAGCAGTGGCAGGTCCAGCCGTCTCGGAGATACTGGCCTCGGCATTTGGGGCATGCCTCGAACCTGGCAAGGGGCCGGCCCCTCGGGCTCGTGTTATCGTTTCCATTGCGTCCGTCGTTTCTCATCCCCACCGCCCCTCCCCATGCCGCTGCCCTCAATGTATGAAACTCTGTCCTACACGCGCAAGGCAGCGCTGGCATTGAGAAAGCAGCTAGCGGACTGGGCTATACTGGCCCAGCTATGGGGCGCTGGCTGGGGGACGAGCTGCGAAGGATCCGTCAGGCCGGGGGGCTGTCGCTACGGGACGTCGCCGGTGCCATCGGCATGCACTTCACGGGACATGTCGCCTACGAGCGAGGGACCGCCGTGCCCCCGCCCGAGCGCCGCCGGAAACTCGCCTCGGCCCTGGGAATCACCCGGGAGGAGCTCGACGAGTTGGTCGAGGACGACGAGTACGAGGTGTTCCTGAGGGCCCGCTCGCTGAGCGAAGAGGGGCGCGCCGCGGCCCGAGACTTTTTGCGCTCGATTCGTCAACGGGACCGGGAGCGGCGTCAGCGAAAGGGACCATAGCCCCACGCTCAGAGCTGCGGTCGGCGCAGGTGCCAGTCCGTCGCCGACTCGTAGGCGTTGCCGATCCCAATCAGCGTCCGCTCGTCGAAGGCTCGCCCGATGAGCTGCATCCCCACGGGCAATCCGTCTCGGTTGAAGCCGCAAGGGACGGACAGAGCGGGGAGCCCTGTCAGATTCGCCAGGTTGGTGAAGCGCCCAATCGTGGTGACCATCGTGATCGGCGGCGGCGTCTTGTCCATCCGATACGCGGGCGCTGGACAGGTTGGGGTCACCAGGGCGTCGACACCCTCGAGCGCCGTCGTGAACTCGTCGATCAGCACGCTCCTGAGTCGCTGCGCGTCGAGATAGCTCACGGCCGGGGGCAGCAGCCCCCGCATCGCCCGCGAGCGAAACACCTCGTTGTAGTCGTCCGGCCGTTCGATCAACGTCGACCAATGGATCGACGCGGCCTCGGACTCAATGATCGTGACCAGCGCCGTCATCGAGTAGGCCGCGTGGGGAATGGCGACTTCCTTCAGTCGCGCGCCGAGCTTGCGAAGGACGCCGTGGGCCTCGCCAACCCGGGCCGCCACGTCGGGGTCGAGGTTCTCGTCAATGTAGGCCGAAGGGACGCCGAGGGTGACGCCGTTGAGGTCCCTGGGCAGGGCGCGGAGATAGCTCGGTACGGGCCTGCGGCTGGAGGTCGGATCGTTGGGGTCATGTCCGGCGATGGCCTGGAGCACGAGGGCCGCGTCAGCGGCGGTGCGGGTCAGAGGGCCGGCGTGGTCCAGCGTCCAGCTGAGCGGGATGATGCCGTGACGGCTGACCCGTCCATAGGTCGGCTTCAGCCCGACGACCCCACACATGGCCGCGGGAATGCGGACCGAGCCTCCGGTGTCCGTCCCCATCGAGGCGTAGCCCATGCCCGCCGCGATACTCGCGCCGGAGCCGCTGCTCGACGAGCCGGGGAAGTAGTCGATGGCCCAGGGGTTTTTGAGGGCGCCGAAGGCCGAATAGGCGCCGCCGAAGGCGAACTCGGTCTGGTTCGCTTTGCCAATGATGACGGCGCCCGCGGACTTCAGCCTTGCCGTGACGGTCGCATCGGAGGACGGCACGCGGTCGGCCATGACGCGCGAGCCGGCGATCGTCCGGGTCCCTGCGGTGTCGTAGAGGTCCTTCAGGGAGATGGGGATGCCGTGGAGCGGGCCCTTCGACTCGCCCCGCGCCAGCGCCCGGTCGGCCTCGACGGCCTCGCTCAGCGACTCCTCGCGGAGCAGCGTGATGAACGCTTCGAGCTGGGGCTCGGCCTCGTCGATACGGCGAAACACGGCCTCGTGCACCTCGACGGCGGAGACCTGCCGCCTCCGCAGCAGTCGCGCCACGTCGGTGAGGCTCATGGAGTGCAGCGGGGCGCCCGTCATCGGTCTCGTTCTCTTTGCGCTTCGACTGCCGCGAGCGCCGTATCGACGACGTCGAGCGCGTGATCGATCTGTCGGCGGGTGATGGTCAGCGGCGGTGTCAACGACAGAACGTTGCCGCTCGGCCCCCCGGCGAGGAGGATCACGCCAGCCTCGAGGCAATGGCGAACGACCTCGCCGGCTTCGGTCCCGGCCGGCTCCCTGGAATCGCGGTCCCCAACGAGCTCGATGCCGACCATGAGGCCGACGCCGCGGACGTCTCCGACGAGGCGATGCCGCTCTCCCAGCTCCATGCAGCGCTTTAACAAGATAGTGCCAAGGATACGGGCGCGTGTTGGAAGATCGCGCTCTTCGATCTCGTCGATGGCCGCCAGGGCCGCGGCGCTGGTTACCGGGTTGCCCATGAACGTGCTCGAGTGGGGCGCCTCGTGGTCCTGATGCCGCCATGCGTCCATGACCTCGGCGCGGGCGACGCAGGCCGCGATGGGGAGCCCTCCGCCCATCGCCTTGCCGACGCAGAGGATGTCCGGGGCTATTCCCTGGTGATCGACGCCGAACCAGCTTCCCGTCCTGCCAAGCCCGGTGAGCAGCTCGTCGACGATGAGTAGCGCGCCCGCCTTTGCGCAGAGCCCTTTGAGCCGCGGCAAGTACTCGGGAGGGGGCGTGACCGTCCCCTCTCGTCCCTGAACGGGCTCGACCACGACCGCCGCGATCGGCCCCACCGACGCGGGTGGCGAGGACAGGGCCTGCTCCACCGGCTCGAGACAGGCGACCTCGCAGCCGGGATACTCGAGGCCGAGAGGGCAACGGTAGCAGTAGGCGTAGGGGACCCTGGCCACGTGCTGGTTGAGCTGCGGGGCGAAGGGCTGACGGAACCGATCGCGGGACGTGACGCTGAGGGCGCCGTAGGTCTGGCCGTGAAAGCCCCCCTCGAACGCAATGAAGCCGTGCTTTCCGGTGTACAGCGTGGCCGTCTTCATCGCCAGCTCCACCGCCTCCGCGCCCGAGCTGCAGAACATCACCTTGTTATCGGGACCGGGGGCAAGCTTGGCCAATCGCCGCGCCAGGGCGAGGCGAGGCGCGTTCGGGTGCACGTCTCCCAGGCCGTGGACCAGGGTCCCCGATTGCCGTCGGATCGCCCGCACGACGCTGCCGCTCCCGTGCCCCACCCCGGCGACGCCGAATCCCGCGGTGAGGTCGATGTAGACGTTGCCGTCGATATCCTCCACGTTGGCGCCCCTGGCCCGCCTCCAGACGATGGGGACGTGGCCCGCTCCGAGGCTGGAGACCCCGGGAGACTCGTAGCGCTCGAGGTCCTGGCCGAGCCGTCGGGACCTGGGGCCCGGGGGCGTCTCGACCATTCTCGGCAGCGAGCGGCCAAGGGCATGTCGCTTTCGCGGCGGGGGCACAGCGGGTTCCAGATCTTCCCTCCCGGCTGTCGCGTTGGGCAGAGCGATTATACCCGGCGGCCGCGACCGAGAGTCACGGGCGTTGCATGAAGGTCACGACCGTTAGAATGGATGGAGGCCAATCCCCGGCGTGCGCGTCGTCGTTCATTAGTGTAAAGGGACCTCGGGCCGGTCGAATTACCCCGTTATCATGAGCTTGTCTCCAACGAAACCTGGGCCGTCTCACTCGAAGAGGTTTGGCGTTGCGGCTCTAGCGATTGGACTGGGCCTGGTCGTCGCAGGATGCGCATCGGGCGATGGCCTATCGCCGACGCCCGAGCCGACTGCAACCGTGCTTCCCACCGCAACGACTTCCTCCTCGCCCTCCGTGTTGCCTGATCCTGTAACCGCGACGGCGACCCGTCCCGGCGTGACGTCGCTCCCCCCAACCGAGACTGCCGCGACGGCGACACCTCCGCCTGCGCCCCCAACCCTGTCCCCGGAGGTCAGCCTCGTGCTCGACGCCATCGAGCAGCGGGTCGCGGAAGATAGGGGCGCGCCGACCGGAGATGCGCTGCAACGCCGGCTGATCACGCGGGAGGAGTTCGACGCCATTCTCGAGGCGCAGTTCGACGAGGCCGACGAAGCCGAGCTGGCCGCGTCCCAGGAGGTGCTGCTCCTTCTCGGGCTCCTGGACGAGAACCACGACTTGAAGGAGCTCACCCTGGCCCACTCCCAGTCGCAGGTCCTCGGGCAGTTCAACCCTGAGTCAGGGGAGTTGTTTGTTCTGGCCAATGATGGGGCCGTCGACCTCCTCGAAGAGTTCATCTACTCCCACGAGTTCGCCCACGCGATCCAGCAGAGCCTGTTCGACCTGACGGCGATGCTGGACGCCGCGGGAGAGGATTCGGAGGCCCGCTTTGCGCTCCGGGTGCTCTTTGAAGGCGACGCAACACTCGCCTCGGGCCGGTACGCTGGCGAGCACCTCGATCAGGCCGAGACGATCCGTCAGGCCCAGGAGGTGGAAGGGCTGAGCCCGGACGTACCGAGGGTCATCGAGGAGAGCGCGACCTTCCCCTATCGGGAGGGCCTCGGATTCGTGCTTTACCTGTTCGGCCAGGGCGGTTGGGATGCAGTCAACGCCGCCTATGCCGACCCACCGACCACGAGCGAGCAGATCATGCATCCGGGCAAGTACGACGAGCGCGAGCCGGCGCTTACCATCGACCTGCCGGACGTCGCCCAGGCCCTCGGCGAGGGCTGGGAGGAAGCGGACGTGGATGTCATGGGCGAGTTCTTCTACAAGCTCGTCCTCGAGGAGCGGATATCCACCCGGCGCGCGAGCAGGGCGGCCGCCGGCTGGGGCGGCGATCGCTACGTGCTGCTTCGGGGGCCGGGCGGCTCGAGCCTGTTCTTGAACCTGGCCCGTTGGGGCACGGAACGCGACGCTGAGGAGTTCTACGACGGCTACGTTCGGTTGTTGGAGGCGCGGGACATCGGGCTCGACAAGACCGACTCCGTGGCCACTGGCTCGTTCGATGGCAAACGACACCATGTCGCCTTCGGAGGCGACGAGACACTCCTGGTGATTTCGACCGAGCCGGCGGCGGTGGATCGGGTGACGACGCTATTCGACCTCGCATCCTGACGGCGGATCGGCCCCCTTCTGATCGACCCTGTGTATAATGGGCACGGTGCTTCTGGGAGATCGGAGTCGAAAGGGGGCGCGGCCTAGGTGAACTGGCTCGACGGCATCATCATCGCCGTGATCGTCATCGGGGGCCTGACCGGATACCGAATCGGCCTGCTCCACGGGTTGTTCTTCGCGGTTGGCGCCCTTGTCGGTTTCATCGTCGCCGCCCAGGCGAGCGAGCCCCTGGCCGGGCTTCTCACCAACAGCGTCAACAGCGACTCCATCGCGACGGTCATCGCCTACGGGCTCATCGCGGCGGCTGTTCTCATCGTCACACAGATGGCAGCCCGCTTCGTGGGCGGCGTGATGCGTTTCCTGTTCCTGGGGCCGCTCGACTCGGTGGGTGGCGCGTTCGTGGGCGCCTTTGCCGCTCTCGTCGTCGGAGGGGCGGCAATCGCGATCCTGGCCCGACTCGCGTTTCTGGTCCCCGACACCCCGCTCGATAGCCTGGGCCCGATCCCGGTACGCGAGAAGATCAGGGACACCCTCGTCGCCTCAAACGTCGCGGAGATGTACGTGGATATCGTAGACGGCCTGCCGGGAAGCGCCCTCGGCATGGTGCCGGGGGATTTCACTGCCGTGTTCGAGGTGTTAGACCAGGAGATCTTCCTTCGCGAGGCCGAGGAGTAGCTCAGGGCACTGCCCATGAACACCTCCGCTCGGCTCAGACAGCTGGTCCTCCTCCTCAACCAGAACTACGAACCCTTGAATGTGTGCGCGGCGCGTCGCGCTGTGGTCTTGCTGGGAAAAGGGAAGGCGGAGCTTCTGGAAAATGGGATGGGCTATCTCCGCTCGGCGAGCGAAGCTTTCGAGTTGCCTTCCGTAATCCGCCTGCGCTATCACGTGCGACGGCCGTTCCCCGCACGGCGTTTGACGCGTCGAGAGGCCTTCTTGCGGGACCGCCATCGCTGTCAGTACTGCGGGGCGGAGAGCGGGAACCTCACGATCGACCATGTCGTCCCAAGGGTCCGGGGCGGCGGGCACCACTGGACGAACGTGGTCGCCGCCTGCATGAGGTGCAACCACCGTAAGGCGGGGCGCACGCCCGAGGAAGCGGGCATGGTCCTGTTGTCCCAGCCCAAGCCACCCTCCGCGTCGCCGTACCAGCCCTTCCAAACTTACCTGCGCGAGCGCGAGGAATGGCGCCGGTTCGTGCCGGCTATTGAAAGCGCTTAGGCGCCAGGGCCTCGATGGTGTCGCGGATTATCTCGCCCGAGCACCCGTGCGGGGGGAAAAAGACAGGAAGGCCGACGCCGGCCTCGTGGATCTCGGCGACACGCTCCCTGCACTGCCGCGGGGTCCCGATCACGGTCACGGCGTCCAGCATCTTCTCGGAGACGAGCGCGGCCGCGCCGGCCCGGTCTTTCCGTTCGACCCAGAGCTCTTTGATCCGTGCCGCCTCGTCGGCGAAGCCGTAGCGCCCGAACAGCTCGGTGTAGTAGCGTCCCATCCCGCCGACGTAAAAAGCGACATGCGCCCGGGCGAGCCCTCGCGCCGTCTCCTGGTCGTCGGTGGCGCAGGCCAGCATCCACGGCGCTATGTCCACTGCGCCGGCGCCACGCCCGCTGGCCTCGGCGCCGTTGCGGAGCCAACTCGAGGCGTCGGGCAGATAGCCCGGCGAGAACCACATGGGCGACCAGCCATCGGCAAGCTCGCCCGTGAGAGCGACGTTCTTAGGCCCCATCGAAGCCACGTAGATGGGGATATGCTCCCGGGGCGGACGGAACGACATGCGGAACCCTTTGAGCTGGAAGAACTCGCCTTCGTAGTTCACGCGCTCGCCGCTCACGGCCAGATTGATGATCTCGATGTACTCGCGGGTCCGTTGCAGCGGCTTGCGGAACTGCTGGCCGTGCCAGTCGCGGACCACGATCTCACCGCTGGAGCCGAGGCCCAGGATGGCGCGGCCGCCGGAGATCTCGTCGAGGGAAGAGATGCTCTGGGCGACAACGGCCGGGGTACGGCTGAAGACGTTCACGATCCCGGTCGCCAGTCCTAGTCTCGTCGTGTTGCAGGCGATCTCGGTCAGGAGCGTAAAGACGTCGCGTCCCCACGCCTCTCCCGCCCAGATTGATTCGTAGCCGAGCTCCTCCGCACGGCGGGCAAAGTCGACCACCCGGTCGGGCGGAGCGTCCCGCATGTCGTCCAGAGTCACCGCAATGCGAGGGAGCAAGTCCCTATACCTGGGCCTTCTGCTGGAGCGCATCCATGGAGACTTCAGTCCAGGCGCCACTCTGGAGCCGGACGGTAATAGTCTGTTTCAACGGGTGTCCCACGACGACGACGGCCGGTCCATGTTCGGTCTCGACGGTGCTACCGATCTTCGGCAGCCCACGCTTCAGCTCACGGTACTGGTCGTACTCATAGCGGAGACAGCAACGAAGTCGGCCACAGACGCCGGCGAGGCCTGGCGGGCTCAGGGGCAGGTCCTGCTCCTTCGCCATCTTCATGGTCACCGGCTGGAACTCCACAAGCCAGGTCGAGCAGCAAAGCGTCCTTCCGCAGCGTCCCAGACCGTCCATGACCTTGGTCTGGTCGCGCGGCCCGATCTGGCGCAGCTCGACCTTCGCCTGCACCGTTCGGCCCAGCCGGCGAAGGAGTTGCCGGAAGTCGACTCGGTCTTCGGCGGTGTACGAGATGACCAGGTGCTGGCCATCCAGGGTGAACACCGCTTCGACGGGTTTCATCTTCAGTCCCAGCTCCTGGATCAGCTCGCGACACTGACTCGAAATCTCCTGGGCGCGGCTCTTGAGCCGGTCCCGCTCCTGTACGTCTTCCGGCGTCGCTCGACGCACAATCGGTGGCGGCTGTCCCTTGAACTTGGCCATGACTACCTGGTTCGGCGTGATCACGACGTATCCCAGCTCGAGGCCGACCTCGGTCTCCACGACGACGTACTCGTTCAGGTCAAAGTCCTCGTCGCCGGCATCGTAGTTGAGTATCTTTCCCGCCTTTGCGAAGCGGACTCCAACGACTCCACCCATATCGTTATCGTTATCCTTTCCAGGGTCGCCCGGTCACGAGGACGCGGCGACCGCTTTGCGTCCAATCGAAGGGAGATTCAACATCAGTACATCCAGCGCCAGTCTCGCGTTCACGTTCTTCTCGAGGTGCTCGTTGGCCGAGCGGATCTGCTCCAGGGCGCCGGCGACGGCGCTCAAGGAAAGGGCCTGCGCAATCGATTCGAGCTCGGCGCCTCGGTCGAGGTTCACGGCCAGGTCGGGCCGCCCGCCCTTGACGAGCAGCACGTCTCGCCACCATTGCTCCATCAGCGCCAGCCATTCGTTCAGGCCGTCGTGGTCTCGTCCGAAGGCCGAGGCCAGCTTGCCGGCGAGCGAGATCCGGTCATGATAGCCCTCGCTGGGGAGCGTGATGACCTGGTCGAGTTGGGCCGAGCGCTCGGCTAGAATCGCGTCGTCACTTGCCGCGGAGACGGCCCATCCGATGCGACCCTGAGCGAGTCGCGCTATGGTCGCGGCCCGTTCCCGCTCGACCTCCCAGCGCGACACCAGGGCCTCCTCGACCTCGGCGACCGGGAGCGGACGCATCGTGACTTTGCGGCACCGCGAGGTGATCGTGGGCAGGAGCTGTCCGGCGTCGCTCGAAAGCAGGATCATGCAGACTCCCGGTGGTGGCTCTTCGAGGGTCTTGAGCAAGCGGTTGGCTGCCTCGCCGTTCAAGTCCTCCGCGCCGTCGATAATGAACACCCTGCAGGAGCCCTCGAACGCGGAGAGTCCGGCTGCCTGCTGAAGGTCCTTGATCTGCTCGATGCGAAGCTCTTTGTGGGCGGCTCCCTCGCCTTCGTCCTGCGCCCGCAGTCCGATGACCTGCACGTCGGCGTGCTTCCCTTGCCCGATGCGTCGGCACTGGATGCACTCACCGCAGGGAGGCTCGGCGCCGGTGCAGTTCAGTGCCTTTGCCAGGTCCATGGCCAGCGTCATCTTACCGACGCCGCGAGGTCCTTCGATCAGATAGGCGTGGGCGTTCCGGCTACGCCGCAAGCTCTCGGCTAGGCCTGTCACCTCGTGTCCGTTTCCAATCACCGACCACATGGGTTTACAGCACGTCCCGCTGCATCAGCTCTTCAACAGTTTCGCGACGCTGGATGAGCCGGGCCTCGCCATCGCTCACGAGGACCAGCGCAGGCCGCGGATTGGCGTTGTAATTGCTGGCCATCGGAATGCAGTACGCGCCCGAAGCCGGAATGGCAACGATGTCGCCCGGGGACAGCTCCGGCAGATCCGCATCCTTGACCAGGATGTCGCCCGATTCGCAGTACTTTCCCGCAAGGGTGACCGTTTCCAGGTCCTCCGCGTTGACGCGTCCCGCCGCCACCACCTCGTACCGGGAGCCGTAGATCGCGGGACGGATGTTGTCGCCCATGCCGCCGTCTACCGAGACGTACTTGCGCACGCCGGGAATATCCTTGATCGCGCCGACCTCATAGAGGGCGACCCCCGACCGGCCCACGATGGCGCGCCCGGGCTCGACAAAGAGGTGGGGAGGATCGAAGCCCAGGGCCTCGGTGCGCTCCCGCAACGCCGTGGTGATAGTCTCGGCGTAGTCGGCGAGCGGAGGAGCGGGCTGGTCAACGGTGTACTGGATCGGAAAGCCGCCGCCTGGACTGAACTCCTTCAGCTCGAGCCCATGGCGCTCGCGCATCTCGGCGGCGAAGTCAAAGACGACGCCGACAGCCTCCCGGTAGGGCTCCACCTCGAAGATCGGCGACCCCAGGTGAGCGTGGAGGCCGATGAGATCGAGGCTCGCCGCGGCCTGGGCGATGCGGACGGCCTCTTCCGCGTCTCCATTGGCCAGCGCAAAGCCGAACTTGCTGTCGACGATGCCGGTGGTCGTGTGGCGGTGCGTATGCGGGTCGACTCCCGGCGAGATGCGCAGCAGGATCTCCTGCCGCGTGCCGGCGCTTCCCGCCAGCGAGTCGAGCATGTGCAGCTCGTGGAAGTTGTCGACGACCACGCGACCGATGCCCCATTCCAGGGCTTGCGAGAGCTCGTCGGCGCCCTTGTTGTTGCCGTGGAAATAGATGCGGTCCATCGGGAACTCGGCGGCCTTCGCGATGGCCAGCTCACCTACGGAAACGACATCGAGTCCGAGGCCTTCTTCCTGGAGGATGCGGGCGATTGGCTTGTTCAACAGCGCCTTGGATGCGTAGAGCACCGAGGTGTCGCGGTACCGAGACGTGAACTCGGCGACGAAGGCGGCGCACTGGCCCCGAAGGGTCGCCTCGTCGAAGACGTAGAGAGGCGTGCCGTACTCTGCGGCCAACTCGGTAACATCGAGCCCGCCGAGAACGAGATGGTTACGGTCGTTGACCTGGGCTGTCTCGGGAAACACCGCCAGGACAGCGGATAGCAAGCTATTCATTGGCGTGCGCGCTAGGGCGCGCTCTGTAAGAGCATGGGGCCCATGGAACCCCATGGATGCAAGTTTTCGGACGCTCGGGACATCCCAATCCTACTCGCGGGGTCGCGGCCCGGTCAAGACGCGGCGTTCCCAGGCCGCGCGCCTACTCTATACTGTGGCGAGCCCATGAAGAAACCCATCGCGCGGAGAGCAAGCCTGGCGTTCCTGGCCGTCGCCTTCGCGGTCCTGCTATCGGCGTGCCAGCGCGACGTTATCATCGTCGGCATCCTCGAACCCGACCTCGGCGAGTCTGTGGAGGACGCCCGCACCGGCTTTCTCGAGGCGCTGGACGACGCTGACTTCAGGGCCGGGGAGAACATGCGCTTCCTTCGGCGTAACGCCAAGTTCCGCGAGGAGCCGCTCGACCAGCTAGCGGCGGAGTTCGTCGACGACGAGGAAGTGGACTATCTGCTGGCGCTTGGGACCCCGGCGCTGGAGGCGGCGTTGAAGGCGACGGATCGGAAGCAGGTCTTCTTCGCCATGAGTGGCGACCCCACCGTGGGCGGCGCCACTCATGGCGAATGGAGCCACCGGGCGATCGTTGCCGGGGCGGCCTCGCCCGTCCCCGCGGTGGAACTGGTGGCGACTCTCCGCCGGCTTCTTCCCGAGGTGGGTGTGGTGGGCCTGCTGTTCGATCAGCTCGATGCGGACTCCCGGGCCGGTGTCGGCCTGCTTTCCACCGAGGCGACTCGGGCCGGCCTCCGCGTCATCGCGACGGGTGTGACCGGCAGGGACCAGATTGCCCAGGCGACCGTCCAGGTAATCGAGGATGGCGCGGGCGTCCTCGTCCTGTCTCCAGGCCCGCTCCTGGACGCCGAGTTCAGCGACATCCGGTCGAGCGCCGACGAGCGCGGTATAGCAGTCATCGGTTGGAGCGAGGGGCCGGCGAAGGATGGTGCCCTGGCGTCGGTGGGCATCGACTACGAGGACCACGGCCGCCGTGCCGGACTGCTTGCGGTGAGGGTGCTGCGAGGCGAAGGGGCGGGCCCGGAGCCGGTTTCGACGGGAGCCGTCACCCGCCTGTGGCTGAATCAGCGCACGGCGGAGCGACTGGGCGTCGCGCTGCCGCCCGACCTGGTCGACCGCGCGTCGGAGATCTTTCGGTAACTTGAGCCTAGCTTGACGCTAGGTTGACCGCTAGTCGCGCGGCGGCTTCGGCCGCTTGATCTCGTCGAAGTATCCGTTGTCACGGAAGTTCTCGACGAACATCTCGAACGCGCGCACCGACTCGTCGACACTTTGAGGGGCCTTGAGGCGGACGAAGGCCTGTTTCTCGTTCTCGAAAACGAAGGTGGGTGTCCCAAAGACTCCTCGCTCTTTGCCGGCCTGGTAGTCTTTCGCCACCCGCTGCAGGATATCGGGGCTGGTCATGTCCTTGTGGAGTCGCTCGAGGTCGAGGCCAGACTCCTTCGCGAGCTCGTCGATGTCGTCGGGATCGGTGAAGTCCTTGCGTCGCTCGTGGCGTCCGTCGAGGAGGGCGAACTGCAGCCGCTCGAACTCGGCGTTGCCCTGAAGGCGGGCCGCCTCGAGGGCACGGAAGGCGGGCAGGCCTCGACTGGGGTAGTCGTCACCCTGGTCCCAGACGAACCAGTCAGGCCCCTCTTTCGAGTTGACCTGCTCCAGCGGGAAGTTCTTCCAGTTGATCTGGAGCCGGTCGCCGTAGCGCTCTCTCACGTTTCGCAGCCAAACTGCTGCTTGATAAACGTGAGGTCAGGTGCAGTCGAAATAGACGTCGAAGCTGATACGGTCGCTCATTGCGGCACCTCTTGGCGTGGCTCGTGCCGCGATTTTATTCTGGCGACCGTGTGAAATCAACAGAGCCACCGCGGTGGTCTTCAATCGCGCCGAATACAGGCGCGCTCCCTTGCCCCTTCTGAGAAGCGCGTGATAAGCTACCGGGGCTCGGCGGCGCCACCCAATCTGGGATCGCCGGGCACAGCGTCGGGGCGTGGCGCAGCCCGGTAGCGCACCTGCATGGGGTGCAGGGGGTCCCGAGTTCAAATCTCGGCGCCCCGACCATTCTCACCAAAGCCAGTCGGGCTACAGCCCCGTCTGGCGCGTCGCTTCAGCTATCGTCCCCAGGCCCTCCTGGTTCATCAGCTGGACCAAACCCCGGTTGATATTGCCCACGACGCCTGGTCCCCGGTAGACGAGGCCGGTGTACATCTGGACCGCGTTCGCGCCCGCTCGTATGAGCTCCCAGGCGTGATGGGCGTCGGACACGCCGCCGACGCCGATAACGAAGTAGTCACCTGGGACCTGGCCGCGAATTCTTGACACGGCCTCGATGGCCCGCTCGCGGAGGGGCTCGCCGCTGATGCCTCCGGGGATCGAGGCCCCTACCGAGCCTCTCAGATCTGCGTCTATCGACGTGTTGACCGCGATGAGTCCATCGAGTCCGCCGGCGAGACTGGCCTGCACCACGGCGTCCAGCTCGCCCTTGGAAAGGTCGGGCGAAATCTTCGCCAGCACCGGCTTTGGCGGCCGGTCCCGGGTCTCGGCCAGCGCCTGGGCTTCGGCAACGACGGCCCGGGCCAGCGCCGTGAGGGCGTCGGCGGCTTGCAGCGAGGTCAGGCCCTCGGTGTTCGGCGAGCTGACGTTGACCACGAAGTAGTCGCCGTAGGAGTAAAGAGAGCGGAGGCAGCTCAGGTAGTCGTCGGTGGCCTCGTTCAGCGGCGTTGCGGCGTTCTTGCTGATGTTGACGCCCAGCGGGGTGTTTTCGAGACGCAGACGCTTCAAGTTGCCGGCGACGCGTTGGGCGCCCTGGCTGGGGAACCCGAGCCGGTTCACCAGGGCGCGGTGGGACAAGAGCCGCCCGACGCGGGGCTTCGGGTTGCCGGGCTGGGGCCTGGGTGTGACGGTGCCGACCTCGATGAAGCCCAGGCCCAGGGCGCGAAGGATGCGCGGCAGCCGGCCGTTCTTGTCCACGCCCGCGGCGAGCCCGATGGGGTTGTGGAAGGTGAGGCCGCGCCAGGTGAACTGCAGGCGCGAGTCCTGAAACGACAGGAGCCGCTCCATCGCCCACGCCGTTCCGGGGACGATTTGCAGTCCGTCGAGCATCTCGACGGTCAAGTTGTGGGAGGTCTCGGCGTCCAGGCGTCGCAGGAGCGGCCAGAGGGCCCGCTCGTAGACTCCCATGATGGCCGGCCTCCTGGAAAGCGTGCCCCGATCAGGCCGGGGCCGAGGCCAGTATAGCGCACGCGTTCGAGACAGCCCGGGAAAGCGGGGCTCTAGGACGCTACGAGAACGTGTTGCTCCTCGTCGATGCGTCGCAGGACGCGGTGTACCGTGCGGGTGCTGACGCCGAACTGGGCGGCGAGCTCGTGTACGGGGAGGGCTTTCTGTGCCCGCGCCTGCAATATCTGGGTGTCCCGTTGATCGCGCTCCTCGCGCTGCATCCACCCCGGATCGTCGTAGCGGCACTGGGGCAGCGGGCAGGTCAGGCAGGCGGGGTGGATGTCGCATCCGTTGTCCCGAAAGAGCGTGAGCTCCGGCAAACGATCGATAGACGGCTCGTTCCTTCGCATGGTAGTCCTCCCGTGGTGCATGTCGCTGCGGCCTGGAGCCTCTGTCCAGGCCGGTCTGCCTAGGCGGCTCTCGCCTTGGGCGAGAGCAGGGCCCTCGCCGCTTCCGCCACCAGGGCCAAGCTCAGGAGGAACCCATCGCCTCCCGTGCTGTGCTCGACGAAGAAGTCCAGACTTCCGTCCGGTCCGTAACGGGCCTGCGCCTTCACGGCCTGGGCCCAGAATTCTTGCTGCTCTTGAGAGCCATCGGACGCGTACATCTTGATTCGCGCCGCACTGGCGGCCTGGAGCAGGCTAGCGGCGAGACTCGACTTCGATTCGGGCGCCAGGGTGAGGATTTCGACGGCGCCTCGGGTCTTCGAGCGGCCTGTCGTGGAGGGCTCTCCGACGACGATGCGCCGGCAGTTCCAGTCGGCGTCAAGCTGCCGCTCGATGCCTTGGAAACCGGCATCGACAGCCCCCAGGGGCCATCGATAGTGCTCGACGACGTGGAGGACCGGCTGGGGGTCGCGAAGGTCGAGCTCGCCAATGGTCACCGTGACGCGGTCCCAGACCTGGCTGAGACGTGAGACCGAGCTGCCGGGAGGGAGCGCGACACCGGCGACATAAGCTCTTCCGGCGGCCGGCCCTCGGCGTCGGGGATGCTCCCCCATGAGGAGGCCTCGCTGCCCCAGGCTGAAAAGGCGTCCCGTCCGCGCGGGGTACGCCCGCTCCGCGGCTTGCGCTGGAATGTGGACAGTCGCTCGTGTCGGGAAGCGCTCGGCCCGGGACGCCCAGTCTGCGCTGAACAGGCTGGGCTGGTGCTCCGGAGTCTCGCTGATGAACCGTTCCATTGTTGCCGGCATGGTGTCTACTCCTAAGCCATGCTGTCGTGACGAACAGGCGTTCTAATGCTTGGGTGAATAATAGTACAGATGTTCTAAATGTGTCAAGAGGGCATAGGCTCGATTCGTGAAACGCGCGCTCTACAGAAGGCGAACGGGGGAAAGCAAGTTGAACGAGCCAGGGGGCGCCGCTAGAATCCCTTGGGGCCTCGCGTTGCCTCGCGGCCCAAGGGAACACGAGGCTCCGGGGGAGTACGGAAATGCTGTTCGCGCGAATGATCCGGGCCGCGCTGCTCGACCCCCGGCTCTATGTTGAGCTTCGGACCGACCCGGTCGCGGGCGCACAGGCGCTCGTGGTCGTGCTTCTGGTAAGCCTTGCCAATGCGATCGGGTTTACGATAGACGACGCGCTGTCAGACCGGAGTATCGGCGGCGCCATTGCCCTGGCGGTCCTTATCATGCCGGGGCTCTGGCTTATCCAGGCGACGTCGGCGCTGATGATCGGCCGGATGAGCCAGAATCCGGGAGCGCCGAAGCCATCGATTAGCGAGTTGGCTGGCGCCCTCGGCTATTCGACATCGCCCGGGCTCCTGTTCGTATTTGTGTTCATCCCTGGGTTTGGGCCGATACTGTCGGGGTTGGTGGTCTTCTACATGGTAGCCACGATGGTCGTGGCGGTAAAAGCCACCCTGGGCGTGTCCGGGTTCAGGGCATTGTTGGCGGTGGCCCCCGGTTTCCTGCTGAGACTCGTCATTGTCGCGCTCATCGCCGGGTCCGGCAACGCCGCCTAGCCCTTCTTCTCGAGCGCCAGGGCGTCGTTCGGCGATACCGGCGAGCTTTCGCGGGCGTTGACAAATCACAGCGCCCGTGTACACTCGCCGCGTACCCCGAGGTCCACATCCAGTTTGATTAAAAGATCCGCAAAAACGCACTGGCTATCGAGTGTGTCCCGCACGCACCGGGGCCCCGTGGTTCCGCAGGGTATCGCACCCGCTCTGATGGCTGGTATCGGGTTTCTTCCCCGGCGAGGCAGCCTGGGCCGCAGCCCTCGCCCGGAGGCCGTAGAACCTCCCGCCTGACGCGGCTCCGCAGGGCGGCCCATGGACGGCACCCCGGCAATGGCCTGTTCAGCCCGCGACTAGCGACCTGTCGCAACGGGCTTGCGGAGCCGCTCCCAATTGTTCTGGCCGAGGGAACCGCCGTGCGGGCTACCATCCGAACACTACGCCGCCTGAGCGGCCCGACGCGATTTCTACTGAAGGAGATGCATGGCTGGAGACAGGAGAGCCGTCTCGTCGCTTTACGGCGGGTTCTGGAATTTTAACGTCCAGGACTTCTGCTATATGACGAACCGCTATTTCCCGCCGGAGGAGTTCTTCGAGTCGCTCTCGTCGAGTCTTCGGACGCTCGTGGGGTCCTACCCTTCGACGAACCGTCACCTATCGAGCCTGGTCGCCGAGCCCCTGGGCTGGACTCCCGACGAGCTGGTCGTCGGTAACGGCGCAAGCGAGCTCATCAACGCCATCACCGCGCTACGCGTCGAGCATCTTGCGATACCCATCCCGACCTTCGACGAGTATTGGAACAGGGCGGAGACTCAGGGCAAGCGGGTGAGCCCGTATGCGATGGGGGACGACTTCAGTCTGGACGTAGATGGGTTCATAGCCCACGTGTCGGAGGTGGGCGCCAACTCGGTGACCATCATACGGCCCAACAATCCAGCCGGCACACTGGTCTCGAAGGACGAGGTCGTTCAGATGCTCCGGGCCTTCGGCGATCTCGACATCGTTCTTGTGGACGAGTCGTTCCTGTACTTCGCGGGACCGGACTACCCAGACCTCAGCGTGGCGGGCCTGATCCACGATTTCCCGAACCTGGTGATCGTCAACAGCATGTCAAAGGCATACGGGGTCCCCGGCCTGCGTCTGGGATACGCCGCCTCGGGAGACGCGCGGTTCATTGCGAGGCTGCGGGCGGAGCTGCCGATCTGGAGCATTAACTCGCTCGCGCAATTCTTTCTCGAGAACATGGGCCGGTATGGCTCCCAGTTCGCCGAGTCCTGTAACCAGGTAACGCGGGCCGCACAGTCGCTGTATCGGGCACTTCAAAACGTGCCCTTCCTGGAACCTTATCCGACCCACGGGAACTATGTGCTCTGCAGAACGTCTCCCGGTCTCACCGGGTCGGGGATCGCTGCCCGTCTGTTCGACGAGTGTGGGGTCCTGGTCAATGACTGCAGCGGCAAGCGGGGCCTGGACAGCGGATTCTTCAGGATCGCATCGAGAACCACCGAGGAGAACGAGGGGCTGGTGAGGGCCCTGATGAGCCTGGCGCGTGGAGCGTCGGCTCCAGAGGGCGCAAGGAGGTAGGAGCAAAGATGCAAGCTGTCATTCTCGCAGCCGGCCAGGGGACAAGGCTGCGCCCGCTCACAGACCGTTGCCCAAAGTGCCTCGTGGAAGTGCAGGGCAAGCCGATTCTCCAACACCAACTAGAGGCACTGAGCGACGCGGGCTTGCGGGAGTGCATCATCGTCGTCGGCTACCGCGCCGAGCAGGTGCGCGATTACTTTGGCGCTCATTTTCGAAACCTCTCCATCACGTACGTGGAGAACGAAATTTTCGATCGCACGAACAACATCTACTCGCTCTGGTTGGCTCGGCCCCGGATAACCGAAGACCTGTTGCTGCTGGAAGGAGACCTGGTCTTCGACTCCGGACTCCTGATGGACCTCCTCGAGGTTCCCAACAAGAACGCCGCTGTTGTAGATCGCTTCCAGCCGTTCATGAACGGGACGGTGGTCCTGACGCATGGCGACAGGGCGACCGCAATGGTGCTCGGGCGGGAGCAGCCCCGTGGCTTCGACTACGAATCCGCACTCAAGACGGTGAACATCTACAAATTCTCTCACCAGGCCGTCAGCTACGTTCTGATGCCCGCACTCGCTGCCTACGTCTCGCAGGGCCAGACCGATATCTTTTACGAAGCGGCGATATCCAGCGCCATCGCGGAAGGGACCCTTCAGCTTGAAGTCTTGCGCACCGGCCCTCGCGCCTGGGGCGAAATCGACACTCGGGAAGACCTCGTGGACGCGGAGAAGATGCGGCTTTCTCCGGCGCTTGGTCTGGATCTCCGATCGGGACCTCGGGTGGTCCCGGACGAGCGGAGAACAGCGCCCGTACGCGACCGCCTATGAGACGGCGGGGTTCACTGACAGCTTGAGCTCACTCAAGCGTCAGGACTCTCCCTAGCGTCCCGACCGAGCCCGAGACGCTGCTGGCTACGTTCGACGCGTGGTCCGCCCTGTACACGTACGTCCTATCGGGTTCGATTTCTTCCATGTAGAGTACTTCTTCGTGCCCTGGATACCTGATGACGAGGGCATACCAGGCGAGACCCGGAACGATGATCTCGGCGTAACCGCCCTCGTCAGTCTCGCAGCGACCGCCTCCAACGAGCACCACCTCGGCCCTATGGACAGGGTCGCCCTTGTCGTCCAGCACTCTGACCCTGCTGGGGGCTCCGATCAGGTCTGCGCCGGGGATCTTTTCCACGACGTCTATCTCGTATGTGCCCGCTTTTTTCGGTATCCTCCACTCCTCGCCATACTTCAAACGCAGGTACTCCTCGGGTGGGCTCGGCACCAGGAAGCTCTCGCCGAGGAATCTCACTTCTCGAGGCTCGGTGAAGAAATTAGCGGGGATGCGGACCCCGGGATAGGCGTAGATGCTGTCGTCGGTGATAGACGCACAGTCCCATCCTATCCTCACGTGGTCTTTGATCATGGACATGCTTCTGGCGTAGGCGCCAGCCGACTCACGGACGTAGTATCCGTTCTTCTCAAAGACGCGCACGGCTGCATCTACCGACTCGTCGGTGAGGCCGTTGAGGCCGACCACGGAAATGACGTCCATATCGTCGTCCCATGGAATGAAGGCGTTGTCCCTGATAGCGCCGAGACACGTTCCCGAATAGAGGAGGAACACGATTCCCAGCTGATGGAATATCTGCTTAGCCTCCTTCAGGTTCCGTTGGGCCACCTCATGGTCCATCGGCGGATTGTATTTGAACGAAAACTCCAGCGCCTCTTCGTCCGAACCATTGCCTAATTGCATTCCGCCTCCCGATCGTGATCGTGGCCGTCAGGTTCCACGTTTTGCCACTGCCTGTCAATCGCGGGTGGAGCCGGCCCTGGAGCCTGGCAGCCCCGTCTAACCGGCCTGCTCCACCGCCAACAGGGCGTCGTTTCGGGCCGCGTTCATGCCGGGATGGATGACGCTGGCGGTCTCGATGAAGACGCGGCTCTGCTCGTCGATAAAGAGGAGCATCGCTCGGTCCAGGTCCTCGCGCGCCAGCCGCTCGACCTCGGCGATAAAGGGGTAGCGTGAGACCTTCGAAGGGTCGAGCTTGTCAGCGAGGAAGAGCAGCTTTTCCAGCGGCGCCATGCCGGCCCGGCCCATGGTGTGATAGCGAATGGCGTCCAGCACCGCCTCGTCGTCGATCCCGAAGTCCCGCCGAAGCACCTCGGCGCCGACCGGGCCGTGGAGAAAGACGGGGACGGCGCGGTCGATGGCGGTCACGGTCAGCCCCAGCTTCCCGGCCATGTCGATGAGGTCGGCGCCCTTGACCAGACGGCAGATGTCGTGGCCCTGTGCCGCCAGCTCGGCGCGGGCCAGGTCGAGCTCGTGAAGCGACGCTAGCTCGACGGCGGCGCGACGCACCTGCTCGACATGGGCCTGGACTCCCGCCGGCAGGCGGGCGATCTCGTCGGCGATCCGTTGACGTACCGTCTCGTCCATGATGGCCACATCATCCACGACCAGGCAAGCCGGCGCTAGGCGAGCCCCGCGGGCGTCGAGCTCCAGCGGCCGGTCTTGTCGCGGTACAGTCCCCCCGCGGCCAGACAACCGCCGTCGGCGTGGACGGTCGTGCCGGTGACATATTGGGACATGTCCGAGGCCAGGAAGACAGCGATACCGGCCATGTCGTCGCCGGTCCCCAACCGGCCGATGGGGACCCAGTGCGGGATCAAGCGACGCTGCTCGTCGGTGACGGAGTCCTCGGACCACATCTGGATCGACTGCGTCTTCTCCGGGGCGATGGCGTTGACCCGGATACGGTGCGGCCCCATGTCCAGGGCGAAGCTCTTGGTGAACTGCGTGATCGCGCCCTTGAACGCCGAGTAGGCAGCCAGATGCGGGATGCCGCGAAAGGCCTCGATGGTCGAGAAGTTGATCACGCTGCCGCCCCGGCCGGCCTCCACCATCCGCGGCACGACCGCCTGGCAGCACAGGAAGATGTGGCGCAGGTTGATATCGTAGAGCTGCTGCCACTCGTCCTCGGTGGACTCGAGGAAGGGTTTGCTGATCTGGAGGAAGTCGCCGACGTTGTTGACCAGCACGTCGACCTGGCCGCAGCGGGCATAGGCCTCGTCGGCCATGGCGGCGACCTGCTCCCGCACCCGGACGTCGGTAACGACGGCGAGGGCCTCGCCGCCCGCATCGCGGATCTCGCGCACCGTCTCGTCGGCCCGGGTGCCGTCAATCTCCGCGACGACGACCCTGGCCCCGTAGGCGGCGTAGGTCTGGGAGATCGCCTTGCCGATGCCGCCTCCTCCGCCGGTGACGATGGCGACCTTGTCCGTGAGCAGCGATGCCGTGGGTGTAAGCATGGTGGGCTCCTTGCGGCTGTGGTTGCGGAGAGTGTAATGCAGCGTGAACGTACGTGGGCCTGCCTGGAGCGCCGGCTCGCGAGCTTTGCGGCGTCGAATTCCGTTGACAGGAGTCGGCTTCAGAAGCTATCATTGTCAATTGCGTGACCCATTCATGACTACCTACGCGATCATCGAAACCGGCGGCAAGCAGTACCGCGTCTCTCCCGGCGACGTCCTCGACGTCGAACGGTTGGACACGCCGCCCGGCGACACCCTCAACATCGAGAAGGTGCTATTGGTCAATGTCGACGATCAGGTGACCGTGGGCCGGCCGCTGGTCGAGGGCGCCCGGGTTACCGCCAAGGTGGAAGACGAGGGCAAGGGCAAGAAGGTCATCGTCTTCAAGTACAAGCCGAAGGTCAGGTATCGTCGCAAGAAAGGTCACCGACAGCTCTACTCGCGAATCGCCATCCAGGAGATCGCGACGGATGGCGGTGCCGCGAAGCCGGCCAAGAAGCCGGCGGCGAGCAGGACTCGGAAACCCAAAGTAGAGGTAGCGAGCGATGGCCCACAAGAAGGGGTCGGGGACAAGCCGAAACGGACGCGACAGCCAAGGGCAAAGGCTGGGAGTTAAGCGTTACGACGGCCAGGTGGTGACGGCGGGCTCGATTCTGGTCCGGCAGCGCGGGACAAGGATCTTCGCCGGCACCAATGTGGACCTTGGCAGGGACCATACCCTCTGGGCGCGTGTCGATGGAACCGTTAAGTACGAACCTGCATCTAAATCCAAGAGGCGCGTCAGCGTCTATCCAGTTTCTTAGAGGGCTGTCGAGTTGAAAGCACAGATCCATCCAGAGTACGTCCGGTCGCGGGTCGAATGCGCCTGCGGCAATTCCTGGGAGACCAGGTCGACCAAGCCGTTGCTGAAAGTCGAGCTTTGCAGCAACTGCCACCCGTTCTTCACGGGAGAGCAGCGCATCGTTGACGTGGAAGGCCGCGTCGAGCGGTTCAAGCGACGGTACGGCCTCCAGTAGTGGCTTCGGAAGCAAGGACGAAGGGGCGAGGCAACTCGCTCCTTTCTGTTTAGGAGCCATGCCCGACAAGTTCAACTACGGCGGCCAGGCGGTCATCGAAGGCGTCATGATCCGGGGGAAGACGCACGTCGCCGTCTCGGTGCGCCGCCCCAATGGGCGCGCCAGGACCGAGTGCCACCCCCTTTCGAGCCTTTACACCGGTACGTGGCGCAAGATACCGCTCATCCGCGGGATCATCGTCATGATGGAGACGATGACCCTGGGCATCAAGGCCCTGATGTTCTCGGCCAACACCGCCCTGGAGGACGAGGAGGGTGAGGAAGAGCAGGAGTTCTCCGGGATAGCCACCGGCGGTCTGCTGGCTGTGTCTCTCACCTTCGCCATCGGCATCTTCTTCATCGGCCCGCTGTTCATAACCCGAGCCCTGGACCCGTATATCGCCTCCTCGGTCCTGAGCAACGTGACCGAAGGCGGCATCCGTCTCGTGATCTTCCTCGGATACCTCTACGTCATGGGACTGATGCCCGACATGAAGCGCGTGTATGCCTACCACGGCGCCGAGCACATGACGATCGCCGCCCATGAGCACGCCAGCTCCCTGCACGTCAAGGAGATCCGGAAGTACCCCAAGGAACACCCCCGCTGCGGCACCGCGTTCCTGCTCATCGTGATGGTCGTCGCGATCCTCACTTTTGCATTCATGGGGCGCCCCGAGCTGTGGCTTCGCATCCTTTCACGCGTCGCCCTGATTCCCGTCATCGCCGCGGTCAGCTACGAGATCATCCGGTTCAACGCCCGTCACGAGACCAACCGACTGGCCAAGGCGGCGACCTTTCCCGGGCTTCTGCTCCAGAAGCTCACCACCCGCAAGCCTGACGATTCCCAGATCGCGATCGCGGTCAGCGCGATGCAGACCGCGCTCCAGGCCGATGGGGAGCCCGTGCCGGAGACGGACGCGGTGCTCGACGTGATAGTTGAGGCGGACCAGGAAGGGTTGCAGGAGGCCGCTTCTGGTGGCGGGGGGTCCGAAGGTCAGGGTGCGCCCACCGACAGTGCGGCGGGGTAGGCCCTACCCGAGCGCTTCTTTGATGCGCTCGAAGAAGCCGCTGTCGCGCTTCGATATGTCCGGCTTTTTGAGACTCTTGCCCAGCGTTTCGAAGAGCTTCTTATCGGCCGCGCTCAGCGACTTCGGGATCACCACGTCCACTGTTACCAGCTCGTCTCCACGGCCATGGCCGCGGAGATGGGATATCCCCCGGCCCTTGAGCCTGAACACTGTGCCCGGCTGTGTGGCCGGCGGAATCTTGAGGGGTGTCGAGCCCTCGATGGTGGGGACGTCCAACTCGTCGCCCAGGGTCGCCTGGATGATGTTGATGGGGAGGGTGTACAGGACGTTGTCCTGGTCGCGGTCGAACAGGGCATGCTCCTTGATCTCGAGCGCGACGAAGAGGTTGCCTGCGGGGCCGCCGTTGATGCCCGCGTCGCCTTCGCCGGCGAGGCGGATCTGCGACCCGGAGTTGACGCCTGGGGGGATGGTCACCGCGATCGACTTCCTCCGGCGCTCTCGGCCCTGAGCCTTGCACTGCGTGCAGGGGCTCGTGACGATCTTCCCGAGCCCTCGGCAGCGGCTGCAATCGGTGATGTTGACGAACTGGCCGAACACGCTCCGTTGCGCCTGGCGGACCTGGCCCGTGCCTCCGCACTGTCCGCACTTCTCTGGGTAGGAGTCTGGCTCGCTACGGCTGCCCTTGCACCGTGAGCACGTTTCGGTGTGCGTGATGTCGAAGGACTTCTCGGCGCCGAAGGCCGCCTCCTCGAATTCGATTTCGAGCTCCACGGCCAGGTCGGCCCCTCGCTCGGCCGCGGGGGCCCGACCGCGAGTGGACGTCCCGAACCCGGTGCCACCGAAAAACGCGTCGAAAATGTCGCCGAAGTCGGGGAAGCCGGATGAGCCATCGAAGCCGACGCCGTTCGCCCCGGCGTGGCCGAAGCGGTCGTACTGGGCCCGCTTCTTTGCGTCGCGCAGGACCTCGTAGGCCTCGTTGGCCTCTTTGAACTGGCCTTCGGCGTCGGGCGACTTGTTCCGGTCGGGGTGAGACTCGAACGCCTTCTTGCGAAAGGCCTTGCGCAGGTCTTCCTCGGTGGCGTTGCGAGTAACCCCCAGGACTTCGTAGTAATCGCGCTTAGCGGTGGCCATAAATCATCGAGTGAGGTTCATACGTCTCCACTGTAGATTATACCCGGCACTTCTGGAAGCGACAAGTTGAAAGGCCGCCCGGCGCCCCCCGCGGCCGGTCGATGCGCTCGAGGAAAGCTACTTCCCGCCGGGCCGATCGATCGCCTCGACCTCAAAGTCCTTGATGCGATACCAGCCCACCTTCTCGCCTTCCCGGCGCACCAGGATGCTTGCCCCGGTCAGGCCCTCCACGGTGGCGAGGTATTCCGCGACCTCGCCGACCTCCCGCGGCTGGAGCACGCCCCGCTGGGCTCGGATTTCGGTTGAGCGGCGCGAGGTGTAACGCAGGATCGGCGTATCGATGCCAGCGGGACAGATGCAGTTGACCCGGATGCCGTCGGGCTCGAGGAGCATCGCCAGCGATCGGGTCAGGCTGATGACGCCGGCCTTGGCCGCTCCGTACGCCAGTCCCTCGGGATAGGGGATCAGGCCGCCCATCGAAGCAGTACTCACGATGACGCCGCCACCCTGGGCGCGCATGATTGGCGCCACCAACCGCGATGTCACGAAAATACTCGTGAGGTCTACCTCGAGGATCCAGCGCCACTCGTCGACGGAAGCCTCGTCCAGCTCCTCGTGCGTGCGGAGGACGGCCGCGTTGTTGTGGAGAACGTCGATTCGTCCGTAGGCGGACATCGACGCGCCGATCAGGTTCTGGATATCGGGACCCAGAGCGAGATCGACCTTGACGAAAGTCGCGTCGCCCCCGGCGTGCCGCACAAGCTCCGCGGTCTCCCGGCCCCCGTCCTCGAGGATGTCGGCGACGACGACTCGCGCTCCGCGCTCCGCGAACAGCTGCGCCGTGGCCCGTCCTACTCCGGACGCCGCCCCGGTGATGATGGCGACCTTACCGTTGAGCGACCCCATCTCGTGCACCTCCCCTGGCTTCGCGACCATACAAAAAGCGGGGTCCGAAGACCCCGCTTGCGGTTTCGTCGTATCGAGCTCCGACGGCTACCAGAACTTGGGCGACACCTTGCGCAGCTCGTCTTTGACGTTGTGCCGGATCCACGACAACACTTCGGGGTCCTTCACGTTGTCGTTGGCGTGCTGCAGCACGGCGTCGGCGTAGAGGCCCTGAAGGCCGCGCCTCAGGATTCGGATCGAGGAGAGCCGCGATGGGTCGGCTACGCCGAACCACTTATAGCGGGCGGTGTTCGGCTCCAGCTTGTCGAGCTCGGACTTCAGCGCCGTGATGGCCATGGCCCGGTGCTCGATCTTCTCCAGCTTGCCGACCTCTTTCTCGGCCGACTCATCCCCGCGCATGATCTTGGAGAAAGCGAGCACAAGCTCTTCGGCCTGACCTGTGTTTTCGTCAGCCATTACTCTTTCTTCCTCCATTTGTTTTTCCCTGGCTGGCCCACCTGGCGAATGAACGTCCCGCGGGAATTTCGCATGGTTGAACCTGATATGTATACCATGTGCCCGGACACGAGGTCAATATATCGTAGCAGTATCCACTCCTGTTGTCAGGCTAGCTGGGCTGGACCGCCCCGAGCTCCTCGATTACGAGATCGACCGAGGGACGGTCGCTGATGCCGTCTCCGACGTACCGGTAGGCGATCCGCCCGTTCTTGTCGAGGATGAAGGTCGAGGCGGTTGCCAGACCGTCGCCCAGGAGGTTGAAGACGCCGTACTCGCGGACGACGTCGGCGATGGGGTCGACGAGGAGCGGGAAATCGAGGTCGAGCCGGTCGGCCAGGGCCATGATGCCGTCAGCCTCGTCGGTACTCATGGCGACGATCTCGGCATCGAGGCGCTGTATCCGATCGTAGGACTGTTGCAGCTCGCCGAGCTGCCGACGGCAGTGGACTCACCAGGCGCCGCGATAGAAGATGAGGACCACGTTGCTTTCGCCGCGATACGAGGCAAGGGACAACTCCCCGCCCCGAGCCTGTTCCAGGGTGAAGTCGGGCGCGATCGCTCCCACCTGGGTGCCGATTTCAGAAACGAGCTCGGCGGTGGGTGGTGTTAGGGCAGGTGGAGCGGTCGATGGTATGAACTCGCCGGTGCCGCCGTCGACGAAACCCAGGACCAGCCCTCCAGTGGCGGTGTTACAGAACACCGTCCAAGTGAGGTGGTCGCCTTGCCCACCCAGCGTCAGAGTCGTCGTCTCGCACCCCGGCCAAGGCTGGGCAGAGACGCGAATCGCCGTCTCGGGACCTATGGCCAGCGCATCGGCGTCGATGCCGGCCCTGGGGTGGCCGAGCAGAGGCGAGAGTCCGGTGAGGATGACTTCCCACTCGCCGGGCGGAGCCGCCGTGTCTCGCGCAACGATCTCGAAGCTGCGCGTCGATGCAGCGTCCGTGAAGTAAAAGACATGCCTTCCCCCGTTGGGATCGATGTAGATCTGAGGAAGGACCGCGTCCGATACGACCTCCCGCGCCCGGACGACGGCCGCCTGAGCCAACTCGGCGAGACGGACGGCATCGGCGTCCCGTGCCCGAGGTGGTGGGGCCGAGGTCGCTGTCGGCTCCAGGACGGCGACTGGTGTTGGATCGACAGGCGTGGGCGCGGGCCCATCGCCGCCGCAGGCGGCGATGACTATGCCCGCGACGAGACCCATGGCCAATACCAGGGTTCGCGTGCTCACGGGCGCGATGAAAAACGACATCGCTAAGTTGTACGAGGCCGCTGCCCCATCGGATTCGGACTGAATCGAGGTCCCGGGGGGGCTAATTCGCGAGCGTAGCCTCAACGCTGAGCTCGACGTTCCCCTGCAACGCCCTGGAGATCGGGCAGCCGTCCTTGGCCGCCTCGGCCGCCTTCTTGAAGCCGGCCTCGTCGATCCCGGGTACCGTGCCCTTTACCTCCAGCGCGCTCGAGAGCACCTTCCAGCCGCTTTCTACCTTGTCGAAGGTCACTGTCGCGCTGACCTCCAGGTGTTCGGGTGGCGTGCCGGCGCCCCCTAGACCCGCCGAAAGGGCCATCGAATAGCAACTGGCGTGGGCAGCCGCGATCTGCTCCTCGGGGCTTGTCTGCCCGTCGGCTGCCTCGGTCCTCGACGCCCAGCTTACCGGAAGATCGGTGAATGCCTTGCTGGTCCCGGCGCTGACCACGCCTTTGCCGCGGGCCAGGTTGCCGTCCCATCGTACGTGCGCTTGTCGAATCGCTGCCACTCAGGGCCTCCTTCTGATCGAGCGTCGTCCCGTTGGACGCAACGCTCCGAACAACTTGCACCGGCGCCCGGAGTTTGTCAACCGCCGTATGGGCCGCTACGGCCCCGGCGACTCGTGCGGTAGAATTGCCGCCACGGACGCCTCCCCGCCGTCCGGTGTGCGAAGCGACCAACCGTGAGGAGGGGCCATGTCGAGCAGCGGTTTATCTGCGTCTGCGAAGGTCCGGGCTCGTCTGGACCATCCGGTCATCGACGCCGACGGGCATTTCCTGGAGCTCCTGCCGGTGATGCAGGGCTATTCCCTCGACTACGTCAGGCAGATCGGCGGCGCCCGCATGGCCGAGAAGTTCGCCGCGTCCGGAGGCCTGACCTACGACCGGATGGCCTCGCAGTGGCATCGCACGTCGGCGGAGGAGCGCCGGGACTCCTGGACCACCATGGCCAACTGGTGGGTGCTCCCCACCAGGAACAGCCTCGATCGCGCCACCGGCTACCTGCCCCGGCTGTTGCATCAGCGCCTGGACGACTTCGGCATCGATTTCGCGGTCCTCTACCCCACGATGGCCATGACGGTCCCGGGCCTTGAGGATGAGGAGCTGCGTCGCGTCGGGTGCCGGGCCCTTAATAGTTACCATGCCGAGCTCTTCGCGGAACTTTCGGACCGCATGACGCCGGTGGCGGTTATCCCCATGCACACGCCGCGAGAGGCCATCGATGAGCTCGAGCACGCCGTGAACGTCCTGGGGCTGAAGGCGACGATGGTGAACGGCCGAGTGAACCGCCCCGTGCCGTCGCTAGGGCGCGAATACCTGGAAGTCGCGGCAAGGGCAACCCACCTCGAGACGTTCGGGATCGACAGCGAGCACGACTATGACCCCGTGTGGGAGAAGTGCCTCGAGCTCAAGGTCGCGCCGTCTTTTCACGCCGGGACCCGAGGTTTCGGGAGCCGCCAGTCGATATCGAACTTCGTCTACAACCACGTCGGCCATTTCGCCGATGGCGGGGAGGCGTTGTGCAAGTCGCTGTTCCTGGGCGGTGTCACCAGGCGCTTCCCCGGGCTGCGGTTCGCCTTCCTGGAAGGTGGCGTGGGCTGGGCCTGCGCTCTCTACGCAGGTCTGGCGGGAGACTGGGCGAAGCGGAACGTCGAGGTGTTGGCGGATGTCGATCCCGCCAACCTGGACGTTGACCTCCTCATGGACAAGATCGACGAGTACGGTGGCGAGGCCGCCAAGGCGCGACGCGATGAGATCAGGGCTTTCTTCGATGACCGCGAGCCGCCCCCGCCCTCCCTTGACGACTGGGCCGCCTGTCGAATAGAGCATGAAGAGCAGCTCCGCGACCTCTTCGTCCCACACTTCTACTTCGGCTGCGAAGCCGACGACCCGCTAACGTCGTTGGCGTTCAACACCCGGGTGAACCCCTTCGGCGCTCGCCTCCGACCAATGTTCGGCTCAGACATCGGTCATTTCGACGTCCCCGACATGGAGCAGGTCCTGCACGAGGCGCATGAGCCCGTGGAGAAAGGGATCATGACCGAAGCCGACTTTCGGGACTTCGTCTTCACCAACCCGGTGAGATTCTACGCCGCACGCAACGACGACTTTTTCCAGGGGACCCGCTGCGAGGCCCAGGCGGCCCAGGTTATCGCCGCCGACCGTTCAGGGAAACCCCGTTAGGCCTGCCGTGGGTTGTGTCAACGCCACGCTTGTTCTAGGCTAGGAAACCCGTTCGGCCGGTCAGGGAGGCGTAGCCATGGTTGACGCAGTCCGCATCATTGACGCCGATACGCACCAGATGGAGCCCCCGGAGTTCTGGGAGGAGCGCATCGATCCCGCGTTCCGTGAGCGCGCGCCGCGTATGCTCCAGCGGGAGGCGGGCCGGACCTACGTGGTCGAGGGCGAGACGCTCACCAGGAGCGACGGCAAGAGCTACCCCATGACACCGAAGTACGGTGCGGCTTCGGCCGCCGCGGCAGCCCGGTTTACAAAGGCGCGGGATGCCGGCTACAGTCCTGCGAGCCGCCTCGAGGACATGGACGCCCACGGGGTCGAGGTCCAGGTCCTCTACCCCACCGTTACGGGGCAGCTCCTCGGGCGTGAGTTCCACGACCTCGACCTGCTCGTGGCCTGCTGCCGCACGTACAACGACTGGTGCGCCGACTACTGCGCTACCGCCCCCGCTCGACTTCGCTGGGCTGCGGCGGTGCCGTTGCAGGACGTCCCTTCGGCGCTCGAGGAGGTGCGGCGGACCCATGCCATGGGCGCCGGGGCTTTCTTCGTCCGGCCTCAACCGGTGAAGAGTCGAAATCTCTCGCACCACGACTACTCCCCGCTGTGGAAGGAGATCGAGCGCCTGGATAGACCCCTCTGCATCCATGACAGCGCCTCGTGTCAGCTTCCCTCCTTCGGCGACCGGATGCTGACCCACACGGCGGGCCACATCATCTCGCACCCGTTCGAGGCCATGGCGGCGATGACCGACCTTATTTGGAACGGCGTGTTCGAGCACTTCCCGGCGCTGACAGTGGTACACGTCGAGGCCGACTCCGGATGGGTGCCCTACTGGCTGCAACGCATGGAGCAGCACTGGCGACACCTCGGCAACGCCGAGCATCCCGACATGCACCGCGCGCCAACGGACTACTTCAAGAGCAACGTCTTCGTTGCGTGTCGCGGCGACGAGCCGACGCTGAAGAGCGTTGTCGAGCTGGTCGGAGACGACGAGCTGCTAATAAACACCGACTATCCCCACGTCGACGGCACCTGGCCCTGGGGCTTCGACGAGCTCAGACGGCAGCCTATTCCAGAGTCGAGTATCGAGAAGATCCTGTGGAGCAACGGCGCCCGGGCGTTCAGGATCGATCGCAACGGTGGCGCGCGAGGCGCATAGCGTGCGGATAGCGGAGCGTCGGATAGTCGGGGAGTTCGAGGGGTCTCTGTCGATCGCGGTCGCGAACAGGGACTGGATTTCGGCTCGCGCTTCGGTCTGACCGAGAGTCCCCGGCTCGCTGGGGGACCGGAATGACGTGGGAAGGCCTACTTCCCTCCACGGCCCCGGGAATCTAGAGGGGCGGAGCCCCTTTGGCAGGGGTCGACGGGGATGTGCCCCTTCAACGGAGAGGATACGAGGCTTCGGACGCCTTTCCCGGAGAGTCCAGAGAGGCGGAGCCCCCTCTGGCAAGGGCCCAAGGGGATGTGTCCCTTCTCTATTAGAAGCCCGAAGGGCTACCTTGAACCCCCTCCAGGGGGTTTGGGGGTGTCTCCCCGACGCGCGGTGAGAGGCGCCCCCAGCCGGAGGTGACCATGTCAGGACGCCTGGCCTTCATCGGCGCCGGAGCTGTCGGAGGCTATGTCGGCGGCCGGCTCGCCCGCGCGGGCGAGAACGTGACGCTGATCGACCCCTGGCCCGAGCACATCGACCGGATCAAGCGGGAGGGCCTGCGCCTCCGCGACAGCCAGGGTGAGCAGACCATCGAGGTCGCCGCGCTGCACCTTCACGAAGTCCAGGCGCTGTTCCGAGCGCCCGTCGACATCGCCTTCGTCTGCACCAAGTCCTACGACACTGAATGGGCCACGATGCTGATCCAACAATACCTGGCCCCCGGCGGGTTCGTCGTCTCGATGCAGAACAGCATCAACGAAGAGCGCATCGCGGGCATCGTGGGGTGGGGCAAGACCGTTGGCTGCATCGTCAGCGGCATCGGCGTCAACGCCGTCGAGCCCGGCCACGTCATCCGGGGCGTTGAGCCGGGCGGGCCGGCGCACAACGTCGTCCGTGCCGGCGAAGTCCACGGTCGCATCACCGCCCGGGCCCAGGCCCTCGCGGAGATGCTGGGCGCCGTGGACTCGGCGACCGTTACGACCAACCTGTGGGGCGAGCGCTGGACCAAGCTGACGATCAACTCGATGGGCAACGGCATATCGGCGACGACGGGTCTCGATAGCAGGGCGTTGACCGAGAACGACACTGCCCGACGGCTGACAATCCGGCTGGCGGGCGAGGCGGTCCGGGTCGGTCAGGCGTTGGGCTACGAGCTGGAGCCGATTCGCCGCCTGGCGCCCGAGCAGTGGGTCGCCGCGGAGCGCGGAGACGGGGCCGCGCTGGAGCTTATCGAGAGCGCGATGACCGCGAGCAGGAAGGCGACGCCAGCGGAGGTTCGGCCCTCAACAGGCCAGGACATCGTCAAGGGCCGTCGCACCGAGATCGAGTACCTGAACGGCCTGGTGGCGGCCAAGGGCGAAGAGGTCGGCGTGCCTGCTCCGACCCACGCCGCGCTCACCGAGCTGGTAAAGCGCGTGGAGCGCGGCGACCTCGCGCCCGACCCGGCGAACATCGAGGGATTGTAGGGGGCTCGACCAGGCTCCGTGCGCCTCGACGTCCTCGTGAAGCGAACTCGCGACTTGCCGAGCTCCGCGGGGCGACTACGGCTTGTGGTTGGCTGCCCTCATGTCGTGCTCGGCCTGCGGTCCGTCGCGCCGCTTCCGGAGAGTCGAGTGGGGCTCCAGCGCTAGTGCGATCATCCAGCGCCGGACCGTTTGGGGGGTGATCCCCAAGGCCCTGGCCACGCTATGGGACGACGGTGTTCTCTCCCATGCCTCTCGGAGTATCTGCTCGAGGGGCCTGCGGAAGCGCGCTTCTACGGCGAACATATGAGGAGTCTTGAGCATTCGCTCTCCTCTACGCTGAGGCCGACCTCGTCGTGGTCAGCAACTGCAGCGGTGCCTGGTTATCATACGCTGCCCATTCGTCGGCTAAAACGGTCTCAGATTACAAACGTGTTAAATTTCCCCGTCTCGCCACCGACTAACGTCCCTCTCCTAGGAAAACCCGTCGTTTTCCGAAAATCCGGCCACGAGAGCGCAGGGGTTGCATCTGGATGCGGAACAAAAAGGTGCGGACAGGGTTAGGCAGTCTGATCGTTACCTAGCCGAACGCGGCTCTACCTCGCCATCACGGGCAGGCAGCTTGAGGCCGAAAGCCCGCCCTACCCTGCTGGGTCGTCGCCTGGGTGGCCCGGATCATCTGGCTGATGGGGATTCACAAGCTGACAGAGCTCGCGAGGTGTGCTGCCGTCCCTCAGCGCGCCCAGCACGGTGCTCGACTTACCCCCCGGTCCGAGGTTCGCCCGCTTGACACCCGGCTCGAATGTCGCACCGCTATTGACGCCAGGGCCAATCTCGTCATCTAACTGATGACCTATGCCTGGCGGCGGTCAGGCGAAGGCGACACCCCCGGTGGTCAGGAATGCCAGCAGCAGCAACGCGCCGATCGCCATTCCCACAATGAGCTTGCGCATAGTCCGTCCTCCTCTTGGTGGGTGTCTTCAAGGCTGCTACCAGGCTGACGAGGCCATCCCATGTGGCCTAGTCGTGGGGCAGCCTCGGTTGTGGTTCGGGCTAGCAGCGGACGTTGTGGTCGAACGCTACCTGGTTCTCCCACACCCGGATCTTCGCCCGGAGCGATACTGGTTCGCCGATGCCGGGCCTGGTTTGGGCGTCGCTGGAGATTATCTGACCAAACTCGCTGCAACCCGAATCACCTGAGCGATTGTCCCCACCTTGGTGTGCGAGAGCCGCGCTCGGCAATGCCGCACCGATCGTCAGCGCCGCGATGAATCCGATAGCTAGTAATTTCGTGCGCATGGTTGGCCTCCCTCGCGATAGTTGTCTATCTGGGTCGCGAATGAGCCGGGCGGGGAGCCGTGCCGGTTGGCCCCAGTCGTGCTTCAAGGCTCCTTCTTAGAACGTGCGCAGCTTAACAATGCCGCTTGTTGAACGCGAGTATCCTGTCGTCGATTACGCCTTGCTTTGCAAGGTTACTGACGAGGCCGCCGAATGTGCCTGGGGACAGGACTTGGGCTGCCTCTGAAGTCACCTGACCGAATTCTTTACACCCGGGACCCCCATGAGCCAACGCCGTGCTGGGCAATGTTGCACCGACCATGAGGGCCACGATGAATCCGATAGCGATCACTTTCTTACGCATATGTTCCACCTCTCCTCCTCGTCGCCAAGTCACCATCAACGCTGGCGACTCCGTATTCCGGCTACGCAGTCTCCCAAGTGCGCGGAAGCATACGCCCCTTCCGCCCCACTGTCCATCACCCAATCAGGTGATCTTCACACCGTTCAGTGCAACCATCTTGACGACGATCGGGCTGCCAGCCACCGGTAAGGTGTAGAATGTGCGCGCGTCGCCCCACCGCCGACCTGACCCGAGTCTATGCCGCACCGTGTGAAGGAAGAGTCCATGGCGATTCGTGCATTCGTGCTTATCGACACCGCCGTAGGTAAGAGCAACGAGATAATGACCGCCTTGAGGGGCTTCGAGGAAGTCATGTCGGCGGATAGGGTTACCGGCCCCCATGACGTCATCGCCGTAATCGAGTCGCTTGACTTGGAGACCGTGGGGGACGTGGTGACCAGCCGCGTCCAACGGCTGCCGGGCGTCGTGCGTACCTTGACCTGCCTGGCCACGCCGCTCTCGTAACCGCATACCTCCTCGATATCACCGCGCCGGTTCAGGCCAGCGGGTGGAGAGCCTGGCCCGTAACCCAACCTGTAAAGAATCTGCTCCTGTGTACGCTGCAATGTCACAGGCCCAAATGGCTAAGGTGTTGGGTATCACGCCCGCCTATCTAAGCTACATGGTGAGCGGCAAGCGGCCCGGGAGGCCAGACCTCCACAAACGATACCGGCGGCTTGTTAACGCGCAAACCGTTAACAACGCTGTTAGCGCTACTTCTGTTGGGTTGGCTGCCCCGCCTGGGTTCGAACCAGGACTAGAGGATTCAAAGTCCTCTGTGCTACCGTTACACAACGGGGCAGCGGGTGGGGACTACGGGGCCGGGGACGCAGGTGGCGGTTAGCGCCGGCCCCGGATGAAGTCGACGATCCGTTGGAAGAATCCCTTTTGACGCCGCAGCCGTCGCTGTGTGCAGTCGACGCAGGTGCAGGTCGGCGGATGGGGGTTCTTTGAAGCCTCGCGCTCGTTCATAACCGGACTGAAACGCGCCTCCCGGGGGCGGCGTCCAGTACCACCATTATATACCCGAGCGGTTGCGGGCCTCGAGTCGGAACGAGCCCCCGGAACTCTAGCCGACGACCGGCTCCGGGATCGGGGCGACCTCTTCCATCGGTCCCGTCCGGATACTGACCGGTGTGTTCAGCTCGAAGGGATCGTGAAGGCCAAGCTCGTCGCCGATCTTGCGCAGCCGCGGTATCACCTGCTCGCCCAGCAAGCGGATGCACTCCATCGAGTCCTTGTGATCGACGCGGCCATCGTTGCCCCAGAGGGCGAAGATAGACGGCCGTGCACTCTCCATGATCTTGGAAAGCTGCTCCACCACCTCGTCGGGATTGCCGGCGACGATCATGAAGTTCTCGAGTTGGTCCTCGAACGGTGGCGGGATCCTGCGTCCGGCCTCGAGCCGTTGCCGGCGACCGGAGGGAGAGCTGTAACCCGAAGGGGTCTGCCATTGGTTCGCGCCGAGGCCCAGGAACTCGCCCTGCATCCACATGAACTGCCGGGCGTTCTCCTTAGCCTTCTTGCTGTCTTCCTGAACGTGGCAGCGGATCAGGTAGCCCCGGTATTCCGGGCCGCCCTTGTAGCCGACGGTCTCGGCTGTCTGGTCGTAGATGTCCCAGATTCGCGCTGCGTCGTCCATCGTCGGGTTCAGGGCAATGTAGGGGTAGCGCTGTTGCGCGGTCCAGACGATCGTCTCGCGGCTGATGACGCCAGGCACCCAGATCCTGGGGTGAGGCTTCTGCAGCGGCATGGCCCAGGGATTGACGACGCGGAACTGGTACTGGTCGCCTTCCCAGCGGAACGGGCCGGTGTCGGTGAAGGTCTTGACCATGAGGTCGTGGGCCTCCTCGAAGCGCTCGCGGTTGTATGCCGGGTTGGCGTTGGTGGCGAGTTGCTCCTGACCGGCGCCCCGGACGATGCCGGCGACGAGGCGACCCTTGGAGATCATGTCGATCATGCTCAGCTCTTCGGCCAGCCGCACCGGGTTGTCGACGCATGGGAGGGGGTTGCCGAGCAGGACGATCTTCACGCGCTCGGTGACCGCGGCGAGGATGGAGGCGAAGATGTTGATCTTGGCCTGCATGCAGAAGGGGGCGTTGTGGTGCTCGTTGAGCATGATCCCATCGACCCCGGCCTCTTCCGCGTACTTGTACTCGACGATGCGCTCGTTGTAGAGGCGGCTGCCCTCGACCGGGTCGAAGTGCTCGTTGGGGAACAGCGTGGCCGAGTAGCCATAAGGCTCCCAGGCCGACTCGGGAGTGGCCGCCATCGGCTGCTCGGTGAAGTACATCAGATGCATGGTCCGCTTCCTCCTGGTACCGCTTTTCCCTGATTCGAACGCCGGCGTGCGCCTAGCCGGCGAGAAATTCCCTCAAAAGTTTACTCACCTGCTGCGCCTGGTCCACCTCGGCGAAGTGGCCGCAGTTGTCGAGGAGTTCCAGGCGGGCGTTGGGGGTGGCGTCTTTGTACTGCTTGCCGCAGATGGGCGGCACGACTTTGTCCTGCTTGCCCCAGACCAGCAGCGTCGGCGTCTTGACGCCCCCCATCAGGTGCTGGATCGAGTTGTTGAACATGTAGGGCTTCCACGCGACTCGGGTCGTCATCTCGCGGTCGATCTCCCAGGTCTCGAGCTGGTCGATGTCCGGCTCGCTGCCGTACACCTGGTTGTGTTTCTTCTCGTCGTGGAACATCGACCTCACGTACTCCCGCGTGCTCATGACGAACTGGTCCATGATCTCGCCCTCTTTGGGCTGGATGCCAGCGGCGCCCACCAGGACCAGCTTGCGGACCAGGGCGTGGTTTATCGTCGCGATCTCGGCGGCGATCCAACCGCCGAAGCCGAATCCGCACAGGTTCACCGAGTCGAGGCCCAGCTCTTGAAGGGTCCATGCCTGAAGCGCCGCGATGTCGCGGACGTTCCTCGCCCACTCGGGGCGATCGGACTTGCCGAAGCCACCATGGGACGGGATGTAGACGGTATGACTCGACGCCATCTCCTCGTGGAACGGGAGCCAGCCCGGGTTCCCGACATCGCGGTGAAGAATCACCAGCGGGTCGCCGGCCCCGCCCTTGAGGACCTCGACCTGGAGTCCCGCCACCGTTACCATCTGCTCCGTCGCGGTCGGTGAAGTTAGCGTCATCTCGATCACTCCTTGGCTATCGGTACACCTAGCGCTGTCGCTGCAGTCGCTCGGCCTGGCTGGGCGAGACGGGAAGCGCCCCGGCGGCGTTGTCCGCCACCATGCGCTCCCACGACCGCTTCATGCCGCGGTTGGAGCCGGTGAGCTCCGGCATCACGTAGCGGGCGAACAGCTCCAGCGAATGATACAACTTCTCGCGGCTCGTCCACTCGGTGGGTATCAGCAAGATTCCCCCGAAGCCGCCGGTCGCCTCGTCGAGCTCTTTCAGCCAGCGGATGCACTGGTCGGGGTCGCCGACGAACCACGACGCCTTGCGCTGCGCCTGCTCGAAGGTTATCTCCTCGGCGGGCTGCCCGGGGTAGTCTTCGTAGAGCGGCTGGTGGCCGATGTGGAAAAAATAGTCCTTGAGCTCATTCATCGCCCCGTTGTCGACGTCGGCCCAGGCCTGCTCGGCGGTGTCCGCCAGGTGGATATAGGCGACGAAACGCCAGTCCTCGCGGCGGGCCACCCGGCCGGCCGCGGCGGCGTTTTCCTCGACCCGCTCCCAGAACGTGGTCAGGGCCTCGGGCGTGGCGGTCTGGCCGAAGCCCAGGTGCAGCAGCATCAGGCCGTCCTTCGCAGCTAGCTCGATCGTGTGCCGGCTTCCGATGCTGGCCACGGCCACCGGCATGTGCGGCTCCTGAAACGGCTTCACCTGGAGCTCGATGTCCTTGTACTGCCAGTACTCGCCCTCGTGGGTGATCGGCCCGTCCTCGCGAAACAACCGCAGAATCACCTCGAGCGACTCGTCCATCATCGCCCGCTGCCTGGTGGGGTCGAGGCCGAACATCTTGATGTCGGTGAGCAGCGCGCCCGAGCCCACGCCGAGCATCGCCCGGCCGTAGGTGAGGTGGTCGAGGAAGGCCATGCGCTCGGCGACCTCGAAGGGGTCGTGGTAGGGAAGGTTGACGACGCCGGTGCCGAGGCGGATGCGCTTGGTGCGCTGGGCGGCGGCGGCGATGAAGATGTCGGGCGCGGGGATGATCTCCCAGCCGCCGCTGTGGTGCTCGCCCGTCCACACCTCGTGGAAGTCCAGGCTCTCGGCGAGCTCGATGAGCTGGAGCTTGCGCTCGAAGACGAGCGTCGGGTTCTCCCGGTGGCTGACACAGGGCATGAGGAAAAAGCCGAACTTCATCGCCAGCGGGCCTCCTCGCGCGCGCCTCGGGACAGACTCAACGGAAGGAAAACGCGGCGCGAACAACGGCGCTAAGGATAGCGCCGGGCCCCCGGTGTGTCAATCTGGGGGGAGGAGCACGTACAGCAGTTATCAGCCGTCCCTGGCCGCTAGGCACAGGTCGTTCGCAAGAAAGCCCCCATTGATTTGCACCATCATCTTCGTCCAGTCCCTACATGAGAGCAGAGTAGTCGTCGCTGGACAACGTCGGCACTTGGCGGTCGACCAGCACAATGAACCGGTCCACAATGTTCCATGTACGACGCATCATCTCGACACGCCTCTCGCCGGTCATGCCCTTTCTGTTGCCGTGCCGCTGCGCCTCAGCAAAGTCCTGTGTTTCTTGGATATAACTGCGTTTGAACAGAAGTGCTCCCCGCATCTCCACCCAAGCCCGAGCTCTGTCGTCAGAATGCCCGAGTCCTAGGCGACGGTCAAAATGCCCCCTGATTGTTTCAAGCGCTCTATAACAGTGGAAGGCAGTATCATTCGGGAACATGATCGAGTTCCGAAGCTCACCGAGAACTCTAGGCAGGGCCGGCTCCTTAGCTAGGACCGTAGCGTATTGTGCGAGGTCTTGCACAGGGCGTAGCGGACGGTCATCGGCGATCTCTTGGGCTCCTAAGCCAAATTGAGTGGGGCCACGATGGTCCTGTGAGACGGACTCGATGTCGATGTAGTAAACAAACCCGCTCACATACCCGCAGAAATCAACGATGCCTCGGATGATTTCCTCGGCGCGAATCTTAAGAGTCGGGATGTGGACAGGCGTCTCTGTGGTGTCGAGTGTGAGTGTGAATCTCCCGTTGCTGATTACCAAGCTGCCTTGGTCCCGCACATTTCTGCCGTCCAAGAGGGGCACGGCTTGATCAAAATCGAGTGGATTAGTGATGTTGAGGGGAAGTCGAGTCGGATGGAGCGTGCCCGCGAAGGTGTAATTAGCCATGCTCATATCTCCAAGCTGTCCTAGGGCTGTCGCGTGATAGGTATCGAGATCACCCGCGCACAAGCGTGATAACCACAATCCCCTACACCCTCCGCCGCTCACCCTCCAGGTAGCGCGGCTCGCCCTTCTCCCAGTCGTAGACCAGCAGGCGGTCCGTGAACTTCCACCCGTCGGCGGTGCGGACGACGGTGTCCTGGTAGCGGATGCCGATGACCCACTCGCCCGCGCCCGCGGTGTCGTCCCAGATGTGGGTGGCGATGGCGTAGACCTCGGTGGTGGCGGTGTCGCCGTCGATCTCGACGAGCTCGTTGCCCATGAAGTGCATCGTCACCTTGTAGCGGTCGAGGCGGCTGACGCGCGACACGACTTTCTCGGCGCCGTCGAAGAGGAAGATGTGGCGCCCGTCCTGGTGCTCGGCGCGCAGCACGCCCTCGTCGACGAAGCACGTGCGCAGCAGCTCCCAGTCGCGGCCGTCGAGGGCGCGGGGGTAGCGCATGATGAGCTCGTGGATCTCGGCGCGGTCGGCGAGCTTCGACACGGCCCCGCTACCCCTTCTTCACGAGCTTTTGCAGCGTGCGCAGCTCTCGGGGCGGGTCGAGCTTGCTGCCGCTGACGGTCCACGAGACCTCGCCGACGTAGAGGTCGCCCCGGGAGTCGAAGGCGATGCCGTGGGGCGCGATGAACTGGCCCGGCGCCTCGCCGCCGTGGAGGTCGCCCAGGCGGGCGAGGACGTTCCCCTGGAGGTCGAGGATGCTGATCCGCGGCCCGAAGTTGGGGAACGCCTCGTTGACGGGCATCCCCGGCCCCAGCTCGCCGACGTACCAGCGCTCCTGCTCCGAGTGGAGGCACAGGGCGGAGGGCCGGTGGACGGTGTTCCACATCTCCTTGAAGGCCCCCTGCGAGTCGAAGATCTGGATGCGGTGGCTCTCCCGGTCGGCGACGTAGACCAGGCCCTCGGCGTCGGTGCAGATGTTGTGCGGGATGTTGAACTGACCGGGCCCGATGCCGGGCTCGCCCCACCCGAAAAGGAACCGGCCGTCAGGCGTGTACTTGTGGATACGGGCGTTGCCATAGCCGTCGGACACGAACAGGCTACCGTCGTGTGGGTCGATGGCGACGTGGGTGCAGCGGTGAAAGGGCTCGCCGGACATGAACGGCGCAGGCTTGCCGGGAACGCCGATGGTCATCAACAGCTCGCCCTCCGGGGTGAACTGCTTGACGGTGTGGTCGCCGTCGTCGGTGCAGTAGATCGTGCCGTCGGGCGCCATCGTGATGCCGTGGGCGCGGACGAACAGGTCGTCGCGCCACGACGTGAGGAAGTTGCCGTCGCGGTCGAAGACCATCATCGGGTGCTCGCCGCGGTTGAAGGCGTAGACCCGGTCCTCGGCGTCGACGCCGACCGCCGCGACCTCCTTGAACGACCAGCCCGTGGGCAGCTTGGCCCAGTCCTCCACAATGTCGAAGGCGTAGACGTCCTGCCCGAGGGTTGTGACCATAGTTGCGCTCCTTATCGAACGGCGCCGTCGCGTCGTAGCTGGCTGATCTCGTCGGTAGTGTACCGCAGGGCTTGCAGCACCTCGTCGGTATGCTGGCCCAGCAGCGGCGGCGCGAGGCGGACGGAGGCGGGGGTGCCTTCCATTTCCCAGGGGAAGCCGACGGCCTCGAAACGGCCGCCGTTGGGATGGGGTACCTCGATCGTCAGCTTCGAGGCCTCCACCTGGGGATGGCTGAACAGCTGATCGTAGTCGTTGAGCCGCCAGGCGAAGCCGTCGAACCGCTCGATCATCTCGCGGAGGTCGTCGAAGGTCCGCGTCTCGAAGGCCCTGTCCCACAGCTCGTTTAACACATAGCCATAGCGCCCCGCGCCGAGCGATTTGCGGTAGTTGCCGAATCGGTGGTCGTCGATGTGCTCGGCGACGCTGGCCTCCTCGAGGAACTCGACCCAGCGCTCGGGGGTCACGCCACGAGTGAAGGCGAAATAGAACTGCCCGTCGCTGGCCTGGTAGCCGTGGTCGGGCGGCTTGACGTAGCTATCGAGGTGGAAGCCCCACCATTCGTCCGGGTTCGAGTGCGCCGCCCAGAGCGTGCTGCGCATGAACATCAGCGAGCCCAGCATCGACGCGGTTACCCGCTGGCCACGGCCGAGGCGGCTCCGGGCGAAGAGCGCGGCGAGCACGCCCTCGACCGCGAGCATGCCGGTAGACATGCCGGCGAGGTCGGCGCCGGCGCGGACGGGGGGCTCGCCGATGGCCCCGAGCGAGGAGGCCGCCTCTCCCATGGCCTGCGCGACGAGCTCGGAGCCGGGCCGGTCGCGGAACGGGCCCTCGTCGCCGAAGGGGGTGATCGAGCAGTAGACGAGCCTCGGGTTGTCGCGGCTGAGCGACCCGTAGTCGAGCCCCATGCCCTCGGCCTCGCCGGGGCCCCAGTCCTCGAGGAAGACGTCGGCGCCATGGGCGAGACGCCGGAGCGCGTCGCGGGCCTCCTCGCGTCCGAGGTCGAGGGCGACGCCGCGCTTGTTGCGGTTGAGCGAGAGGTAGGCGGCGGCCTCGCCGTCGACGAAGGGCGGGCCCCAGCCCCGCGTCGCGTCCCCGTCCGGCGGCTCGACCTTGATGACGTCGGCCCCGGCATCCCCCAGCGCCATGGCGCAGTAGGGGCCGGCGATGCCCTGGGTGCAGTCGACAACCAGTGTGCCATCGAGGGGGGTCGTCATCGCGAGTTTTCCGGGGGCGAGCCGCGCCCGGCCTCCACTTCGTTGAGAATCTCGGCCATGTGCTCGCCGGCCTCGGGGGAGGCGCTCATCGTGGCGGGTGTCTCGCTGAACTTCCAGGGTGGGCCCCCGGTGTAGATCTCACCCCAGGGCGTGCCCACCTGGACGACGTGGTCGTTGGCGGTGACCTGGGGGTGGAAGCGGAGCTCGTCCCACTCGTAGAACCGGCTGCAGGGTACGCCGGCCTCGTTGAGCCGCATCACCCAGAAGTAGCGAGGCTTCGAGGCGAAGGCCCCCTCGAGGATGGCGGCCAGCTCCTCGCGGTGCTCAACGCGGGCGGGATTGGTGGCGAAGCGCGGGTCGTCGGTGAGCTCGGGCAGACCGAGGACCGCGCACAAGGGCGCCCATTGCCGCTCTTCGACGACGCCGACCGCCACGTATTGCTGATCTTGGCAACGGAACGCCTGGTGGGGTGCCGTCGTCACGCAGGCGCTGCCGAGGCGAGGCGGCTGTTCGCCCGTGGCGAAGTACTCGGCGAGCCGGGTGCCCTGGAGCAGAGCGGAGGTCTTCATCATCGGCACGTCGATGCGCTGGCCCTTCCCGGTGCGGTCGCGGGCGATCAGGCCGAGCAGCGCCGCCTGGGCCATGCAGTTGCCGGTGGTTGCGTCCATCTGGGTGTGGTGACGGTAGAGCTCCTGCTTGCCACCCGGCGACCCGTTGATGCTCGTCCAGCCGCCGAAGCACTGGATGATGGGGTCGTTGGCGGGGGTGTCGGCCATGGGCCCGCGGCGCCCGTAACCTGAGGCGGAGACGTAGACGAGGCCCGGGTTCAGCTCCGCGAGCGTCTCGTAGCTCATGCCGAGCTTGTCGGCCGCGCCGGGGCGCATGTTTTCGAGAAAGACGTCGGAGGTCTCGATCAGGCGGTGGGCGATCTCCCGGTCGTGCTCCTGCTTGAGGTCGAGGAGCAGGCTGCGCTTGTTCAGGTTCCAGACGATGTAGCCTATCGAGGTGCCCTGCATCATCGGCGGGACCCAGATCCCGGCGTTGTGGACGGAGCCGGGCTCCTCGACGTGGATGACGTCGGCCCCCATGGCGCCAAGCTGCATGCCGGCCCAGGGACCGACCATGAACAACGTGAGGTCGAAGACGCGTACGCCCTCGAGGGGACCGGGCATGGCGCTCTCCCGCGGGGTTTGGCGTATCCTAGCGGGCGCGCCTCCGGCGGGTCAACGCCGCGGTGTATCTAGCGAGTGGGATGTCAACTGGACTCGCTCAAGATTTGCTCGATTAGCGTCCCGAGGAGGTCGATGGATGGCAACGGCCCTTCAGGCCCGGTTGGCCCCACTGGACCGCTCGGCCCCCTCGCCCCACTGGCTCCTGCAGGCCCAGGTCGCCCTAGGGACGCGGTTCCGGTAGCCCCCGCGATCTCGATAATGAGATTTCGAAGCGTCTCGTCGGACGGGATCGGTCCCGAGGCGCCGGTCGTCCCAGAGGGCCCCCGAGGGCCCGCGGGCCCCGGAGCCCCTGTAGCCCCGGGTGGGGCGAACAATGTCGGTCGAAGCTCCGAGAGCACCTGTCTGATTAGCGCCTTGACCGCTGCGCTAGAAGTTGGGGCACCAGCAGTTCCAGCCGGACCGGGCGCTCCTGCTAGCCCTGGTGCCCCGTTTGGACCGGCCGGGCCAACGCCAGAAGGCAACGCGAGCACCTCTTGGATCAGTGCCCTCAATTGGCTGGACGAGTAGGGCGACCCTTGCGAGCCGTCAGGCCCTCGTGGCCCGCGCGGTCCGGCTGGTCCTGAAGGCCCTGCTGCCCCTTGGACAGCGATAGTGTTCGTAGGGAGAGGACCAGGGTCTTGGATCACTTCCCTTATTAGCGATCTGATCTCCTCGAACGTCAATGCCCTGCCCGGAGGTCCCGCAGGGCCCGGAGGTCCCGTAGAGCCAGCCGCTCCGAAAGGTCCTGCCGGCCCCGAAGGCTGGGAGCCGTCAGCGACCAGGCGAGTGATTGCGGCCTCCATGTCAACAACAGGGGGAAGAGGTCCCGGAGGTCCAGCAGCACCTCGTGGGCCCGGAGGACCTGCAAAGCCCGGCACGCCTTGAGGCCCCGCCACAATCTGGGGCGTGGGCGTCGGAGTTGGCGTCGCTGCAATCACGATGAACGTGGCGCTTTTGGCGTCTGTCTGACTATCAAAGTTGCAGCCAAAGAACCCACAATTCTGCCCAATCCGTAATACCCAGGTCACGTTGCCCGGTCTGCTACTTGTCGTTGCGATCGTATAGGGCCGGCTAGCAACGGCCCCCGGCGTCAAGTCGTCGACCTCGCAGTCGGTTCCAAAGAAATCTCCACACTCGTCATCGACTGTCCACCTGGGGGACACATCTGTAGCCGTCAAAAGAAAGTTAGTCACGGCCGCGCCAAGGTTCCGAATCGTCACAAGCACCGTTTTGGGTTCGGAAGGTGGGAATGCTGCCTCGGCAATGGAAATGATTTCCGCGTCGTAGCCAAGCGGTGGAGTCGACTCCGGGGAGGTGACGATGCTTGTTATCGAAGGGAGAGCATTGCCGCTACCATCGATCAGGCAGCTGTGATCAACACCGAAGTAGTCAATAGTCGTGGAGCCACACCCACCCGGTAATCCGATACCGCCTGGGAGGGTATCCCCGATTCGCGTCGAATTCATGTGGAAAAACGACGTTCTGAAAGCCGTTCGGGAGCGGTCGCTAAGGGGGGCCGACACGACCGGGTTGAAGAAGCCTATGTCCTGCCAACTCTGATCCTCCTCTCCACACTGAGACCGAGGGTTGCGGATTGGATGGCCGTCGAGAGGACTGTCCAGGGTGATAACGGAACGGACATGTCGGGCTAGGAATTGATCAGTTTGTTCGGAAACCCAGAATGTGGCGACCATGCCCCCCAAACTGTGAGCAACAAAGGTCAATTCCGCGTTCGGCTCCACTGCTGCAATCTGTTTAACCAGTCGGTCAAGCCTTTCTGCAGCTGCCTCGACCCCCGTACAGGTGTCCGTCTTCCCGTACACAGGTTCGATCTCCACCCCTGATCGATATTCTGTCCCAGAGAAAATCTCGTTAGTCTGGAGGTCGCGGTACAGATCTCCATAGCTAAACCCAATCACATCCTCGCGTTCGACTGGGACCGAGTCGGAGGTTCGTCTTGACTGCAGGCCATCGAGTAAGGTCTGTCGACGCCCCTGCAAGCTCCCTCCGTCGCTGTCGATCCCCTGGACGATGATCACCTTGCGGTTGATGGCACCGCCAGACGTGAACAACTGGATTGGGGCCTGGATTAGGCGATTGGCGTGAATCATGGCTCGCGCCGTACCAGCGCGGCCGACGATTCCCAGAGTTACTTCCTGACAATCCAGCGACGCCGTAGCCAACAGGTCCATGCGGTACTGGTTCGGGGCAAGTCCCGGGATCCCTGTCTCTGCTGCTCCGACTAAAACCCCAGAACGAAGGGCTTCAATCCGAGTTCCTCTTTGCACTGGAACTCCATCTATCGTGACAGTTCCGGTGATAACGACGACTCCGGAACCGCCACAAGCAGGGGTCGGGGTAGGGATGGGCGTCGGAGTTGGCCTCACCGTAGGCGTGGGGATGGGTGGTCTCACGGTGGGCGTTGGAATAGGCGGAGTTCGACGTGCTGTCGGAGAAGGGGTTGGCGGCCTCGGAATAGGTGTCAGGGTTGGAGTCGGGGTAGCTTTTGGCACCGACGTCGGAGTTTGTGTCGGAGTGAGGCCAGGTGTCGGTGAAGGTGTCGGCGTGGGAGTCGGAGTTCGCAGTGCTCGTATCGTGGCCTCAACAGCAGCAGCTACCGTCGATTCGGCTTGAGCCGTGGCCTCTATCGCTGCCGCCACCGTCGCTGAGATGTTGGGTGTAGGGGATGGCGACTGGACTTCTGGTAGGACGATTGCCGTCGGTGCCAGACCGGGGATTGGGAGCGCTGTGGGAGCCCCGGCTGACGCTGGCGTGTCGGTCGGCTCTCGAGCCTGGGGCTGGCCGTCCGATGTACAACTCAGCACGACCAGGGCAGACAAGCCCACAGCCGCCAGCAATAAGTGTTTATGAGTGAGGTCGAAGACGCGTACGTCCTCGAGGGGGCCGGGCATGGCGCTCTCCCGCGGGGTTTGGCGTATCCTAGCGGGCGCGCCTCCGGCGGGTCAACGCGCGTGTCTTAGTAATCGTGACGGTCTTGGGCAGGAGATCGGATCTGGCCGTAGACACGCTCCGGCGTGACGAAGACGACCACGCCGTCCTGCTTGCGCATCGCCTGGTCGTATTCGTCCCAGTCGGGGTGCTCGCCACCCCCGCAGGCCCGGTAGGCGTCGCGGAGCAGGACCCGCATCTCCTCGGCGTCGGTGTTCCCGTAGTCGAACAGCGTGGCCTTGCCTACCACCGAGACCCAACTGCCCCAGTCGGCGCTCACGGCGAGGAGGGTGCAGCGGGGGTCTTGGCGGAGGTTACGGACCTTGGCGGACTTGCCCATCACAGAGACGAGGACGGCCTTGCCGTTCCGGGCGCCGCCAACGACGATGCTGGTCTGCACATTCCCGTCGGGCTGCAACGTGGTCACGACGGTGCGGTGGTTGCTTTCGAGGAACGGTCGGACGTCGTCGAATGTCATGGTCACCTTCCCTGGGAATCAGTGATATGGCTTGTTTTGAAAATGCCGAGCGGTGGAACCGCCGTCCACCGGCAGAGAGTGGCCGGTCACGAACGACGACTCGTCGGAGCAAAGCCAGAGGACGGCTGCCGCAATCTCCTCAGGCCCCGCGACGCGTTGTTGCGGAGTCTCAGCTATGGCGGCGGCCGCGCGCGCCGGATCGGTCTTCAGGCTCGTCTCGACCATCGGCGTCATGGTCCATCCAGGGCAGACAGCGTTGACCCGGATGCCTCGGGTGGCATAGTGCAGCGCGGCCATTGAGGTCAGGCCGACCACGGCGTGCTTGCTCGCCGTGTAGATGGCGCTGGAGCCGTCGGACACGAGGCCCGACGTCGACGAGTCGTTGACAATCGCGCCCCCACCCTGCTCGAGCATCTGGAAGATCTCGTACTTCATGCAGAGCCAGACGCCTTTGACGTTGATGTCCATCAGCCGGTCATATTCGGCCTCGGTGGTCTCGTGGGTCATACCGCCGCCGTTCACGCCGGCGTTGTTGAACGCATAGTCGAGACGGCCATGGAGCTTGACGGTGTGGGCTATCAGGGCCTCGACCTGGGCAGCGTTGGCTACGTCGGTCTGGACGAACACCGCGTCGCCGCCTGCTTCACGAATCGTTTTCGCGGTCTCCTCACCTTCGGGTTCCCGACGCGCGGCGATCACGACGCGCGCCCCGTCCCGAGCGAAGGAAATGGCCGTTGCACGACCGATGCCCGAGTTGCCGCCGGTGACGAGCGCCACCTTCCCCTCGAAACGTTTCATCGCACGATTACCTCCGGTGCCCGCTGATCCGGACCGTCGTCGAGTGCTTGGGGACTGCGAATCTCACCGAGCCCTGCCCGTCCACAGCGAGACTGCCGCCGGCCGGTTTGGTCCCCTCAACCTGGTAGGTTACCACGGTGCCCGGCGTCAGGCCGCCGAAAGAGAACGCCGTGTCGAGCCGCACCTCGACGTTGTAGGTCTCGGACTCGCCCGACACCGAACGGCTCCTGACCACGCAGCCGCAGTACTCCATATGCGGCGACGGGCCCGCGTCACTCGCCAGGACGACCAGGGCATCCTCGCCCTCAGCCAGGGAGACATAGAGCGATTCGTTGATCCGCCGATAGCCCACAACGTCCCTGGACTGTTCCAGGTCGACGGTCGCGCTCGGATCGTCGAACCGGACCGTCCGCATATGGCCGTAGTCAGTGACGCTCCAGCGGTCGGGACCCGCAGGCGTTATCTGGGTTTGAAGGAAGCCCTGGACGGAAGCGACGTACTCGCTGGACCAGATGCTGGTTACTTCCCGCCGGTCCAGCCAGTCGAAGACCTGCCGGAGGGCCGAGAGGGCCGCGTCCTTGCTGCCGCTGAAGTGGTGGTAGTAGAGGTCCATAGGGGTCAAGCGGCGCGGCGCCTCGGTCCGCTCGAAAGTCTGCAGCACGTTCTTCAGTCCCTCGAAGGGGCCCTGCCAGAGGTTCGAGTAGTTGTTGTCGTTGGCATTCGTCGCGTAGTACTGGACTCGGTCCTTTTCCGGCTGGCCGATGAGCGGGACCAGGAAAGAGACCGAATCGAACTCGTTGTCGAACCTGCCCAGGCCGCCGTTAAGGTTGAACACGCCGCTCTGCTCCGTGGCGCTGATGGCGTCGTCCAGGGGGTTGGCCTCGCCGGTCCAGAGGAACACCCGGACGGGTTTGCTGGCGGGCGCGAGCTTCTCGTTGATGAAGTCGACAGAGTCGGGAATCTCTCGCTGCAGCGTCGTGTCCCTAGTCTGCGTCGACTCCAGGTAATCGGGCGGAAGCCCTTCCGGGAGCTGGGTGAGTCGCCTGCGCCAGTCGAAGGGGTGGAACCAGCCGTGGCTCGCGGACTCGACGTTGTCCAGCCGGAACATCTCCTGCGCCGCTCGTTCCACGCGGGGACTTCCGAACAGCGCGAGATCAATGTCGAATACGACCACCGAGGCCGTCACCAGGTATGGATACTCTTCGAGGAGCTCGATGATCTTCTCCGCCGCCAGGAAGGAGCCGTCGGACTCGTATTGGCTCCTGAAGCCGTCGCCGTCGATCTGCGAGTAGAAGACGCGGCCTCCGTTGAGTGTGGTGACGTCGGGGATGGGCCAGAGCCCCCGGCCGAGTGCCTGCTCGAAGAACGTGAACAGGTCCACTCGCAACTGACGGCGGAACGTATCCAGGTCGATCCAGAAGGCGTACTGGCCCTGGATGTAGCCGCCGTTCGGCGAGACGAAAACGACGTCGCTATTGCCGCTGGGAAGCCCGGAGTGGTTGACGGTGAGCCAGACGTCGTTGGCCGGATCGTCGGAGACGACCTGCTCGTAGGTCAGCGGATCGGAGCCGAGGGGCCGCTCGTACTCGACCAGCGCGGGCCGCTTCTCGACGACGGTGATCAGGCTGGGGTCGTCGGTGAAGTTGCCCAGGTATCTCGCGCCAAGCAGTTGGAAGGGCCGCGTTGCCTCGTCGAGGGGAAGCACCTCGCTGGTTGCTGCGTCCTGGAACGTGCCCACGTTCCCCAGCAGCAAATATCTTCTCCCCGCCGCGACGTTCTCATCTAACCAGTCGATGTATCGACGAGGGTCTCGCATGAGCCCGTCCTGAAACCAGGTAACGATGGCCGCATAGCGCTCCATCTCGGACGCACCGGGAAGCGGGTCTGTATCGACGTCGAGATAGCGAACCCCGTAGCCAAGGTAGTTCAGCACGAACTCGGCGGCGGTGTGAGTCTCGTTTTCCGTTGGGCTGCGGCCCTCGGACGAATCGTAGAGAGCGAGGACGTATCTCGGCATACCGGGCGGCGGCTCGATCGTGAGGGCCCGGGGCTGCGGGAGGCTATAGGAGACGGGAGCGGCCGTCGGGGCCGCGTCGCCGCCGCTGCAGGCCCCGATGACAAGGGCCGCGACGACGAGTGCCGCTGCGACACGGCGCAGGCCGAGCAGCCTGTTCAACGGGGTTGGAGCGACCGGACACGGGAGTGGCATGGTGGGAATCGGTAAGGGTGCTCCGGATGGAGTCCGTTGCTCTATTCTACGCGCTCCACGGCGCTTCTAGACCACCTGCCCGTCGTTGTCGCGATTGCCGGTAAAATAGAGCGGCTTTCGAGCCTCGGAAGGAGTGCTGACAGCGGATGGCCTCAAGTGACGAGATCCAGGGGTCGGCATATCGAGTCGACGCCTCCGGCGCGACCGACGTCGGGCTCGTTCGCGCCGGCAACCAGGACGCGTTCCTCGTCGCCGTGGGGGCCGAGGCCCCTACGGGCGCCCTCGCCCTCCTCGCGGTCGCCGACGGCATGGGGGGTCATAAGGGTGGCGAGGTCGCCAGCGCGATGGCCGTCGAAGGCCTTCGCAGGGGGCTTGCGACGGCCCCGCCCTCAGGACTCGCCGACGCACTAGGACCGGTGGTGGTCGCCGCGAACGACGCGATCTTCGACGCCGCGGCAGCCGACCCCAACCTCCTCGGCATGGGGACCACGCTGAGTGTTGTCCTCGTGATCGGCGATCGGGCTTTCCTCGCGCATGTCGGCGATAGCCGCGCCTACTTGTTGAAGGAGGGCTCGCTCACCCAGCTGACCAGCGACCACACCTGGGTCCAGGACCAGATCGACAGCGGGCTTTTGAAGGCCGAGGACGCCGGTCAACATCTGCTCCGTAACGTGTTGATGCGGGCCGTTGGCACCGAGCGGTCGGCGCCAGTCGACGTCACCAGCCAGGCGCTGAGCGATGGCGACGTCCTGGTCCTCTGCTCCGACGGGCTGCACTCGCTTGTGGACGAGGAGTTGATAGCACAGATCGCCGGCACACGGGAGCCGGAGCAGGCGAGCCGGTCGCTGGTTGACACGGCCAACGCCGCCGGAGGGACGGACAACACGACGGTGGTCGTGGCCCGGATCGTACGCGTTTCGAGTTGACTGGGTTTGGGACGGTCCGGCTCAGGCGGACCTGACGTGTCGCCTTCGCCCCGCCGAGATGGGCGTCGGCTCCTCGAGATACTCGGCGGCGGTCCGCCGGCCCGATCGTGCCGGGGCCAGCAAGTCCTCGAGCGCGGTCAGGGCCTCTCCTGAGTCAACGTCCGAGAGAACGGAGCGCCGCGCCGCGCCGAGCACGCGGAGCCGGTCGTCGGGCGTTACCGACACGCCGAAGACCCTTCTCCAGAACGACCACTCGAAGCAGTTGCTCAACGCCTTTCGGATGGCCGGCAGGGGGGCCGAGACAGCGACGACCGATTCGACGGCCGTCATCGTTGCGAAGTGGGGCCGGTTGTCCAGAACGGAGACGAGGCCGATGTCGTCGCCAGGGAGGAGGCTTTCAAGAGCGACCGTCCAGCCGGCGAGCCTGGGCGAGCGGACCTCGACCCCGACTGCGCCTTCGAGCAGGAAGAGGACCGAGTCGACCTGAGTACCTTGTCGGGCCAGGGTCTCGCCTCCGGGAAACGTTACCTCTCGGCCCGCGCCGAGGAGGGTGGAGGCAAACTCATTCGTCAAACAGCGGAGCAGGCGATTCTCCCACACCAGGTGTGTTTGTCCGTAAACTTCACTCGCCCTGCCGCCGTTCCGACTCGCCTCGATCCGGGGCCTTCGGTGACTGGCCATACCGGTTTCCTCCTGCCGACAGCAGATCGCAACCCACTGTGTCGATCTGGCTGGTTTGCCTTCCAATCCTAGCCGGACTGAAACCAACCCTGAAGGTCGCCCGCCCTATCTTTCTTCGGGACGCGCCCGCGGTGCTCACACCCAATCGCCACCGGTACGCATCCCGCGCCGCAGGGCTACCTACAAAGAATATCTTAAACTAAGTTCAAAACTAGGTCAAAGGCCGACCAGAAAAGATAGACGCTGGCAGAGCGGTCACGAGGGATCTGACGAAGCGCCGGAGCGAGCTGACCGTTAGCCTCGTCGCCGCTTCCTGTCGAGCGATTCGCGGACAGCGGCCTCCGCCTCGGCGGCGTTCTCGTAGAGGTCCATCACCAGGTTCATCCTGGTCAGCTCGATGACCTTTTTGGGAGCGCCATCGAAGCCGGCGAAGGCGAGTTGGACCTCTTCGGCCTTGGCACGGCGCTGCAGCTGGATGCTGGGGCTGTGTCGGCTGGGTGAGATCGGCGTTGTGTTGATGTGCTGACTGATGACCGCGACCGGGTGAACGGGCGCTGCCCGGTCGTCATCTCGTAGAGCATGGCGCCGAAGGAATAGAGGTCGCTTCGGGCATCCACCGCGCCGCCCATCGCCTGCTCCGGGGGCATGTAAGCAACGGTGCCGAGCACCATGCCGGTGTGGGTGACCCTGGTGGTATACGAGGGTGAGAAGGCGATGCCGAAGTCGCCGATCTTCGCGCCACCGGCTGCCGTGAGCCACACGTTTCCCGGCTTTACGTCGCGGTGGATCACGCCCTTGGAGTGGGCGAATTCCAGGCCGCTGATGACGTCGATGGCGAGTTGGATGACCTGGTTGAAGTCGACCCTGCCCCGTTGGGCGTTCTCGACTATAGACTCCAGCGTGCCCCCCGCCATCATCTGCTCGACCATGAACGGCGAGCCGTCCTCCTCGCCGAACTCATAGATCTGGACGATATTGGGATGATCGCCCAGCTTCGCCATCATCTGGGCTTCCCGGATGATGCGCTTCCGGTCGTCCTCGTCGAGACCCTCGGCCTTGATCAGGGCGAAGGCGACGTCACGGTCCAGGACCTCGTCGTGGACCAGGTACACGTCATTGGTGGCCCCCTCGCCGATAAATTCCTTGACGGTGTATTTGCCGTTTTGGAACGATGTCGGGAGGGGACGGTCTCGAGAGGCTTTCTTCGGGCTCTCCCCAGCGACCTCGTCGGCTCCTCCGGAGATGGTCACGAGCGCCGCGCCGCACGCCCCACAGAGAAGCGCGAACGAGTCGTGGCCTTGCCTGCATGCCGCGCACCACACCTGGGACCTCCACACAGCACACCGGCTGTGACACCGACGGCTATTATAGTAAACTTTCCTAGGTATCTGCAGTCGCAACTGGAGTGGGAGCCGCCTGCATCATCAAGCGGCAGGGCTCCATCGTGGGAGCGGAGGCGGTTCAAGCATGGGCTCACCCCTGGTCGGGACCTGGAAGCTGATCTCGGAGACGAGGGAGGGCCTCGCCGTCTTCACCGAGACCAACTTCAGCCTCCACGTCAGCGAGAAGCGGACCGCGACCGCCGACGCAGCCTTCGAAGCGAACCAGACCATGCGGCTCTCCGGCGGCACGTACACCGTCGATGGCTCCGCCGCGGTGCTCCACTACGGCCTCTCGGGGCGACCCGACTACGTTGGAAAGGACCTTCGACTCGAGTTCGCGATCGAAGGCGCCCGGATGACGATCCAGGGCACGCAGCCGGACGGCGTCGAGACGGCGGAGTCCACCTGGGAGCGGGCCGAACACTAGAGTCGCCGGACTCTCGGAGACCTCTAGACTGGCTCTTCCGTATGGGAAACTGTTGACTAGAGACAGCGTGTAGTATACTCTCGGCATTCGTCCGGCCATTCGGATTCATATCTTATCGGCTAGTGAACGGCAGGTCGTAACTAGGGCATGCCCAACGGCATGCGGAGTCGAGAGGAGAAAGCCTATATGAGACTACGGAAGTTCCATCTGCTTGCGCTTTCGGCGATTGTCGTGAGTCTCGTCGTCGCGGCCTGCGGCGGCGGCAGCGACCCGACGGCAACGTCGGGACCGGCAGCCCCGGCACCGACCACGGCTCCGGCGCCCACGGCGGTCCCGGACGCTCCGGCGCCCACGGCGGTCCCGGACGCTCCGGCGCCCACGGCAGCCCCAGGACCCACGAGCGCGCTGCCGCCAACAGCCGCGCCACGGGCCACGGCGGTACCGGCCGCGACTGCAAGACCCCAGGACACCGCGACTCCCGTGCCGGTACCGGAAGGCGAGATGACCATCGCGCTAACCGACCTGGGCGAGTCGCACACCTGGCTGTTCTCGGGAGGTACCGATCGGAAGTACCTCGACCTGATGTACGACTACATGCTCGGGGCCACGGACGAGGTCGAGCTCGACACGGAGTCGGGTCTTGTCAGTGAGTGGACGATCAGCGACGACGCCCAGAGCTACGCTTTCAAGACGCGCGACGGCGTGACGTTCTGGGACGGCTCCCGGGCCGACGCCTCGGACATCGTCCGCTACCTGGAAGAGGTGCGCGACGGAGAAGGCTACCAGATTTCCAGCGTTGGCAACCTCCGGAACGACGTCAAGGAGTTTCGGTTCATCGACATCAACACGTTTGAAGTCGATATTAATGCTCCGACGATCTTCTGGCACCTGCAGTGGTTGAGCCTCATTGGTCAAGGCGGTTCGCCCAACCACGTCGTCGACATGGACCACCTGTCCGAGATCGGCCTGACGGCGTACAACCGGGATCCATCGGGCTCCGGCCCCTATAAGTTCGTCAGCGTCGCCCCAAGCGACAACATGGTCATGGAAGCCCAGGACGAGCACTGGTTCTTCGGCGTTCCCAAGATCAAGACCGTGATCGTCCGGGCCATCCCCGAAGAGATCACGAGGATCGCGTTGGTCCGGGCCGGTGATGCGGACCTGGCGCCCATCGGCAGGGCCTCGCTTGCGTCGGCTCGCGACGCCGGCCTGCAGATCTTCGAGCGACCCGGCAGCGTCTGCGCTTGCTTCCGCATGGAGGCGCAGTACGTCGAGAACTACCCGGGCTACGGCCCGAATCCGTTGAACGACCCGAAGGTGCGAGTCGCCCTTGGTCACTACGCCATCGACCGCCAGGTCATCGCCGACACCTTCATGCAGGGACTGGCGCAGCCCTACTTCGACTACCCATCGCAGACGATGGACAGGACCTACTCGGCTTTCCCGCCAACGGACTACGATCCGGCCCGTGCGAAGGAACTATTGACCGCGGCCGGATACCCGGACGGGTTCGAGCTCGACCTGATCGTCTGGAACCCGCCGAGGTCTAACCTCCCCGAGGGCCCAGAGATCATGGAGGCTATCGCCGTCTGGTACGAGGACCTGGGGCTCACGGTGAAGCGGATTCCAATGAGCTTCACCGAGTTCCGCACCAGACTCTTCGCTCCGGGCAAGGGTCCGGCTGAAGACGGGATCAGCGGCGGTCCGTGGGAGAGGCCGACAATCGCCGGCGCTTGGGGTCTCGGCGCCTCGCCGGTAGCAGGGGCGAGCCAGGCAGGAGCCTTCAACGCTTCCGGTCGGTTCAACACCCACAACACGGTCTCCAACCCCGAACTGGCGAAGATCGCTCAGGAATGGCAGAGCACCCTGACGATCGAGGCCTATGCAGCCAAGAGGATCGAGTTCATGGAACTGAACATCGCCCAGGGCTTTGCGACCGGCGGAGGGACGCCGATCGTCTCCTACGGCCTGATTTGGGCCGGGAACGACACCATCCCGGCGGAGTGGAACAGCGGTCCCTCTCGCTACGCGTTCAACTACAAGAAGATCGCGGCGGGCGTCTGGGGCTAAAGCCCAGCCAACAACCGTTCAGTAAGTAGATTGGGCCCGGCGGACTCCGCCGGGCCCAATTTTTTGTCGCGCCAAGATCACGCAAAAGATCACCCGTTCGAGTGATGCGCGGACTTCGACGCCGGGTCTACACTCCAGGCACCTCAATCCCCTGGTGATGGGCTTGGCGCGGCGCACCTCCCGTCAAGCCCATCACCGCCACCGCGGGGCCATCCCAATTCAGTCCGACGCGGCCCCCTCGGCCGGCGGGTCCTCGAAGTACTGGACGAACCGGGCCAGTTTTCCCAGATCAAGGCTTGGAGCACGCACCTGGACGGCCGCGGCCTCCTCCTGCAGTAGGTGTGAGGCGCAAACGTCTCGGTTGCCCCAGCCGCGGTTGAGGGCCCTGACGGCGACTTGCTGGGCCAGGTTGGACATCGGGAGCGGGACGTCGAACTCGCGGCCCAGCTCCGTCGCCAGCGCCACGTCCTTTGCCGAAAGCTCGAGAGTCATGCTGCCCGGCGTGTCGAACGAGCCCGCCAAGATCTTCTCGGGCACGACGAGGTGCAGGGCGGAGAGCGAGCCGAGGCCGCCCCGGCGCAAGCACTCCCAGAGTACGAGAGGGTCCACGCCCGCTTTCGTTCCTAGCGTCAGGCCTTCCGAGATCGCCACCGCGACCACATGGCCGATCATGTTGTGTACCAGCTTGACGACGGCGCCGGAACCTAGCGAACCGGCGTGGGTCAGCTGCCTCCCGAAGGAGCCGAGCACGGGCCTGATCGCCTCGTAGCCGGCCTCGTCACCGCCGATGTAGACGGCAAGCGTTCCGGCGACCGCGCCCCGCTTTCCTCCGCTGAGGCTGGCGTCCAGCACATGCGCGCCCTTCTTGCGGAAGGCGGCGCCGATGCGCCGGACCAGGGCCGGGCTGTTGGTCGAAAGGTCCACGTAGAAGGCCCCCGGCTTGATTCCGGCGACGATTCCTTCGATGCCGAGAGCGACCTCCTCCACCTCGGCGGGGCCCGGCAGCGACGTGAAGGTGATGTCGCTGAGCTTCGCGACCTCCGCGGGCGTGGACGCGGACCGAGCGCCCTGGTCGACGAAGGGCTTCGCCGCCTCTTCGCGCACGTCGTGCACGACCATCGGGTAGCCCGCTTTGCCGATGTTGGCCGCGATCCCCGACCCCATCGTTCCCAATCCGATAAAGCCGATCGTCTCCATCGAACGCACCTCCATCGCTCCGGGTCACGGCGACCTTAGCACCGTGGGGCTGGCGCAACAATCTCGGTTTGCTTCTTGCCTCGCCGCGTCCGTCCAATCATAATCGGCGCGAAATCGAGTCGGTGAGGAGGCCAGCGTGACGTTGCAACCTGAGGTGCTGCTCCAGGGTCTGGTCTTCCCCGAGTCGCCGCGATGGCGCGATGGCCGCCTCTGGCTCTCCGACGTGCGGGACCACAAGGTCATCGCGGTAGACCTCGACGGCAACGCCGAGGTCATCGTCGAGCTCGACGGGCTCCCCTCAGGCTTGGGCTGGCTTCCCGATGGGCGGCTGCTCGTCGTGTCGATCGAGGAGCGGCTGCTGTTGCGGCTCGACCCCGCCGGCCTCGCCGTTCACGCCGACCTGTCGCACTATCCCTTCCGCGCCATCAACGACATGGTCGTCGACGCGCAGGGCCGCGCCTACATCGGCGCCTACTATGCCGAGCACGAGCCCGGCGAGTGGCCCGGCTGCATCGTGCTGGTGACGCCCGACGGCGCGTCATCGATCGCCACGACGGAGGTCGTCGAGCCCAACGGCGCGGTGATCACGCCCGACGGCAAGACGTTTATCGTCAGCCAGACGTGGAACAGCGACGTCCGCGCCCTCGACGTCGCCGCCGACGGGACGCTCGCCAACCCCCGCACCTTCGCCGCTTTCGAGAACAAAGTGCCCGACGGCCTGTGCCTCGATGCCGAAGGGGCGGTATGGATCGCCGCGGTGCGGTCGAGCGAGTTCCTGCGTGTGCTCGAAGGCTCTCGAGTGGTGGACCGCATCGGCTACGACGACGTGAAGACGGTGGCCTGCATGCTCGGCGGCGAGGACCGGCGCACGCTGTTCCTCCTCTGCGCCTCGACGAGCCCCAGCGAGATCCGGGACCATATCAAAGAAGGCCGTGAGCCCAAGGAGCTCAGGGGGTGGGTCGAGACCGTTCGCGTCGAGGTTCCGGGCGCCGGCTGGCCGTAGGGACGGTTCAGCGGCGGGCTAACTGCCGTGGCACTTCTTGTACTTCTTGCCGCTCCCGCAGGGGCAGATCTCGTTGCGCCCGACCTTGCGGCCGTCGGTTGCGACGTCGAACCGGCGCTGCTCCGCCCTCCGCGCCACGCAATCGGCGCAGGTGCAGGCCGACTCATGGCCTCCATACCAAGATGAGCGCTCTTTTCCGATGACCATGCTTCCCTCAGGTCCCGTTCTACGGTTCAAGGGTGAGTGTAGCAGTCTTCCAGCGGACTGTCCGCTGGCTTCGTATCTTTCCACCCTCGCACGGCTATGCGTTGGGTTTAGCGCTGTCGCCGGTCTTTGCTTTGCCACGCCGCGAGGCCGATGAAGAATAGAAACTCCCAAGCCGCAAACGCGAGCAGGACGATTAGTCCGAGGACGTACAAAGCTTGCCCCCGGGGCACACCAAGGTCCCACGCACTGAGCCACAACACCACGCCCATGACGATGGCGACCACGAAGACAACATAGAGCATCGGGGTTATCAGCGGAACATCGATCTTCTGCTGTGCTGCACGGTCCCTGCGCTCACCGCGAATCGCTAGCATGTTGCCGATGAAAAACCAGGACCCGAGCAGGGAGCTGCAGACGGTCCACACCGTATCATCAGACCAATTCGCAAGTGCCATCGGGACGGGGAGCAGCGAGAAGAAGAGAACGAGAAGGCTATCGCCAATAAGGAACCAGAGAAACCGCAGCTCCGTGGGAGACCAGGTACGAACTCCTCGCAGGCGAAAGACCACTGCGACACCAGAAAACCCGGCGAGGGTGATCGCGACATTGGCAAGCGTATCGAGACTCTGCTCGTTCATTCCACATACCCTCGCGGGCCGGCTTATGGCTTGGTCGGGTGACCGATACCTCGTGGGCGGGTTTTCAAGTCTCGTGCGGTTCGTGTCGTCTGATAGCGTCGCGTGTCACGCCGTGTTGCTCCGCATACGGAGCAGTCTTAGCTGCTAAGACGTCCAAAGCAGGCCGAGACTCAGCATGACTGTGGAACCCAGGGCCGAGACGGTCCGAACATGATTCCACCTTGTCCATTCCATGAGATATCTTGACCAAACCGTGGAAGCCTCCTCGCTGTCGGGATCGACGGTCGCCAGTTCATTGTTCATAGGAACATTGAACGCGATCGTCACGAGAAATGATCCGACGACATGGAGGGCGCCGCCTGCCAGTAGATAGCCGAACCCTGGATCCGAAAGATCAATCACCCCGACGATAGCGAGATACAGGCTGGCCACGGGTGTCCCAAGGAAGACGAGCATGAAAAGCGGATTGACTATCGTAACGTTGATGCGTTGCATTGCGGCGATTCCCGCAGATGCGGGAATTTGCCTCAATGCCTTCATGACGGAGACTGAAAACACAAAGAAGAGGCCTGCGACCAATCCGGAGCCGGCTATAGCGATTACGTTTACTGTGACCGTGAAGTCGTTGGGCATTTCGTTTCCTCCCGGCATCGACTGTTCTCCAAGTCCGATGCCGCATGGAATCTGCTTGCGGATCACCCGTCGAACGCTGGTGCCGAAGGTGAGAGTCGAACTCACACGGGGTTTCCCCCAACGGTTTTTGAGACCGTCGCGTCTGCCGTTCCGCCACTTCGGCAACTGAAGCAGCGCGACCGATTATAACAACGCCGGTACGTGCGGGGCGAATCGGGATCAGACCAGCCGAAGGGTCCGGGGGAGCAGGTCCGCGATCTCCTCCGCCGTCCAGCGCCCGTCTTTGACGAGCGCCTGGGCCTCGGAAGGCTGCCGGATCAGGGTAACGGTGTTCCCCTGGACGGAGAAGAGCTGGCCATTGACGTCGCTCGACGCGTCGCTGGCAAGCCAGGAGACAAAGGGGCCTAGAGCGTCGCCATCGCCGGAGAAGACGCAGTTGACGGTAACGGCGTACCGTCCCAGGTCCCGCGCCGCTACGCGGGTGAGTCCCACGATGGCTTCCGAGGCCGCCGCCGCGGATGCAGGCCCGTCCCCGGACGCCAACGCGATAATTCGTCCGCCCCGCTGCTGGCGGAAGTGCAGGCCCGCCGCCTTGATCAGCGCAAAGGTCGACCTGAGGCGGCCCTCGATACCGAAGTCCCACTCCTCCTCGGTGGCGTCGGCCAGTGTCGAAGCGGGCTCTCCGGTCGGAGCGGAGACCACGATGTCGGCGCGCTGGAAGCGCTCGAGCGCGCTCTGGACCATGCGCTCGGCGCCGTCGATGGTAGCGGCGTCCTCGTGGAGGGCGATGGCATCGCCTCCCGCAGTCCGAATCGCCTGACAGGCCGCGTCAGCGAGGGCCGTATCCGGGTCGTTGATTACAACCCGGACCCCTTCCCGGGCCAGCGTGGCTGCGACGCTTCGGCCGTGGCCGCCGGCGCCGTCGACAATGGCCACGCTGCTGTTCAACGGACCGTATGCCGCCGGTCTCCCGTTACCGTTCGGTTGGGGAGGCGCCGGATTTGTCACGTCGAGGACAAGACGCTCCGGGACCGTCCGTTCCAACGAGTCGATGGTCCAAGGTCTGTCGGAGTAAATGGTGCGAGCAGGCTCCGGTGGACGGAAGAGCGCTATGTGTCCGCCGTAGGCAAGGAAGACCTGGCCGTTGATATGAGCAGCTTCGTCGCTTGCCAGGTAGACGAACATGGGCGCGATGTCCTCGGGGAGGAACTCAGCGATCCGATCGGTATCGGAATCGAGCCCGGCGATCCCCATGGCCCGGAACTGGGCCATGGCCTCAGGCAGCCCCTCGGACGCCCGGGTATGGGCGCGGGGCACGAGGCAGTTCGCCGTGACGCCGTAGCCGTCCATTTCCCGGGCCACGGCCTTCGTGAAGCCGGCTATACCGGCCTTAGCCGCTCCGTAGCTTGCCTGGGCCGGGTTGCCCACGAGGCCCGCTTCCGATGAGATGGTGATGATGCGCCCGCCGCCCTGCTCTCGAAAATAGCCGCAGGCGGCCTTCGCCACCGCGAACGTTCCTTTCAGGTGCGCGGCGATGACCGAGTCCCACTCTTCCTCGGTCATGTTGTAGACCATCCGGTTGCGGATGATACCGGCGGCCGTGACGAGAACGTCAACGCGGCCGAAGGAGTCTATGGCCGCTTGCACGACCTTGCGGCCGCCCTCCATGGAGGCCACGGAGTCATAGCTGGGCGTTGCCCGTCCACCGCCGGCGCGGACCTCCTCGACCACGGAGTCGACCTCGGCCGTAGACCGGCCGACCCCCTCGAGACTTGTCCCCAGGTCGTTGATCACGAGCCTGGCGCCCTGTTCCGCGAAGGCGAGCGCGACGGAACGGCCAATGCCCCGTCCGCCGCCGGTGATCACGGCTACTTTGTCGGTTAGCATACCTGGCATGTCGCTGTCCCGGCTCCCAGCCCGGGGCTCCTATCTTATCCGCTCATGGCATGCTGCCGCATTTGTCGGGCCCATTGGGGCGCCTGGGCCCCTGTTCACATTGAGATGTGTGATAACCTATCCCCAGCAAGCCGGTTCATGGGGCTGATTGGATGTCTGTCGCACGAGGAAAGCGGCTCTGGGTCGGGTTCTGCCTGACAGCGTTTATGCTTGGCGTCTCGGCTTTCGCCGCGCCCGCGTCCGCCCAAGGCGTGACCGTCTTCACTGGCAGCGTCACGTCGGATGGGAATCCCGTCAGTGCTGGGATTCTGGTTCAGGTGATGTTGCAGGACGGTACGGTGATCGGCCTGGGAGCTACCGGCAACCAAGGCTTTGCGATCAACGAATACCGGGTCGATGTCCAATCGACCCCCTCCCTCCAGGGCCAAATAGTCTACGTCCGAGCTGTCATTGGCGGAGTTTCCAAGCCGGAGGCGAACCCGCCCGCGGTGATCTTCGCCGCGGGTCAGCTCCTGACCGTGAACGTCCCGATTTCGAGCGTGCCTGGCGCCGTCCCGCCAGCCGATGCGCTGACAACGATCGTCGCGACCGGAGCCCTCGAGATCGTCACCTCGTTCAACTATGACACGCGTCTTTACGAGAGCTTTGTTCCCAGCCTTCCCGGGGACTCGCTGAGGCTTATCCGCCCCAACTCAGTCCTGATCATCACGACTACGCAGGACCTAGCGATCGTCGTTGGCAGCAACTCCTTCACTATTCGGGCAAACATCCCGACGCCGGTGCCGGTCGGGGCTACGGTCTCCATCACGCTCGCCTGATCACCGGCCCCTCGCCTCCCGGGGGCCTTGCCCCGCATGTGGGTCGCGCCCTTGTGGGTGCCCGCCCCCATCTTTGAGTATGACGCGTCGAAATGATGGCGTACCCTCATGCAAGAGCCTCCCGCGATGCCTAGATTGATATACGGGGCCACATTGCGGAGCAAGTTTTAGGAGACGTAGATGGACTCGTCCAACCCGATCCAGGGATATCGGGCCGCCCAGGAAGCGCTGACTGATGCAAGGCAGAGCGTTGCGCTCAAGGTGCATAACTCCGACACCGCCGCTGAGAGGCTTCTCAACCGGAGCGACACGTCGGTACACGGCCTCGATGCTCTGGCAGAGCTGGCGGCGGCGGTACCGGAGGGTTCCCTGGCAGGCGCCCAGGACCTGGTGGATGCCCTGGTGGGCTGGCGGGAGGCCCAACTGGACGTGGACCGAGCCTGGGATTTGGTGCTCAGGAACGATGTCGCCCCCCGACTTCTATGACTTCGAGGTAGTGTCGAATGATTAAGAAACTGGTCAACTCGATTCGTCGGGAGCCGGATGGTGAAGCCCCGGAGCAACCAGCCAAGGTGCTGGTCGCAGACGACGAAGAGGCCGTTCGAGACCTCATCGAAGCCGTCCTCGACGACGACGAGCGGTACAAGCTGCTCATCGCTCGTGACGGCCTAGAGGCCCTGAAGGTGGCGCGACGCGAGAAACCGGACCTGATGTTCCTCGACGTGATGATGCCGAAACGGACCGGCATTCAGGTCTGCCAGGAGCTCAAGCGAGACGAAAACACGTCGGCGACGGCTATCATTATGGTCACCGCCCTGAGCCAGGATGCGGACCTGAGCGCCGCCGTCGAAGCCGGGGCCGACGAGTATATCTGCAAGCCCTTCAGCCCCGCGCAATTGCAGACGATGGTGGACAACGTCCTGGCGCGCCGAACGGCGGCCTGAGGAACAGTCCGTGAAAGTTCTGATCGTCGAAGACAACCCGGTTTCAGCGACCGTCTTCGAAGAGACCCTCGCTTCGAACGACATCGAGGCTATCGCGGTCCACGAGGCTCGCTCCGGGCTCGAAGTCTTGCAAGAAGCCCACGGCGAGATCGACGCTATCCTGGTGGACCTGATGATGCCCGACATGGACGGCTTTCAGTTCATTCGCGAAGTCCGGAAGAACCGGGACTGGCGCAACATCCCGGTGGTGATGTGCTCCGCGGCCACCGAGGAGACTGTCAAGAAGAGCGCTCTCCTCGGTGTGGAGCACTACCTGCTCAAACCGCCGACCGAGGACGACCTCGTGACGACGCTCAAGAAAGCGGTCGGCTAGCCTCTAGCCCGCCGCTATTCACCGGTAGCATCGGCGCCCTTCGACCACCCGCTGCAGGGTTGACGCGATTGAAATGGTGCCGAGGGTCAGAATCGAACTGACGACACCTTGATTTTCAGTCAAGTGCTCTACCGACTGAGCTACCTCGGCTAACAGAATTGGAGAGCCTTCTCCACGGTCCTGAAATCGGGAATTGCAAACATTTTGCAAACGGGCGGTTTTTCGTCGGGTGTTTTCACGGCCTGATTTTGTCCTCGACGCGCGCCTCGTCGCCGGCCTGGACACCCTCCTCGAACCGTAGGGCCGCGGCCCGCTGGATGTCCGGCGCCACATGAGAGTATATATTCAACGTCGTCGCGATAGAAGCGTGCCCGAGACGCTCCTGCACGATCTTCGGATGAATCCCGGCTCGGAGCATGAGGGTCGCGTGGGTGTGCCGCGAGCTGTGGAGCGGGATTCGGGTCACCCCGGCCTTCTTCACCAGCTTGGCCCATTTGTGTGACATCGTGCTCGGTCGCAGCGGTGATCCGTCGAGCCGGCTGAACACCTGGGCCTCGGGCCCGTACATCGGCCATGGGCCTGTTCCCCTCGCCCTGAGAAACCTGCGTGTCTCCTCCTGACGCTCCTTGTGAGTCCGGAGCGCGACGACGGCCGCCGGCGATAGCGCGACCGGGCGCCGGCTGTGCTCCGTCTTCGGCTCGAGGAACTCCATGCGGCCGCCCGGGAGCGCCTGGAGCGATCGAGCGACTCCGAGACTCGCCATGTCCAGGTCGACGTCTCCCCAGCGCAGCCCGAGAGCTTCGGAGCGCCGCATGCCCGTGTACAGGACCGTCAGGGCGAAGACGTAGAATTCCGCGTCGTGGATCGACTCGAGGAAACGGGTCAGCTCTTCGATTGTCCAGGTCTTCGGGTCCTGCCGGCGGATCCGTGGCGGGGTCGCGGCCTGCGCGACATTCTTCGGAACGAGGCCCCACTGGACCGCGTGAGACAGCGCCTCGCTCAGAACCCGGTGCTGGTAGAGCACCGATCGCTCTGAGAGCTTGGTCCCGTGGCCATCCTTGCGCCCTGAATCAAGCGCCTGCCGGTAGTACCGCTGGAGATGCGACGTCGAAAGCTGCGAGAGCGCGATCTGGCCCAGCGCCGGTATCAGGTGCTTCTCCACCATGATCCGATAGCTGAGGTACGTGGTCTCGCGGACGTTCGCCCGGGCGTATTCTTCGAGCCATTGCCGCAGGTAGGCGGCGACCGTGACCTTGACCGGAGTCGTGAAGGCGCCGCGGTCCAGCTCACTGAGGGCCTGGGCCAGGGCCCGGTCGGCTTCCCTTCGGGTGCCGAAGCCCGAGAGCCAGCGCTGGCGACGTCGGCCGGTGCCGGGGTCCCGTGGGAACTCCAGCACGACCACCCATTTGCGCCCGCGGCGCCGAATATGGCCCCTCATCTTTGCCTTTGTACGTTACCGCGCCCCGCACTCACAAGGTCCGGAAGTCCTATTCGTGTCTCCTACTCGACCGGCTGGGGTGCCGATCCCACGTAGACCCACACGCGACCATCGAGGACCGACTGTGGGTCCACCGGGTCTGGCGGCGGCGGCGGTTCGTCCCGCAGGCATGAAGTGGCCACACTGTCCCCGGAGCTTCTGTTGGCGATCCAGCAGGTCGTCTCGTTTGCTTCGTCACGGAATCGGTGGAGTAGAAGAACCCCCTGCCGCGCTATGAAGTCCATCCCGGGAACGTCCTGGAGCTCGGGGGCAGCCTCACTCTGGCTCGCGCTTCCTCCGAGGGTAACCCAGCCAACCCCTAAGCCGACCACGATCCCGACCGCAATGAGCGCCGCGCTTCTCAGTCGATGCATCGTTTCACCTCGCTCGCGTTTGATTCCGCTAGGGTTGTCTCAAGTCCTATCCGGCAGGTCTAATCCCGTCGTTGCTACGAATCCCGGCGAGAAGACATGGGAATCCCCCCCGAGACCTGATCGACCGTCTGTGTCAACTCATAGGCAAGGACAGCCGCATCCTGACGTGGATGTCGAGCAACGGCTCGATGTTGCCGTGAGTTGCAGCCTCGATCACGGCCATTCGCACGCCTCTGCGATCAGGGCGGTCGCTGCCTCAATTCCGGTAATGTCAAAGATCGCCGTGATGCTGTTCTCACCAGGGGGCGTCGTCCTGACGGCGAGCTTGGATTCTCCGAACATGGATCTGATCAGCGCGATGGTTTCCCCGGGAAATATCGTCATGGAACCCGTATCGGTGACGCTCCAATCCTTGGTGACAGCCTCGCGATCACCGATACGGTAGGCGACCGGGTGTGGGTCGATGCCAACGAACGTTCCCCATTCGATGACGATACCCGTGAATCCACTCTCCGTGCAGCCAATGAGCAACCAAATATCGTCATTAAACTCAGCAAACAGGCTTGCAGCCAAAAGTTCGTTAACGAATTGGTCTTTGATGTCCCATCTTCCAGTCTCGGCTGTGGGCACCGGGGTTGGCGTGGCTGTGGGCACCGGGGTTGGCGTTGGCGTGGCTGTGGGCACCGGGGTTGGCGTTGGCGTGGCTGTGGGCTCCGGGGTTGGCGTTGGCGTGGGCACCGGGGTTGGCGTGGCTGTGGGCTCCGGGGTTGGCGTCGGCGTGGCTGTGGGCTCCGGGGTTGGCGTTGGCGTGGCTGTAATCGTAGGAAACGGCGTGTTCGTAGGGGTAGGGGCAGTGGTTGGTGGAATCGGTGTTACGGTTGGGGTCGGGGTCGCCAGCGCGCTAGCGACAGCCGTCGCCACACTCGCATTGACCGTAGCCTGGAGCTCAGCGTCCGTTGGGCCGCTGTCTCCACACCCCGCAACCACCAGCGCCAGCCCTATCGCCCCAAGCAGCACCGCACTCTTGGCCCTTGCCCATGCACCCCAGAAGCTCATGATTTGCGCCATCTCGCTCTCGTATGGTGCTTGCTCCTCACGACGAAGACATTGATCAGTTTGGCCTTAACTTCCGCGGAGCAGAGTATGGACGAGGCCTTTGTACGCTAGCGTGCCCGGCTTGGACAAGTATCGAAAGTCCTAGTCTTCATCCTTGGTCCAATAGGGCGACGTTCTGCTCCGTATTAACCGGTAGATTCCTCTAAGTAAGTACAGCCCCCCAACGACCGTCGCGCCGTACAGAATCCAGCCGCCCGTGTGGGATTGGGCTATCCGCCGTGGCTCATGCTGGATCACGGGTTTCCGTGTATTCCTCCAGAAAGCGCTTAATCCGGTCGTGATTTCCCGGGAGACTTGAGAACTGCTTTTCGGAAACGTCGCTGAAGCGTGCCAGCACCTTCCGGCTGATAGACTCCTGGTCCTCGAAAATCGCGAGGGACTGGAACGGTTCGCCCCATTTTTCGAACTGAAGCAGGGCTATGGTCGCGTCCCGTGTCCTGTCATCATTGGATAGGGCGTGTACATACAGCGGCCGCGGCATACCGTTGATCCTGCAGTCAACCGGATACTTCCCCTCAGGGTCGAATCGCGGGTGAGTCCAGTCAAAGCTTCGACGTTCCTCCGGTATCGATTGCGCAAAGAATGTTCTGAAGTCCTCAGCAAAGGTAGACCTCACACGCTCGCGGGACAAATAGGTGACATCGGTGATCTTGAGCAACGCTTGAACGAACGAATAGAGCGCGTCACCGTATTGTCCGTCGCGTATTACAAGCCGGAGTTCCCCGTCGACGTCATTGAGGCCGAACACCGATAGGGCGTTCGCAATCAACGTTTGGCGGCCGCCTCGCATGAGATCTTGCTCATCGATATCGTAGGTTAGGTGCATGAACGTATGAGCTTCGTCAGACAAAATCCAATGCGAGCCATCTCGGCGGAGCGCAATCGCCAGATGGTCACCGTCATCGAATCTAAAGGGCGTGAAGACCCGGTAGCGATTAACTCCCTCCGGCACGAGGCGCACCTTCGCTGAGACTTTCTCCTGAAACTCTCGCTCGATCGGGTCAATGACCATGGTGAACCCCCTACAAGAGACTCATCTGTTGTAGGGGTGGTACATCGAAGCTCAAATCTCCCAGCATAGTGGTTAGCGCCCCTTCGAAGTCGTCGTACGCATCCGTTGGCTGGGCGTAAGCGTCTTCACGACTGCCGATGTTCTGGTAGCGTTCCGTTGCCATGTGAACGTGATAGTCGTAGAAAGTATCCCCCTCAATGCTGTTGGTGTGTTCGTGGCTCTTCCCATTGTATCGTCTTAACCGAAAAAAAAGATTCGACTGAGTGACGCGAACAGCAAGTACGGCCGAGAAGTCCAATGGGTTGAATGTGCTTCGTCTAAGTATGATGCGATACTCATTTCCCGACGGCGTTACCAGCTGAAGATCGCGTTCCTCGTGGCCTCGCTTGGCTCGAAGCCGAGTCCGGTCACGCCAATCCTTAGGGAGAGCCTTGCGCTCGCGAACGAACTCGGCGATGTCATCGTCTGTATACGTTATAGCCATTGCGTACCGGAGCAGCCAACCGCCAGTCTGCACGTTTCGTGGGGTAGCTCAAGAAAACTCCCTACCCCCCTCCTAGAACGTCCGCCCAACCCAACGCACCTCACCGATGATGTCCGTCTCCTCGGTCAGCATGAGTGGCGGCCACGCCGGGTTATCGCTCATCAGCCACCCGGATGAGTGAGCGTATCGAGGGCATCCCTCCGTCAGCCATTCTCTGACCTGCGTTCTGATTCAGTCCCGCAGCAAGACCAAGAGCTCGCATCGATCTGAAGCGTTTGCCTCGACCGACATGACTTCGCAGGAATTCTCCGAACCGAGTGGGCTGTACCATTTACTCGCCAACTGTCGCGCCATGCTCAGCCGGAAACTCAAGAGCGACCTCGACGACCATGCGGCTCAAAGGCCACTCTTGACACAGGATCAACCTAAAGTGTTTCGCGAATTGGCTTTCGTGCGGTGTGAGCATTACGTACGCCGTCGACAGAACCGCTACTGCTGAAAAGGGCAGGAGCAGTGGCCGCAGGATTGGAAATGTCAGCCATAACCAACTTGATGTCCCTATGAGACCATCGATCGGGAAATAGATGATTTTGAATATCGTCCCAAACAGCCCGCCGGACAACGCCAACAGGAGGCCACTGATTAACGTCACAACGGCTCCGATTGGGCTTACGGCGAGGAGAACCACGGCGCCCATCTTGACCACGACTCGAGCGATTTCTGTCAACGGGTCGGTGGGCGCCTCCACGTGAACGACACGAACAATGTTGTTGGCCCAGGCTGTGTCTTGGTCGCGATATGGCCTCATCTAATCCCACACACCTCTCTGGAGTCAAAAACACTCCGGCCCCGATCGCTGCTCAACGGTCTGTGTCGCCTCGTAGACACGAAAGACGAGGCTCCCAGTTACGACCTCCCAAGCACCGCCACCAAGGTAACGAACCGCGCCGGGACCCTCCCTCTCATATGTGGCCCAGCTCAAAGGGCAGAGCAAGTGCTCCCAGACAGCTGTCCCCTTGCTCTCCCAAATACGATGGAGAAGTGCGTTCGCCTCACCCTCAGCGAAGGTCGGCGTTGGGGTAGCTGCCGGTCCTGACGAGCACGCCGTGAGTACCAGCGCCAGCCCGATAGTCCCAAGGAACACTACCCTTTTGGCCGTTGCCGGGGTGTGGTAGCGCGACGGGCCATAATTCGCGTCACCTCCCACTAGCGTTTAGCAAGCGCTGTGACCTACGATTGGCGAAACGGGGTTGCTTAGAAACGTGGGGGCGGGTATGGAGAAGCGAATCGTCGTGGTTCTCGAAGTGCCCATCGACGACGTCCTGCCCGATCGCATCATTCCTCCTGCGTGGTTTGCTCAAGGAATCCTTCGAGGACTTCGAGTACTGTTCCCCTCCGGTCGGGACGAAGCCTCCGATACTGATCCGACAGGTTCTTAACCTCACGGTCCAGGTCTGTTTCCTCGGCCCCTTCCTCTTCGGGCAGTCCAGCCCACAGAGCAAAGAGCTTTGTTGCAGGTTCACCGGAAGCTCTCGCCAACGCGACGATGGTGTCACACCGAGGCATCGCGCCCTCGGCGGTGCCATTCACCGTGTTCTGGTTTAGCCCAGCCTTCTTTGACAAAAACCGGATCGACTTGAACCGCTTGCCAGTTCCGGTGTTGTCGATAATCCACTGAGCTAACCGGTTGTCTCCACCCATAGCGGTGGGATTGTAAACGATTTCCCTAGCGTAGCGGTGATAGTTGACAGTAGATGGTTGACAAGTCACTATCACGCTGATACTATGCACGTCAGGCTGCTAGTGATGCCATCGGTCTGATGGTAGGGAGCTGACTAATGCCGATTGTGATTGAAGGCAAGGAATTCCTCACCGTTCAAGAGGCTGCCAGAAGGGCCAAGGTCGGCGAGCACACGATCCGGAACCGGCTGAAAGACGGCAGGCTCAAGGGCCAGCAATTCAGCACGGTGTGGGGCGTCGACCCCGACTCCCTCGCCGCCCTGTTCGGCGCCCTGTTCGGCGACAACGGCAAGGAGTAGCGCACGCAGCGAACGAGCCGGGGTGTGGTGAGAAGCGCCCCGGTTGGAAAGGAGGCAAACGATGCGGACAAGAGCACATGCCGTACTGGACCAGGTGAACGATGCCCAGGCAGCCCTCCAAGAGGTAACGGCCGTCCTCAGACGACTCGACCGTGGGGTCGGACGCGCCAACGCCCATCTCGGGCACGTCGCAGCCGAACTCCAGAACGCGATCGCACGAGCCGTCCCGACCACCACGCGGACGGCCTAGGCGAAAGGAGCGCGGCGTGACCACTGCGCAGACAGAGACCTCGGTGTACACCGTCCCCCAAGCTGCGGGGAAGCTCGCCATCAGCGACGAGTTGGCCTATGTCCGTTTCAAGCACCACCCCTTCTTCAAGAGGATGGCGCTCCGACCGGGGCCCGGCACCACGAGGGTCAGCAAGGAGATGTTCGATCAATACCTGGCCGGCACGCTGGTCATGACTGAAGAAGAGGCGGCGTGGCGATGACCACCCAAGCGCCATCGAAGCCAAAGCTGATCCTGGTGTACGTCGAGAGCTCTTAGGAAAAGTGAGCCCCCGGAGGCTGGAAAACGCCCGGGGGCTCGGAGGAAAGGAGGTGCCTCATGGCACCAATTACAAGGGTATCAGATCGGGAGATGCAGGTCTACCGCCCAATTAGTGGCGTGTACGCGATCCACGAGCGGGGACAGCGCCCCGTGGAGGGCGTCATGGTCTACGAGGACAAGCGCGGTGTGTGGGTCTGCGAGCGGTGCGGGCAATGTCAGCACGTGCAGCTGGCCCAGCGAGCGAAGGCAGGTCTCCTGTGACAACGACGACGACCCTCAACGAGCTCAAGCAGCGGGGCCGCGCCATGGCGGCCTTGAAGCGTCACAACCTTGGGAGCTTGTGGCACCTCTCCAAGGCGCCACTAGAGGGACGGCGGGACGTCTACCGCGTGCGGTGTCGGCGCCGCAGCTGCTACGCCTCGGTCATCATCCTGGGCTCCCTCCAGGACCAGCTCCCCGACGTTGGCGGAACCGCGACGACGCACGCCTGCCCGCTCCGCAATCCGCTGCCCCCGCGGATGGGCAAACGAAAGGAGACCCTATGACAACCCCCACCGTCATCACGAAGAGCGTTGAGCACGAGGTGCCAGATGGTCAGAGCTTCACCGAGGTCACGACCGAGGCCATCAGCAGCGTTGAGGTCGGTGAGGACGCGAAGGGCACGATCTACGTCAAGTCGTCGAAGGCATACCACGCCGACCCTGCCGAGGCCGCAATAGCTTCTGTCGCAGCATTCGTTAAGGCCGACGAAGCCATACGAGCGATCCAAGCGGAGCGACGGCAGCGAGCCTTGGATGAAGCGCAGCAAGACCTCGCGGAAAAGCTCGAACGATCTACGGAGACGGCCACGCAGGCCCGGGAGCCCGCCCATGCCTAACGCGTCCCCACCAACGACGTTCGACGCTGACCGCTACAACGACTACCAGGAGCAACGGAGGCTCCGCGCCTCGCTCGAAACAAAGGCCAAGAGCCATCGGTGTGCTCGATGCAAAGGGCGGCTCAACGTGGCGTTCATCGAAGGCGAGGACCGCCTACGGTGCGCGTGTTTCCCGGATGATCTTCCAGCCCCCGTGAAGTGGGGCGCAAAACAACAGGACGACGAGAGGAGAGGAAGAATGGTCGAATCAGCACTAGCGAACCGTGACCCGGCCGTACGCGACATGACGATCGCGCAGGTCAAGGAGCTCATTAACCCGAAGGCGACACCCACCCAAGCGCAGGCCTTCGTGCTCTTTTGCCAGAGCGCGGACCTCAATCCCTGGTTGAAAGAAGTCCATCTCGTCTTCTACGGCGATCAGCCGGCGATCGTCGTCGGCATCGATGGCGTTATCAAGAAGGCCGCGGAGAGTCCCGAGTACAAGTATTTCGACTCGGGCGTCATCTGTCAGGCCGGCGAGCAAGCCCACTTCAGATCCGGGTCATTCATGCTCCCCGGAGACAAGCTGATCGGCGCCTGGTGCAACGTCCACATCAAGGGCAAGGCCGCGCCAATGGAAATCCGCATCAACCTCGAGGAGTGGAGCAAGGGGCAAGCCAACTGGAAGTCCATGCCCGCTCACATGATCGAGAAGAGTGCAATCAAGCTCGGCCTTCGCCGCGCCTTCCCGAACGTCGACAGGATGCTGAGGGAAGAGAGCGAGCTCGAGGTCTTGACCGAGGACCAGGTGTTGCCGGAAGAGGGCGCCGAGGTCGAGGGCGAGTACACCGAGGTTGTCGACGGCGCCACCGGAGAGCTCACCCCGCTCGATACCCCGACCCTTCGATCTGAACTGAAGAAGCTCGGCATCAGGGACTTCAACGAACTAGCGCTGAAGCTGAAACTCCCGGTCGCCAAGGTCAAGGCCATGGACCCGGTAGCCCTACTGAAGCTCGCCACCAACACTATAAAAGGACAGCCAGAGACAGAGGGAAGCGCCGTCACCAGCGAGGCTATGCCACCGAAGGCTGACGACGGCGTAGACCAGATGTTTCCCGTCGAGAAGCCGGCTTCCGAGATCGACCCACCGGCCGAGGGCGAACCAACGCCGGCGCAAGTCAATCTCGTCCACTACCTCGAAGGGACGTGGGGCATCGGAGAGGCCGACGTGCTGAAGATACTCGAGGCCGAGTCCGCCGCGCAGATCGAGGACCTCGACAAGGCGAAGGCCAAGGTTAAGGCCCACATGGAAGGCCCACTAGCAGGGGAAGACCTCCCCTTTTAACGACACCCACTCACCGTGGGCTTCCCGGATCGATTGGCCGGGAGCGAGCAGCGGCATTGGGGCTGGGGTCATCGCGTCAGGTGGTGGCCCCGGCCCGCCACAAGGGAGGACTCATGGAGATCAGTTTCCAAAAGCAGTACGCGCTCTGGGCTGCTGCGGCCGATGATGACGACCCCAGGGTGGTACTTCAACACGTCTGCATTGAGCCCAGCGGGGTCATGGTCGCCGCCAACGGTTTCTGCTGCGCCGTTGTCCCCTGCGAGATCATGCTCAAGGACGGAGAGAAGCCGCGGCGTGTGCTGGTCAGCGCAAAGGCCGTCAAGCTAGCGATCCAAAACGCTCCGAAGAAAGGCCTCCACGCCTCGATCACGGTCGACCAAGACGAGGCGACGGTCAACTGCAAGGGCTACCGGGCGTTGACGACCCTCTGGACCGACTCGGAGTTCCCTGACTGGAAGGGTCTGTTCCCAGAGGCTTCTCAGATCAGCCTCGATCACCAGACGTTGAGCGTGGACCTCATTTCCCGTTTGGCGAAGGCCCTCGGCACTGAGGCCCTCGACTATGTATTCACTGGCGCTGAGGGCCCGGTTCTTGTGCTGCCGCTGGCGAGCGAAGGAATAGGCACGATCATGCCGATGCGCCACGTCGGCGACACCACGCCCCAGGAAACCGCGAACAAGCGCCTCGAACGCTACTCCCGTTAGATCCGCACGAAGGACGACTGCCGATGGAGTTCAGCCTCATTGAGTGGGTGCGCGAGCTGGCTGACGTCCAGATAGGGGTACACGCAAAGATGGTGGCGGTAATGCTCGGACGACATGCGAACGAAAAAGGGGAGTGCTTCCCCGGCTTTGAAACGCTTTGCCGCGAGACAGGCTGTTCGAATCGCCAGTTGTCCCGGGCCATCGGAGAGCTCAAGGCCGCTGGATTAGTCGTCGTGAGGGGCGGCCGTGGGGTCTCGAATTCTTACCAGTTGACGCCACACAGGCGTGAACAGCAAACCAAAGTTCACGCCACACAGGCGTCAGGTTCACGCCACACAGGCGTGAAAGTTCACGCCACACAGGCGTCCAAAGTAGCCCAGGGAAGTAGCCCAAGAAGTAGGGAGAGAGCAGCAGCTCCTCCGCGGGCGCGTGCGCACGAGAGTTCGCCGTTCTTCGCGAGGTTCTGCGCGCTGTGGGAGTCCGAGTTTGGGCAGACGCTGTCGCCGAACATCGTGGACGAAGCCGACGAGTTTGAGCGGAAGACCGGCGGCAACGTCGAGTGGATCGAGTACGGCTTCAAGGAATGTGTGGACAACAACGTGCGGAAGTTGAGTTATCTGCGTCGGGTCATCGACGGCGTGGTCGCCAACGGAGGGATCAATGGACCAGGACCAGCCCAAGGGGTTCGAGCCGCTGAGCGAGGCGCTCCCAAGCACTCCTTCGCCAGTATCCGAGCGAAGCAGGACGCCGCAGACGCCCGACCTGACCAGGAGGGAGCGGGTGGCAGCGTATCTTCGTGACCCCGAGGCCCACCACTCCGCGGAACTGGCCCGCTTCGATGCCGAGGCCAACCGTCACGGCGTCATGGTTCCGAGCCTCGTGAAGGAGACGTACACCGAGGCCGAATGCCCCGACTGCCGGGACCTGGGGTACGTCAGGATCAAAGGCGTCCAAGAGCCGTGCCATTGCAACGGCACCTATCTCGCTGATGCGTTCGCCCACAGCGTCGGGGGGCGCAGGGGAGTAACGCAGACCTTCGAGGCCTTCGACGTCAAGCGGAACCCACGTATGACCCCCGCCCTCGAGGCTACCAAGGCCTTCGCCGCAATGGACGGCCCGCCCTGGCTTGTTATCGCCGGCGGGAGGGGTATCGGGAAGACCCACCTTGCGATCGCTTCGACCCGTGCCTTCGCAGCCCGTGGGAAGAGGATCATCTATCGCCTCGTCCCGACCCTCTTCGACCAGATGCGGGCCGCGATGGACGACCCGAACGATTCCCCCGCCGCCATCACCCGCCAACTTCAGGAGATAGACCTGCTCGTGCTGGACGACTACGGGATGGAGAAGGAGACGCCGTGGACTCAAGAACGCCTCGATACGGTCCTTGTTCACCGGGCCACCTTCGAGCTTCCGACTGTTATCACCACGAACATCGGCGGTATCAACAGCGACCGCATCGAGAGCCGGATGAGCGACCGAAGCCTCTGCCGCATCGAGGAGTGCCCCCAGGCCGAGGACATGCGGCCGTCGCTAAGGGCGGTGTCGTGATGCCCTGGACCTGCCGTTGTGGCGCCCGCAACACCGACCCGAAGGCCCTGGAGTGCGCGGCGTCCGAGTGCCGTGAGCCCGCGCCCGTCGACGTGGTGATGCGCGCCAGCGGGGCGCAGGAGCTCCCGTTCGCGGAGGATGAGGAGGACGCGGCGTGAGGAAGGGTCCCGAGTACGACTTCCAGGTGCAGCTCTGCGCCGATGCGCGGAAGCTGGGCTGGTTCCCCGTCTACCACTTCGAGACGCGGGGCTCGGTGCCTGGCTGGCCCGACCTGACGCTGATTCGGACAGGACGCATCATCTTCGCCGAGCTCAAGGTGAAGGGCGGCAAGCTGAGCCCTCACCAGCAGGACATGCTTCAGCGCCTACGGGACACCGGGTCCGAGGTGTTTGTTTGGGAGCCTGACGACATGGACGAGATCGCCGAGGTGCTCCGGTGATTCCAACGGAGTACAACCCGGGCAGAACCCGGACACGGAGGGAAGGCGCTGTGAGCATCACACCAGCAGGCGATGGCCGGGTGGTCATTGAGCACACCTTCGACGACGGAACAGTTGTGCGCCTAGCGGCCATCTTGGTGCCACTGAAGCCCCATCTATGCAACCGGCAGCCTGAGCGTTGGACTCACGTGAACCAGGTCAAGGTGGACACCAAGATCGACGTCCATGTGGGGGCGGAGCAGGCGTTACAGGCGAAGATCATGGGCATGGCCCAGCTAGCAGAGCCGGAGGACGTTAGGTAAAGGATGATTCTCGAAGACCTGCGTCCTAACGATACACCGGCCTATATGACCCCGGCATGGCTTGGTTGTCTGCAATGGGCGCTCAGCGAGCCGGAGATCGTGGCTCAGTTCCGAGAAGAGACTGGTAACAGATGGTCGCCTGGGCGCACTGTGTTGGATCGAATGATAGACGATACGACGGGGGCTCCGCACCACTTCATCGTCGAGTTCGTGAAGTGGGCCAACGTCAATATTTGGGGGCCAGTGGACATGGCACAGCTGAACGTGCCAGAGGAGGAGGGGTGATAAAAATATATCTAGCGGCTAGATATTCCAGGATCGACGAAATCAATGGATATGCCAAGGAGTTGAGACAAGCCGGTTATCAAGTTGACGCTCGCTGGCTCCTTGGCAATCATCAGATACACGAGGGGGTTGATAAGGTCGAGGGTGCCACGATGAGCGTGCCGATGGAGGGTCAAACCTTCGCTCTTGATGATGCTGCCGACTTGCAGGATGCCGAAGTAGTCATCTCCTTCACGGAGACCCCACGTTCAGGGCACAGCCGCGGCGGGCGTCACGTGGAGTTCGGTATGGCCTTAGCGTGGGGCAAGCGACTTATAGTCATCGGGCCACGTGAGAATGTCTTCCACACAATGCCCGGAGTCCTACACTTCTGGGAATGGGGGCCAGATGTCGTGAGTGCGCTGAGCGAGCCGGAGGAGGAGTGATGGACCTTAAGGCACTACAGCGCGAGGCCCACGCTATCGCCCTGAGCAAGGGCTGGTGGGACGAAGATAGAACCTTCGGCGACCTGATCGCGCTAGTGCATAGCGAGCTGAGCGAGGCGCTGGAGGCGTATCGGGATGAGGTGCTGCCATCGAAGCCGCACCTACTGTCCACCAAGGTCGCCTCCGAGCTGGCCGACGTGGTGATCCGGGTGGCGAACATGGCGGAGTGGTACGGGTGGAAACTCGGAGGTAGCCCGAGGTTTCAGTTCCAGCGTTTCGGGGGACTGGTGTCTTTCGGTGATTGGATCGCCACGTTGCATGGAGTCACCGCAGAGGCTTTCGGATACAGCAAGAACAAGGATGGTGAAGACGGCTTCATTCAAGGGTCTTTGGTGGAACTGATCAACGGCGTCGAGCGAATGGCCGCCCACTACGGCATCAACCTGGACGCGGCGATTGAGGCCAAGATGGAGTACAACCGCACCCGCCCGTACCGTCACGGAGGGAAGGCGCTGTGATTAAAGTCCGATACAGTGCGGAACCTTCGGAGGACGAGATTTACGAGGTTGTCGCCACCAATGCATGTGTCCATTTGAGGGTCTTGAGCGACGGGGAGGAATGAGTGATGGCAGTCTGGACGTTTGACCAACCCGTAAGGCCAAGAGGCGAGAAGAAGGCGAAGAGCCGGTGTATTTTAATCCTTATTCCCGACAAGGGATATGGGCAGATACATCTAGCCTGCTTTGGCAATAAGGGCCATTACTACCAGAATGGGAGTTGCGTCCACATAGAAGGGGTCGTCGAGAAAATGATCTCCGACTGGTACAGACAGCGCTCTTGGGTCCTGCCCTTCGGTGATAGCAGCAAGGAACAGATTAGGTCCTATGACCTCCGCCATTGAACGCGCCGTCGCCGCCGTAGGCCCTGTGCCGTACTACGAGCACGCTGGCATCACCATCTACCACCAGTAGCTATCATTAGGAGCTACCACCAGGAGCTACCGGCACGGAGGGGAGGCGCTGTGAGCACTATCCTTCGATTCTTCAGGCGTCCGAAAGCGTACGTCCACTACTGGGGGTGGCTTGTTTGCTGGCACCTGGAATGGCACTGGGTCGGGGGAGACTGGAAGTGGTGGTGGTGGGACACGATGGACTATCCCGAAGGCTTGCCAGGAGTACCACGGCATCCGAGGGCCTTCGCAACTGTTCGGTGGATTCGGAAGTGGGCGGGCCGAATACGTGGCCCGTACTCGCACCGGTCAGATTTCACTGGTAGAGAGATGGGCCTTTTGCATGGGGGGGATGGAGTGAGAAGGCTTTCGACGAGTTCTTGGAGCGAATAGAAGGCAGGTAGGAAAGGTTCTTTGAAGGTGGCGGGATCAGCTCATGGCTACGAAGGATAAGAGATACGTCGGGCGGTCAGCCCAGGCCGGCGCCCTCGTCGTTTGCTTGATCCCGTCGCGGACCGACACCGCCTGGTGGCATGACTACGTGATGAAGGCCGATCAGATCAGGTTCATTCGTGGCCGGCTGAAGTTTGGAGGGGCCAAGTACAACGCCCCATTCCCCAACGCAGTTGTCGTGTTCAACGGAGCTTCAAATGCAGGCAAAAAGTAAAGTCCGAATAGGACGCTGGCCTGACGGGAACCACCCAAGCCGAGGCGGCGACCAGAGGGTACTAGAGTCTGTCGGGAAACTCTTTCTGTGCCCGGCCTGCACAAAGGCCACGCCAACCGTTGTGATCAACAACCAGAAGGGAGACCCTTATCTCCGAACTCGGCAGTGCAAGGTCTGCGGACATCGCTACAAGACCGAGGAGCGGGGGTCTGATTGCCCTGTCGCTCTACGCCTTCGGTGGTCTGACGAAGCTGGTTGGCGTTGAGATCGTTTGGTCTCTGAAAAAGAAGGGGCTCTGACCAGTGAACAGAATTGAGACCGGGCGAGTTCACCAGTGGGCCGTCAGTGATGACACGGGGGCCTCGAGCAAGACCATCTGGTGCGCCCTGCTCGGAGTCCCGGTTACCGTCCCAAGCGTTCCTCGCAGTGACATTCGAGAGTTCATGAACGAACATGCAGCGCCAGTTGTCGTCGGAGCCATCTGGCCCCAGGCCGCTGCTACTTCCGCCAGCATACTGGTACATCAAGGTCTGCTCACGGCCATCTTTAGTCCCAAGAGTGTGGGGCGTCATTTGGCGAACGAAACCATGATAGGTGGCTTCGATGTTCTGTTTGTTGAGGATGGCGGCTCGAGCAACGCCAAGGGGGTCTTCCGAATCCTGGACCACCTGATGGAACTCAAGAAGGTCCCTAAGCGGAGACGTTACAGCAAGCCGGCGGTGAACGATGAGTGAACCGGACCTTGCGGAAGCATCGGCGGGAATTACCTTTATCCCTACTGGGAAACTCAGGTGCGTTATCACGGACAGACTCCGCAACGATACACCTGAAGAGAATGTCCGGCAGCGCGTGGCCCGCAGTCTCATTGATGAATATGGATATGGCCGCGAGGATATTGCGGTGGAGTTCACCGTAAATCTTGGCAGTAGCAAGAAGCGTGTGGATATAGCCCTATTCTCTCCCGGAACCGAGCACAAACAACAGAATGCTAACGTGGTCATTGAGTGCAAACGGGAAGAGATCAGACCTACAGACAGAGGCAACGGGGTAGGTCAACTCCAGTCCTCTATGTCGGCCTGTTTGAACTGCCGGTTTGGGATGTGGGTAGGCTCGGAAATTCAGGTCTGGGAAAAGGTAGATGCCGGACAAGGCCGACATGAGTTCCTGGAAGCCTCCAGCATCCCCCGGTTCGGTTCTGATGCGCCCCAACCACCCCGGTTCGCTGACCTTGTTCCAGCCGAGACCGAGTTGCAGTGGGTCTTTCGCCGTTGCCATAACTACATCTACGGCAACCAGGGATTGCAAAGAGAAGCCGCGTTCAACGAGTTTCTAAAACTCATCTTCTGCAAGGTGCAGGATGAACGGGACATCTCGAATCCTCTGAAATTCTTTATCGGGAACGAAGACCGGCGGTCTTCTTTAGGCCAAAAGAAATTGCGAGAGGCCATTGAAGAGTTGTTGGCCGCTGTTAGAGTCCGCTACCCCTACATCTTTGGCCCCGACACCACATTGCGACTCAACAATCAAGTCTTGGCCTACATCGTGGGCGAACTCCAACGCTATTCACTAATGCAGACCCAGGCCGACGTGAAAGGGGTCGCCTATGAGCAACTTGTTGGCTCCAATCTCCGGGGAGACCGTGGCGAGTTCTTCACGCCCCGGAACGTATGTAAGATGGCTGCTGAAATGGTCTTGGCTACCTTTCCGCAAGACCAGTGGTTGAGTATCAATGTCCTCGACCCCGCTGCTGGCACGGGCGGCTTTCTGGTTGCCTTGATGAATATCTGGAGTGAACACATTGGCGGATTAGCGCGGGAGAGGTGGGGCGAAAACGACCAGCAAGTGGAGGCCGAGGTAAAAAGCCAACTGATGGACATCGCCTCGTCTCATCTGTTCGGAATGGACTTCAACCCTGTGCTGGTCCAGGCAGCGCAAATGAATCTCGTCATGCACGGGGATGGTTCCACCAATGTCTTTCACACTAATTCCTTGTTGCCCGCCGGAGAGTGGCCCCGCGACGAGAAGAACAGCGTCTCAAGGAGTATCCGCCTGAATCACTTTGACGCCATTCTTACGAACCCTCCCTTCGGCGCTTACATTCCCATTGACGACCCGCATATTCTGGAGCAGTTTGAGATAGCGCGGCTAGACATTACAGGCCAACGGGGACGTGGAGGCAGGCCCCCTGAGCAGCTATTCATCGAGCGATCCTTGCAATTGTTGCGCCCAGGCGGGCGGCTGGCCATCGTTCTGCCCGACAGCATCCTCTCCAACCCTGGGCTGACAAACCTGCGCCGTTGGCTTCTGAGCAGGACCCGCGTGATCGCAAGCATCGACCTGCCACAGGAGACCTTTGAACCGTATACCGGGACTCAGATCAGCGTACTTCTCTTGCAGAAAAAGACGGCTGAGGAACTGGCCATTGAGCAGGAAGCGGGCCGCCATCGGGAATACGATGTGTTTATGGCGATGCCTCGCGCTGTCGGCCACGACCGGCGGGGCAATCCGCTGTATCTCCGCACTCCAGAAGGCCATGTGATAGAACAGGAAGAATCTGCCGCTACCTTCTGGCAGTCGCCGGATGGCAAGACCATTGTCGAAAGACCTACAAGACGTCGTCCCGTCATCCACGACGAGTTACCTGCGGTGGTCGAGAGTTTCCGTGCATGGATGAGCCAGCCGGACCGTATGGAGTGGGTCAATGGTTGAGGCGACGTATCGCGCTCCGGCGCAGGAACGCCTATGGCAACCCACCATGCCGGCCACACAAGTCCGCTCAACGTGGCTTTATCAGGGCGATATGCGGCTGGACGTTGGCTATCACTCTGATGACGCTGTACGGGCCAAGCGCCTCCTGGAGGAATGCGGTGCGCCCATCCAGCCCTTAGAGAGATTAACGTCATCTGTAACTTATCCAACCCGTTTCAAGCGCGTCTATTCCTCAAACAGTGAGTATGGCACTCCGTTTCTAACGGCGTCCATGATGATGCGCTTCCGGCCCTCCAGCGAGACCTATTTGGTTAATCAACCGGAGCAGGCTGGAAAGTGCAGAGTCGAAGAAGACTGGGTTCTTATCACGCGCTCCGGGTCAGTGGGACGGTGCGTGTTCGTCGGCGAGCGGCTGGCCCGCTTCGCCGTTTCTGACGACGCGATCCGGGTTCAAACGGGCACCGTGCCGCCGGGCTATCTGTATGCTTTTCTCACGTCCTGGGTTGGACAAGCCTTGCTGACCAAAGACCATTATGGGTCGGCCATCAAACACTTGGAACCCCATCATGTCGCCGGGATTCCGGTGCCGGTCCTGCCTGACTCCGAGATGCGAGACATTGCAGACCGCATTGTTCAAGCCTACAACCTGCGGGAAAGGGCCAACCAATTGCTGGACGAGGCAACGGACACATTGTGCCGGGAACTGGAATTGCCGGAGTTCAAGGAAGACCTCATCAACTATCTACCCTCCCCTGAACTCTCGGGCGCACAAGTGAATACGGCAACCCTACGGGCGTTTGCCGTTAATACGAGGGCTATGAACAATCGGTTAGATGCCTCCCATTATGTGCCTCTGGGCGCAGCGATAGGGCAGGGACGGTATCCGCCTGTCGAATTGGGCCGCCTGTGTGAGCGGATATTCTATCCGGGAAGATTCAAGCGAATTTATGTGGGCAAAGAACACGGAGTACCGTTTATCCAAGGGTCTCATATACCTCTGATGAAACCGTATGACCAGAAGTACCTTGCCCGCAGCGACAAGCGCAACTTGGATATGTGCATAATCAGCAGAGATTGGGTTTTGGTCACACGCTCTGGGACAATAGGCCGAGTTGGGATGGTTTCAAGTGCGATGGACGGAACGGCAGCGTCAGAGCATCTTATCCGCATCGTCGCCAAGAGGCCAGCCAACAATCCCGGATACATCGCTACATTCCTAATGACTCCTTACGCCCAATTACAAGTCAAGTTACAGATTTATGGGGCCGTGATTGACGAGATAACACCGGAGGATTTAGCCCAAGTCCTTATCCCTGACGCCCCAAAATCTGTACAGGACGCGATTGGAAATACAGTCCTGGAAGCATTTGAGGACAAGGACAGAGCTAACGTCCTGGAAGATTCCACAGTCCGGGACCTTGAGACTCGGCTGGGTGCTGGGTCGTGACTTTTTGTGCAGAATCCCGACTTTTTGTGCAAGCAGGACTTTCTATGCAAAGCCCCGCTTGATGGTATAATTCCCAGTGCTCGGTCGGGCCAGCCTAATGCTGGAGCAACCGGCCCTGCTTGGATGGTCCGTAAGGACCAGCGGGAACAGGTTCACTTAACGGTGGGCCTTTTCTTTTGCACGTCACCGCGCCACCAGCAGCCAGCACGCGGTGTTGAGGCCGGCGAAGAACGCCACGAGGAACGTGCGGGAACCCAGGAACGTCAGGGTCGCCATGAGGAGCACCGGGAGCACCGCTGCCCCGATGACGGTCCACATCGCTACCAGTAGGTCAAGCAAGCACCCGCTCGATAATCATGCCCGCCACCACCACCCATGGGCTGCTACGGACCGCTTGGCCGAGCTTGCCGTTCAGGCGCCCGTTCCCGTTGCCGTTCGTGCGCTTCAACAGATAGCCGATCGCCGTTAGGAACATGGCCCGGTCGGAGGCGTTCTCCCCGTGGAGGGCGACCTCCTCGTCGGCCTGCTCGATCAGGCGCTCGATCTGCGTCATGGGATGCGCCATTACCCTGCCACCTGCAACCGACGGCGGTAATGCTCGCCACGAATCCGTATCTGGTCGGGCCACGCCCATTCGTGCGTCGGCTCGCCGTACTCCCGCCAGTTCCAGTCCACGAGGTGGACGTACCGAGACACGGCCAGTCCGCACTTCTTGATGATCGCGAGCGCCACGCCCACCGGGTCCCGGATGGCCTTGCAGGAGTGCAGGATGATCTCGATCGTGTCCTTCTCGGGGTAGGTGTGGCAGTAGATACCGGACTCCTCGATGAACAGAACCCAGGACGGCGCCCCGTTGAGCCAGTGGTCGTAGGGCTCCATATAGAACGACACGGGCGTCATGTTGATCGCCTTCGCCAGCTCATACGCCCACGGCTCCTGAGCCGCGAGATCCCGCAGGAACTCGGGGTTCTTGGTGACGATGCCGGCTATCAGGAGAACAGACACGGCTATGCGGTCAGGATCTCGCCGGCCGCTGGCGCCGGTAAACGGAAAGACCACTCGCCCCACAGTTCAAGGTTTGTGACCTCGAGGGTCGCGTTCTCGTTCTCGCCGTAGGTCTGCCCCGAGACTTCCAACAAGTCGTTCTCTAACCATAGCCCAATGTCCGCTATATACGTGGTCCATCTCCCGGACGACGATGTGATCGGGAGCCCAACCCGGTCGCCGTTCCGGCGGATCTCCGTAGACCACTGCTGAAGGAACCCGGTCCTTCGTGCCGTGTATTTAATGCGATACCCTCCGGGCGCCGCCATGATCACTTTCTTGAGGGGGACGTAGCTCTTGGACGTCGTTCTGGCCACCTCGGGGGAGTTGAGGATCTGGCGGGCGTTGCTCGGGATGATAATCCATTCCCTGAGTTCCTCGAAGTCCAGCGGCATTAGAGTGAAAGGTCCAGGTCAAGGATGGAGGCGTCCACGCCGAGCCGCACCGTCAAAAACCCCTGAGTGATGGTGTCGATCTCGGCTGGCAGCAACGCGATCTCGTCGGGCTCACCGATAAGGTTCACCACCTCGTACGAGATGGTGCATTTGTCGTCGCCCTGATCGATGCTGTAGCTACTCAACGAGACGCCCATTAGATCACCGGCTCGATAACTTTGCCGCCCAGCACCTGTACGCCATACGTTCGGAGCGAGGCGCGCCGGACTTCCTCGACCCTATCGTGTCCGGAAGGCCCGGAGGCGCGGCGAACCGGCGGCGCTCGGCCCGGGGACCTCTGGCCCTCGAGCATGATGGCCGCGGCGAGGTTGAGGAGCCCATCGATGTTGCCGGTCCAGGTGGTCGAGATCGACGCTAGGGCTGTGTGCGCCTTGAAACCGGTGAGCTCGAGGACCCGCCCGTTCCATTTGGAGCCTGTCTTGAGCCGGACCGCCCTGGTGGTGGTGTAGACGGGATCCCATACGGCCGCAGGGACCGGGATGTCGAAGTCGTTGACGCCTGGGCGCCCGTCGCCACTGAACCCGGTGGCGCTGATCCTGAGGTTGCCGTTCATCACGACGATCCCGAGGTCGGAGTCGATCGGGTACTCGTGGTCGTCCGGGTTGGCCAGCGGGAAGTCCACCACCTGGAGCCGGAACGTGACGGCGCCGGTGTTGGTCGTGCGGACCTCGACGGTCAACTCCGTGACCCCCAAGTCCACCGAGACCTCAACCGGGATCTTCTCCCACCCGGTGCCGCCATGCTTTGCGCTGTCATGGTTGGCCACGCCGTCGTACCACCGCAAGAAGACCTCGTCGGCGGTGAGGCAGTGGACCCACATATAGGACTCGAGCGTCTTGTCGGCCCAGCGGCCGGCGCGCAGGAGGCTCTGGGTCACGACCGCCTGGTTCGACCCGTCCGTCACCACCTTGAGGGACTTCTCGGCGCCGTCCAGCGTGACGGTGGTTTCCTCGGTGAGGGTGGAGTTCCCGTCGCTCCAGTTGTCGGGGACGTTCGTGCTGCTGAAAAGATGGAACGTCGCATTCTGGAGAGCGTTGCCGATCATGATGTGGCGGAGCGACTCGGTCGGCAGCATCATGCCTCGCTGCAGCAGTGGATCCCAGGTCAACATCCTCGAGGACTGGATCATCGCCTCGAGGTATTCGTCGAAGTCCCGGTTGTGGATGACCCACTTGGAGGTGGCGTCGACGTTGCCGGCGAACGCGGGGAGCGGCACGATCGTCTTGGTAGCGGTGGTGAAGGCGCTGTTCCGTACGGTGTCACCGATCTGGGCGCCCTCGTAGATCGTGACGAGCTTGTGGATGATCGCCGGGTCGTCATCGGTTCTGAACGCCGAGAGGCCTGAGCCAGCCGTTGCGGCAACAAGACTCGCGGAGTCAGAGGTGCAGACGCCGGACGCGATGCGGTCCCCGATCATCCCCGCGAGGGTCAGGAACATCCGCCCTACCGTCTGCGATGTGTAGACGGGGCTCATTTATTCCGCTGACACCGCCGCCGAGGGCGTGGCTCTGGCTTCGGCAGCGGCCGCTGCGGCGTCCCGGGCGTCCTTCTCGGCCTTCTCGATCGCCGCCTTGGCCGCTTCATGGTCCGCCACGAGCTTCTTGTAAACCGCGTCGTTCCGGAGACCCCGGAGGAACCCCTCTTGCTCGACCCGTAGCGTCTTGAGGTGCTGGGCCGCAAGGGCCTTACGAAGCTTGAAGCCGTCGCGGTTGAGCTCCTTCAGTTCCTCGGGAGTCAGGAGGAACTTCGTTGCGTCGTCGTCGGTCAGTTGGTAGTCAATCGCCATGAGCGTCTCGCCCTACTCCGCTATCGTGAGGAGCTGTTCCTCGATCGCGATACTGCGGGTCGCCTGTTGAGGTGGTCCCGCCCACCGTAACGTTGACAATAGTCGTGATCGAGATGACGCCGATGCAGTTCAGGATGTCGATATCACCGACAGCAAAGGGGTCGTGGTCGGCTGTCTCCGTGAACTCGGCGGAGAACAGGACGAGCTCCTTCGTAATCCCCTCGTCATCAAGGCCGTGGAATATCACGTTCGCGATGGCCCCGAACGGCGGGACGTCCAAGTGGAACATCGTCCCGAAGGCGTCATCTGCAGTGTAAAGCGACCCTGTAGTGATCCCGGGGATAGTGAGGGGACCAAGCGTGGTGACCGGCCCAATCGCCGTCACGGTCTCGACCAGTTGAGTGATAATCTGCTCGCGGCGGGCCAGGGACTCCGTGAGTGTGACGAGTTGCGCTAGCAACAGGTTAGTGGCGCCGGCGATCGGCGTGCCGTCATCGTTAACGATCGCTCGAGTGGCCAGCCGCGGGTACTGCGATTCGCGGTAACTGTTCCGGTTCAGGTCGCCTTCTGAACGCGACTGCTCTTCAAGACGAGGCGGGGTGTTCTCACCCGCTCTGGAGAGTTTCCGCCAATCTACCTCTGGGTTTTTATTGACCATTCGTCACCCCTCGTTTCCGGCCAAGCCGTGAGGGGAGGGGGCAGAGAACACCCCCTCCCCCTGCAGGGCAGAAAGGCTTAGTAGCCGGCGTATTGCCGCATGAGGTCTGGGGTCGATGCGACAATCTGCAACCTGGCGAACCCGCCCACGGTTGCGATGGTGCCGCCCCAATAGACCAGGATCGTGGCGGGGCCAACGATCCACGGCGGAACGATCGGCTGGTAGTCAATCGCGAGCTCCCGGTCGCTGATACCGGTGGCGTCCCCGAAGTTGGTCGTGAGGGTCGCTCCGTCCAACTCGAGGTCGATCACGGGATCGGCGGCGGCGGCGCCGCTGCGAGGCGTGGTCGTCATGTCGGCGGTGAAGGCCGAGCCGACACGGACCGGGGCGCCCTTGCCGAACTTGGAGTTCAGGTTCGACGGGTTCTCGACCGTGAAGGTCCCGTCCCCCAGCCACTCCCCGAGGGAGTCCACGCCGAGCAACAGGTCCGACTCGTCGTCGTCAGCGGTCGAGATACCGGGCTGCACGGACACCGCGGCGCGGAGGATCCGCACGACGGTATTGCCGCCTATCCCGATCGCGAGCTCGGGCTGGTCCAGGTCCAGCACGGTGCCGGCGCCGCCCGCCGACGATACCGGTGCTGAACGCGCCGACCTTAATGCCGAACCCATGGCCATCGGCAATCATCTTGTCTAAGTAGTTCATCGTTCCGTCCCTTTCTCTTGCTGGCCACCTTGACAGCGGCTACAGCGCGCTTGCGGCGTCCCACCACACCCGGCCTCGAAGCACGAGAAAATCGTCTCGCACCCGAGGCAGCAATGCCGGTGGATCGCCAAGTCGGTTAGTCGTTCCGCTCGTAACCTAAGGCGATCATGGATATATCGATCGTCTTGGTTGTGGTGTTGCGCGTCCTGAAGAGCGCGTAGGGCCTCACTAGGACGCCCGAGTCGGGTGCGTTCGTCACCGTGTAACGGCGATTCCCCACCAGCCCATCGCCATCCCAGACGGCGGCGAACCCGAAGTTCGGCCGCAGCCCGATGATGACGGTCTGGTAGGTGTCCGCGGTGGGCGTGTACGTCGACATATCGGTCTTGACTGCCGACCCCGTCGTCCCGTCACCAACCACCGCCCCTGTCGTGAGCGTCTGGTCGGTATCCATGTGGACGCAAAGGATGTCGGTCACGCCATTCCCAACAGTCGGCGTATCCACGTCCGTGACGCCTGGTAGCGCTTCGTCAGTCTTGGGATCGGAGAACCCCATCTCGAAGCTGAACCCGGTTACAGCGTTCGCTTTCCACCTGACAATCAAGAAAGGGTTGTCTGCGGGGTCAAGGAACGTCTGAGCGCGGTGGATCGCTGTGGCGTCATTGTCGGTCGTGCCGGTGGCTCCCTGAGCCACACCGCCCCGCACAGCGCCGTAGGCGAAGGCCGTGGGGCCTCCACCCGACGTTACAGCTGTGGTCCATTCGGCCGACTGGATCGTCTTGTCGAACTCGGTTACAAGCCAACCGTAGTCGACAGGCAAATTGGGGATCAGGAGCGCGATTTTCTTCGGGTCGGTCCCCCCGAACATCGCCCTCGCGTGCTGCAGCGAGAACGGCTTCTGCTCCAGATACATCGGATTCGGATTGGTCATCGGTCACTCCTCTTTCTGTGGCGGGAATCCCGCCTGGATTTGGTCTTGGCCTGGACGAGGTAGGGTTTGTTGCTAAACGTCGCGCTGCGCTGACTCCCGATCCTGCCACGACACCGGTTGCGACTCCTGCTCTTGGTCCTCCGGAGCCACCGGCCCGCCTCGCTGCGCAGCCTCCAGGTCCTCGATGCGCTTCAAGAGAGCGGTCACGTCCGGGCTTTGAGCGGGGCTCTGCTGCAGCGCGATCGCTTCTGCCAAGCTGCGCCCAGAGCGGACGCTGGTCAACTCGTCCTTGTGCGCGACCGTCTGGTGCTGGAGCCGTGCGGCCGAGGTCGGCAGGATCCGTTCGCAGAATTCACACGCGAAAGGCACGAGCCTCCCGGGGTCAACGTCCTCGAGCTGCGGGAACACCGCCGGCTGCGCGCCTTGCCAGCAGGCTTTGGTGTGCCCTCGGTGGAACTGTGTAATATGCTCCCCACACCTGGGGACCTGGGGAGGGTTCAGGTGGAACCCCATCGCGATGATCTGATCGACCGGCATCTCCTTGGCGCCGCCGAACATGAAGAGGGAGTCGTAAGGATGGTTCACCACGGAGACGGAGAGGTCGAAGTTGCCGTAGTCCCGCAGGAACTCCCAGCCACGCTCCTGGTACTTCACTACCTCGAGGCGCGTGGTGGGCGATATGGTGACCCACCCGTTCGACTGGCGGTAGTAGCCGAAGGTCGGCTTGATACGCCGGTTTGCGGCCAAGCCTGCGGCGGCGACGTCGTCAATTGCGGGGTTAACCATGGTTACCTCAACTTCTCTTCGTGTCGTTCCGGTTGTTCAATGTGGAGTTCGTCCCTGATGAACACTCCGCTGATCTCGAACTCCCACCACTCACTCTCATGGATCTTGGGCACCAACTGCACTCCCTCGACCCCGGAGTCTAGGAACCGAGCGCCCTGCATGACCCCCGGGAGCATCTCGCTGGCCGTCGGGATCCTCGTGTAGTGGAGATCCATGGGCGTGACCGCTGGGAAGGGACCGGCCATCTTGAAGCCATGGCCCGGAAGGTTCTCCCAGCCCTGCGTGTGCATGTCGCGAACGAACCGCTCCGCTATCCGGACCTTTTCGATCTCGAGCCTTGAGCGGGACGGGTACGGCTCGATCTTCAAGTGGCACTTCAGCCGGTACGGCTTCTTCTCCCTCGTCGGGTTGAGTCTGAGGGTCGGTGGCATCAGTTGCCCCCCGGAAGCCTGGGGAACATGGCGGGCATCTGAAGCTTCGGCCCTTGGGGCTGCACCATGACCACAGGTCGCGGCGTGTCCGGGTTCGCAGCCTTGATGACCTTGCAGTCAGAGAACGGCACCCAGCGGAGTTGCTGGTCGTCGCCTGAAACGAGGATACGGTCGGTGGCGGGGTCTACGTCCAGCACCCACCTGCCCTGCTCCTCGCCCTCAATCTGTACCGCGAAGTCGATCATGCCGCTCCCTGCTTATTTCAGTGTCTGTAGCCGGACTCCATGGAGGAGATTGTCCGTCGTGACGGATGCAGCCTCGTCGGCCTCTTGGCGCTCGAACACGCCGTAGATCTGGTCCGTCGCGACCACCCAGGCCTTCGCCAGCGGCGAGAACCAGGCGTCCTGCTTCGGTGCCTTCTTGATGATCTTGAAGAAGTGGTCCCCGGCCCACATGTGGCCGGTGGCGTTCGGGGCGGTCCCGACCAGAAGGTTCGAGACGAACATGGTGGCCTGGTAGACCCTGCCGATCTGTGCCTCGTGGAGCGCCCGTCCCTGCGTGTCCCCGTTGAAGAGCTGCTGGGTGAACTTCTCGATCTTCAGCATTCCGCCCCAAGCGGCCGGCGACACCAGGCCTTTGAACGGCGCCATGGCGGACGAGTCGTTGAGGTACTGCCAAGCGCGAATGAAGTTGTCGTCCGTGAGCTCGGCGGCGAGGAACCCGACGGACTGGCCGGTGTTGTCGTCGAGCAGCGCCGCCGCAGCCACGTCCATCGCCCGACCGAGCGAATAGGAGGCCGCGAGGGTGTACTCGGCGCGGATGTCGTACTTCGACATCACTTCCGCGAAGTTCTCGATTTCCTGGGCCACGATCTGGTGGGTCGAGACCGTGAAGGTCTGCTCGGTCTCCGTGATGGCCTCGGGGGTGGCGTCTGTCCCGGCCGCCTTGGAGTTGGTCGCCAGGTTGTGCCGGTTCACGAGGTGATACACGTCTCCGGACCCCGCCATCCGCGAGGACCAGTCGCTGAAAAGGGCTGCGATGATCAGAGCGTGGGTGATGGCGCGGTTGAGTTCCGCGGACCACACCTCGTCGATAAATTTGTCTGCGGTTGTTCCCGTGACGGGAGCCATTGCACTATCCCTTCTGCTTGGTTGGCTTTATTACTATTGGCCGAAGCGGGCTGTCATCTTGTCCCGCTCCGCTGCGGTTGGTTGGGGGCCATCCCCGGCGAGGGTTTCCGCGTAGGTCTTCGCGGCCGCGGCGCCGCCATTCCCGATGGTGTTCACCAACTGCTCGTCCGAAGCGCCGTTCGGAATCGTGATGCCCCGCAGCTTGAGGTAGGCGTCCATCCGAGCCTTCTCGTCTTCAGTGAACGGCTGGCCGTCCTCGGTCTTGCCCGGTTCCGGGGTCTTGAGGGCCACGAACTTTTTCCCCAGATTGTCGATCTGGGCTGGTGTCCTGGCCTCGGCGAACGTGTCCTCGTCGACTCCCTGCGCTACCCATTCGGCGATCTTGGCGTCCCGGTCGTTCCAGGCTCCGACGAACGCCGTGCGAGCGTCGTCGTCCATCGCGGTCCACTCCTGGCTAGCTTTATGCTCCCGAAGGGTCTTCTGATGGGTGGCCTTTATGGCCTTGACGTCGGAGTCGTAGACATCGTGGGAAGCCTTCAGGAACTCCGCTCGCTGCTCGGGTGTCGCGTTCGCCAGGATCCCGTCCAGCCACGCCTTTGGCGTTTGCGGGGCGTTCGGGTCCGGTGCGGCTGCTGGTGCCGGTGGCTCGGCAGGAACCGCGCCTGCTGCTGGCGCTGGGGGTGCTGGGGGTGCCGGTGGGTCTGCTTTCGCTGCGTCGGTCGTCATCTTTCCCTCGCTCCTCGTCCGTTGTCACGGGTGGAACTTGAAATAAAAAGGGCCCGCTCTGGTCACCTGAAGCGACTCAAAAGCGGGCCTGAAGCCCCGATATGAAGTTGTTCCGTCTACTGATACGCTACTTCCACGTTAGCACAGAAGGTCAACGCATGGTGTGAACCTGGTTGCCCCGGCTTAACCGGGGCAAGTGCCCTGTCTGGGCCTAACCCAAACCATGTATCGTTCTTGAGGTCGGGCACCTCAACGTCGTATGTCTCCGCTGCAAGGGCGAGTACATCATCGATCTTGTCGGCTAACTGCCGTAGCTGCTTCGCGTAGGAGTGCAGCCATCCGACCCTGGCTTGCGAAAGACGTGCCCCAATACGAGATTGCCTCACAGCCCGTCCCCCTCTTGGCCCGACGCAGAGTGCCGAGCGTCGCGGCCACACATACGGCAGGTCGACAGGATCGTGCCGCCCATCACGAGATGCACGTTCCCTTTGATGTCCCGAATCCGAATCGAGGTCCCGATCTGCACGTAACGCATGGCGCCACAGGCGCATGTGACGTTCACGGGCTCGTAGACCTGCTGTTTCAGGGTCATGCCGCCCGTCCCCTGCGTTGCCGCTCTTGCTCCTCGAGGATCACCTGCGCTTGCAGGACGTACCATCGGGCCACCTTCTCACCGATCCCCTTCGCCTTCCCCAGTTCCTCCGGGTCGGTCTCGGCAAGCTCGCTCAGGTCGCGGATCCCGAGGTCCAGCATGAGGTTGACGACATTCGTCGGGATGCGCCCGGAGCCGCCGCGGTTCACCAGGATCCGGAGCGTGTCGGGACCGATGCGGCGGGACGCGATGTCGGCGGACGTCTCGAAGGTGGCGGGAGGGCTGCCCAGCAACGTCGCCATCTGGAGGTCGAGGTCTGGGTTGGCGGTGCGGATCTCCCGCTGCCAATCTCGCTCGGCGTTCTCCACACTCCCTATGAACGACTCGAGGGTGCTGCGGTTCACACCCTCGTTGATGGCGGCCTCGTCAAACCACTGGGGCCCGGTGCCGGCCCGCTTGCGGTCCAGGTACGCCAGATAGAGCCGCTGGAGATCCTCGTCGAGGTCGTTGTTCCAGTAGTCGCTGTGCCGGTACCCGTTGTAGTAATCCAGACCCGAGAGCCGGTCGTCGAGGTCCACAATCTCCTGCAGCTGGGGCGGTAGGCCTTTCGGCCCGCTGACCTCCCGGACAGTCTCGGCCATCTCGGTGCCCCACTTGGCCTGCCAGTCGTGCAGGAGTTCGTCCGCCAGGTCAGGGTCAAGTTTGCCGCCGTAGATGTTGCGTTCTGGGTCGACTCCAGGGGCGAAGAGCCGAGCCCCACCCTCCCCCGGCTGCTTGAAGAATATGTCCCAATATTCGAACAGGGCTTGGTCGGTCTCGTCCTTCGGCTCCCGATCGCCATCGAAGTAGGTGTTGAAGTTGGCCCTCGCCTCGTTCTTCGCTATGATCTCTTCCTCGAGTATTTTTTTAACACGTCGGCGGAGATTCCGGACAACCTCCGGGTTCCCTTGTTGTATCTGGGCCTCATTGTCGTTATAGAACCCCATCAGGACGTTGTTCCGTTCCTGCCTCCGTTCCTCCTCGCGCCGCGACGAACGTCCGAAGCGCCCGCGTTGTGCCGCCGTCATATTCTTGATCAACGGCAACCCGCGCTCCTCGACGCGCTGTCGGAAAAGCATGTCTTCCAGCCGGGAGTTATCCCGCAACGACTGCCCATCCGGGTTGATGTCCGTCTGGCTCCGCCACCAGGCGTTGGCTTGAGAGAACGCCGAACTGCGGCCGGCGAGACCGATAAAGTCCAGCGCGGCCTCCGGTCGGCCCTCTTGGAGCCCTTGAGCGGTCTCCCCGGCGGCGATCGGCGTGGTGAACTCCTGCCCGACGTGCTGAACGAAACCGAGCGGGGTCTTCGGGATGATGCGGCCCTGGAAGTCCTGTATCTCCTTCGCGAATGCGAACTTCCCCACCGTCTCCACGAACCGGACCCCGAGCCCCTCCTTGCTCTGCCCCCACGCCTTGAGATCGTTGGTGGCCCTGAGGTAGTCGCCATTCTCGATGTTGTGGCCCATCCGAGCGAACTGCCGCAGCAGCGTGTAGTACGGCCCGAACAGGTTAAACCGCGTGCCGCTCGTCCCCGGGATCCGGAAGCTCAGGAAGTCGTCGTCGAACGGATTGGTGAGGTTCATCCGGTCACCGTTCGCCACATTGATCCCGTACGTCAGGGCGATCCCGCCCCCCACGAGCTGGCCCATGGCGCGGCGGGCCTCGGCGCCGCCCTTGCCGCGTGTGAAGGCCTGAGCGATGAGCCCGATGTTGGCCCGGTAGAACCGCGGGGCGAACGCCAGGATGGACTCGATCGCTGCCTGTGTTGGCTTGACCCCAAGGACCGCGTACGACTCGACCCCGAGTTGCTTGCGGATTGCGGAGCCGAGACTGATGAGATCCTGGGTGGCGTCTCCGCCGTCCACGCCCTTGATGACGCCCTTACGGGCCGCAAGATACAGCTGGTGCTGCCCCACCATGATGAAGTTCTGGAAAGCCCTGTTGGCTGCCCTGACCCCAGCGCCCAGGATGGGGGTTCGCAGCGGGATGGACGCGAGGCCTGTGGACGGGAAGACCAGCTCCGCCGGCGGTGAGATCGCCGCGACCTTAATCCCCTCGTCCAGCGTCTCCCAGTGCTTCCGGACGTAGCCATCGGCCTCGTCGACGATCGAGACCAGCGAGTGCCCGACCGCCTGGAGCCATGCCGGCGTGTTGCGGAAGAAGAGCGTGCCGCCCTGCATGAACGCTACGCTATAGTCCAGGACCGTCAACAGGGCCCGAGACAGTTGCAGGATCTCCAGCCACATGGGGGTTGTGCGGGAGATCTTCCCCAGGTACTCCTCGGCCTGCTTGATATACTCGATCGGCACGATGCGGCCCTCGATGAGCGTCTCGCCGAACCCGGGGGTGGCTCGTCTCCGGAACCCCAGCATGTCTCGTTCGAGGTCGACGATCTGCTGCTCGACCTGCTTAAGATCGAGGTACCGCAGGGACTGCTCGTCGGGATCCGCTGCCCTCTTGGCTCGCCCAATGGCGGTGAGGAGCGACTGTCGCGACGCCTTCGCGGCGGCTAGCTGCTCGCCCGTCTCTTTCGACAGAAGGGCAAACCGCTCCGCTGTCGTCTCCCCGAATAGGTCCGCGACCGCCCTCCTCGAATGGGCCCGCCCCATGGCGTCCACCCCGGCTTTAATGCGGGCGTCGAGCCGGACGAACGGGTCGGTCTCGTACACCCACCCACCCTCCGTCGCCTCCTCCACCGTGCGGAACGCCCGCTGAGACGCCACGGCTCTTTTGCCGGTCTTGCCGAAGCGGGGCGGGGTCCCTGTCGTCGCTCCCTTCGGTCCCCTTTTCACAATCCGGTGCCAATAGGCCCCCTGAAGCTCCGTGATGTCCACCCCAAGGGCCTGCATGTCCCGTAGCATCTGGCGCTGCATCTCGTCCACCGCGTCCAGAATCTTCTGCTGCCGGGGGGTCATGGAGTAGCGGGCGGGGTTCTCGATGATGTCGTCGATGGTGCCGAGGACCTTGCGAGACACACCTGTTGCCGACGACCTGACGCTTCGAGCGATGCCGTTCGAGTCGAAGCGGAAGGCGTGCTGCATCTCGCGCTTGATGTTCACGAATCGGGCGCGAAAGCGGTTTTTCTCTATCTCACGGAAGAGCTGCTCCCGGGCCGCGATGCGCGGTAGGTTCTCGCCGGCCTCGATGCTCCGGTTGGGGTTGATCCAGCGGTTGAGCCACCTGGTGACCGGCTTGTTGCTCGCGTTCTGCAGGAAGTTGTCGTAATGCTCGATGTCTCCGGTGCGCCACAGCACACCTTCCTCATCGATCGGCCGCAGCTTCGCCGACTCCACCGCACGCTCCTGGGGTGTCAGCTTCTTCGGACCCTTCGCTGCGGCCCGCAACTGCTGCATCGACTTGGCGCCCGTGGGGAGCCTGCCTCCCCCAACCTGGTTGTTTATCAGCAGGTCAAAGCCGCGCTTGACGGGAGGGCCGGACGCCACGACGGCTGAGATGCCGAGATCGGCGGCTTCTGCGCCCACGCGGGCCGTCGTCCTGAGCGACGTCTTGAGCGCGCCCACAGGGAAGGCTGGAAACATGAGGGCGTCACCGGCAAGGCCGAGCAGAAGCGGGTGGACATCGCGCTGGCCCTTCAGGATCGCTTCCTCGGCCGACGGGAGGTCTCCCTCGAGGATCAGTTGGGACCCGCCGATGGCAAGCGCCCCCAGTTCTTCCGTAACGACGTTGAAGAGATCCAGCGGCCCCTTGGCGAGCGAGCCTTTCGGGTTGCCCGTCGTGCCGAAGGTGTAGTCGATCTCCTTGGAAAGCGCCCGGGCCTCGTTGGGGGCCCATCCGGCGGACATCAGCACCTGGATACGGTCAAATGGGCGCAGCTTTGAGAGGGCCACGGCGTCCTTGTCCATCCGCTGCGTGGAAAAGGAGTCCAGCCTCTCCACGCTGCCACCATGGGTCGTAAAGAGCCTGAGGGTGCGGTCCGATGGCCTGGGCTGCGGGAAGATCAGGGCGTTGGGATCGTGGGCCAGCGATCGCTCGAGGGTTCGGTCCGGTGGGTTAGGATCCACCCCGGGATCCAGAAAGCGGGCGACACCCCCTCCCACGGCGCTAGCTGTGCGGGAGACAGGGCTTTCGATAGAGTCGAGTAGGCCCCTGTCGGGCGGTCTCGGTGGCGCCGGCGAGGTGTCGTCGATGAAGTCCTGGGAGATCAGCGAGGTCGAGATCCCACGGAGCGACAACTCCGACTGCTCCTCCAGGGTCTTGAACATCGCGGCCGATTCACGCTTTTGTCTTGCCGCCCGCTCGGCACTCTGGCGGTTCTGTTCATCCAGCAGACGTTGCGTCGTCATGCCGCGCCCCCGCCGGCCGTGTTGGCCGCTTCATCCTCGGCTATACGCCGCGCTTCCTCTCTGGCCCGCTGTACCGTTGTCCTTTGCCGAATAGGGTCACCTTCGTCCTCTCGAGTGAACCGTTCGAGGAACTGTGCCTCTAGCGCGGCCCGACGCGCCGTGAGGGCAACCCGGCGATCCTCGGTTTCTTGGGCAACTCCCGACGGGTCAAGCGCGATGTTACGTGCCCTCTGGCGCTCTTCGTCGGTTTCCTCGACCTCCTCAACCTCTCCGCCGGCAGTGGCACCAGCGTCGGCTCCGGTCGGCTGAGCGCCGGCCGTTGGTTGTGGACCTCCTACACCAACCAGGAAGCTGCCGATCTGCGCTCCTGGGGAACCGGCCTCTTCTGGTAAGAGACCTGGTACCGGCGGCAGTGTGCGCCCCGTGCGGCGCTGGATAGTACCCTCTGATTGCCTCGCCGCGTCAGCCCGATTTTGCGCCTCTGTAAGGGCGCTTTGGGTCTCGGCGAATTCCGGCGTGTTGGGATCGGGGAGGTTTTTAAGCCTGCCCTTGAGGTCTCTGACCTCTTCCTCTGCCGCCTGAGTCCTCTGACGAGCCGTGAGGAGTTCCTGAGCAACGGGGTCGATCGACCCCTCTCGGCCAGTCGCCCCTTCTAGTTCTCCTTGGAGGTCAGTGAGCCGCTGCCGCAGATTGATGAGCTCACCTTGAGCAGTCACATCCCCGGACGCACTAATGGCGCGAATCCTGTCCTCGATGACCTTTATCTCCGATGCGATGCGAGAACTTTCAGGGGCCTCTCCGGGGCCAAGGGGCGAAAGGCCGCGGGCCCTCTCGTCTTCGGCCTGCCGTTCGACACGGAAGAGGTTGAATGCCTCTGAGAGGATGTTCTGAAGTATGGTGTTTCCTGCCTGCGCGGCCGTCGAGCCTGTGCTGGCGTCGAACATCTCGCCGGCTGACGCGCCGAGGCGGTTGATTGCCTCCTGAATGGCTCTGGCCTCCGGGGTGTTGGGGTCAAGGAGATCCAGGCGCTCTTGGAGTGTTGCCTGAGCTACTGCAATGAAGGCCTGGAACTCGTCCTGTTTCGTCGGCACGGCATCCCGCTCGGCCTGGGCCCTTTCTTCGTCGGTTCTTGCTAAGATTCGTGCCCGTTCTGCGTCGGACGCTGCTATCCGATCCGCCTCGATCTTGGCTGCCTCCGCGATCCTCTCCGCCACCATCTCCGGCGTCTCGTGAACCATCACCTGCCCCACTAGGTCGAACAGGTTGACCGCCGAAGCGGTCGCGAGGAGCCCGGGTGCTTCCCATAGCGCGGTGCGCGCCACGGTCGTGATCTGTTGGTTCACGAAGTCGTAGGCCGAGAGTCCGAGCGCGGCCTGCGCGGGGTACCTAGACCGGACCGTGTCGCTCTTCCCGATGATCTTGTCGAACAGATTCTCGATCAGGGGGCGCTTAGACTCGTGGGTGCCGCCCGGGAGGAGCATCCTGACGAGCGGCTGGGTCGCGGCGGTCAACGCGGCATCGTACTCCACGAGCGCCGCCGCCTGTTCCTCGAGCTTGAACGTGACCTCCGTGATAGCGGTCGCGACGGAGTCGCCGAAATCGGCGTGCGAGACGCTGTTGAAGTTGAGCGACGGGTCGGCGGCGCCGGCCCAGATGAAACCGTTGTCCTGAATGTCCTGCTCAATGAGCAGCGGGAGCCGGCCTCCGAGTTCTGCGGTCGGCACAACCAGCAGGTCAGGGGCATCCACGAGGGTCTCGGGGTCGAAGTTCGATACGGGCGCGGCGAAGAACTTGTCTTGGAACGTCTGGAGGTGCCGGCCCTTGTCGATCAGCAGGATATTCCCGATCGCCCTGGCCCGATTCTGCGCCAGTGGGGACTTGGCCGGGTCGTTCTGGATACGGCGCATCGCATCCACCACCGACTCGTCGTAGTTTTCGCTCCACGCCGTCGTCACTTCCTTGAACCGGCCATCCGTCCGCTTCCCCACGACGTCGACGAAGGACAGCGAGATGATGTCGTCGAGCTGAGCCAGCACGATGCCGGCCTGATCCTCACTGCCGCTCGTCCCGTCCGGAAAGCGGAGCCCGACCTGCCGAGCGACCGCGATGTAGATGTCCTGGTCCTCACTGAGCAAGGCGAGCATCCGAGGATCCGCCATGACACGGGCTCGCCCCTTGGGTTCGTCGTCGTCCTTGTCATGCTCGGCTTCGAGCGCTGCAATACGTACCCCGTAGTCCTTTACCGACTCCCCTGATTTCAGCTTTCGGGCTTCGGCGGTGTCAGGCATCGCTAACCTCCCTCCCCACGAGCCGCCGCCTCATCTGGATTATCTCGAGCCTCCGGGGGTTGCACCTGGGGTAGGATCCCGCCAGGACCCGGTGGCTGCTTGGTCGCGACGTTTTGCTGCCCCAGGATCCGGGCCAGGTCTTGTTCCAACGCCCCGGCGATCGCTTGGAGTTGGACGGCCTTCCCGCGGTCCCCGTCTGCCTCGGCGGAGTCTGCCTCGGCCTGGAGGCGAGCGATCTCCCGCTCGTATGTCTGGGAGATCATGGTGCGTTGGAGTTCCTGCGAGTCCCGCACCTTCTGCCGCTCGTACCGGCGCTCCATCCCAACTCCATCTCGAAACTTCAGTGCGACGGCTCGGCCCGTGATGCGGTCGAAGGCGCCGCTGGCGGTGCCTCGCTCGAACAGCGTCATCTGCTGCAACGGGTCTCGCGGCAGCATCGGGGGCTCCAGCACCAGCATGTCGAACACCTGAGGGATGTCCTTCTTCGTGTACTTACGCATCCTGAACTGCTGGGGTTTTTCCAAGTCGATAGTGGGCGAGATGAACGACAGGTGGATCTCCGACTCGTCGTCCATGTTGAGGAACTGGTGCAGCCCTTCCTCGAGGTTCTGCTTCTTCAGGCTCGCGGACGTCTTGGCCTCGGGCGCCAACACCAACTCCCCCTGCTGGATCGCCGAGTTGTACAGATAGCCGCTCGTGTCCCGCGGGAACAGCCCGGTGACCAGCAGGTCGCTCATGATGGAGTTCAGGACCGCCTTGATCTCCTCCGTCACGGTATCGCCCTGGAGCGCGGCCGCGCTGGTCTTCTCGAGCTCCACCGTGGCGTCGTCGTCCGCCATCACGAGGTCAGCGTCCGGCGCCCGATCCTCCGGGTTGTACGCAAGCTGCCCCGGATTGTTCGGGTTCTTGTGTTGCCGCGGCGGGTGGATCGCGAGCGCCATCTCGTCAAGCTTGAGCGCCAGGATGTCCTCGTAGAGCGGCAGGGTGTAGCGTGCCCGGGCGAAGAACGGGCGGGCGTGGTACCGGCTCCACTCCTGCATGCTCGCCTGGGTCTCCTGGGTGCCCGGGAGCCGCGCCTGTGACGAGATGTTGACGATCTGGTGCGGGAGCCGCTTGAAAGCCGTCTCGCGGAACCCATGGGGGTGGACGGCCAAGCCTTCGATCAGGAGCGTGTTGGTCACGATGAAAAGCTCCGGGTCCTCCGGGTCCATCTCCTCAACCCAATAGTCGTCGATCGTGACGAGGTCGTCGTCGTTCTTACCGGTGATGTCCGGCATTGTCGCCTCTACCAGCCCCGGCATCATTGCCCTCGCGTCCCCGATGGGTTTCGTGAAGCGATAGAGGAACTTGCGGACCCCGGGACCAAAGGAGTGGGCGACCTGGTAGGGATCCAATACGTCCGAATGCACCTTCACCACCTTCGATCCCTTGACCTTGGGCCTCACGTGGATCCTGGTGACCGCCTTGCCGGTGAACGTGATGAACGCCTTGATGGTGCGGTCCCACGAGATATCGAGCCATTGCCGCGCGGTGTCGTCGTCAAAGCCAGCCAGGATACCGTGCAGCAGGTCCTCGAAGTCAGCCGACGCGATCAGTTCCTCGTCGTCCTGCTGGATTGTGGCGGTCTCGATTACCGTGTCGGCCATCGTGAGGCGCGCCAGCTTTGCCTCAGACCGCGTGCCGGCCCATTCCGAGATGAACTGGCTCTTTGAACGCTCCGCCTCCCGGTTCTTCGTCGCCGCGATCGCGTCCGCCACGCCGTACGCGCGACCAGTTTCGTTCGGCGCCGGGTTCAGCATCTTGGCGAAGGCGTCCTGGTCGGACCTCCATAGGCTGAAGCTGTCCCAGAGCCGGGTCGCCTCGGCGTGCGCTTGGTTCTGAACCTCTTCTAGGGATGACCCTTTGAAATGTCGTTGTGCCACTCAATAACTCCTCGGCCGGACGTACCCCCGGCCAGCCGATGACTTCGTAGCCTTCTTGGCGACCTGGCCCCGGCCCTTCGTCATCGGGTCATTGATCTCCCTGGTGGGCCCAAGTTCGCCGGTCCCTCTTAGATAGCAGTAGATCCCGACGCAGATCGCGCGGTCCGGGGTGTGATCGGTCTTGTCGGCCCAGTCGTACCCCGACAGGTCCTCAACCGCCCCCTTACTCAAGAGCGTCACGGTCCCTTGGGTCATCGCGGTGGTGCAGGCCCGGGCGATGTCGGGCTTGTTCGACCCGACGGTGTCGAACCCCCAAGGCCGCATACGTGCCTTCGCGTCAGACTCCGTCTTGCGCTTCTTTCGCCTATATGTTCGGTGGCGCGGGTGCCCCATCCTGATGGCGATCTCAGGAACGCTCGCCTCGATGTTGGTCTCGGGGACGAACATGGCATCGTAGTAGTCGTGCAGGACCGGCACGATGTAGTCCAGGGCCTCAAGGGACTGGATGCGGCCATAGAGTTCCGCCACCTGCATGTCGGTCGTGAGGTCGAAAATAAGGCAGGCTGTGTAGTCCCGCTGACCCGTCCTCGCCGGGTCCATGATCGCGGCATACTCGTGCCCATGGACCCGGTTCTGCCAGACGGAGAGCCAGAATCCCGGCGCCACCATCTCGCGCTTGACCGTCGGGTCCCGAGCGTACTCCACCATCTCGATCCGCCGGCTCATCTTGAGACTCGAGGTCTCGCCGCCCAGCCAGCACGTCACGTCGTCGGTCGCGTGCTGTTGGAGGGTCTCGGCCAGCGCCGAGTCCTCGTCCATATCGTGGTTCACCAGCTCCCGCTGATACCAGGCTCGCCAGCGCCGGATGCGGTCCTCGACCGGGATCCCGTCCTGGGGGAACTGGCTGGCCATCCGTTGCTCGAACGGCGTGAGTGTGATCTCGTAGCGGTCCAGCGGGTTCGCGTCCAGGCTTCCCTCGGGCAAGACGTTCTTCGGGTTCATATGCCAATACCGGCGCAGCACCACCCCTGGCATCAGACCCTCGTCGATCGCCCGGTACCGCTTGTAGTGACCGGTTCTCTTCGACCCCGGCGTTGTGTCCTCGATCCACCATGTGCCGGGGTGCATTCCGCCCCCGAGGTTAGTCTGCATCTTCCGGTCGTGGGCTTCGTCGTACTGCCCGGACTCCGACAGCAACGCGGCCTTCGGCGCCCTCGACAGCACCCTCCCGGCGCTCCTGGGGGTGACGATCGTGATATAGCTGGTGCCCCTGGTCTCCACCCGACACGCCTGGTGCTTCCCCTCGGCACAGCCGGGGCCACTCACATGCTCCTCGAATCGGAACTCCTTGTAGCTGTCTCCGTTGTGGTTCATCTTGGTCTGGAGCTCAGGGGGCAAGTTGACCAACATGGTGTCGATCATGTGGAGGAGATGCTCGGCGGTGTCGTCCTGCTGAGCCCCGAGCAGCACGTCGAAGAACGGCATCTGGGAGGCGTAGGCAGCGAGGATGATGCCCCAGAACGACGAGTGTTCCGCCTGCCGGTCCTTGACCGACGTCACCGCTAGCGGCGCGTCGACCGCGTTCTTGCCTGGGGCCGGCGGTATCATCTTGGCGAACGTCTCGGCGTAGTAATATAGCTGGTTCGGCGTGAGAACCATCCGGACGAGCCGCCCCTCGCGGTTCCGGACGTAGCAGAAGTTCTCAACGAACAGCCGGGGCTTCGCGTCGTACAGCAGCCGCACTGCCTCGCCGGCCAGCGCCGGGTCGAACTCGCGGCGAAAGCCCGTCTGTTGCGTCGCTGTCGTCACGCCGCCCCCAGCAGCGCCAACAGCAGGAAGCCCGCGACCCAACTCGGCAGTTCGTGGCGTAGGGTCACAACATCCTCCCGAGGAGACTGTGCGGTCTCACCATGGACCAGTCCAGGTCAAGCCATATTTCCGAGACGGCTGCTCGCATGCACGGCTTGTGCCAGAGAACCCGATCATTCAAGCGCTCGAAGCTCCCTTGCCAAGGCCAGATGCGCCGCTCACAGCGAGGGCAACGCTTCACGACGGGCGCTCTAGTACCGCCCCGTACAGCGCGGCAAAACTCCCCGACGACCTTCCAGAAGCCGTGCGCCGCCTCGTCGGTCTCAACGGACAACTCGACCTCGAACTTCCCGTCTTCGCGCCGGCGCATCGTCAGGATTGTCTTTGGCCTGCCCCTCAGCGTCGTCGACGTAAAACGTGATCGCTTTGTCCAAGTCGTCGTCGGGCCTCAGTGTAATCTTGTCTTCCACGTCACTCACGACGGGCGCTCCAGCCTCCTCGCCGCGTTTCGCCAGGATCATCAACTCACCTTCTCCCACATCGCCTTCCACGGCCCGATCTGCACCACCAGGCTGCACTCCCTCGACCCCGGAGTACTGCTCGGCGTTACGCGTCACGTCAGGCGGTTTCATGGCTAAGCATCTTCTCCCACTCATCCAACCGCCGTTGGTACACGAGCCATGTACGTTTCAGGCGTTGTTTCCCTGCGGTCATCTCGCCACCTCGTCGAGCACCAGACTAGACTTCGCGGGCCCGAGACCCGATGTTTCGTGAAAACTGCTCGCTTGGAAATCGGCGTGTACCTAGTCATCAGACAGGCCCGCGCCGGCATGCCCCGGCACCCCCGGTCGCGTTTTTGAGACAAGCCTCACGCTGCGCGCCGGCGGCTCTTGAGATCTGATTCGATAAGCCCTGGCGATAACGATGACCCCAACAGTGTCGGGATGGTCGTTTGGTTCGTCTAATCTTCATTATGGGTGGCACTGGACACTGTTGGCCTGTCCTTATGGTCAACTGAGGGCTTATTGAGACTGGGGGTCGACACTGTCCGGCGGGGCCTTCGTCATCTGTTGGTGAATTAGCCACGCGACTTCACTATTGACGATGTGAGTGTCGCCGATGTGGACGTTCGCACGCCCCCCTTTGAGGCGTGCGACTTCGAGTATCTGGTTACCGAAGCCCAACTGGTCGCGATGGAGTACTCGGTCCTTGCCTTCAAGCTTCTCGCCAGTGTCGGGATCACGGTTGTCGGCCAGGGCGATCGAGTTTTCAATGATGCGTGGCGACGCTTCGCGCGCGAGTTGCGTGGCGTCCTCGGTGCCCGCCGACAGAGTACGGTCTATTGCCTGTTGCCTAAGCTCGGCGAAGGCAGGGTTACGTTCGACTTCCCTCATGACGATGGGGACTGAGACGCGGGAGCGTACAACGGCCTCGTTGTCGGTATCGCAGGCGAGGCGGGCGACGAGGTAACGATTCTGCCAGTGGGGGCCGGTGGCGAGAGCGTGTCGCCAGTTGTCCGGCGTGACGCCCTGGTCGGGAGGTGACGAGCTCTCGGGTAGCTGGTGCTCGGCGAGCTGGCTGTCGTTGTCGTGGCTGTTCAAAGGCAAAGAAACCCCTTCTTGTTGTATAACGCCCCCTCAGCCCTTGCAGCCGGTCGTTGTGCGCGGCATCGGGCCTACCAGTGGGCGAGGGTCGCATCCTTGGAGAATTGGTCCACTCCAAGGTTCGCGCCGTACGCAGCGGCGCTGTCGCCTGGGTTAGAGGCTGCTAGGACCCTCTGGGGCTACCATCCCATCCTCGCGGCTACACTACCGCGGTCGATCCTTGTGTTGTTCCGCGTGTTCCGTCCGTCGCGGCCCCGTGGCTTTGCGAACTTCGGTTGTGTTACTTTCGGCTTGGCGAATCCGTACGTCGTCTTCCCGTGCGGGTTGAAGCCACCACGACCCGCCTTGAGGACGTTCAGCATCTGCGGGACGCGCATCAACTTCGGGGACGCGCCGCCCTGTATCTCTCCGACCCACTGGACAAGGAGCCCCATCAATCGGTTGCCGTCCCGAAGGTCGTCCCAGGTGATCCCGAACAGGTGGACGCCTTCCGCTCGACACTTGTGCGCTTTCTGGAGGTCTCGGACCCGCTGGATCTCCGCGGCCTGCTTGGTAACGGATTGAAGACCCCCAACGTAGTGCTGCCACCCCTGATACTCCAGGGCCATCCGCAGCTGGGGAAACCAGATATCGAGCTCGAGGCGCCGGCCCTTGCGCGACAAGAGCCACTCGGGGCGGAGGTTGTACTCCACGTCCCACTCCGGCAGGGCCTTCGCCACATACTCCCGAAGCAATTGCTCGCCCCTCGAGAGAACCGCCGTCATAGCCTTCGTCCGCATTGAACGCAATAGACGTCCAGGCCCCATTGGTCGTGTCTCGAGGTCACGTCGCCATGGCACTTCGGGCAGGCTTTGAGGGCGATGCCTTGGAGGGGCTCGGGAGGGGCTGGCCTGGGCCGTTTGGCAGCTGCGGTCGTCATGCCGATTCCTGCGCTGTGCGGGGCCCAGCGTTGCCGCTACGTGTCCCGAACCGCCTAGCGGGGTAGAGGACAAAAGAAAAGGCCCCCTGGTTGTCAGGAGGCCTGTTGCGATCACGGGCACCGCGCCTGTTGGGTGGCGGTCTATCCACGGTTCACCTGAAGCCGTTATACCACAGCGTTCCAAACCCTGTCAAAGTCGGCTTCGCGAATTGGTGCCCCGTGGGGGTTGACTTACTATATTGGAATGTGTCTATTTATTGTATGGAGGGGTGCCTGAGTGGGTTAAAGGGCCGGTCTGATAAACTGGTGGGCGAGTTAGTCCTCGCTCCGCGGGTTCGAATCCCGTCCCCTCCGCAGCATTTCAAGACAAAGAAAAGGGCCTCGCATTTAGCCCTACGAGGCCCTGCTGCACGGTTGAGTGCCCGAGTGGTACTTCCAGTATAGCACGGACGGGCTAGTTTTATGGCTCTTTTCATCACATCGCACGAGGCGGCTGAGCGGGCCGGCCCCCTGAGCATCGGGCTGATCCACCAGATCCTGACGCAACGCCGCATCAAGGCGAAGAAGTTCGGGCGCGCCTGGATGGTCAACAGCAAGGACCTCGAGCGGTTCCTGGAGCTCGATCGGCCGGCACACAGGCCAAAGAAAGAGGGTAGGGAGGTTTGACCCTCCCTACCCCGCATTCTCTCTACCCTGCTACGGCTAGACCTTGTTCCACGGAGGCAGGCGCCCCTTCCGGTCACGGTAACCGTCGATGCGGTTCCGCTCCCAGCCCAGGGCCGTCTTCCGTGTAACGCGAGGGCCGTAAACGCTCATGTTCACGTCTCCGCGCTTGTCAACGTGCTCGCCCAGGCGTCTCTCGGGGTCGTTGGTGACCCCGTACGCCTTGAGCTGCCCGTTGCGCCACAAGCCATAGCGGTAGGTGTCGCGTGGAGCCATCTCCACCACCTGGAGCGCCATACATTTGCGTGCAGCGAACGTCGACTCGCATGTTGACTCCGGCCCTGTCCAGCCCGTAGGCTAAACTCGGCTTTGCGCCCGGAGTCGTCTGCCACGCAGGCGCTCTGACAAATAAAGAACGGCCACCCCGTACGGGGTGGCTGTTCGCTGTTGACACAGCAGCACCGGCACGATCACCAGCAGCGGGCTCAGCGCATCGTCAGTCATCGCTAAAACTGCAAACCAAATTGCAAACGGGCTGACAACAGGCCCTAGTTGACGACAAGGGTTGAGCAGGGTTGCCTACGGGAGTACGTTTACATCTGTTGAGGGTCGTGGGCGTCGGATTTTCAGTCAAGTGCTCTACCGACTGAGCTACCTCGGCGCAGGACTATCGTACGGATGGGCTTCCAGGAGTGTCAAGGAGACTGCTTGGGTCTGGGGATGCCGCCGAAGCGCAACCGAATGAGGCCTTTCAGGTCGCCCCAGGCCGTTTGCACCACCTTCACGCGGCTGTCCGGGTCGTCGCGCCAGTGCACCGGGACGTCTTTAATTCGGTAACCTCGCCTTGCGGCGATGACCAGGATCTCGGAATCGAGGAACCAGCCCACATCCTTCGTCACGGGGATGATCTCGTCCACGGCCTTCCGGCTCAGCGCCTTGAATCCACACTGAGCGTCTGAGAATCGGGTCAGGAAGAACGTCTTGATCAACAGGTTGTAGCAGCGGGATATGACCTCGCGGCGGAGGGAACGCCTCTCCACCCGTGACCCCTTCATGAGCCGCGAGCCGACCGCGACGTCGTAGCCGTCACTGGCGATTGCGTCGACGAGCTGCGGCAACGCGTCGAGGTCCGTGGAGAGGTCGACGTCCATGTAACAGACGATGTCGGCGCTGCTCTCCGTCCAGGCCCGGCGCAGGGCCCGGCCCCGGCCCCGCTCCTCGAGGCGAAGTGCGGCCACCTTGCCGGGGTGCCGGGTAGCGAACTCCTGAGCGATGTCGAAGGTGCGGTCCGAGGAGCCGTTGTCGGCGACCAGGATTCGCCATTCGTACCCGGTCATGCGCTCGTGGCAGAAGGCTTGAAGCTTCTCGAGCGAAATGGGGAGCTGCCGTTCCTCGTTAAGGCAAGGTATGACGATGTCGAGGCTCGGCATGGCCGCATCATTGTCGGGTGGCGGTCAAAGGTCGTCAAGGAAACGTGCCGTGGGCCAGGCGCGTCCGGCTCCGGCCCCCCTGTGATAGACTAGGAGCGGTTGTGCAGCCCTTCACAAAGCATCACCTTCGAGTGACTGGAGGGGTCCACCCGCGATGGTAGTCCCGATGACCTATTCGGCGTTATTCCGCTGTGGGTTGCTGTCTACGTCGTCGGCGCGATCGGCCTTGGCGCCTCCGTCGCGGCCCTCATTACCCGTTTCGTAGGCCCTGTGTTGCTGGGCCGCCGCGACGAGCGTCGGTTCGATCAACCCCTGCGGCGTCTGTGGGGCATGCTGCTGGTCGTGCTCGGCCAGCGACGCGTGCTGATGAGCGTTTCGCTGCGCTGGCGCGACCTTGCAGGCGTGGGGCACGCGGTCATCTTCTGGGGCTTCATCTCCATGGTGACCGGCTACGTGCTCTTTATATTCATCGACTCGGCGAAGCCCTGGCTTTCGGGCTACATGTTGACGCCCGGAGGGCTGAAGGTCTTCTTCTGGGTGCTGGACATTCTCGCGGTGACCGTTCTTGCCGCCCTGGCTTGGGCCGCGGTCCGCCGCTGGGTGGGGCGCCCCAACCGCCTGAAGACCCTCCGCTCCGCCGACGCGGCGCTCGTCCTCGTTGCCATCGGCGGCTTGATGCTGTTGCATCTGCTCACCGAGGCCAGCCACGTCGCGGCCGTCCACGAGGGCGATGCGACGGGCCGTGAGATCGAGCACCTGGTTGGCGTGCGCGCCTCCGAGCTATCGACGACGACGCCCATTGCCGGCAACCTGGGCGTGGACTGCACAACGCAGGGCTGTCCTTTGGCGCAGCGAACATGCTGCATGGCCTCTTCTACTGGCTCCACTTCCTCCTGGTGCTTGGGCTCGGCGTCTACGTCGCCTTCTCGAAGCACATGCATATCGTCGCTTCGTCGCTGAGCGTTTATTTCCGGTCGCTCAAGCCCCGAGGGGCGCTCCTGCCCATCATCAATATCGAGGAGGCCGAGGTCTGGGGCGCTCGACGCCCCAGGAGTTCACCTGGAAGTCTCTCCTCGATGGCTACGCTTGCGCTGTTTGCGGCCGCTGCACCGACAACTGCCCGGCGAACATGACCGGGAAGCCCCTGTCGCCGATGCACCTGGTCGAGGGCTTGAAGGACAACCTGCTCGAAGTGGCTCCAGCCCTGGGCCGCTCGAAGGGCGATCGCGAGGCCCAGGAGCGCGCGTCCGACGAATTACCGTTCCTCGACAGGCACGTGACCGAGGAATGGGCTTGGAACTGCGTGACCTGCGGCGCCTGTGAGCAAGAGTGCCCGGTCATGGTGGAGCACATCGACACCATCGTCGACATGCGCCGGCACCTGGTCATGGACCAGGGCAAGATGCCGCCGACCGCCGAGCAGACACTGCGAAGCCTGGAGACGAGAGGTCACCCATGGCGGGGGACCCAGGCGAGCCGGATGGACTGGGCCGAGGGCCTGCCCGTCAAGGTGCTCGCCGAATGCGACGAGCACGATAGGCCAGAGGTGTTGTTCTGGGTGGGCTGCACGGCGGCCCTCGAGAAGCGGAGTCAGAGCATCGCCCGGGCGATGGCCCGAGTCTTCGATCGGGCCGGCGTCTCCTATGCCGTCCTCGGCATGGAGGAGTCGTGCAACGGAGATCCCGCCCGCCGCATCGGCCACGAGTACCTGTTCGAGATCCTCGCTCGCCGCACGATTCAGACCCTCAACGACCGGGGCGTCACCACGATCGTCACGACGTGCCCTCACTGTTTCAACATCATGAAGAACGAATACCCCGACTTCGGCGGGACCTACAACGTCGAGCACTATGCGACCTTCGTCAAGCGGCTGATGGACGAAGGGAAGCTCAAGATGGTCAAGCCCATCGCCGCGAAGCTCACCTACCACGACTCGTGCTATCTGGGCCGCCTCAACGGGGTCTACGACGAGCCGCGGCAGCTGCTGGAAGCCATCCCCGGCGTCGACCTGCAAGAGGTCCCTCTGCGCAACCGCGAGCGCGGCTTCTGCTGCGGCGCGGGCGGCGGACACATGTGGATCGAAGAGAGCTCGGGCAGGCGCTTGAACCATATGCGCACCGAGCAGGTGCTCGAAACCGAGCCGACCATGGTCGGCGTCTCGTGCCCGTTCTGCCTCCAAATGTTCGAGGATGGGATCAAATTCGTCGACCGTCAGGAGACCGTCAAGGCTGTCGACGTCATCGAGTTGGTAGCCGAATCGATGGAAGACTGACCCCCGGCGTTTCCTCCACGCTCCGCGACCCACTCTTGGATTAGGCCCCGGCTCGTGCTACGCTGCGGCATTCCGCGGCACACCGCGCAAGGGGGTCGTCTATGACCACAGTGCCCGAAGGCATCATCAGCGCCGACTCCCACGTCACCGAGCCGGCGGACCTCTGGTCGAACTACATAGACCCCGCCTACCGGGAACGGGCGCCCCACATTGAGCGTCGCGAGGACACGGACGTCGTCGTCTGCGACACGGCATCGATGGTGATGAGCATCGGCCTCCTCCACGGCGCGCGCTACGCCTGGGGAGAGGCCCCGAACCCGAAGGGCCGCTACGAGGACATCCCGGCCACGGGGTGGGACGCCGGCGCTCGCATCCCGGAGATCGAGGCCGACGGCGTCCACTCGGAGTTCGTCTACCCCACCGTTGCGATGTACTTCTGGAGCATCGAAGACGTGGCCTTTGGCGAGGCCTGCTTCCGTGCCTACAACGACTGGCTCGTCGACTTCTGCAGCCCCCTTTCGGCCCGGTTCAAGGGCTGCGGCATGGTCATGCTCGAGGACGTGGACCGCGGCGTGGCCGAGCTGCGCCGCATCAAGGAGATGGGCCTCTCCGGCGCGATGATCGCGGTCAACCCCGCCGGGACGAAGCCCTACCACGACCCGGTCTACGAGCCGTTCTGGGCCGCCGCCGAGGAGACGGGCTTGCCGGTGAGTCTCCACGTCTCAACGGACCGACGCCGCGACCTGGGCGACGACCCGACCGTGAAGCTGCTGCACTATACCGCGGTGCATCGGGTCCTCGTTTCCATGGTCTACGCCGGCATCTTCGACCGCTACCCAGGCTTCGCGTCGTCTCAGCGGAGAACGACGCCGGCTGGGCGGGCAACATCATCGAGCGCATGGACTACTTCTACGCC